>NZ_MJAK01000009.1 GCF_001742745.1 Curtobacterium sp. ER1/6 | reverse complement strand
TCTCGCCCTGCTCGGCGTCGGGCAGGCCCGYGTCGCGCTCRCCCSCSSYCACCCCCCCCCCCCCCCCCCCCCCCCCCCCCCCCCCCCCCCCCCCCCCCCCCCCCCCCCCCCCCCCCCCCCCCCCCCCCCCCGTTCGGGGTACGCGCTTGTCCGCCGCAGCACCGACTGCCGCGACCCGCGGGCGGGTCTACCGTCTGTTGCGGGCGGCAACGGGGCCGCCCGACGACGAATCGAGCATCATGCAACGACGGATGAGCACGCTCCTCGCGACGATCACGGCGGTCGGCCTGGTCGGCGCCCTGACGCCGGCCCTGCAGGCACAGGCAGCGGTCCCCACCAGCGACACCCCCGACTTCGGCAGCAACGTCAAGGTCTACAGCCCCTCGACACCGACCTCGACCATCCAGGCCGACGTCGACGCGGCGTTCAACTCGCAACTGCGGAGCACCACCGCGCAGTTCGGGTCGCAGCGGTACGCGTTCCTGTTCAAGCCGGGCAGCTACGGCCGGGTCTGGGCGAACCTGGGCTTCTACACGTCCGTGGCGGGTCTCGGGAAGAACCCCGACGACGTCACGATCAACGGGGCGGTCAACGTCGACTCCGGGTGGAACGCCGGCGACGAGAAGAACGCGACGCAGAACTTCTGGCGGTCGGTCGAGAACCTGGCGATCGTGCCCGAGGGCGGCACCGATCGATGGGCCGTCTCGCAGGCCGCGCCGATGCGCCGCGTGCACGTGAAGGGCAACCTGACGATGGGGCCCTCCAACCAGGACGGTGGTCAGGGCTACTCGTCCGGCGGGTACATCGCCGACTCGAAGATCGACGGCACCGTCACGAGCGGCTCGCAGCAGCAGTGGTACACGCGCAACTCCACGCTCGGGTCGTGGCAGGGCGGCAACTGGAACATGACGTTCTCGGGCGTCCAGGGTGCGCCCGCGAACGACTTCGCGAAGAGCTACACCACCCTGGCGACGACGCCGGTCACCCGCGAGAAGCCGTACCTGTACGTCGACTCGTCGAACAAGTACCACGTGTTCGTGCCGTCGCTGCGGACGAACTCCTCCGGCGTCACGTGGCCGGACACCGCCGGGACCGACATCCCGATGCGGAACTTCTACGTCGCGCACCCGGGCGACTCCGCGGCGACGATCAACAGCGCGCTCGCGCAGGGGCTGAACCTGTTCTTCACCCCCGGCACGTACCAGCTGAACGCCGCACTGAACGTCACGCGTGCCGACACCGTCGTGACCGGCATCGGCTTCCCGACGCTCGTGCCGACGGCCGGCAACGCGGTCATCACCTCGAACGACGTCTCCGGCGTCAACGTCTCGAACCTCGTCGTCGACGCGGGCACGCAGAACAGCGCGCAGCTCGTCCGCCTCGGCACCAGCGGCTCGCACGTCGACCACGCCGCCGACCCCCAGAGCATCCAGGACGTCTTCTTCCGCGTCGGCTCGAGCATCCAGGGCAGGGCCACGACGACGTTGCAGGTCAACGCCGACGACACGCTGGTCGACCACATCTGGGCCTGGCGTGCCGACCACGGCGGTGCGGCCACCGGCTGGAACGTCAACACCGGCGCGACCGGCGTCGAGGTGAACGGCGACGACGTGCTCGCCACCGGGCTGTTCGTCGAGCACTACCAGAAGTACGAGGTGCTCTGGAACGGCAACCGCGGTCGCACGATCTTCTTCCAGAACGAGATGCCGTACGACGTGCCGGACAACGCCTCGTGGCAGAGCCCCACGGGCGCCGGGTACGCGGCCTACAAGGTCGCCTCCGGGGTGACGAACCACGAGATCTGGGGCGGCGGCGTGTACTGCTTCTTCAACACGAACCCGTCGGTGCACGCGGACCGCGCGTTCGAGACCCCGACCACCTCGGGCATCCGGGCGCACGGGCTCGTGACGGTCTCCCTCGGTGACACCGGGACGATCTCGAGCGTCATCAACGGCGTCGGTGGATCGGTGCCGACGCCCGCGGGCAACACCGCGCCGAACCGCGTCGCGTCGTACAACTGATGCGCGCCGCAGCAGCAACACGGCGACGGGTCGTCGCGCTCACCCTCGCCGGCGCCGCCGCGGTCTCCCTCGGCGCAACGCCCGCCCTCGGGGTCACGACGACCGCCGAGGCCGCCACGGGGCAGGTGGTCTGGTCCCAGGACTTCGACGGTGCCGCCGGCAGCGCACCGGACCGCTCGGTCTGGGCGAACGAGACCGGTGGAGGGGGCTGGGGCAACAACGAGCTCCAGACCTACACGGACTCGCGGGCGAACTCGGCGCTCGACGGGCAGGGCAACCTGGTCCTCACGGCGAAGCGGGAGGCCGACGGCTCGTACACGAGTGCCCGCCTGACGACCCAGGGGCGGTACACGCCCCGGTACGGCCGGGTCGAGGCGCGCATCCAGATCCCCCGCGGCCAGGGCATCTGGCCGGCGTTCTGGATGCTCGGTTCCGACCTGCCGCAGAGCGGCTGGCCGGCGTCCGGCGAGATCGACGTGATGGAGAACGTCGGCAAGGAGCCGGCGACCGTCCACGGGACCGTGCACGGCCCGGGCTACTCGGGTGGCCAGGGCATCACCGCCAGCTACCAGCACCCGCAGGGCTGGTCGTTCGCGGACACCTTCCACACGTTCGCGGTGGACTGGAAGCCCGGCTCGATCACCTGGTCGGTCGACGGTGTCGCGTACCGGACGGTCACGACCGCTGACACGAACGGGAACCCGTGGGTGTTCGACAAGCCGTTCTTCATCGTGCTGAACCTCGCGGTCGGTGGCAACTGGCCCGGGTACCCCGACGGGTCGACGTCGTTCCCGCAGCAGATGAAGGTGGACTTCGTCCGGGTGATCGACAACTCCTGAGCGAGGACGAGGCAGGACCGCAGCGGGGTCGTCGGCGCGAGCCGGCGGCCCCGCAGCCGTACCGGACAGCACGCACGACCGCTCGATAGACGGGGCACACGCGCCGTCAGCCGGACGTCACACGTCGCCGGTAGCGTCCGGGCATGGCACCCGAGCGCGGCAGCACCGAAGCCGGCGGCACCGACCGCAGCAGCACCGATCGCCGTCGCCTCGTCCTGCCCGGGCAGTACGGACCCCTGTTCGACGACGGCGGCCCCGCCCTGGTCGTCGAGGCCCGCGAGTTCTTCACCGCGCGCCCGGTGCACCGCGCCAAGGCACACCTCTGGCTGAGCGCCCTCCGGCACCGCGTCCGCGAGCTCGGCGACCGCGCCGAGCACGTGCAGGTCGACACCCTCCGGGAGGCGCTGGTCGGCCGCGACGACCTCGACGTGGTCGACCCGCCCTCCCGGACCCTCCGCGCCCAGGTCCGGCACTGGGGCCGCGGGACCGAGGTCCTGCCGAGCCGCGGGTTCGTCACCGACGAGGCCGAGTTCGCCGAGTGGGCGGCGCAGGGCACCGGACGGTTCCGGATGGAGACCCACTACGAGCGGGTCCGCCGGCGCGAGGGCTGGCTGATGCAGTCCGGCAAGCCGATCGGCGGGAAGTTCAGCCTCGACGACCAGAACCGCGAGCCGCCACCCCGGGGTGCAACGACGCTCGGACTGCCGGACCCCTGGTGGCCGACGGAGGACGACATCGACGACGAGGTCCGGCACGACCTCGACCGCTGGGAGCGCGACGGGGTGGCGAGGTTCGTCGGCCGCGACGACACCCGCCGCTTCGCCGTCACCGCGGACGAGGCCCGACAGGCCCTCGACGACTTCGTGCAGGTCCGGCTCGGTGACTTCGGCCCCTTCGAGGACGCCACGCTCACGAACGACTGGACGATGGCGCACTCGCTGCTCAGCGTCCCGATGAACCTCGGCGTGCTCGACCCGTTCGAGGTCGTCGAGGCCGCACTCGTCGCGCACCGCGACCACGACGCCCCGCTCGC
The DNA here is from genome assembly GCF_001742745.1 of Curtobacterium sp. ER1/6. GTDB lineage: Bacteria > Actinomycetota > Actinomycetes > Actinomycetales > Microbacteriaceae > Curtobacterium > Curtobacterium citri. Next base: position 112,951 of record NZ_MJAK01000009.1, on the reverse strand, counting down.
GAGCGTGGAGGGCTTCGTCCGCCAGGTCGCCGGCTGGCGCGATTACGTCTGGCACCTCTACTGGTGGTTCGGCGACGACTACGGCGCCGAGGAGAACGCCCTCGGTGCGCACGAGCGGCTCCCCCGCTGGTGGCAGGAGCTCGACGCGTCGGAGATCGACGCCGTCTGCCTGTCCACCGCGATGGAGGGCCTGCACGACCACGGCTGGCTCCACCACATCCAGCGGCTCATGGTGCTCGGCAACTGGGCCCTGCAGCGCGGGTACGACCCGGTGCACCTGACCGAGTGGTTCACCGACGTGTTCGTCGACGGCACCGACTGGGTGATGCCCGCGAACATCATCGGCATGTCCCAGCACGCCGACGGCGGGATGGTCGCGACGAAGCCCTACGCGTCCGGCGGGCGGTACATCGACCGAATGTCGGACCACTGCGGTGGCTGCCGGTACGACCCCACGAAGCGGCTCGGCGAGGACGCCTGCCCGTTCACCGCCGGCTACTGGGCGTTCCTGTCGCGCACGGAACCGGCGCTGCAGGACAACCCGCGGATGATGCGGCCGCTCCAGCAGATGCGGCGGCTCACGGACCTCGACGAGGTGGTGGCCCAGGAGACGCGACGCGGCACGCCCTGACCGGCCGTCCGGTCCGTCGGGACCGTGTGACGGACGGGAGGCGCGGTGCGGCGCTGCCCCGCGCCTCCCGTCCGACGTCCGCTCACCGCCCGGACGGGGCACACCGGTAGGGTCGGCTCGTGGCCAGCAACGACGCATTCGACGACCGCTACGACCTGCGCGAGTTCGCGCCGACGACCGACGACCAGGGGGCGCCGACGCCGGAGACCGAGGCGTGGATGCGCGCCGTCGGGCTCGGGTTCCACGAGCCGCACCCCGACGCCGAGGGCGCTGCCCGCATGGCGTCGCACTTCCTCGAGGACCAGGAGACCTTCCTCGGCGCGTACCTGCGGGATCCCCTCCCCGGGTCCGTCGACGAGACGTGGCCGGCCGGCACGTTCACGTGGTTCCGCAAGCGGCTCAGCTGGGGCGACGGCGCCTCGATCGACACGCAGGCGATCTCCGCCGTGACCGTCCGACCCACCGAGCGTCGGCGCGGGATCCTCCGCCGGATGATGACCCGCGCCCTCGAGCGCGGCGTCGCCGAGGGGTACGCCGTCGCCTCGCTCACCGCGTCCGAGGGCACGATCTACCGGCGGTTCGGGTTCGGCTGCGCGATCCGCGAGCGCGCCGTCCGCGTCCGCCGCGAGCGCGCGCTCCCCCTGCTCGCCCCGACGACCGGCACCGTCGCCGTCGTCACGCCGGAGTGGCTCGCGGGCGGCGTCGGCCGCGCCGTCTTCGACCGGTTCGACGCCCGTACCCCGGGGTCCATGGTGCGCAACGCCGGCACGTGGCCGATCGTGTTCGGACTGCGTGACGGCGAGGGCAAGCCCGCGACCGACGTCCGCGCCGCGGTGCACCGGCCCGCCGGCGCGACCGCCGCCTCGGACGTCGACGGCTACGTGACGTGGCGCGTCAAGGAGGGTCGCGGCGGCACCGACACCGTGCTCGAGGTCGTCGACCTGGTGTACGCCACCGACGCCGCGTACCTGTCGCTGTGGGAGTTCCTGCTGTCGATCGACCTCAACGACGTCGTCCGGTACACCCGCTCGCGGCTCGACGACCCGGTCGTCGCGGCGCTCGGGGACAACCGCGCCTACGACGTCGAGCACGAGGAGGACCACGTCTGGCTGCGGGTGCTCGACGTGCCGGCGGTGCTGACCTCGCGTCCGTACGCGGTCGACGGGTCGATCTCGCTCGCGGTGTCCGACACGATGGGCTTCGCCGCCGGCACCTACCGTCTCGACGTCGTCGACGGACGGGGCACCGTGACCCGGACGGCCGACGACGACGGTGGCGAGGCGGACCTGCGGCTCGACGTGGCGGACCTCGGCGCGGTGCTCATCGGGTCGGTGTCGCCGGTGACGCTCGCGGCGGCGGGCCTCGTGCACGCGGACGACCCGGCGGCACCGGCGGTGTTCCGGTCGATGCTGGTGCCGGCGCGGGTGCCGCACGGGATCACGTACTTCTAGGCGACCCGGGAGGCGCGAGGACTCCGCCGGGAAGCCGGTCCTCGCACCTCCGGCGACGTCACTCCAGCAACGACTGCACGGCGTTCCAGAGGTCGAACTGCTTGCCGCCCGTGAAGAACGCTCCGGCGCGCTTGAAGCGGTACTCCGTGGCCCCGGGCATGCCCGCGCCCTGGAGCCGGACGAGGCCGACCGGGCGACCGTCGTCGGCGCTCGTCACGGTCCAGTCGGACGGGGCGCCGACCGGTGTGCCGTCGCAGGTCACGACGTACCGGTGCCCCGTGTCGGTCTCGACGTCGAACCGCGGCACGTGGTCGAGGTCGGCGTCGCGGTCCTGGGGTCGACCCTGCACCGTGACCGTGCTGATGTTCGCCTGCACCACCCTGGTCTCCTCCTGACCGGTCACCCTCGGCCGGCCTCAGGCCGGGTTCGCCTTGAGCAGCCGGGTCACGGCGATCATGGCGCCGCCCACCACCGCCGGGATGCCACCGCCGGGGTGCACCGACGCGCCGACGCGCCACAGCCAGGGCTTCCACGGGTCGTTGTACGACGGGCGGTGGAAGGGTCCGCTCAGCCACGGCGGACGCGCTGCCCCGTAGAGCGCGCCGTGGGGTTCGCCCCCGCCGCCGTAGTACTGCGGATCGAGCACGACCTGCTCGTCGAGCAGGTCCGTGAGGGGCCGGTCGAGTCCCATCGCGCTCGAGACCCGGTCGACCTCGCGTCGGACGAAGGGGTGCTCCACCGTGTACCGCCCGCCGTCCGCGGGGGCGGTGAGCAGGATGCCGAGGGTGCTGCGCGGGTTCGGGTACACCTCACCGGCGCGGTACTGGTTGACGAACACCATGGTGTCCGCCGGCTCGTCGCCCGCCTCGAGGCTCCGGTGGAGCGCGGCGGGCTTCGTGGGCAGCACGACGCTGTGCGTCGCGAGGGCGTCCGGCAGCTCCTCCCGCAGCACGCCGTACACCGCGACGGCCGAGCAGGAGAGGGTGCGGGCGCGTCGACGGGGAACGGTGGGGATCCGCGACGGACCCGTCAGCGTGGTCAGCCGGTCGGCGTCGAGTGCGCTGACGACCAGGTCGGCGCGGTGGTGCCCGACGTCGGTTGTGACGGACCCACGCTCGATGCGGGTGACGGCCTCGCCGGTGCGGACCTCGACCCCGGCCGCCTCGGCCAGCCGACCCAGCGCGAGCACGATCTCGTACACACCGCCGCGCGGCACCCAGGCCCCGGTCTCCGCCATGATCGCGGGCATGCTCGCGTAGAGGGCGGGGGTGCGCGACGGCGAGACGCCCGCGTTGAGAGTGTGGATCGCGATGATCTCGCGCAGCCCGTCCGGCAGCCACGGCAGGCTGTCGAGGTAGGCGCGCGTGGTGAGCCGCGAACCGTACACGGCCAGCAGCCTGCGGAGCGCGGGCAGCGCGGCCCGGTCGAGCGGGTCGGCGAGCAGCAGCTCGGTCACGTCGTCGGCGAGCGGCGCGTGCAGGTCGGCGAAGCGTCGCCACGCGGGGTACCACGGGTGGTCGGGTGCCACCGGCAGGGAGGTCTCCTCGCCGTCGTGGTAGTACCGGCCGACCTCGGGCATCCGCACCAGGTCGAGGCCGCCGACGTCACTCGTCCGGTCGGCGGGACGCGCGCCGTCGCCGAGTCGCCGCAGCAGCTCGTCCCACACCGCGGGGAAGGTCACCAGCGACGGCCCGGTGTCGATGCGGTCCGCCCCGAGCTGGATGCGGCGACTCTTGCCGCCGAGCTCGGCGGAGGACTCGAGCAGGGTGACCCGGTGCCCCGCGTGCGCGAGCAGCGCGGCGGCGGTCAGTCCGCCGATCCCGCCGCCGACCACGACGATCCGGCTCATGCGCGGCCTCCCAGGACGATCGAGACCATGAGCAGCACCCCGGCGAACGAACCCGCGATGTAGGGGAACGCGACCGACAGGCGGTAGAGGCGGTGCCCGGTCTCCGGTGTCGGGTCGCGCAGCAGGGACACCACGAGGATGCCGGCGATCAAGAGGTTGACGGCGGCCACGGGCACGCTCACCACGGCGAACAGCGCCGTGGAGACGAGCCACCACACCCCGCTCCAGACCGCGGTCCCGCGCGCGCCGAGCCGCACCGCGGTGGTGGTGATCCCCGCGTCACGGTCCTCGACGATGTCCTGGACCGCGTCGAAGGCGTGCTTCGCCACGCTCCACGCCATCAGCCCGAGGGCAGCGGGCCAGACGGGCGTCACCTCGAGGGCAGCGGGCACGATGACGAGCGGCAGCGCGTAGGCCGCGTTGCTCAGCGAGTCGAGGAAGGGCCGTGCCTTGAAGCGCAGCGGCGGTGCCGAGTAGAAGACGAAGACACCCACGTAGAGCAGGATCGCGACGTTCGCGAGCGGCGGCAGCGTGAGGGCGAAGAGGACGAGGAACGGGACGTTGACGGCCGCCACGGCCCAGGCGATGAGGCGGACCTCGGACTGACGGATCCGCGCGCCCTCGATGGAGCCCTTGCGCGGGTTGGCCGCGTCGGTGTCCTGGTCGTAGATGTCGTTGACGCCGTAGATGAGCAGGTTGAACGGCAGGGTCAGCCACAGGATCACCGGGAGTGCCCGGAGGTCGAACAGCGAGCCGGTCAGCCAGACGGCGACGAGCCCGGACCCGATCGTGTTGATCCAGAGCACCGGTCGCGAGATGTGGACGAGGCGGCGCACGGCCAGACCGAGCCCCGACGGTGCGGTACTCGACATCGTTCCACCACCGTCTGTCACGAGGTCGAGCGTACGCGCCGCGGGTCGGCACCGCGTGACGGTGCCCGGGCCACACTGGTCGGATGCGCATGATGCTGCTCACCGCAGGCACCCGAGGCGACGTGGAGCCGTTCACTGCGCTGGCACGGCACGCCGCCGCCTGCGGTCACGAGGTCCGGCTGGCACTGCCCGACGACGCCGTCGCACCCGCGGACGTGGACACCGTGCCCCTCGGCCTGGACGCCCGTCGGGTGCTCGCGCCTCCCGGACGCTCCCCGATCGCGATCGCACACCACGTGCGCTCCGAGGTGCGGCCCGCGATGCGGCGCATGTTCGCCGCCGCGGTGCGGGAGACCGTCGCCTTCGACCCCGACGTGGTGGTGCACCACCCGCTGATCCTCAGTGCCCCGATGGTGACGGACACGCTCGGCGTGCCCCGCGTGCTGGCGGAGTTCGCGCCCGTGGCGACCCCGAGCGCGCGCTTCCCCGCCGCCGGCGGCCCGACGGCCACCCGAGACCTCGGCTCGGGCAACCGGACCAGCTACGCCGTGCCGCGCGCCGCCGCACGCCTGTTCGACGCCGACGTCGCGCGTGCCGCCGCCGGGTTGCCGGGAGGTCGTGGTCCCGCCCGGCGGTCGTCCTCGCGAGCGACCCTGATGGCGGTCAGCCCCGCGCTGCTGCCGCGTCCGGACGACTGGCCGGAGCGCGTCCACCAGACGGGTGCCTGGTACGAGGACGGACCAGCCCCGACCGCCGACCCGGCCGTCGCCGCGTTCCTCGATGCCGGCCCCTTCGTCGTGGCGTCGCTCGGTTCGATGGCCTCGCTCGGTCCGTCGGCCGACGGGGAGGCATCGGCCCGCGGACGTGCGGTCGTCACGGCCGCCCGGTTCCACGGTCTCCGCGTGTTGCTCGTCACCGGGTGGGGCGGCCTCGCGCTGCCGTCGGAGTGCCGCGGTCCGGACGTGCTCGCGGTGCGCTCGGCACCGTTCGACGCGGTGTTGCCGGGTGCGGCCCTCGCGGTGCACCACGGCGGTGCCGGCACCTCCCACGCGGTCGCCCGGGCCGGGGTGCCCGCCGTCGTCGTGCCCGTCACGGCCGACCAGCCGTTCTGGGCCGCGCAGCTGCACCGGCAGGGGCTCGCCGCGGCGGCGGTCCCGCTGCGGCGCCTGTCGGCCTGGACGCTCGCTTCGGCGATGGGCGATGCCCTGTCCCGCCGCGAGCGGGCCGCGGAGGTGGGTCGGCTCGTGCGGCGGGAGCACGGCGTGCGGCGGGCGGTCGACGTGCTCGAGTCCCTCTGAGGCCCCGTCCCACCGTCCGTCCGCCGACCGCGGAGGGGTCAGCGGTCGAACAGGCCGCCGAGGAAGTCGTTCCCGAGGTTCGACGCCTGCTCGCCCAGGCCGGATGCCTGCTCGCCCAGGCCGGATGCCTGCTCGCCGAGGCCGCTCGCCTGTTCGCCCAGGCCGCCGAGGAACTGCTCGCCCTCGGCCGCGAAGCCCTCGACCCCGCCGCCGAGGTCGGCCAGGCCGAGGTCGCCGATGCCGGACGCGATGCCCTCGAAGTCGACGCCGAGGTCCGCGGCTCCGGCGAGCACCGGCGCGGCGGCCGCACTGACGACGGCACCACCGGCGACCGCCACGGCCAGGCCGCCGACCGCCATTGCACCGGCTCCGACCGCGGCGCCGCCGGCGAAGGCACCACCGCGCCCGCCCGTCGACCGGCCGGACCCGCCGAGCACACGACGGATGAGCCCGGGGCGGGACATCTCCCCGCGGGTCATCGCCCGGGCCATGCCGCCCGACGAGTCGTCGCGCAGGTGCTCGTGCGGCGGCAGCTCGGAGTTGAGTCGGTCACGGACCTGCTGCCGCTGCGCCGGCGTGAGGCGGGCGAACGCGTCGTGGTGGACCTGTTCGAGCTGGTCGGGGTTCGACGTGCGGAGCAGGTAGTCGTACTTCGCCAGCGCGACCTTGTCGGGGTCGGCCTGGCCGTGCTGCTGCGGTCGGCCACCGTGCTGCGGCTGCCCGTACTGCTGCTGGTGGGGTTGCTGCTGGCCGTACTGCTGCTGCTGGGGCTGCCCGTACTGCTGCTGCTGTCCGTGCGGGCGCTGCTGCTGCGAGCGGTCGTCGCCCGTCAGCTTGTCCGCGGCCGTGCGGACGATGTCACGCCAGTCGCTCCCGCCCGAGGACGGCTGCTGGTTGCCAGCGGCGGCGTTCCCCTGACCGCGCTGCTTCTGCATCTGCTTGTCGATGACCTTCGAGGCCATGCCGAGGATCCGGTTGAGGTTCGCCATGCACCAACCTTTGTGTCCACACATGTGAGCACTCAGCGACCCACCCGTGCCCGAGCCGCCGAACTCCTGCACATCTGCTGATCCCGCCCGCTCGCGGGTACGTGTCGAACCACGGTCCCGACGTCGAACCAGCCCCGGCGCGTGGTTCGACGTCGCATCCGTGGTTCGAACCACGTACACGCCCACGCCCGCGCACGCGCACGCGCCGGCGCCCGCGCACGCGCACGCCCCCGCGCGGCGGTCAGGACAGCACGCGCGCCAGGAACGCGTTGCGGAACCGCCCGGCCGGGTCGAGGCCGCGCGCGAGGGCTGCGAAGTCGTCGAGCCGCGGGTAGGCCTCGTGCAGTCGCTCCACGCCCGCCGCCGACACCTTGCCCCAGTGCGGCCGGGGGTCGAACGGCGCGAGGACCGCCTCGATCCGCTCGACCGCCGAAGCGACGGCCGCCGGGTCGCGCCGGAACGTGAAGTGCAGACCGACCGACCGTCGACCGGTCGAGGGCGCGAGCCAGGCGGTGTCCGCCGCGATCGTCCGGACCTCCGCGGCGATGAGCAGCGGTGCGAACACCGGCTCGAGCGGACGCAGGGCATCGAGTGCCGCGACGGCGTGCGCCGCGGGGATCAGGTACTCCGCCTGGATCTCCGCCCCGGTGGACGGCGTGAAGGTCGACCGGAAGTGCGGCAGCCGCTCGGCCCAGGGGCCGGGGACACCGCCCTGCTCGGTGACGCTCGCGGCGTCGTTCTCACCCGGGTGCACCGGTCCGTCGGCGCGGCGGGCACCGAGGGCGACGAGGTCGACCGCGGGCCCGGGCTCGTCGACGCGGTGCTTCGTCCACACCTGCCGGGCGCCGCGGTCGTCGAACGAGGTGAACATCGACACCGAGTAGGCATCGGACATCACGTCGTCGAAGTGGGCCGACACGGCGTCCCACGGCAGGTCGAGGTGCACGGTCGTGGCGACCTGGAACGTCGGCTCGATCGCGAGCTCGACCGCGGTGACGACACCGAGCGCCCCGAGGGCCACCCGGTGCGCGTCGAGGGCGTCGTCGGGCGACGAGGCGTCGACCCGGTCGACCGCGCCCGAGGCGCGGACGACGTCGAGACCGACCACGGCCTGCGCGAGCGAGGGGTTGCGGACGCCCGAGCCGTGCGTGCCCGTCGCGACCGCACCGGCGACCGAGATGTGCGGCAGGGAGGCGAGGTTCGCGAGGGCCCAGCCACGGGCCTCCAGTCCGGACGCCAGCTGACTGTGCGTCATCCCGGCCGCGACGCGCACGACCCGGCGCGTCTCGTCGATGTCGAGCAGCTGCGGGAGACCGGCGAGCGTGACCTGCACGGCGTCGGTGTCGGCGATCTCGTTGAACGAGTGCGTCGATCCGAGCGCCGTCAGGCGCGGCGTGGCCGCGACGAGCTGCTGGAGCTCCGCCACCGAGGTGGGGCGTTCCAGCGCGGAAGCACGGTAGGTGACGTTCCCCGCCCAGTTGGTGCGCGTCGTCGCGGCCACGGTCACGGTCCTAGAACCCGCGGTCGAGACGGTGCCACGCCTGCTGGAGGCGCAGCTCGTCGCGGAAGCCGCGGGCCGTGGTGTGCTCGTCGATGACGAGGAACTCGGTGCCGACCATGGTCGCGAGGTCCTCGACGACCTGCAGGCCGACGGCCGTCGTCATCACGGTGTGGTGCGCGGCGCCGGCGGTGAGCCACGCCTCCGCGGCGACGGGGAACGACGGACGCGGCTCCCAGACGGCACGGCCGACGGGGAGCTTCGGCAGGGCCTCGGTCGGGGGCACGACGTCGACGACGTTCGCGGTCAGGCGGAAGCCGTCGCGGGTGTCGGAGAGCGCGACCACCACGGCCTCGCCCGCGTCGGCCGTGAAGACCAGGCGCACCGGGTCGTCCTTGCCGCCGATGCCGAGCGGGTGGATCTCGAGCGTCGGCGTCGAGGTGGTGAGCGTCGGCGAGACCTCGAGCATGTGCGCGCCGAGGATCTTCTCCGCGCCCGGGGTGAGGTCGTACGTGTAGTCCTCCATCAGGGAGGCACCGCCGGGCAGCCCCGCGCCGGCGACGTTCATCGCGCGGACGAGGACGGCGGTCTTCCAGTCGCCCTCGGCACCGAAGCCGTAGCCGTCGGCCATCAGCCGCTGGACCGCGAGGCCGGGCAGCTGCTTGAGCGTGCCGAGGTCCTCGAAGTTCGTGGTGAACGCGGCGGAGCCGTTCTGCTCCAGCAGGGCGCGGAGGCCGAGCTCGATCGCGGCGCCGTCGCGGAGCGCGGCCCGGCGTGCACCGCCGTCGCGCAGGTCGTCGACGACGTCGTACTGCGCGTCGTACTCGGCAACCAACGCGTCGACCGCTGCCGTGTCCGCTCCTGCCGCTGCGACGGCGTCCGCGAGCTCGTTCACGGCCCAGGTGTTCACCTGCACGCCGAGCTCGATCTCCGCCTCGGTCTTGTCGCCCTCGGTGACGGCGACGTAGCGCATGTTGTCGCCGAAGCGCGTCAGCTTGAGCTCCCGGACGGCGGCAGCACCGGCCGCGGCGCGCGTCCAGTTCGCCACCCGCTGCTGCACGCGGGGGTCGGAGACGTGCCCGACGGCCGTCGCGTGCCGGACCCCGAGACGCGCCAGGGCGTACCCGAACTCGCGGTCGCCGTGCGCGGCCTGGTTGAGGTTCATGAAGTCGAAGTCGATGTCGCCCCACGGCAGCGCGACGTTCGCCTGCGTGTGCAGGTGCAGCAGCGGCTTCGTCAGCGCCTGGAGGCCGCCGATCCACATCTTCGCCGGGCTGAACGTGTGCATCCACGTCGTGACGCCGATCACCCGGTCGTCCGCACTGGCCTCGATGAGGGCACGGCGGATGCCGTCGGCGTCCTTGAGGACCGGCTTCCACACGAGCTTCACCGGCAGCGCGCCCGCGAGCTGCGCGTGCACGGCCTTGCTCTGCTCCTCCACCTGGCGGAGGGTCTCCTCGCCGTACAGGCCCTGGGAGCCGGTGAGGAACCAGACCTCGTAGCTGTCGAGGGTGGCCTGGGGGTTCACCTGCGTCATCGCATGGCTCCTTCGGGGTTCTGTCCGTAGACGTTCTGGTAGCGGTCGAAGAGTCGATCGACGTCGTCGGGGGCGATCGGCACGAGCTCGCCGCCCTGCTTGGCGATGTGCACCGTGCGTGCGACGTCCTCGCACATCACGGCGGCCTTCACGGCGTCCTTCGCGTCCTTGCCGATCGTGAACACGCCGTGGTTCTGCATCAGCACCGCGCGGGAGCGGTGGCCGCTGAGCGTGTCGACGACGCCGCGGCCGATCGAGTCGTCGCCGATGATCGCGAAGGGGCCGACCGGGATCGGTCCGCCGAACTCGTCCGCCATCGCCGTGATCACGCACGGGATCTCCTCGGCGCGGGCCGCCCACGCCGTCGCGTAGGTCGAGTGCGTGTGCACGACGCCGCCGACCTCCGGCATGTTCCGGTACACGAAGGCGTGCGCGGCGGTGTCGGAGGACGGGCCGTGCGCGTTGCCCCAGCCGTCCGCCGGGACGCCGTCGAGGGTGCAGACCACCTGGTTCTCCGGGGTCAGGTCGTCGCTCGACACCCCGCTGGGCTTGATGACGAACAGGTCGGTGCCGGGCACGCGCTGCGAGACGTTCCCGCCGGTCCAGATCACCAGGCCGTAGCGGACGAGCTCGCCGTGCAGGGCGGCGACGCGCTCGCGGGCCGCGGCGACGGCCGCCTTCGTCTCGTCGGTGGGCGCTTTGGTCATCGGGTCGGCTCCTTCTGGTCGGTCGCTGCTGTCTGCTCGGCCGGGAGGCGCGGCTCGGCCCCGTCGGTCGGCTCGCCCTGGTCGGCGGACACGTCCGGGTCGGTCGGCTCGCCCTGGTCCGTCGGTGCGCCGGTGCGGGTCGCCGCTGCCGCCACGTCCTGCACGGGCAGGGCCGCGCGGTACCGGCCGAGGTAGTCCTGGAACCCCTCGACGTCCCGCTGGTCGGGCTCGGCGACGTGGACGGCGTCCCCGCCGAACACCGTGTCGGCGAGGAAGTCCGCGAGCGACCGGTCGGTGTGCTCGAGGTAGGCGGCCAGGACGGCGATGCCCCAGGCGCCGCCCTCACCGGCGGTCTCCTCGAGGGCGACCGGCACGCGGAGCGCCGCGGCGAGCAGGCGCTGCGGTGCCCCGGGCGTGCGGAAGAGCCCGCCGTGCGCGGTCATCCGGTCGACGGCGACGTGTTCGCCGTGCAGGACCTCCATGCCGATCGCGAGGGTGGCGAAGGCGCCGTGGACCTCGGAGCGGACCAGGTTGCCGAGGGTGAACCGGGCGCCCGGTGTGCGGAGCAGCAGCGGTCGGCCGTCCTCGACACCGGTCACGGGCTCGCCGGCCAGGTAGTTGAACGAGAGCAGACCACCGGCGTCCGGGTCGGCGTCGGCCGCCTCGGCCAGGAGCGTCGCGTAGACGTCGTCGATGCTCGGTGCCGTGGTGCCGGCGCGCTCGCCCGCCGCCTCGGCGAACCGGCCGAACACGCGTGCCCACGCGGCGATCTCGCTCGCACCGTTGTTGCAGTGCACCATCGCGACGGCGTCACCCGTGGGGGTCGTGACGACGTCGAGCTCCTCGTGCGGGGTGGACAGCGCCCGCTCGAGCACGACCATCGCGAAGATGCTCGTGCCGACGCTGACGTTGCCGGTCCGGGGGGCCACCGCGTTCGTCGCGACCATGCCCGTGCCCGCGTCGCCCTCGGGCGGGCAGAACGCCACGCCGGGCTGCAGGGTGCCGGTCGGGTCGAGCCACGCGGCACCCTCGGCGGTGAGCGCACCCGCGTCCTCGCCGGCGACGAGCACGTCGGGCAGCAGTGCGCGGAGGTCGGGGACGCGCTCGCCGAGCAGGTCCTGCGTGGTCGCGAGCATGCCGACGTCGTAGTCGCGGCGGCCGGGCTCCCCCGGGGCGCTGTCGACCGGACCGGACTCGATCGGGAACATCCCGCTCGCGTCGCCGACGCCCAGGACGTCCTGGCCGGTGAGCATCCGGTGCACGTACCCGGCGAGGGTGGTGATGCCGGCGAGCTGGGCGACGTGGGGCTCCTCGTCCAGCACCGCCTGCACCAGGTGTGCGATCGACCAGCGCTGCGGCACGTTGAAGTCGAGCGCGTCGCTGAGGCGCTCGGCCGCGGGGCCGGTCGAGGTGTTGCGCCAGGTCCGGAACGGGACGAGCAACTCGCCGTCCTCGTCGAACGCCAGGTAGCCGTGCATCATCGCGGACACACCGGCGGCGCGGAAGGTCGTGGGGCGGACGCCGAACTGCCGCTCGACGTCGGCGACCAGGTCGGCGTAGGCCGCGCGGACCCCGGTCTCGACGGCGACGAGAGGGTAGGTCCACCGGCCGTCGACGTACTCGTTCTCCCACTCGTGGGAGCCGCTCGCGATCGGCCGGAGGTCCTCGTCGACCAGGACCGCCTTGATCCGGGTGGAGCCGAGCTCGATGCCGAGGGTCGTGCGGCCGTGTTCGACCTGCTGTCGGCGGTCGTCGCTCATGTGTCCTCCCGAGACCTCGTCGTCCTGCGTGAGCGCTCACATCCTGGCACGTGAGCGCTCACGCCTGCAACGCGACGGCGCGCCGCCCTGCTCGTACACGCCAGACCCTCCCGACGCCCGCCCGCCGCCCGCCCGCCGAACGTGCCGTTTCCGTCACCCTCGACGCCACCCGGCGACGGATCCCGCCCGCTCGACGATCCGCGCGCGGCGTGTCCGACCCGCTCGGCGCCCGCCGCCGCCCGCATCCCCGCACGCACGCCCGCCCGCTCAGAACCGTGGATCCGCCCGCCGAGCTCCCGCCGAACGGGCCGTTTCCGTCACCCTCGACGCCGCCCGGCGACGGATCCCGCCCGCTCGGCGATCCACACGCGGCATGTCCTGCCCGCTCGGTGCCGGACCCACTCCGCCCGCCTCGCCCGCATACCCGCACCCGCCCGGAACCGTGGGGCGCCGGCCGCCCTCCCACTGAGCGGGCCGTTCCCGTCACCCTCGACGCCGCCCGGCGACCGATCCCGCCCGCTCGGCGATCCACACGCGGCGTGTCCTGCCCGCTCGGCGCCGGACCCACTCCGCCCGACTCGTCCGTGCCGACCCGCCCGGGTCGTGCTCGCCGAGGTCCCACGACTCGCCGCTCGTGTGCGGTCGGGGTCCCGAGGAGCAGGGCGCGCGCCGCCGAGATGCCGTAATTGCGGAACCCGGGGAACGAGGACGACGGCGAGAACGAGCACGACGACGAGCGCGCCGCCCGCGGCCCTACGCGCCGACCGTGCTCTCGCGCACCACCAGGGACGGCGTCACCGACACCGACGCGGGCCGGCCACCGGCGACGAGCTCGAGCAGCGACCGCCCGGCGATCCGCCCGAGTTCGTCCAACCGCATGTCGACGGTCGTCAGCGGCGGACGACTCGCCAGCGCCACCACGTCCCAGTCGTCGTAGCCGGTCACCGCGACGTCACCGGGGACGCTCCGCCCGGTCTCGCGCAGCCGGTCGCACACCCCGCGGGCGATCTGGTCGTTGCCGCACACCACCGCGTCCACGTCTGCCGGAGCACGGTCGAGCAGGTCCACGGCCTGCCGCCCCCACCGCTCCGACCACTCGCCGTGCATCGGCTCCCCCACCATGCGGTCCCCGAGCACCGACCGGGCTCCGGTCGCACGGCTGACGGCGGAACGGGCGTCGGCCGGGCCGGAGACCACGGCCACCCGCCGCCGCCCGAGTGCCAGCACGTGCGCCGCAGCGTCGGCCGCGCCCCCGGCGTCGTCGAGGGTGACCGACACGTCCGACGCCGAGGTGGACGGGGTCAGCGCGTAGACGACCGGCACGGGGACGGGGACGTCGATCGGCGGGCGGGCGTCGGCGGAACGGCCGGTGACGATGATGCCGTCGACCCCGCGGGCGACGAGCGAGCGGAGGTAGTGGGCCTCGCGGACGTGGTCGTCGCGGGTGTCGGCGAGCAGGACCATGACCTCGCCGGCGGACAGGGCGTCCTCGGCCCCGAGCAGCACCGGCATCGTGAACCGTCCGAACGAGTCCGTCGTGACCATGCCCACGGTGTACGTGCGACCGGACGACAGCGCACGAGCCCGGGCGTCGCCGACGAACCCGAGCTTCTCGGCGGCGTCCTTCACCCGCGCTCGGGTCTCGTCGCGCAGCTGCCCCGTGTCGTTCAGGGCCTTCGAGGCGGTCCCGATCGACACCCCGGCGAGCGCGGCGACGTCGGTGATGCGGGCGGGGCGGCCACTGCGGTCCTGGGGCACGGCAACGTCCTTTCCGGTCGGTGGTCGCGGTCCGAGCATACGACCGGCGAGTCTTGTGCAGCCGCGCGGCCTGCCGTAGCGTCAGCTCCGGAAAGCGCTTTCCGCTCGGATCGCCGCTCGCCGGACGCAAGGAGGCGCCATGACCACCACGACCGCGACCGCCAGTGGTGCGCACACCGCGACCCCGGCCCTCCCGACCGAGGACGCACACCTCGCACTCCGCCCGCTGCCCGCCGGGCAGGCCCGCATCACCGGCGGCTTCTGGGCACTCCGTCAGGAGCGCAACGGGCGGGACGCGATCCGCAGCGGGTACCGGCAGCTCGAGGCCGCGGGCAACTTCCGCAACCTCCGCATCGCCGCCGGCGACGAGCAGGGCGAGGCGGTCGGCCCGATCTTCATGGACTCGGACGTCACGAAGTGGCTCGAGGCGGTGGCGTGGGAGTACGGCCGCGCCCCGGCCGACGACCTGCTCGAGCTGCAGCGCGAGGTCACCGCCCTGTACGGCCGAGCACAGGCCGAGGACGGCTACCTGGACTCGGTGCAGCAGGTCCGCGGCGCGGGCGAGCGGTACACGGACCTCGAGTGGAGCCACGAGCTGTACTGCGCCGGGCACCTGTACCAGGCGGCCGTCGCCCAGCACCGGGCCACGGGCGACACCGGGCTGCTCGAGATCGCGATCAGGAACGCCGACCACCTGGTCCGCACGTTCGGCGACGGCACCGCACCGGACGGCACGCCGAAGCTGCACGACATCGACGGCCACCCCGTCGTCGAGACGGGCCTCGTCGAGCTGTACCGCGAGACGGGCACCCGCGCCTACCTCGACCTCGCCCACTGGTTCGTCGACGCCCGCGGGCACGGCATCATCGAGCGCGCCGGCGGCGAGCCGACGTACTTCTCCGACCGGGTGCCGGCGCGCGAGGCGACCACCGTCGAGGGGCACGCCGTGCGCGCGGTGTACCTGGCAGCCGGAGCGGTGGACGTCGCGATCGAGACCGGCGACACCGAACTCCTCGCTGCGAGCGAGCGGCAGTTCGCCGACATGCAGGCGACGAAGGCGTTCATCACCGGTGGGCTCGGCGCGCGCTGGGACTGGGAGGCGTTCGGCGACCCGTACGAGCTCCCGACGGACCGCGGCTACGCGGAGACCTGCGCCGCGATCGGCGGGATCCAGTGGGCGTGGCGCCTGCTCCTCGCGACCGGGAAGCCCGTGTACGCCGACGCGATCGAGCGCCTGCTGTACAATGCGTTCCTGCCGGGCGTGAGCCTCGCCGGCACCGAGTACTTCTACGTGAACCCGCTGCAGCACCGCGACGCGGCCCACCGGGACGAGAACCGCTCCCCCGCGCACGGCCGCCGCGGCTGGTTCGACTGCGCGTGCTGCCCGCCGAACATCATGCGGACGTTCGCGAGCCTGGACGGCTACCTCGCGACGTCGACCGACGGCGGCCTGCAGGTCCACCAGTACGCCACCGCGGACCTCGGACCGGTGCGCGTCGAGACCGGCTACCCGCACGACGGCCGCGTGGTCGTCACGGTCACCGAGGGCGGCCCCCTGGCCCTCGGCCTGCGCATCCCCGCGTGGTCGGACACCACGACGGTCACGGGCGCGGGCGGCGAGGCCGTCCCGGCCCCCGGCACGCTCCACGTCGTCGAGCGCGAGTGGACCGCGGGCGACACCGTCGAGCTCCGCTTCGACACGAGCCCGCACCGGTACGTCGCCGATCCCCGCATCGACGCCGCCCGCGGACAGCTCGCGATCGAGCGCGGCCCGCTCGTCTACGCCGTCGAGCAGGCGGACCAGCAGGGCTTCACGGTCGACGACCTGACGGTCGACGCCACCGCGCCGATCACCGAGGAGCGCCGCGACGACCTGCTCGACGGCGTCGTCACGCTGCGCGTGTCCGGGTCCGCCCCGGCGCAGCACGAGCAGGCAGCGTGGCCGTACCGGCGGCTGGACGAGCCGGGAGGCGCGGATCGCGCCGGGGACGCGACCAGCGTCGTCGACGCGGCCGGCCCCGGCGACGCGACCACGGGCCTCCAGGCCGGGTCACCCGTCACCGCGACCGCCGTGCCGTACTACGCCTGGGCGAACCGCGGCGCAGCACCGATGCGCGTCTGGCTCCCGCTCCGGCACTGAGCCGGCTGCACGACCGCGGCCCACCGCGCGCCGGATCATGCGCTCCGGGTCACGCGCTCCGGCGCACCACCAGCTCCGGTCGCAGCAGCGCCTGGTCCATCGGCGCACCCTCGACGACCGCACGCACCGCCGTGAGCACCCGCTCCCCCATCGCCACGAAGTCCTGCCGCACCGTGGTGAGCGGCGGGGTGAAGTGCGCGGCCTCCGGGATGTCGTCGAAGCCCACGACGGCGATGTCGTCCGGCACGCGGAGCCCCTCGTCCGCGAAGGCGTGCAGGACCCCGAGCGCCATCTGGTCGTTCCCCGCGAACACCGCGTCGACGGCGTGCACGTCGATCGTCCGCGCCGCCGCGAAGCCGCTCGCCGGGGTCCAGTCGCCGTCGAGGACGACCGGCTCGAGGCCCGCCTCGCGCATGATCCGCTCGAAGGTGGCGCGGCGCACCTCGGACTCCTGCGACACCGCCGGCCCGGCGATGTGCACGATGCGCCGGTGCCCGCGGGCGAACAGGTGGTCCATCACGAGCGTCGTGCCGGCGGCCTGGTCGATCGCGACGGCGGCCACGCTCGGCGCCGCGGGGGTCAGGGCATCCCGCTGCACGGCGTTGGCGACGACGACCGGCACCGAGACCGGGATGGTCAGGGACGCGAGGGCGTCGAGCACGCGGTTGTCGGCGGCGACGAGCACGATCGCGGCGACGTCCTGCGCCAGCAGCGTGGTGAGCGCCCCGGACAGGTCGATCGGGCGCGGCTCGTCCGGCAGCGTGGAGAGCAGGACGTGGTAGCCCGCCGACCGGGCGGCCCGCTCGAAGCCGATCGCCGTGCTCGAGGGCCCGTACAGCGCGTCGCCGGCGGTGATGATGCCGAGCGCCCGGCTGCGTCCGCCGGCGAGTGCCCGGGCCGCGGCCCGCGGGCGGTAGCCGAGCGCCGCGACGGCATCCGTCACCTGCGACCGGTAGGCCTCGCGCACGGTCGGGTCCCCGTTGATCACCCGGGAGACGGTCTGGTGGGAGACGCCCGCGCGCTCGGCGACGTCGAAGATCGTCGGGGCCTTGCGGCGTCTGCCGCCGGTGCCCCCGAGCGCGGTCGTGGTCGTCACCTGGCCGAGCGTAGCGCCCGGTCCGCCCCGCGCGGCAACATCTCGGATCGGTCACGACGAGTTGACACCCCGCCACGGAACCCTCAGTATGTGAGCGCTCACACGAGCACATCCCACGGGGCACAGCAGCCCCGGCACCCGAGTGCGTCGATGTCGACGCGCAGGAACAGAGGTACTTCGATGATGAAGCGCAGGATCGTCGCGGGCGTCGCAGCCTTCGGCATCGCCATCGCACTGGCCGGCTGCTCCGCAGGCGGACGCGGCGCCACCGGCAGCGGTGACGGCGGCGGCGACAACAAGGGCGCCCTGGTCGGCGTCGCCATGCCGACCAAGGTCTCCGAGCGGTGGATCAAGGACGGCGACGCCGTCAAGAGCGACCTCGAGAAGGCCGGCTACAAGGTCGACCTCGAGTACGGCGACAACAAGGTCCAGCAGCAGGCCCAGCAGGTCAGCAACATGATCACCAAGGGCGCGAAGGTGCTCATCATCGCGTCGATCGACGGTGGCGCGCTCTCCGACCAGCTCGACCAGGCGGCGAAGGCCGGCATCAAGGTCATCTCGTACGACCGCCTGCTCACCGGCAACAAGAACGTCGACTACTACGTGTCGTTCGACAACTACAAGGTCGGCGTCGACCAGGCCACCTCGCTGCTCACCGGCCTCGGTGTGGTCGACGCGGACGGCAAGAAGACCGGCAAGAAGGGCCCCTTCAACATCGAGGTCTTCGCCGGCTCGCTCGACGACAACAACGCGGGCTTCTTCTTCAACGGCGCGATGGACACCCTCAAGCCGTACCTCGAGGACGGCACGCTGAAAATCGGCTCCGGCCAGGACCAGCTCTCGCAGGCCGCCACGCAGCAGTGGGACCCGGCGACCGCCAAGGCCCGCATGCAGAACCTCGTCGCGTCGACCTACTCCGGCGGCACGAAGCTCGACGGCGTGCTCTCGCCCTACGACGGCATGTCGATCGGCATCATCTCGGCCCTGCAGGGCGCCGGCTACGGCTCGGGTGACCGTCCGCTGCCGATCGTGACCGGCCAGGACGCCGAGGCCGCCTCGGTCAAGTCGATCATCGCGGGCCAGCAGTACTCCACCATCTACAAGGACACGCGCAAGCTCGCGAAGCAGTCCGTGACGATGGCCGAGGACCTGCTCACCGGCAAGACCCCCGAGACGAACGACGACAAGAGCTACGACAACAAGGTCAAGGTCGTCCCGACCTACCTGTTCCAGCCGACCGTCGTCACGAAGGACAACTACAAGGAAGTCCTCGTCGACTCGGGCTACTACACCGAGGCCGACCTCAAGTAGTCGCAACCATCCACAGGACTGGAGGCGCGGTGCGGCCCCGCACCGCGCCTCCGGTCCGTCTCCACCCGCGCGCACGCGCGGACGACGGAAAGGCGGTCCACATGGCGGACACCATCCTCGAGATGCGGGACATCACGAAGACCTTCCCCGGTGTGAAGGCGCTGCAGGGCGTCTCGATCGAGGTCGAGCGCGGCCAGGTCCACGCGATCTGCGGCGAGAACGGCGCGGGCAAGTCGACCCTGATGAAGGTGCTGTCGGGCGTCTACCCGCACGGCTCCTTCGACGGCGAGATCCTGCTCGACGGCAAGCCGGTGCAGTTCGGTGACATCAACGACTCCGAGAAGGCGGGCGTGGTGATCATCCACCAGGAGCTCGCACTCAGCCCCTTCCTGTCGATCGCCGAGAACATCTTCCTCGGCAACGAGCGCGTCAAGGGCGGGCTCATCGACTGGAACAAGACGAACCTGGAGGCCGCGGCGCTGCTCAAGCGCGTCGGGCTCAAGGACAACCCGGTCACCAAGATCACCGACATCGGTGTGGGCAAGCAGCAGCTCGTCGAGATCGCGAAGGCGCTCTCGAAGGAGGTCCGGCTCCTCATCCTCGACGAGCCGACCGCCGCGCTGAACGACGACGACTCGGAGCACCTGCTCGAGCTCATCCGCTCGCTGCAGGCCGAGGGCATGACGGCGATCATCATCAGCCACAAGCTCAACGAGATCAAGGCGATCGCCGACAAGGTCACGATCATCCGCGACGGCAAGACGATCGAGACGCTCGACATGCACGGCGACGACGTCTCCGAGGACCGGATCATCCGGGGCATGGTCGGTCGCGACCTGTCCAGCCGCTACCCGGAGCGCGAGCCGAAGATCGGCGAGGAGCTCCTGCGCATCGAGGACTGGACCGTCCACCACCCGCTCGACGGCTCCCGCGAGATCATCCACCAGGTGAACCTCGACGTCCGCGCCGGCGAGGTCGTCGGCATCGCCGGCCTGATGGGCGCGGGCCGCACGGAACTCGCGATGAGCGTCTTCGGGCACTCGTACGGCACCGGCATCTCCGGCACCGTCTACAAGCGCGGCGTGCCGATCAAGACGAACACCGTGACGCGGGCGATCGACAACGGCATCGCCTACGCCACCGAGGACCGCAAGCGGTACGGCCTGAACCTCATCGACGACATCAAGCGGAACATCTCCGGCTCGGCGCTCGGCAAGCTCGCTGACTGGGGCTTCGTGAACGCGTCGAAGGAGACCACGGTCGCCGGCGGCTTCCTGAAGAGCATGAACATCAAGGCGCCGAACGTCGACGCCGTGACGGGCAAGCTCTCCGGCGGCAACCAGCAGAAGGTCGTCCTGTCGAAGTGGATGTACGCCGACCCCGACGTGCTCATCCTCGACGAACCGACCCGCGGCATCGACGTCGGCGCGAAGTACGAGATCTACACGCTCATCAACGAGCTCGCCGACCAGGGCAAGGGCGTCATCGTGATCTCGTCCGAGCTGCCCGAGCTGCTCGGCATCTGCGACCGCATCTACACACTCTCCGAGGGCACGATCACCGCTGACGTGCCCCGCTCCGAGGCCACACCCGAGGTCCTCATGCAGTACATGACCCAGGAACGGGAGACCCCAGTCAATGAACGCGCTTAAGTCCGCCGCCGGCTACCTCACCGGGCAGCTCCGACAGATCGGCCTGTTCATCGCGCTGATCGTCATCGTCATCTTCTTCCAGGTGGCGACGAGCGGCATCACGCTGGCCCCGATCAACGTCTCGAACATCATCGTCCAGAACAGCTACATCCTGATCCTGGCGATCGGCATGGTGATGGTGATCATCGCCGGCCACATCGACCTGTCGGTCGGGTCGGTCGTCGCCTTCAGCGGCGCGATGGCCGGCGTGATGATCACTCAGTGGGGCATCCCGTGGCCCGTGGCGGCGCTCCTCTGCCTCGTCGTCGGTGCGCTCGTCGGCGCCTGGCAGGGCTTCTGGATCGCGTACTTCGGCATCCCGGCGTTCATCGTGACGCTCGCCGGCATGCTCGCCTTCCGCGGTGCCACCCAGATCGTGCTGCAGAACCAGCAGATCTCGCCGTTCCCGGAGGGCTTCCGCTCGCTCGGCTCCGGCTTCCTGCCGTCGTTCGGCACCACGGGCTACGAGCCGCTCACGATGATCCTCGGCATCGCGGCCGCCGCCGTCATGGTGATCTCCGCGTTCCGTGGGCGCATCACGCGCCGCAAGTACCAGCTCGAGAGCGAGCCGTTCGCCTGGTTCATCGTGAAGACGGCCTTCGGCGCCGCACTCGTGATCTACGTCGCGCTGCTGCTCGCCAGCTACAACGGCACGCCGATCGTGCTCGTCGTGCTCGGCCTGCTCGTGGTCGTCTACTCCGTGGTCATGCGCAGCTCGGTGTTCGGTCGCCACGTCTACGCGATCGGCGGCAACGCCCTCGCCGCGCAGCTGTCCGGCGTCAAGACCAAGCGCGTCACGTTCCTGCTCTTCGTGAACATGGGCGTCATCGCGGCCCTGGCGGGCGTGGTCTTCACAGGCCAGCTCAACCTGGCCGCCCCGGGTGCCGGCAACGGCTTCGAGCTCGACGCCATCGCGGCCGTGTTCATCGGTGGCGCCGCGGTCACCGGCGGCATCGGCACGGTGCCGGGTGCGATCGTCGGTGGTCTCATCATCGGCATCCTGAACAACGGCATGTCGATCCTCGGTGTCGGCACCGAGTACCAGTCGCTCATCAAGGGCCTGGTGCTGCTCGCCGCCGTCGCGTTCGACGTGTTCAACAAGCGCCGGGCGGCGTCCGCGCGCAAGTAGGGCTCTCCCCTCAGCCTCGAGACTCGGGCTGGGCGACACATCTCGCGCCGATCGGCGCAAGGACGGTCGCCCAGCCCGAGTCTCGTTGCGTCAGGACGTCAGGACGGCCCACCCGGCGGCCGGGAGGCGCAGGGTGCCGTCCCGCAGGTCGCCACCGCCCGCCTCGACCCGCGTCGCGTCGGCCGCGGGCACCTCGACGGGGTCGTCCGCCAGGTTCAGGGCGGTCACCACCGCGGCGTCGGCCGTCGCGGTGCGCAGGACGACCGCGGTGTTGGTCAGGTGGACGACGTCGGTGTGGGCGCGGTGCAGCCACGGGTTGCGCCGCCGCAGGGCCACGAGCGCCTCGACCGCGTGGGTCAGGTCGGTCGGCTCGGGCGGGGTCGACGGCAGCTCCGGTCGGACCGCGTCGTCGCCGCCCTCGCGCTCCTCCTTGACCGCGGTCCAGCCGTACTCGTCGCCGGCGTAGACGACGGGCGTGCCAGCGACGGTGAACAGCACCGCCGCCGCGTGCCCCGCGAACCGCTCCCCCACCGCGCTCGCGATGCGGGTGACGTCGTGGTTGCCGACGAAGGTCGTCGGGACGAACGTGCCCAGCAGGGCGTCGTGCCGTTCGACCGCGTGCGCGAGCTCGAAGCAGTTCCGGTCCGCGATGCCGTGCCAGACCGCCTGCCACAGCTCGTACTGCGTGGTCGAGTCCATCGTCGACGCCGCGACGACGGCCGCCGCGTCGCCGTGGATGACCTCGCCGCTGAACCACGCGTCGGGGAAGCGCTCCCGGACGCGCGGCAGCACTCGCGCCCAGAACGCCGGCGGTACCGCGTAGGCCGCGTCGAGCCGCCACCCGTCGATGCCGCGCCCCAGCCAGTACGTCATCACCTCGACCACCAGGTCCTCGGCGGCGCGGCCCTCGTGGTCGAGCGCGACGAGGATGTCGTGCCCCTCGAAGTCCCGGACCGGCACGGGGTCCCCGGCCTGCCAACCGGACCGCTCGACCGCGAAGAGCTCCGCGGTCGGGGCGTCCGGACCCTGCTCCTCGAGCGCACGGAAGGCGGGGTGCTCGCGCCCGACGTGGTTGAACACGCCGTCGAGCACGACCCGCACGCCGCGTTCGTGGGCTGCCCCGACGAGTGCGTCGAGGTCGGCGTCGTCGCCGAGCCGCGGGTCGACACGGAAGTGGTCGACCGTGTCGTACCCGTGCGTCGAGCTCGCGAAGACCGGGCCGAGCAGCAGCCCGTTCAGCCCGAGGTCGACCACGTGGTCGAGCCAGGGCACGAGCCGCTGGAGCCGGTGCTCGACGGCACGCTCGTCGACCGGGGTCCGCGGTCGGACGTCGGCGCCGACGGCCCCGAGCGGGTAGACGTGCCACCACATGACGTGCTCGACCCAGGCGGGCTCGTGCGGGCGGAGGGGATTCGGGTCCGGGTTCACCGCTCCGATGCTGCCAGCCGGGTCCGGGCTGTGCACAGGTCCGGACCCGGGGACCAGGATGGGGCGCATGGGACGATCGATCAGGACCGCCGAGGACGCGGCGGCGTCGGAGCAGGCACACGCGGAGCGCACCTGCGCATCGTGCGGCCGACGGATGCCGTCGTCGGCCCCGCACGACGCGAGGTACTGCTCGGCGGCGTGCCGGAAGCACGGCCTCGACGACACCGACCGCGCGCTCGAGCAGCGGATCGACGAGCTCCTCGCCGCCCGTGCACGGAGCGCGAGCATCTGCCCGTCCGAGGTCGCCCGGTCCGTCGCGCCGGACGACTGGCGTCCGCTCATGGAGCCGGCACGACGAGCGGCCCGCCGGATGGTGGCGCGGGGCGAGGTCGAGATCACGCAGCACGGCAGCGTGGTCGACCCGTCCACGGCGAAGGGTCCGATCCGGATCCGCCGCCCCCGCTAGGGAACACCTGTCGTCGGCGCGCGTTGCACCCGACGATGACGACCACCACAGAACCGATCCCCGCCCGCCCCGAAGCCCTCGTCGTGGGGGCCAGCGGCATCACCGGCTCCGCCCTCGTCGACCACCTGCTCGACCTCGGGTGGGCCGTGACCGCGCTCTCCCGCCGTCCGCTCCCCCGCGACGGCGTCCGGACCGTCCCCGCGGACCTGCGCGACCCGGACTCGCTCCGTGCGGCGCTGGCCGACGAACGCCCGACGCACGTGTTCTTCACCGCGTGGCAGCGACAGGACACCGAGGCCGAGAACATCCGGGTCAACGGCGGCATGGTCCGGGACCTGCTCGCCGCACTCGCGCACGCGCCACTCGAGCACGTCGCGCTCGTCACCGGCCTGAAGCACTACCTCGGCCCGTTCGAGGCGTACGCCGCCGGCGAGATGCCGGACACGCCCTTCCACGAGGAGGAGCCGCGCCTGGACACCCCGAACTTCTACTACGCGCAGGAGGACGAACTGTTCGCCGCCGCCGAGCGCCAGGGCTTCACGTGGTCCGTCCACCGCTCGCACACGGTGATCGGCCACGCGGTCGGCAACGCGATGAACATGGGCCTGACGATCGCGGTGCAGGCCACGCTCGCCAGGGAGCTCGACCTCGACTTCGTCTTCCCCGGCAGCGAGGCGCAGTGGAACGGCCTGACGGACATGACCGACTCGGGCATCCTCGCCGAGCACATGGTGTGGGCGGCGACCAGTCCCGAGGGGGCGGACGAGGCGTTCAACGTGGTCAACGGCGACGTCTTCCGCTGGCGGTGGATGTGGCCGCGGCTCGCTGCGCACCTCGGCGTCGACCCGGCACGGGTCGTCGGGTACGCGGACCGTCCGCGCCCGCTCGAGGAGCAGATGGCCCCGCACGAGTCGGCGTGGGCGGGCATCGCGGAGCGGCACGGACTCGTCGAGTCCGACATCGCGCGCCTGGCGTCCTGGTGGCACACCGACGCCGACCTCGGCCGCGCGATGGAGGTCGTGACCGACATGGGCAAGAGCCGCGAGGCAGGCTTCACGGCCTTCCGCCGCACCGAGCGGGCCTTCACCGAGCTGTTCGACCGCTACCGCGCAGACCGGCTCGTCCCGTAGTCGTACCCCGCTGGAACCGGTCGGGGTACAAAAACCTCCACCCCTGCCGCGAGCCGTCGACCGACGGGTGGTTGTCTCGAGGGCACAGGCGCCGGGGACCCTCGGCGGTTCCCGGAGGAAGGAAGCACCATGTCGCTCGGAGACAAGGCCAAGGACGTCACGCAGAAGGTCGCCGGCAGGGTCGAGGAGGCCGTCGGCCACAAGACCGACGACGCCGAGCTCACGCACCAGGGCCAGAAGGACCAGGTCATGGGCGAGGGTCGCCTCGACAAGGAGAAGGCCAAGGACGCGTTCGACGGCAAGTGATCGTCGATCACCCGTGACGCCCGCACCGCTCGTCGGTGCGGGCGTTCGTCGTTCCCGGCGGTTGTGGACGCCAGCGTCGGCGTCGGCGTCCGCTCAGAACGCGTAGCGGATGGTGCAGGACGGCAGGTGCTCGGCGACGAGCTCCCGGAAGCGCTCCACGAGTTGCCCCTTCATCCCCGACCGGTAGCGCACGTTGACGGCGCCGTTCTGCGACAGCTTCTGCTCCTGCAGGTCCGGACGCCAGAGGAGGTCCTCGGCCTTCGGGTGCCAGCCGAGGTTCACCTCGTGCAGGGGCTGGTTGTGGGTGAGGAAGATCACCTCGGCGGCGAGCTGCGCCTTCGCGGCCGGGGACAGCACGTCGTCGACCTGACGGAGCAGCTCGGCCCAGTCGGCCTCCCACGTCGGGGTGAGGATGACCGGCGAGAAGTTGAGGTGGACCTCGTACCCGGCCTCGACGAAGTCGTTCACCGCGGCGATGCGCTCGGCGATCGGGCTCGTCCGGATGTCCGTCACCTTCGCGGTCTCGTGCGGCATGAGGGAGAACCGGATGCGCGTGCGCCCCAGCGGGTCCCAGTCGAGCAAGTCGCGGTTGACGTACTTCGTGGCGAACGAGGCCTTCGCCGTCGGGGTCATCCGGAACAGGTCGCAGAGGTCGCGCACGTTGTCGCTGATCATCGCGTCGACCGAGCAGTCGCTGTTCTCGCCGATGTCGTAGACCCAGGCGTCCGGGTCGCACTGGTTCGGCTCGGTCTTCGGGCCCTGCTTGGCGATGTTCCTGGCGACGTGCTTCGTGATCTGCTCGATGTTCGCGAACACCGTCACCGGGTTCGAGTAGCCCTTGCGGCGCGGGACGTAGCAGTAGGCGCACGCCATCGCGCAGCCGTTCGCGGTCGACGGGGCGATGAAGTCCGCGGAGCGACCGTTCGGCCGGGTCACGAGGGACTTCTTGACGCCGAGCACGAGCGCCTCGGTCTTGATCCGCACCCAGCGCTGCACGTTCCGCTCGTCGCCGTGCACCTCGGGGATGTTCCAGTGCGAGGCGACGGGCACGATCTCGGCGTCGGGCCAGCGCCCGACCACCTCCCGCCCCCGCGGGAGCTGGAGGGCGGCGTCCTCGGCGTAGATCCGCTTGACGTCGAGCATCGGACGGGTGCGCGCTTCGGTCATCGACACCTGTCTACCGCCGACCACCGACGGTGCAGACTCGGGAGCATGACCGCCGAGCCCGACGACCACTTCTTCGTCGTGGACGGCCGCCGCTGGCGCCGGACCGACCCCGCGCTCCCGGAGGACGTCGCCGCGGCCCTCCGCTCCCACCTCGGTCGCGGTCGCAACGCGGTGAAGCGGGCGAAGCAGGCCGGCGGCGAGGGCGCCCTCGCCGCCGCACGGCACCGCAACGGCCTCGCGAAGCACGGCCTCGGCGAACGCGGCCCGGAGTGGTGGTCGCGCCCCGAGGCCGACCGGATCGCCGACGCCCGGCGTGCCCTGGCCGACCTCGACGCCCTCGACGCCCTCGACGCCCTCGACGCGGACGCTCCGTGACGACCACGATCCGGCAGCCTCGTCTGGACCGGGTCCTCACGGCCGTGGTGTTCGGCCCCGTCGTGGTCGGCACCGGGATCGTCCTGGCGTCGGTCGCGTTCGACCCGGGTGCCTCGGCCCGGGTCTTCTGCCTCGTGCTCGGTGCCGCCGTCGTCGCGCTCGGGACGGTCGTGTCGGTCCGGCTCCCCCGCGTCGCCGTCCGCCTGACCGAGGACCGACTCGAGTACGTCGGCTTCCTGCTGTCGTGGTCCGCGCCGCGGGCCGGCATCGACACCGTGCTCGACGACGCCTTCGTCGAGTGGCACGACGAACACGGCATCGACCACCGGCGGCAGATCGGGTTGCTGACCCGGGCGCGGGGGGACGACGGCTCGAAGACCGCACCGCTGTGGCGCTGGCGACGAGCGGGGTTGCTCCGAGTGCGCGCCTGGGCCGACGCCCGCGCCGTCTGATCCTTCCCGGACACGCGCGCGAGCTACGCCTCGGTGTGCCCCAGGTCCGGCTCGGCGAGCAGGCAGACCGTACGGGACGCCGCCGCGTGCAGCTCCAGGACGACGACCTCGTTCCGACCGGCACGGAGCACCGGACCCGGCACGGCCAGGGTCTGCTGGGGTCCCCGCGACCAGTACCGGCCGAGGCAGAAGCCGTTGACCCAGGCGACGCCCTTGCGGAAGCCGTCGAGCGACAGGTACCGGTCGTCGGCGGTCGCCAGCTCGAACGACCCCGCCGCGACCACCGGCCCGGCGAGCACGTCGCCGCCCGTCGGCGGGACGTCTGCCAGTGCCGACAGCGCTGCCGGGGCGATCGGGTCGAGGGCGAGCGGCGACGCGGACCACCGGGCGAGCGGCACGCCGTCGACGGCCACGCCGCCGATCAGGCCCTTCGGCTCGCCGATGCGGGGCCCGTAGTCGACGCGGCCCTGGTCCTCGACGAGGAGCTCGAGCGTGCCGACGACCGGCGGGAGGGCGATCGCCCGGTCGTGGTGCTCGCGTTCGAGGACGCCGACGACCACCCCGTCGACGGAGACGACCGCACGGTCGCGGACCTCGGTGCCGACGGTCAGGACGCCCCCGGTGGGCAGGTCGACCTCGGTCCGGTACAGCACGAAGCCGCTCGCGGCGCCGAGGGCGTCGAAGGTCGGCGGCTCGTCGTGCGTCGACCAGTCCGTGAGCGTGGGCAGCAGGGAGCGGAGCGACGCGACGCGGTCCAGGCGGACGGCGAGGTCACTGGCGGGGGTGACCCGTGCCTCCCGGCCGCTCGAATGATCATACGATTCAAGGCGACCCGAACCACCCTCCCGCATCGACTCGGGCAGCGGCGGGACGGGCGCGTAGCGCTCGATGACCGCGCGGAAGGCGTGGAACTTCGCCGTCGGGCGACCGGCCTCGTCGAGCGGGGCGTCGTAGTCGTACGAGGTCGCGATCGGCCGGTACACGCCCTTGTCGTTCGCGCCGTTGGTGAAGCCGAAGTTCGTGCCGCCGTGGAACATGTAGATGTTGACGGAGCCACCGGCGGCGAGCAGGTCGTCGAGGTCCGATGCCGACGCGGACGCCGGGGTGGTGTGGTGGTGCTCGCCCCAGCTGTCGAACCAGCCGTCCCAGAACTCCGAGCACATGAGCGGCCCGGTCGGCTGGGCCTGGCGGAGTCGCGCGAGCCGCGCGGTGGAGCGCGAGCCGAAGGAACCGGTCTTGTGGAGCGAGGGCAGCGACCCGTCCTCGAGCATCGAGTCCATCGGCTGGTCGACGCTCGTGAACGGGACGGTCAGGCCGATGGCCCGGTGCATCGCCTCGAGCTCCCGCAGGTAGGACGCGTCCGAGCCGTAGGCGCCGTACTCGTTCTCGACCTGCACGAGCACGATCGGCCCGCCCTGGTCGATCTGGCGCGGGACGAGCACCGGGGCGAGGTGCTCGAGGTACTCCCGCACGGCGGCGAGGAAGCCCGGCTCGTTCCGGCGGACCCCGACGGTGCCGTCGGCGAAGAGCCAGTACGGCAGCCCGCCGTTGGTCCACTCGGCGCAGATGTAGGGCCCGGGGCGGACGATGGCGTGCATGCCCTCGGCGGCGACCAGGTCGAGGAACCGGCCGAGGTCGAGGCCGCCGGTCAGGTCGAACACACCGGGACGGGGCGCATGGGCGTTCCAGGCGACGTAGGTCTCGACGGTGTTCAGGCCCATCAGCTTCGCCTTGCGGATCCGGTCCTGCCAGAGGTCCGGGTGCACGCGGAAGTAGTGGATCGCGCCGGACAGGACCCGGTGCGGCTCGCCGTCGAGCAGGAAGTCGGTCTCGCCGATGGCGAAGCGCATGAGGTGACTCGTTTCGTACGACGGGGCCGTGCGGACGGGATGTCCGCACGGCCCCGGTGGGGGTGTGACGGGGGTGCTACTTGGAGGTGACCGTGAAGCCCTGGTCGTTGCCGTACTTCACGAGGGCCTTCTGCCAGGCCTGCAGCCCGCTCTCGAGCGAGGTGCCCTTCTCGTACGACTGCCCGACGGTGTCGGCGTAGACGCTGTTCGCGTACACCTGGTACGGCAGGTAGGTGAAGTCGTTGGCCGAGGTCTTGGACGCGTCCACGAGCACCTCGTTGATCTGCTGGCCACCGAAGTACGACGGCTTCTCCTGCAGGAACGAGCTCGAGTCGAGGTCGGCGGTGGTCGACGGGAAGCCGCCGGACTCCATGAAGACCTTCGTCGACTCCTCGGAGGAGTTCAGCCACTTGAGGAAGCCCGCGGCGAGGGCCGGGTTCTTCGACTGCTTCATGACGACCTGGGAGCTGCCGCCGTTGCTCGCGGTCTGGGCCTGGCCGCCGTCGTAGGTCGGCATCGGGGCGACGCGCCAGTCACCGGCGGACTCCGGGACGCTCGCGATCAGGTTGCCGGGCATCCAGGCTCCGGTCACCATCGTGGCGATCTGGCCGTTGCCGAGCTGCTTGTACCAGTCGTCGGTCCAGCCGGTGGTCTTCGAGAGCAGGCCCTGCTCGACGAGCTGGTCCCACGTGCTCGCCCACTTCTTGGTGCCGGCGTCCTCGAGGTTGATGGTGATCTTGTCGCCGTCGGTGGTG
Source organism: Curtobacterium sp. ER1/6 (assembly GCF_001742745.1). Taxonomy (GTDB): domain Bacteria; phylum Actinomycetota; class Actinomycetes; order Actinomycetales; family Microbacteriaceae; genus Curtobacterium; species Curtobacterium citri. The sequence continues at coordinate 83,305 of NZ_MJAK01000009.1, read as the reverse complement.
AAGGGCGTGCCACCGGCCTGGGCGATCATGCTCGTGGTGAAGCCGGCGTCGCCGGAGTCCGCGGCGATGTACGCCTCGGGGTCGGCGGCGTGCAGCTTCTTCGCGGCGGCGATGTACTCGTCCCACGTCTTCGGCACGGCGATGTCGTACTTCGAGAAGACCTTCTCGTTGTAGAACAGCGCCATGGGGCCGGAGTCCTGCGGCAGGCCGTAGACCTTGCCGTCCATCGCGACGTTGCTCCAGGTGCCCTTCGAGAACTTGCTCTCGAGGTCGCCGAAGCCGTACGACGACAGGTCGACGAGCGAGTCGGACAGCGCGAACTGCGGCAGCGCGTAGTACTCGACCTGCGCGACGTCGGGGGCGCCCGAGCCGGCCTTGATCGTGTTCTGCAGCTTCGTGTACTGGTCGGCGCCGGTGCCGGCGTTGACGAGGTTGACCTTGACCTTCGGGTACTGCTTCTCGAAGGCGGCGACCTGCGCCTTGGCCGAGGGGGTCCAGGACCAGTAGGTCAGCGTCCCGCCGTCCTTCAGGGCCTTCGCGATGTCGTCGGACGAACCGCCCGCGGACGAGCCGCCGGAGGCGCAGGCCGCGAGGGCGATCGCGGCGGTGACGCCGATGGCGAGGGCGCTGAGCCCGCGCCGGATGCGCTTGTGCATTCGGGTGCCTTTCACTTCGTTGTGAAGAAGGGACTTCTTCGTGGAGAGGGGTGGTGCTGCTGCGTGTCGGTCGGAGGCGCGGGGCGGGCTGCCGGCGCGCCTCCCGTCCGGCGGGTCAGGCCTTGACGGAGCCGGCCGCGAGGCCGGACTGCCAGAAGCGCTGGAGGAAGAGGAACGCGACCACGATCGGGATGATCGTGAGGAGCGAACCGGTGACGACGAGGTTGTAGATCGGCTGCGCGCCGGACCCGGTGGCCTGCGCGTTCCACTGGTTGAGGCCGACCGTGAGCGGGTACCACTTCGGGTCGCTCAGCATGATGAGCGGCAGGAAGTAGTTGTTCCAGGTGGCGACGACCGCGAAGAGCAGGACCGTGACGACACCGGGCGTGAGCAGCTTCAGCGCGATGGTGAAGAAGATCCGGAACTCGCCGGCGCCGTCCATGCGGGCTGCCTCGATGAGCTCGGTCGGGATCGCGTCGATCGCGTACGTCCAGATGAGGTACATGCCGAACGGGCTGATGAGCGACGGCAGGATGATCGCCCACGGGGTGTTCGTCAGGCCGAACTGCGAGAAGAGCAGGAACGTCGGGACGGCGAGGGCGGTGCCCGGCACGGCGATGGCACCGAGGACCACGGCGAACACCGCGCGGCGACCCGGGAACTGGAACTTCGCCATGCCGTAGCCGGCGACGGTCGCGAGGAGCGTCGCTCCCCCGGCGCCGACGACGACGTACAGCAGCGTGTTGCCGAGCCACTGCATGAAGATGCCGTCGTTGTACGTCAGCGTGTCGACGATGTTCTGCCAGAGGTTGAAGTCACCGCCGAACCAGAGCCCGAAGGTCGACAGGAGCGATGCCTGCGTCTTCGTGCTGTTCACGAGCAGGTAGAACAGCGGCGCGAACGAGTAGACGACGAAGACGACCATCACGGCGGTCAGCAGACCGGAGCGCTTGACCTTGCGTCCGGCGACCGGCGCGCGGCCCCGACCCGGACGGGAGGCACGGGTCGCCCGGTCGCGCGGGTCGCGCTGCGTCGTGGTCGCCTCGGTGACCGTGGCCGGCGTGGTCGCGCCGGCGGCGGGCTGCTGCAGGGTGCTCATCGGTTCTCCTGGCGCGTTCCGCGGACCTGGACGACGTACGCGATCACGGCGGTGATGACACCCATGACGATGGCGACGGTCGCGGAGTAGTTGAACTGCTGGCCGCTGAAGGACAGCGAGTAGGCGTACATGTTCGGGGTGAAGGAGCTGCCGATGACGTTCGGGGCGAGCGTCTTCAGCAGGTTCGGCTCGTTGAAGAGCTGGAAGCTGCCGATGATCGAGAAGATCGTCGCGATGACCATCGGGCCGCGGAGGGCCGGCAGCTTGATCGAGAACACGGTCCGCATCGGGCCGGCGCCGTCGAGCTCGGCGGCCTCGTACAGCTCGCCCGGCACGACCCGGAGGGCGGCGTAGAAGATCAGCATGTTGTAGCCGAGGAACTCCCACGTGACCACGTTGCCGATCGACGTGAGGACCCAGCTCGCGCTGAACGGCTGGAGCAGGTCGATGCCGATGAGGTCGTTGGCCGCACCGGTCAGGCCGAACTGGTTGCCGTAGATGAAGCCCCAGATGAGCGCCGCGACGACACCGGGGACGGCGTAGGGCAGGAACACCGCGATGCGGAAGAACCCGGTGCCCCACAGGCGGGCGCTGTCGAGGGCGAGGGCGGCGACGAGGGCCAGCCCGAGCATGACCGGCACCTGGACGAGCAGGAAGAGCGTGACGCGGCCGAGGCCCTGCCAGAACGCGCTGTCCTGGAAGAGCTGCACGTAGTTGGCGAACCAGACGAACTGGTTGCCACCGACGAGCTGGTCGCGGAACAGGCTGAGCCAGAGCGCGTACCCGATGGGGACGATCAGCATGGCCACGAGCACCACGACGAAGGGGCCGACGAAGAGCCAGCCGGTGTACCGCCCCCGGGGCTTCGGGCGGCGAGCGGACGGCCGCGGGGCGGAGGCCGCCTCGGCCGGGCGCGCTGCGAGCGTGCTCATGTGACTCCCTTGTCTGCTGCGTCCGGGTCCTCCGGGTCGAGCGGCTGCGCTCGTCCGCGCGGTGGCGGCGATCCGGAGGGACGTCGATGTTGACGTCAACATCGAACGACGTCACCGTAGCATGGCAACGTCAACATGCGCTAGCGTGCGGGCATCCCGGTCGTCGTCCCCGCGACCGGCGGACCGGGGAGGAGCGTGCGTTGAGCACCGAGCTGACCGCTGCGCGACGCGCTCCGTCGATGGCCGCCGTCGCCGATGCCGCCGGCGTCTCCATGCAGACCGTCTCGCGGGTGGCGCGCGGCTTCGACAACGTCAGCCCGGAGACGCGCGAGCGGGTGCAGCGCGCCATGGACGAACTCGGCTACCGACCGAACCGGGCCGCGCGGGCCCTGCGGTCCGGACGATTCCGGACCATCGGCGTGGTCATGTTCACGCTCGCGTCCTTCGGCAACATGCGCACGCTCGAGGCCATCTCCGCCGCAGCGGCCGCCGCGGACTTCACCATCACGCTGCTCCCGATGGCGTCGCGTACCGGCGAGGGTGTCCGCTCGGCGCTGTCCCGGCTGCACGAGCAGGCCGTCGACGGTGTCGTGATCGTGATCGAGTCGCACATCATCGACACCGCCGAGGTGGTGCTGCCCGACGGCGTCCCCCTGGTCGTCGTCGACTCCACGGGCACCACCGACCGGCCGTCCATCGACATCGACCAGGCCGAGGGTGCCCGGCTCGCAACGCAGCACCTGCTCGACCTGGGCCACGAGACCGTCTGGCACGTCGCCGGTCCGGTCGGGTCCTACTCCGCCGACCGTCGGCTCGCCGCGTGGCGCGACACCCTCGAGCACGCCGGACGAGCGGTCCCCCCGGTCTTCACCGGCGGGTGGGCGAGCTCGGACGGGTACCGGGCAGGGCAGGAGATCGCGGCACGGCCGGAGGTCACGGCCGTCTTCGCGGTGAACGACCAGACGGCGCTCGGGGTGCTCCGCGCCGCGCACGAGGCCGGTCGGTCCGTGCCGGGCTCGCTCAGCGTGGTCGGCTTCGACGACTTCCCCGAGTCGGAGTCCTTCTGGCCGCCGCTCACCACCGTGCACCAGTCGTTCGACGAGGTCGGCCGCCGTGCCGTCGCGACGCTCCTCGCGCAGATCGAGGGCGCGCCGGCCGGACCGTCGACCGACCTCGTGCCGGTGCGCCTGGTGGAGCGCGCGAGCACGGCGCCGCCCGCCTGACCCTCCCCCGCTCCCGGCCGGGCACCGACCACCGCGGAGCAGACTGACGGCATGACCACGTTCACCTCCGTCACCGTGCTCGGCGCCGGCGTCCTCGGCACGCAGATCGCCCTCCAGACCGCTCGGCACGGCGTCCCCGTCGTCGTGTACGACATCAGCGACGACGCCGTCGCGGCCGGCCGGGAGCGTCTCGCCGGCATCGTCGAGCAGTACCTCGGCGACGTCGGCGAGGACGCCCGCCCCGACGCCGACGCCGCCGTCGCGCGGATCGACTTCGCCACCGACCTCGCGCAGGCCGTCGCCGCCGCCGACCTCGTGATCGAGGCGGTCCCCGAGCGGCTCGACCTGAAGCGCGACGTGTACGCCCGGCTCGCCGAGGTCGCACCGGCCGACACCGTCTTCGCCACGAACTCCTCGACCCTGCTGCCGAGTGCGATCGCCGACGCGACCGGCCGCCCGGACCGCTTCCTCGCGCTGCACTTCGCGAACCACGTCTGGCGGCAGAACACCGCCGAGGTGATGGGCACCGAGCAGACCGATCCGGCCGTGTTCGAGCGGGTCGCCGCCTTCGCCGAGGAGATCGGGATGGTGCCGATCCGCCTGCACAAGGAGCAGCCCGGCTACGTGCTCAACTCGCTGCTCGTGCCGCTGCTCGACGCCGCCGCCGGCCTGGTCCTCCGCGGGGTCGCGGACCCCGAGACGGTCGACACCACGTGGCGCATCGGCACCGGCGCCCCGATGGGTCCGTTCCAGGTCTACGACGTCATCGGCCTGCGGACGGCGTACGCGGTCGCCAGCGCGTCGCCGGAGCCGGGCGCGCAGGCGTGGGCGGAGCACCTGCGCACCGAGTACCTCGACCAGGGCAGGTACGGCGTCGAGTCCGGCGAGGGCTTCTACCGCTACCGCTGACGACGGACCCGCCCTCGGGGCGCGATCGCGCCGAGACGGACGGGAGGCGCGTGGCGGCCCTGCCACGCGCCTCCGGTCCGTCCTAGGCTCGCCGGGTGGAACTCGTCGCGCCGTCTCCCCGGTACTTCCCGTCCTTCGTCCGGTCCCTCCGCGAGTGGGACGGCGCCCACCAGGACGGTGCCGGCATCCGTGACGCCGCAGCCCTCACCGACCGGGCGGGCTTCGAGCGGTGGGTCGACCAGCTCCTCGCGGAGGAGACCGTCCCGGCCTCGCCGGCCCACGTCACCTGCACCTACCGGTGGATGGTCGACGGCGACGAGTACCTCGGCAGCATCGCCCTCCGGCACGAGCTGGACGACCGGCTCCGCGAGTACGGCGGCCACGTCGGGTACGGCGTCCGGCCGTCGGCACGCGGTCGGGGCCTGGCGTCCGCGGCGCTCGGCGGGACGGTCCGCCTGGCGGCCCAGCGCGGCATGCCCGAGGTGATGCTCACGCACGACGCGACGAACCCGGCGTCCGGACGCGTCATCGAGCACAACGGCGGCCGGTACGAGCGGACCGTGGTCGACGACGAGGGCCACCGCCTGCTGCACCACTGGATCCGCACCGGTGCACACGCGGCCGCGGACGTCGTCGACGTCGACATCGTCGGCGGGCCGGAGCCCCTGCGCGTCGGCCTGCACGACCACGACCCGGCGTGGGCGACCCGCTTCGTGGAGCACCGGGCGCGCATCGCCACCGCGCTCCCCGGACTGCACGTCACGATCGAGCACATCGGGTCGACCTCGGTCCCCGGCCTGGCGGCGAAGCCGATCGTCGACGTCGCGGTCTCGGTCCCCGACGTGACCGACGAAGCCGCGTACCTCGAACCGCTGCTCGCCGCCGGCTACGTCCTGCGCGTCCGGGAGCCCGGGCACCGTCTCGTCCGGACGCCCGAGCGCGACGCGCACGTCCACGTGTACGAGCACGGCGCCCGCGAGGTCGACGACTACCTGCTGCTCCGCGACCACCTGCGGCACGACGCCGCCGACCGGCAGCGCTACGAGGACGTCAAGCGCGGGCTCATGACCCGGTCGTGGGACGACTCGAACGCCTACGCCGACGCGAAGACCACCGTCATCGACGCGATCAAGGAGCGGGCTCGCACCGCGGACCACCCGTCCTGACCGTTCGGATCACCGCCCAGCGTCCGCCGGTGCCGGCCCCGGGATGGCGAGTCGGCGCTCGACGACGGCCAGCGCCACCTCCCGCAGCGGCAGTCCCGCCGAGCGGGCGTGCCCCCGCAACATCGTGAACGCCTCGTCGGGGTCCACCTGGTGGGTGTGGGCGAGGAACCCCTTCGCCTGCTCGATCACGATCCGGCTGTCCAACGCGCGCTGCAGCTGGTCCCGGGTGCGAGCGGCCTGGTCCGCGCTGCGCTGCTGCAGGATGCTGATCGACGCCACGTCGGTGAGCGCCCGCGCCGCCATCGCGTCCCGGTCGTCCAACCGGCCCGGCGCCCGCCGGAACAGGTTCATCGACCCCAGGACGGCCGTGTGGCTCCGCAACGGGATCGAGTGGACCGAGGCGAACCCGGCGCGTTCGGACTCCTCCGCGAAGTGCGTCCAGAGACGCCGCATCTCCTGCCGGTCCGCTACCGACACCGTGCGGCCCGTCTCGTACGACTCGATGCAGGGCCCCTCGCCGGCCTCGAGCTGGAGGAGCCCGAGGAACGCGCTCGCCTCGCTCGTCGACGCCGCGACCTCGAGCCGCCGCCGCGGGTCGGCGAGCAGGATCCCGACCGCGTCGACGGCGAAGATCCCGGCGACGTCGTCGACGAGGGTCTGCAGCATCTCCACCACGTCGTAGTCGCCGACGACCCTGCCGGTCGCGGCGAGGAACGCCTCGACGAGCCGACGCTCACGGGTCTCGGTCACGGGGCTCCTTCCCGGTGCGTCCGCGGGTGCGTGCCCGGTCGAGCTCCGCGTGGAGTCGTCTGCCGACGATCGTCACGGACGACTGCAGCACACTCTGCTCGTCCGGGGAGCGCACCGCCCGACCGCGACCGGCAGTTCGTCCGCAAGGTCCGGTTCCGGCTCGTCGTCCGCGCAGATCGGATGGTCGGCGGGTCCGGGCTGTTGTCACGTCCGCCCGCCTGCCCTACCGTGACGGCAGCAGCCCCAGACCCCGGCAGCGGAACGTCAGAACACGTCCTCGGAACCGTTCAGGGTGGTCCAGATGATGCACGACACAGGTACCCGGACACTCGGTCACCACCGGGTGCTCCGCACCACGTCCTCGCCGGCCGTCCGGCCCGACCCGACGTCCGCCGACTCCTTCCCGGGGTCCTCATGACGACCACCGCATCGCACCCACCGGTGTCCCGTCCCGCGAGCCCGGGGACCGGACGGTCCGACCAGGACGGTCCCACCACCGGCCGGCACGCCGTCCGGCTGGAGGCGTCCGGGGACCACCCGGACGCTGTCATCGACGAGGTCGGCGGCCTCTACGACGGTCACGGCTGGGCGGCGCACGCGACCGACCAGCCGTTCACCTACCGGTACACCGCCGTCGGCGACGCCGCGGTGACGCTGCGTCGGTCCCGCATCACCGGGTACATCCGCGGTGCGATCCCGTGCACCGACGACTACATCGTGCAGTGGCTGACCGAGGGCACCGGCGTGCCGGACGTCCGGCGTGACCGGGTCCCGATGCAGATCGGCGTCCCGATGCTGTTCCCCACCGACCGCGAGTTCGTCTTCGAGTACCAGGACTACGACCAACGGCTCGTGCACCTCTCCCGCGAGCTCGTCGACGACGTCGCCGCCGAGCGCCACCGGACCGGCGCCGTCGGCAGCCTGCAGTTCGACCACCTCCGCACGCTGGACCCGGCGGCCGTGGCGAGGTGGCGGAACCAGATGACGCTCCTCGCCCGCGAGCTCCGGAACGGCGTCGGGACGCTCCTCTGGCACACCCTCACTCGAGACGCGGCCGCGGCCTTCCTCGACCTCTACCCGCCGGCGGCACCCGAGCTCCCGGCGGTGGTGCTGCTGCCGCGCCGGGCGCGGCTCCGTGCCGCCGTCGAGTTCGTGCACGAGCACCTCGACCAGCCGCTCACCGTCTCGGAGATCGCGCAGGCGGCCGGCCTGAGCATCCGTGCCGTGCAGGAGTCGTTCCAGCGGGACCTCGGCACGACGCCGATGGCGTACCTCCGTCGGGTGCGACTGGAGTGCGTCCGCCTCGAGCTCCAACGTGGTGACCCGTCGAACGCCAGCGTGCAGGAGATCGCGCGGCGCTGGGGGTTCTCACACCTCGGGCGCTTCTCGGGCGAGTACCTGCGCCAGCACGGTGAGTACCCGCGCCAGACGCTCCGACGCTGAGCCGCTGCGCCGCTGCACCCCCGGACGCCGCGTCAGCCGCTGTGGTCGCGCGCCCGCTCCGTCCCGGCGGGTGCGTCCCCGCGGTCGCGGTCGTCCGCCATCCGCCGGGTGTCCACCGCCGGCCAACCGTCCATCGACGCGAGGAAGTCGTCGACGAACCCGCCCAGCGCGCCCGCACCGACCGCCCCGTCCGCATCGCTCGTCCCGGTCATGCGCAGCACTGTAGGCAGCACCCGTCGCCGTCACACGGCGAGTGCGGAGACCGGACACCGGGAGGGTGGCCCTACGATCGGGTCGTGACCGTCCTCGTCCGTCCCGTGACCGCCCGCGACGAACCGCAATGGTGCGCGCTCTACGCCGGCTACCGCGCGTTCTACCGGCTGCCGGACGACCCCGCCGCGGTCCGCACCACGTGGCAGTGGGTCTCCGGACGCGAGCACGGCCTGCTCGGCCTGGTCGCCGAGGACGCCGACGGTCGGCTCCTCGGGCTCGCCGACCTCCGACGGTTCGCCCGACCGTCGTCGGCGACCACCGGGCTGTACCTCGACGACCTCTTCACCGCGCCGACAGCGCGCCACCAGGGTGTCGCGACGGCCCTCCTGCACGAGGCCGCGGCGGTCGCTGCCGCCGAGGGCGCGAGCGTCGTCCGCTGGATCACCGCCGAGGACAACACCACGGCGCGTGCGGTCTACGACCGCGTCGCCGCCGCGACGCCGTGGGTCACCTACGACATGCGCCCGTCGGCGGTCTGACGCCGAGGCGGACGGGAGGCGCGTGGCGGCCCCGCACCGCGCCTCCCGTCCGACGCGTCCGCACCGTCGGCCCGGACCGTCCACGGTCGGGCAGCCGTCCGCCGGCCGGGCACGAGCGAAGGGCGCCGGTCCGCTCGCGCGGACCGACGCCCTCCGTGCTCACTTGACGCTCACCGGAGCGCGCGCCGAGGCGTCTGCACGCCGACCGTGGTCGGCGGTCGGTTCAGCCGATCGACACCGCGGTCCAGGAGACCGGCGGCAGCTCGATGGTGATCGTGTCGCCCTCGCGGCGGACGGTCTCGTTCGTCCTGAGCGCCACCCGCTCGCGGTTCCCGAGGTCGTTGACCGCGTGGAGGTCGTCGTCCCAGATGCCCTCGGCACGGACGTCGCCGTCGACCTGCAGGCCGGCGAGGTCGATCGTGACGGAGGTCGTCTCGGTCTGGTGGCGGTTCACGAGGAACACCGCCGCCTTGCCGTCCTCGACGGTGGCGGCCGAGTCGACCACCGGGACCTCGCCGTGCTTGCCGCCGTCGACGGTGTCGCCCGAGGCCTTGACCTGCAGCGACGTGCCGTTCGCCAGGCGCGACGTCAGCGAGAACGGGAAGAACGTGGTCTGGCGCCACGCCGGACCACCGGGCTCGGTCATGATCGGGCCGATGACGTTGACGAGCTGCGCGATGCTGGCGGAGGCCACGCGGTCCGCGTGCCGGAGCAGCGAGATGAGCAGGCCACCGACGACGACCGCGTCGGCGACGGTGTAGACGTCCTCGAGCAGACGCGGCGCGACCGGCCAGTCCTGCAGCTCGAAGGTCTTCTGCTGCTCCTCCCACTTGCTGATCGACCAGACGTTCCACTCGTCGAAGGAGATGTCGATGCGCTTGTCCGACTTCTTTTGCGCCTGCACGTGGTCGGCCGCCGTCGTGACCGTCTTGATGAAGTGGTCCATGTTGACGCCGGAGGCGAGGAACGACGTCAGGTCGTCGCCCTCCTCGTAGTAGGCGTGCGCGGAGATGTAGTCCACGTCGTCGTAGGTGTGCTCGAGGACGGTCCGCTCCCACTCGCCGAACGTCGGCATCGACGCCCCGGAGGACCCGCAGGCCACGAGCTCGAGGTCGGGCTGGATCTGCCGCATCGCCTTGGCGGTCATCGCCGCGAGCTTGCCGTAGTCCTCGGCGTTCTTGTGGCCGAGCTGCCACGGGCCGTCCATCTCGTTGCCGAGGCACCACATCTGGATGGCGAAGGGCTCCTGGCGGCCGTTCGAACGGCGGTACTCGCTCAGGGCGGTGCCGGCGTCGATGTTCGCGTACTCGAGGAGCTCGATGGCCTCCTGCGTGCCACGGGTGCCGAGGTTGACGGCGAGCATCATCTCGGAGCCGACCGCGTCGAGCCAGTGCTGGAACTCGTGCAGGCCGACCTCGTTGGTCTCGGTGGAGTGCCAGGCCAGGTCGAGACGGCGCGGACGCTGCTCGACGGGGCCGACGCCGTCCTCCCACTTGTAGCCGGAGACGAAGTTGCCGCCCGGGTAGCGGATCGCGGAGACGCCCAGCTCCTTGACGAGCTCGACGACGTCCTTCCGGAAGCCGTGCTCGTCGGCGGTCTCGTGGGCCGGCTCGTGGATGCCGTCGTAGACGTGGCGGCCGAGGTGCTCGACGAAGCCGCCGAAGAGCCGACGTCGCACCGGCCCCACGGTGAACGCGCTGTCGAGGACGAGGTGTGTGCGAGGCATGGATCTCCTTTGATCTGCTGGGGGCTCGTGCGGACATGATCGGCCCGGTACGAAAGTGAGCGCTCACGTCTCCCTGAACGCTAGCGGGTTTCCACCGTGCGCGGAAGCCGGGACGCAGCCCGGCCGTGACGTTCACGAAAGGGGTGGCGGACCCCCGGGTCCGGCGCTACTGTGAGCGCTCACGGAGCAATGACCGCTCCGCTCGGCCCGTCCCGATGGAGTGATGCCATGCCGATCCGATCCGTTGTACCCACCCCGCAGTCCCGCGGCAGCGCGTTCACCCGACGGACCCTGCTCGCCGGCGCAGCCGCCGGTGCCGCGGTCCTGCCGCTCGCCGCGTGTTCCAGCCCGATCGCCGCCGGCATCGCCGGAGCCCCGCTGAACCCGGAGACGCTCGTCTTCTGGAACCTGTTCGGCGGTGGCGACGGCCTCCGCATGCAGTCGATGGAGGCCGGGTACGCGAAGCAGCACGGTGGTTCCTCGTCCCTGCAGGCGACGACCTTCGCGTGGGGCAACCCGTACTACTCGAAGGTCACACTGGCCACCGTCGGGAACAAGCCGCCGGACGTCGCGATCGCCCACCTCACCCGCGCCAAGCCGCTGTGGGACGGCGACCTGCTCGACCCGATCACCGAGGACGACCTGGCGAGCGTCGGCCTGAGCGCCAGCGACTTCAACCAGAAGGCGTGGACCGCGCAGAAGACCGACGGCAAGAACATCTGCATCCCGCTCGACACGCACCCGTTCGTGCTCTTCTACAACGTCGACGTCTGCCAGAAGGCGGGCCTGATCGACGGTGACGGCAAGCTCAAGGACCTGAACGGGCTGGAGAACTTCGAGGCCGCGATGGCCGCCGTCGCGAAGGTGACCGGCGGTACCGCGCTGAACGTGGCGAACGTCGTGCCGGAGACCGCAACGCCGTGGCGCTTCTTCTGGACGATGTACAACCAGATCGAGGGCGCGACGCCGTTCATCAGCGACGGCGGGGCGAAGCTCACCGTCAACGAGGACGCGTACAACAAGGTCACCGACATGACCCAGAAGTGGGTGGGGAACGGCTGGCTGAACAAGGCGCTCGACTACGCGACCGCCCAGTCGCTCATGTTCGACGGCAAGGCCGGGTTCTTCATGCAGGGCGAGTGGGAGATCAGCACCGCGCAGTCGATCAAGGGCCTGAAGTTCGGCATGGTGCCGATCCCCCAGCTCTTCGACAAGCCCGCCACCCAGGCCGACTCGCACACGTTCATCCTGCCGAAGAAGGACCGGACGCCCGAGCAGCGCAAGGCGCACATGCTCTTCATCAAGCAGATGCTCGAGCAGAGCCTGACCTGGGCCGAGGGCGGACACGTCCCCGCGTACATGCCGACCTTCGACAGCGCCGCGTACAAGGACCTGAAGCCGCAGTCCAACTACGCCGCAGCCGCCGAGACCGCGGTCTTCGACGACCCCGCCTGGTACGGCGGATCCGGGTCGACGTTCGAGGGCATCGTCGGCGCCCAGCTCGCCCTCGTCCAGCAGGGCAGCAGCTCCCCCGCGCAGGCGCTCTCGGCCATCAAGGGCCAGCTCGCCACCTACCTGAACACCCCGAGCCCGCTGTGATCGCGCGCTCGCTCCACGTGGACCCCGCACGAGAGGCACGATGACGTGACCGCTGCACCAGTTCTCACCCGACCCACGGACGCCGCGATCGTCACCCGGCGCGCGCGTCCCCGCGTGAACTCGACGAACCGCGGACAGGGCCGCACCGGGTGGCTGTTCCTCGCCCCGTTCGGCCTGTTCTACGCGGCCTTCCTGCTCGGCCCGACGGTGTGGATGCTCATCACGAGCTTCTTCAACACCTCGACCGTCCGCACCGGACTCGGCACCTTCGCCGGCTTCGCGAACTACGCCGAGATGCTCGGGCGCAGCGACTTCTGGTCGTCGCTCTGGCACACGCTGCAGTTCACGCTGTACACGACCCCGCCGCTGGTGATCCTGGCGTTCGTGTTCGCCGTGCTGACGAACCGGATGAACCGCGGACAGTGGTTCTTCCGCCTGGCGTTCTTCCTGCCGTTCATCCTGCCGTCGGCCACGATCTCGCTCATCTGGGTGTTCATCTTCACGCCGGCGACCGGCCTCTGGGCGAGCCTGCAGACCGCGCTCGGCATGACGCCCGGCTCGGGCATGCTCTCCAGCCCGAACACCGCCATGATCGGCGTCGCGATCGCCACCGTCTGGTGGACCCTCGGGTTCAACTTCGTGCTGTACCTGGCCGGCCTGCAGGAGATCCCCCGCGAGCTCTACGAGGCCGCCGCGGTCGACGGCGCGTCGAACTGGCAGCAGATCAAGTCGATCACGCTCCCGCTGCTCGGCCGCACGACGACGCTGGTCATCCTGCTGCAGATCATCGCCAGCCTGAAGATCTTCGACCAGGTCTACCTGATGACGAACGGCGGCCCGGGCATCTCGACCCAGGTCTCGCTCCAGCTCATCACCGGCGTCGGCTTCACCGACAACCGCCTCGGTGCGGCGTCCGCCGCATCGGTGCTCCTGTTCATCGTGATCGTCGCGATCGCGGTCATCCGGCAGCTCGTCGAACGCGCCGCCGCCAAGCGAGAGATCGGTGCCTGACGTGACCGCCACCGAGAGCATCACGACGTCCCGTCCGCGGAAGCTCCGCTCCGGGGTGTCCGCCGCCGCGCCCGCCAACGCCGCGAAGATCGGCGTCTCCGGCAAGGGCTTCAACATCGCGGCCGCGATCATCCTGACGGTGTTCGCGATCATCTGGCTCATCCCGAGCCTGTTCGCCCTGAAGACGTCGCTGTCCGACAACGGCGTCGCCGCGCTCGGCGCCAACTCGATCCTGTCGAACTGGAACCCGACGCTGCACTCCTACGCGTCGCTGTTCCAGGCCGGCGACATCTGGAACTGGTACCTCGCCAGCGGCATCACGAGCCTGATCACCGCGGCCCTGACGGTGCTGTTCGCGTCGATGGCCGCGTTCGCGCTGTCCCGCCTGGTGTTCCGCGGCCGGAACGTCGCGTTCCTGCTGATCATCCTCGGCATCATGATCCCGACGCAGGTCCTGATCATCCCGATCTTCCAGGAGCTCAACGCCGTCGGCCTGCTCAACACCTACTGGTCGGTGATCTTCCCGCAGGTGCCCGCCGTGATCGCGGTGTTCATCTTCAAGCAGTTCTTCGACGGGATCCCGAAGGAGCTCGAGGAGGCCGCGCGCATCGACGGCGCGGGCATGTGGAAGATCTACTGGTCGGTCATCCTGCCGCTGTCGCGTCCGGTGATCGCCGCGGTGACGATCCTGACCTTCGTCGGTGTGTGGAACAACCTGCTCCTGCCGCTGTTCGTGCTGTCGAACCCGGACCTCATGACGATCCCGGTCGGGCTCGCCACGGTCCAGGGCAGCTTCGGCCAGCGCTACGCCGACATCCAGGCCGGGGCGATCCTGGCGGCGCTGCCGCTGATCATCCTCTACCTGATCTTCCAGCGGCAGATCGTGGAGGGCGTGACGGGCTCGGGCCTCAAGGGCTGACGCCACCACACGACGGACGGGAGGCGCGGTGCCGGCTGGTACCGCGCCTCCCGTCCGTCGTGTGGTCGTTCGAGAAGGCGTACCTGGTCGAAGCGGGCGTACCGGGTGCGTCTGGACGGCCGGGTACGCCCGGAACCATCAGACATCGCACTTGCTCTGGGAAGGAACGGGCGCGGGTCAGGGCGGGTCGAGGCGTGTGCGGAGCAGGCAGAACTCGTTGCCCTCGGGGTCCTGGAGCACGTGCCAGGACTCCTCCCCGGTCTGCCCGACGTCGGCCGGACGCGCGCCGAGGGCCAGCAGCCGCTCGAGCTCGGCGTCCTGGTCCTGGTCGACCGGCGAGAGATCGATGTGCAGCCGCAGCGGCTGGGCCTTCGCGTGCTCGACCTTCGACAGGATGATCGTCGGCGTCGCGCCGCCGAAGCCCGACGCGGGCCCGATCTCGACGCCGTCGTCGTCCTTGCCGAGTTCGACGTAGTCGAGCACCGCGCACCAGAAGCGTGACAGCTCCTCGGGGTCACGAGTTCGCTCAGTCGGCTGCTCATGCCCGCACGCTACCCGGACGGGGTCAGGCCGGGACGACCTGTCGTGCGTCGTGCTTCCAGAAGCCGGAGAAGGTGATCCGCGACTTCGGCAGGCCCGCGCGGTGCAGGTGTCGGCGGCCCTCGGTGGCCAGCGTCGACTCCCCCACGACGAAGGCGTACCCGCGATCGTCGACCGGCACGTACCGCTGGAGTTCGGCGAGCGCCGCGCGTCCCGGGACGGCGTGCTCGGTGTCCTCGCGCACGATCCAGGTCACCTGCACGCCGGCCGGGGCGTCGAGGACCCGGACGTCGGCCGCGGTCGGGACCTCCTGGATGATCCGGCCGACGGCGTCCCGCGGGAGCGATGCGGCGATCCCCACGACGCCGGGGAGCCCGGTCTCCTCGGCGACCACGACGACCTCGCTGACGTCGTCGGGGCAGTCGAAGATGCAGCCCTGGTCGAGCATCGCGAGCTGGTCGCCGGGCCGGGCGCCGCACGCCCAGATCGCCGCACGGCCCTCGGGCTCGCCGTCGGAGCCGCAGTGCACGACGAAGTCGACGTCGAGTTCACCGACCTCGGGACGGAAGGCGGCGACGGTGTAGTTCGCGCAGTGCGGTCGGACGTCCTCTGGGATCGCGAGGAACGAGGGCCACCAGCGACGACCGTCGAGCTCCGGCATGCGGAAGCCGTCCTGGTCGGGACGCGGGAGGAACAGGCGGAACCAGTGGTCGAACCCGAGGAACGGGAACTCGTGCAGGTCGGCCCCGGTGACGGTCACGCGCTGGATCGACGGGCTGTGCCGCACGGAGCGGAGCACCCGGGCACGGAACAGCCGGGGCGCCTCGGGCATGAGCCGCGGGATCTTCGCCATGAGGGAAGGCTAACCTAATATGGCTTCCGTGCCACTCCCCGAACCCGTCCTGACGCCCGCACGGGCCGCCCGGACCGACACCGCCCCGCGTGTCGACGGCGTGCACCGGACCGCGGTCCGGCGTCGCCTGCTGGTCGTCGCGGTCCTGGTGGTCGCACTGGTCGCCGCCGCGGTCGCGAGCATGCTGTTCGGCAGCAACCGCCTCGGCGTGGACCAGGTGGTCGCGGGGCTGACCCGGACGGGGTCGAGCACCGCCGAGGCCGTGGTCTGGGGATCGCGCATCCCGCGCACGCTCATCGGGGCGGCTGTGGGCGCGGCGCTCGGGATCGCGGGGCTGCTCATGCAGGGGCACACGCGGAACCCGCTCGCCGACCCCGGCCTGTTCGGGGTCTCCTCGGGCGCCGGGCTGGCCGTCGTGCTCGGCGTGTACGCCTTCGGCGTGACGAGCACCGGTGCGACGGTCTGGTTCGCCCTGGCCGGCGCGGTCGTCGCGAGCGTCGTCGTCTTCTCCGTCACGGTGGCCGGCAGCGGGACCGCGAGTCCGGTGCCGCTCGCCCTGGCGGGTGCGGCGGTGTCCGCGCTCCTCGGTGCCGTGACGTCGTTCATCGTGCTCACCGACCAGGACTCCCTCGACGCCTACCGCCTGTGGGTCGTCGGCTCGCTCGCGGCCCGGCAGCTCGACGTCCTCGCCGCGGCCGCCCCCTTCCTGCTCGTCGGTGCCGTGCTGGCGGTGTGGAACGTCCGGGCGCTCGACGCGCTGGGGCTCGGCGCGGAGCTCGCACGGGGGCTCGGCGAGAACGTGCTCGTCGCGCGGCTCGTCGGCCTCGGCGGCATCACGCTCCTGGCGGCCGGCGCCACCGCGGCCGCCGGCCCGATCGGCTTCGTGGGCCTGACCGTGCCGCACGTCGCCCGGGCCCTGGTCGGCACGGGTCACCGCTGGACCCTCCCCGTGTCGGCGCTGGTGGGTGCCGCCCTCGTGCTCGTGGCCGACGTGGTCGGACGGCTCGTCGGCGGGTTCTCCGAGGTCGAGGTCGGCATCGTGCTCGCCGTCCTGGGCGGCCCCGTCTTCGTCGCCGTCGCCCGCCGCCGATCGCTGGTGTCCCTGTGAGCGCGGCGACCGGCACCCCGCGCACGACGGGGCAGCGCGACGCGGCACCCGAGCACACCGCCCCCGGGCGCCGCGGGGTCCGTCTCGGTCCGATCGGCCTGGCCTGGCGCCCCCGCGTGCTCGGGTACACCGTCGGGGCGGTCGCCCTCGCGCTGGTCCTCGTGGTGCTCGGCGTCGCCGTCGGCAGCACCTGGATCGCGCCCGGGACCGTCGTGCGCGCGCTCGTCGGCGCCGAGGGCGGACCCGACGGCTTCATCGTCACGACGCTGCGACTCCCCCGGGTCCTCACCGGCGCCCTCGTCGGCCTGGTGCTCGGCACCGCCGGGGCGCTGACCCAGACCGTCACCCGGAACCCGCTCGGCACCCCGGACATCATCGGCGTCACCTCGGGCGCGAGCGTCGGTGCCGTCGCCGCGATCGTGGTCGGTGGCGGCACGTACTCGGTCTCGTCGGCCGTGCTGAGCGGCGGCATCCCGGTCGCCGCGACCATCGGCGCCCTCGTCGCCGCGGCCGCCGTGTACGGCCTCGGGTGGCGCGGCGGCGTGCAGAGCTACCGGCTCGTCCTCGTCGGCATCGGCGTGAGCGCGACGCTCGACGCCGTCACGAGCTACCTGCTCGTCCGCGCGAAGATCACCGTGGCGACCGCGGCGTCGCAGTGGCTCGTCGGTAGCCTGTCGAGCACGTCGTGGTCGACCGTGTGGCCGCTGGTCGTGGTCGCCGCCGTATGCGTCCCGATCGCCCTCGCCACGAGCGCCGCGCTCGGCATCGGCCAGCTCGGCGACGAGGTCGCGACGGGTGTCGGCCTCGGCGTCCAGCGGCACCGGCTGCTCGTCATCGCCCTCGCCGTCGTGCTCACCGCCGCCGCCGTCGCGGCCGCCGGTCCGATCGGCTTCGTCGCCTTCGTCGTCCCGCAGGTCGCCCTGCGCCTGGCCGGGACGAACCGGCCGCCGCTGCTGCTCGCCGGCGCCCTCGGGACGGTCCTCGTCCTGGTCGCTGACCTGCTCGCCCGCTCGGCCTTCCCCTGGCAGGTCCCCGTCGGGATCGTGACCACGGTCGTCGGCGCCCCGTACCTGATCTGGCTCCTCGTCCGCCACCGCAAGGAGATGTCCCGATGACCGCCGCCACCACGAATCGACGCGATGCGCGCGTCCCGGGCGCCGACGCGACCACCCGCCGGACGGGCGGCGACGACGCGTCCGGCACGGTCCCTCCCGTCCTCGAGGCCCGCGGCCTCTCCGTCGGCTACGACCGCGAGCCGGTCCTCCGCGACCTGGACCTGCGCATCGAGCGCGGCAGCGTGACGACGTTCCTCGGGGCGAACGGGTGCGGCAAGTCGACGCTCCTCAAGGCCTTCGGCCGTGTCCTCAAGCCACAGGCCGGCGAGGTCCTGCTCGACGGCGTCCCCATCCGCCGGGAGCCGAACCGCGCGGTCGCCCGCCGCCTCGCGATCCTGCCGCAGACGCCCGTCGCCCCGGCGGGCACGAGCGTGCTCGACCTGGTGATGCGCGGGCGGAACCCGCACCAGTCGTGGGCGAAGCCGTGGACCGCCGAGGACGCCGACGTCGCCGAGCAGGCCATCGCGGCGACCGGCCTGACCGCCGTCGCCCACCGCGACGTCGCGAGCCTCTCCGGTGGCCAGCGGCAGCGCGCCTGGATCGCCCTCGTCGTGGCGCAGCAGGCCGAGACCCTGCTGCTCGATGAGCCGACCACCTACCTCGACCTCGCGCACCAGCTCGACGTGCTCCGCCTGGTCCGGCGGCTCAACCGCGAGCAGGGGTCGACGGTCGTCATGGTGCTCCACGACCTGTCGCTCGCGGCGCGGTACTCCGACCGGCTCGTGGTCCTGCACGACGGCGGCGTCGTGGCGGACGGCACGCCGCACGAGGTCCTGACGCCGACGCTGCTCGAGACGGCGTTCGGGCTGCACGCCAGGGTGGTCGCGGACCCCGTGACGGGTGCGCCGATGATCGTGCCCGAGGCCGACGAGCACGACTGAGCCCGAACGCGGGCGACGCCGGGGCTGGTCGAACACACAGACTTAGGTTAGGCTCTCCTAACGTGAAGATCCCCCGCCGCGGCTCCCTGCGCGCCGCCCTCGTGACCTCCGTGGCCGTCTCGGCCCTCCTCCTCACCGGTTGCTCCGGAGCGAACGGCTCCGACGACGCCCGGACCGGGGACGGCACCGACACCACCTCGGCCGCCGCAGGACCCTGGTCCTACGAGGACGCCACCGGCAAGACCGTCGAGACCGAGGCGACGCCGAAGCGGGTCGTCGTCCTCAACGACCTCGCCATCTCGTTCATCGAGTACGGCCTCCGACCGGTCGGCACCTTCGGACAGCTGACCATGGCGAAGGACGCCCGATTCGAGGGGCTCGACACCGACGGCATCACGCAGCTCGGCGAGGCGTACGGCGACATCGACCTCGAGGAACTCGCGGCGCTCAAGCCCGACCTCGTCGTCACGTCGGTGTACCCGAAGGACGAGCAGGGCACCCTCGACGACACCCAGCCCGGCTACGGCTTCAAGGACAAGGAGCAGGAGCGGCAGATCCAGGCGATCGCGCCGGTCGTCCAGGTGGAGTGGGGCGGCAAGGGCGAGGACGTGATCGAGGAGATCGCCGACCTGGCCGAGTCGCTCGGCGCCCCGGAGTCGAAGGTCGAGGCCGCCGAGCAGCGCTTCGACGCCGCCGAGGACACCCTCGAGCAGGCAGCGAAGCGGAGCGACGTGTCCGTCGTCTCGATGTACGCGGACGGCTCCGGCGCCTACGTCACCCGTCCGGCCGACGAGCCGACCCTGCAGATGTACTCGTCCTTCGGGGTCGACTTCGTCCAGCCGAAGCCGAAGGGCTTCTACTGGGGCATCTACTCGTGGGAGAACGCGGGCCAGATCACCGGCGACGTCCTCCTGCTCTCGCAGCAGGGCTACCAGGTCGCGGACCTCGAGAAGCAGCCGACCTTCGCCGACAACCCGGCGCTCGCGGCGGGTCAGGTCCACAGCTGGACCTTCCCGGCGCTCGACTACGCGTCGCAGGCCGACTACATGACGAAGCTCGCGGGCTGGCTCGAGGACAGCAAGAAGGTCTCGTAGCGATCCGAGGACGGACGGGAGGCGCGGTGCCGGCTGGCACCGCGCCTCCCGTCCTTCCCGGTGTCGGTACCGTCAGCCGACCGGCAGCGCCGCGTTCACCGCCGTCTGGGCCTGCCGCCAGACGTCGGCACGTGACCCGGCGTACGTGCCGCCCTGACCGCTGCCCAGGTACCGCAGGTTCGTCTTCCCACCGTCCGTGTTGCCCTGCCAGTACGCGGTGACCGCCCGCGAGGTCCCGCCCACGAGCCAGACCTGGTCGGCCGCGTCGGTCGTACCGGTCTTGCCGAACAGCGTCGCGCCGTCGAGGGTCTGCCCGCCGGTCGCCGTCCCGCCGCGGAACGCCCCCTGCATCACCGCGAACGCCTGCGCGGCGACGGGCGCCGACACCGCCTGCGTGCAGGAGCGCGGCTGCCCGCCGAGCGCGGTGCCGTCCGGACCCGTGAGCTGGTCGACGACGACGGGGGCGCAGTACACGCCGCCGTTCGCGATCCCGGCGTAGGCGGCCGCCATCGTCAGCGGTGCGATGCTCGTCGTGCCGAGGATCGCCGCCGGGTTGGCGGGTAGCTCGCCGCCCGTCGCCGGGTGCACCCCCAGTCGGGCTGCGGTGTCGCGGATGTCGCAGAGGTCGAGCTGCGACGCCATGTCCGCGTAGGCCGCGTTCACCGACTGCGCCGTCGCCGACCGCACCGAGTACGGACCGGTCTGGCCCGGCGAGTCGTTCTTCGGGTCGTACGGTTCGTCGAGCGTGATCCGCTCCCCGCACTGCGTCCACGTGCTGCGTGCCTTCCGCGTGCCGTCGACGACCGCGTCCGCGCTCCGGCCCGACTCGAGCCACTGCAGCAGGGTGAACATCTTGTACGTCGACCCGACCTGGAACCCCGTCGACCCGCCGTTCGACTCGTCCGTCGCGTAGTTGAGCGAGGTGGCGGTCGCCGGGGCCGCGGCGGAGCGGTCGTAGTCCTTGTTCTGGGCCATGGTGAGCACCCGGCCGGTGCCCGTCTCGACGGTGTTCAGCGTCGCACCGAGGGCGAGCCGGCTCTCCGTGGCCGGGTCACTCCGGTCGAGCAGCTCCCGCTGCTGCGTGTTCAGGTCGAGGTCGAGCGTCGTCTGCACCCGGTACCCGCCCGTCCGCCACGCGGCAGCGCGTGCGTCGGGGTCGGCGCCGAGCTGGGGCAGGTCCCGGGCGACCTGCTCGGCGTACGCGCAGGCGAACTCGGCGCCGCGGACCGCCGACTCGCAGCCCTGCTGCGGCGCGGTGAGCCGGACGTAGTCGGCGGGTCGGGACGCGAGCGCCGACGCGAGGTCCGCATCGCTGAGGTGACCCTGCTCGTGCATCGAGCGGAGGATGACGTCCCGGCGGGCCTGGTTGTCGGCGTGGTGCGCGGGCGTCGACAGGTCACGCCGCTCCGGCCACTGCACGATGGCGACGAGGGACGCGGCCTCGGCGGGGCTCAGGTCGGTCGCGTCCTTGCCGTAGTAACGCTGCGAGGCGGCCTGCACGCCGTAGGTCTGGTCGCCGAAGTACGCGATGTTCAGGTACGCCGCCAGGATCTCGTCCTTCGAGTACGTCTTCGCGAGCCCGATCGCGAGCTTGACCTCGGCCAGCTTCCGGTCCGGGCTCTTCCGGGTCGCCTCGCGGTACCCGGCCTCGCGTTCCTCGGCGGTGGGCAGCTCGCTGGCCTGCTGGATCTTGATGTTCCGCACGAGCTGCATCGTCAGGGTCGAACCGCCCGAGCCGCCCTTCCCACCCGACGCGACGACGCTGACCACCGAGCGCACGAGGCTCGTCGCGTCGACGCCGCCGGTCTCGCGGAAGCGCTTGTCCTCGCCGTCGATCGCGGCGTGCTCGAGCGTGTCGCTGATCTGGTCGAGCGTCAGCTCCTGCCGGTTCTGGTCCCACACGTCGACCAGGTGCACCGGCTGGCCACCCCGGTACGCCCAGATCTCGTTCCGCTCCGGCAGGTCGCCGATCTCGATGTACTCCGGCATCGAGTCGAAGACGTCGATCACCGATGTCGTCCCCACCCCGGCGACC
Organism: Curtobacterium sp. ER1/6; assembly: GCF_001742745.1. Classification (GTDB taxonomy): domain Bacteria; phylum Actinomycetota; class Actinomycetes; order Actinomycetales; family Microbacteriaceae; genus Curtobacterium; species Curtobacterium citri. Next base: position 61,494 of record NZ_MJAK01000009.1, on the reverse strand, counting down.
GCGAGCACCGGGGTCACCCCGACCCCCACCAGCAGTCCGGCGAGCACGCTGCCGCCCACGAAGCCGAGTGCGGCCCCCGTCACCCGTCGCATCGCCATGTCGTCCCCCTCGTCGTCGCGCCCCCGGTGGTCCGGCGGCGTCCCGGTGACCCTCCCAACGCTCCTCGGGCGTCCGCCCGGGGTTCCCCGGGGAGGACCGGCGTGCGGGCTGGGAGACGACCGAGTCGGCACGGATCGTTACCGACGGTGCCGCCGTCGTCACCGTGCCGTGACCGGCTCGTGACCGGGTCGTGACCGTGGGCCGACCGTCCGGGTACCGACGGTGCCCGTCGGGGCACCCGGCAGTGCCCGTCGGTACGACTAGCCGAGCCGCTCGAGCGCCACCCGGGTCGCCGCCGCGACGAGGGCGTCCGAGGGCTCCGCGGCCGCGCGGTCGTGCGACGTGAACACCACGAGCACGATCGGGTCGCGTCCCGCCGGCCGCGCGACGGCGATGTCGTTCCGCACGCCGTACGAGGCGGTGCCGGTCTTGTCCGCGACGGACCACCCGCCGGGCACCCCGGCCCGGATCGTGCCGTCGCCGGTGGTCGTGCCCGCCATCGACGACAGCAGGAGCGCACGGTCGTCGGCGTCGAGCGCGTCGCCGACGAGGACGGCGCGCAGGTCCGCCGCCGACCGAGCGGGCGTCGTCGTGTCGCGCTCGTCGCCCGGCACGGCGGTGTTGAGCTCCGGCTCGACCCGGTCGACGCGCGTCACGTCGTCGCCGATGCCGAGGAGCCACCGCGAGACCCCGTCCACGCCGCCGAGTCGATCGACGAGCAGGTTCGCCGCGGTGTTGTCGCTCTCCCGCACCGCGGCGTCGACGAGCGCCCGGACCGTCATGCCCTCGTCGACGTGCCGACTCGTGACCGGGGCGTACTCGAGCAGGTCGTCGCGACCGTAGTGCACGACCTCGTCGAGTCCCGCGGCGCTCGTGGCGTCGAGCACCGCGGCCGCGATGAACGCCTTGTTCGTCGACGCGAAGGCGAACCGTTCGTCGGCGCGGTACCCGATCGAGCTGCCGTCGGCGGTGTCGATCACCACGACGCCGAGGCGCGCGTCGGACTGCTGTTCGAGGGCCGCGAAGGCGCGGGTCGTCGCGGCGTCCGTCGTCGGGGCCGCCGGGGGCGGGCTGCCCTCGGCCGTCGCCGCTGCGCTCGCCCGGTCGGTGGTCGGTGCGTCCCCGGGCCCGCCGGCGCTGCAGCCGGCCAGCGCCAGCGCCGTCGACACCGCGATCGTCGCCAGGACCGTCCTCGTCATCCGCACGCCGCCAGCATGCCGAACAGTCGGGGGACGAACCTGAAGATGCTCTCGAAGAAGGTGCACCGAGTGCATCGATGCACCTAGTGTTGTCAGACGTGACCACCACGACCGACCGCCGCTCCGCCCTCAAGGCGAAGCACCGTGCGGCGATCCTGCAGGCCGCCCGCGACCTCATCGACGACCGCGGAGGACGTGGGTTCAGCGTCGACGACCTCGCCGCCCGCGCGGACATCGCCCGGCGGACGGTCTTCAACCACTTCGCGTCGCTCGACGAGGTCCTGCTGGCCGTGTGCGAGCAGGAGCTGTCCGTCATCATCGACCGGTTCCTGGCCGACATGGCGCGCACGCCGGTCGGCGACGGCAGCCGGGCGTCGATGTTCGAGGAGCTCGAGTCCGCGGCGCGCGGGGCCGACCTGGCCCCGGCGATCTCCGGCATGTACCGGATCATCGGCGAGCCGGGCAAGGAGGACCCGAAGGCCGCCGTGCTCACCCAGACGGCGTTCTCCCGGGTCACCGACCGGCTCCGCGACGAGGTCGCCCGCCGCCACCCCGGTGCCGACCCGCTCGACACCGCGCTGCTCGTCGACTCGCTCATGAGCGGCATCGTCGTCATCGCCGACCACTGGCTCACGCACGACGGACCCGACCTCACCCCGGACGCACTGCGCGCGTGGGACGACCTGCTCGGTCGGCTCGTGCACAGCGTCCGCTCCGGCTACATGCCGTCCCACTGACACCACCGACGCTCTCCCGCGGGGTCCACCGGCGCACCCCGCACCGCACCAGCACCACCCACGAAAGGACGGGGCACCCGCAATGGCCGGTCTCCTCTACCGTCTCGGACGGTTCTCCGCACGACGAGCCTGGTCGGTGGTGATCGCCTGGATCGTCATCATCGGCATCGCGGGCCTCACGTACGGCCTCTTCGCCGGCACGATCTCGTCGGCGATCTCCATCCCGAACACCAAGACGAGCCAGGTGCAGGACCAGCTCGCCGACAAGTTCCCGTCGGCGAACGGCGGCAACGGGTCGATCGTCTTCGAGACCACGGACGGCGGGGCCTTCACCGACGCGCAGAAGACCGAGGTCACGTCGTTCCTCGACGGGCTGAAGGACCTCGACGGCGTCAAGGACGTCCGCGACGGCTTCGCCACCCAGGACCAGCTCGACGAGCAACGGCAGAAGATCACCGACGGCCGCGAGCAGATCGCCGACGGCCGGAAGCAGATCGAGGACGGTCAGGCGCAGCTCGACGCGCAGAAGGCCCAGCTCGAGTCCGGCAAGCAGCAGATCGCGGACGCCCAGGCGCAGCTCGACGCGCAGAAGGCACAGGCACAGGCACAGGCCGCCGGAGCCGCCGCGTCGAGCGCTGCCGCACAGGCGCAGGCACAGGCCGGCCAGCAGCAGCTCGCCCAGGCGCAGGCGCAGGCGCAGATCGACGCGCAGCAGCAGCAGATCACCTCGGGTGAGCAGCAGATCCAGGCCGCCCAGCGGGAGATCGACGCCAACACGACGAAGCTCGACGACAGCGAGCGCGAGCTCGAGCAGGGATCCGACCTGCTCGCACTGTCGAAGGGCATCCGCTTCGTCTCGACGAACGAGTCCGCGGCGATCGGCACCGTGCAGTTCACCACGTCGACGAACGAGGTACCGGCGGAGACCAAGGACGCCATCACCAGCAAGGCCGACGACGCGGGCATCGACGGCGTCGACGTGTACGTCTCGCAGGACATCGCCCAGGGGGTCCCCTCGATCCTCGGACCGGGCGAGGTCATCGGCCTCGTCGTCGCCGCGATCGTGCTCTTCCTCATGCTCCGCACGGTGATCGGTGCGGCCGTCCCGATGCTCTCCGCGGTGCTCGGCGTCGGCGTCGCCTCGCTCGCCGCCCTGTCCTTCTCGAGCCTCGTCGAGTTCATCTCGGTCACGCCGGTGCTGGGGGTGATGCTCGGCCTGGCGGTCGGCATCGACTACTCGCTGTTCATCATGAACCGGCACCGCACGCAGCTCAAGGCCGGCATGGGCGTGCACGAGTCGATCGGGCTCGCGAACGGCACCTCCGGCAACGCCGTCGTGTTCGCCGGTGCGACCGTGATCGTCGCCCTGCTCGCGCTGAACATCACCGGGATCCCGTTCCTCGGCCTGATGGGTACCGTCGGCGCGGTCGCGGTCCTGTTCGCCATCCTCATCGCGACCTCGTTCACCCCGGCGCTCATGTCGCTGCTCGGCATGCGCCTGCTCCGGAAGAAGGAGCGCGCGCGCATCGGCGACACGGGGTCGATCCGGGTGCCGAACAAGCCGATGTCGACCTGGCGCGCCGTGATCACGCTCGTGGCCGGTGTCGCCGTGCTCGGGACGATCGCGCTCCCCGCGACCCAGATGCGGCTCGGGCTGCCGACCGGCGCGTCCGAGGCGACCGATTCGTCGCAGTACGAGGCGTACAAGGCGCTCGAGCGCGAGTTCGGTGCCGGTCAGAACGGGCCCCTGCTCGTCGTCGCCGACCTGCCGAAGGCGATCGCGGAGGACGACGTCACCGCGACCGAGGTCACGATCGGCAAGGCGCTCGTGCAGAACGCCGACGTCGACGCCGTCCTGCCGATCGGCGCGTCGAAGGACCGCGACATCATCGCCTTCCAGGTGAAGCCCGCCGGTGGGCCGGACAGCATCTCGACCGAGGAGCTCGTCAAGGACCTCCGCGAGCAGACCGTGTCGAGCGAGGACGGGCGGATCACGCTGGGCGTCGCCGGCAACGCGAGCGCGAACATCGACGTGTCCGAGAAGCTCGCGGACGTCCTGCCGCTCTACCTCGTGGTGGTCGTCGGCCTGTCGCTGATCATCCTGATCCTGGTGTTCCGGTCGATCCTCGTCCCGATCACCGCGACGGCGGGCTTCATCCTCTCGATCCTCGCCTCGTTCGGTGGCCTGACCGCCATCTACCAGTTCGGCTGGCTCAGCTCCGTGTTCGGCACCCACGACCCGGGGCCCATCCTGAGCTTCCTGCCGATCATCGAGATCGGCATCCTGTTCGGGCTCGCGATGGACTACCAGCTGTTCCTGGTGTCGGGCATGCGCGAGGCGTACGCCCACGGGGCGAGCGCGAAGGTGGCGGTCCAGCGTGGTCTGCACGCCGGGCGTGCGGTGGTCACGGCGGCCGCGATCATCATGATCTCGGTGTTCTCGGGCTTCATCTTCTCGGAGTCCTCCACCATCAAGCCGATCGGCTTCGGCCTGGCCTTCGGTGTCCTCGTCGACGCCTTCGTGGTCCGCATGCTCCTCATCCCGGCGGTCATGCACCTGCTCGGTCGGAGCGCCTGGTGGATCCCGAAGTGGCTCGACCGGATCCTGCCGGACGTCGACGTCGAGGGCGCCAAGCTCGAGCGGTCGCACCCGTCCGACGCGCGCGGCCACGACGACGGCGACGCGCACCGCGGTTCGCACGCCGCGGACGCCGAGCCGGACGCCAACGCGCACGAGGGGCACACGCCGACGCACCGCGCGTAGGCGACCCGCGTCACGACGCACCAGCCGGGAGGCCCGGTGCCGGTCCACGAGACCGGCACCGGGCCTCCCGGCCGTCGTGCGGCGCTCGGCCACGACCGTTCGTGCACGAAGGTATCGTGGGTGCATGGATGCGACCGACGTCGACCCGCTCGCCCTCGACCGGCAGCTCTGCTTCGCCCTGGCCGCCACGAGCCGCAGCGTCGTCGGCCTGTACCGCGACCTCCTCGAGCCGATGGGCCTGACCCACCCGCAGTACCTCGTGATGCTCGCCCTGTGGGAGCAGGACCCGCGGTCGGTGCGCGGGATCGCCCGGGAGCTGCGGCTCGACTCCGCCACGCTCAGCCCGCTGCTCAAGCGCCTGGAGGCGTCCGGGTACGTCCGCCGCACGCGCAGCACGGTCGACGAACGCCAGCTCGAGGTGTCGCTCACCACGGCCGGTCGCGCCCTCCGGGATCGCGCCCGAGCCGTCCCCGTCGCCGTCGCCGACCGACTGGGGTGGCCCGTCGAGCGGCTCGAGCGGCTGAAGGACGACCTCACCGAGCTGCTCGGTCGGGTCGACACGCTCGACTGACGACGGCGCACGTGGCAGAATGGTTCGTGCACGAACGAAAGGGTGGACCGTGGGTCGCTTCGGCAAGTGGTACGACCGCTGGAACCGCACGCTCATCGAGAAGATGGGTCCGTCGCAGATCGGTGCCGGACGCGTCGAGGGCGTCGACGACCGCACCGTCGACCGTCCCTGCCCGATCTGCCACCAGCCGCTCTCGCAGCACACCGTGATCCGACCCGAGGGCCAGGTCCGCTCGAGCACGCTGGTGTGCCCCGGTCGCTGAGGATCCGCCGTGCCGGGGGAATTGCCCCGCGCAACACGTGGTTGAACGGACACGTGAAGCTCTTCGAAGCCGCCGACCTCGGCGCACTCCACCTCCGCAACCGCATCGTCATGGCACCCCTCACCCGGACGCGCGCCGGTGAGCAGGGCATCCCGAACGACCTGCTGGTCGAGCACTACGCGCAGCGCGCGAGCCTCGGCATGATCATCACCGAGGGCACCTGGCCCGTGCAGGAGGGCCGCTCGTACCCGGGTCAGCCCGGCATCGAGACCGACGAGCAGGTCGCCGGCTGGCGTCGCGTGACCGACGCGGTGCACGAGCGGGGCGGCACCATCGTCATGCAGCTCATGCACGGCGGTCGCGTCTCGCACACCGACATCTCGCAGACCCCGCGGATCGTCGGCCCCTCGGCCGTCGCCGCCCCGGGGCAGACCCACCTCGCCGACGGCTCGAAGGCGGACATGCCCGTGCCGCACGAGCTCACCACCGACGAGGTCCGCGAGGCCGTCCAGGGCTTCGCCCGTGCCGCCCGTAACGCGATCGCCGCCGGACTCGACGGCGTCGAGGTCCACGGCGCGAACGGGTACCTCGTGCACGAGTTCCTGTCCCCGGTGTCGAACACCCGCACCGACGAGTACGGCGGCTCCCCCGAGAACCGCGCACGCTTCGCCGTCGAGGTCACCACGGCCGTCGCCGAGGCGATCGGCGCGGACCGGGTCGGCATCCGCCTCTCGCCGCAGCACAACATCCAGGGTGTCCTCGAGGAGGACGACGCGGACGTCCGTGCGACCTACACGGCCGTCGCCGAGGGCCTCGCGCCGCTCGGGCTCGCCTTCGTCGACGTCCTGCACGCCGAGCCGGGCAGCGACCTCGTGCAGCACGTCCGCCGCACTGCCGGCGCACCGTTCATCGCGAACTCCGGCTTCTCGTCGATGACGACCCGCGACGAGGCGATCGCGCTGCTCGACGGTGGCCTGGCCGACGCCGTGGCCGTGGGCCGCGCGGCGATCGCGAACCCGGACCTCGCCGAGCGCTGGGAGCAGGAGGCCGAGCTCAACGAGCCGCGCCCGGAGCTCTTCTACGGCGCGACGGCCGAGGGCTACACGGACTACCCGACGATGGCCGAGGTGTCGGAGCGCGTCGCGTAGTCGACGCGACCAGCGACCGACGGGAGGCGCGGTGCCGGCTGGCACCGCGCCTCCCGTCCGTCTCCGGTCCGGTCCGCTGCTACCGGGTCGCCTCGTGCGGCCGGTCCCGGTCGGTGCCGTCCCACAGGTCGGCGCAGTCGACTCCGGTGACGCCCGCTCGGCCGAGCCACGCTCCCGCGGACCGGTCGGCCGGGTCGGCCGTCACCGCGGCGATCAGGCCTGCGTGGTGGTCCGGACCGACGAGGACGGGGTGGCCCGGCCGCTCGCCGAACACCGCGCGCCGCAGGACGTCGCGGTCCGACCCGGGTCCGAGCACGCGCCGGACGACCGCGGCGGGCAGCGTCGGCAGGTCGACGAGGGTGATGCAGGCGGTGTCCTCGTCGTCGAGGGCGCGCAGCCCCGCGGCGAGCGACGCCCCCGGCCCGGCCGCCCAGTCCGCGGCGACGACGACCCGCACGTCGGGAGCGATCGGGACGTGCGGCCGTGCGCGGTCGGCGGCGGCACCGAGCACCACGACGACCTCGGCGCACCCGCCCCCGCGCAGGGCGTCCACCGCCAGCGTCGGCCAGGGCACGCCGTCCGGGCTCCGCACGAGCGCCTTCGGGGTGCCCATCCGGGTGCCGGCACCCGCGGCGAGGACGACCCCGACCACGCGGCGCCGGCCCCGCACGGCGGCCGGGCTCACACGAACGCGGGCACCGACGTCCACGCCGCCGGGGCCTCGGCGACGCCGTCGCGGACGACCGTGCCGGAGATGAGGCCGTAGGGGCGGTCCGCGGCGAAGAACACCTCGCCGGGGTTCTCGAGCCCGAACGGTGCGAGGTCGACGAGGAAGTGGTGCTTGTTCGGCATCGAGAAGCGGACCTCGGCGATCTCGGGGAACGCCTCGATCGCCGTGCGGCCCATCGCGAACAGGGTCTGCTGGAGCGCCAGCGAGTGCAGCTCGGCGAAGGTCGCGAGCATCCGGTCGAGCACGCCGGTGTACACCGCGTCGTAGTCGATGCCCGCGGCGACGGCCTCGGGCGTGTAGCGCCAGCGCGCGGTCACCGAGGTCGCGAGGATTCGGTCGTCGGTCTCCGCGAGCGTCGTGTAGCCGTCGCGGGGGAAGCCGTGGAACTCGCTGCCGGTGCTCTTCAGGACCGTGAGGTCGGTCACGCCGGCGAGCACGTGCACGTCGTCGCCGTCGACCTGCACGACCGCCGTCCGCGTGCCCCGACCCGATCGGACGAAGGAGTGGTCGTGCTCCCGCCCGTCCACGGCGATGCGCTCCCAGGCGTGCTGCTCGGCCGAGAGCGTCGAGCCGTCGTACCAGTCGAAGGCCGTCGCGAAGTGCCGACCGAGGCGGAGCAGGAACTCCTCCGGGCTGCCGACCCCGTGCTCCTTCGCGAACGCGTACACGGTGTTCTTCTGCGTGTCGGTGGCCACGACCTTGGCGTTGTCGCCCTCGGTGTACGACTCGGCGAGCGCCGCGCCCCGGAGCTGCGTCGTGACGGTGAGGTCCTCGATCTCGTGCCGGTCCGTGTCGCGGGTGACCCGGACGAGCCGGACCTCGGCCTTGCCGTACTGGTTCGCGCCGAGCCGGACGGACGTGGTGGTGGGGGCGGACGTGGCCTCGGTGATCTCCATGACGGCGACGATGGCACCCGTGTGTTTCGGTGGTGCGTCGATCAGGTCACGGGTTCGGGCACCGGTCGTGATGCCGGCGTCGCTCCCCCGTAACGACGCTGAAACACCCGTTCCCTACCGTTGCCGCAACGACCCGATCCGATCCGATCCGATCCGACAGAGGAGGCCCCGTGGCGCGCACGACCGCACCCCGAGCGGCGTCCCGACGTGCTCGCGGGGCGTGGAACCGCGGGATGATCGCACACGGCCGACGGCGGCAGGTGTCCCCCGACCCCTCGCCCGTCATCCCGATCGGACCCTCGCATGGACCTCGTCACCGTCCGCACCGTGCGGACACCGTCGCACCGCGACGACCTCGCCCTCGCCCCCGGTGAGCAGCCCCTCGCCGGCGGGACCTGGCTGTACTCGGAGGAGCAGCCGGGCACGACCGGCCTCGTCGACCTGACGACGCTCGGCTGGCCCGACGCGGAACGGACGCCCGACGGCCTCCAGCTCGGCGCCACCTGCACGCTCGCGGCACTGCTGCGCGTGCGACCGGAACCGGACTGGCGCGCCTGGCCGCTCGTCTACCGGTGCGTGAACGCACTGCTGGCGTCGTTCAAGGTCTGGAACGCGGCGACCGTCGGCGGCAACGTCGCCACCGCACTGCCGGCCGGCGCGGTCACGGCGCTGCTCGTCACCCTCGACGCGACCGCCGTGGTGTGGACGACGGACGGCGGGGAGCGTCGACTGCCGGTCGCGGACCTCGTCACCGGACCGCGCACCACGGCGCTGACACCGGGCGAGGTCGTCCGGGCCTTCGACGTGCCCACGGCGGCGCTCCGCGGGACGACCGGCTTCCGCCGGGTGTCGCTCAGCCCGCACGGGCGGACCGGGACGCTCGTCACGGCTCGACGCGACGCCGACGGCTTCGTGCTCGTCGTCACCGGCGGGACCCCGCGCCCGCTCGTGCTGCGGTGGGACACGGTCCCGACGGCAGCCGAGGCGGACGCCGCCCTCGCCGCACACGACGACTGGTACGACGACCCGCACGGCTCCCCCGACTGGCGACGAGCGGTGTCCCGACGCTTCGCCGCCGAACTCGTCGCCGAGGCCGACAGCCCCGTGTCCGCCGCCACCGACGGGGGTGCCCGATGAGGCTCACGGTCGACGGCACCGAACTCGACACGAACCCGCAGCCCGGACAGGTGCTCCGGACGCTCCTCCGCGAGCACGGCGTGACCGCGGTGAAGAAGGGGTGCGACGCCGGTGACTGCGGCGCGTGCTCGGTGCTGCTCGACGGCGTGCCCGTGCACTCCTGCATCACGCCCGCCCACCGGCTCGAGGGCCGTACGGTGACCACCGCCGCGGGCCTCGGCACCCCGGAGGACCCGCACCCGGTGCAGCGTGCGTTCGCCGAGGCACCGGGCTTCCAGTGCGGCTTCTGCACGGCCGGGTACGTCGTCACGGCCTCGGCGCTCGACGACGACCAGCTCGCCGACCGGCACCGGGCACTCAAGGGCAACGTCTGCCGGTGCACCGGCTACCGCGCGATCGAGGACGCCCTCGACGGGGTCCGGAACACCGCGTGCGCCTCCGCCGGGGACGCCGTCGGCACGTCGGTCGCGGCACCGGCGGCGATGCGCATCGTCACGGGACAGGAGGAGTACACGCTCGACGTCCGCCGGACCGAGGCGCTCCTCCACCTCGCGGTCCTCGGCAGCCCGCACGCGCACGCCCGCATCACCGCGATCGACACGAGCGCGGCCGAGGCGCTGCCGGGGGTGCACGCCGTGCTCACGCACCGCGACGACCCGGGCGTGCTGTTCTCGACCGGGCGCCACGAGTCGCGGCTCGACGACCCCGACGACACCCGCGTGTTCGACACCGTGCTGCGCTTCCGCGGGCAGCGGGTCGCGGCCGTCGTCGCCGACAGCGTCCGCACCGCCGAGCAGGCGTGCGCGCTGCTCCGGGTCGAGTACGAGGTGCTGCCGAGCGTGCACGACGTCGACGCCGCCCGGCTCCCCGGCGCACCGCTCCTGCACGGCGACAAGACCACCGAGGAGCACCGGATCGCCGACCCGGGCCGGAACCTGGTGGCCGCCCTGCACGGCGGGACCGGCGACCTCGAGGCCGCCCTCGCCGCGTCCGCGGCGACGGTCGGGGGCACCTGGTCGACGGGCCGCGTGTCCCACGCCGCGCTCGAGACGCACGCCACCCGCGGATCGCTGGACCGGAACGGGAGGCTCGTGCTCCGGACCGCCACGCAGGTGCCGTTCCTGGTCCGCGACGAGGTCGCCCACGTCTTCGGTCTCGACCCCTCGCGCGTCCGCGTGGTCGCCAAGCGGGTCGGCGGCGGGTTCGGCGGCAAGCAGGAGATGCTCACCGAGGACCTCGTCACGCTCGCCGTGCTCCGCACCGGACGCTCGGTGCAGTACGAGTTCAGCCGCCGCGACGAGTTCACGATCGCGCCGACGCGGCACCCGATGCGCGTCCGGGTCCGTCTCGGTGCGGACGCATCGGGACGACTGACCGCGATGCACGTCGACCAGACGATGGACACCGGCGCGTACGGCAACCACGGCGTCGGCGTCATGTTCCACTCGGTGAGCGAGTCGGTGGCCGTGTACCGCTGCCCGGTCAAGCGCGTCGACGCGGAGTCCGTGTACACGAACAACCTGCCGTCGGGCGCGTTCCGCGGGTACGGCCTCGGCCAGGTCGTGTTCGCGATCGAGTCCGCGATGGACGAGCTCGCTCGACGCCTCGGCCTCGACCCGCTGGAGTTCCGGCGGCGCAACGTCGTCGTCCCCGGCGACCCGCTCGTCGTCACCGACCCGGACGAGCAGGACGACCTGCGGTGGGAGGGCAGCTACGGCCTCGACCAGTGCATCGACCTGGTCGAGGACGCCCTCCGTGCTCCCCTGCCCGAGGTCCCCGCGATGGACGGGCCGCCGCTCGACGACGCGGCCGGCGACGGGACGGGGGACTGGGCGTTCGGCACCGGCGTCGCCCTCGCGGCGATCGCCACCATGCCACCCCGCGGGCACCACGCCCACGCCTCGGTCGAGGCCACCGAGGACGGCCGCTACCGCATCGGCGTCGGCACGGCCGAGTTCGGCAACGGCACCACGACGGTGCACACGCAGCTCGTCGCCACGGCGCTCGGCACCACGCCGGACCGGATTGACGTCCACCAGTCCGACACCGACGCCGCGCGGTACGACACCGGTGCGTTCGGTTCGGCCGGGGTCGTCGTCGCGGGCAAGGCGCTGTACGCCGCGGCGCTGGACCTGCACGACCAGATGACGGCGCGCGCGCTGACGATCGTGGCTGCGCGGACCCCGAGGAGCGCCGTCGGCCCGCTCGGCCCCGCGGTCGCGGTGCTGCCCGACGGGGTCCGCATCGGCGACGAGCTGGTCGGGCACGCCGAGCTCCTGGCCGACGGCCCCCTCGTCGCGCACGGCAGCCACGACGGGACCCCACGGTCGCTGGCCTTCACGGTGCACGGTGCCCGGGTCGCGGTGCACCGGCCGACGGGCGAGGTCCGGGTGCTCCACAGCGTGCAGGCGGTGGACGCGGGCACGGTCCTCAACCCCGAGCAGCTCCGCGGCCAGGTGGAGGGCGGCGCCGCGCAGGCGATCGGTTCGACGCTGTACGAGGAGGTCGTGCTCGACGCCGAGGGCCGGGTCACCACCGACGCGTTCCGCTCCTACCGGGTACCGAAGATCTCGGACGTGCCGCGCACCGAGGTCCGGTTCGCCGTCACGTCCGACCCGCTCGGACCGCTCGGTGCGAAGTCGATGAGCGAGGCGCCGTACAACCCGGTCGCCCCGGCCGTCGCGAACGCGGTCCGGGACGCCGTCGGTGTCCGCCCGTACCGCCTGCCGATGACGCGCGACCGTGTGTGGGCGATGCTGCAGGACGCGGCAGCGGACGCGGCAGTGGACGCGCCGACGACCGACGCGACCGACGCCGGAGGTGCGTGATGTTCGAACTGGCACCGCGCCTCCTGGCCGTGCTCGAGACCGGCGACCCCGTCGTCATCGCGACGGCCGTCGCGATGTCCGGCAGCGCACCGAGCGGCGTGGGCACGTCGATGGCGGTCCTGCCCCGCGGTCAGGTCGTCGGCACGATCTCCGGCGGCTGCGTCGAGGGGTCGTTGTTCGTGACCGCCGAGCAGGTCCTCGAGGACGGCGTCCCCGTGCTCGAGCGGTTCGGCTTCGACGAGGACCCGGACGACCCGGACGCCGTGTGGGCGCCGGCGCTCCGCTGCGGAGGGCGGGTCGAGGTCCTCGTCCGCCGGATCGCACCCGGCGACCCCGTGGTCGACGCCCTCCGCCGGGCGGCGTCCGGCGTCCCGACGTCGCTCGCGCTGTCGCTCGACCCGGCCACGCTCGGCGAGGTCGTCACCGCTCCGGACGGCTGCCGGGGCCGGGTCTTCGTCGAACGTGCCGACGCCCGGCCGCGCTGCATCGTGGTCGGTGCCGTGGAGTCCGCCGTCGCGGTGACGAACGCCGCGGCGGTGCTCGGTCACGCGGTGACCGTGGTGGACCCGCGGCCGGTGTTCCTGACCGACGAGCGGTTCCCCGCCGCGGACGAGCGGATCGTCGGGTGGCCGACACGGGTGCTCGAGGGGCTGCCGATCGACGCGTCGACCGCCGTCGTGGTGCTCTCGCACGACGACCGGTTCGACGCCGCGGTGATCGACCTCGCACTCCGACGGGGCGCCGGCTACGTCGGGGCGATGGGATCCCGGGCGACGCACGAGCGGCGGCTCGCGGCGCTGCACGCACTCGGGACGCCGGAGCTGGAGCGCCTGCGGTCCCCGATCGGCCTCGACATCGGCGCGGAGACCCCGGCGGAACTGGCCGTCGCGATCATGGCCGAGGTCGTCGCGGTGCGTCGGGGCGCTCCCGGCGGCGCGCTCACCGCCGGCTCCGGTCCGATCCACCGGCGCGCGGTACGCGTCTGACGGCGGGGACGCTCCGAACCACGGATCCGACGTCGAACCACCCGCGGCGCGTGGTTCGACGTCGGGATCCTGGTTCGATCCGACGGGCACCGGGGGGCGCGCGGTCGCGTGCGGGGTCGGGGTGCGGTCGGGTTCGCGGACGGTTCGCGGACGCTCCGATCGTATGATCATTGGAGGCGCGCAGACGGATCCCCGCCGGGACCCCGTGCGCGCCGGACGCTCAGCCCACGGGTGTGCGCGCGAGCCGCTCGCCGAGCCGAGCTGCGATCTCGCGCTCGTCGCCCGTCACGAGCCGGAAGTCCCGCACCACCACGCGCCCACCGACGACCACGTGCCGCGGACGGCGCCCCGGAGACGCCCAGAGCAGCCCCGCGACCGGGTCCGCCACGCCCGCGTCCGCCACCCCGGAGACGTCCCACACGCACAGGTCGCCGGCGGTCCCCTGCCCGAGGTGCCCGAGCTCGGGCCGTCCGAGCCCCGCGGCCGACCCCTCGGTCATCATCCCGAGCACCTGGCGCGCGGGCAGCTGCGGCCCGACGAGCGCCGACACCTGCATCGCGAGCCGACCGTCCGCGAGCAGGTGTCCCGCGTCGTTGCTGCCCCCGCCGCTCGTCCCGAGTCCGACCGGGATCCCGGCCGCCGCGAGCGCTGCGACGGGGGCGATCCCCCACCCCATCGGCACGTCGCACCCGGGCGCGTGCGTCGCGGTCACGCCGGCCGCCGCGAGCCGACCGATCTCGTCGTCCGTCACGTCGCAGAGGTGCGCGATCGTGACGTCCGGCGCCACCCATCCCCACTCCTCGAGCAGGTCCAGCGGTCGGCGGCCGTACCGCTCGAGCGCGATGGCGGTGTCGACCTGCTCGTTCGCCTGCGTCCGACGCCGGAGCCCGTGCCGTGCAGCGACCTCGCCCAGTGCCCGGAAGGTCGCCTCGCCGTCGGAGTGCACGCCCGCCGGTCCCACTGCCACCTGCAGTCCGCCGTCGGGGTCCACCCCGCCCGCCGCTCGCTCGTGCAGCAGCCCCGTCGCCATCGCGTCCGCCGACGCCGCAGCGCGGTCGGCGTCGTCCCGCGCCGACCCGCGAACGAAGACGAGCCGGCCGCCGAGTCCCCGGACGGCGTCGACCGTCGCCGCGGCGAGCGCGACGGTGTCGTCGGTCGTCGCGTCCGCGGGCCAGTTCAGGTGGTGGTCCGCGATCGTCGTGACGCCGGACAGGAGGCCCTCCGCAGCCCCGGCAGACGCCGCCAGTCCGTAGAGCTCGGGATCGTGTCCCGCCCGGCCGTACGCCGCGGCCATCGTCGGCAGCCACTCCGCCATCGGCACACCCCGGGTGCCGGGCAGGGTGCGGAACGCCGTCTGCAGCAGGTGGTGGTGCGCGTTCACCAGGCCCGGCGTGACCACGCATCCCGACGCGTCCAGCGTGGTCGCCAGGTCGCTGCCGTCGTCGAGGACCACGTCGCCCTCCCGTTCGGTCCGGGGGTCGACGAGGACGCGCAGGGCACCGGTGACGGTCAGCATGGGTGCGTTTGTAGCAGCGTCCTGTTTCCGGGGTGTGTCGGGCGGTCGACGCCGCACGGCCGTGCCTGGGTAGCCTCGGCCGGGTGCCGACGGCGTCACGTGATCCGCACGACGACCCGGAAGGCCCCCACCATGTTCCGACGCAGCTCCCCCGGCAGCGCACCCACCACGAGCGTCTGGGCCGACTCGTTCGGACGGCTCGCGACGCGCTGCTCCCAGGTCGTCCTCGTCGTGACCGTCGCCCTCGGGATCGTGTACGCGGTCGCGCAGGTCGGGCTCGTCACGATCCCGGTCCTCGTCGCCCTCATCATCGCCTCGGCCCTGCAACCGGTCGTCGGTTGGCTCCGCCGGCACGGGGTCCCGTCGGTGCTCGCGACGGCGCTCGTCTTCGTCGCGGTGCTGGCGCTGCTCGCCGGCATCCTGTGGCTCCTCGTCGCGGCCGTCGCGAGCCAGTGGTCGACGCTCCAGTCCTCCGCCGTCGACGGCCTGCAGCAGGTGCAGGACCTCCTGCACGAGCTGCCGTTCCGGATCACGGACGGCCAGATCGAGGACGCCGTGGACGGGATCGTCGGCTTCCTCACGAGTGCTCGGTTCGGCGCCGGAGCGCTGGCCGGCATCTCCGCCGTGACGAACGTCGTCACCGGCGCGGTGCTCATGGCCGTGATCCTGTTCTTCTTCCTCAAGGACGGGCCGGCGCTCTGGGAGTTCCTGCTCCGACCCTTCACCGGCAGCGCCTACGACCGCGCCCGGCGCATCGGCGACCGCGTCGTGACGACGCTCGGCGGGTACGTCCGCGGGACCGCCGCGGTGGCCGCGTTCGACGCCGTCGCCATCGGCGCCGGGCTCGCCGTGCTCGGCGTCCCGCTCACGATCCCGCTCGCGGTCGTCGCCTTCGTGACCTCGTTCATCCCGATGATCGGGGCGCCGATCGCCGGGACGCTCGCCGCACTCGTCACCCTCGTCGGGGTCGGGCCGGTACAGGCGGTGGTCGTCGTGGCGATCGTCGTGCTCGTCAACCAGATCGAGGGCAACTTCCTGCAACCCGTGCTGATGGGCAAGACCCTCCGGCTGCACGGGCTGGTCATCCTGGTCGGGCTGACCGCGGGGACCGTCCTCGGCGGGGTGACCGGGGCCCTGCTCGCCGTGCCCCTGATCGCCGCGGCATGGGGCGTCGTGCAGGTCTGGAACGGCGACGACCGGCCCGCCGAGGCCTGGCGGCAGAAGCGCCGCGAGACGGTGCCGGTCGGCTGAGGGCTACGGACGGCGGGACGGGACGGTGACGCGGAGCCCGCTGCTCCGCCGCTCGATCTCGGCCAGCGCGAGCACCGTCTCCGGGTCCCGCTGCCGCCACCGGTCCACGACGCCGGCACCGAGCCTCCCGACCGCGTCCCGGGTCGTCAGCGCCCGGACGGCGAGCAGTTCCGTGCCGTCGGGCTGCTGCGCCAGTCGTCGGGTCGCGGACGCCCGGCGGATGAAGCCGCCCCGGTACCGGAGCCAGACCGCGATCAGCACGACGACGAGCACCACCGCCAGCGAGGTGCCGAGCAGGTGCGCGAGGTGCAGCGTCTCCTCCTGCTGCTGCGACCCCGCCGCCGCGATGTCGCCCGCACTCCGGCTCGCGTCACGCAGGGGTCGGCTGACAGAACTGCCGACGAGCGGGACGTCGCCCAGGGCGTCGGCGGTCCGGCGGAGCTGCTGCTCGAACGCCGACCCCTGCTCGTTCACGCGTCCCCCGATGGCGGCGAGCGCACTGATCGACGCCGAGACCGCGCGTCCGAGGAGCACGGCGACCACGATGCCTGCGAGGACGACGACGTCGAGCAGCACCTGCGCCGCGGTCCGGACGGGTCGGGCGTCGTAGATCACCATGCTCCGGTCCTACCAGGCCTCGGCACCACGAGATGACCCGCCTGGTCTGCGAGGATCGCGGGATGCAGCCCGACGGAGTGTCCTCGCCGCATCTCGTGCTCAGCGACGGCGCATCACCCGAAGCGCAGTCCCTGCTGCAGCGCTGGAATGCGCAGTGGCCGGGGGTCCAACCGTGGCGACACCTCCCCCGCGAGGCGCGGCCGGACGCCTGGGTCCGGTTCCACACCCTCGTGGGCGGTCGCCAGGCGCCACGGCACCAGCGGGATCGACGAACAGCGGTCCGACGCTTCCGGAGCGTGGTGCGCACCGTCGAGGAGATCACCGCGACGCCCGCGACGGTGCTCCTCGTGGAGGCACCCAGATGGGCCGGCGAGTTCCGCGACCGTGTCGCCTCCGTCGTGCCGACAGCGCAGCCCTGGGTCACACATGTCTTCGACGACGACCCCGGCGAGGATGATGACCACGACGACGACGTCTGGCCCGAGGAGCGGCACTCCTTCCGGTCCGGGGCGGTCGACGACCACATGCTCGCCGCCATCGCTCTGCTCGTGCACGACCGGGACGCCGACCTCCTGCTCCTCCCCGCAGACCTGAGCTGGGCCGTCAGCCCGTACGGGGGCGGGATCGACGCGGTCGTGCGCAACCCCGAGGAAGCCGCAGTCCTCGCGGCTCGGCTCCGTCGGTGGCTCCCACCGGAAGGATGGCCGGGTGCCGTGTCCTGGACGCGGCCGGCGACACAGCGCGAGCTGCACCGCGCACCCGACCGCTGAGCGTGCTCGACCGCGGTCGCTGATCTCGGCCAGGCTCTGCGTCGTCAGCGCCGGGTGACCGCATGGCCGCCGGACCGGACGAGGACGCGGCGTGGGAAGCGTCGGTGGACATCCTTTCTGAGCTGCTGCTCGAACCATCGCGCGGCGAGCGCAGCCGCGGTCCCCGCACCGCGACCGTCGCCCGGAGCGATCAGCTCGACCGGGGCGTCGACTCCGCCCGCTCCGTCGTCGACGACGCCCGCGCTGCCCCACCAAGCTCGGAGAGACGACGCGCGGCCGTCCTCGTGCGAGCAGAGCATCCACAGGGTCGTGCGCCAACCGGTCGTACCCGGCACCTCGATCGACACCGCGAGCGGCTGCACCATCGTCTCGACCGTCGTGTGCCCCGGCGTGACGTCGGTGTCCCACGTCTTCGCGAGCTCGCGGAGCCGGACGAGGAACTCCTGGCAGAACGGGTCGTGCAGGCGGTACCGGCCCTCTGGGAACCAGTCCGACCACTCCGCCCAGAACGCTCGCGCACGCTCGCCCGGACCCCACCACGTGACGTCGACCGCTCGGGTCAGCGCGTCGACGAGTCCCCCGGTCACCCCGGGCACTCGGTCGTCCACGACCCCGTCCTCCACGACGAGACCACCCGAAGCATCCGTCACGCGGTCCGGTCCGTCCGGGAACCACAGGTCGTAGCACTCGAACGTACCGGCGGCGTCACGGTACGCGGAGGCGACCACCGTGCAGTCCGCGTCCGGTCCCGTCCCGATGGTGCCCACGATGCCCTGCTCGTCCCAGTCGGCGAGCGGCGGCACCCCCGGATGCAGTTCGACGGGTTCGGGTCCGCGACGCTCCGGCCACCAACGCATGGTGCCAGGATGGCACGGCTGCACGAGCGACTCCCTCCTAGGCTGCGTTCATGGCAGTGATCGTTCGCTCCGCAGAGCAGCGCGACCTCGAGCACGTCGGACGCATCGAGGACGAGGCCGACCGGATCCTCGTCGATCTGCTGCATCCCGATGACTGGGCGCCGGCGCCCTCCGGGGCCGAACGTGCGGCAGCGGCCGGTCTCCTGCTCGTCGCGGAGCAGGACGGCGCCGTCGTCGGGTTCGCGCACGTGCTGGAACCCGACGGCGTCTGCCACCTCGAACAACTGTCCGTGCTCCCGCTGCACGCGCGTCGCGGTATCGGTCGAGCGCTCCTCGAAGCCGCGAAGGACCGTGCCAGGGCTCGCGGGCACGAGCGGATGACGCTACGGACGTACGCCGACGTGCCGTGGAACGCGCCCTTCTACCGGACGGCAGGGTTCGTCGAGGAGGAGCCGGTCACGGCGTTCGATCGTGCACTCGTCGACACCGAGGACCGGCTCGGCCTCGACCGGTTCGGCCGTCGGGTCCAGATGGCCGCAGCGCTCCTGCCGACGCCGGTGCCGCACGACGTCGAGGGCGGTCCAGGTTGGAGCATCCGCGCTGCTGACCTGCGTCCCAGCGTCACGGATCGGGCAGCGTTCCGTGCTGGTCTGCTGGACGATCCGCTCGCGGTGCCGTTGGAACTCCTCTGGAACGGGGAACCCGACGTCGCGCTGCACCAGCTCGACGCGTTCCCCCGAACCGTCCGGGTCCGCGCTCTCGCTGCCGACTGTCACCGTGACCTCGGAGACACCCTCCGGGCCGTGCAGGAGTACGACCGCCTGGTCGACGAGCACGACGGAACACCGCTCGAGGCCGTCGTCCGCCAGCATCGGGGGAAGGCCCTCCTGGCGCACGGCGACGCCGCACGGGCTTCCGAGGACTTCCGACGGGTCGTGAGGCTGCGCCGCGCCGGCGCCCCGGCTCTCCTCGCGTCGGCCGAACAAGCACTCGCCGTCGCGGAACGGGAACGCACCCGGATGGTCAGCCGGCGGAGCAGCCCGGACGTCCGGCGGATCCTCGGCGCACTGCCCGACTGGTTCGGCGATCCGGTTGCGATCGAGAACTACGCCGCCGCGGCGGCAGACGGGCCCTACGACAGTCGGCTCGCCGTCCTCGGCGGCACGGTCGTGGGCGTGGCGCTCACCCGTCGACACTTCCCGGCGTCCGCCGAACTGCACCTCATCGCCGTGCACCCCACGGTGCACGGGCGCGGTGTCGGGAGTGCCCTCGTCGAGAGCATCGCGGCTGAACTCGCGGCAGACGGGTGCCGCTTCCTGTCGGTGCACACCGTCGGGCCGTCCTTCGATCACGAGCCCTACGCCAGGACCCGTGCGTTCTACGAGCGGCTCGGCTTCACGCCGCTCGAGGAGCACCACGGCCTCGACTGGTCCGGCCCCAGCGTCATCCTCGTCCGTCCACTCGGATCGACCGGGCCGACGCAGTAGGGTCCTGCGGATGCGGAACCTCGATTGGGACGGCTACCCGAACGCGCGTGACCTCGGCGGTCTCCCCACCCCCGACTCCTCGACCGGCGCCACGATCCTCGGCCGGGTGGCGCGGGGACCGCGACGGGAGCGACTCACCGAGGCCGGCTGGAGCCACGCGCGCGACTGGGGGCTCGCCACGGTCGTCGACCTCCGCTGCCCGGACGAGGTCGGTGTCCGCGACGGCGACCCGGACGTGCCGCCCGCAACCCGAGCGTCCGTGCCGGTGGTGCTCGCCCCGACCGAGGACCAGGACGATCCAGAGTTCCGCGCCGTGTGCTTCCCGATCCTCGACTCACCCGAGTACTGGCGGCACAACTGGCGGATCCTGCCCGACCTCGTGCTCGGTGCCCTCCGGGCCGTCGCGGACGCCCCGACCGGCGTGCTCGTGCACTGCAGCGCGGGACGAGACCGCACGGGCATGATCAGCGCGCTCCTCCTGGCGAACGCCGGGGTGGCGCCGGCGATCGTCGCCGAGGACCACGCCGCCTCGGTCCGCGCGATGGCGGGCACAGCGATCCACGCACCGACGCCCGACCGCCAGGCGTCGTGGCGCCCGGAGCAGGTGGAGGCGTGGATCGCTACCACGGGACCGATCGTCGCGGAGGTCGCCGCGGACGTCGACGGTGCGTTCACGACCATCGGCGTGGACGACGTGCTGCGCGACCGGCTGCGTGCCCTGCTGACCCAGGCCTGAGCACCAGGCGTTCCGACGGGTGCCGCGCGCACCACGGGGAAACCCGACGGTGACACCCGCGAAACACGGGCGCCCTAGGTTCGCCACATGTCACAGACCCTGATCCGCGCCGGCTGGGTGCTGACCGCCGCGCCCGACGACTCCGCCACCCCCGCCGCGATCCGCGACGGCGCCGTGCTGCTCGACGGGGACCGCATCGCCGCCGTGGGCACCTTCGCCGAGCTGTCGGCCGCGCACCCCGACGCTCCGGTCCGCGGCGGTGCGTACGACGTCGTGACGCCGGGGTTCGTCAACACGCACGGGCACTTCAGCGAGGGCCTCATCACGGGCATCGGTTCTCAGTACACGCTGTGGGAGTGGCTCACGGCGCTGATCGGCCGCGTCAACCCGGTGATGACCCGCGAGAAGGCCTACGCCGGGACGGTCCTGCAGGGCATCCAGCTGCTCCGGAGCGGTGTCACGACGGCGAACGACATGTTCTGCGCGGACCCGGTGCCGGACGAGCCGGCGACGCCGGGCGTCGTGCAGGCGCTCGAGGACCTCGGGCTCCGCGGTGTCGTGTCGTTCGGCTCGGGCGACGTCGACCGCGACTTCGGTGCGACGCCGATCCTCGAGGAGTTCGAGGCGCTGCGCGAGGCCGCGGACGCCAGCCGGTACAGCACGTTCCGCGTCGGGGTCTCGTCGATCGGCCGCTACACCGACGACACCTGGCAGGAGCACGTCGACTACGCGGTCGCGGGCGGCCACGGCGTGCACGTGCACTTCCACGAGGTGCGTGAGGAGGTCACCGCCGCGCGCCAGCGCACCGGCCGGACGGCCATCGGGCACGCCGAGGCCACGGGCATGTTCCAGGTGCCGGTCATCGCGGCGCACAGCGTCTGGGTCGACCGGGAGGACCGGGAGCGCTACGCCACGAACGGCGTCGGCGTCGCCCACAACCCGGTCGCCAACGGCATCCTGGCCAGTGGCATCGCCCCGGTCGCGGAGCTCCGCGCCCTCGGGATCCCGGTCGGCATCGGCGTGGACGGGCCGGCGTCGAACGACTCGCAGGACTTCCTGCAGGCGATGAAGACCGCTGCGCTCCTCGCCCGCGTCCGCGACCTGCAGGCCACCGCGATGAGCGCCCGCGAGACGTTCGAGATGGGCACGATCGGGGGCGCCCGTGCGCTGCGGATGGAGCACGAGATCGGCTCGCTCGAACCCGGCAAGCGCGCGGACCTCGTCGTGTTCGACGGCGACTCCCCCACCCTGGCGAACGTGCACGACCCCTACCAGGCGGTCGTCTTCGTCGCGGGCAGCCGCGAGGTCCGTGACGTCTGGGTGGACGGTGACCTCAGCGTCGCCGACTTCGACGTCACGAGGGTCGACGTCCGCGAGGCGGTTGCCCGGGCACGCCCGCTCGCCCGCCAGCTGGTCGCCGAGGCGGGCCTGGAGCGCCTGTCGGCGCTCACCGGCGGCGCACTCGACGACACCGAGCGTCCGTAGGAGACGCCGAGCGTCCCTAGGGCGTCAGAGTTCGAGCACCAGGCGCGGGCACCCGCGCCGGGCGCGCGACACGCAGACCATCATCGTGCGGTCGTCGGCCTGCTCCTCCGGGCTGAGCACGGTGTCGCGGTGCTCGACGGCGCCCTCGAGGACGGGCGTCTCGCAGGTCCCGCACGTGCCCTCGCGGCAGGAGGAGAGCACGAAGGCGCCGGCCTCCTCGGCGACCTCGAGCAGGGTGCGGTCGGCCGGGACCACCACCGTCACGCCGGTGACGGCGAGCTCGACCTCGAACGCCTCGCCGGGGGCGTCCACGTCGGCGGCGGGCTCGAACCGCTCGACCCGGACGCTGCCCGCCGGCCAGTGCGCGGCTGCCGACTCGACGGCGTCCATGAGCCCGCGCGGGCCGCAGCAGTAGACGACCGCGTCGCGCGGTTCGGCGAGGAGTCCGACGACGTTCAACCGGGGGTGCTCGTCCGCGGCCGCGACGACGACCCGCTCCGGGTGCGCCGCGACGAGGTCGTCGACGAAGGCCATCCGACTGCGGCTGCGTCCGGCGTAGTGGAGCTCCCACGGGGTCCCGGCACGCTCGGCCGCGTCGATCATCGCGCTGAGGGGCGTGATCCCGATGCCGCCGGCGACGAACACGGCCGGTCGGGTCGGGTCGAAGCCGAAGTGGTTGCGTGGCCCGGCGACCACGACCTCGTCGCCGACCGCGAGGTCGTCGTGCACGGCGACGGACCCCCCGCGGCCGTCCGACTCCCGGAGCACCGCGATGCGCCAGTGCCCCTCGGCCGTCGTCGTGACGAGCGAGTACTGGCGCTCGGTGCCCGGCGCCACCTCGAGGTCGACGTGCGCGCCCGGCTCCCACTCGGGAAGGGTCGACCCGTCGAGGGGTGCGAGGTCGAGCGCGACGACGTCGGTCGCGACGGTCCGACGTGCGGCGACGCGCACGCGGCGACGCTCCGGCACGGCGGTCACGAGGCCGCTCCGGCGTGCGGGGCCGCTCCGGCGTGCGGGGTCTCCTTGACCACGATCATGTGGAAGCGACCGCCGTCCGCGCTGCACCACCGGTGTCCGGTGCCGCCGCGGTAGTAGGCCGAGTCGCCCGGTCCCAGGCGGAGCGGCTCCTGTCCGCGGAGGTCGAGCAGGACGTCGCCGGTGAGCACGGTGAGGAACTCGTCCTCGCGGTGCTCGAAGTACTCGCCGAGGTCGGTGTTCTCACCCGTCCACTCGAGCGGCTCGAAGGCGTGCGGGCCGGCGTGCACGAGGAGCCGGGCCTCGCCGCTCGAGAACGGACCGCGCGCACCCTCGTCGGCGCGGAGCATCTCGGGTGCCCGCACGTCGTGGTCCGACCGTTCCGGCGCACCCGCGGCGAGCAGCTCGACCTGCGTGGTCCCGAGCGCAGCGGCGATCTTCTCGAGCGACACCATGCTCGCGCGGGAGTGCCCGCGCTCGACCTGGCTGAGGAACGGGTGCGACAGGCCGGTCTGCTCGGCGACCTGCACGAGGGTCAGCCGGGCGGCCCGGCGACGGGCGCGGATGTGCTCGCCGATCCGCTGGGTCTGGTCGTCGACGACGCGGTCGGTCTCGGTGGTGGTGCCGGTGCTCACGGCGCACTCCTCTCGGCCTGGACGGGTCCTCCGACGACCTCGCGGACGCCCGGGACGGAACGCTCGTTCCGGCCCCCCGGTCGGACCGGGACGGGTGTCACACACGGCAACCGCCTCGAAACGAGAGGGAAACACGGCCGCCCTAGCATCGGAGATGTTGATGCGATCAACATTGTCACACACGATCGAGAGGCTCCGGATGGACGCGACAGCACCCCGCACGATCGGGCTCCTGCGGTCCGCGCTGCTGCCGGACGGTCGCCTGGTCGACGTCACGATCGAGGACGGCACGGTCACGGCCGTCGCTCCGGCGGGCACCCTGTCGACACCGGCATCGACCCCGGCGGACGCGACGCTCGACCTCGAGGGGCGGCTGCTCCTCACCGCTCCGGCCGAGCCGCACGCACACCTCGACAAGGCCCTCAGCGCGGACGCCATCCGCCCGCCGCTCGGCGACCTCGGCGCCGCGATCGCCTCGTGGTCCGCACACGCCGCCACCATGACCGTCGAGGACATCGCCGACCGCGCCCGGACCGCCGCCCTCGCGCTCCTCGCCGCCGGCACCACCTCGGTCCGCAGCCACGTCGACGTGCTGAGCGGCCGTCGCTCCCCCGCGGACGCCCCCGCCTCCGTCGAGTCCGCGACCCGCGGTGCCCGCGCCGTCGTCCAGGTCCGCGACGAGCTCGCCGGGCTGATGGACGTCGAGCTCGTCGCCCTCGCCGGACCGCTCGCGCCCGACGCCCACGTCGAGGCCGTCCTCGACTGCGGCGTCGACCTGGTCGGCGGTGCCCCGCACCTCGCCGAGGACCCCCTCGCCGACGTCGACCGGCTGCTCGCCCTCGCCGAGCGGTACGGCGTCGGCGTCGACCTGCACACCGACGAGAGCCTCGACGGACCCGTCACCCTCGACCACTACGCCCGTGCCGTCAGCCGCCTGCGCCGTGACCGCGGTGACGCACGCCAGTACTCCGCCGGGCACTGCGTCCGCCTCGGCACCCTCGGCCCCGAACGCCTGGCCGAGGTCGTCGCCGACGTCGCCGCCGCGGACCTCGGCATCATCACGCTGCCGATCACGAACCTCTACCTGCAGGGCTGGCAGCACCCCGTGTCGACGCCCCGAGGGCTCACCGCGATCCGGGCGCTCACCGACGCCGGCGTGCGGGTCGCCGCCGGGGCGGACAACGTCCGCGACCCGTTCAACCCGGTGGGCCGGAGCGACGCCCTCGAGACCGCGAGCCTGCTCGTGTCGGCGGGCCACGTGACGCCGGACCAGGCGTACGCGATGGTGAGCGACACCGCGCGGAGCGTGATGGGCCTCCCGGCCGCCGGTCCCGTCCCCGGGCGGCGCGCCGACCTGCTCGCGATCGCCGCGACGAGCGTCACCGACGCCGTCGCGAACGCACCCGCCGACCGGATCGTCCTGTCCCGCGGACGACTCGTCGCCCGCACCGAGGTGCGGCGGAGCGTCGCCGCCCCTGAGCGGACGCGAGCCAGCGTCCCGCCCCGACCCCAGCCCGTCGCCGTTCCCTGACCGCGCACCACCCGTGCACGAGAACACGAGGTACCCGTGACCACCACCGCCCCACCGCCCGTCACCGCGACGGACACCCTGCTCGACTTCCGCGACGTCGAGATGACCTTCCCGAACGGGACCGTCGCCCTGCAGGGCGTCGACCTGACCGTCGACCGCGGGCAGTTCGTCTCGGTCGTCGGCCCCTCCGGCTGCGGCAAGTCGACCCTCCTCCGGATCGCCTCGGGCCTTGAGTCCGCGTCCCACGGCACCGCCGGGGTCGCCACCGACCGGATCGGCTACGTCTTCCAGGACGCCACCCTCCTGCCGTGGCGCTCGGTCCAGGGCAACGTCGAGCTGCTCGCCGAACTCGGGAAGGTGCCGAAGGCGGAGCGGGCGGCGAAGGCCGCGCACGCCATCGACCTGGTCGGCCTGGGCGGGTTCGAGGCGAACCTGCCGAAGCAGCTCTCCGGTGGCATGCGGATGCGCGTCTCGCTCGCCCGGTCCCTCACGCTCGACCCGGAGCTCTTCCTGTTCGACGAACCGTTCGGCGCGCTCGACGAGATCACCCGCGAACGACTCAACGACGAACTGCTCCGGCTGTTCGTCGAGCAGCAGTTCGCCGGGCTCTTCATCACGCACTCGGTTTCCGAGGCCGTGTACCTCTCCACCGAGGTCATCGTGATGTCCGGCCGCCCGGGCAGCATCGTCGGCCGCTTCGACGTGCCGTTCCCGATGCCGCGCGACCCCGACATCCGCTTCACCCCCGAGTTCGCCGAGCTGGTCGGCGAGGTCTCGCACGCGCTCCGGGAAGGACACCGCTGATGGTCACCCTGCAGGAGGTCGCCGAGACCCGCACCGTCCGCGCCGCCGCCCGTCGCACCACCGGCCGCTCGCGTCCGCGGGTCGCGTGGTGGCAGCCCCTCGTGGTCCTCGCCGTGCTCGTCGGCATCTGGTACGCCGCTGCCGCGTACTACGACCACGTCCGCGGCCTCGCCTTCCTGGTGCCGTACCCGCACCTGGTGGCGAAGGCGATCGTCGCCCCGACCATGCCGGACGGCTCCCCGTCGACCTTCGGCACCGACCTGTGGTCCGCGCTCGGCCGCACCACCGTGGTGTCGCTCGTGGGCCTGGCCTTCGCGATCGTGATCGGCGTCGTCTGGGCGATGGCCATGGCGCAGGCGAAGTGGCTCGAGCGCTCGCTCTACCCGTACGCGGTCGTGCTGCAGTGCGTGCCGATCCTCGCGCTCGTCCCGCTCATCGGCGCCCTGTTCGGCTACGAGTTCGCCAGCCGGGTCATCGTCACGGTGATGATCGCCCTGTTCCCGATGGTGTCGAACACCCTGTTCGGCCTGCAGTCCGCCGACCGGGCGCAGCGCGAGCTGTTCCGCCTGCAGCGGTCGAGCCGGTTCGCCCAGCTCGTCAAGCTGCAGTTCCCCGCGGCCCTGCCGTCGATCTTCGTCGGCCTGCGCACCTCGGCCGGGCTGAGCGTCATCGGCGCGATCGTCGGCGACCAGTTCTTCCAGCGCGGCAACCCCGGCCTCGGCGTGCTCATCCAGGTGACCGCCTCGCGCCTGATGGGCCCGGAGCTCTACGCGACGATCATCATCGCCTCGCTCTACGGCGTCGCCGTCTTCCTCGTGTTCGGACTGCTCGGCCGCCTGGCGGTCGGTCGGTGGCACGACTTCAGCTGAACCACTCCTCCCTTCCCACCCGACCCCTGTTCCCACAGCACCACGAGACCCGCACCACGAACGGAGCCTCCATGCGCACCACCACCCGACTCGGCGTCGCGACCGCCGCCCTCGCCGTGACCGCCATCGCCCTCACCGGATGCGCCGCCGGCTCGTCCGGGGACACCGCGAGCAGCGCCCCCGCCAAGGCGGCGTCCGGCCCCGCGATCGACCTGTCCGACGTCTGCCCCGCGACCGTCGTCGTGCAGACCGACTGGAACCCCGAGGGCGAGCACGGCCACCTGTACGAGATGCTCGGCCCGAACCCGTCCATCGACGCCTCGGGCAAGACCGTCACCGGCGACCTGTACGCCAACGGCAAGAGCACCGGCGTGAAGCTCGAGATCCGCGCCGGTGGCCCGGCCATCGGCTACACGAAGGTCGCGTCGCAGATGTACCAGGACAAGGACATCACGCTCGGCTACATGTCGACCGACGAGCAGGTCCAGTTCTCCGGGAACCTGCCGACCACGGCCGTCTTCGCCGAGAACGACTCGTCCCCGATGTCGATCATGTGGGACCCGAAGACCTACCCGGACGTCGACAGCATCGAGGACCTCGGCAAGGCGCTCGAGGAGAACGGTGGCGTCGTCCGCTACTTCAACGGTGCCGCGTACATGACGTACCTCGAGCAGTCCGGCATCCTGCCGAAGAAGGTCCTCGACGGCAGCTACGACGGCACCCCGGCGAAGTTCGTCTCCGCCGGCGGCAAGGACGCGCAGCAGGGCTTCGCCACCGCCGAGCCGTACATCTACCAGAACCAGGTCGCGGCCTGGGGCAAGAAGGTCGCGTACAAGCCGGTCTCGAGCACGGGCTGGAACCCGTACCCCGAGGCCATGTCGGTCCGCACCGGCGACCTGTCGAAGCTCGAGCCGTGCCTGCAGAAGCTCGTCCCCGTCATGCAGCAGGCCGACGTCGACTACCTGAAGGCCCCGGAGGCGACGAACGACCTCATCACGCAGCTCGTGCAGCAGTACAACAACGGCTGGACCTACGACTCGAAGGTCGGCGCGTTCGCCGCGTCGCAGATGGTGAAGCTCGGTCTCGCGAAGGACACCGACGGCTACATCGGCTCGATGGACGAGCAGCGCATGCAGGACTTCATCGACAAGGCGAAGCCCGTCTTCGCCGGGACCGGTGACGTCAAGAGCGACCTGAAGCCCTCGGACCTGTTCACGAACGAGTTCCTCGACAAGTCCATCGGTCTGGGCAACTGACCCGACCACCCACCGGACGGGAGGCGCGGGGCACGCCCGCCCCGCGCCTCCCGTCCGCTGTTGCAGCACCACCCACCCCACAGGAGTGAGCATGACCACCGTCACCCCCGCCTCCACCACCGGTCTCGAGGCGCTGCGCGCCGAGCTCGTCGACCTGCTCGGCGAGCGCGGCGTGAGCGCCGACGAGCGCACCCGCGCCCGCGCCTCCGTCGACGAGGCGACCATGAGCCCGATCCTCAGCGCGCAGCTACCGCTCGGCCTCGCCGACCTCGTCGCGTACCCGGCGTCCGCCGACGACGTGGCCGCGACCCTGCGCGCCGCCGTCCGGTACGGCGTTCCCGTCACCACCCGCGGCAAGGGGACCGGCAACTACGGCCAGGGCATCCCGCTGCACGGCGGCCTCGTCCTCGACACCTCCCGCGCCCGCGCCGTCGTCGAGGTCGGGGACGGCTGGATCACGGCCGAGGCCGGCGCCTCGATGGTCGCGATGGAGCAGGCCGCCGCGGCCACCGGGCAGCAGCTCTGGATGTACCCGTCCACCGCGCAGTCCACCATCGGCGGCTTCCTGTCCGGCGGCTCCGGCGGCACCGGGTCGATCGCACACGGCTCGAACTGGCAGGGGTTCGTCACCGCGCTCGACGTCGCGCTCCCCGGCTCGGACGGACTGCTGCACGTCGAGGGCGAGGAGGCGCAGCCCTTCGTGCACACCTACGGCACCGCCGGGGTCATCGCGCGTGCAACCGTCCGGCTCGAACCCCTGCAGGAGTGGCGCGCCGTGTACGCGGCGTTCCCGACCTTCGAGGACGCCCTCGTCGCCGTGCGGACGCTCCGCGGACTCGACCCGGTGCCGCGACTCGTCAGCGCCGACCGGCCGGCGATCGCCGCGACCCTGCCGTCGGACACCGCGATCCCGGACGACCGCGCCAGCCTGCGTGCGATCATCGACGACGTCGTCCTCGACGAGGCCCGCGCGCTCATCGAGCAGGCCGGTGGCGAGGTGTCCGACGTCCGCGAGGGGCTGCAGCAGACCACGAAGGTGTCGATGCTGTCGTACAACCACCCGATCTGGTGGCTCAAGCGGAACACCCCGGACACCGAGTGGTTCCACGTCGAGGTCGGGGGCGAGGCGCTCATCGACCGCATCGCCGAGGTCGAGGCCGTGTACCCGGGTGGGATGCTCCACATCGAGGCGGCGCACGTCGGGCCGATCGGCATGCTCACCGCGCCGTACACCGGCGCCGAGGACGTCTACGCCGGGTACCCGCTGCTCCGCGACCTGGGCGTCCGGGTGCACAGTCCGCACCAGTACTACGTCGACCACGGCGTCGAGGAGCTCGTCGCGCTCAAGCAGCGGACCGATCCCGACGGGCTGCTCAACCCCGGGCACGTGATCGACCCGGCGCTCGTCGTCAGCGGGGGCTCCACCGCCTCCGCGCAGCCCGTCGTGCCGGGGTTCGGCAAGTGAGCGGCGGGGCGCGCACCCGCCTGCTGGCCGAGCTGTCGGGTCCGGCGGTCGCCGCCGGGCTCGGCCCCGACTCGATCGTCGTGCAGCCGACCGGCGCCGTCGAGCACCACGGTCCGCACCTGCCGCTCGTCACCGACTTCCTGCTCGCCGACCACATCGGCGGCGCGGCCGTCGAACGCGCGGCGGCCGAGGGCCTCGACGTCTGGCAGCTGCCGACCCTCGCGTTCACGAAGTCCGACGAGCACAGCTGGGCACCGGGCACCGTGTGGCTCGACGAGTCGACGATGTTCGACACCGCCGTGCAGATCGGCCGGGCCGTCGCACTGATGGGTGCCGGATCGCTCGTCTTCGCGAACGGCCACGGCGGCAACGTCGCCCTGCTGCAGGTCGCCCTGCGGGAGATCCGGAAGCGCTACGGGCTGAAGACGTTCCTCATGCCGACGCTCGCCCGGACGCCCGGGCCCTCCGGCGAGGACGCCGACGAGCGCGGGCTCGGCATCCACGGTGGCGCGGCGGAGACGTCGATGATCCTGCACCTCCGCCCGGACCTCGTCGACATGACGAAGGCCGAGCGGTGGGTGCCGGACCACCTGGCCGAGTTCGAGAAGATCCGGTTCAACGGCGGGCCGGTGTCCTTCGGGTGGCTGTCGAACGACTTCGGCACCCCCGGGGTCGTCGGCGATGCGAGCCGGGCGACCGCCGCGTACGGGCAGGCGCTGTGGGACCGGTCGCTCGACGAGGCGGTGGCGTCCCTGCACGAGATCGCCCGGTTCGACCCGGCGGTCGCGAAGCCCGGCGCTGCCGGTGCCGCTCCGCTCGCGTCCGACGCGGTGGCGGTGTCGTGACCGTGCTGCCGGGGCAGGCAGCCGAGGACCCCGACGCCGCCGCCCCGGCCGACCCGCTCGTCCTCGCCGCGGCCTGGCTGCCCGGTGTCGACGCCGGGCCCGGTCCGACGATGACGCTCTCGACGGTCGGCCTCGACGGCTACCCGTCCGCCCGGACCGTGCTGCTCTCGCGCTTCGACGGGGAGCGCCTCCACTTCCACACGGACAGCCGCAGCCGGAAGGCCGCCGAGCTCGCCGCACTCCCCCGTGCGGCGGTCACGATGGTCTGGCCCGAGGCCGCCCGACAGCTCGTGGTGGTCGGGGACGTCGCACCCGTCACCGCCGACGAGGCCCGCGCCGCGTACGCCGCCCGCACCCGGTACCTGCAGGTGCTCGCGTGGGTGAACGACCACGAGGCCGCCGCCGACACCGCCTCGCGGCGTCGGGAGCTGTGGGCGGCCTTCGAGCGGGAGCGGCCGGAGCTCGAGCCGCCCAACACGTGGGCGGGCTACGCCCTGACCCCGGTGCGAATGGCGTTCTGGCGCGGGTCGACCGACGCCGCGAGCAACCGCGCGGCGTACGAGCGGCGCCCCGACGGCTCCTGGTCCCAGGAGTCCTGGCCCGGTTGACCAGCCGGTTGCGCGCCTGGCGCGCGCGTCGCCGGGCGTCGCCGCGCGTCGAACCACGTTCCCGACGTCGAACCAGGCGGACGGCGTGGTTCGACGTCGTGTTCGTGGTTCGACGCGCTCGCACGGCCGGCACGCCTCATCCGTGGTCGGGGCCGACCGTCTCCTACACTCGATCCGATGAGCACCGCACCGGGGGGAACGAGGGCGCCGGCGCACCGCGCACGGGACACGACCCGCTGGGACGTGCAGGGGCTCCGGGCGTTCGCCGTCCTCGCGGTCGTGCTCTACCACCTGTGGCCGGAGGTCCTGCGCGGCGGGTTCGTCGGCGTCGACGTGTTCTTCGTCATCTCCGGCTACCTCATCAGCGGACACCTGCTCCGCGAGCAGCTGGCCACCGGCGGCATCCGCCTCGGCCGGTTCTGGTCCCGACGCGCGAAGCGCCTGTTGCCCGGTGCGTTCCTGACGATCCTCGCCACCGGGGTCGCGGTGCTCGCCGTCGTGCCGAGCGCCCTCTGGGAGCAGTACGGCCGCGAACTCATCGCCTCGACGGTCTACGTGCAGAACTGGGAACTCGCCGCCAACTCGGTCGACTACCTGGCCTCGGACAACCGGGCCTCGCCGTTCCAGCACTTCTGGTCGTTGTCGGTCGAGGAGCAGTTCTACATCGCGCTGCCCCTCATGCTGGTCCTGCTCGCGCTCGCGGTGCGGAAGCGGCCCTCCCCCGCGACGACCGCTCGCATCCTGCTCGGTACCGTGGTCGTGCTCTCCCTCGTGTGGTCCGTCGTCCAGACGACCACGAACCCGGGGGTGGCGTACTTCTCCACCGCGACGCGCGCGTGGGAGTTCGCGATCGGTGGGTTCGTGGCCACGTTCCGGATGCCGGTCGCGCAGAGCACCGTGGGTCGCGCGGTCCGCTCCGGCGCCGCGGTCGCCGGTGCCCTCGCCCTCGTCGCCTCGCTCGTGGTCATCACCCCGGCGACACCGTTCCCCGGCATCGCGGCTGCCCTGCCCGTGGTGGGTGCGGCCCTGCTCGTGACGTTCGGCGCCCGGACGGTCCTCGAGTCGCTCGGCGCCCTGCGGCCGATCGCGTTCGTCGGCCGCATCTCGTACTCGCTGTACCTCTGGCACTGGCCGCTCGTCGTCATCGTGCCGATCGCCCTCGGCCGTCCGCTCGACTGGACGACCAAGCTCGCCGTCCTGGCACTGTCCCTGGTGCTCGCCGCCGCGACGACCATCTTGTTCGAGGAACCGCTGCGCTTCTCTGGTCGGGTCCGCGCGCTCCGCCCCCGCTGGGTCGCCGCGCTCGGTGTCGTGAGCACGCTCGTCGTCGTCGCCCTCGGTTCCTCGACGCTCGCCGCCGTGCACGTGCAGGAGGTGCGTGCGGCGCGCGTCGCGGAGCAGTCGGTGAAGGACGCCGCCTCGTGCTTCGGTGCCGCAGCGCTGATCAGCGCCCCGGAGCCGTGCGTCGACCCGCGCCTGGCCGACGTCCGCGTGCCGGCGCCGGCCGCCGCGAAGGACGACGACGCGAACCGGACCGCCTGCTGGAACGCCACCTTCACGGTCTGCGCCCTGGGGACGCAGTCGGGGTACACCGAGCGCCTCATCGTCATCGGCGACTCGCACAGCAACGCCCTCCTCGGTGCCTACGACGCGATCGGCCGCGAGAACGGCTGGCGCATCGACCTCGCCGGCACCGGCGGCTGCTACCTCACTACGGCCCAGCAGGACGCGTCGAACGACCAGGGCGTGCGCGACTGCAACCGTTGGAAGCAGCAGGCGATCCAGTACGTGCAGGAGCACCGCGACCAGGCCGACGCCCTCGTCGTCACCCACTCGGCGACGCAGCTGGCCGTCACCGCGGCGACGGACGCCGAGCGGGACGCGAGGACCGAGGCGGGCCTCGTGGACGCCTGGACCCAGGCGGCCGGGGACCAGCTGCCCGTCATCGCGATCCGCGACAACCCGGTCCCGCGCCGGGACGTCGTCCTCTGCGTCAGCCAGATGTCCGGTCGGACCGACACCTCGTGCGACCAGCCACGGTCGGAGGCGCTCGCCCGGACGGACTCGTCCGCCGAGGCCGTGCAGCAGTTCACGGCCGCCGGCGGTCGCGCCGAGCTCATCGACCTCACGCCGTACTACTGCACCCGGACGAGCTGTCCAGCGGTCATCGGCGGCGTGCTCGTCTACCGGGACACGAGCCACATCACCGCCACCTGGGCGACGTCGCTCACGCCGTACCTCGAGGAGGACCTGCAGCAGGCCCTCGCGTCCTTCGCCCGCTGACGCGCAGCCGGCGACGCCTCCCGTCCGCCCCACGCGACGCGGAACGGCCCGCGAACCATGACGACTCGGGAACGACGACGACTCGGGAACGACGAAGGCCCCGGGGAACGACGAGGGCCCGGGGGAACGACGAAGGCCCCGTCGCAGTGCGACGGGGCCTTCTCAGATGTGCGCTCGAAGGGACTCGAACCCCCAACCTTCTGATCCGTAGTCAGATGCTCTATCCATTGAGCTACGAGCGCATCCGGCCCTGGGGCCGATACCGGCCTTGCGGCCGTGGAAGACTCTACAACAGGTGCGGCACTGAACGCCAATCGAGCCGCTCCGGCCGAGCCCTCGGCGTGTCGCCGGGGTCAGGCGACGGTCGGTTCCTCGTCGAACACCTCGGCCAGGAACACCTGCAGCGCCTGCCACGAGCGACGGTCCGCGCGCTCCTGGTACTGCGCCCCGTGGTCCGGCGCATCGGTGCCCGGCACGGCGAACGCGTGCATCGCCCCGGCGTACGTCACGACCTGCCAGTCGACGGTCGGCACGGCGCGCATCTCGTCCTGCCACTCGGCGACCTTCGTGTCCGGCACCATCGGGTCCGCTCCCCCGGTGAGCACGAGGAGCTTGGCCCGGATCGCGGAGGCGTCCGAGTCCTCGTGGACGATCAGCCCGCCGTGGAACGAGACGGCTCCGGCCAGGTCGGCACCCGTGCGCGCGAGCTCGAGCGCCCCGGAACCACCGAAGCAGTAGCCCATCACGACGATGCGCGAGTGGTCGACGTCCGGGTCGGCGCGGAGCTGCTCGAGCCCGGCGGTCAGGCGCGCGCGGAACAGCGGCAGGTCCTGGTAGTACGAGCCCGCGACCTGGCCGGCGGTGTCGTCGCCGGGGCGCACGCCCTCGCCGTAGACGTCCGCGCCGAAGGCCACGTAGCCGAGGCGCGCGAGCATCGTGACGCGGGCCTCGACGTGCTCGTTGACGCCGTGCCAGTCGTGGACCACGAGCACGCCGGGGCGCGGGCCGGACGCGGCGTGGTCCTTCGCGAGGACGCCGAGCAGCGCGGTGCCCTCGTGGTCGTAGCGGACGGGCTCGACGCGGACGTCGGAGCCGGCGGGAGCGGGGACGGTGGACAGGACGTCGTCGGTGGTCTTCACGTCACCGGACGCTACGCCCGGTGACCAGGAGACGGACGGGAGGCGCGGTGCCAGCTGGCACCGCACCTCCCGTCCGTCACCGCATCAGCAGTCGATGTTGTCCCACGTCTCGGGACCGGCCGACCCCGCCGCGTACTCGTCGAGCGGGGTCTCGCCCGCTCGCCAGGCCTGCAGGAACGGCTCGACGACCTTCCACCCCTGCACCGCGCTGTCGCCGCGGACCGACAGGGTGGCGTCGCCCTCGAGCACCCCGGCGAGGACCTCGCCGTACGCGCTGAGGCGTCCGGGGTTGAACGTCGTCGCCAGCGAGGTGTGGTCGATCGTGTACGGGTCGCCCGGGCCGTTGACGTTGAGCTCGAGCTGCATCTCGTCCGGGGCGATCCAGATGCGGAGCTTGTCCGGCCGTTCGGCGCCGGACAGCCCGTTCGGCACGTGCGGCGAGTCCTTGAACGTGATGACGATCTCGCGCCGCTGCTGCTCGAGCGCCTTGCCGGACCGGAGCGTGAACGGCACACCGGCCCAGCGCCAGTTCGCGACCTCGAGGGTGAGCTGGGCGAGCGTCTCGGTGCCGAGCGAGGGGTCGACGCCGTCCTCGTCGACGTACGAGGGCAGCGAACGCTCGCCGATCGTCCCCGCGGTGTACCGGGCGCGCTTGCCGGCGGCCACGACGTCGCCGCCCCACGGGCGGACGGCGCGGAGCACGAGCTCCTTCTGCGTGCGGAGGTCGTCGGCGTCGATCGAGGCGGGTGCCTCCATCGCGACGACGGCCATCACCTGCAGCAGGTGGCTCTGGATCATGTCGACGAGCGCGCCGGCCTTGTCGTAGTAGCGCGCCCGGCCCTCGAGCCCGAGGGTCTCGTCGTAGACGATGTCGACGCGGGAGACGTGCTGCGACGACAGCAGCGGCTCGATGATGCGGTTCGCGAAGCGCAGGCCGAGCAGGTTGAGCACGGTCGAGCGGCCGAGGAAGTGGTCGACCCGGTGGATGCGCTCCTCGGGGAG
Organism: Curtobacterium sp. ER1/6; assembly: GCF_001742745.1. Classification (GTDB taxonomy): domain Bacteria; phylum Actinomycetota; class Actinomycetes; order Actinomycetales; family Microbacteriaceae; genus Curtobacterium; species Curtobacterium citri. The sequence continues at coordinate 26,005 of NZ_MJAK01000009.1, read as the reverse complement.
GAACGAGTGCAGCACGTCGTTGAGCTGCTCGGCGCTCGCGGCGTCGGTGCCGAACGGCTTCTCGAGGGCCAGGCGCGTGCCCGACGGCAGGTCGAGGCCCTCGAGCACCGCGCAGCTCTTCTCGGTCACGGCCGGCGGCAGCGCGAAGTAGATCGCGGGGTCGTGCTCGCACGCGGCGAGCAGGCTCGTCAGGTCGTCGGCGCTCGTGACGTCGGCCCGGTGGTAGCTCGAGGCCTCGATCACGGCGACGAGGCGCGGGCTGAGCCGCTCGCCGTCGTCGTCGTGCGCACCCTCGTCCTCCTCGTTCTTCGACGCCTGCGCGTTCTCGAACGACGTGCGCACCTGCGCCTTCCAGTCGGCGTCGGAGATGTCCTCGACGCCGGCGCCGACGAGTTGGACGTCCCAGTCCTCCTTGACGTCGAGGAGGGTGGCGAGACCCGGCAGCAGCAGCCGCTTGGACAGGTCGCCGCTGGCACCGAGGATGAGCAGGCTGGTCTGGAGGCTCGACATGCCCCAGACGGTACTCACGCCGTCCGGCGCGTGGCCGGGTCGCGTCGCTACGGTGGGTGCAGTCCGGCGCGAGGGAGCACCATGAGCAGTGGGTACGGAGGGCGACGCCTCCGCGTCGCCGTGGTCGGGACGGGCATGATCGCCGGCGTCCACGCCCGGGCCGCCCGCGCGGCCGGGGCCGAGGTGACCGGCGTGCTGGGACGCACCCCCTCCCGTTCCGAGCGGGTCGCCGCACAGCTCGACGTGCCGCGCGGGTACGCCTCGCTCGACGAGGTCCTGGCCGACGCACCGGACGTCGTGCACGTCTGCACCCCGAACGACCAGCACCACCCCCAGGCCCTCGCCGTGGTCCGGGCGGGCGTCCACGTGGTGTGCGAGAAGCCCCTGGCGATCGACGCCGTGCAGGCGTCCGAGCTGGTCGAGGCCGCACGTGCGGCCGGTGTCGTGGCGACCGTCCCGTTCGTCTACCGCTACCACCCGGTCGTCCGCGAGATCCGGGCGCGGATCGCCGCCGGGGAGCTCGGGCGCCTGCTCGGCGTCCACGGGCACTACCTGCAGGACTGGATGCTCGACGAGGACGCCTCGTCGTGGCGCGTCGACGCCGGCGCCGGCGGACTGTCGCGCGCCTTCGCCGACATCGGCTCGCACTGGTGCGACCTCGTCGAGTTCGTCACGGGCGAGCCCTTCGCCTCGGTCTCCGCCGCGACCGACGTCGTCCACCAGACCCGACCGGCGGCCTCCGGGCCCTCGTTCTCGGGCTCGCCGGACGCGGACCCGCTCGCCGACGCGACCCAGCGCGCGGAGGTGACGACCGAGGACACCGCGGTCGCGACGTTCCGCACCGGCGCCGGTCGCATCGGCAACGTCGTGGTCTCGCAGGTGTCCGCGGGGCGGAAGAACCGGCTGTGGTTCGAGGTGGACGGCACCCTGGGGTCCGCGGCGTTCGACCAGGAGCAGCCCGAGTCGGCCTGGTTCGGCACCGAGCGCGGCGCGCAGATCGTCGTCCGCGACCCCTCCCAGGGGTTCCCGGACCAGCGTCGTCTGGCGGTCGTGCCGGCGGGGCACCCGCAGGGGTACCTCGACGCGTTCGCGGCGTTCGTCGCCGACACGTACGCGGCGGTACGGGGCGAGACGCCGGAGGGCCTGCCGACCTTCGCCGACGGCGCCCGGGCGGCCCGGGTGATCGACGCCGTGGTGGCCAGCGCGGTCGACGGGACGTGGCGCACCATCGGGTGACGGGCGGCCGGTCGCAGACCTGGACGCGTACAGGATCCGACGAGCACGGTGGACGCATGAGCACCACCGTGAGCGACTTCGTCATCGACCGCATCAAGGCGTGGGGCGTCTCCCGCGTGTTCGGGTACCCCGGCGACGGCATCGGTGCCTTCGACGGCGCCCTGGGGAAGGCCGACGGCAGCGAGCGCGAGCTCGAGTACGTCCGCCCGACGCACGAGGAGATCGCGGCGCTGATGGCGACCGCCCACGCGAAGTTCACCGGCGAGGTCGGCGTGTGCGTCGCGACGTCGAGCCCCGGGGCGTTCCACCTGCTCAACGGGCTGTACGACGCGCAGATGGACAACCAGCCCGTCGTCGCGATCGTCGGGCAGCAGGGGCTCGCGTCGATCGGCACGTTCACGCAGCAGGAGTCGAACCTCGAGCGCGTGTTCGCCGACGTCGCGTGCTACGTCGAGACGGTCGCGACCCCGGACGCGGTCCAGGTCGTCGTCGACACCGCCTTCCGCACGGCGATGCTCCGCAAGCAGCCGGCCGTCGTCGTGCTCCCCCACGACGTGCAGGCCATGGCGTACGAGGCTCCCGCCGCCGAGCACTGGGTGTCGCGGTCGAGCGACGCCGCCCCGTCCACCCGGATCGTCCCGCCGCAGGACGAGATCGCCCGCTTCGCCGAGATCCTCAACGCCGGCGAGCGCGTCTCGTTCATCGTCGGTGCCGGGGCCCGCGGTGCGACGGACCTGGTGCTGGCCGCCGCCGAGAAGACCGGTGCCGGCATCATCACCGCGCTGCGCGGCAAGGACGTCGTGCCCTCCGACGTGCCGTACCACACGCAGCAGGTCGGGCTCCTCGGCTCCCGTCCGAGCCTGACGCAGGTCAAGGAGTGCGACACGATCGTGCTCCTCGGCTCGAACTACCCCTACGGCGAGTACCTGCCGGCGAGCGGTCAGGCCCGCGGCGTGCAGGTGGACATCAAGCCCGAGCAGATGGGGCTGCGCTACCCGACCGAGCTCAACCTGTGGGGCGACGTCGGCGCGACGCTCGAGGCCGTGCTCCCGCTCCTCCGCGACAAGCAGGACACCGCGTGGCAGGACAAGCTCGCCGGCGAGATGCGCGAGTGGGAGGCCGAGATGGACCGCCAGGCCGAGGTCGCCTACGACGACGGCGTGAACCCGCGCCGGGTCATCCGCGCCGTCAACCAGCGCCTGCCCGAGGGCGTCACGGTGACGTGCGACGCCGGCACCACCGCCGACTGGTACGGCCACCACATCCGGCTGCGCCGCGGCATGCACGGTGACATGTCCGGACGACTCGCGACGATGCTCGCCGCGATGCCCTACGCCGTGACGGCGAAGTTCGCCTTCCCGGACGCCCCGGCCGTGTGCACGATCGGCGACGGCGCGTTCCAGATGCTCGGCATGAACGAGCTCATCACCGTGAAGAAGTACATGGCCCAGTGGCCGAACCAGCAGCTCGTCATCGTCGTCATGCACAACGACGACCTCGGCCAGGTCTCGTGGGAGATGCGGACCGAGGACGGCAACCCGATGTGGTCCGGCTCGCAGGACGTCGAGTCGATGGACTACGCCGGCTACGCGGAGCTGCTCGGGTTCACGGGCATCGCGGTGCACCGCGACGACGAGGTCGAGGCCGCCGTTGAGCGGGCCTTCGCGAACCCCGGCGTCACGCTCATCGACGCGTACGTCAGCCGGAACGTCCCGCCCCTGCCGCCGCACATCACCGCCGAGTACGCGGTCAACACGGCGAAGAGCCTGCTCAAGGGCGACCCGGCGGAGCTCGGCGTGATCAAGGACTCGGCGAAGGCGATGGCCGCCGAGGCCGTCGAGCGGGTGAAGGGCGCCCTCGGCCGCGACTGACCCGGCGGTTGTCCCCCGATCGGGAGGATCGTCCCCCGTGGTGTGAACAACACGTGACGTGTCGGGCCGGGGCCTGGCGTGTTGTCTGTGGGATTTCGTAGGTTCAGCGCCGATGAACGCTCACTCCTCCCCGCGCCGCCGGCGCCTGGCCGGGGCCTCGGCCCTGGTCGCCGCCGGCGTCCTCACCGCCCTCACCGTCCCCTCCGCGGCACTCGCCGCCGAGGGCGACACCACCATCGACATCCTCGACGTCAACGACTTCCACGGTCGCATCGAGTCCGAGGGCACCGCCGCCGACAAGGCCGCCGGTGCCGCGAAGCTCGCCGCCGTGGTGCAGTCCTACCGCGAGTCCAACCCGAACACGATCTTCGCCAGCGTCGGCGACAACGTCGGCGCCTCGACCTTCACGTCGCTCATCCAGCAGGACGCGCCGACGATCGACGCCCTCAACGCGATGGACCTCGACGTCAGCGCGATCGGCAACCACGAGCTCGACAAGGGCCAGGACGACCTGACCGGACGCATCGAGGACCGCGCGCAGTGGCCCTACGTGTCGTCGAACATCGTCAAGGCGGGCACCACCGACCCGGCCTTCACGCCGTGGTCGATCGTCGAGCGCGGGGGCGTCAAGGTCGGCTTCATCGGCGCCACCACCGAGGACCTCATCCCCGGGCTCGTCAGCCCCGGCGGCGTGCAGGGCCTGGCGATGGCACCGATCGTCAGCCAGGTGAACCGCTACGCCGACGAGCTCACCGACGGCAAGGCCGACAACGGCGAGGCCGACGTGCTCGTGCTGCTCGTCCACGAGGGCGCCACCACGGGTGCGCTCGCGGACGCCACCGGCACGGGCGCCTTCGGGAAGATCACCTCGGGCGTCTCGTCGAAGGTGTCGGCGATCGTGTCGGCCCACACGCACGCGACGTACGACCACTCGATCCCGGGTCCGGACGGGACCGTCCGTCCGGTGATCCAGACCGGGTCCTACGGCGTGAACTACGGCCACCTGCAGCTCACCGTCGGTGCCGACAAGGAGCTGAAGTCGATCACGTCCGAGGTGCAGTCGGTGAACGGCTCCACGCGCGTGCCGGCGGACCAGACCTCGGTGCAGGAGGTGAGCGGCATCGTCACCGCGGCGAAGGCGAAGGCGGACGTCGAGGGCGCGAAGAAGCTCGGCGACATCACCGCCGACCTGCGTCGTGCCGTGCAGTCGGACCGGAAGACCGAGAACCGCGGTGGTGAGTCCGTGCTCGGCAACTACATCGCCGAGGTGCAGCGGTCGGCCACAGAGCGCCAGGGCTCGCAGGTCGCCTTCATGAACCCGGGCGGTCTCCGGACCGACATGCTGTTCGCCTCGAGCGGGGCGGGCGACCCCGACGGGCAGGTCACCTACAAGGAGGCCGCTCTCGTCCAGCCGTTCGCGAACACCCTCGTCACCGAGGACATGACCGGGCAGCAGATCAAGGACGCCCTCGAGCAGCAGTGGCAGCCGGACGGCCTCGAGCGTCCGTTCCTCAAGCTCGGCGTCTCGGACGGCTTCGCGTACACGTACGACCCCGACGCCGCCCGTGGCGCGCGCATCACCGGGATGACCCTCGACGGCGCCCCGATCGCGCTCGACGACACCCTCAAGGTCACGGTGAACTCGTTCCTGTCGACCGGTGGCGACAACTTCGCCGCCTTCGCCTCGGGGACGAACAAGGCCGACTCGGGCACCGTCGACCTGCAGGCCCAGGTGGACTACTTCGTCGCGAACCCCGTCGTCACGCCGCCGACCGACCAGCGTGCCGTCGGCGTCGTGACGACCCCGGTCCCGGCCGCGGGCTTCCAGCCCGGTGACGAGGTCTCGGTCGCCCTGTCGTCCCTCGTCTTCAGCAGCGACGACCCCGCGGCAGCCGGCTCGGTGTCCGTCAGCGCGGGCGACGTCCTGCTCGCGGAGTCCCCGATCGACCCCACGATCGTGGACAAGCGCGACGAGCAGGGTCGCGCGACCCTGACCTTCACGGTCCCCGAGGGCACCGTCGCCACGCCCGCTGACGCTCGTGCCTCGGCACTCGCGGCTGCGCCGACCGCGGCCGCGCCGACCGCGACCACCGACGAGCCGCTCGTCGTGACCCTGCCGAACGGTCAGACGATCACCCTCGCCGTCACCGTGCCGATCGAGACCGCCGCCGAGCCGACGGACCCGACCGACCCGACCGACCCGACGGACCCCACCGACCCGGGGACCCCGGGTGCCGGTGACCCGACCGCCCCGGGCGCGGGCCTGCCGGGCGACGGCACCGGCACCGGCACCGGCGACGTGGACGGCGACGGCGTCGCCGACGGCGTCCGTCCGGGCACGGCCGGTGGCGACCTCGCCTTCACCGGCGCCGACCTGGTCGTCCCGGGCATCGCCGCCGGTGTCCTGCTGCTCGCCGGCGCGCTGGGCCTGGTGCTCGCCCGCCGGAAGCGCGCCGAGCGCGAGGCGACGGTCCTGACGGACTGACACCGCGCCTCCCGGCCGACGGCACGCGACGGGCCGTCCCACCTCGGTGGGGCGGCCCGTCCCGCTGTCCGCTGCCGGAAGACACGGCCTGTTCCACCGGTCCGCGAGGTACGCTCCCCCTGTCGCATCGCGACGCGTCGCGCCGGGTCGCCCCCCCCCAGGGCCGGACGGTGGTTCCGTCCGCCGACTCCGCGACGCGGGTGTCCTCCGTCTCCAGGGAAACGACGGAGGACACCCACCTCAGCTCCGCGGGCCGGTCAGCGGAAGAGCTGCTCCCCGACGTACGACCCCTTCCGCGGCGCCGGCGGGACGGCGAAGACGCCGGACCCGATGTGCGACACGTACTCGTTCAGACGGTCCGACGCCCCGAGCTTCCGCTGCAGCCGCGTGAAGTGCTCCGGGTCGGTCGTGTAGGCCGCGAAGAGCAACCCGGCGTCGAGCTGGCCGTACTGGTTCAGCCCGTCCGTGTAGTTGTAGCCGCGGCGCAGGATCTTCACGCCGCCGTTATTCTCGTGCGCGGCGAGCGCGACGTGCGACCGCGGGTCGATCGCGGTCCCGCCGTCCGCACCGGCTCCGTGCGCGGCCGCGTGGAAGTCCGGCGTGGTGTGCTCGGTCCCGCCGGAGAGCGGGGCGCCCTCCACCTTCGTACGGCCGAAGACCCGCTGCTGGTCGCGCACGACGTCGGCGTCCCACGTCTCCAGGTTCATCCGGATCTTCCGGACCACCTGGTACGTGCCACCGGCCATCCACCCGGCGTCGTCGTCGAGCCAGACGAAGCGGTCGTACTCCTCGTTCGTCGAGACGTTGCGGGTGCCGTCCTTGAAGCCCATCAGGTTCCGCGGCGTCGACTGCGACGGACCGGCGGAGGCGCGGCCGAAGCCGATCACCGTCCACCGCACGGTCGCGGTCCCACGGGCCATCCGCGCCAGGTCGCGCACGGCGTGGTACGCCACCTGCGGGTCGTCGGCGCAGGCCTGCAGGGAGAGGTCCCCGCCGGTCAGGCCGTCCTCGAGGGCGTCGCTCGGCAGGGTCGGGATCGCCGCGAGGTGCACCGGGCGCTTCGCCGCGAGCCCGAAGCGCTCGTCGAACACCCCGGGGCCGAGGCCGACGGTGACCGTGAGGGACGCGGGACCGAGGTCGAGTGCTTCCCCCGTGTCCGCGCCGACGCCCTCGCCGTGTGCGGGCTCGACGCTGCCGATCGTCCGACCGGCCTGCAGCTGCGCGATCGCCGCCGACCACCGGGCGAGCAGCACCTGCAGCTCGGTGGCGGTGGAGGCGGTCAGGTCGAACACCATGAACACGCAGTGCCGCTGCGGGGTCGTCCGGATCCCGCCCTGCGGCTGCCGTGCCGCCGTCGCGTAGAACGGCACCTGCTGGGAGAGGTCGATGGACTCGTCGGCGTTGCCGGCGGCGGCGAACGGGTCGACCCCGGTCGCCACCGTGGCCCCGGCGACACCTGCGACCGCGCCGACGCCGGCACCGGCCGCGGCGAGCCCGGCGCCGAGCAGACCACGGCGCGAGAACCGTGACGCGGTCACGCCGTCGCGACCTTCTCGGCCAGGCGGGACAGCGGGTCCTGGAGCGCCTGGACCTGCTGCGAGATGCGGTTGGCGTCCTCCGCCTTCGCGGCGGCGTCCCACGTGCTGAAGCCGCCGAGGGCGTTCGCGTCGCGGAACCCGTCCATCATCGTGTTCGTCGCGTCGAACTGCGCGGCGATCTGCTTCGTGAGGGCCGGGTCCACCTTCGTCAGGCCGGGCTTGAGGTACGCGAAGGCCTGCCGGGCGCCCTCGACGTTCGCGGCCAGGTCGACCAGGTCGATGTGGCTGTACGCCTCCTCCTCCCCGGTGATCTTGTTCGACTGGACCTCCTCGAGCAGCCCGGCGGCGCCGTTCGCCAGGTCCTCCGGCTTGTAGTGCAGCGTCGGCACGAGCTTCGCGAGGAGCTGCACGTTCGCGGTCAGGTCGGCGGCGGTCTGCTTCGTCGACGCCGTGATCGCGCCGGCCTGGAACAGGTCCCTCTCGACGGCGTGGAACCCGCTCCAGCCGACGGCGGCGTCGAGGTTCGACTGCCGCATGTCGACGAGGTAGTCGAGGTTGCCCGCGTTGTCGGTGGCGCTGTGGCCCTGCTTGACGAAGCCGTCGACGTCGCTCTCGACGTGCTCGTAGAACGGCCGGGCGGCCGCGTAGTCGCGCTTCGCCGCGTCGAGGTCCCCGGCGTCGACGTCGGTCTGCAGCTGCCGGACGGCGGTCACCATGTCGGTCACCTGGCCGTCGACGTAGGTCGCGTAGCCCGTCGCGCCGTCGGCGAGCAGGGCCGCGGCGCTGCTGTCGGCGGTCGCCGCCGCCTTCCCGGTGACGGTGAAGTCGGTCAGCTCCTCGGCCGCGCCGGGGCAGTACACCTGGTACTTGCCGCCGGTCAGGGTCGCGGTGAAGCGGACGGGGTCGAGGCCCGGGGCGAGGTTCTCCTTCTCGCCGAGGATGCGCTGGTCCTGCAGGAGCTCCACCTCGGTGATGGCGGTGGACGACTCGTTGTGCACGGTGAACGTGACGGGGCCCGCGGGGACCTTCGTGGTCGACACGGCGCAGGCGTCGGAGCCGTCGTTCGTCAACGTGATGGTGACGCGGGACACCCGGCCGGTGCCGCCGGTCGCGTCGTCGGCCGGCGTGCTGCCGGCCGAGCACCCGGTCAGGGTCAGGGCAGCGGCGACACCCAGGGCGCCGAGGGCGAGCAGGGGTCGGGCGGTCGTCGTGGCGGTCGGGATCGTGGGGGTCCTACCGAACGGCATGGTCGAGGCTCCTCGCAGGGACGTCGGCGGGCGGGCCGCGCGACGGGTCGGTTCCGGGGGTGGTGGTCGTGGGGGTCCGGACGCGGCGCCGGTCACGGAGCGCGAGCGCGGCCTGGGCGGCCGCCGCGACGAGCAGCGCGAGCGGCAGCCAGGCGTTCCAGAGGCGCAGCTCGGCGGCACGCGTCTGCGCGGCGGCGAGGTCCGCCGCCGCACGGTCCGCGTCGGCGGGCGGGACGGTCCAGACGTCGCGGTCCAGCGTGGTCGTCCGGGCGGCCGGGAGGCCCCCACCGCGCAGCGTGAGGACGTCGCGTTCCGAGCCGGTCGCCTCCAGGACGCCGCCCTGCACGGTCGTGAGGGTCACGGTGTCGCGGACGGTCCAGTCGGCGGCGAACGGGCCGGGGTTCGTCGACGGGGAGACGCCGACCGGGACCCGGCCGAACAGCCCGATGAGCTGGTCGAGCGTCAGCGAGGCCGGCCGGTCGGCGGACGGGACGTCCTCGGTGACCTGCCACTGGTCGGCGCTGGTGCCCGCGCGGGCGACGCGGCGGTGGGCCGACGCGGGCAGGGTGATCCTCCCCTCGGTCTCGGCCGTCCCGTCGCTCCGCAAGCTCCGCGACGCGCCGGTACCGGACCGAGTGGGCCCCTCCTCCCGGCCGCGGCCCGCCACCCGGAGGACCGCGGCGTCCCCGTCGACCGACGCCGTGACGGCGCGCGCGTCGCCGGTGACGGCGACCGTGCGGGGCAGCTCCGTGCCGCCGCCGGAGGGCACGGCGACCGCGAGCACGACGGCCGTCGCGGCGAAGGCTGCGGCGAGGACGGCGCGCACCCGCGGGACGCGCCGCGGCGACGGCCGCCATGCGCGCGGCCAGAGCGCGACGGCGAGGACCGGGACGACGTAGAGGACCCAGCCGAGCACCTCGACGACGCGCGGGTCGGCGGGGATGCCGAGCACGCCGGTGACGAGCGCGCCGCGGACCGAGCCGTTCGGGGCGAGCCAGCCGAGGTCGACCGTCCGCTGCTGGCCGATGACGAGCCGCCCGGCCTCGTGCGCGTGGCGGAGCGCGGTGAGGACGAGGCCGCCCGCGACGAACACGAGGAAGACGCCCGTGACGGTGAAGAACCGGCCGAGGTCGAGCCGCACGCCGCCGGTGTAGATGCCGTACCCGATGAGCACCGCCACGGCGATGCCGATCACGGCGCCGAGGGCCGCGGTCCCGGTGTCCGTCGACGCCTGGAAGGTCGCGAGCAGGAACACCGCGGTCTCGAAGCCCTCCTTGAGGACCGCGAGGAACGCCATGCCGGCGAGGGCCCAGGCGGTGCCGCGGCCCAGGGCTGCTGACGCGCTCGCCTGCAGGTCCCGCGAGAGGGTCCGCGCGTGGGTCCGCATCCAGACGACCATCCCGGTCACGAAGACGACCGCGACGGCGCCGATGACGGTCTCCATGCCCTCCTGCTCGGCCTGCGGCAGGGCCTGCTCGACGAGCTGCAGGCCGAAGCCGACGGCGATGCTCAGGGCGACCGCGACACCGACGCCGGTCCACATCGGGGTCAGCGGAGCGCGGTTGCGACGGAGGAACGCGGCGATGATGCCGACGATGAGCGTCGCTTCGAGGCCTTCGCGGAGACCGATGACGAGGGTGGCGATCATGGCGAAGGTGAGGCTAACCTAACCAGCCGTCGCACCGCCACCTCCGCGACGTGGGGTTTGATTGTTCTCATGAACCTGCTGACCCCCGAGGGCCTGGCGTCGGTCACGAACGTGCTCGACCTCGCCGGCGTCTTCGCCTCGGCCCTGCTCGGCGGTTCGCTCGCCCGCACCATGGAGTTCGACCTGTTCGGGTTCCTCGTCGTCGGCTTCGTCTCCGGACTCGGCGGCGGCATCCTCCGCGACACCCTGCTGCAGAACGGCCCGCCCGTCGCGCTCGTCGACCCTCTCTACCTGCCCGTCGCGATCGCCGGGTCGCTCGTCGCCTTCTTCGTGTCGTTCTCCGAGGTGACGTGGGACCGCCTGTTCACCGTGCTCGACGCGGCGGTCATCGGCTTCTGGTCGGTGGTCGGCGTGCAGCGGACCTTCGACGCGGGCCTCGAGTGGCCGGCCGCGATCATCATGGGCACGGTCACCGCGGTCGGCGGCGGGGCCATGCGCGACCTGCTGCTGCGGCGCGTCCCCGCGGTGTTCGGTGGGAACGCTCTCTACGCCACGGTCGCGGTCGCCGCGTCGGCCGTGATGGTCGTCGCCTCGCACCTCGGCTCCCCCACGATCGGCATCGTCGCCGCCATCGTGCTCTCGCTCGGGCTGCGGTACGGCGCCGTCAAGCGGGGCTGGGGGCTGCCGAACGGTCGCGAGTGGCAGCCGAAGTCGACCCTCGGGTCCCTGCTGCAGCGCGGGCGACGTCTCCGGCCGGACGCGATCCGGCTGCTCCGTCGACCCGGCCGGCGCACCGGACGGGGCAGCGTGCGGAGCGACCGCGACCGCGAGCCGTCCGACGACGCCTGAGCCTGCCTCCGGGACTGTGCTCGGGAGTCCCCACGCGCTACCATCGCTACCGCCGGGTATCCACCCGGTGACCACGTCGACGACCACACCGACACGACCCGAACGTGCCGGTCGGGCCACCGACGTGGCCGGGGGCTTCGCTGGTGCCGCGCGTGTGCGCAGCGCGCGGCGCGGCAGGTCCCCGACGGTCGCACCGCAGCCCGGGGCGCCCGCACCCCGCACGGTCACCCACGTGCGGAGATCGACAGCACGGCACACCACCGCGACGATCAGGGATCAGGACCACATGGACGACGACGCCACCTCCCCCACCGCCAGGACCCCGCGCGCCGAGGTCCGGGAGCGCCTGCTCGCCGCCGGCGCCGACGTGTTCGCCGAGTCCGGTGTGCACGGCGCCCGGCTCGACGACGTCGCCGCCCGCGCCGGGTTCAGCAAGGGCGCCGTCTACTCGAACTTCTCGTCGAAGCAGGACCTCGTCGCCCAGGTCATGCAGCGCTCGACGAACATGGTGCTCGCGTCGCTGCAGGAGGTGGTGCGGGTCGACATCGCGGCCACCGACATCGCCGACGTCGTCCGTGCCGCGTTCGGCGGGCACGACCAGGCCCGGCAGTTCGCGCTGCTCTGCGAGTTCCGCGCCTACGCGACCCGCACGCCGGAGGCGATGCCCGAGTTCGTCCGGCAGCGCCGCGAGCTGCAGGACGGCGTGCTCGACCTCGTGCGGCTCTGGTTCGGGGCGCACCCGGAGGTCGCGCCCGCGATGCCCCTGGAGGACTTCGCGATCCTGCTCGTCGGCGCGAACGTCGGCATCGTGTTCGACGCCCCCGCGCTGCCCGGCGTCCACCCGGGCGACGTCATCGCCGGCATCGTCGACGCGGTGGTGCGCCCGCGGCGCTGACGCGCGCGGGCGCGGGGCGCGCCCGCGGGCCGTGGCCCGCGGCGCCGCCGCACAACGGGAGGCACGTCACGCCACGCGATCTCGTCGCGCGAGGCGCCCCACGTTGTGCGCAGGCACCACGCGCCGCGGGCGCGCCCAGCGCGGCTACGCCGCCCGCCGCCGCCGGCCCTCGTGCGACCACGCGGACGAGGGCAGCAGGCTCGGCGGGAACAGCCGCGACCGCACCACGCGCGCCCGGGGGACGGACGCGTCGAGGGCGACCCGCGCCTCCAGGACGGCTCGTCGGAGCGCGGTCCCGTCCACCGCTGCCGCGCCGTCCGGTGCGAAGCGTTCGACGTCGACGGCGTCGACCACCGTACGCAGGTGCGGCAGCACCGCCGGCGGCAGCGTTCCCGACAGCCGGCCGAGCACCGCGCGGGCCGTCCTGGCCGCGGCGGCCGGGTCGTCCGGTGGCGCGACGCCCGGGGCGTCGCCGTGGTCGGCGACGTCGTCGAGGACCTCCCGCCAGGCCTGCACGGCCGGCGACCGGCCCGCCCGGATCGCCGCCAGCCGCTGCCGGCGACGCATGGCTCGGACCAGCCCCGGTGCGACGAGCACCGCGAGCAGGAGCACGAGCCCGACGAGGACGCCCGCAGGCCCGGCGCCCGGACGGTCGGACGCGGCCGCCGCACCGGGGGCGGCGGATCCCGAGGGCGTCGGGGTGGCCGTCGCCTGGTCGGTCTCGGTCTCGCCGGGAGCGGGGAGCGGGGTCTCGGAGGGCGCGGGTGCCGGGGTCGCCGAGGACTCGGTACCGGCCTGCGCTGCTGCGTCGGAGTTCGGCGTCGGCTCGAAGGACACCCACCCCGCGCCGCGGATGTACAGCTCCGGCCACGAGTGCAGCTGCCGGTTCGACACCGTGTACTCGCCGTCCTCGGTCTGCTCGCTGCTCGCCCGGTAGCCGACGGCGATGCGCGAGGGGATGCCGAGCGAGCGCGCCATGACCGCCATCGACGAGGCGAAGTGCACGCAGTAGCCCTCGCGGACGCGCAGGAACGTGTCGATGACGTCCATGCTGTCGCCGTCGTAGCCCTGCTCCACCGGGGCGGTCTCCGAGTAGGTGAAGAGGTCGCTCCGGAACCACTGCTCGAGTGCCCGCGCCTTGCCGTAGTCGCCCTGCGCACTCCCCGCCACCCGCTCGGCGGTCGTCCTGATGTCCCGCGGCAGGTCCTGCGGCAGGGACAGGTCGGTCCGGAGCTGCGCCGCACTCGGCTGCGAGAACCCGCGGCTGCCCGCGCGTCCGAGGATGCCGGACGCGGCGATCGCGTCGAGGTACTCACCGGAGGACGTCGACGCGCCGAAGACCTCGTAGGTGGAGCCGCGCTGGGTCGTGGGGCCGGTCGACCGGATCGTGTTCGAGTCCCCCATCCACCGCCACCGGGCCAGGTCCAGGTTCGTGGACTGCGACTCGACGGACACGGCACCCGCGGGCACCGGCAGGTAGTTGCTCGACAGGCCGGTGACCCGGACGGTCAGGTCGCCCCGGCTCGCCAGGCGTGGGTTCACCCCGACGGCCCACTGCTGCTGGTCGGCGGTGTCCGACGTGCTCGCGTCCGTCACGGTCGGCACCCAGTCGCCGGTGCCGAACTCGTCGAGGTCGGCGAGCTTGAGGTACTCCGGCTGCCCGTCGGCGGTGCGGTACCGCAGCACCTCGAGCTCGTTCGGCTGTCGCAGGTCCCGCCCGAGCTCGAGCAGGGTGCCGGGACGGCCGGGCTGGATCGGCGACTGCAGCGACCCGGTGACCCCCGACAGCCAGCTCGCGTTGAGCGGCACGAGGGCGGGCAGCCCGACGGCGACGACGAGCCCGACCGCGCCGACCACCGTCGCGGGGAACGCCCGTTGGACCGGTCGCACCGACAGCCAGAGGAGCCCGAGGAACGCGGCCCCGACCAGGACCACGAGGACGGCCGGGGCCGGCTGACCGGTGACGACACCGGGCACGATGAGCACCACCAGGGCGGGCACCGCGGCCAGTGCCACGGTCGGCGCCACGGCGGCGAGGAAGAGCGACACCCCGGCCACCCAGCCGATCGCGACGGTGACGACGAGCCGGACGGCGTCGGTCTGGAGCAGCGGTGCCGGGTTGAGCCGGATCGCCGCGAGTGCCTCGCCGAGCGCGCCCCCGCGGTCGAGCCAGCCGAGCGGGTGCACGTCGTTCACGACCGCCGCGACGCAGGACCCGAGCACGAGGGTCGTGACGAGGGCGATGAACCGCACGCCGGGCGCCCGCCGGCGGACGGCGAGCACGACCCCGACGAGCACGGCGGTGAAGACCACGCCGGAGACCCACCAGAGGGTGCCCTGCACGAGCGGCCGCATGGACAGGGCGGCGATGAGCACGGGCAGTGGCGCGAGGGCCACGACCCAGGGGCTCGGGACGTCCGACCGCTCGGTGGGGCGGTCGTCCGCCGGCGGGCGGGAGCCGGCACGGACCCGCTCGGTCGTCGAGGCGCTCACCGCGTGCTCCCCGGGTTCTGCGCCCCGGCGACCGGCACCACGAGCGTGCGCCAGCCGGCCCGGTCGAGGATGCCGCGCACCACCGGGTCCGGCGGCACGACGGTCGCGAGGATGCCGCGGCTCGACCCGCTCGTCGCGGTGACGAGCTCGGCGGCCTGCTCGACGGTGCAGCGGCCGGTGACGACGGCGGTCATGCCGTGCACGTCGCGTCCCCGCACCTCGGGCAGGACCTCGGTCACGGGTCGGGCGTCGGAGCGCACGCGGACGTCGGCGAGTCCGACGAGCACGTCGGTCAGGCTGCCGGCGTCGCCGGTGTGCCGGGAGGCGCCCGTCGCGTCGTCGCTGACGAGCACCACGCGCGAGGTCCGCGCGCTCAGCGCCCGTGCCACGCTCGCCGCCACGACGACGGCGTGCTCGAACGCGGCGTCGCCACCGAGGTCGGACAGCTCGGCGAGGTCGTCGCGCCCGAGCGCCTGGTACGACTCCCGCCGGACGTCGATCGCGATGACGGCCTCCGGAGGCTGTGCCTGCGTGGTCTGCCGGACGTGGAGTTCGCCGCGTCGGGCGCTCTGGGCCCAGTGCACGCGGCGGATCGGGTCGCCCTGCCGGTACGGACGGAGCTCGCTGTCGTCGGCGGAGCCGCCCTGCCCGACGCGGCCCTCGTCCGCGGACACGGCGCCGGCGAGCGCCCCCGTGTCGATGGCGGTGAGGGTCGTGGACGCCGGGACGACGACGACCTCCTCCGCGGGGACGACGGGACGGTCGATGCGCAGCAGGCCGAAGGGGTCCTCGACGCGGATCGTCACCGGACCGACGAGGGTCCGGCCACGGTGCATCGCGAGCGCCTCGACGTCGAGGACCGCCGGGGGCTCGTGGGGTCCGACGAGCGCGTACGTCTCGGCGTCGGACACGCTCGCGAAGGCGTCCTCGAGCCGTTCGCGGACGAGCAGCGTCGTCCGCGGCCCGATCGGCAACGAGGTGCCGCGCAGCGTGATCCGTTCGCGGTACACCTCACCGACCTGCACGACGGCGCGCGCGGTCGTCCGGGTGGCACGGAGCGGGGCGGCCACCACGAGCGCCATGACGACGCCGAGCAGCAGGAGGACGAGCAGGAGCAGCCCGGCGGAGACGGCGATGCTGGTCGTGGCGACGAGCCCACCGCCCACCAGCGCGATCCCCGAGCCGAGCACGGTCCAGCCGCGGGCGGTCGGTCGCGGGAAGGGGGTCCGCCGCAGCAGCCCGGCGGCGCGTCGGCCGTACCGGACCGCCCACGACCGCACCGCGCCGGTCCGCAGCGCGAGCGTCGAGGGCCCTCCGCCGTCGGACATCAGGACCGGACGGCAGCCGCGGCGAACGGCACGGCGGTGTCGGAGACGATCCGGACCACCACGTCGCGCGCGGTGTCCTCCGTCCCGCCGCCGAGGCCGCGGGCGACCGGGACGAGGCGGTGGGCGAGGATCACCGGCGCGAGGCGGGCGACGTCGTCGGGGGTGACGAACGGGCGGCCGAGCAGTGCGGCGTGCGCGCGGGCGGCCTGCGCGAGGTGCAGCGTCGCACGCGGGCTCGCACCGAGCGTCAGGTCGGGGTGGGAGCGGGTGGCGCGGACGATCGCGACGATGTACGCCTCGACGTCGGGTGCGACGTGCACGCCCCGGACGGTCTGCACGATCGCGCGCAGGGTCTGCACGTCGACGATCGGCCGCAGCGCCGACAGCGGGTCGCGGACACCGCGGTCGGCGAGCATCTGGCGCTCGGCGTCGGCGCTCGGGTAGCCCATCGTGATGCGCGCCATGAAGCGGTCGCGCTGCGCCTCGGGCAGCGGGTAGGTGCCCTCCATGTCGATCGGGTTCTGCGTCGCCACGATCATGAACGGCGCCTCGAGCGGCCGGGTCACGCCGTCGACGGTGACCTGCGACTCGGCCATCGCCTCGAGCAGGGCCGACTGGGTCTTCGGGCTGGTGCGGTTGATCTCGTCGCCGATGACGACGTTGGCGAACACCGGTCCGGGCGAGAACCGGAAGGTTCCGGAGGACTGGTCGTAGATGTTCACGCCGGTCACGTCGGACGGCAGCATGTCGGACGTGAACTGGATGCGGTTGACCGAGCCGCCGACCGAGGCACCGAGCGCCTTCGCGAGCACGGTCTTGCCGACGCCGGGCACGTCCTCGACGAGCAGGTGCCCCTCGGCGAGCATGACCGTGAAGGCGGTGCGGATCGCGTCGACCTTGCCGTCCACCACGGTGGAGACCGCCGCCACGACGTCGTCGCCGACCGCTCGGACGCGCTCGATCGGGAAGGGCTGGTCGGTGGGGTCCTGCACGCAGGCCTCCTCGTCTCGGGACAGGTGTCGTGCATGCTACAACGGCGCGGTGACAGGGACCGGAGGATGCGTCACCCGTCATCCGGAAGGCACACTGCGGGCCTCGCCACGCGCCGCGGTCGCGCCCCGACGACGGACGGGAGGCGCGGTGCGGGCCCGCACCGCGCCTCCCGTCCGGGGACCGTCACGTCAGGACGCGGGGTCGCCGACCGGGGTCGCACCGTCCGCCGCGACACGCGCCGCCTCGGCGGCGAGCAGCACCGCCGCGGCGACGGCGACGCCCTCCTCGCGCCCGAGCTCGGTGTCCTCGTGCTCGATGTTGACGAGCATCTCCGGGTCGACGTCGTGGAGTGCCTGCAGGAACGCTGTCCAGTACTCGGTCGGGTGCCCCTTGCCGAGCGCGACGAAGTCCCACGACGACGGTGACGGCCACGCGTTCGCCCACTCGTCGCCGCCGAGGTTCGTGCGCGGCTCGTCCGGCGAGAGCCGGCGGAAGGAGTTGTCGAGCACGCCGTTGAGCGCCACCGACGGGTTCACCCGCACGTCCTTCGCCGCGGCGTGGACGACCAGCGGCCCGAGCTCGCGGACCACCGCGACCGGGTCCATCTGCTGCCAGAAGAGGTGGGACGCGTCGAGTTCCACGCCGATGTTGGTCAGGCCACCGCGGTCGACGAGCTCGCGGATCGTCGCGACGTTGAACACGAGGTTCTGCGGGTGCAGCTCGAGCGCGACCCGCACCCCGTGCTCCCGGGCGAGCGCGTCGATCTCCTGCCAGAACGGCACGGCCACGTCCCACTGGTGCTCGAGGACGTCGAGGGCCGCGGAGTTCCACGCGTTCACGATCCAGTTCGGGCGCGTGCCGCCCGGCTCACCGGCGGGCAGGCCCGACATGGTGACGACCCGGGTCTGGCCGAGGCGTGCGGCGAGGCGGATGCTGCGCCGGACGTCCTCGGCGTGCGCCGGCCCGATCGCGGGGTCCGGGTGCAGCGGGTTGCCGTTGCAGTTGAGCCCGGCGATCGAGACGCCGGTCCCCGCGAACTGCGCGACGAACGCGTCGCGGGCCTCGTCGTCCTCGAGGATCGCGTCGACGTCGGGCACGTGCACGGGCGGCAGGAACCCGCCGGTGTTCAGCTCGATGCCGGTGAGGCCGTTCGCCGCGACCACGGCGAGGGCGTCTGCGAGCGGTCGGTCGTGGAGGATCGCGTCGTACAGTCCGAGCTTCATGCGTCCTGCTCCCGGGTGCTCGTGGGGACGGTGCTGGTGGGGACGGTGACGGCCGTGCCTCCGTCGGCGGCGGAGCGTGCCACCGCGTCGAGGACCTCCATGTTGTGGACGCCGTCGTCGAAGGTCGCGTTGCGGGGCAGCGGGTCCGCGACACCGGCGACCTCGTCGAGGAACGCGCGCGCCTGGTACTCGAACATCTGGTTCTGGCCCCAGCCGACGCCCGGGGCGTCCATCGCCATGCCACCGGCGACGTAGGGGTGGTCCGGGCCGAGCACGACCTGGCGGTACCCACCCGTGCGCGATCCGTCGGCCTGCAGCGCGAGGCCGATCTCCGACGGGCGCTCCTGGTCCCAGCGCGCGGCGCCGTGCTCGCAGAACACCTCGACCACGAGACCGTTCGGGTGGCTGGTCGCGACCCGCGAGACCTCGAGCGACCCGACGACGGAACCGTCGCCGAAGCGCGCCGAGAACGTGGCGTAGTCGTCGTTCTCCACCGCGACCCGTTCGCCGGTCAGCGGGACGTCCTGCCCGCGCAGGGCGAACCCGGCGGCGACCGGCCGCTTGGTGACGGCGGTGGTGAAGGTCCCGCCGCTGACGCTGACCACCGGACCGGCGAGGAACTCCGCGACGTACGTCAGGTGCGAGCCGACGTCCGCGAGTGCACCCGTCCCGGGGGCACCGGCGAAGCGCCAGGAGGTCGGGACGTCCGGTGAGGCGCCGTAGTCGGTCCAGTACCGGCCGGAGACGTGCAGCACCCGGCCGAGCGTGCCGTCCCCGACGAGCTCGGCGATCGCGGCGAGCCCGGGTGCACGGCGGTAGGTGAACCCGGTGCGGGCGACGAGCCCGCGACCGGCGGCACGTCGGGCGGCGTCGGCCATCGCGCGGGCGTCCTCGAGCGAGTCGGACAGGGGCTTCTCGCACAGCACGTGCTTGCCCGCGTCGAGCAGTCCCTCGACGACCTCGCGGTGCAGGTGGTTGGCGACGACGACGCTGACGACGTCGACGTCGTCCGCAGCGGCGACCGCCCGCCAGTCGGTGTCGTGCCGCTCGTAGCCGAAGCGTCGCGCGGACTCGTCGGCGACGGGCTCGTACGCGTCGCACACCGAGACGAGCCGCACGGGCGGCAGGGTGGGTGCGAAGAGGGACGGTGCGTTGCGCCACGCTGCCGCGTGTGCCTTCCCCGCCATGCCGGCGCCGATGACGGCGACGCCGATGCTGTCGACCATGCGTGCTCTCCTTCGAGACGTGAGGTGCATTATGGAACGTTCCAGAACGCACTAGACTGTACCCGTCTCACGCCATGTCCTGTCAAGCACCTGGTTCCCCCGACGTCCGATCGGAGTCGCCCGTGTCCCACCGCCCGCCGACGATCATCGACGTCGCCGCCCGTGCCGGGGTCTCGAAGTCGCTCGTGTCGATGGTGCTGCGCGACGACCCCGGTGTCTCCGCCGCCCGCCGCACCGCCGTGCTCGCCGCCGTCGCGGAGCTCGGCTACCGGCCGAACCGCGCCGCCGCGATCCTGGCGGGCACGCGGACCCGCACGATCGGCGTCGTGGTCGACGACTTCCGGAACCCGTGGTTCGTCCCGATGCTCGACGGCGTCCGGACCGCGCTCGCACCGCACGGGCTCCGGCTCACCGTGGCGGACACGCAGGCGAACGCGCACCTCGGCACCTCGCCGCTCGACGACCTGCTCGCGCTCCGCGTCGACGGCGTCGTCCTGGCCGCCGAGGGATCCGCCGACACCGTCGTCCCGCAGGACACCCCGGTGGTCGTCGCGGGCGAGCGGGCGACGGTGCCGCCGGGTCTCGACGTGGTCGCTTCCGACGAGGCCGCGGGCGGCCGACTGGCAACCGAGCACCTGCTGTCGCTCGGGCACCGGCGCATCGTCCACGTCACCGGGTCGGGAGGCCCGGCTGCCGCCCGGCGCGCGGCCGCCGTCGAGCGGATGGTCGCCGCGGGGGCCGTCCCGCTCGTGGTCGGCGACGGTCCGACCGACGAGTCCACCGGGTACGAGGGGACGCGGCGCGCGCTCGCGGAGCACCCCGGGACGACCGCGGTCTTCGCCGCGAACGACGTCATGGCGATGGGCGCGATCGCCGCGGTGCGGGACGCCGGCCTCCGGGTCCCCGAGGACGTGTCGGTGATCGGGAACGACGAGACCCCGCTGGCGTCGTCACCCCTGGTCCGGCTCACGACCGTCGACCCGCACAACGACGAGGTCGGGCGGCTCGCGGTCGAGCGACTGGTGTCGCTGATCGGCGGTCCGACGGCCGGGCCCGCACCGACGCGGACCCTCGTGCAGCCGTCGCTCGTGGTGCGCTCGACGACGGCGCCGCCGCGGGCCTGAGGCGACCCGGCACCGTGCTGCCGTCAGGCGGGCAGCGCCTGCGTGCCGAGCGACCAGTACGCGACCCCGTGCAGCCCGAGGTCCCGCGCCAGCGCCACCCGCGCCCGGTACGACCGGGCGTCCGACCAGTGCAGCTCGCGGCCGTCGGCGAGCGTCGCGGACCACTCCCCCGTCCGCTCCGACCACCGCGCAGCGTCGCCGGCGAGGTCGCGTGCTCGTGCGGGCGACACCTGGCCCGCGTCGTCGGAGCCCTCGTCGGCGCCCCACACGTACCCGTAGCCGGCGATGCCGAGGTCGATCCGGTCCGCCGACAGCCCCTCGCGCTCAGCCGTCCCGACGACCCGCTGCGCCCAGGACAGCGCGCCGATCGTGCCCGGCTCGCTCCACGGGCCGTGCTCGTCGTACGTCATGAGGACGAACCGGTCGACGTGTTCCGCGAGAGCGCGGAGGTCGTAGCCGGTGTCCCGGAAGCCGGACGCCGACGTTGAGGCCATCACGGCCATCGAGACCTCGGCGTCGTCCCCGAGCTCGTCGTGCACGGCTGCCTCGAGTGCTGCGGCGAAGGCGACGAGTCCGGCGCGGTCCTGCGCGCGCAGGGACTCGAGGTCGATCTGCACGCCGTCGAGGTGATGCTCCGCAGCGAGGGCGGCGAGCTCGTGGGCGACGTGCTCGCGGGCGTCCGGGTCGCCGAGCAGCGCCGTGCCGGTCTCCGGGGAGAAGTCACCGAGCGACTCGGAGTAGTTGCTGACGAGCAGTTCGGTGCCGGCACTGCCAGCGGCCGCGGCACGGGTCAGTTCGTCGGTGCCCTCGGGCAGCGGGTGCAGTGCGGCACCGTCGTCCGTCAGGGTGACACCGTCGATGCCGATCGTCGCGGCGAGCTCGGTCGCGGCGGTCACCCGGGCGGCGAGTCCGTCCCCGGGTTCGGCGTACGCCTCCACCACGGGGCGGGACGACCCGGTCGCTCCGACACACCCGGTGAGCGACACACTCGCCAGCACGAGGACGGCGGCGGTGAGGACGGATCGGCGGAGCACCCGGCAACGGTAGCCGACCGGTGCGACGGGGCTGCGACGACGAACCCGGGACGACGAGCCGGGTATGACGAGCCGGGTATGACGAGCCCGGCACGACGAGCCCGGCACGAACGAAGAGACCCCCGCGCGGGGCGGGGGTCTCGTCGTTCGTGCGGAGACGGAGGGATTTGAACCCTCGGTCCCCTCAAAGGGGACTCCACCTTAGCAGGGTGGTGCACTCGGCCGAACTATGCGACGTCTCCATGCGCTCTCGCGAACGCAGGTCCCACCATACAGGAGGACCGGCCTCCGCTCGACCTCAGCCACCGCCGAGTTCCGACTCGGGCCGACTCGCGATGCTCGGTCCCCTGAAGTGGGGACATCTGGGGGTTGTCGAGCCGTACCCCGACGCCTAGCATCATCGGGACGCGGCGATCACATTCCGGGGGTCCTCCCCCGCAGTCGCGACACAGCACCAGACGTCGTCCCCTCCTGCCGAGCCCGGCGCGCCCGATCGCGATGCGCTCGTGCGGGGACGACCAGGGGGCGCGGACCCGGTCCGCGCCCCCGCTCTGGGTCTTCAGGCAGCCGAACGGAACCGGTCGGGCAGCGCGATGAGGTCGTCGGCGAGCCCCACGAGTTCCGCGGCACAGGAGTCGAGCTGCCCGAGCTCCGCAGCGGCCGCGGCACGCTCGACCTGCTGCACCCGCGCACGGCGCCCCACGACCGCATCGATGCCGTTGGCCACCGCGACGTCGTCCGTGAAGAACGCGTCGAGCACCGGACGCTGCGCGACGAGCCAGTCCGAACTCACCACCGCCCCTCGGCGCCGCAGGTACCAGGCACCGAGCTCGACGAGTGCGCCCGCCTCGGTCAGGCACGACCGCAGCCGCTGTGCGTCGAAGGGCTCCTCGACACCCGGCCCACCGACGGCGGGCTCCGCGATCATGGCCCGAGCCACCCGCAGCCGTTCCACCATCTGCCCGACCGACCACGGCGCCACCACGACACCGACGTACCGCTGCACGCTCACGAGCCGGAGGGCCTCGAGCGGCACGAGCGCTTCGCGCACCGGCGTCCGCGACACCTGCATGTCCTCGGCGATGTCGTCGAGGCGCAACCGCTGCCCCCGCCGGTACACACCGCGCAGGACGTTCTCGAGCAGCTTGAGGAAGACAGCATCGCGCAGCAGGCTGCGTCGGATGCCCTGCGGGTCGGGGACCCGGCCCGTGACCGGGGACGATGCGCGATCCATCCAGCCAGGCTCACGCATCGGTGCCACCGAGCGGTCCGTGGACGGGCGACCGGTGGACCGCTCCGGTCGGTGTCGGAGTGTGGAGGAGTGCCATGCCGACACCCTCCCAAGCGGAGGGTGTCGGCCCAGAACATTTCGTGTACGAAGTGTTACTTCTTGCTGGCCTCGGTGAGCACGGACAGCGGTTGCGTGATGTCCTCGAGGCCCTTGCGTGCCGCGTCGACGCCGAAGATCAGCGCGATGACGCCACCGACGATCATCACCCCGGAGCCGAGCAGGTACCCCCAGAACAGCGGCTCCCGCGACGAACCGTCCCCGATGAACGCTCCGTAGATGGTCGGCGCGACGGCACCGAAGATCTGCGCGAGCGCGAAGAAGTACGAGATGGCCTGCGACCGGAGCTCGAGCGGGAAGATCTCGCTGACGGTGAGGTAGGCACTCGACGCCCCCGCGGAGGCGAAGAAGAACGAGACGCACCAGAACACGACCTGGACGGTGGCGCTGATCGCGTCGGCCCGGAAGAGGAACGCCGACGTCGCCAGCACCAGCCCCGACACTAGGTAGGTCAGGAAGATCATCTGCCGACGGCCCCACGTGTCGAAGAACCGCCCGAGGATGATCGGCCCGAGCAGGTTGCCGATCGCGAAGGGGAAGAAGTAGATCGACG
Organism: Curtobacterium sp. ER1/6; assembly: GCF_001742745.1. Classification (GTDB taxonomy): domain Bacteria; phylum Actinomycetota; class Actinomycetes; order Actinomycetales; family Microbacteriaceae; genus Curtobacterium; species Curtobacterium citri. The sequence goes on along the minus strand of NZ_MJAK01000009.1, from coordinate 2,404 downwards.
TCTCCGAGGTCTTCAACCCGAAGAAGTTGGTGAGGACGAGGGCGTACGTGAAGAAGATCGCGTTGTAGAGGAACGCCTGCGTGATCATCATCGTCGCGCCGACCAGCGTCCGGGTCGGGTACTGCTTGAGCAGCACGCGCGCGATGGTCAGGAAGCCGACCTTGTCGAGCGGCGTGACGGTCATGGCCTTCGAGTCGTCGACGTCGGGCAGCCGGTGGCCGGTGGACTTCTCGACCGACTCCTCGATCTGGGAGACGGTCCGCTCGGCCTCGTCCTCGCGGCCGTGCGTCATGAGCCACCGGGGACTCTCCGGGATGTGGCGTCGGAGGAAGATGATCGCGATGCCGAGCACCGGGCCGAGGAAGAACCCGATCCGCCACCCGATGTTCTCCGCGAAGATCGAGGTGTCGAGCAGGTAGATGTTCGCGAAGGCGCCGAGGGCGGCACCGCCCCAGTAGGTCCCGTTGATCGCGATGTCGACGTGACCGCGGTACTTCGAGGGGATCAGCTCGTCGATCGCGGAGTTGATCGCCGCGTACTCACCGCCGATGCCGAGGCCGGCGACGAAGCGGAAGGCCGCCAGGAACCAGAAGTCCTGCGCGAAGCCGGCGATGCCCGAGCCGATCAGGTAGATCGCGAGCGTGAGGATGAACAGCTTCCGTCGACCGAGGCGGTCGGACAGCCGCCCGAACACGAGCGCTCCGATGACCTGACCGAACAGGTAGATGGTGCCGAGGTACGTGACCTGCTGGGTCGAGAGTCCGAGGTCCGCCTGGAACCCGGCGTTCGAGACGATCTGGATCTCGAGGCCGTCGAGGATCCAGGACACCCCCAACCCCACCACCACGCTCCAGTGGAACCTCGTCCACGGCATCCGGTCCATCCTGGCGGGCACCAGGCTCTTGATCGCCCCGTTCGTCGTGCTGCTCACGAGAGCGGACCGTACTCCGGGGATTCCAGGCAGGTTCCCAGTAGCAGCGCAGCTTTACGGTCTCACAGGTTCAGGAACCTGCTGTAGAGATGGACGCGAGACGTCACGACTGCGCGACCACGCGCCTCCCGTCGGTACCGTGGCGGGGTGCCGCTCCAGAACTCGACCGACCGCATCCTGACCACCCACACCGGGTCGCTCCCCCGGACGCCCGAGCTCACCGCGCTCCTGGTCGCCCGCGACCAGGGGAAGCCGTACGACGCCGATGCACTCCGCGAGGAGACCGCCGCCGTGCTCGCACGGACGGTCGACGCGCAGCTCGACGCCGGCATCGACGTGGTGAACGACGGCGAGGTGCCCCGCGTCGGCTTCTCGACCTACATCCGTGAGCGCCTGTCCGGCTTCGGCGGGACGGGCCACCGGAAGCCGACGCTCGACTCCGTGAAGTTCCCCGAGTACGCCGCGTTCCAGGCGCGTCAGATCGACGAGGGCGCCGAGTTCGCACGCGTCTGGGACACCCCGGTCGCGCAGGGACTGCTCGAGTACGACCAGGAGCGCGCCGGCATCCGCGAGGACCTCGACGGCTTCGAGCGCGAGCTCGCGCGGAACGCCGCCGCGGGCCGGACCCCGGCGGGCACCTTCCTCTCCGCCGCGACCCCGGGCATCGTCGCGACGACCCTGCTGCTCGACGAGCAGAACCCGCACTACCGCGACCACCGAGAGTACGTCTTCGCGCTCGCCGAGCAGCTCCGCGTCGAGTACGAGGAGATCGTCGCCCGCGGCCACGTCCTGCAGCTCGACGCCCCCGACCTCGCGATGGAACGTGTGATCCACTTCGGCGACGCACCCCTCGACGAGTTCCTGGCCGCCGTGGACCTGCACGTCGACGCGCTCAACCACGCGCTGCGGAACATCCCGAAGGAACGGACGCGCCTGCACGTCTGCTACGGCAACTGGCAGGGCCCGCACCAGGACGACGTGCCGGTCGACGTGCTGCTGCCGCACCTGTACCGCGCGGAGGTCGGGTCCTTCAGCATCCCGTTCGGCAACCCGCGGCACGCGCACGAGTTCCCCGCGTTCCGCGACCTGCCGCTCCCCGAGGACGCCGTGCTCGTGCCCGGGGTGATCGACGTGACGACGAACTACCTCGAGCACCCGCAGCTCGTCGCGAACCGCATCGTCGAGGCCGCCGAGGCCGTGGGCGACCCGACCCGCATCGTCGCCGGCACCGACTGCGGCCTGGCGACCTTCGCGAGCTACGAGTTCGTGGCGTCGGACGTCGCGTGGGCGAAGCTCCGCGCGCTGACCGAGGGTGCCGAGATCGCGAGCCGTCGCCTGTTCGGCTGAGCCGGGGGCGTCTGTGCGAGACGCCCACTGCGCGGCGAGACGCCGCCAGATCCGGCGGCGTCTGGGGACGACGACGGCGTCTCGCTGACGCGGGAGCGGCGGACGGGAGGCCCGTGGCGGGGCCCG
>NZ_MJAK01000008.1 GCF_001742745.1 Curtobacterium sp. ER1/6 | reverse complement strand
GGACGGCGGGTTCGTCCGCCGCGAGGACGACCGCTCCACGAGCGGGTACCGCGGCCGCGACGACCGCGGCCGCGACGACCGCAGGGGCAGCGGCCGTGACCGCGACGACCGCGGCGGGTACCGCGGGCGTGACGACCGCGCTGCCGGAGCTTCCCGTGGGCGGGACGACCGCCGTGACGACCGCCGTGACGACCGGCGCGACGACCGGCGTGACGACCGCCGCCGCGACCCCGCGCGCGAGGACCGCCGGACCCCGGACGGCCGACCGAGCACCGTCTGGCACAACGGCCGCCGCTACGTCGGTGGCACGACGACCGCGCGCAACGGCGACCGCCCCGGTGGCGCGGGTGCGCGGGGAGCAGCAGGTGCTCGGGCAGCCGGACCCCGCGGCGCCGACGCCCGCACGACGCCGCGCCCTGCGGGCGCGCGCGACGAGCACGGCGCACCGCTGGAGGGCACCCCGGAGCGTCCGATCATCCCGGACTGGGACGCGACGGAGGGGAGCGCGCCCACCGGGGGCGAGCCGAGCCTCCAGGCCGACGGTGAGCGCCTGCAGAAGGTCATCGCCGCTGCGGGCGTGGCGTCCCGGCGGGTGGCGGAGAACCTGATCGTCGAGGGTCGCGTGACCGTCAACGGCGAGGTCGTCGACGCCCTCGGGCGTCGAGTCGACCCGGAGTCCGACGCGATCGCGGTGGACGGCGTGCCGGTGCAGGTCGACACCTCGCGGCGGTACGTGCTCCTCAACAAGCCGACCGGGATCGTGTCGAGCCTGCAGGACGAGCGGGGCCGACGCGACCTGTCCGAGTTCGTCGACCGGTACGAGGAACGGCTGTTCAACGTCGGCCGGCTCGACGCGGAGACGTCGGGGCTCCTGCTCCTGACGAACGACGGCGACCTGGCGCACGTGCTTGCACACCCGTCGTTCGGCGTCGCGAAGACGTACATCGCGAAGGTCGCGGGCAACGTCAACCCGGGCACCGTGCAGCGACTCCTCGACGGGGTCGAGCTCGAGGACGGACCGATCGCCGCGGACAAGGTGCGGTTGCTCGAGTCGGCGCGCGGCGAATCGCTCGTCGAGGTCACCCTGCACTCGGGGCGCAACCGCATCGTGCGCCGCATGCTCGAGGCCGTGGAGCACCCGGTGCTCGAACTCGTACGGCGTTCCTTCGGACCGCTGCAGCTCGGCTCGCTGCCGGTCGGCCGGGTCCGTGAGCTGTCGACGGTCGAGCTCGGTGCGCTCCTGCGCATCGCCCGCGAGGCGCAGGTCGCTTCACAGGGCACCGGGGACGAGGAGACCACCGACTGAGGCGTCGGTAGGCTGACCGCGTGACCGACCCCCCCGCCCCGCTCGCCGAACCGGACATCGACCGGCGGCTCCGCGGACCCGTGCGGGTCGTCGGGGCCGGTCTCCTCGGGGCCTCCATCGGGCTCGCCCTGCGCGAGAAGGGCGTCGACGTGGTCCTCGACGACGTGTCGCCGGCCGCGCTGGCGCTCGCCGTGGACTACGGCGCCGGTCGTCGTCCCGCAGCGGGCGACGAGCCGGAGCTCGTGGTCGTGGCGGTGCCGCCGGACGTCGTGGCGACGGTCGTCGAGCGGGAGCTCGCCGCCTTCCCGCACGCCGTCGTCACCGACGTGGCCAGCGTGAAGACCGGGCCGCTCGAGCGCCTGCGCGCCGCCGGTGCGGACGTCGCGCGCTACATCGGGTCGCACCCGATGGCCGGTCGCGAGCGCAGCGGTCCGACCGCGGCACGGGCCGACCTGTTCGTCGGGCGCCCGTGGGTCATCGCGGGGCACGACGGCATCACCTACCAGCGGGCGGCGGTGGTCGAGGACCTCGCCCTCGACGTCGGGGCGACGGTGGTGCCGATGGAGCCGAGCGCGCACGACCTCGCGGTCGCCTACGTCTCGCACGCGCCCCAGCTCGTCTCCACCCTCATGGCCGCGCGGCTGCAGGAGGCACCGGACGGGTCGCTCGACCTGGCGGGCGGCGGCGTCCGCGACGTCACCCGCATCGCCGCGAGCGACCCGGGGCTCTGGGTGCAGATCATCGGTGCGAACGCCGCGAACATCCGGCCCGTGCTCGCCGACCTGCGCGACGACCTCGACCGGGTGCTCCGAGCACTCGACGACCCGGACGGCCAGGGTTCGCCCCGCACCATCGCGGAGACGATCGCCGCCGGCAACCGCGGTGTCGAGCGCCTGCCCGGCAAGCACGGCACGACCAAGCGCTTCGCCCAGGTCGTCGTCCTCGTCGACGACACCCCGGGCCAGATCGCCGCGCTCCTCGCGTTCATCGGGGAGATCGGCATCAACCTCGAGGACATGCGCCTCGAGCACTCACCGGGCGCACCGATCGGCATCGTCGAGGTGTCGGTCGTGCCCGAGCAGGAACAGCGACTCGTCGAAGAGCTCGAGGGTCGCGGATGGAGGATCGCAGCAGCATGGGCCTGAACGACGACACGCACACCGCGCTCGACCAGTCCGGCGTCACCGGCGGACCGGACGGACCCGACTCCGGGCTGCCGACCCCGGGCGGCCAGCCCGGACCCATCGGGGGCGGCGACATCGCCGGCGGCCTCGACGGCCAGGGCGGTGGCGAGCCCGGTTCGACGAGCGCGCCCGTCCCGTCCGGGCTGCCCCAGGGCGCCTTCGTGGCGAAGACCGTCATCGCGGTGGACGGACCGGCCGGCAGCGGCAAGTCCAGCGTCTCGCGTGCCGCAGCCCGCGCACTGGGCTTCGGGTACCAGGACACCGGCGCCGCCTACCGTGCCCTCGCGTGGCACGCGCTGCAGCAGGGCGTCGACCTCGACGACCCGTCGGCGGTCCTCGCCAGCTGGGACACCTTCGACTACGCGATCGGCACCGACCCCGACGAGTACTTCGTCCGGGTCGGGGACACCGACGTGACCGAGGCCATCCGGACGCCGGACGTCACGGCCGCGGTGGCGCACATCGCGAAGCTGCCCGAGGTGCGCGAGCGGCTCGTCCAGCTCTTCCGCCAGGTCATGCGGAAGGCGGACGGGCAGGGCATCATCACCGAGGGGCGCGACATCACGACCGTCGTCGCCCCCGACGCCGAGGTCCGGATCCTGCTGACGGCCGACGAGTCGGTTAGGATGGCTCGGCGATCTGCTGAGGTCACGACCCAGTCGGCCGCCGAGACCTCCGCCGCACTCGCCCGCCGGGATGCAGCGGACGCGAAGGTCGTCGACTTCATGAACGCCGCAGACGGTGTCACGACGCTCGACTCCACCGACCTCGACTTCGACCAGACCGTCCAGGCGGTCGTCGACCTGGCCCGAGCGGCCACGCACTGACGCAGACCGGGCGCCGTCCGGTCACACGACCGGGTCGCCCGGTCACCACGGCCGGGTGACCGGCCCGGCCGGGAACGGCCACCGACACCGCGACTCCGGTCGCACACGAGGAACCCCACCATGGCCCAGCAGGACAGCCACGACAACGACGACTTCCCGGAGTACGACGACGCCCTCGGTGAGCGGCTCGCCGGACTCGACGAGGCCGAGGCGGAGCAGCGCGCGAACGCGCTCCGCGTCGGCCTCGACGAGTACGAGCTCGACGAGGAGGACGTCGCGCTCCTCGACGCCGGTGCCCTCGGCGAGGACGGCGTGCACTACCTGCCCGCCTACCCGGTGCTCGCGATCGTCGGTCGCCCGAACGTCGGCAAGTCGGCGCTCGTCAACCGCATCATCGGTCGGCGCGAAGCCGTCGTGCAGGACGTCCCCGGCGTCACGCGCGACCGGGTGAGCTACAAGGCCGAGTGGAACGACAAGCGCTTCACGCTCGTCGACACCGGCGGGTGGGAGCCCGACGCCCGCGGCATCAACGCCTCGGTCGCCGCGCAGGCCGAGGTGGCGGTCGACCTCGCCGACGCCGTGCTCTTCGTCGTCGACGTCACCGTCGGCATCACCGCCACGGACGAGCACGTCGTGAAGATGCTCCGCGGCACCGACCGTCCGGTCATCGTCGTCGCGAACAAGGCCGACGACGAGCGCCGCGACCTCGACGCCTTCGAGCTCTGGAACCTCGGCCTCGGCGAGCCGCACCCGGTCTCGGCGCTGCACGGCCGCGGCGTCGCGGACCTGATGGACCTCATCATCGCGACGCTCCCCGACACGTCGGCCGTCGCCAAGCAGGAGGTCGGCGGTCCCCGTCGCGTCGCGATCCTCGGTCGCCCGAACGTCGGCAAGAGCTCGCTGCTCAACAAGGCCGCGGGTGAGGAGCGCGTGGTCGTCAACGACCTCGCCGGCACCACGCGTGACCCCGTGGACGAGCAGATCGAGCTCGGCGGCCGGGTCTGGCGCTTCGTCGACACGGCGGGCATCCGGAAGCGCGTGCACCTGCAGCAGGGCGCCGACTTCTACGCGTCGCTCCGCACCACCGCGGCCCTCGAGAAGGCCGAGGTCGCGGTCGTCGTGCTCGACGTCACCGAGACGATCTCGACGCAGGACCTCCGCATCATCGACCTGGTGCTCGAGTCCGGTCGCGCGCTCGTCCTCGCCTACAACAAGTGGGACCTGCTCGACGACGACCGCCGCCGCTACCTCGAGCGCGAGATCGAGCAGGACCTGGCCCACGTGGCCTGGGCCCCGCGCGTCAACATCTCCGCCCGCACCGGTCGGCACCTCGAGAAGCTCGTGCCCGCGCTCGAGACCGCGCTCGAGTCGTGGGACACCCGCATCCCGACCGGCAAGGTCAACGCCTTCATCGCCGAGCTCGTGCAGGAGCACCCGCACCCCGTCCGCGGCGGGAAGCAGCCCCGCATCCTGTTCGGCACCCAGGCGTCGAGCCAGCCGCCGACGTTCGTGCTCTTCACCTCGGCCTTCCTCGACCCGCAGTACCGACGCTTCATCACGCGCCGGCTCCGCGAGGTCTGGGGCTTCGAGGGGACCCCGATCAACGTCAACATGCGGGTGCGCGAGCGCCGGAAGCGCACGTAGTCGGTCCGCGGGGGACGACGTGCGACGGCGAGCACCACGGGGACCGGCGACGGTCCTGGTGGTGCTCGCCGTCGTCGTGGGCGGTGTCGGGGTCGCGTGGACGGTCAGCACGCCCCGCGGGGGTGATGCCGTCGTCGACCGACACGCCGGTGTCGACCGCGACCGAGCGCTGACGCGACCGCAGCCGTCGGCGCCGATCGGGGTGTCGAACGCCCTCGGGGCGCCGATCCCGGAGACGCCGGTCCAGGCCACGCCACGAGACGTCGAGGACTGGGTCACACGCACGCTGCCGGTCGCCGGGCCAATCGTCCCGGTCGGAGACGACGTCGGCGGGACCGTGCGCATCGAGCGGGTGGGGGACGCGTCGGTGGCCGTCCGACTGCAGGGCCTCAGCGTGCCGCCCGGGCACCGTTCGCTGCGGATCGTGCTGTCCCGCCAGGTCGCCCTCGACACGGCGGCGCTCGCAGCCGCGCACACGCTCACGACCGTGCCCGCCGTCGCCGGGGACACGACGATCGTCACCGATCCGACGTCGCTCGAGGCGGACGTCCGGACCGTGGCGGTGCTGGACGACGACTCCGGCGAGGTGCTCGGTGTCGCCCTGCTGGTCCCCGTCGACTGACGTCGCGGTGCTGGTCTGCGTCGACTGACGTCGCCCGGGCAGCGCCCGGATGCGGCACGATTGACGGGTGAGTCTCCCCGCCCTCGCCGACCGTGTGTGGTGCCGGCTGCACCTCGACCGCCTGGCCGGCGGTCGGCAGGCCGGCTACGTCATCCGCGAGGACATGCTCGCGCACCCCGACACCGTGCGCTCCTTCCGGTGGATCCGGTGGCTGCTCGTCGCCGAGACGGCCGTCGGCCTCGCCGCGATCGTCGTCGCCGTGCTGCTCACCCGTGCCGGGGAGACGGTGGCGTGGGCCGTGTGGTTCCGGGCGACGGTCGTGCTGCTCATCACCCTGACGCTCTACGTGTTCGCGTGGCGAGCGCAGCTCGGCTACTACTGGGCGTACCAGCGACTCCGCCTGTTCAGCAGGATCTTCCCGGTCGTGACGCTCGTCGTCGCGGCGATCCCCGGGCTCTACCCCTTCTGGATGGTGATCGAGCAGATCCTGTTCTCGCTGCTCATGATCGGCATCGGCGACGTCCTGACGAGCGACCACATGCGGGCGACGTTCCCGAAGCCCCGCACGACCGGCTGAGGCCGCGGCACCAGGCCGGCCCCAGGGCGGCACCAGGGGACGCCCACGGCCAGGCACCCCGGAGCGAACGGGTGCATCGTCGACGCATGACGACGAACACCCTCCCCGGCGGCACCTACGACCTCGGTGACCTCGAGGTCACCCGCTTCGGCTTCGGCGCGATGCAGCTCGCGGGTCCGCAGGTGTTCGGTCCGCCGGCCGACCGGGACGAGGCCGTCCGGGTCCTCCGCACGGCCGTCGAGCTCGGCATCACCCACATCGACACCGCGGACTTCTACGGCCCGCACGTCACGAACGAGATCATCCGCGAGGCCCTGCACCCGTACCCGGAACAGGTCCACATCGTGACCAAGGTCGGGTCCCGACGCAACGACAAGGGGCAGTGGCCGCCGGCCCGGAAGCCGGAGCAGCTCGTCGAGGACGTGCACGCGAACCTGGAGCGGCTCGGCCTCGAGCAGCTCGATGTCGTCAACCTGCGCGTCGGCGGGTTCGACGCCCCGGAACCGGGGAGCATCGCCCCGCAGTTCGAGGCACTGGCCGGTCTGCAGCAGCAGGGGCTCGTCCGTCACCTCGGCCTGTCGACGGTCACGGGCGCGCAGCTCGTCGAGGCGCTGCGGATCGCGCCGGTGGTGTGCGTCCAGAACATGTACAACGTCGCGCAACGTGCCGACGACGACCTCGTGGACCTCACCGCGGCCGAGGGCATCGCCTACGTGCCGTACTTCCCGCTCGGCGGGTTCTCACCGATCCAGTCGGCGGCGCTGGACGCGGTCGCGGAGCGGCTGGGGGAGTCACGCCTGTCGGTGGCGCTCGCCTGGCTGCTGCAGCGGTCCGACAACATCCTGCTCATCCCCGGGACGTCGTCGGTGGACCACCTGAGCCAGAACGTCGCCGGTGCCGGGCTCACCCTGCCGGCGGACGCGGTCCGGGAGCTCGACGCCGTCGGCGGCTGAGGCGGCTGAGGCGGCTGAGGCGGCGAGGCTCCCGAGGAGCGCGAGGGCGCGCGCCGAGGGCGAGCCCGGTTCGGCGTGGTGCACCACGAGGAGCTGCCCGTCGGTGCCCCCGACGCCGAGCTTCTCGCGCCGGAGCTCCAGGTCGCCGACCTCGGGGTGCCACATCCGGACGGTCCCGCCGGCGAGCGGACGGACGTCGTGGCGGGCCCACAGCCGGCGGAAGTCCTCGCTGCCGAGGGACAGCTCGCCGACGAGCGACGTGACGCCGGGGTCGTCGACGTCGGTGCCGATGGAGGCCCGGAAGGCCGCGACCATGCCGGCCATCTGGTGTTCCCAGTCGGGGTAGCGCTCCTGCTCGGCGCCGTCGAGGAACATCGTCCGCAGACGGTTCTCGCCCGCTCGCATACCCGGCGCGAGCTCCGTCGCGAGGGCGTTCGCGGCGAGGACGTCGAACGCGCGGCCCTCGACGAACGCCGGCAGACCGATCACGTCGAGCAGCTGCAGGGTGCCGGACGGGACGCGCTCCCCGGTGGTGTGTGCGGAGGCCCGTCCGGAGCCGCCCCGACGGGGTCGAGCGACACCGGCCTCGTGCGCGGCGAGCGAGTGCAGGTAGCGGGTGGCGGTCGGGTCGAGACCGAGCACCCGTGCCAGTGCGTCGAGCACCTGACCCGACGGGTTCCGGTCGCGACCCTGCTCGAGCCGGAGGTAGTAGTCGGCACTGATGCCCGCGAGCGTCGCGACCTCCTCGCGGCGGAGCCCCGGAGTACGACGCACCCCGGTCACGCGGATGCCGGCGTCCTCCGGTCGGACCAGGCTGCGCCGAGCCCGCAGGTACGCGCCGAGGCTGTTGTCGCTCACACCGCGATGCTACGGACCGCCTGCGTTCCGTTCCTGGTCCCCGTGGTCCCAGGGACGCGGGGGACCTGTCCCGTCGCGCCCGGCGGACGCATCGTGGTGGGCATGAGCACGACGACCCTCCCCGGCGGCACCTTCCGCCTCGCTGACGACCTCCACCTGACCCGGATCGGCTACGGCGCCATGCAGCTCGCCGGCCCCGGCGTGTTCGGCCCGCCCGCCGACCGTGACGGGGCCGTCCGGGTCCTCCGCACCGCGGTGGAACTCGGCATCACCCACATCGACACGTCCGACTTCTACGGCCCGCACGTCACCAACGAGATCATCCGCGAGGCCCTGCACCCGTACCCGGACGAGCTGCACGTCGTGACGAAGGTCGGCGCCCGACGCGACGCCGCGGGGAACTGGCCGCACGCCCGCGAGCCGCACGAGCTCGTCGAGCAGGTGCACGACAACCTGCGCACCCTCGGTCTCGAACGGCTCGACGTGGTGAACCTGCGCATGGGTGGCGTCGACGCTCCCGAACCGGGCAGCATCGCGCCGCAGGTGGAGGCGCTCGCCGCACTCCAGCAGCAGGGCCTCATCGGGCACCTCGGCCTGTCGACGGTGGACGCCGAGCAGCTCGCTGAGGCGCGGACCATCGCGCCGATCGTGTGCGTGCAGAACTCCTACAACGTCGCCCGACGCGAGGACGACGCCATGGTGGACCACACCGCGGCCGAGGGCATCGCCTACGTGCCGTACTTCCCGCTCGGCGGGTTCTCGCCGATCCAGTCCGGCGCACTCGACGCCGTCGCCGAGCGTCTGGGGGAGTCGCGGCTGTCGGTGGCGCTCGCGTGGCTGCTGCAGCGCTCGCCGAACATCCTGCTCATCCCCGGGACGTCCTCGGTGGAGCACCTCCGCGCGAACGTCGCCGGCGCGGGCATCGCCCTGCCGTCGGACGCACTCGCCGAACTCGACGCGATCGCCGCCGCCTGACCGGCGGAGCCCGACCGACGGGGCCTGACGCCGGAGCTCGGTGTCAGGCGACCGTGGCGAGCGCGAACGGCAGCACGGCCGCCGCCCCCGCACGGCGGAGCTCCCGCCCGGCGACGGTCATCGTCCACCTGCTGTCCACCAGGTCGTCCACGAGCAGCACCGGCCCCTGGTGCGACCCCAGCGCCGCCGCCAGCGCCGGGTCGACCACGAACGTGTCCCACACCCCGGCCAACCGGTAGGCGCTGTTCGTCGCGCCGTCCCCTCGGGGCTCCCCGCCGTTCCGCCCGAGCGTCCCGAGGAACTGCAGGCGCCCGATCGACGACAGTGCCTGCGCCAGCGACCCGACGAGCTCCGGCCGAGACCGCGACGACATCGCCACGACCCCGGTCGGCCGCTCCGCCCACGGCCAGTCCTTGAGCGCCCGGATGCACCCGTCGACGAGCTCGCGCGAGACGGGGCCGTCCGGCGTCGACGCGGCGAACAGCGCGCGTAGGGGACCGCCCCAGCCGAGGTCGGTGAGCCGGGCGACGGCGCGGCCCGGCTCGACGAGCTCGCCCGCGGGGATCCGGCCCTTCACGGCCACGCCGAGCGACGACATGCCCGAGGGCCACTGCGCGCGCGGCGCGATCTCGACGCCGACCCGGTCGAGCGCGGCGGCCGCACCGGAGGTGTCCGAGTCCGAGATCGAGATCGGGTACCAGACGCCGGCGCAGTTGTCGCAGCGGCCGCAGGGCTCGGCGGACGGGTCGTCGAGGTCCTGCTGCAGGAGCTGCATCCGGCACGCTGAGGTCGACTCGTAGGTGAGCATCGAGGACGCCTCGGCCTCACGCGCCGCGGCGACCCGCTCGTACCGCGCGGCGTCGTACTGCCACGGCTGCCCGGTCGACACCCATCCGCCGGCCACCCGGTGGACGGCACCGTCGACGTCGAGGACCTTGAGGAGCAGTTCGAGCGTCGACCGCTTGATGTCGACGAGCCCCTCGAGCGCGACGGTCGACATCGCCGTGTCGGTGGACAGGGCCGACAGCACGGCCGACGCCCGCGCCTCGGTCGGCATGGAGGCACTGGCGAAGTACTGCCAGATCTCGCGGTCCTCGCGCCCGGGCAGGAGCAGGACGTCGGCGTTGTCGGTGGCACGGCCGGCGCGACCGATCTGCTGGTAGTACGCGACCGGCGACGAGGGCGCACCGACGTGCACGACGAACCCGAGGTCCGGCTTGTCGAAGCCCATGCCGAGCGCGCTCGTGGCGACGAGCGCCTTGAGCTCGTTGCCCTTGAGCTGCTGCTCGAGCTGCTCGCGTTCCTCGGTGTCGGTCCGCCCCGTGTACGCGCGCACGGCGTACCCGTTCTCGCGCAGGAGCCGGGCGATGTCCTCGGCCCCGGACACCGTGAGCGTGTAGATGATGCCGCTGCCGGGCAGGTCGCCGAGGTGCGCGAGCAGCCACCCGAGGCGCTGCCGGGCGTCCGGCAGCGTCAGGACGCCGAGCCGCAGCGACGCCCGGGCCAGCGATCCGCGGATGGTGAAGACCGGGGCGTCCGAACCGGCCGTGAGCTGCTCGGCGACGTCCTCGACCACCCGCTCGTTCGCCGTCGCGGTCGTCGCGAGGACGGGGACCCCGTGCGGGAGCGACCGGATGAGCTCGGCGAGCCGGCGGTAGTCCGGCCGGAAGTCGTGGCCCCAGTCCGAGATGCAGTGCGCCTCGTCGACGACGAGCATCCCCATCCGCGCGATCAGCGTCGGCAGCTGCTCGTCGCGGAACCGCGGGTTGTTGAGCCGCTCCGGGGAGACGAGGAGCACGTCGACCTCGTCGCGCGCGAGGGCGGCCTGCGTGTCCGACCACTCGTGCGCGTTCGCGGAGTTGATCGACACCGCCCGTACGCCCGCTCGCGCCGCCGCCGCCACCTGGTCGCGCATGAGGGCGAGCAGCGGGGAGACGAGCACCGTCGGACCGCCCCCTCGGCGCCGGAGGAGCAGCGTCGCGAGGAAGTACACCGCCGACTTGCCCCACCCGGTCCGCTGCACGACGAGCGCGCGCTGCCGGTGCTCGACGAGCGCCGAGATCGCCTCGAGCTGGCCGGGGTGGAAGACCGCGTCCGGCCGCCCGGTCAGGGCGGCGAGGGCCTCCTGCGCCTCCGCGGCGATCTCGGCGGACGGCGGAGCCGTCGCGGGAACAGGCGAGCCGACGGACGAACCGACACCGAGACCAGACATGCCCCCATGCTGTCAGCACCCGCCGACGCGACACGCCCCGTCCCTCCCGGCTGTGGAGGAGAAGACCGCTACTGGTACGTGATCAACGACGGCGTCGGCTGCACCTGGTCCATCGTCTGCTCGGGCGACAGCATGGGCGTGTCCTCGTCGTAGAAGTTCTTCCAGCCCCAGTGCACGCCCGCCGGGGCGTCCTGGTGCAGCGCCTCCCACGTCGCCTGCTTGTCGGGCTGCGACCCCTGGCCGTCCACGTGGACGAGCAGGTCGAGCTCCGGGTGGGACGCCAGCGAGGCCCGGTCCTGGATCATCGACAGCCGGAACTGGTGCAGCACGAGCGCCTTCGGCGGCAGCCCCTCGCTCCGCACGAGGTCGGCGAGCCACGACGACACGGCGTTCACCTCGGACGCCGACACGCTCCCGATCTGCCGCAGCGGCACCTGGTCCGCGGTCAACCGCCACTCCGGGTCGAGCGCGAGCCACACGCCCGGCTTCCTGAGCAGCGACTCGTACCGCTTCGCCTGCGACAGGAAGTCGGACCGGCCGGGCTGCAGGTCGAGGATCACCGGCATCCCCGCGTCGTGCGCCGCGTCGACGTACGGTTCGAGCGTCGACACCGGGAGTTCGGTCGAGTAGTCGCCGTCCGCTCCGGCGTCGCCGGCCGCGACGGTCGCGATGACCTCCATCGCGGGCGTGACGGGTTCGTCGCCGAGGCCGTCGTACTGCTCCGCCGTGGCCTCCGCGCGACGGACCGTGGCCGCGGGGTCCTGCTCGCCGAGGACGCCGAGCACCGGCGCTCCGGGCGCGCCGTACAGCGCGACGTACCGGTGCCCGTCGAAGGGCCGCTGTCCGCCGTGCGGCAGCTGCCACCCGCTCGCCGCGGCGCGCACCGTCCACCCCGGGTCCGGCAGGTCGCCGAACGCGGTCCCGACCAGGACCGTCGGGTGCCCGGCTCGCTCGTGCAGGGCCGTCACGACGTCGGGCGCCGCGGCGGGGTCCGTGACACCGTCCGGCATCACGACCACGCGGGCACCGGCCGCCTGCGCCGTCGCCACGGCAGCCGCGTCCGGGGCGCGGTCCGCCACCACCACGGTCGCCGGCCGGGAGGCACCACCCGTCTCCGGCGCGTCACCCTGGTCCGGCGCGTCCCGCTCCGGGACGTCGGTGTCGACCGTCACGTCGCCCTCGGCCTGGTACCAGTCCGCGCCGAGCCGGCGCAGCTCACGGGCGACGTCGCCACCGTCGCCGTCCGTGAGCAGGACGGGCACGTGGGCGGTGCGGGCGGCGCTCGCCGCCTGCCGCACCGCACCGGCGTCGTCAGGAGGCGCGACGACCGCCCCCGGAGCCGACGCGAACAGCGCGCGGCTGGTCGCCACCGACCGCGCGGACGGGTCGCGCTGCGCGGCGACGGACACCGATCCGGCCGGCTGCTCCGCGAGTTCCGCCACGGTCGGCGCGGGCTCCGAGGACGTGCACCCGGCGGCACCGAGCAGCAGCCCGGAGACCGAGAGCGCAAGCAGGACACGGGTGGGAGGGCCGGAACGCATCGGGCCACCCTACGGACCCGCCGGACGAGTCCCTGTGAACGCGACGGGTGTCGTCTCGTAGACAGGAGCCATGCCAGCAGCACCGGACGACGACCGCCCGATCATCGGGGGCGTGGTCGCACCCGAGGTGCACTGCACGACCCTCAATCTCAGACGTCGCGTTCCGCGTCCCGCCGGTCACCCGGACGCGTGGGAGCGTCGACGCGACGCCGTGGCCGCGCTCGTCACCTCCGAGGGACCCACCGTGCTCGCCGTCCAGGAGGCCCTGCCCACCCAGACCGCGGACCTCACCGCCGCCGTGGGGTCGCGTTGGGAGCCCGTGGTCGTCGGCCGCGGGGCACGCGGCGGTGGCGAGGCGGTCGGGCTGTTCCTCGACCGCGAGCGGCTCGACGTGGTCGAGCGGCGGACCTGGGCGTTGTCCCGGACGCCCTCCCGGCCCGGCTCGCGGTCGTGGGCGACCGCGTTCCCCCGGCACGCCGTCGGTGCCGTCGTGCACGACCGCGCCACCGGCCGGGACTTCACCGCGATCGCCACGCACCTCGACGTCGCCTCACCCTGGGCGCGGGTGCGCGGCGCAGAGCTGCTCGGACGGATCGTCCGCGAGCGGGGGCTGCCCGCCGTCGTCATGGCCGACTGGAACTGCCCGGCCGGGTCGGCGCCCTGGCGAGCACTGGCGGAGGCGGGTGTCGTCGACAGCTGGGACCGTGCCTCCCGGCAGGTGGGGGAGCCGTACGGGACGTACCCGCACTACGGGCGTCCGCGTGTCGGGGGCCGGCGCATCGACGGCGTGCTCGTGACCACCGACGCGGTGGTGGACCGGGTCGCGGTGTCGGTCCGGCGGCCCGGCGGTGTCTGGCCGTCCGACCACGCCGCCGTCCACGCCGTCGTGCGGTGGGCCTCGTGATCGCGACCCTGGGGACCACGTTCCTCCGTCGGCGGTTCCTGGCCGCCGACGTCGTCCGGCTGCTCACGCTCGTGAGCGTGCCCGTCGCCACCGTCGGGTGGGGCGCGACCTCGTTCGCGGTGATGTCGCTCGCGCTGTTCGGCGTCGTGCTGCCGCGGATGCTCGGACTCCGACCCGTGTTCGACGTGGCCGTCTGCGTGCTCGTGCTCGTCGCCGGGTGGTCGAGCGCGCTCGAGTGGTACACCTCGGTGTTCCTCTGGGACAAGCTGATCCACGTCGTGCTGACCGGTCTGCTCGCGGCGTTGCTCGCGGTCGTCGCCGCCGACATGCGACTCGTGCCGCACGCACCCGACGCCGGTCGGGTGTCGGTCGCCGTCTTGGTGTTCTGCGCCGGCCTGGCCATCGGCTCGGTGTGGGAGATGGGGGAGTGGCTCGGGCACGAGTTCGTCGACTCGCGGATCTACGTCGGGTACGACGACACGATCGGCGACCTGGCGGCGGACGGCCTCGGCGGGCTGCTCGTCGGGTTCGCACTGCCCTGGCTGGCGAAGGACCGCGAGGTCGTGCGGCCGCCGCGGCGCTGAGTCGAGTGGCGACGCGCCGTGGCACGAGCACGGTCCCGGGTCCGCTATGCTTGACGGGCTGCTCACGCTCCGGTCGGACGCGGGTGGTGGAGCTCCGGTGACGAGGTTCCGAGCCCCTCGGGGCTCACGGGCTGTGGCGCAGCTTGGTAGCGCACTTGACTGGGGGTCAAGGGGTCGCAGGTTCAAATCCTGTCAGCCCGACCGAAGGGGCGTCTTAAGAACTGTCTTAAGAACTCAACAACGAGGAGAGGCCCGCAGCCTTATGGCTGCGGGCTTCTCCTCGTTGTCCTGGGCCTCCGGGTCCAGGCGATGTCGGCTCCCGCCTTCGCTCGCTTGAATCGACTGCTCTTCGTGGCGGCCGCTCTCGCGGCGGCTACCACCGCCGCCTTCTCCCGTCGTGCTTTGGCTCGTGCCTGGCGGACCTCGATGTCCGGCGCTCCACCCGGGAGAGTGCCGGTGTACTCGTTGAAGAACTCGCGGTCTCTGCGACGCAGGATCGGCGGTTTGCGAGGGGGACGGTTCTCGGCTGCTCGGCGGTCTTCGATCTCCTTCGCCTTCAAGAAGTCGCAGATCTGCTTGATGTTGAGCGCGACGAGCAGGAACGTCAGGAACACGTAGCCGGATGCGAAGCCGCGAGACTGCCTGTTGAGGTGGTCGTGCAGGGACCCGTACTTCGGAGCCTTGAGCATCGAGTTTCCGTTCTCGATGAGGTTGCGCGCGTAGCCGTGGAAATCGCTCCACTCGCGGGACTTGTACCGGAGAGCTTGGGTGAGCGGCGGGAGGTTCTCCTTCGGGAACTTGACGGAGTCCTGGCAGCAGATGAGCGGAAGGTCGTCGCCGACCGGGTAACCGGGCTCGCTCGGGTCCACCTCGTCCATCGTCAGGAGCTTTTCCTCGGGTACCCGTGCTCGAATCTTCTTGAGCGGGCACTTGATGCGGGGGCTGTCGCCGGAAGCCGGGCACATCATGGTGATGCTGCCGTCGGCGTTTGGACGTGCTTTCGGCCGCACCTCCCACTTTTCCCGTTCGTCGATGCGCGCACGGTACGTGATCTCATCGATCTCGCCGTCCTTGACGTGCTTACTGGCCATCTGGAGCGACATGAGCATTGCAGGGCAGTAGGCAGCGCTTTCGATGAAGATCGCGCCGGCGTACCCGCCTCGAGGCCCGAGACGGTCGTCGCGCCACTCAGTGCTTGCTTCCCAGCCGAGTGCTCGAACCGGGTCGTAGAGCCGCTCCGGTGTGGCGTTGGCGAAGTACTCCATGTCGGCGTCCGCGATGCCAGGCAGGTGCCCCGCGCGAACGACCTGTTCGAGGACGAAAGCAGCGGCTTCGACGTTGCCACTGCCCGGGATGCTCAAGGTAGCTCCGAGGATGAGCTGCGGAGCCTTGCATCGGTCGTCCGGCCTGAGGAATACGCGTCGGGCGAGCGTGGCGTTCCACCCCCAGAGGTAGTCCTCCTCAGTCTCGTACTGCGCCATCTGACCCGGGGAGCGTCGATGCGCTTCGAGGTCTCGGTGACCTTCCATGCCGCGAACGGGGACACCGGGCCGGAGCGGGGCTTACCGGCGGCTGCCAATACACGGTCCTTCTCAACGCGCTTGGCGATCTTGTCCTTGTTGTGCGACATGCCCGTCGTCAGAGGGGAAGTCATGTGGGTTCCGTCGAAGCTGACGTCAACCTCTTTACGCTTGGGTGCGTTGCGGATGGCGCGGGGCTGGAGGTAGAACGACATGGTGAGGAACCGGGTCATGAACTCAGCGAGGCGCGCCTTGCCGATAGCTTCCCGCTCCTTGTCGAGGTTCTCCATCGTCGCGGCGTTCTCCTCGACTGTCTTTGCCGTGTAGCGGTCTTCTCCGAGGTGGGGGTCGACGATGGCGATGAAGCGCCGGTGAGCGTTGCCGACGTTCTGCTGCCAGTTCTCGACCTTCATGAGGGACTTCTTGCTGTTCGGCTTGGGGAGGCCGAGCCCTTCGCGAGCTCCGTCGGTGAGCATGCCGTAGAAGACGGAACCGATCTGGAGGATCAGTTGCGGCTGACCGGCAGTGGTCACGAGCATCCATCCGATGAGCAAGTTTTCGACGGAGATGAGCGCGGGTGCGCCACCGTTTGACTTCCGGAAACCCTCCTCATGGCGCCAAATGGCGTAGGCGTCCATGACTCCGGTGGCTTTGAGTCGAGCCTTGGCGAGCTTGACGGTCTTTCGGTTGAAGACGGAGAAACCAGAGCGGGTATCTGCGATCTCGTTCTCGCGGAGGCGGATCTTCGAGAAGGTCTTCTCCTTCGCGATGTCTTAGACCGAGCTTTCCTGCACCGACGGGTTCTTGCGGCCGTCTGTCTCGAAGAACCGCATCGCCTCACCGTTGCTGATGCCGTGGCCGCTCATCGGGAAGCTCCCGAGATGCCCGTGATGGCGTCGAGGTAGTCGTCGATGTTCGTCGAGGATGCGTGGGCGTAGTAGTCGGCGATCGAGGTAAGTGAGGTGAAGCCGGCGACTTCCGCGATGACGTCGAGCGGAACGTTCGCGTTGAGGAGGCCGACGATCCATCCGAAGCGGAGACGCGTCGGGGTCAGTCGAACTGGTCCCGGGTGCGCGCTGATGAATGACTGGATCGGGCGCGGTGCGTACTCCTCGAACTCGTAGCCGTGGAAGAGGAACTCCTCGTCAGTCGTAAGCGCCTGGTCGAGCGTGCGGATCCACTTCGCACTCACCGGGACGCTGCGCTCAGAAGCGCCGCGCACGGTGACCCAACGCCGATCACCGTCGACGACGATGTCGCTGGCGCGCACAGCGATGATCTCGGCCGGAGTGAGACCGGCCCCGGCACCGAGCGCGAGGAGGGTCGCGCCGTTGCGTCGCGCCTGCGCGGTGGAGAGGGCGATCTGCCACGAGTGCAGCTGGGCCATCTCCGCGCTCGTGTAGGGCGCCAATCGCATAGCGGCGGGCGGCGTGAGGCGGCTCGTGCGCTCTCCCGTGAGGCGGTTCGTGACGGCGCCGAGGTGTCGGGTGGTATCGAATCGGTATACGGCAGAATGGCCCTTGAGGACGGTGTTGACGTACAGCGAGATCGTGGAGTCGCGGAAGACACGCTCCGGGGTCAGTTCGCAGCCGGTGTGCATCCAACGCCACGAGACCAGTCCCGCCACCATCGACAGCAGCCGACGTGTGTTCGCGTACGTGGTCGGCGCCACGGTACGGACCACCTCGCGGACGAGCGGTCCTGTGGTCGCGTAGGCGGCGCGGTTGATGATGGGCATGTAATTCTCGATGGCGTCGTCGATCTTCTTCGCCACAGCAACGTCGGTCGGGGCGATGGGCGGCTGCAGTCGGGGCGAGCGCGGGGCCGGGAACTTGGTCGTGTTCTTGATCACGAGGGCCCCTATGCGGGCCGGTCCAAGCCAGCTGGGACTTCCGGACCTGGGCCATCGGAAGGGCCCAGTTCCCGCTAGTGCAGAGGAAGGAACATCCGGTAGCGGTCGAGCGAGGCGTACGTCTGAACACCTGACTCCAAGAGCAGCGTGTCGACGGGCGTGTTCTTGGCGAGTCGTCCGCACAGCCACGTGGAGCGCATCCGTGCGGGCCGGATGTCGAGGTCTGTGGCGGTCCGGCGGACGAAGTCAGCGACTTGGCCAGATGCCGCCGAGTGACGTCCGGCTCGGAACACCCAGTCATCGTGGTCGAGAGTCTCGATGGCTCGACGGAGGACCGGCTGCCAATCGTCCACGATGGGGACTGTCCGCCGGCGGGAGTCCCGCACTCGAACGGCGCTGCCATCGAGCGTGACGTCTTGACGTCGCACCGCCAGCAGTTCACGTGTCGGAAGTCCAGCGCCGAACCCAAGAGCGAGCAGAACGTCTGCGTCTCGGCGAGCAGTAGCGGTCCCGCGGGTCCTGGCCCAGGAGTACAGCTCCGCCCGCTGCTTGGCGTCGTAGGGAGGGGTCGGCGTCGACCTGCCGATGCCGCGTAGTGGCGACGTCGGTACCTCGGTGATGACGACTTCGCTGACGCGGAGCAGCTTGCCCCGCACCGTGTTCTTCGTTCCTCGGCTCATCCCCGGCATGCCATTGATGACGAAGCTCTCGATACGGCTTCGCCGGAACATCTTCTGCCGGTCCAGGTCGAGCCCCTTGGTCTGCCAACACCACAACACGAACGGTGTCAGGGACGGGTACAGCGACCGAGGCTCGACCCCTAGCTCCGCGGTGACGTCCTCTACGAGCGCGGTGAGAAACGGCCCGATCCGATCCCACCACGGCAACGCGAGCAACGGTGTGTAGGTCGAGGACGAGGTCGAGGACGAGGAGGAGTCCGAGGTCACGAAGTGCAGCCCTTCCGTAGTGAGACCTCCGGAACGGTAGTGATCTCGACGACGGAAGTCGTCCTGTTTCTGGCCTCCGTTCCGTCTGCAGCGGGGTGTCGACACGAACCGCGATCCGTCCGCGCATAGGGCCCCCGAGGCCGACATCCGGCCTCGGGAAGGAACCCGTGCCGGAACACAACAGCGCGCTCGAGCAACTGCACGCCCGATGGAGAGCCCTCGCCGCTCTACCCGCAGCCGAACTCACGACAGCCCAGCGGCGAAGCGTGGACTTCTACCTCGCCGACGTGCAGCAGGGTGACAGTGCTGAACCGCATGTTCGCCGTTGGATCACGATGCTTCACGAGCTGGACGGTTTCATCGATTCGAACGGCCGACTTCCGCTGGCCAGTGCCCTACGGCCTCGCCCTCGGACATCGGAGCAGCGACTCGTCGATCAACTCGCGTACCATCGCCGCCCGACCACGCGTGCGGCGATGGTCGAATACCAACGCGCACGCCTGGAAGTCCTCCCGGGCTTTCTCTGGGAGCCGCAGAACGATCGCTGGGATGCACGGCTCGAGCAGCATCAGGCGTTCTGGAACCGAGAACAGCGGCCTCCTCGTCGACGAGCGACCGACACTCAGGAGGCGAGCATCGCACGCTGGGTCGCACACCAGCGCGCATCGGAGCGAGCAGGCACCCTGCCCGAAGAGCGGCGCGCGCGCCTCCTATCAGCACAATTCAGAGTGCTGTGAGTCGCCTCCGTAGGGGAGTGTGGACGAGGTCAATGCTTGCCCGGCAAGAGCCAAGAACGACCGCACACTGTGCCGGGCCGCCTGTCCGTATAGGGCCCGGTCAGCGCGACGATCAGCGGACTAGGTATGTGAGACGACTCTCCTACCGCGTCTCCCGCTGTACGAAGTGCCCGATGTGTAGTCCGGTCGGCGACCGGTTAACGGACACCTTCGTCATGAGCATCATTCGACCTTTGCCTCAGAATGTCGGCCGCCTCTGCCATGATGTCCCCCAAAGCGAGGACTTACTGCATCCTTGGGAGGGAGAACGTCAATGGCGAAGTTCGACGCCAACAAGTTCAAGCGCGACCTGCAGGCCGCCCAGCGGAAGGCCGAGGCTCAGGTGAAGCGCCAGGTCGACGAGATCAACCGCAAGAATCAACGCGCAGTCGACGACCATAACCGGAAGGTTCGCGCCCACAATCAGAAAGTGGTCGACCAGTTCAACCGGCAGGTGAACTCGCACAACCAGGAGGTCCGCCGGGTGAACGTGCACAACGCTCGCGTGGTGGGAGACCTGCAGAAGCAACTCCGGTCAACAGGATCTGGGCCGCGATACACGCCGTCCGAGCAGGCGCTCGCTGATCGTGTCCAGGAATCGCTGGTCTCGCGCGACGAGCGTGAGTGGGACGTCTTCCTCAGTTACGCGCGGATCGATGGCGCTGACGCCGCCGAAGCGTTGCGCTCATCACTCGAAGTACTAGGAGTGCGGGTCTGGTTCGACGAGGTCGCGATCGTTCCCGGCAAGAGCCAGTCTCTTCAGATGGATCAGGGGCTCCGAAAGGCGCGAGCTGGGATCGTGCTACTCACTCCTGCGTACCTCGTCGGTCGGTTCTGGACCGAGCGCGAGCTCGGTGCTCTCCTTCGAAAATCGACACTGATCCCCGTGCTGCACGGAGTCGACTTCAAGGCGGTCGAGGAGTACAGCGGGATCCTGCCGGATCTTGCTGGATTCGAGACGGCGCGGGACGACATCTCCTCGATTGCGGAGAAGATCGCTGCGGCGATTCTACCGGCTGATGCAACCATCGAGGCAGGTTCCGGCTCCGATGAGTGACGTGGCGACCTTGCAAGGAATCGAGGAAGCGCTCCGACCGCTGGCTCTTCGCGAAGCTGACTTCGCCGCAGGCGATGCGGTGGTTGCGCAGATCGCGAAGCTGAGGAGCGCTATCGACGCCACCGACGCCCGTGACGAACCGTGGTTGATCAGCTGGCTTTCCGACGAGCATTACAAGGGTGCTGTCTTGTACGCGGCAGCGAAGACCAACTGGAAGCACGAACAGGCAGGCAGGGGTTCGCGGGCGGACCGCCAAATACGCAACCAAGTGGTGTTGAGGTTCAATCGGTGGGTAGAGCAGCTCAGGGCTCGTCTCGGTGAGTATCGCAGTGGATCCCGCTCAGCAGCAGCAGTGGCTGCGTGGCGCGCCGAGATTGCCCGCTTCAAGGAAGACCCCGTAAGGAACATTTAGGCACCCGAAGACGCCATCGCCGCCCAGGGATCTCTCGGAGCTCGTGTGAGCGCACCAGAGGTGCCGAGCCACCGGCTCAGCCGAGTTCAGCGGCTCGGCACCTGCTCGCCGGGAGGTTCGTATGCCGATCCTTCAGCGAGACACCCTTGGTGCCATGCAGTGCCGCTTTATTCGCGCTAGCCAGAGACGGCGCTTTGCGTGATTGAGCCTGAGGGCCGCCAGTTAGGCTCGACGCGGATCGAAGGACGGGACCCAGGATGGCTTCTGACGAAGAACGGCCTCACGTGCCACTGCGCGACCTCGTCGGTGAGCTGACGGCGGCGCCCCTGCCGGAAGGAACGAGGGCGGAATCGATCTTCATGATGATCAAGCTCGATGACGGTTCCTGGTGCGCGCGGTCCATCGGTGACAGCTACAACAGCTCGGAGTTCCTGGGTGAGCTCATTGGATACACGCACGCCGCCACGCTGAGCGCCGCGAACGAATGGCTCGACGACCCGGAGTGGGAGTCCTAGCGCTTCGGGGTTCCCTTCTACGGGAACGAACGGCAGGTTGATGTGCGCCCCGCCCCAAGTTCAAGCGAATTCGTCTTAATAACCGATGGTCGTCCAATACGTGGATGCGACGTCGAGGTCAGAGCTGACCGACCCTGAGTACCGCTGTTGGATGCTCCAGCTCTTTGACTCAATCGCGATCTCGAGCTCGGCCGATCAGCGCGTCGACCCACAGGCCCACGCCGGCGGCTAGAAGGCCGACGCCGAGGATCCATGTCGGAAAGCCGTGGGTCGTGATCGCGGCCCGCATCGGCGTCAGTAGGCACACCAGACCCAGCACGAGGAATGCGGTTGCAACGCTCGCCGGACGCCAGAACTTGGACTTCCTCATGAGACGAACTTAGCCAGCATCAGACGGCGAGGTCTTGATTCCAGCCCGTCCGCTAGCCGATCGTCTATCGATACGGCACTGGTGCTGGTGGGTGAGGCTGATTCTTCTGTGTCGTGCAGACCAGAATGTCTCTGAGCGGCGTCAGTGGGCAGTATCGAGTGTGCGGAAGGCCCGATGCAGCAGATCGGCCGGGTCGGCATCGGCGGAGTCGTCCCTGGCCCAGGTGCTGACGGCGACGTCGAAGCAGCCCAGCGCCGCCTGCACGAGCGTCTGGGCTCGGAGCTCGGCGTCGTCGCCGGGGAGTCGTTCGACGACGAGGGGCACGAGGGCATCGGCCCAGGTCATGTGCTTCTCGAGGTTACGTGCGCGGAGCGCGGGCGTCCGCAGCATCACCCGAACTGAACGACGGCCGGCGTCGGAGTCACCGCCCCGCTCGAGCATCGTCACGAACGCGTTGCGGAGCGCCTGCCATACCGGTTCGTCAGCCGGGCGAGAGCGCAAGGCGTCGGTGAGGTCGTCCCGGTGGCGAGCCGGGTCACCGATGACGGCGTCCTCCTTACCGGGGAAGTAACGGTGGAACGTCCGCGCGGAGATGCCGACCTCCGTCGCGATCTGCTCGACGGTCACCTCGTCGAAGCCGTCGGCATCGAACCGGGCCACCGCGACGGCCGCGATCCGGGAGCGCACCGCGTCGCGCGTGATGTCGCGGAGGCTCGTCCCGCTCGTCGTCTCGACCACGGCAACAGTCTACCGTTCTGGCACCCTACGCCGTACTTGACAGACACTGACAAAAATGGCGTATTGTGCCAGTATCGCTCCACGACGGAAGGAACCACCATGCAGCAGCGCTCTCTCGGTGACCAGGGACTGGTCGTGAGCGCCATCGGCTACGGCGCGATGGGCACCGCGTTTGCCTACGGGCCGAGTGACGACATGGAATCGACCGCGGCGATCCGGCAGGCGCACGAACTCGGTGTCACGCACTTCGACACCGCCGAGCTCTACGGCTGGGGCGTCGGCGAACGGCTGCTCGGCAGCGCGCTCGCCCCGATCCGCGACGAGGTCACCATCGCGACGAAGTTCGGCTTCGCCCACGGTGCGTACACGCCGGATTCACGTCCGGAGCACGTCCGCGAAGTGGTCGAGGCGAGCCTGCGGAACCTCGGCACCGACTCCATCGACCTGCTCTACCAGCACGTGCACGACCCGGCGGTGCCGATCGAGGACGTCGTCGGCGTCATGCAGGAGTTCGTCGATGCCGGCAAGGTCCGGTACCTCGGCCTCTCGAACACCGACGCCGAGCAGCTCCGTCGGGCGAATGTTGTCCACCCGATCTCGGCGTTCCAGACCGAGTACTCCGTGTTCGCGCGCGAGTCCGAGGCGCTGTTCCCGGTCGTGGACGAACTCGGCATCGGCGTCGTCGCCTACTCACCGCTGGCGCGCGGCTTCCTGAGCGGGGCGGTCCGACCGCGCTCCGCGTACCCGGCCGACGACCTCCGGCACATGCTGGACTGGTGGGCGCCGGAGCACTTCGACGCCAACGTCGCCGTCGTGGACGGGCTGGCCGCGATCGCTGCGGACATGGGCGTGCCGCTCTCGCAACTCGCGCTGGCGTGGGTCATGGCGAAGCGCGGCGACCTCGTCCCGATCCCTGGATCGCGCAATCCGGCCCGGGTGGCCGAGAACGTGGCGGCCGCCGACCTCGAGCTCACCGCCGACGTGGTGGCCCGGATCGACGCGCTTTCCGAGCGTGTGCAGGGACAGCCCGCGGCCGCGACCGTCTGACACGGGTTCTGCGCGGAAGGAGGGCCGCGGCACCACTTGTCGTGATCCTCAGGAACAATCGGTCGGACCGCCCGCTAGCCGATCGGTCATTGGACAGCGTCGCGCATCACCTGTTCGATCCACTCGTGATGATCCAGCTCACTGAGCTCGGCGAGTGTCACCCACTGAGTCTCGAGCACTTCATCTTCGTCGAGGGCGAAGGCCGCGGCATCAAGTGAGCAGAGGTATGCCACCGTCACGTACCCAACGTGGTCTCCATTGGGGTAAACGTTCTCGAGAAGGATGCCGCCGTAGGCGCCGACGATCCGGATGATGTTGCTGTCGACGCCGAGCTCTTCTCGCACTTCGCGCTGCAGAGCGGCGCGCGGCTCTTCGCCGGGTTCAACGCCGCCACCGATCAGGCTCCACCGTCCGGAGTCGCGCTGGCGGGCTACCAGGAAGCGATTGCCGTCTCGGACGACCGCGGTCACGCCGGGAAGGAGGAGGTAGCTGCTGCCCACCTGCTCTCGCAGCGATCGCACGTACTCAGAAACCGGCATGTCCCGAAGCTATCGCCCGCCCTGCGATCGAGGATCGGCTTGTGAGGTAGTTCGATCAGGAACCGAACAGGCCAAGTCCTGCCGAGATGGCTACCCCGAGACCCATGACTATCGTCACCGTGCTCCCGACGACCACTGCCAGCCGTTGATCCTTGTTCATCCCCATAGCCCGAGCCTAGGTGTGCCCAGTGGGCGATCGGCTACCCGACGCGCGCCATCAAATTCGACGGTTCAGCCAGGGGTCGGAAGCCGTACTGCGCGTAGAGGCCGTGCGCATCCCCGGTCGACAGGAGTGTTCGCTTCAAACCGAGAGGTTCAAGGTCGTCGATGACGGCAGCGATGAGCATTTTGCCCACGCCTCGCCTACGTACTTCCGGCGCGACGAAGACGTCGCAAAGCCACGCGAAGGTCACGCCGTCAGTCACCACTCGGGCGTATGCGACCTGCTCACCGGTGTCCTCGTTGTAGACGCCGTAGTTCCGCGATCCTTTGATGGCAGCGTCTTGTGTCTCACGGGAACGTCCTTGCGCCCAGTACGACTGCTGACTCAGCCAGGCGTGCACCCGCGCTCGATCCACGCGCGCCGTCTGGGCAGAGGTGCCGTACCGCTCGGTCATGTCCTCACCGTAGTGACACGTCCGCTCGCAATCTACTAGCGGTCGCTGCTGGTGATTGACCATCACCTCGCGCACGTCCGTGAATGCTTGCGTTCGTCGCGGGAAGTTGCAGTAGCGTCCTTCCGTGCGCTTGCCCTACGAACTTGGCGATGAATACCGCCTTGCTCTCCGTGACGGTTCAACGGTGGAGGCGATGCACGCACTGACTGTCAGCGAGTTGCCACGCCTGCGCGCTTGGGAGCCCTGGGCTGCTGCGGATCAAACCCTTGCGTCCGCGCAGTCGTACGCCGCGTTCACTGCAGCGTCGTACGAGCAGGGAGCGAGCCTGCCCACGGTGATCATGCACGGACGCGACGCCGTCGGGAGTGCATCGCTGCGCCTCGACCGGTACGCCGGCATCGGAGAGTTGGGCTTCTGGATCGCTGCTG
The DNA here is from genome assembly GCF_001742745.1 of Curtobacterium sp. ER1/6. Classification (GTDB taxonomy): domain Bacteria; phylum Actinomycetota; class Actinomycetes; order Actinomycetales; family Microbacteriaceae; genus Curtobacterium; species Curtobacterium citri. The sequence goes on along the minus strand of NZ_MJAK01000008.1, from coordinate 134,660 downwards.
CGCACGAAGGGCGTGGAGTGGTGACCCGAGCATGCGAAGCCCTCATCAAGGAAGCACACTCGGAGGGCTTGGCGCGGATCGAGATCCGAACTGCGGTCATGAACACTCGGAGTCGTGCGGTGGCTGAGCGTCTGGGCTTCCTGCACGAGGGAACCCTCCGCTCCGCGCTTCCGCTCAACCCGCGACGGGCTGACGTGGCCCTCTACGGATTGGTGCTTGCTGTGGGAGATGGTGCCCACCACCCCTGATTGGCTACGGGAGTGGCTCTTGATCTTGCTCCTCGCACCACGACGCCCGTCCCGCTGACCGCGAGCCGACCGCCCGCTAGCCGATGGGGAATCGAAGGGGTGATAGCTTGTTGGCAACGAAGCCTCCGCCGACCACGGCGGAGGTTTTCTCGTATGAGCACTCCCACGCCCCTGACCATCACCGCATCTGACGAACGACACCGCCCAGAGCTCGAACAGCTCTGGACCATGTTCCGGCACGAGATGACCGCCTTCACCGGCACGCTCCCCGACAAGCACGGCCGCTTCCGCCAAGAACGACTCGATGCAGGCCTCTCCAAACCGGGATGGTCGGCGCAGATTCTCCACCTCGGACCGCACCCGGTCGGGTTCGCGGTCATCCGCGGACTCGACACGAAGGAGCACGTGATCAGTAGCTTCTTCATCGTGCATGGGGCGCGACGCTCTCAAATTGGACGAGCAGCCGTGACAGAGCTGACCGCCGCGCACCCCGGTTGGTGGGCTGTTGCCTTCCATGACCGCAACGAGGTCGCAGCGAACTTCTGGCGCACGGTTGCTACTGAACTCGACCGGTCATGCACGTTCGAGCAGCGAGACGTCCCCGGTCGACCGGAACTGCCCTCCGACTCCTGGGTCCGATTCTGTGTCCGATAGCCGATCGGCTATCGGACATTGCTGCTGTGGTGGCTATGCGCTGTTGCTTGGCGAAGTGAACGACGAGACAAGAAGGGCCGGTCGGGATCACGTCCCGGCCGGCCCCTCGCACACACCAATTCAGGGGTTCAGGACGACCTTGGTCCAGCCATCGTCGCGGGCGTCGAAGTGCTGGTAAGCGTTCGGGGCGTCCTCGAGCGAGAGGTTGTGGCTGACGATGAACGACGGCTCCGCCTTACCCGCGGCGATCAGGTCGCGCAGCTGACGGTTGTACCGCTTCACGGGCGCCTGCCCGGTACCCATGTGCTGGCCCTTGAAGAAGAACGTGCCGTAGTCCAGCGCGATCTGCCCCTTCTTCGCAAGCTCGTCCGACGCCCCCGGGTCCTCCGGCAGGTAGACGCCGACGACGCCAATCCCGCCCGTGAACCGCACCGACGCGATGAGGCGATTGAGCACGAGGTTCGGCTGCTCATTGCCCTGGTCATCGTGGGCCTGGTAACCGACAGCCTCGATGCCGCAATCGGCTCCGAGGCCGAGGGTCGCATCGAGGACCGCCTGCACCGGGTCGACCTTGGAGTCGTCCACCGCGATCGCACCGATCGACTCGGCGAGCCGCAGCCGGTCCGCCTGACGATCAACGACGAAGATCCGCGCGGCACCCTTGATTGACGCCGACAGCGCTGCCATCAGCCCGACGGGGCCGGCGCCGTAGACGACGACCGTGTCACCTGGCTTCACGCCGGCGAGCTCGGCTCCGTGCCAGCCGGTCGGGAAGATGTCGGAGAGCATCGTGTAGTCGTTCTCCTTCTCAACGGAGTCCTCGCCGAGCCGGAGGGCGTTGTAGTCGCCGAACGGCACGCGGAGCAACTCGGCCTGGCCGCCGCGGTAGGGGCCCATGTCGGCGTAGCCGTACGCGGCTCCGGCAGCGGCCTCGTTCGGCTGCATGGTCAGGCAGAAGCTCGACCACCCGCGCTCGCAGTTCTTGCAGAAGCCGCACGCGACGTTGAACGGCAGGACCACCCGGTCGCCGATCCGGACCTTCTGCACGCCGTCGCCGACCTCGATCACGGTGCCGAGGTTCTCGTGTCCGAACACACTGCCGGTCTCGATGTCGGTCCGGCCCTCGTACATGTGCAGATCGGACCCGCAGATGTTCGTCGCGGTGATCTTGACCAGGATGTCGGTCGGCTGTTCGACCTTGGCATCCGGGACATCCTGGACACTGACGTCGTGGGGGCCGTTGTAGACAACTGCGCGCATGGTTGCTCCGTTCGGGTCGTCGGCGCCGTCGTCAGCACCGGACTCAGCAGACGGTACGCGCGCGGTACGAACGCTCCCTGCGGAGTACGCAGAGGGGACGATCGATGCGAAGACGAATCGAGGTACACCCGTTGAGGTCACGGGGCAGTTGGTCGGAACCCAGACACGGACTCAGCCCTCCAGCTTGCCCGGCGGGTCCGCTGTCAACCAGACATCAGGCCGGGAGGGGTGCACGGAACCCTTCGCTCACGGATCAGGCACGCTGAAGAGCTCGAAGGCTTGCCAACCACCCTTAAGCATCTCGATAGCCGATCGGCTACCGAGACAGCGGCCAGCCTTCGCTGACCGAGCTCAGGATGAGAATCGGCGGGCTCACCGGCACGTCCTAGGACTCCCGCCCGGCGACGTTCGTTTCCCAGTGTGCGAACACGATTGAGTCGCCCAGACCCAGTTCCCGAGCAATCGCCCCGGCCAGACGCTCACCCTTGAGTCGCTGCTCATCGCGGGTCCTTGTATCGGGCCAGCCAGTCTCGTAGGAGTACAGCGAATTGAACGTGGCAGCCCATTGGCGGATGTCTGCCTCGAGCCACGCCGGTAGCTGCGGCTCCCCATCCGGCGCTCCGCCGTCGTCCCGCCAGAGCGGCCAGTCGGCGCTGTAGTCGTTCATGAGTCGATAGCGCACCTTCACAGGATCGCACGAGCGCCTGCAACATGTTCCGATGGCGAATCGATCCCTGAACCTGACTCTTGCGAGGATGACGGGGTGCGCACTTCTCCGTGGCCCGCTCAGAGCGGGGCTCTCCTCCTCCGCGACCCTCAACCCGAGGACGCAGACCAGCTCGTCACACTGCGGAACGACCCGGTCGTCAACCGGTTCATGCTCCGCACCCACGTCGATCCGGACGCCTACGCCGCAGAGTGGGCGAGCATCCCCGACAGCGACACCGACTTTTCGTGCATCGCGGAGCTGGACGGCCAGCTCGCCGGCTTGGGGTTCCTCGACGTTGTCGACGGCCTCGGACAACCAGGGATGCCCGAAGGCACGCAAGGGGTCATCGGCTACATGCTGCAACCCGACCTCGCCGGACGGGGACTGGGAACAGACCTGGCACACGGTCTCCTGACCGCAGCGTTCGACGTCCTCCGGCTTCGACGCGTCACCGCGAGCTGCAACGCCGACAACGTCGCCTCAGCCCGCGTCCTCGAGAAGACCAGCATGCGACGCGAGCAGCACGGCATCGAGGACTCCTGGCACGCCGACCTGGGCTGGGTCGACGGCTACCAGTACGCCATGCTCGATCGCGAGTGGGCCCCCGCTCGGACCGTCCGATAGCCGATCGGTCACCGGTCACACGATCGCGACGTTGTGGGCACGGAAGAAGTAGCCGTCCTGCCCCGGCGGATACGGCTCTACTTCGAACCGGACACGTTGTCCGGCTCTCAGCGAGTGGTAGCCGGTCATGTCGACGTTGGAGAAGTGAACGAAGACCTCCGACTCGACCTCGTTTGAACGGAGAGCGCCCCAACCGTCCTCGTCACTCCACCAGACACACACGCCATCGACCATCTGCACCAGCGCACGCTACCGCGCTATCGTCCGATAGCCGATCGGTTTCTGAGACGGCCGATTAACAGTTGCCAGCCTGGCGCGCGACGACATAACGGCGCAGACCTCTCGGTCGTGCGACGATCGCTTTCGTGAACGACGCAGACCTCTCTCCTTACGGGGACCGAAGCCCGGCACCGGGCGCTTCACCCGTTCGGGCCGAGTGGAACGGACGAGCGGTCGGTCTCGCCGTCCTGACTATCGTCGCTTCGGTGGGTGCGCTGGCTGGCGCCTTCTACTGCATTTGGATCGTCGTAGCGGCTCCCGAGGGTGGAGGGGTGAACTTCGCTCTCGGATACATCGGCCTCGCGGTCGTCTGTCTCGCCGTCATCGCGGGATGCGTGACGGCGAGTGCCCGCGCTGCAGGACGCCGCTAGTGGCGCCGTCCGGTCCTCCATCTACTGCCGGTCGTACACCGGGTCGGTGCTCGGTTCATCCGAGCATTAGTCCGAAGCCGAGCAGGAAGGCAAACGGCGACAGGACGAAGAGGAACACGACGAGGGCGATGATGGCAGCCGTCACCGCGGCAACGCTCGTGGTCACGACGGACAGGAGGCTCACGAGACCCAATGCTCGCCTCACGTCGCCGCCGGTTGCGTTGGTGGTAGTTGCCTCCTCGAGGAAGGCACGCATCGGGTCGTCGGTCACTGCGCCAGGGTACGAAGAAGATGACGCACGGTAGAAGTCGTGCGGAGGCGAATGTGTCGAAGGGCGTGGTGGTCGCTCGCGTGCCGGGGGTGTGAGCACAACCCCACACCTTCATCTACTCCGGACCCTGACCACAGCGCCCAAATTCGGCGTGACAGCATCCCTAGCATCCGTCTCGATAGCCAATCCCATATCGAACTGGTTGGTCAGTCGAGGGCCGACAGCTTGTTCTTCAAAGCCTTGATGTAGATCCATACGGCCGGGTCTTCAAACCCTTCCCTGTTCCCGAGCGCCTCAGCATCGGCGACAAGAGATTCTCCACGGACGCGGACCACCGATTCGGGAAGCGTGTAGCAGTCCTCCCGCAGAGCGTCGATCGCCTCGGACAGGTCTGCGTCGAGCGGGCGCACACCCTCCTGTAGATCACCAAACGCGGACTTCAACCGCAGATTTTCACGAACATCACTCATGTCTGAGATCATTGCACGAATCAGACGGGGTCTCGATAGCCGATGCCCTCAGAGCGCCGACGAGCACGCCGCCGAGGCAGACGCCCGGCAGCAGCTCGCAGCGGCCAGGACCCGCCGTCTACAGCGTCTCCGCCGTCTCCTCATCGGCACACCCGCGTGGGCGGCCGCGATGCTCCTCACGGTCACCCCCGCCCACGGATGGTGGTCCGCCGGCGCTGTCGCTGCCGCCATCGACGTCGAGGCCGCCGAGCTGACCTTCCGGGGCCCGCTCACGGACGCTTTGCTCCTCGCCGCCGCGATGCTCCTGCCGCAGATGCTCACGTGGGTGCGCGGGCTCAGGCTTTGGCGAGTTCTTAAGACAGCCCACCGAAGCGGGTGCTCGAGCACCCCGTGACGAAGCGAGGCCCGCAACCGGACGGTTGCGGGCCTCGCTTCGTCGTGCCCGGACGGTCCGGTCGGGACGGTCCGGTCAGGACGGACCCACCGCCACCGGAGTCGCCCGTGGGGATCCTCCGGCTGTCCGGCCGCCCTCCGCCGTCGTCCGACGGCGGTAGTGGAGCGGCGACTGTCCGACCTCGCGCTTGAACGCGTTGCTGAACGCGCTCTCCGAGCCGTAGCCGAGCTCGGCAGCCAACGCCTTCACCCGGACCTCGGGGTCGCGGAGCGCGCGCTGGGCCAGGACCATCCGCCAGCGAGCCAAGTAGGTCAGGGGCGGACTCCCGGACACGTTGCGGAAGCGTTCTGCGAAGCCGGTGCGGGACATGCCGGCGATGCGCGCGAGGTCCGACAGCGCCCACTGCTCACCGGGCCGGTCGTGCATCACCCGCAGCGCGGGAGCGAGCGTCTCGTCGGCGAGGAGGCGCAGCCAACCGACGGGTGGGTCGTCCTGGTCGAGGTACCCACGCAGCAGCTCCAGGAGCATCAGTTGCGCGTTCTGCCGGATCGCGAAGGCGGAGCCGAGGCGGCCGCTGGACGCCTCACGGAACAGCTGCGCGACGAGTGCGGCCAGGCGGGAGGCCGTCGCGGTCTGCGCGCGGACGTGGACCAGCCCGGGCAGGGCCGTGCGGAAGAGCTCCTGCCCCGTCGGGCTGACCTGGATCCAGCCGCCGCGACGACGGGGCGACCGTGATCGACCCGGAGGTGGGCAAGAAGACCGTCGAGCAGGGCGCCGCGACCATCGTCTTCACCGCGTCGAGCCCGCTGCTCGACGGTGTGGGTGGCGTCTACCTCAAGGACAACGACGTCGCGCCGATCGACGACGCCGTCCGACCGATGACCGCCGACAGCATCCCCGCCGACGCGAACTCGGCGATGCTCGACCCGGAGGACGCCGCCCGGCTCTGGGACCTCAGTGAGCGGCTCCTGCGTGACCGCGCCCGGTGACCGCTCTGCGCTGCTCCTAGGATGGCCGGGTGGTCGCCGGGATCGAGTTCTACGCCTCGGACGACGACGTCGACGCCTTCCTCGACCACGTCGGTGAAGGGCGGACGAGCACCATCTGGCCGTGGCCCGTCGTGCAGTCGGACCCCGTCAGCCTCACGCGCGAGGAGGCCTGTGCCGAGCGAGCCGTCATGGTGCTGTCCGGAGCGTTCGGTCCGTCGGTCGTCCTGCACCGCGACGACCCTGCGGTGCAGGACGGGTCGCTGACGGCGGTGCCGGCGGCGATCACCTTCGAACGACTGGCCCCGGAGCCCGGCCTGGGGATCGTGGACCCCGACCGCTCTCCGGTGCTCCTCTGGCAACCGGGTCAGGTGCACGATCGGGCGTTGCGGCCGCACAGCATCGGTTCCCAGGCGCGGGCGATGCACGCCGTTGCGCCGGCCTACGAGCAGTGGGTCCGGCGGGCGACGAGCTGGATCCGGCGACACGGGACGAAGGTCTGGGGGCTCGAGCAGCAGGCGGTCCGACCGGACCTCGACATCAGGCTCGGCACGGTGAGCGCCGTCTACGCCCTCCCCGGCGCGCTCCGGCTCCTCGAGGCCGGTGCGACGGGTCTCGACACGTCGGCCTGACCGCCGTCGGGAGTCAGCTCCGGTCGATCGGTGGGCGGTCCGGGAAGAACGCGCCGTGCAGCGCGTCCGCCTGGGCGCGCCAGAACGCTCGTGATACGGGCTTGCGCGGCATGATCGCGTCGAACCCGTGGAACGCCCCCTCGACCACCTCGAGCGCGCAGGGGACCCCCGCGGCCCGCAGCGCAGCCGCGTAGCGCAGGTCCTCGTCGTGGAACAGGTCGAGCGTCCCGACCCCGATCCACGCGGGCGGCAACCCGGTGTGGTCGATTCGGCGAGCCGGCGCCGCGTACTCCGAGACGCCCGCACCGCCGGGCGGGCGACCGAGGTACGACGTCCACCCGTAGCGGTTGCTCGCGCGGGTCCACACCCGCACGCCCTCGAGCGTGTGGTCGGTCCGCACCACGGTGCGGTCGTCGATCATCGGGTAGACGAGCAGCTGGAACGCCACCGCGACCTCGGCCCGGTCGTGTTCCATCAGGACGAGCCCCGCGGCGAGGCCGCCGCCGGCACTGGCACCACCGACGGCGATGCGCTCGACGTCGACGCCCAGGGCGTCCGCCTGGGCCACGAGCCACCGGAGCGCGGCTGAGCAGTCGTCGAGCTGCGCGGGGGCGTGCGCGGCCGGTGCGAGGCGGTAGTCGACGCTGACGACGACGATGCCGAGGGTCCGGGCGAAGTCGATGTTCGAGCGCTCGTCGATGAGCGCCGTGCCCGACACCATCCCGCCGCCGTGGATCCAGAGCAGGGCGGGGACCCGGCCGACGGCCGATCGGGGGCGGTACACCCGGACGGGGACCGCTGGCTGCCCGTCGACTCCGGGGATGGTCCGGTCCTCGACGACCAGGTCCTCCGCACCGCGGGTGCCCCTGGGACGGACGCGGTTGAGCAGCGCGGTCGACACCGGGCCGAACCGGATCGGCGGGATGAACCGCCCGGCTGCCAGGTCGGGGTGGAAGTGGACCACGGGGCGCTCCTGTCCCTGGTGCGGAGTCAGCGCCGGGCTGCACCCGGGCTGCGGTCGCGGCGATCGTAGCCCGCGGAGCCGGGTCCGGTGTCAGACCGGCAACCGCGGCACCGCGTCCAGCAGTGCCCGCGTGTACGCCGACTCCGGCTCCGCCAGCACCCGCCCGGTCGCTCCCGACTCGACGACCCGGCCGCCGCGCAGCACCACCGTGCTCGCGCACAGCCGCGCCACGACCGCCAGGTCGTGCGACACGAGCACGATCGTCATCCCGTGCTCCGCCGCGAGGCGCTCGAACAGCTCGAGGACCGCGACCCGAGTCGTCAGGTCGAGCGCGCTCACCGGCTCGTCGGCGACGAGCACCCGCGGCCCGGACACGACGGCCCGGGCGATCGCGATGCGCTGCCGCTGTCCGCCGGAGAACTCGTGCGGGTAGCGCCGTCCGGCGTCCCCGTCGAGCCCGACGTCGCGGAGCGCGGCCTCGATCCGGTCGGACGCCTCGGCACCGGACGCCACGGCGAGCGACCGGAGCGGCTCGCCGACGATGCGGTCCACGCGCTGCCGGGGGTCGAGCGACGAGTACGGGTCCTGGAAGACGGGCTGCACGGCCGCACGGAACCGACGCATGCCGACCCGGTCGCGCAGGTCGAGCGGTGCGCCGTCGAAGGACACCGTCCCGGTGTGCGGCGCGTCCAGTCCGAGCAGGAGCCGGAGGACGGTCGACTTGCCCGCCCCGGACTCACCGACGATACCGACGTGGCCGCCGGGCTGCACGGCGAACGACACGTCGTCGAGTGCGAGGCCGGTGTTCCTGCCCGGGTACCGGTACGAGACCGCGTCGAGTGCGAGCAACGGGTCCATCAGGCACCCCTCCGTCCGGCGTCGAGCGCGTCCTGCAGTGCCCGGGCGCTCCCGACGAGCCGCTGCGTGTACGGCTGGGCGGGGGACCGGACGACGTCCTGCACGGGGCCCTCCTCGACGGTCCGACCGTGCTCGAGCACGAGGACCCGGTCGACGGTCCGCGCGACGACCGGCAGGTCGTGGCTGATGAAGAGCAGTCCCATGCCACGGTCGGCGACGGCACGGTCGAGCAGGTCGAGCACCTGCGCCTGCACGGTCACGTCGAGGGCGGTGGTCGGCTCGTCGGCGATGAGCACGCGGGGCCGGCAGGCGAGCGCCATGGCGATCGCGACCCGCTGCCGCTGCCCGCCGGACAGCTCCCACGGGTACGACCGGACCACGCGGTCCGGGTCGGGCAGGGCGACGTCGGTGACGGCCGCCCGGACGGCGGCGCGGAGCTCCGCGCCGCGGAGGCCCCGGTGCCGACGCAGCGGTTCGGCGATCTGGTCGCCGGCGCGCATGAGCGGGTCGAGGGCGGTCATCGGCTCCTGGAAGACCGGTGCGACGGCCGTGCCGCGCACGCCGCGCAGCGTGCGCTCGGACGCGCCGACCACCTCGACGTCGCCGACGCGGACGGACCCGGTCGCGGTGAGACCGGCGGGGAGCAGGCCCTGCACCGCCAGGGCGGTCAGCGATTTGCCGCTGCCGGACTCGCCGACGATGCCGAGGCGCTCGCCGTCGCCGACGGCGAAGGTGACGCCGTCCACGAGGACCGCGCCGTCGGCGGTGGTGATGCGCAGGTCGGTGACCTGGACTGCCGGGGTCATGCGGGCCTCCCGTCCGTCGCTCCGGTCTCGGTGGCCGCGGCCACCGGTCCGGCCTGGAGGCGCGACCCGCGTCCCCGGGTCGCGCCGCGTCCGCGACGGGTCGGGTCGGCGACGTCGCGCAGCCCGTCCGCCAGCAGGTTCGCGCCGATCACGAGCACCACCAGGGCGATGCCGGGGGCGAGGACGCCAGCGGGGGCCTCGAACGCGGTCTGCTGCGCGTCCTGCAGCATGCGTCCCCAGGAGGCGTTCGGCGGCGGGGCACCGAGGCCGAGGTACGACAGGCTCGCCTCGGCGAGGACGGCGAGCCCGAACTGCAGCGCGAGGTTCACGGCGAGGGTCGGCCAGGCGTTCGGCAGCACGTGCTGCACGACGATGCCGGCCCACGACGTGCCGGAGGTACGGGCCGCGGTGACGTAGTCCTGCCGCAGCACGCGACGGGCGAGGATGCGGACGATGCGCGCGACGACGGCGGACATCACGAGTCCGATCGCGACGATCGCGGTGCCGAGCGATGCGCCCCGGGCGGCCACGAGCAGCATCGCGACGAGCAGCGTCGGGAACGCGATGACGATGTCGAGCACGGCGGACAGGGTGTCGTCGAGCCACGGGCGGGCGAAGGCGGCGACCAGGCCGATCGCCGTGCCGAGCAGCCCGCCGAGCAGGACCGCGCCGAGGCCGGTCGCGAGGGCGATCCGCGCGCCCACCAGGAGCTGTGACGCGAGGTCGCGGCCGAGGGTGTCCGTGCCGAGCCAGTGCGCTGCGCCCGGTGGGGTCAGTCGACCGCCGGTCGTGTCGTACAGCGAGTACGGCAGCCAGAACAGGGACACCACGGCGGTGACGAGGACGATGCCGACGAAGACGGCGCCGACGACGAGCGACACGGAGCGGCGGGCGGGCCGGGCGGCGGGGCGGGCGCTCATCGGTTCCCCGAGACGGTCGCGCGCAGGCGCGGATCGACGATCCGCTGCACGACGTCGGCGGCGAAGCCGATGACGAGCACCGCGACGGTGGAGACGAGGAGCACGCCCTGGATGCTCGGGTAGTCGTGCTGCTCGATGCCGGTGATGAGCATGCTGCCGAGGCCGGGCAGCGCGAACACGCTCTCGACGACGACGGCGCCGAGGAAGGTCGACGCGAGCTCGATGCCGAGCACGGCGATCACGGGGACGACCGCGGACCGGACGCCGTGCCGGAGGAACGCCGACGCGGTCGACGCCCCGAGGGCCCGGGCCGTGCGGATGTGGTCGGCGCCGAGGACGTCGAGCACGGCGCTCCGGACGTAGCGGGCGATGGACGCGGTCATGACGACCGCGACGGTGATGATCGGCAGGGCGAGGGACTCGAGTGCGTCACCCGGGTACGCCCAGTCGTCGCGGGGGAACCCGCTCGACGGCAGGAGTCCCCACTGCAGCGACACGACCTGCACGAGCAGGATGCCGATCCAGAACACCGGGACGGCGACGCCGAGCTGCGTGATGCCGGACAGCAGCACGCCGTACCAGCGATCCGCCCGCGCCGCGGCGACGAACCCGACCACGCTCGCCAGCACGACCGCGACGACGAACGCGATGAGTGTCAGCGGCACGGTGACGACGAGCCGCTGCGCCAGGTCCGGCAGCACCGGCAGGCCGCTCGTGAACGAAGTGCCGAGGTCGAACCGCAGCATCTGCCCGAACCACGTGGCGAACTGCTGCGCCAGCGGGAGGTCGGAGCCGACCGCCCGCCGGGCCGCCTCGACCTGGTCCGGGGTCGCGTTGGCGGCGAGCAGCGCGTTCGCCGGGTCGCCCGGCAGGATCCGGAGGAGCGCGAACACCACCACGAGTGCCACGAGCAGGGACACCACGAGGATGCCGAGGCGGCGGAGGACGTAGCGGGTCATGCGGGGGAGCGGGATCCTGTCGGGCTGGCGGTGCTGTCGGTTCTGTTCGGGTGGGCGGGGACTACCCGACGGTGATGCCGGAGACGGGGAACTGCGAGTTCAGCCCGTTCTTCCAGTATCCCGTGACGTCCTTGTCGGACACGACGATCTGCGGGTAGAGGTACAGCCAGTCGCTGGCCGCGTCCCGCACGATCTGCTCGTTCGCCTGCTTCAGGAGCGCCGTCTGCTGGTCCTCCGAGGACGCCTGCTCGGCGTCGCTGATGTCCTTCTGCACGTCGGCGTTGTCGTACCCGAAGTAGAAGTCCGGGTTGCCGTAGAACACGACGTCACGGTCGTTGACGTGCTCCTGCAGCGTCGCCTCGAAGTCGTGCTGCTGGTACACCTTCGTGTACCACTCGTCGGCGCTGATCGAGTTGACCTTGACGGTGACACCGACCTTCCGCAGCGCGCTCTGCAGGTACTGCGCGACGGCGGGGTGCGGGTCGTACGTCGGGGTGTCGAGCGTGAAGGTGAAGCCGTCCGCCTTGCCGGCCTCGGCGAGGAGCTCCTTCGCCTTCGCCGGGTCGTACGCGTTGACGCTCGTCAGGTCCTCGTACCAGGGGTCGGTCGGCGGGACCATCGAGCCGTTGACCGTGCCGTAGTCGCCCCAGATCGCCTTGAGCAGGGCCTTGCGGTCGACGGCGGCCGAGATCGCCTGGCGGAGCTTCACGTCGGTGAAGGGGCCCTCGGCGTCGTTGAAGGCGAGGAGCTCCTTGGTCGTGGACTTCCCCTCGCTGACGGTGTACTTGCTCGTGTCCGCGGTGAAGCGGGACAGGGCGTCCGGCGACTGGATGCTCGTGACGACGTCGACGCTGCCGCTGGCCAGGGCGTTCGACAGGGTCGAGGCGCTCGTGAAGTACTGGAACTCGACGCCGCCGTTCTTCGGCTTCGCGCCCCAGTAGCCGGAGAACGGGTCGAGGGTCAGGGAGGACCCGCGCTTCCGGTCGGCGAGCTCGTACGGGCCGGTGCCGTCCTCCTCGGTCTTGAGCGACTTCTCGGCCGAGGGGACGATCCACACGTACGACAGGTTGTAGACGAACGAGATCGACCGCTGCGACAGGTGCACCACGACGGTGTCGTCGTCCGGGGTGTCGATCGCCTTGATGACGGCGAGGCTCGACTTGCGCGAGGACTGCGAGTCCTCGGCGGTGACGCGCTCGATGCTGCTCTTGACGTCGGCGCTCGTCATGGTGCCGCCGCCGTGGTAGCGGACGCCCTTGCGGAGCGTGAAGGTGTAGGTCAGTCCGTCCTCGGAGGTGTCGTACGACGAGGCGAGCAGCGGCGTGACGTCGCCGTCGTCGCCGAGGCGGAACAGCCCCTCGTACACGTTGTCCTGGAAGGCCTCGTTGACGCCCTGGCCGCCGCCGTCGACGTTCGACAGGTTCGTCGGCTCGTAGAGCGAGCCCACGACGACGGTCGCGTCGGCGCCCGACGACGACCCGCCGTTCGCGGACGAGCAGCCCGCGAGGGCGAGGGCGAGGGCGACGCCGGTGGCGACGATGGGGAGGGTGCGGGACTTCACGGGACTCCTGGTGGGGAAGCGGGGGGTCGGGGAGGGTGGGACGGGCTCAGCCGCGGTGTGCGACGTACCGCTCGCCGGCGTGCACGGGCACGTGCAGTCGGTTCTGCGCGGGCGGGAGCGGGCAGTTGTACTGGTCGCTGAAGCCGCACGGCGGGACGAAGGCGTGGTTGAAGTCGAGGACGACCGCGGACTCCTCGCCGGTCGACGACCCCTCGGGCCGCTCGACGAACAGGAAGCGTCCGGTGCCGTAGGTGCGCTCGGCCTCGTCGGTGCTGCGGTTGGTCGGGTCGCCGAACACGAGCAGCAGCGTGCCGTCGTCGTCGAACGCGCTGAGGCGGTACTCGCGGCCGTCGATCGTCGCGGTGATGTCACCCGGGACGACGAGGTCGCGCGTGCTGCCGGCGGCGTCGCGGAGGTGCTCGTAGGGGATCGTGCGACCGGGCTCGGCCGGGGTGAAGCGGGCCTCGATGCGCCACGCGGGGTCGTAGGGGAAGACCGGGGTGCCGTCGTAGGAGCGGTTCGCGGGCGACTCGGCGTCCCACAGGCGGTACCCGTGCTCGGGTGCGCCCGTGTCGATGTCCTTCCGGTGCACGGCCGTGGCGGTCACCGAGGCCGGCTGGCCGACGAGGGCCTGCTCGAGGTCCGGCTCGGCGCCGTCCGGCAGCCACGTGGTCTGCACCAGGGCCAGGTCGCCCTGCGGTCCGGTGACGCGCTGCCGACGGGCCTCGCGCCAGGCGTGCCAGGAGGCGGGCTCGGGGGCGAACGTGGGGGAGGGCTCGACGGTGCTCACGGGTCCGTACAATCGCACATCACCTGTCGGGCATTCCCGCTCGGCGTCATCCGGGGCAACACGCACGCCCGCGGACGGGCTCGATCGCGTTCTCCGGACTCGCCGCGGAACGCCAGGCGGTTCCCCAGGTCGCGACCCTACGGTTCTCGGAAGCGCGGATGCGTGAACTCCTCGGACCGGTCGAAGGATCGCTCACCACGGAAGGTCGGTCCCCGATGACCACGACCCCCCTCGCCCCCGGCTTCACCCGCACCCGACCCGGCCCCGGCAGCCGCAACGGCACCTCGACCTACTCGGCGTTGCTGGCACAGGTGAAGGAACAGGGACTGCTCCGTCGCCGCACCGGGTTCTACTGGTCGCTGTTCGGCAGCCTCGTCGTCGGCCTCGCGCTGGCGTGGGTCGCGTTCGCGTTCCTCGGCGACTCCTGGTTCCAGCTCATCGTCGCCGGCGCGCTCGGCGTGATCTTCACCCAGTTCGCCTTCCTGTCGCACGAGGCCTCCCACCGTCAGGTGTTCGCCTCGCAGAAGTGGAACGACCACGCGGGTCGGTGGCTCGGCACGTTCATGGTGGGCTTGAGCTACTCGTGGTGGATGAACAAGCACACCCGCCACCACGGCAACCCGAACACCGTGGGCAAGGACCCGGACATCAGTCCGGACGGCATCCGCTTCCTGCCCGAGGACGCCGCCGCCGTCCGCGGGCCGCTCCTGCGGACCTTCATGCGCTTCCAGGGCTGGCTGTTCTTCCCGCTCCTCACCCTCGAGGGCCTCAACCTGCACCGGTACGCGGTCGTCTCGATCGTCACCGGCAACGGGACCAAGGCGGACCGCAAGCACCGCTGGCTCGAGGCCGCGATGCTCGTCGCCCGCTTCGGCATCTACCTGACGGTCGTCTTCTGGTTCCTGCCGTTCGGCATGGCCTGCGCGTTCCTCGGTGTGCAGCTCGCCGTGTTCGGCGTGATGATGGGCGCCTCGTTCGCCCCGAACCACAAGGGCATGCCGACGATCGCGCACGACGCGAAGGTCGACTTCTTCTCGCGCCAGGTCCGTACCTCCCGCAACATCCGCGGGGGCTGGTGGGTGTCCTTCCTGATGGGCGGCCTGAACTACCAGGTCGAGCACCACCTGTTCCCGTCGATGCCGCGGCCCGCGCTCAAGCAGGCCCGACTGCTCGTCCGCGACCACTGCGACACCCTCGACGTGCCCTACACGGAGACGACGCTGCTGCGCTCCTACGGCATCGTCGTCCGCTACCTCAACCGCGTCGGACTCGCCGCCCGCGACCCCTTCGCCTGCCCGATGGTGACGCAGCTCCGCATCCACTGACGCGCCCGCGTCGGAGCCCGCCCTCACCGGTGGAGCGGTCGGCGCAACGCGTCGGCGAACAACGACGAGCACGTCGCACCACGTGACCACGTGGTGCGACGTGCTCTTCGTCGTGCAGGGCTCCCGACTCCGGTGCGGGAACCCGCGGCACCGCGCACCCCGCAGCCCCACCCCGCTGCGGGAAGTCGCAGGTCTCCGCGGGTTCCCGCACAGCCCGTCCGCAGGAGCACGGCGCCGGGTTAGCGTCAGCCGACCACAGTCCGCAGCACGGTGAACAGGGGCCCGCATGCTCATCTCGACCGACACCACGGGGGCGGCATCGGCGCCGCACCCCGACGACCGCACCACCCGGGTCGTGAGCGCCGGGAGCACCGCGCGCGACGTGTCGGCACCGGCAGGAACCGCGAGCAGCACGACCACCGCACCGGACACCGAGACCTCCGTCCTCGACGGCCTCGCCGCCGTCGCCGAGCGCGCACCGGACTCGCTCGCGCTGGTCGACGAGCACGGCGAGACCACGCACGGCGAGCTCGACCGCACCGCCCGTGCGCTCGGCCTGCTGCTCCACGAGCGCCTGACCCCCGACGACCGCTCCGGTCGCGGTGTCACCGTCGAGGCGGGCGGCGAGACCGTCCCCGTCGGCACGATGGTCGGGCACGGGGCCGCATCGGTCGTCGCGCTCCTCGGACTGCTCCACGCCGGTCGGGTCATCGTCGCGCTCGACCCGTTCCTGCCCGAGGCCCGACTGCAGCACGTGATGGCGCTCGCCGGGATCGTCGACGTCGTCGCGGACGTCGAGCACGCCGACCGCGCGGCCACGCTCGTGCCCGCGCACGGTCGGGTCCTGCCCTTCGAGGACCTGCTCGGCGAGGCCCGCGTGATCGCCGCGACCCCCGGCGACATCGCCGTCGTCCCCGGGGCCCGCGACCGCGGCGGGCGCGACCCGATGGACATCATCTTCACCTCCGGCTCGACCGGTGCGCCGAAGGGCGTCACGATGACGCACCGGCAGATCGTCGTCGACACCGTCGCACAGCGCACGTCCTTCCGGTTCGTGCCGGAGGACCGGATCGCGTCGGTCCTGCCGCACGGGTTCGCGGCCGGCTTCACGCTGGTCCTGTCCGCCCTGCTCGCCGGAGCGTCCTTGCACGTCGCCGACCCCCGGAAGACCGGTGTCGACCGCCTCGTCACGTGGGTGCACGACGCCGGCCTGACGACGCTGCACACCACACCGCACCTCGTCCGCTCGATGACCGGTGCCCTCGACCCGTCGGACGACCGCCTGCGCGGCCTGCGCCTCGTGGCGACCGTGGGCGAGGCGGTGACCGGCACGGACATCGCCGGCATCCGCCCGCTGCTCGGACCGGAGACGTCGTTCTGCAACTGGACGGGATCGAGCGAGACCGCCGTCTACGCCGTGCACGAGATCCGCGCGAGCGACCCCGTCCCGGAGCGGAGCGTGCCCTCCGGCCGGATCGTCACCGGCAAGCGCATCGAGGTCCGCCGCCCCGACGGCAGCCTCGCCGACCCGGGCGAGAGCGGCGAGGTCGTCTGCATCTCCGACGCCATGACGAGCGGCTACTGGGGTGCGCCCGAGGTGACGGCGACCCGTGCGGGGACGTCCGCCGACGGCACCCCGACCTGGGCGATCGGCGACCTCGGACGCTTCGACGAGCACGGGGTGCTCACGCTGCTCGGTCGCGCCGACGACGCCGTGAAGGTCCGCGGGTACCTCGTGGAGCCGAGCGAGGTCGAGGCGGCGCTCCGGACGGTCGACGCCGTGCTCGAGGCCGTCGTGATCGCCGTCAAGGCACCGCCGGCCCCGACCCGGCTCGTCGCGTACGTGGTGAGCCGGCCCGGACGCCGCTCGCCGTCACCGGCGGCGATCCGCAAGGCCCTCCGCGAACTCCTGCCGGACTACATGGTGCCGACGTCGATCGTGCCGCTGCCCGCCCTGCCGCGGAACGAGCGCGGCAAGGTCGACCGGGCAGCACTGCCCGAGGCCCCGGCGCTCGGCACGACCGTCGGCGAGGACGGCGAGGAGCTCGGCGAGGACACCTACGACCAGTGGCAGCTCGCGGTCGGGCAGATCTGGGCCGAGGTCCTCGGCCTGCCCTCGGTCGGCCCGCTCGAGCTCCCCGCCGTCGGCCTCGACAACGACTTCTCGGCACTCGGCGGCGACTCGCTGTCCGCGGAGGAGATGCTCGCCGCCGTCGCCGACCGGCTCGGTGTCGACGTGCCGTCCTCGGAACTCCTCGAGCACCCGACGCTCCGCACCTTCACCGCGCGGATCCGCCTCGGCGCCGCGGCGGTCCCGAGCCACCCGGACATCGTGACGCTCACCGCACGAGGTGGCGACGGTGCCGAGCCGCTCTTCTGCGTGGCCGGCGCGGGGGCGCTCGCGCTGACGTACGTCCCGCTCGCCCGGCACCTGGGCGACCGCCCCCTCTTCGCGTTCCAGCAGCACGGGCTCGAGCGCCGCGCACTGCCCGACCGGAGCATCGCCGCGATGGCCCGCCGCTACATCGAGCTCATGCGCGTCGTGCAGCCGCAGGGTCCGTACACGCTCGTCGGTCACTCGTTCGGCGGCCTGGTCGCGCTCGAGATGGCCGCGGTGCTCACCGACGCCGGTCACGAGGTCCGTCGGGTCGTCCTCCTCGACACGTTCCTGCCCGAGCAGGCGTCCGAGCAGGCCGACGTCGTCGAGTTCGGCGAGCTCGACCTCGGGCGCCCGGCCAGGAGGGCGCTCCCCGGCGCGCTGCAACGGGTGGCGTCCGGGACGGCGTTGCTCCGGAGCAAACTCGACGCCCCGTTCGCGCGCATCGCCCGCCGGGCGCGCGGCCACGGCGCCGGAGTCTTCCGCTGGGAGGGGCAGCGGCACTTCCGCGCCTTCTTCGACCACGCGCTCCTCATCTCGCGCGGCTACGAGCCCCGCCCCTACGACGGCCCCGTCACGCTCGTCATCGCCGACGGCAACGAGTCGGGTCCGGCGCGGTGGGCCCGCTACCTCCGTGGCGAGGTCGACGAGGTCCGCGTGCACGCCGAGCACAGCTCGGTCCTCCGGGAACCGCACGTCGACCAGGTGGCGACGCTGATCACGGCGCAGCTCGCCACGCACTGAGCCCCCTGACGGACGGGAGGCGCTGCACCGGACCGGTGCGGCGCCTCCCGTCCGTCGTCGCGCGCCTCCCGTCCCGAACGCACCGAGGCTGTCCGGTTGCGCACCACAACGACGGGCACGAGACGGGATCGGGGGACAAGATCGAGCCCTGAGGCCTGTTTCCTGGGGAATCGCCGGACGCGGAACGGGGGACGTGACGAACCTCGGTGTCACCCCGTCTCATCCGTGAACAGCAACCGCTGGGAACGTGTCCCGGCGGGTCTCGAAGGGAGCAACCAATGGCTGACACCACCACCACCCCCGCGACCACCGCGGCCGCCACCCGTTCCACGGGCACCATCAGCACCACGAGCAGCAACGCCTCGGGCACTGCGGGCAAGACCACGATCGATGACACGGTCGTGTCGAAGGTCGCCGGGATCGCCGCGCGTGAGGTGAACGGTGTGCACTCGCTCGGTGGCGGTGCCGCTCGTGCGATCGGTGCGCTGCGTGACGCGATCGGGCAGCGTGACCACGGTCAGGGTGTCAAGGTCGAGGTCGGCGAGAAGCAGGTCGCCGCTGACATCACGATCGTCGCGGAGTACCCGGTGTCGCTGCAGCAGGTCGCGGACGGGGTGCGTTCCTCGGTCGCGCGTGCGCTGCAGCAGATCGTGGGCATGGAGGTCGCGGAGGTCAACGTGACCGTGCAGGACGTGTTCATCCCGGGCGATGACGACGACAACGACGACAAGAAGGAGTCCCGCGTTGAGTAACACGCTGATCGGTGCCCTGATCGGGGCGATCCTCGCGGTCGTGGCGTTGCAGTTCGGGTTCTGGGGCTTCGTCCTGGTGGTCGTGTTCGGTCTGGTCGGTGCGCTCGTGGCGGCGCTGGTGACCGGGAAGATCGACCGGGGTGCCCTGACCGACGTGCTGACCGGACGCCGGAGCTCCCGGTGACCGCCGGCCCGGCGAGCACCGGCTCGGGAAGCGTCCCGGCAGGCGCCGTCCCGGGCCGCGTGGAGATCACGGCCCGGGCCCTGACGGCCCTGGCCCGGGCCGCCGCCGCGGAGCGCCTCCGGGTGCCCGCGAAGCGGCTGCGCGTGGGGATCGACGACGAGCAGGGATCCCTCGCACTGGACGTGACCGGCCCCATCCGGGACCAGCCCGACATCGTCCAGGCAGCCGCGTCCGCCGCGGACGACATCAAGCAGCGCGTCAGCGAGCTCGCCGGCCGTCGGGTGGGTCGGACGCACATCGAACTGACCGGGCTCGTGCGTGAGCACGAGGGCCGAGTCCGGTAGGAGGAAGCACATGAGCACCGAACAGCTCGAGAAGCGGCTGCGTCGTCGGAGCATCCACCGGTCCCGGTCCACCGCCCTCGCCGTGACCCTGGTCGTGGTGATCCTGGTCGCGGCGTGGATCGGCACCGAAGCGGTCCTCAAGGCGATCGGGCAGGGGCCGCTGCTGGCGGACCCGCAGACCGTCGCCGACACCGCCCTCAAGCCCGACGCCGCGTTCACCACCATCGCCGAGGTCATCGCCGTAGCCCTCGTGGTCCTCGGCATCGTGCTGGTGGTCCTGGCCCTGGGGCCCGGCCGGCAGCCCCGGTCCGGGATCGACCACGACCGTGGTGCGGTGATCATCGACACCCGCATCCTCGCCTCCACCGCCGCGAACGCCGCCGCGCACGCAGCAGACGTCCCCGAGGCCAACACGTCCGCGTCGGCGCGTGGGCACCGCACCCAGGTGCACGTGGTGCCCCTGTCCGGCATCCCCGTCGACACCCACGTCGTCGAGCAAGCCGTCCAGGAACGCCTCGGCCGCCTCGGCGGCAAGCACGGCTCCAGCGTGCAGGTCACCGTGGAGCAGAAGGGAACCCTGGCATGACCACCACCAACCGCGGCTTCAACCGGGTCCTGCTGTTCCTGATCGGTCTGATCGGCATCGTCGCCGGGGTCGTGATCGGCGCCGGGGTGCTGCAACCCGTCCGCGACGCGGTGCAGCAGTACGTGACCCTGCCGCAGCAGGTCACCGTGCCGGGCGCGGCGCTGTGGATCATCGCCGGCGTCTGCGCCGTCGTGATCGTCCTCGCGTTGGTCGTGGTGTTCACCCGTGGTGGTGGCGGCACGTCCGTCGCGGTCCGGGAACGCACCGGTGACGACCAGGTCACCGTGAACGTCGCCCTCGTCCGCGACGTCATCGACCACGAACTCGCCGACGTCCACGACATCGTCACGACCAAGGTCGACACGTACCTGGTGAAGAAGCAGCGGGCGGCCCGGATCCGGGTCCACGTCCGCCGCGGTGGTGACGCGGTCACCGTCCTCGACGCCGTCGATCACGCCGTCACCACCCTCGACCGCACCCTCGGCCGAGAAGTACCGGTCCTGGTCCACCTCACCGGCGGCACCCGCACCGCACTCGCACGCACCACCCGCGTCCACTGACGCACACCACCACACCACCACCGCCGGGGACGACCCCGGCCCACGAGAGAGAGGAACCCACCATGGGACTCGACGACAAGATCAAGAACGCCGCCCAGGACATCGCGGGCAAGGCCAAGGAGGCCTTCGGCAACGCCACGAACGACGACTCGAAGGTCGCCGAGGGCAAGAAGGACCAGACCGCTGCGAGCGCGAAGCAGACCGGCGAGGACATCAAGGACGTCTTCAAGAACTAGCGGGCCACGGCCGTCGCTCCCCCTGCGGGAGCGACGGCCCTGCTGTCCCGAGGAGGAAGCCATGCAGCACGATCCGAACGCACGGACCCAGGTGACCGAGGTCGACCTGCCGTCCGAGCTGACCACCCCGCTCCCCGACGACGCCGGGCCCCTGGTGGTCGCCGCCCGCACCGCGGCGGAGACGGCGCTCGGCGTGCCGGGTGTCCACCACCTGGGCAGCCTCGCGGCCCGCGCCGCCGACCGCGTCCGCTCCCAGCTCGGGCGGTCCGCCGGAGCACCGGGGGTGCAGGTGGACGACGCCGAGGACACCCTCGACGTGACCGTGTCGGTCGTCGTCGAGTACCCGCTGAACGTGCGCGAGGTCGCCGCGGCGGTCCGCGACCAGGTGACCGCGGCGGTCTCGCAGCTGGGCGGCGGCAAGCCGACCACGGTCGACGTCCGCGTGCTCGACGTGCACGGGCCGTTCGACGACGAACCGTCGGCCATCGACCGCGCCACCGAGGCCGTCGGGGCCGCCGCGAGCCGCACGAAGGACGCCGTGGCCGGTGCCGCGAAGGACGTCCGCGCGAGCGCCGCCGACGTCGCCGAGCGTGCACGGGACGCAGCGCAGGACGCCGCCGCCGCCACGCGCGAGGCCGCCGGCAAGGCGAAGGACGCCGCCGGGGACGCCGTCGACGCCACCCGCGCCACGGCAGCCGACCTGGGCGACCGCGCCGCGGACGCGCTCGACACCGCACGCGCCGCGACCGCCGACGCCGTCGACGCCGCTCGGACCCGCACTGCCGACGCGGTCCAGGACGCCCGGGCAGCGGCTTCCGACGCCGCGGACCACGCGGCGCGGAAGTCCTCGGAGGCGGGTGACGCAGCGCAGGACGCCGTCAGCGCCGCGAAGGACGCCGCAGCCGACGCGACCGCCGAGGTGCGCGACCGCGCAGCAGGTGCCGCTGCCGCCGCGACCGACGCGGCGGCCGAGGCTGGGGCAGCTGCATCCGACGCCACCGACTCGGCGGTCACCGCGACGCAGGCCGCGACCGCCGACGCGAGCCCGGACGCGCCCTCGGGTGCACCCACCGCGCACGACACCGGGTCGCCGGCCGAGGACGGCCGTGCCGCTGACGATCGTGTCGCTGACGAGCGCGTCGCCGACGCTCTCGACGACGCCGCGGACCGCATCGAGCACGCAGCCGACGTCGTCCGCGACGAGGCCGCCTCCCGCCAGGCGGACGGGGACGGCGGAGCCGCACGGTGATGACCGCGTGGGCGGGGCGGCGGGGTCCGTCCCGCCGACCCCGCCCGCGCGGCGTCTGGGTCGCGTCGGGCACCGGCATCGTGCTCGTGCTCGTGCTGGCCCTCGGCGCGTACCTGCCCCTCGTGGGGTTCCTCGGCGGGGTCACCGCAACGACCGCCGGGCTCGTGCCCTTCCCGGTCGTCCGCATCGCCCTCGTGACGCTGCTCGGGGCCGTCGTGGTCGTCGCCCTGCTGCTGCTCGCCCTCACCCGCCGCCACACCGCGACGTCGGTGGTCGCCGTCGTGGTCGCGGTGCTGGTGAGCCGCGCCGTGACCGCCTACCCGGTGGTGACGATCGCGATCGCGTCGGCCGACCGCGCCGGTGACGTGTGGCCGATCGTCACCGATCTCTGGCAGCGCTTCGCCGCCTGACGACGTCGCGGACGGGAGGCGCGTGGCTGACCGACCACGGGCCTCCGGTCTGGTGCACCTCGCCGCGCCCGGCACCGCCGCTCCCGGCACCGCCGCTCCCGGCACCGCCGCTTCCGTCGCCCACGACACGCCCGGTCAGATGGATCTCGGGACCGATCCGTCAGGATCACCCCGCGTCCGACATCATCAGGGTGAGGGGAGGAACCGTGGCGAAGGACACCGACGACGATGCGACGCTCGTGCGGCGCGCAGCCGCCGGCGACCGCGATGCGCTGGCGACGCTGTTCGACCGGTTCGCTCCGGTGGTCACCCGCGTCGCGTGGACCCTGACGAGCACCCCCGACGAGGCCCGCGGCACCGTGCAGGACACGTTCGGGATCCTGTGGGACCGAGTCGGAGACCTGCAGCTCGCCACCGCGTCCCTGCTCCCGTGGCTCCTCGCCACCTGTCGCGACGTCGCGCAACGAACGACGGCACACCCTCCGAGCGCGGGCGATCCGTTCCGCTGGGTCCGCGACGCGATGGATGCTCTCACCCCGGACGACCGGTCGCTGTGCGAGTGGTGCGTCGTGGACGGACGCCGCTACGACGACGCTGCTCGCGACCTCGGCCTGCCGCTCGCCGACGGCGCCACAGCTCGCCCGACGGAGCAGCCCCGGAGGGCGGTGACGCGCGATGGACACTGAGCCTCCCCAGGGGGACGACCTGCAGCGCATGCTCGTCTCGATGAAGCGGCACGTGCTCGAGCACGCGGCGCCGCGACGATCGCGTCGCCGACGCACCACCGGCATCACACTGGGCGTGGTGGGCGTCCTGCTGCTCGGCGCAGCGGGCGGCGGCGTGGCGTTCGGCGTCATCCCGACCCCGCTCACGGCGGACCAGCCGACCGCGACGGCGCCGAGCAGTCCGTCTCCCACTGCGGTGGAGACGCCGACCGGCGCACCGGTCGTCGAGGACCCCACACCCGTCGCCACACCGACACCGACACCGACGTCGACTCGACCGCCGTACGCACTGGCCGACCCGTCGACCTGGACAATCTCGGGTACCGAGGTCGGGCCCGTCGCGCTCGGCGGCCAGCTGGCGGAGGAGACGGACGACCTCGAGGGCGTGCTCTCCGACGAGTACTCGACCTGCAACAACCCGCGGGTGTCGTTCTGGGCCGGCGGTGGCACCCTCCTCACGATCATCACGGGCGACGACGGCCGGATCGAGGCGCTCTCCGTCCGCGGGCTCGCGGAGACGACCGAGCGACCGCCGACGACCGCCGCGGGGATCCGCCCCGGCAGCACGGTCGAGGCGCTCCGGGCCGCGTACCCGGACCTGCGTCGGTCGTCGACGTCGGACCGGGACCCGTCGGTGGCCGACGACCCCTACGGCGGGCTGACGACGACCATCGACGGCTCGTTCGTGACGTTCTCGACGCGCGGACCGGACTTGCCCGTGGACGAGGTCTGGGTCAGCCGGACCCGCGACGCCCCGCCCTCCGAGTACTGCAACTGATCGGGCGCGTCAGGGCTGCGCGGCCTCGTGCAACCGGGCGAGGCCCTGGTCGATCGTGACCGTCGGGGCCCACCCGAGGTCGTGCCGGGTCCGCCGCTGGTCGAACCAGTGCGCCGTGGACAGCTGCTCGGCCAGGAACCGGGTCATCGGCGGTTCGTCCGCACCGGGTCGGGCGCGCCACACGGCCTCCACGACGGAGCCGGCGACGCGGGCGACCGCGGACGGCACGTGCACCCGCGGAGCCGGGACCCCGGAGGCGACGCAGATGCCCGCGAGGAGCTCACCCACGGGCCGCGGCTCACCGTTCGTCACGACGTACGCGCTGCCGTGCACGGCATCGTCGGCGGCGTGGTCGAGTGCCGCGACCATCGCTGTGGCAGCGTTGTCGACGTAGAGGGTGTCGATGAGCGCGGCACCGGAGTCGAGCAGCGGGAGCCGCCCGCTGCGTGCACGGTCGACGATGCGGCCCACGAGCTGCGTGTCGCCGGGTCCCCACACCAGGTGCGGCCGGACCGCGACGACCGCGAACCCGGGCTCGTCGGCGGCCAGCGCCAGGAGCTCCGCGGCGGCCTTCGTCCGGGCGTAGTGCCCGCGCGCGGCCGTCGGTTCGGCGGGGTCCGCTCCTGCGCCCGAGAGCGACGAGCCGGTGTGCGCCACCGACGGCGACGAGACGAAGACGAACCGGCCGACGCCCGCGGTCCGCGCCGCGGCGAGCAGCGTGCGGGTGCCGTCGACGTTGACCCGGGTGAAGTCGGCCGGGTCGCCGGCGAGCGAGACCTTCGCGGCCAGGTGCACGACCGCGTCGACCCCGGCGACGGCCCGCTCGACCGCGGGGGAATCGGTCATGGTGCCGAGGGAGTCCTCCACCCCGTCGACGCCCGAGGGTCGGCGCTGGAACGTCCGGACGTCGTGCCCGGCGTCGCGCACGGCGGCGGCCGTCGCACGGCCGAGGAAGCCGCTCGCGCCGGTGACGAGCACCCTCACGGACGCACCATCCGCCCGCCGCCGAGCACCGTGGTCGCCCACCGCGACAGGCGTGCACGGTCGACCTTCGAGTTGTGCCGGACGTCGGTCGGCAGCACGGGGACGACGAGCACCGCCGCGACCGGCACGCCGGCTGCTGCACGCACCGCACGGGCCAGCGCCGCCGGTGCGAGTCCGGGACGACGCGCGGCCGGCACGGTCTCGACGACCGCCACGACCTGTTGCGTCCCACGCGGCCCGGTGCCCGCAATGCCGACGCGTCCGACGCCGGCCACCCGCTCGATCCGCTGCTCGGGACCGACGGGTGTCACGACGCCCTCCGCCGTGGTCACGACGTGCTGCAGCCGCCCCTCGATCCACAGGCGCCCCTCGGCGTCCAGGTGGCCGACGTCACCGGTCCGGTGCCCGCGCGGGTCGCCGACGCCCGCGCGGGAGACCCGGTCCGTGCGCCAGAGACGGTCGTAGTGGTCGCGCACGTGCGGCGCCGCCACGACGACCTCGCCGGTGACCCCCGCGGCGTCGGTCGGGGCACCGGTCGGTGCGCCGTCGTCGTCGAGCGGTGCGATCCGCACGCGGACGCCGGTGGCCGGGACCCCGACGCAGATCCCCTGCTCGTCGACACCGTCGGTGGCTGCGGCACGCACCCCGTCGAGGTCGACGTCGGTCATGAGCAGCCCCTCGGTCATGCCGTAGGGGGTGTGGGCCGATGCGTTCGGCATGAGTGCGGTCGCCGCGGTCAGGAGCGACGCCGACACCGGCGCGCCGGCGGACAGGAACAGGCGGACCCGGCCGAGCGCGTCGCGGTCATGGTCGGTCAGCGCCGACGAGGTCGCGACCACGTTCGCCAGGGCCGCGGGCGAGAGGAACACGACGGTCGCGTCGGCCGCGGCGACGGCGTCCGCCACCGCGCGGGCGGTCAGGGTCCGGGGTGCGGTGACGTCCATGTCCGGTGCGACCGAGCGAGCGCCGAGGGCGGGGCCGAGCAGGGCGAACGGCGCGAAGCCGGCGACCAGGCCCGTGCCGACACCGACGTCGTACTGCGCCGCCAGGACGTCACGCACCGCGGCGAGCTGCCCGTGCGTGTAGACGACGCCCTTCGCGGGGCCGGTCGAGCCGGAGGTGAACAGGACGGCCGCGGGGGCGTCCGGCGCCGGCGCGACGGGCAGGGCGGCCCCCGCGGTGAGCCGTCGGGCACCGCGACGAGCGACCTCGACGAGCGAGTGCTCGACACCGAGCGCCGCGCGCGCGACTGACGGCAGCGCGAGGGTCGCGATGCGTCGGCCCGGCCACCCGAGGGCCCGAGCGGCACCGAGGCCCGGCAGCGCACCGATCACCCAGTCCGGACGCGCACCGCGGACGGCGCGGGTCAGGCCGCGCAGGCCCAGTCCGGCGTCCGCGACGACCACGACCGCACCGATCCGGACGCTCGCGTAGAGCGCGGCCGTCAGGTCCGCGCCGGGCGTGACGAGGAGCGAGACGCGGTCGCCCGGACGGACGCCGACGTCGAGCAACCCGGCGGCGACCTCGTCGACGCGTCGGGCCAGGAGTCGCCAGCTGATCGTCCGGGGACCGCCGGCGGCAGCCATCTCGATGAGCGCCGGCTCCTCCGAGTGGCGCAGCCCGTCGAGAGCGGCCCACAACGGGTGCGTTCCCTCCGCCCCGGCCTCGGCGCGGTCCGGGAGGCGCGGGTCGTCCCCGCGGGTCGTCGTCCCGTCCGGCAGGCGGTCGCCCAGCCAGTCGAGCACCGTCCCGGCGACGTCGGTGTCGTCGGGCAGCAGGTGGCCGGCGCCCTCGAAGCGGTGGACGTCGGCGTGCGGCAGCCGGTCGAGCAGGTCGTCGAGGTACCGCTCCAGGAACACCGGGTCGCGCGGCCCCCACATCACGAGCGCGGGCACCTCGAGCGCGGCGACGCCGGCGGCGATCCGGTCGAGCTCGGCCGCGCTGGGGTGGGCGGCGTCGACCGGGATGTCCGCGACGAAGCCCCCGATGCCGCCGCGACGAGCGGCTCCGCGGTAGGGCGCACGGTAGGCGTCGGCGGTCGCGCGGTCGAGCCGCGGGTGGGCGATCGCGAGGGTCGTCTCGAGGAACGCCGGCGTCACGACCGTCCCGCGGCCGAGCACCTCCGGGCGCAGCGCGAGCCGGAGGGGTGCCGGGATCGGGGCGTCGTCGGGCTGGTGCACGGCGGTGTTGCACGTCGCGACACCGACCACGAGGTCCGGGTGGTCGACCGCCCAACCGAGCGACACCACGCCGCCCCAGTCGTGCCCGAGGGTCACGACGGGGCCGGTGAGCCCGAGTTCGTCGGTCAGGGCGCCGAGGTCGCGGACGCGGTCGGCGAGGCGGTGCTGGTCGGCGGTGCGCTCCGAGAAGCCCATGTCGAGCTGGTCGACGGCGACCACGCGCCAGGCCGGGCCTCCCGCCCGGGCGGCGTCGAGCGTGCGGGCCGCGACGGACCGCCAGAGGTACGACCAGGTCGGGTTGCCGTGCACGCAGAGCAGGGTGCCGACCGGGGTGACGCCGAGCGCCTCGAGGGAACCGGCCGTGTCGAGGAGGTGCCACGTCCGCGGGGCGTGGGACGGGCCTCCCGACCGGTCCTGGCCACCGGCGACGGTGACCAGTCGCGACCAGGCCGGATCGAGTCCGGGCAGGGGCGGCGGGAGCGTCGCCGGAGCCGTGCTGGCGGCGACGCGCGGGAGGCCGGACCTCACCAGCGCAGTTCCATCATCGCCGTGTTGATGCCCGAGCCGACGCCACCCAGGAACACGCGGTCGCCGCGGGTGATGCCGCCGCGGGCGACCTCGTCGGCCAGGGTGATCGGGATCGACGCCGGACCGACGTTGCCGAAGCGCTGGTAGGTCGTCGGCACCTTGTCGCGCGGGACGCCGATCGCCTCGACGAAGGCGTTCGTGTGCACGTCGGAGACCTGGTGCAGGACGTAGCGGTCCATGTCCGCCCAGTCGAAGTGCGCGCGGGCCTCGTTCCAGGCCGCGACGACGAGCTCCATACCGCCCTTGAGCAGCATCTTCGCGTCCGTGAACATGCCGTCGACGCTGCCGACGCACAGGTCGTACCACTGCGTCGCCGCGCGGGTGACGCCGCCGACGATGCGGTGGCCCTCGGGGTGGACGTCGCTCGGGCCGAGCACGGCGGCCGCGGCACCCGACCCGAGGGTCAGGCTCGCGAACTCGCTCATGAAGTCCTTGCGGTTCCGGCCACCCTGGTTCAGGCGGTCGATCGTGTTGAGCTGCACCTGGTCGGCGTCCTCGCCGTCCACGACGAGCGCGTACTTGATCTGCCCGGAGTCGATCATGCCCGCGGCGACGCTCATGGCGTTGACGAACCCGAGGCAGGCGTTCGCGATGTCGAAGTTGATCGCCGACGTCGGCAGCCCGAGCCCGTGGTGCAGGCGGACCGCGACCGAGGGCTCGAGGTGCGGACGGGTGACGGAGGTGTTGATGAGGAGCCCGATCTCCTCCGGACGCACCCCCGCCTCGGCCATCGCCCGACGGCCGGCGTCGATCGCGGCGTCCTGGAAGGTCTGCCCCTCGCCCCAGTTGCGGCGCTCGGTCACCCCCGCGACCCGCTCGAGCAGGCCCATCGGCAGGCGGAGCCGACGGAGGGCCCCACGGAGGCGCTCCTCGATGTCGGCGGACGTCGTGACACGCTCGGCGGTGGTGGTCGCCACCGACAGCAGCGACACGTTCTGGTGCTTCGCCGTGGCGTTGCCGGGGCGCTCCGGTTCGCTGCTCGTCGCCTGGTCGACCGGCCGTTCCGTCATGATCGTCACCGACACATACTTCCGCATCCGACCTGGGTACGCGATCCGGGTGCGCTGGGCGGCACCGGTCAGGCGTCCTTCGGGAGCTTGCGGACCTTCGATCGGCGTCGCCGTCGGTCCGGGATCATCGAGCGCATCTCCTCCAGCTTGCCGAAGCAGAGCAGGCGGTCGCTGGCCTGCAGTTCGACGCCGCTGCGCGGGTTCGGGATCACGGACGCGCCGCGGTGCAGGGTCAGCACGGTGATGTCCCGGTCCCAGAGGCCGGACTCCTTGATGGTCCTGCCGACGAGGTCGGCGTTCGTGTGCACGAGCAGCTCGGCGACGCCGTACCCGGTCGAGACGCTGAGGCGCTGCCGGACGTCGATCTCCGGGAACGCGACCTGGTTGCCGATGAAGTCGATGATCGCGCCGGCGACGTCGAGTCCCGTGGCACGCTCGATGCCCTCGAGGCCGGGCGACGAGTTGACCTCCATGACGAGGGGACCGTCGTTGCCCTCGAGCATGTCGACGCCGGCGACGCGGAGGCCCATGATCTGCGCCGAGCGGACCGCCGCCTCCTCGTACTCGGGCGTCAGCGTGACCTTCTCGACG
Organism: Curtobacterium sp. ER1/6; assembly: GCF_001742745.1. Classification (GTDB taxonomy): domain Bacteria; phylum Actinomycetota; class Actinomycetes; order Actinomycetales; family Microbacteriaceae; genus Curtobacterium; species Curtobacterium citri. Next base: position 105,281 of record NZ_MJAK01000008.1, on the reverse strand, counting down.
GTGCCGCCGCGGTGCACGTTCGACCGGAACTCGTCGCCGCTCGCGCTCCGGCGCATCGCGGCCACCACGCGGTCGCCGACGACGAGCGCGCGGATGTCCTTCCCGCGGCTCTCCGAGATGAACGACTGGATGAGCACGTTCTGCTTCGTCGAGTGCAGGGTCTCGACGATCGACTCGGCGACCTTCGCCTCGGGCGCCAGGATCACGCCGATGCCCTGCGTGCCCTCGAGCAGCTTGATGACGACGGGTGCGCCGCCGACCCGGTCGATCGCCCCGCGCACGTCGGCGCGGCTGTTGACGAACGTGGTCGCCGGCATGCCGATGTGGTGCCGGGACAGGATCTGGTTCGCCCGGAGCTTGTCGCGCGAGTTCGTGATGCCCGTCGCGGTGTTCGGTGTGTAGACGTCCATCTGCTCGAACTGCCGGACGACGGCGGTGCCGTAGTAGGTGATCGAGTTGCCGATGCGCGGGAGCACGGCGTCGTAGTCACTGAGGAGCCGGCCGCGGTAGAGCAGGTCGGGCTCGTCGGCGGTCAGGTCGATGGCGAACCGCAGGGTGTTCAGCACCTTGACGTCGTGCCCGCGGTCGATCGCCGCCGCGCGGAGACGCTGCGTCGAGTACGCGTGCGGGGCGCGCGACAGGATGGCGAGTTTCATCGGGGTGCTCCACGGGTTCGAGGACGACGACGGCGACGTCCCATCCAAGCATGCGACAGGATGGGGCCATGGCCCGGAACACGACGATCGCAGGTTGGCGTGAGTGGGCTGCCCTGCCCGGGCTGGACCTGCCGTGGATCAAGGTGAAGCTCGACACCGGCGCACGCAGCTCGGCGCTCCACGCGTTCGACCTCGAGGAGCTGCCCGGCGACCGGGTGCGGTTCTCGGTGCACCCGTGGCAGGACACCGACGCCGACGCGGTCACGCACGAGTGCGCCGTGCACGACCGACGCACCGTCCGGAGCTCCACCGGGCACACCCAGGAGCGGATCGTCGTCCTCACGCCGATCACCCTGGCCGGTCGCACGATCGACGCCGAGGTCACGCTGAGCAACCGCGACCAGATGGGCTTCCGCATGCTCGTCGGCCGCGAGGCGCTGCGGCAGGGGTTCCTGGTCGACCCCGCGCGGTCGTTCCTGGCCGGGCGGGCGCCGAAGGAGATCCGGCGGCGCAACCGCGGTCGCGCCTGAGCGGTCGCGGCTGCACGGCGGTGGCTCGGCGGTCCCGGCTCGTCGATGACGCCGCGTGACGCCACCCGTGCCGGCGGCGCACCGCGGTGCCTACGCTCACCCCACCGGCGCCGTCGCCGGATGCGTCCCGGACCCGAGGAGAACGACGTGACCGACCAGACCATCGCCCGCCAGGTGGACGAGTTCAACGCGGGCTTCACCGCGCAGATCGGCCCGGAGCTGTCCGCGGTCTTCGACGGTGAGCAGGCCGACCTGCGGGCCGCGGGCGTGCCCGACGGGGTCGTCGCGGTCGGCGACGACGCACCCGACGCCCCGCTCGTCACCCCGACGGGCTCCGCGACCTCGTTGGCGGGCGTCCGCGGCGATGCCCCCACCGTCCTCGTGTTCTACCGCGGCGCCTGGTGCCCGTACTGCAACATCACGCTGCGCACCTACCAGCAGGAACTCCTGCCGGCCCTGCGGGAGCGCGGGGTGCAGCTCGTCGCGGTGTCGCCCCAGACGCCGGAGGCGGCCGAGCAGTCGATCGCGAACGGCGAGCTCGCCTTCCCGGTGCTGACCGACCCCGAGAACGCGCTGGCGGGCCGCTTCGGCATCGTCACCGCGCCGAGCGACGCCGCCCGCGGTGCGCACACCCGGCTCGGCTTCGACGTCGCCGACAGCAACGCGGACGACACCGCGGCGATCCCGTTCCCGTCCGTGTTCGTCATCGACGCGGCGGGCACGGTGCGGTTCGCGGACGTGCACGTCGACTACACGACCCGGACCGAGGTCGCCGAGGTGCTCGCCGCCGTCGACGAGCAGCTCGCTCCGGCGAGCTGAACCCGCCTGCGACGCGGGCACCGCGGTCCGACGGGAGGCCCGCCCAGGGTGACGCGCGTGCGTCACCCTGGGCGGGCCTCCCGTCCGTCCACGGCTCGCTCAGGCGGTCAGGTGCCGACCCAGGAACGCGATCTGGTCCGGCGCCGTCCGGCGCCAGTAGGCGCGGTCGTGGCCGCCGGGCTCGAGGCCGCCGGCCGGGGCGACTCGGAAACCCTCGCGGTAGGCCCGCACCGCGGGCTCGAAACCGTCCCCGGTGCCGCAGTCGACCCGCACCGCGACCCCGTCGAGCGCGCGCTGCCGGCCGAGCACGGTGTTCGCCCGGAAGTCCGCCGCGTCGTCGAACGCACCGCGGGCGGTGTCCCCGGCGGTCGTCCAGAGGGCCGGGCTGAGCGCTGCGACGACCCGCACGCGCTCGGCGCCGAGCACACCACCGAGGTGCAGTGCGCCGTAGCCGCCCATCGAGTTGCCGGTCAGGCCGAGCCGCGTGGTGTCGAGGCCGCGGTCACCCAGGAGCGGCAGGAACTCGTCGACGACCATCGACGCCGGGTCGTCCCCGTCGGCACGGCGGTGCCAGTACCGGTTGCCCCCGTCGACCGCCGCGACGGCGAACGGCGCGCCCCCGCTGCGCAGGTGCGCGGCGAGGAAGCGGTCGTACCCGAGCGCGTTCCCGGAGAAGGTGCGGTGGTCGCCGCCGTACCCGTGCAGGGCGACCGCGACGGGCAGCGGCGTCGCCGAGGGCGGTGCGGCGATCGTCCAGCCCACCGTCCGACCGCCCCGTGCCGCGGAGACGAACGTGCCCGAGGTCGAGGGCACCGGCGGCACGTCCGGGATCCTGCCGGCGGGACCGTCGAGGCCGAGCACGCGGTACATCGTCGACCGACCGGGGAGGAGCCGCTGGTCGACCGCCTCGAACGCCCCACCGGCCAGGAGCAGCGAGCCGCCGGCGGCGAGGAGCGCGCGACGGGTGATCGTCGTGGCGCGGGACGGGGTCGGCACGTGCTCATCGTGTCGGGCGGGAGGGGTGCCCCGCTGCGCATCCGCCCGGACGGAGCCGTGGGAACGCTCAGGGAAGGAGCGCCTCCGCGACCGCGCGGGCGGTCGCGGAGTCGGCGCCCGGGTCGCGGAGGCGCATCGCGAGCGATCCCGACACGACGAGCAGGAGCTGTGCGGCGAGCGCCGGAGCACCGTCGCCGACGAGCGGGCGGGCCGCCTCGGTGAGCCGCCGTCGGAGCGTGTCGGTCTCGCGGTCGAGGACGGTCCGGAGCTCATGCGGCGCATCCACGTACTCGGCCGCGGTGCCGAGGAAGGCGCACCAGCGCGAGCCCGTCGGGGTGGACCGGAACGCGTCGAGCGCGTCGAACACGGCGAGCAACCGTGCGCGGTCGTCCGTCGCCCGATCGACCGCACGGTCCCAGGCCGCGGTCCACTCGTCGTGGCGGCGGTCGAGGGCCGCGGCGACGAGTGCCTCCTTGCTCGGGTACCCCCGGTAGAGCGTCGCCGACGACACCCCCGCGCGCTCGAGGACGGCGTCGATCGGGGTCGCCGCGATCCCCCGGGTGAAGAAGAGCTCCTCGGCGGCGTCGAGCACCCGCTGCTCGGTCCCTGGACGCATCACCACGCAGCCAGCCTAGGGTCGTACAAGTGAAACGATCGTTTTCATTGTCGGACCGCCTCCTGCTCGTCGCCGGACTCGGACTCGTCGCCGCGACCTACGGGCTCGTGCGCCTGGCGTACGGGCTGTTCCTGCCCGACGTGCAGCACGACCTCGGGTTCTGCGCGGACGTCGGTGGCGCGGTGTCGTCCGGCGCCTCCGTCGTCTACTGCGTCGGTGCCGTCGCGGGGTCCGTGCTCGCGGCACGGGCGGCGCGGTGGCTCGTCGTCGCCGCGACCCTCACCGCCGGCGTCGGTGCGCTCGTGATGGCGTCGAGCCCGACGACCGCGGTGTTCGGGACCGCCGCCGTCGTCGCCTCGGCCGGGGCGGGCCTGGCGTCGCCGGCGATGGTGCAGCTCGTGACCGACCGCATCCCGGCGGACCGTCGCGGGCGGGCGCAGGCGGTGGTGAACTCGGGGACCGGGCCGGGACTCGTCGCGGCCGGGGTCCTCGCACTCGTGCTGCTGCCGGAGTGGCGCACCGCATGGGCGGTGGCCGGCGTCCTCACGCTCGCCGTCGGCGCCGTGCTGTTCCTCGCCGCGGGCCGTCCGGAGCGCGGCGGGACCCCGGCGCTCCCCGGGAGGTCGTGGTTCGTCGCGCAGACGGTCCCGGTCGTCGTCGCGCTGCTCTTCGGCGCGGGGTCGGCCGTCGTCTGGACCTACGGCCGATCGACGCTGGTCGACGCCGGGGTCCCGACGACGGCGACGGTGGTCGCGTGGATCGCGCTCGGTGTCGGTGGTTCGACCGTCGCGGCGACGGCGCGGTGGACGAGTGCGATGTCGCCCCGACGTCAGTGGGTGCTGACGACGACCGTGGCCGCGGGGGCGGTGCTCGCGCTCGGGCTCCTGCCGGGGTCGGTCGCGGTCGCACTCGCGGCCTGCGCCCTGTTCGGCTGGGGGTACACCGCGGCGACCGGCGCGCTGATCGCCTGGACCGCGGCGATCGACCCCGAGCAGGTCGCAGCGGGCACCTCGGTCCTGTTCGTCGTGCTCGTCGCCGGGCAGGCCGTCGGCGCCGCGGTGGCCGGGGTGCTCGTCGGGACGGTCGGGACGACCACGACGTCCGTGGCCGCGGCCGCGCTCGTCGCGGTGTCGTCGGGGCTCTCGCTCCGCACCGGGGACCTGCGGACGACGGTCGCCACCCGCTAGCGTGGACCGCATGGGGCGGACGACGGAGGAGTGGTCGAGGCTGCCCGTCGGGCGCCGGGAGCACCGGCAGGACGCCCTGCTCGCACTCGTCCTCGGCGTCGGCCTCTCGCTGACGACGACGCTGTACGGCGCGGCCGGGGTCTACGGTGACGAGCAGGCAGCGTGGTGGGTCTCCGCGCTCATGGTGGTCGCGAACGCCGCACCGATCGTGTTCCGCCGCCGCTGGCCGATGACGGTCGCCGTCGTGTCCGCGCTGGCCTTCACGGCGACGCAGCTGCTCCACGTGCCCGAGATCGTCCTCGTCAACTTCACCCTCTTCATCGCGCTCTACACGGTCGGCGCGTGGTGCTCCGACCGCGTCCGCTCCGAGGTCGTCCGCTGGGTCGTGATCGGCGGCATGTTCGCCTGGCTCTTCCTCGCCATCTCGTTCGGGTGGTCGGTGCCGAGCGCCCTGCCGAACGACGACGACGCGCTCATCCCGCCCTACGTCGCGTACTCGCTCGTCAACGTCCTCATCAACGTCCTGTACTTCGGCGGCGCCTGGTACGCCGGCAACCGAGCCTGGTCGGCCGCCCTCGCCAAGCACCAGCTGGCGGAGCGCACGGACGAGCTCGCGGCGGAGCGAGAGCGGACGGCAGCCCAGGCCGTGACGCTCGAGCGCGTCCGGATCGCCCGCGAACTGCACGACGTCGTCGCGCACCACGTCTCGCTGATGGGCGTGCAGGCCGGCGCCGCCCGACGGGTGGTCGACCGCGACCCCGCCCAGGCAACGGTGTCGCTCGGCGTGGTCGAGGACAGCGCCCGGACGGCGGTCGAGGAACTCCGGCGGATGCTCGGCACCCTGCGCGAGGACGACCGGACCGCGGGCGGAGCGGGCCCGACGGACACGGCGCCCAGCACCGCCGGGCTCGGACGGATGCCGGAGCTCGTCGAGGCAGCGCGCACCGCCGGCCACGCTGCCGGGTACGTCGTGGTCGGCACGGACCGTCCGGTCCCGCCGACCGTCGGGGCCGTCGCCTTCCGGATCGCGCAGGAGGCCGTCACGAACGTCCTCAAGCACGCCGGGCCGACGGCGCGGGCCGACCTGCGGCTGCGGTACCTCGACGACGGCATCGAGGTCGAGGTCGCCGACGACGGGCACGGGGCCGGCGCGGCGCGCGACACGAGCGGCAGCGGACTCGGGCACGTCGGCATGCGCGAACGCGTGGCCGCGGTCGGTGGCCGGATCGAGATCGGGCCCCGCGCCCGGGGAGGGTACCTGGTGCGGGCATGGCTGCCGACGACCTGACGATCGTGCTCGCGGACGACCAGGACCTGGTCCGGGCGGGCTTCCGCGTCATCCTCGAGTCCGAACCCGGCTTCCGGGTGGTCGGCGAGGCCGCGAACGGAGCCGCCGCAGTCGAGGCCGTCGTCGCCCTCCGACCCGACGTCGTCTGCCTCGACGTGCAGATGCCCGGCATCGACGGGCTCGAGGCCGCGCGGCGCATCGGTGCCCTCCCGGAGCCGCCGGCCGTCCTGGTACTGACCACCTTCGACGACGACGAGGCGCTCTTCGCGGCACTCGAGGCGGGGGCGAGCGGCTTCCTGCTCAAGAACGCCTCCCCCGAACGGCTGATCGACGCCGTCCGCACCGTCGCGGCCGGGGACGCCCTGCTCGCCCCGGACGTCACCCGACGGGTCATCAGTCGGGCGACCGCCGGCCACGGCCCCGGCTGTCCGACCAGCGACCACGCCGGGGCACCGTCGGGCGGCGAGCCCGTGACCGCCGGTGCGGACCCCGTCGCGGCAGCGGGCCTGACCGAGCGGGAGGCCGAGGTGCTCCGGCTGCTCGCCCGGGGGCTGAGCAACGCCGAGATCGCCCGCGAGCTCTTCGTGGGCGAGGCCACCGTGAAGACCCACGTGTCGAACGTCTTGCAGAAGACCGGGGTCCGCGACCGGATCCAGGCGGTCGTCTGGGCCTTCGAGCGCGGCGTCGCCTCCGCGGGCTGACGGACCCCGCTCCCCCGTGCGGTGGAGTCGGGACGGCGGGAAGTCCCGCCTCCCGCCGGAGGCGGGCCGCGCCTCCCGGCCCGTAGCGTCGAGACGTCGGCGAGGACCGCCGGCGGAAGGGGAACGGGCGATGCTCACCATCGAAGGGGTCACGAAGCACTTCGGCGACCGCCGGGTGCTCGACGACGTGGGGTTCACGGTCGGCAGCGGTCGGTTGACCGGCTTCGTCGGCGGCAACGGCGCCGGCAAGACGACGACCATGCGGATCCTGCTCGGCGTCCTGCAGGCCGATGCCGGTCGCGTGTCGATCGACGGCACCGAGGTCGGTCCGGCCGACCGTCGGCGGTTCGGTTACATGCCCGAGGAACGCGGGCTGTACCCGAAGATGCCGGTCGCCGAGCAGATCACCTACCTCGCGCGCCTCCACGGCGTCGACAAGCGGACCGCCGGTCAGCGCACGACCGCGCTGCTCGAGCGTCTCGACCTGGGCCAGCACGCCGGCGACGCCGTCGAGAAGCTCTCGCTCGGCAACCAGCAGCGCGTGCAGGTCGCCGCGGCGCTCGTGCACGACCCCGAGGTGCTCGTGCTCGACGAGCCGTTCTCGGGCCTCGACCCGATGGCCGTCGACACGGTGCTCGGTGTCCTCCGCGAGCACGCCGCCAAGGGTGTGCCGGTGCTCTTCTCGAGCCACCAGCTCGACGTCGTCGAACGGCTCTGCGACGACGTGGTCGTGATCGCCGACGGCACCATCCGCGCCGCCGGGCCGCAGGAGGAACTCCGCCGGAACGCCGGACCGGCCGCGTGGGAGCTCCTCGTCGACGGCGACGTCGCCTGGCTCCGTGACGAGGCCGGTGTCACCGTCCGCGAGTTCGACGGCGGGTACGCCGTGTTCGAGGCCGACGACCACACGGCGCAGCGTGTCCTGCAGCGCGCCGTCCAGCACGGCACCGTGGGGTCCTTCGCCCCGCGGGTCCCCCGTCTCAGCGAGGTCTTCCGGGAGGTCGTCCGATGACCAGCCACTTCGTCGACGCCGTCCGGCTCGTCACCGTCCGCGAGATCCAGGCGCGGGTCCGCAGCAAGGCCTTCGTCGTCTCGGCCGCGATCCTGGTGCTGGCCGTCGTCGCGTCCGTCGTGATCGCCGGCATCGTCGGCAAGGCGACCGCGGACGACACCACGCCGGTCGCGGTGGTCGACGGCGTCTCGATCCGCTCCGACGACGGGTTGTCCGTCACACCGACGCGGACCGTCGCACAGGCGGAACGCCTGGTGCGCAGCGGTGACGTCGACGCCGCGATCGTGCCGTCGGACGACGTGATCGGCTACGAGGTCGTCGGTCTCGAGGACGCCCCGACCGACGTCGTCCAGGCCCTCAGCGTCGCGCCCAGGGTGGAGCTCCTGGAGCCCGGCGCCCTGTCGGCGGGTCTGGTGTCCGCCATCGGCATCCTGTTCGGTGTCGTCTTCTTCACCTCCGCGGTGACCTTCGGGTCGTCGATCGCACAGAGCGTCGTCGAGGAGAAGTCGACACGGGTCGTGGAGATCCTGATGGCCGCGATCCCCGCGCGGGCCCTGCTCGCCGGGAAGGTGCTCGGCAGCAGCATCATGGCCTTCGCGCAGATCATCGCGATCGCGATCGCCGGCGCCGTGGCACTCGCCGTGACCGGGCAGACCAACTTCTTCTCGATGCTCGGTCCGAGCGTGCTCTGGTTCGTCGGCTTCTTCGCCGTCGGGTTCGTGCTCATCGCCGCGCTGTTCGCCGCGTCCGCCGTGCTGGTCTCCCGCCAGGAGGACGTCGGCAGCGTGACGATGCCGGTCATGCTGCTCGTGATGATCCCGTACATCCTCATCGTCTCGGCGGCGGACGACCAGACGATCGTGGGGATCATGTCGTACGTCCCGTTCAGTGCGCCGATCGGGATGCCGATGCGGATCTTCCTCGGGACCGCCGAGTGGTGGGAGCCGATCCTGTCGCTCGTGGTCGTCGCCGCGTCGGTCGTCGTCGTGGTCGCCGTGGGTGCACGCATCTACGAGAACGCGCTGCTGCGGACCGGCGGGCGGGTGAAGCTGGCGGAGGCGATCCGGGGCTGACACCGCCGGACGGACGGACGGACGGGCGCGCCCCGCTCAGCGGCGACGCGAAGCGTCGCGCGGGGCGCGCCGACCGAGCCTGCGAGGGAGGGCGGCGCCGGTTGGTACCGCGCCTCCCGTCCGTCGTGTGGCCGGTGACGGCCCGCACAACGCTCGGCACGTCGCGCCACGGGATCGCGTGGCGCAACGTGCCTCCGGTTGCGCGGGAGCGCCCAGCGCCAGGCGGCTGCCAGCGCCCGATCCCACTCCCGCTCCCGCTCCCGCGTCAGAGCTGCCCGAAGGCCGCCTGCACCCCGAGACTCGTGACCGCGACGAGCACCCAGAGCGCGATGCCGAGCAGCATCGGACGGAACCCGGCACGGCGCAGCGCCGCGAAGTCCGTCGAGACCCCGACCGCGGCGAGCGCCACCGTGATGAGGAAGGTGGCCGCGGTGGAGAACCCCGGGGCCACCGACGCGGGCAGGACCCCGACGGTCCGGAGCAGCACCACGACGAGGAAGCCGACCAGGAACCACGGCACCAACCGGAACACGCGGACGCCCCCGGCGCGACCCGGGCCGTCGACGGAGGCGGGCCGCGAGCGGGCGGTGCGGCGGGCCTCCAGACCGGCGAGCCCGACGACGATCGGGATGATCATGAGGGTCCGGACCAGCTTGACGACGACCGCGGTGTCGGTCGCCTGGCGCCCGTAGATCGTGGCCGTGGCGACGACGGAAGAGGTGTCGTTCACGGCGGTACCGGCGAAGACGCCGAAGGCGTGCTGCGACAGCCCGAGGGCGTGGCCGACCAGGGGGAAGACGAAGACGGCGGCGATGTTGCAGAGGAAGATCGTCGACAGGGCGTAGGCGACCTCGGCGCTCGCGGCACCGACCACCGGCGTGACCGCCGCGATCGCCGAGGCGCCGCAGATCCCGGTCCCGACGCCGATGAGCGTGCGGAGCGTGCTCGAGACCCGGAGCAGCCGTCCGATCCCCCACGCGGCGACCAGGCACACCACGAGGGTGGTCAGCATCACGGGGAGGGTCTCGCCGCCGGTGCGCAGGACCTCGCCGATCGAGAGCTGCGCCCCGAGCAGGACGACCGCGGCCTGCAGCACCCGGCTCGACGCGAACTTCACGCCCGGCTGGAGCCCGCCGAGGTCCGCCGCACCGCCGTCCTCGTGCCGCCGACGCCGCACGAGCCACCCGACCACCGCCCCGAGCAGGACGGCCGGCACCGGTCCGCCCACGACGGGGAAGGCGCGGCCGACCAGGGTCGCGGCGAGGCCGATCACGACGGCGAGCGCGACACCGGGCAGGGCGGCGACGACCGCCGGACGGGACAGGGGCATGACGACCAGCATCCCACCGCGGTGCGTCCAGGGGGCGCGGGCAGGATGGCGCCGTGCAGGTCGAGTCGTCCCCGTGGGTGCAGCGGCTGCGGGACGGGGTGGTCCCGCCGCTCCGGCCGTTCGTGCTCGGAGCCGTGGGTCTGCTCGCCCTCTCGGTCGGCGTGCTGGTGTTCGAGGCGCTGCACGCGGACGCGATCGCGTCTGCCGGTCGCGTGTCGGTCGTCGTCATTGTGCCGTTGCTCGGCGCCGTGTTCTGCGTCGTCGTGCCGATCAGCGCATGGCGCGACACCCGACAGGACCGTCGAGCCCTCGCGCACGCCCATCGGCACGGGCAGCCGGCGTTCCACCTGCCGGTCAGCGCACGCGGCATCAGCGCACCGCAGGACCTGCCCGACCGGCGGATCACCTTGTTCACCGTCGACGGCTCGGGGCTGCTCGGCTGGACCGCCGTCTCGCCCGACCCGGTGATGACCATCCCGTGGTCGAGCATCGAGCGGATCGACCTGGCGACGAAGGACGACCGCGGCCGTCGCGTGGACTACGGGCTCTGGCTCACGACGACCGACGGGGCGGTGGTGCTGCAGCCGCGGTCCGCCCTCGGGCGGCCGTTCGAGGCGGGCCAGCCGAAGCTCGACACGCTCCGACGGGTGCTGCGGTCCCTGCGCCCCTGATCGTCAGGGCGTCGGCGGGACGTCGCCGGTCATCTCGACGCGACCGGCGCCGTCGTCCCACGTGTAGGTCGCCGTCGCGCGACCGGTCGGGTCGGCGTTGCTGTCCGAGGGCATCGCGTAGCGGTACTCGACCCGGAGGGCGTCCGGCGCGGTGCGCGTGACACCCGGCACGAAGGCGTACTGCTCCTTCGTGGCGGTACCGAGGTAGGTGCCGTCGTGGAAGAGCAGGACCGCGACCGGCGAGCTGGCGGTGGCGTCGACCACCGAGACCGTCACCGCCGAGAGCGCGGCGCACCCGTCGTACGCCGTGGTGTCGGCACGGGACGCGTCCCATCGAGCGCCCTCGAGCCCGGCCGGCACCGGCAGGTCGGCGATCGGTCCCGCAGCCGCAGCGGCACCGTCGGCGGGACCGCACGTCGGGGTGGACGACGGGGTCGGCGACGGGGTGGACGACGACCCCGCTCCGGTCGCGGTCGTCGGCGAGGCCGCAATGGTCCGCGTCACGGTGGCGGTCGGGTCGGAGCCGGCACCACCGGTGCACCCGGCGAGGGCGACGGCGCCGGCGACCGCGAGCACGAGGAGGCCGGTGGTGCGGACGGTGCTGGTGGTGCGCATGGGTCCAGGATGCTCGCCGCGCTCTCCGGATGTCCGTCCACCGGGCGCACCGTGCCCTGGTTGGACACCCGGGCGAGGCGTACCATGCAGCCGGAAGCAAGGGCGGTTCCAGTCATTCCCCGACGCCCTGACACCCGAGGGCCCGGGTCGAGCAGACCAGATCAGAGCACGCCGTGACCGAACACCTCATCGAGTACGTCGCCCGCGACCGCACGGGCATCACCGCCGTCGTCACCACGACCGGCGTCGTCGACGTCGACACCGTCATCGACCACATCCACGCGGGCCACGCCGGGTACTACGTCGCCGCCGACTCGTGGAAGCGCACTCCCGTGCGGAGCATGTCGTTCATCGGCGGCTCGTACCTCTTCGCGAACTGGGACGGGTCGAAGCGGAACATGCTGCACGACCTCGCGTTCCGGATGCCGACGCGCGCCGTGCAGGTCGTCGACCGGCCGGAACGTGGGGGTCGGCTCGGGCGCGCGCTGCGCGCGCTGTTCACGCGGGAGGCCTGACACCGGGCGGAACCACGGAACGGGCGGGACCACGGAACGGACGGGAGGCCCGGTGCCAGCTGGCACCGGGCCTCCCGTCCGTCAGGTCGTCGCGTCAGACGTCGCGCCGCTTGACCGTCGCGAGCGCGAGCGCGCCCAGCGCGACGACCCAGGCGGCGAGGACGCCGAAGCCGGCCCAGCCGTCCAGGACGACACCCTCGGTCTGCTGCGCACCGGACGACTCGTACGTGTACAGCTGACCGCCCGCCTGGTCGGGCAGGAACCGCGAGACGTCGAGCAGCCACTGCTGGTTCACCAGGCTGGCGACGAGCTGCAGCACGATCGGGAGCACGAGGAGCACGCCGAGGGCGATCGCGATGCCGCCGGCGCTCGACCGCACGAGCAGTCCGATGCCGAACGCGAGCAGGGCGATGAGCGTCACGAACACGGACGACCCGAGGATCGGCATGAAGACCGACGGGTCGGCGAGGTCGGCGTGCACGCCCTTGTCCGCCTGGAACAGCGCCACCAGCGCCACCCCGATCCAGGTCGCGACCGCACTGACTACGAAGGTGGCCACGGCCAGGACGACCGCCTTGGCCAGGACCGCACCGGTGCGGCGCGGGTCGGCGGTGAAGGTCGACCGGATCTGACCGGTGCCGTACTCGCCCGTGATGATGAGCACCCCGAGCACGGCCGCCACCAGGACGGTGAACCCGACGGACGCGGTGCTCAGCATGACGATCTGGCGGTTCGCGACCTCCTGGGTCACCTCGGCACCCTCGGGCAGACCGATGACCGGTGCGGAGAGGCCGATGATCGCCGCGAGCCCGATCGTCAGCGCGACGATGATGGCGTAGCACCAGAACGTGGAACGGATGCTGCGGAACTTGATCCACTCGCTGCGGACCAGTCGGCCGGCGCCGAGCCCGACCCGGCCGGGCATCGCGGTGGTCGTCGCGGCGCTCATCGGGTGACCTCCGCCTGGTACTCGACCTCGTCCTTCGTGAGGGCCATGTACGCCTCCTCGAGGCTCGCACCCATCGGGGTGAGTTCGTGGAGCACCGCGCCGGTCTGCGCCGCGACGGTGCCGATCTGCTGGGCGTCGGGGCCGACGACCACGAAGGCGCCGTCCTCGCGCGGGGTGATCGAAATCGCCGCCGACCCGACCGCGGTGAAGAGCCGGTCCGGGTGCGGCGTGCGCACCAGCGTTCGCGCTGCCCCGCCCTGGCCGCTACCGGCGACGAACTCGGCGATCGGGGCGTCGGCGAGGACCTTGCCCCGACCGAGCACCACGACGCGGTCGGCCGTCTGGGCCATCTCGCTCATCAGGTGGCTGGAGAGGAACACCGTGCGCCCCTCCGACGCCAGGTGCCGCGCGAGCTGGCGGACCCACACGACGCCGTCCGGGTCGAGGCCGTTGACCGGCTCGTCGAGGATCAGGGTCTTCGGGTCGCCGAGCAGTGCCGCCGCGATGCCGAGCCGCTGCCCCATGCCGAGGGAGAAGCCCCCGACGCGCTTCTTGGCGACCGACTCGAGCCCCGTCAGCTCGATGACCGTGTGCACCCGGGACTTCGGGATGCCGTGCGTGGCCGCCAGCGAGAGCAGGTGGTTGAAGGCACTGCGTCCGGAGTGGACGGCCTTCGCCTCGAGCAGGGCACCGACCTGGCGGAGCGGGTCGCGGAACGAGCGGTAGTCCTGCCCGTTCACCCGCACGCTCCCCGCGGAGGGGGTGTCGAGGCCCATGATCATCCGCATGGTCGTGGACTTGCCGGCACCGTTCGGCCCGAGGAAGCCGGTGACGATGCCGGGACGGACGACGAAGGAGACGTCGTCGACCGCGGTCTTGGCGCCGTAGCGCTTGGACAGATGCTCGATCTCGATCACGACGGCAACGCTATTGCCGTGTCCGGTCCGGCCGCGTCCCCCCACGGGAGGAGACCGCGACTCATCCCCGAGGAGGACGCCGGATTGCGTGTCGAGGGGGACGAAGTCGGATCGGATCTGACCAATCCGGCTGGACAACTGCTACGAAAGACCTGAGAGACGACGCCACCACCATCGCGCGGTGGCCCGGGAACGTCGTCAGGCGACACATTCGGAAGGACTGGCACCATGACCAGCAACGCAGCAACACGCACCACCGGTTACGGCTCGACGCTGACGCAGAAGGGCGCGCTCCTGTTCGGGGTGGTCTTCCTGATCGTCGGCATCGCGGGCTTCATCCCGGGCCTGACGATGGACATGGGCACCATGTCGTTCGCCGGCAACGGGTCGATGGCGATGCTCCTCGGCCTGTTCCAGGTCTCGGCGCTCCACAACATCGTGCACCTGCTCTTCGGCATCGTCGGCCTGCTCGCCGCGCGCACCGCCGGTGGGTCCCGCTCCTACCTCCTCATCGGCGGCATCATCTACGCCGTGCTGTTCGTCTTCGGCCTGTTCGTCGCGAACATGTCCGGCGCGGCGAACTTCGTGCCGCTGAACAGCGCCGACAACGTGCTGCACGCCTTCCTCGCCGTCGCGATGATCGTGCTCGGCCTGGTCCTCCCCCGCGCCGGTCGCACCGCGCGCTGACCTGTCGGCGGTCCGTCCGGTGCTGGACGGTCCGTCACGAGAGCGGTGGCCACCACGGGATCAGGGGTCACCGGACGCCCCCGTCGCAGCAGCGGCGGGGGCGTCGTCGTGTCCCGGGGTGCGAACGTCCTCCACACGATGTCCGTCCGTCGCCGTCGTCCACAGCGATGTACGGAGTACGTGCGGCCGCTGCGGCGGCTCCCTAGCCTGCTGCAGGACCGAGGGGGGCTGATGGCGCAGGTGATGGCACAGGGGTGGAACGTCGACATCGCGGGAGCGAAGGCGATCGTCGAACGTGCGGTGGACGCCGCCTCGTCGATGCGGACGGCGGCGATCGACGTCGACGCGGCGCTGCACGCCGTCGTCGATTCGCTGGAGGGGACCGCGTCGGCTCGGGCTGCGCAGGCGTTCCGCGCCGCGCGACGCGACGACGCGCCCGCCGCGGTCCGAGCGGTCGTGGGAGCCGTGGAGGCCGCGACCGGGGCAGCGGACGCCTTCGCGGTGGCGGACGTCGAGATGGCCGCTGCGACCACCACCGCAGCGGGGGCCACCACCGGAGCCCTGACCCGATGACCCCGGCCCTGATCGACGAGTCGGCGTTGCCGCACGTCCGTCCGACCCCGGGTGCCGTGTCCGACGGAGCCGTCGCACTCCGGAGCGCGACGGAAGCCGTGCGGTCGGCGGCCCGCGACGCCGTTGCCGCGTGGGCCGGCATCGGGTCGGCCCTCAGCGCCCCCGGTGCGACGGACGCACTCCCGCGGGCGATGGACGACGCGGGAGCGACGGCGGACGGACTGGCCTCCGCAGGTGGCGCGGTCGCTGCGGCGCTCGAGGCGTTCGCGGACGAGGTCTCCACGGTGCGGCGACGCCGGCGCGCCCTGCTCGCCGACGTCGAGGAACTCCGCGCACGCGTCACCGCTTCCGACTCGGACGACGTGGTCCCGGACGAGTACCGCGCCGACAACGACGACCTCCACGGCCGCGCACGTCGCCTGCACACGCGGTGGGACCAGGCGCAGGAGGACCTCTCGCGGGCCGTCCGCACACAGGTCGGCGGGTCGTTCCTCCTTCCCGGACCGGACGGCGGAACGTTCGCCCCGCCGTTGCTCGTGGTCGACCTGGCCGGCGTCGCACGGGGGTTCGACGACGCGCTCCGGCTCCCGATGCTCGCGGAGCTCGCCGCCGACGGGCCGGGTGCTCTGGAGCGTTGGGCGGCCGAACACCCGGACGACGCGCGGCGCCTGCTCGACGAGCCGCCGGCGGCCCGGTCCGTGCGGCGCTGGTGGTCCGCCCTCGACGGCGACGAGCAGACGGCCCTGGTCACCGGGCTGTCGGCCGTGATCGGCAACCTGAACGGCGTGCGCTACGCCGACCGTGGTCGGGCCAACCGGCACACGCTCGAGGTCGAGTTGCCGAAGGCGCAGGCGGCACGGGAGGCCTTCCTCGCGCGGTTCCGCGCCGGGGAGCCGCTGCTCGCCTCGGAGGTCGACGAGTACGAGCGCGTCCTCGAGCGCGCGCGGGCACTCGAAGCACTCGACAGGACGCTCGCGGCATCGACGGCCGCGATCCCGCGATCGATCGTCGCGTTGGCACTCGGTGACCCGCCCCTGGCAGCCGTGGCGGTCGGAGACATGGACACTGCCTCGAACATCACCGTCGACGTCCCCGGGATGGGCAACTCCGTCGCCGACAGCATGGAGGCGTGGACCGAAGGCGCTGCGAACCTGCGCGGGGAACAGCGGACGGCGGCCGCGCTCCTGGGAGCCGATCGAGACGTCGCGACGGTCGCCTGGATGGGGTACGACACCCCCGACATGCCGCCCAGCACGGAGGTCCTGGGTTCAGCCAAGGCCGTCGACGGAGCTGCACGGCTGAGGGGCTTCATCGACGGCGCTTCCCGCACCCGGGGCTGGGCCGGCGGAGCGCACGTGTCGGTGGTCGCGCACTCCTACGGCACCACCACCGCCACGCTCGCCGTCGCGCGGATCCCGGTGGCCAACCTCACGCTGCTCGCCTCCGCGGGGATCGATGCACGCGTGCCGGACGTGCACGCGGTCGATGTACCGCCCGACCACGTCTGGGCCTCCCAGTCGAAGCTGGACACCGTCGCCAACGTCGGACGCGGCCTCGTCCAGCTCCCGGGGCCCGGTGCTGGAGGCGATCAACCGCTGGACACCGGGAACCCGTTCACCACGAACCGAAGGACGGTCGGAGTCCTCCCGAGCTCCCACCGGCTGAACCCCGGCGACCCGAGTTGGGGCGCGCGGACCTTCTCGTCGAACGACGAGGTCGTCGGAGGCAGGCGGTACCCCGGGTCGAGTGGTCACTCCGCGACTCCGGCAGCAGAGGATGCGCTCAGTGGGGAGCACGGGGAGGATGTCGGGTACCTCGATCGCGGGACGTCCTCGTTGCGGAACACGTCCTACACGTCACTCGGGTACACCCCGAGTGGAAGGAAGATCCCATGATCCAGACCCGCTCGCGCCTCGTCCTGGGGGCGATCCTCGCGATGTCGACGATCCTGCTGCCCGGCTGCTCGGCCGCGGCACCCGAGAAGGAGACGACCATGTCACCCTCGAACCAGTCCGACGCTCGCGCAGCGTGGGACGAGGCCGACGCCCTCGCCGAAGCAACCCAGGCGAAGGTCGCCGGGGACTGGGTCGCCTCCGACTCAGCTGCTGAACGGTGCGGTACCGGCGGAGTCCGATGGGGAGCGACAAGGATCGGCCCGGGCACCTCCGGCTCCGACCGGGCCGACGTCGTCGCGGCGATCGATGCGCTGTGGACGGAACGCGGGTACGACGCCGCCGAGGAAGCCATGTCGGGCGACGCACCAGGAGTCAGACTCCGCCACCCCTCGGCGGGCACCCTGCAGAACGGCTTCTTCATCGAGTTCCGGACGACCGCCCACGCGTCCAGCCTGCAGCTGCAGACCCCGTGCACGCCAGGGGACGCGGCTGCGCTGAACGCCGAGCGGTACGCGGAGCGCCACACGAAGACGCCGCCGGACGTCCCTGATCCGGCACCGACGGAGGGCGCAGGATCGTGAGTGACGGACCGTCCTGACGATGCGCCAGGCGGGGAGCCCGCCGCTCCACGAAGCCAGGAGGCCTCTGTACCACAGCCTCCGCGTCGCCGTCGCCGTCCTGGCGCTCGGTCTCGCCCTCAGCAGCTGCTCGACCCGATCGCCTCAGGAGGCAGGGATGTCACACGGTCCATCCGATTCCGCGGAACGGGTGTGGGACGCGACGAACGAGCGGATGGAGACGACACAGGCGCTCGTCGAGGGCCCGTGGCTCGCGTACGACACCGCCGCTCGCCGGTGTGGCTCGACCGGGGCACAGTGGCTGGTGAGTCGCATCGGCCCGGGTTCCGACCCAGGTTCACGGACGCGTCTGCTCGCGGCCGTCGAGGAACGGTGGTCCGGCTTCGGCTGGTCTGCGGTCCGCTCCGCCATCGGCGGCGATGCGCCGGGCGACCGGCTGCGCTACCCGAGCGCGGGGAGCACGAAGGACGGGTTCTTCGTCGAGCTCACCACGAACGCCCACGCGACCACGATCACCGTGCAGACGCCCTGCGCCGCTGGTGACGTGGCTGCGCTCAACGCCGAGGCGTACGCGGAGCGCCACACGACGACGCCGCCGGACGTCCCTGGAGCGACGGACGGGGACGAGCCGTGACGGTCCGGCGAGCGCAGACCCTGCGCGCAGCCCTGGCGACCGCCGGGATCGTCGCACTGACAGCGTGTTCGTCTACGCCGGTGCAGGAGAAGACCGTCGCGTCCGACACCGATCAGGACGCTGCGGAGAAGGTCTGGCGGACGATGAACGCCGAGGTCGAATCGTCGCAGGACGTCGTCGGGTCGGGGTGGCTCGCGTCGGACACGGCTGCGCGTGCATGCGGGACTCGTGGGGTGCAGTGGGTGATCAATCGCTACGGCCCGGCGACGACCGGGGCGGAGCGGACGAGGGTGCTCGACGACCTGGAACGTCGCTGGACAGCGCTCGGATGGCAGCCCGTGCGTGCCGCCATCACCGGTGACGCGCCGGGTCAGCGCCTGCGCTACCCGGCAACGCGGTCGCTCGACGACGGGTTCTTCGTCGAGTTCGGGACCACCGAGCACGGGTCGACGCTGCAACTACAGACGCCGTGCACGCCGGGCGACATCACCGCGCTCAACACCGAGAAGTACGCGGAGCGCCACACGAACACACCGCCGGACGTCCCCGGGGCGACCGCGTCCTCGACGCCCTCGGATGGCGCCGGCTCCTGATCGGACTCAGGGCAGGGACGCGCGGGACCGGCCACACGACGGACGGGAGGCCCGGTGCCAGCCGGCACCGAGCCTCCCGTCCGTCACCCGGTCACCTACACCGCGGCGGACGCACCCTCCAGGGTCGCGGCGAGCGGGTCGAAGTCCTCGGGCAGCGACGCGATCGGCGCGACCGTCGACTCGACGGGCACGAACGCACGGCGCTCGACCGACTCCTCGACCGCGACCATCGTGTCGAGCACGTGGTAGCCGACCTCGCCCGTGGCGATGTGCGAGCCGCCCCCGCGGATCGACCGCGCCATGTCGAGGATGCCGAGCCCACGGCCGACCGTGGGCTCCTCGTCGGACAGCGTCTCCCACTCCTGCTCGAACGGGAACGACACGTCCGCACCCAGCGGTCGGGCGATCCGGATCGGGTGCCCGCCGCCGAAGGTGTTCGGGTCCGGGAGCACGATGGTGCCCTCGGTGCCGTTCACCTCGAAGACGCCGTGCCGGAACAGCGGGGTGTCGAACGACAGCAGCGACTGGGCGTTGCCGCCCTGCTCGAAGGACGTCAGGACGGAGAGGTGCGTGGGCACCTCGACCGGGAACTCCTGACCGGCGTTCGGGCCCACCACGAGCTGGCGGGTGTCGCGGGACCTCGTGCCCGTCGCGACCACCGACTCGACGGGGCCGAGCAGGTGCACGAGCGCCGTGAAGTAGTACGGGCCCATGTCGAACAGCGGCCCGGCACCCTTCGCGTAGAGGAAGGACGCGTTCGGGTGGAACACGTCGGGCCCCTGCCACTGGAAGCTCGTGACGGCGGTCAGGGGCGTGCCGATCGCGCCGGCCTCGATCGCGCGCTTGGCGGTCTGCCAGCCGGTGCCGAGCACGGTGTCGGGCGCGATGCCGAGCTTGAGACCGAGTTCGTCGGCGAGGGCCACCAGGCCGGCCGCGCCGGCACGGTCGACACCGATCGGCTTCTCGCTCCACACGTGCTTGCCGGCACGGAGTGCGGCCGTCGAGACCTCGACGTGGGTGGCGGGCAACGTGAGGTTGACGACGATCTCGACGTCGGGGTCGGTGAGGACCTCGTCACCGGTGCCGGAGGCCGCGACGCCCCACTTCGCGGCCGATGCTGCGGCACGCTCCGTGTCGATGTCGCCGATCCGGACGACCTCGACGTCGGGGAACGTGGTGAGGTTCGTCAGGTACTGCTCGCTGATCATGCCGGCACCGATGAAGCCGACGCCGACGCGGCCGGTGCGGGTCATGCGGACACCTCGGTCGCGGCCGTCTCGTCCGACCCGGCGAGGGTTGCGCGCAGCCACCGGTAGGACTGCTCGACGCCGTCGAAGACGTCGCCGTCGAAGCCGTCGAACTCGATGACGGCGTACTCGAGGGCCGGGGCCGCGGCGAGCGCCTCGGCCAGGCGGACGTCACCCTGGCCGGCCGGGGTCTGGTCGGCCGGCACCTGCGCGGTGGAGATGCCGTCGCGCATCGGGCCGTCCTTGACGTGCACGGCGACGATGCGGTCCCCGAGCTCCTGGACGAACGCGACCACGTCGATGCCGGCGGCGGTCGCCCAGTACAGGTCGAGCTCGAGCACGACGCGGGGGTCGAGCAGCTCGGCGAGCACCTGCAGCGCGGGCTTGCCGTCGATGTGCGGGCGGAGCTCGTGGTCGTGGTTGTGGTAGCCGACGCGCATGCCGTGGGCGGCGGCTTCCTCCGCAGCGGCGTTCAGGCGAGCGGCGACGCGTTCGACGCCCTCACGGGTGGTCCAGGCGGCGGGTCCGACGAACGGGTCGATGACGATCTCGATGCCGAGTACCTGCGCCGCGGCGAAGGTGTCGGCGTGCGACGGCGCGGTCATCACGGTGCCGTCCGGCAGCGGGACGGACTCCTCGACCAGGAAGGCGTGACCGGTCTTCGCGCTGATGCCGTGCGCGTCGAAGGCCTGCTTCAGCTGCGGGGCCCGGTCGACGAAGGCGAACGCCTCGACGGTGTCGAAGCCGATCGCGGCGAGCCGGGCGACGCCGGCGTCGAGGTCGGGCTCCAGCGCGGCGTTGACCGTGTAGAGCTGCAGGGAGACGGTGGGGCGCACGGGGGTCACCGGACCTTCTTGATCGGGAGGATGACGAGCGCACCGAGGAGCACGGCGACGCCGGCACCCCAGAGCATGAGGGTGTAGTTCTGGCCGCCGCCGATGCCGAGCAGGAACAGGCCGACCGCCGGGGCGAGCGACTGCGGCAGGGCGTTCGCGATGTTGATGACGCCGAGGTCCTTGCCGGGACGCTCCGGGTCGGGCAGCACGTCGACGACGAGCGCGGTGTCGATGGCGGCGTAGATGCCGTACGCGAACCCGAGGACGATCTCGGCGAAGTAGAACCCGCCGACGGTGTCGATGTGGGCGAGGATCACGAGGCCGACCGCGGTGAGGGCCGTCGAGCCCCAGACGAACACCTTGCGGCGGCGCACGCGGTCCGAGACCCAGCCGGAGACGGCGGCGCTGACGAGCAGGGCGACCGTGTACAGCAGCACACCGAACGCGACGGTCGCCGTTGCCTCCTGCAGGCTCTCGATGCCCAGGTGCTCCTGCATGTAGAGGAGTCGGTACGTCGTGAACATGAACGTGCCGAAGGTGATGAGGAAGCGGCCCCACCAGGCGAGCCCGAAGTCGGGGTTCTTGATCGGGTTCGTCCAGAACGAGGCGATGAGGGTGAGCCAGTTGAAGGGCTTGGTGGTCGACGGCAGGTCGTCGCGGGCGACGAACGCGTAGACCAGGATCACGACGATCGCCAGGACGCCCGGGGCGATGAAGAGGACCGGCAGGTTCCCGACCAGGTACACGGCCAGGTAGAGGCCGGCGAGGATGGCGGTGTTCTGCGCGAGGGCGATGACGCTCGACGCCTTGCCGCGCTGGAACTCGGGCACGTTGTCGGCGAAGCTCGCCGTCAGCGTCGCGAGGACCGCGTTCGCGGCGACCTGGGCGAGGACCCACGCGAGCGTGAGCTGCAGGACGTCCGGCGAGAACGCCAGCCAGGCGAGGGCGACGACGAAGACGACGACGCCGGCGACCATCCAGGGCCGGCGGCGGCCCCAGCGGGTGCGGGTGCGGTCGGAGAGCGCCCCGGCGAGGGGGTTCGCGAGCAGTGCGCCGAGGGCGCCGAACGGCAGGACCGAGCCGACGATCGTCTCGGGGCTGTCCGGGTTGAGCTGCGTCGCCTTGATCGACATGCTCACGAAGACCGGGGTGAGCAGTGCGGCGAACAGGCCGAACTGGGCGAGGCTGAGCGCCCACAGGTAGCCGGCACCGACGCGCATGGTGCTGACCGACTGGGTGAGGCCCTCGACCGAGAACGCACGCGATGCGGCGGCGGGGTCGGAGCTCGTCGCTCCGGCGGCGGCCGTGACCGGCGGGTTCGCGGTACCGGCGAGACCGGACTGCGGTTCTTCCTTCGACGTCGGTGTCGACATGACTCCTCCTCGAGTCATCGGGGGCGGGGGCCCTCTGAATACCTAGCGGTGCTAGGTGAAGAGGACGGTAGCACGCAAAACCTTCCTTCGGAAGCTTTTTGTCGCACCGGTCTCGGACGAGGGCGGCGGGAGCGGCTCGGAACACGGACGGGTGCCCGGCGGTTGGCTCGACGGGTGGCCGAGGTGCGGCCGCCGCAGACGAAAGGTGCACCCGTGACCCAGACGGTCTTCCTCGAGGTCCAGTTCCGCGACGACGTCGACCAGGACGCCATCGACGCGGCGGTCCGCGAGACCCTCGCGCAGACGGCCGGCTTCCCCGGCAACGAGTCGCTCGAGGTGCTCGTCGACGACGCCGACGAGCACCGTGCCGTGGTGCTCGAACGGTGGACGACGGCCGGCGACCACGACGCGTACGTCGCCTGGCGTGCGACCCCCGAGGGCGCGGCGAACGCCCTCGCCGCGGTGCTCGCCGGCCCGCCCGTCACCAGGACGTTCGGCCGCACGCTCGACCTCGGCTGACCCGACGGGGTGACACCGTCTCGGGCGCTCGGTAGATTGTTGAACAACCACCCGACGACGCAGGAGCGCCCGTGACGACGATCGACCTCAACAGCGACCTCGGCGAGGGCTACGGCGCCTGGACCGCCGGTGACGACCGGGCGGTGCTCGACCTCGTGACGAGCGCGAACATCGCCTGCGGTGCGCACGCCGGCGACCCGACGATCATGCTCGCCACCGCCCGGGCCGCCGTCGCAGGCGGTGTCGCCGTCGGTGCCCACGTCGGGTACCGCGACCTGGTCGGGTTCGGTCGACGGCCGGTGCACGTGTCCACGGACGAGCTCCACGCCGACGTCGTGCACCAGCTCGGCGCGATGGCGGCCGCGGCGACGGTGGCCGGCGGCCGCGTCACCTACGTCAAGCCCCACGGGGCGCTCTACAACACGGCGTGCGCGGACCCGGTCCAGGCAGAGGCCGTCGTCCGCGCCGTGGCCGACGTCGACCCGTCGCTCGCCGTCCTCGCGCTCCCCGGGTCCGAGCTCCTCGCGGCGGCCGCCCGGCACGGCCTGCGCGCGGTCGCCGAGGCGTTCGCCGACCGCGCCTACGAACCCGACGGCTCGCTCGTGGCGCGCAGCCGTCCCGGCGCGGTGCTGCACGACCCGGACGAGGTTGCCGCACGCGTGCTGCGGATGGTGACCGACGGCACCGCGACCGCCGTCGACGGGTCCGAGGTCCGGGTCGACGCCGAGTCGGTGTGCGTGCACGGGGACTCCCCCGGTGCCGTCGCCATGGCCCGGGCGATCCGCACGCTCCTGACGGCCGAGGGCGTCGCCCTCTCGCCGTTCGCGCCCTCCGCCGCCGGAGCGACGACACCGTGACCGAGCCCGGCTCCGCGCACGCACCCGACGTCAGGGCCGCCGGGCGCAGCGCGGTCCTCGTCACCTTCGCGTCCCTCGAGCAGGTCGTGGCGTTCCGCGGCGGGCTCGGACCGGACCTCGAGGGCGTCCTGCCCGGCGTGCACGAGGTCGTCTCGGGCGCACGGACCCTCCTCCTCCGCTTCGACCCGGCACGGACCGACCCCGCACGACTGCGGAGTGCGCTCGACCGGGTCGTCCCGGTGCCACCGGCCCCGGGCACGGACGACGTCACCCTGGTCGTGCCGGTCCGGTACGACGGCGAGGACCTCGACGAGCTCGCCGCGACGGTCGGCATGTCCCGCGACGCCCTCGTCGAGTGGCACACGGGGCAGGTGTGGACGAGTGCCTTCTGCGGGTTCGCCCCCGGCTTCAGCTACTGCACGGGTACGGAGCCCTCGCTCGGGGTCCCGCGGCGGAGCACCGCCCGGACCTCGGTACCGGCCGGCTCGGTCGCCCTGGCGGGCGAGTTCAGTGCCGTCTACCCGCGGAGTTCGCCGGGCGGCTGGCAGCTCGTCGGCCGGACCGACGTCGCGATGTGGTCGCTCGACCGCGACCCGCCGGCGCTGGCCCCGGCGGGGACGCGCCTGCGCTACGTCGCGGTGGCACCGTGACCGCGCTCACGGTGCTCGAGGTCGGCTTCGCGGCGAGCACACAGGACCTCGGACGCCCCGGGTTCAGCGAGGCCGGCCTCGGCGCGGCCGGTGCCGCCGACCGCGGGGCCGCGGCCCTCGCCAACCGCATGGTCGGCAACCGTCCCTCCGCGGCCGTCCTGGAGGCCCTGCTCGGCTCCGTCACGCTCCGCGCGGACGGACACGTGGTCGCCGCCCTGACCGGCGCACCCGGTCCGGTCACCGTCGAGCGGGCCGACGGCCGGGTCCACGGCGCCGCGACCCGCGAGGTCCTGCTCCTCGGTCCCGGTGACGTGCTCCGGGTCGGCCTGGCCGTGTCGGGCCTCCGCACGTACCTCGCCGTGCGCGGGGGGCTCGCCGTCGAGCCCGTCCTCGGGAGCCGGTCGTGGGACTCGCTCGCGAGACTCGGTCCTGCGCCGGTCCGGCCCGACGACGTCCTGCCGGTGGGTGCGGACGCGGACGGGTGGCCGCTCGTCGACGCCGTCGCGCCGCCCGCGGCCCCGCCGGCCTGCACGCCGGTCGTGCTCGACGTGGTCACCGGTCCGCGCGACGACTGGTTCCGCCCGGACTGGCGGCGGACCCTGACCGCGCAGACGTGGACCACCCGACCGGACAGCGACCGGGTCGGGGTCCGCACCACGGCACCCGAGGCACTCGTCCGCCGGCTCGACGGCGAGCTGCCGAGCGAGGGCGTCGAGACCGGATCGCTGCAGGTACCGCCGGAGGGGCACCCGGTGCTGTTCCTCGCCGATCACCCGGTCACCGGCGGCTACCCGGTCGTCGCGGTCCTGACGGCGGCGTCGGTCGACCGCGCGGCGCAGCTGCGCCCCGGTGACCCGCTGCGCTTCCGGCTGGTCGGCTGACGGCGTCGTACCCGCCGGCGGCGCACGGCCCGTGGGTACGGGCACGCCCGTCGCACGCACACGGGTCGACGGGTCAGCGCGCGGCGCCCTCCCGCGCCTCCATGGCGTCCCACGCGAAGCTGGCGAGCCAGTGCGTCGAGTAGTACTCCTCGCCGACTGCTGCCTCGAGTCCGGAGGACAGCAGCTCGTCGACCGCCGCGTCGAGCAACCCGGCGACCGGGACGTCGTCACCGTCGGTCCGCAGTGCGGCGACGATGCGCACCGCGCTCCCGGCACGCGACAGGTCCAGGCCGTACAGGTGCACCTGCTGCGCGTCCGAGGGGTCACAGACGACGGTCGGTCGGAGCACCTGGGCACCGGCGTCGACCGTGGCGAGGAAGTCGGGAGCCCAGGCGCGGTACTCCTCCGGCGACAGGACGGCGGCCATCAGGTCCGCCTCGGCGAGCCCGGCGGACAAGAAGTCGTGCCCGCTCCGCTCCCACGCGAACGGCCAGCCGGCGTCGCCACCGAACCACGTGCGCGCCGTGCGCCCGACGGTCGCGACGAGCTCCGGGCGGTCGAGCACCCGCGCGGCGTCGTGCACGAGCAGCAGACCGAACGCCGAGTTGCTGTGCACGCCGTGGCGCACCGGGTGGGCGGCCGAGGCGGTCCAGTCGGTGACGAGGTCCGCGATCGTGTCGACGACCGGGACGAACCCCGGGGCGAGCGCCCGCACCTCGGGCACCTCGGACACGGTGACCTCGGCGGCGAGCCGGAGCAACCAGGCCCAGCCGTACGGCCGCTCGAAGTGCGGGGCAGCGCGCAGGTACGCCGCCTCCGTCGCCAGGTGGTCGGCGCGCAGGTGGTCCTGCAGGACGGCGGTCAGCGCCGCCTGCTGCTCCGTCGGCAGACCGTGGGCGAGCAGTCGTGCCGCCAGCCAGTGCATGTGCACGGACGAGTGCCAGTCGTACGACGTGGCGAACGCCGGGTGGAGTTCCACCGGCAGCGCCCGGTCGTCCGGTCCGGACGTCGCGTGGTGCGCGGCGTACGGGTACTCGCGGGTGGTGTTGTCGAGGGCGACGGCCGCGAACCGTCCGGCCCAGGCCGCCCGGAGGAGGTCGGGGCGGTCGAGGTCGGGGCGGTGGTTCTCAGAAGGCGACAAGGTACATGATCCCGGTGTTGACGGCGAGCAGGACGACGGCGGTCGGCAGCTGTGCCTTGATGGGCCCGTACTTGTCCCGCATCTCGAGGAGCGCCGCCGGTACGAGGTTGAAGTTGGCCGCCATCGGGGTGACGAGCGTGCCGCAGAAGCCGGCGAGCATGCCGATGGCGAAGATCGCCGCCGGGTTGCCGTCGAACTGCTGCACGAGCACGGGCCACCCGATCGCGGCGGTCATGATGGGGAACGCCGCGAACGCGTTGCCCATGATCACGGTGAACACCGCGGTGCCGACGCAGTACAGCACCACGGCGGCGAGCAGTGACCCGTCCGGCAGCACGGCCTTCGTGATCGTGCCGACCGCAGCGCCGACACCGGCCTGGGTGAAGACGATGCCGAGCGTGGAGAGCATCTGCGGCAGGAGCGCCGCCCACCCGATGGCCTGCAGGAGCCGACCGCCCTCGCGCACCGGGGTGGCGACGCTCGGCGGACGGAGGACGAGGACGGCGACCACGACGGCGAGCACCGAGCCGAGGCCGAGCCCCGTCAGCGTGGCGCTGCCCTCGGCGAGGAGCGGTCGTCCGCCGATCCGCACGAGGGGCCCGAGCGTGGCGACCAGGACCGCGACGACCGGGACGACGAGTGCCGGCACGAACAGCCGGTTCCCGAAGCGTCGGGCCGACGCCGCACGCTCCTCGGCGCTCGTCGTGGCCAGGACACTCGTGGCGCCTCGGCCGCGTGCACCCGTGGCGACCGCTGCACCGGACACCCGGTCGACCACCCCGGTCGGGTCCGCCGGACCGGTCGGGGCGCCGGTGCCGGCACCGGGGACGGCTGCCACGCGGGTCCGACTCGTGGTGCCCGTGAGCCCTGCGCCGGCCAGCGCCACCATGACGAGCACCGCGATCCCGAGCACCCAGGCCGGCACGGCGCCCGAGACGACGAACGTGCCGACGGGGAACGAGATGCCGAGGATGCCCCAGAACGCCGCGTTGCCGATCCGCTTGGCGTGCCCGGTGTCGCTCGCGATGAGCACGGCGACGACGACGAAGAACGCGCCGATGAGCCAGTAGAGCCACTCGCTGGTGATCACGCTGCCACCCCCTGGGTCTGCGGCTGCACGTCGGCGGCCATCCGGTCGAGTCGTCGGTCGAGGAGCAACAGGCGGAAGCCGTGCACGACCAGGGCCGCGATGCCGGTCGGGATCGCCCAGAGCGCCAGGTCGATCGGTTCGAGCGACAACCCGTAGGTGGTGTCGACGAAGGTCGTGATGAGGAGGATCGAGCCGACCGCGACGAAGACGTCCTCGCCGAAGAACACCCCGACCGTGTCGGACGACGCCGAGAAGCCCTTGATCTTCTCGCGCATCCGCTCGTCGATGCGCCCGTAGCGCTTCACGGCGGCACCCTCGGCCATCGGGTGCACCAGCGGACGGACCGTCTGGGCGGGACCGCCGATGCTCGTGAGCCCGACGGCGGCGGTCACCTGGCGGACCGCGAGGTACCCGGCCAGGATCCGCCCGGTCGTGAGCCGGTCGAGCTTGGCGATCAGGCGCTTCGCCTGGTCCTGCAGCCCGTACCGCTCGACGAGCCCGATGACGGGCAGGACCAGGGCGAACGTGGTGACGCTCCGGCTCGACGCGAAGCCGTTGCCGAAGGCGTCGAGGATGCCCACCGGGTCGATGCCGCCGATCGCCGCGGTGACGATGCCCGCCACGGTGACCACGAGCAGCGCGTTGACGCGGAGGGCGAAGCCGACGATCACGACGGCGACACCGATGAGGACGAACATGCGGGACAGTCTGGC
Source organism: Curtobacterium sp. ER1/6 (assembly GCF_001742745.1). Classification (GTDB taxonomy): domain Bacteria; phylum Actinomycetota; class Actinomycetes; order Actinomycetales; family Microbacteriaceae; genus Curtobacterium; species Curtobacterium citri. Next base: position 77,139 of record NZ_MJAK01000008.1, on the reverse strand, counting down.
CAGCATTGTTCAACAATCGCAAGGGGCAGCTGCGTTCTGTAACACGCGCGCAAACTGCGGGTGCCGGTCCGGTCCGCTGAGCGCAGGGGAAGATCGGACCATGACCCGTTCCCTCGGCGGCGCCGAGTCCACCGCCGCCCGACTGCGCGCCGCCATCGCCGGCGGCGACCACCTGCCGGGCGCCCAGCTGTCCGAGGAGCGCCTGAGCGAGGAGCTCGGCGTCTCGCGGAACACACTCCGGGAGGCCTTCCGGCTGCTCGCGCAGGAACGCCTCGTCGAGCACGTGTTCCACCGCGGCGTGTTCGTCCGTCGGCTGACCCCGGACGACGTCCGCGACCTCTACGCCGCACGTCGCGTGCTCGAGACCGCCGGCGTCCGAGCCTGCACGCCGGACTCGCCGGCCCTGTCCGACGCCGTCGCCGCCGTCGACGCGGCGCACACCGCGGCCGTGACAGGCCGGTGGGGCGAGGTCGGCACAGCCGACATCCGTTTCCACGCCGCGCTCGTCCGGGCCGTGCCGAGCGGACGGTTGCACGGCCTGATGGACTCGCTGCTCGCCGAGATGCGCCTGGCGTTCCTGTCCACGGACGACCCGGCGGCCTTCCACGCGGACTTCGTGGAGCGGAACCGGGCGATCGTGACCGCGCTGCTCGCCGGTGACCGTGACGCGGCGGCCTCGCTGCTCGGCGACTACCTCGACGACGCCGAACGCACGCTCGTCGCCGCGGCCACCGACGGCACAGCGCCGGCCTGAACCGTCAGGCGGGGTCGCCCAGCCCGAACAGCCGCCGCGCGTTGCCCGACGCGAACGCCCGCCGTGCGGCGTCGTCGGGGAACGCACGGACCTCGTCGGCCGTCGGCGCCTGGAACGGGTGGTCCGTCGAGAACAGGAGCCGGTCCACCGACGTCACCGCGAGCGCGTGCCGCAGCAGTGCCCGGTCGAGCATGCCCGACGCGGTGATCCACACGTTCTCGCGCAGGTACTCGGTGACCGAGCGGTCGAGCCCGGCCATCCGGGCGATCCCGTCGGCACGGCGCGGTCCACGGGGTCGGACAGCCAGTGCTCCTCGATGCCGATCAGCCCGGCGGTGTGCAGCGGGTCCGCCATCGGGGTCCTCCAGTCCGACGCGCACCACCGCCCATCGGCACGCACGCTACGCCGACCCGCGGCGGGCAGACCGAGCCCCACCGCGGACGGGAGGCGCGGGGCGGGCCCGCCCCGCGCCTCCCGTCTGCCGTCGGCTCACCCGGCGGGCGCGACCAGTTCCTGCTGCCCCGGCGCACGACCGACGGCGAACGCCGTCGACGCACCACGCACGTCCGCCCGGTACTCCCCCCGGAACCCCCGCACCGACACCCGGCCCCGCTCGTCCGTGCGCAGCACGGTCGGCGCCGTCCACCACTCCTCCTTCACCAGCCGCCGCAGCGCCTCGTAGGACGGCTTCGGCGACCCGTCCGCGCGCACCAGGCCGATCGGCGCACCGAGCCACGCGCCGGCGTCGGTGATCCCCCAGTACGTGACCGACTCGACCGCCGGGTGCCCGACCAGGCTCCGGTAGTGCCGCTCGACCTCGTCGGCCTGCCGGGCCTCGCCCTCGGGCGTCGACGGCCACGAGGGGACCTGGTGGTCGTTGAGGTCCACGATGTGCGCGGGCATGAGGTCACCCGACACGAGCGACGTCTCGGTCAGGTGCAGCGGCAACCCGTAGCGGGCGAACCGGTCGACCATCGCGAGCATCGCCTCCTCGCCCCAGTACCCCTGGTGCATGTGGGTCTGCAGCCCTATGGCGTCGATCTGCACGCCGGCCTCGAGCACGCCCTCGATCAGGCACTCGTACGCGCTCGACAGGTCGAAGTCGTTGAGCAGCAGGGTCGCGTGCGGGTTGGTCGCGCGCGCCTCCTCGAAGGCCATCCGGATCGTCGGGATGCGACCCTTCGCCCGGGCGAGCGGGGTGATCGCGTTGTCGCCGTTGTCGAACACCGGCATGATGACGACCTCGTTGATGGCGTCCCAGGTGTCGACGAGCCCCGCGAACTCGCCGACCTCGCGACGGATGCGCTCGCGCTGCAGCTGCTCGACCTCGTCGAGGGGCAGACCGAGCAGCCAGTCCGGCTGCACGGTGTGCCAGACGAGCGGGTGCCCCTTGAGCGCGACACCGCGGTCGCGGAACCACTCGGCGGTGCGCCGGAGCCGGGCGGTGTCGGGTCGGCCGCGCTCGGGCTCGAAGCGACCCCAGTAGAACGGCAGCGTCGCGGTGGTGAAGACGTCGGTGTACAGGTCGGCGAGGTGCTCGGCGGCGTCGGCCGCGCTCCCGGTCAGCTCACCGTTCGCCAGCCCGAGGAAGTCGAAGCCGATGTTGCCGAAGCCGAAGGCGTGGCGGGTCTGCTCGACGGTGACCTCGGTGTCCGCCAGCGGTGTCCCGTGGTGGTCGACGACGGTCAGGACCGTCTCGCCCGTGCGGTGTGCGACGGCCTGCTGCGGGGACCCGCCCGTGCTCGTGGTTGCTCCGGTCATGGTGCTCCTTGCGACGTCATCGTCTGTCCAGGATTTGTTGTGCGGCCGAACATAGCGGACGGTCGGCCGGTTGCCCAGCCCCGAGTGCAGATCGTCCGACGACCGCGACGCGCACCCGGTACCGCACCTGAACGAACCTGCGGTACCGGGCCTCCCCGTGCACGGCTCCTCCATCGACTCCGGCGGGACGCTCGCCGCATGACGACGAACGACCCCGCCCGCTGGTGGCGGCGGACCCGCGGGGAGCGTGCGACGCTCGCCGCGATCGTGGTGCTCGGCGCGGTGCTCTCGAGCTGGAACCTCGGGCGCGGCGGCGATCTCTCCTTCTACGCGGCCGCCGCCCGGTCGATGTCGGAGTCCCTGCCCGCGTTCCTGTCCGGCTCGTTCGACCCGGGCGCGACCGTCACGCTCGACAAGCTCGCGGGCTTCGCGGTCCCCCAGGCGATCAGCATCCACCTGTTCGGCATGTCCACGGCCTCGCTCGCGCTGCCGCAGGTGATCGAGGGTGCCGTCACCACCCTCGCGGTCTCGGTCGTCGTGCTCCGGTGGCTCGGCGCCCGCGCCGGCCTGGTCGCAGCCGCCCTGGCCGCCGGGACCCCGATCTTCGTGTCGATGTTCGGGCACCCGATGGAGGACGGTCTGCTCACGGCAGCCCTGGCCGTCGCCCTGGTCTGGTGGCAGCGAGCCGCGCTCACCCGGACGTGGTGGCCGCTGCTCCTGGCGGGACTGGCCGTCGGCGTCGGCTTCCAGGCGAAGATGCTGCAGGCGTGGATGGTGCTGCCCGCGCTGGTGCTCGGCACGGTCCTCGCCACCACCGGTCCCGGGCCGCGCTGGCGCCGCGCCGTCGGGCACGTCGCGGTGCTCGTCGGCGCGACGGTCGTCGCGAGCCTCGGCTGGTCGGTGGTCGTCGCCCTGCTGCCGACGGCGGACCACCCGTACGTCGACGGGTCGACCGACGACAGCGTCTTCGTGATGGTGTTCGGCTACAACGGCGTCGACCGGTTCCTGCCCGGCGCGTGGCCCGGTGCGGTCGGCGCGCTCGGGCAGGCCTCGGCCCACGCCGCGGACGCGTGGCGTGCCGTCGCCGGGCACCGGCCCGGTCACTCCCTGCTGCAGCTCGTCACACCGCGCTACGCGTCGCAGGTCGGCTGGTCGTGGCCCGCGGCGCTCACCGGCATCGTCGTGGGTGCGGTCCGCTGGTGGCCGGGGCGCACCGTCCGGGAGGCCCGGGTCCCCACCGCCACGTTCCTCACCCTGGTCGTGTGGCTGGGCACCGGGTTCGTGGTGCTGTCCGCCCTCACCCTCCCGCACACCGCGTACGTCGCCGGCATCGGCGTCCAGCTCGCGGCCCTCGCGGCGCTCGGGTGGTGGAGCGCCGCCCGGCTCGTCGACGCACCCGACCGCCAGCTGCGGCTGGTGCCCGTCGCGTTGCTCGTCGTCCAGGGCGCGTGGTGGGCGTGGCTCGCGCGCGCGTCGTCGGAGCCGACGCTCCTCGCCGTCCTCGCCGTCGGTGTCACGGTGGCCGCCCTCGTCGCGCTCCTCGTGCGGTGGCGCCGGGTGGCGGGTGCGCCCTCGACGCGGGTCGTCGGCAGCCGGAGGACCGCCGCCGGCTTGCTCGTCGCCGCCGTGGTGCTGGGACCCGCGTGCTTCTCGCTGCAGGTGCTCGACGCGTCCCGGGACGGCAGCGGGTCGGACGCCTCGGTCGGTGTCGCGCAGGGTGCGTTCGCCCGTTCCGGTGCGGGCCCGACACGGGCGCTCGCCCTCGGCCGGGGCGGAGCGGGTCCCGCTCCCGGGGTCGTCAGCGGGGCGTTCTCGGTCTCGACTCCCGACGTCGTCGGCGGCCACACCCGGCTCTCCGCAGCCGAGACCGCCCTGGTCGCCGACGCCGAGCGGGCTGGCGGTGGGCGGGACGGCAAGCCGTTGTTCCTCGCCGACTCGTGGCGGGTGTCCGCCGACGTCATCGGAGCGACCGGCGACGAGGTCCTGACCGACGGCGGCTTCTCCGGCCAGGTCCCCGTCTTCACGACCGCGCAGATCGAGGGTCTCGTCCGTTCGGGCGAGGACCGGCTGTTCGTCGTCTCGTCGGGCTCGGCTCCGTCGAGCCCCGTGCGTCGGGCCACGGCGGAGCTCGGCTGTCGGGTGGTGCAGCAGTGGGCGCCCGACGGCGCACGGGGTCGGGCGCGCTGGAGTGCCCCGCAGTCCTTCGCCCTCGAGCAGTGCTCCTGACCGCAGCTGCCGACGGGTCCGCACACCACGCGGAGCGGTCAGGGGTCGAGCGGTCGTGAGCGGCACCTCGGAGCAAGGTCGATCCGGTCGTCGGCCCACGCCGTGAGCCGTGGGTCGTGCGTCGCCGTGACCACGGCGGTCCCCGCGCGGCGTAGTTCGTCCAGCACGTCGATCACGACCCGAGCGGCGGCGTCGTCCAACGCCGCCGTGGGTTCGTCGGCGAACAGCACGCGCGGCCGACGGAGCAGGATCCGCGCCAGGGCGACTCGTTGCCGCTCCCCGCCGCTCAGGACGTGGGCCCGAGCGTGCTCGTCCGCCCCGGCGAGACCGACGCGGGCGAGCGCATCCCGTCGGAGTGCACGTCGGTCGGTCCGACGGACTCGCGTCCCGATGAACGCGACGTCGAGGTTCGAGCGGACCGACCACGTGTCGTCGAGCGCGGGCTGCTGGAGCAGGTGGCCGACCGCAGATCGGAAGAGAGCACTGCGCCGCCGTCCGGCCGCGGGCAGGGGTGCTCCGGCCACTCGGACGGTCCCCGCCGTCACCCGGTCGAGGCCTCCGAGACAGTGGAGCAGCGTGGACTTGCCGCATCCGCTCGGCCCGGTCACCACGAGGGAGCGGCCGCCGGCGACCTCGAACGTCAGGTCGCTCCAGAGCGTGCGCGCGCCGAGCTCCTTGGCGATGCGGTCGGCCGTGAGCGCCGGCACGGACGTGGTCATGTCGTCCTCCCCTCCGGTGCGGCGTGCCCAGCGGCCGAGGCCGGACCGCGGGTGAGGACCGCGAGGGCGCCGATGGTGACCACTGCGTCGAGGGCCGCGAGTCCGAGGAGCACGACACGGGACGCCGGCAGGGCGGTGTCCACCGCGGCGGCGGCGAGCACCTCCACCGTCGTCGTGGCCGGGAGGACAGCGGCGACCAGCACGGCCCTGGTCCGTCGTTCTCCGTGGAGCGCTCGGACGAACGCTCGCCGTCGCCGCAGTCGGGCGGTGATCGCCGCAGCGCCGAGTGACGACACCGCGGTCACCGCGAGCGCGGTCGTCGCGGCGGTCGTGTCCCACCTGAGCGACCGGTCGATCGTCCGGGCTCGGGCACCGTACCGGTCGGCGAGCAGCTCGACACCGCCGATCTCCGGACCGAGACCACGCCGGCTGATCTCCCGCCGCAGGGCCGCGACGTCGGTGAAGACGATCTGCCCCTGGGTCAACGCGGAGACGACGAAGTCCACGGACACGAGGGCTCGTGCGTGTGGCAGGACCGCGATGACCGGCGACTGCTGGGAGCTGGTGTCGTCGCCGGCATCGTTGCCGTAGTTGAACACCTGCCCGATCGGCGCTGTCCGGAGGACCCGGACGTCGACCGGCGCACCCGTCGGGCCGCCGTCGTGCGTCGACTGGAAGTCAGCCCACCCCGTCCAGTCAGCGAGGTCCGCGTCGGTCCAGGGGACGTCGCTGGGCACCAGGAGTACGAGCGACCCGTCGTCGACGTCCTGCGGGCGGATCCGCCTGCCGGTCACGGCGTCGACCGGCTGTCGTCGGAGGAACGCGTCGTTGACGATCAGCGAGTTGCCCTCGTCCGGCCCGTTGCCCTGGTACATCGGTGTCGCGGGGTGGACCGCGACGACCACCGAGCCCGCGGCGTCGAGGTCGTCGACGAGCCCGACGAGCCCCCGCTCGACGGCTGGATCGTCGAGGTTCCCGTTGCGGAACGCGAGCGCCCCGAACGAGCCCGATGCGCGCAGCTCAGGCCCGTCGTCCGCGTTCGTGCGTGCGGCACCGAGGACGACCATCAGTCCGCCGAGGACGCTGCACACGCTCAGCAGGACGACCGCTCGGCCGACGAGCGTGATCCCGAGCAGGCTCCGGAGGGGGCGGGCGCCCTGCAGCCCGTCGAGGAGCCGTCGGTCCGGACGCACCAGGAGCAGACCGGTACCGACACCGACCAGGAGGACGACCGTGGCTGCAGCGACGCCCGCGAGGAACACCCCGGTGAAGAGCCCCCACCGCGCCAGACGATCGGAGGCGGCGAAGACCGGGACCGTCGTCGCCACGGCGGTCGCCGCGCCCGAGAACAGCACCGCGAGGGCGGTCCCCGCCGCTCGGAGCCCGACTCGACCGGACGGCATGCCGTGCAGGACCAGCAGCAGGTGCCGGCGGGTACGTCGGACCGTCCAGGCGGCGCCGCCCACGACGAGGACGACGAGCACGGCGGCGGCGAGCGGCACCACCGGGACCTCACTCACGACCCACCTGGCGAGACCGATCACGTCCAACGGCAGCAACGTCACTTCGACTCCTCGTTCGTCCAGGTCGGCGACGAACGCAGCCGCCGTCGCGGAGGTGGCGTCGGTCGAGTACTGCCCGGTCAGTGCCGAGTCCGGGAGGTCGCGCCACGGAACAGCACGAACGTGGTCACGGAGATCGAAGCGTGGGACCCGAGCCGGCTCCGGCGAGAGCGAACGTGTCGCCGCGGCGTTGACGATCGACTCCGTCCGGGAGTTCCCCGAGGCGTGTTCCGTGACGTCCTCCTTGACGAGGGCGATGTGGTGCCGTGCCGCCAGCTCGGGCACCAGCGCGCGGAAGTCCGTCGGGCTGACCTGGCCGAGGTCCCAGACCGTGACCAACTGCGTCGCCCCGCGAGGCGCGAGCGCATCGACCACTGCGGTGCTCGAGAAGGCGACGGCGAGCAGGATCGCCAAGGACGATCCGACCAGTGCGATGAGGAATCTCATGGGGTGCAGGTCGGGACGGTGACGTCGCCACCGTCCCGACCCGGTCCCTACTTGACGAACCGGTAGTACGCCGAGTTGCCGGCGTAGGTCTTCGTGATGGACGCGCGTGCGGTGGAGCCTGCTCGCGTGTCAGCGCTCCGCCGCACCCGCCCTCTCCCGTTCTGCACCGACGAGCCGTGCTTCCGCGACGAGTGGTGGAAGTTCGAGTAGGCGGTGTTGTTCGCACCGTCCGTCCCGTGGGTCCACGTCCCGCCACCCTCCGGGTGCGAGACGTACCGCGAGGTGCCCTGGCCGTCCGCCGGCATCACCATGCCGTGCTCGACCGGTTTGGGAGGAACCGCCGTCCCGGCGTGGGCCGGGGCACCGAACGCGAGCACTCCCATCAACGCCGTGATCGTCCCGGCGACGGCCGTGACCGTCTTCCGTGTGTTCCGCATCGAACTCCCCTCCTGTGATGTTTGGTGTCTGGTGTACCAGGTGACTGCCTCGTCTGAGAAGGGCGGGTACGGTGCAGGGATGGCCGGGACGGTGAGCGTGGCGCACGACGCCGTCCTCCTGGCAGGCGGGCGGGCGTCGCGCATGGGCGGGGTCGACAAGACGGCGCTCGTCTCGGGGGGCCTGGCGCTGTCGGACCACGCGGTCGCCGCGGCCGGACGGGCAGCGACGGTCGTGCTCGTCGGGCTCCGCGACGGGCGCTCGGCCCCCGACGGGGTCGTCCACGCCCGCGAGGACCCGCCCTTCGGCGGACCGGTCGCCGCGATCGCCGCGGGCCTCGTCGCCGTCGCCGACCCGGCACCGTGGACGCTCGTGCTCGCGTGCGACCTCGTCCGCCCCGAGGCCGCCGTCGCGCAGCTGCTCGGCGCCGCCGACGACGCGGGTGACGACACCGACGGGCTCGTCGCGGTCGACGAGGGCGGGCACCGGCAACCGCTGCTCGCCCTGTACCGCTCGGACGCGCTGCGTGCGGCGGTCCGGGCGCTCGACGATCCCGACGGTGCGGCGGTCCGGCGGCTGACCGCGGACCTCAGGATCGTCGAGGTCCCGCTGGCCGCCGGACTCTGTGCGGACGTGGACGAACCGGCCGACGCCGCGCGGGTCACCGACGGGTCGGGGCTGCTTGACTGACCGCATGACCACTGACGACGTCCTCGCCGCATGGACCGCCGAGCTCGCCGAGGCGCTCGGGTTCCCCGAGGACTTCACGCTCGACCGCGACGTCGTGCTCGACCTCGCGCGTGACGCCGCACACGGCGTCGCCCGTCCGGCCGCCCCGCTCACCACCTTCCTGGCCGGGTACGCCGCGGGACTCCGGGGCGGGTCGAGCGCCGACGTCAGCGACGCCGCGGCGACCGCCACCCGCCTGGCCCTGGCCCGCGGCGAGGCCCCCGCACCCTCCGAGCCCTCCGCGTCCCCCGAGCCCTCCGGGTCCTCCGAGCCCGACGCCCGGTGACGGCGGTCCTCCTCCCCTGGGACGACGCCCGCGCCGAGGCCCACCGGCAGGGCGGTCGGCTCGCCGCGGAGAGTGCCGTCCGGGACCTCGGTGCCGGTCCGGTGCGGCTCGACCTGGTCGGTGCGCTCGGACGGACGCTCGTCGGCGACCTGCTCGCGCCGGGCGCGGTCCCCGGGCACGACGGTGCCGCGATGGACGGCTGGGCGGTCGCCGGTGACGGCCCGTGGGTGCTCGGGACGGCCATCGTCGCCGGTGCGGTGCCGTCGGCCGAACGCCTGACGCCCGGGCACGCGCGGCCGATCACGACCGGGGCCCCCGTGCCGCCGGGCACCGACGCCGTGGTCCGCTCCGAGGACGCCGCGGTCGACCACGCCGGGTTCCTCGTCCGGCACACGCCCTCGACGCGTCGCCACGTCCGACCAGCGGGCGAGGAGGTCGCGCTCGGGCAGGTGCTCTTCGCCGGCGGCACGGTCCTCACGCCGCCCCGAGCGGCACTGGCCGCGGCCTCCGGCGTCGACGACGTGCTCGTCGCGCCCGCCCCGACCGCCCGGGTGGCGGTGCTCGGCGACGAGATCGTCGGCAGCGGCGTGCCCCGCCCGGGGCAGGTCCGCGACGTCTTCACGCACACGCTGCCCGCGGTGCTCCGCTCGTCCGGCGCCGAGCCGGTGGCCACCGAGCGGGTGTCCGACGACGCCGACCACACCGCCCGGGTCCTGGACGCCGCCCGCGAGCGCCTCGTCGTGACCACCGGCGGGACGGCGGGGTCGTCGACCGACCACGTCCGCGGTGCGCTCGACCGCATCGGCGCCGAGCTCCTCGTCGACCGGGTCGACGTGCGCCCCGGACGCCCGATGCTCCTCGCCCGCCGGGGCACCACCCTGTACCTCTGCCTGCCCGGCAACCCGATGGCCGCGATGGTCGGCCTCGTGCTGCTCGGCGGGCCGCTCGTCGCCGGGCTGCTCGGACGCCCGCTCGAGCCGACCGGGTCGGTCCGACTGGCGGTCGACGTGCCGAACGACCGTCCGGGAGGACTGGTGCTCGCGTACCGGGCGACGCCCGACGGTGCCGTGCCGGCGTCCCACCAGACGTCGGCGATGCTGCGCGGCCTGGCCGACGCGGACGGCCTGATGGTCGTCGGGTCCGGGGGCCGCGTGGCGGGCGATGCCGTGCCTCCCGTCCGACTGCCGTGGTCCTGAGGACCGGGACAGGCAGGACGGCGAGATCCGCACCGCCCTGGCGGCAGTCGGACGTGGATGGTAGACCCGGACCATGAGCCGGATCACCGCGCGGAAGCGCGTCACCCGCATCACGGTCGCGACGTCGCGCTCCGTGCGCGACGACCTGCTGGCGGTCGAGGAACCGCTCGAGATCCGCGTCGGCGGCAACTCGCTCGCGATCACCATGCGGACCCCGGGCAACGACGTCGACCTCGCCGCCGGGTTCCTGGTGTCCGAGGGCGTCATCGCCCGCGGTGACGACTTCGCCGCCGCGCGGTACTGCGCCGGCGCGACCGACGAGGGCCTGAACACGTACAACGTGCTCGACGTGACGCTGGCCGCTGGCGTCCCCGCGCCGGACCCGAGCCTCGAGCGCGCCTTCTACACGACCAGCTCCTGCGGCCTGTGCGGCAAGGCGAGCATCGACGCCGTCCGGACCACCTCGCAGCACGCGGTGCAGCACGACGACCTCGTGCTCGACCCGGGCCTCCTCGCGACGTTCCCGGACCGGCTCCGCGAGGCCCAGGACGTCTTCGAGAAGACCGGCGGCCTGCACGCGGCGGCCCTGTTCGACGGCCGGACCGGGCGCATGCTCGTCCTCCGCGAGGACGTCGGGCGGCACAACGCCGTCGACAAGGTCGTGGGCTGGGCCGTGAAGGAGGGACGGCTGCCCCTGAGCGGCACCGTCCTCATGGTCTCCGGGCGGGCGAGCTTCGAGCTGACGCAGAAGGCGTCGATGGCCGGGATCCCGGTGCTCGCCGCGGTGTCCGCACCGTCGTCGCTCGCCGTCGACCTGGCGAAGGAGGTCGGCATCACGATCGTCGGCTTCCTCCGCGGCCAGAGCATGGTCGTCTACAGCCGACCGGAGCGGATCGTCGAGCCCGCCCGCACCGCAGAGCCCCAGCGAGAGACAGTGAGCGCACCGTGACCGAACAGCCCCCGAAGGACGACGTGACCGACGCCGAGATGACGGTCGGCGAGCCGAAGGAGTGGGCGGCCGGCGTCCCCGGTGTCCTGCACTCGATGACCCCGGCGATCGAGCAGCTCGGCGTCGCACGCACCGCCAAGCTCATGCTGAACCTGAACCAGAAGGGCGGGTTCGACTGCATGAGCTGCGCCTGGCCGGACCCGGACAAGCGCAAGACCGCCGAGTTCTGCGAGAACGGCGCCAAGGCGGTCGTGTGGGAGGCCACCCCGGTGCTCGTGCCGCGGTCGTTCTGGGCGGAGCACTCGGTCGACGACCTCGCCGACAAGACGGAGTACTGGCTCGGCATGCAGGGCCGCATCACCGAACCGGTCTGGAAGCCCGCGGGGAAGGACCACTACCAGCCGGTCAGCTGGGAGCGGGCGTTCCGGATCATCGCCGACAAGCTGAACGGGCTCGACTCCCCCGACCAGGCGTCGTTCTACACGTCCGGGCGCACCTCGAACGAGGCGGCCTTCGTCTACCAGCTGTTCGTCCGGGCCTTCGGCACGAACAACCTGCCCGACTGCTCGAACATGTGCCACGAGTCGACGAGCCTGGCGATGGCCGAGGTCGTCGGCATCGGCAAGTCGACCATCGCGTACGACGACTTCGAGGAGACCGAGCTCATCATCGTGATGGGCCAGAACCCGGGCACGAACCACCCCCGGATGCTCACCGCGCTCGAGGACGCCAAGGAGAACGGCGCCGAGATCGTCGCCGTGAACCCGCTGCCGGAGTCGAGCCTGAAGCGCTACAAGAACCCGCAGAAGGTCCGGGGCGTCGTCGGCCGCGGGACCGAGATCGCCGACCAGTTCGTGCAGATCCGGCTCGGCGGCGACATGGCGCTGCTGCAGGCGCTCTCGAAGCGCGTCGTGCAGGCCGAGCTCGCCGCCCCCGGCACGGTCGTCGACCACGCCTTCATCGCCGAGCACACCAGCGGGTACGAGGCGTTCGTCGAGCACGTCCTGCAGGTCGACGACGACGAGGTCGTGCGCGCGACCGGGCTCACCCTCGAGGAGATCGACGAGCTCGCCGAGCGCTACATGCGCTCCGAGCGGACGATCATCACGTGGGCGATGGGCATCACGCAGCACACCAAGGCCGTCGACACGATCAAGGAGATCATCAACCTCCTGCTCCTCCGCGGGAACATCGGCCGTCCGGGCGCCGGCGCCTCGCCGATCCGCGGGCACAGCAACGTGCAGGGCGACCGCACGATGGGCATCTGGGAGCAGATGCCCGACTCGTTCCTCGACGCGTTGGCGAAGGAGTTCCACTTCGAGCCGCCGCGCGAACACGGGGTCGACGCGCTCAAGGGCATCACGGCGATGCAGCGCGGCGAGATCACGTTCTGGATGGGCATGGGCGGCAACCTCGTCGCGGCCATCTCGGACTCGCAGCTCGCCGAGGCGGCGTTCCGCGGCACCGAGATGACCGTGCAGGTGTCGACCAAGCTGAACCGCTCGCACGCCGTGGTCGGCGACGAAGCCCTGATCCTGCCCACGATGGGTCGCACCGAGATCGACGTGCAGGCCGCGGGCCCGCAGTTCGTCTCCGTCGAGGACACCGTGTGCTCCGTGCACGGCAGCCACGGCCAAGTGCCGCCGGTCGCCCCGGGCCTGCTGTCCGAGGTCGCGATCGTCTGCGAGCTGGCGAAGGCCACGCTCGGCGACCGCGTGGCAGTGGACTGGCAGGGCATGCGTGACGACTACGACGTCATCCGCGACCACATCAGCCACGTCGTCCCCGGCTTCGAGGACTACTCCCGCCGCGCCGCGAGCAAGGAGGGCTTCGTCCTGCCGAACGGTCCCCGCGACTCGCGTTCGTTCGGCACGAAGACCGGCAAGGCGATGATCACCGTCAACGAGCTGGAGCACGTCGAGCGCCCCGAGGGCACCCTGCTGCTGCAGACGCTGCGCGCCCACGACCAGTACAACACGACGATCTACAGCCTGAACGACCGGTACCGGGGCATCAAGAAGGGGCGGCACGTCGTGTTCGTGAACCCGGACGACCTCACCGAGCTCGGGCTGCAGGACGGCGACCGGGTCGACGTCGCGACGGTGTGGGACGACGACGTCGAGCGGGTGCTGCGGGACTACCGGGTCGTCGCGTACCCGAGCGCCCGAGGCTGCGCGGCCGCGTACTTCCCGGAGGCGAACGTGCTCGTGCCGCTCGACAGCGCGGCGAAGGGCAGCAACACGCCGGTGTCGAAGGCGGTGCCGGTGCGGTTGACGCGGGTGGCGGTGCCCGCGGGGGTGTAGGCGGCGCGGGCTCGGTCGGTGGTTCCGGTCGGTCGCGCTGAGTCTGCACGCATCCCGCGACAAGACCGCTGTCGTTCGACAGCGGTCTTGTCGCATCATGCGCACGCATCCGATGCACGAGCATGGTGCGACAGAACAGCTGTCGTTCGACGAGTGCAATGTCGCAACGGGCGACGGACGGTCTGACCGTCGGACGGGAGGCGCGGTGCCAGCTGGCACCGCGCCTCCCGTCCGTTGCGGTGCCGGCCGGTCAGTCGCGCAGCGCCGGATCCACGGGCGGCTCGTACGGCATCGGGTGCTCGCCCTGCCAGATCGTGTCGACGTCGTCGAACTCCCGCGGGTAGCACTGGGTATCGAACGCCTCCACGCTCTCCGAGGCGATGCCGTACTGGTACCAGGGTCCGTCGCCGCCCGGCGTCGAGCTCCAGAGCCCGTCGGCGGAGTACGTGAGCGGGACCTCACCCATCGGGTGCCCCGCCTGCGCCATGCACGCCTGCAGCCGGTTGAAGGCCGTGGTGTACTCCTGCAGCGTGACGACCCCGTCGGCGGTCTCGGCGTCCTGCTGCGGCGACGGCTCGGCGATCGTCGCCCGCTGCATCCACGACACCCACACGGCGTAGCGCGCCGGCCCGGAACCCGACAGCGTGACCGTGCTGTTGCCGGAGCCATCCACGGGGGTCATGCTCCACGACGTGCGGTCGACGTCCTCGGTCGAGGGCAGGCACGGGTCGCCGACATCCACGCGCGTCCCGTCGACCGCCACCCGGAGGTCCGCCCGGTCCAGGCACGTCCACGACACCGTGATCGCGTCGGCTCCGCGCGGTCGGTCGTCCAGCGTGATGGTCCGGTCGCCGTGCGTGACGAGGAAGGTCGGGGTCCCGAGCACCGTCGCGTGGTTGCTCTCCTCCACCTGGTACCGCGCGGACGTCGCCAGCTGGGTCTCGACGGCGGCGTCCGGGTCTGCTCCGGGGAGCGCGGCCGCGGTCAAGCCGCCGGTGAGCCCGCCACCGACCACGAACGCCGCGAGGACGGCCAGCACCGTGGCCCGGGTCGGGCGTCGGCGCCGGACCGGAGTGGTGCCGGCAGCGCCGGTCCGGTCGACCTCGGCGACGAGCGCGTCGCGCATCGCGGTCAGGCGTGGGGAGAAGTCGTCGTTCACAGTGCGCCTCCGAGGGGTTCCGCTGTGGCTGTGTACCGCTGGTGGAGCCGGGCCTTCGCCCGGTGGAGTCGGGACTTCACCGTCCCGGGCCGCACGCCGAGGACGGCGGCTGCCTCGCGTTCGCCGAGCCCCTCGAGCACACAGAGCGTCAGGACGCGCTGGTCGTCGAGCGAGAGCCGACCCATCGCGGCGACCGCGCCGCCGTCGGAGAACTGCTCTGCGGGGTCCGGCGCCGGTTCGGGCATCGGGAACCGGCCGAGGAAGGCACGGTGCCGACGAGTCGACCGGGTGACGTTGTGCGCCGTGTTCGTCGCCGTCACGAGGAGCCACGGCAGCAGGGAGTCGTCGACGAAACGGACGGTGTCCCGGCGGCGCCACGCCTCGAGGAACGTCATCGCGACGACGTCGTCCGCGTCGGCGACCGCCGAGGTCGGAACGAGGCCGACCGCGTGCCGCCGGAGCCTCGCGGCATGCCGGTCGAAGACCCTGCCGAAGGCCTGCCCGTCGCCCGCGAGGCTCAGTGCCCAGTCGGCCCGGTCCCCCGTGATCTGGTTCATGTCAGGTGGTGTCCGCAGACTGCCGACGGGTTCCCGGTCCGGCGTGTCGGACCGTCACCGGGCAGACGGGTCAGCCCCTGCCGTCGCTCCCGTGCTGCTCCGTGATCCGCTCCCCGGTCTGCGGGTCCCACCCGATCGTCCGCGGTTCGACCCGGCGCGGCCGACGCTCGGCCCTCGGGAACCACGGCCGGGCCGAGGGCAGGTAGGTCAGGACCGCGGCGACGCCGAGCGCGAGCGGCTCGAGCACGGTCCAGCTCGGCTCCGCAGCGAAGACGGCGATCACCACGTTGAGCACCGCGAAGGCGCTGACCAGCGCGAGCCAGAACCGGGCGGTCCCGGAGCCACGTGCCGTGCGCAGCGCGCCCCACGCGAGCAGCGCGCAGAAGCCGATCCCGAGCACCGCGCCGACCAGGCCGGCCGGCAGGAGTGCGGGGTCCTCGCGGTCGAGCCGGACGATCCCGACGACGACCTCCACGGTCCGCACGGCGAGCACCGTCCACCAGATCGCGACCGCGACGGTCACGACCGTCGGCCGCCGCGCTCCACGCTGCTCCGACACGTCGTCCATGCTTCCCCCTCCGCCGGTCCCGGGGACGGCCCGGGTCACCTCCGCACCGCGAAGCTACCGGACCCGACGCGCTTCGACCCTGCACCCGACACGGACACCGCGTGCTTCCCGATCGCCGTCGATGCGGAGGCCGTCCATGCGAGGGAGACCCGGCCGCGGCCGTCCGACGTCACGCGACCGGCGACGCCCTTGTCGACCCGGAACAGCACGGACTCGCCGGCGCGGAAGCCCGAGGCACTGAAGGTCATCCGCTTCCCGCGCTGCACGGTCGCCGCACTCGTCCCCACGGTGGTCGGGGCGGCGGTGGCCTCGGCGCAGGCGTCACCGGCCGTGCCCACGGGCACGGCCGAGGCGACGGTGCGACCGCGGTCGTCGCGGACGCCGTCGTCCTCGCGGACGGTCAGCGTGCCGACCCCGTCGCCGAGCACGGCACCGCCCTGGGTGTTGCTCACGGTCATCGGGTACCCGGTCGTGGGCGCGGTGGACGGGCGACGGTCGCCGAGCAGCGGCACGCTCACCGCCTTGCAGACCTCCCCCGGTCGGAACACCACGGGCTGCATGGTCGGGGTGAGGTGCTCGTCGTACACCTCGGACAGGTCGAAGTACGCGGTCGTGGTCTGCTGCGCGGGGCGCGAGAGCACGACGGCGGCGCGGACGGTGCCCCGACCGGAACCCTCGTCGACGGTGCGGTCGGCGATCCGGACCGTCGGACGGTCGACCACGGCGGGGTGCCCGACGGACGACGCCGGGAGCACCGACAGGTCGCTGAGCAGCACGCCGCCGTTGCCCGCGGGGACGTCGACCGTGACCTCGCGCACCGCGGTCAGGTCGACGCCGACGAACGCGGTGAGCGGGACCTGCGCCTGCTGGAGCAGGGTCTTCCGCGGGGCATTCCGTGACCCGGGCAGCCGCTGCCCGGCACGGCTGACGTCGGCGAGCCGCTGCGACGCGACGTGCCCGGCGGCGTCCCGCACGCGCAGCGTGACGTCGGCGTCCGTGCGCGATCCGTCGTCCGGGGCGATCCGGACGGACAGTGCCGAGAACCCGGACAGGTCGCCGCGCTCGGCGGGCACCGCGACGTGCACCTGGCCGCCGGTCGGGGTCCGGGTGGGGACGACGTGCAACGCGGGGGTGGCGGGTACGGCCGGTGCGAGCCAGGCCGGCGTGAAGTCGGGTGCGTTCGACGACGACGCGACGCAGGCGGGCAGTGCCGGCTTCGCCTGCACGTCCGTGGCGCTGGCGCACGTCGTCGCGGTCACCTGGCCGGTCGTGGTGACGGCCCGGTCGGCAGCGGTGAACAGCGCGAGGTCGCGGCGGCTCGCGCCGGGCAGCGACGCGGTGACGCGGAGGTCGGCCGAGCCGAGTGCCGCCGGCTGGCGGCCGCTGCCGTCGAAGGAGGACAGGAACTGCTGCTCACCACCGAGCGTCAGTCGGAAGAACCCGCTGACCAGGCTGGTGCCGACGGCGTTCTGAGCATCGGCGGACAGGCGTGTGCTGGTCGACGACGACGTCCCGCACACCGGGTCGGTGTCGTCCCACCAGTCGTCCGACGAGGCCAGCGGGTACTTCCCCGGTGTCCACGTCGTGTTGAAGAAGTTGTGGTTCGCGCCCATCACGAGGATCGACGAGCGCAGGACGTCGTCGCCGTACGCGGTGCGGGAGTCGTCGAAGA
Organism: Curtobacterium sp. ER1/6; assembly: GCF_001742745.1. Classification (GTDB taxonomy): domain Bacteria; phylum Actinomycetota; class Actinomycetes; order Actinomycetales; family Microbacteriaceae; genus Curtobacterium; species Curtobacterium citri. The sequence goes on along the minus strand of NZ_MJAK01000008.1, from coordinate 59,816 downwards.
AGTGCTGGCCCTGCAGGTCGGAGACGTCCCCGTCGCAGGAGGGCAGGACGACGGCGGTGTCCGTGTCGGGCAGCGTCGTCCGCCCGAAGTCCGTCGGCGCGAGGGGCATCACGGCCCTGATGCCGAACGGCTGCGCGCGCTGCTCGTTGAGCAGGGCGGCCCGGACGACGCCGTCGCCACCGCGCGAGTGCCCCATGAGTCCGACGTCGCCGAGGTCGAGCCGGCCGACGAGCAGCGGTGACAGGCGCGGCTCCTGGCCGGCGTCCGCACGGCGGAGCAGGTCGAGGTGGTCGAGCACGAGCTGCCCGCGGGCGAGGGCTCCGCCGTCGTCGGCGTACGTGCCGTCGAGCGCGTTGATCGCGTTCGCGGAGACCGAGACGACGGCGTAGCCGTTGCTCGCCAGCGCGGTCGCGGCGGCATCGTAGCCGCGGTAGCTCGGGATCTCGGTCTGCCGACGGCCGCACGGCCACCCGGCGCTGCTCGGGGTCCCGCCCACGCAGGCCTCGTGCCGGCCGTGCAGGAACACGACCACCGGGCGCTTCCCCGGGGCGTCCTCCGGCAGGAACACCGCGGCGCGCATCTCGCCCTTGCGGTTGCCCCCGAAGCCGCGCAGGGTCTCCACCTGGTCGCCGAGGTCGTAGTCGGCGCGCGCCACCGTGTACGGGCCGGCCGCTGCGGGGTCCGCGTCGCTCGGCGCAGGGGCGTCGGACGGCACAGGGGTCCCGGACGGCGCAGGGGTTCCGGACGGCGCGGCCTGCGGGGCGACCGTCTGCGGTGCACCCGGCTGCGGTGTGCCCGACGGCGCGGACGGGTCGACGTCGCTCGTCCACGCGAGCGACACGTCGTCGGCCCGGGCCACCGCGGGGTCGGTGGTGGTGACGGTCACCCGCCGTTGGTCGAGGCTCGTCCGGCCGACGCCGACGTCGTGTCCGTCGACCAGGAGCACGGGCGCCGCGGCCCGGATCGGCAACGGTGCATCGAGGTCGAGCGTGACGTCGTAGCCGCCTGCGGAGGGGGTCACGCTCCAGTCGTCGCCCTGCGCCACGGGGGCGACCGCCGCCGCGGCCGCGGGGGCGGCGTGGGCGGGCGCGGCGAGCACGCCCGTCAGGACGGCGGTCACCGCGAGGACGGTGGCGGATCGGATCGCGGACGATCGCTTCGTGTGTCGGGTCACGGTGCCTTCCCTGGCTCGGCCGCGGGGACACGCCCCCGCTGGTCGAAACCTAGGGGGCGCGGAGCACCCCGCGGATCATCCTGCGGGATGACGCGCGCCCGCCGTCCGGCCAGCTGGCCTGACGGAGGGGGCGACGCGACGGACGGGAGGCGCGGTGCCGGGCCGGTGCAGCGCCTCCCGGCCGCCACCGGGTCGCCGTGGCCGCCCCGCGGTCAGGAACGACGGTGGCGCGCCAGGGCGGCGACCACGGACGCCAGGACGAGCACCACGGCGAGCGCCGCCGAGCCCCAGGCCACCACGCGGGCGGCCTGCGCCGCGTCGAACTGGTTGCGCGTCGCGACGAACGCGAAGTCGCCGGAGTGCGCCCACGGGAACGCGGGTGCGAGCGGCCACGCGGCCTGCTCGGCCAGTACTGCGCCGACGACCGCGCAGACGGCGAGGGCGGCCAGCACGAGCGCGGGCGTCTGTCGGCGGAGGCGGGAGCGCATCCGGGCAGGCTACCGGTGCGCCGGCGGGACGTCGCTCGTCAGGAGCGCCGCACCCGGTCGCCGGGATCAGACGGTCGCCTCCGTGTGCCGGACCTTGCCGACCACGACGTCGACGATGCCCGCCACGAGCGCGGCCGCGACGAACGCCAGGGACACTCCGAGCCCCAGCGGCAGCCCCTGCGCGTAGTCGCCCTTCGTGCTCGCGAGCGCCGAGTAGAAGACGCTGCCGACCGCCGCGATGCCGATCGCCGACCCGACGCGGGCGCCGACCTGGATGAGACCGCCGGCCGAGCCGCCCTGCTCCACCGGGACCTCGGAGAGCGTGAGCGTCTGGTTCGGCGAGATCGTGAGCCCGGAGCCGATGCCCCCGACCAGGAGCGGCAGCACCAGCCACCAGCCGAGGTTCGGTCCGTAGTGGTTCGCGACCACCCACACGACACCGCCGAGCCCGATGAGGACCAGGACCGTGCCGACGACGATGAGCTGCCGGCCGAAGCGGTGCACGACCCGTCCACCGATCGTCGAGGCGACGCCGGAACCGATCGCGAAGGGCACCGAGGCCAGGCCGGCGAGCAGGGCCGAGTAGTGCAGGCCGGACTGCAGTGCGAGCGTCAGGACGAAGAACAGCGGGGTGAAGCCGGCGAAGTACACCGTGGCCAGGCCGACGCCGAGCGAGAACGACCGACGGCGGAAGAGCCCGAGGTCGATGACCGGCTCCTTCGTCCGGCCGTAGCGGCGCTCCCACAGCACGAACAGGACGGCGAACACGACGGCGGCGACGACCAGCCACCACTTCGCGTTGCTCTTCCACTGCTCCGACTGCACGAACGGCAGCAGCAGGGCGACCACCGCGGCACCGAGCAGCACGATGCCGACCGGGTCGAAGTCGTGCCGGCGACCGCGTTCCTTCTTCGCCGCGGCGGGCAGGTAGCGGAAGGCCAGGAGGATCGTGACGAGTCCCACGGGCAGGTTCACGAAGAAGACGAAGCGCCAGCCGTTCTCGGTGCCGAACGCGGTGATGAGCAGCCCGCCGATGAGGGGGCCGATCGCGGTCGCGATGCCGACGGTGGCACCGAACAGCCCGAAGGCGGTGCCGCGCTCCTTGCCGCGGAACAGCTGCTGGATGAGCGCGGTCACCTGCGGTGTGAGCAGGCCGCCCGCGAAGCCCTGCACGAGGCGGGCGATCACCAGGACGAGCCCGTTCGGGGCGAACCCGCAGAGCGCGCTCGCGACCGTGAACAGCCCGACGCCGATGACGAACATCCGCCGCCGGCCCGAGGCGTCGCCGAGACGACCGCCGGGGACGAGCAGCAGACCGAACGCCAGGGCGTAACCGGACAGGATCCACTGCACGGCCTCGGGCGAGGCGCCGGGCAGGCCGCTCGAGATCGACTGCAGTGCGACGTTGACGATCGACACGTCGAGCAGCACGATGCCGCCGCCGAGCAAGCAGATGACGAGCGCCTTCCAGCGGTTCGGGTCCGGCTCGTCGCCGCCACCCCCCGGGCCGCCGCGCCGGTCGGCAGGCTCCTGCTGGGTGGAAGACTGCTCGGTGGGGTGCTGCTCGGCCTGCTCCGCCTCGGTGTGCTCGGCGGTCGCGGCGTGGTGCGCGGTGTGGTGCGCGACGGTGGGAGCCCCATCGGGCTCGACGGATCTGCGGTGTTCGGCTGCCATGACGATCCCACGCTAGGCCGACCACTCCCCGCGGTCCGCAGGATGTGCGGTCGCTGTCCCCCACTGCCCCAGACCGGGCCGATGGACACCTGCCCGTTCTGCCGCGTCATCGACGGCAGCGCCGCCGCGACGTGGGTCGAGCGCGAGGAGCACGCGGTCGCGTTCGCACCCCTGCCCGACTCGGCCCTCGCCCCCGGGCACACCCTCGTGGTGCCGGTCGCGCACACCCTGGACCCGGCACCGTCGTGCTGCAGGCCTCCGGCACCGACGCCGGGCAGAGCGTGCCGCACCTGCACTTCCACGTCGTGCCGTGCTGGTCGGACGACGGCACGACGCACCGGCCCGCGCGGCGGTCGGCACGCGTCGTCGACGGGACCCGTACGCGGCGGTCGCGTCGATGTCCGACCAGCACGGTCCGCCGATGTCATCCCGCAGGAGCACGACGGTCCTCCTCTGAGCCGATCCCTGCGCCGGCGCGGTCCGCTGTGATCGGAGCACACACCACGAAAGGCCCGACATGCCCCGAACCACCACGACCGTCCTGACCGTCGGCGCGCTCGCGCTCGCCGCGGTCGCCCTGACCGGCTGCTCCGCCCTCGGCGACGCCGCGCACGACCGCCTGACCTCCGAGGCGTCCAGCCGCGCCGACCTGGAGTCCGCTCCCGCGTGGCTGCCGGACGACGCGACGGCCATCACCTCCGTGACGGGCACCGGCGGCCGCGCCTCCGACACCGCACCGACGACGCTGGTCTTCACGAGCCGTGCCGGCGTGACCGCGGACGGCTGCAGGACCACCCCGCGGAAGTCGGCGCCGACCATGGACGCCGACGGCGCGCCCGACGTCTACAAGGCGACGTCCGTGCTGCAGTGCGGCGGCTGGTCGATGACCGCGAAGGGCGACCGCTGGGTCGCGTGGACGCCGAACCCGGGCGACGGCGGGTCCTGAGCGTGCCCCGTCACCGCGGTCGGCGTCGGCGAGGCGACCACCGCCTCCCGTTCCGGCTCCTCGTCGAGGACCCCGCCACCGTCTCGGTCGCCGCACTGTCCGCCGGGCTCGGCGCCCTGGTGGTGACCGGGGCGGCCGCCGCACGGCGGATCGTCGAGCTCGGGGACCGCACCGGGTCGAGCGCCACGGTCGCCCTCATCCTGCCCGTCGTGGCGTGGGTGTTCATCGGGGTCGCGCTGTACGTCAGCGCCGTCGTCGCGTCGAACACCTGCGCGACCGTGATCGCGGGCCAGACCCGGTCCCTCGCCCTGCAGCGCCTGCTCGGCGCGACCGGCGCCCGGCTCCGCCGGCAGGTGACCCGGACCGGTCTGGTCAGCGGACTCGTCGGTGCCGTCGTCGGGACCGTGCTCGGCACGCTCGTCGCCGACGCCGCCCTCGCCGTCGCCGCCGCGCTCGGGACGCTCCCGCCGCTCGGCGTGCTCGCGCCGCCGGCACTCGTGCCGGTCGGGCTGCTCGTCGCCACGATCACCACGCTCGCGTTCCGCATCGGTTCGCGGGCGGTCCTCGCCATCCCGCCGCTGCGCGCGCTCGAGTCCGGTGTCGAGCCGCCGCCCGGCACGACCCGGTCCGTGGGACGCACGGTCACCGCCGCGGCGCTCTTCCTGTCGGGCGCCGCCGGGCTCGGCGTCGCCGTCGTCCTCGGGGCGTCGACCGTCGACGCGCTGCTGCTCGCCGTGGGCTGCGGTGCCCTGTCGTTCACGGGTGTCGTCGTCGCGTCGCCGGTCCTGCTGCCCGCCGTCCTCCGCCTGGTGGCTGCCGCGACCGCCCGCTCGGTCGTCCCCGCCATGGCCGCGCGCAACTCCCTGCGTGCACCGAGGCGGACCGCCCGTGCGACCGTCGGGCTGCTCATCGCCGTCACGCTCATGGCGACGTTCGCGGTGGGCTTCGCGACCTACGCGAGCATGCTCTCGCAGCAGGCCGCCGACGACCCGGAGTACTACCGCGGCATCGAGGAGCAGTTCGACCAACTGGCGGTCATGTTCACCGGCCTCGTCGGCGCGGCCGGGGTCATCGCCGCCGCCGGCGTGGTCGCGGTCACCGCGCTGACGATCGCGCAGCGCGGGCGTGAGCTCGGCCTGCTCCGGGTGGTCGGCGCGACACGGCAGCAGGTCCGCGCGCTCGTGCTCGTCGAGACGGCGATCACCATCGCCGTGGCCGTCGTGCTCGGCGTCCTGCTCGGCACGGCCTACGGCTGGGCGGGGGCGTACACGCTGCTCGGGGCCACGAAGGGTGCCACGCTCATCGCGCCCGTCGTGCCGGGGTGGCTGGTGGTCGTCGTGCTCGTCGGGGCGTCGGCGACCGGGCTCGCCGCCGCGCTCGGGCCGGCCGCACGGGCCGTCCGGGCAGCCCCGGTGGCGGCGCTCCGGTACGAGTAGGAGGAGCGGGACCGGGGCGGCCGGGTGGCTGCGGCGGTGTGAGCGCTAGAACCAGCGGAGCAGGAGCTGCTCCACGACGTTCCGCGCGACCCCCAGCGGTCCGGCGACGGGCTCGCCGGAGTCCCGCCCCACCGCCTCGAGCAACGCGTCCTGCGCGGCCCGGTGGTCGTGCCGCTCGTCCTCCGACCAGGACTCCGGCGGGGTCGTCCGAGCGGTGCTGACGGCCTCGACACGCGCCGCTCCGTACCGGAACCCGACGGGCCGCGGTGCGGACTCGATCATCGCGGCGACGCGCTCGTGGGAGTACGTGTCCGTGCACCCCGTCGCGCGTCGGACCAGGTCCGTCAGCCCGCGCAGGCCAGCCTCCGACGACACGGACCGCACCTGCACGATCCTCGCGCGGCTGCACAGGTCGTACAGCAGGCCCTCGTCGACCGCCGTCACCGGTCCCCGCCCCCATCGGAGCCGACCGCCGTCACCGGTCCTCGCCCGGGTCGGAACCCGCGGCTCGGCGGACGAGGTCGCGGAGCCGTTCCTCGACGTCGTCGGTCCACTCGACGACCGCGTACGAGGTGGCCCACATCGCGCCGTCGTCGAGCGCCGCGTCCTGCTGGAACCCGACCGTGGCGTACCGGGACCCGAACTTGGCGGCCGGCTGCACGAAGGTCACCACCTTGCCGTCCCGGGCGTACGACGGGAAGCCGTACCAGGTCTTCGGGTCGAGGTGCGGCGCGACCTCCGTCACCAGGAGGTGGAACCGGGAGGCCAGGGTCCGGTCGAAGCCGGTCAGCTGCTCGATGGCGACGGTGCACGCCTCGCGTTCGGCGTCCCGCTTCGCCGCACCCTTCAGACCCCTCGTCGCCCGGCGCTCGTCGGCGGCCTGCTGCATCGCGGCGCGTTCCGCCTCGCTGAACACGGTCCCCATCTCGACTCCCTCGTCAGGGGCGGTGCGTCCACCGCCGTCCTCGGCCGGTGCCACGCGGAACCGGTCATCGAGCATCATGCCGCACCCACGGCGAGCGCGGCGGTCGCACCGAGGGTCGGCCGGTCACGGCGTCCGTGCCGCCCCCACCTCGGCCGTCGCCCGCTCCCGGAACCGCTCCGCCGCCGGGGTCGGCACGCGGTCGAGCGCACCGTCCGCCGCCTCCTCGAGCCGGACGAGCCCCATGCGGCGCAGGTACGGCGTCTTCCGGTCGCTCGCCGCGCGGTCCGCCACGACTTCCGCCGGCAGCACGAACTCCTCGACGTTCCGCCCACCCGCCGCGTACGACCAGTCGACGAAGTCGAAGAGCGGCCACCAGGTGAACCCGCGCAGGTCGACGCCGTCCGCCACGAGCCCGCGCACCGCGTCGGCGGCGTCCGCGACCCAGGCCGAGCGACGATCGTCGTCGCCCTCGATCGAGGTCTCGGTGACGACCATGGGGATCCCGTACCGGTCGTCGAACCGACGGAGGGCCTCGACGAGCCCGGCGGTCCACCGGTCGTGCGCGTGCTGGACGACCCGACCGTCCTCGACCGTGAGCTGCCGCGGTGTGAGGTCCGGGTAGTAGTTCACGCCGAGCAGGTCGACGGCGACCGCGCCCTCCACCAGCGCCCCCAACGCGGTGGCAGTCGCCCCGTGGTCGAGGAGCCAGTCGTGCGCGGGGTGCTCCGCCGTGACCCGTCCGAGCACCAGGTCGGTCGGGACGGTCCCGAGCAGCTCGAGCAGGGCTGCCTCCGCCACCACCGCGGTGCCGCCGTCCACCGGTCGGACGAGCGTGCTCGCCTCGACGTGCACGATCACGGCGTGCGGGTTCGCCGCCCGGACGGCGCGGACGGTCCGCTGGATGCCGTCGACGATGCCGAGCACCACCCGGGTCCACCCGTCCCAGCCGGTGAGGCCCGGGGGCCACACGCCCCGCAGCCCGGCGAACGACGCCGTCGTGATCGGTTCGTTGAGGGGGGTGATGTGGTCGACCACGCCGGCGTACCGCCGGGCGAAGGCCTCCGCGAACTCGGCCACGACCGCCGGGTACCGCGGGTCGGCGAACGAGTCGTCGAGCCACGTCGGTGTGCCGTAGTGCACCAGGTCGGCGATGACCGTCACCCCGCCGGCCGCGGCGTGCGGCAGGCGCTCGTCGAGCTCCGACCAGTCGAAGCGGCCGGGTCCGAGGTGCACACGGGGCCAGTCGACGCCGTACCGCAGCGCCGTGGCGCCGAGGTCACGGACCGCGTCGAGGTCGCTCCGCCACGCTCGGTCGTGCCCGGTGAGCGCGTGCTCGTCGAGCGGCGCCATCGCGAAGCGGGCCGGCGGGTGCACGCAGGTGTCCTCGATGCCGAGCGCCCAGGTGAACGTGCCGCGGGCGAAGGCGGACGGGCCGGTCACTTCAGCCCCGAGGTGGCGACACCGGCGACGAAGTACTTCTGCGCGAAGAAGAACCCGACGGCGATCGGCAGCAGCGAGATCACCGCACCGGCGAGCAGGACCGCGTGGTCGGTCACGTGCGCCCCGCCGAACAGCGTCAGTCCGGCGGGCAGCGTCAGCATGTCGTTCGACGTGCTCACGACGAGCGGCCAGAGCAGGTCGTTCCACAGGGCCATGCCGTTGAGCACGGCGACGGTCGCGATCGCGGGCTTCGCCAGCGGCAGGATCACCTGCCAGTAGATCCGCCAGTGTCCGGCGCCGTCGATGCGCGCCGCCTCGTCGAGCTCCGGAGGGATGTCGATGAAGAACTGTCGGAACAGGAAGATGCCGAACGCGCTCGTGGCCCTGGGGATGATGAGCCCCTGGTAGGTGTTCAGCCAGCCGAGGTGGAAGAGCTCGACGAACACCGGGATGAGCGTCACCTGGAACGGCACCATGAGCGTCGCGATGACGAGCACGAAGGCCACGTTCCGCCCGACGAACCGCATGCGGGCCAGTGCGTACGCGCACATCGAGTCGAAGAGCAGCGTCAGCACGGTCGTGACGACGGTGAACACGAACGAGTTGAGCAGCAACCGCAGGAACGGCAGTTGCGACCACACGCCCTGGTACCCGTGCAGCGTGATGCTCGTCGGGAACAGCGAGGCGGGGTGGCCGAACAGGTCGGCCTCGGACCGGAACGACCCGCTCACCATCCAGACGAACGGCACGAGCGCGAACACGAGCCCGATGCCGAGGTACACCCACTTCAGGACGGAGCCGGTGACGACGAGGCCGCTCCGACGACCGTGTCGCCGGGCGCGTCGATCGGGGTCCGGCCGGGAGGCACGGGTCGGCTCCGCCACGGGCGGTCGCCGGGTGAGCGCGTCAGTCGACATCGTCGTAGCGGAACAGTCGGAGCTGCAGGAGCGAGATGAGCATGATGATCACGAAGAGGACCCAGGAGATGGCCGACGCGTAGCCGGTCTGGTAGTCGACGAAGCCGTCGCGGTAGAGCAGGTTCACGAGCGAGTCGGTGGCGAACACGGGTCCGCCGCCGGTCATCACGTAGACGAGGTCGAAGACCTGGAACGACTGGATCGTCAGGATCATCGACGTGAAGAGCAGGGTCGGGCGGATGCTCGGCAGCGTGATGCGCCAGGTCGTCTGCCAGCGGTTCGCGCCGTCGAGCTCGGCCGCCTCGTACCGTTCGGCGGGGACGCCCTTGAGCCCGGCGATGAACAGGATCATCGCGAAGCCGATGCTCTTCCACACCGACACGAGGATCACGGTCGGCAGGGCGAGCGAGGTGGACTGCAGCCAGGCGACGCTCGGGAGCCCGAACAGTGCGGTCAGGCCGCCGACGAGCCCGATGTCGGGGTCGAGCAGGAACTTCCAGACCAGGCCGATCGTGACGAGCGACACGATGGTCGGGAAGAAGAACACCGACCGGACTATCCGGTTGAGCAGGGTGTCCCGCTGCAGCAGGAGCGCGGCCACGAAGCCGAGCACCACGAGCAGGACGACGGACACGACCGTGTACTCGAGCGTCACGCGCAGCGCGTTCCAGAACTGCGGGTCGCGGGTGAGCTGCACGTAGTTCCCGAGGCCGACGAACTGCTGCGATGCGGCGCCCACCGTCCAGTCGAAGAACGAGTAGTACAGCGACCGGAGGATCGGGAACAGGACGAACACGCCGAGGATGAGCAGCGACGGTGCCATGAAGAGCCAGGCCGGCTGGAAGCGGCGCGCTCGGCGGCGGGTGGGGCGCGCCTCCCGGCCGGTGGCTGAGGCGGGGGCCCCGTCACGCGCACCGCGTGACGGGGCCGACCCGAGGAGCTGGTCGGTCACTTGCTGCAACCCGTCAGGCCGTCGATGGTCGACGCGGCCTCCTTCGTCGCGTCGGCGACCGAGGTGCCGCGGGTGATCTTGCCGATCATCGGCACGTAGGCGTCGGAGTCGACCTTCGTGGCGTTCTCGACGTGCGGCAGGTACAGCCGGGCGTCGCCGACCTGGCTCGCGAACACCGACACCGTCGGGTCGGCCTGCAGCTTCGCATCGTCGGACAGGTCGGTGCGGAGCGGCGGGAAGCCGGTCTGCAGCGAGAACTTCTGCTGCGCGGTCTTCGACGTCCAGTAGGCGAGGAACTGCTGCGCCTGCTCCGGGTACTTCGTCTTCGCCGAGATCGACAGCGGCGCGATCGACCCGAGCGTGCTCGACTTGCCGTCGACGCCGACCGGGACCTTCACGATGCCGAGGTCGATGCCGGCGCTCTCGTACCCGGACGCGGCCCACGGGCCGTTGATCTCCATCGCGGCCTTGCCGGCGGAGAACAGCGAATCGGCTTCGGCACCGGTGAGCCCGACCGGGCTGACCCCGTCCTTCGCCACCAGGTCACCCCAGGTCTCGAGGCCCTGCTTCGATGCGCTCGTCTGGACGGCGCTGCAGCCCTTGCCCGTGACGATGTCGCCGCCCTCGAGCCACTGCAGGACCGGCCACATCTGGATGGTCTGGTTGTCGGCGAGCGCGATGCCGTACTTCCCACCCGTGGTGAGCTGCTTCGCGTCGGCCGCCATCTCCTGGACGGTCGTCGGCGGGTTCGTGATGCCGGCTTCCTGGAAGAGCTTCTTGTTGTAGTACAGGCTCAGCGTCGCGAAGTTCGCGGGGACGCCGTAGAGCTTGCCGTCGTAGGTGAACTCGTCGACCGTCCCGGGGGCGAACTGCGCGGTGTTGATCTTGCTGTCACCGCTGCCGGTCATCGTGATGGGCAGCACCGAGTTCGTCTTCACGTACTGCGCGACGGCGTTCGGGTCCGAGCTGACCGCGGCGACGTCGGGGCCCTGCCCGGTGAGCCACGCGGACGGCAGCTTCTGCTGGATGGTGTCCCAGGGCTGGACGGTCATGTCGACCTTGATCTTCGGGTGGGCCTTCTCGAAGTCCTGCACGATGGTGGCGTAGCCGGGGCGGTCGCCGCCGGTGAACCCGGTCCAGACCTTCAGGGTGACGGGGCCGTCCGTGCTCGCGGATCCCCCGGCCGAGCAGCCGGTCAGGACGAGGGCGAGGGCGGCGGCCCCGGAGACGACCGCGAGGGTCGTGCGCGTGTGCTTCATCGTTGTAACGCTCCTTTGCGTCGCAGGGGTGCGCGGGTCGGTGTTCGGTGTCGGACGGTGCGCTGTGGTGGATGGGGAGAGGAGGAGCTCAGGGGGCGGGTGACCCCGCGTCGTCGTCGCAGCCGCAGGAACCGCGGAGGACGACCTCGACGGGCAGCTCGGTGTGCTGCCCCGTCGTGCTGGGGGTGCGACGGTCGACCAGGTCGAAGAGGCGCTCGGTGGCGATGCGCCCCATCTCCTCGGCCGGCACCCGCACGGTGGTGATGCCCGGGGTGGTGACCCGGGCGAGTCCGAAGTCGTCGAAGCCGACCACGGAGACGTCGTCGGGCACGCGGATGCCTGCTCGGCGCAGGACCCGCAGGCCCCCGACGGCCATGTCGTCGTTGGCGAAGACGATGCCGTCGTGCTCGGCGCCGGACGCCAGGACCTGCTCGACCGCCGCGGCGCCGGACGCCTCGGACAGGTCGCCCTCGACGACGGCGACGTCGGACAGTCCGTGCGTGTCCGCAGCCCGGAGGAACCCGTCGCGCCGGTCGATGCCGGTCTGGTGGTCGAGCGTGCCGGTCACGTGCAGGAGCCGACGTCGGCCGTGCACGGTGACCAGGTGCTCGACGAGCCGTTCGGTCGCGGTGACGTCGTCGATGCCGACCGACACGGCACGTCCCAGGTGCGGGTAGTTGCCGATGAGGACCACGGGCAGCCCGCTCGCGACCAGGGTCTGCACGTGGTCGTCGTCGATCGCGGCGCTGGTGACGATCGCACCGTCGGCGGTCCGGGACCGCATCACCCGCTCGTACGCGACACCTCCGGAGGACGTGTCGGCGTTCGTGGAGACGATCACCTGGGCGTCGTGGGCGTTCGCCGCGGTCGACATCCCGGTGAGCACGTGCATGAAGTAGAGGTGGCCGAACACGTGCGTCGACGAGTTCGGCACGATGAGGGCGACCGCGTCGGCACGCTGACTGCGCAGGGCCCGTCCGGCCGAGCTCGGCACGTAGCCGAGTTCGTCGGCAGCCTGCTTGACGGCGGCGCGTGTCTTCTCGCTGATCCGCTCGTGACCGGAGAGCGCCATGCTCGCGGCGGCCGACGTCACCCCGACCGCGGCGGCGACGTCCTTGAGGGTCACGGACTTGGACACGGGGAGCCTCCTCGGAGCGGACGGGGCGGTTGTTTTATCGATTAACCGCCGCGGACAGTCTGCACCTGCTGAATCGATTGAGCAAGTGGTGGTGTGCGGCCGGACGGGAGGCGCGTGGCGGGACCGCCCCGCGCCTCCCGTCCGGCACCTGGATCAGTTGAAGCGGAACACCTGCGGTGCCTGGCCGTTGCAGTCGTACAGCTGCAGCGGCGTCTGGTTCGCGGTGTTGCCCGACGGGACGTCGAGGCACCGACCGGACTGCGGGTTCAGCACGGAGCCGTTCGCCTGCGGCACCCACTGCTGCCCACCGACCCCGTCGCAGGTGTACAGCTCGAGGTGCGTGCCGTTCGCCGTCGCGTTGCCGTCGAGGTCCAGGCAGCGCCCGAGCGTGCGGATCGTGTGGTCGTTCGCGTTGTACGCCCACTGCTGGTCCGTCGTCTGCTCGTCGGTCAGCAGGGTCTGGCAGTCGAACACCTGCACCTGCTGCCCGTTCTGCTGCAGGTCGTTGCCCGCCACGTCGACGCACTTGCCGCCGATCGTGCCGATCGGCACCGCCGCGACGAACTTCTGCGCGGCGTTGCCGTTGCAGTCGTAGAGCTGCAGCGCGGTGCCGTTCGCGGTGTTGCCGGACGGGTCGTCGAGGCACCGACCGGACTGCGGGTTCTTGATCGACCCGTCGGGCTGCACGATCCACTGCTGCCCGCCGACGCCGTTGCAGTCGTAGAGCTCGACGTGGGTGCCGTTCGCCGTGCCGTTGCCGTTCGCGTCCAGGCACCGCCCGAGCGTGCTCAGCGTGTTCGCTCCGTAGACGCTGCCGAGCCAGTGCTGGTCGGCGGCGAGGGTCCGGCAGTCGTAGAGCTGCACGACCGCGGTGTTGCCGCCGGTGTCGTCACCGGCGACGTCGATGCACTTGCCGCCGGGGCCGGTGATGAACGCGCCGGGTCCCCCGCCCGTCGAGACACCCTGGTAGGCCTGCGCGACGATGTTCGCCTGCACCGCGTTGTCCGCAGCGTCGGTCGAGTACCCGGTGGTCATGACGCCCTCGAAGAACGACTGCGTACCGCGGTTCGAGTTGTCGCCGCCCGCGCCGAGCACGATCGAGCCCTCGAGCTTCATCGGCGTGTAGCCCTGACCGTCGGCGTCCTTGTCCGTCGGCAGCGCACCCTCGTACCACTTGGACAGCGAGCCGCCCTGCGAGTCGCCGCCCTTCAGCGCGAAGTTCGCGACGCCGTCGTTCTTGAGGAGCGCGGTGACGAACTTGCTCGCGTTGCCGGTGTTCGCCGTGTTGATCGCCGTCTTCCCTTCATAGACGCCGTTCTCGATGTCAGCCTGCACCCAGGGGCCGCGGCCCGCGCTGCCCTTGCCGTTGAGCATCGACAGGTTCAGGGCGTCCATGTGCCCCTTGCCGGTGTCCTGCGGGAGCGTCTCGACGTTGCCGAAGTCGGAGCAGCAGCCGTGGTTGACGTTCGTGCCGCTCGCGACCTCGTACATCGACTCCGGGCTGGCCCCGCGCGCGGTGCCCTTGGCGACCGTGCTCGAGATCCGGTAGGCGACCTGCTGCGGCATGAACACGCCGTAGGCCTTGTGCCCGGCGACCGTGACCGGCAGCGCAGCGGCGTCGGCGGCGTGGTTCGCGGGTCCCGCATCCCCGGCGCCGGCGACCGTCAGGTCGTTGTGGTTGCTGGTCTGGTCGTAGATCTTCGGGATCGTGCACGTCGTGCCGGAGCAGAAGGCGTCCTGCGTCGCGGCGTTCGCGTACCCGCCCGCGGCGAGGAGCCCGACGTTCGTCGTGGCCCCGTCCGAGGCGCGCTGCACCTGGTAGAGCGGCCCGTTGTAGGCGGCGAAGAGCGCGCGGGTCGAGCTGTACGCGGCGACGCACGCGGTACCCGCGCCGCCGTAGGTGTCGCAGGGGCCGTTCGTGGCGGCGGAAGCGGTACCGACGCCGAACGTCGTGGCGAAGAGGCTGCCCGTGACGAGGGCGAGGGCGCCGAGTGCGGCGGCGACCGTGCGCCGTCGTCGTGGGGATGGTCTGGTGGTGCGCATGGTGAGGCGGTTCCTTCCGAGCGTCGTTGCTGAGATGGCGGTCGCAGGCATCGACGAGCGATGCTTAAACGATTAAACAGATCATACGCGACGGAGCCCGTCCGGACCAGTGCCGATGGCCGATCAGCGACCGCCGACGCAGCAGCGACCCGGGCGCTTACCTGCCCGCCTCGGCTCGACCACTCCGCGGAACCGACAGACCCCGCCGGTCGGTTGCCGGAGAACCGTCGCCCTGCCGTACCACTCGTGCAGCCGTACCCCTTCCCCGGGGGCCACGGACGTCGTATGGTTTCCAGCGTTGTAAACGCGGCCGCCGAACCGGGCGACCGCGGTCACGGCCGTCGAACGGCCCGATGGACGACGTCGTCCACGAGGAGCACACTTGCGCGCCAACCCCGTCCGTTCCCGAGGGCAGCGCCGTGCGCTGTCCTCGGCCCTCGTCGCCGCGACCGCGCTGAGCATGCTCGGCCTCACGGCGCTCCCCGCCGCCGCGGACCCCGCGGCCGCCCGCACCGTCGTGTCCGGCCAGGCCCGGTTCGAGGTGCTCTCCCCCACCCTGATCCGGACCGAGTACGCCGGTGACTCGCGGTTCACCGACGGCAGCACGTTCAACGTCGTCGGCCGCGACGACTTCGCGCCGACACGGTTCACGAAGACCGAGCAGGACGGCTGGCTCACCATCGACACCGGCGCGATGCAGGTCCGGTACGAGGAGGGCTCGGGCCCGTTCACGCAGGACACCCTGCAGACCAGCCTGACCCTGCCGTCGGGGCAGCACGTCACCGGGACGCCGTGGGTCACGAAGCCGACCCCGTCCTGCACGATCGGGACGCTGTGCGAGGCCGAGGCGCTCGGGCTCAGCGGCCTCTCGCTCGCCACCGACCACGGCGGCTACACCGGCGCCGGGTTCGCCGCGGGGTTCGAGTCCGTCGGCAACGCGGTGTCCTTCACCACCACCGCGTCGACGACCGGCTCGTACGACCTCGCCCTCCGCTACGCCAACAGCCAGGGCGGCGACGGCAAGGTCGCCACCCGGACGCTCACCGTCACCGTCGACGGCGGGACGGCGCAGACGATCAGCCTCGCCCCGGGTGCGGACTGGGACGACTGGCGGACCACCACGGCCGCGGCACTCGACCTGACCGCCGGCACGCACACCGTCCGCATCGAGCGGACCGCAGGCGACTCCGGGCAGGTGAACGTCGACAGCCTCGCCCTCGTGCCGAGCGGCGCCGCCTACCCGGCGCCGTCGACCGCCGCCGGTGGGCAGGACTGCGCCTTCGGGGTCGTCTGCCAGGCCGAGGACGCGGCGTTGACCGCTCCCGCGGACACGGCCACGAACCACAACGGCTTCGCCGGCACCGGCTTCGCCGCCGGGTTCGAGCGCAGCGGCGCCCAGCTGACCGCGCACGTCACCGGCGTCCCGACGGCCGGCGACCACGTCCTCCAGGTCCGCTACGCCAACGGCTCCGCGACCGTCCCGACGCTGACCGCCGCGCCCGCGGGCCAGGCGGCGACCACGGCGGAGCTGCCGAGGACGAGCGGCTGGGACGACTGGAACACCGTGTCCGTCCCGGTGCACCTCGCCGCGGGGACGAACGACGTCGTGATCGGCTGCCCGACCGTGGCGGCGAACTGCAACGTCAACTTCGACACGGTGGCCGTCGTCGACACCGCATCGCCGGTGCTCGCGGCGCACGCCCCGCTCGGCGGGTACCGCCGCGACCTCGACACCGCGAACGGGTCCGTCAAGACCAACCCGGGCCTGCTGTACCAGGACGGTTGGTCGCTCCTCGACGACAGCGCATCGGCCGGGTACGACCCGACGACGGACACCGTCACCCCCGCCGGTGACCACGGCGGGAAGCCGTACCAGGACGGCTACGTCTTCGGCTACGGCTCCGACTACCGCCACGCACTCCAGGAGCTCGCGGTCCTGACCGGACCGACGAAGCTCCTCCCCCGCTGGGCGTACGGCGTCTGGTACTCCGAGTACTACGACCGCTCGCAGGCCGACTACCTGGCGATCGCGAAGCGCTTCCGCGACGAGGGGGTCCCGGTCGACGTCATGGCGATCGACACGGACTACAAGACCGGCAGCACGACGAACGAGGGCGACAGCAAGTGGGACGGCTGGTCGGTCGACCCGGCCCGCATCCCGGACATGACCGGGCTGCTCGCCGACTGGCACGCCGAGGGCATCCACAACACCCTGAACATCCACCCGTCGATCTCGAGCAAGGACCCGAAGTTCGCGCAGGCGCAGGCCACGGCGAAGGGGAAGCTCACGAAGGGCGACGGCGACCGCTACCTGTTCGACTGGTCGGACCCCGACCAGCTCAAGGCCTACTTCGACCTGCACACGTCGCTGCAGCCCGAGGGCGTCGACATGTGGTGGCTCGACTGGTGCTGCAGCGAGAACTCGAAGTACTCGGCGAACGGCGTCACCCCCGACGCCTTCATCAACCAGCAGTACGCGAAGGCGACGAACGAGGCCCTCGGCGGCCGCGGCCTGGCGTTCTCGCGGGCGTACGGCTCGCTGACCGCGGGCGGCTACGGCAACCCGCAGGCGGTCCCCACCGGGCCGTGGGCGGACAAGCGCACCACGGTGCACTTCACCGGCGACACCACGTCGTCGTGGGACATGCTGGCGGCCGAGGTCGGGTACACCCCGGGTGAGTCCGCTGCGACCGGCCTCGCGTCGATCAGCCACGACATCGGCGGCCACAACGGTGCGCAGTACGGCATCGAGGGCGCCGAGCCGGGCACGACCCAGCTGCCCGAGGACCTCTACGCCCGCTGGGTGCAGCTCGGGACCTTCCAGCCGATCGACCGCCTGCACAGCAACCACAGCGACCGGCTGCCCTGGCAGTACCCGGCCGCCGCGAACGCATCGGCGAAGCAGTTCCTGAACCTCCGCGAGGACCTGCTCCCCCTGACGTACACCCTCGCCGCCCAGGCGACGGCGACCGGCACCCCGATCCTGCAGCCGCTCTACCTGCAGTACCCCGAGGCGCAGCAGTCCTACGCCCAGGCCGGCTCCGAGTACCTGTACGGCGAGGACGTCCTCGTCGCCCCGGTCACGACCGCGAACGACGCGGACACCGGCACCGCCACCCGCTCGGTGTGGTTCCCGGCCGGCAGCTCCTGGACCGACTGGTTCACGGGGAAGACGTACGCCGGTGGCACCACCGCCGACGTGACGACCGGACTCGACAGCATGCCCGTGTTCGTGAAGAGCGGTGGGATCGTCCCGACCCGCTCGCACCACGTCGCGAACGACGCGGCACCGCTCGACGCCGTCACCCTGACGGTGGCGACCGGCGCGGACGGCGCCTTCGACCTGTACGAGGACGCCGGTGAGGGCGCGACCACGGCGGCGGACGTGCGCGGCAAGGCGGCGGCGAGCAGTGCCTCCACGGCCGTCCGCTACACGCAGCAGGCGACCGGCGGCACGCTCGACATCGCCCCGGTGGACGGCAGCTTCGCGGGCCAGGTGCAGGACCGCGCGTGGACCGCGACCTTCCGCGACGCGGACCGTCCGCGCACCGTGACCGTCGACGGCCGCCCGGTCGCCGACACGGCGTGGACCTACGACGCCGCCACGCGCACCATCAGCGTGCCGGTCGACGAGCGGTCCGTGAGCGAGCACACGGTCGTGCGGTTCAGCAGCGAGGCGGCGGTGACCCCGACGCTCCGGGTCGCGGACCCGCAGGTCGCCGCGGGTGCCGTGCAGACCGTGACGGGCGCGGGCTTCCCGGCCGACACCGACGTGGCGCTCGCCACAACGCCGGACCTCGGTGGCGCCACCGCGCACACCGACGCGGCCGGCGCGTTCTCGGCCGAGCTGACGGTGCCGGCCACCGCGTCCGGCCGGGTCACGGTGACGGCCTCGGTGGGTGACACGGTGCTCGCCCGGGCGGCGTTCACGGTGACGCCCGCGGCGTCCGGGCCGGGTGCGACGCCGACCCCGACGCCCGGTGCGACGCCGGGAGCCGGCTCGCCCGGCGGGTCCGGTCCGGCGGCGGGTGCCGACGGCGCGGGGGCTGCCCCGGGGTCGGACGCAGCCGGGGGCCGCGACGGTGCCCTCGCGTGGACGGGTGCGGACCTGCTGCCACTGGCGCTGCTGGCCGCCGGGTTGCTCGCCGCCGGCGGGGTCGTGCTGACGGTGCGTCGCCGACGTCGCGTGCGCGGCTGACGGTCCGACGGCCTGACGGACGGGAGGGACGGTGCCAGCCGGCACTTGGGCCCACGCCGCCGGTTCCGGCACGACGCGCCAGCGGCGTGCCGGCCGTGCCGGTGGGGACCCTCCCGTCCGTCGTCGGCGAGCGTCAGAGCTCGACGGTCCCGTTCTCGATGGGGTCACGACCCGGGTCGCGCGTGACCGCGGCCCGCACGGTCTTCGCCACGTAGGCCGCCGTGCTCTTCGGCCCCTCCCAGTACTCGGCGGAGTCCGCCTCGATCCTGATCAGCGCGAGCCCCGGCGTCTCGAGTCCGTCCGGGAACCACGCCTGCAGCGGCTTCGCCCAGAGCTGCTCGGCCTTCTGCCGGTCGTGCACGACGCTCGCGCGCCCGGCGAGCGACGTCCACGAGTGCCCCTTCGTGTCGGAGAACGCGACGTTCACCTCGGGGTGCGCGGCGATCTGCCGGGCCTTGGCGGAGTCGTCGTACGCGAAGAACCAGAGGTCGCCGTCGAACTCGGCCTCCTGGATCGCCATCGGGCGGCTGACGTGCCGACCGTCCTCGGTCATGGTGGTCAGCATCGCCACCTCGGCGTCGCCGAGCAGTTCGGCGACGTGGTGCTGGTCGTCGTGCGTGGTTCCGGACATGGTGGTCCCTCTTCCGTCGTGTGCCGGTTTCCTGTCGCCCCGCACGGTACGCGCCGCCCTCGACCGGCCGGTCACCGTTCGAGCAGCATCCGTCGCGCCAACCGTGCGAGTTCGCGGGTGGCAGGGGACAGCACCACCCCCGATCGCTGCACCAGGGCGATGACGTCGTGCAGCGGCTCCGCGAACGGCACCGTGTGCAGGCCGGCGGGGAAGTTCCGTCCCGCCGCCACCGCTCCGGACACGACCGTGTCCCCCGCACCACGCGCGACGAGGTCGAGCGCCGAGTCGATGTGCTCCACCTCGATCCGCGGCACCAGCGACACGCCGGCGAACTGTGCACGCTCCGCCAGCTGCCGTCGCGTCGGGTCCCGCCAGCCGTAGTGCGCGTCGTACAGCACGAGGTCCGTCGCCGCGAGGTCCTCGATCGTCACGGGCCGCGCGGTGCGCTCCGGGTCGGCCGACGCGAACAGGACGTCGTCGCGGCGGAGCGGCGTCACCTCGAGTCCCTCCGCATCGATCGGCAGCACCACCAGGCCCGCCTCGAGCTCGCCCGCCGCGACCGCCTCGGCGACCTCGACCGAGTTCAGGCCGATCACCCGGAGCCGTACGTCCGGGTACCGGGCGTGGAAGCGCTCCAGCAGCCGGGACAGGAAGTAGTAGTTCGCGTTCCGCAGGAGCCCGAAGGTGGCGACGCCGCCCTGCAGGCTGGTGAGCTCGCGCAGGGAGCGGTCGGCCGCGTCCGCCGCCTCGACGGCCTGCCGCGCGTGCGGGAGCAGTCCCTCCCCGGCCGCGGTCAGGACGAGACCGCGGCTGCCGCGGGTGAAGAGCCGGACGCCGTAGGTCTCCTCCATGCGCTTGACGAGCTCGGAGACCGAGGGCTGCGCCATCCCGAGCTGCACGGCGGCGGCCGAGAACGAGCCGGCGGCGACGATGACCAGGAAGGCCCGGAGTTGGGTGAGCGTCACAGGGCCACCCTATGGCCGACCGTGGATCATCGGCTCTTGTCCTCTGCGCCGGCGCCGGTCAGGCTCGTCTCCATGAAGCTCAGCCCCCGGTTCTCCGCCGAGAACGCCCACCGGTTCTCGTTCGTCAAGGCCCCCGCGGTCGATGCCCCGGAGGCGCAGCGCGACCCGGCGGTCGCCGAGCGCGTCGCCGGGATGCTGGCCGAGATCGCCCGGGACGGCATCGAGGCCGTGCGACGGTACGCCACGGAGCTCGACGGTGCCGACGTGGTCGAACTCAGCCGCGACGAACTCGCCGCCACCGGCGACCGACTCGACCCGGCGCTCCGCGCGGCCATCGAGCTCGGCGCCGAGCGCACCCAGCAGTTCGCCCGGCTCCAGCGCGACCACCTGACCGACTTCGAGGCCGAGCTCCTGCCGGGCCTCACCGTCGGCCAGCGCTACGTCCCGGTCGGCAGTGTCGGCGCGTACCTGCCGGCCGGGCGCTTCCCCCTGACCGCGAGCGCGTTCATGAGCGTCGGTGTCGCCAAGGCCGCCGGCGTGCCCACGGTGATCGCCTGCACGCCGCCGCAGCCGGACGGCGGGGTCAACGCCGCGGTCGCCTACGCCGCGTACGTGTCCGGCGTGGACCGGCTCTTCGTCGTCGGTGGCGTCCAGGCCCTGGCGGCGATGGCGTACGGGCTGCTCGGCGAGGCGCCGGTCGACATGATCGTCGGCGCCGGCAACGCGTTCGTCGCCGAGGCGAAGCGCCAGCTGTTCGGCACCGTCGCCATCGACCTGCTCGCCGGACCGTCCGAGGTCGCGGTCATCGCCGACGAGACGGCCGACCCGGAGCTCGTCGCAGCGGACCTGCTCGGACAGGCCGAGCACGGCCCGAACTCCCCCGCCGCCCTCGTCACGACGTCGCGGGCACTCGGTGAGGCGGTCGTCGCCGAGGTCGAACGCCAACTGCCGACCCTCTCCACGAACGCGATCTGCGGCCCGGCCTGGCACGACTTCGGGTCCGTCGTCGTCGTGGACGACCGCGAGTCCGCGGTGGCGGTCATGGACGAGCTCGCACCCGAGCACCTCGAGGTGCAGACCGCCGACGACGCCTGGTACCACGACCGCCTCACGAACTACGGCTCGCTCTTCATCGGGCCGTGGAGCACGGTGGCGTACTCGGACAAGGGCATGGCGGGCACGAACCACACCCTGCCGACCGCCGGCGGCGCGAAGCACAGCGCCGGGCTGTCCGTCTCCCGGTTCCTCAAGCCCCTCACCTACCAGCGCATCGCCCGCGAGGCCACCCCGGCCCTCGCCGACGCCGTCGACGTCATCTCGGCCAGCGAGGGCATGTCCGCCCACCGCGCGACCGCGACGCTCCGCACCGACCGGCTCCACCGCAGCACGCTCCCCTCCCCCGAACTCACGACCCGGAAGTGACCATGACCGCAGCAGCACGACGGCGACCCCTGCTCGCCGCACTCCCAGCCATCGGACTCGTCGTCGCCCTCGCGGGGTGCTCTGCTCCCGGGGCCGGCGGTGGGAGCACGGGTGCCGACCAACCCGAGATCACGAGCAAGGTGACGGCTGCCGACGTGGAGGACGGCGGCGACACCACCCTGACGATGTGGGCGGACGTCGCCGAGAAGCCGCTCATGGAGAAGCTCGTCCCCGCGTACGAGAAGGCGTACCCGAACGTCGACGTGAAGATCACGTACAAGAGCTTCGACGACCTGATCGCCACCGTCGTCAACGCCGCGAACTCCACGAACGCCCCCGACCTCTTCCAGGGCAACATCGGCTACGCCGTCGACGGCGCACTCGTCAAGGGGAAGCTCGTCCGGCCGCTCGACGACGTCGCGAAGATCTACGGCTGGACGTCCGGCACCGGCGCGTCCACCCTGGCGCCCTCGGAGTGGAAGACCGACGGGAGCACGTTCGGCTCCGGCACCCTCTACGGCATGTCGCCCATCAGCGAGGTGCAGGGCATCTACTACGACAAGGCGAAGCTCGACGCGCTCGGCCTCCAGCCGCCGACCTCGATCGACGACCTCGAGGCCGACCTGGCGAAGGCGAAGGCAGCCGGCGAGCAGCCGATCGTCCTGGGCAACTCGGACCAGTACGCCGCGACGCACGTCTTCTCCGACATCGCCGCCACCACGCAGGAGCCGAAGGACATCGCCGACTGGATCGGTGGGAAGTCGGGCAGCACCTTCGAGACCTCGGGCAACGTCGAGGCCGCGCAGACCATGCGCGACTGGGCGCAGAAGGGGTACTTCGGGACCGGGTACGACGGCCTGAGCAACGAGGACGCGATCGCGCGCTTCGCCGGCGGCGACGGGGTCTTCTTCGTCGGCGGTTCGTGGAACGGCGCGTCGCTGAACGCGGAGGAGTTCGGCTTCGGCTCGCTGACCTCGGGCGGTGTCGGCGCGACCGCGTCGCCGTGGCACATCAGCACGAAGTCCGAGCACCAGGACGCCGCGATCGCGTTCCTCGCCATGCTGCACACGCCGCAGACCGGCCAGTGGATCCTCGACACCGGTCGCCTGCCGGTCGTGACGGACGGCGTCTCGAGCTCGGACCCGCTGCAGGAGCAGACCCTCACCGCGCTGAAGGAGACCATCGCCGCGGGCACCCAGGTCGGCTACTACGACTGGACCACCACGGACATGCTGACGAAGATGGGCGGCTCGCTCCAGGAGGTGATGGCCGGCAGGACCACCCCGAAGGCCTTCACCGAGACGGTCCAGGAGACCTGGGCGAAGGCGCACGGCTGACATGACGACCGCACTCGCCCAGCGGGGCGAGGACCGGGAGGCCGTCCGGACGGCGCGACGAACGCGTCGCCAGGCGGCCTCCCGCCCCAGCTGGTCCTCGCTGCTCTACGTCGCCCCGGCACTCGCGTTCTTCGTGGTGTTCGTCGTGGTCCCGATCGTCCAGTCCGTCCGGATCTCGTTCTACGACTGGGACGGCATCTCGGTCGCCACCCCGGCCGGACTCTCGAACTACGCCGCGGTCTTCTCCGACGCCGACCTCCGTGAGGCGCTCGGCCACTCCCTCGTCCTGCTCGTGTTCTACGCCGCGCTCCCGGTGCTCGTCGGCCTGCTGCTCGCCGGCGCCATGTCCCGCATCCGGATCCACGGTCTCACCGTCCTCCGCGCGGTGCTGTTCCTGCCCCAGATCCTGTCGAGCGTCGTCGTCGCGGTCGCCTGGCGCGGCATCCTCGCCGACGACGGTCCGGTCAACGGCGCACTCCGCGCGGTCGGGCTCGGCGGCCTCACGCACACGTGGCTCGGCGACTTCGGCACGGCGCTGCCGTCCATCGGCCTCATCGGGACCTGGGTCGAGTACGGCCTCTGCATGGTCCTGTTCCTCGCCGGCATCGCGACGATCGACCGGTCGCTGTACGAGGCAGCCCGGCTCGACGGCGCCGGTGCGTTCCGCGAGTTCACCGCGATCACCCTGCCGGCACTCCGCCCGCAGATCTCCATCGCACTCATCCTGACGATCACGTTCGCGCTCCGGAACTTCGACCTCATCTGGAACACCACCCGTGGCGGTCCCGGCACGTCGACCACGGTCCCGAGCGTCTTCGTCTACCAGGACGCGTTCCAGGACCGCGCCCTCGGCCAGGCCTCGGCCCTCGCGGTCGTCCTGACCGTGCTCATCCTCGTGGTCGTCGGCGTCGTGCAGCTCGCGCTGCGCGAACGCCCCGACCGCGACCGTCGGAAGGGGGTCCGCGCATGAGGGTCGCCCGCACCGAGACGGCGCTGACGCACGCCGTCCTCGTCGTCGCCGCGCTGATCGCCGCGTTCCCGCTCGCGTCGGTCGTCGTCACCTCGCTGGGTGGCGGTCGGACGGGAGGCGCGGCGAGCGCCGGCAGCGGCGGCTTCGGCAACTACGTGGCCGCGTGGACGCAGGGCGGGTTCGGTTCCGCGCTCGTCTCCAGTGCCGTCGTGGCGATCACCGTCGTGGTGGTCACCGCGGCCGTCGCGTGTCTCGCCGGCTACGCACTGGCGCACATGCGCGTCCCCGGCGGCCGCATCCTGCTGGGCCTGCTGCTCGTCGGACTCGTCCTGCCGTACGAGGTCACGGTGCTGCCGCTCTACCAGATGCTCGCGGGTTGGGGTCTCGTCGACACCTACTGGGCGCTGATCCTGCCGCAGGTCGGCCTGTCGGTCCCGCTCGGGGTGTTCTGGATGCGGTCGTTCTTCGCGTCCGTGCCCGTCGAGCTGCTCGAGGCCGCACGGATCGACGGCGCCGGACGGTTCCGCATCCTGCGCGACGTCCTCATGCCGGTCGCGATGCCCGCCGTCGCCACCCTCGCGACGATCCTGTTCCTGTTCACGTGGAACGAGTTCCTGCTCGCGCTGGTGCTCGTGCCGCAGAACGAGGCCGTGCAGACCGCGCCCCTGTCGCTGTCGTTCTTCTCCGGAGCGGAGCGCGGCGCGCAGCCCGACGTCACCGCGGCCGCGGCCGTCCTGGTCGCCCTGCCGATCGTCGTCGCCTACGTCGTGCTGCAGCGCCGACTCATCACCGGACTCACCGAGGGGGCCGTGAAGTGAGCGGGATCGCCCGGCTGCGCTGCGACCAGGTCGCGCCGGTGCTCGGTGACGTCGCCGCGAACACCGCGCTGGTCGTCGCGTCGGTCGAACGGGCGCTCGGAGACGGCGTCGACGTGCTCGTCCTGCCCGAACTCGTCACCTGCGGGTACGTGTTCCGCGACCGCGACGAGGCGCTGCGGAGCGCGATCACGACCGACGACCCCCTGTTCGTCCGGATCCGGGGACTCCTCGACGGCACCGACACCGTGGTCGTGTTCGGCTTCGGCGAGCGCCAGGGCCAGCGGGTCCGGAACAGCGTCGCCGTCGTCGACGCATCGGGTACCCGCGCCGTGTACCGGAAGACGCACCTGTGGGACCGGGAGACGCTGGTCTTCGACGCCGGCGACGAGGCTCCCCCGGTCGTCGGGACGGTGCACGGCCGGATCGGCGTGCTCGTCTGCTACGACATGGAGTTCCCGGAGATGCCCCGCATGCTCGCCGTCGCCGGTGCCGACCTGATCGCAGTACCGACGAACTGGCCGGTCGGCGAGCACCCCGAGCGCGACCGTGTCGCCGAGGTCATCGCCGCACAGGCCACCGCCCGCGGCAACGGCGTCTTCATCGCCTGCTGCGACCGCGCCGGCACCGAGCGCGGACAGGACTGGAACGAGGCGAGCGTCATCGTCGACCAGTTCGGATGGGTCGTCGCCGAGGCGGCGCCCGCCGCCGGGAGCACCGCCGTCACCGCCGACGTGTTCCCGGCGCTCGCGCGGGACAAGTCGACGAGCCCGCACAACGACTGGCTCGGGGACCGCCGCCCCGAGCTGTACGAACGAGAGGTCCCGCGCGCATGACGCCCGAGCACGACTGGTGGCGCACCGCCGTCATCTACCAGGTCTACCCACGGTCCTTCGCCGACCGCGACGGCGACGGCACCGGTGACCTGCCCGGCATCACCGCGCGCCTCGACCACGTCGCGGCGCTCGGCGCCGACGCGATCTGGTTGTCACCCTTCTACCCGTCGCCGCAGGCCGACGGCGGCTACGACGTGGCGGAGTACCGCACCGTCGACCCGATGTACGGCACCGATGCCGACGCCGACGCCCTGATCGCCCGCGCGCACGAGCTGGACCTGCGCGTCGTCGTCGACCTGGTGCCCAACCACTGCTCCGACCAGCACGAGCTGTTCCAGCGGGCGCTCGCCGCGCCTCCCGGCAGTGCCGAGCGGGGAATGTTCCACTTCCGCGACGGGCGCGGGCCCGAGGGCGACGAGCCGCCGAACGACTGGGAGTCGATGTTCCAGGGCCCGGCCTGGACCCGCGTGCGCGAGGCCGACGGCCGCCCCGGCCAGTGGTACCTGCATCTCTTCGCGCCGGAGCAACCGGACTGGAACTGGGACGACCCCCGCGTGCACGAGGAGTTCGCGACGACGCTGCGCTCCTGGCTCGACCGCGGCGTCGACGGGTTCCGTGTCGACGTCTGCGACGCGATCGTCAAGGCGCCGGGTCTGCCGGACTGGCCGCACGCGACGCACGGCGTGGTCGAGCCGATCGACGGCGTCATGCCGCCCATGTGGGACCAGGAGGGCATCCACGACGTCTTCCGCGAGTGGCGCCGGATCCTCGACGAGTACGAGGGACAGCGGATCCTGTGCGCCGAGGCGTGGCTGCCGCCCGAGCGCGCCGCCCGGATCGTCCGACCGGACGAGATGCACCAGGCGTTCAACTTCGCCTACCTGTCGCTGCCGTGGGACGCCGACGCGATCCGCGCGACCGTCGACACCAGCCTCGCCGCGAACCAGGCCGTCGGTGCGCCCACGACCTGGGTGCTCTCGAACCACGACGTGATGCGGCATGCGAGCCGCTTCGGGTACGACGGACCGGTCGAGCTCGAGTCGGGAGTGGGCATCGACGACCCGCAGCCGGATCGTCCGCTCGGGCTGCGACGTGCCCGCGCTGCGACGCTCGTGATGCTCGGCCTCCCCGGGTCCTCGTACCTGTACCAGGGCGAGGAGCTCGGGCTGCCGGAGGTCACGACGCTCCCCGACGAGGTGCGGCAGGACCCGGTGTGGGAGCGCTCCGGTCGCACGATCCGGGGCCGTGACGGCTGCCGCGTGCCGATCCCCTGGACCGCGGACGAGCCCGCGTTCGGCTTCGCCTTCGGTGCCGACGCGGACACGTGGTTGCCGCAGCCCGACGACTTCGGGCAGTTCGCCGTCGATCGGCAGCACGACGATCCGCAGTCGACGCTGACGATGTACCGCACGGCGCTCGCGGTCCGACGCGCGCACGACCTCGGCGCCGGGGAGCTGCGGTGGCTCGACGACCTGACGGTGCCGGGCAGCGGGGTGCTCGCGTGGACGAACGGGCCGGTCGCGGTCGTCGCGAACGCGGGCACCGCGCCGGTCGCACTGCCCGACGGCGAGGTGCTCGTCGCGTCCGTTCCCGATGCGGTGCAGGACGGGCACCTGCAGCGGGACGCCGCGGTCTGGGTGCTGCTGCGCACGCCGGGACACTGACGGACGACGGCTCGACCGACGAACCACGAACACGACGTCGAACCACGATCTCCCCCTGGTTCGACGTCGTGTTCGTGGTTCGTCCCGAGCGGCTCGAGCGCCCGTGGCCGCACGTCGTCTGGTCGTCGGATCGTCAGGCGCCGTCGGGCACCGTGTGTCCGGCGGCACACGTCGCCGGACCGGTGGCGGTCCGGCGCCGCGCTCGTCGTACGCTCCCCGTCGTGGGGGAACTCGTGCTCGCCGTCCTACTCGTGGCCGCGGTGATCGCCGCGGTGGCGTGGGTCCCGCGACTGCGGGCACCGGTCCGGCACCGCACCGGCAGCGTCCTGCGGCACCCGGGCACGTGGCTCGGCGTCGTCGTCGCGCTGTTCCTGGCGAACCAGGTCCTGGTCGCCGCGTTCGTCGAGCAGACCTGGCACGGCGACCCGGATCCCGTCGCGCGGTACCTGCCGTCCGGGTGGTTCGCCCTCGCCGACCTCGGCCCGCTCGCCACCGCACTGCCCGCGTGGCCGTGGACCGTCCTGCACGTGCAGGCGGGCCTGGAGCTGCCGTTCGTGCTGCTCGCGTACCTGCTGGTGTGCCGGTGGTCCGGCGAGGAGGTCTTCGCACGCATCCTCGCGGCACGTTGGCTGCTGTCGGGGGTGTCCACCGCGACGTTCTGCCTGATCGAGCTGGACCTGGCGAACCCGTGGACGCCGGTCGACCTCGTCGTCCGCGTCGCCTCCGGGATCGTCACGCCGCTGCTGCTCGCGCAGCTCGCACCCGGCGGCACCCGATCGACCGGGCTCGTGACGCTCGCCCTGTCGGCCGGTGCACTCGGCGTCCTGGTCCTCGCGGTCTACGACACCGCCACGCTGTACAACCTCGGACACCTGGCGGGGTGGGTGCCGGGCGCCGCCGCGGCCGGGGCGGTCCTGGCAGCGACACGGTGGGTGGCTGCTCGTCGCTCCCGCGACCCGGCGCCGCTCACAGCGTCCGCGATCCGGTCGATCGGCTGGTTCCTCGTGCTCTTCGCCGTGCCGTCCCTGCCGCTGCGGTACGCGGTCACGTTCGGGCTCCGTTCCCTCGCCCTCGTTGCCGGTGCCGTGCTCGTCCTGACGGCGCTCCGGCGGGGGTGGGACCACCGGCGCTGGCGAGCGCTCGTGGGGATCGCGACCGTCGCCCTCGTCGCCGCGGCGGCCGGGTCGCTGCTGACCGGCGGGTACCCCGAAGCGCGACTGCTCGTCGGCGCGGTCGCGTTCGTGCTCGCCGGAACGGCGCTGTGTTCGATCCTCGACCGACGGAGGACGCCGAGACCCGGGCGGGACGGCACCCCCGGTCGGGACGGCGCTCGCGAACCCGGATCCTGAGCCGCCGTGTCCGGGGCGCGCCGGTTGGCTGCGCACAGCCTCAGCCGATCCGCCGGACGACACCAGCGACGGCGGAGCAGCGTGGGCGACACCGGACCCACCCAGGAGGAAGCATGCTGCTCGAAGGCAAGACCATCGTCGTCACCGGCGGCAACAGCGGGATCGGCGAGCAGATCTGCCTCGCCGCCGCCGCGGAGGGCGCCAACATCGTCATCGACTACGTCGCCCACCCCGAGGCGACCGACTCGCTCATCGCCCGGATCGAGCAGGCCGGCGGCCACGCTGTCGGGGTCGACGCCGACATCACGAGCGCCGCGGACCTGCACCGCATGGTGCAGAAGGCCGTGGACGCGTTCGGCTCGCTCGACGTCCTCGTCAACAACGCCGGGATCGAGGACCGGAAGTCCCTGCTCGAGGAGACCGAGGAGGGTTACGACAAGGTCATGGCCGTCAACATGAAGAGCGCCTTCTTCGGCACGCAGGCGGCGGCGAAGCAGTTCATCGCCCAGGGGAACGGCGGCCTCGTGCTGAACATCTCGAGCGTCCACGAGGACTGGCCGATGCCCGGCAACCTCGCCTACTGCGTGTCGAAGGGCGGGATGCGCATGCTCGCCCGCAGCGGTGGCGTGGAGCTCGGACCGCACGGCGTCCGGATCGTGAACATCGCCCCCGGCGCCGTCGACACCCCGATCAACACCGCGACGACCTCGGACCCCGAGAAGCTGCGGCAGCTCGACGACGCCATCCCGCTCGGCCGCCCGGCGAAGCCGCACGAGATCGCCGAGGTCGTCGTGTTCCTGGCGTCGGGCAAGGCCGCCTACATGACCAGCACGACCGTCACCATCGACGGCGGGATCTCGCAGGGCAGCGTCGGGCTCTGACCGCGACCGCCGACGGACGGGAGGCC
Source organism: Curtobacterium sp. ER1/6 (assembly GCF_001742745.1). GTDB lineage: Bacteria > Actinomycetota > Actinomycetes > Actinomycetales > Microbacteriaceae > Curtobacterium > Curtobacterium citri. The sequence continues at coordinate 30,330 of NZ_MJAK01000008.1, read as the reverse complement.
CGGTGCCGGCTGGCACCGGGCCTCCCGTCCGTCACGGGTCCGGACGGACGCGCCGGTCAGGGACCGGGGACCGCGACGCGGACGGCGCTGATCCGGCCGGCGCGCGTGCGCGCCGTCACCGCCGGGTCGTAGCTGTCGGCGGTCGCGAGGTAGAGCGTCCGGCCGTCCTCGCCACCGAGCGCGCAGTCGACGGCACACAGCCCGGGGGCGTCGACGCGGTCCGTCACCGTGCCGCCCTCCACGACGCGGAGGAACTCCCCCGTGTCGACCGAGCAGACCCAGATGCCACCCTCCGCGTCGACGGTGCTGCCGTCCGGCGTGGTGCCCTCCGGCAGGGCTGCCCACTCCCGTCGCCCGCCCAGCGACCCGTCCGCCGCGATGTCGAACGCGGTGAGACGGCCACCCCAGGTCTCGCTGACGACCAGCGTCCGGGTGCCGGGCAGCACGTTCATGCTGTTCGGGAAGACGAGGCCGTCGGCGGCGGACCGGACGGATCCGTCGGGGTCGACGACGTAGAGCGGGCCGGGGCGGAGTTCCTCACCGCCGTAGAGGTCGTACCCGAAGGCGCCGATGTACGTGCGACCGGTCGCCTCGTCGACGACCAGGTCGTTGACGAGTGAGGACTCGATCGGCGACAGGTCCGCGAACACCGACTGCGTGCCGTCCGCGTCGACGGCGACGATCGACCGCGCGTTCATGGCGCTGACGACCAGTCGACCGTCCGACAGCCAGCCGAGCCCGGACGACTGCCCGTCGATCGTCGCCTCGAGCCGGGGTCCGGCGCCGGTCACGGGGTCGAGGGAGAACACCTCGCCCGTGTGCATGTCGGAGTACCAGAGCCGGCCGTCGTGCCAGCGGTTGCCCTCGGGGAACCGGATGCCGGAGACGACCTCGGTCGCGGAGTCGATGGTGGTGTGCACGCGTCCAGCCTGCCAGGCCGACCTGCCACGTCACCCTTCGTCGACGCCGGTCGGCGCCGCCGGGCTGGGATCGTCGCAGCGAGGCGGGAAGGACCCGCACCACCACGACAGATCGGATCACCATGCGTCCTCACCAGTCCGCCGCACTCCTGTGCGCCTCGGCCGCCGTCGCGATCGGCGCAGCCACACTCGTGCCGTCCGCGGCGTTCGCGCACGGGTTCGTCGGCGACGACTCGGGCGACCCCGGACAGACGCTCACCGCACGTGCCGCCCTGAAGGCGAACGGCGACATGGGCGGCGCGCAGTGGGAGCCGCAGAGCCTCGAGGCTCCGAAGGGCTTCCCCGCCGCCGGTCCCGCCGACGGGCACCTCGCCTCCGCGGGCAACGCGAAGTGGTCGGCTCTCGACGAGCAGCGCGAGGACCGCTGGCAGAAGAACGTCGTCGAGCAGGGCGACGTCACCGTCAACTGGGAGTTCACCGCTCCGCACATGACCTCGCAGTGGCGCTACTTCATGACGAAGGAGGGCTGGGACCCGAACGACGAACTCGACCGCGACGACCTCGAGCTCATCGAGACCGTTTCGCACGACGGCTCCGCGGCGTCGAACAACCCGTCGCACCACATCACGATCCCGTCCGACCGCGAGGGCTACCACGTCATCTACGCCGTGTGGGACGTGGCCGACACCGCGAACGCGTTCTACAACGTCATCGACGTCGACGTGCAGCCCGGCGACGGGGAGACCCCGGAACCGGTCCAGGACACCGAGGCACCCGGCACCGTGCCCGATGCCGCGGTCCGCGCGGTCAGCTCCACCGAGGCCGAGGTCACCTGGGGTGCCGCGACGGACGACGTCGGGTCCGCTACCAGGTCGTCGAGCTCGGCGCGACCGAGGACGACTTCCGCGTCGTCCAGGAGGTCGCCGCCACGCAGCGCTCCGCCCGCCTCACCGGTCTGACCCCGGGAGAGCTCTACGACTTCGGGGTCCGCGCGGTCGACGCTGCGGGCAACATCGGCCTCGCCCACGCGATCCTGACCGTCCGGATGCCCGAGCAGGCCGCCGCTCCGGCCGCACCGCAGCACCTGCACGACATGGGCACGACCGAGTCCACCGTGTCGCTGATGTGGACCGCGGGGGACGACACCCGGGGCGTCCGCTACGAGGTCCTCCGCGACGGCGAGCAGGTCGGCGAGACCGGCGCGACCAACTTCGTGGACGTCGGGCTCCGCGCGGGCTCGCGGCACGAGTACACGGTCCGGGCGGTGAACACGGAGGGCGTCGCGTCCGCGCTGTCGAACACGCACGTCGCGACCACGAAGAGCGACGCCGGCTCGGAGTACCCGGCGTGGGACGCACGCGCCGCCTACACGAAGGGCGACCGGGTCACGCACGAGGGCACGGCGTACGAGGCCGTGCAGTCGCACCAGGGCCACGGTGACCCGAACTGGATCACCGCACTCTCGCTCTGGAAGCCGGTCCGCTAGGGACGGTCTCCGGTCCCGACCCACGGTCGGACGGGAGGCGCGGTGCCGGCCCGCACCGCGCCTCCCGTCCGGTGCCCGGCTGCGGACACCCGCAGATCCCGGCCGCCCCGTCGGCGTTCCTGGCAGCATCGACGTGTCCGACCCGAAGGAGCAACGATGCGCGTGTTCGTCTCCCTCGTGGTGATCGTCGTCGCGACCGCGCTGGCCCTCGGCGCCGGTCTCCTCGTCGCGTTCCAGCTCGGCGGTGCGGCCGACGGACTCGTCCTCGCGTCCGTGTTCACGATCCCGTTCCTCGTGATGGGTCCGGTCCTGGTCGGTTCGTTGGCCGGCTACTGGGACCCGAGGTCGTCGCCCGAGGGGCGGCGGTACCTGCGGTGGTGGTTCCTCGGCGTCCTCGGGATCGACCTGGTCGCCGCCGTGGTCGTCGTCCTGGCGACGGTGTCGGCCCGGGCGCCGGTCTGGGTGCCCGTCGTCCTGATCGTCGGAGCCGCCGTGCTGCTCGTTGTCGCCCGGCCGCTCGGTGACCGCTTCCGCCGCTCGGAGCGGGTGGTCGAGCGGTCCGACGACGACGTCGTGCCGTCGGCGGCCGTCGTCCGACGCGGGGTCCGGACCATCGCCGTGACGTTCGTCGTGTCGGCGGTCGTCGCCACCATCGGGGCGACGCTCCTGGTGGTGTCGGACGACGGGACCGGTGACGGGGTGCTGCGGAGTGTCCTCCTGGCCGGTCAGCTCACCTTCACGGCGACCGCGATCGCGACCGTGCTCGTCGCGCTCCCCTGCAACCGTGCACTGCGCGACGTCGGCGGGCGCGACATCGGACGGTTGCAACGCTTCGGCAAGGTCGTCCTCCGCGGCAGGTCGATCCCGCTCGACGCGGCGGAGGAGCGCGGCGCGCTGCAGTACGCGCGACTCGTGCCGCTCACGATGCGCTTCCAGCTGGCGTTCACGGGCCTCCTCTACGTCGGGCTCGCGTTCCAGTTCGTGTCGTCCACGCTCGACGGGCAGCTCGGTGTGCTCCCCGTCGTGTTCCTGGTGGCGATGGTGGCGGTCCTGCTGTGGGCGGTGCCGACGAGCGTCCGACGGATGCGGCGCGCGCGCGACTACGCGGAACGACACGGCGGAGCGCCCTCCCCCACGGCCGACGAGGTCGACCCGCGAGGGCCTAGCTCCGTGACCGCCTGAACCCCTCGTCGAGGAACGCGACCACCCACGCGAAGCTCGCGTCGACGTCCTCCGACAAGCGGAAGCCGCCGCCGGTCTCGAGCGTGGCGAACCCGTGCAGCATGCTCCGGAAGGTCCGGAGCGCGTGCACGAGTTCGGCCTCGGGGAGGTCGTACCCGCGCAGCACCGCGGCGAAGGGGTCCAGCGCCCCGCGGAGCGCCGCGGCCGCAGCGTCGGGGGCGTTCGGTGCCGACGCCCGTGGGCCGACCGTCGCGGCGTACCGGCCCGGGTGCGCCCGGACGTAGCTCCGGAAGGCGTGCGCCGCGGCCCCGAGCGCGTCGATCCCGGCCCGTCCCTGCGTCGCCCGACCGACCTCGTCCGCGACCTCGGTGGCCGCGAGCACCGCGATCCGGTCGACCAGGTCGTCGAGGCCCCCGACGTGCTTGTACAGCGACGGCGCCCGGACCCCGAGACGCTCGGCGACGGCGCTCATGCTCACCTGCGCGAGTCCGGTCTCGTCGGCCAGGTCGGCGGCGGCCGCGGTGACGACCGCGGGGTCGAGTCCCGCCCTAGGCACCGGTCGTCCCGTCCGTCGTGGCGAGCGTGCGCCCGAGGAAGGGCAGCACGAGTGCGAGCACCGCGTCGGGCGTCTCGGCGTGCGGGTAGTGCCCGGCGCCCGCGATCACGGCGACCTCGCCGAGGCCGTCGGGCAGGTCGGCGACGACGCGCTCCCCCTCGGCCCGGGGGTCCGCCCAGTCCGGGTCGGCACCGCCCTCGATGACGAGGACGGGCTGTCGGACCTCCGGCAGCCTCGCCCCGGCGTCGGCGGGCGTCGTCTTCGTCATCCCGGTGAGCGCCGCCATCCGCTCCGGACGGGACAGCACGGCCTCGATGTGCGCGCGCTCCTCCGCCCAGTCCACCGGCTTCGTCGGGTACGCGATGTCGAGGTACGCGAGCCACCCGGCGAGGCTGCCCGTCGCCATGACCCTGCCGAGCTGGACCGTGGCGGACCGGTGGCGGCGGTTGCGCAGGAGACCGACGACGTCGACGGACTGCTTCCGGGTGAAGGGCGCGATCTCGACGACGCCGGCGACGAGCTCCGGCGCGGTGGCCGCGGCGATGGTGGCGGCACCGCCGCTGATCGACTGACCGACGATGACGGCGGGGCCGCCGAGGTGCCGGACCACGGCGACCAGGTCACCCGCGATGTCGGTCCGGCTGTAGCCGCTCCACTCGGCACCGGAGTCGCCGCAGCCGCGGATGTCGACGTTCGCGACCCGGTACCCGGCGGCGACGAGGGCCGGGACGACGAAGCGGTAGGACCGGCGACTGTCGCCCATCCCGTGCGCGAGGACGACGAGCGGGCCGTCGCCGGTGAGGTCGTAGGCGATGGTGCCGCCGGGGACGGCGAGGTGTTCGGTCATGTCGGGCTCCTTGGCTACGTTGTGTAGCCAGAAGCTAACACCCGTAGCCGCGCGGTGTCAACGACGTCCGACGACGGACGGGAGGCGCGGTGCCGACCGGCCCCGCGCCTCCCGTCCGGACTGCGGTCGACTACCGCACGGCCACCACCCGCACGTCCCAAGCGCCGAGCGCCAGCTCGACCCCGGCGGCGATCGCCGAGCCGTCGAGGACGTCCTCGGCGTCGACCGGCAGCGTGAAGGTGCTCGGCGTCCACGACCAGTTGTGCAGCACGTGCACGGTCTCGCCGTGCTGGTTCACCGAGCTCGCGACGGATTGGGTGTCCGTCTGCGGTCGCCACCCCGTGGTGCCGCTCCCCTGCGCGACCGCCCAGTCGACGACCGCCGCGGCGAGCGCGGGGTCCGGTACGGTGCCGACGGAGGTGACCCGCCCGGCACCGTGCGCCCGGGTCGTCACGGCCGCGAATCGCCCGTGGTGCGGGTGCTCGTACCCGACGAGCACGTCCGCGTCGTCCACGAGCAGGCCGTCCGCCCACCGGGTCGCGCTCGCACCGGCCGGCACTGTGAAGCCGTGCGCACCGGCGGCGGCACCGGCGGACACCGGGACGCGGCGTCGGAGGTTGCTGAACTCGTCGTAGTGCACGCCGGCAGCGACGTCGAGGAAGGCCGGCTTCCGCTCGGGTCGTGCCCGCGCCTCCTGGTCCTCGTACCCGGTGCGGATGCCGACGACCAGGTGGCCGCCGGCCTCGGCGTAGGCGGCGAGCCATCGCAGCTGCGCGTCCGTGGCGATGGTGAAGGCGGCTGCGACGAGCACCGGGCGCTCCCGGGCGAAGGAGGCCGGGTCACGGTCGAAGACCTGTGACGGGTGCACCGTGTTCGCCTGCAGCCCGGCGTCGAACACCCCGCGGGCGAAGGCGTCGTACACGGTCTGCCACGAGCGACGGTCCGGCTCGGTGCCCTCGCCGAGCCCGAGTGCCGGGTGCTCGTTGAGCGCCCACTTCGACTCGTTCGAGAACAGCAGGGCGACGTCGGCGTGCGGCCGGAGTCCGGCGACCCGGTCCCCCGCGTGCCGGAACTCGGCGCCGATCGCGGCGATCTCCCGGTACGTGCGGCCGGGCTGCTGCGAGTGCGGCAGGATCCCGCCCCAGTAGGTCTCGGCACCGAAGTGCAGCGTGTGCCAGTGCCAGTACTCGATCATCGAGGCGCCGCGGGACACGAGCGACCACGCGGCCTGGCGCCACTGGCCCTCGTAGGCCGGCTCGTTCGTCCACGAGAACCCGATGGCCTGCGCGTTCGTCTCGGTGACCAGGAACGGCGCCTGCTTCGACCCGTACATCCGGTCGCCGGACGCGACGATCGTCCACGCACCCGAGCTCGTCCAGTACTGCGGTGCGTCGTCGGTGTCCGGCAGCTCGAGGGCGTCCTGCATCCGGTAGTACGGGTTGCCGGCGGTGACGTCGAGGGCCCGGGTCAGGGCGTCGTCCTCGGCGGTGGGCCGCTCGTACGAGATGCAGGTCGTGACGAACTGGTCCTCGCGGGAGTACTCACGGACGATCGCCGCCTGCCAGGCGATGAAGTCCGTCGTGATCGACGCCTGGAACCGCCGCCACGCCAGGTCGTACTGCGGCTGGGCGTTGCCGTCCGGGGTCCAGAGGTCGGCCCACGTCGAGAGCCGGTGCGACCAGTAGGTCAGGCCCCACTCCTCGTTGAGCCGCTCGACGCTGCCGTAGGTGTGGCGCAGGTGGTCGACGAAGCGCTGGAACACCTCCGGGTTGGCGATGAGCTCGTTGCCCGGTTCGTTGTCGACCTGGTACCCGATCACCGCGGGGTGGTCGGCGTAGCGGGCGACGATCTTGCGGATGACCCGTTCGGCGTGGAAGAGGAACGCCGGGTGGGCGTGGTCGATCTCCTGGCGCGCGCCCCAGCCCATCGCCTCCCCGGAGGTGCGCCGACGGACGTTGATCTCGGGCACGATGCGGGCGAGCCACATCGGCACCGCGTACGTCGGCGTGCCGAGGACGACCCGGATGCCGTGCTCGTGGGCCGCGTCGAGCACGGGTGCGAGCCACTCGAGGTCGAAGACCCCGTTCTCCGGCTCCCAGGTGCTCCAGACGGATTCGCCGACGCGGATCACCGAGAACCCGGCCTCCTGCATGAGGCGCATGTCCTCGTCGAGCCGAGGGGTGGGCTGGTACTCGTGGTAGTACGCGGCGCCGAAGAGGACGCGGTCGTGCTGCATGGTGCGGGGTGCTCCGTTCAGGGTGGATCGGTGGTCGGTGGCGGGGTCGGTCATCCCTTGACCGCCCCGGCGGTCAGGCCGTCGAGCAACTGCTTGCGGAGGAGCAGGAACACGAGGATCGTCGGCACGCTCGCGAGCACGGCGCCGGCCAGCACGAGGTCGTACGACCGGTTCTCCGAGGCGAAGATCGCGTTGAGGCCGAGCGGCAGCGTGTACTGGTCGGAGTTCGACACGAGCACGAGCGGCCAGAGGAACGAGTTGTAGCTCTGCAGGAAGCTCCACACGGCGAGCGCCCCGAGGGACGGCCGGAGCAGCGGGAGCACGACGCGGCGGAAGGTCCCGAACTCCGAGTTGCCGTCGATGCGGGCGGCCTCGATGATCTCGTCGGGGATCGACTGGGTGATGAACTGCTGCATCATGAAGATGCCGAACGCGGGTGCGACCCACGGCACGATGAGCGAGAACCACGGGTTCGCGAGCCCCGACTTCACGACGAGGATGAACAGCGGCACGAGGATCACCGCGAACGGGACCGACAGCGAGGAGAACATCACCGCGAACAGGACCCGCTTGCCGCGGAACCGGAACTTCGCGAAGCCGTACCCGGCCATGGCGCAGACGAAGACCGAGACGACGGTCGCGATGACGGCGGTCCCGACGCTGATGCCGAACCACGCCCAGAACGGCTGCGTGGTGAGCAGGTTCACGTAGTTCTCGCCCGTCGCCGGGCTCGGGACGAGCGTCGGCGGCGTCGAGAAGATGTCACCCCGGCGCTTGAAGGAGCCGGACAGCGCCCAGAGCAGCGGGAACACGAACACCAGCAACAGCACGACGAGCGTGGCGTAGAGGAGTCCGCGCCGGGCGATCCACCCCGGGGTGCGCGGTGGGCCGGAGCGCGGGCGACGTGTCGTGCCCCTGGTGGTCACGGCCTCGGTCACGGTGCTGGCGGTCATGCGTCGTCCCTCCCGATGGCGAGTGCGCGGTTGAGGATCTGGCTGACGCCGAAGACGACGACGAAGAGCACGACCCCCGCGGCGGCCGCGTAGCCGAACTGCTGCCGTTCGAAGGCGGCGCGGTAGATGAACATGGCCACGGACAGCGTGGCCTCGCCGGGGCCGCCCTTGGTGAGCAGGTACGGCTCGTCGAACAGCTGCGCGGCGCTGATGAACGACGTCACGACGACGAACGCGGTGACCGGTCGGATCGCCGGCAGCGTCACGTTCGTGAACTTCCGGAAGGTGCCGGCCCCGTCGAGCGAGGCCGCCTCGTACTGCTCGGGCGACACGTTCTGCAGGGCGGCGAGGAAGAAGATCGTCAGGTACCCGACCGTGCGCCAGAGCAGGACGAACCCGATCGCGACCTTGGCGAGCGTCGGGTCGCCGAGCCAGTCGGTGTCCGGCAGCCCGAACAGGGCCTTCAGCGTGGCGTTCAGCAGCCCGTAGTTCGTGTCGAACACCAGGCTGTAGATGAGCGCGATGACGATCGGTGAGAGCACCATCGGGATGAAGAACGTGACGCGGAACAGATCACGCGCTCGCAGCCCCTTGGCGTTCAGCGCCTGCGCCACGAGGAGCGACACCGGCACGATGACGAACACCGCGATGAGCGTGTAGATGAGCGAGTTGACCAGGGCCGTACCGAAGCTCGTGTCCCGGAAGAGGTTCGCGTAGTTCCGCAGCCCGATCCAGTCCGGCGAGCCGAGCCCCACCCACTCGGTGAGCGACAGGTACACGGCGGCGAGCACCGGCACGATCATGAACAGGCCGTAGAGCACGTAGAACGGCGCGATGAAGACGTACGGCGCGCTGCCGCCGTTCGTGTTGAGCCGGCGCCGCCTGCCCGGTGGGTCGGCAGCGGCCGGGGAAGCGGACACCGGGATGCCGGTGGCAGTGGATGTGGACAACGTCGTCCTCCTCAGGCGCGGGTCTGACCGCGGAAGTCGGCCGCAGCGGCGTCGAGCGCCTGCTTCGGGGAGATCTGGCCCTTGTAGGCCTTGATGAGGTACCCGCTCAGGACGGTCTGCAGGATCGCCGCGTTCGCGCTCTGGTGCTGCGAGGGCACCTCGTCGACGACCGACCTGTAGACGCCGAACAGCTGCTGTCCGCCGAAGTACGGGTCGCTCATCGCCGCGAGCCGCGGGTCGTCGTACACCGAGCGCAGGGTCGGCAGGTACCCGAGGTCCTGGTAGCGCTTCACCTGCTGGTCGGGGTCGAGGTACGCGGCGAGCACGAGGTCGATGCCCGCCTGCGTGAGCGGCTTGTCCCGGAGCACCGCGAATCCCGTTCCCCCGCCGACGCTCGTCGTGCTGCCGCCACCGGCGAACCGCGGCAGGTTGCGCACCCGCCACTTGCCCTCCTGCTCGGGCACGTTCGGCTTGATGCCGTAGCTCGCGTACCAGGACGGCATGTCGACGGCCAGGATCGTGCCGCCCTTCAGCCCGGACTGCAGGCTCGGGCCGTACATGTCGGCGACCGTCGCGATCGCCCCGGACTGCACGCCGTCGACGAGGAACCGCAGGGTGCGCTCGGCCTCGGGCGTCTGGATCGCGATGTCGCCGGACTCGTCGTACAGGTCGCCACCGCGCTGGAGCAGCAGGATCTGGTAGCTCTGGAGCGTGCCGCCCGGGTCGGTCACCGCGACCGCGTGCAGCGAGGCGCCCTTGCTCTCGTGGAGCTTCGCGCCGACCGCCATCGTCTCTTCCCACGTCGTCAGGTCGTCCGGGATCCCGAGCGCCCGGAACCGGTCGGCGCGGTGGTAGTAGACGCACAGCGGGGTGTCCGAGTCGAGCGCGTACAGGTGCCCGTCCTTCGAGAACGGCGTCAACCGAGCGCCGATCAGGTCGTCCTTCCGGGACGCGACCGACGACGACAGGTCGCTCAGGAGCTCCTTCGCGATGTCGCCGCGGAGCATCCTGCAGAACGCCCCGATCTCGAGACCCGCGACGTCGGGCGTCCCCGTGCCGGCCACCGCCTGCGCGATGAGCTTGGTGGGGATGTCCGCCGCCGCGATCGTCGTGATGTCCAGTGCGTAGTCGAACCGGGACTTCCGGTCGGCGACCGGCAGGGCCGCGGTGAAGAACTTCTCGTACCCGGGGTCGTGGGTCCAGAAGGACAGGTCGGCGCGGCCCGACCGCACCGCGGCGGTGGACTGCGGGGAGCAGGCGGCGAGCAGGCCGCTCAGGGCGACGGCCCCGCCGGCGGCGGCTCCCCAGCGGAGCAGGTCGCGTCGGCTGGGTCCGAGGTCGTCGGGACTGCCGGGAGGCACGGCTGCGGTCCGACCGGCAGGTCGCGTTGGTACTGGGGTCACGGAACAGACTCCTGACGTCGTCGTCGGGGTGGTTGCGGGTGGGAGGTGCGCACTCGTGAGCGCTCACTCATCCGGCGGACGGCAGGCGGGCCTCCCGTCCGGGGATTCAGTCGGCGGGACGGAGGTGACGCCGCTCCGGAGCGGGCGGTGCGCTGGTGGCGCGGGTGACGAGCTGCCCCGGGAGCATCCGGTGCCGCTCGGCGGGCGGATGGCCCTCGAGGGTGCGGAAGAGGCGGTGCATCGCGAGCCGGGTGGACTCGTCGAAGTCCTGGCGGATCGTGGTGAGGGGGGTCGGCAGGAAGGCGGCGATCGGCATGTCGTCGAAGCCGACGATGCTGACGTCCCGCGGGACGGTCAGGCCTGCGTGCTGGATCGCGGACATCGCCCCGATCGCCATCTGGTCGTTGGCCACGAAGACCGCGGTCACGTCGGGGCGGCCGAGGAGCGAGCGCATCGCGTCGTGGCCGCTCTGCGGCGACCAGTCCCCCGCGATCGGCGTGTGCTCGGCCACACCCGCGTCCTGCAGGGCGGCGCGCCAACCCTGCTCGCGGCGGACGCTCGACGTCCAGTTCGGAGGACCGGCGATGTGCCACACGGTCTCGTGGCCGAGCGCGAGCAGGTGGTCCGTCGCGGCGAAGGCGGCACCGGTCTCGTCGAGACCCACCGCCAGGGTGTTCTCGCGGTCGGCGACGTCGGGCGGGCCGAGCGTCAGGATCGTGACGCCGGGCGGCATCCGGAGCTGGTCCATCTGGTTCTCGACCGGCTCGGAGAGGACGATCGCCTCGACGCCCTGCTCGACGAGCGAGTCGACGGCAGGCTGGAGCTCCTCGGCCGACGCCGTCACCGTGCGGACGATCGAGAGGGCGTAGCCGTTCGTGCGACAGGCCTGCTCGACGCCGGTGAGCATCGCCGTCGGGCCGTAGAGGTCCGTGCCGATGGTGACGAGGCCGACGCGACGGGAGCGCTGGGACTTCAGGGAGCGGGCCGCGGCGTTCGGGCGGAAGCCGAGCTCGGCGATGGCGGCCTCGACCTTCGCACGGACGGCCTCGGTGACGTGGGGCTCGTCGTTGACGACGCGGGAGACGGTCTTCTGCGAGACACCGGCGAGGGCGGCCACATCGGTCATGGACGCCGGTCGGAGACGGCGGACGGGGGCGGTGTCGCTCATGGGCCAGCTCCTTCGCTGTGTCGGTGCCGTGCAAGACAACCACGGAATTGTCTACGTAGTCAAGAAGCGGTTCCCGAGCGAGCCGAGCGCGGCGTTGCACATTTCGCGTATCACCGGCAGGCTGATGGGTACTCCGGGCGTGGGCACCGGCAGGGGAAGGAACGCATGACGACACCGACCGGCAGCACCACGAGGGGGCGGGCCCTGATCACCCTCGGAGGCGTGGCGACGTCGTTCGCTGCCCTCGCACTGATCGGCATCGAGGCGGCAGGGACCGTGGCGCTCGCCACGCTCTGGTTCGCGGCGTCGGGGCCGGGCACGGTCGGCACGCTCGGCACGGCGTCTGGCCCCGAGGACGTCGATCCTCGGGCGGTCCGGCGGCACCGCGAGCGGCACCCGGGCACGACGATCAGCGAGGCCGTGTCGGCCGTCCGGTCGGGATCGTGACGCCGAGCGTACGGCGTGCGCGATCGGCGATCGCGGCTGTTGCCCCGGTGCTCGCCGCGACGGCTGCCACCGTCCTGTCCGTCGACGACCTGCTCGGCTTCGCCGGGGCGCGCTTCCTGCGGGGCGGATGGCCTGTCGACCTCGCTGCGGTCGCCGTCGCCGCCGCGCTCTCCGGCGCGCTCGCCGCACTCTGGTGTCGCGATGCAGCCCGGACCCTCGTGTGCTGCAGCGTGCTCGTGTGGGTCGCGCTCCTGTCGCCGGCCGGCGGCACCGGGATCTCGACGGACGGTGCAGCGGCCCAGGTTGCGGTGCCGGTCGGTCTCGTGCTCGCGGCGCGCGCACGGGTGCCTCGCCGGGCGACCTCCGCTGTCGTCGTCGTGCTCGCGACGGTCTGGCTCGTTGCGGGACTCGTCCCGGTGGTGCCGCTCGAGGTCTGCATCGGCGTCCAGTCGCTCGCGCTCGGCGCGACGGCGGTGCTGGCCGCCGGTCCGTGGCTCCACCGGGGCGCTGCGGTCCTCCGCGACCTGTGGCGGTCGGCGGAGGTCCGGTGATCCGTCAGCTGCGGCGCCCCACGTCCGCGCCCGGCTCGCTGTCCCGCGGACGCCGTCGCACGACGAGCGTGCCGATGCCCTGGACGATGAAGTACCCCGCCGAGACGGCGAGGACCACCGCGACGAGCACGGAGGCACCCGAGACGCCGGTGGCCACCGTCCTCGCGACCCCGACCGCCAGGAAGATGCACCCCATCACGATGAGGACCACGGGGTTCTGCGCGACGAAGAACCGCCGGCCGCCGTTCGCCTCGGCCACCGCCCGCGTCCGCGCTTCCGCGACCGCATCGGGAGACCGTCCCGCGCGACGGTCCGCTGCCCGTCGGCGAGCGCGCATCGTCAGCCACACGACGAGGCCGATCACGACGGCCGCCGAGTACGCGATCGGCTCGGTGAGGTGCAGCAGCCCGGAGACGAACAGCACGGCGGCGGCCGTGACCACGCCCGCGACCACCGCGGTCGTCCACATGTCGGTACGACCGTCGACGCCGGTCACGTAGCCGGGCCGGCGCGCGTACGGGTCGTGCTGCGTGTCGTGCTGCGTGTCGTCGGCGTCCTGGTCGATCGGTCGGTTCCCCACCCCGACGAACCTACGCGTCGCCCCGTGACGTGTCCCCCTTCTCGCCAGCCGAACTCGATCCGCTCGTCGACATCGGACCGGGAGGTCAGGATCTCCGAGTCGAGGACGTCGCTGATGAGTCCCGTCGAGAGCGGGGATCCGCGATCGAACGATCTCCTTCACTGATGTCGGCCACGGGCGCGGTTCCCGGACCATCACCCCTGGGATAGTGGGCAGATGCCAGGGACGAAGTGTGCATGGCCGAGCGCGGCCGTCGCGGTGGTGATCGGTAGATGATCAGTGCCGATCCCGAACGACCCGGATCGCTGCGCTGGTACGCGGCGAGCGCCCCACCGGCTCCACCGACACTGCTCTGGTTGCACGGGGGCGGCTTCTTCCGGGGTGGTCTCGACACCCCTGAGGCCGATGCGGTGGCGCAGGCGCTGAGCAGCCGTGGAGTGAGCGTGGCGACGACGAGCTACCGCCTCGCGCCGCTGCCGGGTCTCGGCACGATCCACTCCGCCGGCCGACGACGCGGACAGTTCCCGCTCGCTCTCCACGACATCACCGCGGCGTACCACGAAGTGCGAGCCTCCTCCGTGGGCGATGTCTTCATCGGCGGAGCGAGTGCCGGGGCGTGCTTGGCCGCTGCCGCCGCACTCCGGGCCGCTGACGAGGGCTTGCGCGCTGCAGGCGCGATCCTGGCCTACGGCTTCTTCCACAGCATCCATCCGCCGACCCGCGACGCGCATCACCGGTCGAGGCGACACCGCCGGCTGACCCACGCCGTCTGGGGTCTGAACCTCATGAACCGGAACTACGCCGGTTCGTCCGACGCTCTGGCCCACCGCCTGGCCTTCCCGGGCGGCCACGACCTCGCCGGGTTCCCCCGCACGCTCATGGTCAATGCCGAGCACGACAACATGCGCGCCTCCGGCGATGCCTTCGCATCGGAACTCCGGGCCGCAGAGGTCGACGTCGACCACCACGTGCTCCCAGGAACCTCGCACGCCTTCCTCAATCGGCCTCACCTTCGGGCGTTCGACACCGCGGTGTCGATGATGGCGGACTGGATGACGACCACCGTCCGCTAGGCAGTCGCCGATCCGGCTCTGGTCTCGGGTCCGGGCACCGAGCGTCATCCTCGGCGACGAAGCTCCCGCTCGACGAGCGAGGACGCGATGCTGTCGGCCGTGTGCGGCGTCTGCGCGAGCGCATGCACCACAGCCGTGACTCCTCGAGCGTTGAGGATGGCCGCTCCGGCTGCCCGAACTTCACGGTTGATCCACGTCGTGACCCCTTCACGCTTCCAACTCACCGTTCGAGCAGTCTCGGCTCCGGCACGCAGTGTCCAGTCGGCGTACCGACAGAGGTCTTCGAATGACGACCAGATGCCACCTGCTGCTGCGTACGGAGACTCCGCTATCGCCCAAGGCTTGATGTGCCGCCCGAACAGCCTCGGCGCAACCCACTCTGCGTCGGACGGCGAGAGGGTCGCGGAGCTGATGCTCGCCGGCCCGAGGACCACACGGTGCACTTCGGTGAACCAGTCTCCGTGCACGACGTCGAGTACTGCTCCGAGGAGGGCGTAACCGAGGTTCGAGTAGACGATCGAGCCGCGTTCGGTGAGGGGCACGCACACCGCCGGGTCCAGGGGAGCGCCAACCGAGGCTCGGTACGGATCGGTGAACAATCTGTTGGTCATCCCGCTCGGGAGCCGCGGCAGGCCCGCTGTGTGATGGACGAGGTCTGCGATCGTGATCTCGCCGTCGGGAACGGTCGGGAGGTAGTGCACGACGGGCCGCTCCACGTCGAGTGCCGACAACGCCGTCGTGCCCACGACCCCCTTCGTGATGCTTCCCCAGCAGGTCTGCTGTGCAGCCGCGAGGAGATCCAGACTCTCGCCCTCCTGCGTCATGGAGCGAAGCCGGGGCATCAACCGAGCGGCTCGACCCCGTAACCGACGACCACCGCCCGCAGCTCGTCCAGGTACGTCTGCGCCTGCACGGTCAGCGGCACCGACGTGTGCGCGATCCATCCGATCTCGATCCGCTCGTCGACGTCGAGCGGGATGGCCACGATCTCCGGATCGAGGTCGTCGCTGATCAACCCCGTCGAGATGGTGTACCCGCCGAGACCGATCATGAGGTTGAAGATCGTCGCCCGGTCCGACACCCGGATCTCGCGCTTGCTCGACATCGTCGACAGGATCTCCTCCGCCAGGTAGAAGGAGTTGTTCGCGCCCTGGTCGAAGGTGAGCCGCGGCAGGTCCGCGAGGTCCTCGAGGGTCGCCCGCTCCCGCGACGCGAGCGGGTTCCGCCGGGCCACGAAGATGTGCGGCTGCGCCACGAACAGCGGGGTGAACACCACGCCGGCGTCCCGCATCAGCTTGCCGAGCACCTGCCGGTTGAAGTCGTTCCGGTAGAGGATGCCGACCTCGCTCCGCAGGGTCCGGACGTCCTCGATGATGTCCCAGGTGCGGGTCTCGCGGAGGGAGAACTCGTACTCGTCGGCGGCGGCTCCCTCGACCATGCGGACGAAGGCCTCGACGGCGAACGAGTAGTGCTGCGCGGAGACCCCGAGCAGCCGACGCGACGCCTGACGCCCGACGTACCGCTGCTCGAGCAGGGAGACCTGCTCGACGACCTGCCGGGCGTACCCGAGGAACTCGACGCCGTCGACCGTCAGCACGACGCCGCGCGCCGACCGGGTGAAGAGCGGCCGCCCGATCCGCGTCTCGAGGTCCTTCATCGCTGCCGACAGCGTCGGCTGCGAGATGTAGAGCAGGTCGGCTGCCGCGCTGATGGAGCCCTCGGAGGCGACCTCGATGAAGTACCGGAGCTGCTGCAGCGTGATGTCGTTCGAGACGCGAGCCATAGATGCAGACTATGTGTCTGCATAGCGTCTCGGTATTACCTGATGCCCCGCGCCTCCCGGCATGATCGGAGGACTCTTCCCACAGTGCCCGCGGGCGCTCGACGTACGGACTGCGGACCATGGCGAACGACATCACCTTCAGCATCAGCAGGACCCGCTTCGACGAGGACTACTCGCCGGCGGAGAGCTCGCGGCTGACCACGAACTTCGCGAACCTGGCCCGCGGCGAGGGCCGCCAGCAGAACCTCCGCAACGCCCTCGCGCTCATCGACGGGCGCTGCAACGACCTGGCCGGGGATCCGGACGGTGACCGCTACCGCGTCGAGCTCGACATCGTGTCGATCACGATGCAGTTCGAGGACGGTGGACGGGTCGAGCGCTTCCCCCTGATCGAGGTGCTCGACGTCACGGTCGTCGACCAGCACACCGGCGAGCGCCACCAGGGCATCCTCGGCAACAACTTCTCGTCGTACCTCCGCGACCACGACTTCGCGGTGCGGCTGCCCTCGGCGCCCTCGCTCCCCGCCGACTTCGGGCAGCTGCACGGGCAGCTCTTCCAGCACTTCCTGCGGTCGGACGCCTTCCGGTCGCAGTTCGACGCCGAGCCGGTGGTGTGCATCAGCGTCTCGACGAGCCAGACCTACCGGCAGACGGGCTTCGTCCACCCGGTCCTCGGCGCGGAGTACGAGCACGAGCACGCCTCGCTCACCGACGACTACTTCGGCCGGATGGGGATGCAGGTCCGGTACTTCATGCCCCCGGGTGCGAAGGCGCCGCTCGCCTTCTACTCGCGCGGTGACGTCGTCGCCGACTACTCGGACCTGCAGCTGATCGGCACGATCAGCACGATGGAGACGTTCCAGAAGATCTACCGACCGGAGATCTACAACGCAAACGGGGTCGCGCCGAGCGAGTTCCGCCCGACCCTCGAGCACGACGACTGGTCGTCGACCGGCATCGCCTACGACCGCGAGGAACGCAGCCGCCTCGGCGTCACGCAGGGCCGCTGGACCGAGGAGCACCTCGTCGCGCCGCACCGCGACTTCCTCGACCGCTGGCTCGCCGAGCAGACCGCGCCCGCCGCCCTCACCCACTGACCGACTGGACCTCCACGCACATGAGCACCCTCCTCCCCACCTCGATCGTCGGCAGCCTGCCGAAGCCCTCCTGGCTGGCCGAGCCCGAGAAGCTCTGGTCCCCCTGGCAGCTCGACGGGGCGGCCCTGACCGAGGGCAAGCAGGACGCCCTCCGCTCCGCCGTCCACGAGCAGGAGCGCAACGGGATCGACATCGTCAGCGACGGCGAGCAGAC
Source organism: Curtobacterium sp. ER1/6 (assembly GCF_001742745.1). Lineage (GTDB taxonomy): Bacteria > Actinomycetota > Actinomycetes > Actinomycetales > Microbacteriaceae > Curtobacterium > Curtobacterium citri. The sequence goes on along the minus strand of NZ_MJAK01000008.1, from coordinate 12,884 downwards.
CCGCCAGCACTTCGTCACGACGTTCATCGAGCACCTCGACGGCATCGACCAGGAGCGCAAGGAGACCGTCCGCATCCGTGACCGCTACGACGCCGCCGTCCCCACGGTCGTCGGCGCCGTGAGCCGCCCGGAGTCGGTCTTCGTCGAGGACGCGAAGTTCCTCCGCGCCCAGACCGACCGCCCGATCAAGTGGGCACTGCCCGGCCCGATGACCATGATCGACACCCTCTCCGACCAGCACTACAAGAGCCGCGAGAAGCTGGCGTGGGAGTTCGCGACGATCCTCAACCAGGAGGCACTCGAGCTCCAGGAGGCCGGCGTCGACGTCATCCAGTTCGACGAGCCTGCGTTCACCGTCTTCCACGACGAGGTGCAGGACTGGGGCGTCGCCGCGCTCGAACGCGCCGCCGAGGGCCTCCGCGTCGAGACCGCCGTGCACATCTGCTACGGCTACGGCATCGAGGCGAACAACCGGTGGAAGGAGACCCTCGGCGCCGAGTGGCGGCAGTACGAGCAGTCCTTCCCGCTCCTGCAGCAGTCGTCGATCGACATCGTCTCCCTCGAGTGCATCCACTCCCACGTGCCGCTCGAGCTCGTCGAGCTCATCCGCGGCAAGAAGGTCATGCTCGGCGCGATCGACGTCGCCACCGAGCGGGTCGAGACGCCCGAGGAGGTCGCCGAGGTGCTGCGCCGGGCGCTCGAGCACGTCGACGCGGACAAGCTCATCCCGAGCACGAACTGCGGCATGGCACCGCTGGCCCGCGGCGCGGCCCTGCAGAAGCTCGGCGCGCTGTCCGCAGGGGCGGACATCGTCCGAGCGGAGCTCGCCAGCGTCGCGGTTCCGGCAGCGCGGTAGCGTCCCGACTCCGCAACACGGCTCGCTCCGGCAACGGGGCGGGCCGTGCGTCGTCCTGCGACCGTCAGGTGATCAGTTCTCGGTGCGGCCTGGAGGCGCGGGTCGGTTCGCAGTGCAGCTCTCGCTCACCAGTGCTGTATCACTGGTGAAACTGGCGCTTCAGTCGAACGGAAGGAACAAGCACCACGACTCATGAAGGCGCGGAAGACAGCCCCGCTGGCCCGCGGCACGGCCCTGCAGAAGCCCGGCGCGCTATCCGCAGAGGCGGCCATCGCCCGGTTGGAGCTCGCCAGCATCACGGTTCCAACAGTGCGGTAGCAGCACGGCTCGCCCTGGCAACGGCGCGAGCCGTGCGTCGCCATGCCCACCCTGCTCGAACCAGGCATACACAAAGCGATATCATGGTGGGCGTAAATACTCTGTATTTCTTGTTGTTCTTGCTGCACCGATATGCCAGTATCAGTCCGATAGTGAAAGGACTGTCCTTGAAACACTCAATCCCCGTTCTCGGGGCCGTCGCCGTGCTCCTGGGGTCTCTCCTCTGCGCAAGCCCCTCGTACGGAGCGACCGCCTCCCCGATGACCGACGGCCCATCTGATGTCGAGATCGTCGACGCCCTCGCTTACGGCTCTGGCGATCTGGCAAGTCGACTCGGAACCGAGGTCGGCAAAGATCTCCTCGTGTCAGACAGCTTCGACCTCGGTGATTACCGGGCAAAGGCTCACGCAGCCAGTGTCGAGGTGTTGACGGCAGAACAGTCACGGCTCGAGCCGGTACTCGCTGACCTGCGGAGCGGGAACGTCTACCGCGTGGAGAAGGCATCAGCGAAGCTCGGGCAGATCGTCGTCGAGCACACGCGCGAGCAGATGAATGCTCGAGACGTTGGACCAGCTGACTTTCCGTCCGCCGAGAGCAGCGGCCGATGCGGCGCCGCTGTGGTGTGCGTCGCGTACGCCGCAGTCGGGGTCCACAACGCCGCCGTGGCGACTGCTGCTGTGGCCGTGGTGATCTCGGTGGCCCTGTGGTGTGGGGCATGGACCTGGTGCGGAAGAGCTGCGACCGGGGACGAGAGCACCGCCGCTCGGGAACGGCTCGCTGTGCAGGTCGTCTCGACTGTCCGCTAGACACCAATGAACGATCAGCCCACTCACGCGCTTGCGTTGTGCGGCGCAATCGTCGTCACCGTCGCGTCGACCATGACGGCGATTGCCCTGCCACCGGCAGATCACCTCGGACCGAGCACGAAACGTGCAGCGAACATGGTGCGGGAGATCGTCCCCGAAGGATGGTCCTTCTTCACCAAGTCACCTCGTGGAGCATTCGTCGTGGCCTACGACGAGCACGGCGTCGAAGTCGGGACCGCACCGAATGCTCAACCACGCTGGGCGTTCGGCCTGAACCGGGCTTCGCGGCTGGGTGCGATCGACGTCGACAGAATCATCGAGCGGCTCAACCGTGACGCCTGGCGTCCCTGCTCTACCGGCGCGTCCGTGCTCGCGTGCGGCGCGGGACTCGAGCGCCAACGAGTGCGGATCACGAATGACGCGCAGATCTTGTGCGGAGACGTTACCCTCGCGCGCCAGGAACCGGTTCCCTGGGCGTTCCGCGGCACTGAAGCGCCCTTCGAGAAGGTCGCGAAGGTGGAAGTCAGATGCGCATGAACCCGCTCGCGGTCCAGAGCGGCTTGGTGACCGAGTGGAGGAGCTCGGCCTCAGCGGGCAAGACGCTGTTGCGCAGCGCGGCCGACTTCATCGACGACGTCTCGCCGTACAACTCGTCAGTGGCGATCGCGCGCTCGTTGCTCGCACTGTCGACCCTCCTGACCTTCCTTCTGACACCTCGTGGAGCGCTGTTCCTCTCCAGCCCTGAGAACCCTGACGGGGTGGTGTGCGATGCGGCGACCGCACGATGGTCGCTGTTCTGTGCGGCGGGCGGCAGTTCGCCGCTGAGCCTGATGATCGTGGTTGCGGTCACGCTCGCCGTACTCAGCGGGTACCTACCAGCAGTCACCGCTGTTCCCCACTGGTGGGTCTCGTGGAGCCTCAACATCGGATCCCCTGTCCGCGACGGCGGTGATCAGGTCGCAGCGGTCCTCACGCTGCTGCTGGTCCCGCTCCTCCTCCTCGACGGTCGAAGCAATCACTGGGTGAGAGACGGACGGTGGGCTTCGCGAACTTGGGGCGCACGAGGAACAGCGTGGGCCATGCTCGTGATCATCTGGATCCAGGCTGCAGTTCTCTATGCGAACGCGGCCATCGCGAAGTTCGCAGTCGTCGAGTGGGCCAACGGTACGGCCCTTTGGTACTGGATCCAGGATCCGAGCTTCCGGCCACCGGGCCCGCTGGTCTGGCTCATCGAGGCGGCGCAGGGCTCGCTCTTCGGCACTGTCGCTGTCAACTACGGAGTGATGGCTCTGGAGCTCTTCGCGGCAGCACTCTTCTTCGTCCGACCCTCCATCCGCACGATCGCCCTCCCTGTGTTGCTCGCTTTCCACCTCTGCATCGGAGTGGCCTTCGGACTCTGGTCCTTCTTTCTCTCCATGGCCGCGCTCCTGGTGCTGTACCTCCGAGTGCCTCGAATCGATCGGACTGACTGATGAGCGTCCTCTCCTGGCAACGGTTCAACGTCGGCTTGCGATTCATCCTCTGTGGTGGCCCGCTGCTGGTGTGCGTGTTCTCCCTCGCCGAGTTCCCCGAGGCAAGCGGCTGGTGGATGCTCGGCTTCGGCGGCGGACTCTTCGTACTGATGCTGACAGCCCCGGCCGTCGCCATCATGACAACCCGTCGCGCCGTGTGGTTCGTCGTCGTCCCGTTCTGGGCCGTCCGCGTCCGACTCGACGACATCGCATCGATCGAGAGCGTTGACGTCCGCCCACTCGAAGACTTCGGCGGGTGGGGCATCAAAGGAGCCAGCCGCAGGAAGGGGCTGCTCCTCGCCGCGAACGGACAGAAAGCCATCAGGATCACCCGTGGGAACGGACAGGTGTTCCTCGCCACGTCCGAGGACCCAGAACGCGTCATCGCCGCCTTCGCGCGACCATCCGTGCAACATCTCTGAGATGTGGTCGCAACTTCGTCGACGGGGACAGGCGCAGCCACTATCTGAGCAGCATGGTTGTGCGGATGGCACGCGAGGCCGCGCTCTGCTGGCTCGGCGCGCTGTCCGCCGACGCCGCGATCATTCGCGGACAAGTCGCCGAAGTGAGCAGACCGCCGGTGTAGTGGTCACGCACCGGCGCGCCGTCGCGTCCGCTGAACGCACGCCTCCCGTTCGGCAGGAGGCATCCGGCTCCAGCCGGCAGGTCACCTCGGCTGGCGATCGCCCGTCGCGGACCTGCGCCGCGAAGCGTCAGGCCGGAAGCGTTGACTAACCCCATGATCACCAAGAGCAAGATCCACGAGGTCGAGAACGCGACCGTGCGGGATCGCGACGGGGCATCGGTCGGCAAGGTCGCGCAGGTGTTCCCCTCTGCCGAGGACGGCAGCGCCGCCTACGTCAGTGTCGCGACCGGACTGCTCGGGAGCCACCACACGCTCGTCCCGGTCGAGGACGCCACCTTCGACGGTACGGACCTGCACGTCGGGTACATGAAGAGCGCCATCAAGGCAGCGCCCTCCTCGGGAGCCGGACAGACCCTGTCCCCGAGCGAGGCGAACGCTGTCCGCAAGCACTTCGGACTGTCACCCGCGGGGAACGCGACCGGGGACATGGGCGACCCGCACGAGAACCTCGACCAGGCCGGCACCGGGCCGGCGGGCGCGGACGACACCGAGGGCGCGGGAACGGCGCCGCCGGCGTGACCGGCCCGTCGCCCTCGGCACGGCGGAGTCGGGGCGCCGGCGGCCGTCGTGCGCGGCGGAGCGTCCGGCGGCACCCGCCGGACGCGGACGCGTGGTTCGGCGTCCGGTGCGTGTTCCGCCACGGGGAGAGCAGGTACGAGGAACGGGTGGTGATCGTCCGCGCCGATGACTTCGCCCTCGCGATCGCCAGAGCGGAGGACGAAGCCGCTCGGTACGCCGTCGACGTGGACGCGGAGTACCTCGGGCTCGCCCAGGCGTTCGCACTCGTCGACGACCCGGGCGACGGTGCCGAGGTGTTCTCGCTCATGCGCGACTCCGACCTCCCCCCTGACGAGTACCTCGACGCGTTCTTCGACACCGGCGACGAGCGGCAGGGTGGCGTGGGGGCTGCCAGCGGGCGGCCGGAGCCGCCTCGCTAGTCGGTCGGCCGTCGAGAAAGCCGCAGACAGCTCGGTGAGCGCACGTGCAAAGCTGGTCCGATGCTCCTGCTCCCTGACGCCTCCCGAGGTGCGTGGCTCCTGGAACGAGCCGGTGGGTGGGCGACCGTCGGCGGTGTCGCTGGCACCGGTTTCGAGGCGTACGCACGGCTGCTGCACCCGGTCAGCGCGCATCGCGCCGGCCCGAGGGGCACCGACGTGTGGGGGGACGCCCGCGACGCCGACCACGCGCGCTGGCGGTGGGCCGAGGTCGCGCGCCGCAACGGCAGGGTCGTGCATCCCCTGGTGCAGTGGCGCCGCCTCACCGACGACGAGCGGACAACGGACTGGCCCGACGGGTGGCGGGTCGACCAGACCGACGACGGATGGTTCGACCCCGAGGACCTCGCGGTCTTGACCACCCACCTGCGAGACGCGACCCGGACTCCGGACGACCTGATCGTCGCAGCGTGGGAAGGCACCGGCAACCCGCCCTGGGCGGGCCGCGGAGGTCATGCCCGGTTGCGAGCTCAGACGCAGTTGCACTGGCCTGGTCGTGACATGTGGCTGTTCAACTCGAGCACGGCCGAGCTCGAGGACCCGAGGTGGGCACAACGCAGCGTCGCGGGCTGGGAGTGCACTCGACCCGGCCAGGAAGGCCCGTACACCTCATTGATCTGGCCCGGAGACCACTCCTGGGTCGTCGCGTCCGAAGAGGACTGGGACTCGACCATCGTCGCCGGCTCACGTTCGCTCATCGACGGCGTCCTCACCGATGAGCGGTTCGAGGCGTTCGAAGTCCGCGAGGGCGACGACCTGAGCTGGGACGGCGATCTCCTCAACCACGGACGTGCGAGCCCGCTGGGTCTCTGACACGGGCCGGCCGGAGACGGGCTGCACCATGTGCATCCGATCAGTGGCAGTCCTCGCCCTCGACGAGCGGGCGCTCCTCCGCACGGGCTGATGACGTCTCGGGCAGGTCCATCGCGGGACGGTGCGGGCTTGGTCAGCGCCCGGTAGCGAGCGCGGACTCGATCCGTCGGATCGTCCGGCGCATCGCGTACTCGTCCTGGGCTGGCTGGTCGTCGACCACCCACAGGTGTACAGCGCCGGCCCCCGACGTTCTCGGTGCGAGGTGGACCACGATCCCCCATCTGTACGCGACCCCACGCGGCGTGGGCTCGCTGAACACATCGAAGCCGAGCACCTCCGACCGGAGGGCGATCGGTGTCCGCTGCTCGCCGCCGCGCGTCGACCAGCTCGTGATCCCTGTCCCGTCGAAACCGAGATCGCACGGGAACCGGACACGCAGCGTCGGGCTCCAGGCCGAGAGGTCGGCGGCCGTCGTCTCCGTCTCGTGCGCGGTGACGAACGCGGTGTCGGGATGGGTTTCGGCCTTCTGCCGGAGGCGCGCCCGCCGGCGGTGGGTGCCTTCAGTGGTGACGCAGGCAACGCCGAACCCGAACGTGATGAGGATGCCGAGACGGAGCTCGACGGACAGGCCTCGTCCCTCGTCGGTGCCGATCAGGACCGCGAAGACGATCGTCGCGGCTCCGGAGACGACGGTGACGGCAGCGAGAAGGATCGTCGACGGGCGCACGGGTCGACGATGCCAGAACCCGATGCCCGGTGCACTGCGCGCACGGTCACGCTGGGCACCGCGTCGGAGGATCACGGACCGTCCGCTCGACGATCGGCGGGCGCGCTTCGGTCCTCGTGAGGTCGCCAGGTCGGCCGCGATACTGATCGGATGACACCACCACTCGTCCTGGACGTCGCTCACGCCGGCCTCACCGTGGACGACCTCGACGACGCACTGGTGCTGTGGTGCTCCGGTCTCGGCTTCACGCTGGAACGCACCTTCACGCTCGACGCCCACACCACGGCCGCGACCACCGGCGTGTCCGGCGCGTCGATCCGTGCAGCCACGGTCGTGCTCGGAGACCGACGGGTCGAACTGCTGCAGTACGACCCTCCCCGGGCGGCTCGGGCGGCGGGCTCTCCCGCGGACACCGGCACGGTGCACATCGCGCTGACCGTCTCGGACCTCGACCGGGTGCTCGACCTCTGTGCAGCGCACGGTTGGCGGCCGGTCGGCCGACCCCACGAGATGACCAGCGGCGCCCGGACGGGCACACGCATCATCTACCTCGAGGGTGAACTCGGCGGCTTCCTCGAACTGATCGCCCCGCCGCAGTTCCCCTAGGCCCGGCCCCGGCCGAGTCGGGCGCCGAACCGACCCGTGACGGATTGGAGGCCGTGCTCACCAGGTGAGCACGGCCCCCAGTCCGTCACGTGGTCCGGTCAGGACCGCTGGCGGCTCCTGCGGACACCCGTGCGGATGCCGGCACCGAGGAGCACGGCGAGGAGCGCCGCGAGGGCCATCGAGCCGATGCCCTCGGACCCCGTGTACGCGAGGTCTCCCGAGTGCCGAGTCGCGGCGGGGTGGCCGCCGCGGTCCGCGACGGGCGCCGTGGTCGCGCCGGTCGTGGGCTGCGCGGCCGGCGTCTCCGGATCGGTCGTCGCCGGCGGCGTGACGACCGCGGTCGGGCTCACCTCGACGAGCACCGATGCGCTGACCGAGCCCACCGTCGCCGTGATGACGTGCGGCGATGCGTGGTGGAACGTCACGGTGTCGCCGTGGATCTCGTCCGACGCCATGCTGCTCGTGAGCACCACGTCGCCGGGCGTCGTGAGCTCGTTGCCCCACGCGTCGGTACCGAGCGCGTCGATCCGGATCGTCGACCCCTGCTCCGCCGTGACGGTGCCGTCCTCGGTGCCCGTGCCGAGCGTGGTGAGCGTGAGGGCGTCCAGCGCACCCGGTGCCACGTCGATCGTGACGGTGGAGACGGCGGGGAGGCCGAAGCCGTTGTCGGCGGTGATCCGGATGACCGACTGTCCGGCCTTCGTCGGGGTGCCGGTGATGTCGCCGGTCTCCGCGTCGAAGGTGAGCCCTGCGGGCAGGTCGCCGTCGAAGGTCACGGTCGGGGCCGGCGAGCCCGAGATGTCGACGTGGTACCGGAACGCCTCGCCGGCGACGGTGGTCGTCGGCACGGAGCTCTCCGGGGTGACCGACGCGGGGAGGCCCGCGACCGGTGCCGTGCCCTCGGAGGTCACGGTGAGCGGCTGCCACCCGGCGAGGGTGCCGGTGACCTCGACGCCGACGACGTGACCGAGGTCACCCTCGACGGGGGTGTAGGTGCGGCCGGCCGCGCCGTCGACGGTCTCGCCGTCCCGGAGCCAGCGGTAGGAGAGCTCGGTGCCCTCGACCCAGCCGGTGCTCGTCGCGGTGAGCGTGGTGCCGACCTGTGCCGTGCCGGTGCCGTCGATCGCGACCGAGGCGCGCTGCGTCCCGGCGACGGCCCGGGTCGCGGCGGCTGCGTCGACCTCGCGGTCGTCGTACCCGCCGAGGTGTCCGGTGACGGTGACGCCGATCACCGCGTCGACGTCGTCGGCCGTGGGCGTGTAGGTCGCCCCGGTCGCACCCTCGATCGCGACGCCGTTGCGCGTCCACTGGCGGTCGAAGGTCGTGCCGTCGAGCCAGCCGTCGTCCGTCGCGGTCAGCGCCGAACCGACCGTCGGCGTCCCGTCGATGCCGACGGTGCCGCTCTGGGTGCCGCGACCGACGACCACCGGAGGGCTCGCGGCGGAGTGCTGGTCGTAGCCCTCGGCGGTGCCGGTCGCGATGACGTACAGGGTGTGTCCGGCCTGCGCGGCGGTCGGCGTGTAGGTCTCGGAGGTGGCTCCCGGGATGGCCTGCTCGTCGTCGAACCACTGCAGCGACACCGTCGCGCCCGACGGGGTCCACTCCTCGGTCGTCGCGGTGACGGGCTCGGCCACGGTGGCCGGGCCGGTGGAAACCCTGCCGAACTGCGCGCCGTAGGTGACGGCGACGGAGCCCGAGGTCGCGGTCGTCGCGGTGTAGCCGCGCGAGGCGACCGAGGCGATGACGAACACCGCGTGGTCGCCGGAGGCATCAGCGCCGGTGAGCGTGTACTGCGCCGTGTCCGCGCCGGGGATCGTCGTGTTCGTGCTGTCGCGGTACCACTGGTAGGTGACCGCCGAGTCGGTCGGCACCACCGTGGGGAGCGACGCCGTGAGGACGGTGCCCGCGGGGGCGGACGAGCCGATCGCTGCGCCCCGTGCGTCGACGATCAGGACGTCGCCCGTGGTGATCCTGCCGGCGGCCACGGTACCGAGGTCGGCGGTCTTCGTGGCGGTGTGGCGGCCGACGGCGTTCGCGGTCACGGTGACCTGCACGGCCTTGCCGAGGTCGTCCGGTGTCGGCGTGTACGTCGCAGCGGTGCTGACCTGGGCACCACCGACGGTCCACGACCACGTGAGGTCCGGAGTCGGGGTCCAGCCGTACGACTCCGCGGTCACGGGCTTGCCGACCGCGAGCGCTGCGTCGTCGACGGAGAGCTTCCCACCCGAGAAGTCACCCATCGGCGTCGCGGTCGCGGTGGTGCTCCACAGGCCGGGTCCGCGGTCGGTGGTCGCCCGGACGCGGAAGTCGTAGGCGCTGCCGTCCGTCAGGCCGGTGACCGTCGCGGTCGTGGCCGTCGTCGCGGTGGGGGTGCTCCAGGAACCGGAGCCGCTCACGGCGTACTCCGTCTCGTACCCGGTCAGCGTGGTGTCAGCCGGCAGGGTCGGAGCCGTCCACGACAGCGCCGTGGTGCCGTCGCCGGCGGTCGCGGTGAAGGAGCCGGGGGCGGGGATCGAGAGGATGTAGGTGCGGTAGTTGAGCGAGTACCGGCCGACGTGGTTGGTGGTGCCGAGCATCACGCCTTCGCCGGCCGCCGGAGTCGTGTTGAGCCAGTACGCGCCGACCGGCACCTTCAGAAAGTAGGTCGAACCGGCCGTGATCACCGGCGGGGACGGGAACTCGACGGTCTTCCATCCCGCTTCCAGCGAGATCGTGCCCGTTGCAAGGACGGCGCCGCTCGCCGACGAGCCGGAGTAGACCGAGACGGTTCCGGATGTGGCACCGCCCGTGTAGTACTGCGTGTTGTTCGCGTAGAAGTTGAGATCAGCGCCGGTGAGCTGGCCACTCCGCCCGGCGATGAACACCTGGCCGGAGCCGGCCTCGGCGTAACCTCCCGCCGACTGACCCTCGGCTGACCGGTCGAGCGTACCGTTGGCCGGCGCGGCCAGCGCGGCGGGAGCCACCACCAGGGTGACCGTAGCGACGAGGGCGGCGGCGAGCGCCGCTGCCGAGAAGCGGGCGCGGCGACGAGGCCGCGCGGAAGGTGAGAGCACTGAGATCCTTCGGGTGGATGCGACCGACGCGGTCACGAGCGTGCTCACCGTACCGAGCAGTCCTCAGCGCCCGCGCCCTCCCGTACAGGGGTCAGGACGGGCGGACAGGAGGCTCGACGCACGTCCGGCGACGGACGCTGCGGTCCGCCGTCGCTCCAGCTCGATGGCTCGTCGCCGGCGCACGGCTCCCCCGGCGCCGACAGGCGCAGGATGGCGTGGTGACCACACCCTCCCGAGCCGCCGGCCTCGATGCCCTGCAGGCGTTCGTCCCGCATTCCGGAGCCGAATACCGTCGCGACCGCAACCACGACACCGGTCCGGCGCGGACCAACGTGTCCGGTCTGTCGCCGTACATCCGACACCGGCTCGTCACCGAGCAGGAGGTCGTCGACGCCGTGCTCGACCGGCACAGCCTGCACACCGCGGAGAAGTTCGTGCAGGAGGTCTTCTGGCGCACCTACTGGAAGGGGTGGCTCGAACAGCGCCCCGAGGTCTGGCGGCGCTACCGCGAAGAGGTCGGTGACCTGCTCGCCGGCGACCTGCCCGCTCACCACGAGGACGTGATCGCCGGGCGGTCCGGGATCGAGGCCATGGACGCGTGGGTGCACGAGCTCGTCGAGACCGGGTACCTGCACAACCACACGCGGATGTGGTTCGCGAGCATCTGGGTCTTCACCCTCGAGCTGCCCTGGCAGCTCGGTGCCGACTTCTTCTACCGACACCTCCTCGACGGTGACGCCGCCTCGAACACCCTGTCGTGGCGCTGGGTCGCCGGTCTGCAGACCCGGGGGAAGACGTACCTGGCGACGACGGAGAACATCGCGCGGTACATGGACGGCCGTTTCGCCCCGACCGGTCTCGCGACCGAGGCGCGTGCTCTCGACGAGGAGCCCTTCCCGGCCGCGGTCCCGGTGGCGTCCGACGACATCGACGGCCGGATCGGCGAGCACGTCGGGTTGCTGCTGCACGAGGAGGACCTGGAGCCCGAGAGCCTGCTCGCGGAGCACCCGTCCCTCGCTGCGTCGATCCGGGCGGCCGCCGTGGCCGCCGACCCCGAGCAGCGTTCCCCTGCCGGCGTGTCCCCCACGGTCGCGGCCTTCACCGCCGGTGCGGTCGCGGACGCTGCGACGCGGACCACCGATGCGACGGTGCTCGACTCGGCCGAGCCCTCCGTCGTCCTCGACTGGGCCGGCGCTGCGGACCTGGACACGGTGGTCGTCCCGTTCGCGCCCGTCGGCCCCGTCCGCGAGCGCCTCGACCTGCTGCGCTCGCGCCTCAGCGCGCAGGGCGTCGCGCTCGTCACCGTCCGCCGACGGTGGGACGGTCGGGCGTGGCCGTACGCGTCGCGGGGGTTCTTCCCGTTCCGGGAGCGGATCCCTGGGCTGGTCCACGGGCGGTAGCCGACACCGGGGCGGCGAGCTGCGGGGTCGGCGCTGTCACGGCCTGGAGGCGCGGGGCGAGTACGCCTCGCAGGCTCACCTGACGGGTCCGAAGGTCTCAGATGTAGCTCGGCGCTCGCGTTTGGTCATGGCGTTCCGCGCTTTGTGAGGCGAAGCACGGCCGGTAGCGGATCGATCACCGGACTGCGTGACGCCGTACGCTCGCCGCATGAGACGCGTTCTCGATCTCCTTGGCATCACCCGGGCGAAGGGGTCACCTCGGCCCAAGATGCTCAACGCGATCATTGGTGGTGTCGGGCTGTTCTTCGTGCTCACTGGTGGCTCGGTGATCGCCGGCAACGTTGAAGCGGGTAGCTCCACCGCGATCTGGACGGGTGGCGCTCTGGTCGTGGTGGGCCTGGCGTGCTGGATCGTGGAAGGCGTTCTGAGCAGTCGGACAACGGGCAGCGGACCGTCTCGATAGCCGCTACCGGCGCGGGATGCTCGTAGGCTTGCTGGGTGATCGCGCGAGTTCTTGGTTCCGGTCGTCCGCTCGTCGCTCTCCACGGCTTCGGGGTGGACCACCGCATCATGCTGCCACTGGCGGACGCGGTGCAGGATCTGCCGTGGCGGCTGGTGTTCCTCGACCTGCCATGGGCCGAGGCCGCCGCGGCGACCGCAACCGCGAAGAGCGCGATTGACGTGGCCGACGAGGTACTCGCCGAGATCGACGACCACCTCGGCGACGAGCCCTTCGCCGTCATCGGGAACTCCTTCGGCGGCATGATCGCCCGACACGTCGCCCACGAACGCCGAGACCATGTCCTCGGCGTCGCAACCCTGGCGGGTGTCGTGCACCCAGCGCACACAGACCGCGCCGTCCCCGAGCGCACCGTGCTCCACGCCGAACCGTCCGTCCTCGAAGCCGCCGGCGACGCGCGAGAAGCGTTCGAGGAGGTCAGCGTCATCCAGGACGCCGCCGCGTTCACAGCGTTCGAGCGGTACGTTCTGCCCGGTCTCCGTGGCGCCGACCCTGCGGTGATGGACCGCATCGCCGCCGACTACGCATTGGATGCCCTGCCGGAGGAGYTCCATCCGGAACCGTTCRCCGCTCCGGCCCTGCACCTGTTCGGTCGGCAGGACGACGTCGTCGGCTACGAGAACGGGCTCGCAC
>NZ_MJAK01000007.1 GCF_001742745.1 Curtobacterium sp. ER1/6 | reverse complement strand
CGGCGACGACGAGCAGATCGCGGGCCGCGCCCGYCMGATCCTTCCCACAACAGGTGCGATGGGGAGCGGKTCNGGGCGGGGCCGCCCGGAACCGCTCCCCATCGCACCTGTTGTGGGAAGGATCGGGCGGGCAGGGCCGCGTGGCGAGCCTGTCGGCGCGCAGGCACCTGGTCGGAACGGGCGTACCTGGTCGGAACAGGCGTACCTGCATTGATGGAACGACCAGCTACGCCCGGAACCGCTTCCCATCGCACCCGTTCTGGGAAAGATCGGGCGGGCGGGGCCGCCCGGAACCGCTCCCCATCGCACCCGCGATGGGAAGGAACGGGCGGCGCACGCACGACGCCCCCGCTGCCGGGAGGGCAGCGGGGGCGTCGTGGGACGCTCGGCGTCAGGCGCGCGCGGCTCCCGCACGGCGCCGACGCACCACGAGGACACCGGCACCGGCCGTCACGAGCAGGAGCGCCGCGGCGATGCCTCCCGTCAGGTCGGCACCCGTGTACGCGAGCTCGCCGGTCGCGGGGTCGACCGTGACCTCGGTCCACCCGAGCACGGTGCCGTCGAGCGCGGCCACCACCAGGCGGTGGGCACCGGCCGACACGTCGGCGGGGACGAGGACCGTGACCGTGCCGTCCGCCGCGACCGTCGGGGTGCCGAGCAGTCGGGCGTCCGAGAACAGCCACACGGCCACCGGCTGCCCGGCGTACCGCGTGCCGACGGTGATCGTCACCGAGGACCCCGCGCGCACGGAGTCCGGTGCCGAGACCGAGCCGCGGTTCGCGTCGGTCAGGGCCTCGGTCGGAGCGACCGGGGCGGTCGGGCTGCCGGGCACGGACGGGGTCGGGGTCGGTGCGGACCCGCCGGTCCCGGGCGTCGGGGTGGGCGTGCCGCCGTCACCCGGGGCCGGCGTGCCGCCGTCGCCAGGAGCGGGCGTACCGCCGTCACCGTCACCCGGCTCGGTCGTCGCGTCGCACGGGTGGGTCCCGGTGCGGAGCGAGGCGCCGTTCGTGTCGTTGTCGTCGGCGTAGAAGGTCGCCCGCGCGCCGTCGACGCAGCGGCCCGAGATCGCGAAGCCCTCGTTCGCGAGCGTCCGGTCGGCGTTCGCCGGCGCCTCGTACAGCGACGCGAGGGCGAAGGCGCCCTCCTGCACGTCGAAGAGCGCGGTGCGACCGGAGCACGCCTCGTCGCAGACCACCCAGAGGGCGTCGAGCGTCGGGTCGAACTGCACCTCGGCCACCAGCGAGAACGGGGTGCTGATCGTCGCGACACGCTGGAACGAGCCGTCGTCCATCAGGGCGTAGGCGTACACGCTCGCGGTGCCCTCGACGCCGACGAAGAAGAGTCCGTCACCGTGCCCGGGGTAGGACGCGGGGGCGTAGGCCGCGCCGGTGTGCTGGTCGACGAAGCCGCGCTCGGTCAGCCAGGCGTCCGACACCCAGGTGACCCCCTCGAGTCCGGCGTTGGCACCGAGCCCGGGGAAGTCCGCGGCGAGGTTCCACTCGTCGGTCGCCCGCAGCGTGGACTCCGCCCCGGCGGCGGTGGCGAAGCGCAGGACCGCGGGGCGGCTCACCTTCGACACGTCGTTGTCGCGCTCGGTCGACACGTAGACGGCACCGGGGTCGTCCGCGGTCACGGTGACGCCCTCGGCGTCGGGGGTCCCGGAGCCGTCCGCGTAGCGCAGGTCGGTGCCGGCGGCGTTGGTCGGCGCCCAGCCGCCCTTGCCGTCCGGCGCGAGGTGGTAGAGCAGGCCGTCGCCGTTCTGCACCGCCCAGAGCTGCCCGTCGCGCGAGGTCGACGAGGTCGTCCAGTCGAGCCCGCTGAGGTCACCCGTGAAGGTGCCCTCGGCGTCGAGCACCGTCTCGTCCGGTCCGCCCGGCCACGCCTCGGCGGTCACGACGCCGGTGAAGCGGTTCGCCGCACCCTTGGTCGGCTCAGCCGTCTCGGCGAACTCGCCCGCGCCGTCGGGGTTGCGCCCGTACGTCGTCGCCGCGTGCGCGGTCCAGGAGTACGCGTCGACCCGGACCCCGCGGGGGTCGAAGAGCCGCACGCTGTCGGCCTTGCCGAGCCCGAAGCCGAACTGCGCCTCGTCGAGCACGGTGAAGCCGCCCGCCGCGACCGTGGTGCCGGCCGGGATCGTCCAGGCGTGGTCGTCCTCGCTGTCCCGCAGCACGTACCCGCCGAGGTCGACCGTGGTCGTCCCGACGTTCGTCAGCTCGACCCAGTCCCCCGGGGTGCCGTCCTGCGACTCGACCTCGTTGATCCGCACGGGCGAGGAGCAGTCGTTCGGGGCGCCCTTCGTCGACGCGGTGGTGTCGACGAGCGTGCCGGAGCCGTCCGGGCAGCTGCCGTACGTGACGACCGCGTGCGAGGTCCACGCGTACCGGAGGGTCAGCGTGCCGCTCGTGTCGTAGAGCCGCACGGCGTCGGCACCGCCGAGCCCGAAGCCGAAGCCCGGCCGGGTCGTGGTCTCCTCGTCGACGACGAGGTACCCGCCCGCGGCGACGGTCGAGCCGGCCGGCAGCGTGTACGCCGTGTGCGTCGAGTCGGAGTCGAGGAAGCGCCAGCCGCTCAGGTCGATCGGCGCCGACGAGGTGTTGACGAGCTCGACCCAGTCGTTGTCGTCGCCGTTCGACTCGACCTCGTTGATCGCGAGGCCGGTCGCGGGGCCGCTGGTGACGCGGGCGCCGACGGTGGGGTCGTCGTCGCCGACGGCGGCGAGGGCGGGGCTGGCGGTCAGGACGCCGGCGGCGAGGGCGAGGCCCGTCGCGATGCCGGCGCCGACCCGCAGGGCGGGTGTGCGCATGCAGAGTCCTTCTCGGGTTCGGGGGGAGACCTGCACGACTGTTCAGGACCTGGGCATCCGCGCGGTGACCGCCCGGTGAACGACGGGTGTCGCAGCAGCGGTCGCCGACCGGTCGACAGGAAGCGCGCGGCGACAGGAGGCGCGTGTCGAGAGGAGCCGCGTGGCGGACGGGAGGCGCGTGTCGAGAGGAGCCGCGTGGCAGACGGGAGGCGCGTGTCGAGAGGAGCCGCGTGGCGGACGGGAGGCGCGTGGCGGCGCCGCACCGCGCCTCCCGTCCGGCGGTGGTTCCCGTCTCCTCCCAGCAGCCGTCGGGAGGATGGTGGGGACCACGCGAGGCGCGCGTCCGGTCGGAGAGGACATCGTGTCGAACGAGAACAGCCAGGCCGCAGTGCAGTCGATGATCGACCGGGCCGGGCGGATCACCGCTGACGAGGCCGAGGCGCTCGACGTGACCTGGAAGGCGGACGAGGGCATCGTCGTGCCGGAACCGAGCGCGTCGCTCGCGATCCAGGGCGGGGCGGACGGCCGGATGGTGACGAACGCCGACCTCCTCGCCGCGTGGCAGCACGCGCTCGAGGCGGCGGGCGCAGCCGGCCGTGTCGACGAGATCGAGGCGGCGCAGGAGGCCGGGCGTGCGGTGAAGCACTCGGACGCGCACCTGCGTGACCGAGCCGGCGCCGAGGAGGCCGTCCGGTCGGCGGTGCTCGCGACCGGGGTGCGCGACCTGCTGTCGGACGACGAGTACGCCACGCTGACCGCCGCCTGGCGGAAGGTGCTCGGCGAGGTCTGAGGGACGGCTGCCCCGGGTCAGGGACGGGCGACGCCGCCGAAGTCGGGCGAGCCGTCGGGTGCCGCCGGCAGCGGGGTGCCGTCGACGTAGCGCGGCCACGCGAGTGCCCGGGCCCCGTCCGGCCGCCGCTCGTAGAGCAGGCCGTCGCTGCCGCGGACCGTCGCGGCCTCGTCGTGTGTCCGTCGTCCGCCGTCCGCCGGCACGGTGGGATTCACGGAGACGGCCGGAGCCGCGGCGACCGCGGTGCCCGCGGGGACGGCGGGAGCGGCCGGGACGGGCGTGCCCGTCCAGCCGCCGGCGACCGGCGTGGCTGCCGCCAGCTGGCTCCGCCACGCCGCAGAGGGGGCGTCGACGGACGCACCGACACCCGGGCCGCCGTGGTGCCGCGGCCGGAACAGCGCGTTGCTCAGCGGCACGACGACGGTGCCGAGCAGGTCGAGGATGACGACCACCCACACGAGCCGCCAGTACCCGCTGGCGAGGTCGGCGTCCGGGGCCAGCAGCGGCACCGAGAGCAGCAGGGCGAGCAGCGCGATCACCCCGACGGTCACCTTCGCCACGAGCTGCAGCAGCGGGGTCGGGTAGCGGCGGTGGATGACGAGCAGCAGGTGCACGTGCAGCAGGGCGAACCGCGCGACGAACACGATCCCGAGCCACTGCCAGAAGTGCTCGCCGACGAGCCAGATCCCGTCGCCGCCGTCCGGGTCGGTCGGCACGACCCAGACCTTGAACAGGCCGGTCACGAGCAGGTACATCGACACGACGATGCTCGCGAACGCGAACGTGCCGGACCGCCTCGAGGACACGTCTGCGTCGTACCAGGACAGCAGCGCGAACACGACGACCACGACGACGGTCAGCAGGAGCTGCACCGCGACCCGGCCGAAGTCCCCGAGGAGCACCGCGACGATGCCCACCAGTCCGGCCGCGACCACGGCGCCGATGATCGTCCGGAAGACCATCGGCCGGACCCGGGCCCAGCGTGGGTCGATCGTCCCCGTCGGGTCGTCCGTGATCGTCATGCGGCCCTCCGTCGCGTGCGTGTCCCCGAACCCTAGCGAGGCCGGCCGTGGCGGCGCAGCACCGCGAACGGGGGCCCGACGGTCCGGGCCGTCGGCGTCAGCGCCGTCAGCGCCGGAGGCCGTCGGCGTCAGCGCCGGATGAGCAGCGCGCTCGCGCGGGGGGACAGCGCGGCGTCGAGCACCAGGCAGGCCGCTCCGACCGCCGTCACGTCCGCGCCGCGACCGCTGTCGACCACCGCGATCGGGTGCTTCGGCACGAGCAGCGGTGACGCGACCACCGCCGCACGGGCCGCGGGCAGCGCGACCGGTGCGATGCGTGACCAGAGGGGACCGCCGAAGACAACCCGGTCGATGTCGAGCAGGTTGACGATGACGACCACGGCCCGTCCCATCACGGCGCCGGCCTCGGCCGCGAGTCCCACCGCGACCTCGTCGCCGGCCTCGATCGCGGCGCCGAGGGCGTCCCACGCCCGCTGCACCGCGGCGATGCCGTCCGGCTCGCCGGGGCCGAGGCCGGGATCGTCGTCACCGAGCCGCAGCCCGCGGGCCCGCGCCACCTGCACGAGCCGGTCGGGCGCGACGGTCCCGCCGACCTCGCCCCGGCTGCCGGCACCGTCCGGTGTGCCCGCCAGCGCGCCCTGGTCGACCATGATGTGCCCGGCGTCGCCCGCGTTCGACCCCACGCCGCGCACGGGTTCGTGGTCGACGACGAGCCCCACGCCGAACCCCGTGCCGAAGTACACGAACGCGAAGTTCCGCGCCGACGACTCCCCCGCCAGGAACATCTCCCCGACGACCGCGGCCGTGACGTCCTTCTCGAGGAGCACCGGGAAGCCGGTGGCCTCGGCGAGCGCGTCGCGGAGCGGGACGTCCCGCCAGCGCGGCAGGAACGGCGGGTCGAGCACGACCCCCGCGTCCACGTCGATCGGTCCCGGGCTCGCGATGCCGACCCCGAGGACGCTCTCCGCCGCGACCCCGGCGTCCGCCACGAGACCGGCGATGGCGGTGGCGATCGTGCGGACGACCTCGGTGGGGTCGTCCGCCGACGGCGTCGACGTCGTGGTCTCGGCGACCACCCGGCCCGCCAGGTCGAGGAGCACGTACGTCACGACGGCAGGGTCGACGTGCACCCCGACGGCGTAGCGGCTGGTGGCCTCGAGCCGCAGGATCGTCCGGGGCTTGCCCCGTCCAGCCACGACCGTGCCGGACTCGGCGATCATGCCCGCCTCGATGAGGAACCGCGTGACGTTGGACACCGTCTGCGCGCTCAGGCCCGTGCGGGCGGCGAGCTCGACGCGGCTCAGCCCGTCCGGCGAGCGACGGACCGCGTCGAGGACGACGGTGCGGTTGAAGCCGCCGATCGAGGGCAGGTTCGCCCCACGCCGATGCTCCACCATGTCGCGACCCTACCGCCGCGGACGGGCGTGCAACGTTGCTGCAACGGACCCTGCTGCGTCCTGGCACCCGGACGGGGTGCACCGCTAGCCTGAGCGGCATGACGGACCTCCGCCTCGAAGCCCTCTCCGCGTCGACCGCCGCCGCGGCGAACTCCCTGACGCTCAAGCCCGGGCAGGAGCAGTTCGTGCAACCGACGACGTACGGCGTCGCGGAGTCCGACGTGAAGCCGAGCTCGGCGTGGACCCGGGTCGTGCTCGACGGCGACCGCGTGGTCGGCATGATCATCGGCACCTTCGACGAGGACAACCGCGAAGAAGAGCTGCGCAGCGCCATCTGGCGCGTCAACGTGGCCGCCGACGCGCAGGGCAGGGGCGTCGGCCGGTTCGCCGTGCACGGCCTGGCGGACGAGGCCCGGAGCCGTGGCTTCGAGCGCCTGACCGTGGTCTACGAGCCCGGCGGCAACGGCGGCCCCGAGGCGTTCTTCCGCGCCCTCGGCTTCGAGACCGTGCGCGACACCCAGTACGGCGACCACTTCGCCGTGCTCGCCCTCTAGCCACGCGGGTGACGGAGCCGGACTTCGGCGCAGCCGTCGCCGAGGTGGTCCGGCTCATCCCGCCGGGTCGCGTCATGACCTACGGCGACGTCGCCGCGGCGCTCGGGTCCCGTGCCTCGCGCGCGGTCGGCAAGGTGATGGCGCACGAGGGCGCCGACCTGCCGTGGTGGCGCGTGGTGCGGTCCGGCGGGCTGCCGCCGCTCCGGCACGAGGCACGCGCGCTCGAGCACTACCGCGTCGAGGGGACGCCGCTCGTGGACGGTCCGTCGGCCTGGAGGATCGACATGCGTCGTGCGCGCTGGTCACCCGCCACGGACGCCGACGACCCGTTCTGACCTGCTCGCGCAGGTCACGTCACGCGTCACGCGTCGAAGCGCGTGCCCTTCGGGTTCGACGGCAGCAGGAACAGCACGAGCAGCACGAGTGAGCCGATACCGACGAGCACGTGCAGGAACTGCCAGAAGCCGGAGCGGTTCGCGTCGTGGAGCCGACGGGCGCCGAGCGCGAGCGAGCCGACCAGCGTCGCCAGACCCCAGAGCACGAAGAGGTACGAGCCGACCGGGTTCTCGAACGCAGCGCTGCCGGGCGTGAACAGCTGCGGGACGAGCTGCAGCACGAGCCCGACCACGAACGAGGTGACCCACCACCACCAGAACTCCGCACGTGACGCCCGCCCGGTGAACACGGTGTACTTCCGCCAGAAGCGACGGAACGCCGCCGAGAAGGGCGCGCCGTACCAGGGATCGCGCAGGGCGACGCCGCCGGGCTGCACGCTGTCGTTGCTCATGGAGCAACCCAACCACGTGCAGCCCGGTCCGTCAGACGAGCGAGTCGCGCCAGGCCGCGTGCAGCTGCGCGAAGCGCCCGGTCCCCGCGATGAGGTCGTCGGGTGTGCCGTCCTCGACGATCCGGCCGTACTCCATCACGAGCACCCGGTGGGCGATCGCGACGGTCGACAGGCGGTGCGCGATGATCACGGCCGTGCGGTCCGCGAGCAGTGTCTCGAGCCCCTCCTGCACGAGCCGCTCCGACGGGATGTCGAGCGACGCCGTGGCCTCGTCGAGGATGAGCACCTTCGGGTCGGCGATGAACGCTCGGGCGAACGACAGCAGCTGCCGCTGCCCGGCCGACACCCGACCGCCGCGCTTGTTCACGTCGGTGTCGTACCCGTCGGGCAGGGCCTCGATGAACGTGTGCGCGCCGACGGCTTCCGCCGCCCGCACGATCTCGTCACGCGTCGCCCCCGGCTTGCCGAGCGCGATGTTGTCCGCGACCGAGCCGGAGAACAGGTACGCCTCCTGCGTCACCATGACGATCGCGCGCCGCATGTCCCTCGGGTCGATCTCCCGCAGGTCCACCCCGTCGAGCCGCACCGAGCCCCGCGACGGGTCGTAGAACCGCGCCATGAGCTTCGCGAGCGTCGACTTGCCGGCACCCGTCGACCCGACGAGCGCGATCGTCTGCCCCGCCGGGATGTGCAGGTCGAACTCGGGGAGCACGACCTTGCCGGCGTTGTAGGCGAACTCGACGTCGTCGAAGTCCATCGCACCCGTCGCCTCGGGCAGGCGCACCGGCTTCGCGGGGTCCGGCACCGACGGGCGTTCCTCGAGGACGCCGGAGATCTTCTCCATCGCCGCCGAGGCCGACTGGTACCCGTTGTAGAACATCGCGAGCTCCTGCGCCGGGTCGAAGAACCGCTTGGCGTACAGCGCGACCGCGAGCAGCGCGCCGACCTCGAGCGAGCCCCCGACGATCCGGAAGCCACCGACGATGACGACGGCCGCGAGCGTGGCGTTGCCGATGAGCACGAGCACCGGGTCGAACGTCCCGAACAGGTTGAACACCTTCGTGTTCGCGACGCGGTAGTCCTCGACGTAGCGGCCGTACTCGTCGCGGTTGCGGGACTCCTTGCGGAACGCCTGCACCGCCCGGATGCCGGTCATGGTCTCGACGAAGTGCACGATGACGCGCGCCGAGGTCACGCGGGTGGCACGGAACAGCGTCTGCGAGTTCGTCTGGAACCAGCGGATGAGGAACCAGAGCGGCACGAGCGACACCGCGAGCACGAGCCCGGACGTCGGGTCGAGCAGCACGAGCGCGATGCCCGTGAACACCATGTAGAGCACGCCCTGGATGAGCTGGTTCAGGCCGGAGTCGAGCAGCTCGCGGATCGAGTCGAGGTCGCTCGTCTGCCGCGAGATGATCCGCCCCGAGGTGTACGTCTCGTGGAACTCGAGCGAGAGCCGCTGCGTGTGCAGGAACACCCGCTTCCGCAGGTCGAACAGGATCGCCTGGCTGATCCGCGCCGCCAGCACGGTGTACCAGGCGGTCAGGACGGCGCCGAGCACCGCGACGACGATGTACGTCGCCACGACACCGAACGCCGGCACCCAGTCGTTCTCGTCCATCACCCGGGGCAGGGCGTTGTCGATGCCCCATGCGATGAGCGCCGGACCGGCGACGGTGCCCGCGGTGGACACCACCACGACGACCCCGAGCAGCACGAGCCGTGCCTTCAGGGGCGCGGCGAGCGACCCGAGCAGGGCGAGGGAGCGACGCCGCAGGCGCTTGCTCTCCGCCTTGGTGAAGTCCTCGCGCTCCTCGCCGCGCACGCCCTGCGTGGTGATCGACGCGGTGACCGGAGCGGCAGCGGCCGCGCCCTCGTCGAGGACGGGGTCCGCGCCTCCCGGCCCGGTTGCCGTGTCGACGGGAGGTACCTGCTCCTGCTGGCTCATGCCATCGCCTCCTCTCGGGCGGGTGCGTCGTCCTCGTCGAGCGACGAGATGACGTAGCGGTAGTGCTCGTTGGTGGCCATCAGTTCCGAGTGGGTGCCGACGGCGGTGATGCGGCCGCCCTCCATGAGCGCCACCCGGTCGGCGAGCGTCACGGTGGAGGGGCGGTGGGCGACGATGAGCGACGTCGTGTCCGCGAGGACCCGGCGGAGCCCCGCCTCGACGCGGGCCTCGGTGTCGACGTCGAGCGCCGACAGCGGGTCGTCGAGCACGAGCACCGACGGCCGGGCGGCGATGGCACGGGCCAGGGCGAGCCGCTGGCGCTGGCCGCCGGAGAGCGACAGGCCCTCCTCGCCGACGCGGGTGTCGACGCCCTCGGGCAGGTCGTCGACGAACGACGCCTGCGCGATGTCGAGGGCCTCGCGCATGATCCGCTCGGCCTCGTCCCCGGACAGGTCCGGACGTCCGAGCAGCACGTTGTCCCGCACGCTCGTCGAGAAGAGCGTGGCGTCCTCGAACGCGACACCGACGTGCCGGCGGAGCTCGGCGCGGGACAGGTCCCGCACGTCGACGCCGTCGATCGTGATCGAGCCGCCGGTGACGTCGTAGAGCCGCGGCACGAGCGACAGCAGGGTCGTCTTGCCGCTGCCGGTCAGGCCGACGAGCGCCATGGTCTCGCCGGCTGCAGCTGCAGCTCGACCCCGTCGACCAGGTCGGGGTACGCGTCCGTGGCGTCCTGGTACCGGAAGTGCACGGCATTGAAGGACAGCGCCCCGTGCGGCTCGGCGATGGTCCTCGGCTCCGCCGGGTCCTCGATCGTGTTCTCGGAGTCCATGACCTCGAAGAACCGGTCGACGGCGGTCCGGGTGTCGAACGTCATCGACAGGAAGAACCCGATCGACTCGATCGGGAACCGCAGCACGGTCGCCGTGGCGAAGAACGCGAACAGCTGTCCGACGGTGAGCTCGCCCTGCGACGCCAGCCAGATGCCGGCGAGCAGGCAGAGCGCGAACGCGACGTCCGGCACGAGCAGCAGCCACAGCCAGATGCTCGCGATGGCCTTCGCCTTCTCGATCTCGGTGCCGCGCAGTGCCTCGGCCTGCTCGCTGAACTCCTCGAGCTTGCTCCGCCCGCGACCGAACGCCTTGAGCACGCGGATGCCGTGCACCGACTGCTCGACGCTGGTCGCGAGGTCGCCGACCTGGTCCTGGCTGCGCCGCGCGACCACGGAGTACTTCCGCTCGAACAGCAGGCCGTTGATCCACAGCGGGATCGACGCCACCAGGAAGATCAGGCCGAGCAGCCACCCGAAGGTGAACAGCACGACGAAGCCGACCGCGATCGTGACGATGTTCACCACGAGCAGCACGACGCCGAACGCCAGCCACCGCCGGATGAGCGACAGGTCGGACACCGAGCGGGACAGCAGCTGCCCGGACTCCCAGCGGTCGTGGAACGACACCGGCAGGTCCTGCAGCTTCGCGTACAGCGCGTTGCGCATGCTCGTCTCGATGCGCGTCGACGGGCGCATCACCAGCCGGCGGCGCGACGCGATGAAGAACGCCTCGAGCGCGCCGAGCGCGAGCACGCCGAGACCGGCGGGCCAGATGAGCGCGGCGTCGCGCGACGACAGCGGACCGTCGACGAGCCACTGGAGCACGTACGGGATCGCCAGGGCGACGAGCGAGGCGCCCATCGCCGCGGCCATGCCGCCGAGCAGCCGCCAGCGGTACGGCTTGACGTACGGGTAGATGCGCGCGATGGCGCGCAGGGTCGAGGGGCGGTCGGTGGACGGGAGCGCCTGGTCGGGCGTTGTGGACATGCGGTTGCGTCCTCGTGCGTCGTGCCGCGTCCGCTCGGCCGGGTCACCGGTCCCGTCGACGGGTCACGTCGGCGGGTGGCGGTCCGGCCGGGAGGCGCGGTGTGGCATTGCGTGGGTCGTCGGCCGGGCGCGTGGTCGCGCGCCGTCGCCGTCACTCGCGTGACGTCGACCGGGCCGGTGGGCACCGGGGACACGGGTCCCCGGGTTCTCAGCGGACGGTCCGCGCTCGCCGACGGTGTCGTCGGGCGCGGGGCCGTGGGAGGGGCCTGGCTAGGCGGCGGCCGCGGCTCGGTACCGCAGCGGCAGGGCCGCTTCGGTACGGGGTCGCGGAGCGGGAGCGGTCCCCACGAGGGACACGAGACCCGTCCGGGCAGCCGTCGCCACTGTTCCGGTCGTCGCGTCCATCGTCACTCCAGTCGTCGTCTTCGTCACCGTTGTGTCCGCCGGCACGGCCGATCCGGTTGCGATCGTCGGTACTCGGTGCGGAGCCTTACAGACTATTCACGGTCGCTGGTGCCGCGCAATGGCTCCGGCGTTGTTGGACGCCGTCGATCTGAGCACGGCTCAGTGGGCCCAGTGGGCTCAGTGGAAGAAGTGCCGCTCGCCCGTCAGGTACATCGTCACGCCCGCTGCCTGCGCCGCCGCGATCACCTCGTCGTCCCGCACGCTGCCGCCCGACTGGGCGACGGCACGGACACCGGCGTCGAGCAGGACCTGCAGCCCGTCGGCGAACGGGAAGAAGGCGTCACTCGCTGCGACGGACCCCGCGGCACGCTCCCCGGCGCGGCTGACCGCGAGGTGACACGAGTCGACCCGGTTGACCTGGCCCATGCCGACGCCGACGCTCGCGCCCTGGTCGGCGAGCAGGATGGCGTTCGACTTCACGGCGCGGCTCGCCTTCCACGCGAACGCCAGGTCGGCCAGGGTCGCGGCGTCGGCGGGCTCGCCGGACACCAGCGTCCAGGTGGACTGGTCGAACGCGGTGAAGCGGTCGGCTTCCTGCACGAGGAAGCCGCCGGAGACCTGCTTGACCTCGCGGGTCGCGAGCGCGAAGTCCGCCGGCAGCGTGAGCAGGCGGATGTTCTTCTTCTGCGACAGGATCTCGAGCGCCTCGGGGTCGAACGCCGGTGCCACGACCACCTCGGTGAAGATGTCGCGGACCGTCTCGGCCATCTGCTTCGTGACCGGGCGGTTGGCGGCGATGACCCCGCCGAAGGCCGACAGCGGGTCGCAGGCGTGGGCGGCGGCGTGTGCCGAGGCGATCGGGTCGACGGCGTCCGCCGGGGCGATCGCGATGCCGCACGGATTGGCGTGCTTGATGATCGCGACGGCCGGGGTGTCGAAGTCGTACGCGGCACGGACGGCCGCGTCGGCGTCGACGTAGTTGTTGTACGACATCTCCTTGCCGTGCAGCTGCGTCGCCTGCGCGATGCCCGCTCCCCCGGCGGTCGTGTACAGCGCGGCGGCCTGGTGCGCGTTCTCGCCGTAGCGGAGCGTCGCGGTCAGGTCGGCCTCCAGGTGGAGGGAGTCGTCGAACGACCCCGGCGTCTCGACGTCGCCCGCACCGGTGCCGTGCCCGGCGGCCCCGGCGGACCCGACCACGTCGGACGCGAAGTACGCGGCGACCGCGGCGTCGTACGAGGCGGTGTGCGCGAAGGCCTGGGCGGCGAGCCGCTGCCGGAGCCCGAGCGTGGTCCCACCGGCGCGGACGGCCTCGACGACCTCGGCGTAGGACGACGGCGACACGACGATCGCGACGTTCGGGTGGTTCTTCGCGGACGCACGGACCATCGCGGGGCCGCCGATGTCGACGTTCTCGACCACGGTCGCGGGCTCGGCGCCCGAGGCGACCGTCTCGACGAACGGGTACAGGTTCACGACCACGAGCTCGAACGGCGCGATCCCGAGGTCGGCGAGCTGCTGCTCGTGCGACTCGAGGCGCAGGTCGGCGAGCAGGCCGGCGTGCACGGCCGGGTGCAGCGTCTTCACGCGGCCGTCGAGCGACTCGGGGAAGCCCGTCACGCTCGACACGTCGGTGACGGCGTACCCGGCGTCGCGGATCGTCTGCGCCGTGCTGCCCGTCGACACGAGCTCGACGCCGGCGTCGGCCAGTGCGCCGGCGAGCTCGAGCAGGCCGGACTTGTCGCTCACCGAGACGAGTGCGCGCCGCACGGGCACGACGTCGCGGTGGCGGTAGAGGCTGGGGTCGGCGGCGTGCACGCTCATGCGCTCGGGGTGCCCTTCAGGTCGGTGGTGCCGTTGGCGATGTCGAGGATGGTCTGGACGAGCAGGCGGCGCTCGACCGGCTTGATGCGGTCGTGCAGCGTCGACTCGGTGTCGCCCGGCAGCACCGCGACGCGCTCCTGCGCCAGGATCGGTCCGGTGTCGACGCCGTCGTCCACCTGGATGATGCTCGCGCCCGTCTGCTCGACGCCGGCGGCGAGGGCGTCCCGGACGCCGTGCGCACCGGGGAACTCGGGCAGGTACGCCGGGTGGGTGTTGATGATCGCCGGGGCGAACTCGGACACCACGGCGTGCGGCAGCAGGCGCATGAGGCCGGACAGCACGAGCAGGTCGGGCGACCACGGGCGGATCTGCGCGGCGAGCTCGGCGCCCCACTCCTCGCGCGTGGCGAACCGGGAGAACGGCACCGTGAAGGTGGGGATCGAGAACTCCTCGCCCAGGCCGAGGCCCTCGGCGTCACGGTCCGCCCCGATCGCGACCACGCGGGCGGGGTACTCGGCGTCGGTCGTCGCCTCGAGCAGGGCTCGGAGGTTCGAGCCGGTACCGGAGATCAGGACGACCAGTTCGAGCACGGGGTCCACCCTACCGGCGGTGCGGTCACCGATCCGCGTCGTGCTTCGGACGACGCCACCAGGGCAGCTCGTCCTCGGCGATCTGGTCGGTCTGGTCCCAGCGGGTGCCGCCCGTCGCGGGCGCTGCCGGTGCGGTCGTCGCCGGGGTGGGCTCGTCGGCGTCGTCGCGGCCGGCGACGAACTCCTCGGTGCTCCACGGGAAGGCGGGCTGCTGCTCGGTACCGGGCGCGTGCGGGAGCGTCTCGTCCGCCGGTCGCGGTCCGTCGTCCCCCGTGCTGCCCGCGCCGGTCCCGCCGACGCGGTCGCGCAGGTCGCCGGCACGGTCGCGCAGGTCGCCGGCGCGCGCGCGGACGTCGTCGGCGGCGCCGCGGAGCCGGTCCCGCAGTCCGCTGATGCCGCTGCGGGCGGGGGCGGCCGGTGCGGGAGCGACCCGCTCGGCGGCGACCGCGTCGGTCCGCGCCCAGTCCGGCAGCGGCACGTCGTCCGATTCCGCGACGGGTGTACGACGGGCGACGACGGGCTCGTGCTCGTGCTCCTGCGACGAGGCGGGCTCGCGCGCACCGTCGTGCGCTGGGTCGGCGTCGGTGTCGGTGATCGGCTCGGTCGGGTGGTCGTCCGACGCGGCCCCGGCAGCACCCGACGACGACGGCACGGCGGCACGGGTCGACGAGTCGTGGGCCTCCTCGACGGTGAACCGGTGGATCCCGGACGACGCCCTTCCGGCACCGGCCTCGTCGAGTGCGGTGACGAGCGAACCCGCGCGGGCGTCGTCGGCAGCGTCCTCGTCGGCCTCGATCCAGCGCTCGCGGCTCCGGGAGCGCTCGGGCAACCGCACGAGGTCGCTCCCCACGGCGAGCGCCACCGCGGCCGGTACGCCGACCTCGAGGGCCGCGAACACGCCGACGAGCAGGCCGTCCGGCCCGGCCTGGGTGAGTCGGCCCGGGCCGAGAGACCCCGACGTGAGCGCCGTGGCCACCCCGGTCAGCACGCCCGCCACGACACCGGTGAATGCTCCGGCGAGCGCCCGGCGGAGCGGGCTGTCTGCCGAGCCGAGCGCGCGCACGAGCGCGGGCCGCATGAGCCCGGCCACGACGAACCCGGCGACCACGGGCACGAGCACCCCGAGCAGGCCGAAGGTGTGGCCGGAGGCGGGCAGGGCGCCGAAGACCGGGATCCCGGGGATCGGGCCGAGGACCGTGCCGATCGGCGAGACGTTCGACCCGGTGCCGATCGCGAACCCGGGGCCGACGAGCCACGCCACGGCCCAACCGACCAGGTCGGGCAGGAACGCGAGCTGACCGACGGTGAGCGCGATGCCGCCGATGACCCCGGCGTGCGAGCGCTCGTACAGGGCGATGACCTCGGCGAACGAGGTGACGAGCAGGAGGGCGACGACCACGCCGGCGGCCGCGACCACGACGGCGGTCACCGCGGTGCCCGCTCGGAGGGCGAAGCCGACGGTGGTGCGCCACAGCACGGGCACCCGGTCGACCTGGTCGAGCAACCGGCCGGTCAGCGGGTCCGCCGGCAGCCCGCGACGGATCCGGCACACCTCGGCGGTCACGAGTGCGGGGACCGCGAACCAGAGCGCCGGGAACACGATCGCCTGCCAGACGACCGGGTCGGTCGCGGCGGAGGTGGACGAGAGCGCGACGGCGAGTCCGAGCAGGGCCACGCCCGCGGTCCCGACGAGCAGACCCGTCGTGCGGTGCTCCGTCTCCGCGAACCGTCGACCGGCCCGCCCTCCGAGCCAGGCCGTGACGACCGCGAAGCCGAGGGCTGCGAGCGTCACGTGGATGGGGTCGCCCGCTCCCTCGATGCCGGACGCGCCGGCCGTGGCGGTCCCGAGGTGGAACGTGACGTCCACGCCGTGCCCGACGAGCCAGACGCTGCCCGCGGCCTTCCAGAAGACGTCCCAGTCGACCTGCAGCCCGTACTCGAAGCCCCAGAGCAGGGTCAGCGGCACGAGCGCGATGCCGATGCCGACACCGACCGTCACGATCGCCTCGACGGCGGCCAGCAGTGCGGTTCCCAGGCGGTTCATCGCAGTCAGGGTACGTGCCGTCCCGCGGTCACCGAGCGAGCCGCGCGGCGGCGGTGGAGACTCACGACGATCCACAGACGGACGGGAGGCACGGTGCGGACCCGCACCGTGCCTCCCGTCCGTCTCCTGGTGACGCCAGCGCGACGCGCTAGCGCGCGGCGACCACCTCGCGCAGCAGCGCGGCCGTCTCCGACGGCGTCTTGCCGACCTTGACGCCCGCTGCCTCGAGGGCCTGCTTCTTGGCCTCGGCGGTGCCGGCCGACCCGGACACGATGGCGCCCGCGTGGCCCATCGTCTTGCCCTCCGGCGCGGTGAAGCCGGCGACGTAGCCGACGACCGGCTTCGTGACGTGTGCCTTGATGTAGTCGGCCGCGCGCTCCTCGGCGTCGCCGCCGATCTCGCCGATCATGACGATGGCCTCGGTCTCGGGGTCCGCCTCGAACGCAGCGAGCGCGTCGATGTGCGTCGTCCCGATGACCGGGTCGCCGCCGATGCCGATGGCGGTCGAGAAGCCCAGGTCACGCAGCTCGTACATCATCTGGTAGGTCAGGGTGCCGGACTTCGAGACGAGACCGATCGGGCCCTTGCCGGTGATCGTCGCCGGGGTGATGCCGACGAGCGACTCCCCGGGCGTGATGATGCCGGGGCAGTTCGGGCCGATGATGCGGGTCCCCCCGCCGAGGGCCTTGGCGTGCGCCCAGAACGCGGCGGAGTCCTGCACCGGGATGCCCTCGGTGATGACGACGACGAGCGGGATCTCGGCGTCGATCGCCTCCATCACGGCGTCCTTGGCGAACGCCGGCGGGACGAAGACGATCGAGACGTCGGCACCGGTGGTGTCGATGGCCTCGCGCACCGAGCCGAACACCGGGAGCTCGACGTCGCCGTGCGTGACGGTCGTGCCGGCCTTGCGGGCGTTGACGCCGCCGACGACGTTCGTGCCCGCCTTCAGCATGAGCGCCGTGTGCTTGGTGCCCTCGCCGCCGGTGATGCCCTGGACGATGACCTTGGAGTCCTTGTTGAGGAAGATCGACATTGCTCTGGTGCTCCTTACGCCGCGGCCGCGGCGAGCTGGGCGGCCTGCTCGGCCGCGTCGTCCATGGTCGCGGCGACGGTGACGAGCGGGTGCGCCGCCTCCGCCAGGATCCGACGACCCTCGTCCACGTTGTTGCCGTCGAGGCGCACGACGAGCGGCTTGGTGGCCGCGTCGCCGAGGATGCCGAGGGCGGCGACGATGCCGTTCGCGACGGCGTCGCAGGCGGTGATCCCGCCGAAGACGTTCACGAAGACGCTCTTCACCTGCGGGTCGCCGAGGATGACGTCGAGGCCGTTGGCCATGACCTCCGCCGAGGCGCCGCCGCCGATGTCGAGGAAGTTGGCGGGCTTCACGCCGCCGTGGCGCTCACCGGCGTACGCGACGACGTCGAGCGTCGACATGACGAGCCCCGCGCCGTTGCCGATGACGCCGACCTGGCCGTCGAGCTTCACGTAGTTCAGGCCGTGCTGCTTCGCCTTGGCCTCGAGCGGGTCCTCGCTCGCGGTGTCCTCGAGCTGCGCGTGGCCCTCGTGGCGGAAGTCGGCGTTCTCGTCGAGCGAGACCTTGCCGTCGAGGGCGAGGATCTGGCCGTCGCCGGTGCGGACCAGCGGGTTGACCTCGACGAGCGTGGCGTCCTCGCCCGCGAACACGTCGTAGAGCTTCACGAAGACGTCCGCGACCTGGTCCTGCAGCTCCGCCGGGAAGTTCGCCTGGCGCGCGATGTCGAGCGCGGCCTCCTTGTTGATGCCCGTGAGCGGGTTCACCTCGACGCGTGCGAGCGCCTCGGGCTTCTCGACCGCGAGCTGCTCGATCTCCATGCCGCCCTCGACGCTCACGAGCGACAGGTACGAGCGGTTGGCCCGGTCGAGCAGCACCGAGAAGTAGAACTCCTCGGCGATGTCGGCACCCTGGGCGACCATCACGCGCTGCACCGTGTGGCCCTTGATGTCGAGGCCGAGGATCGCCTTCGCGTGCTCGTACGCCTCGTCCGGGGTCTTCGCGACCTTGACGCCGCCGGCCTTCCCGCGGCCGCCGACCTTGACCTGCGCCTTGACGACGACCACGCCGCCGATCCGCTCGGCCGCGGCCCTCGCCTCTTCCGGGGTGTCGGCGGTGATGCCCTGCAGCACAGGGACGCCGTAGGACTCGAAGAGGTCCCTGGCCTGGTACTCGAAAAGATCCACGCTGTTCTTCTTCCCGCACGGTTCGTGCGATCGGCATCGGTCATCGGGTCGCACTCACCATCGAGGGTCGCTCGATGTCGAGACAACGGCCGCGCCCACCATACTGCCGCAGCGTGGACGCGGGGTGCGTGGCGTCGAGGCACCGCCCGGGGCCCGGTCTCCGCGGTTGGCCGGGGGACGCAGCGGCCGGGTGATCGGACAGGGAGCACGGGGCACGGTCGACGGGTGCACAAGGAACTCCGTACCCGCGCCGCCGACGTCTTCGGCTGGGACCTCCACCCCGAGCAGGAGCGGGTCGTCGACGCCGTCCTCGACGGCCGCGATGCGCTGGCGCTGATGCCCACCGGGTCCGGGAAGTCCGCCATCTACCAGGTCGCCGCGCTCGCGCTCGACGGCCCGGTCGTCGTCGTCTCCCCGCTCGTCGCGCTGCAGGAGGACCAGGTCGTCGGCATCGAGGACCACCCCGACGCCCCGCGTGCGGTGACCATCAACGCCACCCGGGGCAGCCGGCAGCTCGAGGACGCGTGGGACGCCGTGGCGTCCGGCGAGGCCCGCTACGTGTTCCTGGCCCCCGAGCAGCTGGCGAAGGACGAGGTCGTCGAGCGGCTGCGCGACGCCGGCGTCGCGCTCGTCACCGTCGACGAGGCGCACTGCGTGTCGAGCTGGGGGCACGACTTCCGCCCGGACTACCTCGTGCTCGGCGAGGTCGTCGAGCGGCTCGGACGCCCGCCGGTGCTCGCGATGACCGCGACCGGCTCGACGCCGGTCCGCACCGAGATCGTCGAGCGGCTCGGCATGCGCGACCCGCTGGTCGTCGCGACCGGCTTCGACCGGCCGAACCTGCGCTTCGAGGTCGTTCGGCACAGCGACGACGAGTCGAAGCGCGAGGCCGTCGTGGAGCAGGTCGTCGGGCTCGAGGGCGTCGGCATCGTCTACGTCGCCACCCGCGCCGAGACCCTGGTCTACGCCGACGAGCTCGTCGAGAGCGGTCGCCGGGCCAAGGCGTACCACGCCGGTCTGCGGGTGCGGGACCGCGAGCAGGTCCACCACGAGTTCCTCGACGGCGAGCTCGACGTCGTCGTCGCCACGAGCGCCTTCGGGATGGGCATCGACAAGCCCGACGTCCGCTTCGTCGTGCACGCCGACGTCCCGGAGTCGGTCGACGCCTACTACCAGGAGGTGGGCCGCGCCGGCCGCGACGGCGACGTCGGCCTCGCCACGATGCACTACCGCGCCGAGGACCTCGGCCTCCGGCGCTTCTTCGCGTCCGGGTCGCCGCGCCCGGCCACCCTCCGCGCCGTGTTCGACGCCGTCCCCGCGGAGGGCTCCGTCGCCCGCTCCGAGCTCGCCGAGCGCTCCGGTCTGGCCGCACGCACCGCGGGCCGCGCGGCCAACGCCCTCGTCGACGCGGGTGCGCTCGACGACGGCGAGGACGGTCTCACCCGGCGACCGGACGGTCCCCGCGACGCCGAGGACGCTGCGGGCCTCGCGAAGGCGCAGGCGAAGGAGCGCGAGGAGATCGAGGAGTCGCGCATCGCGATGATGCGTCGCTTCGCCGAGACCTCGGGCTGCCGTCGGCAGTTCCTGCTCGGGTACTTCGGCGACGAGCTCGCCGAGCCGTGCGGCAACTGCGACACCTGCACGGCCGGGACCGCTCAGGACGCGGACGCCCACGGTGCCGACGGTGCGAACGACGACGCCTGGCCGCCGGAGTCACCGGTCGAGCACGCCCAGTGGGGACGCGGCACGGTCATGAGCACGGAGGACGACCGGCTGACGGTGTTCTTCGAGTCGGCCGGCTACAAGACGCTCGGCCTGGCCGACGTCGAGGAGCGGCACCTGCTCGAACGCGTCTGACGCGCGACTCCGGCCGCTCGGCGGCTCCGGCCGCTCGACCACCCGCGCGGCTCCGGCCGCTCGGTCGGGGGAAGGCGCGGTCGCTCGACCACCCGTCGGCGACCGCGCTCCACTCCCCCGAGCACGGCGAGTGTGACCCGCGATCGTGACCCGCAGGTGACGCCGAGGTGAACACGACGCGAAGCCGCCCCGGGAGTGCGCGACCCGGACGACCCGTCAGGCGGACGGCGTACACAGGAAGACCCGACGGCCCGGCGGCCGGACACGACGCCGGAGCCCGACACCCACGGAAGGACTGCACCATGAGCGACCCCGGCATCAGCCCCGTCGACGACTTCGACGCCCAGGAGCGCCGCAACGACGACGTGGACCGCGAACACGTCGGCCCGTACGAGGTCGACGAGTCCGAGGAGTCCCTCGAGACCGTCACGAACGACGCCGTCGCCGGCGAGACCGTGGAGCCCCAGCCGGGTGACGGCTCGGACGACGGCCCCACCGGTGGCGCACCCCGCGAGGGCTCGCCCGACCTCTGGGAGCACGACGACGACACCGACCGCCCGGACCTCGGCGGCGACCTCGGCACCAAGCCGCTCTGAGCGTTCCCCCGCACCACCTCCGGAGCACGGCCCAGTACGATCGGGCCGTGCTCCGTGGCGTCCGTGACCGTGTCCGGGCCACGCCCGCGCTGACCCGGCTGCTCTCCCTGGCGTCGCTGCTGCTCGTCGCGGCCGCCGCCCACTCCGGCGCGCGCACCGGGACCGTCGCGTGGCTGCCGCTCCTGGTGGCCGGCGTCGCACTCGCCCTGCTGACCGGCGCGACCACGCACCTGTGGCCGCTCCCCGCGATCTGGCTCGTCGTGACCCTGCTCGCGGCCGCGAGCGGCACGGTCGTGGGCCCCGGCTGGCTCGCCGCCGCCCTGGTGGGCGGCGTGGTCGCCCTCGCGGCGGCCCTGGTCGCCGACACCGCGTCGGTCCGCCGCACGCGACGGTCGGGACCGCGTCCGTGACGCACCGGCCGGGAGGCGCGTCCCACCCCCGCCCCGTCGGCCGAGGCGTGGAGACGGCCGGTGGCGCATCCGTGGCGGGCCGGATCCGTGCCTCCCGGCCGTCCCGTGGTGACCGCGCCCTGTCCCGTGGCGACCGTGCCCTGCGCCGCTGGCTGGCGGACAGCACGCCGGTCGCGGCGGGCGGCCGCGCCATCCTGCTGCAGATCGCCGACCCGGTGGTCGGGGCGGGGGTCCGGCGGCACTCCAACTTCGCGCGCCGACCGCAGCAACGGCTGGCCCACACCCTGATGTTCGTCTACGCCGTGGTGATCGGGACGGAGCGCGACGCCGCCGTCGCCGTCGCGTCCGTGGACCGGGCGCACCGGACGGTCGCCGGGGCCGACGAGGTCGACCGCCAGCGCTGGGTCGCCGCGACGCTCTTCGACTCCGCGCGGGACGCCCACGCGCTCTTCGGCGACCCCCTGTCGGCCGACGACGCCGAGCGGGTGCTCGCGGCCTACGCTCCGATCGCGACGGCGCTGCGCGTGCCCGCCGAGGCCTGGTTCGCCTCGGTGGCGGCCTTCGACGCGTACTGGGAGCGCACGTTGCCGACCCTGCGCGTGACCGACGACGCCCGCGGGATCGTCCGCGACCTGCTGCACCCGCGGTTCGCGCCGCTGTGGGTGCGTGCGGCGATGCCGCTCGTCCGGGTCGTCACGGTCGGCATGCTGCCCGAGGCCCTGCGTCGGCAGTACGGGTTCCCGTGGGGCCCGCGCGAGCGTCGGCGCTTCCGGCGGGTGGTGCGGCTCGTCCGCGTGGTGCGGGCGCTCGTGCCGGGGTGGGCGCTCCGCCTGCCCGGGCCGCTGCTGCTGCGGGCGATGCACCGGGCCGCCGCGCGGTACGCGCACCGAACCTGAGCGACGACGCGGACGGGACGGTTGGGTGGGACCATGTCCAGTTCGCTCTCCGGTGACGACTCCCTGCACCTGCCCGAGTTCGACGCGCCTCCCGCGTCGCCGTTCGACGTCGCGCACGCGTGGCTCGACGGTGCCGCCGACCGTGACGTGTCCGAGCCCATGTCGATGACGCTGGCGACCGCCGGCTCGGACGGCCGGGTCAGCGCCCGGACCGTCGACGTCAAGCGGCTCGACGACCGCGGCCTCGTGTTCGGCACCTCGACGCTCAGCCCGAAGGGGCGCCAGCTCGCCGACAACCCGCACGCGGCGCTCCAGGTGTACTGGCGCGAGAGCATGCAGCAGCTCCGGTTCGAGGGCCGGGCGGTGCAGCTGTCCGACGCAGAGTCCGACGCGCTGTTCGCCGACCGCTCGCCGAAGTCGCGCGCCGCGACCGCGATCGCCGACCAGTCGGACGTGCTCGAACCCCGGACGCTGCAGGACCTGATCGACGACGCGAACGTGCTGCTGTCCGACACGGACGACGACGTGCCGCGACCCGAGGGCTGGGTGGCGTGGCGGCTCGAGCCGGACGTGGTGGAGTTCTGGCAGGGCAGCCGCGACCGGATGCACCGGCGGCTGCAGTACGTCCGCGCGGGCGACGGGTGGGACGTGGCGCGGTTGCAGCCGTAGGCGCGGGGGCGCGCGTGCGGCGCTCGGTCGCGGCGCTCGCGCGGTGTCGAACCACGGATGCGACGTCGAACCGGCTGTACGGCCTGGTTCGACGTCGGAATCGTGGTTCGACGCCGGTCCGTCCGGCCTCGACGCGGTGCGGATGGTGCGCTAGAGCTTCTCGATCGGGGCGATCTTGATGAGGAGCTTCTTGCGACCCGCGGCGTCGAACGCGATCTCGGCGATGCGCTTCGCGCCCTGACCGGTGACCGCGGACACCGTGCCCTCGCCGAAGTCGACGTGCGTGATCCGGTCGCCGGCGACGAGCTCCATGTCGCCGTTGTCGCGGACCTGCCCGGACACCCGGTTCGCCCACTCGGTCTTCGGGCGCGTCTTCGCCGCAGCGGCCGCGCGGTCGTACGACCCGCCGCCGAAGCCGCCACCGCCGCGGTACCCGCCACCACCGCCGGAGCCCGCGCCGCCGAAGCCGCCCGGGCCACCGCCGCGACGGGCGTTCAGCGCGCGGGGCTCGGTGCCGCCGCGGCTGTTCGCCATGCCCGGCGACTGCTTCCAGTCGATGAGGCCCTCGGGGATCTCCTGCAGGAAGCGGGAGGGCATCGCGACGTTGACGTCACCGAACTGCGCGCGCGTCATCGCCAGCGACAGGAAGAGCGACTTCTTCGCACGGGTGATGCCGACGTAGAACAACCGGCGTTCCTCCGCCGGACCCCCGGGCTCGTTCGCCGACATCCGGTGCGGGAGCAGGTCCTCCTCGACCCCGGTGAGGAAGACCGCGTCGTACTCCAGCCCCTTCGCCGTGTGCAGGGTCATGAGCGACACCGTGCCGGACGAGTCGTCGAGCTCGTCCGCCGCCGCGACCAGGGACACCTCCGTCAGGAAGTCGGACAGCGTGCCCTCGGGGTTGTTCTTCTGGAACTCGCGCGTCACCGCGACGAGCTCGTCGATGTTGTCCGCGCGTGCGGCGTCCTGCGCGTCCGGCGACTTCCGCAGGTTCTCGAGCAGACCGGAGCCGTCGAGCAGCTGCGTCAGCGTGTCGACGACCGGCTGCGTCGGGGCCTTCTCGGAGACCGAGTCGAGCAGCTCGGCGAACGCCGTGATCGCGTTCCGCACCTTCGGGCCGAAGCCGAGCTCGTCGGCGTGCCGCAGGGCGTCGCGTACCGAGGTCTCGTGCTCGTCGGCGTAGCGCTGCAGCGCCGTCTCGGTGACGGCACCGATGCCGCGCTTCGGCACGTTGAGGATGCGGCGGAGCGAGAGCGGGTCCGCGGGGTTGGCGACGGTGATCAGGTACGCCATGGCGTCCTTGATCTCGGCGCGCTCGTAGAACTTCGTGCCGCCGAGCACCCGGTACGGGATGGCCGAGCGGATGAAGATCTCCTCGAGCGCACGCGTCTGCGAGTTGGTCCGGTAGAACACGGCGACGTCGCGGTAGGACGTGCCCTCCTCGTGCAGCCGCTGGATCTCGTCCGCCACGAACTGTGCCTCGTCGTGACCGGTGTACCCGGTGAAGCCGACGATCTTGTCGCCGGCGCCGACGTCGGTGAACAGGTTCTTCGCCTGACGGTCGAAGTTGTTCGCGATGACGGCGTTCGCGGCGTCGAGGATGGTCTGCGTCGACCGGTAGTTCTGCTCGAGCAGGATCACCTTCGAGTTCGGGAAGTCCCGCTCGAACTCGACGATGTTGCGGATGTCGGCACCGCGGAAGGCGTAGATCGACTGGTCCGAGTCACCGACGACCGTGAGCGACGCCGGGGCGATGGACCCGTCGGCCTCGCGCATCCGCTCGACGTGCTGCCCGGCGTCCTCGAGCTTGTCGACCTGCTCGACGGGGACCGGACGGGTGAGCTCCCGGATCAGGGCGTACTGGGCGTGGTTGGTGTCCTGGTACTCGTCGACCAGCACGAACCGGAAGCGGCGCTGGTAGAGCGCGGCGATCTCGGGGAAGGCGCGGAACAGGAAGACCGTCTGCCCGATCAGGTCGTCGAAGTCGAACGCGTTCGCGCGACGCAGCTCGTTCGTGTACCGCCGGAACACCTCGGTGAACATGACCTCCTGCGGGTCGTTCACGTTGATGTTCCGGGCGTAGGTGTCGATGTCCTGCAGCTCGTTCTTGAGCTTCGAGATCTTGGACGCCGCGGCACCCACGGTCAGCCCGAGCGAGTCCGCCTCGAGCTCCTTGATGATCCGCTTGAGCAGCGCCCGCGAGTCCGCCGAGTCGTAGATCGTGAACGACTGCGGGAAGCCGAAGCGTTCGGCCTCGCGCCGGAGGATCCGGACGCACGCCGAGTGGAACGTCGAGATCCACATGCCCTCGGCGGCCTGGCCGACCAGGGCCTGCACGCGCTCGCGCATCTCGGCGGCGGCCTTGTTCGTGAAGGTGATCGCCAGGATCTGCGACGGCCAGGCCTCGCGGTTGGCGAGCAGCAGGGCGATGCGTCGGGTGAGGACGCTCGTCTTGCCGGAACCCGCACCGGCCACGATGAGCAGCGACTCGCCGCGGTACTCGACGGCTTCCTTCTGCTGGGGGTTGAGACCCGCGGTGAAGGGGTCGTCGTACCCGCCGGCGCGGTTGCCCGCGCCCGGCTCGGGGGACTGGTCGAAGGGGTCGAGCACGATCGTCATGACCGGAACAGTCTAGGCGCGGGCCCCGACAGCTGCCGAGGTCGTCGGTCCGGGAGCCGACGGCTCAGCCCGCGCCGCCCTCGACGAGTGCCCGCGCCCGCACCGCCAGGTCCGGGTGGTCCGCGAACACCCCGTCGACCCCGGTGCGCACCACCGACGTGAACCACCGCTCCCAGTCGCCGTGCGCCGCGACGTCGCCCCCGCGCCGCAGCGGAGCCGGCAGGAACCGGTTCTCCGGCCGCAGCGTCCAGGTGTAGACGGCGAGCCCGACCGCGTGTGCCCGGTCGACGACCACGCTCCGCACCGGCCGCGGATCGTCGACGGGCACGGTGTCCGCCCCCGCCGTCAGGGTCCGCAGGTCGACGCTGATGCCGTGGAACTCCCCGGCGAACGCGGCGAGCGCCTCGTCGGTCCGTTCGGAGGCCCACGACGGAGCCGCCGACCCGTGGGCGGCGACCTCGTCCGCGGCGCTGCCACGGGCCTCCTGGAGGTACACGAGCCGACCACCCGTGCCGCGCGAGCCGAGCTGCCGGAGCACGGTCTTCTCGAACGACTCGACGGTCAGGCGCTCGTCGCCGCGCCAGCCGGCGTCCCCGAGCGCGTCGTCGAGCAGCTGCGCCATCGGGAACCCGGCCCGGTCGAAGAAGGTGGCGTGCTTGACCTCGGCCACCAAGCCGACCGCACGCGGGGCGGCGTCGAGGATCCCGAGGAGGTCCTCGAGGCGCAGCACCGTCCCCTCGCCGTCGTGGGCCGCGGACGCGGGTCGCAGCGCGGGCAGGCGCTCCCGGACCCGGAGCGTCCGGACCTCGTCCCACGTCATGTCCTCGGTGAACCACCCGGTGACGCTCTGCCCGTCGACGGCCTTCGTCGTCCGCAGGTGCGCGAACTCCGGATGGTCGGCGACGTCGGTCGTCCCGGACACCTCGTTCTCGTGCCGGAGGACCAGGACGCCGTCCTTCGTGGGCACCAGGTCGGGTTCGATCGCGTCGGCACCGAGCTCCACGGCCAGCTCGTAGGCGCCCCGGGAGTGCTCGGGCCGGTGTCCGGAGGCGCCCCGGTGGGCGATCACGCGCGTCATGGGCCGACCGTAGCCGCTCGCTCCTGCCGCCCGGTGACCCGCAGGTGTACCTGTGGACACATCCGCTCAGCCGCGCGGCGTCGTTCCCAGCGGGGACACGGATCGTCGGCAGCGTGACCGTCCGACACCTCTCCACCGCCGTCGAGGCCCGCATCGACCGCGCCGCCCGCCGCCTGCTCGACGCCGGGCACCAGCCGCACCGCCCCGTCCGGCTCGCCGTCACCGAGTTCCTGGTGTTCGGGGCCAAGCAGGCCTGGGCGTGCGCGTTCGGGGCGCTGCTGCTCGCGACGATGGCCGTCGTGCACCTCACCTGGCCGGCCGGGGCGCCGGTCGCCCGCAACGACGTGCTCACGCTGGCCGCGGTCGCACTGCAGGTCGGCATGCTCGTGTTCGGCCTCGAGACCGTCCGGGAGCTCCGCGTCGTCCTCGTCTTCCACGTGGTCGGCACCGTGATGGAGGTCTTCAAGACCCACGTCGGCTCGTGGGAGTACGGCACCGGCGGCTGGCTGGTCGTGGCGGGCGTCCCGCTCTTCTCCGGCTTCATGTACGGCGCGGTCGGCTCGTACATGGTGCGGGTCGTGCGGCTGTTCGACCTGCGGTTCGACCGGTACCCGCGACAGTGGCTGCTCGTGGTGGTCGCTGTGGGCATCTACGCGAACTTCTTCGGTCACCACTTCGTGTGGGACCTCCGCTGGCCGCTGCTCGCGCTCGTCGTGGCGCTGTTCGCCCGGACGACGATGCACGTGCGCGTCCACCGTGCGACGCTGCGGATGCCGGTCCTGCTGGCGATGTCGCTGGTCGCACTGTTCATCTGGCTCGCGGAGGACGTCGCCACCTGGGCGGGTGCGTGGTCCTACCCGGCGCAGGCCGCCGGGTGGCAGCCGGTCGCGCCGACGAAGATCGTCGCCTGGCTGCTCCTCATGGTGATCTCGGTCGCCCTGGTCTCGTGGCTGTACCCGCAGGTGCGCTGCGGTCCCGACGGACCCCGACCCGGCCGGGAGGCACGACCCGACCCCGCCGCCCCGGCTGCGGCAGACGGTCGGCTGGTTCCCGACCGGCTCGGGGCGCGCACGCAGACCACGCCCGTAGGCTCCGCGGGTCGGGACCGTCAGGACCCGCTTCCGCTCGCCGCGAATCCTCAGCCTTCCGCGGTGCAGCGCCCCTAGGCTGAGAGGACTCGAATCTCCAAGGAAGAGGACACCATGGCCTTCAAGCCCGGTTTCGACCAGTCCCCCGCCTTCAACGACCAGGGCCGTGGCGCCTGGGGCGCCGGCGCTGGTCAGCAGCAGGCGGGCTGGGGACGCACCCCACAGCAGGGGCAGTACCCGCAGCAGGGCGGCATGACGCCCGAGCAGCTGCAGTACATGTACGACCGCCCCACGGCGAACCCGGTCGACACCGACCGGATGTCGTACGAGGACACCATCGTCAAGACGCTCCTGGCGTTCGGCGTGCTCCTCGTCGGCGCCGTCGCCGGTTGGAACCTGCCGCCCATCGTCTGGATCGTCGGCGCGATCGTCGGCTTCGTGCTGGCACTCGTCAACACGTTCAAGAAGAAGCCGTCGCCGGGCCTGGTCCTGGCGTACGCCTTCTTCGAAGGCCTGTTCGTCGGTGGCATCTCGGCGGCGTTCAACGCGCAGTCGGACGGCATCGTCGCGCAGGCGGTCTTCGGAACGCTCGGCGTCTTCGCCGTGACCCTGCTGCTCTTCACGTCCGGCAAGGTCCGTGCGACGCCGAAGGCCACGAAGATCTTCCTCATCGCGATCGTCGGCTACATGGCGTTCTCGCTCGTCAACCTCGTGCTGATGCTCACGGGCGTGACCACCGGGGCGCAGGGGCTCCGCAGCGAGCCGAGCTTCCTGTTCGGCATCCCGTGGGGCGTCCTGATCGGCGTCTTCGTGGTCCTGATGGCGGCGTACTCGCTGGTCCTCGACTTCGACCAGATCAAGACCGGTGTCCAGCGCGGCGCCCCGCGCATCTACGCGTGGACGGCGGCGTTCGGTCTCATCGTCACCCTGGTGTGGCTCTACATCGAGATCCTGCGCATCCTCGCCCTGCTCGCGAGCAACCGCGAGTAAGCAGCACCCGCTCGTCCGAAGGGCCCCGGCACACGCCGGGGCCCTTCGTCGTTCCCAGGAGGGTGCCGCCCCGCTCGCCGCCGCCGAGCGGGCCAGATCCGTCACGCTCGGCGGCGCCGAGCGACGGACTTCACCCGCTCGGGGACCACCGCGCGGCGTGTCCTGCCCGCTCGCTGCCTTGCGCGCCGCTCGGCGGCGGCACGTCCTGCCCGATCGGCGGCACGCCCGGGACCGCTCCCCCGGGTTCCAGGACTCGCCGCGCGTGCGTCGTGGCGGTTCCGGGAGTGGGCGGGCGGAGCGCCGAGATGCCGCAGTTGTGGAACCTCCAGGGAGGGGCGCCGGCGCGCCCCCGCACGCACGAGGGCCCGGCACGCCGTGCGTACTGGGCCCTCGGGGCGTGAGGGAGCGACTACTCCCACTCGATCGTCCCCGGCGGCTTGCTCGTGACGTCGAGCACGACGCGGTTCACGTCGGGGACCTCGTTCGTGATGCGGTTCGAGATCTTCGCCAGGGTGTCGTAGGGCAGGCGCGTCCAGTCGGCGGTCATGGCGTCCTCCGACGAGACCGGACGGAGCACGATCGGGTGCCCGTACGTGCGGCCGTCGCCCTGGACGCCCACGGAGCGGACGTCGGCGAGCAGGACGACCGGGCACTGCCAGATCTCCTCGTCGAGGCCGGCCGCGGTGAGCTCCTCGCGCGCGATCTTGTCGGCCGCGCGGAGCAGGTCCAACCGCTCCGCGGTG
Source organism: Curtobacterium sp. ER1/6 (assembly GCF_001742745.1). Lineage (GTDB taxonomy): Bacteria > Actinomycetota > Actinomycetes > Actinomycetales > Microbacteriaceae > Curtobacterium > Curtobacterium citri. The sequence continues at coordinate 132,709 of NZ_MJAK01000007.1, read as the reverse complement.
ACCTCGCCGACGATGCGGATGCCGAGCCCCGGTCCGGGGAACGGCTGGCGGCCGACGATGACCTCGGGCAGCCCGAGCTCGCGACCGACCGCACGGACCTCGTCCTTGAACAGGGTGCGCAGCGGCTCGACCAGCTCGAAGGTCATGTCCTCGGGCAGGCCGCCGACGTTGTGGTGCGACTTGATGTTCGCCGTGCCCGAACCACCGCCGGACTCGACGACGTCGGGGTAGAGCGTGCCCTGCACGAGGAACTTGACCTCGCCGGCGTCGTCGTCGCCGCGGGCCTCGAGCACGAGGGCCTCGGCCGCCGCCTCGAACGTGCGGATGAACTCGCGCCCGATGATCTTGCGCTTCTGCTCGGGGTCGCTCACGCCTGCCAGGGCGTCGAGGAACTGCTGCTCGGCGTCGACCGTGACCAAGCGGACACCGGTGGAGGCGACGTAGTCCTCCTCGACCTGCTTGCGCTCGTCGGCGCGGAGGAGCCCGTGGTCGACGAAGACGCAGGTGAGCTGGTCACCGACGGCCTTGTGCACGATCGCCGCGGCCACGGCGGAGTCGACGCCGCCGGAGAGCCCGGCGATGACGCGTGCCGAACCGACCTGCGCGCGGATCCGCTCGACCTGCTCCTCGATGACGTTCGCGGAGTTCCAGTCGCCGGGGAGCCCGGCGGCGCGGTGCAGGAAGTTCTCGAGCACGGCCTGGCCGTACGCGGAGTGCTTGACCTCCGGGTGCCACTGCACGCCGTAGAGCTTGCGCTCGTCCGAGGCGAAGGCGGCGACGGGGGTCGAGGCGCTCGACGCGAGGACGTCGAAGCCCTCCGGCGCCTTCGCCACCGAGTCGCCGTGCGACATCCAGGTGACCTGCGAGGCCGGCTGGTCGCCGAGCAGCACGCTGTCGGTGCCCGAGACGGTCACGTCGGTCGCGCCGTACTCGCGCTGACCGGTGTGTGCGACCTCGCCACCGAGCGACTTCGCCATGGCCTGGAAGCCGTAGCAGATGCCGAGCACGGGGACGCCGAGGTCGAGGATCTCGCCGTCGAGCGACGGGGCGCCGTCCTCGTAGACCGACGAGGGACCGCCGGACAGCACGATGGCCGCCGGGTCCTTCTCGCGGATCTCGTCCGCCGTGATCGAGTGCGGGACGATCTCGCTGTAGACGTTCGCCTCACGCACACGACGTGCGATCAGCTGCGCGTACTGGGCGCCGAAGTCGACGACGAGGACGGGTCGCTGTTCGGTCTCGCTCACCGAGCGGCCTCCTTCTCACGCTGCTGCGCAGCGGTCAGCTCGTGGTAGGTGTCCATGGCCCGCTTCTGCATGCGGTGCTCGACCACGAAGGACATGAACGGGATGATGCCGCCGAGGGCGATCAGCAGGAAGCGGGTCGGCCTCCAGCGCATGATGCTCCACAGGCGGAAGTCGGTGAAGAGGTAGAGCACGTAGAGCCACCCGTGCGCAATGAGGATCGCGATCGACAGGTTGAACGTGCCGGGGGCCTCGCCCGCCGTGCCGTTGGGCACGAAGAAGGGCCCGTTGCCGAGCTGCATCTCGAGCTGCAGCGGCGTGTACTTGATGATCACCTCGATGACGAGGGCGAGCAGCAGCACACCGGTGATGTACGCCGAGACCCGGTACCACTTGACGGCTCCCGGGATCTTGGGGATGTCGCGGGTGCGGACGGTCAAGGCCATGCGCTCCATCCTACCGTCGGTCGACCAGGGCCCCGTCGACGCTGAGTGCGGCCTCACGACGCTCGTCTTCCTCGCGCTCGAAGGCGTCCTTCACGAAGCGGTACCAGAGGAACACGGCGAAGCCGGCGAAGACGACCCACTCGATCGCGTAGAAGAGGTTGAGCCAGTCGAACTGGATCTCGCGCGTCGGGGCACGGTCGGCGATGGTGCCGAGGTCGGCCGCCTTCGCGGTGGTGCCGTCGGCGACGACGTACCCGATGTACATCCGGTCGTCGAACGCCTTCCAGGTGTTCACGAAGCGCGCGGGCGCGACCGCCGAGAACTCGCCCTTCGTGTAGGCGTCCTGGTCGGGTGACTCCGCCGGGTAGTACCGTCCCTCGACCGTCACCTCGTCGCCGTCGGCCAGGCGGTCGCCGCCCGCGACGGCCGCGTCACGTCGGTCGGACCAGCCGATCACGACGGGCAGGCTTGCGCCGCTCTGCGCGTCGACCAGGTGGCCGATGGTCTGGTAGGTCCCGCCACCGGAGCGGCCGGTCAGGATCGTGGTGTCCCCCGCGACGAAGGTCCCGGTGACGGAGACCTTCTGGCCCGCGATGGTCTCGGGTGCGCCCGCCCCGGGCTGCGTCACGGCGTCGAGGTCGCGGCGCGTCTCGGTCGTCTCCGGCAGCGGCTTGCCGTTCGCGATGCTCCGCTCGAGCTGCCACTTGCCGAGCCCCGCGAACACCCCCGCGAGCACGAGCGCCAGCAGGAGCAGCGCGATCCACCTCGGTCGTCGGGCTACGGCCCACATCTGTATCAGTACTCCGGATCGCGCTGGCGGGCCGGGCGCTTGGGGCGCTCGGCGGGGATCTCGACCGGCGACGTCACGGGTTCGCCCGTCGTCGGCCCCGGTGACCCATTGTCGCGCTCTTCCCTGCCCGCTGCCTCCACGAGGGCGAACTCCTCCGCGAACTGCCGGTCACGCTCGGCCTTGCGCGCAGCAGCGGCGGCGTCCTGGTCGGCGACGCCGGCCACGGCGGCGGTCTCGATCGCCTCGTCGAGCGCCGGCCCGGCGGGGACGGCACCGGGCCGGCCCGCGCCACCACGACCGAGCCGGGCGCGCAGGCGCGTGCGCAGCCGCGCCACGCGCGCCGGACGCACCACGAGGCGGCCGATCCGGTCCGAGTTCACGGCGAGCAGCGGACCGAGCACGGCCATGACGAGGACGTAGAGGCCCGCGAAGGCGGTGATCCGCGCCTCCAGGCCGGCGGCAGCCGACAGCGTCGCGAGGATGAGCGCGAACTCGCCGCGGTTCACCAGGATCACCGCGGTGTTGATGCCCTGCTGGACGTCGAAGCCGTTCATGCGCGCGACGAGCTGCCCGGCGACCGCGTTGAGCACGACGGTCATGCCGATCGCGCCGAGGACGGGCCAGAGCACCTCGCCGAACGTCGACAGGTCGAGCCCGAGGCCGAAGTTCACGAAGAAGAACGCCGCGAACACGTCGCGCATCGGCAGGGCGAGCTGCTCGATGCGGTCCCGGTAGCGGGTCGCGCCGCAGAGCAGGCCGATCACGAACGCACCGATCGCGTCCGTCACCCCGAGCAGGTCACCGATGCCACCGAACATGACCGCGAGGCCGAAGAACAGCACCGTGAAGAGCTCGTCGTCGCGGGTCGCGAAGATCTTCGACACCCACTTGCCGGCGAACCGGGCGAGCGTGAACATCACGATGAGGAAGCCGAACGCCAGCCCGAGCTTGCCGACGACCGCCCACAGGTTCGTGTCCCCGGAGAGCACCACGGACACGATCGCCAGGTAGACGGCGATGAAGACGTCCTCGATGACGGTGACCCCGAGGATCATCGGCGTCTCGTCGTTCGCGAGCCGTCGCAGCTCGATGAGGAGCTTCGTCACGATCGCGCTCGACGACGTCGCGGTCATGCCCGCGATGATCAGGGCCTCGCGCGTGCCCCAGCCGAGCGAGAACCCGAAGGCGAAGCCGACGCCCATGTTGATGGCGACGTACGTGCCACCGGAGACCAGGAGCTTGCCGGCGTTGCCGTAGAACTCCTCCTGGTCGAACTCCAACCCGAGGTTGAAGAGCAGGAGGATGAGTCCGAACGTCGCGATGAGCTCGATCGTGTGGGACTCGACGTTGAGGCCGATCCACGGGGTGTGCGGGCTCGCGATGAGCCCGACCACCATGTAGATCGGGATGGCGGGCAGACCGATGGTCTTGCCCAGGCGTCCGAGGACGTAGGCGATGATGAACAGGCCGCCGATGGTCAGCAGCTCACCACCCAGGTGCACCGGCTAGCTCCCGGGCGGCGCCTCGGCGGCCGCGGCCGCCAGCTGTCCGCTGCGGTAGAAGGAGAACGCCTTGGCGACCTTCTCGGGCGAACCGGCGACGACGATGGTGTCACCGGGGAACACGACGAAGTCCGGCGAGGGGGCGGGGTTGGCGCTGTCGCCGCGCACGACGGCGACGACGGTCAGGCCGATGAAGCCCGAGTGGTGCAGGTCACCGAGGGGCTTGCCCGCGATGGCGTCCTCGTAGTCGACGCTGAACCAGTCGATCGACAGGCCGGGGATCTCGTCGAGCTTGTCGAGGCCCTCGGTGATCCGGGTGCCGCCGAGCAGTTCGGCGAGGGTGTGCGCCTCGTCCTCGCTCAGGCGCAGCGAGACCTTCTCGGACTTGTCCGCGCCGTCGGAGACGTCCGCGAACGAGATGAGGTCGGAGTGCCCCGACCGGTGCGTGATGACACCGCACTTGCCACCGTCGTCGGTGTAGAAGCTGTGCAGCACGCCGACTCCGGGGAGTTTGACGCGATGGACGTCGACCATGATGGCTCCCTTGGTGAGTACCCCGATGATAACCACGGGGTGGTCCGGCGCATTCCGCGCGCTACGGTCGTTCCATGGGGAACACTCGGGGGTCCGTCCGCTTCGTCGTCGCCGTCGTCGGGGTGGTGGTCGTCGCGGTGTACGCGGCGCTGCTGGCCCTGAACGCGCTCGTGCTCGACCCGCTCGCGGCGGTGCCGGGTCGTTCGCTGGCGCAGATCTACGCGCGGGTCGATGCGATGGGGAGTTCCTCCACGGGCAACGTGCGGGGCGTGCTCGTCGTGGCGAGCATCGGGGTGGCGCTCGCGGTCGCCGCTGCCGTGGTCGGGCTGGCCGCTCGGCTGCCGGCCACCGTGATCGCAGTGCTGCACCTCGGCGTCCTCGCCGCAGGGGCGCTCGCGACGTTCCAGTCGGGCTTCTTCCTCGGCATGGACGTCGCGGACTCGTTCATGACCGACGGCGCCGCGCACACGATCTGGGCCGGCGTGCTGCACCTGACGAGCCTCGCCGCGCTCGTCGCGATCCCGGCCGTGCTGTTCGCGACGATGATCCAGACCCGCAGCACGCAACGGCAGCAGCAGCCTGCAGCGGGGTAGCGCTGCGAGCAACCGCCGAGGCCGCGTCCCGCGAACGGAGCGGGACCGGGTGACGGACGGGAGGCGCGTGGCGGGCTCGCCACGCGCCTCCCGTCCGTCCGTCCCTACTTCGGTTCGCTCGTCTTCTCGCCGACGACCTGCTCGTCGGACGCCTTCGCGCCCTCCGCGCCGCTGGAGCGGCCGCCACCGACCACGACGTCGTCCTCGTCGAAGCCGAACGCGATGTCCGGCGCCTCCAGGCGCACCCGGTCGGCGGACTGGTCGTCGGGCTGCAGCTGCGACTCGCGCTCCGCGGCCACGCGCTTCAGGTAGTTCGCGACCTCGTTCTCGGTGGTCTCCTGGTCCCAGCCGAGCACACCGGCCATGAGCTTCGCCGCGACCGGGGCTGCCTCCTCACCGCGGTCCCACGCCTCGATCGAGATGCGGGTGCGGCGGGCGAGGACGTCCTCCAGGTGCAGGGCACCCTCGTGCGAGGCCGCGTACACGACCTCGGCGCCGATGTAGTCGTCCGCCTGGGGCAGCGGCTCGGCGAGCGACGGGTCGTCCTTGACGAGCTGCAGGACCTCGGTCGCGAGCGTGCCGTACCGGTTCAGCAGGTGCTCGATCCGGACCTTGTGCACGCCGAACGTCCGCGCGGTGCGGCTGCGGCGGTTCCAGGCGGCCGGGTACCCCTCGGCGCCGAGCAGCGGGATGTCCTCGGTCGTCGACCCGGGGATCTTGCCGTCCATCGCGGCGACCGCCTCGTCGATGGCGTCCTTGCCCATCACGCGGTAGGTCGTCCACTTGCCGCCGGCGACGACCACCAGGCCGGGCACGGTGTGCGCGACGACGTGCTCGCGGCTCAGCTTCGAGGTCTGGTCGGACTCCCCGGCGAGGAGCGGCCGGAGGCCCGCGTAGACGCCCTCGACGTCCTCCCGGGTCAGCGGGACCGCGAGGACCTTGTTGACGTGCTCGAGGATGTAGTCGATGTCCGCCGCGGTCGCCGCCGGGTGCGCCTTGTCGAGGTTCCAGTCGGTGTCCGTCGTGCCGACCAGCCAGTGGCGGCCCCACGGGATCACGAAGAGCACGCTCTTCTCGGTGCGGAGGATCATGCCCGTGTTCGACTGGAAGCGGTCGCGCGGGATGACGAGGTGCACGCCCTTCGACGCCCGCACCTTGAACTGACCGCGGGTGCCGACCATCGCCTGGGTGTCGTCCGTCCAGACGCCCGTCGCGTTGACGACCTGCTTCGCCCGGATGTCGAACTTCTCGCCGGTCTGGATGTCGTGCGCGTGCGCGCCGACGACCCGCTCCCCGACCTTGATGAAGCCCTCGATGCGGACCCGGCTCGCGGCGAGCGCACCGTAGGACGCGGCCGTGCGAACGAGCGAGGCGACGTAGCGGGCGTCGTCGACCTGGGCGTCGTAGTAGGTCATGCCGCCGACGAAGGCGTCCTTCTTCAGACCCGGCATGTTCCGGAGGACCTGCTTGCGGCTGAGGTGCCGGTGGTGCGGGACGCCGGGCGGACGGCCGCCGGACCAGCTGAACACGTCGTACATCGCCATGCCGATGCCGATGTAGAAGCGCTCCCACACGCGGTGGTTGAGCGGGTAGAGGAAGCGCACGGGCTTCACGAGGTGCGGGGCGATCCGCTGCAGGAGCAGGCCGCGTTCGATCAGTGCCTCGCGGACGAGGGCGAAGTTGAGCTGCTCGAGGTAGCGGATGCCGCCGTGCACGAGCTTCGACGAACGGCTCGACGTGCCCGAGCCCCAGTCGCGGGCCTCGACGATGCCGACGCTCAGGCCGCGGGTGACCGCGTCGAGCGCACTGCCGCCGCCGACGATCCCGCCGCCGACCACCAGGACGTCGAGCTCGCGGGTCTTCAGCGCCTCGATCGTCGCGGCGCGCTCGTCCGGGCCGAGCTTGGCGGACGGGTCGAAGCCGACGCCGCTGCCCTGGGCGGTGTGCTCGTGGGCGGTGTGCTCGTGCTCCGCGGGGTTCCCCTGCGCACCGTCGACGGTGCTCGCGGCACCCGCGGTCGTCGCGTCCGTACTGGTCTGCGTGCTGCTGCTGGCTGGCTTGGCCATCGTCGCCTCCGTGCGGGTTGCGCGCACGGAGCCGGCCTCCGCGCACGGTCGGCACCGAAGGCGTCACCCGCGCGGGAGCACGGGTGCCACCGTCACTGCTGGTGGTACGGCGCCACGACCACTTCTACTCGCTGGAACTCCTTGACGTCGGAGTATCCGGTGGTGGCCATCGAGCGACGCAGGGCGCCGACGATGTTCGCCCGGCCGTCCCAGGTCGGGGTCGGGCCGTTCAGCACGTTCTCGAGCGGGGCGATCTGGCCCACCTCGACCCGACGGCCGCGGGGCAGCTCCGGGTGGTGCGCCTCGGCACCCCAGTGGAAGCCGCCACCGGGCGCCTCGGTGGCGCGGGCCAGGGCGGTACCGAGCATGACGGCGTCCGCGCCCATCGCGATCGCCTTGACGACGTCGCCGGCGGTGTCGAGGCCGCCGTCCGCGATGACGTGCACGTACCGGCCGCCGGACTCGTCCATGTAGTCGCGGCGGGCGCCGGCGATGTCCGCCACCGCGGTCGCCATCGGCGCGTGGATGCCGAGGGCGGCACGGGTCGTGGACGCCGCACCGCCGCCGAAGCCGACGAGCACGCCGGCGGCGCCGGTGCGCATGAGGTGCAGGGCCGCGGTGTAGGTCGAGGCGCCGCCGACGATCACGGGGACGTCGAGCTCGTAGATGAACTTCTTGAGGTTGAGGGGCTCGGTCTCCTGCGACACGTGCTCCGCCGACACCGTGGTGCCGCGGATGACGAACAGGTCGACACCGGCGTCGACGACGGTCTGCGAGAACTCCTGCGTGCGCTGCGGGCTGAGCGACCCGGCGACCGGCACCCCGGCGGCGCGGATCTCGGCCAGGCGCGCGGTGATCAGCTCGGCCTTGACCGGCTCGGCGTAGATCTCTTGCATGCGCTTCGTGACGTTGCCGTCGGTCAGCGTCCTGATCTCGTCGTAGAAGGGCGTCGGGTCCTCGTACCGGGTCCACAGGCCCTCGAGGTCGAGCACGCCGAGGATGCCGAGCCGGCCCATCTGGATGACCGTGGCGGGCGAGGACACCGAGTCCATCGGTGCCGCGAGGATCGGGGCCTCGAACGTGAAGGCGTCGATCGACCACTGGACGCTGACGTCCTGCGGGTCGCGGGTGCGCCGCGAGGGGACCACCGCGATGTCGTCGAACGCGTACGCCCGACGTCCGCGCTTGCCTGCACCGATCTCGACTTCAGTCACCGGGCAAGCCTAGCGGGCGGCCCCCAGGAGTGGGACGGGTGGACGGTGCAGCAGCGCCGGTCACCGAGGGGGTCGGACGCGCCGCTTCCGGATCGCCCGCAGGACCAGGCCGAGCAGGAGCGCGAGCACGACGAGCACGGCGAGCAGGGCGGCCGCGACCTTCACCAGGAGTGCGGCGCCGACGAAGAGCACGGCGAAGACGACCCAGACGAGGGCGTCGAGCACGAGGGGGCCGGGGGTGCGCACGGCGTCACGCTAGCCGACGGGCGGAGGTGGGCCGTGCCTCCCGGCCGGGGCGCACGCAGGTGGCGGAGGCGGGACGCCCGCGCCGACGCGAGACGCACCGTACGGCGCGAGACGCGCCCGGATCCGGCGACGTCTCGGCGCGATCGAGGCGTCTCGCTGACACGCCGGTGTCGCCGCGACGTGAGGACGGAGCCGCGCGGCGCATCAGCAGCCAGCGCGGCTCCGTCGGGTGCGGGTACCACCCCCACAGCAGTACCCGCGGGTCGACCCCGCTCAGCGAGCGGAGTCGACGTCCTTGGCGAGCGTCCCCAGGTAGAGCTCGATGACCTTCGGGTCGTCGGCGAGCTCACGCCCGGTGCCCGAGTACGCGTTCCTCCCCTGGTCGAGCACGTACCCACGATCGCAGATCTGCAGACAGCGTCGCGCGTTCTGCTCGACCATGATGATCGACACCCCGGCCTTGTTGATCCGACGCGTCCGGATGAAGGTCTCGTCCTGCCGCACCGGCGACAGGCCCGCGGAGGGCTCGTCGAGCAGCAGCACCTTCGGGTCCATCATGAGCGCACGCGCCATCGCGACCGACTGCCGCTCACCACCGGACAGGGAGCCCGCCCGCTGGGTGCGCCGCTGCCCGAGCACCGGGAACAGGTCGTAGATGACCTCGAGCCGCTCGGCGAACTTCTTCGGGCGGAGGTACAGGCCCATCTGCAGGTTCTCCTCGATCGAGAGCGAGGGGAACACGTTGTTCGTCTGCGGCACGAACCCGACACCGGCCTGCACGAGCTTGTTCGCCTTGAGGTTCGTGATGTCCTCGCCCTGCAGGCTCACGGAGCCCTCGCGGATGGAGACCAGGCCGAACAGGGCCTTGAGCAGCGTCGACTTGCCGGCGCCGTTCGGGCCGATGATGCCGATGAGCTCGCCCGGGTAGCAGTCGAGGTCGCAGCCGTTCAGGATGTTGACGCCGGGCAGGTAGCCGGCGACGAGGTTCTTCGCGGTGAGGACGGGTTCGACGGTGGCGGTCGCGGTCGCGGTCGCGGTCGCGCCCGTCGCGTTGGTCGCGCCCGTCGCGTTCGTTGCGTCCGTCGCGTCCGTCGTCGGACGGGAGGCGCGGCTCGCGTCCGCTGCGTTCGTTGCGTCGGTCATCGGGTCGCCTCCTGCTCGTCTTCTTCCTTGACCTCTTCGGCCAGCTCCTCGTAGGTCTCCTCGTTGAGGAGCGAGTCGTCGCCCAGGTCGGTGTCGTGGTGCGCGCCGAGGTACGCGTCGATGACGGCACGGTCGTCCATCACCGTGTCGGCCGGCCCCTCGGCGACGACCTTGCCCTCGGCCATCACGACGACCCAGTCCGAGATGTGCCGGACCATGTGCATGTCGTGCTCGACGAACAGCACGGTCATGCCGTCGTCGCGCAGGGACTGGATGTGCCCGAGGAGCGACTGGGTCAGCGCGGGGTTCACGCCCGCCATCGGCTCGTCGAGCATGATCATCGTCGGGTCGGACATGAGCGCCCGCGCCATCTCGAGGAGCTTCCGCTGGCCGCCCGAGAGCGATCCGGCGTAGTCGTCCTGCTTCTCGAGGAGCTTGAAGCGGGCGAGCAGGTCCTCGGCCTTCGCGGTGATCTCCCGCTCGCGCTTCCGCCACAGTGCCGGGACCAGGCCGACGAAGAAGTTCTCCCCCGGCTGGTCGCGGGCGCCGAGCAGCATGTTCTGCATCACCGTCAGGCGGCTCAGCGCCTTCGTGAGCTGGAACGTCCGGACCATGCCCTTGTTCGCGATGTGGGTCGCGCTCGTCTTCTGCAGCGTGTCCCCGTTGAAGCGGGTCGTCGCACCGGGGCTCGGCTTGTCGAAGCCCGTGAGCAGGTTGAAGAACGTCGTCTTGCCGGCGCCGTTCGGACCGATGAGGGCGGTGATGGTGCCGCGCTGCACCTCGAGGTGGTCGACGTCGACGGCGGTCATGCCGCCGAAGTGCCGGGTGACGCCGTCGACCGTGAGGATCGGGTCGGACTTCGTGTGGGTGTACGTCTCAGACACTGAACGACAGCTCCTTCTTGTTGCCCAGGAGTCCCTGTGGCCGGAACACGATGAGGAGCATGAGCGCGATGCCGACGAGCACGTAGGAGAACTGCTCCGCCTGCTGCGCGTTCATGATCGAGTCGGGGATGAAGTCCCCGGCCAGGGTGCGGACGAAGAGCCGCACGACGAAGAACAGGATCGCCCCGAGCACCGGACCGAAGACGGTCGCGGCGCCACCGAGGATGAGTGCCGTCCAGATGAAGAAGGTCATCGAGCGGCCCATGGCGTCCGGTTGCACGGAGCTCGGCAGGACGTAGATGACCCCGGCGAGCGCACCGAGCGCACCACCGAACACGAGCGCCTGCATCTTGTACGAGTAGACGTTCTTGCCGAGGGAGCGGACGGCGTCCTCGTCCTCGCGGATGGCCTTCACGACGCGACCCCACGGGCTGCGCATGAGCAGGAAGAGCACGAGGGTGAAGAGCGCGACGAGGCCCCAGGCGGCGATGCGGATCCACCAGCCGTTGACGCCGTTGTTCGAGTAGGTGAACCACAGGATGCTCGTGGTGCCGTCCGGCAGCGGGCTGAGGGCGTTGAACGGGTCGCGGTAGGCCGAGCCGGCGATGCCGTTCGAACCGCCGGTGGTGTCCGTCAACAGGCTGGATCGACCGACCATGCGGATGATCTCGGCGCCGGAGATCGTCACGATCGCCAGGTAGTCGCCGCGGAGCCGCAGGGTCGGGATGCCGAGGATGACCGCGAAGACGATGGCCACCGCCAGTGCGACGAGCACCGCCATGACGAAGGGCAGGCCGTTCGTGATCGAGATCGCGAAGCCGTAGGCGCCGAGCAGCAGGAACGCCGCCTGGCCCATGTTGATGAGGCCGGTCAGGCCGAAGTGCACGTTGAGGCCGATGGCGGCCAGGGCGAACGCCGCCGTGGTGGGGGCGAGGGCCTCCTGCGTCAGTGACGACAGCAGGCTGAGGATGTAGTCCATGTCGGTGCTCCCTTAGCCGATGCGCTCGGCGCGACCGAAGATGCCCTGCGGCCGGAACAGCAGGATGAGGATGAGGATCACGAGGGCCGTGGCGTACTTGAAGTCACCCGGCAGCACGAGGTTCGTGAGCTCGACGACGATGCCGATGATCATCGAACCGACGAGGGCGCCGTAGGCCGTGCCGAGACCGCCGAGGGTGACGGACGCGAACATGAGCAGCAGCAGCTGGAGGCCGGTCTGCCAGTTCACGCCGTTGAGGACCAGGCCGAGCATCACGCCCGAGAGCCCTGCGAGGCCGGCCGCCAGCGTCCACACGAACCGGATGACCCGGTCGACGTCGATGCCGGAGGCCGCGGCGAGCGCCGGGTTGTCCGAGACGGCGCGGGTGGCCCGGCCGAAGCGGGTCTTCGCGAGGAAGAGCCCGGTGCCGACGAGCACGACGAGCGCGATCGCCATGGCGACGTAGGACTGGACGGTCAGCGTCAGCCCGGCGAAGGTCACCGTCTCCGGGTTGCCCTGCTGGATGCGGACGGTCGAGGCGCCGAAGAAGTACTGGAACGCGTACTGCGCGGCGATCGAGAGGCCGATCGTCACGATCATGAGCTGCGTCAGGCTGATCCGGCGACGCCGCAGCGGGCGCCAGATCGCGGCGTCCTGCAGGTACCCGGTGGCCGCGCAGAGCAGCGTGACCACGATCCCGGTGACCCAGATGTTCCACCCGAGCTGGTTCGCGAACACGTAGGCGAGGAGGCCGCCGAGGGTGACCTGCTCACCGTGCGAGAAGCTCGACAGGCCGGTCGTACCGTAGATGAGCGAGAGGCCGACCGAGGCCAGGGCGATGAGGAGCCCGAGTCGGATGCCCGACGCGAGCTGCTGCCAGGCGCGGGCTGCGCTGACGCTGCTCGTGTCCGCGGTGGTGGTCGCGCCCTGCTGGTCGGAGAGCTGGAAGATCTGCCCGACGTTGGCGTTGAGCGTCGCGTTCACCTTGCGCTCGGCGTCGGCTGCGTTCGTCAGGTACTGCCCCCGCGGCAGCGACGACTGGTCGACGCTGACCGTGTACTGCCCGGCGGTCGTGACCGAGACGGACCAGCGGCCGGAATCGTCGGTGGTCGCGGTCTGGGCGAAGCCGCCCGCACCCGCCACGTCGACGTCGATGCCGGCGGCCGGCTTCCGGTCGGAGTCGAGGATGGTGCCCCGGATGCAGCCGTTCGTCGGGCTGACCGTGCAGGGCCCGGTCGCGGCCCCGCTGCCCGCGGGGCTGCTGCTGGCGGGGGTGCTGCTGGCGGACGGGGCGCTCGTCGCCGCCTCGGCCGAGGGCGACACTGCCCAGTCGACCGCGAAGGTTGCGAGGAAGGCGAGGAAGAGTACTGCGGCGAGGACCAGGCGGTTGCGACCTGGTGCCCCACGGCGGAGTCGGCGCATGAGCGCTGACCCCGGCGGAGTGATGGAACCCACGGATGAGCCTCTCGTTCGGATAGTCGAGGACCCTAGGGATTTTTTGTGTCCCCCGTGTTTCCAGCACGTCTCCTGCACAAATCGTGCTGCTTTCGTGACCGACCCCGCACAGATCCGCACGAAACCGCCCGTCCAGCCGGTACACGGACTCTCAGGGACCGGATCTCGCGCCGACCGCGGCTCCGCGTGCCGCGACGGCTCGGGGGACAGCGGAATGGCCGGCGGGTCGCGCGCGTTACCATGGCCCATCGGGAACCCGACGTTGCGCCCCGGTGCCGACCACTTCACCTCGCCCACGAAGGGGACCCATGGACCAGCCGGATCCGTTCGGATTCATCGGACTCACGTACGACGACGTCATGCTCCTGCCGGGGCACACCGACGTCATCCCGAGCGAGGCGTCCACGACGTCCCGGCTCACCAAGCGCATCGACGTGCACGTCCCGCTGCTCTCCGCGGCGATGGACACCGTCACCGAGGCCCGGATGGCGATCGCCATGGCGCGCCAGGGCGGCATCGGCATCCTGCACCGCAACATGTCCATCGAGGACCAGGCCGCCTACGTCGACAAGGTCAAGCGCTCCGAGTCCGGCATGATCACGAACCCGGTCACGACCACCCCCGACGCCACCGTCGCCGACGTCGACGCCGTGTGCGGTCAGTTCCGCGTCTCCGGCCTGCCGGTCGTCGAGTCGGACGGCACGCTCGTCGGCATCATCACGAACCGGGACATGCGCTTCGTCGCCCCGTTCGAGATGGCGACCACGCTCGTCCGCGACGTCATGACCAAGGCGCCGCTCATCACCGCGGCCGAGGGCATCGACCCCGAGGAAGCGGTCGCGATCTTCGCGCAGCACAAGATCGAGAAGCTGCCGCTCGTCGACGCCGACGGCAAGCTCCGCGGTCTCATCACCGTTAAGGACTTCGACAAGAGCGAGAAGTACCCGGACGCCACGAAGGACGACGAGGGCCGGCTGCGCGTCGGTGCCGCGATCGGGTTCTTCGGCGACGCCTGGCAGCGCGCCGAGGCCCTGCGTGACGCGGGCGTCGACGTGCTCGTCGTCGACACCGCCAACGGCGAGAGCGAGGGCGTGCTCGACATGGTCCGTCGCCTGAAGGCCGACCCGTCGTTCGCCGGCATCGACGTCATCGGCGGCAACGTCGCGACCCGTCAGGGCGCCCAGGCGCTCATCGACGCAGGCGTCGACGCGGTCAAGGTCGGCGTCGGCCCGGGCTCCATCTGCACCACCCGCGTCGTCGCCGGCGTCGGCGTGCCGCAGGTCACCGCCGTGTACGAGGCGTCGCTCGCCGCGCGTGAGGCCGGCGTGCCGGTCATCGCCGACGGCGGCCTGCAGTACTCGGGCGACATCGCGAAGGCCCTGGTCGCGGGTGCGGACACCGTGATGCTCGGGTCGCTCCTCGCGGGCACCGACGAGTCCCCGGGCGAGCTCGTGTTCGTCGGCGGCAAGCAGTACAAGGCCTACCGCGGGATGGGCTCCCTCGGCGCCCTGCAGACCCGCGGCGAGAAGACCTCGTACTCGAAGGACCGCTACTTCCAGGCCGACGTCCCCTCGGACGAGAAGCTCATCCCCGAGGGCATCGAGGGCCAGGTGCCCTACCGCGGCTCGGTTGCGAACGCCGTCTACCAGCTCGTCGGCGGGCTGCGGCAGTCGATGTTCTACGTCGGTGGCCGGACCGTCCCGGAGCTCAAGGCCCGCGGCAAGTTCGTCCGCATCACCGCGGCCGGCCTGAAGGAGTCGCACCCGCACGACATCAAGATGGTCGTCGAGGCCCCGAACTACCGAGGCTGACCCCCTCTTCCCGTCCGCAAAACGCAACGTCGGCGGTTTCTCGCAGCAGTACTCCGCTGCGAGGGGCCGCCGACGTTGCGTTTCGCGATCGTGCGCCCGTTCTCCACAGATCCGGACGACGAGCCGCAGCGTCCCCGTGACTGCCCGAAGCTCGTCCGCATGCACGAACCCCTACCACTCGTCCTGCTCACGTCCGACGACCGGGACGCGCAGCACCGCGTCCGGCGGGGCGAGCTCGTCCGGCTGACGCACGGCGTCGCGGTCGAGGCCGACGCCCTGCGATCAGCATCGGTGCGCGAGCGGGCACGGACCGAACTCGAGGCCGTGATCACGACCGTCGGTGAGTGGCGCACCCTGTCCCACCGCTCGGCCGCACTGCTCTGGGGTCTGCCCGACGTGGACCGGCCGGACCGGCGCGTGCACGTCACGGACCCCCTGCTCGGCACGACGCACTCCGGTCGTCGTGTCGTCCGCCACGCAGCGGCACTCGGTACCCACGAGGTGACGACGATCGAAGGGCGTCGGGTCACCACGCTCGTCCGGACCGTGGTCGACCTCGTCCGCAGCACGTCGTACGAGAACGGCGTGGCGGTGCTCGACCACGTCCTCCGTGCGGGGTCGACCGACGCGGACGAACTCCGCCGGGCGTTCGCGGCGTGGCCGACACCGCGGGGCATGACGCGGGCCCGCCGCGCCCTCCGGTTCGCCGACCCCCGGTCCGAGTCGCCCGGAGAGTCCGTCAGTCGCGTCCGCATCGACGAGGACGGCTTCCCACCGCCGGTCCTGCAGCAGGAGTTCGGTCGGTACCGCGTCGACTTCTGGTGGCCGCGCGCGGGCATCGTCGGTGAGTTCGACGGCCTCGAGAAGTACGACGGGCCCGACGCCGTCCGGCGGGAGAAGACCCGGGAGCAGGCCCTGCTGCTGCGGCCCGAGGTGCGCGGCATCGTCCGCTGGGGCTGGTCGGAGGTGCGCACCCCGGGGTGCTTGCAGACGCTCCTGCGCACCACGGGCCTCCCGACCGGAGCCTGACGGCCGCTTGTCCACCGCAAGACGCAACCCGGGCGGTTCCTCGCAGCGGGATGACCCTGCGAGGAACCGCCCACATTGCGTTTTGCGGAAACGCGACGCGATGCCCGCCCGCCCGCGCCCCCGCCGGCCCCTACGCGCTCCGCCAGTCGTCGCTCGTGATGTGGCTGCCGCCGTGCGGGCCCATCTGCAGCATGCCGCCGTCGACCGGCAGGGACACCCCGGTGATGTACGACGACGCCGGCGAGGCCAGGAACGCCACCGCGGCCGCGATCTCCCACGCGTTGCCCGGACGACCGAGCGGCACCCCCGGGCGGTCGATGGTGTGCGGGTCCTCGTCCTCGGCGCCGGTCATCCGGGTCGCGATCTCCCCCGGTGCGACCGCGTTGGCGGTGATCCCGTGCTGCGCGAGCTCGATCGCGATCGTCTTGAGCAGCCCGCCGAGCCCGTGCTTCGCGGCGTCGTACGCGCTCGACCCGTACCGCGGCTGGTGCTCGTGCACGCTCGTGATGCCGATGATCCGCCCGCCGGTGCCCTGGTCGACCATGCGTCGTGCAGCCGCCTGGATCGTGACGAACGCGCCGTCGAGGTCCGTCGCGACCGTGTGCCGCCACTGCTCGAGGGTGATGTCGAGGAAGGGGGCGTTGTCGCCGGTCCCGGCGTCCGCCACGATGACGTCGACGCCACCGAGCTGCGCCGCGAGGTCGTCGATGACCGCACCGGCCCGGTCCAGCTGGGTCACGTCGATCTGCGCGACGAACGCCCGGCGTCCGGCCTGCCGGATCTCCGCGGCCGTCTCCTCGGCGCGCTCGGGTTCGGACAGGTAGGTGATGCCGACGTCCATGCCGGCGGCGGCGAGGGCCACGGCGGTGGCCTTGCCGATGCCGGACTCGGCGCCGGTGACGATGGCGCGGGTCGGACGGAACGTGGTCTCGGAAGCTGCGTCGCTCATGCCCGGGACCGTACGCGCGGCCGGCGGGGTGCCCGCACGGGTCCGTCGGACGTCGGATCCGGCACCGTCCAGGGAGCGCTCCAGACCTCGGAGACCGTCCGGACGGACTCCTCATCAGGCCTTCCCGTGCGCCTGCTCAGTTTCGTCACGGGTGTGTAACGAAACGTCCAGGTGTCGATCCTGGACACACACGCGAAACACTTCGGCCCTAGTTTTCTCGGCAACCCACGCGGAGGTGACCGCGCTCGACCCGATGCGGTTGGGCCTCCGCGCAGAGAAAGGGCTCCACGGATGACCAGAACCACCCGTGCCACCACGGCACTGGCAGTGGCGGGAGCGGCAGCGCTCCTCCTCGCCGCGTGTTCCACCGGCGGCAGCGCCGAGTCGACCTCCTCCGCGTCGGCAGGCGGTGCGAAGAAGGACCCGGCCGCCAGCTGCAAGGCACCCGACACCCCCGGTACCGACGCGCTGAAGATCGGCACGATCCTGCCGCTCACCGGCACGCTGTCGTACCTCAACCCGCCGGCCGAGTCCGGTGTCGGCCTCGCGGTCGAGGACATCAACGCCGCGGGCGGCGTGCTGGACAAGGACGTCAGCATCGACCCCGCCACCGACTCCGGTGACAGCAACGACATGACCGTGTCGAGCTCCGCGGCGACGAAGCTCGTCAACGCCAAGGTCCCCGTCGTCATCGGCGCCGAGTCGTCCAGCGTCACGCTGAACGTCATCGACCAGCTGACGAGCAACTGCATGGTGCAGATCTCGCCGGCGAACACCGCGACCGACCTGTCGGGCTACTCGTCGCACTACTACCGCACCGCTCCGCCGGACTCGGTCCAGGGCTCGGCGCTCGGTCAGCTCATCACCGGTGACGGCAACGCCACGGTCGCGTTCCTGGTCTTCAACGACACCTACGGCACGGGTCTCCGCGACACCGTCCAGAAGGCGGTCGAGGACTCGGGCGGCCAGGTCGTCTACGGCGGCAAGGGCAAGGGTCAGGAGTTCCCGCCCGGACAGACGACGTTCTCGTCGGAGGTGACGGCGGCCCTCGCGGCCAAGCCGGACGCCATCGTGGTGCTCGCCTTCGACGAGACGAAGTCGATCATCCCCGAGCTGAAGTCGCAGAACGCCGACATGGCGAAGATCTACATGTCCGACGGCAACACGGCGGACTACTCGAAGGACTTCGACCCGGGCACCCTCGAGGGCGCTCAGGGCACCATCCCCGGTGCGAGCCCGAAGGACGAGCTGAAGCAGCGCCTGGCGGACTTCTACAAGAAGTCGTCCGGCAAGGAGCTCGCCGACTACTCGTACGCGGCCGAGTCCTACGACGCCACCACCCTGGCCGCGCTGGCCGCGGTCAAGGGCAAGGGCACCGACTCCGGGACGATCCAGGCCAACATGGCCGCGGTCTCCGGTGCGGACGGCGGCACCGAGTGCTCGACCTTCGCCGACTGCAAGAAGCTGCTCGACTCCGGTGAGGACATCCACTACACCGGCCCGTCCGGCATCGGTCCGTTCGACAGCAAGAACGACCCGTCGAGCGCCTACATCGGCATCTACAAGTTCGACGGCGACAACAAGCCCGTCTACCAGACCGCGATCCAGGGTTCGGTCTCGAAGTAACACCGCTCGACGTCGGCCCCGGACCTCTCGCAGGTCCGGGGCCGACGTCGTCCCCGCGAGACTCGCGTCCGCGGACAGTTTCGCGGGCGCGGTACCGCGCAACTGTCCGCATGGCCGAGTCTCGGCACAGCGCTTCGGACCGCGCGCGGGCACCGAGGCGGACGGGAGGCGCTCTCCGCCTCCGTCAGGCCGGCTCGACCGCCGCAGGTACGGACGTCCGGCGCCGCGCTGCCCGGGCGGCCGCGAAGCTGTCGACCGTGAGCACCACGAGCGCCACCCAGACGATGCCGAAACCGACCCACCGAGCTGGTGGCATCGCCTCGTGCTGCACGACGACACCGACGAGCAGCTGCAGGACCGGCGCGAGGTACTGCGTCAACCCGAGCGTCGACAGGCTGACCCGCCGTGCGGACGACGCGAACAGCAGCAGCGGCACCGCCGTCGCCGGACCGGTCAGCACCGTGACGACGGCGTGCGGCCACCCCTCGCTCGTGAACGTCAGGCCTCCCCCGAGTCCCGTGACCCCGAGCACGACGAGCGCACCGACCGCGATCGGCAGCAGCCACGCGGTCTCGAGCGTCAGCCCGCTCAACGCGTCGACCGTCCCGCCGACGCGCTTCTTGACGAGGCCGTACAGCCCGAACGAGAACGCCAGCACGAGCGAGATCCACGGCACCTGCCCGTAGCCGATCGCGATCACGACGACGGCCGCGACGCTGATGCCGACCGCCGCCCACTGCGCCGGCCGCAGGCGCTCACGGAGGACCACGACGCCGAGCGCGATCGTCACGAGCGGGTTGATGAAGTAGCCGAGCGCCGCCTCGACCGTGTGGCCCGTCGTCGTCGCGGCGACGTACACGGTCCAGTTCACCAGGATGAGCACCGCGGCGAGGCCCATGACGAGCACCACACGGCGTTGGGCGAGCAGGGAGCGCGTGCGGAGCCAGGAGCGGGTGACGGCGATCGCGACCGCGCAGAACGCCAGTCCGAAGACGATGCGCCAGGCAACGATCTCGAACGCGCCGGCGGGGCTCATCGCCGCGAAGAGCAGGGGCATGAGGCCCCAGAGGCCGTACGCCACGATCGCCTGGACCACGCCGACGGACGCCTCGCTGCGGACCGGCCGGGCCGACACCTGTTCACTCACGGAACCATCCTAGGAAGCCGGTCGGACGCTGCGGAGCGGCACCGCGCCTCCCGGCCGTCACCGGACGCAGGAACGCCCCGCCGGCGGGGAGCCGGACGGGGCGTTCGTGGGGCGTGAGCTCAGTGCTCGATGACCGCGAGGACGTCGCGCGCCGAGAGGACGAGCAGGTCCTCGCCGGAGTACTTGACCTCGGTGCCGCCGTACTTCGAGTAGATGACCTTGTCGCCGACGGCGACGTCGAGCGGGACGCGGTTGCCGTTGTCGTCGATGCGACCCGGACCCACGGCGACGACCTCGCCCTCCTGGGGCTTCTCCTTCGCGGTGTCCGGGATGACGAGACCGGAAGCGGTGGTCTGCTCCGCCTCGACCTGGCGGATGACGATGCGATCCTCGAGCGGCTTGATGGTGACGGCCACGGTGACCTCTTCTTTCTCGGTACTGACTCGGTACAGATGGGAACCGGTTGGCACTACGCACAGGAGAGTGCCAACGCGAGTCTAGGGACAGTCTGGCACTCGGTCAATCCGAGTGCCAGCACACGGCCGGGCTCCCGGCGACCTGCGAGGATCGTCGGGTGGAAGCCGCCGATCTCGCTCAGTTGCTGACCCCCGAGGGGATGGCCCTGCTCGACCGTACCCCCGGTGTCTCGGACGGGGGCGAGATCGTCCGCGTGGTCTCGCGGCTGCGCGCCGAGGGGCACGACCCCGGGCTCGTGGCCGCCGTCCTCACACAGGCGAAGCTGCGCCAGAAGGCGCGCGGGAAGTTCGGCGACTTCGCCGCGCGCATGCTCTTCACCGAGGCCGGACTCGAGCAGGCCACGCGGCTGCAGGTCGCCGCACTGCACGCCGGACGCTTCGCCGCCGCGGGTCTGACGCGGGTGGCCGATCTCGGCTGCGGCATCGGCGGGGACGCGATGGCGATGGCCGCGCTCGACCTCGACGTCACGGCGGTCGACCGCGACGAGGTGACCGCGGCCGTCGCGACGCACAACCTCGCGCTCTGGCCGAACGCGCGCGTCGAGCTCGGCGACGCCGCCGACTTCGACCTGTCCCGCGTCGACGGCGTGTGGATGGACCCCGCGCGTCGGACGGCCGGACACGCGAACACGAAGCGCCTCGCCGACCCGGACGACTGGTCGCCCTCGCTCGACACCGTCTTCGCCGCGGCCACGACGACCCCGACGGGCGTGAAGCTCGGCCCGGGCATCGACCGCGACCTGATCCCCGACACCCTCGAGGCGCAGTGGGTCTCCGTCGACCGCGAGGTCGTCGAGCTCGTCCTCTGGTCGGGCCCGCTCGCCCGCGCCGGCGTCCGGCGCGCGGCGACCGTCATCGGTGCGCACGGGATCGCCGAGCTCACCGGTCCCGCCGACGCGGAGGACGTCGAGGTCGGTCCGGTCGGCACCTACCTGTACGAGCCGGACGGCGCCGTGATCCGCGCCCGGCTCATCGGCGACCTCGCCCGGTCCCTGGACGGCCGGATGCTCTCGGACGGGATCGCCTACGTCACCTCGGACCGGGCCGTCACGACGCCCTTCGCACAGGGGTTCCGGGTGCTCGACACGATGCCGCTCGACGTGAAGCAGCTCGCCGCCCGCCTGGCCGCCGAGGACGTCGGCACCGTGGAGATCAAGAAGCGCGGAGTCGACGTCGATCCCGCGCAGTTCCGGAAGCGGTTGCGGCTGCGGGGGCGCCGGTCGGTCACGCTGGTGCTCACCCGCCTGGAGGGACGACACACCGCGGTCCTGTGCGAGCGGCTCACCGGGGTGGCCGGGTAGGGCGCAGGAGCGCGTCGGCGCGGGTTTCGAGACGGTGCAGGTCCGGCGTCGGTGTCGCGTCGGTTGCCACGTCTCCTCGGGAGGAACGACAGGACCCCGCGAACCGTTCGCGGGGTCCTGTCGTTCTCGCGGACTGGTCAGCCGATGAAGGCGCCCGAGTCGTAGTCGTACGAGTCGGAGTAGCCGTGCGACGAGGCGATCGCGATGATGAAGACGACCGCGAACAGCACGTACAGCCCGGTCAGGACCCACCCGCCGATGATCCCGGCGAGCGCCAGGCCGCGGCCGGCCTCACCGGACTGCTTGATCTTGCCGAGGGCGATGTGGCCCATGATCGCGCCGGCCGGGCTCGACAGGATGACGAGCGGCCAGATGATGATGCCCGCGTAGGCGAACACGATGGACAGGATCGCCAGCGTGTTCGTCCGCGGACGCTGCGCGTAGGGCTGGTACCCGCCGGTGGCGTAGGGCGCCGCGTAGGGGTTGCCGCCCTGCTGCTGCGCGTACGGGTTGCCCTGGGGCTGCGCGTACGGGTTGCCCGGGGACTGCTGCGCGTACGGGTTCGCGCCCGCCTGACCGTAGGGCGCGCCCGTCGGCTGCTGCCCGTACGGCGTCTGCTGGCCCTGCGGCGCCTGCCCGTACGGGGCCTGCTGCCCCGGCTGGGGCTGCTGCCCGTACGACGACGGGCCCTGCTGTCCCCGGGGCGCGGTGGAGCCGCCGGTGACGCCCTGGGCCGCGGTGCCCTGACCGGACCGCGACCACGGGTCCTGCGCGCTGCTCGACGGCGCCGACATCGGGGGCTGGTACGCGCCCGACTGCTGCCCGTCCTGGTGCCGGACGTCGGGCTGCTGGCCGTCGGGCTGCTGGCCGTCGGGCGACCCGTTCGACTCGCCCGGCTTCGGCCACTGGTTCTGATCGGACACCGTCCACCCCTCCTCGGCGCCCGGTCGGCGCCCGAGAGGATCCTCCCACAAGCGCCTCCGCCCGGTCTCGGCAGCCCGGCCGGGCCCGCCGGTCAGACCTGGATGGTCGTCACCGGCAGGGTCGAGTCGGCGGCGATCCCGAGGTCGCTCGGCGCGTGCCCCTCGGCCACCAGACGCGCACCGATCGCGGCGATCATCGCGCCGTTGTCCGTGCAGAGGTCGAACGGCGGGATCCGCAGCGCGACGCCGGCGGCAGCGCACCGCTCCTCGGCGACGGCGCGGAGCCGGGCGTTCGCGACGACCCCGCCGCCGAGCAGCAGCCGGTCGACGCCGGTGTCCCGGCACGCGGCGAGCGCCTTCGTGAGGAGGACGTCCACGACGGCCTCGCGGAACGACGCCGCGACGTCCGCGACCGGCACCTCGCGGCCCTCGTCGCGGCACTTCTCGACCCAGCGCGCGACGGCCGTCTTGAGTCCCGAGAACGAGAAGTCGTACCGGTGCGCCGCCATGTCCTTCGGCAGCGTGAGGCCGCGGGGGAAGCGGATCGCGGTCGGGTCGCCGTCGGCAGCCGCCCGGTCGATCTGCGGGCCGCCGGGGTAGGGCAGGCCGAGCAGCCGCGCGACCTTGTCGAACGCCTCGCCCGCGGCGTCGTCGATGGTCTCGCCGAGCAGTTCGACGTCGCCGACCAGGTCGCGCACGAGCAGCAGCGAGGTGTGCCCGCCGGAGACCAGCAGCGCCACGGTCGGCAGCTCGATCGCGGTGTCGTCCGCGCGCAGCACGTCCGCACCGACGTGCCCGACGAGGTGGTTCACCCCGTACAGCGGCTTGCCGGTCGCGACCGCGAGTGCCTTGGCCGCGCCGACCCCGACCATGAGGGCGCCCGCGAGCCCCGGTCCCGCGGTCACCGCGACCGCGTCGAGCTCGTCGAGCGTCACGCCCGCGCGCTCGAGGGCCTCGTGCAGGGTCGGGGTCATCGCCTCGAGGTGTGCCCGCGCCGCGACCTCGGGCACGACCCCGCCGTAGCGCGCGTGCTCCTCCATGCTCGAGGCGATGACGTTGGCCAGCAGGGTGGTGCCGCGGACGATGCCGACCCCTGTCTCGTCGCAGCTCGTCTCGATGCCGAGCACCAGGGGTTCAGTCGCGCTCACCGAGGGTCTCCTGTCCGATGGGTCCGGGGCCGGTCGGCGCGGGTGCGAGCTTCGCCCGCATCACCCACGCGTCGACACCGTCCGGCTGGTAGTAGCGGGGGCGGACGGCGATCTGCTCGAAGCCGGCCGCCGCGTACATCGCCTGGGCCACGGGGTTGTCGGCACGGACCTCGAGGAACACCTCGTGCACCCCGCGTCGACGGGCCTCGTCGAGCAGTTCCGTGAAGAGCGCCCTCCCGATCCCCCGCCCCCGCTGCTCGGCCGCGACGGCGATGGTCTGCACGTCCGCGACGGGGTTGCCGGCGAGCGAGGACAGCCCGGCGTAGCCGACGACCGTCGGGGCGCCGTCCTCCGTGGTCTCGACCACGACGTAGTACCCGTGCGGCGACCAGAGCTCGCCGGACATCTGCGACGCCGACCAGGCGTCCGTCGGGAACGAGGCGTGCTCGAGCCACATGATGTCGTCGAGGTCCTGCGGGACCGCCCGGCGCATCCGCAGTCCGTCCGCCGCCGGTCCGCTCACCGGACGACCCGCTTCGGGGCTCCCGGCACCGTCACGTCGGGGTCGCGCAGGTACAGCGGGGTGTCGTCGGCGAAGGGCGCGCCGGAGGCGAGCCGGTCCGCGGCGATCGCCCCGAGCCTCCCGGCCGGCACCGTCGCGACCGTCACCCTGTCCCAGCCCACCGCGTCCGGACGGGAGGCACGGATCGCCTCGTCCAGGTCCGCCGGCCTGGCGAGTCCCGGACCCGCCACCCGTGTGCCGGTCCGGTCGTAGGCGCTCCAGTAGACCTCGCGCCGACGCGCGTCCGTCAGGACGACGAACGGACCGTCCTGGGCCTGGTCGGCCGCGATCGCGTCGTGGCTGACGAGGGGCAGGACGGGGACGCCGCGGGCGGCGGCGAAGGTGCGCGCGGCCGCGATGCCGACGCGCAGCCCGGTGAAGGGGCCGGGACCCGTGCCGGCGACGACGCCGGTGACGTCGGCGCCGGTGATCCCGGCCTCGGCGAGGACCTCGGCGAGGAACGGTCCGATGACCTCGGCGTGGCGGCGGGAGTCGTCGGTGCTGCGCTCGGCGACGGTCCGGCCGGTCGTCGGGTCGACGACCGCGACGGAGGTACCGGCTGACGTGTCGATGGCGAGGAGCACCCGTCCATCGTAGGTCCGACCGCGCCGCCGGGTTTGTGAGCAAGCGTTTGCAGAATCACCGTGGGTCGAGTAGGAATACTCTCCGGTGATGTTCTGCCGAACACATGCAGAGCACACGCGACACGAACAGGAAGGACGCTCGATGCCCTGGACCCCTCGTACTGCCGTGCACCGCGACCCCGACCAGTGGCGCCGTCGCGGGCTGACACCGCCCGCCGAACTCGAGGCGCTCGTGCACGCCCGGGTGGGGTGGCTCCCCGTCGCCGAGCCGAGCTACGCCGACTTCTTCATCGACCCGACCGCTCGCCTTCCCGGCGAGTGACCACCGCGGAACCCGTCAGAGCGCGGTGTCGGCCCACCGCGCACCGGTCGCGGTGACGACGACCCGTCGGGGCTCGTCCGGCACGTCGTCCGGGTCGAGGCCGTCCGTCGACGCGTCCGCTCCGGTCGCGCGGACGATCTCCACGTCGAGCACGGCGTCGGAGATGCCGTCGACGAACCCGCGGCCCCACTCGACGACCACGATCGCGGCGTCCCAGTCGAGGTCGAGGTCGTCGAGCTCCACCGGGTCGCTCAGGCGGTAGGCGTCGACGTGCACCAGGTCCGGCCCCGCCGAGGTGGGGTGGGTCCGGGCGAGCACGAAGGTCGGGCTGGAGACCTGTCCGCGTGCGCCGAGCGCCGCGCCGAGGCCGCGGGTCAGCGTCGTCTTGCCGGCACCGAGCGGCCCGGTGAGGACGACGAGGTCCCCCGCACGCAGGACCGCGGCGAGCCGGGCGCCGAGCGCGCCCATCTCGTCGGTCGTCGACACCGTGGTGTCGAGCAGCACGCGGGGGGCGTCCGTCACGGCTGCTCCCGCAGGTAGTCGCCGACGCGCCCGCCGACCTCGTGTCCGACGACCTCACGCGGGACGCGGGCGCCGATGCGGCACGTCACCTCTTCGCCGATCGTGCCGAGCGCCTCGCCCCACTCGAGGACGGTCATCTCGCCGTGCTCCCCCGTGCCGAAGAGCACGACGGGGTCGCCGACCCGGACCTCGTCGTCGCCGACGTCGACCAGGAACTGGTCCATGGCGACCCGACCGGCGATCGGGTAGCGCTTGCCGGCGATCGTGACCTCGATCCGCCCCTGCGCCAGGCGCGGGACACCGTCCGCGTAGCCGACCGGCACGAGGGCGAGCGTCGTCTCCGCGCTGGTGCGGTACGTGTAGTCGTACGAGACGCCCGTGTCGACGGGCACCCGCTTCGTCTTCGCGACCGAGGCCGTCAGCGTCATCACCGGCTCGAGACCGAGGTCCGCGGCGGAGACACCGTCGGCCCCGGGGATGCCGAACAGGTTGGCGCCCATCCGGACCATGTCCTTCCGGAACTCCTTGCGCTCGAGCCCGGCGAGCGACGCCGCGACGTGCTCCATCGGCAGGTCGAGCCCGAGGTCCTCCGCCGCCTCGACGGCGCGGTCGAACACCGCCACCGCGGCGCTGTCGTCGTCGTCGGAGGACTCGGCGAGGTGCGTGTACGCAGCGACGACCTCGATCCGACCGGCACGCTGCGCCTGCACGGCCAGGGACACCAGGTCGGGCCAGACATCGGCCGTGGCGCCGTCGCGGTGCAGACCGGAGTCGACGCCGAGGTGCACGCGGGCGGGACGCTGGTCGACGGCGTCGACGACCCGCTGCAGCTCGGCGACGTTCGAGACGCCGAGGTCGATCGCCGAGTCGATCGCATCCCGGAAGTCGAGCGCGGGGTCGTGCTGCCAGGTGAAGAGGTGGACGTCCTCGCCGATGCCGATCGACCGCAGTCGCAGCGCCGCGGGCACCGTCAGCACCCCGATCCACCGGACCCCGGCGTCGACGGCGGCGAGGGCGATCGGCTCGAGGCCGTGCCCGTAGGCGTCGGCCTTCATGATCGCCATGACCTCGACCGGTGCCATCCAGCCGCGGACCAGGTCGAGGTTCGACCGGTACGCGTCGAGGTCGATCCGGGCCCGGCGCAGCGGCGCGTTCACGTCGTCCTCCGTTCCACGCTGCGGCCGACCCTCGCGACCACCTCGTAGTTGATCGTGCCGATCGCGGCCGCCCACTCCTCGACGGCCGGGTCGCCGTCCGCCGGGTCACCCCAGAGCACGGCCTCGTCGCCGACCCGGACGTCCGCGTCACCGATGTCGATGTGCATGGCGTTCATCGCGACGCGTCCGACGACGGGGAAGCGACGGTCGCCGATGCGGACGGACACCCGGTTGCCGAGGTCACGGTCGAAGCCGTCGGCGTAGCCGAGCCCGATCACCGCCAGGCGGGTGTCCGTCTCCGCCCGCCAGGTGTAGCCGTAGCTCACGCCCTCGCCCGCGGCGACCGGGACGGTCCGCAGGACGGCGGCGGTCACGCGCATCGCCGGGCGCAGCCCGAGGTCGGCGGACGAGCGGTCGGCGAACGGGCTCAGGCCGTACAGCGCCAGCCCGACCCGGGCGGCGTCGTGCCGCGTCTCGGGCACCGCGATGCTCGCCGCGCTCGCGGCGAGGTGCACCACGTCCGGCACGATGCCGTTCGCCGCGAGCCCGTCGAGGGCCCGCTGCAGCGCGGCGTCCTGGTCGAGGTCGTCCGCACGCGAGGCGTTCGACAGGTGCGACATGAGCCCCTCGACGCGCGTGCGCCCACCGGACCGGGCGATGCGTCCCGCGGTCGCGAACAGCTCGGCCCACTCGGACTCCACGGCGCCGTTGCGGCTCAGGCCGGTGTCGACGCAGACGTGCACGGCCGGTACCTCGGAGTCGGCTGCCGCGGCCAGCTGGGACACGCTCGAGACCGCCGGGGTGACGTCGTACTGCGCGGCGCGGCGGAAGTCCTCGTCCGGGGCGTGCAGCCACGAGAGGATCCGCACGCCCTCGTCGATCCCGGCGCGGCGGAGCGCGATGCCCTCGTCGACGTCCGCGACCCCGAGCCATTCGGCGCCCGCGTCGACGAAGGCCCGTGCGGCGTGGAGCGCCCCGTGGCCGTACGCGTTCGCCTTCACGACCGCGATCACCCCGGCGGGCGCGACGCGCTCGGACACGGTCACGTAGTTGGCGATCAACGCTTCGCGGTCGACCGTGATGCCGGTGAACGCGGTCATGCGCTCCCCCCTTCGATGACGACGAACGCCGTCGCGATGCCGCCGTCGTGCGACAGCGACAGGTGGACGTCCGTGACGCCGCGGTCCGCCGCCACCCGACGGGCCCCCTCGTGCAGGGTGAGCGACGGGTTCCGCTGGTCGTCGGCGACGACCTCGAGCTCCTGCCAGCTCAGTCCGGCGCTCGACCCGAAGGCCTTGATGAGCGCCTCCTTCGCCGCGAACCGCGCGGCGAGCGAGGACACCGGACGCGGTTCGCCGTCGCGCAGCAGCTCGGCGGGGGTGAACAGCCGGGTGCGCAGTGCCGGAGTGCGTTCGAGCACACCCCGGAACCGCTCCGTGTCGACGACGTCGACCCCGATGCCGATGATCACGTCCGACCTACTCGACGGTGACCGACTTCGCCAGGTTGCGCGGCTGGTCGACGTCGAGGCCCTTGGCGGCGGCGAGCTCCATGCCGAACATGTGCAGCGGCGCGACGGCGAGCAGCGGCTCGAACAGCGGCGTGGCGAGCGGGATGCGCAGGACCTCGTCGGCGAAGGGCAGCACGGCGGCGTCCCCTTCTTCGGCGATGGCGATCACCCGGGCGCCGCGGGCGCGGATCTCCTGGATGTTCGAGACGACCTTCGGGTGCAGCGAGCGCGGGTCGCGCGGCGACGGCACGATGACGAAGACGATCTGCCCGGGCTCGATCAGGGCGATCGGACCGTGCTTGAGCTCGCCGGCGGCGAAGCCCTCGGCGTGGATGTAGGCGAGCTCCTTGAGCTTGAGCGCACCCTCGAGCGCGATCGGGTAGCCCACGTGGCGACCGAGGAACAGCACGCTCCGGGTGTCCGCCATCCACTTCGCCAGCTCGGCGATGCCGGACGCGTCGTCGATGGTCTGCTGCAGCTTCGGCGCGAGTCCCTCGAGCTCGGCGACCTGCTCGGCGACCTGCTCGGCCGTCAGCGTGCCGCGCAGCGTGGCGAGGTGCAGCCCGAGCAGGTACAGCGCCACGCCCTGGGCGATGAACGCCTTCGTGGACGCGACGGCGACCTCCGGCCCGGCGTGCGTGTAGATCACGGCGTCGGACTCGCGCGGGATCGTCGCGCCCTGCGTGTTGCAGATCGAGAGCACCTGCGCGCCCTGCTCGCGGGCGTACTTCACGGCCATGAGCGTGTCCATGGTCTCGCCCGACTGGCTGATCGAGACCACGAGGGTGCGCTCGTCGAGCACCGGGTCGCGGTACCGGAACTCGTGTGCGAGCTCGACCTCGACCGGCACGCGGGCCCACTGCTCGATCGCGTACTTGCCGAGGGTCCCGGCGTAGGCGGCGGTGCCGCAGGCGATCACGATCACGCGGTCCACCTGCTGCAGGCGCTCGGCGATCGGGTCGAGGTCGGTCAGCGTGACGGCACCGTCGTGCACGCGGCCGAGGATCGTCTTCGCGACGGCCTCGGGCTCCTCGCTGATCTCCTTCGCCATGAAGGAGCTCCAGCCGCCCTTGTCGGCGGCCGACGCGTCCCAGCTGACCTCGAACTCGTCCGGGGTCGCGGGGGTGCCGTCGAAGTGCACGACCTCGACCCCCTCGGGGCGGATCGTGGCGATCTCGTCCTGCCCGATCGCGAGCGCGCGCTGCGTGTAGGCGACGAACGCGGCGACGTCCGAGCCCATGAAGTTCTCGCCGTCGCCGAGGCCGACCACGAGCGGGGAGTTCCGGCGGGCACCGACGACGACGCCCGGCTGGTCGGCGTGCACGACGAGGAGCGTGAAGGCACCCTCGAGCCGCTGCACGGCCTGCTGCATGGCGGCCGTCAGGTCGCCGGTCTCGCGGAAGGACCGCGCGACGAGGTGCGCCGCGACCTCGGAGTCCGTCTCGCTGGCGAACGTCACGCCCTCGGCGAGGAGCTCCTCCTTCAGCGGGGCGAAGTTCTCGATGATGCCGTTGTGGATGAGGGCGAGCTTGCCGCCGTCCGCCAGGTGCGGGTGCGCGTTGCCGTCGGTCGGACCGCCGTGCGTCGCCCAGCGGGTGTGCCCGATGCCCGTGGCTCCGTCGGCGATGGGGTGCGCCTCGAGCTCGTCGACGAGGGCCTGGAGCTTGCCCGCCTTCTTCGCCGAGACCAGGTCGCCGGGTCGGTCGACGACGGCGATGCCGGCAGAGTCGTAACCGCGGTACTCGAGCCGACGGAGGCCCCCGAGGAGGACCTCCTGGCTGCTCCCGGTGCCGACGTAGCCCACGATTCCACACATGCGGTCGATCCTACGGTCTGGCTGACCGCCGACCCTGCGAAGCCGCGGGTGGCGGGGATAACGTTCCGATCATGGGACGCTTCGACGACATCGCGATCACGACGCTGAACGGCGGGCAGACGACGTTCGGGCAGTACGCGGACAAGGCGGTGCTCGTCGTGAACGTGGCCTCGCGGTGCGGGCTCGCACCCCAGTACGAGCAGCTCGAGGCCCTGCAGAAGACCTACGCCGAGCGCGGCTTCACGGTCCTCGGCTTCCCGAGCAACCAGTTCCTGCAGGAGCTCGGTACCTCCGAGGCGATCGACGAGTACTGCTCGACCACGTGGGGCGTGACGTTCCCGATGTCCGAGAAGGTCAAGGTGAACGGCAAGGGTGCCCACCCGCTCTACCAGGCGCTCAAGGAGACCCCCGACGCCTCCGGCAAGGCCGGCCGGGTGAGCTGGAACTTCGAGAAGTTCCTCGTCGCCCCCGACGGCTCCGTCACGCGCTTCCGTCCCACCACGAAGCCGGACGCCCCCGAGGTGGTCGCCGCCATCGAGGCGGCCCTGCCCGCCTGACCTCCGATCGACGTGCCGGTCGCGTCCTGCGGACACGCACCGTGCCCCGAGCGGGAGGCGCGCACCACCGCAGCCCGTCCGCTCACCTGCTCCGCGCCTCCCGTCGGTACGCTCGTGCCCATGCCGATCACGGAGACCGCCGTCGCGCACCCGACCCCGTTCGTGGAGATCCCGCGCGACGAGTGGTCCCAGCTGGCGCCGAGGGAGCACCTGTCGCTCACGGAGACCGAGGTCGTGCAGCTGCGCGGCCTGGGCGACCGGCTGGACATGCAGGAGGTCCAGGAGGTCTACCTCCCCCTCTCGCGGCTGCTGACGCTGTACGCGGCAGGGGCGCGGGACCTGCACGCGGAGACGAGCCGCTTCCTCGGCGAGCGGGCCGGTCGGACGCCGTTCGTCATCGGCGTCGCCGGGTCGGTGGCCGTCGGCAAGTCCACCGTCGCCCGACTGCTCCGCGAGCTGACGAAGCGCTGGCCCGACACCCCGCGCGTGGAGCTCGTCACGACCGACGGGTTCCTCTACCCGAACGCGGAGCTGGAGCGCCGCGGGATCATGGACCGCAAGGGCTTCCCGGAGTCGTACGACCGCCGGGCCCTGCTGCGGTTCGTCAGCCAGGTCAAGAGCGGCGCGACCGAGGTCCGTGCGCCGTTCTACTCGCACCTGGTCTACGACATCGTGCCGGACGCGGAGATCGTCGTGCGGCAGCCGGACGTCCTCATCGTCGAGGGGCTCAACGTGCTCGCGCCGCCGGTGCACGGGCGGCTCGCGCTCTCCGACCTCTTCGACTTCACCATCTACGTCGACGCGAAGACGAAGGACATCGAGTCCTGGTACGTCGACCGGTTCCTGGCCCTGCAGGAGGAGGCGTTCTCGAGCCCCGACTCGTTCTTCCACCGGTTCGCCTCGTTGTCGCGCGAGGACGCGGTGCGGACGGCGACCGAGGTCTGGCGGGCCATCAACGAGCCGAACCTGCTCGAGAACGTGCTGCCGACGCGCTCCCGGGCGACCCTCGTGCTGAAGAAGGGCGCGAACCACAAGGTGTCGTCGGTGCTGCTCCGCAAGATCTGACGCGGGGGCGGCCGCCGGCTGCACGGCACGGCACGGCGGGCGCATCGAACCAGGAAGACGACATCGAACCAGGACGAGCGCCTGGTTCGATGTCGTCTTCGTGGTTCGACAGCGGGCAGCGCCCGCGTGGCGAACGGCCTACGCGGCCTCGTCGATCGTCAGCCGGTCACGCACGACGTCCGCGAGCTCCTCGGCGACGCGCTCGGCGTCCTCCTGCGAGGCGGCCTCGACCATGACGCGGACGACCGGCTCGGTGCCGGACGGACGCAGCAGCACCCGGCCGGAGTCGCCGAGCGCCGCCGTGGCCGCGGCGACCGCGTCCTGCACGCCCTGGTCCTCGAGCCCGTGGCGGTCGACGCCCCGGACGTTCAGGAGCACCTGCGGGAAGACGGTCATGCACGACGCGAGCTCCTGCAGGCTCTTCCCGGTGCGCGCCATCTCGGCCACCAGGTGCAGCCCGGTCAGGACCCCGTCGCCGGTGGTCGCGTAGTCGTTGAAGATGATGTGGCCGGACTGCTCGCCGCCGAGCGAGAACCCGCCCTCGTTCATCTTCTCGAGCACGTAGCGGTCACCGACGCCGGTCTCGAGCACCGTGATGCCCGCGTCCGCCATGGCCCGCTTCAGGCCCAGGTTCGACATGACCGTCGCGACCAGCGTGTCGTCCTTCAGGTGGCCGCGCTCCTGCAGCGACAGCGCGAGGATCGCCATGATCTGGTCGCCGTCGATCGCGTTGCCCGCGGCGTCCACCGCGAGGCACCGGTCGGCGTCGCCGTCGTGCGCGATGCCCACGTCGGCGCCGTGCTCGAGCACCGCCCGGGCGAGGTTGTCGATGTGTGTCGACCCCACGCCGTCGTTGATGTTCATGCCGTCCGGCTCGGCGCCGATCAGGGTCACGCGGGCACCCGCGTTCACGAACACCTCGGGCGAGACGCCGGCGGCCGCGCCGTTCGCGCAGTCGAGCACGACGTGGAGACCGTCGAGCCGGTGCGGCAGCGTGCCGAGCAGGTGCACGACGTAGCGGTCCTCGGCGTCGGCGAACCGGGTGATCCGGCCGACCTCGCCGCCCGTGGGGGTGGGCGCGGACTGGTCGTGCATGGCCGCCTCGATGCGGTCCTCGACCTCGTCGGGCAGCTTGCGGCCGCCCGTCGCGAAGAACTTGATGCCGTTGTCGGGCGCTGGGTTGTGCGACGCGGAGATCATGACGCCGAAGTCGGCGTCGATGTCCGCCACCAGGTACGCGGCGGCGGGGGTGGGGATGACCCCGGCGTCGAGCACGTCGACGCCGGCGGAGGCGAGCCCGGCCGCGACCGCGGCACCGAGGAACTCGCCGGAGACGCGCGGGTCGCGCGCCAGGACCGCACGGGGGCGCGGTCGACCGGACGCCCGGCGGGCGTCCGCATGGTGTCCGTGCGTGAGCACGGCCGCGCTGGCCTGGGCGAGACCCAGAGCCAGCGCGGCCGTCAGCTCGCCGTTGGCGAGTCCACGAACACCGTCGGTACCGAACAGACGCGGCATTGCGATCGGGTTCGTCGCGCGACTAGCGCTTCGAGAACTGCGACGCCTTGCGGGCCTTCTTGAGACCGGCCTTCTTGCGCTCGATGACGCGGGCGTCACGGGTGAGGAAGCCGGCCTTCTTGAGGGTGGCGCGGTTGTTCTCGCGGTCGATCTCGTTCAGCGCACGCGCGATCGCGAGGCGGAGCGCACCGGCCTGACCCGAGGGGCCGCCGCCGGTGATGCGGGCGACGACGTCGTAGGCGCCGAGGAGCTCGAGCACCTTGAACGGGTCGTTGATGAGCTGCTGGTGCAGCTTGTTCGGGAAGTAGTCCTCGAGCGTGCGGCCGTTCACCGTGAAGGAGCCGCCACCGGGGACGAGGCGGACGCGCGCGATGGCCTCCTTGCGGCGCCCGACGGCACCGCCCGAGACGTTGAGGATCTGGCGGGGAGCGGCCTCGGACGCGACGGGCGCGCTCTCGGTGGTGAAGCTCTCCGGGGTCTGGTCGAGGGAGTCAGCGATCTGAGCCATGAGTTTTATCAGTCCTTGAAGTCGTCGTGGCCGGAACTACTGTGCGACCTGGTCGAAGGTGTACGCCTTGGGCTGCTGCGCGGCGTGCGGGTGCTCCGGGCCGGCGTAGACCTTGAGCTTGCCGAGCTGCTCACGGCCGAGCGTGTTCTTCGGCAGCATGCCGCGGATAGCCTTCTCGACGGCGCGGGTCGGGTGCTTCTCGAGCATCTCCGGGTAGGAGGTCGCCGTGAGGCCGCCCGGGTAGCCCGAGTGACGGTAGTAGACCTTCTTCGCGAGCTTGGAGCCGGTGAGGGCGACTTTGTCCGCGTTGATGATGATGACGTAGTCACCCATGTCCATGTGCTGGGCGAAGGTGGCCTTGTGCTTGCCGCGCAGGAGCGCCGCGGCGTGGGTGGCGAGACGGCCGAGGACGACGTCGGTCGCGTCGATGACGATCCAGTCGTGCTGGACGTCTGCCGGCTTCGGGGAGAACGTACGAGTCACAGGAGTGCTGCTTTCGTGTCGAGGTGAGGAGTCCGTGAATCCCGCTCCGGTGGGTGTTCCGCGGGCGATGCTCGTGGAACTGCCCGGTGGAGGGCTCATCTGACTGTCCGGCGCACGGGGCGCACAGACCAAGGTGAGAGCCTACCCGACGCGGCTCGCCTTGTCGAACGCACCTGACCGACGGACGGGAGGCACGGTGCCGGGCCGCCACGCGCCTCCCGTCCGTCCGGTGGTCACCGCGGGGAACGCGACACCGCACCCGTCGATCGACGGGTGCGGTGTCGCGTTCGACGTGCGTTCAGCGCGTCAGGCGGTGCGGGCCGCCCGACGACGACGGGTCACGATCAGTCCGGTGCCGGCAGCGAGCAGGAGCAGCGCGGCGGCGAGGCCACCGGTGAGCTCGGCCCCGGTGAACGCCAGCTCGCCCGTCGCCGGGTCGATCCGGATGTCGGTCCAGCCGACGAGCGACCCGTCGGCGGCGGCGGTGACGGCGAGGCGGTGCGACCCGGTCGTCGTGCCGATCGGGATCGTCACGCGGACGGTGCCGTCGGCGGCGACCACCTCGGTGCCGAGGAGCACCGCGTCGGAGTACAGCCACACCGAGATCCGCTGCCCGGCGAGCGCCGAGCCGACACCGACCGTGATGGTCTCGCCCGCACGGGCCGAGGCCGGCGCGGTGATGCTGCCACGGTTCGCCTCGGTCAGCGAGGACCCGGCGGGAGCGACGGGCGTCTGGCCGGCGCCGGGGGTGGTGCCGCTGCCGGTGCCGTTGCCGTTGCCGTTGCCCGGAGCGGGCGTCTCGCCGTCGCCAGGGGTCGGGGTCTCGCCGTCACCCGGGGTCGGGGTCTCGTCCGCTGCCAGGTCGAATCCGACCAGGATCGGGTCGTGGTCGCTCGCGCGGTACACGTCGTCGCGGTACAGGTCCGTGACGTTGTAGTCGTAGCGGCTGTACTCGAGGCCCACCGACTCGGTCGAGTTGATGTTCCAGATGTCCACGCCCGTGACGGCTGCGAGTGCGGCCGGGGACGCGAGCACGTGGTCGAGCGAACCGCTCAGGCCGCTGAAGACGTACGAGTACTCCGTCGAGTCCTTCGCCGGACCGAGGTCCGTGTAGCCGGCGTCACGCAGGACGACCATCGGGTCCTCCTCGCTGTAGGCGTTGAAGTCGCCGAGCATGAACACGCGGTCCGTGCCGTACTTCTCCTGCTCGGTGGTCGAGAAGGCGGCGAGCGCCTGGGCCTGCCGGACGCGGTCGGCGTTCGAGGCGCCCTGGCCGTCGCCCTGGTCGGCGTTCTCGCCCGTGCCCGACCCCTTCGACTTGAAGTGGTTCGCGATCACGAGGAAGTCGTCGGCGGCCGTCCCGCCGAGCGGGCGGAAGGCGTCGGCGACGGGCTGCCGGGCGTTCACGAACGCCGGGTCGTCGAGGATGGTCGACTCGCCGACCGGGGCGACCCGGTCCTTCTTGTAGATGAGCGCGAGACGGATGACGTCCTCGCTCGCCGGGACCTTCGCCGGGGAGGGGACGTAGGCCCAGGTGTCCTGGCCGGTCGCGGCGTTCAGCGCGGCCACCAGGGTCGCCACCGCGGCGTCGCGGTCCTGACCGAAGCGCTTCGAGTTCTCGATCTCCTCGAGCGAGACGACGTCGGCGCCCAGGGCGTTGATCGCCTTCACGATCTTCACCTGCTGGCGCGCGAGGTCGTCGGCGTTCGCTGCACCGCGGGCGTCGCAGCCGCCGCGGACGGTCACGGGGTCGCCGTCACGGTCGGTGTAGTACGTGCAGCCGGTGAGCTGGTCGCCCGTGGTCGGGAAGTAGTTCAGCACGTTGAACCCGGCGAGCTTGAGGTCCCCGCCGACGTTCTCCGGCGTCGCGGTGCGGACATTCGAGAACGATGCGGGCAGGTCCGCCGCCGGGGTCGCGCCGGTGATCGGCGTCGTCGGCTGGAACTTCCACGCGTCGTTGCGGTAGTCGAGGACGACCGGCTCCGAGAACGTGGCGGCGGCACCGACGGTGACCGGGCCCTGGGTGAGCCAGGACACCGGCACCGACTGGTTCGCGGCGCTGAGGAAGTTCGTGCTCGCGCCGTCGTCGAGGACGACCTTGCGTGCGGCGTTGTCGGCGACGACCGCGGCGTACTCGGCGCTGCCCGGGCGGGCGACCTCGGTCGGCTGGATCAGGCGCTTCGTGCCCGCGGCGAGCGCGATCTCGCCGTACTGGTTCGTCGTGTAGTTGTCGGCGACCGTGTAGTCGCCCTGCGGTGCGACGAGCATGCTCTCGAGCGACTCGCGCTGGGCGTCCGTGCGCGGCAGCGTCAGCGTCGCCGGGGCCGGCTGCACGACGCCCGCGGCGGGGAGCTTCTCGACGTCCGCGGTCGAGCCGACCTCGAGCTCGGTGAGGCCGTTGTACTCGGCGACCGTGCCCGTGAGGCGCACGGCGTCACCGATGGCCACGCTGCCCGCGGTCGCGGCGGAGAACACGAACACGGCGTCCGACGCGGTGTGCGTGGCGAGGTCGACCGCACCGCCGGTGCCGGCGGTCTGGACCGTGTAGCCGTTCAGGCCGCCCGTGGCGTAGACCGCGGTCACGACGCCGTCGGTGACGACCCGCTTGCCGACGTACGGCGAGGCGGTGCCGGTGCCCTGCAGCTGCGCGATGGTGACGGCCTCGGCGGGACCGGCCGGCGTGCCGGGGTCGGTGGGCTCGGGGTCGGTCGGCGTGGTGCTGCCAGTCTCGCCTGCGGCGTTCGTCGGGGTCAACGACTCGGTGACCGTGAAGTCGGTGCCGTTGACGTCGGTGTCCGTCGCCCCGGCCCGGGTCAGGCCGTTCGGCACGTTGTTGGCGCCGGTCACGGACCGGACTGCACCCTCGTACGTGTTCGACGCACCGTAGCCGAGCAGGTCCACGACACCGGGCGTGCCCGTCGCGACGGGGCCGGCGGGGAGCGCGAGCGCAGCCGTGGTGTTCGACAGCGCGAGGGTCCCGGTGGTGCCCGAGGGGTTGATCGAGGCGGTGTCGTCCGCGGTCGGCAGGTCGGCGCCCACCGCGGTCGAGCCACCGTTGCCGGTCATCGACACCAGGAACGTGCCGTTCGCGGGCACGGTGCCCTCGAGCGCGCTCGTCGAGAAGTTCCCGGTGCTGGTCGCCGCGCGGTACTGGAGCGACCAGCCGGCGAGCGACACCGGCGACGCGGTGGGGTTCGTGATCTCGACGAACTTCTCCTTGTAGAAGGCGTTCGCGCTGCCGCCCTTGAGGTACGCCTCGCTGATGACGAGGCCGGTACCGGCGGGGTTCGCGAGGGCGGTGGAGACGGAGACGAGTGGGGCGGCGACGAGCGTCGCAGCGACCGTGGCGCACAGCACGGTGCGCCGCAGGAGGTTGGGCATGCTGACCTTCGGCAGGAGGAGGGGGACTGGACCACGCTAGACACCTGATCGGTCGCTCAGGTTTCCGGCAGGTGAACGATCCGGTCCACCCCCGTCATGGGCACGGTCAGCCGGCGACCGGCACCCACTCGCTCCCGACCCGGTGCACCGCGGGCCCGTGCCCCGGCAGCAGGACCTCCGGGTACGGCAACGCCCGCGCCGAGGCGAGCGCCGCGTCCTGGTCCGCCGTGAAGAACGGCGTGATCATCCGCGGCCGGGGCTGCCAGGACCGCGGCAGCGTGTCGTGGTGCGTGACGACCGCGTCGCCCGTCACGATCGCCCCCGCGGCGGGGAGCAGGTACGCGGTGGAGCCGGCGGTGTGCCCGACGGCGGGGAACGGGGTCACGGCACGCTCGGCGAAGTCGGCGCCCGTGAACGCCCGCGCGGTCGGCACCGTCACCGGTCGCAGCGCGTCCGAGCCGATCGCCCGCGCGAGCCACCGGAGCGTCCGGGGTGCCGCCAGCCGCCCGCCGATCTCCGCGGGCGTGACCTGCTGCCGCCCGGGCCCGCGGACGTTGTCGAGCTCGTCCGCGTGGGCGAGGACCTCGACGTGCGGGAACCGCTCGAGGATCCCGGGGAGGCCGCCGACGTGGTCGACGTGCCCGTGCGTGACGTAGACACGTCGCAGGTCCCCGAGGTCGTGTCCCGCCCACCGCACGGTGTCGAGCACGAGGTCGGTGTCCGCCGGGTAGCCGGCGTCGATCAGCGCGACGCCGTCCTCCTCGGCGAGGACGACCCAGTTCGACACCGGTCCCTCGACGAAGACGACCCCGGGGCCGACGGAGACGACCGAACGCGGCCTGCGGGAACTCATCCCCCGACGGTACCGGCGCCCGGCTCGTCGTCCGACCGGCGCGCACGGGTCTGCGTCGCTCGCACGGCGAGCTCGTCGTCCGCCGGGTAGCCGACCTCGGTGAGCGTGAGCCCGAGGGCCGGCGCGACCGCGAACGCGCTGGTGCGCTGTTCGGCGACCCGGAGTTCCTCGAGCCGGTCCGGGCCGAAGCGGCCCTCCCCCACGGCGATGGTCGCGCCGACCATCGCACGCACCATGGAGTGGCAGAAGGCGTCGGCCTGGAGGCGCGCCACCAGCACGCCGTCCGGCTCGCGGTCCCAGCGGAACTCCTGCAGCGTCCGGATGGTCGTGGCGCCCTCGCGCGGCTTGCAGAAGGTCGCGAAGTCGTGCAGCCCGAGCAGCCGGAGCGCACCGCGCTCCATCGCCGCCGGGTCCAGACGCGTCGGGTGCCAGAGCGTGTGCCCACGACGACGGGGATCGCGCGGGGCGTCGGCGTCCGCGACCCGGTACTCGTAGCGCCGCCAGAGCGGGGAGAACCGAGCGTCGAACCCGTCCGGCGCGACCGAGGCCCGCCGCACGACGACGTCGCCCGTCGGCGCCGCGATGCCGTTGATCCTCCGGACCAGACCGTCGAGCGACGTGCGCGGCGGCCCGTCGGGCGAGGACCGCCGCGGGCGGGTCAGGGCGCCCCACTGCTCGGCGGTCAGGTCGAGGTGGGCGACCTGCCCGGTGGCGTGCACCCCCGCGTCCGTCCGTCCCGCGACCGTGAGCAGCGGCGGCGCACCCCAGCGGGTGAACACGGTCGCGAGGGCCGACTCCAGCGCACCCTGCACGGTCCGCAGCCCGGGCTGCCGGGCCCAGCCCGAGAACGCCGCACCGTCGTACGCGACGTCGAGGCGCAGCCGCACCCCGTCCGTGCCCGCAGCACCCGATCCGTCCGTCGCGTCCGTCCCGTCCACGGGAGCGAGCGTACCGGGGGCGACCAGGGCCTCCCGGCCGACCCCGCGCCCCGACCGAGGCGGACCGCCGGTGTCAGCGCGTGTCAGTGCCGCGTCAGTGGCGCGTGAGCGCCCGGCGGCACCATCGACACCGACATCGACGAAAGGACCTCCCGATGACCACCACACCCCTCGCGGTCGAGGCCACCGGCCTCGTGAAGACCTTCGGGTCGAACCGTGCCGTGGACGGCGTCGACCTCCGGGTCGAGGCCGGGACCGTCTACGGCGTGCTCGGCCCGAACGGCGCCGGCAAGACCACCACGATCTCGATGCTCGCCACGCTGCTCGTGCCCGACGGCGGCGAGGCCCGCGTCTTCGGTCACGACGTCCGGCGCGACCCGCAGACCGTCCGCTCCCTGATCGGCG
The DNA here is from genome assembly GCF_001742745.1 of Curtobacterium sp. ER1/6. Taxonomy (GTDB): domain Bacteria; phylum Actinomycetota; class Actinomycetes; order Actinomycetales; family Microbacteriaceae; genus Curtobacterium; species Curtobacterium citri. The sequence continues at coordinate 93,025 of NZ_MJAK01000007.1, read as the reverse complement.
TGACCGGCCAGTACGCCAGCGTCGACGAGACGCTGAGCGCGACCGAGAACCTCGTCATCTTCGCGCGGCTGCTCGGGCTCTCCCGCACCGACGCGAAGCGCAAGGCGGTCGAGCTGCTCGAGCGCTTCGGACTCTCCGAGGCGGCGGCGCGTCCGTTGAAGAAGTTCTCCGGGGGCATGCGCCGCCGGCTCGACCTGGCCGCGAGCCTCATCGCGCAGCCGCCGCTCATCTTCCTCGACGAGCCGACGACCGGCCTCGACCCGCGGACCCGCGCCCAGATGTGGGACACGATCCGCGAGCTCGTCGCGACCGGTTCCACCGTCGTGCTCACCACGCAGTACCTCGACGAGGCCGACCAGCTCGCCGACCGCATCGCCGTGATCGACCGCGGCCGCGTGGTCGCCGAGGGCACCGCCGACGAACTGAAGTCGTCGGTCGGCACGGCCTCGTTGCAGCTGCGGCTCGCGGACGCCGACCCGATCGCGATGACGACCGCCGCCGCGCTCGTCGAACGGGTGCTCGGCACGCCCGCGGTCGTCAGCCCCGAGGGCGCGCGACTCACCGCCCCGATGACCGCGCCCGACCGCGTCACCGACCTGCTCGTGTCGTTCCGCGACGCGGGCGTCTCCCTCGCCGAGATCAGCGTCCAGAAGCCGACGCTCGACGAGGTCTTCCTCACCATCACCGGCTCGCCGGCGTCCGCGGACGCCGAGACCGAGTCCGAGCGCGCGCTCGAAGGGAGCCTCGCATGACCACCCTCGCCCCGACACCCACCACCACGTCGTCGCCCCGCGTGACCCCCCGCCCGGGGATCGGCGGCACCGGCCTCGCCGCGACCGTCCGGCAGTCGTTCACGATGGCCTACCGCGGGCTCGTGAAGATCCGGCGCACGCCCGAGCAGCTGTTCGACGTCACGCTGATGCCGATCGTCTTCACCGTGATGTTCACGTACATCTTCGGTGGCGCGATCTCCGGTGACGTCGGCAGCTACCTGCCCGTCATCATCCCCGGCATCCTCGTCCAGACGGCGATCACGTCGTCGGTCGTCACGGGCGTCCAGCTCCGCGAGGACATGGACAAGGGCGTGTTCGACCGCTTCCGGTCGCTGCCCATCGCCCGCATCGCCCCGCTCGCCGGAGCCCTGCTCGCCGACACCGTCCGGTACGCCATCGCGACGACGATCACGTTCGTGGTCGGGATCGTCATGGGGCTGCGTCCCGCCGGCGGCCTCGGTGCGGTCCTGCTCGCGGCACTGCTCGTCATCGTGGTCGCCTGGGCGATCAGCTGGGTCTTCGCCTACTTCGGCGTCATCGCCCGCACCGCGTCGAGTGTCTCGGGCATCGCCAACCTGGTGCTCTTCCCGCTGACCTTCCTGTCGAACGCGTTCGTCCCGACGGACACGCTGCCGGCCTGGCTGCGCTGGTTCACCGAGGTCAACCCGGTCTCGCACCTCATCACCGCGGTGCGCGACCTCGTCAACCACGGCACGGTCGGCGGGGACCTCTGGCTCAGCCTGCTCGGTGCGGCCGTCGTCGTCGCCGTGTTCGCGCCGCTGACGGTCCGCGCCTACATGCGGAAGGCCTGACGGACGGCGCAGGCGGTCGTCGGGCTCAGGCGGTCGTGGGGCTCAGGCGGGCAACCGCGCGTCCTCGAGCAGCGTCCGTACCCGCGAGGCGGCCTCGGTCCGGTCCCAGCCGGCCGCGGCCGCCTCGGCGTCCGTCATCGCGGCCTCGCCGACGACCTCGACGAGCAGCCGCCGCAACCGGTCGTGGGCGAGGACCGCGAAGTCCTGCCGCGACCCGATCCTCCTGATCGCACCCCAGCACGCCGCCGCCGTCGCCGGGCGACCCGTCCGCGCGGAGGCGACGGCCAGCCCGGCGAGCGCCGTCCCGATCACCGGCATGTCCCGGCGGGCGTCCCGCAGGCGCAGCTGGACGAGAGCGCCGACCCGGATGCGGCGGGCGACGGCCCTCTCGGCAGCCGGGAGGCCCGTGGCGGCACCGCCGGACCGGGCCGCCGCCGCCTCGTCCACCGCCGCGATCCGCGCGGCCCCCGCCATGAGCGCCCAGTGTGCGGCGCTCCCCCGGCCGGGCTGCACGACGTCCCACGCCTCGGTGTACCCGGCGGCGGCCGTCGCGAAGTCCCCCTCGTGGCGGGCGCACTCGGCGGTGATCGCGACCGCGAGGACCGCGATGAGGCCCCGGTCGTCGAAGCCACCCCGGCCGCCGGTCGGTCGGTGTCGCAGGTCCGCGGCGATCGACCGGGCGCGCTCGACGTCGCCGATCGCCGCCGACGCGAGTCCGACCGTCCACCCGATCTCGTACAGGTCGTCCTCAGCGCCGAACAGCTCGAGGTGCTCGCGGGCGGTGACGGCCGCGGCGAGCGACTCCCGGTAGCGGCCGGACTGGGCGAGCAGCTGCGTCAGGGTGGTCGAGCCGGTCCCGGTGGTCCAGACGTCGCCGGTGCCCAGCGACAGCTCCTGGGCCCGCCGGGCGAAGCGGAGCGCCTCGGCCGGCTCCCCGGCGTTCTCGGCGAGTGGCGCGCTGAGCAGGTTCCCGAGGCAGGCGAGCGCCGGGTCCGGGTCGTCCCGGAGCCGGGCGAGCAACGCGGTGGCCGGCCCGGGGCGTCCGACGGTGAGCAGGAGCTCGGCGAGCGCGTCGACCACGGGGTGGTCGGCACGGCCGACCCGGTGCAGGCGCCGGAGCCCGGAGACGGCCCGTGCGGTCGTCCGCAGGTCGGAGAACGCCGAGGTGGCGCCACACAGCACGAGTCCGGTGACCGCGGCCGTGCGGTCCGCCGGGTCCGGCTCGCGGGACCGCAGCGCCGCGACGACGTCGGGTGCGACGGCGACGACCTCGCGGTGCAGCCCGCGCAGCGTCCAGTAGCCGCCGAGGGCGGCGAACACCTGCGTGACCGTCGGGACGTCGTCCGCCCAGAGGGCCCAGCGCAGCAGCGTCACGAGGTTGTCGGCCTCGCGCCGGACCTCGGTGAAGGCGACGAACTGCTGCGGGCCACCCAGGGCGAAGACGTTCCGCGTCGACGACAGCGCACGGCCCCAGGCGGTCATCGCCGTCCGGACCGTCCCGGTCGCGCCGCGCTCGGCCAGGCGCGCGGCCCCGAACTCGCGGACGGTCTCGAGCAGCCGGTAGCGCACCGGCTCCCCCTCGAGCTCGACGAGCTGCACGAGCGACTGCTCCACGAGCTCGGCGAGGTCGTCGAGCGCGTCCGGACGCCGGTCGGGTGCCGCCACGGCCTCGACCGCGTCGACCGCCACGCCGTCGGGGAAGAGCGCGAGCCGGGTGAGCAGGTCCTGCGCCCCCGGGTCGAGGAGCCGCCAGCTCCACTCGATCACCGCGAGCAGGGTGCGGTGCCGCTCCGGCGCGCTGCGGTCGCCACCGCGGAGCAGCGCGAAGCGGTCGTCGAGCCGGCGTTCGACCTCGTCCACGGACATGCCGCGGATCCGGGCCGCGGCGAGCTCGATCGCGAGCGGGCTGCCGTCGAGCCGGGTGCAGATCCGGCGCACCGCGTCGACGGGCAGCACGGCACCGGGGCGGGCGGCACGGGCGCGCTCGGTGAAGAGCCGAACGGCCGCACCGTCGGCCTCGACCGGCAGCGGTCCGAGCGGTGCGACGACCTCGCCCGCGATCGCGAGCGGTGCCCGCGAGGTCGTGAGGACCCGGAGACCCGGCACGGCGGCGAGCAGGTCGGCGGTGCAGCGGGCGACGTCGTGCAGCAGGTGCTCGCAGTTGTCGAGGACGAGCACCGTCGGCCCGTCGTCGAGGGCCCGGACCACGCGGCTCCACAGGTCGGTGACGACGGCGTCCTGGAGCATCCGCGCCGACCGGACCTCCGCGATCCCGAGCAGCGCACCGAGCGCGGGCAGCAGGTCCTGCCCGTCGCCGATCGGCGCGAGCTCGCACACGACGACGCCCGTGGTGGCCGGCAGCGCCCCGGCGACGGCCTGCGCCAGCCGGGTCTTCCCGAGCCCGCCCGGGCCGAGCACGGTGACCAGGCGGTGCTCGTCGAGGAGCCCCGAGACCGCGGCGAGGTCGTCCTGCCGTCCGACCAGCTCGTTCGGCGCGACGCGGAGGCCGACCCGCCGGACCGGGTCGTCGGCGGCCACGGACCGCCGGAGCAGTTCGGCGTTGAGCCGCACCAGCTCGCCGGACGGGTCTGCGCCGAGCCCGTCCGCCAGGCGTTCCCGGTGCGCGGCGAACACCGCGAGCGCCTCGGCCGTGCGACCGTCCGCGTCGAGCGCCCGCATCGCCCCCGCCGCCGCGGTGTCGTCGTAGGGCGACGCCTCGGCCTCGGCGACCCAGATCGTGGCCGCCGCACCGGTGTCCCCGTCCGCGAGCAGCAGCGCGCCGAGCCGCCGACGCAGGGCGTGCTCGGTCGTCGCAGCCCGGTCGGTCAGCGCGGTGCCGAGGTCGCCGTCGACGTCGGCGCCCGGGGTGCCGCGCCAGCGGTCCAGCGCGGTGCGCACGGTCGTCGGGTCGGAGTCGTGCACGGCCTGTTCAGCGGCCACGAGGTCGACGCCGTCCGGGTCGCCGCCGAGTGCGTACCCCGTGCTCGTCGAGACGACCAGGCCGTCCGCGGTCGTGCGGCGCAGGCGCGAGACGAGGGTCTGCAGCGCGGCCCGGGCACCCTTCGGCCGGTCGTCGCCCCACAGCTCGTCGATGAGCGCATCGGTGCCGAGCGCGTGCCCGGGTGCGAGCACGAGCGCCGTCAGGAACGACCGGGCGAGCGCTCCGGGCACCGGGAGCGCCGTGCCGTCCGGACCGGCGACGGTGACCGGTCCGAGGACGGCGACACGGGGGGCGACGGGCACGGCCCGATCCTAGTGAGCGTGACCGCCGGTCGAGCGGCCGAACGGCCCGGTCTTCGTGTCGACGTCCTCCGTCGCCCGCTTCTCCGACTCGAGGATCCCGCGCAGCGCCACGATCGCACTCGCCGTCACGGTGACGTGCGACGGGTTCGAGCGACTGGCGTCGAGCGCCTCCTCGAGCCGTGCGATCGCCTCGTCGCCCTCGTCCTCCGGGCAGTCCCCGCGCACCACGCAGGCGACCTGGCGCAGCGCACCGGCCATCGGCTCCGCGAACGCCGGGTCCGGCCGGCCGATGTTGTCGGCCACCGGACCGGACCGTGCCACGAGCTCGGTGAGGTCCGTCGTGTACCAGGCCGCCCGTTCGAGCGCGCGGAAGCGTGCCCCGTCCGTCGCCAGCCGGGCGCGGGAGCCACGGAGGGCGCTGCGCGGGTTCATCCGACGACTCTCCTGCGCCACCGACACCCGGTCCCGCACGTCGGCGATCGCTTTGTCGAGCCGCCCCTGCTGCCGGTCCCAGGCCTGCGTGTCCGGCTCCCCCTTGTCGAGCACGTCCGCGAGGTCGTCGAGGTGCTGCGCGAGCACCGCGTTCACCTGGTCGATGCGGCGCTCGGCGTCCCAGAAGTGCAGCGGCGGCACGATCGCGAAGTTCACCGCGAGGCCGATGGCGATCCCGATGGCCATCTGCACGACGTACGCGAACGAGTAGCCCTCGGCGTTGCCGCCACCGATGAGGAGCACGAACAGCGCCGCCATCGGCACCCAGGAGTACCCCTCGCCGAGGATCCGGAAGCCGCTGACGAGGACACCGAGGCCCACGACCAGCGCCACGGCGACGACCCCGGGGGCGTCCACGAGCATCGTGAAGCCGGCGATCAGGATCCCGAGCGTGATGCCGACCAGCGTCTGCACGCCCGCGCGGATGCCGGCGAACACCGTCGTCCGCATCGCGACGATGGCCCCGAGCGGGGCGTAGTACGGGTACTCGGCGGCGACGCCGGGCGCGTACCTGGCGAGGGTCCACGCGATCACGGCGGCGATCGCGGCCTTGGCCGCGAGGAGCAGGCGCGGTTGCGTCCCCGAGTCGCGGCTCCACTGCCACAGTCGGCGCCCCGCGCCGGTGATCCGTTCTGCTCGTGCCATGACGGGATCACCGTAGGCGCGGTCGGCTGTGAGGGCGGACGGGAGGCGCTGCGCACGACCGGCGCGCGCCTCCCGTCCGCCCGTGGTCGCCCCCGGACACGACGGAACCCCCGCGACGTGCGTCGCGGGGGTTCCGTCGTGTGGTGGTGCTGGACCTACTTGGCTGCGTCGTCCGACTTGGCAGCGGCGTCGGCCTCGACCTCGGCGGCAGCCGGGGTCTCGGTCTCGGCCTCGACGGGAGCGGACTCCTCGGTCGTCTCGGTCTCGTCGACCGGGGTCTCCTCGGCGGGCGTCTCGTCCGCGACCGGCGCAGCGGCAGCGGTCGGGGCGGCGTCGCGCTTGACCGGGGCGGGCTTGCCCGAGACCGGCTCGAGCACGAGCTCGATCGAGGCGAGCGGCGCGTTGTCACCCTTGCGGAAGCCGAGCTTCGTGATGCGGGTGTAACCGCCCTGGCGGTCCTCGACCTGCGGCGCGATCTCCGTGAACAGCGTGTGCACGACGGACTTGTCACGCAGCTGCGCGATGACGCGACGGCGCGCGTGCAGGTCGCCACGCTTCGCGAACGTGATGAGACGCTCGGCGACGGGACGGAGGCGCTTGGCCTTCGTCTCGGTGGTGGTGATGCGGCCGTGCGTGAACAGGGCGTTGGCGAGGTTGCTCAGGAGCAGGCGCTCGTGGGCGGGGCCGCCACCGAGGCGGGGGCCCTTGGTGGGCTTCGGCATGTCAGTTCTCCAGTGGTGATGGTGGTGCGCACCGACTCATCGGTGCGCGTGCGCGTGAGCGCGAGGTCAGTTGTTGGACTCGTCCTCGTCGTACCCGCTGTAGAAGTGGGCGCCGTCGAATCCGGGGACGGTGTCCTTGAGGGACAGGCCGAGCTCGGTGAGCTTGTCCTTGACCTCGTCCACCGACTTCTGACCGAAGTTGCGGATGTTCATGAGCTGCGTCTCCGACAGGGCGACGAGCTCGGACACCGTGTTGATGCCCTCCCGCTTGAGGCAGTTGTAGCTGCGGACCGACAGGTCGAGGTCCTCGATCGGGGTCTGCAGCTCGTTCGAGAGCACCGCGTCGACCGGCGCGGGGCCGATCTCGATGCCCTCGGCCGCCGTGTTCAGCTCGCGGGCGAGACCGAACAGCTCGACCAGCGTGCGACCGGCCGACGCGATGGCGTCGCGCGGCGTGATCGCCGGCTTCGACTCGACGTCGACGACCAGGCGGTCGAAGTCCGTTCGCTCACCGGCACGCGTCGCCTCGACGCGGTAGGTGACCTTGAGGACCGGCGAGTAGATCGAGTCGATCGGGATCTGACCGGCCTCGCTGAACTCGGAACGGTTCTGCGTCGCCGACACGTAGCCGCGGCCACGCTCGATCGTCAGCTCGAGCTCGAACCGCGCGGTGTCGTTCAGGGTCGCGATGACGAGGTCCGGGTTGTGGATCTCGACGCCGGCCGGGGCGGAGATGTCCGCCGCGGTGACCTGACCGGCACCCTGCTTGCGCAGGTACGCGGTGATCGGCTCGTCGTGCTCGCTGGAGACGACGAGGCTCTTGATGTTGAGGATGATCTCGGTGACGTCTTCCTTGACACCGGGGACGGTGCTGAACTCGTGGAGGACGCCGTCGATGCGGATGCTGGTGACAGCCGCGCCGGGGATCGAGGAGAGGAGCGTGCGGCGCAGCGAGTTGCCGAGGGTGTAACCGAAGCCCGGCTCGAGCGGCTCGATGACGAAGCGCGAGCGGTACTCGGAGATCGACTCCTCGGTCAGGGTGGGGCGCTGTGCAATGAGCACTGTGGGATTCCTTTCGGCGGAGTGTCCGCTATATGACACTCGGCGGTACGACGGGGCCGACCGGGCCCCGACGGGTCTGTTGAGTTGTGATCACGCGGACGGGCGGACCGGAACGGCCCACCCGTCCGCGATCGAACGACCAGGAATGGCCGGCCCCGCTCGCCCCGGTCAGGGGACGAGCGGGGAACGGCCGGTTGCTCCTCGCGTCAGACGCGGCGACGCTTCGGCGGGCGGCAGCCGTTGTGCGCCTGCGGGGTGACGTCGTTGATCGAACCGACCTCGAGGCCGGCGGCCTGCAGGGAGCGGATCGCGGTCTCGCGACCCGAGCCCGGGCCCTTGACGAAGACGTCGACCTTCTTGACGCCGTGCTCCTGCGCCTGACGCGCAGCGGACTCGGCGGCGAGCTGCGCCGCGAACGGCGTCGACTTGCGCGAACCCTTGAAGCCCACGGCACCCGAGGACGCCCAGCTGAGGACGGCACCCGACGGGTCGGTGATGCTGACGATGGTGTTGTTGAACGTGCTCTTGATGTGGGCCTGGCCCACGGCGACGTTCTTCTTCTCCTTGCGACGCGGCTTGCGCGCGGCAGTCTTGGGGGTAGCCATGATGATCTCCTATCGGGCCTTCTTCTTGCCTGCCACGGTGCGCTTCGGTCCCTTGCGGGTACGCGCGTTGGTCTTGGTGCGCTGACCACGCACCGGGAGACCACGACGGTGGCGGAGACCCTCGTAGCTACCGATCTCGACCTTGCGGCGGATGTCGGCGGCGACCTCGCGGCGGAGGTCACCCTCCACCTTGAAGTTGCCCTCGATGAAGTCACGGAGGGCGACGAGCTGGTCGTCGGTCAGGTCCTTGACGCGGATGTCACCGGAGATACCGGTCTCGGCGAGTGCCTGGACCGCGCGGGTACGGCCGACGCCGTAGATGTACGTGAGTGCGATCTCCACGCGCTTCTCGCGCGGGATGTCGACGCCTGCTAGACGTGCCATGTGCTGGCTGCTCCTGTTGTCGATGGAGGTGTGGCGCAGTACCGGTGCCCGGGCCTCCGCCCCGAGGTGTCCCCCGCGGCCGGAGCCACGGGATCTGGTACTGCGTGTTCAGTGTTGAGTTGTGGGTCCTGCTGGGAGCTCAGCCCTGGCGCTGCTTGTGGCGCGGGTTGCTCTTGCAGATCACCATGACGCGGCCCTTCCGGCGGATCACTCGGCAGTGCTCGCAGATGGGCTTGACGCTGGGGTTGACCTTCATGGTTGTTTCCTCGTGCTCGCTGGCTTCGTGCCCGGCGGGTTCGCCGAGCCGTTCCTTTCCAGCTCGCGGATCACTTGTAGCGGTAGACGATCCGGCCGCGGGTCAGGTCGTACGGGCTCAGCTCCACGATCACGCGGTCCTCGGGGAGGATGCGGATGTAGTGCTGGCGCATCTTCCCGGAGATGTGCGCGAGGACCTTGTGTCCGTTGGTCAGCTCAACGCGGAACATCGCGTTGGGCAGAGCTTCGAGCACCGAGCCCTCGATCTCGATGACGCCGTCTTTCTTGGCCATAGCCTCACTGTCGCTTGGTTGGATTACCGGTGTGATCCCCGAGCCGGTCTGCGGGTCGGGCGCCACGCCGAAGGGCATGGCACACCAAAGGTCGATCCTATGTGATGGCGGCGGTATTACCAAGTGCCGAGTCCCTCCGGTCACGCGCCACGAGGCTGAGCGTTCCCCAGTGGACCGTCGGCGACTTCCCGGTTCCCCGCCCCGGGTCCGCCCGTAGCCTGGCGATCGACGTCCGTGCCCCGTGCCGGACCACTGATCGGAGTCCCCGTGCCCCACGCACCCCGCCGCCCCCTCGCCCGTCACGGCCGCCTGCGCCGCCACCGCGGCTGGGGCACCGCGCTGGGCCTCGTGGCGTCGGCCCTGGCGGTCGTCCTGGTCAGCGGGACGAGCGTCGCGGCGATCGCCGGCGCACAACTCGCCGCGGCACCGCACACGGTCGAGCTGAGCTCGGACGACCAGCACACGGCGAAGACCGCCGACATCACCGCGATCAAGGGCGGCGCGAACATCCTGATCGTGGGGAGCGACACCCGGATCGGGCAGTTCGACTCCGACGAGAAGGTCGAGGGCGCCCGGAACGACGTCACGATCCTCGTCCACATCTCCCAGGACCACCAGCAGCTCACGGCCGTGAGCTTCCCGCGCGACCTCGAGGTCCCGATCCCGGCCTGCACGAACCCCGAGACCGGGACGACCTACCCGGCCTCCGACGGCGAACTGCTCAACGAGTCCCTCGGCCACGGCGGGCTCTCCTGCGTCGTCGACACCGTCGAGAACCTGACCGGCCTCACGATCCCCTACGCCGGGCTGATCACCTTCGACGGCGTCGTCTCGATGTCGAACGCCCTCGGTGGCGTCGACGTCTGCGTGGCCAAGCCCATCGACGACACGTACACCGGCCTCCAGCTCTCGGCCGGGCAGCACACCCTCGCCGGGCAGGACGCCCTCGCCTTCCTGCGCAGCCGTCACGGTGTGGGCGACTCGAGCGACCTCGCCCGCATCAGCTCGCAGCAGGTGTTCCTCTCCGCCCTGCTCCGCAAGGTGACCTCGGACGGCACCCTGTCGAACCCGGTCACGCTCTACAAGCTCGCCGGCGCCGCCCTCGGCAACATGACGCTCTCCGACGGGCTCGCGCAGACCCGGACCCTCGTCGGCCTCGCCTCCACCCTCCGCGGGATGAGCACGGCGAACATGCTGTTCGTGCAGTACCCGGTGGTCGACGACCCGCAGGACAGCGCGCACGTGCTCGTCTCCACGGACCCCGCGCACGCGCTCAACGTGGCGCTGCAGGAGGACCGGAGGACGTCGTTGTCCGACTCGACGACCGGGCGGGCCTCGGAGGAGTCCCCGACGGCCGGCAGCGCGCCGACGCCGAGCACCGGCACCGCTCCGTCCACCGGTACGGCACCGTCGAGCCAGTCCCCGGCGACCGGCACCGCGCCGTCGAGCAGCACGGGGTCGGGCGGCAGCGGGACGACGACGACCGCTCCGAGCGCGACGCCGCTGCCGTCGAGCATCTCCGGACAGGCCGCGTCCGAGCAGACCTGCACGGTCGGGAACTGACACCTTGCGGAGGTTCCCCGCCGTTCCACGGCGGGGCGCGCCTCCAGGCCGGTACGACCGGGGGGCGGACGCGCGCTACGGGACCGGGACGGGCGTGACGCCGAGCGGCACGAGTCCGGAGGCCCCACCGTCGGTGGCGGTCAGGACCCAGATGCCGTCCGCGTGCACGGCGACCGAGTGCTCCCAGTGCGCCGCGTCCGAACCGTCGAGCGTGCGGATCGTCCAGTCGTCGTCGTCCGTCGAGCTGTCGATCGTGCCGGCGGTGATCATCGGTTCGATCGCCACCACCAGACCGGGCTTCACCGCCGGACCCGCACCGCGGACCCGGTAGTTGAAGACCGGCGGCTCCTCGTGCATCGAGCGGCCGATGCCGTGCCCCGTGAAGTCCTCGACGATGCCCCACGCGCCGGTCTCGTCGACGGCGTCCTCGACGACCGCGCCGACCTCGTTCAGGGAGCGCGCGTGGGCGAGGGCCGCGATGCCGTGCCACAGTGCTCGCTCGGTCGTGTCGCTGAGCGTCTGGCGGGCCGCGGTCAGCGGGGCGTCACCACCGGGCAGCACCGTCGTGAACGCGCTGTCGCCGTTCCACCCGTCCACCTCGGCACCGGCGTCGACCGACACGATGTCGCCCGGCTGGAGCACGCGGTCGCCGGGGATCCCGTGCACGATCTCGTCGTTCACCGAGACGCAGAGCGTGTGCCGGTAGCCCGGCACGAGCTGGAAGTTCGGGATGCCGCCACCGTCGCGGATCGTCCGCTCGGCGATCGCGTCGAGCTCACCCGTGGTGACCCCCGGCCGGAGCGCCTCCCGGACCGCGGTGAGCGCGGCCTCGGTCAGCAGCCCCGGACGGACCATCGCCCGGAGTTCCTCGGGCGACTTGTAGATCGACGGCTTCCGACGGCGCACGGCGCGGACTCAGACGCCCGCGGTGAGCCCGCGGGACGTCAGGGCCGCCTGGATGCGGTCGCCGACCTCGTCGATGCCGCCGAGACCGTCGACGTCCACGACGAGCCCGCGCTCCGCGTAGGCCGCGACGATCGGCGCCGTCTGCTCCGTGTAGACCTGCTGGCGACGACGGATGGTGTCCTCGTTGTCGTCGGTGCGACCCTGGTCCTGCGCGCGCTTGAGCAAGCGCTCGACCAGGGCGTCCTGGTCGGCGACGAGCTGCACGACGGCGTCGATCCCGGTGCCCTGCTCGGCGAGGAGCGCGTCGAGGTACGCCACCTGGCCGACGGTGCGGGGGTACCCGTCGAGCAGGAAGCCCTGCTCGGCGTCCGCCTCGGCCAGGCGGGACTTGACGAGCTCGTTGGTCAGCTCGTCCGGCACGTAGTCGCCGGCGTCCATGATCGCCTTCGCCTGTACCCCGAGCGGCGTGCCCTCGGAGACGTTCTTGCGGAAGATGTCACCCGTGGAGATCGCGGGGACGCCGAAGCCCTCCGCGATGCGACCGGCCTGGGTGCCCTTCCCGGCTCCGGGAGGTCCGACGATGATGAGACGTGCGCTCAACGGAGAAGCCCTTCGTAGTGACGTTGCTGCAGCTGCGAGTCGATCTGCTTCACGGTCTCGAGACCGACACCCACGATGATGAGGATGCTCGCGCCGCCGAACGGGAAGTTCTGGTTCGCGCCGAACAGCGCCAGTGCTGCCAGCGGGATGAGCGCGATGAGACCGAGGTAGAGCGAGCCGGGCAACGTCACCCGGGTCAGGACGTAGTCGAGGTACTCGGCCGTCGGGCGACCGGCCCGGATGCCCGGGATGAAGCCGCCGTACTTCTTCATGTTGTCGGCGACCTCTTCGGGGTTGAAGGTGATCGCGACGTAGAAGTACGTGAACCCGACGATGAGCAGGAAGTACAGGACCATGTAGAACCAGTTGTCACCCGAGGTCAGGTTGTTCTGGATCCAGGTCACCCACGCGGCCGGCTCGGTGCCGTCGGAGGGCTGGTTGAACTGCGCGACCAGGGCCGGCAGGTACAGCAGCGACGAGGCGAAGATGACGGGCACGACGCCGGCCATGTTCACCTTGATCGGGATGTACGTGTTGTTGCCGCCGTACGTGCGACGACCGACCATGCGCTTGGCGTACTGCACGGGGATGCGCCGCTGCGACTGCTCGACGAACACGACGGCCATCATGATGACCAGGCCGACGAGGATCACGAACAGGAAGAGCTCGAAGGACTGCGACTGCTCGATGGCCCAGAGCGCCGACGGGAACTGCGCCGCGATCGACGTGAAGATGAGGAGCGACATGCCGTTGCCGATGCCGCGCTCGGTGACGAGCTCGCCCATCCACATGATGAGGCCGGTGCCGGCGGTCAGCGTGACGACCATGAGCATGATCGCGTACCAGCTGTCGTTCGAGATGATCGACGAGCAGGACGCCGAGGCGTTCGTGCCGAACAGGGCGCCGGAGCGGGCGACCGTGATGAGCGTGGTCGACTGCAGCACACCGAGCGCGATGGTGAGGTAGCGCGTGTACTGCGTCAGCTTCGCCTGACCCGACTGCCCCTCCTTGTAGAGGGCGTCGAAGTGCGGGATCACGACGCGCAGGAGCTGCACGATGATCGACGACGTGATGTACGGCATGATGCCGAGCGCGAAGACCGAGAGCTTCAGCAGCGCGCCGCCGGAGAACAGGTTGATCAGGTCGTAGAGGCCGCCGGAGGACGACGCGCTGGCGAGGCAGCTCTGCACGGCGGCGTAGTCGACGAACGGTGCGGGGATGTACGACCCCAGGCGGAACAGCGCGATGATCGCGAGGGTGAAGCCGATCTTCTTCCGAAGATCTGGGGTGCGCATGATGCGCGCGACCGCTCTGAACACGAGGACTCCGAACTTCTGGGACCGCGCGACCCGACCGGGCGTCACGGTTCGGTCGGCAGCGCCGACCAGGCCGTCGGACGACGGCCACTGTCAAGGAAACCGTAACGGCGGCCCGTGCGCAAACGCACGGGCCGCCGACGGAGGTTACTGGGAGACGGTGCCGCCAGCAGCCGCGATCTTCTCGGCGGCGGACGCCGAGACCTTGTCGACCGAGACCGTGAGCTTCACGCTGATGTCACCCTGACCGAGAACCTTGACCTTCTCGTTCTTGCGGACGGCGCCCTTGGCCACCAGGTCCGCGACGGTGACGTCGCCACCGTTGGGGTAGAGCTCCGCGATCTTGTCCAGGTTCACGACCTGGTACTCGACACGGAACGGGTTCTTGAACCCGCGGAGCTTCGGGGTGCGCATGTGCAGCGGCATCTGCCCACCCTCGAAGCCGACCTTGACCTGGTACCGAGCCTTCTGGCCCTTGGTACCACGGCCGGCGGTCTTGCCCTTGGAACCCTCACCGCGACCCACGCGGGTGCGGTCCTTCTTGGCGCCCGCGGCGGGGCGGAGGTGGTGCAGCTTCAGCACCTGCACGCGCTCGTTCTTCTCGTCGCTCATGCGTCGACCTCCTCGACCTTCACGAGGTGCGCCACCGTCGCGATGTACCCACGGTTCTGGGCGTTGTCCTCACGCAGGACCGTACGGCCGATGCGCTTGAGGCCCAGGCTGCGCAGGGTGTCGCGCTGGTACTGCTTCTCGCTGATAACGGACTTCGTCTGCGTGATCTTCAGCATCGCCATCACGCACCTGCCTTCTCGGTCGCGGCACGCAGTGCTGCGGCCTCGGCGTGGAGCAGACGCGCCGGGACGACCCGGTCGACGTCGAGGCCACGACGGCTCGCGACGGCGCGGGGCTCCTCGAGCTGCTGCAGCGCCTCGACGGTCGCGTGCACGATGTTGATGGTGTTCGACGAGCCGAGCGACTTGCTCAGGACGTCGTGGATGCCGGCGCACTCGAGCACGGCGCGGACCGGACCACCGGCGATGACACCGGTACCGGCAGCGGCCGGACGCAGGAGCACGACACCGGCAGCGGCCTCACCCTGCACCGGGTGCGGGATGGTGTTGCCGACGCGCGGGACGCGGAAGAAGTTCTTCTTCGCCTCCTCGACGCCCTTCGAGATCGCGGTGGGGACTTCCTTCGCCTTGCCGTAACCGACGCCGACGAGGCCGTTGCCGTCACCGACGACGACGAGCGCCGTGAAGCTGAAGCGACGACCACCCTTGACGACCTTCGAGACGCGGTTGATGGTCACCACGCGCTCGAGGAACTGGCTGTCGCCACCGCGGTTGTTGCGGTCACGACCCTGCTGACGGTCACGCCCGCCGCCACGACGGCCGCGCTGGTCGGCGTTGTCGCGGTTGTTCGACGCGGAACCCGCGGCGGTCTCGACCGGACGCTCGGCGACGGCGGCGGTGTCCGCCTCCTTGCCGGTCGTGGCCTTGGCCTCGGTCGTCGCCTCGGCCGCAGGAGCGGTCTCGGTCTCGGCCGCTTCGTTGTTGTTCGCGATGTCGCTCACAGGTTCAGCCCTCCTTCACGGGCACCATCGGCGATCGCGGCGACGCGACCGGCGTACTTGCTCCCACCGCGGTCGAAGACCACGGCCTCGACGCCGGCAGCCTTCGCACGCTCGGCGACGAGCTCGCCGATGCGACGGGCCTTAGCCGTCTTGTCGCCGTCGAACGAACGGAGGTCGGCCTCCATCGTCGACGCGCTGGCCAGGGTGTGGCCCTTCGCGTCGTCGATGACCTGGACGAACACGTGACGCGACGACCGGGTGACGGCGAGACGCGGACGCGCCTCGGTGCCGGTGATCTTCTTGCGGAGACGGTTGTGACGGCGCGCCTTGGCGGCCGACTTGCTCTTTCCTCGGATACCGAGAGCCATGATCACTTACCTGACTTTCCGGCC
Organism: Curtobacterium sp. ER1/6; assembly: GCF_001742745.1. Classification (GTDB taxonomy): domain Bacteria; phylum Actinomycetota; class Actinomycetes; order Actinomycetales; family Microbacteriaceae; genus Curtobacterium; species Curtobacterium citri. The sequence goes on along the minus strand of NZ_MJAK01000007.1, from coordinate 77,389 downwards.
TTGCGGCGCACGATCTCGCCCGCGTAGCGGACACCCTTGCCCTTGTAGGGCTCGGGCTTGCGCAGCTTGCGGATGTTGGCAGCCACCTCGCCGACGGCCTGCTTGTCGATGCCCGACACGGTGAGCTTGTTGTTGCCCTCGACGGCGAAGCTGATGCCCGCCGGCGGCTCGACCGTGATGGGGTGGGAGTAGCCGAGCGCGAACTCGACGTTCGAGCCCTTCGCCGCCACGCGGTAACCGGTGCCGACGACCTCGAGGCCCTTGGAGTAGCCCTGGGTGACGCCGACGATGTTGTTCGCGATGAGGGTGCGGGTCAGGCCGTGCAGGGCACGGGACTCGCGCTCGTCGTCCGGGCGCGTGACGAGGACCTGGTTCTCCTCGACCTTGGCCTGGATGGGCTCAGCGATGACGAGCGAGAGCTCGCCCTTCGGGCCCTTGACCGCAACGGTCGAACCGTCGACGGAGACGGTCACGCCGGCGGGGATGTCGATGGGAAGACGTCCGATACGAGACATTGTCGGTCACCACACGTAGGCGAGGACTTCCCCACCCACGCCCTTCTGCTCGGCTTCACGGTCGGTGAGCAGTCCCGACGAGGTCGAGAGGATCGCCACGCCGAGGCCACCGAGGACCTGGGGGATCTCCGTCGACTTCGCGTACACCCGGAGACCGGGCTTCGAGACGCGCTTGATGCCGGCGATCGAACGCTCGCGCTCGGGGCCGTACTTCAGGTCGATCGTGAGGGTCTGCCCGACGCGGGCGTCCTCGATCTTCCACTCGCTGATGTAACCCTCGCGCTTGAGGATGTCGGCGATGTTCTTCTTCAGCTTGGAGCTGGGCAGCGAGACGGCGTCGTGGTGCGCCGAGTTCGCGTTCCGCAATCTGGTCAGCATGTCTGCGACCGGATCGGTCATCGTCATGATGGTCGTCCATTCTTCGCCTGGTTTCGACACCCGTTCCACGAATGCCGACCTGAGCGATCGGGTGGTCTCCGAGCGGTTCCCGGAGACCTGGAGGCCGGCGGCTGACGCCGACGGCCGGTGTTCGTGCGTGCGGGCCGGAGGACGTGAATCCTCCGGCCCGCAACGCCCGGACTATCTTAGACCGTCTGGTCGGCCGAACGGAACGGGAAGCCGAGCTGGCGGAGCAGCGCGCGGCCCTCGTCGTCCGTCTTCGCGGTGGTCACGACGGTGATGTCGAAGCCACGCACGCGGTCGATGCGGTCCTGGTCGATCTCGTGGAACATCGACTGCTCCGTGAGACCGAACGTGTAGTTGCCGTTGCCGTCGAACTGCTTGTCGCTCAGGCCGCGGAAGTCGCGGATGCGGGGCAGTGCGAGGGTGACGAGGCGGTCGATGAACTCCCACGCGCGGTCACCACGGAGGGTGACGTGCGCGCCGATGGCCTGGCCCTCACGCAGCTTGAACTGCGCGATGGACTTGCGGGCCTTCGTCACGACCGGCTTCTGACCCGTGATCGCCGTGAGGTCCTTGACGGCCCCCTCGATGATCTTCGAGTCACGAGCCGCCTCGCCGACGCCGGTGTTCACGACGACCTTGACCAGGCCGGGGACCTGGTTGACGTTCGCGTACCCGAACTGCTCGGTGAGAGCGGTCTTGATCTCGTTCTTGTACTTCTGCTTGAGGCGCGGCTCGACCTTGGTCGCCGGCGCGGCAGTCGTGTCGGTCATCAGAGCTTCTCACCCGACTTCTTGGCGTAGCGGACGCGGACGGTCTTCTTGACGCCGTCCTTCTCCACCTCTTCGATGCGGAAACCGACGCGCGTCGGCTTCTTGGTCTTCGGGTCGACGATCGCGACGTTCGAGACGTGGATCGGAGCCTCGTGCTGCTCGATGCCACCCGTCTTCGAACCACGCTGCGTCTGGCCGACGCGGACGTGCTTCGTGACGAAGTTCACGCCCTCGACGACGACCCGGTTCTTGTCCTTGAGGACCTCGATGACCTTGCCCTGCTTGCCACGGTCGCCGCCGCGCTCCTGCTTGGCGCCCGTGATCACCTGGACGAGGTCGCCCTTCTTGATGTTCGCCATGGCTTACAGCACCTCCGGCGCGAGCGAGATGATCTTCATGAACTTCTTGTCACGGAGCTCGCGACCGACCGGACCGAAGATGCGCGTACCGCGCGGGTCGCCGTCGGCCTTGAGGATCACTGCCGCGTTCTCGTCGAACTTGATGTAGGAGCCGTCCTGACGACGGGTCTCCTTCTTGGTGCGAACGATGACCGCCTTGACGACGTCACCCTTCTTCACGTTGCCGCCGGGGATGGCGTCCTTCACCGTGGCGACGATGACGTCACCGAGACCGGCGTAGCGACGACCCGAGCCACCGAGCACGCGGATGGTCAAGATCTCCTTGGCACCCGTGTTGTCGGCGACCTTCAGGCGGGATTCCTGCTGAATCACTGCTGTCTCCTATTCCGAAGCAGGCCGGGGCCTACTTGGCCTTCTCGAGGATCTCGACCAGGCGCCAGCGCTTGGAGGCGCTGAGGGGACGGGTCTCGCTGATGACGACGAGGTCGCCGACACCGGCGGTGCCGAGCTCGTCGTGCGCCTTCACCTTGGACGTGCGACGGATGATCTTGCCGTAGAGCGCGTGCTTCACGCGGTCCTCGACCTCGACCACGATGGTCTTGTCCATCTTGTCGCTGGTCACGTAGCCGCGACGCGTCTTGCGGTAGCCGCGGGTCGAGGCGGCGGAGTTGTTCTCTTCGTTCGCCATCAGTTCTCCTCGGCGGTAGCGGCCTCGGTCGACTCGGCGGGCTTGTCAGCCTTCTTCGTCGTCTTCTTGGCCTTGGTGGCGGTCTCGACGGGCGCGGGGGTGGCACGGATGCCGAGCTCGCGCTCGCGGAGGACGGTGTAGATGCGTGCGATGTCGCGCTTGACGGCACGGAGACGGCCGTGGCTCTCCAGCTGGCCGGTGGCCGACTGGAAGCGGAGGTTGAAGAGTTCCTCCTTGGCCTTCTTCAGCTCGTCAGCGAGACGCTCGTTCTCGAAGGTGTCGAGCTCCGTCGGACGGAGCTCCTTGGAACCGATCGCCATTATGCGTCGCCCTCCTCGCGCTTGATGATGCGTGCCTTGAGGGGCAGCTTGTGGATTGCACGGGTCAGCGCCTCGCGAGCGATGTCCTCGCTGACGCCGGAGAGCTCGAAGAGCACACGACCCGGCTTGACGTTGGCGACCCACCACTCGGGCGAGCCCTTACCGGAACCCATGCGGGTCTCAGCCGGCTTTTTGGTGAGCGGGCGGTCCGGGTAGATGTTGATCCAGACCTTGCCGCCACGCTTGATGTGACGCGTCATGGCGATACGAGCGGACTCGATCTGACGGTTGGTCACGTAAGCGGGGGTCAGCGCCTGGATGCCGTAGTCACCGAACGACACCTTGGTGCCACCGGTCGCCTGGCCCGAGCGCTTCGGGTGGTGCTGCTTGCGGTGCTTGACTCGACGGGGAATAAGCATGGTTACGCCTCAACTCCTGCGCCGGCCGGCGCGTCCTGCGGGGCCTGCTGCTGACGGCCGCCGCGGTCGCCGCCACGGCGGTCCCCACGGTCGCCGCGCTCGCCACGCGGGCCGCCACGACGCTCGGGGCGCGACGAACGCTGGTTCGCCTGCTCGCGAGCGAGCTCCTTGTTCGTGATGTCGCCCTTGTAGATCCAGACCTTCACGCCGATGCGGCCGAAGGTGGTCCGAGCCTCGTAGAAGCCGTAGTCGATGTTCGCGCGGAGCGTGTGCAGGGGCACGCGGCCCTCGCGGTAGAACTCCGAGCGCGACATCTCGGCGCCGCCGAGACGACCCGACACCTGGATGCGGACACCCTTGGCGCCGGCGCGCTGTGCACCCTGCAGGCCCTTGCGCATGGCGCGACGGAACGCGACACGAGCGGAGAGCTGCTCGGCGATGCCCTGCGCGACGAGCTGGGCCTCGGTCTCGGGGTTCTTGACCTCGAGGATGTTGAGCTGGATCTGCTTCTTGGTGAGCTTCTCCAGCTCGCTGCGGACGCGCTCCGCCTCGGCGCCGCGGCGGCCGATGACGATGCCCGGACGCGCCGTGTGGATGTCCACGCGGACGCGGTCGCGGGTGCGCTCGAGCTCGATGCGGGCGACACCGGCGCGGTCGAGGGTCTTCTTCAGGTACTCGCGCACCTTGATGTCCTCGGCCACGTAGTCGGCGTAGCGCTGACCGGCCTTCGTGCTGTCGGTGAACCAGTGCGAGACGTGGTCCGTCGTGATCCCGAGACGGAAGCCGTACGGGTTGACCTTCTGGCCCATTACTTGCTCGCCTTCTTGCTCGTCGCGGCGACCTCGGCCTCTTCCGGCGTCGCGAGGACGACCGTGATGTGGCTGGTGCGCTTGTTGATGCGGAAGGCGCGGCCCTGTGCACGCGGCTGGAACCGCTTCAGGGTCGTGCCCTCGTCGACGAAGACGCGGCTCACGTAGAGGTCGCGCTCGTCGAGGAAGCTGTTCGTGCCGTCCGCCTTGACGCGTGCGTTCGCGATCGCCGAGGCGACCAGCTTGTACACGGGCTCCGAAGCGGCCTGGGGGGCGAACTTCAGGATGGCGAGGGCCTCGTGGGCCTGCTTGCCGCGGATCAGCTCGATGACGCGACGGGCCTTCTGAGGCGTGACGCGGATGTGTCGCACGCGTGCGATCGACTCCACCATTTCGTTCCTCCTCTTCGTCCCCGCGTTAGCGGCGACGGCCCTTCTTGTCGTCCTTCACGTGACCACGGAAGGTGCGGGTCGGCGCGAACTCGCCGAGCTTGTGACCGACCATCGACTCGGTGACGAACACCGGGATGTGCTTGCGGCCGTCGTGCACGGCGATCGTGTGTCCGAGCATGTTCGGGACGATCATCGAGCGACGCGACCAGGTGCGGATCACGTTCTTGGTGTTGGCCTCGTTCTGCGTGACGACCTTGCGGAGCAGGTGCTCGTCGACGAAGGGGCCCTTCTTCAGACTGCGTGGCATCTTCTGAACTCCTACTTGCGCTTCTTGCCGGCGTTACGGCGACGGACGATGAGCTTGTCGCTCGGCTTGTTCGACTTGCGCGTGCGACCCTCGGCCTGGCCCCAGGGGCTGACCGGGTGACGACCACCGGACGTCTTGCCCTCACCACCACCGTGCGGGTGGTCGACCGGGTTCATCGCGACACCACGCACGGTCGGGCGGACGCCCTTCCAGCGCATGCGGCCGGCCTTGCCCCAGTTGATGTTGGACTGCTCGGCGTTGCCGACCTCACCGATGGTGGCGCGGCAGCGCGCGTCGACGTTGCGGACCTCGCCCGACGGCAGGCGGAGCTGCGCGTAGGGGCCGTCCTTCGCGACGAGACGCACCGAGGCGCCGGCCGAACGGGCCATCTTCGCGCCGCCACCGGGGCGGAGCTCGATGGCGTGGATGACCGTACCCACGGGGATGTTGCGCAGCGGCAGGTTGTTGCCGGGCTTGATGTCGGCGCCGGGGCCCTGCTCGATGACGTCGCCCTGCTTGAGCTTGTTCGGCGCGATGATGTAGCGCTTCGTGCCGTCCACGTAGTGCAGGAGCGCGATGCGCGCGGTGCGGTTCGGGTCGTACTCGATGTGTGCGACCTTGGCGTCCACGCCGTCCTTGTCGTGACGACGGAAGTCGATCACGCGGTACTGGCGCTTGTGGCCACCACCGATGTGACGCGTGGTGATGCGGCCCGAGCTGTTGCGGCCACCGGTCTTCGGCAGCGGACGAAGCAGCGACTTCTCCGGCGTCGAACGGGTGATCTCAGCGAAGTCGGCGACCGACGAGCCGCGACGACCAGGGGTCGTCGGCTTGTAGTTACGAATAGCCATGATTTATCCCTCTGGTCCTCAGCCGACAGCCGTGAAGATGTCGATCGAACCGGACTTGAGCGTCACGATGGCACGCTTGGTGTCCTTGCGCTTGCCCATGCCGAACTTGGTGCGGCGGGTCTTGCCCGGGCGGTTCAGCGTGTTGATGCTCGCGACCTTGACGTCGAAAATCTTCTCGATGGCGAGCTTGATCTCGGTCTTGTTCGAGCGGGGGTTCACGATGAACGTGTACTTGCCCTGGTCGATCAGGCCGTAGCTCTTCTCCGAGACGACCGGCGAGATGATGATGTCGCGCGGGTCCTTGTTGAAGCCGCTCATGCGGAGATCTCCTTCGCGGTCTTCGACGCGATGAAGGCGTCGAGTGCGCTCTTGCTGAAGACGAGGGCGTCGGCCTTGAGCACGTCGTAGGCGTTGAGCTGGCCGTACGACAGCGCGTGGACGTTCGCCAGGTTGCGGACCGACTTGAGCGTCAGCTCGTCGTCCGACTCGAGCACGACGAGCACGTGCTTGACGGGCGCGACCTTCTCGATGAGCGTCCGGGCGGTCTTGGTCGACGGCGCCTCGGCCGCGACGAAGGACTCCACCGCGGAGATGCGGCCACCGCGGGCGCGGTCCGAGAGCGAGCCGAGCAGGGCTGCGGCGATCATCTTCTTCGGGGTGCGCTGCGAGTAGTCGCGCGGGGTCGGTCCGTGGACGACGCCACCGCCGGTGTGCTCCGGAGCGCGGACCGAACCCTGACGGGAGCGGCCGGTGCCCTTCTGCTTGAACGGCTTGCGACCGGCACCGCGGACCTCGCCGCGGTTCTTGGTCTTGTGCGTGCCCTGACGCGCGGCGGCGAGCTGCGCGGTGACGACCTGGTGGATCAGCGGGACGTTCGTCTCGACGTCGAAGAGCTCGGCGGGCAGCTCGATGCTGCCGGCGACGGCTCCGGTCGCGTCGAGGACGTCGATCGTGGTTGCGGTCTCGGTGGCCATGATCACTTACCCTTCACGGCGGTGCGGACGAAGACGGAGCGGCCACGAGCACCGGGGACGGCGCCCTTGACGAGCAGCAGACCCTTCTCGGCGTCGACGGCGTGCACCGTGAGGTTGAGGACGGTCACACGCTCGCCACCCATGCGACCGGCCATGCGCATGCCCTTGAAGACACGCGACGGGGTCGACGAAGCACCGATCGAACCGGGCTTGCGGTGGTTGCGGTGGGCACCGTGCGAAGCGGACACACCGGCGAAGCCGTGGCGCTTCATGACACCGGCGAAGCCCTTGCCCTTCGACGTCCCGACGACGTCGACCTTCTGGCCGGCCTCGAAGGTGTCGACGGTGAGCTCCTGGCCGAGGCTGTACTCGGCGGAGTCGTTGGTGCGGATCTCGGTGAGGGTGCGACGCGGGGTCACACCGGCAGCCTCGAAGTGGCCGGCGGCCGGCTTGTTCACCTTGCGCGGGTCGATGGCGCCGGCGGCGATCTGGATCGCCTCGTAGCCGTCGCGCTCGACGTTGCGGATCTGGGTGACCACGTTCGGGCCGACCTCGATCACGGTGACGGGGATGAACTTGTTGTTCTCGTCCCACACCTGGGTCATCCCGAGCTTCTTGCCGAGGAGGCCCTTGACGGTCTTGGTTGAGTTCGCCATTGGTCGGTCCCCCTTACAGCTTGATCTCGATGTTGACGTCGGCCGGGAGGTCGAGTCGCATGAGCGAGTCGACGGCCTTCGGCGTCGGGTCGACGATGTCGATGACCCGCTTGTGCGTGCGCTTCTCGAAGTGCTCGCGCGAGTCCTTGTACTTGTGAGGGGAACGGATCACGGTGACCACGTTCTTCTCGGTGGGGAGCGGCACCGGGCCGACCACGGTCGCACCGGCACGGGTCACCGTGTCGACGATCTTCCGGGCCGACGTGTCGATGACCTCGTGGTCGTACGACTTGAGCCGGATGCGGATCTTCTGTCCCGCCATGTGTCTCTCTGTCCTCTCTGCGCCGCGCACCCTCGGGCCGCCTGACGCCGCCGTCACCGTGCATTCCTGCAGGGCTTGGCTGTTTTCCTGAACCAACCGGCCGCATCCTCGGGGGATGACCGCTGTTCTCCTGTCAACCGCGCAGGGCGACCGTGGCCGTCCAGCGTGGGCATGTCGCTTCCCCCGCACCCGGACACAGCAGTGGCCAGGCGCTCACGAGGGACTCGATCGTGTTCTGCTGCCTGCGGCCCAGCCCAGCTCCGCTGGACGGAGGGGTTGTGCACTGCCAGAGCAGTGATCCTGCGCGCGCGAACGCCCGCGGAATTCGGAACCGGACAAGTCTCGCACAGGCACGGCCATCCGTGCAACCCGGGCGTGTCGCGGCAGTCGGCGGCCCCGCAGACGGCGCGCTCGCCCGGAACAGCGGGGTTCTGGCCGGCCTGGAGGCACGGTGCACCCCGGGCGCGTCGCGCCCGTCCGCGAGGTGGTCGGGGAAACCATCGCGGAGCCCCTGGCCCGCCGGTACCGCCCGGTCGACGACGGACCGGTGAGCATCCGGCCGGCCGGTCCGGCGCCGGCAGCGTCGGTTCGGCCGGTGGCCGTCCGGCGCCGGCGTCGGTCCGCGAGCGGGCAGGACACGCCGCGCGGTGAGCGCCGCGTGGGCGTGATCGGTCGTGTCGGGATGCTGAGCGTGACGGATCTCGCCCGCTCGGCTCGGCGCGGCCCGGCCCCGGCCGCTCAGCGCCGCGCCGTGGGACGGCACGTGCCCGCTCGGCGAGGCCGGGCGGGCACGGTGTCGGGTTCCGGGACGGTCCGGCGTCAGAACTCCTCGGAGAGCGGCGGCACGAACCACGGCGGGAACACGGCGACGCGCGGCCCGTGCCCACGATGCTCGGCGAGGAGTGCCTTGACCTGCTGCCGGACGCGGTCGTTCGGCACACCGACCACGGCGACCGAGGAGAACGGCACGCTCGGCCCCGCGAGGAGCTCGAGGTCGTGCATCTCCGGGTCGGTGAAGTCGGTCCGGCGGATGAGGTTCGTCGCGGCCTCGGGCCCGACGGCGAAGCGCACGTCCTCGGCTTCGGCGTCCTGGTCGGCGACGATGACGGACGCCCCGAACGCCGTCACCGGCACGACGAGCACGACGTACTCGGTGGCGCGGGTGCGGCGGGCGGCGTCCGACCAGCGCTCCCCCTCGGCACCGTGGCGGAGCTCGTCCCACCGGGTCGCGTCGGGCGACAGGGTGAACGGGACGTGCCCGGAGACGGGGCCGCCGTCGGGTGCGGATGCCTCGGCACGGGCGGTCCTCGTGGCGGTGGAGCTGACGTCGACGACCGGGGTGGCCGTGTCGGCCGCCAGGATCACGCCGTCGGAGACGATGGACGCCAGGTTGTCGACGTGCGTGGCGTGGTGCGCGCGGAGCGACGCCCACACGCGGGGCTCGGGGAGCTCGGGCGCGGCCGGCGACCGCAGGGACGAGGAGCCCCGGGGCGGCGCGGGGGTGGAGCGCAGGTCGGTGGTGATCCGGGTCCGGCGCGGGGCCGGGGTGGTGGTCGCAGGCACCTCGGCCTGACGCGGGGAACAGATGTCGCAGAGCTCGGTGGGGAAACCGTGGATGCACTCGTCGGTCACGACTGGGAGGGTTCCTTCCGTGCCCGTGTGGGGGTGGTCGGGCACGGTGACCAACCGTACGTCATCTCCCGCCTCTCTGCGGTCACTGTCGGTAGAGCAGGGCACGGACCTCGGACTCGGCCGCGTGCAGCCGCTCGGGGTCGATGGTCTCGCCGTGCTCGTAGGCGTCGAGCAGGCGTGGGTCAATGTAGCTCTGGCGGCACACCGTCGGCGTGTTCCCGAGCTCCTCGCTCGCGGCCTTGACCGCGTGGGACACCGCCTTCTTCCGCTTGGCCTGGGTCGGCTGCGGCCCGGTCTTCGCCAGGTCGACCGCCGCGGAGACGGTCCCGTGCAGCGTCCGGAAGTCCTTCGCGGTGAACTCGTCGCCGGCGCGCTCCTTCACGTACTCGTTGATGTCCTCGGCCGCCAGCGGCTCCCACTCCGCGCCGCGTTCCGCCCGGAACGAGAGCAGCCGGGCGTTGGGCCCGCGCCGCTTCATGCCGGCGATCACGCGGGCCAGGTCGTGGTCGTGGATCGTCGAGGACCACTCCTGGCCGCTCTTGCCGGGGAAGTCGAGCTCGATGTCGTCGCCGGACACGTGCGCGTGCGCACAGAGCAGCGTGGACAGCCCGCGGCTGCCGTGCTCGGTGGCGTACCGCTCCGAACCGACCCGCAGCGACCCCTGGTCGAGCATACGGAAGGCGGCCGCGAGTGCACGCCGGCGGTCGGGCTCCGGCCGGCGGAGGTCCTGCGTCACCATGCGGCGCGCCGACGGCAGCGACTCCGCGAGGGCGAGGGCGCGGTCGTACTTGATCCGGTCCATGCGCTCGCGCCAGCCCGGGTGGTACATGTACTGCCGCCGACCGGCCCCGTCGATGCCGGTCGCCAGGATGTGCCCGTTGTCGTACGGCGAGATCCACACGTCGTCCCACGCGGGTGGGATGACCAGCTCGTCGAGCCTGTGCCGGACCTCCTTGTCGGCGACGGTCGCGCCGTCCGGGTCGCGGTACGAGAACCCCTTGCCGCTGCGGACACGGTGGTACCCACGGCCGTTGGTCGCGGAGCGGCGGAGACGAGTCACCATGACGATGGTGCCCGGTCGCACCTGTGACCGACCCCCGGGAACGACGGAGCGGGGCCGAGCCCGAAGGCCCGACCCCGCTGACGCACTGTCTTCCGGAGAACCGGGAGTTACTTGACGATCTCCTCGACCGTACCGGCGCCGACCGTACGACCACCCTCACGGATGGCGAAGCGGAGGCCGGCCTCCATGGCGATGGGCTGGATCAGCTCGACCGACATGGCGACGGTGTCGCCGGGCATGACCATCTCGGTGCCCTCGGGCAGCGTGATGACGCCGGTGACGTCCGTGGTGCGGAAGTAGAACTGCGGACGGTAGTTCGCGTAGAACGGGTTGTGACGACCGCCCTCTTCCTTGGTCAGGATGTACGCGTTCGCCTTGAACTCGGTGTGCGGCGTGACCGAACCCGGCTTCACGACGACCTGGCCGCGCTCCACGTCCTCGCGCTTGAGGCCACGGATGAGCAGACCGGTGTTGTCACCGGCCTCGGCCTTGTCGAGCAGCTTGCGGAACATCTCGATGCCCGTGACCGTGGTCTTCTGCGTCGGGCGGATGCCGACGATCTCGACCTCGGAGTTCAGGTCGAGCGTGCCACGCTCGACACGACCGGTGACGACCGTGCCACGACCGGTGATCGTGAAGACGTCCTCGATCGGCATGAGGAAGGGCTGGTCGGTGGCGCGCACCGGGTCCGGCACGTTCTCGTCGACGGCGGACATCAGGTCCTGGACGGACTTGACCCACTTGTCGTCGCCCTCGAGCGCCTTGAGCGCCGAGACCTGCACGACGGGGGCGTCCTCGTCGAACTCCTGCGAGCCGAGGAGCTCACGGACCTCGAGCTCGACGAGCTCCAGGATCTCCTCGTCGTCGACCATGTCGGACTTGTTCAGCGCGACGACGATGTACGGGACGCCGACCTGGCGGGCGAGCAGGACGTGCTCACGCGTCTGGGGCATCGGGCCGTCGGTGGCGGCGACCACGAGGATCGCGCCGTCCATCTGGGCCGCACCGGTGATCATGTTCTTCACGTAGTCGGCGTGACCAGGAGCGTCGACGTGCGCGTAGTGGCGCTTCTCCGTCTGGTACTCGACGTGCGAGATGTTGATCGTGATGCCGCGGTCGCGCTCCTCGGGAGCGCTGTCGATCTGAGCGAAGTCACGGGCCTCGTTGAGGTCCGGGTACTGGTCGTGCAGAACCTTGGTGATCGCCGCCGTGAGCGTGGTCTTGCCGTGGTCGACGTGACCGATGGTTCCGATGTTGACGTGCGGCTTGGTCCGCTCGAACTTGGCCTTGGCCACTGTGGGTCCTCCTCAGGACTCGGAGAGCATGCCCCCGGTACTCGACCGTTGGCGTGCAGGGTGTGTGTCTAACTGTACTTGGTGGCGAGGGGCCCGTCGCCGGGCACCCTCGCCTGTGGAGAGAACGCCGGAGCGTTACTCTCCGCTGTTCTTCGCGATGATCTCCTCGGCGACCTTGGCCGGGACCTGGCTGTAGGTCTCGAAGGTCATCGAGTAGACCGCACGACCAGAGGTCTTGGACCGGAGGTCCCCGACGTAGCCGAACATCTCGGACAGCGGAACGCTCGCGCGGACCACCTTGACGCCCGAGGCGTCCTCCATCGAGGCGATCTGGCCACGACGGGAGTTGAGGTCACCGATGACGTCGCCCATGTACTCCTCGGGAGTACGCACCTCAACGGCCATGATCGGCTCGAGGATGGCGGGACCGGCCTTGCGGGCGGCCTCCTTGTAGGCGATCGAACCGGCGATCTTGAACGCCATCTCGGACGAGTCGACGTCGTGCGCCGCGCCGTCCTTGAGGATGGCCTTCACGCCGACGGTCGGGTAGCCCGCGAGGATGCCGACCTGCATGGCGTCCTGGATACCGGCGTCGACCGACGGGATGTACTCACGCGGGACGCGACCACCGGTGACGGCGTTCTCGAACTCGTAGACCTTCTCGGCCGTGACTTCCATCGGCTCGAGGGCGATCTGCACCTTCGCGAACTGGCCGGAACCACCGGTCTGCTTCTTGTGCGTGTAGTCGTAGCGCTCGACGACCTTGGTCAGCGTCTCGCGGTAGGCCACCTGCGGCTTGCCGACGCTGGCCTCGACCTTGAACTCGCGCTTCATGCGGTCGACGAGGATGTCGAGGTGGAGCTCGCCCATGCCCTTGATCGTCGTCTGACCGGTCTCGGCGTTGAGCTCGACGCGGAACGTCGGGTCCTCTTCGGCGAGCTTCTGGATGGCCGTGGAGAGCTTCTCCTGGTCGGCCTTCGTGTTCGGCTCGATGGCGACCTCGATGACCGGCTCCGGGAACGTCATCGACTCGAGGACGACCTGGTCCGACGGGTCGCACAGGGTGTCACCGGTGGTGGTGTCCTTGAGACCGATGACCGCGTAGATGTGGCCGGCGGTCACGTTGTCGACCGGGTTCTCCTTGTTGGAGTGCATTTGGAAGATCTTGCCGATGCGCTCCTTCTTGCCCTTGGTCGAGTTGATGACCTGGGCACCGGACTCGATCGAGCCGGAGTACACGCGGACGTAGGTCAGACGACCGAAGAAGGGGTGCACCGCGACCTTGAACGCCAGGGCCGAGAACGGCTCGGTGGCGTCGGGCTTGCGGATGATCTCCTTCTCCTCGTCCTTGACGTCGTGGCCGATCATCGGCGGCACGTCGAGCGGGGACGGGAGGTAGTCGATGACCGCGTCGAGCATCGGCTGGACGCCGCGGTTCTTGAAGGCCGAGCCACAGAGGACGGGGTAGACCTCGGAGGCGATCGTGAGCTTGCGGATCGCGCCCTTGATCTCGTCCTTCGAGAGCTCCTCGCCACCGAAGAACTTCTCGAGCAGGGCGTCGTCGGTCTCGGCGACGCGCTCGATCAGCTTCGCGCGGTACTCCTCGGCACGGTCCTTGAGGTCCGCGGGGATCTCCTGGACCTCGTACTGGGCGCCCATGGTGACGTCACCCTTGGCATCGCCCGGCCAGACCTTGGCGTGCATCTCGATGAGGTCGACGATCCCGACGAAGTCGTTCTCGGCACCGATCGGGAGCTGGAGCACGAGCGGCTCCGCACCCAGGCGGTTCACGATCGTGTCGACGGTGAAGTAGAAGTCGGCACCGAGCTTGTCCATCTTGTTGACGAAGCAGATGCGCGGGACGTCGTACTTGTCCGCCTGACGCCACACGGTCTCGGACTGGGGCTCGACGCCCTCCTTGCCGTCGAACACGGCGACCGCACCGTCGAGGACGCGGAGCGAGCGCTCCACCTCGACCGTGAAGTCCACGTGACCGGGGGTGTCGATGATGTTGATCTGGTTGTTGTCCCAGAAGCAGGTCGTCGCGGCCGACGTGATCGTGATGCCGCGCTCCTGCTCCTGCGCCATCCAGTCCATCGTCGCGGCGCCGTCGTGCACCTCACCGATCTTGTGCGTGATGCCCGTGTAGAACAGGATGCGCTCGGTGGTCGTGGTCTTGCCGGCATCGATGTGCGCCATGATGCCGATGTTGCGGACCTTGTTCAGGTCGGTGAGCACGTCCTGTGCCACAGGTTCCTCCGGAAGAGTTGTAGGAGAGGTTGGCGGCCGGGCGGGCGCCGACGGTTCATGACCGCCGACGCCCGACCGGTGCCGGGACGACCAGCGCCGGACTTACCAGCGGTAGTGCGCGAAGGCCTTGTTCGACTCGGCCATCTTGTGCGTGTCCTCGCGGCGCTTGACCGCGGCACCGAGACCGTTCGACGCGTCGAGGATCTCGTTCATGAGACGCTCGGTCATCGTCTTCTCGCGACGGGCCTTGGCGTAGGAGGTCAGCCAGCGGAGCGCGAGGGTGTTCGCGCGGTGCGGCTTGACCTCGACCGGGACCTGGTAGGTCGAGCCACCGACGCGGCGGCTGCGGACCTCGAGGGTCGGACGGACGTTGTCGAGCGCCTTCTTCAGCGTCGCGACGGCGTCCTGCTGGTTCTTGGCGGTGACGCCCTCGAGTGCATCGTAGACGATGCGCTCGGCGAGGCCCTTCTTGCCGTCCAGGAGGATCTTGTTGACGAGCTGCGAGACGATCGGCGCGCCGTACACCGGGTCGGCGACGACGGGACGCTTCGGGGCGGGACCCTTACGAGGCATCTACCTCAACCCTTCTTTGCGCCGTAGCGGCTGCGAGCCTGCTTACGGTTCTTGACGGCCTGGGTGTCCAGGGCACCACGGATGATCTTGTAGCGCACACCGGGGAGGTCCTTCACACGACCGCCGCGGACGAGCACCATCGAGTGCTCCTGCAGGTTGTGGCCCTCACCGGGGATGTAGGCCGTGACCTCGGTGCCGTTCGAGAGCTTGACACGAGCGACCTTGCGCAGGGCCGAGTTCGGCTTCTTGGGGGTGGTGGTGTAGACGCGGGTGCAGACACCACGCTGCTGGGGGTTCGCCTTCAGTGCCGGCGCCTTGGTCTTGACGACCTTGGGCGTGCGACCCTTGCGAACGAGCTGCTGGATGGTAGGCAACTGTTCTCCTGGTTCTTCGCTCGTGCTCTGGCCGACGCGGTCCGTCGGCTTCCTCATCCCACGCTGATCACCGCCTGACGGCGGAGGAGAGACGGTGGGATGGATCGACCCCGGTACGGTCTCGTCGAGGTCGACGAGCGTGGGCCGGGATTCCGGGCGCGCCCGAGGGCGCACACCCGGTAGAGACTACCCGCGTCACAGGGCGAAATCAATCCGGGCGCGTCGCCCGTGGAGGCCCGTGGTGACGCCACGGGCGGACACCGGCCCGGTGCGGGCGGGCCGACCCCCGACCGGCGACCGGCGACCCCCCGACCGGCGACCGACGTGCGGCGACCACCGACCGGCGTGACCGGACCTGGGTCGGCGACCCGCGCCTCCCGTCCGACGGACCGACCACGCGGTGTCCGGAACCGGCCGCGCGTCGGGGCCGTCCTGCGGACCGCCGCCGGTCAGGACCCCGAGTCGGATGCGCCGTTGCCGATCGCCGACTCGAACGTGGCGCCGGAGTCGGAGAAGCCCGAGATGTACCCGCTGGCGTTGACGTTCATCGGGCCGGCCGAGGCGGTGCCCACGCCACCCGGTCCCGAGATGTCCGCGGTGTAGGTCGCCCGGCCAGCCTTCGTGGTCGAGACCGCCCAGCCGCGTGCCAGCCAGCCGCCGACCGTCACCTCCGGTCGCTGCTCGAGGGACCACTTCTGGTTCGAGTAGGTGTACGCGGGGTCCTCGCCGTAGGCGTAGAAGCTGCACCCCGCGGGCGCCGCGTCGGTCGATGCGACGCATCCGTCCACCCACCGGTCGACGGCCTGCTGCGCGGCCTGCTGCCCCGCGTCGGTGAGCGACGTGGTCATCGCCACCGGCGCGGACCCCGCCGCACCGAAGCCGGCCACCCGCGCCGAGCCGTCGTCGGCCGTGAACCACTTGCCGCCGTCGACCGTGACCGGGTAGGTCCCGGGCAGCGCCGCGAGCCGTGCCGTGCCGTCGCGGGAGGTCTCCACGCGCTCCCCCGCGACCTCGACCGCGGTGCTCGCCGGCCCCTCGACCGACACCTCGACCCGACCGAGCTCCGGCGCCTCGAGCTGCCAGACCGGGAAGACGCCCCAGTCGGTGTCCGTCCGGTCGAGCGTGAAGGTCGTCGGCAGGTCACGCCCGTCCTGCCGCAGCACCGCCTGGACCGTCGCGGTGTCGCCGTCCGTCCGCGTCCCCGCGATGCGGTACCCGGTCACGTGGTCCGAGGCCTTCGCGTACGCCGCGTCGGTGAGCAGCACGTCCTGGTCGTCGTGGTCGATCCCCGCTGCGTCGAGGGCGTCGGTGACGCGACCCGCCGTCAGGTCGTCGAGGAAGGCCCGGACCGGCCGGTCCGCGGCGTGCGACGACGACTGCACGGTCCACCCGACGACACCGGTCACGGCGAGCAGGAGCACGACCGCGCCGCCCGCGACGATGCCGACGAGCGTGCGCCGACGCAGTCGCCGGCGGGGCCGACCGGCCGCCGCGGGGGTCGGGACGGGGGCAGCGGGCTCGCGGG
This sequence comes from Curtobacterium sp. ER1/6, assembly GCF_001742745.1. Classification (GTDB taxonomy): domain Bacteria; phylum Actinomycetota; class Actinomycetes; order Actinomycetales; family Microbacteriaceae; genus Curtobacterium; species Curtobacterium citri. The sequence continues at coordinate 60,890 of NZ_MJAK01000007.1, read as the reverse complement.
TGCCGCGGATGCCGTCGACGTGCGGGACCGCGGCCCACCCGTCCGGATGCTGGTCGGTCATGGGTCCCCCGTCGTGCTGCGTGCCTGCTCCGGGATCCTACCGCCGGCGGGGGTTCCGGTCCGGTGGCGCGGGGTCGCCGGTCGGCGCGGGATCGCCGGTCGAGCGCGAGGTCGCCGGTCGGGCGCGGGGTCGCCGGTCAGGCGCGGTCGTGGTCCGGAGCCGTGCTGGCGGTCGACGTGCCGCGGGCCTGGTGCCGCGCGGCCGCGATCCCGCCGACGACGCACAGGAGCGCGACCACCACGGAACCGACCACGAACGGGCTGAGGGCGGAGCCCGCGGGGAAGACGAGCAGCTCCGTGCCGTCGCCCCGGACGATCGCGTACCCGACGGAGCCGACGCCGAGCATCACGAGGTACGTGCCGGCGGCGGCGACGAGGCCCGTCACGCCGGGGTTCCCCTCGCGGATGCCGGCGGCCGTCGCGAGGAACACGACCACGCTGGCGCCGACCACCATCGCGGGGCCGAGGTAGGGGCTCGCGTCGGGCTGCGGGATGGCCTCGACGTCGGCGAGCAGGGCCTCGAAGCCCGTCACGGCGATGACGAGCGCGATGAAGAGCACGGACGTCATCGTCGCCACCAGCCATCGGGACATGGCACGAGCGTACTGCCGGCAGGGGCGTGCGGGCCGGACGCCGCGGTCGGTCGCCCGCGCGCTGGTCAGCGCTGCGCGGCGTCCTCGCGCTGGGGTGTCGGCTCCGGGTGCTCCTGCGTCCCGTGCTCCGCGTGCTGCTGCGCGGCGGCCACGAGCGCGAGCGCGATCGTCGCCGTGATCACCGGGACGGACTCGGTCATCGGTGCGGCGGGGGCGGCGACGGCGTCGGTGTCGGTGTCGGCCTGGAGGCGCGGCGCGGGTCCGGCGGCGTCGGTCGCCTCCGCCTCGTGGTCGCGGAGCGCGGGGCCCACCACCGGCAGGACCGCGGTCGTCGCCGGCGGCTCGGTGTGCAGGACGACGTGCTCGGCAGCCGCGGGCACCTGCGTCGCACCCTTCCTGGTCAGGCGACGGACTCGCACCATCTTCACCAGGACGACGACCGCGATCACGGCCCAGACGCCGTTGACGATCGTCGACGGGATCGCGTGGTGCGCCGCGACGTTGATCGCGACGGACAGTCCGCCTACGAGGTTGAGCACCTGGTACAGCGGCCCGTTCGGGATCTTGCCCAGCGAGAAGAGCAGGTAACCTGCGAGAACGGTTACGGCACCGAACCAGCCGAGGAACTCCACGATTCCGACCAACACGCGCGACTCCGGGCACGACGAGGAACGGCCGTCCTGAGGCGACCGTCCGAGAGGGGGGTGAGCAGCCGCGAGTGCGGCGTCGGCAGCATCGTAGGCACACCGACGGGTGTCGCGGAAGTGGGTGCGGCGTGGCGCGGCGCACCCACTTTGCGGGGTGGTGTCTCAGCCGTTCGCAGCGGGGTCCGGGCTTGCCGTCGAGGACGCTCCGGCGGTCCGGTCGAGCACGTACACGGACCCCCCGAAGGTCCAGGTCGCGGTCGTCCCGGCACCGCCGTCAGCGCCGGTCTTCTGCGCCGAGCTGATCGTGGTGATGAGGAACAACCGGCCACTTGCCTGCACGCCCTTGACGAAGGCAAGGGCCTGGTCGAAGGTGCCGTCCACCGCGACCGTGACCGGGACGATCGAGAGGTTCTGCGCGGTGATCGACGGGTCGGTCACGACGTGCGGTGCGGTCGGTGACGTCGCCGCGGCAGTCGTGGGAGCCGGTGTCGCCGTAGCGCTCGGAGCGGCGGTCGCAGCGCTCGCCGACGATCCGGACCCCGTCGCGTCCGCTGCCGGCGGAGCGTAGGCCGTCCCGTCACTCGCGGTGAAGGACGAGACCTGCATGCCGCTCGCCTCCGCGACGCCGTTGAGCTCGTCGATGAACGACGACAGCGACGCCTTCGACGGGATCGAGGTCTCGAGGGCCGCGAGCTCCCGGCGCATCGACGGAAGCTGCGCGGCCTGCTGCCGGAGCCGTACGAGCTCCGCACGGCTGGTGTCGTTGGTCTGCTCGACGGTCGACGTCTGCTCGTGGGCGGCAGCTGTCTGGGCGAGCTGGGGCTGGACGGCCAGGAAGAACCCGCCGACGGCCACGACGACCATCGAGAGCACGGCGAGGAGCAGGCTGAGGCGGTTGCGGGACATCGGTCAACCCTTCGCGGCGTCGGCAGCGTACCTGCCGTCGAACGCTCGTTCGTCGAGGTGGATGGTCATGTTGACGGAGTACCCGCTGCCGTCGTCGGCCCGTGCCACGGAGTTCGCGTTCGCGTCGACGAAACCCGTGACGCCGCTCACGGCGGTCAGCCAGTCCGGGATCGACGGCAGGACGGCGCTCTTCGCGTCGAAGGTCAGCGTGGCGATGCGCTGTCCCTGCAACGGGTCGTCCGATTGTGCGTACTGCGCTGTGGGCGACGCCGAGTCGATGGTGACGCCCGTGATCTCGACGCCGCTGGGCAGTTTCGACCGCACGGACTGGAGCGTCGTCGACCAGTCGATCTCGGTCGATCCGCCGACACGTTGCGCGGCCTCGAGCAGTGACGACTCGGACTCGGCGGCCCGCACGTCGCCGAACTGGCCCTGCTGCTGCGCGAGCGCGGTCGTCTCGCCCTGTGCGGCTGCGAGCTCCTGTTCCGCCGCCATGCGCTCCATGGTCGCCCAGCCGGCGACGATGCCGACGCCGACCGCCACCACGACGACGCCGGCCCAGACACGACGGACGAGCTGGCGGTGCCGTCGGTCCGTGTGCACGACGGCCGGCAGGAGGTCCACCCGGGGCGGCCCACCGATGACGAGTCCGCGCGTGACGCCGGCCGACGGAGTCCTGGCACCCTGCGGGCGCTGGCGCCCGGAACGGCCGCGCGGTCCGGGAGCCCCCGTCGATGTGGACGTCCCGTCGATGATCTCGGTCATGCTGCACGTCCTCCGACGGCCAGGCTCCAGGCGACGGCGATCGACGTCGAGCGCTCACGGAGCAGTTCGGGCGTGACGCCGCGCGCGGTGCGTGCCGACACGAACGGGTCGCCGATCGCCACCGGGAGCCCGGTGACGTCGCCCAGACTCTCGCGGAAACCGGGCAGGGCGGCGCCGCCACCCACGGCGACGATGCCGCGGACGGCGTCGTCCGGACGGGTGCTGGCGTAGTAGTTCACGGTGTTGCGGATGCTCATCATCAGCTCGCCGACGGTCTCGCGGATCACGCCCACCGCTCGGGCATCGTCCGGCGTGAGCGTCCGGCCGACCACGCCGAAGTGCCGCTTCACGGCTTCCGCTTCGGCGACCGGGATGTCGAGACGGCTCGCGATCGTCTTCGTCACGTCGCCTCCACCGGTGGGGATGATGCGGACGAACCGCGGCACGCCGTCCCTGACCACGACCACCGAGGTGGTGTTCCCGCCGCAGTCCACCAGGGCGACGGTCCCGGCTCCGGCGACCCGCGGCGCGAGGACCCGCGTCAGCGCGAACGGGATGAGGTCGACGCCGACCGGCCGCAGCCCGGCGAGCTCGGCCGCCCGGACGTTGGCCAGGACGGCGTCCTTGATGGCCGCCACGAGCAGGCCGTGCACGACCGGACCCGCATCGCTCACGGCCTCTTCGGTCGGGTAGAAGTCGAGGATCGCGTCGCCCACCGGCACCGGCAGCATGTCCTGCACTTGGAACGGCAACGACTCACGGATCTGCGCGAGCGGCGCCTTCGGTACGGTGAGGTCGCGGGACAGCACCCGCTGGTTCCCCATCCCGAGCACGACGTCCTTCGTGCGGAAGCGCCCGATCGACCAGAGTTCGCGGAGCGCGGCGGCGACCGTGTTCGCCTCGAGCACCTCACCCTGCTTCGTCGCGCCGACCGGTACCGGGACTTCGGCGACCCGGGTGATGATCGGCTGCGCCTTCTCGGTGTCGGCGACCTCGACGGCTCGGATCGTCTCCGAACCCATGTCGATGCCGACGATGTTCTTCGCCATGTCGTTCCTTCCGGGGAAGCAGTTCGGTCAGTGGAGGCCGAGGAGTCGCAGGTACGCGCCCCAGATCGGTCCGCCGGCGAACGCGCCCACCCACGCGCCGAGGAGCATCCAGGGGCCGAACGGGATCCCCGTCGACCGGCGCGCCCGTCCCGCCACCAGGAGGACGATGCCGAAGGTACCGCCGAGCAGGAACGCCGCGAAAGCACCCACAGCGAGGGGTCCCCATCCGAGGTACGCGAGGACGAGCCCGAGCACGCCGGCCAGCTTCACGTCGCCGAGGCCCATCCCGCGGGGGACCGCGAGGGCCAGGAGCAGGTAGACGCCGCCGAGGACGACCATCCCGACGAGGCCCCGGAGCAGTGCGCTCCACTCGCCGGTGAGCGCGGACGACAGCGTCAGCAGGACGAGCAGGACCGGGTACGCCGGGAGCACGATGCGGTTCGGCAGCCGCTGGGTGTCCAGGTCGATGAGGGCCAGCGCGACACTGCCCGCCATCGCCGTGAGCAGGGCGGCGAGCAGGACGAGCTGCCCGGCGAGCACGGCGGGGGTCGACCCGGCCCCCGGGAGGAAGCGGACCGCGACCAGGACGAACAGGACCGCGGTGGCCGCCTCGACCAGCGGGTAGCGGACGGAGATCGGCGTCGCGCAGTCGCGGCAGCGTCCGCGGAGCACGAGCCACGACACCACGGGGACGTTGTCACGCCTGCGGATCGGGTGCGCGCAGCGCGGGCAGGCCGAGGCCGGCGCCACCACCGAGAGCCCCGCGGGCACCCGGTGCACCACGACGTTGAGGAACGACCCGAGCGCCAGTCCGAGGGCAGCGGTCAGGCTGCCGATGAGCGTCACGGCAGCGGTCACGGGATGGCCGTCCCGCTCGCGGTGTACGCCGTCCTCGACTCGACCTGTGTGGCGACACGGTACGTCGTGACGGTCGGCTGCGGGAACTTCGGGGGTGTGTAGACCGCGAGACTCGAGTCGAACTGGTACGCCTTCGTGTACCCCTGACCGCTGGCCAGTCCGACGGCTCCACGGAAGTTCTGGGCGATCGAACCGTTCACGGTGAGGAGGCCACGCCCGTAGGCCGAGCCCCGCGTCCAGTTCTGGACGACGAACGTTCCGGTGTTCGAGAGGATCGCAGCGTCGATCTCCCGGTTGCTCGGCAGGACGGCGTTGCCGTCCGGACGGATCGGGTTCCACACCCACACGGCGCGCTGCCCGATCAGCCCGAGGACCGTCGAGGCCGAGCGGTTCGCGCTGTAGGTGATGTCACCCGTGACGTAGAGGTAGTTCTCCGCCGCGATCGTGACGGCCTTGTCGACGGTTCCCTGGACGAAGACGTCCCCGCGGTCGCAGCCGTACGGGTTCGACACCGCCGCACCGGCACCCGCGGTCGGGTCGGTCTCGGAGACGCTCGTCGAACTCCCCACGTACGGGTAGCCGACGCCGTTGCCGCGCAGCGACGTCGCGCTGTCGCGACCGACGGTCGGGTTCGGGACGGAGCACGCCGTGGCCGTGGTCTTCATCGGCGACCCGTTCCAGTAGTTCGGGTCCTGTGCGGTGCCGGCCGGTCGAGCGCTCGGCTCGTTCTGGACGTAGACGAGGTTGTTCTTCGGCACGGCGATCGTCGCACCCGAAGCGCTGCGCAGGGCGGCGACCGCCCCGCACTTCGCGACCGCGTCACCGCTCGTGATCTGTGCTCCCGGGACGGCGCTCTCGCCGCGCACCTGGGTCACGATGGTGAGCGGTGACCGGACGGTCATCGTCCCGTCACCGTTGAAGACGATCTTGGTCGGCCCGGTGTACAGGCAGCCGGCGCCCTCGACCGTCTCGGTCGTCGACGGGAGGTCCGAGCGGGTGTAGTCCCGCAGGTCGCCGATGGTCGCCGGCGGTGTGAGCGTGGACGACGTGGTGGGGTTGGACGCGTAGTTGCCCGTCGAGCATCCGCTGCTCGAGACGCCGAACACGCTCTGGACGGTGTTCTTGAAGGTCGCGCCGCAGACCTTGATCTGGTCGTTCGAACGGACCGGCCCCTTCAGGACGTCGCCGGACCCGAACTGGATCTGGTCGCAGGTCGACGTCGTCGCGAGCGGACGGTACGCCGAGGTGCACGCGGCGGAGCCGATCCCCTTCTCGTTGGTCACCGACGGGTCACCGGACTCGTAGTTCGTGAAGTACAGGTAGTTCGAGAAGCCGTCCGGGCGGACGTTGGCGACGACGGTGCGGGTGGTGGTTCCCGAACGACCGGTCGACTGCACACGGATCACGCCCTGCGAGGACAACTTGCTGTTGTCGACGGCGTACCGGAACGCCGAGTCGCTCGCGGAACCGTCGCCCGTCGGCACCGACACCCACGCGTCCTGCGCGCGGTACCCGAACGCCGGGTTGCCCCCCGACCCCTTGGCGAAGACACTGCCGGAAGCCGCGCTGAAGGGCGCGTCCGCCTGCCCGTAGTTGCCGTAGGAGTTGTCCGCGTTGAGACGGGACTGGTAGTCGGCGACGCCCGCGTAGGCCGCGGCGATCGCACGGTTCCAGGACCGGTCCGTCGAGGTGACGCGGGCACCGGACGTCGCGACGGCGACCATCGTCCCGACGAGCAGCATGACCACCGCGCCGATGCCGACGACCGCGACCAGGGCCATGCCGCGGTCGTCGTCGCGGCGGCGGAGCGCGCGGAGCAGACGGATCACGACGAGGCTCCCATCACGATGTTCGGCAGGCTGACGGTGCTCGCCAGGGTGACCGCGTTCGGGTCGTCCGTGCGGGCGCCGACCGTGACGGAGACGTCGACGGAACGGATGTTGGCGAGCTCCACGGCGGAGACGGCCGCCCCGGTCGCGTTCAGCACGTCGCCGTCCGCGTTCTTGAGGCGGAACGCGACGGGGCTGACGGCGGACGAGACGAGCGTGCGCTTGTTCGTCGGTGTGGCGGACAGCGTCGCACCCGTGGCGAGCGGGAAGGCGTAGTACGACGAGTTGCCCGCGATCGCCGTGCCCTTCCAGGTGGTCTCGGTGATGCGCTTCGTCGCAGGGTCGAGGGTGAGCTGCACCTCGACCGGCTGCGAGAGCGTCGAGTCGAGGTTCACGTACGCGAAGAAGCGCAGCGACGTGGCGCTGGCGTACTGGAACGCGAACTGCGAGTCGTCCCCGGTGGGCACCGGGTTGTCGGTCGCCGCGCGGAGCATGCGGCTCATCTCGTTCATGGCGACCGACGCGGCGCGGGTGTTCCCGCTCGTCGATGTCGCCGTGACCGCGGCCTTCTGCGCCGAGACCAGGAACGACCCTGCGATGGTGAGCACCAGCAGCGAGAGGCTCATCGCGACCAGGAGCTCGACCAACGTGAGACCACGGTCGTCGGCCGCCCGGTCGATGCGACCGCGGAGGGAGGCGATCACGGGCTCACCACCGTCCGCGGATCGAGGGTGACGACCTTGCCGCTCGTCGAGACCTTGAGGTTCATCACGTCCGGGTTCGCGGCCACGTTCACCGAGCCGTTGCTCAGCAGGCCGCCGAGCACCGTGGTGCCGGCGAGGGTGTAGGTCCCGAACGGCAGCGCGATCGTGGTCGCCTTGGCCGAGTTCAGCCCGGTGAACCAGTAGGTCGTCGTGTTGCAACCGGGGTCGCCGTTCGGCACCGCGGTCGTGTTCTTCACCGTCGCCGAGAGCACGGTGTCGAGGCCGTTCGTCTTCACGTCGATGACGCCCATCGGCGCTCGGGCCGTCACGGTCAGGTCCGTCGTCGGGTTGAAGCCGGGCGTCGTGCCGTCCGTGCCGTTGAAGATGTTCGGCGACGCCGTGAAGCCGCCCGCCGCGGGCCACTTGGTGGGGTCGACGTTCGGACAGGTGCTCGAGAAGGTCCCCGCGATCGCCGTCCACTGGTACGGGTACAGCAGCGTCGGGGTGGTCGTGGCGGTCCGGACGGTGTCGCCGGAGACGTAGGTCATCGGCAGTGACGTCGGGAGCTTCGCGCTGACGCCGTCCTTGAGGTTGAGAGGCCCGCCGGTCGTCACGCTGATCGCGCGGTCGAACGCGAACGTCTTGTTGCCGACTCCGCCGGCGATGGTCTTCACGACCGCGTCGGGCGTCGAGTCACCGGTGGGGTCGATGTTCCCGGCCTTGGCGATGGTCACCTTGTACGTGCCCGGGGTGACACCCACGGCGTAGCTGCAGCCGTTCGCATCGGTGACGGCGGGCGGCTTCGCGAGGCTCTTGGCGCCGTCGGAGCTCGGCGTGATCATCACGGAGACCCCGGGGTTCGCGGCACCGGTCGCGGTCTTGACGCCCACCACGATCGTCGACGCCGTCGCGCTCGACACGGCGGACGACGGGGAGATGAGGGTGTCGAGCACGACGTTCTTCCGGCGGGGCGACGTGCCGCTCGTCCACGAGACGGTGATGGCGACGCGCTTGTAGGCGAGGACGCCGGAGCCGGCCCCGCAGGTGTTGTCGGAACCGTCCGAGTTGATCCAGTTGGTCGTCTGCTTGACGGTGTAGTCCTGCTCGCCGACCGTCGCCGGCAGGATCTCGTCGTCGAGGGTGAAGACGTCCTTGGTGCTGCGTGCGGCGTCGAGCGCCTGGTTGGCGAGCTGGAGCGCGGCTTCGCGCGACCGGTTGTCCTGCGTCAGGTACATCGTCGAGACGATGCCGGCGGCGACGCCGGCCGCGATCATCGCGAAGATCGTCATCGCGACCATGACCTCGATGATCGAGAAGCCCTCGTCGGACTCTCGCGCCGCCCGGAGGCGGTCGACGATGCGCAGCAGCATGCTCAGCCTCTCGATCCTGGATGGGTGGGACAGGTGGACGGACCGTGACGAGCGTCACGGTCCGTCCTGATGCAGTGTCCTCAGCAGGTGCTGCCGCTGACGACACCCGAGCTGTCGGACGCGCAGAAGGTCTTGCCGGTCGAGCTGGTGCCCACGACGCGGAAGGTCGGGGCGGCCGCGGTGCCCCCCGTGGTGTACGCGATCGACGACGTGTCGGAGCCCTGGCTCGCACCCGCGCCCTTGAGGTCGGCGGTGAGGGCGTTCGTGCTCGTGTAGGTCGCCGCTGCCGGGAGGGTGCCGTTCGTGGTCTGCATGCTGACCACGGCGGTCTTGAAGTTGGTCAGGTCCGACTTGACGCTGGAGTCCTTCGCGTTGTTCTGCACACCCAGGTACACCGGGATGGCGATCGCGGCGAGGATGCCGATGATGATGACGACGACGAGGAGCTCGATGAGCGTGAAGCCCTTCTCCTTGTCCTCGAGGAGGCCCTTGCGGCGAGCGTCGAGCTTGCCCATGAGAGCGAAGTACATGGTGTTTTCCATTCTTCTGGGAAATGCGTTGGGGGATGTGCCGCAGACTGCTCCGCCGCCGCTGGCAAGCGTATTCACGGCATTCAGGGGACATAATCCCGAGAACGGGGGTGATCTGTGCTACGAAATGCCCCCAGTACCGGGGGTGCGGATCACCTGACGGCCTCCGGAACGAGGGACGTCGGTCGTCGTTCTACTTGACGAGCGAGGAGATCTGGAAGATCGGCAGGTACAGCGCGACGATCATGCCGCCCACCACCACGCCGAGGAAGCCGATCAGGAGCGGCTCGATGAGCGACGTCAACGCTTCGGTCGACGCCTCGACCTCGTTGTCGTAGAAGACCGCGATGCGTTCCAACATCAATTCCATGGAACCCGCGTCCTCGCCGACCGCGATCATCTGCGCGACCATTGCCGGGAACACCGTTTCGCGTTCCAGTGGGGCGGCGATGGATTCACCTTTCCGCACCGCTTCGGAAACCCGTCGCAACGCCCGTTCGACGACGATGTTGTTCGACACCTTGCCGGCGATCTGCAGCGCCTCGAGGATCGGGACGCCGGCGCCGATCATGTTCGACAGGTTCCGCGAGAACCGTGCCATCACGATCTTCCGCGCGAGTTGACCGAACACCGGCATCCGCAGCTTCAGCGGGTCGACGAGACCGCGGACCCGATCGGTGTTCTTGTTCGCGCGCCACCAGACCCACCCGACGATCAGGAGCACGGCGAGCACGGGACCGATGTAGACCATCGCGTGCGACAGCCAGACGAGCATCATCGTCGGCAGCGGCAACTGCCCGCCGAGCGACGCGAACATGTCCTGGAAGATCGGGACGATGAACACGAGCATGATGACGACCGCCAGCAGCGACATCACGAGCACGACGACCGGATAGGTCATCGCCGACCTGATGGTCGAGCGGAGCTTGTGCTCCTTCTCGAAGTTCGTCGCGATCGAGTCCATGGCCTGGTCGAGGAACCCGCCGGTCTCCCCCGCCCGGATCATGTTGATCATGATCGGCGGAAAGTCCACCGGGTACTTCGCCACCGCGTCGGAGAACGAGACGCCGCGCTCGACGTCGTCGCGGACCTTCCCGAGGATGTCCTTCAGCTTCTTGTTGTCCGTCTGGTCGGCGAGGATCGTCAGCGCACGGAGCAGCGAGAGCCCCGACGACAGCATGGTCGAGGCCTGACGGGACATGATCGCGAGGTCCTTGAGCCCGACGCCCTTCTCGAACCCGGGGATCTTGATCTCGGTCTGCAGCCCGGTGCCGGGCTTCGCCTCGGTGATCGCGATGGGCGAGACACCCATGCCGCGCAGGCGCTGGACGACCGCCCCCTCGGAGGCGGCGTCGAGTCGGCCCTTGACGAGCTTCCCGGCGCCGTCGCGACCCCGGTAGTCGAAGGCGAGTGACATCAGTGGCCTCCCGAGTACTTGTCGCCGAAGTCGATCTCGGACGCTGCGATCGCCGCGGCGGACGAGTCGGACGGCGACTCGACGCGCTGCACGAGCCGGTCGAAGCCGTCCTCGTCGTGCACCTTCTCGAGCGCGGCCTTGCGGGTGATCGTGCCGACGTTGACCAGCTCGGCGAGGTCCTGGTCCATCGTGTGCATGCCGGCGTCGCGCCCGGCCTGCATGGCGGAGGTTATCTGGTACGTCTTTCCCTCGCGCACCAGGTTCGCGATCGCCGGCGTGGTCTTCATGATCTCGGTGGCGACGACCCGGCCCGCTCCGTTGGCCTTCGGCACGAGCGTCTGGCACACGACGCCCTCGAGCGTCGCGGCGAGCTGCGTGCGGATCTGCCCCTGCTGGTGCGGCGGGAACACGTCGATCACGCGGTCGATCGTGCCGGGCGCGCTCTGCGTGTGCAGGGTCGCGAAGACGAGGTGGCCGGTCTCGGCGGCGGTGAGCGCGACGGAGATGGTCTCGAGGTCGCGGAGCTCGCCGATGAGGATGACGTCGGGGTCCTGGCGGAGGACGTGCTTGAGCGCCCGCGCGAACGAGTGCGTGTCCGCACCGACCTCGCGCTGGTTGATGATCGCCTTCTTGTGCTCGTGCATGAACTCGATCGGGTCCTCGACCGTCACGATGTGGTCCGCACGGGTCTCGTTGACGAGGTCGATGAGCGCCGCCAGCGTGGTGGACTTGCCGGAACCGGTCGGACCGGTCACGAGCACGAGACCACGGGGCAGCTTCGCGAAGTCGCCGACCTGCTCGGGGATGCCGAGCTGCTTCAGCGTCTTGATCTTGGTCGGGATGATGCGGAAGGCGGCACCCCAGTTGCCGCGCTGCTGGTAGTAGTTCACGCGGAAGCGGTACTCGGGCGACAGCGAGTACGCGAAGTCGAGCTCCTGCTCGTGGTCGAACTGGCCGGCCTGCTCGGCGCTCAGCAGCGTCTTGAGTGCCGCGACGACCTTGTTCCGCGCCCACGGGCCTCCCGGCACGGCCGGTCGGAGCGAGCCGTCGACGCGCACGGTGGGGGCGGCGTCGGCGGTGACGTGGAGGTCGGACGCACCCTGGTAGACCACCTGGGCGAGCGCCGTGACCAGGTCGGCGTCCGCGACCTCGCGTGCGTGCCGGGTGAAGGCGATCTCGGCCTGCCCCTCGGGGGCACGGCCGCGCAGCGTGGCAGTCGACGCGACCGGAGCACCGAGCGCCTCGGTCTCCGCCTGCGCGTAGCCGTAGGAGGCCGTGGACGGCGGGACGGCGGCGGGGGGCGTCGCGGGGACGGAGTGCGGCTGCGCGACGGGCACGGCGACGGCCTGGCCGGTCGGTGCCGGCCACGAGGCGGCGTCGCTCTGCAGGTCGTAGACCGGGCCGGCCGCGGCCGGGGCGGTCTGGTGTCCGTGCGTGGCGGGCGCCAGCGGAGCCGAGCCGGCGGCGAGCCGGGCGGCACGGCGGCCGCCGATCGCGCCGGCGGGCTGCGCGGGATGCCAGCCCGCGACGGGCTCGCCCTCGGGCACGGAGATGTCGTAGACAGAATCGGTCATCGTCCCACTCCCACGCCTACGCGACCACGCGCAGGATCTCGTCGATGCTCGTCATCGCGAGCTTCGCCTTCTCGAAACCGTCCTGCCGGAGCGTGAGCATGCCCTGCTCCTGCGCGACCCGGCTGATCTCGGCGCTGGACGCCCGCGCCACTGCGAGCCGCTCGATCTCCTCGGTCACGGTCATCACCTCGTGCAGGGCGATGCGGCCCCGGTAGCCGGTGTTCGAGCAGACGGCGCAACCGACCGGCCCGAAGAGCGCCGGCGCCTGGTCACCCGGCGCGATGAAGCCCATCGCGACGAGCTGCTCGGCGCTGTACACCGACGGCGCCTTGCACCGGTCGCAGAGGCGGCGTGCGAGACGCTGCGCGACCACCGAGTCGAGCGCGGACCCGACGAGGAACGGCTCGATGTCCATCTCGGTCAGTCGCGTCACGGCCGAGGGGGCGTCGTTCGTGTGCAGGGTCGAGAGCACGAGGTGGCCGGTCAGCGAGGCCTCGATCGCGATCTGCGCGGTCTCGTGGTCGCGGATCTCACCGAGGAGCACGACGTCCGGGTCGGAGCGCAGGATCGAGCGCAGCGCGGATGCGAAGGTCAGGCCGGCCTTCGGGTTGACCTGCACCTGGTTGATGCCGCCCATCCGGTACTCGACCGGGTCCTCGACGGTGATGACGTTGATCTCGGGCTTCGCGACGGCGTTCAGCGTCGTGTACAGGGTCGTCGACTTGCCCGAGCCGGTGGGGCCGGTCACGAGGATCATGCCGTACGGCTTGGAGTACGAACGCCGGTAGGCCTCGGCGTTCTGCTCGAGCAGGTTGAGGTCCTTGAGCGTCAGCGAGGTGTTCGTGTTGTCGAGGATCCGCATGACGACCTTCTCGCCCCACACGGTCGGCAGCGTCGCCACGCGGAGGTCGATCTGCCTGCCGCCGTGCCGCACCGACATGCGGCCGTCCTGCGGCTTGCGTCGCTCGGCGATGTCGATGTCGCTCATGATCTTCAGGCGGCTGATGACGCCGTTCTGGATGTTCTTCGGCGCCGGGGCCATCTCGTGCAGCACGCCGTCGATGCGGTAGCGGACGCGCACCTCGTGCTCGCCGGGCTCGATGTGGATGTCGGACGCGTGGTCCTGGATCGCCTGCGAGACGAGCAGGTTCACGAACCGGACGATCGGGACGTCGTCGAGCGAGCCGTCGGTCAGGTCGGCCTGCTGCTGTGCCTGCGCGCCCGCTTCCTCGCCCATCGACGAGGTCAGGTCGCTGAGCTCGTCGTCGGCGCGCAGGTAGCGGTCGAGCGCGGCCTGCAGGTCACGCTCCTCGACCTGCAGCGGCTTGACGGTCCGGCCGGAGGCGGCACGGGCGTCGTCGATGGCGAGGACGTTCGTGGGGTTCACCATGGCCAGGACGAGCGTCTCGCCCTCGAACCCGATGCCGAGCACCCCGTGGCGACGGCACAGTGCCGCGGGCAGCATCGACACCGCGGTGCCGTCGACCGGGTAGTCGGTCAGCGGGACGGTCCGGGAGTTGTGCGACGCGGCGCGCGCGGTGACGAACTGCGCCTCGCTCACGACCCCTTGGTCGACGAGGGTGCGGATCGCGCGCTCGTCGATCTCCTCGTCCCCGGTCATGGCGTCGAGGTGCTCGATCGGGAGCGCGCCGTTGAGGATGAGGATCTCGGACAGCGTGGCCATGTGCCCCGCACCTCCTTGGACTCGCTGGTGCGAGGGTCTTCGGGTAGTGCGCCGCCAGGGACGCGACGCCCGATCACGGTACTTGCGCGACAGTCGTCGAATGCAGTCCCACAACGAGGGGGCGGGGCCGCGAGGGGTGGCCCCAGTGCGGGGGTACCGGTGGGTATCGGGCTGCGCGGAGGGGGTCGTCATGCCGGGATCATCGCGCTCTGCACGCCCCGACGAGCGGCCCGGGGACGGTCCTGTGGAGGCGGGTCCGGAGGGCGAACCTGTGCAGGAAGACCCTCGACGCGCGGGCCACCGGCGGGACATGATGGGGCATGGACATCACGAGCGTGACCGTGGGGTTGCCCGTCTCCGACATCGAGGCGTCCTGCCTCTGGTACGGCGCCGTGTTCCAGCGCTCCGACCCGGACCTCGAACCGGAGGACGGCGTCGTCGAGTACGAGATCGGCGGCATCTGGCTGCAGCTGTTCCGGGCATCGGACGCCGAGCAGCGTCCCGCGACCGTCCGCTTCGGCGTCGACGACGTCCGCGCGCAGCACGCCCGCATCGGCTCGCTCGGCATCGACGTCGGCCCGGTGGAGTGCGTCGACGGCGCGGTCGACTGGTTCGACGTCCGCGACCCCGACGGCAACGTGCTCAGCCTGTACTCGCTGGTCGACGAGAAGGGCCGCACCGCCTGACGGCGGGACCACCTGACGGACGGGAGGCGCGGGTCGGGCCCGCACCGCGCCTCCAGGCCGCCACCGGTACCGTCCGGCAACGAGGAAGGCCCCCGCATCCGAGGATGCGGGGGCCTTCCGGGTTCAGCTCAGACTCAGTTGTAGGTCCCGGGCGTGAAGTCGTCCGACGAGAAGCTGTCGAAGTCGACGAAGCTCAGGTCGGCGTCCGAGAACGAGGAGTCGTCGGCGAAGATGCGGTTGGGGTACCGCTCCGCCTTGGCTTCCTCGGTCGCGGCGACGTCCACGTCACGGTACCGGCTGAGGCCCGTCCCGGCGGGGATGAGCTTACCGATGATGACGTTCTCCTTGAGGCCGACGAGGTGGTCCTGCTTGCCCTCCATGGCCGCCTGCGTGAGGACGCGGGTGGTCTCCTGGAAGGACGCGGCGGACAGCCACGACTCGGTCGCGAGGGACGCCTTCGTGATGCCCATGACCTCCTGGCGAGCCGAGGCGGTCTTGCGACCCTCCTGCAGCGCCGCACGGTTCAGCGCGTTGTAGCGCGACCGGTCGACGAGCTCACCCGGCAGCAGGTCGGTGTCGCCGTGGTCGACGACGGTGACCTTGCGGAGCATCTGGCGGACGATGACCTCGATGTGCTTGTCGTGGATCGGCACGCCCTGCGAGCCGTACACGTCCTGCACACCGTTGACGAGGTGCTTCTGGACCTCGCGCACACCCTTGACCCGGAGGACCTCCTTCGGGTCCACCGTGCCGGCGATGAACTGCTCGCCGAGCTCGACGTGCTGGCCGTCCTCGATGAGGAGGGTCGCACGCTTGAGCACCGGGTAGATGAACGGCTCGTCGCCGTTGTCCGGCGTGAGGATGATCCGACGACCCTTGTCCGTGTCCTCGATCGTGACGCGGCCGGGGGCCTCGGCGATCGGGGACGCGCCCTTCGGGGTGCGGGCCTCGAAGAGCTCCGTCACGCGGGGCAGACCCTGCGTGATGTCGTCGGCCGAGGCCGAACCACCCGTGTGGAAGGTACGCATCGTCAGCTGGGTACCGGGCTCACCGATGGACTGGGCGGCGATGATGCCGACCGCCTCGCCGATGTCGACGAGGTTGCCCGTGGCGAGCGAACGGCCGTAGCACTTCGCGCAGACACCGACGGCCGACTCGCAGGTCAGGACCGAGCGCACCTTGATGCTCTCGACACCGGCAGCGAGCAGCGTGTCCAGCAGGACGTCACCGACGTCCTCGCCGGCCTCGGCGACCTGGGTGCCCGAGGCGTCGGACGCCGGGGTGGCCAGGGTGCGCGAGTACACGGTGTTCTCGACGCGCGGGTCGCGGACGAGGGCGCCGTCGGCACCCACGGTCGCGATCGGCAGCTCGAGGCCACGGGTCGTGCCGCAGTCGTCCTCACGGATGATGACGTCCTGCGAGACGTCGACGAGACGACGCGTCAGGTAGCCCGAGTCGGCCGTACGGAGAGCCGTGTCGGCCAGACCCTTGCGGGCACCGTGCGTGGCGATGAAGTACTCCGCCACGGTCAGGCCCTCGCGGTACGAGTTGATGATCGGGCGGGCGATGATCTCGCCCTTCGGGTTGTTCACCAGACCACGCATACCGGCGATGTTGCGCACCTGCAGCCAGTTACCACGAGCACCCGACGACACCATGCGGTTGATGGTGTTGTCGACGGGGAAGTTGTCGCGCATCTCCTGCGCGATCTCGTTCGTGGCCTCGGTCCAGATCTTGATCAGGTCGGCGCGGCGCTCCGCGTCGGTGATCAGACCCTTGTCGAACTCGCCCTGGACCTTGGCGGCCTGGACCTCGTAGCCCGCGATGATCTCCTTCTTGCGAGGAGGCGTCACGACGTCCGAGAGCGCCACGGTCACACCGGAGCGCGTGCCCCAGTAGAAGCCCGCGTCCTTGATCCGGTCCAGCGCGGCGGCCGTCTCGGTCTTGGAGTAGCGCTCGGCGAGGTCGTTGACGATCGCGGAGAGGGTGCCCTTGTCGGTGACGCGCTGGACGAACGGGTAGTCCGCCGGCAGCGTCTCGTTGAAGAGCGCGCGGCCCAGGGTGGTCTCGAGGAGGATCGGCTGACCGACCTCGTAGCCCTCCGGCGCCTCGCCCTCGGCGAAGTGGACACCCGACATGCGGATCTTCACCATCGCGTTGAGGTGCAGCGTGTTCTGGTCCTTCGCGAGGATCGCCTCGGCGACGGAGGAGAACGCACGGCCCTCGCCCGTCGCACCCTCGCGCACCGTCGTGAGGTGGTGCAGACCGATGATCATGTCCTGCGCGGGCAGGGTCACCGGACGGCCGTCGGACGGCTTGAGGATGTTGTTCGAGGCGAGCATCAGGATGCGGGCCTCGGCCTGGGCCTCGACCGACAGCGGCAGGTGCACGGCCATCTGGTCACCGTCGAAGTCCGCGTTGAACGCAGCACACACGAGCGGGTGGAGCTGGATGGCCTTGCCCTCGACGAGCTGCGGCTCGAACGCCTGGATGCCCAGACGGTGCAGCGTCGGCGCACGGTTCAGCAGCACGGGGCGCTCGCGGATGATCTCCTCGAGCACGTCCCACACCTGCGGACGCGAACGCTCGACCATGCGCTTGGCCGACTTGATGTTCTGCGCGTGAGACAGGTCGATGAGGCGCTTGATGACGAACGGCTTGAACAGCTCGAGCGCCATCTGCTTCGGCAGACCGCACTGGTGGAGCTTGAGCTGCGGGCCGACGATGATGACCGAACGGCCCGAGTAGTCGACGCGCTTGCCGAGCAGGTTCTGGCGGAAACGACCCTGCTTGCCCTTGAGCATGTCGCTCAGGGACTTCAGGGCGCGGTTGCCGGTACCGGTGACCGGACGACCACGACGACCGTTGTCGAACAGCGCGTCGACCGCTTCCTGCAGCATGCGCTTCTCGTTGTTCACGATGATCTCGGGGGCGCCGAGGTCGAGCAGGCGGCGGAGACGGTTGTTGCGGTTGATCACACGACGGTAGAGGTCGTTGAGGTCCGACGTGGCGAAGCGGCCACCGTCGAGCTGCACCATCGGGCGGAGCTCCGGCGGGATGACCGGCACGACGTCGAGCACCATCGCGGCCGGCGAGTTGCCGGTGGCGAGGAAGGAGCTGACGACGCGCAGGCGCTTGATCGCGCGGATCTTCTTCTGGCCCTTGCCCTCGGCGATCTGCAGACGCAGCGCCTCGGCCTCGGCGGCCAGGTCGAAGGCCTCGAGCCGCAGCTTGATCGCCTCGGCGCCCATGTAGGCGTCGAAGTAGATCCCGAAGCGGTCCTGGAGCTCGTGGAACACGGCGTCCTCGGGCTTGAGGTCGCCGACCTTGAGGTTGCGGAAGTCCTCCCACACGCGCTCGAGCCGGGTGATGTCCTCGTCGAAGGACTTGCGGACCTGGGACATCTCCTTCTCGGCGGTGTCCTTGGTCCGGCGCTTCACGTCGGCCTTGGCGCCCTCCTCCTCGAGCGCTGCGAGGTCGTCCTCGAGCTTCTTGAGGCGGTCGGCGATGATCGAGTCGCGCTGACCCTCGAGGTTCTTGATCTCGAGGCGCATCTCGTTCTCGAGACCGGGCATGTCGGCGTGACGGCCCTCTTCATCGATGTCGATGATCATGTACGCCGCGAAGTAGATGACCTTCTCGAGGTCCTTCGGCGCCATGTCGAGGAGGTAGCCGAGGCGCGACGGGACGCCCTTGAAGTACCAGATGTGCGTGACGGGCGCGGCGAGCTCGATGTGGCCCATGCGCTCGCGGCGGACCGAGGACTTGGTGACCTCGACGCCGCAGCGCTCGCAGACGATGCCCTTGAAGCGGACCCGCTTGTACTTGCCGCAGGCGCACTCCCAGTCGCGGGACGGACCGAAGATCTGCTCACCGAACAGACCGTCCTTCTCGGGCTTCAGGGTGCGGTAGTTGATGGTCTCCGGCTTCTTGACCTCGCCGTACGACCACTGACGGATGTCCTCGGCGGTCGCGAGGCCGATCCGGATGGCGTCAAATGACGTTGCTTCGAGCAATGTTCTTCTCTCTTGCTGAGTTCGAAACGTGTTCGGTACGGGCCGGCTCAGATGTCGTCGACGGACGACGACTCGAACCGCGAGGAGATGTTGATGCCGAGCTCTTCAGCGGCACGGAAGACCTCGTCGTCCGTGTCGCGGAGGCTGACCGCCTGGCCGTCCGCCGAGAGGACCTCGACGTTCAGGCAGAGCGACTGCATCTCCTTCATGAGGACCTTGAACGACTCGGGGATGCCGGGCTCCTGGATGTTCTCGCCCTTGACGATCGCCTCGTAGACCTTCACGCGGCCGAGGATGTCGTCGGACTTGATCGTCAGGAGCTCCTGGAGGGCGTAGGCGGCGCCGTACGCCTCGAGCGCCCACACCTCCATCTCACCGAATCGCTGGCCACCGAACTGCGCCTTACCACCCAGCGGCTGCTGCGTGATCATCGAGTACGGACCGGTCGAACGGGCGTGGATCTTGTCGTCGACCAGGTGGTGCAGCTTGAGGATGTACATGTAGCCGACCGAGACGGGCTCCGGGAACGGCTCGCCGGAGCGGCCGTCGAAGAGCTGCGCCTTGCCGGAGGAGCCGATCAGGCGCTCCCCGTCGCGGTTGGGGAGGGTGCTGTCGAGGAGGCCCTCGATCTCACGCTCGTACGCACCGTCGAACACCGGGGTGGCGACCTTCGTGCCGGGCTCGGCGCTGTGCGCCGCTTCCGGCAGGGCGGATGCCCACTCCTGGATGCCCTCGACGTTCCAGCCCTGCTTAGCGAGCCACCCGAGGTGGATCTCGAGGACCTGGCCGAAGTTCATGCGGCCGGGGACGCCGAGCGGGTTCAGCACGATGTCGACCGGGGTGCCGTCCGCGAGGAACGGCATGTCCTCGACCGGCAGGATCGTCGAGATGACGCCCTTGTTGCCGTGACGACCGGCGAGCTTGTCACCCGCGGTGATCTTGCGCTTCTGGGCGATGTAGACGACCACGCGCTGGTTGACGCCCGAGCCGAGCTCGTCGTCGCCGTCCTGCGCGTCGAAGACCTTGACACCGATGATCGTGCCCTCTTCACCGTGGGGCACCTTCAGCGAGGTGTCGCGCACCTCGCGCGACTTCTCGTTGAAGATCGCGCGGAGCAGGCGCTCCTCGGCGGAGAGCTCGGTCTCGCCCTTCGGCGTGACCTTGCCGACCAGGATGTCGCCGGGGCGGACCTCGGCACCGATGCGGATGATGCCGCGCTCGTCGAGGTCGGCCAGGAGGTCCGGGCTGACGTTCGGGAGGTCGCGGGTGATCTCCTCCTTGCCGAGCTTCGTGTCGCGGGCGTCGACCTCGTACTCCTCGATGTGGATCGAGGAGAGCGTGTCGTCCTTCACGAGGTTCTGCGACAGGATCATCGCGTCCTCGTAGTTGTAGCCCTCCCACGGCATGAACGCGACGAGGAGGTTCTTGCCGAGCGCGAGCTCGCCGTTCTCCGTCGCGGGACCGTCGGCGATGACCTCGCCCTGCTCCACGCGCTCGCCTGCGGAGACGATGACGCGGTGGTTGTAGCTCGTGCCCTGGTTCGAGCGGTCGAACTTGCGCAGGTAGTAGGTCTGCGTGCCGCCCTCGTCGAGCTGCAGGGTCACGGCGTCGGCCGAGACCTCGGAGACGACACCGGCCTTGTCGGCGGTGACGACGTCACCGGCGTCGATGGCGGTGTAGCCCTCCATGCCGGTGCCGACGAGCGGCGACTCGGAGCGGAGGAGCGGCACGGCCTGGCGCTGCATGTTCGCACCCATGAGGGCGCGGTTCGCGTCGTCGTGCTCGAGGAACGGGATGAGCGAGGTCGCGACCGACACCATCTGGCGCGGCGAGACGTCCATGTAGTCGACCTCGTCCTTGCCGACGAGCTCGACCTCGCCGCCCTTCTTCCGGACGAGCACCTTGTCGTCCTGGAAGTGGAAGGAGTCGGTGAGCGGCGCGTTGGCCTGGGCGACCACGAAGTCGTCCTCTTCCGAGGCGGTCAGGTAGTCGATCTGCGTCGTGACCTGGCCGTCGACGACGCGACGGTACGGGGTCTCGATGAAGCCGAAGGAGTTGATCCGACCGAACGACGCGAGCGAGCCGATCAGGCCGATGTTCGGGCCTTCCGGGGTCTCGATCGGGCACATGCGGCCGTAGTGCGACGGGTGGACGTCGCGGACCTCGACGCCGGCACGCTCACGGGACAGACCACCCGGGCCGAGGGCCGACAGGCGACGCTTGTGCGTCAGACCCGCGAGCGGGTTGTTCTGGTCCATGAACTGCGACAGCTGGGACGTCCCGAAGAACTCCTTGATCGCGGCGACGACCGGACGCACGTTGATGAGCGTCTGCGGCGTGATCGCCTCGATGTCCTGCGTGGTCATGCGCTCGCGGACGACGCGCTCCATGCGGGACAGACCCGTGCGGACCTGGTTCTGGATGAGCTCGCCGACGGCGCGGATGCGACGGTTGCCGAAGTGGTCGATGTCGTCCACGTCGAGGCGGAGCTGGACGGGCTCGCCGTCGCGGACGCCGTCGAGGTTCGTCTTCTCGGCGTGCAGCGAGACGAGGTACTTGATCGTGCGGACGATGTCCTGCACGGAGAGCACCGAGTCCGACAGCGGCGCGTCGATGCCGAGCTTGCGGTCGAGCTTGTAGCGACCGACCTTCGCCAGGTCGTAGCGCTTCGGGTTGAAGTAGAAGTTGTCGAGGAGCGCACGCGCGGCCTCGGCGGCGACCTGCTCGCCCGGACGCAGCTTGCGGTAGATGTCCTTGAGCGCCTCTTCCTTCGTGAGGACGGCGTCCTTCTCGAGCGTCGACTCGATCGAGGCGAAGCCCTGGAACTCCTCCATGATCTCCTCGCTCGTCAGGCCGAGGGCCTTGAGGAAGACGGTCACGGACTGCTTGCGCTTGCGGTCGATGCGCACGCCCACCTGGTCGCGCTTGTCGATCTCGAACTCGAGCCAGGCACCGCGCGAGGGGATGATGCGCGCGGAGTAGATGTCCTTGTCGGACGTCTTCTCCTGCTGGCGCTCGAAGTACACGCCCGGCGAGCGGACGAGCTGCGAGACGACGACGCGCTCGGTGCCGTTGATGATGAACGTGCCGCGCTCGGTCATGAGCGGGAAGTCACCCATGAAGACGGTCTGCGTCTTGATCTCACCGGTCATGTGGTTCATGAACTCGGCGTTGACGTAGAGCGGCGCGGCGTAGGTCTTGCCACGCTCCTTGCACTCGTCGATGGAGTACTTCGGGTCCTCGAGCTCCGGGGACGTGAACGAGAGCTGCATGGTCTCGCCGAGGTCCTCGATCGGGGAGATCTCCTCGAAGATCTCCTCGAGGCCGGAGTGCAGCGCGAGGTCGGTGCGACCCTGCTCCTGTCCTTCGGCGAGGCGGGCCTTCCAGACGTCGTTGCCGACGAGCCAGTCGAAGCTCTCCGTCTGGAGGGCGAGCAGATCAGGAACCGTGAGGGTGTCCGTGATCTTGGCGAACGAGAGTCGCGAGTGGTTGCGACCGTTCTTGGGGTTGGTGGATGCGTTGGGCGCAGCAGCCAAGGGTGTGACCTCCGGTAGGCCCCGTCGGGCCGGTACTGACGAGCAGCACGTAGGTGAGTGGATTGATCGCTCGGCGCGACCCCGGGACCGACGCACGTTGTACCCCGCGACCTGCACGCCAGGGGGCGTGCCTGCCGGTGGGCTGTGCGAAGATCAGTGAGCGGGTCCCGCCGCCATATACGGGACCGGCTGACCAGGGCGCGTGTTCGACCGCAATATGACGACACACGAATGCCAGGGAGCGCGAACTGCAAGCATAGGTCGCCCTGCGTGCGCTGTCCAGTCCTGGCTTGACCGGATTCGTCGGAGGCGTGTATAAGCACGCCGACCACCCTGCGGCGGGGGACACCGCGTGCCGCGGATCCCGCTGTTCAGGCGGCCAGGGCGAGCACCAGCCGCTCCGGGTGCTCGGCCCGCACGAAGGTCACGCGCCCGCGGTCGTCCGTGATGCGCACGCCGCGACCGGGCGTCAGGATGAGCGCCCGGACGCCGCGGTGCAGCCGGAGCCCGATGCCGCCGTACGTGCGCGCGTCGGCCTCGACGACGGTCACCTCGGCGATGCGACGGCGGGCGATGCGGCGCGCGGGCAGCGGTCGGAAGCCCAGGACGACGTCGGTCTCGGTCACCGCGATCCGCGTCCGGGCGAGCAGCAGCAGCGCACCGGCGACGAGCGCGACGACGCCCGGCACGAGCAGGGCGACCTCGGGCGCGTCCCCCGGCCAGCCGAGGACGGCCGCCGTGAGCACGCCGCCGGCGAGCAGGAGGGTCGCACCGAGCAGCCGCATCCACGCGGGCGCCGTCTCGCCGTCGCTGGGCGGCGCGGGACGCCGGGGACGGGACGCGTCGACGGGCAGCGGCCGGGAGGCGCGGGTCGCCCGGTCGCGTCGGGTCGGTTCGACGAGGCCATGCGTGGGCAGGCTGACGGTGTCGGTCACGGGGGACTCCAGGGGTGGATCCGGTCCGCGTGCCGCGCAGGGTGGGGTCCGGGCGCACGCGTGGGGGCGGTGCGCCGTCGCACGGGGCGGCGCACCGGGACGCGCGCCGTCGGCGGGGCGGGACCGTGCCGTGCGGCACCCGTGTGGGGAGGGTGCCGATCGGCGGCCGGTCGGGGCCGCGCCGTGGTCACGACGGCGGGTGCGGAGCTCCTGCGTCCGGCGCTGCCGGGCGGAGTACTCGACACCTGTCGGGTGACGACCGAGTGAACGGTACGTGACGATCCTCGAAGCCGGCTGGGTGGTGTCGCCGGGTGGTGGTCAGCGGAGGACGAGGGCCACGGCCTCGGCACGGGTCCGCACGCCGAGCTTCGCGAAGACCTGGTTGACGTACGACTTCACGGTCGGCACCGTCAGGAACAGCTCTGCGGCGATCTCCGGGTTCGTCCGGCCGTCGGCGATGCGCTCGAGGACGTCGGCCTCACGCGGGGTGAGCGCGGGGAACCGGTCGCGCAGGTCGGTCCCGCGGCCCTCGTCCGACGGGGTCGCCGCGGGCCCCCCTTCGGCCAGCCGCGCGACGAGCCGGGCCCCGACGCCGGCGTCGAAGGTCGCCTGGCCCGTGGCGACCGCACGGACGGCCGTGGCGAGCTCGGCCCGGCCGGCGTCCTTGGTCAGGTACCCGCGGGCGCCCGCCCGGAGCGCCCCGACGATCGACTCGTCGTCGGCGTAGGTGGTGAGCACGAGCACCGCGACCCCGGGGTGCGCGGCCGTGATCGCCGCCGTCGCGGTCGGACCGTCCGTGCCCGGCATGCGCAGGTCCATGAGCACGACGTCCGGCGGGTCGGCCGCGACCATCGCGACCGCCTCGGCGCCGTCGGTCGCCTCGCCGACGACCTCGAGGTCGGGCACGAGCGAGAGCACCGTCACCAGGCCGTCCCGGACGATGGCCTGGTCGTCCACCACGAGCACGCGGATCGTCACCCGGTCACCGCCGGGAGCCGCATCGCGACGACGAACGAGCCGTCGACCGGCCCGGCCTCGACCGAGGATCCGTCGCCGAGCTCCGCGAACCGCTCCCGCATCCCGGCGAGGCCGTGTCCGTCGGCGGCGGGAGGGACCGTCCCGCCGGGAGCCGCGCCGGAGCCGTCGAGGGCGTTCGACACCATCACCCGCACGGCGGGACCGTCCCGGTCGACGGACAGCACCACGGGACGGCCGGGGGCGTGTCGGCGGGCGTTGCTCAGTGCCTCCCGGGCGGCCGCGACCACGACGTGCCGGTGGGCCCCGTCGACGGCGGTGAGCGCCGTGTCCCCACGCGTCGTGACGGTCCCGCCGAACGAGCGGTGGGCGGCGACCAGGCCGGCGAGGTCCGTCGACAGCTCGGGTGCTGCGGAGACGGTGTCCTCGCGCAGGGCGTGCACGGCCCGCCGTGCCTCGGCGAGACCGCTGGCGGCGAGGGCCCGCGCGTCGCCCGCGCGCCGGGTGGCCTCGTCGACGCGGCCGGCCTCGAGCAGGGCCTCCACAGCGTCGAGCTGGAGCACGAGGCCGCCGAGGGAGTGGGCAAGCACGTCGTGGACCTCCCGGGCGGTGCGCGACCGGTCCGCCAGGAGCTCGGCGCGCTGCCGCTCGACCTCGGCACGGCGGGTGCGCTCCTCGACGATGCGGGCCTGCCGGCGGCTGAACCCGACCACGGCGGCCAGGAGCAGCCCGGCGCCGGCGCCGAGCACGGTGCCGACGGGTGCGTCCGTGACGGCGGCGGTGGCCGCGACCACCACGAGCGACACGGTGGCGGCGACCGGTCCGTCCCACACCGGGCGGGACCGACTCGCACCGAGGGCCACGACGGCCACGATCGGCACGGCGACCACCACCGCGCCCGACGGCACGACGACGGCCGACCCGGCGAGGACCATGCCCCACGTCGCGACGAGCCGCACGCGCTCGGAGCCGGCGGCGACCCGCAGCGCCCACGCGGCGAGCGCCACGGTCTCCAGGACCCACACCCACACGGGTGCGTCCCCGGCGAGCGCGGTCCGGACGACCCAGTACGTCACGACGGCGATGCCGAGGAGGTTGAGCACCGGGGCGAGCGCCGAGCCGGAGCGGTCCTGCCCGGGCTCGGCGCGCACGGCGGTGGACTCGTGCGGGCCGGTGGTCACCGGACCATCATGCCGCGCGCGGTGTGCGGGATCCGCTGGTCGACGACGAGGGCACGGGCGGCCCGGTTCAGCGCCAGGACGAGCAGGACCGCACCCGTCGACGTGAGCAGGTGCGCGCCGAGGTGCCCGCCGACGACGTCGAGCCCGATGCGGACGACGACGACGAGGACCCAGAGCCCGGCCCCGGCCCAGCCCGTGCGCGCCTGCAGCGTCCGGCCGTGGGCGTCCGGCGTCGGGGCGGTGCGGAAGCGGGTCATCGCGCCCATCGCCAGTCCGGCGGCGACGGAGACCAGGGCCTCGACGCCGAGCAGGAGGACGTCGAGCGTGGTCACCACGGCGACGGACTGCGCGAGCACGACCACCCCGACCACGCCGAGCACGATCGGCGTCCGCCAGACCCGTGCGGGGTCGAGGGAGCGCCAGGTGGCCTGACGGTACGCCAGGAAGCCGACGAGGACGATGCCGACGACGGTGTTCGCGAGCAGCTGGGCGGTCATGGTGTGCCTTCCGGGAGCGGGGGTCCGGCGGGGGTCCCCGACCGGTGGAACCAGCCTCGCGAGCGGACCGCGACGGGCACACCACCCACGGGTGGTGGTCCGGGTGGGGATCGACGGTGGTGTTCCATGGAGGCATGGCTGATGCGTTCGACGGGTTCCGGATCGGTGCGGGCTGGGCGTCGGTGGAGCCGGACCGGCACCGACCGGGCTCGTTCACGCTCGTCGTGGACGGGACGCCGCAGTCGCACGTCGACCTCGAGGACCCCACGCATCTGGCCTTCGAGTACATCCGGCGGATCGGGCACGCGATCGACCTGCTGCCGGAGGGGCCGGTCACGGCACTGCACCTCGGCGCCGGTGCCCTGACGCTGCCCCGCTACGTCGCGGTCACCCGCCCGGGCTCGCGACAGCAGGTCGTCGAGCTCGAGCGCGACCTGGTCGAGCACGTCCGCGAGGTCCTGCCGTTCCCCCGCGGCGCCTCGATCCGGGTGCGGTACGGCGACGCCCGCGAGGTGCTCGGCAAGCTGCCCGCCGGCCTCCGCGGGACGGTCGACCTGGCGGTCGTCGACGTCTTCGGCGGCTCGCAGATCCCCGCACACGTGACGAGCGTCGAGTTCTACCGGAGCGTCGCCGAGTTCCTCTCCCCCACCGGGATCGTCGCGGTGAACGTCGCCGACGGTGCGGGCCTCGCCTTCGCGCGGGGACAGGCCGCGACGCTCCAGGCCGTGCTGCCCTCGGTCGCCGCCGTCGCCGACACCGGGATGCTCAAGGGGCGGCGCTTCGGCAACATCGTGCTGCTCGGGTCGAAGGCCGACCTGCCGGTGGCGGACATGCCCCGGCGGTACTCGTCCGACCCGATGCCCGCCAAGGTCGTGCACGGCCAGGAGCTGCGGGCCTTCACGGCCGGGGCGCCGATCGTGACGGACCAGACGGCGGTCGCGTCGCCGGAGCCGAACCGCAGCGTGTTCGGCGGCTGACGGCGCGGTCGCGACGCGACCACCCACCGGACGGGAGGCACGGGGCGGTCGTGCGCCGCGCCTCCCGTCCGACGGCGGTCACCGCACCCGCCCGCCCCACCTGAACGTTCCCGGCGGTCGGCTGCCAGGATGGAGCGACGACCGCGCAGCAGCGCGACCGAGCAAGGGAGCCCCCTGATGACGAACGACGACCGGAGCAACGACGACCGGACGGGCGGCGGCGACGCGCCGGTCTGGGGCCGTCCCCAGGACCACGACCGGTCGGACGCCGACCGGAGCGGCTCGGACCAGGACCGACCGCGCTACGGCGAGTACGACCAGCAGCAGCCGCGGTACGGCGAGCGCGACGAGCAGCAGCCGCGGTACGGCGAGCGCGACCAGCAGCAGCCGCCGCGCTACGGGCAGCAGGACCAGCAGCAGTACGGACAGCCGCAGTACGGGCAGCAGCAGTACGGGCAGCAGGACGACCGTCGGGCGGACTCGCCGACCTGGGGTGAGCACCAGGGCTCGCACCAGCCGTACGCGGCGTCGTCCGCCCCGGCCAGCGCCGGGGGCCCGTCGTGGCACCAGGCCGAGGAACCGAAGCGCAAGAAGAAGACCGTCGGTGTCGTGGCCTTCGTCCTCGGGCTCGCCTCGCTCGTCCTCGGCGTCGTCGGCGGGTACCTGATGGGCACCGCCCTCGCCAGCAGCAACGTCCTCGGCGAGATCGCCCGCAACGGCAGCAACGGCTCGGTGGAGCAGCAGCAGCAGCTCCAGCAGCAGCTCATGAGCGACCCCGCCGTGATGGGTCAGCTCGGCGGCGGCCTCGTCGTCGTCGGCATCGCCGCGATCCTCGGCCTCTGGGCGCTCGTGCAGGGCATCATCGCCGCCGTGGTGAACCGCGGCCGTGGCTGGGGCGTCTTCGCGATCGTCCTCGCGGTGGTCGCCACCCTCGCGACCTTCGGTACGTACATCGGCGTCGCCGCCGCAGCGGCGGTGAACGGCGCGAACTGAGCGTCCGCACACGCGTCCCCGACGGCCCGTCCCGCAGCAGCGGGGCGGGCCGTCGGCCCGTTCTCGCGCCCCCCGTGCGCGTGGCACCGCCCGCTCACGGGAGCACGCGGTTACCCTCGAACCGATGTCCCTCCCGCCCGACGACAGCCAGCAGCCCGACCGCGCCGACCGCGCCCGGGAACCCCGTCACGCCGCACCGGCCGGCTCGGCGCCCGTCACCGCGGGTGTGAGCCCGGGGAGCACCTTCGCGCCGATCAGCCTGCGACCGGCGGTCGACGCCGACGCCGTGCAGCAGCGCCTCCGTGACCTCGGCCAGAGCCGGAGCACGGACGCCCTGGCCGAGCGTGCGGAGCTGCTCCGACTGCTCGGCCGACTCGACGAGTCGCTCGTGGTCGCGGAGGAGGTCTTCCGCCTGACGATGTTCACCGGCGAGCGCTCGGACAAGGTCGCGGCCCGCATCCGTCGTGCGCACGTGCTGCACGACCTCGGCCGCCACGAGCGCGCCGCCACCGAGGCCGCGATGGCCCGTGACACCGCGCGGACCGAGGAGTGGCCGGAGCTCGAGGGCGCCGCCGCCGAGCTCGAGGGCTGGTCGCTGTTCGAGCTCTCCCGCTTCGAGGAGGCCCGTTCCGCGCTCTCGCGGGCGTACCAGGCATTCCGCCAGGCCGGCGCCCCGTCGGAGCGTACCGAGGCGCTCCGCACCGCGGTCGAGGCCGCGCTCCGGGCCTCGGTCGCCCAGCCGAAGGTCGCCGACGACCGGCCCCGCAGCGCCCGGGACGTCGCCGCACGCCGGGCCGAGGACGACGCCCCGCCCGCCCGCGCGGCCGAACTCGTGCAGCAGGACCCGCCGGTCCGCCGTCGTGTGCTCGGCGCACCGGACGCGGCACGCACCGAGGCCGACCAGCTCTGGGGGCGCATCGCCGCCAAGGCCGCCCAGAAGGGCCAGGCGCCGCGCGACGACCCGGACGCCGACGGTCGGTGACCGCCCGTCCCGCGGTGGTCACCGCGCTCGAGCACGTCCGCGAGCGCGCCGAACAGCTGCTGGCGGCGCACCTCGGACCGGGTGACTGGACGTTCGCGTTCGACCACGCCAAGACCCGCGCCGGCCAGTGCGACTTCGCCCGCCGGCGCGTCACGGTGAGCCGGTACATCGCGGCCCGGGTGTCGGGGGACGACGTCGAGCAGGTCCTGCTGCACGAGGTGGCCCACGCCCTGGCCGGACCCCGGGCCGGGCACGGACCGGTGTGGCGGCGGACGGCGGCGGCGATCGGGTACACCGGGTCCCGGTTGTACGACGGCCCGATCGCGTCCGAGCTCGCGCCGTGGGTCGGCACCTGTCCGGCCGGGCACGAGCACGTCCGCTACCGAACGCCCACGCGGCCGTTGGCGTGCGCCCGGTGCTCTCGGCGGTTCGACGGACGCAACCTCATCACGTGGCGGCGGCGGGGAGCGGTGACGGCCTGAGCCGCCGCGTCGTCCGTCGTGGTGCTGGCGGGAACCGCACGGTGCGGCTGCCGATGCCGCACGGATGCCGCTCGGCGCCGCCGCTGATACCGCATGGATGCCGCTCGACCGGGAGGCGCGCCGGAGAGCCGTTAGCCTGGACGGATGCACACGGGGCAGCACATCCGGACCGACAGCGGGTCGTCGTGGTTCTTCGACGCCGGCCGGATCGCGCTCGACTTCGCCCACACCGGCGGCTTCGCGGACGACCCCGACGCGCGCCGCCCGCGGGCCCGCCTCGGTGAGCTGCTGGTGACCCCCGCCGATCTGGACGAGTGGCTCGGCGACCACACCGAGCCCATCGACCTCGGTGCGACGGCCCGTGAGCTGCAGGACGCCCGGGCGCTCCGCGCCGCGATCGGTCGGCTGGCGGTGGCGGCGGCGGCGGCGCCCGCGGCCTCGACGGACCCGGCCGCGCGCACCGCGGTCGCCGCCGGACTCCGCGCCGGCACCGGTCGGACCCGTCCGGCACCGGACGACATCGACACCGTGAACCTGTTCGCCGCGCTGCCGGACGTCCCGCCGGCGCTGCCCGGCGGTCGCCGCCGCGCCGGGGCGAACCGCGTCCGGCTGGCGCAGGCGCTGTCGAGCGTGGCCCGCGACGCCGTGGCGTTGTTCACGGAGGTGGGGTTCGACGACCTCGCCGCGGACGGTCAGCCCACCCGCTTGAGCCGCTGCTCGGCCGACGACTGCGGCCTCGTGTTCTACGACTCGTCGCGCGGCGGGACCCGCCGGTGGTGCTCCATGCAGCGGTGCGGCAACCGGGCCAAGGTCCGCGCGCACCGTGCCCGTCGCGCTGCGGCCTGAGCGGAGCCGCCGCGACCGCTCGGGTGCCGGCGACGCCCACGACTGCCCGGACGCTGGAGCGTGCCGGACGCGACGAGGGGCCCCGCGGTCGCGGAGCCCCTCGTCTGTCCGGTCGCGCTCGCGACCGGCTGCGGGTCAGAAGGCCAGGTCGGACTCGACCGACTTCGCCTTCATGCGGGCCAGGGCGAGGTTCGCCTTCGCGCGGTCCAGCACGTAGTAGATGAAGACCTCGGGGTGCGAGGCCAGCGGGCGGATGATGTGGAACTGCGACGACAGCGTGATGAGGATGTCGTCGATCGAGTCGGCCAGGCCGAGGGACCGGGCGGTCTTCAGCTTCGCGCGGACGACCTCGGTGTTGCCCGCGGCGGCGAGCTCCAGGTCGATGCCGCTGCCGGCGCCGCCGAGCAGCATGCCGGAGCCGCTGTCGACGACGGCCGCGGCCATCGCGCCGTCGACGGTCAGCAGGTCGTTGAGGGAGTCGTGCAGGGTTGCCATCTGGGGTTCCTTCTCGGGTTGTCCGGTGTGTCGGGTGTACGGGCAGGGGTCGCCGGGGCGGCGCCCGCGGCGGGACGGGAGACCCGGGTGCGGTCTGCCGTGGTCCGGGTGTGGTGCGGCTGCGGCGCGGGTCAGACCAGGCCGGCGACGGCGGCGGCGCGGGCACCGGCTGCGGCGTGCGCGGCCAGCT
Source organism: Curtobacterium sp. ER1/6 (assembly GCF_001742745.1). GTDB lineage: Bacteria > Actinomycetota > Actinomycetes > Actinomycetales > Microbacteriaceae > Curtobacterium > Curtobacterium citri. The sequence continues at coordinate 30,113 of NZ_MJAK01000007.1, read as the reverse complement.
GCTCGCCGAGGCGGGCTGCGGAGCGCCGGGACACGGTGAGGGCCTTGCCGAGCATCTCGTCCGTGTCGAAGAGCGCGGCGAGCACGATGGTCGAGCCGGGGATGCGCATCTGCACCAGGTGCCCGCGGTCGGCCGCGATGATGACGTACTCGCCCGTGCCCATCGGCAGCTCCCGGGCGACGGCCTCGCTCAGCGCCTGGATCGAGCTCGCCATGCTGGCGAACCGCGCGCCGTCGGTGGTGCCGGCGGCACCCTCGGCGACGCGGACGACCTCGAAGCCGTCGTCGGTCAGGAGCGACGCGGTGAGCATCGAGCTCGACGAGGACCGGAGCGCCGCGAGTTCGGCGCTGCCGAGTCCGACGACGACGGGGTCCAGGTGCGGGGCGAGGGTCATCAGTGCACTTCCTGGGCGGCGGTCATCGCCGCACGCATCTCGATGTTGGCGACGAGGGTCAGCAGGACCGTCGTCATCTGGTCCGTCTGGCGCGGGTCGACCGTGAACACGGGGACGAGCATCTCGGGGTGCGCGGCCTGCAGGGCGTCGGAGAACACTCCGGGGCCGGGCCCGGCGACGACGTCCGAGCGGGTCACCCCGACGACCACGCCACCGCGGTCGTGCAGGTCGCTGAACTCGTCGAGGTACTCGAGCATGCTGGCGACCGGATCGGGGGCGTCGGCGTTGACGAGCACGACGAGTCCGCGGGCGCGCTCCTTGAGGATCTGCCACATGAAGTCGAAGCGTCGCTGCCCCGGGATGCCGTACAGCCGCACCTTGTCGGAGTCGCCGACGGTGATCTCGCCGTAGTCGAGCGCGACCGTGGTCGTCGCCTTGTCGGCGGTCTCCCGGTCGGTGTTCGCCGCCTCGGTCCGGACGACGGGCACCTCGCTGAGCGCCTCGATCGCGGTCGTCTTGCCGGCGCCCATCGGGCCGGCGAACAGGATGACGTGCTCGGCCATCAGCGGGCCAGCCGGTCGAGCAGGCGACGGAAGAGGCCGCTCCGCTGCTGCACGGGCGCCGCGGTCGGCACCGGCCGGTCGAAGGCCGGGCGCGCGAGGGCGATGTCGGGCGTCTGCGAACGGAGGATGCGCATGAGGCTGAAGGCGTTGATGAGGCGGCGGGCCTCGGCGGGTGCGACGTTCGCCTGCTCGGCGAGCTCGTCGACCGTCAGGGCGGCGTACCCGAGGAGCGAGGTCATCCGCACGTGGTCGGGAGTGTGCGCCAGCGTGGTGAAGTTCGGCCACCGCTGCAGGCGGTAGCGGTCGTCGCGCTGCAGCCACCAGGCCAGTTCGCCCGGGAAGGAGTGCAGCCCGATGTGCCAGAGCAGGCCGTGCAGCTCGTTGCCCGGACCGAGGTCGACGGCGGCCTCGACGTCACGGTCCTCACGGCCGACGCGCACGTCCTCGGGGTCGATCGGCAGGTCGCCGAGCGGGGTGGACCACCAGTAGGAGTCCGAGGCGACGTCGATCACGAGCGGCCCGTGCCCGGCGATCTCGACGCGCAGCACCTCGCCGTGGGTCTCCCACAGCGGGCGGAGCGCCATCGCGACCCGGGTCCAGCCGAACCGCGGCATCGGTGTCGGGTCGACGGTCTGGGCCCCCGGGTGGACGAGCTCGTCCCCCGGTCGTCGCGATGCATCCATGCCTCGGTCACCTTCCTGGTACCGGTTCCCCGGCTGTCGTCCCGCGGCGGTTCACCGGCCGCGCGGACCCTTCGATCCAAGTGGAGGCGAGGGTGCGTCAGGTAGCCCCCGTCTGGGCGGCACCTGTCGGGGAGGCATGCGCGCAGGCTCCGAAACCCAGGATTCGGCGTGCCGAATCCTCTGGCATGCTGGGCGGGTGACCGACACCGCAGCCAGCCGCCGACCCCGCCCCGGTCGCCCGCACACGGCGCCGGACCGCGGGCCCGGCGGTCCCCGGCGCCGAGCGGCCGGTCTCACCCTGCTCGGTCCCGCGTTCGTCGCCGCGATCGCGTACGTCGACCCCGGCAACGTCGCCGCGAACCTGACCGCCGGCGCGCAGTACGGCTACCTGCTGCTCTGGGTGCTCGTCGCGGCGAACGCGAGCGCGGTCGTGGTGCAGTACCTCTCCGCGAAGCTCGGCGTGGTGACCGGCCGGTCGCTCCCGGAGCACCTCGGCCTCCGCATGCGACGCGCCCCCCGGCTGCTCTTCTGGGCGCAGGCCGAGGTGGTCGCCGCGGCCACCGACGTCGCCGAGGTTATCGGCGGCGCACTCGCGCTGCACCTGCTGTTCGGGCTGCCGCTCGTCGCCGGCGGCGTCCTGACCGGCGTGGTGTCGATGGCGATCCTGCTGCTGCACAGCCGACGCGGCACCCGCACGTTCGAGGCCGTCGTCACGACGATGCTCGCGATCCTGACCGTCGGGTTCTGCGCCGGGCTCCTCTTCGCGCAGGTGTCCCCCGGCGAGCTCGTCAGCGGCCTCGTCCCCCGGTTCGAGGGCTCGCAGTCGGTCCTGCTCGCCGCGTCGATGCTCGGCGCGACGGTCATGCCGCACGCGGTCTACCTGCACTCGGCGCTCGCGCGCGACCGGCACGGCGACGTGCCCGCGGGTCCGGAGCGCCGCCGGGTCCTCGTCGCGACGCGGTGGGACGTCGGACTCGCGCTCGTCGTCGCCGGCGGGGTGAACGTGTGCATGCTCGTGCTCGCCGCGGCGACGCTGCCCGGGGTCGCGGGGACGGACACCATCCCCGGAGCACAGCGGGCGATCGAGGCGAACGTCGGCCCGGTCGTCGGCGTCCTCTTCGCGGTCGGCCTGCTCGCGTCCGGACTCGCCTCGACCTCGGTCGGCTGCATGGCGGGCGCGGAGATCATGCACGGCCTGCTGCACGTACGCGTCCCGGTCGTCGCGCGGCGGGTCGTGACGCTCCTGCCCGCGGTGGCCCTGCTCGCCCTCGGGGTCGACCCGACGATGCTCCTCGTGCTGAGCCAGGTCGTGCTGAGCTTCGGGATCGCCTTCGCGATCGTGCCGCTGGTGGTCTACACGTCCCGTCGCAGCATCATGGGCACGGACGTCAACGCCGTGCCCACCCGCGTCGTCGCGGGGGTCATCGCATCGGTGATCGTCGCGCTCAACGTGGCCCTCGTGGTGCTGACCCTGGCCGGCTGACGGCGCCCGTCCGGGTGCCGCCGCCCGCCGGCCGGGTCGGCGTGCCGGGTGTCAGTCGACGACCCGCACGTCCTTCCAGAAGGCGTAGTAGCCCGAGTAGTCCTTGCCCACCCGGTCGAAGGACGACGGGATCGGGGTCGGGTACGACCACGCGCGGTCCGGCAGCGGCTGGCCGTCGACCGTGACGGTGTAGTACTGCGTGTCGCCCTTCCACGGGCAGTGGTACTGCGTGTCGCTCTCCGAGAAGAACTCGGGCTTCACGCTCGACGGCGGGAAGTACCAGTTGCCCTCGATCTGGATGAGGTCCTCCTGCGGGGCCTCCGCGATCACGGTGTCACCGACGACTGCCTTCATGACGTGCTCCTTGCGATCCACGGCGTCCAGGCGACGCCTGCGATCCGGAACGCTACGCCGCAGCGCTCGATTCCCGCAGGACGACCAGGTCCGGTCCCGCGGCGAGCGCCCCGCGCACCGTCTCGGGGTCGAGGTCCGACGCCCACTCCGCGGCGCTGACCAGGTGCCGCACCGCGCGGCGCAGCCCCGTGTACGCCGCGCAGGCCACCGCCGCCTCGGGCGAGGTGTGGTCGATGCCGGTGGCGACCAGGGCGTCGACGACCGCGCCGGCCGCGAGCAGGTCCTCCACCGTGCTCTCCGGCACCTCGGCGGTGTCCGCCGGCTCGCCGGCGTCGTCCGCCACGGCGGCTCCGCCACCCGTCGAGCGTCCGGCCGCCACGACCGCGACGACGCACCGGTCGCCCCGCTCGGCCTGGAGGCACGTCACCCGCTCCGCCACCGCCGTCGCGTTGTCGAGGTGGCCGAGCACGACCTCCGGACCGTCCGGCAGCAGCGCTGCCGCGGCCCGCGCCCGCGCGGTACCGTCGGTCCCGCGGGAGGCGTCACGGCCCGGCTCCGGGAGCACGTCGACCCAGACGACGAGGTGGGCGTCGCGGGCGATCCGCTCGGCGCCGCCGACGCCCCACGCGAACCGGACCTGGTACTTCCCCTGGGTGCCTGCTGCCACCCGACCACGATAACCGGGCACGCGCCCTGTCCGTCCTCACAGGTGGGCGTCGACGGGCGGTCCGGCCGGTGCCGCGACCGTAGGATCGAGGACCATGGAGATCGCCACCGTCCCCACCCTGACCGGCGACCGTGTCACGCTCGAGCCCCTGGCCGCCGAGCACGCGGACGACCTGCGCGCGGCGGTGACGGACGGCGACCTCTGGCGCACCTGGTACACCTCGGTGCCCGCGCCCGACGCGGTCGACGACGAGATCGAGCGCCGGCTCGGCGAGCACGCCGCCGGTCGGATGCTGCCCTTCGCCGTCCGGGACCGTCCGACGGGTCGCGTGGTCGGGTCGACGACCTTCATGAACGTCGACACCGCCAACCGCCGCGTCGAGATCGGGCACACGTTCCTCGCCCGGGCGGCGCAGCGGACCGGCATCAACACCGAGGCGAAGCTGCTCATGCTCTCGCACGCCTTCGACGCGTGGCAGTGCATCGCGGTCGAGTTCCGCACGCACTGGCACAACCACCAGTCGCGCGCGGCCATCGCGTCCCTCGGCGCGAAGCAGGACGGCGTCCTCCGCAGCCACTCGATCGGTCGCGACGGCACCCTCCGCGACACGGTCGTCTTCTCGATCACCGCCGCCGAGTGGCCCACCGTGCGGCTGGCACTGACCGAGCGGCTGCGCACGCGCGACCGGGCCGAGGGGTCCCGACGTCGCGCAGCCCGGCACGCCTGAACCGAGCGCCTCGGCTGAGGCGCCCCGTCCCCCGCACGGGCAGCGGCCCCTCGGTGCTCCGGCGTACCGTGCGGGGCATGCACGTCGGTCTCCGCATCGTCCTCGACGCCCCCGTCGACGCCGTCCGCGACGCCCTGCTCTCGCCGTCGGTGATGGTCGCCGTCACGAAGCCGTTCCTCGTCTACCGGTCACGCTCCCTCGAGGGCCTGCCCGAGCGGTGGACGCCGGGCGTCCCGCACCCGATCACGGCGGACGCCTTCGGCATCGTGCCGAGCGGTGACACGCACGTCGACCTCGACCTGTACGAGGTGGAGGGCGTCCCGGTGCAGCGCGACAACGGCGGCGGCGTCTCCGGCCTGTTCGGTCGCATGACGATGCGGCACCGGATGGCGACCGTGGACCTCGGCGACGGCCGGACCCTGCTGCTCGACCGACTGTCCTACCGGATGCGCCCCGCGGCGCTCGGCGCCGCGCTCTGGCCCGGCATGTGGGTCATCTGGCAGTGGCGTGCCCTGCGGATGCGCCGACTCGCCCCGTCCTGGCGCTCGTCCTCGTCGTAGCCGTGCCTCCTGGCGCTCCCGCCGCTGCAGCGCCGGGTCGCCCGACGACGTCCGTCGGCCGGGTCCTCCGCGGGTGAGCGGCACGAACGGGCACCCCGTCCCTAGGCTGCACCCATGACGACCGTTCCCCCGCACCGCCCCGCAGCCGAGGTCGAGCAGGCGCTCCTCGCCCTGAACGACGGGTCCCACCCCTTCGAGGTCCGGAAGGACGACGACCGGATCGTAGCGGTCTGGCGTCACCGGCTCCAGGGCGCCCAGCTCGCCTGGGGCAAGGCCGAGTGGCGCTACCGCGTCACGCTCCTCGACGACAGCGGGGAGTACACGACGAGCGTGGTGCAGAAGAACTGGGACGGGGAGAACACCGCCTTCTCGTTCCGGTCGAGCGACGTGACCGGACCGGTGGACGACGTCCTCGCCCGCGCCGGTTGGACGAAGCGACGGAGTGCGGTGGGGCGGATGGTCGGCAGACTCCTCGGCCGCGACTGATCCCGCTGCCACGATGAGCGCTCCTCGGCTAGGGTGGCCGGGTACTCCGGGGGGCCGGCTCGGAGTGCGATCGGAACGATCAGAGGGGGATCACCGTGGACCAGTACGCGATCGACCCGGGCGGGGTGCTGTCCGTGCTCGTGGGTGTCGACGGGCGACTCGAGCGACTCCGCGAGGCCGACGCGGCAGTCGTCGCGGCCGTCGAGGCAGCGCTGACCGCGGTGGGTTCCTCGAGCGCGCGAGGAGGCCTCGAGCGTCTGGCGGAGGACTTCCGGTCCGTCGTCCCGAACCTGCACGAGCACATCGCTGCGGCCAGGACTGCGGCGACCACCGCGACGCAGGCCTACGACGCCGCTGACGCCGAGATGGCCGGACGGACCCCGCGGGTCCGACTGCCCGAGGACGAGCGGTGAGCGGCGCACTCGTCGACGCGTCGGCGTTCCCCGCCGTCGACGCCGACGCGGACGGGCTGCGCACCGCCGCGTCCGACATGCGGTCGGCGACGAAGACCGTCTCCACGGTCACCGCCGAGGTCGACGACCGGTGGAGCGGACTCGGCCTGGTGTACGTCGCCCAGGAGAGTGCCACGCTGATCGACGCCACGCTCGCTCCGAAGTGGGCTGCCGAGGCGCTCGCCGGCGCCTTCGACCGAGCGGCCACCGCGCTCGAGACGTTCGCGGACGCGGTCGACACGGCGAAGCGGTCCCTGGCGTCCGCGGCGACCGCGGCCTCGGAGCTCCGCAGCGAGGTCGGGCGGGCGTCGGACGACCCCACCTACGACTGGCACGACGACGACGACGTGACCAGTCGCAACGCCGCGGTCGAGACGAGCGTCCTGCAGGCGGTCGAGGCCTACGAGACCGCCGCTGCCACGTGCGCGGCCGCGCTCGACGCCATCGGTCGTGAGACCGCACCGACGCACGCGAGCGGGTCGTCGTCCGCGCACGGCTGGGAGGCCGACACCGGCGCCTCCGCGTCCGCGACGGCGTCCGACCAGCAGGCCTCCGCGCACGCGAAGGCCGGCGTCGGCGCATCAGCCGAGGGTTCGGCGTCGCTGGACGGTGTCGGATCGGTCCGAGGAGACGCCGACACCTTCGCCGGGGTGGGGTCCGAGGCGAAGGCCGAGGCGCACGAGGACGAGGACGGGTTCTCCGGCTCCGCGTCGGCCGAGGCGTTCGCCGGGGGCAAGGCGGACGCACACGGACACTACGAGGGACTCGGCGGGTCGCTCGACGGCGCGGCCGAGGCCTTCGGTGGTGCGAGCGTGGCCGCCGCTGCGTCCGCGAAGGCCGACCGCGTGAACGGCGTCTCGGCCGAGGGCTCCGTCGACGCGTTCGCCGGCGCCCGGGCGAAGGGCTCGGTGGACTACCAGAACGGGTTCGTGGGCGCGAAGGCCTCCGGCCACGCCGACGCGGGCGCGGGAGCGTCCGCGAGCGGCAAGGTCGAGGCGGGCCCCAAGGGTGCGAGCGCCGAGGCCGGCGCGAGTGCCTTCGCCGGCGCGAAGACCGGCGTCGACTACAGCACCTCGTTCATGGGCGTCTCGATCGGCAGCGGCGTCGACGTCCGGGCAGGAGCCGGCGGCGAGGTCAAGGCCGCAGCCGAGGTCTCGGCGGACGACATCGACCTCGAGGCGAGGCTCGCCGGAGCACTCGGCGTCGGAGCCGGTGGCAACGTGCACATCAACATCGACCCGAAGGAGTTCGTCGACGACGTGGGCTCCTTCTTCGGGTTCTGACCCACCGGACCGACGAGCAAGAGGACAGCATGCCCACCACGAGATCCGACGCCGCCCCGTTCGCACCGATCCCCGTCGTCGCGGTCGACCACCCGGCCGACTGGGAACCGCTGATCGTCGCCGATGCCGCACTCGCCGTCGCGGAGCGCGAGCAGCGCGGTGCCTTCCGGGCGAACGTCGCCGTGACCGTCCGACGGGTCGCGACGGCCGGGGGCGAGGACGCTCCCGCCCTCGCGACGGCGATCGCGGAGAACACCGCGGCACTCGAGGGTGCCGAGCGGTGGGCCGAGCTCGGGAGCGAGTACCGGACGGTGCTCGGGCTCGACGGCTACCGCATCGAGGGTGCGTTCGTGCTCCCGGGGACGGGCACGGTCTTCCAGGCGGTCCAGCTCACGGCGGTCCAGCACGACGGCTTCGCCGACGTCGTCGGCATCACCGGGACCTGCGGCGCCGACGAGGGCGAGCGGCTCGTCCCCGTGCTCCGCGGGATCATCGAGTCGGCGCGGCTCGTCTGAGGGCCGTCCGGGCCCACCGGTCCTCGGGCCCACCGGTCCTCGGGCCCGTCGGTCCTGGTGCCCGTCAGCCCTCGGGGGTGTCCGCGACCTGCACGTCCACGGAGTACTTGCTGCCGTCGACGTCCCCGATCTCGACCGTCGCGTCGTACTTCGTGTCGAAGCCCGCGGTGTTGACGTCGCAGTGCACGACGTTCCCGTCCTTCAGGTCGACGGAGTCGTCGCCGCAGTCGACCTCGGGACGCTGACCGACGCTCTTCTCGAGCGAGTCGGCGACGACGCGGGCCAGCCCCTCCGGAGACGTCGTCCGGTTCGCGGACACCGTGCACCCGCTCAGGACGACCACCAGTGCCGCCACGGTCGACCCGACCAGTGCGCTCTTCCGGGCACTTCGCAACATCCACGTCCCCCTCGTGTTCTCCGACATCGGGCCCATCCTGCCACGGCCCGTCGGCCCGCGGGCCCCGGGCTCTCCCGACCCACCGACGACCGCTGGCGGGTCCGGAGGAGCCGGGCGTACGCTCGCCGTGTGAGCCAGACGCAGGAGCCGAGGGCCCGGGAGCGCGTGCACAGCACGCTCGCCACCGTGGACTGGCGGCGGATGACCTTCGACCTGTACCGCCGCGTGCGCGCCACGTCGGACCCCGAGACCGCCCACGCGATGTGGCGCGAGACCCGCGACGCGATGTTCGGTGAGCACCCGGCCAGTCCGCTGCTCGACGAGGACGCGCGCGACTTCGAGGCACTGCCCGTGCCCGACTACGACCCGGAGTGGCGGTTCCGCGCCCGGATCGAGGACGCGGACCCGCAGGCGATGGACGTCGAGACCGGCACCGACGGGATCGTGCACTTCGACCGGCTCGGCGTCGTCCGGCTGCCGGGCATCGGCACGCTCGACGTCTGGTCGCACGGCGGGTACGCGGGCGGGATCTTCGTGCCGGTGAAGGACGCCAGCGCCGGCAGGGCTCGTGGCACGTACGGCGGCGGGCGCTACCTGCTCGACACGATCAAGGGTGCGGACCTCGGCGGCGACGACGGCGAGCTCGTCCTCGACTTCAACTTCGCGTACAACCCGTCGTGCGCGTACGACCCGGCGTGGGCGTGCCCACTCGCACCCCCGGGCAACACCGTCGCCGTGCCGATCCCGGTCGGCGAGCAGTACGACTTCTGACACCGACCAGCAGACACGCAACGGACAGGACGCAACGGTGGAGCGCATGACGGGACTCGTGGCCCTCGACGTGGGCGGTCGCGTGCCGCCCTTCGAGCAGGTCCGCTCGCAGATCGCCGCGCAGATCGCGGCCGGGTACCTGGTGGACGGGGAGCGCCTGCCGAGCGTGCGGGCCCTCGCCGAGGAGCTCGGCCTGGCTGCCGGGACGGTCGCGAAGGCCTACCAGCTGCTCGAGGAGACCGGACTCGTGCACACCGCACGCGGCGCCGGGACCCGGGTGGTCCGGCCCGCCGCGGTGCCGGACGCCGTCGCTGACGCCGCACGCGCCCTGGTGGCCGCGGCGAAGGAGGCGGGGCTCTCCGCCGACCAGGCCGCGGCAGCCCTGCGCGAGGCCTGGCCCGCCTGAGGCGACCACCCGGTCCGAGGCGACCGCGCTGTCCGAGGCAACCGCCCCGTCACGCGACGCAGGCGCCGGAGACGAGCCGGGCCTCCCGGCCGTCCGTCCCCACCGCACCACCGCGGCGTGCGCTCAGCAGTGTTCCGAGACGTACGCGTCGTCCGACGGAGTGACCAGGTCGCGGTCCCGCAGGATCGTCATCGCCGGACGGTCCCGCAGCGCGCACACCGACGACCACGGGCGGTCGAGGGTGTCCGCGTACTCGATGTCGATCACGCGCTTCCCGTAGACGTCCGTGTAGGCCGAGCACTCCTCGTACTGCACGCACTCCTCGGCGACGACGAAGTCGAAGCCCGTGGTCTGCCGCCCGGCCGTCCCGAGCTGCGGCGTGTTCTTCTGCCCGACGGCGAGCCCGTGCGCGTGCCCGACCCGGACGAGCGACGCGGCGAGCGCGAGGTTCCCGGACCGGGTCAGCCGCTTCCCGGAGCGCGTCCACGAGTCGAGGTTGTCGAACTCGACCGCGTCGAACCCCCGGTCGGCACACCGGGCGACCGACCTGGTCAGGACCTTCGTGATCGCCGTCCGCTTCGCCGCCGTCCGGGTGTCGAGGAGCACCTCGTCCGGCCAGCCCGGGTCCGACACGGTCTTCCCCGCAGCGTCGCGGAGGAGCGCCGACGGTGCTGCGCGCTGCCAGTCGGCCAGCGTGCCCGGCTGCGTCTGGAAGCCGTTGACGTAGCAGATGCCGTACGTCCCGGGGGCCGGCCGGTCGGTGCTGTCGCGCTCGACGATCGTGACGCCCGCGGCCGGGGTGTACCCGCCGCCGAGCTGGTAGTCCGGACGGCCCGACGTCGGCAGGTTCGCGTACGACGCCGCCCGTGCGGTGGGCGCGGTGGCGGGGGCGGCACCGGCGGCGCAGCCCGTGCTGCCGAGCACGGCGACCAGGGCGACCGCGGCGGTCAGCAGGACGGATCGGGTGTGCACCACGGGATCATCGCACGCGCTCGGCGAACGGTCCGGCCCGGATCCGGCACCCGCACGCTATGCTGGAGGTACTCGAGGCGCCGATCGCCTCGTGCGTCGTACGGACGCCCCCGACTCCCGACCCTCATCCGGTCGATGATCGCGCACCGACATCCCGGTGCCAGGCTCTCTGCTGCGGCGACCGCGTCAGCCTCTGCTGACGCGGGGTTCCCGCCCGCGCGCCACATGCCAGCGCGCCCACGGCCGGCACGAGCCGGCTCGAAAGGTCACCATGACCAACCAGGACATCCGTTTCACCGATCTCGGCGTGCCCGCGCCGATGGCCCAGGTCCTCGCCCAGCAGGGCAAGGAGACCGCCTTCCCGATCCAGGCCGACACGCTCCCCGACTCCCTGCAGGGCAAGGACGTGCTCGGTCGCGGCCGCACCGGCTCCGGCAAGACGATCGCGTTCGCGATCCCGCTGGCCGCCCGCCTCGCCGCGAGCCGCCGCCCCCGTCGTGCCGGCCGCCCCCGCGCGCTCGTGCTCGCCCCAACGCGTGAGCTCGCGACGCAGATCGACGCGACCCTCGCGCCGCTGGCGAAGTCGATGGGTCTGAACACCACCACGATCTTCGGCGGTGTCGGCCAGGGCCGTCAGGTCGACGCCCTGCGCGCCGGCGTCGACGTGGTCGTCGCCTGCCCGGGTCGCCTCGCCGACCTCATGCAGCAGGGCCACGTGCACCTCGGCGACATCGAGGTCACCGTCCTCGACGAGGCCGACCACATGGCTGACATGGGCTTCCTGCCCGGCGTGACGAAGATCATGCAGGCGACGCCGGAGCAGGGGCAGCGTCTGCTCTTCTCCGCCACGCTCGACAACGGCGTGGACAAGCTCGTCAAGAAGTTCCTGCACAGCCCGGTGATGCACTCCGTCGACGACGAGACCAGCCCCGTCGAGGCGATGACCCACCACCTGTTCGAGGTCGCCGACGCCGACGCGAAGAAGGACCTCGTCCGCGTGCTCGCCTCGGGCACCGGTCGTCGCATCATGTTCATGCGCACGAAGCACCACGCGAAGCGCCTGGCGAAGCAGCTCAGCTCGCAGGGCATCCCCGCGGTCGACCTGCAGGGCAACCTGTCGCAGGGCGCCCGTGAGCGGAACCTGGCGAAGTTCTCCTCCGGCGAGGCCCTCGTGCTCGTCGCGACCGACGTCGCCGCCCGGGGCGTGCACGTCGACCACGTCGAGCTCGTCGTGCACGTCGACCCGCCGACCGAGCACAAGGCGTACCTGCACCGCTCGGGTCGCACCGCGCGCGCCGGTTCGTCGGGTGACGTCGTCACCGTGACGATGCCGGCCGAGCGCCGCGACGTCGCGCAGATGATGCGTGCGGCCGCGATCAAGGTCACGCCGCAGCAGGTCACCGCGACCTCGCCCGCCGTCACGACGCTGGTCGGCGAGGTCGCCCCGATCCGCCACGTCGAGGAGGCCCCGGTCCAGCAGCAGCGCCAGCGCCAGCCGCGTGCGGCCGAGTCGTCCCGCTCCGAGACCGCGGGCAGCGGTCGTCGCCGTGGTCGCGGCGGACGGTCGGGAGGCGCGGCGCAGGCCCCCGAGACCGCGTCGGCCGGTCGCGGCTCGGGTCGGAACGGCGGCGGTCGCGGTGGGCGTCCGGTCACCGAGGGCGCCGGCGCTGCCGGTTCCCGCGGCGGTTCGGCCCGTGGTGCGTCGGCGGGCGGTGCCGCTGCCGGCGGTCAGCGCCGTTCGGGCGGCAGCCGCCGGGCGTCGAGCGACGTCGTGCGCGGTGGGTCCGCTCCGGTGTGGTCGTCCGAGGGCGGCTACGCGGCGGGTCGTGGTGCCGGCTCCGAGTCCGGCGGCGGTCGTCGCGGCGGCTCGCGTCGCGCCTCCCGTCCGGCGGGGGCGGCCGACCGCCACTGAGGTCGCGGTCCACGCCGGGATCCGAACCTGAATGGTCGCTGCGCGCAGCGCGACGCCGGACGCGTACGTTCTGGGTCACCGAAGGCCGCGTGAGTGGCCGACGGGGAATCGTCCGTCGTTGGAAGGAGACCGTATGGCTGGCAGCGAAGAGAACCACACCGGCGAGAAGCTCGGCGGGAAGCTCAAGGAAGGCATCGGCAACCTGACCGGCAACGACAAGCTGAAGGCCGAGGGTCAGACCGACCAGGCCAAGGCGTCTGCCAAGCAGGGCGTCGACGACGTGAAGGACGCGGCGCACGGCGTCGCCGACAGCCTCCGCGACGAGAAGCACTGAAGCCGGTCCACGACCGCGCTGCGAAGCCCCCGGATCCGATCGGATCCGGGGGCTTCGTCGCGCGTGCGGGCACTGCGTCGGTCCGTTCGCCCGCCCACCCGCGGGTCGAACCACGGGGCCGACATGAAACCGGGCCGCACCGGTGGTTCGATGTCGCTTCCGTGGTTCGGAGCAGGCCGGCATCGTCGCGGGCTCGGCCCGGCAGCGCCCCGGTGGTGGCTAGTGCAGGGCGCCGACCGAGGCGAGGCCGGCGCGGAGCAGGGTGCCGCGACCACCCTCCATCTCCTCGGCGACGGCGTCGGAGGCCGCCTCCATCGGGCTCATCCACGTGAGCTCGAGGGCGTCCTGCCGCGGCTCGCACGTCCCGGTGACCGGGACGACGTACGCCAGCGAGATCGCGTGCTGCCGCTCGTCGGTGTAGACCGAGGCGCCGGGCAGCGGGAAGTACTCCGCCACCGTGAACGGCGTCGGGCTCGAGGGCAGCTGCGGGAAGGCCATCGGGCCGAGGTCCTTCTCGAGGTGCCGGAAGAGCGCCGTCCGGATCGACTCGCCGAACATCACGCGCCCGGAGACGAGCGTCCGGGCGATCGAACCGCTCGGGGACACCCGGAGCAGCACGCCGACCTCGGTCACGACACCGAGGCCGTCGGTGCGGACGGGGAGTGCCTCGACGTAGCAGATGGGCAGCCGACGGCGGACGTTCGCCAGTTCCTCGTCGGACAGCCAGCCGGAGTCGGGGTCGGGGGTGCGCAGCGAGGCCATGCACCGTGTCTACCAGGCACCGCGGCGAGTTCGACGCACGGCGCGGTCACTGTGGACGGCTAGCGTCGTGCACATGATCGATGCGGACATCGTGCAGTGGACCCGATCGGCCGGGGAGCGGAGCGGCACACCGCTGCTCGTCGCCCTGCACGGGGTGGGGTCGAACGAGCGGGACCTGCTCGGACTGGCCCCGGCGCTGCCGCCCGAGTGGACCGTCGCCTCGCTCCGCGCACCGATGCCGTGGGGGCCGGGGTACTCCTGGTACCCGCTCGGGACACCGGGGTCGCCGGCGCTCGGACCGGTCGACGCCGCGGTCGACGGGGTCCTCGACTGGATCGACGCCGTCGCCGCGGAGCACACCGGGGTGGGGCTGCTCGGGTTCTCGCAGGGCGGATCGATGGCGCTGCAGCTCCTCCGCGCCCGGCCGGAGGCCTTCGCGTTCGCGGTGTCCCTGTCGGGGTTCGTCGTGCCGGGTGTGACCGACGCGCGCGACGAGGCCGTCGCCAGCGTCCGCCCGCGGGTGTTCCTCGGGCACGGCGACCTCGACCCGGTGATCCCGCCCGAGGCCACCGCCCGCACGCAGGCCTGGGCCGCCGCGCACACGGACGTGACCGACCGGTCCTACGCGGGACTGCCGCACGCGGTGTCAGCCGAGGAGCTCGCCGACGTGGCCGCGTTCATCGCGGCGGAGCAGTCGACCAGGTGACCGGACGACGGACGGGAGGCGCGTGGCGGGCCCGCCACGCGCCTCCCGTCCGTCGGTGGGTGCGTCGAGACGCGTGCCGCTAGTCGGCGAGGATCTGCAGCAGGTCCTTGCGGAGCTGGTCGATCTTCGCGGTCGCCGCCTTCGTCTGCTCGTCGTCCGCGTTCGACCGGTAGACGTGCAGCACGCCCATGGTCTTGCGGAGGGCCTCGACGAACTCGCGCTGCGTGTCGGGCATGCCCGGTGCGGCGTCGAACGCGGCGGTGATCTCCTCCGCCTTCGCCTCGGCCTCGGCCCGGCCGGCGTCGGTGAGCTCGAAGAGCGTCTTGCGGCCGTCACCGGTCGAGACGACGAGGTCCTCGTCCACGAGCTGCTGGAACGTCGGGTAGACCGAGCCGGGGCTCGGCTTCCAGGCGCCGCCGGTGCGCTCGGCGATGGTCTTGATCACGGCGTACCCGTTCTGCGGCCCCTCGGCGAGGAGGCCGAGGATCGCGAGGCGGACGTCGCCGCGACGGCGGCGCTCGCGGCCGAAGCCGGGGCCGCCGCCGAAGCCGGGACCGAAGCCCGGGCCGAAGCCGCGGCCGGGGCCGAAGCCGCCCCGTCCGCCGTGGTCGTGGTCACCGCGGTCGCGGCCGGGGAAGCCGTGGCCGTGGTGCTGCCGCGCGCCGCCGAAGCGGGGGCCGCGCGGACCCGAGCCGCGCTGGCCGCGGCGGGGCGTGGTGCTGTCGAGGTCATCGTACGAGGGGCGCATGATGACTCCTTCCTGTCGGTGGTGAAGTTGGCTCGCGATCTGTTCCGTTCGTATCGCGATGTAGTAACGATAGATCGCTACCGATCGGCTTGTCAAGCGGTCGGTCGCACTCGGTCTGCTGTCGGTGGCGGCGGGCAGGATGGGACGGACCATGACGGACGTCCTCGAGCGCTTCTCCCCCGCGACCGCGGAGTGGTTCCGCGGCGCGTTCCCCGCACCGACCGCCGCGCAGGCCGGCGCCTGGGACGCGGTCTCCACCGGGCAGCACGCCCTGGTCATCGCCCCGACCGGGTCCGGCAAGACGCTCGCGTCGTTCCTCTGGTCGATCGACCGGCTCATCAGCGCGACGGATCGTCCGCCCGCCAAGCAGCGCACCCGCGTGCTCTACGTCTCCCCGCTCAAGGCGCTCGGCGTGGACGTCGAGCGCAACCTGCGCAGCCCGCTGGTCGGCATCACGCAGACCGCCCGCCGGCTCGGCACCGAGCCGCCCGAGGTCACGGTGGGCGTCCGGAGCGGTGACACGCCCTCGTCCGACCGGCAGCGCCTGCTCCGCCAGCCGCCGGACATCCTCATCACGACGCCCGAGTCGCTGTACCTGATGCTCACGTCGAGCGCGCGCGAGACCCTGGTCAACGTCGACACCGTCATCGTGGACGAGGTGCACGCCGTCGCGTCGTCGAAGCGCGGCGCGCACCTCGCCGTCTCGCTCGAGCGGCTCGACGACCTGCTCGAGAAGCCCGTGCAGCGCATCGGCCTGTCCGCGACGGTGCGTCCGGCGGAGGAGGTCGCGCGCTTCCTCGGCGGCCGCGCACCGGTCACGATCATCGCGCCGCCGGCGCAGAAGACGTTCGACCTGCGGGTGGTCGTGCCGGTGGACGACATGACCGAGCTCGGCGCCCCGCCCGTCGGGGCCGACGCGACCGAGTCGCCGACGAACGGGTCGATCTGGCCCCACGTCGAGGAACGGGTGGTCGACCTCATCGAGGAGCACCGCTCGACGATCGTGTTCGCGAACTCCCGGCGGCTGGCCGAACGCCTGACCGCCCGGCTCAACGAGATCCACGAGGAACGGGTGCTCGCGGCCGCGGAGACCCCCGTCGCGGTGGCCGCCGGTGGGGCCGCCGTCACGCAGTCCCCGGGGCGCGCCTCCGCGCACGCACCGGTCGCCCAGCCGAAGCGCCCGCCGGCGCAGCTGATCGGGCAGTCCGGGCAGACCGAGGGCGGCGGGTCGGACCCCGCCGTGCCGGTCCTCGCCCGGGCGCACCACGGTTCCGTGTCGAAGGACCAGCGCGCGATCATCGAGGACGACCTGAAGTCCGGGCGGCTCCGCTGCGTGGTGGCGACGAGCTCGCTCGAGCTCGGCATCGACATGGGCGAGGTCGACCTCGTCGTGCAGGTCGAGGCCCCGCCGTCGGTCGCCAGCGGCCTGCAGCGCGTCGGTCGCGCCGGGCACCAGGTGGGCGAGATCTCCCGCGGGGTGCTCTTCCCGAAGCACCGCGCCGACCTCGTGAACAGCGCTGTGACGGTCGAGCGCATGGTGTCCGGGCAGATCGAGTCGATCTCGGTGCCCGCGAACCCGCTCGACGTCCTCGCGCAGCACACCGTCGCGGCCGGGGCGATCGACACCGTCGACGTCGAGCACTGGTTCGAGCTGGTCCGCCGCAGTGCCCCGTTCAGCTCCCTCCCCCGCTCCGCGTTCGAGGCGACGCTCGACCTGGTGACCGGTCGCTACCCGAGCGACGAGTTCGCCGAGCTCCGCCCGCGCCTGGTGTGGGACCGCGTGCACGGCACCCTGACCGGTCGTCCCGGCGCCCAGCGACTCGCGGTGACGAGCGGTGGCACGATCCCCGACCGCGGCATGTTCGGCGTGTTCATGGTCGGCGAGAAGGCGTCCCGCGTCGGCGAGCTCGACGAGGAGATGGTCTACGAGTCCCGCGTCGGCGACGTCTTCGCCCTCGGCGCCACGAGCTGGCGGATCGAGGAGATCACGCACGACCGCGTGATCGTCAGCCCGGCGTTCGGGCAGCCCGGACGCGTGCCGTTCTGGAAGGGCGACGGCATCGGTCGGCCCGCCGAGCTCGGCCGCGCGACCGGCGCCTTCGTTCGCGAGGTCGACGCCGCGTCCGACGACGACGCCCGGGTCCGCGTGGCCACCGCCGGCCTCGACGACCGCGCCGTGACGAACCTGCTGACCTTCCTCCGCGACCAGCGTGCGGCGACCGGACACGTGCCGAACGACACGACGCTCGTGGTCGAGCGCTTCCGTGACGAACTCGGCGACTGGCGGCTCATCCTGCACTCGCCGTACGGCATGCAGGTGCACGCGCCCTGGGCCCTGGCGGTCGGTGCGCGCCTGCGCGAGCGACACGGCATCGACGGCGACGCCATGGCGGCGGACGACGGCATCGTCGTCCGGATCCCGGAGACCGACGCCGAGCCGCCCGGCGCCGACCTGTTCGTGTTCGAGCGGGACGACCTCGAGGCCCTCGTCACCGACGAGGTCGGGGGCTCGGCACTGTTCGCCGCGCGCTTCCGCGAGTGCGCGGCGCGGGCGCTCCTCCTGCCGCGCCGGAACCCCGGGCAGCGCTCCCCGCTCTGGCAGCAGCGCCAGCGGGCGTCGCAGCTGCTCGAGGTCGCCCGGAAGTACCCGACGTTCCCGATCGTGCTCGAGACCGTGCGCGAGGTCCTGCAGGACGTCTACGACGTGCCGGCGCTCCTCGGCATCTCGGACCAGATCGCCGAGCGGCGCATCCGCCTGGTCGAGCGCGAGACCGAGCAGCCGTCGCCGTTCGCGCGGTCGATCCTGTTCGGGTACGTCGCGGCGTTCATGTACGAGGGCGACTCACCCCTCGCCGAGCGGCGAGCCGCCGCCCTGTCGCTCGACTCGACCCTGCTCGGGGAGCTCCTCGGCCGGGCGGAGCTCCGCGAGCTGCTCGACCCCGCCGTGATCGCCTCCGTCGAGCGCGACCTGCAGCGGCTCTCGCCGGACCGGCGGGCGCGCGATGCCGAGGGCGTCGTCGACGTCCTGCGGCTCGTCGGGGCCCTCGAGCTGTCCGAGGTCGTCGAGCGGAGCTGGCTGGCCCCGTCCGTCGCGGGAGAGACTGCGGGTAGCGCTGACGCTGCGGGCGGCGCCGACACTGCGGAGGACGCAGACGTCGCGGACGACGCGTCCGCCACTGCCACCACGCTCCGCAGCGCGCTCGAGACCCTGGAGCGCGACCGGCGCGTGCTGTCGTTCTCGCAGGGCGGCACCACGCGGTGGGCCGTGATCGAGGACGCCTCCCGCCTCCGGGACGCCCTCGGTGTCCCCCTGCCGATCGGCGTCCCCACCGCCTTCGTCGAACCCGTCGCCGATCCGCTCGGCGACCTGGTCGGCCGGTACGCCCGGTCGCACGGCCCGTTCTCCGCGCAGGAGGCCGCCACGCGCCTCGGCCTCGGTGTCGCCGTCGTGCAGGACACCCTGCGGCGCCTCGTCGCCGACCGCCGTGTCGTCGAGGGCGAGTTCCGCCCGGACCGCCAGGGCGCCGAGTGGTGCGACGCCGAGGTCCTGCGCCGCATCCGCACGAAGTCGCTCGCGGCGCTCCGGCACGAGGTCGAACCGGTCGCCCCGGACGCCCTCGCCCGGTTCCTGCCGGCGTGGCAGCACGTCCAGGCGCCGGGCACCCGTGGGGGGCTGCGCGGCGTCGACGGCGTGCTGCAGGTCATCGACCAGCTCGCCGGGGTCGCCCTGCCCGCGAGTGCGTGGGAGACCCTCGTGCTGCCGTCGCGCGTGACCGACTACTCCACGAGCATGCTCGACGAGCTGACGGCGACGGGCGAGGTCCTGTGGTCCGGCGGCGGCACGCTGCCGGGCAACGACGGCTGGGTGCGGCTGCACCTCGCCGAGTCCGCGGCGACCACGCTGGCCGAGCCGGCGGGCGACGAGACCACCGAGCTCCAGCGTGACGTGCTCGGCGCCCTGGCCGGCGGCGGCGCGTACTTCTTCCGGCAGCTCGGCCAGGCCGTCGGGAGCACCGACGACCAGGCGCTGACGACCGCGCTCTGGGACCTCGTCTGGGACGGGCAGATCACGAACGACACCTTCGCGCCGCTGCGGGCGATGCTCGGCGGCAGGGCGAAGAGCACGAGCGCGCCGCGGGCACGGGCCTACCGCGGTCGTCGACGCCCGACGCTGCCGTCCCAGTCCGGGCCGCCCTCGGTCGGTGGACGCTGGTCGATCCTGCCCCTGGCGGAGTCCGACTCGACCCTGCGTGCGGCCGCCACCGCGGAACAGCTGCTCGAGCGCTACGGGGTCGTCACCCGCGGCGCCGTGCAGGTCGAGGGCGTCCGCGGCGGGTTCGCCGGCGTGTACCGCGTCCTCAGTCGCTTCGAGGAGTCCGGACGAGCCCGTCGCGGGTACTTCGTCGAGGGGCTCGGCGCGGCGCAGTTCGCGACCGGCCCGACCATCGACCGCCTCCGCACCCACGCCCGCGACCTCGAGGACGACGAACGCGCCGACCCGGACCGCGAGCGCCAGGCACTGACCCTCGCGGCGACCGACCCGGCGAATCCCTACGGTGCCGCGCTGCCGTGGCCGTCCGAGGACGCCCCGGCCGACCCGGACGCCGGACCCGGCACGGACCCGGCACCGGCGGCGACCACGACGACCGGCCGCGGCCACCGTCCGGGGCGCAAGGCCGGCGCCCTCGTCACGACGGTGGACGGGCGGCTCGCGGTCTACGTCGAGCGCGGGGGCAAGTCGGTGCTGACCTTCACCGACGACCCGGCGGACCTGGCGGTCGCGGCGCGCTCGATCGCCGGTGTCGTGCGCAGCGGGCTCCGGAAGCTCGCGGTCGAGCGGGTGGACGGTGACTTCGTGCTCGAGTCGCAACTCGGGTCGGCACTGCGGGAGGCGGGGTTCACCGCGACCCCGCAGGGACTGCGGCTGCGTGTCTGAGGCGACCAGGGCCTCCCGACCGGACGAGCGGGACGCACGACGACGGACGGAGGTGCGCCGTGCCCGAGGGTGACACCGTCTTCCGCGCCGCCCGACGTCTGCACGAGGCGCTGGCCGGCAAGGTCCTGACCCGGTCGGACTTCCGCGTCCCCGCGTTCGCGACGCTCGACCTGGTCGGCCGCACCGTCGACGAGGTCGTGCCGCGCGGGAAGCACCTGCTGCACCGCATCGGCGACCTCACGGTGCACTCGCACCTCAAGATGGAGGGCCGGTGGGACGTCTACGCCCCCGGGGAGCGGTGGCGACGGCCGACCCACCAGGCGCGTGTGGTCCTCGACGCGGCAGACGTCTCGACCGTCGGGTTCACGCTCGGGGTGCTCGAGGTCGTCCCCCGCGACCAGGAGTCCGAGGTCGTCGGACACCTCGGGCCGGACCTGCTCGGCCCCGACTGGGACGCCGACGTGGCACTCGCCAACCTGACCGCCGACCCCGAGCGGCCGATCGGGCTCGCCCTGCTCGACCAGCGCGTGCTCGCGGGCCTCGGCAACGTCTACCGGAACGAGCTCTGCTTCCTCCGCGGCGTCCTGCCGACGCGACCGGTCGACCAGGTGCAGGACCCGGCGCGGGTGATCGGGCTCGCCAGCCGGCTCATCACGACGAACCGCGACCGGAGCCACCGCGTGACCACGGGCGTGGACCGCCCGGGGCGGCGGTTCTGGGTCTACGGCCGGGCGGGCAAGCCGTGCCTCCGTTGCGGCACGCCGGTGCGGCGCGGTGAGCTCGGCGACTCCGAGCTCACCCTTCGGGACACCTACTGGTGCCCGCGCTGCCAGAGCTGACGGACGGGCAACGACCGCTCAGCGGCACCGGTGCGTCAGCGGTCGGCGGCCTCGACGGCGCAGCTCTCGGCGCGCTTCGCGGCGTCGGAGTCGGCGCTGAACGAGCTCGGTGCCGGCGAGGCCGACTGCGACTCGTCCGCGGTGGCCTCCTTCGCGGTCTGGTTCACCGCGTAGATCGTGCCGTCGAAGTCCTCGGCGGTCGGGTCCGACGTGGTGGCCCAGATCGTGAGCTCGTCGTCGTTCGCGTCCTTGCTGTCCGACGGGACGATGGACGCCGCCAGGTACCAGCCGCCGTCGCCCTCGGCCACGCTCGCGATGTCGGTGGTGTCGTGCGGACCGACCGCGGTACCGATGGCGTCGACGGCGTTGCTCGAGGCGACCGCACAGTCGGCGGACTGCGACTTCTCCTGGTCGCCCGGGACCTTGCCCACCGGGTCGATGTTCTGCGCGCCCCCGGGGTCGCACGCCGTCAGGAGCAGGGCGAGGGTGGCAGCGCCGAGCAGCGCGGTGGCAGTCTTGGCTCGCGTGGTCATGCCGTGCACGGTAGGCGGCGGTGCCCGAGGAACATCCCAGAGCGTCCGGGAAGCGAATCGACACACATCCTCACGCCAGGTCGACGAGTCGTCGGTCCCGGATGAGGACTCGTCGGGAGCAGCGCTCCGCCACTCGCGAGCTGTGCGTCGCGATGACGAACCGCATGCCGGTCGACTGCAGGTCGTCGAAGAGCTGCAGGACGTCCAGCTCGGTCTCCTCGTCGAGGGCACCCGTCGGTTCGTCCGCCAGCACCACTGCCGGTCGACCCACCACGGCGCGGGCGATGGCAACGCGTTGCGCTTCGCCACCCGAGAGCCGTGCTGCCCGCCGGGAGGCGAGGTGGCCGGCACCGACGAGCCCGAGTGCACGTCGTGCGAGGGCGGCAGACCCGGACCGCTGCGGACACCCGAGCTGGACGTTCGCGAGCGCCGTCCGGTCGGACAGGAGGTCGTACGACTGAGTGACCACACCGATGTGGTCCCGGCGGTAGCGCGCCAGGTCGCCCCGACGTCTCGGCAGTCGGCTACCGACGAACGTGTGCACGCCGCTGTACTCGAGGTCCAGTCCGCTCAGGATGCGCAGGAGCGTGCTCTTGCCCGAACCACTCCTGCCGAGCACCGCCACGGAGCGGTCGTCATCGGCCAGCGTGAACCGGAGGTCCTCGAAGATCGACCGCACCTGTCCGTTGGGCTCGCGGACGGACTTCGAGATCGAGTCGAGCGAGATCACCGGGGGACTCCTGATCGTGGGGAGGTCGCTCGCGCGACGGCGTGGATCTGGGCGCCGACGTCGATGGCCGCCCACACGGCGCCGAAGGCGAGGACGGTGAGGAAGGGGACGCCGTGACGATTGGGCAGTGCCGAGCAGACGAGTGTGAAGCCGGCGAGTCCGACGACGTGTTCTGCGAGCCAGAGCGGTGCCCACATGCGAGCCAGCGCGGCGGTGTCGCGACCGGTGACCCAGTACGCGGACCAGACCGGCAGACGGCGAGCAGCGACGAGTCGGCCGAGGAACGCGGACGCCGTCCCGCCGGCGAGGACGATCAGGACGAGGACCGCGCCGAGGAGGTGCAGGTTGTCCTGTACGAGCTGACGGACCGACGCGAGCTGCACGACGTACGTCGGGACACCGGTCAGTGAGTACTCGGTGAACCCGGTCGCGGCACCGATCGCACCGAGGCTCGCGAGGACGTCGTCGACGGTCAGGTCACGGTCGACCGCGAGATCGCCGTTCAGCACCTGGAAGCCCAGCAGACCTGCGAACTCCAGGTCCGACCGAGCCAGGCCGGCGAGACGGGCCGGGTAGGGCAGCAGCACGGCGTCGTCCACCTGGTGCTCGAGGTCGCCCCGGAAGTACATGTCGGCGTCGGGACGGAGGAAACCGGCGACCACGAGACGGAGTTCGCGGAAGAGCAGGGTCGCCGAGAGCTCGTCTCCGATCGAGTACCTTCCCGCGTAGTCCGCGCCGAGGACGACGGGCACGGAGCGTCCGTAGTCGACGGCGTCCCACGACGGTTCCGTGCCCTCGGCCACCTCGAGACCGGCGAAGTCCCATGCCTGTTCGTCGAGTTGCACGGACTTGACGTCCCGCACGGTCCTGCCGCGTTCGTCGTGGTACTCCCCGCGCAGCGTGTACTCCGTGCCGTAGCCGACGTCGAACCGATCGTCCGCCGGAGGGTCCGTCAGGACGAGCGGTTGGTCGTACGCCGAGATGCGCTTGATGCCCTGTTGCTCGTCGAGGGCATCGACGAAGGCCGCGAGCCGCCCGACGTCGGCCTCGGAAGCACGGAACCGCTCGAAGCCGTCGGGGTCCCCGGTGAAGCGGTCGATGATCGTGTAGAGGTCGACGTCCGCGCGATCGGACAGACGGCGGTCGACCGCGAGGGCGGTGGACTGCACGAAGGTGCCGAAGCCGTACAGCGAGAGCGACACGAGCACCAGCACGACCACCTTCGCGAGCACCAGCAGGCCGGTCCGCCGGACGTCCCGCATCAGCTCCACCGGCGGCGTCCCGTCCACAGCAGACCACTCACGGCCATCAGGAAGCCGCATCCGAGCGCGCCGAGGCACGGCGCGACGTCCGGACGGACGAAGAGCGAGCCCGCGACGGCGTTGCTCGTGACCGAGACCGCGCCCGCGCACACGACCAGGACCGTCACCGAGCGCAGGAGCACGCCGACCACGAGCGAGGACGGAGCGGCACCGACGAGGTTCCGGACCCGCAGGACCCGCTGTTCCGCGGCCGCTGCAGCCACGGCCGCTGCGATCAGGACGACGACGGCGGCACCCCACCCTGCTGCCGTCAGGACCGGCGTGACGACGTCGACGTTCGTCCGACGCTCGGCACCCGACCCGACGATCTCGACTGAGTGGTCCGGGAACACCGACCGGAACCGCTGCGCGACCTGCGGACCGTCCACCCGCAGGCGCTCTGGAGTGTCGGCGAACAGCGTCGGCCGGACGATGACCGCCTGCTCCTCGAGCAGGCTCGCTGCTCGGACGCCGAGACGACCGACCACCGTGGATCGCTCTCCCGCGACGTCGACGGTCGTCTCCCCCCGAGCCCGACCGGCACCCACCAGTGCTTCACCGGGGGTGCCGGTCAGGGCTCGCCCGGCATGCAGCGGCACGTCGGTCCAGCCACCGGAGACGAACGCGACGACGCGGGTGTCGGGATCGATCTCCTTGAAGACCCGCGTTCCCGTCGCGAACCGATCGGCGTGCGCGAGGATGTCCTGCAGTCGTGCGTCGACGAGGATGCTCTCCGACGTCGCGAGATCGGCTCCCTCGGCGACCAGCACGTCCTTGCGTGCCGAGAACACCGAGAGCAGGGCGACGAGCACCATCGCGGTGCTGACGAGCGCTGCGACCAGGCAGGCCTGACTCCTGCTCACCGGCCGTAGTAGGTCCGCGCCTGACCGTTGCCGTTGCTCGGGGCGTTCGGGTTGAACGCCTTCCAGGGCGAGACCGCCTCGGTCCCGCCGGTGCCGTACTTCCGCCCGGACGTCGCGATCACGCCGCTCGCCGGCCAGTAGTGTTCGAGCTGCGCCGTGGTGTAGTGGCGTACACCCGCCCAGGTCGTCCAGCCGTGCGCGCGCTTGTGCGACGTCCCGCCGATCGTGGTCGACTCGGCCGTCCCCCGGTGGTTCGGGCCCGCGCGCAGGTCCTCCCCGACCAGCGGTCGGCCCTGACCGATGGTGCCGTCACGCTCGCTCCAGCCGCCGAGGATCCCCCGCTCTGCCGCGTCCGCCGGCGCGACCCCGATGACGACTCCCGCGACGATGCCGATGCCGCCGATGGCGGCGGAGATCTTCTGTGCAGTGTGCTTCCTCATGACCCCTCCAGTCCTGCCGGTGAAATGTGGAAGATCACCGGCAGGACCACTTTGCAGAGGTGGGACGGGGTGTCTACCCCCGGGTCATGATCCAGGCCAGCAGGTACGACCGGGTGTTCGCCGAGTCGATCACCGCGTCCGGCAGCCGCTCTGCCGCCGTCAGCGCCGCCGCCGCCTCGGCCTTCCCGCCGAGCGCCCGGTACATGAGCAGGTAGTCCCCGAACTGCACGTCGTAGCGACCGTCCGGGACGGCCTCGTCGAGCACCCGCTGGATCTGCCGCTGCCCGCCGGCGCCGACGTACTCGCCGGCCATCGCGGGCATCGGGATCAGCTCGATGCCCGCCGGGGCCGCCGCGGCCGCGCTGAACCAGGTGGCGTGGTCGCGCTTGCCGCCCCAGGTCAGCGAGACCACGCGGTGCGTGAAGCCGGGGAACGACGACAGGTCCGGGTCGAGCACGTCGCGCTGCGCGGAGGCCGCCTCGTTGGACAGCAGCCAGGTGCCGGTCGACTCGAGGGACGACGAGCCGGACACCGCACCCCAGCGGGCGACACCGTTCCAGGCCGAGACCGCCTCGGACGACGACTCCTGGTTGTTGCCGTCGGCGAAGGGCGAGTACCCGGACGCCCACGAGTGCTGCACGTACGGGTCGTACACGCGGAGCGCCGGGAACGACTCGGTCGCGGTGGGCGAGGCGATGTCCGCGGCCACGAGGTCGGCGACGGTCCGCCACCGGGACACGAGCCCCTCGTCGCCGTCCGCCACCATCGCGGCCGCCGACAGGAGGTACCCGTAGTGGAAGTGGTGGTCGTTGAACTCGTCGGAGCCGAAGGACGCCTGCTGCCCGACGAGACCGTGGACGGTCGGGTCGGCGAGGAAGCACCGCGCGGTGCGGTCCCCGCAGCCGGCCGGGTCGAACCACTGGTCGAGCTCGCCGACGATCGAGGTCCGGAGCGCCGAGGCCTGGTCGTCGAGGCCGAGGGACACCGCCAGGCGGTACAGGGTCGCGACGCGGTACAGGTCCTTGCCGCCGCCGTAGGTGTCCGCGGCGTACGACGACGCATCGACCTCCGCGGCGTCCTTCCGGACCTGTGCCGCCAGGGTCGCGCGTTCCCCGGACGGCAGCCCGGACAGGTCCAGCCGGTCCGAGGGCGTCACGGTGTCGACGGCGAAGCGGAGTGCCGTCCCCGTGCACACCGGCGCCGGGCCCGTGAGCGTCGCGACCCGGAGTCCGGTGCACCGGAGGCCCGTCGTGCCCTGCCCCGGCTGCGGGACGAGCACGCCGGCGCCGCCGTCGAAGTCGTACGACAGCGTCGTGCGCTGCGACCCACCCGACGCGCGGCGTTCGAGGGTCGACCCGCCGAGCGGCCGGGCGGCGTCACGGAGCGTGGCGACCTGCGCAGCCGACGCGCCGTCGGGCGTCGGCAGCAGCACCACCGAGCCGCCCCGCCGCAGTGTGACGCCGGTGGTGTCGAGCGACCCGTCGCGGACGACGACCTGCCAGGTCCGGCCGCCGCCGGACAGCGTCGCCGTGTCGTCGCTCGTCGGGGTCATCGGCGAGGTTGCCGTGATCGTCTCGCCGCGTGCTGCCGTGTAGGTGACGAGGGGCGAGCCCTCGGCGACCACCGAGTGCCCGAGGACCGTGTCGCCGTCGCGGTGCTCGACGG
Organism: Curtobacterium sp. ER1/6; assembly: GCF_001742745.1. GTDB lineage: Bacteria > Actinomycetota > Actinomycetes > Actinomycetales > Microbacteriaceae > Curtobacterium > Curtobacterium citri. The sequence continues at coordinate 3,631 of NZ_MJAK01000007.1, read as the reverse complement.
TCACCGAGACCGCGTCGTACGCCGACACGAGCGTGGTCGTCGCACCGAGGTCGAACCCGACCTGCGGCACCGCGCCCGCAGCGATCGTCTTCTCGGTGGCGGTGACGTCGGGCAGCCCCGCGGCGAAGCCGCCGCCGGTGACCTGCCACGAGATCGGCGTGGGGAACACCGGCTGCGGGGCGTCGCCGAAGACGAGCCCCGAGAACCAGCGGTTGGTGGGCGGGGTCAGCCCGTCCGCCAGGCGCATCGCGCCGACCGTCGACGTCGCGACGTCGCCCAGGGCGGCGACTGCGCGCGCCTGGGCGGCCCCGTCGGTGGTGGCAGCCGCGTCGGTGGCGGCGGCCGACGGGGCCTGGTGATCCGCGCCTCCCGGCCCGGTGCACGCGCTGGCGAGCAGGGCGACGGCGGTCAGCACGGGGACGAGCAGGAGCGGACGGGAGGCGCGGCGAGCGCCCGCAGGGCGGCCTGCGGTCCGGAGGGGTCGACGCACCGGCTACAGCCCGATCTGCCGGGAGAAGTCGCGGACCATGTCCGAGACGCCGGCGAGCGCACCGTCGTCACGCAGGTGCAGCGTGGCGTCGACGGGGGTGCCGGGGCTCGTGATGCCGGAGGACGGCGAGGCGGACAGCTCGGGGCTCTGCACGTCGACGGTGGTCTTCGCCCGGCCGTCGTCGCTCGTCTCGACGCTGACGCTCTGCACCGTGCCGCGGACGGTGCGGTCGTCGGGCAGGCGCAGGTCGACCTGGGCACCGTTGCGGATGCGGCCGTAGTCGCGCGCGGTGACCGTGAAGGTCGAGGTGACGAAGAGGCTGTCCTCCTTGTGGATGGTGCCGAGCTCGGAGCCGGCCTGCACGTAGCCGCCGGTCTTGACGTCGACCTTCGCGACCGTGCCGGAGACCTCGGCCTTGAAGGTGATGAGGCCGTCCTCGCCGATGTCGTAGGCGCTCGTCTGCGTGTCCGCGCCGACGACGCCCTTCCGGATGTCCTGCGCGAGCTGCAGGCTCTGCACCTGCAGGAGCTTCGCGCCCTTCGTGACCGAGTCGCCCTCCTCGACGTACTCCTCGGTGACCGTTCCGCCGTAGTCGGTGCCCACGGCGTACTCCTGGGCGGCGATCGCGGCGGAGGTGCTCGCGACCGCGCTCTGGCGCTGGTTGAAGACGAGCGTGCAGGCGGCGACGATCACGAGCACGACCACGAGGCCGCCGAACAGTCGGAGTCGGTTGGTCCAGGTCATGCGCGGTGTCCGTCCTGCATCGCGACGCCGGCGATCGCGGCGCGCTGGGGTTCGAGGGTGTCGGGCCGGACGACGGTCGTCCGGAGGGGGCTGGCCGAGGCCTGCGCCAGCGGGGTCACCGGGCGGACCGCCTCGCCGGGGGTCTGCGCGCGGTCGGCGACGCGGTTCCGGGCCTGCTCGCGGAACGCCGCGACGATGAAGGCGGCGAAGACGAGCGTGTTCGTGATGTTCCAGGCGGTGGCGAGCGTCAGCTGCCCGTTGCCGAGGTCACGCCAGACGGCGACCACGCTCGTCAGCGTGAGGAAGACGAAGACGAGGACCTGCGGCACGATGAAGTTGAAGGGCGAGGGGGTCCTGCCGCGTCCGGCGCCGGTCACGTGCCACGCCTGCTCCTTGCCGCACAGCACGTTCCAGAGCGCGCTCGCGTAGATCGGGAACGACACCGCGGCGAGCAGGAGCGTCTCGTACCGGAAGGACCCGAGGGCGTAGAACGCGAGCAGGACCTGCGTGAAGTAGAAGCCGAGGTAGAACAGGACCCACTCGCCGGCGCCGATCGACAGGTTCATCGGGCGGAGGTCGAAGTAGATCTCGAGCGGCGGCACGAGGAGCAGCAGCCCGGGGACGATGCCCGTCAGGTAGAAGCTCGCGGTGACGAGGTACTGCAGGCGCTGGTCCATCGTCAGCCGGTGCTTCGGGTTGAACGGGAAGTGCGTGAGCAGGATCTCGAAGCCACCGGTCGCCCAGCGCAGCTGCTGCTTGGTGAAGCCCTCGATGGTCTCCGGCGCGTCGCCGACGGCCAGGGTCATCGGGATGAAGACCGACTTCCAGCCGCGCTCGTGGAGCATCAGGCTGGTCCAGACGTCCTCGGACTTCGAGTCGGTGTGCATCCCGCCGATGTCGTCGATCGCACTGCGGCGGAAGATGACGTTCGTGCCGACGCAGAACGCGGCGTTGAAGCGGTTCCGGCCGGGCTGGATGAACTTGTAGAACACGGTCTGCATGTAGCCGGCGCCGCGGGAGACGAGGTTGTGCAGGTTGCCGTAGGTCTGCGGCGTCTGCACGAACGCGATCGAGTCGTCGGCGAAGAACGGGACGGTCTCGAACAGGAAGTCCGGTGCCGGCACGAAGTCGGCGTCGAACACCGCGTAGTAGTCGCCCTTCGCCAGCGTCAGGGCGTGGTTGATGTTGCCGGCCTTGGCCCCGTGCGAGGACAGGCGGCGGACGTACCGGGCGCCGAGTTCGGCGGCGAGCGCCTGCACCTCGTCGCTCCGACCGTCGTCGAGCACCCAGGTGCGGTGCTCGCCGCGCATCGCCACGGCGGCCTGGACGGTCGCGGCGATCTTCGACAGCTCCTCGCCGTACACCGTGATGAAGACGTCGACCTCGACCTGCTGCCCGCGGACGTGCATCGGCCAGCGGTGCGGCTGGTCGGCGAGCCCGTCGTGGCTGATCGCGTCGCGGTCGAAGAGGGTGTCCTGCGTCTGGTGGAAGGCGAAGTCGCGGGGGTCGGCACCACCGGACAGGATCGTCCACATCGACAGCAGGGCCTGGCCGACCAGGACGCTCTCCGCCACGATCACGAGCCCGTACGGCAGGAAGTCACCGCGGTTCGCGGGGTCGAGGAGGAACACGGCGTACGCCATCACGCCGAGCGTGGCGACGAGCACGATGAGCACCATGACGGGGCTGTGCGCGCGGCTCTCGGAGCGCGGGCGCACGTTCGGCACCTGCACGGAGGCGCGGCGACGACGTGCGCGGTCGCGGTCGCGGGTGACGAGCTGCTGCGGGAGCGCCGTGCCGACGTCGCTGCCGGGCAGCAGGGCCGGGACGTCGGGTGACTGCGGCGGGACGCTGCGGCGGGCCGGCACCGGGGTCGGCGGCGCAGCGGTGGCGGTGTGCTGGTCGGCGGTGTGCGTGCTGACGTCGTGCTTGCTGGCGTCGTGCTGGCTGACGTCGTGCTTGCTGACGTCCGCGCGCGAGCGACGGACGTCCGTGGGTGCGGACATGCGGGTCTCCAGTCGGGTCGGGAGAGACTCGCGGGCCGCGGGCAGGGACGCCGGTGGAACGCGAGACGGGCGTCGGCGGCTGTGGCGACATGGGTCGGACCCCGGAGGGCCGGACCGGCGGGGCTTCGGGGCCCACGCCGGGGTCCGCGACCGAGGGTGCGGTCGCGGTGTTCGGTGTGTCGGAGCGGTCGTGCGTCGACGGCCCGTCGCCGTCGGTCCTTCCGAACACTACGAGCCGCCCGACCGGCTCCGCGCCTGGCCGCGGAGAAGTCGGCACGGTCCCGCCGCTTCTTGCGTGATCCCGCAAGACGCGACGTCGGCGGCACCTCGCAGCGGGATGACGCTGCGAGGAACCGCCGACGTTGCGTGTTGCGGCGGGGGGGGGGGGGGG
>NZ_MJAK01000006.1 GCF_001742745.1 Curtobacterium sp. ER1/6 | reverse complement strand
CGCTCGGCGCGGCATGCTGTGTGCGCGCCGAACACACCCCGACCAGGGGTGGAGAACCAGCTACGTGCGGCTGGTGAGCGCTCCGGGTGTTTCCCGGCTTGTGACAGTGGTTCGGCACCCTCCGCCGGAGGGTTTGGGTCGGTTCGGTCTCGTTACCGTTCTGTTACAGAACCGGGGGACACCCCCTCGTTCGAGGGGCACCCGGACGGCGATGGAGCCGACGGCGCGTAGCGTGCGCCGCATGAGCGACCAGCACAGCGACACCAACCCGACCGACGGTTCCACGGACGCCCCCGAGAGCGAGTTCCAGCGCACCGAGGACCTGCCCGACGGCTCGTCCACCGGCAACGCGACCGAGGACCCGCAGCAGGACAGCGACGTCGACTCGGGCGGCGAGCCCGAGTCGCCGGACAACGAGCAGGTCTGACGGCCGTCGGCCCGGGCGCTCGCGCCCGGGCCGCTCCGACGTCGACCTGACAAGCTCGGAGCATGCAGCACCACTCCCCCGTCGTCATCGCCGGCTGCGGCGACCTCGGTACCGAGGCCGGCCTGCGCTTCGCTGCGCTCGGCCACTCGGTGACCGGCCTCCGCCGCCGTGCCGAGCGCATCCCGGCACCGATCACCGGCCGGAGCGTCGACCTGCGGTACGAGGCCCCGCCCATCGACCCGGACACCGGCGTGGTGGTGGTCGCGTTCGCGGCCGGGTCGCGTGACGTCGACGAGTACCGCGCCACCTACGTGGACGGTCTCCGGAACGTCCTCGACGGCATCGACGCGTCGGGGGCGACACCGCGCCTCCTGGTCGTGTCGTCCACCGCGGTGTACGACGTCGACGACGGCAGCGAGGTCACCGAGCAGACGTCGACCCGTGCCTCCACCCCGACGGCGGGCGTGCTGCTCGAGGCCGAGGCGCTGCTGCGCGACCGGGCGCCCGATGCCGTGCTCGTCCGCCTGTCCGGCATCTACGGGCCGGGGCGGGAACGGCTCATCGAGCAGGTGCGCAGCGGGAGGGCGACGCTCTCCACGGGCGACTCCCCGCACACGAACCGCATCCACCGCGACGACGCCGCCCAGGCGCTCGTGCACCTGGCGGGCGTGGACCAGCCCGCGCCGACCTACCTCGCCACCGACGACGAGCCCGTGCGGCTCGACGACGTCCTGACCTTCCTGGCGTCCGAGCTCGGCGCCCCGGAACCCCCGTGTGCGGACCCCGAGGGGCGGCAGGCCGGCGGGGACAAGCGCCTGTCGAACGCGCTGCTCCGGTCCACGGGCTGGGAGCCGCGCTACCCGACGTTCCGCGAGGGCTACCGCGCGGTGCTCGCCGGCGAGGGCACGCGGCACCCGTAGTCGGGTGCGCGGTCGACGGACGGGAGGGACGTGGCGGGCTCGCCCCGTGCCTCCCGGCCGTCAGGTGGTCGCGTCAGCGTCCGTCAGTGCTCGTCGTAGTGGTCCTCGTGGCGGGCGTGGCGGTGCCCGTCGTGCACGAAGTCGACGTGGTCGCCGTGCTCGACGGTCTCGTGCTCGCCGCCGTCCTGCTCGTGGTCGTGTCCCGCGACGTCGTGCTCGGCGACGCGGTGCGCCTCGGTCTCGGCCTCGACGGCGGGGGTGGTGTTCGGGTCCGACATGGTTCCTCCTGAGTGAGATCGGTTCTCACCTGGAGCGTACGTCGCGATCAATCGAATGTCCGGTGCAGGTCACGCACGAGGCTCGAGCGTGACCCACTCCTCGTCCGTGACGTAGCCGAGACGTTGATTCGCGCGGATGATCGCCCGGTTGTCCGCCGATCCACCGGTGCGGAACCGCCGGACACCCTCTCCGGCCAGTACCCGCACCGAGAACGCCTTGAGGGCGACACCGATCCCCCGCCCTCGGTGCGCCGATCGGACGACCGTGAAGTCTGTCTCAGCAGCAATCCCGCTGACGTCCACGTAGGTCATCGCGAGCAGCACGCCCGCCTCGTCGAGGGCGCCGAACGCCCGGCGCGTGCGCGACGGGGTCGCTCGCTCGCGGTCCAGTGGGTCGTGTCGGGTCGCGAGGCTCCCCGGGTAGTCGCCGAGCGTCGCCGCGTCGAGCCGGAGCACGGCGTCGACGTCACCCTCGGCGAGGGAGCGGAGGGCAATCCCGTCACCGATCGTCGAGACGAGTGCGCTCAGTCGGTCGACGTCGGCGTCCGAGACGTCCAACCGGGCGCCGAACGACCGAGCGGTCACCGACCACCCCTCCGCCTCGAGGCGCGCACGTCGCGGATCCCCGGCCGGTACGACGACGACGTTCCCCACGACCCGATCATGACACGACCCCGCGAGGCCGGTCAGTGCCAGCGGTGGTCCTGGATCGTCATCCGCGGACCGAACGCCGGCTTCCGGAATCCCGAGCCTCCGATCAGCCGCACGACCCGCTCCCGGTGCCCGCGCCACGGCTCGAGGAGCTCGAGCATGCCGTCGTCGTCGACCGGTCCTCCGGCGAGCGCCCACCCGACGAGCGCCGGGACGTGGAAGTCACCCACGCTCGGCGAGTCCGGGTCGCCGTGGGACCGCTGCGCCGTCTCGGCAGCCGTCCACGGTCCGATGCCGGGGACCGACCGGAGCCGCTGCGACACGACGGCACCGCCGCGGCCGAGGGCGAGCGTCCGCTCGAGTGCCGGTGCGAGCTTCACCGCGCGCATCACCGTGGCGGAGCGTCCGGGCTCGATGCCGGCCCGGTGCCACTCCCAGCTCGGGATCCGCGCCCACTGCTCGGGGGTCGGCGGGACGAACATCTCGACGGGGACCGGTCCCGGTGCCCGTTCGCCGAAGCGGCGGAGCAGGTACCGCCAGGCACGCCAGGCCTGCCGCGAGGTCACCTTCTGCTCCATCACCGCGGGCACGAGCATCGCGACGACGGTGTTCGTCCGGAGCAGCCGCAGCCCCGGCTGCCGGTGTCGCGCCTCGGCGAGGAAGGCGTGCGCGCTGACGTCGAGGCCGGACCAGTCGTCGCCGCGTCCGAGCAGGTCCGGGGCGTGGGTGACCGCCCAGGCGGCTCCGTCGCCCCATGCGGACACCGCGATCGCGTCGTTGCCCGCTCGGCGGACCAGCACGGAGGCCGCTCCGGCCGGTGTGCGCAGGGCGAGCCACGTGTCGGCGCCGACCACCTGGAAGGCGGGGTCGCCGGAGCCGCGCTGCAGGGGCCGGAGGGTCGCGCGGACGTCCACCGCGCCTCCCGGCCGGTACACGGTGTCCACCCGACCGGCCGCACCGGACGCGTCACCGGACGGACCGGAGGCGAGGGCGGCGGGCAGGGACACACGGGGATGGTAATGCCACACCACCGTCAGACATGATGGGAGCGTCCCCTGCACCAGACGACGGAGTTCCCATGCGCATCGGCATCCTCACCTCCGGAGGCGACTGCCCCGGACTCAACGCGGTCATCCGGGCCATCGTGCTCAAGGGCATCGCGATCTACGGGCACGAGTTCGTCGGGTTCCGTGACGGCTGGCGGGGCGTCGTCGACGGGGACATCGTGCCGCTCGGGCGCAAGGACATCCAGGGTATCGCGAAGCAGGGCGGCACCATCCTCGGCACGAGCCGGACGAACCCCTTCGAGGGCCCGAACGGCGGCGTCGAGAACATCACCAAGACCCTCGGCCGGCACGGCATCGACGCGATCGTCGCGATCGGCGGCGAGGGCACGCTGGCGGCAGCGAAGCGCCTGACGGACGCCGGGCTCAAGATCGTCGGCGTCCCGAAGACGGTCGACAACGACCTCGGCGCCACCGACTACACCTTCGGGTTCGACACCGCCGTCGCGATCGCGACCGAGGCCATGGACCGCCTCCGCACCACCGGCGAGTCCCACTCGCGCTGCATGGTCGCCGAGGTCATGGGCCGTCACGTCGGGTGGATCGCGCTGCACTCCGGCATGGCGGCGGGGGCGCACGCCATCCTCATCCCCGAGCAGAAGACGAGCATGGAGCAGATCGCGGCCTGGGTGCGTGCCGCCTACGACCGCGGTCGCGCGCCGCTGGTGGTCGTGGCCGAGGGCTTCGTGCCCGACCACGAGGACAACGCCCACACCGAGCGGGGGCTCGACGCCTTCGGACGGCCGCGGCTCGGCGGGATCGGGGAGCGCCTGGCGCCGCTCATCGAGGAGATGACGGGCATCGAGACCCGCGCCACGACCCTCGGGCACATCCAGCGCGGTGGCACGCCGACCGCGTACGACCGGGTGCTCTCGACCCGGCTCGGTCTCGCGGCGATCGACGCGGTGGTCGAGGAGCGGTGGGGCCGGATGGTCGCGCTCCGCGGGACCGACATCGAGCACGTGTCCTTCGAGGAGGCCCTCGGCGAGCTGAAGACCGTGCCGCAGGCACGGTACGACGAGGCCGCCATCATGTTCGGCTGACGCGGTCCCGCCACGTCGGACGGGAGGCACGGGGTAGCGTCCGGCGCATGACGCGCGCAGTCCTCGTCTCCCGTTCCACCCCGCCGACCGTCACGCAGGTCGACCTGCCGGACCCCACCGAGGGCGAGGTCCTCGTCGACGTGACGTGCTCGAGCGTGAACTACAAGGACGGGCTCGCCCTGGCCGGCAACCCCGGTGTCGCCCGCATCGACCCGCTCGTCCCCGGCATCGACGTCGTCGGGACGGTGTCGGCGCTCGGCCCCGGTGTCCACGACGTCGCGATCGGCGACCGGGTGGTCTGCAACGGCGCCGGCCTCGGCGAGACGCGGTACGGCGGCTGGGCGGAGCACGCGGTGGTGCCGAGCGGCGCCCTCGTGGTGCTGCCCGACGCCGTCGAGGACTCCTTCGCCGCCGCGATCGGCACCGCCGGCTTCACCGCGATGCTCTCGGTGCTCGCGCTCGAGCGCACGGTGTCCCCGGACGACGGCCCGGTCCTCGTGACGGGAGCGTCCGGCGGTGTCGGCACGGTCGCGATCGCACTGCTCGCCGCCCGCGGGTACCGGGTGACCGCGTCGACGGGGCGGACGTCGAACGAGGCCTCGCTCCGCGCGCTCGGTGCCACCGAGGTCGTCGACCGGGCGACGATCGCCGAGCTCGGCCGGCCGCTGCAGCGGGCGACCTGGGCCGGTGCCGTCGACAGCGTCGGGGGTGCGACGCTCGCGAACGTCCTGGCGTCGACGCGGTGGGGCGGGGCGGTCACCGCATGCGGCCTCGCGCAGGACTCGGCGCTGCCGACGACCGTGATGCCCTTCATCCTGCGTGCGGTGTCACTGCTCGGCATCAACTCGGTCGAGGCCCCGCTCCCGCTCCGGCAGCGGGCGTGGGACCGGCTCGCGACCGACCTCGACCGCGTCCTGCTCGCCGACGTCACCCGGACGGTCGACCTCGAACGTGCGGTGGCGGTGGGCGCGGACGTCGTCGCCGGCCGCGTGCACGGGCGGACGGTGGTCGACGTCCGGGGGTGACGCCGACGCCCTCGCGGGCGATTTCCCAAGCGCTTGCTCAGTGACACGCTAGGTTTGGTACACGGCACACACCGGACCCTGTGAGGAGCAGCGCATGCCCGTCCCCAAGTCGACCGTCGAGAACTCCCCCCGGAAGCTCCTGCGTGACGTCGTCTACGAGAAGATGCTGGCCGCGCTCCGCGACGGGACCCTCGAGCACGGCGAGCGCCTCAACGACGACGAGCTCGTCGCGTGGCTCGGCGTCAGTCGAACGCCCATCCGCGAGGCGATCGCGAAGCTCGTCGACATCGGGCTCGTCGAGATGGAGGCGAACCGGTACACCCGCGTCGCGACCCCGACGCTCGACGACTGGGTGACCGCGAGCCGTGCGATGGCCGGGTTCTTCGAGCTCAGCCTGCGCTGGGGCGTCCCGGAGTACTCCGACGCCGAGGTCCGCGACCTGCGGAAGCTCCTGGACCGCGCGGACGACCTGCGGAAGGTCCGCGACAACGGCTTCAGCGGCGCGGTCACGGCCGTCATCGAGTTCGCCGTCGAGCACTCGGGCAACCCGCTCGTGCGGAACGCGGCACAGGGTGCCCTCGAGCGCGTCCGGTTCACGCTGAACCCGACGCCGCCGTTCGAGCAGTGGGACTCCGAGGCGTTCTTCTCGATCCTGCGCGAGTCGCTGGAGGACCGCGACGGCGAGACCGCCGCCGAGGCCGGGCGTGCGCTCACCCGGAACATCGAGCACCACATCGACGCGGTCCGCTCCTCGCGGGGCTGACCGGAGCGGTGCGGGACACGGGGGCCGACCGGGCGGACACCCGGGAGACGCCGTGGGACGACACGTGGCTGGCGATCCTCCGCGCCGCTCGGTCCGGCGTGCTCGCGGAGGGCAGACCGTGGTCGGTCGCCGAGCTCGCCGCGCGACTCGGTGCCGCGCCCGGTGCGGTGCGCGGGGCGCTCTTCCGGCTCGAGTACCAGGGATTCGCCCGACGGGTCGACGACGACGTCGTCGTCCTGACGCAGGCCGGACCCGAGCGGTGGGCCGCCGGCACCCGCGCCCTCGTCGGCATGCTCGAGTACGCGGTCCGCAGTGCGGTCCCGGTGCTGACGGCGGACGACGTCGACCGCTACCGCACGCTCGTCGACGAGGCCGACCGAGCCCTGCGCCTCCGGTCGGACGGCGCACGGTCGGCGCTGCTCGCGACGCTCGGGTTCTGGGTGGACGTGTGTCCCGACGTCCTGCTCGCACGCTTCACGCGACGCATGCTCGAGCTCGTCACGTTCGGGCTCGTGCCGGGGACCGCGTGGCGCACCTGGGACGCCGACGCCTGGCTCGCCTCGTCCCTGCTCGCGGCGACGACCGGCGACCGTGACACGGCCCACGACGCCGCCCACGCGCTCGCCCGGTTCCGCGACGTCCGGGTCGCCGACGTCGAGACGCAGGCCGGGCTGGCGGACGGTACCCTCGTGCGTCCGTCGGACCTGCGTCCGGCCGTCCCGAGCGTCGTGCCGTCGAGCGCCGCCGGCACCGCCTGGGACGCCCTGCTCGGAGCGGTCCGCAGCGGCGCGCTCGAGGCCGGGCAGCGGTACACCGTCGACGACGTCGTGCGGATCACCGGGCAACGGGACGCCGATGCGGACCTCGCGGTCCGGCAGCTCGAGGTCATGGGGCTCGCCCGGTTCCTCCCGGGCAACCGCACCGACTTCAGCCCCCGCACGCCGTCGCTCGACGAGTGGGCGGAGAACGCCGCCGCCGTCGTCGCGTTCGCCGAGCTCGGTCTCCGGATCCTGGTCGGACACGACGACCACACGCAGGTCGCCGAGGCCCGGGCGATCGTCGACCGTGTCCGCCGCCACGCGACCGTCCGCGACCCGCGACTGACGAGTGCGCTGGTCGACCTGGCCGGGTGGATCGCCGACCACGTCCCCGACCCGTTCGTACGCGACGCCCTGCACTACACGCACAGCCGCGCGTTCCTGCTGCTCGACGAACCGCCGCCGTTCCGGCAGTGGGGTGTCACGGATTTCGCGGCGCACCTCGACCGGGCGTTCGACGGGGACGAACGGGCCGCCGCGAACGCGGCGCACGCCCTCGCGCGCCACGTCGACGCGCACGTGGCCGACGTCCGGAACCGGTACGGCACGATGGGGACGTGACCGACCTCCTCGTCTCCGCCACCGGCCTCCGCGTCACCCGCTCCGGTCGCGACCTGCTGCACGACGTCGACCTGACAGTCCGGCGCGGTGAGCACTGGGCGTTGCTCGGACCGAACGGTGCGGGCAAGTCGACGCTGCTCACCGTGCTCGGGGCGGCCGGCCACCCGACCGCGGGGACCGTCGAACTGCTCGGGCGCCGGCTCGGTCGCGTCGACGTCCGGGAGCTCCGCGAGGACATCGGGCACGTCGACCCCCGCCACCGGATGCTGTCGCCGCTGACGGTGCTCGAGACCGTCCTGACCGGGCTGACCGGCACCGCCGACCTCATGCTGCGGTGGGAACCGACGGCCGAGCAGGTCGCCACGGCACGTCGGCACGTCGCAGACGTCGGCCTGGAGGCACGGGTCGACTCCCGCTGGCCGGTCCTGTCCCAGGGGGAGCGCGGTCGGACGCTCATCGCCCGGGCGCTCATGAGCGAGCCACGGCTGCTGCTGCTCGACGAACCGGCGACCGGACTCGACGTCGCCGCGCGCGAGCACCTGCTCGAGACCGTCGACGCCCTGCGGCAGCGACACCCGGACCTCGGCAGCGTCATGGTGACGCACCACCTCGAGGACCTGCCCGCGTCGACCTCGCACGCGATGCTGCTGCGGGACGGCGCCGTGGTGGCGCAGGGTCCCGCCGACGAGGTGATCACGTCCGGGGCGGTGTCCGACGCCTTCGCGTTCCCGTTGACCGTGTCGCGTGACGGGGGCCGCTGGCAGGCGCGCCGGGCGCGGTAGCCGCCCCGCGCCTCCCGGCCGTTGTCCCGCTCGTCCCGCTCGCGAAACGCAACGTCGGCGGCTCCGCGCAGCGGGATGTCGCTGCGAGGAACCGCCGACGTTGCGTCTTGCGGAAGTGGCTCGGGCTAGGCCGTCGCGGCGGCCGCCGCCCGCGCGGCAGCCGGCAGCGCGTCGAGCACGCGGCCGACGGCAGCGTCGTCGTGCGCCGCCGTGACGAACCACGCCTCGAACACGCTCGGCGGCAGGGTGACCCCCGAGTCGAGCATGCTGTGGAAGAACGGGGCGTACCGGAAGACGTCCTGCGCCCGGACGTCGTCGTAGTTCCGCGGCGCGGTCTCGGTGAAGGCGAACGAGAACAGGTTCCCCGCGTGCTGCACGGTGTGTGCGACACCCTCGGCGGACAGCGCGGCGCTGGTCGCGTCGGCGATCGTCGCGGCGGTCCGGTCCAGGTGCGCGTACACGTCGGGCGTCGCGGCCCGGAGCGTGGCGGTGCCGGCGGCCACGGCGAGCGGGTTCCCGGAGAGCGTGCCGGCCTGGTACACGGGGCCGAGCGGTGCGAGGAAGTCCATGACCTCCCGACGGCCGCCCAGCGCGGCGAGGGGCATGCCGCCGCCGATGACCTTGCCGAAGGTGATGATGTCGGGCTTCCACCCGGTGCCCTCGGGGACGGTGCCGTCGGCCTCCAGGCCCCACCACCCGGCGGGGCCGACGCGGAAGCCGGTCAGGACCTCGTCGACGATGAGCAGCGCACCCTGCGCGTGCGTGATCTCCGCGAGCGCCCGGTTGAAGCCGGGCTCCGGCGCGAGCACGCCCATGTTCGCGGCGGCGGACTCGACGATCACGGCGGCGATGCGCTCGGAGTGCTCGTCGAAGGCGGCCCGCACGGCGTCGAGGTCGTTGTACGGCAGCACGAGGGTCTGCGCGGCGGTCTCGGCGGTGATGCCCGCGCTGCCCGGGAGCGCGAGCGTCGCGACGCCCGAGCCGGCCTCGGCCAGCAGCGAGTCCGAGTGCCCGTGGTAGTGCCCGGCGAACTTCACGAGCAGGTCACGGCCGGTGTAGCCGCGGGCGAGCCGGATCGCGGTCATCGTCGCCTCGGTGCCGGTCGACACCATCCGGAGCTTCTCGATCGGACCGTCGCCGTCGACCTGCACGCGCTGCTTCACGAGCTCGGCGAGCTCGGTCTCCCCCGGGGTCGACGCCCCGAACGACAGGCCGCGGGACGCCGCCTGCTGCACGGCCTCGACCGTGCCGGGGTGGGCGTGCCCGAGGATCGCGGGGCCCCACGACGCGACGAGGTCGACGTACTCGCGACCCTCGGCGTCGGTGACGTACGCGCCCTTCGCGGCCGTGAGGAAGCGCGGGGTCCCGCCGACGGAGCCGTAGGCGCGGACCGGCGAGTTCACCCCGCCGGGGATGCTGTCCTTCGCGCGACCGAAGAGCGCGTCGTTGGTCGTGGTCGGTGCGGTGGTGGTCATTCGGGGGCCTTCCCGGTCGAGGCGACGCCGGACACCGCCGCGGTGCTGCCGGACGTGCGCAGGCCGGCCTCCTGATTGAGCTTCCGCGCGATGTCGACCGCGAAGTACGTCAGGATCGCGTCCGCGCCCGCGCGCTTGATGCCGACGAGTGCCTCCATCGCCGCGGCGTCGCGGTCGATCCACCCGTTCTGGGCGGCCGCCGTGATCATCGCGTACTCCCCGGAGATCTGGTACGCCCACACGGGGACCTCGGAGACGTCGGCGGTGCGGGCGAGGACGTCGAGGTAGCTCATCGCGGGCTTCACCATGACGACGTCGGCGCCCTCCTCGATGTCGAGCAGGACCTCGCGCAGGCCCTGGCGGCCGTCGGCGGCGTCGATCTGGTAGGTCCGGCGGTCCCCGACGAGCGTCGAGGCGACGGCCTCGCGGAAGGGCCCGTAGAACGCCGAGGCGTACTTCGCCGAGTACGCCAGGAGTGCGGTGCCGCTGTGGCCGGCGCTGTCGAGGGCGTCGCGGGCGGCGGCGATCTGGCCGTCCATCATGCCGCTCATGCAGACGAGCTCGGCGCCGGCCTCGGCCTGGGCGACCGCCATGTCGCGATAGCGCAGGAGCGTGGCGTCGTTGTCGACCGAGCCGTCGGCCGCGAGCACCCCGCAGTGGCCGTGGTCGGTGAACTCGTCGAGGCACAGGTCGGACTGCACGACGAGCGCGTCGCCCACCTCTTCGCGCGCGATGCGGATCGCGACGTTGAGGATGCCGTCCGGGTCGGTCGCGCCGGACCCCTCGGCGTCCTTCGACGTCGGCACGCCGAACAGGTTCACGCCGCCGACGCCCTGCTCCGCGGCCTCATCGAGCGCTCGGCGGAACGAGTCGAGCGAGTGCTGCTGCACGCCCGGCATGCTCGAGATGTCCACGGCGTCGGTGGCGCCCTCGCGGATGAACATCGGCAGCACGAGCTCGGCGGGGTGGATCCGGGTCTCGGCAACGAGTCGGCGCATGGCGGGGGTCGCACGGAGCCGCCGGGGGCGGACCTGGGGGAAGCGTCCGGTCACGATGACCTTCCTGTTCTGGGGTTCGGGTGGAGGGTCTCGACGACGGCGTCGAGGAGGGCTTCGGCGGACCGCTCGCGGGCGACGACGTGCACGGGGAGCCCGGCTGCACGGGCCGCGTCGGCGGTGGACGGTCCGATGCACGCGACGTGCGTGCGGGGGTCGAGGGGTGTCATCCGGCGGACGACCTGATGCGCGACGCTGCCGCTCGTCACGAGCACGGCGTCAGGGGGCGGGGTGAGGACGACCGGCTCGTCGCCCGTCCCCACGGTACGGTATGCGACCACCTCCGACACCGGGATGCCGCGGGCCCGCAGCGCGTCCACGAAGGTGGGCGCCGCGATCTCGGAGCGGGGGAAGAGCACGTGCGGCGCGTCGGCCGGCAGCGCGGCCGCGAGCCCGGCCGCCGACTCCTCGTCGGGCACCAGGTCGACGGACCACCCGGCGTCACGGGCGGCCCGTGCGGTCGCCCCGCCGACGCACGCCACGCGCACACCGGCCGGGAGGCGCGGCATCCGCCCGGCGACCACGCGCACGGCCGTCGCACTGGTCACCGCCAGCCAGGGGGCGCCGGGACCGGCCCCGTCGGGACGGGTGCGGTCCGCGGGTGGTGCGTCGCGCCTCCCGGCCGGGTCCGTCAGTCGGGCGAGGGCCGCGTCGAGGGCTGCCGGGTCCGCCGGCGGCGCGTCCGTGATGAGCGGGACCACGACGGGCGCGAGCCCGCGTGCGCGTGCCGCCTCGGCGACCACGTCACCCCAGGCACCGCCGCGCGGGACGAGGACGACCGGGGGTCGTGCCTCGTCCGCGGCGGGGGTGGTGTCGTCCGTGATGGTGCCTAGTCCGTCGCGGTGGTCGGCGTGGACGCGGTGTTCGTCGAGGCGTCGTCGGCCGGCTGCTCGGCCCCGGGCGTCGCAAGACCGGGTCCGGCGGAGTGGTCGCCCTCGGCGGGCGTGCCGGAGACCGAGGAGGCCAGGTCGGCGAGCTCGGCCGCACCGTTCTCCAGCAGCTCGGCGGCGACCCGACCGGCCACCTCGAGTGCCTCGTCGAGACGGTCCTGCGCGGACCCGTCGAGGTGCGCGGCGTGCGACGCCGTGCGGTACTCCGAGCCGTCCGGGCGGTAGACCGTCGCCGACACGAGCAGCAGCTCGGCGTCCACGACCGCCGTGGCGCCGATCGGTGCGGAGCAACCCGCCTCGAGCTTCGCGAGCACCTCGCGCTCGGCCGTCACGGTGAGCCGGGTCGGTGCGTGGTCGAGCTTCCGGAGCGCGGCGAGCAGGCCCTTGTCGGTCTCGTCCGCGCGGATCTCGACCGCGAGCGCCCCCTGGCCCGGGGCGCTCGGCCAGAAGCCGAGGTCGAGGAGCTCCGTCGCGGCGTTCAGCCGGTCGATGCGTCCGAGGCCCGCGGCGGCGAGCACGACGGCGTCGAGGTCGTCGTCCACCCGACCGAGCCGGGTGTCGATGTTGCCGCGGATGTCGATCACGTCGAGGTCGGGACGCTTGGCCTTGAGCTGCGCGACGCGGCGGGGTGACCCCGTGCCGACCTTCGCGCCCTCGGGCAGGGTCTCGACCGTCGCGCCGTTCCGCGCGACCAGGACGTCTCGGGCGTCGGCGCGCTTCGGCACCGAGGCGATCGTCAGGCCGTCGTACGGCGCGGTCGGCAGGTCCTTGAGCGAGTGCACGAGGACGTCGACCTCGCCGGCGACCAGGGCCTCGCGCAGGGCGCTGGCGAACACGCCGGTGCCGCCGAGGCTCGCGAGCGAGGCGCGGTTCGTGTCGCCCTCGCTCGTCACGGTGACGAGCTCGACCGGTCGCCCGGCCGCCTTCGCCAGGCGGTCGGCGACGTCCTGCGACTGCGCGACCGCGAGCCGGCTGGCACGGGTACCGAGCCGGATCGCAGCGGAGCCGTCCGTCACGGGGCGACGCCGGCCGCGGCGGGCTTGAACCCGGCACGCACGTTCTCGCAGCAGCCCGGGCGGCACACGTCGTACCAGGGGCCGATGTCCGTCAGGTGCGGGCGCTCCGCGGTCGGCGTGCCGTTGACGCGCTCGAGCACGAGGTCGACCAGGCCGGACACGTACGCCGGGTCCACACCGGGGGTCTGCGTGCGCAGCGACCAGAAGCCGAGCTCGCCCGCGGTCTCGGTCGCCTCCTCGTCGAGGTCCCACATGACCTCCATGTGGTCGCTCACGAAGCCGAGCGGGACGATGAGCACGGCGCGGGTCGGACCGCCCTTGAGCTCCTCGTTCATGTAGTCGTTGATGTCGGGCTCGAGCCACGGCTGCGTCGGGGGGCCGGACCGCGACTGGTAGACGAGCTTCCAGTCGGGCTTCGACGTGCCCCGGAGGTGCGCGTGCTCGGGCTGCTCGAGCAGCTCGTTCCACGCCTGCTCGAGGACGACCTCGCCGACGGCCAGGTGCTGCGCCTCGTACGCGCCGTGCTCGTCGAAGCCGCGGTAGTCGGGGCCGGACCGGGCGGCGTCGGTGGACGGGATGGAGTGCGTCGAGAACAGGATGCGCAGCTCGGTGGCGACGTCGAGCCCCTCGTTCTCGGCGATCGCGCGGGCCATGCCGTCACGCACGCCGTCGACGAACGGGCGGACGAAGCCCGGGTGGTCGAAGAACTGCCGGACCTTGTCGACCTGGATCGTGTCGATCAGGCCGGTCTCGGTGAGCACGCGGGCGTAGTCCTCGCGGTACTGCCGGCAGCTCGAGAAGGACGAGTACGCGCTCGTCGCGATCGCGATGAGCTTCGTGTAGCCCTTGTCGGCGGCCTCGGTGAAGGCCTCCTCCAGGTAGGGCTCCCAGTTGCGGTTGCCCCACAGCACCGGCATGTCGATGCCGCGGGACGCGAGCTCCGCCTCGAGCGCGGCCTTCAGCGCGCGGTTCTGCGCGTTGATCGGGCTGACGCCGCCGAAGTGGCGGTAGTGGTGCGCGACCTCCTCGAGCCGCTCGTCCGGGATCCCGCGGCCCCGGGTGACGTTGCGGAGGAAGGGGATGACGTCGTCCTGGCCCTCGGGGCCACCGAAGCCGGCGAGCAGGATCGCGTCGTACGCGGTCGGCACCTCGACGTGCTCTGGGCCGTCGACGGCAGCGGCAGTGGCGGCGAGGACGGTGCCCCGCCCGTTGGTGATGTTGCTGGTGTCGGTCACGACAGCACCTCCGGCAGCTCGGCGGTCGTCACACGACGACCGGTGAAGAAGGGGACCTCCTCGCGCACGTGCAGGCGCGCTTCGGTGGCGCGCAGGTCGCGCATGAGGTCGACGAGGTCGACGAGCTCCGGACTCTCGAGCGGCAGGATCCACTCGTAGTCGCTCAGGGCGAACGTCGCGATGGTGTTGGTGAGCACGCGACGGTACTTCGCGCCGGCGATGCCGTGGTCGCGGAGCATCTTCGAGCGCTCGTCCTCGGGCAGGAGGTACCACTCGAAGGACCGGACGAACGGGTACACCGTGATCCAGGCCTCGGGGTCCTTGCCGCGCAGGAACGCGGGGGTGTGGCGCTTGTTGAACTCGGCCTCGCGGTGCATGGCCATCGCGTGCCAGACGGGCTCGGCGTCGGCGAACAGCCCGGTGCGTCGGATCTCGCGCAGCACGGCCTGGATCGCCTGGGCGTCGTCGCCGTGCAGCCAGATCATGACGTCGGCGTCGGCGCGGAAGCCGGAGACGTCGTAGAAGCCGCGGATCGTGACCCCGCGCTCGGCGGCGCGTGCGACCACGGCGTCGAGTTCGGCGACCGCCCGGTCGCCGTCGTGCGAGACCGGGCCGAGCGGCCGCTGGAACACGGCCCACAGCGCGAACGCGGTGAGGAGGTTCGGGTCGATGCCGCTCGCCGGGTCGGTCTCGTGCGCGGGGCTGCTGGTGGCGTTGTCGTGCGGTGCTGCGTGCACGTCGGAGCTCATGGTTCCTCGTCTTGTCGGTTGCCTGGGTCGTGGCTGCGCGCCGCGGCCGGAGGACCACCGATCCGGCGGTCTACCGCCGTCGGAGCACCACCACGACGATACTCCCGACCACCGCCACGCCGGCTGCGAGCCCGGCCAGGTAGGGCACCGGCTTCTCGTCGATCCCATGCTTGACCTTCGACGCCGCGATGCCGAGCTGCTTCGGCACGTTGAGCTTGTCCTCGATCGCGTCGAGCGTCTCGAACAACTGCGTCCGCATCGCCGTCACGCGGTTCGCCAGGTCGTCGTGCTGGTCGGTCACAGGGGTCCTCACGTCGGGGGTGTCGGTCGCCCCGCTCAGGAGCGGGGGGTGCGGTCGTGCTGGCCGGGCTTGTTGCCCAGGCCCTTCACCGCGTTGATGTCGTCCTTGACGCTGTCGATCGTGCGCTTCGGCGTGAGGGGCAGCCCCTTCTTGAAGCGCTTCCAGCCCACGAACCCGAGGATCCCGGCCACGATGAGCATCAGGACGGCGAGCAGGAGCGCGGCGAGCCACGCCGGCATCACGGTCGCCAGCCCCATCACGGCGGCGGTGAGCAGGACCCCGATGGCGTACAGCACGATGACGAGCGCGCCGACGAGGAGCCCCGCGGCGAGGCCGAAGACCTTCGCCTTGGCGATCATCTCGGCCTTGAGCAGGTCCACCTCGCCCTTGACGAGGTTCTTCACCAGCTTCGGGACGTCCCCGACCAGACCGAACAGCGATCGCGACTTGCGGTCGCGGGTGTCGGTCATGAGGTGGTCGTGTCCTTCTTCTGGCTGACCTTGCGGACGACCTTCTTGGTCTGCTCACCGACGAACTCGGCCACGTCCGGGCCCTTGTCCTGGATGAACTCCTCGGCCTGGTGCACGCCCTTCTGGACGTTCCCGTTGTTCCAGATCTTGCCGCTGACGGTCTTGATCTGCTCGTACCGCGCCCGTCCGGCTCGCGATCCCAGGACGTACCCGAGTGCGGCGCCGGCGACGAACAGGAGCTTGCCTCGCATGTGCGATCCTCCGTTGTTGAGGGGTGTGCGGTGGTCATGCGCCGAGCGGTATACGTCCGGCGTTCCACTCACAGTAGCCCTCGGGGCCTCGTCGGTCCGCTCAGGAATCCAGGATGCGTCCGGCAGCAGCGCGCGCGGCGGCGACGATGCCCGCGAGACCGCGTCCGGACGAGGTCTCCCCGATGCCGACGACGCCCTCGGCCAGGTCGGCCGCCGCCAGGTCGGGTCCGTACCACCGGACACGGGCCGCGCCGAACACCCGGTCCGCCGTGACCGGCACCCCGAGCAGGGCGGTCGCGTCGCGGGTGGCGCGGGTGCCGACGGCGTCGTCCGGCGCGACCGGGAGGCTCGTGGCCGCGCCCGACGGGTCCGTCACGTCGTCGTGCGGCGGGGTCGCGTAGCTGAGCCGCAGCACGTGCCGTCCACCGGCCGCCCCGGCGAGCCACGGCCACTTCGCGGTCGCGTGGGTGAGCGCCTTCGCACCGACCCCCGCCGCCTCGGGGTGCACGAGCATCCCGGTGCCGCGCGGTGCCACGTCGAGCTCCGGCTGGTCGACGACGAGCGTCACGAGCTCGATGCCGGTGCGGTCCGGCGCCGTGGTCCGCGCCGGGTCGGCCGTCGAGGCGAGCACGTGCTGCGCGGGCAGGCGCTCCCGCGTGCCGTCCGCGGCCAGGGTCTCCACGGCGTACCGCTCGACGGCCGTGGCACGGGTACCGAGCCGGACGTCCACGCCGTACGTCACCGTGTCGGCGACGAGCTCGTCGACGAGGCGGACGATGCCGCCGCGGATGCCCTGCACCGCGGAACCCGCCGCCGCACGGGAGCGGAGGGCGAGCACGGCACGGGCGAGGGAACCCTCCCGCTGCAGGGCCGCACGGAGCCCGGGTGCGACGCGGTCGGGGTCGAGCTGGTCGGGGTGCGTGGAGTAGACGCCGCCGGCGACGGGGACGACGAGGTCGTCGAGGACCCGCTCGCCCATCCGCTTGCGGACGAGCGCGCCGAGCGACTCCGCCCGGGCGCCCACCGGCGAGGGCAGCAGCGAGTCCATCTGTGCGCGGAACGCGGCGCCCTGGCCGATCACGGCCAGGACGTCGGCGGCCATCGGGCTGCCGGGGATGCCGAGGAACCCGGTCTGCGGGATCGGGGCCGTCCGACCGTCGCGGGTCATCAGCCACGCGCCGCGCGGGTCGGGCGACACGATGTCGTTGCCGAGACCGAGCTCGATCGCGAGCCGCTCGACGGCGTCGGTCCGGGTCGCGAAGGACTCCGCCCCCATGTCGAGGTCGAGCCCGGCGACGGTGTGCCGGCGGAGCATCCCGCCCAGGCGGTCCCCCGCCTCGACGAGGACGACGTGGGCCCCCGCCTTCGCCAGGTCGCGGGCGGCGACCAGTCCGGCGACCCCGCCGCCGACCACGACGACGTCGGTCACGCGGCGGACTCCTCGCCCACGCCCGTGCCGTCGCCGAGCGAGTGGACCAGCTCGACGACGCGGGTCAGCACGGCCGGGTCGGTCTCCGGCGGGACACCGTGGCCGAGGTTCACGACGTGCGCCCGGGCCGTGCCGCCGCGGCGGACGACGTCGCGCACGTGGGCCTCGAGCACCGACCACGGGGCGGCGAGCATCGCGGGGTCGATGTTCCCCTGCACGGTCACACCGGTGCCCACGCGGCGCACGGCCTCGTCGAGCGGGAGCCGCCAGTCGACACCGACCGCGTCCACCGCGACCGTGTCCGCCGGGTCGCCCAGCGTCGTCATCTCGTGCAGGACCTCGCCGCTGCCGACGCCGAAGTGGATGCGCGGGACGCCGAGGTCGGCCACGTGCCCGAGCGCCGTCGCCGAGTGCGGGGCGACCGAGGACACGTAGTCCGCGCGGGACAGCGAGCCGACCCACGAGTCGAAGAGCTGCGCGGCCGATGCGCCCGCGGTGACCTGCGCACGGAGGAACCCACCCGACACCCCGGCCGCCCAGTCGAGCAGGCGCGCCCAGGTCTCCGGGTCGCTGTGCATCATCGTGCGGGCGCGGATGTGGTCCTTCGACGGCCCGCCCTCGACCAGGTAGGCGGCGAGGGTGAAGGGCGCGCCCGCGAACCCGATGAGCGGGGTGTCCCCGAGCTCGGCGACGGTGCGCTGCACGGCCTCGGTGATCGGCGCGAGGGCGTCCGGGTCGAGCGGGGCGAGGGCGTCCACGTCGGCCGCCGTGCGGATCGGCGCACCGAGCACCGGCCCGCGACCGGGGACGATCTCGACGTCGACGCCCGCGAGCTTGATCGGCACGACGATGTCGCTGAAGAAGATGCCGGCGTCGACCCCGTGTCGGCGGACCGGCTGCAGGGTGATCTCGGACGCCATCGCCGGGTCGAGGCACGCGTCGAGCATGGCCGTGCCGACCCGCAGCTCGCGGTACTCCGGCAGCGAGCGACCCGCCTGGCGCATGAACCAGACCGGCAGCGTCTCCGGGCGGTCGCCGCGGAGCGCCCGGACGAGCGGCGACCCCGAGGTCCGTCCGGTCACGAGCGGGTGGCTGTCGGGCAGGGCGGCAGGTGCGGCGGTGGTCACGCTCCGATCATCCCATCCGCGACCGGACGGGACACCGAGCGCATTCCCGGCTGCCGGTCCGCTGTGCACGCGGAGGGCGAACAGCCGGTGAACCGATGGCGAGTTACCATGGGACACGTGCTCATCTGTCTCACGGCGTCGCACCGCAACGCCAGCTTCGACCTCCTGGAGCGACTGAGCATCGGCGCACCGACCGCGGCGAGCCGTCTGGTGACGGACTCGGGCGTGCTCGACGGAGCCGTCGTCCTCGCCACCTGCAACCGCTTCGAGGCCTACCTCGACATCGCGGGGGACGACCGCGACTCCGCCGTCTCGGCCACCGTCGACGCCGTCGCCACCGCCAGTGACCTCGTGCCCGCCGAGGTGCTCGAGTCCGTCAACGTGCTCGGTGGCGGGGACGTCGTGCAGCACCTGTTCGCCGTGTCGAGCGGCCTCGAGTCCGTCGTCGTCGGCGAGACCGAGATCTCCGGGCAGGTCCGCCGCGCCCTCGAGGACGCCCGCGCCAACGGCACCACGACCTCGGACCTCGAGCGCCTGTTCCAGGAGGCAGCGCACACCTCGCGCGGCGTGAAGACCCGCACGCGCATCGGTGCCGCCGGTCGCTCGCTCGTACGTCTCGGCCTCGAGCTCGCCTCGTCGCGCATCACCGACTGGGCCCGGACCCGGGTGCTGCTCGTCGGCACCGGCAGCTACGCGGCCACGACCATCGCCGCGCTGCGCGACCGCGGTGCCGCCGACATCCAGGTGTTCTCGCCGTCCGGCCGGGCACCGTGGTTCGCTGCGAAGCACGACCTCGTGGCCGCCACCGACCTGCGCGAGGCGATCCGCACGACCGATGTCCTCATCACCTGCACCTCGACCGAGGTCCCGGTCGTCGAGCCGGCGGACCTCGACGACGGTCGGCGCCGCATCGTCATCGACCTCGGGCTGCCCCGCAACGTCGACCCCGACGTGGCCCACGTCGACGGTGTCGAACTGCTCGACCTCGAGACGATCAGCATCCACGCCCCGATCGCCGAGCTGAACGCCGAGTCCGAGGCGCGCCAGATGGTGGACGACGCCGTGTCCCGGTTCCGGGCGCAGGCGCTCGAGCAGTCGACCACCCCGGCGCTCGTGGCCTTCCGCAAGCACGTGTTCGACATCCTCGACGACGAGATCGACCGCGCGAAGCGCCGTGAGGGCGACACCGAGGCCGCCGAGCAGACCGAGCGCGCGCTCCGGCACCTGGTCGGCGTCCTGCTGCACCGGCCGTCGGTCCGCGCGCGGGAGCTCGGCCGTGCCGGTCGCGGCGAGGAGTTCGTCGGGGCGCTCGACGCCCTGTTCGGGGTGCGTCCCGAGCCCGAGGCGGAGCTGCCGGCGCCGGTGGTGCCGCTCGCGGAGCGCACCGCGCCCGAGTGCCCCGTGTCGACGGACCGCACCGGCGAAGCGGACGCGAGCTGAGCCTCCCCGAGCCCTCGGCGGGACCGCGGACGCTCCGCGTCAGCGCGCTGCTCCTGGTGCGCGACCGGCGCGTGCTCATGGTGCGTGCCCGCGGCCGCAACGTGCTCTACCTGCCCGGCGGCAAGGCGGAGCCCCACGAGACCGACGTGCAGGCAGCGCTGCGCGAGGCGCGCGAGGAGACCGGCCTGCACCTCACCGAGGCGGACGTCGAGCCCTTCGGCACCGTCACCGAGGCCGCGCACGGCCAGGGCGAGGGGACGATGGTCGCGATGTCGCTCTTCACGGTCCGGCCGGGAGGCGCGACCGACTCCGCCACGCCCGTCGCCTCCGCAGAGGTCGACGAGGTGGAGTGGGTCACCTCCGCGGACGCCGACCGGTGTCCGCCGGCGGGCGTCGAGACGCTCCGCCGGCTGGTGGACGCCGGCCTGGTCGACTGAGGATCCGACCAGCCTCGGCCGGGGTCACTCGGTCTCGCTCACTCGTCCTTGTCGACGTAGTGCCCGGTCTCGCCGTCCTGGGCCGGCTCGGCCTCGCCCGGGATGTCCGACTCGACGTACTCGCCCGTGTCGGCCGCCGGTGCGTCGTCCGGCCGCGTCTCGCCGGGGATGTCGCTGGAGACGAACTCCCCCGCGGGCTCGTGCGACTCGACGTGCTGCTCGCCCGGGATCTCGCTGTCGGTGAAGGCTCCGGCGTGGGGCTCGACGCCGTCCGCCCGGCCCTCGTCGCCGCGTGCCTGCTCGTGCTTGCCTGCCATGTTCCGACCTCCGTCGCTCGTGTGCCTGGCTGTGTCGCGAGTGTGGACGCGACGTCTGGACGCTACCCGAACGCGACGGGACGGGCCGGAGTTGCCTCGAGGCATGCACCGCAGCACCGCCGCTCCCGTCCTCCTCGCCACCACCGGGATCGTCCTGGCCCTCGCGCTCTCCGGCTGTTCCTCCGGTGGTCCGGACACGGCGCCCACCGCGACCCGGACGGTGACCGCCGCGCCGACGACCGCGTCCGCGTCGGCGCCTCCGGCGGGGTCGTCCGCGCCGTCGACGGCCTCGACCCCGACGGCGGCACCGAGCTCGACCGGCGGGACCGCGGCCGGCGGCCGCTGTGCCACCGGCTCGCTCGCCGGGAGCATCGAGGCGGGCAGTGGGGGTGCCGCGGGCAGCACCTACGTGCACCTGGCCCTGCGGAACACCGGGTCGAGCACCTGCACGCTGCAGGGCTGGCCCGGGGTGTCCTTCGTCGGGGGTGGTGACGGCAGCCAGATCGGCGCCGCCGCGACCCGCGCCACGGAATCGCCGCACCCGACCGTGACGCTCGCTCCCGGGGCCGTCGCCGTGGCCCCGCTCCAGGTCACCACCGCCGCCAACTACCCCACCGAGAAGTGCCAGCCGGTCGCGGCGGACGGCTTCCGCGTCTACCCGCCGGGGTCGAAGGAGTCGCTGTTCGTGCGGGACTCGGACTTCACCGCGTGCCGGTCCGCCGACGCCGGGCTCCTCAACGTGTTCGGACTGGTGCCGGAGGGCCAGGCGGC
This sequence comes from Curtobacterium sp. ER1/6, assembly GCF_001742745.1. Lineage (GTDB taxonomy): Bacteria > Actinomycetota > Actinomycetes > Actinomycetales > Microbacteriaceae > Curtobacterium > Curtobacterium citri. The sequence continues at coordinate 139,238 of NZ_MJAK01000006.1, read as the reverse complement.
GGAGTGACCTGGACCACGCGCGGCCGACGGCCGACCGCCCGTGTGGGCAGCCGGCCGTCGGTGGGACGTGCGTGGGGCGTCGTTCAGACGGCGCGGTGGTCGTCGCCGCGGTCGTCGGACTTGTGGACCCCGGCCTTCGCGATGCCGCGGCTCAGGATGTAGGCCACGGTCACGAGGGCGACGTACGACCACGCCTTCTCGGCACCGAAGCCCTGACCGTCGTCGCCGTTGTCCACGACGGCCGACGCGATCAGGATCGCGATGGAGACGACGAGCCAGACGTAGAACTCCGTCGTCTTCACGGCGGCCTTGGTCTCGGTCCAGGTCCGACGGGCGGTGGAGTCGTTCCGGGCGGGGGTTCCTGCTGTGTTGGTCATGCTGATCCTCTTCGTCGTGCCCACCGTGGTGCCGGTGGGGCGTGGTCCACGGTTCTCGTACCTGGTTGATTACTTCCACGGTTAGGACATTCAGCGCACCGTGGGAGGATGCAGACCGCGGACATCGGACAGGACGGGGGCCGGGATGGACGGACACGGCGGACGGCAGGTGCGGCCACGCCCACGGACACGGCCCCGGACCGAGGCCGGTGTGGCGGCGATCGCAGGCCTCGAGGTGCTTGCCGCGAGCGTGCACGCGGCGGACGACGTCGCCCTCCGCAAGCTCGACCTCCGGCCCACCGACGCCCTCGCACTCCTGCACGTGGTGCAGGCCGCCGCCGCCGACCGTCCCCTCAGTCCCACCGCCCTCGCGTCACGACTCCAGATCACCACCGCCGCGGTGACGAAGCTCGTCGATCGTCTGAGCCGTGCCGGACGTGCGGAACGGCAACCGAATCCCCGCGACAGACGCGGCATCGTCGTCGTGCCCTCGGCGAGTGCGCCGGAGGAACTCGACCGGGCCTACGGGCACATCACGACCCCCCTGATCCGGATCATCGACGAGCTGACCGATGACGAGGCCGAGGTCGTCGCCCGGTTCGCCGACCGTCTCGGGACGGCGATCCGCCACGGCCTCTGACGTCACTGGTGCCGGAGGGGCAGGCGGCGGAGTGACCTGCGCGGTCCGGCGGCTGCCGGACCGGCTACCCGCCGGGGGTCGCCCGTGGGTCCGGCCCTGGTGGTGCGGGCAGGTCGAGCACGAGGGTCCGCTCCGTCTCCGAGCCGGACGTCTCGAAGTCCGGGCACGGGACAGCACGCGACGACACCGCGGAGCTCCCTGCGGTGAGCAGTGCGCGGAAGCACCCGTAGACGGTCGCACTGCTCGAGAGACCGCCGCCCTGCGCGGTGCCCGACACGTAGGCGGACACCTCGACCCCCGTGGACGACCGCGCCGTCCCGTACACGGCGGCTCGCAGGTTGCCGCGCTGGCGGGCCAGCTCCGCAGGGGTGAGCGATTCGACGTCCCCGTACCCACCGAAGCGCTGCTCGCGGACAGCGGCCTGGAGCGCGGGACCGTCAGGGGCCCCCAGCGCCGTGCTGCTCAGGGCCCGCAGCAGGCGGGACCCGTTCGCCTCGGCGATCTCGGTCGCGTCCGACGTCGGAGTGTGCACCTCGACGGAGCAGCCCGTCAGGGCGACCGCGATCACCGCGACGACCGCACCCACGCCCGCCCGGGCCGGCCTGCTCAACGAGGGGCTCACCGGTACGAGGGGGCGTGCACGACCTCGAGCACCTCGGTGCCCACGGTCCGCAGGGCCTCGATGACCGCCAGGCGCTGCTGCAGGGTCGCGTCGTCGAAGGTCACGGTGACGGCGTAGCTCACGGACGAGCCCGGCCCGCGGAGGATCCCGGCCTCGGCGCGGACCCCCGTCGACGAGCCCGTCACGACGACGGCCTGCAGCCCGTGGTCGAGCGCCCGGTGCGCCAGCGGGTCGACGCCGAACGCGCCCGCGACGAGCGACGTGTCACTCGCCAGGGACAGCCACCCGAGCACCCGGTTCGACACCGGCTCGTCGACGACCTCGCCGAGCGCCAGGCCGCGCATGAGCCAGGCGAGCTCCCCCGACGGCGCCACCGAGGCGTCCGGGGCGTCGTCCGGGCCGCGGCGGTCGCGGACCCGGTCGATGAGCGCGGTCCGGTCGATGCCGAGCGCCTCCGCCCGGTGCCGGACCGCGTCGATGCCGACCGTCGAGAGCAGGGCGTTCATCGCCCACGCGTCCGCCGTCGCGCCGACGAGGGTCGCAAGGTCCGGCACCTGCATGGTCGGTTCCTGCAGGAACTGCCACAGGCCCGCACCGGTCGCCGTGTCGCGGGCCATCCGCTGGAGCCGGTCGCCGTGCAGTCGTCCGTCCTCGAGCTGCGCGGCGACCTCGATGAGCAGGAGGATCCGACCGAGGCTCGCGACGGGCTGGACGAGGGTGTCGTCGACGGCGAGCAGGGCCCTGCCGGTCGAGGTGTCGATGACGGAGGCACTGACGGACGCACCGTCCCGTGCCAACGCGCCCAGTGCCTCCAGGCCGGCGCCGAAGCGTTCGTCCGCCCCGCCGCGGTGCCGCCCGCGCGCACGGGCGCCGTCCCCGCCACCGACGTGCTGTCGGCGACGGGGACGGCGAGGTGCGTCTGCGTCGGCTCCGGGCTGCGCACCCGGCTCGGGGGCACCCGGATCTGACGACGGAGCCGCGTCCGGCTCGGTCATCACCAGATCGCGACGCGCTCGGCCGGGTCGAGGTACATCGCGTCCGACTCGGTCACGCCGAAGGTGTCGTAGTAGACGTCGATGTTGCGCACGATCTGGTTGCAGCGGAACTCGTTCGGCGAGTGCGGGTCGATGCTGAGCAGGCGCGCGGCCTCCTCCGGGCGGATCGCCATGCGCCAGGCCTGCGCCCAGCTCAGGAAGAAGCGCTCGGCACCGGTCAGGCCGTCCACCACCGGGGGCTCCTGGCCGTCGAGCGACAGCAGGTAGGCCTTCCACGCGATGGACAGGCCGCCGAGGTCACCGATGTTCTCGCCGATCGTCAGCGCGCCGTTGACGTGCGCGTCCGGCACCTCGGTCGGCACCAGGGCGTCGTACTGGGCGATGAGGGCCTTCGTGCGCTCCTCGAAGGCGGTGCGGTCGGCCTCGGTCCACCAGTTCTGGAGCCGGCCGTCGCCGTCGTACTGCGAGCCCTGGTCGTCGAAGCCGTGCCCGATCTCGTGCCCGATGACGGCACCGATCGCACCGTAGTTCGCGGCGGCGTCACGCGCGGCGTCGAAGAACGGGAACTGCAGGATCGCCGCGGGGAACACGATCTCGTTGAAGCCCGGGTTGTAGTACGCGTTGATGGTCTGCGGGGTCATGAACCACTCGTCGCGGTCGATCGGCTTGCCGATCTTGCCGAGCTCGCGGTCGACCTGGAAGCTCGCGACCGCGCGGACGTTGCCGATCAGGTCGTCAGGGCTGACGGGCAGCGCCGAGTAGTCGCGCCACTTTACGGGGTAGCCGATCTTCGGCGTGAACTTGTCGAGCTTGTCGAGTGCCCGGGCCCGAGTCTCCTCGGTCATCCAGTCGAGCGCCGTGATGCTCTGCCGGTACGCCTCGACCAGGTTCGCGACGAGCTCGTCCATCTCGGCCTTGGACGTCTCGTCGAAGTGCTCCTGCACGTAGATGCGGCCGACGGCCTCGCCCATCGCGCCCTCGACGAGCGAGACGCCGCGCTTCCAGCGCTCGCGCTGCTTCGGTGCGCCCGTCAGGGCGGTGCCGTAGAACGAGAAGTTCGTGGCGGACATCGCGCTCGTCAGGTACGCCGCGGAGCCGCGGATGACCTGCCAGCGAAGCCAGTCCTTCCACGCCTCGAGCGGCTGCGAGCGGAGCAGCTCGGCCAGGCCCGTGACGAAGGAGGGCTCGCGGACCACGACGGTCCCGAACGCGCCCTCCGGAGCCCCGATGGCCTGCCACCAGAGGTGCAGGTCCGCGCCGTTGGCGAGCACGGTGACCTCGTCCCACGACATCTTGTTGTAGGTCTTCTGGCTGTCACGGGTTGTGACGTTGTCCCAGTGCACCGCGGCGAGCGCCGTCTCGAGTGCGATGACGGCCTCGGTGCGCTGCCCGCCGTCGGCGAAGCCGGCGAGGGGGAACATCGAGGCGACGAACTCGCGGTACTTCGAGCGGATGTCGGCGAACCGCTCCTCGCGGTAGTACGACTCGTCGGGGAGCCCGAGGCCGGACTGCTCGAGGAACACGATGTAGGACTCCGGGTCGCCCGGGTCGTTGTCGACGAAGAGCTGCACGAAGCCGGGCAGGCCGAGCCGCTCGAACCGGCCGACCATCGCGATGACGTCGTCGACGGTCTCGACCGCGTCGACCTCGCGGAGCAGCGGGTCGATCGGACCGGTGCCGAGCTCCTCGAGGTGGTGCTCGTCGGTGAAGGACGTGTAGAGGTCGCCGACCTTGCGCTCCTCGGTGCCGGGTGCGGCCTGCTGCGAGCGCTCGACGATGTCGCGGACGGCGACCTCGGCCTCCTCGGCGAGGACCGTGAAGGAGCCGTACCGGGCCTTGTCGTCGGGGATCGGTGTCTGCGCGACCCAGGTCCCGTTCACGTGCCGGTAGAGGTCGTCCTGGGGGCGGACGTCCGGGTCGAGCTCGTCGGTGTGGATCCCTGCGGTGCGTGCGACGTCGGTCATGCGGTCCACGATAGCCACCGGGGCCGCGGCCGCTCGGAGTCGGGGGCATTGTCCGGGCTCCGCGCCGTTACTCGCGCTCCTGCTGCTGCTCCTGCTGCTGCTCCTGCTCCTGCTCCTGCATCTCCGCGTCGCGCTCCGCCCGGAGTGCTCGCCGCCCGGCGATGCGCTGGACGAGCTTCCGGAGGGCGACCAGCTCGAAGGCGACCATGACGGCCAGGAGGAAGAGCGCGAACGCGATGTGCGCCGCATCGAAGCCGCCACTGAGGACGATCACCGGCGCACCGAGCAGCATCGCCCCACCGACCAGCACGTTCCACCACGAGCCGAGGAGCCCGATCGGAGCACGGTTGGTCAGCTCGGGACGGTCCGTCGGATCGGTCTGGTCCCACCACGACGTCACGCGGCACCCCCGGACCGGTCGTCGTGTCCTGTCCGCAACCGGCGCTCCCGTTCTCCTGCTCCCGCTCGCCGCACGTCGTGCAGCACGAGCGGTCGGTCGACGGCGGGCACCCGGATCACCGGGCGCGGCCGTGCGATCACCCTACGTGGCGCGCCCCGGCCGCTGCTCGGATCGTGTTGAGTGCAGGGATGCGTGCCACCAGCGGACCGACCCCGAGCCCCGGAGCGGCCCCTGCCGTCGCGACGACCGGTCCGAGCACCACGGCGAAGGGCCTGAAGCCCGGGTCGATCGGCCTCCTGGGGAGCATCGTCGTCAGCCTGTCGTCGACGGCCCCCGCCTACAGCCTGGCCGCGAGCCTCGGCCTCGTCGTGGCGAGCGGCGGGGTGTTGCTCGCCGGCGTCAAGGCGCCGAGCATCCTGCTGCTGGCGTTCGTCCCGATGTGGATGATCGCGGTGGCCTTCCAGGAGCTGAACCGCCTCGACCCGGACTGCGGCACGACCTTCACGTGGGTGACCCGTGCGTTCGGGCCGACGACCGGGTGGCTCGGCGGCTGGGGGATCATCGCCGCGGACGTCATCGTCATGGCCAACCTGGCCCAGATCGCGGGGTCGTACGGGTTCCGCTTCGTCGGCGCGGTCACGGACGTCGACGCGATCACCGCACTCGGCGGCGACACCCTGTGGTCGACGGTCGCCGGTGTCGCGTGGATCGCGGTCATGACGGTCGTCTGCCACCTCGGTGTCGAGGTGTCCACCCGCCTGCAGTACGCGCTCCTCGGCATCGAGGTGCTGGCACTGGCGGTCTTCGCGGGGGTCGCGGCGTTCCGCGTGCTCGGCGGCACGGCCGGCGTGACGTCGATCACCCCCTCGCTCGACTGGCTCTGGCCGAGCGGTCTCGACCCGGCGACCGTGATCGCGCCCGCGATGCTGACCGCGCTCTTCATCTACTGGGGATGGGACACGGCCCTCTCGCTCAACGAGGAGACGACCGACCCGCGACGCACACCGGGCCGGTCGGCCGTCATCAGCACCGTCCTGCTGCTCGGCATCTACGTCCTCCTGGCGACGGCGACGATCGCCTTCGCCGGTGTCGGGACGGACGGCATCGGTCTGGGGTCACCGGGCAACGCCGACGACGTCTTCGCCGCGATCGCGCCCGCCCTGTTCGGGTCGTCCGTCCTCGGGCACGCAGCCACGGCGTTGCTGGCGTTCGCGATCCTGACCTCGGCGTCGGCGTCCACGCAGACGACGATCCTGCCGACGGCCCGGACGGCGCTCTCGATGGCGGCCCACGGTGCCCTGCCGTCGCGCTTCGCCCGCGTGCACGAGCGCTTCCGCACCCCGACGTGGTCGACCTTCGGGATGGGGATCGCCTCGGCCGGGTGCTACGTGCTCCTCACCGTGCTGTCCGGCACCCTGCTCACGGCGCTCATCGGGTCCGTCGGACTGATGATCGCCTTCTACTACGCCCTCACCGGATTCGCGTGCGTCTGGGTGTTCCGACGGACCCTCCTCGACAGCGCGCGCCACTTCGTGGTGCGCGGCGTCGTCCCGCTCCTCGGCGGCGCGACGCTGACGGTCGCGTTCGGCTACGGGCTCGCGCAGTTCGCGCGGCCCGACTGGCTGCAGGACGCGGACGGGAGGGACGTGACGGTCCTCGGGATCGGTGCGGTCGCCGTCGTGGGCGTCGCCGCCATCGCGGTCGGCGTCGTCCTCATGGTCGTCTGGCGCCTCCGGTCCCCGGCGTTCTTCGTCGGACGCAACGCCGCGGCAGGCGAGGACCCGGACCCGGTCGAGCGACGACAGCCCCGGCCCACCGTGGATCGCTAGGGTCGTGATCGTGAGTGTTCGTCGTCGCGCATCGCGCGCTGTCTCCATCGGCGTGGTCGCCGCGCTGGCCGCTTCCCTGACGGGCTGCGGCCAGGGAGCCGGCGTCAACGCCGACTACGCGAAGATCTGCCGCGACAACTCGACGCAGAAGCGCCTCCCGGACGACGACTGCAACAACCACGGCGGACACGCGGGCTGGTACTACCTGCCCGTGAGCAGCAGCCGCAGCACCCGGGTCCCCGCGGTCGGCGAGCGCGCCTCCGGCGGGACGACGTCGCTGCCCTCGGGGAAGACGGCGAAGTCCGGCCTCTCGTCGCGCGGTAGCTCCGTCTCGAAGGGCGGCTTCGGCGGATCCGGCGAGCACGGCGGGTTCGGCGGCTGATGGAGCGCGTGGAGTACACGCCGCGACCGGACTGGCAGCGGAAGATCCAGCAGACCGGGCTCGTCTACTCGCGGTCGCACCGCGAGGACGGCACCGAGGTCGAGTACTGGAACGACGGCGCCGCCTACGTCTTCACCCTCCCCGAGGTCGAGGCGCTCGAGCAGCAGACCGAGGAGCTGCACCGGATGTGCCTCGAGGCCGCCCGGTACATGGCGTCGGGCGAACTCGGCACCCTCGGCCTGACGCGGGACGGCTTCGAGCTCGCAGCGTGGTCCCTCGAGCAGGGCGAGCCGGACGTCTACGCGCGCTTCGACCTCGCGTACGCCGGCGACGGCTCCCCCGCGAAGCTCCTCGAGTACAACGGCGACACCCCCACCGGGCTCATCGAGGCTTCGGTCACGCAGTGGCACTGGATGCGCGAGCGCGTCGAGTCCGGTGAGCTGCCGGCCGACGCCGACCAGTGGAACGGCATCCACGAAGCGCTCGTCGCACGGTGGCGGACGCTCCTGCACGACTCGCTCCGCGCCGAGGACGGCGGACGGCTGTTCGTCGCGCACTCGGACCTCGACACCGCGGGCGAGGACTGGGACACCGTCGCGTACATGCGCGACCTCGCCGGCGAGGCCGGTTGGGAGCACACCGGCATCGAGATGAAGGACATCGGCTGGCACGGTGTCGCCCGGCAGTTCGTCGGCAACCAGGAGCCCTCGGGGTCCGCGCGGAGCGTCTTCACCCTGCCCGGCGACGAGCCCGGCACGCAGTGGCCGGTCATCCGGAACCTCTTCAAGCTCTACCCGTGGGAGGACCTGGTCTCCGGGGAGGACCGCGCCACGGGCGACCAGGAGTTCGGGGCCTTCCTCGTGCGGGACCGCGGTCGGCTCGGACGTTGGTACGAGCCCGCCTGGAAGATGTTCCTGTCGAACAAGCTCCTGCTCGTGGCGCTCTGGCGGCTGTTCCCCGGGCACCAGAACCTGCTGCCGTCGTACGCCGACGGGCCGAACGGCATGACGGACTTCGTCGTGAAGCCGGTCTTCGGCCGCGAGGGCGACGGCATCGCCGTGCACCGCGCCGACGGGTCGGTGACCTCGAACGGCTCGGAGTACCGTCGCGCCGGGACCGCCGGCGAGCGGGTGTGGCAGCAGTACCACGAGCTGCCGGACTTCCCCGGGTCGAACGGGCACAACCACCCGGTCCTCGGGTCCTGGGTGGTGGACGGCGAGTCGTTCGGCGTGGGCATCCGCGAGTCCGACGGCCCGATCACCGACTACTGGTGCCGCTTCGCGCCGAACGTCATTGCTCCGGGCTGAGCAGGGCCGGCGCGTTCGTCGTAGCCCAGCCGTACCAAAGCCTGCGGCTGCACCTACGGTCGAGCGGGAGCACCCCTGTCGGGGTCGCACCTTCGGGCCCACGGCTCCCAGGTTCGCCACTGACGTGCGGGCGCTGAGCGGATGAACGCGCGGGAGTTGCGGCCGAGGAACAAGGCCGCCCTCTTCGTTCTTCTGGCGGTCGCCACAGCGATCGTGGTGGCGGTCAGCATCGGGATGTGGTGGAGCAGGACAGGCGATGCTCGACTTGCCGATAGCGGAGTGGACACCAAGGGCACACCGACAGGTGAGGTCTGCTCCTTCGAAGTGCGGAAGTACCGGGGGTCGTACACCCAGTACGCGGCGATGTACGCCTACATCGTCGACGGTCGCCGCTACGAAGTCAGGGGAGCAGCCCACTTCGAGGAACCCACAGACGTCCCTACGGACACGACCGGCGTCCGGGTGAAGTACCTGCCGGCTCAGCCGACCCAAGCCATCGCTCACGACGAACGCATCGAACGCAGCTCGGCCCGATCCGGCACGGCTCCGAAGGTCACGACGGACTGCGCTGGATAGCAGCATTCGTCCGATCATGGTGCCGCGCCCGCGACCCGCTGATTCCCGCAGTCTCCCCACGATCAGGCGGCAAGGACGCACCCTGGGAACAAGGCGAGACCCCCATCACGCGCCAATCACGACGAACCAACGTCGCTGACGTCCGGCCGCAACGCACCCGATCCTCGAAGGTCGGCCCCGCGCGGGAGCGAGGTCGTCAATTCGGGCCATTCTTGAGGATGGGGCCAACACGACAAAGGCGCTGCACGCGTAGTGCGTGCAGCGCCTTCGTCGTGAGCTATGTGAGCTCTCATCGTCGCCGGTGCGCGCGGGGCTCTGCCCAGCGCGGGAACGAAGCTGCTGACTGTGACTGCGCTGCTTCACTTGCGACGTTGAAGCAGATTTAGTACCACACCGAGCCAGAGCACGAGACCCCCAGATGCTATCGCCACGGCGAGCAACCAGACTGGGAGGCCATGTCGCGAGACCTGGTCCCGTAGAGGGGAAAAGAGGAATATGCATGCGATCACAAGAAGCACCGACCCCACGATGGCGGCTGGCAACTCCTTGCCATTCTTCACGATCAGGACGAACCCCCCGTAGCTGCGAGTCCACGATCACCATTGACATCGGCCAAAATGCATGCAGCATCGCCCAATAGATCCCCAGATGATGCAGCAGTCGAAGAAGTCAAGAGAACATCTTGGTGGCCGCAACATAGAAAGCCGTACCCATACAGACGAACCCCAAACAGATCAGCAGAACCTCCTGAGGTGTATCGCGCCGTTTTACTCCTCGTGGCTGACCGCGGTAACGCAGGAACGAGCTCAGCACCGCTACACCTGACGTCACCGCCGCTCCGAAGACCAGCGCGACAAAAACGAACTGCCAGAGAAGCTGCCCCATCAGAAAAAGCGGCGAAGCAACGTGAGATGATCCCCAGCAATGCCCAAGTCGTTGATCGTGTTGGCGGCGAGGTCATCACCGGCTTCAGTTGCAAGGTAGATCGACACTCCGGTAGCGCAACCGAGCAGCGCAGTGCCAGCAGACAACGACGACGTTGCGAACACGCGGAAGAACCCCTCATCACGGCCACACCAGCTCTGCAGTCCCCATGACGACGCTGTGCGGCCACTCAGGACGCTACGGAGCATGCCTCATCTGCGCACCCCCACAAGAGGGGGACGATCCGGAACAGCACGGACTGGTAGAGCGCGCGCCCGCGCCGATGTACTCCACCCGCGGAGCACCCACCCCACCCGGTACCGTCATCCCATGGCACTCGGCTGGAAGCTGCACGGTGACGGCGCGACCGTCTCCTCCTCGACCATCGTGGCGCCGGACGAGCGCCTCTCCTGGGGCCGCACGATCGGGCTCGGCGTCCAGCACGTCGTCGCGATGTTCGGCGCGACCTTCCTCGTCCCGCTCATCACGGGCTTCCCGCCGTCGACCACCCTGCTGTTCAGCGGCATCGGGACGATCCTGTTCCTGCTCATCACGGGCAACCGGCTGCCGAGCTACCTCGGGTCGTCGTTCGCGTTCCTCGCGCCGATCGGTGCCGCGACGAAGATCGGCGGCATCCCGCTCGCCCTGTCCGGCATCATCGTGGTCGGTGTCCTGCTCGCGATCGTGGGTGCGATCGTGCACCTGGCGGGCGCCGGGTGGATCGACCGTCTGATGCCGCCGGTGGTGTCGGGCGCGATCGTCGCGCTGATCGGCTTCAACCTCGCACCGGCCGCCCGCGACAACTTCACGAAGGCCCCGGTCGTCGCGCTCATCACCCTCGCGGCGATCATCCTCGTCACGGTCCTCTTCAAGGGGCTGGTCGGCCGGCTGTCGATCGTGATCGGCGTCGCGGTCGGCTACGTCGCGGCGCTCGTCGGCGGCCAGGTCGACCTGTCGAAGGTCGGCGAGGCGGCCTGGATCGGCCTGCCGACCTTCACCGCCCCCGCGTTCGACGCCGGGCAGCTCGCGGTCTACCTCGGCTTCGTGCCGGTCGTGCTCGCCCTCGTCGCCGAGAACGTCGGCCACGTGAAGGGCGTCGGCCAGCTGACCGGCCGCGACCTCACGCCGCTGACCGGTCGCGCGCTCTTCGCCGACGGCGTCTCGACGGTGCTCGCCGGAGCGGGCGGCGGCTCGGCCACGACGACGTACGGCGAGAACATCGGCGTCATGGCCGCCACCCGCGTCTTCTCGACGGCCGCCTACTGGGTCGCCGCGATCGTCGCGATCCTGCTCGGGCTGTCGCCCAAGGTCGGCATGATCATCTCGTCCGTGCCCGCCGGGGTGCTCGGCGGTGCCACGACCGCGCTCTACGGCCTGATCGGCGTCATCGGCATCCGCATCTGGGTCGAGAACCGCGTCGACTTCGCCAAGCCCAAGAACCAGCTCACCGCCGGCATCGCGCTCATCATGGGCATCGCCGACTTCACGTTCTCGTTCGGCGGTGCGACGTTCGGCGGCATCATCGTGGGCACGATCGCCGCGATCGTCGTCTACCACCTGATGGACCTGGTCGGCCGGGCCCGCGGCACGGACCCGGCGACGCCGGAGGCGTCGGACCAGGCGCACGCCGCGACCGGTGCGGTCCCGGCAGAGCCGCGCGCGGACTGAGTCGGACCACCTGACGGACGGGAGGCCCGTGGCGACGCCGCCACGGGCCTCCCGTCCGTCCACCGGTCACACCGCAGGGCGCGCCGCCGGTCACCGGACCGGCCGCGGGACGGCCAGAATGGGCCGGTGCCCCGACCCACGACCACCGCCGAGCGCGCCGAGCGCCGGTCGGTCGACCGGGACGTCGTCCGCCTCGCCGTCCCCGCGCTCGGGGCCCTCGTCGTCGAGCCGCTCTTCCTGCTCACCGACACCGCACTGGTCGGCCACCTCGGGGCGACCGCCCTGGCGGCCGTGGGGCTTGCGAGCGTCGTCCTGCAGACGGTCACCGGGCTGCTCGTCTTCCTGGCGTACGCCACGACGCCCGAGGTCGCACGCGCCCTCGGCGGCGGCGACCGTCGCGGGGCGATGCACGCGGGCATCGACGGCATGTGGCTCGCGCTGGCACTCGGCGTCGTGCTCGCGCTCGTCGGGTGGCCGCTCGCCGGACCGCTCGTCGACCTGTTCGGGGCGTCGCCCGAGGTGTCGGCCGCAGCGACCGCGTACCTGACCCTCTCGCTGGTCGGCCTGCCCGGGATCCTCGTCGTGACCGCCTCGACCGGACTGCTGCGTGGGCTGCAGGACACCCGGACGCCGCTCGTCGTTGCGACCGTCGGCTTCGTGGCGAACGGGCTGCTCAACGCCGTGCTCATCTACGGCGCCGGGTGGGGCGTCGAGGGCTCCGCCGCCGGCACCGTCGTGGTGCAGTGGGCGATGGCCGCGGTGTACGTCGTCATCGCCGTGCGCGCCGCCCGGGCCTCGGGTGCGCCGCTGCGCCCGGGCGCCTCCGGGGTCGTTCGGGCCCTGCGCTCCGGTACCTGGCTGTTCCTCCGGACCGTGTCCCTGCGGGTGGCGATGCTCGCGACCGTGGCGACCGCGAGCGGGCTCGGGACGACCGGCCTGGCGACGACGCAGGTCGGGCTGACCGTGTTCTCGACGCTGGCCTTCGCGCTGGACGCCCTCGCGATCGCCGGGCAGGCGCTCGTCGGGCACGGCCTCGGCGCGCGCGACCCCGCACGGGTGCGACTGGTCACGCGGCGGCTCGTGGTGCTCGGGATCCTCGGCGGTGTGCTGCTCGGCGTGGTCGTCGTCGCCGTCAGCGGCGTGCTCGGCCCGGTGTTCTCGGACTCCGCCGCGGTCCGGTCGGCGCTGCCGGTCGTGCTCGTGCTCATCGCCGTGGGGATGCCCGTCGCGGGCTACGTGTTCGTGCTCGACGGCGTGCTCATCGGCGCCGGGGACGCGCGGTACCTCGCGCTGGCCGGCGTCGTGAACCTCGTCGTGTACCTGCCGCTGCTCTGGTGGCTCGGTGGGAGCCTCGCCGGGCTCTGGGCCGCCTTCGCGCTCGGCTACATCGGCGTCCGCGCGGTCACCCTCGGGGTGCGCGCGCACCGGCCCGGCTGGGTCGGACAGGCGTTGGCCCGGTGAGCGGGCGTTCGCGCGTCGCGTCGTCGGCGCTCCTCGCCACGGTCGGCATCGGCGTGCAGGGACTCGCGAAGCTGCTCGTCACGGTGGTCGTCGGGCGGGTGTTCGGCACCGAGACCCTCGGGCAGACGACGGCCCTGCTGTCCCTCTCGGTGTTCACCGCCCTGCTGTGGCCGAACGCGGCGGGCAACACCGCCTCGCGGGTGCTGGCGATCGCGCTGCGCGGGCACCGGTCCGACACGGCGGTGAACCGACTGCTCGGGGCCTCGATGGCGGTGTCGAGCGTCGTGCTCGCCGCGGTGACCGTACCGGTCGCGATCGCCTGGGGTGCGAGCCCCGGCATGGTGGTCGGTGGGGTCGGGGTCGTCGTCGGGTACGGCCTGTACTGCTACGCCCGCGGCGCCCAGCTCGGGTACGACCGCGCACCACGCGTCGCGCTGTGGGACACGGTCACGAGCCTGCTCGCGCTCGGACTGCTCGTCGCGGCGTGCGTCGCCCGGCTCGAGCCGCTCGTCCTGCTCCCCCTGGCCGTCGGGTACACCGTCTTCGCGATCGCCTGCTGGCCGCGCGGCAACCGGGCCGCCGGCACTCCGGAGCCGACCGCGGGGGTGCTCGGCTTCGCGGCGTGGAACGTGCTCGCTGTCGTGACCTCGAACGGCCTGCTGCAGCTGACGATGATCTCGGCGCAGGTGTCCTCCTCGGCGCTCGAGGCCGGGGTCTACGCCGCGGCCTTCACGCTCGCGACACCCGCGTCGATGGTCGGCCAGGCCCTGGGGCAGGTGCTCGTGCCGGCGTTCGCGCACCGGTCGGACGGCGGGTCACTGCGCTCCCGCGGGGTGCTGCTGCTCGTCGGCGGGTTCGCCGCGGGCACCGCCGTGGTGTTCGGCCTCGTCGCCTGGCTCGCCGGGTGGTTCCTGCCGCTGGTCTACCCGGCCGAGGGAGCCGCCGCGGTCGCGGACCTGCGGTACCTGATGGTCGGCGTGTGGGTGTTCACCGTCGGACTCGTGCCGGCGGCGCTCCTGCTGGCGTCCGGTCGGTCACGGCAGGTGGCGCTGGCGTCGGTGGCGGGGTTCGTCGTGGGCGTGGTGCTCATGGCGGTGCTCGCGCCGTCGACCGGGGTGGCCGGGGGGACCACGGGGTTCCTCGTGGGGAGCGCGGTGAACCTGGTGGCGGTGGTGGTGCTGGGCCTGCGGAGCGGTCACCAGCGCACCACACCCGACCAGGAGGCTCCGCGATAGTCTGTTATGAACAGGGCACTTCATAACAACTCATCGAGGATCCGTGCAACCCAGTCCCTACACTCCAGGCGAGATCGCGCGTGCGGTCCCCGGGCGCGCGCTGCAGCTCGCCGAGATGGACGAACGCCTGTCCGTACTGGTCGATCTCAGGCGTCTCGTCGGCCGGATCCGGGTCGACCACGCTGCCCGCGGGTTCGGGAAGACGTCACTGCTCCGCGAGTACCAGCGCCGCGCGGCCCTGCGCGGTGCTCGTACGGTGTGGGTGACGGCCGGCGAGACGCACGGGCTCGTCGCACAGATCGCGGAGGAACTCCGTCACGTGGCGGACGAAGCAGACCGGGCTGCACTCCTGCGCACCATCGAGTCGCTGCAACTCTCCGTCGGCATCCCCGGAGTGGCGACGGCCACCACCACGCTCCGGTCTCCGGAGCCCAGAGCCGGTACCGACAGCGCTCCGGCGGGAGCTCGCGCGTTCGAATCGGTGATCCGTGCAGCTGCAGAAGACCAGCCGCTGGTGATCCTCGTCGACGAGATACAGTCGGCCGATCCCGAGGGCCTGCGGATCCTCGTCTACGCGTGGCAGCACCTGCAGGCCGAAGGCGCGGACGTCCCGGCCGCTGTCTTCGCCGCCGGCCTGCCCAACGCACCGGAGACCATCGCCGGTGTCGTCACCTTCAGCGAGCGCCTCGCGTACCGACCGCTCGGTCCACTGCACCGTGATGCTGAGGAGGTGGCCCTGATCGGTCCGGCTCGCGTGCTCGGTGTCGACTGGACACCCGATGCCGTCGACCGAGCACTGGCGATCGCTCAGGGCTACCCGTACTCCGTGCAGCTCATCGCGGATGCGTCATGGGCGGCCGCGGGCCGTCCGGATCCGGGTGCCGTGATCGACCTCCCAGCGGTCGAACGCGGACACCGTGCCATGCAGGCGGACCTCGACGCACTCTTCCGCGCGCGGTGGGCAGCGTGCTCGCCCTCGGAACGACGACTGCTCACCGCGATGGCCGGCCTCGGCGACGGCCCGACCCCTCGGGCGGCGATCGCGGAGGCCCTGGGCACCGGGAGCAACCAGCTGTCGACACCTCGCGCTCGGCTCATCGACAAGGGACTCGTCCAGCCTGCTGAACGCGGGTCGCTGGAGTTCACGATCCCCGGGTTCGCCGCCTTCGTCAGGAACATTGGGTCGTAGCGCGCTCCGTGGACGTCGTGCTCGATCCGGACCGTCAGCCGGCGGGCGCCAGCCCCACGTGCGGCTCCAGCCACGCCATACCCGCGGCGATCGCCGCCCGCGCCATCGTCCAGTTGTGCCGAGCACCGGGCAGGACCCACCGCGTCACGTGCATCCCGACCGCCGCCGCACGTTCCGCGACGACGGGCATCGCCGGGCCGTAGTGGGTGTCGAGCTGCGCCGCGGTGAAGAACGCCCACGTCGACGCGTAGTGGCCGTGCCGGGCCATGACCGCCAGGGGCTGGGCCGCCCGGTACGCCGCCGCGTTCCCCGAGAACCCGCGGGCGATCGTCCGCGCCGGGTCCCCGAGGGAGGGGCCGAGCTCGCCGGAGACGTCGATGATGTTCCCGAAGCGGTCGGGGTCCCCGGCGCCGAGCTGGATCGCACACGTGCCGCCCTGCGAGAACCCGCCGATCGTCCAGGCCGCGGCACCGGTCTGCACGCGCAGGTGGCTCGTGATCCATGCGGGGACGTCGTGCTCGAGGTACGACCGGCTGTTGCCGAGCGGCCCGTCGACGCACATCGGGTTGCCCGACTCCGGGCCGAGCTGGTCGGGGACGACGACGATCGGGGTCAGACCACGGTGCAGCTCGGCGATCGCGTCCATCGTCTGCTCGATGTGCCCGCCGTTCTGCAGGTCGTCCGGGCCGGACCCCCGCGACTGCCCGGGCATCACGACCGCCACCGGCAGGGGCGGCGGGTCCGCGACGAGGGCCGCCGGGGGCAGGTAGAGCAGGGCGTCGCGGGCGGTGAAGTGCGACGTCGTGCCCGGGATCGACACGTGCAGCAGCCGACCGGTCTGCGGCATGTCCGACGGCGCCACCCAGGTCGTCGCGAGGTCGACGGTCGACGGCTCGTCCGGGGTCGGGCGCTCGCCCGCGGGGACCGTCGAACCGAGCACCAGCGGCCGGAACACGGACAGCCTGGACCCGAGTCCGTCGGCGGTCGGGGTCGACGCTGCGGTCGGGGTCGCGCTCGGGACCGGGGCAGCAGCGGCGGCAGATCGGTCCGGCGGACGGAACCACCCGACCAGGGCGACGGCGACCGCTGCCGACGTCACGGCGACCACCAGGACGAGGACGACCCTCGTCACGACTCCGACACGCTGGACACGCTGCACGAGGACGGATCGTAGGGACGGCACCTCCGGGTCCGGGTCGACGGCGGCTCGCCGGCGCTGAGGGAACCACCAGCCGACGTCCGGGGTGTGGGACGGGGTGCTCAGCCGCCGATCGCCGCGCGCACCGGCCCGGTCGTGTCCCCGATCCGCAGCTCCGACCGGAAGGCGGCCGGCTCCGGCTGGACCCCCTCGAGCATCGCCAGCGCCGCACGTGCCGCGGCCCGGCCCTTCTGCTCGAACGGCTGCTCGAGCGTCGTCAGCCGCTGGATCGGCGAGCGGTGCAGCAGGCTGTCGTCGACGGTGATGCCGTCGAACCCGATCACGCTGACGTCCTCCGGCACGCGGAGCCCGGCGTCGAGCGCGGCCGAGATCACCCCGACGGCGAGCAGGTCGCTCTGCGCCACGACTGCGGTGGGCACGGGCGCTCCGTCGGTGAACAGGGTCCGTGCGGCGGCGCGGCCGTCCTCCACCGAACTCCCGGCGGCCTCGACCGCGGCCGCGTCCGGGTAGACCTCGCGGACGCCCCGCAACCGCTCGAGCGTCGTGTGCGCGACGCCGGCGGCCTCGCGGGCAGCGTCGACCGGTCCGCAGCGGCGCTCGGCGTCGAGCGGCAGGGTCACGATCGTCACGGCGGTGTGGCCGAGCTCGGCGAGGTAGGAGGCCGCCCGCCGCGAGGCGTCGCGGTTGTCGAGGTGGATCGGCACCGCGCCCTCGATGTCGTCCGCCTCGATCGCGACGACGGGGATCTGCCGACGGCGGAGGACGGCGACCGCGGGGTCGATGCGCACGTTGCACCCGACCAGGACGACGGCGTCCATCGGGGCGTCGACGATGGGCCCGGTGCCGCGCTCGTCGTCGAGGGGACTGCGGACGAGCAGCAGTGACGCCCCGGCCTCGCCCGCGACCTCGGCGATCCCGTCGAGCGTCAGGACGTTCACCGGGTCGCGGAACGCGTCGCTCAGGCGTTCGTCCATGACGACGCCGATCACCCCGGAGCGCCCGCGGCGGAGCGACCGTGCGCGGGGGTCGGGTCCGCCGTACCCGAGCTCCGCGGCGGCGGCGAGCACACGGGCCTTCGCGTCCTCGGACACCGGTCCGGCGCCGCTGAACGCGAGCGAGGCGGTCGACGGGGCGACGCCCGCCGCACGGGCCACAGCGGCCAGCGTGGGGCGGGGCCCACGGCGCGCCGATCCGGCGACGTGGTCGCGGGAGCCGTCGGTCCCGGACGCGCCGCGTGCTGTTGCCGGTTGGTCCATCGCCCGTTAGCGTAGTCACACCGAGCGGTCGAATCGATTCGACAACCGCCGGGACGCACCGCATCCGCAGTCCAGCAGCCGCCACCAGCACGAGACCGGAACCGACATGACGACGACGTCCACCCGCACCGCCCCGACGACCCGGGTGTGGATCACCGCGGTCTTCGTGGCCTTCACGCTCTCCGGGCTCGCCATCGCGACCTGGCTCGGCCGGATCCCGAGCGTCCGTGACTCGCTCGGCGCGACGACCTTCGAGATGGGTCTGCTCGTCCTCGGCATGGCCGTCGGCTCCATCGGTGGCCTGACGTTCGCCGGGCACATCGTGTCGAAGGTCGGCGCCCGTCGGGGCGTGCAGGTCGCGTCCGTGTGCCTGGCCGTCGGGCTGGTGTTCGCCGGCTTCGCCGTCACGTACGGCTGGGGCTTCGCGGCCATCTGGGTCGGGCTGATCGCCTTCGGCTTCGGCAACGGCCTGGTCGACGTCTCGATGAACGTCTCCGGCGCCGCCGCCGAGAAGGCCGGCGGCCGCACGATCATGCCGCTGTTCCACGCGGCCTTCAGCGTCGGGACGCTCGCGGGTGCCGGCCTCGGCGCACTGACCGAGGCCCTCGAGGTGCCCGTCGTGCTGCACTTCGCGGTCCTCGGGGTCGTGGTCTGCCTGGTCATGCTCGCGGCCGCGTCGCGGTTCGGCGACGAGCACCGGTACGAGGAGCACGAGTCCACCGCCACGAGCCCGACGCCCGTGCAGCTCACGCGCTGGCAGGTCTGGGCGCAGCCGTCGACGATCCTCATCGGCGTGATCGTGCTCGGCATGGCGCTGGCCGAGGGCTCCGCCAACGACTGGCTGCCCCTCGCGATGATCGACGGGCACGGGCTCGACAACGCGGCCGGTTCCGCGGTGCTCACGGTGTTCCTCGCGGCGATGACCGCGGGACGCATCGCCGGCAGCCCGCTCATCGACCGGTTCGGCCGGGTGCCGGTGCTCCGGGCGAGCGCGATCGTCGCCGTGGTGGGCCTCGGCATGCTCATCTTCGTGGACGTCGTCCCGATCGCGATCGTCGGCGTGGTGCTCTGGGGCCTCGGTGCCAGCCTCGGCTTCCCGATGGGCATGTCCGCCGCGGCCGACGATCCCCGCTCGGCAGCGCTCAAGGTCAGCGCGGTGGCGACGATCGGCTACGTGGCGTTCCTGGCCGGCCCCCCGCTCATCGGCTTCCTCGGCGAGCACATCGGCCTGCTCGGCGCACTGCTCGTGGTGTTCGTGTTCATCATCGCGGCCGGCCTGGCGTCGGGCGCAGCCCGCGAGACGGGTGCGGCGGCGGAGACGCTGCGGCGCCGACGTGCGCGGCGGGACGGGGGCGACCACGGGTCGGACGGTGACCACGGGACGGACGGGACGACCGACGACGGGCGTGCCTCGCGCCTCCAGGCCGAGCCGACGGACGCCGGAGCGCACACCGACCGTTAGGATCGCCGGGTGCGTCTCGTCATCGCCCGCTGCTCCGTCGACTACGCCGGACGCCTGTCGGCCCACCTGCCGCTCGCGACCCGCCTGCTCATGCTCAAGGCGGACGGCTCGCTGCTCGTCCACTCCGACGGCGGCAGCTACAAGCCGCTGAACTGGATGAGCCCGCCGTGCTCCGTCGAGATCGGCGAGCCCGACGAGGAGCAGGCGAGCGCCGGCATCACGCAGGTGTGGACGGTCACGCAGAAGAAGACGCAGGACAAGCTCATCGTGAGCCTGTACGAGGTCCTCGCCGACGAGAGCCACGACCTCGGCACCGACCCGGGCCTGGTGAAGGACGGCGTCGAGGCGCACCTGCAGCAGCTCCTCGCGGAGCAGATCGAACTCCTCGGTGACGGGCACACGCTCGTCCGCCGCGAGTACATGACAGCCATCGGACCGGTCGACATCCTGGCGCGCGACGACGCGGGGGCGAGCGTCGCGGTCGAGATGAAGCGCAACGCGAACATCGACGCCGTCGAGCAGCTCACCCGGTACCTCGAACTCATGAACCGCGACCCGCACCTGCGTCCGGTGCAGGGCGTGCTCGCCGCGCAGACGGTGGCGCCGCAGGCGCGCACCCTCGCCGAGGACCGCGGCATCCGCGTCCTGGTGCTCGACTACGACGCCATGCGCGGCATCGAGGGCGGGCACACCCGCCTCTTCTGACGTCCGGCCGGTTCTGACGTCCGGCCGGGAGGCACGGCTGCGGTCCGCCACCCCGCTGCGGCCGTCCCGTGGTCGCCGCCACCGCCCCGACTAGGCTGGGCAGGACATGACGCGCCCGTACACCGCCATCCTGTTCGACCTCGACGGCACCATCAGCGACTCCGCTCCGGGGATCCTCGAGAGCATGACGCACACCTTCCGGACGGTCGGCGTGCCCGTGCCCGACCACGCGACGCTGATGTCGTTCGTCGGCCCGCCGATCATGGACACCTTCCGGACCGCGATGGGCATGGACGACGCGCAGGCGGAGCACACGCTCGCCGTCTACCGCGAGCACTACCTGTCCCGCGGCGCGCTCGACTCGGCGATGTTCCCCGGGATCGACGTCGTCCTCCGCACCCTGCACGAGGCCGGGCTGCCGATCTCGACCGCGACGAGCAAGCCCGAGACCCCGGCGACCGTCATCCTCGACCACTACGGCCTGACGCGGTACATCGACTTCGTCACCGGCGCCAGCGACGACGAGGTCCGCAGCGCCAAGGCCGACGTCGTCGCCGAGGCCCTGCGCCGCCTGGAGGCTGCTGGCCACGACGTCAGCCGCCCGGTGCTGGTCGGCGACCGGTTGCACGACGTCGAGGGCGCCCGCGTGCACGGCGTCCCGGTGGTCTTCGCCGAGTGGGGCTACGGTGCCCCGTCCGAGGCCGAGGGGACCGTGGCGCAGGCCGCGACCCCGCTCGACCTGCTGCCGATCCTGCTGCCGGCCTCGTGACGGACGGCACCGCGGTCCGCCGCGGACTCCGCGGGGCCGCCTGGCTGCTGCCCGCCGCGATCGTCCTCATCGCCCTGAACTTCCGCGGCCCGATCGTCGCGCCGGCGCCGGTGATCGGCGAGGTCCGGGTCGACCTCGGGCTGACCGCGACGATCGCCGGGCTCCTCACGACGATCCCGGTGCTGTGCTTCTCGCTCGCGACGCCGTTCGCGAGCTGGGTCATCGCGAAGGCCGACCCCGAGCGTGCGGTCTCGCTCTCGCTCCTCATCGTGCTCGTGGGCACGGTCGTGCGGTCGCTGCCGTCGTCGGCCGCGCTGCTCGTCGGCACCGCGGTGATCGGCGTCGGCATCACGATCGGCAACGTGGTCGTCCCGGTGGTCATCCGGCGGGACACCTCCCCCGAGCGCGTCGGCATCGTCACGGGCGTGTACACGTCGGCGCTCAACGTCGGGTCGATGATCACCTCGCTCGGCACCGCGCCGATCGCCGCCGCGTGGGGCTGGCCCGTCGCGATCGCCGTGTGGGCGGTCTTCGCCGTCGTCGCCGGACTCGCGTGGACGTACACCGTCGGCGCCCGGGCCGCGTGGCTCCGGCCGCTCCACCACGAGCCCGTCGCGGCCACGGGGCCCGTCGAGCTGCTGACCGAGACCGGGTCGATCCGCACCGTCGCGTCGACTTCGCGGTCCGGTGCCGCGGCCGAGCCGGTGCGACCGGCCCGACGGCTCATCACGTGGGGGCTGACGCTGGCCTTCGGCGGGCAGGCGTTCTCGTACTACGCGCTCACGGCGTGGATCCCGACCCTGCTGCACGACGAGATCGGCTTCTCGGCCGAGTCGTCCGGCGCGAGCTCGTCGGTGTTCCAGATCATGGCGGTCGTCGGCGCACTCGGGGTCCCGGTGCTCGCGACCCGGTTCCGGCCGCGCGGGATCATCGCCCTGGTGGGTTTCCTCTGGCTCGCGATGCCGCTCGGGCTGCTGTTCGCGCCGCAGCTCTGGTTGCTCTGGTCGATCCTCGGCGGGGCCGCGCAGGGCGGAGGCATCACGGTCATCTTCATCGTGATCGTCCGGATCGTGACGAGCGACGACGACGCCCGGCGGATGTCCGCGTTCGTGCAGGGCGGCGGGTACCTGATCGGCTCGGCGGGGCCGCTCGTCGCGGGCTCCCTGCACGGTGCGACCGGCACCTGGACGGCACCCCTGCTCGTCGTGCTCGTCGCGGTGCTGACGCTCGGCGTCGCGGGGACGATCGCGGCGCGGCGCGTCGACTGACGCGGGCGGGCTGCGCCGTCGCGCGGCGCGGCGTGCGGCGTGCGGGTGCGCGCGGGATCGCGTCAAACCACGCTTGCGACATCGAACCAGTGTCGACGCCTGGTTCGATGTCGGCAACGTGGTTCGACACGCGCCTGTCGCCGCCCGCGCGAGCGTCGCCACGCCCGCGCGCGGCGTCAGAAGGTCGGACGCGACTCGTAGACCGACATGAGCACGGCCGCGGCCAGCCGAGCGGAGCGCGCCGGCTGAGCCGACCGTTGGACGGCGGACTCGACCCGCGCGCCCTCGATCAGGAGCGACAGGCCCTGCGCGATGTGCGCCGGCATCGCGCCCCGCTCGCAGACGAGCGTGAGGTGCCGCTGGACGTCGAGGAAGTGCTCGCGCGCGAGCTCGGCGACGCCCGGGTCCTGCCGACCGAGCTCCGCGTGGCCGTTGATGAAGGCGCAGCCGCGCCACCCCTCGTCCTCGAAGCACTCCTCGAGGTACCCGAAGATCGCGAGGACCTCGTCCCGCGGATCGCTCTCGGACGACGCGATCCGGTCCAGCGCCCGGCGCCAGGCCCCGTGCCACCGCTGGAGCACGGCGACGACCAGGTCACGCTTGGTCGGGTAGGCGGCGGTGAGCTCGGCGAGGGTCAGCCCCGCGCGGTCCGCGACGTCCTCGAGCGTGACCGGGATGACACCGCGCTCGGTGAAGAGGGCGTCGGCGGCACCGGAGGCGGCGCGCTGCACGTCGGTCTCGCGGCGGGAGGGCGTGAGGGTGAGGAGGGTCATGGTGTGACGTGTCCGTTGTGCGGGGTCCGATCGGGGTGCTGACCGGCACCCGGGTCGGGCGCGGCCGGGATCAGGCCGCGGTGAAGAAGTCCGCGTAGGACGGTTCGAAGGCGGAGCGGGCGGTGCTGGAGAACTGCGCCCCGAGGCGTTCGGAGATCATCCGGTCGAGCTCCGCCGGAGCGGTCATGCCGCGGCGGTGCCACTCGGTCGGGTCCTGGCGGAGGGCGGCGAGGTCGTGGCGGTCACGCATCGGTGCGGTCCTGTTCTGCGAGGAGGGCGGTCATGTCGATGGCCTGGGTGGCCAGATCGTCGTGCGCGAGCAGGGCGCTCATGCGGAGAGGGTGAGGATGATCGCCGCGGAGGCCGCGACGGTGACGGACAGGATGCCGGAGCTCACGGCTGCCACCTGCAGGGTGTGCTGCCGACGCGCCTCGAGGACCTCGGTGAAGGGGCTGCGCTGTGCCGGACGGCGACGGCGACGGAGCGACACGGCGTCGTGCGCGGTCGTCGGCGCGACCTGGAGGTCGGTGGCGGTGATGGTGGTCATGGGGGTGTCCCTCGTTCTGCTCGGCGCCGGATCGGGAGTGGCGTCGGGCGGTGGTCCGACCGTACGGCGCGGGTGGCGACGCCCGCGACCACCGGCGACGAGCTCGTCGGATAGCGGATGCGGTGCCGTCGGATAGCGGATGTGGCTGCGTGGGGACGGCGCCGGTCGGGTCAGATCCTGACGTGTTCCGGATACTGGTCGGCCCCTGCCCGGTTCCTCCGGCACACTGCTGCCACCCCATGGATGACCCGAACCCGACCCGTGTCCAGGAAGCGACGCAGAGCACCGACCTCGATGTCGCTCGCGACTTCCTCTCCGAGGCGTACGCGGGCCAGCAGTGGAGTGCCGACCAGACCCGGCAGCCGTTCTCGTTCCGGTACACCGCCGTCGGTGACCGGTCCATGACGCTCAGGACGATCCGGTTCGACGGACACCTCGACGGCGTGATGACCCCGTCCGAGGACTTCGTCGTGCAGTGGACGACGAAGGGCACCGCGACGATCGGCACCGGTGACGACCAGGTCCGGATGGAGCCCGGTCGGCCGCAGCTCTGGCCGCAGCAGGGTGCGGCGTTCTCGTACGACGACTACGACCAGCGCATCGTCCAGGTGAACCGTGCGGCGCTCGAGACCGTGGCGGGCGAGCGCGGCACGGCACCCGGTGACCTGCGACTCGACCACACGGTCCGCCCGGACGACCGGGCCCTGCAGGTGTGGCGCAGCAGCGTGCAGCTCATCTCCCACACCGTGATGGACCGTCAGGCGTCACCGCTCCTGCAGGCCGAGATGGGCCGACTGGGGGCGCTCGCCCTGCTCGAGCTGTACCCGGTCGTCTCCGCGTCGCTGCCGGCCGACCTGCTGCTGCCGAAGAACAGCCACGTCCGGACCGCCGTGGAGTACGTGCACGAGCACGCCCACCTGCCGATCACCACGGCGGACCTGGCCTCGGTCGCGAACCTCAGCCTCCGTGCCCTGCAGCACGCCTTCCAGCGAACCGTCGCGATGAGCCCGAACGGCTACATCCGGCACGTCCGGCTCGACCGGGTGCGGGACGCGCTGCTCGCCGGCGACCCGGCGACGACGAACATCGCCGACGTCGCACGGCACTGGGGCTTCGCGCACGCCGGTCGGTTCTCCGCCTCCTACGCTGAACAGCACGGGGAGTACCCCCGCGACACCCTCCGCCGCAGCTGAGGAACGGACGCATGCACGACCACGACGACGACCCGGTCGCCGCGACCATCACGCGGACGCGCCTCGTGACGCGGACCCGCGACACCGCGACCGCCCGGAACGCGATCCTGCACACCTTCCTGGTGCGCGGCCTCGACGTGACCGGCAGCAGCGACTTCACGTTCGAGGAGACCCTGACCGGCACGCCGCTGCTGACCCTCGAGTCGACCAGCTGCACCGGCACGGTACGCGGCGAGGTCGACGCGACCGCTGCGATCGTCCTGGTCTGGTTGAAGGCCGGCCACGCCGTGGTGGGTGGCCAGCAGCTGCCGATCGGTCGTCCGGTCCTGTACTCGCCCGGTCGCCAGCAGGTGCAGTGGGACCGGTTCCAGAAGGACGTCCTGCGCATCGACCGCGAGGTCGTCGAGCGCGTCGCCGCCGAGCGCGGCGGGTGGGAGCCGGGGCCGCTCGAGTTCGAGCCGAACCACATCCCGGACGGGGCACCGCTCGCCGCGTGGTGGCTGATGGTCCGCACCGTCGCCGCGGAGATCCTCGGCACCACGGGCGAGGTCTCCCTGGCCCGCGAGCACGAGCTCGCCGCGATGGCCGCCGCGGGCCTGCTCACCGCGATCCCGCACTGGCCCGCGCAGGTCGACACACCGCGGACCGCCCACGCCGGCCTCGCCGACGCCGAGACGTTCCTCCTCGACCACGTCGCCGAGCGCATCACCGTCGACGACGTCGCCGCGGCCGCCGGCATGAGCGTCCGCGGCCTGCAGAGCGCGTTCCAGCGCATCCACGGCACCACGCCGATGAGCTACCTGCGGAGCGTCCGGCTCCTGATGGCGCGGCAGCAGCTCGAGACCGGACAGCACGCCGCGGTCGCGGACGTCGCGCGGGCCGTCGGGATCACGCACCTCGGCCGGTTCTCGGGTGCGTACCGCGAGGAGTTCGGCGAGCTCCCGGGTGAGACGCTCCGGGCGGCCCGGGAGCGGCACGCCTGACCGGGACCGACCACCGGTCGGGGGTTGCGAGGGTGCCCGTAGGTGTTCGGGTCACGGGCGGGCACCCTCGCGCTACGGCGCCGTCGGGTCCGACGCTGGGTGAGACGAGACCAGCCCGGGAACAGGGATCCGGGCTTCCGCGCAGGGTACGGCGCGGAGTAGCGCCGACGACACTACGAGGCGCGGTCGGAGACGCTCCCAGGTGCGTGCGTCATCCGGACAGACACCGGGCCGGCGCTGGGTGCGGTGCCTGGCCGTGACCCGAACACAGCCAGACACGTCGACCGCCGCCCCGGAGGGCTGCAGCGATCCCGGCGCGAGCGCCGGACACCCGTCCATCAGACCACCTCGTCGGCGGGCACCACGAGACCCACAACGCGGGAAGAACGATCGTTCTCCCTCGCCGGCTCAACCGGCTTGCAGGACCTCGCGCAGGGACAGCGGACGTCGACCGGTCACGCGCTCGACGTCCGTCGACACGTGCGCGAGCGCACCCTCGGCGATCGCGGTGTACGTGCTCACCCAGGCGTCCGCCTGCCACGACTCCGGGTTCCACCGCGCCCGCGACGCGTACGCCTCCTCCACCGACTCCGGGTGGTACGTCACCGCACGGCCCCGGACCTCGGACACGGTGGCGGCGGCCTGCGCGAGGGTGATCGCCTCGGGTCCGGTCAGCTCGTAGGTGCGGTCACGGTGCTCGTCCGGGTGGAGCAGCACCTCGGTGGCGACCCGTGCGACGTCCGCCCGGGCGACCGCGGCCATCGCACCGACCCCCGCCGGCCCGCGGATCACGCCCTCCTCGCCGACCAGGTCCTCGACGAAGTCCAGGTAGAACGAGTCCCGCAGGAAGGTGTGCGCCGCGCCCGACTCCTCGATCGCCCGCTCGGTCGCCCAGTGGTCCCGACCCAGCGTGAACGTCGCGTCGGGGGCCGCGCCGACGAAGGACGTGTAGACGACGTGCCCGACGCCGGCGTCGGCGGCCGCCGCCACGAAGGTGCGGTGCTGGTCGAGACGGTCCCGCGCCTCGGCGCCGGAGACCATGAGGAGCAGGTCCACGCCCTCGAGTGCGGCACGACTGGCGCCGGCGTCGGCGAAGGACGCCACGGCGACCTCCGCGCCGGGGAGTTCCGGTGCCCGGGACGCGTCGCGGACGAGCAGGCGGACGGGCGTGCCCGCCGCGGCGAGCGCGCGGGCGACGGCGCCGCCGATGTTGCCGGTGGCCCCGGTGATGGCGATGGTCATGGTCGCTCCTGTCGTGTCGTCGGGCTGGCGTGTCGGCGGACTGGTGGGTCGGGTCAGGTCAGGTCCGGACCGTCCGGGAGGCACGGGTCATCGTGGTCGCGACCCTCGCCGCGTTCACGCCGTCGACCTCGAGCGCCCAGCTGCGGGCCGCCTCGTGGTCGCGTCCGTGGCGCATGTGCCGCCCGACCAGGCGGTCGACGCGGACCCGGTCGTCGACGACGCACGCCCAGGTCTCGGCGAACAGGGTCGGCAGGGCCGACCAGGGCTCGTCGGCGTCGAGCAGGTAGTTGCCCTCGGTGACCACGAGCCGGGCCGAACGGGGCACGGGGATGCTCCCGGCCACGGGTTCGTCGACGCGACGGTCGAAGTCCGGGGCCCAGACGACGTCCTCGTCCGCGGCCACCAGGCGGCGCACGAGCGCGACGTAGCCGCCCGCGTCGAACGTGTCGACCGCGCCCTTCCGACCACGGCGGCCGAGGGCGTCGAGTGCCGCGTTCGCCAGGTGGAAGCCGTCCATCGGCACCTGCACGGCCGTCCCGGTGCCGTGGGCGGCGTCGACGGCGGCGACGATCCGCCGGGCGAGGGTGGACTTGCCCGCGCCGGGAGCCCCGGTGATGCCGAGGACCGTCCGCCCCGGTGCTGCGGCGAGCGCGACGGCCCGGTCGACGGCGTCGTCGACGGACAGCTCGGTACCGGTCACGCGTCCATCCTCGCAGGCCGGGTGGTTCACTGGCCGCATGGTCGACGCGACGACGGCGTTCAGCGGGTTCTCGGTCCGTGACGTGCCCGAGGCCCGGGCCTTCTACGAGGGCGTGCTCGGGCTCCCCGTCCGCGAGGACCACGGCATGCTCGTGCTCGAGGTCGGCGACGGTCCCGGGGTGCTGGTGTACCCGAAGGGTCCGGCGCACGAACCGGCGTCGTTCACGGTGCTGAACTTCCCCGTGCCGGACGTCGACGCCGCGGTCGACGAGCTCACGGCGAAGGGGATCGCGTTCCTCCGGTACGAGGGCGTCACCGACGAGCGGGGCGTGAACCGACGGGGCGGCCCGCTCATCGCCTGGTTCACGGACCCGTCGGGCAACGTGCTCAGCGTGCTCGAGTCCTGACGCGGCCGGGTCCGGCACCCGATCCGGTTCAGCGCGGGGCGGACCGCAGTCGGTCCCACCGATCCCCGACCGGACCGACGGGCACGATGCCGTCGAGCTCGGCCGTCAGCGTCGTCAGCGCCGCCAGGTGGTCCGGCAGGAGCAGGTCCCACGGCGGTGGCGCGACGCGTTCCAGGGACCGGAGCGTGGCGGTGTCCGGAGCGGCCCCCCACTGCTCGGCGAGGGCGTGCACGAGGACGTCCTGCTCGAGGCGCAGCGTCTGCAACCGGTCGAGCAGGGGGTCGGCGCGGGCCGCGTCGTCGACCGCGAGGACCAGGCGCCCGAGCACGTCGCGTTCGTCCCAGAGGCGCGCGGACAGGTCGGTGGCAGCACCGCTCACGTCCGTCCTCCTCGGTTCGTCACGCCGCCGAGGGTACCCGGACGCCCTCAGCGGTCAGTGGTCAGTGGTCCGGGCGGTCGGCAGCCGGACGGGCGGGCACCGCGCTCAGGCGCGCAGGGCCCCCGCCCAGCCGAGGGCGATCGGGACGAGCAGCCCGTGCCGGCGACGGGGCAGCTCCGCGACCGGCACCCACGCGGCCTCGTCCGTCGAGCCGTCGGTCTCGTTGCGCAGGGTGCCGCCGGTGACGGTCGCCCGGAAGACCACCTGCACCGCCTTCATCGGCCGGCCGTTGTCGTGCATCCGGCGCTCCTTCGGCACGATGTGGTGCCGCACGCCGAGCAGGGGGCCGCAGATGGCCTCGTACCCGGTCTCCTCGAGGACCTCGCGCACGACGGCCTGCTCGACGGTCTCGTCGAACTCGACCCCGCCGCCGGGGAGCGTCCACGTCCCGGCCTCGGGGACGCGCAGGCGGGCGAGGAGCACGCGGTCGCCCTCGGTGACCACCGCGTAGGCGGCGAGCCGGGTGTCGTAGTCCGTGTACTCCATCCGCCGACCCTGCCAGCACGGACCACCCGCGGCTCCCAGACGCGCCGCGCACGTCGGGCTCGAGGCGCCGGTGCGTCCACCGTCGGCCGCCGATCGGTGGCCGACCGGAGACGGCGGTCCCGTCACCCGGCCACGTTCGGTGCGGGCCTGCTCAGGGTCAGCCGGGAAGGCGCCGAGGAAGCTCGATCCCGGCGCCGTGCGGACACCTCCGCTCGCTACGGTCGCGGGACGACGCCGCTCCCGCCCGTCCCCCGCCGCCGGCACCCGGGAGGGCCCCGACCGCCGGAACCACCCGTGACGACCCTGCCGCTCCTCTCCGCCCACGTGCTCCTGCCGCTGTACGCGCTGACCCTGCTGGCCGCGGTGGTCGTCGCCGCCGCGGTGCGCCGGTCGTGGCGGTGGGTCGCGGTGGCGGTCGTCGCGGGCGCACTGCTCGGGACGCTGCTGTCGTGGTTCCTCGGCGACGTGCTGGACGTCCTCGGCATCCCGCCCACCTGGGTCGACCGGGTGTGGACCGGGGTCGTGTGCGCCCTGCTCGCCGTCGCGGTGGTCGGGCTCGTGCGCGGACGCCTGCTCGCCCGGACGGTGGCGGTCCTGCTGGTGCCGCTCGCG
Organism: Curtobacterium sp. ER1/6; assembly: GCF_001742745.1. Taxonomy (GTDB): domain Bacteria; phylum Actinomycetota; class Actinomycetes; order Actinomycetales; family Microbacteriaceae; genus Curtobacterium; species Curtobacterium citri. Next base: position 109,669 of record NZ_MJAK01000006.1, on the reverse strand, counting down.
CTCGTCTCGGGCGGACTCGCGGTGAACCGTGACGCGGGACTCTTCCCGACGATCGCGGACGCGCTGGGCGAGTCCCACGTGCCGGCGCTCCGTCTGCCGACGGACCCGCACCCGGGGCCGCGGCTCGCCGACGCGTCGGACTGGCGGCCGCCGCACGACCTGCCCGCACACGGTCGGTACGGTTCGGTGCGGATCCCCGGGACGGTCTCGCACTTCCGCGCGCGTCCGGCGCTCGTGTGGCTGCCGCCGGCCGCGCTGGTCGACCACGCCCCGGAACTCCCCGTCGTCGTGATGCTGTCCGGGCAGGGTCCGGGGGCGGCCCCGGCGAACATCCTCGAGGCCGGACGGATGGCGGACCGGCTCGACGAGGTCGCACGGCGGCACCACGGGCTCGCCCCGATCGTGGTGATGCCGGACCAGCTCGCCGAGGCGACGAACAACCCGATGTGCGTCGACGGTCCGCTCGGCAACAGCGCGACCTACCTGACGCGGGACGTCCCGGCATGGGTGCAGGCGCACCTGCACGCGGCGACCGACGGCGCCGACTGGGCGGTCTCGGGGTTCTCGCAGGGCGGCACGTGCGCCCTGCAGCTCGGGACCGGACGGCCGGACCGCTTCGGCTCGTGGATCGACGTCTCCGGACAGCTCGGGCCGATGCTGCGCGATCGTGACGACACCATCACGAGGGGTTTCCGCGGTGACGATGCGGCGTTCCGGGCGGCACAACCCCTCCAGGTGCTCGCCGAGCACGCGCCCTACCCCGACTCCGCAGCGTTCATCGCAGCGGGTGCCGACGACACCCGCTACGGGCCGGTCGTGCCCCGGGTCGCGGCCGCCGCCCGTGCCGCCGGGGTCGCCGTGACCGAACGGGTGGTCGAGGATGGTGGACACGACTGGCACACCGCCGGTGTCGCCCTGGCCGAGGGCGTCGTGTGGTTCATGCACCGGACGCACCTGGCCCGATGACGAGGACGAGGACCCGACCGTGCCCTTCACCGTGAGCCACGCGGTCGTCGCCCTGGGCGTGCGCCGGCTGCCCCTGCCGGTCGCCGCCGTCGCGGTCGGGTCGATGGCGCCCGACGCCGTGCTCTTCGCCCCGTTCCTGCCGCCGTACGACGCGGCCCACTCCTGGTGGGGCGTGCTGACGATCGACCTCGCCGTCTCCCTCGTGGTGCTCGCGGTGTGGTGGTTCGTCGTCCGCCCGGCCTGGACCCCGGTCGTGCCGGCCGCCCGGCGACGGCTGCCCACGGCGTGGCACCGGCGGCCGACCCCCACCGTCCGCGACGTGGTCCCCGTGCTGGCCGGTTGCGTGCTCGGGAGCGTCACGCACGTCGTGTGGGACGGCTTCACGCACGAGTCCGGGTTCGTGGTGCGCGCCTGGCCCGCACTCCGGGACGCAACGGTCGGCACCTACCCGCTGCCGTTCCTCCTGCAGGACGCGTCGAGCGTGCTCGGGCTGCTCGCGTTGCTCGTCGCGGCGGTGGTGTGGTGGCGTCGGGCCGAGGCCCGCGCGGTCCGTCCGCTCGGCAGGGTCGAGGTCGCGGTGCCGGTGGTCGCCCTCGTCGGGGTCGTCGGCGCCGCCCTCGTCGTCGGGGTCCGGGTCGTGGTGGCCGGCGGCGGAGCGACGGACGTCGTCACGGCGCTGGCCTTCCGTGTGCCGGCCCTCGTCGCGGTCGCGCTCGTCGCGGGGGCGGTGGTCCTCTTCGCGAACCACCGGTGGACCGGTCGTGGGACGGAGCGGGTGGCCCGCTAGCAGGACGCGACGAAGCGGACGCCCACGGGGGCGTGCTCAGGCCGTCGTGCCGTTCAGGCCGTGACGGCCGCGCCGGCCCAGCCCGCCCGCATGCGCGCGACGGCCCGGTCCCAGCCGGCGAGCAGGTCCGTCCCGTCGAGGAGCATCGCCTGCAGCTGCAGCCCCTCGAAGAGCGCGACGAGCTGCTCGGCGGCGTGCCGCGGCGAGGTCCCCCGCGTCTCCCGTCCGGCGACGACGTCGCGCACGAGGGCGAGGGCGACGTCCTCGAACGAACTCGTGTACTGGTGCCGGAACCACCCGGACGCCGGGTGCCCCGGTGCGGAGGCGGCGCTCAGCAGGGCGATCCGGAGCCGCACGAGCCCGGGCTCGCGCTGCCCGTCCTCCAGGCGCGCGCGCAGGTACGCGACCGCACCGTGCCGCTCCGCCACGCTCCAGGTGGCTCGTCGCCCGCCGTTGCTCCAGCGGTCGACCACCGCGACGACGAGGAGGTCCCAGGACGGGAAGGCCCGCCGGACCTCCTCGACGGTGACCCCGGCGTGCGCCGCGACCTCCACCGGACCGACCTGGTGGAAGTCCGTCGCCCGGTACGCGTCGGCGGCACCGCGGACGATGCGGGCGCGGAGGTCGACGTCGCTCTCGGGCATGCGTCGATCCTGCACGGGCGCGCGGACCGCCGCGACCGCCCGTTCGGGGGCGTCACCGATCCCCGGCCGAGGCGACACGGGTGCTCCCGCCGGACCCGGTCAGCCCCGGTCGAACACGAGCGTCTCGTCGTCCGGCGCGGTCACGGTACCCGTCCGGGCGAACTCCGCCCACACCGCACGGAAGGCCCGCCCGCGCCGCTCGACCTCCGCCAGGTCGCGCTCGGGGACGAAGCGGCTGCCGCCCCACACCTCCCGTCCGCCGAGCAGCAGCGGCAGGTCGCTCATGTGGACGGCACCCACCGGCACCACCGACGGGTGCCGCAGCAGCCGGTAGACGGTCGCGCGGCCGCCTGCCGCCCGGTGCCGCCGGGCGAACCGGCGGGCGTCGCGCCCGTAGATCACCTCGGTCAGCGGTCGGACGAGCAGCCAGCGCAGCAGGGGTCGCACGAGTCGCGACCGTGCCGCCCTCCCGAGGCCGGGCACGAGCGGCACGTACGTGCCCGCCTCGTCGGACCCCGAGCCGATGAGCACGTCGACGTCGGGGGCGACCGCGCGCCAGGCCCGATCCGTGTCCCGCTCGGCGGGCAGCGGCGCGAAGCCGTACTGCGTCCCGAACGGCATGCCCCCGGCGAGCCCGTACCGCGCACCGGCCTTCGTCGCGAGCTCCTGGCGCTCGAGGACCGTGTCGAGCGGGGCGTCCTCCGCCACCGTCCCCACGGCCCGGACCATCGCCCGGTTCATCCGAGCCCGCCCGCGGGAGAGGCCGAGCGGCGCGCTCTGCACGATCGCGCGACGGAAGAGTCCCCGTGCCCCGTCGCTGATCATCAGGTGCGCGGCGGCGTCGCCCCCGGCGGACTGCCCGAACACGGTGACCGTCCCGGGGTCCCCGCCGAACGCGGCGATGTTCCGCTGCACCCAGCGCAGCGCCTCGACCAGGTCGAGCAGTCCGAGGTTGGCCGGCACCGACCCACCGTCGCCGAGGAACCCGAGCACGCCGAGTCGGTAGGTCACCGTCACCACGACGACCCGCTGCTCGGTGACGAGGTCGTGCGCGTCGTGGATCGGCAGGTCGCCGCCGCCCAGGACGTACGACCCGCCGTGGATCCAGACCATCACGGGCAGCCGGTCGTCCGCACCCACGTCCGAGGGCACCGTGACCGTGAGGCGTTGGCAGTGCTCGTCGACCCGCAGGTGGTCCATCCGCGGCAGCAGCTGGTCGACGAGGAGCGCGGTCGGCTGCGGCGGGACGGGCGCCGGCGTGTCCGCGCGGAACGGTTCGGCGAACGCCGGCTGCGGCTCCGGCGGCGCGAAGCGCGCCGCCCGTGCGTAGGGGATCCCCATCGCACGGGTCACGTCGCCGTCGACCACCGCCTCGATCGTGCCGGCAGGGGTGTCGAAGGGACGGGTGACGGGCTGGAGCATCCGTTCACGGTACCCAGGAACCAGTGGACGGACGGGAGACACGGTGCCAGCTGGCACCGCGCCTCCCGTCCGTCCGGTGTCGCGTGTCGCGACCGCCGCTACCGGACCCGCTTGATCGGGATGACCACGAGGGCGCCCAGCAGGGCGACCACCCCGGCGGCCCAGCACATGAGCGTGTAGTTGTCGGCGTGCACGCTGCCGATCGACAGGAAGAACAGCGAGATCGCCGGGGCGAGCGACTGCGGCAGCGCGTTCGCGATGTTGATCACGCCGAGGTCCTTGCCCGGCCGGTCGGCGTTCGGCAGCACGTCGACGACCAGCGCGGTGTCGATCGCGGAGTAGATGCCGTAGGCGAAGCCCATGACGACCTCGGCCACGTAGAACCCGGTCACGGTGTCGGCGTGTGCCAGCACCACGAGCCCGACGGCGAACAGCGCCGTCGACCCACCGACGAACACCTTGCGGCGGCCGAGCCGGTCCGACGCCCAGCCGGACAGCGCCGCGCTCACGAGCAGGGCGAGCGTGTACAGGAGCACGCCGAACGCGACGGCCGCGGTGGCGTCCTGCAGCTTCTCGATCCCGAGGTGCTCCTGCATGTAGAGCAGGCGGTACGTCGTGAACATGAAGGTCGCGAGGATGATGAGGAAGCGCGACCACCACGCGAACGCGAAGTCCGGGTTCTTGATCGGGTTCGTCCAGAACGACGAGACGAGGTTCAGCCAGGTGAACTTCTTCAGCGTGTACGTCGGGAGCTCGTCGCGGGCGACGAGGGCGTAGACGAGCACGAGGACGATCGCCAGGATGCCCGGCGCGATGAACAGGACCGGCAGGTTCGCCACGAAGAACACCGACAGGTAGGTGCCCGCGAGCACGGCGGTGTTCTGCGCGAGGGCGATGATGCTCGACGACCGGCCGCGCTGCAGCTGCGGCACGTTGTCGGCGAAGCTCGCGAGCAGCGTGGCGAGCGTGGCGTTGGCCGCGAGCTGGGCGAGCAGCCACCCGAGTGTCAGGTTGAGGACGTCCGGCGCGTAGGCGATCCAGGCCAGGGCGATCGCGAAGACCACGACGCCGCCGAGCAGCCACGGGCGCCGACGACCCCAGCGGGTGCGGGTGCGGTCCGACAGGGCACCGGCGAGGGGGTTCATGATGAGCGCGCCGAACGCGCCGATCGGCAGGACCGAGCCGATCACGGTCGCGGCGTCGTCACCGACCAGGGCCTGCGCCTTGATCTGCATGCTCACGTAGACCGGGGCCATGAGTGCCACGAAGAGGCCGAACTGCCCGAGGAACAGGGCGACCTGGTAGCCGATGCCGACCCGCATGGTGCTGACGGGTTGGGTGATGCCCTCCGGGTCCAGTACCGCGCGGCTGCCGGGTTCGGGTGTGCTCATGACGCCTCCTTGAGTCGAACGGAAACCTTGTGCTGCAAGGTTTTCCGTCGGCGAGTGTACATCGCTCGGCCCGCGTGCGACACGTGTTGCGCAAATTGCCGATGGACGACGCGCGACAAAAACTACACAGCGGGTGGTTTTTGGGGTAGCGTCGTGATCGATCTCGCCGGGGAGCATCGATCCTCGACGGGCTGCGACACCAGATGCCGCGACACCCAGACAGGACCGAAGGAGCCCTCTGCCATGCCCACCACCTCTGTGCAGCTGTACTCGCTGCGCGACGCCATCGCCGAAGACCTCGACAAGGCCATCGCCCGGGTGCGCGAGATCGGCTACGAGAACGTCGAGCCGTACGCGTTCGTCGAGCGCGCCGCCGACCTCGAGAAGGCCTTCGCCGCCACGGGCCTCAAGGCCCCGTCCGGTCACGTCGCCGTGATCGACGCCGAGGACACCGCGCCGATCTGGGACGCCGCCGAGCGTCTCGGCATCCAGACGGTCATCGACCCGTTCATCCCGACCGACCGCTGGCAGACCGCCGACGACGTCGCGAAGATCGCCGAGCGCGTCAACGAGCTCACCGCCGAGGCCACCGCCCGCGGCCTGCGCTTCGGCTACCACAACCACCAGTGGGAGTTCACGAACAAGGTCGACGGCCGGACCGTCTACGAGCTCTTCGTGTCGCAGCTCTCGCCGGAGACCGTCCTCGAGGTCGACACCTTCTGGGCGACCGTCGGCGGCGCCGACGCACCGGCCGTCCTGCAGTCGCTCGGCGACCGCGTCGTCGCGATCCACGTCAAGGACGGCAAGGTCGACGGTGACATCCTCACCGCGCTGCCCTCGTCCGAGAGCGCGCTCGTCGTGCCCGAGGCCCTGCAGCGTGCCTTCGAGAACCAGACCCCGGCCGGCCAGGGCGACGTCGACGTGGCGGGCATCCTCGCCGCCGCGCCGCAGGCGATCCGCGTGGTCGAGTTCGACGCGTACTCCGGCGACGTCTTCCAGGGCATCACCGAGTCGCTCGCCTGGCTCAAGGGCAACGACAAGTGACCCGCGTCGGAGTCGGCATCATCGGTGCCGGCAACATCTCGGACCAGTACCTGACCAACCTGACGCAGTTCGCCGACGTCGAGGTCCTGATGGTCGCCGACCTCATCCTCGAGCGCGCGGCCTCGCAGGCCGAGAAGTACGGCGTTCCCGCGTCCGGCACGGTCGAGGAGCTCCTCGCCCGCGACGACATCTCGATCGTCGTCAACATCACGATCCCGGCCGAGCACGCCAAGGTCGGCCAGCAGATCATCGCCGCCGGCAAGCACACCTGGAGCGAGAAGCCGGTCGCCACCACGGCCGAGGACGCCCAGGCGCTGCTCGCCGCCGCGTCGGCCGCCGGTGTCCGGTACGCGACCGCCCCCGACACCGTGCTCGGTGCCGGCATCCAGACCGCGATCCGCGCCATCGCCCGCGGTGACATCGGCACGCCGCTCACCGCGACGACGATGTTCCACGTCCCCGGCCCGGACCAGTGGCACCCGGACCCCGAGTTCCTGTACGCGCAGGGCGCCGGTCCGCTGTTCGACATCGGCCCGTACTACGTCACGACCCTGCTCCACGCGTTCGGCTCCGCCTCGCGCGTGCAGGCGGTGGCGTCGAAGTCGCGCGAGACCCGCGTGATCGGCTCGGGTCCCCGCGCCGGCACCGAGTTCCCCGTCGAGGTGCCCACGCACCACGCCGCGCTCATCTCGTTCGCCGACGGCCAGTCCGCGCAGACGACCCTGTCGTTCCAGCACGCCCTGCCCCGCAACGGCTTCGTCGAGATCAACGGCTCCGAGGGCACGATCGTGCTCCCGGACCCGAACGTCTTCGACGGCGACAGCACGCTGTGGACGCTCGGCAAGGACGAGCCGACGACCCTCGAGCACAAGGGCTCCACGTGGGGTCGCGGCACGGGCGTCGTCGAGATGGCACGCGCCATCGCCGAGGGCCGCCCGGAGCGTGCCTCCGGCGCCGTCGCGTCGCACGCGCTCGACGTGATGCTCGGCATCCGCGACGCCGCCGACTCCGGCCAGGCCGTCGAGATCACCTCGCGCATCACGAAGCCGGAGCCACTGCCGGAGGACTTCGACCCCGCGGCCGCCGTGCTCGCGGAGGGCGTGGACGCGTAGTCAGCCACCAGGACGGGCGCGCCCCGCTCAGCGGCAACGCGAAGCGTTGTGCGGGGCGCGCCGACCGAGCTTGCGAGGGAGGACGGTGCCAGCTGGCACCGCGCCTCCCGTCCGTCGGTTCAGGGCCTCGTGTCCCGTCGACGGGGATGGCGAGCCGTCGTGCCGACGTAGACGCCGCTCACCCCCACGGCGAGCCCGTTGAGCGCCGCGCCCACCCACTGATAGGGCGTGTCCACGGTGCTGGAGAAGAACGCAGAGCCGGCCACCAGCAGCACCACGGCAACGGCGACCGCGAACCAGACGTTCGTCAGGACCGACGCCACGGCTCGGGCCTTCAGGCGCACCGGGGTGCCCTGTGCGAGATCGGGTAGACGCGGAGGGACTTGGTACCGCACCGGACACCACCACCGTTGCTGATGGCGTTGCTGGCGAGGAGTGCAGCCACCTGGGCGACTGCGCACACCGCGGGACCGAGCGCGCACATGCCGGACGCGATCGCCGTCAACGCACCGCTGATGATCAGGTTCTGGTCGAACGCGTTGAAGGCGACGAACATGCCGTACTTGTCGGTCCCAGCACCCAGCCGAGCACTGGTCCCGCCCGTGTTCAGTTCCAGCGTTGCCCCGTCGTCGCCCTCGATCACGACGGTCTTCGTTCCGTCGGCCTCGGTACGCTCGTCCGCGACAGCACCTGCCGATCGGGCTTCCTCGACGGCTCGCCGGACGGTCTCCATCGCGAGCGGACGGCTGCCGGCGTCGATCGGGACGACGGACGCGTCGACCGGTGGGCCAGTGGCAGCGTTCGCAACGGGTGCGTTGACCAGCCCGCCGGTGATGACGAGAGCGCCGGCGAGTGCGACACCGATCGATCGGCTCCGGAAGTTCGACATGGTTCCTCCCTCTCTCGAGAACCGGGAGGCCTTCACTCCCGGCAGTCCGACCGTAAGCGGAAAGGACCCCGGGACCGCGTGTGATATACCACAGGCTTCCCTCGTGTCACGGGCTGAGGGACTCCCTGCTGGCTCCGGCACCGTGCGTCGTCGTTCCGACGGTCCGACCAGCCGACCGGCCGGTCGGCTTCGTCCCGCAGGAGGATGCCGACGGAAGGGGTGCCGTGTCAGGGTCGGGACGAGGGGGATCCGACCGCTTGTCGAAGGAGGCGCCACGGACACGACGCACGACCGAGCACCACGACGACGGGGCCTGCCGGTCCTCGTGCCGGCTGCCGCGCTGGCCGTCGTCGTCACGGGGGCCGGCGTCGGCGTGCACCTCGAGCACGCCGCCGAGACCGCGCGACGCCTCCCTCCGGCGAGCGCCTCGTCGGAGCAGGTGCTGCGGGTGTACCTCCGCGCCGCCGAGGCCCACGACTGCGCGGTGACCGAAGCCCTCACGGCTGCGCACGCACCGTCGTCACCCGACCAGGCGTGGTGCGGGCAGCGGCAGCCGACGTCCTGGCTCGACGAGCACCCGGACCTGCTCGCCCACCGGAACGTCGGCAGCGTCGAGCGACGGCCCGCGGACGAGAACGGCGGGGTCGCGGTGCAGTGCATCCCGGTGGACGTCACGCAGACGAACATGACCGGCGACGACCCGGGGACGCTCGCGGGGTGGCAGTTCTGCTTCCGCCACACCGCCGACGGTTGGCGGCTGTACAGCGAGGGCTACGGGTGAGCAGCCCCTCCCGGTGACCAGCCGGCCCGGACGATCACTCCCCGCCGGTGACGAGCGCCGACATCCGTGCCATCAGTCCGCGCGGGACGAACCGGTGCGCGTTCGCCGTCACCGCGTTGCCGAGGCCGGACACCACCGTCGGGCCGCCCTGCCGCGCGAACGCCCGGAGTCCCACGGCCGCGACCTGCTCCGCCGACTGCCGCCCGCGTTCCATGACGCCCGCCGACCCCGCTCCCCGCGCCGCCTCGTCGAAGAAGCCCGTCGCGGTGGGGCCGGGGCAGAGCGCGAGGAACCTGACTCCGCTCCCCCGGTTCTCCTGCCAGACCGCCTCGGTGAAGGACAGCACGAACGCCTTCGTCGCGCCGTAGACGGCCATCTGCGGCGTCGGTTGGAACGCGGCCGTCGACGCCACGGTCATGACGCCGCCGATCCGGCGCTCGAGCATGGCGGGCAGGAACGCGTGCACGAGCCGGACGACCGCGGTGCAGTTGAGGTCGACCTGAGTCCGGAGCCGGTCGTCGGTCGCGGCGGCGAAGGGACCGTGGTCCCCGACGCCGGCGTTCGCGACGACGATGTCGACCCGGGTGCCCTCGAGCCGTTCGACGATCCCGTCGACGCCGTCCGCCGTGGCGAGGTCCGCGGGGAGCACCGTCGCCGTCACGCCGTGGTCGCGGCGGATGCGCTCGGCGAGCGCGTCGAGCCGCCCCTCGGACCGGGCGACCAGCACGACGTCGGCGCCGGCTGCGGCGAGCCCGAGGGCGAGCGCCTCGCCGATCCCCCCGCTGGCGCCGGTGACGAGGGCTCGGAGGCCGCGGAAGGGAGAGTGGGGACGGCTCATGGATCCTGCGTACACCCGGCGGTGGCGCGGTCGACCGCGATCGCGGTACAGTCACGCCCAGAGGGAAAAATCCTGCTCCGCTCCGGCGGACGGGAGCGAGCACGCGTCTCACGGGAGTCGCCACTTCTTCATCGAAGGAGTGCACCCGTGCCTACTCGGATCCCGCCTGCTCACACCCCACCCGCTCGCACCGAGCCCGCCCGCCTGCGCGACGCGTGGGTCGCCCTCGCCGGACTGTCCGCGGTCTTCCTGTTCGAGATGCTCGACAACTCGGTCCTCACCGTGGCGTTGCCCACCATCGGACGGGACCTCTCCGCGTCGACCACGTCGCTGCAGTGGGTCTCCGGCGCCTACTCCGTGGCGTTCGGCGGGCTCATGCTCCTGTTCGGGTCGGTCGCCGACCGGTTCGGCCGACGGCGCACGATGCTCACCGGCCTGGTGCTCCTCGCCCTGGTCAGCGCGGCGACCCCCCTCGTCACGTCGGTGGAGCAGCTCGTCGTCGTCCGTGCTCTGATGGGGCTCGCCGCCGCGATGACGACGCCCGGCTCGATGGCACTGACCTTCCGGCTCGTCGCCACCGATGACCTGCGGGTCCGCGCTCTCACGGTGGTGTCGACCGCGGGCCTCGTCGGGCTCGCGGTCGGGCCGACGATCGGCGGCCTCGTCCTGGCGGTGGCCCCGTGGCAGGTCCTCCTGGTCGCGAACGCCCCGATCGCACTGGTCGCGCTGGTCGGCATCCGTGCCGGGGTGCGACCCGACGGCCCCGACGACCTGCACCGCGAGCCGCTCGACCTGGTCGGCGCCGCCCTCGGCACGGCCGCCGTCACCGGTGTCCTCGTCACGCCGACCCTCGCGGTCGAGGGTGCCGGGACGGTCGCGTGGGCCGTCGCCGCCGCGACGATCGCGGCCGTCGTGGGGTTCGTCCTGCGCGAGCGCACCGCCCGCTCGCCGATGCTCGACATCGCCCTGCTCGCCCGGCCGCTCGTCGCCAGCGGGCTCGCGCACAAGGCGGCCGCGGGCCTGGCGACTGCCGGGCTCTCGTGGCTGGTGACCCTGCAGCTCCAGTCCGCCTGGGGGTGGCCGCCCGCACTCGCCGCCGTCGGCACCCTGCCCCAGGTCGTCGTCCTGCTCGCCGCCGGACGCTTCGTCGGACCCTTCGTGCGGCGCGTCGGGCTCGAGCGTGCCGCGTGGACCAGCGCCACCGCGGTCGTCGTCGGCCTGGCGGTCTTCACCGTCGCCGGTCGGACGGGCTACCCCGCGGTCGCCGGCGCACTCGCCCTGGTGGCGGTCGGCATGCGGGTCGTGGGCGCTGTGGCGGGGAGCAACGTCCTCTCCGGGCTGCCCGCCGACCGCACCTCGATCGGCGCGGCACTCGTCGACACCGCGAGCGAGCTCGCCACCGCGGTGGGCATCGCCGCCACCGGCACGGTCCTCGCCGTGCTCGTCCCCGGCAGCGTCACCGTTGCGCACCCCACCGCAGCCCACACGACGGCGGTCCTCGGTGCCGTCCAGGTCGCCGGTGCCGTCGTGACGTGCGCCGCCGCACTGCTCGTCGGCGTCGGCGTCCTGCGCGGTCGACGGCGCCGCACCGACCCCGCACCGACCTCCGCTCCCCTCCCGTCCACGCAGCAGCCCGCACCCACCACCTCCCAGGAGTCTTCCCGTGCCTGACACCACGACCCGCCCGCCGTTCGACCCCGAGCTCGACGTCTTCCTCACCGCGCTGACGGCCCGGGGTCCGTTCACGATCGACGCCGCCGCCCTCCCCCGCATGCGTGCGCTCGAGGTCACCGAGCAGGAGCTCGACGACCGCCTGCGCGCCCGCGGGTACGAGCGCCGCACCGTCAGCGTCCCCGGTCACCTCGGCGTCCCGATCGACCTGGCGGTGATCCAGCGCACCGGACGGACCGGCCCGACCACCGCGGTCTACACAATCCACGGCGGCGGGATGGTGATGGGGCACCACCTCGGCAACCTCGACTCCTACGACGACTGGCTGCTCGACCACGACGTCGTGCTCGTCAGCGTCGACTACCGCCTCGCCCCCGAGCACCCGGACCCCACCCCCGTCGAGGACTGCTACGCCGGGCTCGTGTGGGTCGCGGACCACGCGGACGAGCTCGGCATCGACCCCGCACGCATCGTCGTCGCCGGCCAGAGCGCCGGCGGCGGGCTCGCCGCCGGGACCGCACTGCTGGCCCGCGACCGCCGGGGGCCGGAGCTGTTCGCCCAGGTCCTGGTCTCCCCGATGCTCGACGACCGCGACGACACCGTGTCGACGCACCAGATCGACGGGGTGGGGATCGCGGACCGACAGGCGATGCACTTCAGCTGGGGCGCCTACCTGGGCGACCGACGCGGTACGGCCGACGTCTCGCCGTACGCGGCACCCGCCCGCGCGGACGACCTGTCCGGGCTCCCGCGCACGTACATCGACTGCGGCAGCGCCGAGGTGTTCCGCGACGAGACCGTCGCCTGGGCGAGTGCCCTGTGGGCGGCCGGGGTCGACGCCGAGCTGCACGTCTGGCCGGGCGCGTTCCACGGCTTCACGAGCATGGTGCCCGGTGCCGCGGTGTCGCGGTCCGCGACCGCAGCCCTGGCCGACTGGACCACGCGGCTGCTCGGTCCCCCGAGCCCGGTCACGAGCCGGGGCTGACCGGACCGCAGCAGGCGGGCGGATCCGCGACGCGACCAGCGGACGGACGGGAGGCGCGGTGCGGGCCCGCACCGCGCCTCCCGTCCGACGGTCAGCCCTTGACGGCGCCGGCGGACATCCCGGAGACCAGGTTGCGCTGGACGATCATGAAGAACACGACGACCGGCAGCGAGAACAGCACCGACGCCGCCATCTGCCCCGTGAAGTCCGTCCCGGTCGTCTGCGTGGTGAACGACGCGAGCCAGACCGGCAACGTGTACTGCGCCTGGTCCTGCATGAACGTGTACGCCACGATGTAGTCGTTCCACGCAGCGATGAACGCGAACACGCTCGTCGCGATCATCCCCGGCATCACCAGCGGGAACAGCACCTTCGTCAGGACCTGCCACGTGCTCGCGCCGTCGATGCGGGCGGCCTCCTCGACCTCCATCGGGATCGCCAGGAAGAACCCGCGCATCACCCAGATCGAGAACGGCAGCACCGCGGCCACGTACGCCAGGATGAGCCCGGCGTAGGTGCCGGTCAGACCGACCTGGTTGAAGATGAGGAACTGCGGGATGAGCAGTGCGGTGCCGGGCAGCATCTGCACGAGCAGGATCGCGACGAGGATCGGGCGGCGCCCGCGGAACCGGAACCGCGACAGCGCGGCCGACGCCAGGATGCCGAGCGCGAGCGACAGCACGACGGCACCGACGACCACGATCGTCGAGTTCCCGAGGTAGACGAGGAAGTCGGCCCGGGTGAACGCCGTGACGAAGTTCTCGATCGTCGGGTGGGCGGGCGCGAACAGCGGTGTGCTCGTCAGGGCCTCGGACCGCGGCTTGAACGCGGTGTTCACCATCCAGTAGACGGGGAAGATCCACACCAGGCAGAACACGACCGCGATGGTGTTGCTGATCCAGCGGACCGGGCGACGACGACGGCGGATCCGCTTCGTCGCCGCGATGCCCTCCGGGGTCGGGACGGCAGTGGGGACGTCGGCCTCGACGGGGACGCCCGTCGGCATCGCGGTGGTCACAGGTCTTCTCCCGATCGGACGAGGTTCCGGATGTACAGCGCACTCAGCACCATGAGGATGAGCGCGGCGATCACGGCGACCGCGGACCCGGTGCCGATGTCGTGCCCGACGAAGGCGGTGACGTAGGTGAAGACGCCCAGGGTCGAGGTGGCCCCGTCGGGACCGCCCTGCGAGACGAGCCAGATCTGGTTGAAGACGTTGAAGTCCCAGATGATCGAGAGCATCGTCACGAGCAGGAGCGTCGGGCGGAGGTACTCGATGGTCACCACGCGGTAGACGGTCCACTCAGAGCCGCCGTCGAGCCGGACGGCCTCCTTCACCTCGAGCGGGATCTGGGTCTCGGCCGCGTACAGCGTCAGGGCGATGAACGGCACCGCCTGCCAGACCACGAGCATCCAGATCGACGTGTAGGCGAGCCCGGCGCTGTTGCCCCAGTCGGTGTCCGTCATGTCACCGAAGACCCGGAGCTGCGTGAGGGCCCAGTTGACGACCCCGTACCCGGGCTGGAACAGCCAGTTCCACACGAGCGACGACGCCACGTTCGGCATGCCCCACGCGAAGATGAGCACGATCGTGACGGCGTACCGCAGCACGACGCCGAGCCGGGTCATGAGGTGGGAGACACCCGCACCGATGAGGATGCTGCCGACCACCATCGCGGCGGTGAACAGCACCGTCCGGACCAGCGCCGCCCAGAAGGCCGGATCGGTCAGGATCTGCCCGTACTGCGCGAGGCCGACGGCGTCGTAGGCACCGGTGAACAGCGAGCGCTGGTCGTAGTCGGTGAACGACGTGAAGACCAGGAAGACGATCGGGGCGACCGTCACGAAGACGAGCACCAGCCCGGCCGGGGTGAGCAGCCAGAAGGGGGCGGACGAGCGGGTGGTGCGGCGCCGCGGGGGGCCGCCGGGGCGATCGCCGCGCGAGCGTGTGGGACGGTCCGGGCGCTCCAGGCTCGGGCGGGTGGCGGAGACGGTCACGTCTGGCCTTTCCGTGAGGGTCGGACGGTGCGGGTGCCGGAGCACCCGCACCGTCCTGCTGGGTCGTCCTACTGCTTGTTGAGGGTGCTGTCGGCGGCCCCGTCGAAGGTCGCCGCGGCCTGCTCGGGAGTCTTCGAGCCGGAGACGACGCTCGAGAACAGGTCGTTGATGCTCAGGTCGCCCTCGAGGTCCGCCCACCGGGCGTTCGCGGGGGTCGCCTTCGAGTTGAGCGCGGCGGTGAAGAACGCCTTGTTGATCTCGCTCAGGCTCGAGTCAGCGGCCTTGATGCCCTCGGCGCTGTTCGGGATCCACCCGGTGTCGCCGTAGACGTACTTGCTCTGCACGTCGGGGCTCGTCGCGATCTTGACCCATGCCAGCGCCAGGTCGGAGTTCTTGGACTTCGCCGCGATGCCCCAGTCGGAGCCACCGAGCATGACCGGCTGGGTCTTCCCGGACTTCCCCGGGAACGGGAAGGTGCCGAGGGCGTCGGCGGTCATCTTCGGGTTCGCCTTCTCGATGAGCCCGAGTGCGCCGCTGGTGCTGAGGATCGCCGAGGACTTGCCGTCCGCGAAGACCTGGGTCATGTCGGGGCTGTCGGTGTTGAGCGTCGCCGACGCCTTCGTCGAGTACGCGTTCGCGAACTCCTTGAAGTCCTGCAGGCCCTGCTGCGCCTTCGCGTCGCCGAAGCCGGCCTTCCACTTGCCGCCGTCCTCCGTGGCGATCTCGCCGCCGGCGTCCCACACGAACTGCATGCCGGCGTACCAGTACTGCCCGGGCAGGTAGAAGGCCGAGAAGTCGCTCGCGGAGTTCTTCGCCTTGACCTTGTCGAGGTCTGCGGTGAGCTCCTCGTACGTGGTCGGCGCCGAGGTGATGCCGGCGTCCTTCCACATCTGCTTGTTGTAGATGACCGACCGCGCACCGGCGAACCCGGGGACGCCGTACAGCGAGCCGTCGACCGTCGCCGGGTCGGACAGGCCGTCGAGCCACGTCTGCCCCTGCGCGAGGTCCTTCTTGTACGGCGTCAGGTCGAGCAGCGCACCGTTCGCGGCGTAGCTCGCCACCTGCGTGTTGCCGAGGTCGATCACGTCCGGCGGGGTGTTCGTCGCGAGTGCGGTGGACACCTTCGTGGTGATGCCGTCCCACTGCTGGATCTGCACCTTGACCTTCGCGCCGGTCTCCTTCTCGAACTGCTCGTTGATCGCGGCGATGGTCCCGTCGGAGTAGTCCCCGGTCATCGCCCACACGGTCAGCGTCTTGCCGTCGCCCTCGACGTCGCCGATCGCCTTGGTGCCGCCGCTGCCACCGGCGCCGGCGTTGCCGGCGCTGGAACAGGCGGTCATCCCGAGGGCGACGGTCAGGGCCACGGCAGCTGCTGCCGCGAACTTCTTCGTACGCATTGCTTCTCCTTGGTGGTCGTTCTGCTGTGTCGGGTCAGCTGACCCCGAGCTCCGCGGCGAGCAGGAAGGCTGCTCCGCCCCGGAGGATCAGGTCGCTGTTGGTGGAGGTGGCCGTGACGGCGAGGTCGTCGCCGACGCTCGCGAGCGTCCGGGCCGAGACCGTGGCGTGCACCGCGTCGACGAAGGGACCCTCGACCAGTTCGGCCGGTCCCGTGACGACGATCTCGGTGATGTTGACCGCGCTGATGATCGGGGCGAGGACACGGCCGAGGGTGTCGCCGGCGGAGCCGAGCAGGGCCTCGCGGTCGGCTGCGGGCGCAGCGTCGAGCCGTCGCGCCAGGTGGTCGGCCCCGATGATGACCTCGAGGCACCCGCGCCGCCCGCAGGGGCAGGGTTCGCCGTCCTCGTCGATCGTGAGGTGCCCGATCTCACCGGCGGCGTACCGTTCGCCGAGGACGAGGCGCCCGCCGAGCACCATGCCCGTGCCGACGCCGTGCTCGAGCGCGACGACGAGCAGGTCGCGGGTCGGGTCGGCCTCGAAGGCGTGCACCCCGAGCGCGGCGACGTTGGCGTCGTTGAGCACGTGCACGGGGAGTCGGAAGTGGTCCGCGAGCTGCTGCTGGAGGGGCAGGCCGCCGCCGAGGGCCACCGAGTCGAGGACCGTCCCGGTCTCGTCGATGACACCCGGGCACCCGACGGCGATCCCGAGCAGGCGGCGCGAGGTCATCGCGGAGAGCCGCTCGACCAGGCGGATGATGCGGTTGAGCGCCTGGTCCCCGACGGCACCGTCGACCTCGATCCTGGCGCTGTCCACCACGTCGCCGCGCAGGTTGGTGACCGCGCCGACGAAGTGGTCCGGGACGGACAGGTCGACGACGACGATGTGGAAGGCGTCGACGTTCAGGTTGATGAGGGTCGCGGGCTTGCCCACGCGGAGGTCGCCGCGCGGCCCGAGCTCGGTGACGAGGGCGTCGGCCTCGAGCTCCGCGACGAGGCCCGACACGGTCGGCCGGGTGAGGCCCGAGTGGCGCGACAGGTCGGCTCGGCTCATCGCGCCGTCGGTGAAGAGCGTCTGCAGGATGAGCGACCGGTTCAGGGCCCGGCTGTGCTGCGGGAGCGCCTTGCTCCGCGGGCGGCGGAGCTGCGGGGCGAAGGGTGCCGGAGCATCCGTCTCGTTCACCATCAGATCTCCCTCGTCGAGCGGTTGCCTTAGTAAAGGACCGTTCCTAATCCACTGTCAACCCCCGATCTGCAGCCGTAACATCCGCGTGATCTCGGGGAAACGTGGCGTAGAAGACGCTTGCCAGGGGACAGTTAGGCGTGTTTACTAACCCGCATGCGCTGCCCTGACGCGGCGTCCTCGACGGCGAGGTCGCTCGCCCTGACGACGGGAACACCATGAGGATCGGCCTGGACATCGGCGGGACGAAGATCGACGGCGTCGCCGTCGCACCGTCCGGTGCGGTGCTCGACCGGGTGCGCGTCGCGACCGGGTCCGGACCGGACGCCGTGCTCGCGAACACCCTGCGGGTGATCCGGTCCCTGGTCGACCGGACCGGGACCCCGACGACCGCGGTGGGCATCGGCATCCCGGGGCTGATCGACCACGAGACCGGCTGGGTCCGGCACGCGGTCAACCTCGGGCTGTCCGAGGTCGCCCTCGGCCCGCTGGTCGCCGACGCGCTCCGGGTGCCGGTGCAGGTGGAGAACGACGTCAACGTCGCCGCCCTCGGTGCCGCGCAGGCCATGCAGCTGGACGGACCGCGGGCGTACCTGAACATCGGCACGGGTCTGGCGGCCGGACTCGTCGTGGACCGACGGCTCTGGCGCGGAGCGCGGGGGAACGCCGGCGAGATCGGCCACATCCCGGTCCTGGCGGACGGACTGTCCTGCGTGTGCGGGCAGCGGGGCTGCCTCGAGACCGTCGCCTCCGGGTCCGCGCTCGCCACCGCGTGGCCCGGGCACGCCGGCAACGCCGCGACGGACCTCTTCGACTGCGCGGACGCGGGCGACCCCACCGCGGTCGCCGTGCGGGACCGCTTCGTCGCGGGCGTCGCCTCGGCGGTCCGGATCCTCGTCGTCACGGTCGACGTCGAGTCGGTCGTGATCGGGGGCGGGCTCGCCGTCCTCGGCGACCGCCTGCTCGCTCCCCTGCGCGCCTGCTTCGACGCCGCTGCCCGCTCCTCCCCCTTCGTCGCGTCGCTCGGCCTGTCGTCCCGCGTGCTCCTCGCGCCCACCGACCAGCCGCTCGCCGCACTCGGTGCCGCGTTCACCGCGCCCGAGTCAGCCGTCGCGCCCGCCTGACGCGGACCGACCGGCCGCCCGCACCGCCTCCCCTGCACGGATCCACCGATCGCCGCACCGACGCGGCGGAAGTGAGCAACCCATGACCGAGACGAACCGTCCGTCCGCCCCCCGGAGCGGCCTCGGCGACCGGACACCCGGTACGCCGCCCACCCTGACCCGACGCGGGATGGTGCTCGGCGGTGCCGCCACCGTCGCCGCGGCCGCCGTCGCCCTCGGAACGCCGAGCGTGGCGTCCGCCGCCCCGAGCGGCGCCGCGTCCACGGCCACGGCGCACCGACCCGGTCGCCCCGCGCTCTCGCGCAGCCGGTCGCGGGACCTCGCCTACGACTACCTCGACCTCCGCATGGACGAGTACGGCGCGGGCAGCGCGCCCCGCCTGCCACGTTCGTACTCCGGCGGGTACTTCGCGACGCTGCCGACCGAGTTCGTGTCCTCCTTCGCCTACGACGACGCACTCATGGTCCTCGCCTGGCTGGCACGCCGCCGACGCGGTGACGTGCAGCGTGCGACGGCGCTCGGCGATGCCCTCCTCGCCCTGCAGGCGGCCGACCCGATCGGCGACGGCCGCACCCGGGCCTCGTACCAGCCGGACACCTTCCCGGTCGCGGACCCCCCGCGGCCGATCGACATCGGCTCGCCGGCGGCGTACACGGGCAACCAGTCCTGGGTCGGCCTGGCGTTCTGCCGGCTGTTCGCGGTGACCCGGCAGCGTCGGTTCCTCGACGGGGCGCTCCGCCTCGGCACGTGGATCGAGACGAACGCCCGTGACGACGCGCGTCGACCCGCGGGCTACACGGGCGGCCGGAACGCGGACGACCAGCCGATCACCTACAAGTCGACCGAGCACAACATCGACGTCACGGGCTTCTTCACCCAGCTCGCCCAGCTCACCGGCGACCGGACGTGGGCGCGCCGTGCCGCGCTGGCCGAGTCGTTCGTCCGCGCGATGCAGGACCCGACCGACGGGCACCTCTGGACCGGCACCGACCCCGACGGCACGACGATCAACCGCACCCCGATCCCGGAGGACGTGCAGACGTGGGCGTACCTCGCCACGCTCGACCGTCGGTACTCGTCGTCGGTCACCTGGGTGCTCGACCGGCTGACCGCGCACGACGGGCCGTACACGGGCCCGTCGTTCTCCGACGCGGACACGAGCAAGGTCTGGTTCGAGGGGTCCGGCCACCTGGCACTCGCACTGGAGGCCCGGGGTGCGCGGGGAGACCGGGCGCGTGCGGCGTCGATCCTCGACAGCGTGCAGCTCGCGCAGCGCACGGAGCCGAACGGGGACGGCAGGGGCATCGTCTCGGCGTCCTCCGACGGCCTCGACACCGGCTTCGGCGACCTCTACTACGCGAGCCTCCACACCGGTGCGACCGCCTGGTACCTGCTGGCCGTCACCGGGTCCAACCCGTACCGCCTCGACCGCGGACCCCGCCGGTGAGCGCCGGACCGCAGTCGGGCGACCCGGTGGACGCCCGCCTGGTGAGCCGACGAGGCCTCCTGCTCGGCGCCGGAGCCGCCGCGGTCGTCGCGGTGTCCGGGTCGCTCGCGGGCGGTACCCGTCCCGCGGCGGCGGCGAGCGCCGCGACCACGGCGACGACCGCCCCCACGGCCGCGTCGACCGGCGCCGCCTCGGCGTTCCTCGCCGCGAAGATGGACCAGTACGGCACCGGCAGCACCCTCCGCGTCCCGCAGAGCTACACCGGCGGGGTCGAGGGGCGGTCCGGGTTCGTGTCGAGCTTCGCCTACGACGACGCGATCGTCATCGCGGCCTGGGTCGCGGCCGGCGACGCCACGAGCCTGCAGTACGCCACGGTGCTCGCCGACTCGCTGCTCTGGGCGCAGTCGAACGACCCGTACGCCGACGGTCGGACCCGCGCCTCGTACCAGCCCGACCCGTTCCGGACCGCGAACGGCCCGTCCATCGGCTCCCCCGCGAGCAACACCGGCAACCAGGCGTGGGTGGGCATGGCCCTGCTCCGCCTGTACCGGGCGACGAACCAGTCGCGATTCCTGCAGGGTGCACTCCGGCTCGCGCAGTGGATCCAGTCCGTGGCGTGGGACGGGCAGCGGTCGCCGGTGGGCTACACCGGCGGGCGGGACGGCAACAACGCGGCGATCACCTACAAGGCAACCGAGCACAACATCGACGTCGGTGCGTTCTTCACGATGCTGGCGACGCTGTCCGGTGACGCGGTGTGGTCCTTCCGCGCGTCGTCAGCGTTCTCGTTCGTCGCCGCGATGCGGGACAGCGCGACCGGGCACCTCTGGACCGGGACCGGCGCGGACGGCGTCACCGTCAACCGGTCCCCGGTGCCGGGCGACGTGCAGAACTGGGCGTACCTCGCGACGCTCGACCCGCAGTACTCACCGGCGGTGACCTGGGTGATCACCACGCTCGCGGCGTCCGACGGTGGGTACAGCGGTTCGTCGTACAGCACCTCCGACGTCTCGAAGGTCTGGTTCGAGGGCACCGCGCACCTCGCCCTCGCCGTCCGTGCACGGGGTGCGTCCGGCGACCCGGCGCGGTACACGACCCTCGTCTCGAGCATCCAGGACGCCCAGGGCCGCGCCGCGAACGGCGACGGCCGGGGCATCGTCGCCGCGTCGAACGACGGGCTCGTCACCGGCTTCGGGGACACCTACAACCAGACACTCCACCTCGGCGCCACGGCCTGGTACCTGCTCGCCGCCCGCGGGACCAACCCCTTCCGCCTCTGACCACCTCCTCGAAGGACAGCCGCATGCTCATCCCCCAGCCCCGCTCCCGTGTCGACGGTGTCGGCACGTTCACGCTCGACGAGCGGACCCGCGTCGCCGCGGACCCGGCCGCCGAGCCGGTCGCGCAGTACCTGCAGCAGGTGCTGCGCGCCTCCACCCGACTGCCCCTCCTCGGTGCCGGCGACGCGACCGACGTGCCGGTCGTCGCCCTGCGGATCGCCACCGATCCCGAGGGGCTGCCGGCCGGCCCCGGGGGCGACCGCTCCGAGGCCTTCCGGCTCGAGGTCACCACGGACGGCGTGCTGGTCACCGGCGGCGGCCCCGCGGGCGTCTTCTACGGCGTCCAGGCCCTGCTCCAGCTCCTGCCCGCCGACGTGTACCGCCGCGGCCAGGTGCGGACCGACGGGTGGACGCTCCCGGTCACGGTCGTCGAGGACGCCCCGGCCTTCGCCTGGCGCGGGGTGATGCTCGACGTCGCTCGGCACTTCCGCACGAAGGCCGAGGTCCTGCGCCTGGTCGACCAGCTCGCGGTGCACCGCATCAACCGCCTGCACTTCCACCTCACCGAGGACCAGGGCTGGCGGATCGAGATCAAGAAGTACCCGAGGCTCACCGAGGTCGGCTCGTGGCGCACCGAGTCGCAGGTCGGCGCGCACGTCCCGGACGCCGACGGCACGCTGCAGGTGGCGGGCTACGACGGCCGCCCGCACGGCGGCTCCTACACCCAGGACGACATCCGGGAGATCGTCGCCTACGCCGAGGACCGCTTCGTCACCGTGGTCCCGGAGATCGAGACGCCGGGCCACGTCCGCGCCGCCCTCGCCGCCTACCCGGAGCTCGGCGTGCACCCCGAGCGCGACCTCGACGTGTGGACCGAGTGGGGCATCGCGCACGACGTCCTGAACGCCGAGGACAGCACGGTGCAGTTCTTCCGCGACGTGTTCGACGAGGTCGTCGCGCTGTTCCCCTCCGAGTACATCGGGCTCGGCGGGGACGAGTGCCCGAAGGACCAGTGGGAGGACGACCCGCGGATCCAGGAGCGCATCCGCGAGCTCGGGCTCCACGACGAGGAGCAGCTGCAGGCGTGGATCGTCGGGCAGCTCGCCGCGCACCTCGAGTCGCACGGCCGTCGGGCCTTCGGGTGGGACGAGATCCTCGAGGGCGGGACGCTCTCGCGGTCCGCGACCGTCGTGTCGTGGCGCGGTCTGCAGGGTGCGGTCACGGCAGCGCGCCGGGGTCACGACGTCATCTCCACGCCGGACGACCAGGTGTACCTCGACTACCGCCAGAGCCACCTGCCGAACGAGCCGATCCCGGTGTCGATCGTGCTGACGCTCGACGACGTGTACGCGTTCGACCCGGTCCCCACCTCGCTGACCGACGAGGAGCGCGCGCACGTCATCGGCGGCCAGGCGAACATGTGGACCGAGCACGTCGACACCGTCCGTCGGCTCGACTACCAGCTGTTCCCGCGCGTGGTCGCCCTGTCCGAGGCACTCTGGTCGGCCGACGTCGCCCGACCGCGGGACGTCGCGGACTTCCGGCGGCGGCTCGAGGAGCACCTCGCACGGCTCGACGCCCTCGGCGTCGAGTACCGCCACGAGTCCGGCCCGCGACCGTGGGAGGAGCGGCCCGGCGTGCCGGGACGGCCGCACAGCCGCGAGGAGCGCGCGGCCTACATCGACGCGATCACCGCGAACATCGCGGACGGTGCGCCGGCGCAGTAGGCGTCACCGGCGGACGGACGGGAGGCACGGGGCGGGCCGGCACCGCGCCTCCCGTCCGTTGCGTGGTCGGTCCCGCCGCGGTGGCCGGGTCGTCCCGCGTCGTCAGCCGTCCGCGGGCGGGATGATCGTCTCGAGCAGCCGGAGCACGCGCTCCCCGTCGACGGCCTCCGGGTCGAGCAGCCACTGGACCTGCAGACCGTCGGACGCGGCGATGCCGAGGCTCGCCAGGTCGACCGGGTCGAGGTCGGCCCGGATGCGTCCGGCTGCCTGGTCGGCTGCGATGAGCTCCGCCAGGTCCGCGCGGAGCCGGGTGAAGCGCTCCCGCATGAACTCACGTGTCGCGGGGTGCCCCTCCTGCACCGCGTCGGCGGCGAGGGTCGTGTACAGCTGCACGAGCCCGGGCACCTCGCGGTTCCGCGAGGCGCTCTCCCGCATGTCGCCGATCGCCGACCGCATCCGGTCGGGGGCGTCCTGCTCGCGCACCTCGTGTTCGCGGTAGACCGCGAGCAGGAGTTCGTCGCGGCTCGGGAAGTAGTGCCGGAGCGCGGCGTGGGTGATGCCGAGCGCGTCGGCCACCGATCGGAGGGACGAGGCGTCCACGCCCTGCGCGGCGACCATCCGGATCATCTCGTCGAGGATCTGGGCGCGACGCTCGGTGCCCTTGCGGTACCCGCCGCGCCGGGGCGGGGTCGCGTCGTCGTCGACCTCGTGCGTCATCCCCCCAACTTACCGCTGGAAGGTTTTCGCACCACCCTCGCCGGGGCGCCCTCGTCGGGCCGTCCTCGTCGGGCGCTACGAGTCGATCGGCTCCGCGGCGCCGTCGGGGTCGACCGTGTACTCGTCGACCGGGGTCGGGGCACCGCCGGCGAGCGCGTCGGTGATCTGCGTGAGGCACCGTGCGAGCACCTCGTTGTCCTCGCTCGACAGGTGGTCCATCACGCCCACGACCGCCTCGTGGAACCGGGCGTAGGACGAGTCGATCTTCTCGGCGGCCTGCACCGTCGGCTCGAGCACCTGTGCGCGGCGGTCGGTCGGGTGCGGCACGCGGACGATGTCGCCCTTCGCCACCAGGCCGTCGACGATCTTCGTGACCGAGGCGTTCGACACGTTGAGCATCACCGCGAGGTCCTTCGGGCCCATCGCGCGCCCGTCGCGGTGGGCCTGCAGCATGTACCGGACCGTCAGGAACTCGTTCTTCGTCAGACCGCTCTCGGTCCGGGCCTGCTCGAGTTGCTGCTCCTCGGCGTGCTGCAGCCGGAGCAGGGCGTCCACGGCGACCTTGGCCGCGCGCGACCGCGGCTCCCGGGCGTAGAGGTGCACGTGCTCACGGCGGACGACGGTCAGTGGCATCTGCGGGTCGGGTCTCTCTGTCGGGCGGATCCGGTCGGAGCGGAGGGCTACGCGGTGGGCGCCGTGAAGAAGTCAGCGTACGACGGTTCGGTCCGCACGGACAGGAGCGCCGGGTCGTGGATGCGGCGGGACACGTAGGCGTCGATGACGGCCGGGTCGGTCAGGCCCACCCGCGTGGAGGTCGCGGTGGGTCGTGCGGTCCTCGGCATCCCGGAGTAGGTGCTGTACATGCGTGGTCCCGCCTTCCTGCGTCGGTGGCGTCCGTCGGTGTCGTCCGGTCCGGACGGCAGAACTGTTTCACGGCGCGAACGATCAGCGCAACGAACCTTTCGCGTTCTGTACGGTTCGCGCAGCACTCGACGGGGCGGGGCCAGGATGGGTCCCATGGCCTACATCGCCGCGGACGACCGCTACGACTCCATGCCCTACCGCCGGACCGGCCGCTCGGGCCTCGACCTGCCGCTGCTCTCGCTCGGCTACTGGCACAACTTCGGGGACGACAAGCCGTTCGAGACGCAGCGCGCGATCAGCCGCCGCGCCTTCGACCTCGGCATCACGCACCACGACCTCGCCAACAACTACGGGCCGCCCTACGGTGCGGCCGAGGTGAACTTCGGTCGGCTCATGCGCGAGGACTTCCGGCCGTACCGCGACGAGATGGTGGTCTCGACCAAGGCCGGGTGGGACATGTGGCCCGGTCCCTACGGTCAGGGCGGCGGCTCGCGCAAGTACGTGCTCGCGTCGCTCGACCAGTCCCTGCAGCGCACGGGTCTCGACTACGTCGACGTCTTCTACTCGCACCGCCTCGACGCCTCGACGCCGCTCGAGGAGACGATGGGCGCGCTGCACACCGCCGTGCAGCAGGGCAAGGCGCTGTACGTCGGCATCTCGTCCTACGACGCCGAGCGCTCCCGGCAGGCCGCCGCGATCCTCCGTGACCTCGGGACCCCGCTGCTCATCCACCAGCCCTCGTACTCGATGCTCAACCGCTGGATCGAGACCGAGGGGCTCCTCGACGCCGCCGGCGACCTGGGCTTCGGCGTGATCGGCTTCACCGCCCTCGCCCAGGGCCTGCTCACGGGGCGGTACCTCGACGGTGTGCCGTCGGACTCGCGCGCGGCGGCGGGCAAGTCCCTCGACGCCGGCACCCTGACGGACGAGGTCGTCGAGCACCTCCGAGCGTTGAACGACATCGCGTCCGAGCGCGGCCAGAGCCTGGCGCAGCTCGCGCTCGCGTGGGCGCTCCGCGACGAGCGGGTGACCTCACTCGTGATCGGTGCGTCGCGCGTCGAGCAGCTCGAGCAGAACGTCGCGGCGCTCGGGAACCTGTCGTTCACCGACGACGAGCTCCGTCGGATCGACGAGCACTCGGTCGGCGTCCTCGACGTCGACCTGTGGTCCGGCGCCCGTTCCGGCCAGGTGAGCTGACCCCCGCCCCTTCCCGCAAGACGCAACGTCGGCGGGTGCGCGCAGCGCGATACCGCTGCGCCCACCCGCCGATGTTGCGTTCTGCGGGAGCGGGAGCGTCGCGTCAGGCCAGCCCGAGCCGCGCGTCGAGCACCTCGAGCAGCCGCTGCCGGAACGGCACCGACGACCACCCGTGGTCCGCCCCCTCGACGACCGTCAGGACGGCGCCCGGCAGGAGCTCGGCGTAGCGGCGCCCGTACGACACCGGCACGATCGCGTCCTCGGTGCCGTGCACGACGTCCGCCGGGCCGGTGTACTCGGCGACGGGCGCGTACACGTCGAGATCGTCCTCGACGTCGGCGAGGAACGCCGTGCCGAGCACCATCCCCCCGAAGTCGAACCACCCCTGCTCCCGCGCCGGGGCGAGGGGCTGGCCCTGGATCGCGTCGTGCTCGGTGATGTCGTCGACGACGACGCCCGCCGGCGACCACAGCGTCAGGCTGCGCACCGCGTCCGGCACCCGGGCCGCGGCGAGCGCCGACTCCACCGCGCCGAGGCTGTGCGCGACGACGTGCACGCCCTGCCCCCGGTCGGCGGCGTTGATCATCGCGACGACCTGCTCGACCTCGTCACGGATGGTGATGTCGGCGAACTCACCGTCGCTCGCGCCCTGTCCGAGCCGGTCGTGGCTGCGGACCACCGCGCCCCGGGCGACCAGGTGCCGTGCGGTCTGCACGAACAGCTGGTGGCCGCCGAGGGCGCTGTCGCTGAAGCCGTGGACGAGCAGCACCACGGGGGCGTCCGGTGCGGCACCGTCCCGCGGTTCCCACTGCCATCCGCGGATCGTCGCCCCGCGGTGCTCGAGGGTCGTCGCGGTGGTCCGGGGGTCGACGCCGCGCAGGGGCACGGTCGCCATCAGTTCGTCCGGTCCGCCCACCCGGCCGGCAGGTCGCCGGGCGCGGTGTCGACCACGGACTCGTCGTCCTCGCCGACGTGCTCGAACAGCGTGATGTGCGCGAACTCGGGCACGACGTAGATCGGGTAGGTCGGTCCCTCGTCGCGGAACCGCTGCATCTCGTCGAGGTGGTCGTTCTGGAAGAGGACGGTCTTCTGCCCGTCGAGCTCGATCCAGCGCGGGAAGAAGATGGTGCCGTGCAGGACGCGCTGCTCGGGCAGGACGTTGACGACGACGCTGGTGCCGGTCGGCTCGTTCCAGGAGACCTTGTACACGCCGGGCGCCAGCGCGACGAGGTCGACCGTCTGGTCCTTGACCCAGCGACCGCCGACGTGGCCGGTGTGGATGCGGTAGTCGATGGTCGTGGCGTTCTTGACGTACATCTCGTACTGCCAGCCGTTGGCGTACGTGTAGACGAAGCGGTGGCCGACGATGCCGGTCAGGTCCTGGGGCGGTTCGGGGTGCTCGACGGAGGTGGTGGTGTCCATGCCCCCAGAGTGTACCCGAAGTGGTTTTGTTGCAAACAAAACTGCCTGGTAGTCTGCCGAGCATGCGGGGTACCGGGGACGAGACGGCACGGGTCGCACGGCGACTGAGCGACCGGATCGGTCCGTTCCGCCGAACGCTCCTGCGGACCTCGCGGGTCGCCGCCGGTCTGCCCGACATCCCGGACGCCCAGGTCGAGGTCATGCGGGCGCTCGGGGCCGACGAGGCCGGCTCCGCACCGTCGGCACTGGCGTCCCGCCTCGGCCTGGCGCGCTCGACCGTCAGCAACCTCGTGTCGTCGATGGAGCAGGCGGGCCTGGTCGAGCGGCGGCTCGTCGGCGGCGACGGACGGCGTGCCACCGTGCACCTGACCCCGCTCGCGGCCGAGCGACTCCGCACCTACGACGAGGCCGCGACCACCGTCCTCGTGGACGCACTGGGTCGCCTGTCCGCGGACGACCGTGCCGCGCTGGCCGCCGCCCTCCCCGCCCTCGAGCGCCTGCACCACGAGATCACCCCGCCGCCCACATCCTGACTCCCAGTTCCTTCCGAGCGCTCTCTCGGCACTCCTGAGGGGGAAGTGCTACAACAGATCGCAGTTGAGTCGAGGGGACTCAACCAGGACACGAAGGAGTTGATCTCGATGACGATGCAGTTCGACCCGTTCCGCGAGCTCGACCGACTCGCCGGCTCCCTGCTCGGGGCCGGAGCCGGTGCTCCGCGCTCCATGCCGATGGACCTGTACCGCACGGGTGACCACTACGTCCTCGACGTCGACCTGCCGGGCATCGACCCGGGCTCGGTCGACGTGGACGTCGACGGTTCCGTGCTCACCATCCGGGCGGAGCGCACCCTCGGTGCTCCGGAGGGCTCGCAGTGGCTCACCCGCGAACGCCAGCCCGGCACGTTCGTCCGGCAGCTGACGCTCGGCGACCACCTCGACACCGCACGCATCACCGCCGCCTACGACAACGGCGTGCTGAGCGTGACGATCCCGGTCAAGGAGTCGGCGAAGCCCCGCCGGATCGACGTCACCACCGGTGGCGGCGCCCAGCAGCTCGCGGTCGGCACCGCCGAGCAGTAGGCGGGGGCGCGGTGACGACGTTCATCAACGCGCTCCTCGCCGTCGCGGTCGTCACGGCGGCCCTCGTCGTGACGAGCCTCGACCGCCGGACCGCGGTCCTCCTCGGCGCGGCCGGCAGCACGACGGGCAGCTTCCTCACCTGGCTCGTCGCGCCGGACGCCTGGTCGGGGATCCCGGTCGTGCCGTGGCTCGCCGCCGTGGGCGGGACGGTCGCGCTCATCGCGCTGTGGAGCGCGACGCGCCTCTGGTCCGGCATCTTCGAGCCGCCGCGACCGGTCGCGCACGACGACACGGCCGCCCTGGTGACCGTGGGCGCGGAGCAGTGACCACCTGACGGACGGGAGGCCCGGTGCACGCTCGCACCGGGCCTCCCGTCCGTCGTCGGGTCGCGCCGGACGATCCTGTCAGGCGACCCGGATGACCGTCACTCCTTGTTGAGCTTGTCCTGCACCAGGCCGGCCGTCTTCTCGACGACGTTCGGCAGCTCGGTCGTGCCGTAGAACCGCACGTCCGGGTGCGTGGGCGGCGGCATCGGCACCGACGAGGTGGGGCCGTCGTGGTACGAGTACTCGCCCTTGCCGTCGAACGACGGACCGCTCGCCCACGGGCCGTCACCGGCCTGCTTCCCGTCCGAGAAGTTCAGGTACTGGTAGCTGAACTCCGTGTGCTCCTTCGCCTGCGGGAACTTGTTCGGGACGGGGAAGTCCTCGATCCCCTTCTCACGCAGCTCGGCCGCGGCCGTTGCCCACATGTTCTGGTGCATCGTGTCGCGGGCGAGGAGGAACGAGAGCAGGTCCCGCACGCCGTGGTCGTCGGTCATGTGGTAGAGCCGAGCGACCTGCACGCGGCCCTGCATCTCGGCGTTGGCGTTCGCCGTGAAGTCGGCGAGCAGGTTGCCGCTCGCGGTGATGTAGCTGCCCTGCCAGGGGTTGCCGTTGCTGTCGACAGGGCGCGCGCCCGCGCCGGCGACGATGCCCTGCTGGATGTCGGTGCCCCCGACGACCGCGGCGACCGTCGGGTCGTCCTGCACGGCGTCCTCCGTGATGCCGAGGGGGCTCTTCTCGAGCAGCTGCGCGATCATCGTCGCGAGCATCTCGACGTGGCCCATCTCCTCGGCACCGATGCCGAAGACCATGTCGCGGTACTTGCCGGGCATGTGCATGTTCCACGCCTGGAACTGGTACTGCATCGCGACGGAGATCTCGCCGTACTGACCGCCGAGCACCTCCTGCAGCTTGCGTGCGTACACGGCGTCCGGCTTGTCCGGGGTCGACTTGAACTGGAGTTCCTGCTTGTGGAAGTACAACGCGTTCTCCTGCTTCGTTGGCGGTCGGGTCGTCGAGTCCGACGGTCCGCGCGGCCGTCTGGGTGCCCGTCCGGGCTGGACGGATCGCGCGGGATCGGTGGCCGGATCGCGCGGACCGCCGGTTCCGGATCGGCCTACGGTGTGCGGCATGGACCTCGAACTGCGTGACCGTGTCGCCCTCGTCGTCGGCGGACGGGGGTACATCGGCGCCGTCGTCGCCGAGACCCTCCGTCGGGAGGGCGCGCGGGTCGTGGTCGCCTCGCGGAGCGCGGACGGCGACGACGCCGTCGCGATGGACACCGCCTTGCAGGAGTCGGTCGACGCGGCCGTCGCCCGGGTGCTCGAGCAGCACGGCCGCATCGACGTCCTCGTCGTGACCGCGGCGCCGGCGGCCGGCACCCTGGACCCCGAGCGCGCGTCGGACCCGGAGCAGGTCGCGGCGGCGATCGACGGCAAGGCGCTCGGCTTCCTGCGGGTCGCGAACGCGGTGCTGCCGCACCAGCGCGCGGCCGGGTCCGGACGCGTGGTCGTGATCAGCGGGCAGAACGCCTACCTGGCCGGGAACGTCACGACGTCGCTCCGGAACGCGGCGACGAGCATCATCGCGAAGAACCTCGCCGACCAGGTGGCCGGCACGGGCGTCGCCGTCAACGTCGTGAACCCCGGCTCCGTGACGGACGAGCCCGCTGCCGAGGTGCAGCGGGGCGCCGGCGGGGAGTCCAGCCCACAGCAGATCGCGGACCTGGTCGCGTTCCTCGCCTCACCGCGGTCCGCGGTGAGCGGCGAATCCGTGTCGATCGCGCACCGCGTGCTCGGGCAGCTCACGATCTGACGGGGCACCGATCTGACTGGACGCCGTGCCGGACGGGAGGCGCGCGGTGCGGCCGCCACGGGCCTCCCGTCCGATGCGTGGCAGGTCACGAGCCGTGCTCGCTTCGTCCTGCAGGACGACGGCCTTCGTCCCTCCGCCCGATGCCCCGCTACCGGGTGATCGGCGAGGCTCGGTGGCATGGAGAGTTCGACCAAGCACGTGATCGCCACCCTCGCCACCTGCGCCGCCATCGTCGTGGTGACCGCCGTCGCGCTCGTCGCGATGTCGCCCGTCCCGTGAGCCGGTGGCCGCGCGGCCGTCGTGCGATGATCGAGCCGTGACGGACCGGCGCACGTTCCTCCGGCCGATGCGGATCCGGTCGATCGTCGCCGACCTCGTCTGGGCCGCACTCGCCGCGCTGCTCTTCACCGCGCCGATCGAGCTCGAGCTCGAGCGCGCGAGCCTGCTCGCGGTCGTCGCCGCGTGCGCCGCGATCGCCCTGCGCCGCCTGACGCCGAGCGGCGCGATGGTGATGACGGTCGTCCTCGGGGCCGTGCAGGTCACGGGCGGTGAGCGCCCCTCCCTCGTCGACCTCGCGATCGCCGTGGTCATCGGCACCGCCGCCGTCCTCGGCACCCGGACCGAGGCTGTGGTCGCCGGCATGCTCGCCGTGGTCGCCGGGGTCTCGGCATCCATGTACCTCTCCTCGACCGGTTACCGCTACGCGCTGCTGCTGAACGGGCCGAGCGATCAGGTCGCCCTCGTCCTCGCGGCCCCGTCGCTCGTCCTGCTCTCCGTGTGGGCCGGCGGACTCGCCGGGCGGGCCGTCCGCTCGCAGGTCGCCGAGGCCGCACGGCGTGCCGAGGCCGAGGCGGCCGCGAGCCGCGCCGAGGCCGTGGCCAACCGGGCCGAGGCCGTCGCCACCCGCGCGGTCGACGAGGCCGAGGCTGAACGCATCCGCGCCGACATCGCCCGTGACGTCCACGACGTCGTGGGGCACTCGCTCGCGGTCATCATCGCCCAGGCCGACTCGGTGCCGTTCCTCGACGACGAGGCCCGCATCCGCGAGGTCAGCGCCACCATCGCGAGCACCGCCCGCAGCTCCCTCGTCGAGGTCCGGCAGGTGCTCGGGCACATCGACGGGTCCGAGGCCGCAGCGGACCCGACGTCGTTCGACGAGATCGTCCGCGGCATCCGCGAGGCCGGTGTCGATGTCGACCACGCCGTCCGCGGTGTCGCCCGACCGCTCGGTGCGGTGCACGGCACGGCGGCACGACGGGTCCTGCAGGAGATGCTCACGAACGCGCTGCGCCACGGGGTGCCCGGCGGCTCCGTCGAGGTCCGCGAGACCTGGCGCTCGGCCGACCTCGTGCTCGAGGTGGAGAACGCCGTGCCGACCGCTGCCCTGCCCGTCGGCGGCGAGCTCGGACTCGAGGAGCTCGCCGCGCGCCCCGTCACCGGCGAGCAGCCGACGGTCGCCGGCACCCGCGGTTCCGGGCGCGGCCTGACCGGCATGCAGACCCGACTGACCACGATCGGCGGGTCCTTCGACGCCGCCGTGCTGGACGCCGTGTTCGTCGCGCGCGCCCGCATCCCGTTCGACGTCCGAGGGGGGACGACACGATGACCGACCCGATCCGCATCCTGCTCACCGACGACCAGGCGCTCTTCCGCGCCGGGCTGCGCGTCGTGCTCGACGCACAGCCCGACATGGAGGTGGTCGGCGAGGCCTCCGACGGCGCCGAGGCACTCGACCGCGTCCGCGAGCTCCACCCCGACGTGGTCCTGCTCGACATGCGGATGGCGGGCGTCGACGGGGTGGAGACCGTGCGTCGGCTCTTCTCCGGCGAGGTCGAGGGACCGCTCCCCCGCGTGGTGGTGCTCACGACGTTCGGGCTGGACCCGGCCGCGGCGACCGCGATCCGCCTCGGCGCGAGCGGCTTCCTGCTCAAGGACACCACCCCGCCCTTCCTGTTCGCGGCGGTGCGGGCCGTCCACGAGGGCAGCTCGGTGATCGCGCCGAACGACCTGTCGCAGCTGTTCGGCGCGGACGTCGACCGCGCACCGGCCCCGCAGCCCGAGGCCTTCCAGACGCTGACGGACCGGGAGCGCATCGTGTTCGGGTGGGCCTCCCGAGGGCTCTCCAACGCGGAGATCGCCGCCCGGGAGTTCGTCACCGAGTCCACCGTGAAGACGCAGATCTCGAGCATCCTCGGCAAGCTCGCGCTGCGCGACCGGGTGCAGCTCGTCGTCTACGCGCACGACCACGGGCTCGCGGGCGCCCGCGAGGACGGACCGGCTCCCGCCTGACGCCGGGTCAGCTCGCGGCGTCGATCCCCAGGGCGTCGCCGAGCCCGAGGGTGCGCTGCGCCAGGTCGCACTGCGACGACGCGGGCTTCATGACGAGTCCGGACGCCTGCGCCGTGTGGCCGAGCCCGTAGGCGTGCCCCCACTCGTGCGTCGCGACGCCGCGCAGGTCGAACCGCGCCCCGGAGCACGTCGCCGACGACGACCACGCGTACGAGGTCGTGTACCGCTGGTCCATCTCGACCGCGACGCCGGAACGCGACCACACGCACGTGGTGGCGAGGGTGCCCGAGCGCAGCGAGCCCCACCCGGTGACGCTCGCACCGCTCGGCGAACCGCAGCCGCCGTTCGCCGTGACGGCCGGGGCCTGCGTGGTCGTGCCGAGGTAGGTGTTCGCGGCACCGGAGGTGATCGTCCGACCGCAGGTCTTCAGGGTCCCGGTCCAGGCGTTCGCGGCCGCCCTGAGCGCCGCGGCGTCCGTCGCCCGGGCCCCGGACGGGTTCGACGACCAGCGGACGGGCGTCGTCCACCGGTACCCGAGCAGCGCGTACGTCCGGTTCGTGCAGCTCGACGCGGGAGCGGGCTTCGTCGCGGTCGCCGCCATCGGGTGCGCGGTCGTGCCACCACCGGTCAGCCCCTCGTGCAGGCTCCGGACCTTGCGGATCGCCGCCGGCGCACCAGACCACTCGCCCTCGACCGCCACCGCGACGCCCGAGCGGCCCGTGTTCGTGATCGACACGTCCCCGGGGTCGACCGCGCCCGCGGCCGCGACCGGGAGCGCCGACACGGTCGTGCCGGGCGACGGCACCACGAAGCGGCGGCCGTCCGGCAGCGTGACCGTGCCGCGCTCGACGGCGCACCCGCGGCCGAGGTCGCGGACGGTGATGCGGTCACCGCTGCACGTCGACGCGGCCTCGGCGGGCGCGACCCCGACGGACGTGGACACGATCGCGACGAGCACGGTCGAGAGGGCGACCGCGGCAGCGATCACGGACGGCGTCCGCACGATGGGCCTCCTGGGGCACGAGCACCGGACGGACCCGGAGCGACGCCGATCAGTGTGCGCAACGCTCCGCGGGACGGTCAACCCCCCGACCCGGGATGCCCCGTCCGGGTGTCGCCGACCGACCGGGTGACCGACGAGACGGGGGCGGGGCGAGCCTCCAGGCCGGGTCCCGCGGGTCGTGACGACCGCGCGGGAACGCGGAACGGCCCCCGGGATTCCTCCCGGGGGCCGTTCCCCACCTGGTGCGCGAGGGGGGACTTGAACCCCCACGCCGTTTCCAGCACACGGACCTGAACCGTGCGCGTCTACCAATTCCGCCACTCGCGCCAGCCCGGCAACACTAGCACGCGGCGGACGGTGCCCGTGACCACGCACAGACGAGCAGGAGCGCCAGCCACTACCATGCAGGGGTCCCTGACCGACGACCGGGAAGACACATGGGCCTCTTGGACAGCTTCGAGCGTGGGTTGGAGCGCGCCGTGAACGGCGCGTTCGCGAAGACCTTCCGCTCCGGCGTGCAGCCCGTGGAGATCTCGAGCGCCCTGCGCCGCGAGCTCGACACGAAGGCGGCCGTGGTCTCCCGCGAGCGGATCCTCGTGCCCAACGAGTTCACCGTGCGGCTCGCCCCGCCGGACCACTCGCGCATGCACGACGTCGGCCAGCCGCTCATCGACGAACTGACGCAGATGGTGCAGCAGCACGCCGTCGCGCAGAACTACTCGTTCTCCGGCCCGGTCTCGATCCGGCTGCAGCAGGACGGCACGCTCTCGACCGGTCTCCTCGAGATCGACGCCTCGACCGTGCAGCGCGACGTCGCCTGGGTCGCCGTGCTCGACATCGGATCCCAGCGCCACCGGCTCCGACGCGGCCGCACCGTGATCGGGCGCGGGACCGACGCCGACATCACCGTGGCGGACACCGGGACGAGCCGGAAGCACGTCGAGGTCATCTGGGACGGCAAGCACGCCCAGGCGAACGACCTCGGGTCCACGAACGGGTCGAAGCTCGACGGGGAGCGCTTCGAGCAGGCCATCGTCGAGCCGGACTCGACCATCGAGATCGGTCGTACCCGTATGGTGTTCCGGGTGATCCCCGAGAGCGACGGAGGTGCTCGATGACCACAGGCCTGACCCTGCTCGTCCTGCGCTTCGCCTTCCTCGCGGTGCTGTGGCTGTTCGTCTTCGTGATCGTCTTCGCGCTGCGGAGCGACCTGTTCGGCCAACGCGTCCGCACCGTCCCGACCGATCCGAAGGCCGGCGCGTCCGGTCCGACGACCCCGACGGTGCCGGCAGCGGCCGCCGCGGCTCCCGCCGGGGCGGGTGCGTTCACCGAGATCATCGGCCAGCCCGCCGGCGGACAGCAGCGTCCGTCCACCACGGGCACGCCCACGCGGCTCGTCATCACCGAGGGCTCGCGCGAGGGCCTGGAGATGCCCCTCGGCGGCGGCCCCATCACCATCGGGCGCTCCAGCGAGTCGAACGTCGTCATCCGTGACGACTACACCTCGACCAACCACGCCCGCCTCGACCTCCGGGCCGACGGCTGGGTCCTGTCCGACCTCGAGTCCACGAACGGCACGTTCGTCGACGGTCAGAAGGTGACCGCTCCCGTGCACGTCGCGGAACGGACGCCGATCACGATCGGGACGACGACGTTCGAGCTGCGGCGGTAACCGGGACATGACGGCTCGCACGCTGAGCGCCGCTGTGTCCCACGTGGGGCGCATCCGTGCCAACAACCAGGACTCCGGGTACGCCGGCACGCACCTGTTCGCCGTCGCCGACGGCATGGGCGGGCACGCCGGTGGCGACGTCGCCTCGGCGATCGCCATCCGCCGGATCCGCGAGGTCGACCGCGAGTTCCCCTCCGCGCACGACGCCGAGTTCGCTCTGCAGTCCGCGCTCATCGCCGCGAACCAGCTCGTCACCGAGACGGTCTTCGAGCACCAGGAGCTCACCGGCATGGGCACCACGGTGTCCGCCCTCATCCGCGTCGGCGAGCAGATCGCCATCGCCCACATCGGCGACTCGCGCATCTACCGGATGCGCGACGGCGAGCTGCAGCAGATCACGTCGGACCACACGTTCGTCCAGCGGCTGGTCGACAGCGGCCGGATCACGCCGGAGGAGGCGGCCGTGCACCCGCGCCGGTCGGTGCTCATGCGCGTGCTCGGCGACGTCGACGCCGCGCCCGAGGTCGACACGGCCGTCATGGACATCCAGACCGGTGACCGCTGGCTGCTCTGCTCGGACGGTCTGTCGTCGTACCTGGCCGAGGAGCGGATCCGGCACGCGCTGGCGTCCACGATGGACGCCAACCAGGTGACGCAGCGACTCGTCAAGGAGACGCTCGACCACGGCGCCCCGGACAACGTCACCGTCGTCGTGATGGACGTCACCGACTCCGAGCCCGAGGACGACGACGACGCCGCGACGACCGTCGGGTCCGCGGCCGCTCCGCTCACGTTCGAGGCGTCGACCGGCCGCAAGCCGATCCGCCTCCCCACGATCCTGCTCCACCCGCTCAAGGTCTCCACCGCCCCCGAGGACTCGCACTTCGAGCCGGAGTCCGACCAGTTCTTCGCCGAGCTCATCGCCGAGGACCGCCGGCGTCGGATCCGTCGCCGGATCGCGTGGACGATCGCCCTCGTGGTCGCCGTCGCCGCCCTCGTCGGTGCGGTCTGGCTCGGCTGGCGGATCACCCAGGCGCACTACTACGTCGGGACCGACCGCGGCACCGTCGCGATCTACCGCGGCGTGCAGCAGTCGATCGGCCCGATCGCCCTCTCCGACGTGTACGAGGACACCGACGTCACCGTCTCGTCGCTGCCCGACTACACGCGGGAGAACGTCCGCTCGACGATCAACGCGCAGTCCCTGTCGGACGCGCGCGACATCGTCGACCGCCTGCGCAAGGCCGCCGAGACCGGGCAGGACCAGGCCGGCACCGGTGGGGACGGCGGATCGTCGTCACCCACGCCGACGCCGTCCCGCTCCGCCGCGCCGTCGGGCAGCGCCTCGCCGTCGGCGTCGCCGGGAGCCCGCCGGTGAGCGCCGCGATCGCGCAGTCGTTCACGCAGGCGATCACGATCAAGCTGCGTGAGCCCGCCCGCGCCCGGAACCTCGAGCTCGTGCTGCTCGTCATCGCCTGCGGCATCTGCGCCGGTGCGATGGTGCTCGTGCAGCTCGGCACCAAGGGACGCCTGTTCGACACCGGCGTGCTGTGGGTCGGCGGCGGCATCCTCGGACTCGCGCTCGTCATGCACGTGGTGCTCCGGGTCGTCGCCAAGAACGCGGACCCGTTCGTCCTGCCGATCGCGCTCGTGCTCAACGGCATCGGCATCGCCGAGATCTACCGCATCGACGTGCACAACGGCCTGACCGGCTGGGACGCGATCGGCGTCAAGCAGATCGTCTGGACGATGCTCGCCATGGTCCTGGCGACCATCACGCTCCTGGCCGTGCGGAACCACCGGTTCCTGCAGCGGTACCGCTACATCTTCATGGCCGCCACCATCGCGCTGCTCCTCCTGCCGATGCTGCCGGGCATCGGGTCGAACGTCGGCGGTGCGCGCGTCTGGATCCGGATCGGCCCCTTCTCGTTCCAGCCGGGCGAGCTCGCGAAGATCACCATGGCGCTGTTCTTCGCCGGGTACCTCGTGACCGCGCGCGACTCACTGTCGATCGTCGGCAAGAAGTTCGCCGGGATGACGTTCCCCCGAGCGCGCGACCTCGGCCCGATCCTCGTCATGTGGGCCGCCGCGATGGCCGTCCTCGTGTTCCAGCGCGACCTCGGCACGGCGCTGCTCTACTTCGGGCTCTTCCTGGTGATGATCTACGTCGCCACGGCCCGGCTCGGCTGGGTCGTGATCGGCCTCGGTCTCTTCGTCGGCGGTGCCCTCGTCGCGCAGTCGGTCCTCGTGTACGTGCGTGGCCGGTTCGAGCAGTGGCTCGACCCGTTCGACCAGACGATCTTCGACCGGCAGACCCAGGGCAGCTACCAGCTGGTCCAGGGCCTGTTCGGCTTCGCCAACGGCGGCATCACCGGGACCGGCCTCGGGCAGGGGCGCCCGTACATCACCCCGGTCGCCAACGCGGACTACATCGTCGCGTCGCTCGGCGAGGAGCTCGGGCTCATCGGCGTCTTCGCGATCCTCGCGCTGTTCATCGTCCTGGCATCCCGGGGCCTGCGCGTCGCGTTCATGGCGCAGGACGACTTCGGCAAGCTCCTCGGCGTGGGCTTCGGCTTCATCATCGCGCTGCAGGTCTTCGTCGTCGTCGGCGGCATCACCCGGATCATCCCGGTCACGGGCCTCACGACGCCGTTCATGGCCGCGGGTGGATCGTCGCTCATCGCCAACTGGATCATCGCCGCGATGCTGCTGCGCCTCACCGACGCGATCCCCGCCGAACAACGCGTCCAGCAGGGCGCGATCCCGGCCGCCGCTCGCGGTCGCGGATCGTCCAGGAAGGAGCGCACCCGGTGAACCGACAGCTCCGCGGCGTCTCGACCGTCATCGTGCTCATGTTCGTCGCGCTCTTCGTGTCGACCACGTCCATCCAGTTCTTCGCTGCCGACTCGCTGCGCGCCGACTCGCGGAACTCGCGCACGATCCTCGACAGCTACTCGACCAAGCGCGGCGCGATCCTGGTCGACGGCAGCCCGATCGCCGAGTCGACCCCCTCGGACGACCAGTACCAGTACCAGCGCAAGTACACGAACGGCGGGCTGTACTCGGCCGTCACCGGGTACTTCACGATCGGTCAGGGCAACGCCGGCATCGAGAGCGCCGAGAACGCCGTGCTCTCCGGCAACTCGGACGCGTCGTTCTTCCAGAACCTCAACGCCATCCTCACCGGACAGGACGTCCAGGGCGACAACGTCAACCTGACGATCGACCCCGACGTGCAGCGGGCGGCGTACGACGCGCTCGGCACGAACACGGGCGCGGTCGTCGCCATCGAGCCGTCGACGGGGAAGATCCTCGCGATGGTGTCGAAGCCCGACTACGACCCGAACGCGCTCACCTCGCACGACACCGCCGAGGTCAAGGCACAGTACGACGCCCTGCTCCAGCAGACCCCGACGCCGCTGCAGAACCGCGCGATCGGCGGCGACCTGTACACGCCGGGATCGGTCTTCAAGCTCATCGTGGCGTCCGCGGCCCTCAAGGACGGCAAGTACGACCTCGACTCCGAGTTCCCGAACCCCTCGCGCCTGCAGCTGCCGGGCACCTCGTCGTACATCAACAACGCCGAGGGCGGCTCCTGCGGCGGTGGCGACACGGTCAAGCTGCGCACGGCGATCCAGAACTCGTGCAACATCCCCTTCGCGGAGCTCGGCCAGAAGCTCGGCTACGACGCCATCAAGTCCGTCGCGGACGAGTACGGCTTCGGTGACGCGATCGAGGTCCCGATGCGCGCGACCGCGAGCCAGTACCCTGACGTCGACTCGACCGCCCAGCTCATGCTGAGCGCCTTCGGCCAGGCCAGCGTCCGTGTCTCACCGCTGCAGATGGCGATGATCTCGGCGGGGATCGCCAACGGTGGCAAGGTCATGCAGCCGACGCTCGTCGACTCGGTCACGACCAGCGACCTGAAGACCGTCCAGTCGTTCTCGCCGAAGCAGTACAGCGATCCGCTGTCCGGCTCCGAGGCAGCCGACCTGACCGAGGCGATGCAGAGCGTCGTCAGCAGCGGGACCGGCACGAATGCCAGGATCGACGGTGTCGACGTCGCCGGGAAGACCGGGACGGCGGAAGGCGGTACGGGTGACCCGTACACGCTCTGGTTCACGGGGTTCGCCCCGGCGAAGAACCCCGAGGTGGCCGTCGCGGTCGTCGTCGGGAACGGCGGCGGGCTCGGGCAGTCCGGCGTCGGCAACACGGTCGCGGCTCCGGTCGCGAAGAAGGTCATGGAGGCGGTGCTGAACAAATGAGACCCACCAGCGGACTCACCTTCGGTGGGCGGTACCAGCTCTCCTCCCGGGTCGCGATCGGCGGCATGGGTGAGGTGTGGCAGGCGACCGACCTCGTCATCGGCCGGACCGTCGCACTCAAGATCCTGAAGGACGAGTACCTCGGTGACCCGGGCTTCCTCGAGCGCTTCCGCGCCGAGGCCCGGCACGCCGCCCTCGTCAACCACGAGGGCATCGCCAACGTCTTCGACTACGGCGAGGAGGACGGCAGCGCCTACCTCGTGATGGAGCTCGTCCCGGGCGAGGCACTGTCGACCATGATCGAGCGGGAGCACACGCTGCCGGTCGACAAGGTGCTCGACATCGTCGCGCAGACCGCGAACGCGCTGCAGGCCGCGCACGCGGTCGGCCTGGTTCACCGCGACATCAAGCCGGGCAACCTCCTCATCACGCCGGACGGCCGCGTCAAGATCACCGACTTCGGCATCGCCCGCATCGCCGACCAGGTGCCGCTCACCGCGACCGGCCAGGTCATGGGCACGGTGCAGTACCTGTCG
Organism: Curtobacterium sp. ER1/6; assembly: GCF_001742745.1. Classification (GTDB taxonomy): domain Bacteria; phylum Actinomycetota; class Actinomycetes; order Actinomycetales; family Microbacteriaceae; genus Curtobacterium; species Curtobacterium citri. Next base: position 69,801 of record NZ_MJAK01000006.1, on the reverse strand, counting down.
CCCGAGCAGGCCAGCGGGCACCCGGCCTCGCCCTCCACGGACATCTACTCGCTCGGCATCGTCGCGTACGAAGCGCTGGCCGGGCGTCGCCCCTTCACCGGGGAGTCGCAGGTCGCGATCGCGATGGCGCACATCAACGAGCAGCCGCCCGCGCTGCCCGGCGACGTGCCCGAGCCGGTGTCCGCGCTCGTGCTCTCCTGCATCGCGAAGAAGCCGGCCGACCGGCCCGCCACCGCGGCCAACCTCGCCCGCGCGGCCCAGGCCCTGCGCCGTGGCGACGTCGCGGCGGCCACCGTGGCGGTCCCCGCGATCGGCGGCGACGGCACGGTCGCGTTCAACCCGCCGCAGGGCGCGGGCAACGACGCCGCGACGGCGCTCATCGGCACGCAGGCCGGTGGCGCGGTCGGTGGTCCCCCCGGCACCCCGGGGTCGCCCGTCGGGCCCGAGGACGAGGAACCGCGGAAGAAGCGCGCCTGGATCTGGTGGGTCGTCGGCATCGTCGCCCTCCTCGTCATCGGTGGGGTCGTCGCGGCCCTCGCTCTCGGTGGTTCGAGCCAGCCCGACCCGAGTGCCTCGTCGTCCCGGCCGGCGCCCACCCGGACCACCCCGCCACCGAGCCAGACGCCGAGCGCCACGCCCACGGCAACGCGCCTGTTCCTGAACAAGAGCGACTACGTCGGCCGCGCCACCGACGACGCCGCATCGGCGCTCCGCGACCTCGGCTTCGAGGTGACCGTGCAGGACGGCAGCCCGGCACCGGCCGCCGACCAGGCGAACACGGTGGCCGACCTCACCCCGACGGGGAGCGTGACCAAGGGCGCACTCGTCACGATCACGCAGTACACGACCCCGCCGACGGCCAACAAGCCGAACACCCCGAACGCCGGCACCGTGTCGGAGACCGGTCAGGTCACCTTCAGCTGGTCGGCGGCGACGTGCCCGGACGGCTACTCCGTGTCGAAGTACACGTGGACCGTGTCGAACGGCAAGGACGCCTCGGGCGCCACCTCCGGCGACACCTCGTCGACCGCGGTCACGATCCAGGCAGACGCGGCGGGCGACCAGGTCGTCTTCGCCTACAACGTGACCTGCACGAGCCAGTCCGTCGGCACGCTGGCCGCCTCGGAGAACTCCGATTCGGCGACCGCGACGTGGGAGGCCTCGGCCGAACCGACGCAGGACCCGTCCGACGGCACGAACCCGAGCAGCGGCACGCCGCAGGACCCCAACTGACCGTCACCCGAACGGGGGCTGTCGACACCGTTGTGTAACGGTTCGTCGGCGGCCCCCGTGGTCAGCCTCCCACCAGAGAGGGCTGCCGTACACTGACTCGGACGGACATTCGGAGGAGTACGTGCCTGAAGGTGTGACCGCGGGGATCACGCTCCTCGCGAACCGCTACGAGATCGGTGACGTCATCGGTCGCGGCGGCATGGCGACGGTGCACGTGGGCACGGACACCCGGCTCGGACGCAAGGTCGCCGTCAAGCTCCTCAAGCCGAGCCTGGCGAACGACCCCGCCTTCCGGATCCGCTTCCGGCAGGAGGCACAGGCCGCGGCCCGCATGGCGCACCCGACCATCGTCCGCGTCTACGACGCCGGCGAGGAGACGGTCACCGAGCCCTCCGGCGCCGAGGTGCAGGTTCCCTACATCGTCATGGAGCACGTCGACGGCCGCGCGCTGTCCGACGTCCTCGAGGACGGTCCGCTCGCCCCGGCCGAGGCGGTCCGCATCACCGAGGGCATCCTCACCGCGCTCGAGTACTCGCACCGCGCCGGCGTCGTGCACCGCGACATCAAGCCCGCGAACGTCATGGTGACGCACAGCGGCCAGGTCAAGGTCATGGACTTCGGCATCGCGCGGGCGATCACCGACACCTCTGCCACGGTCGCGCAGACGACGTCGATCCTCGGCACCGCGTCGTACTTCTCCCCGGAGCAGGCGCGCGGCGAGACCGTCGACGCCCGGACGGACCTCTACTCCACGGGCGTGGTGCTCTTCGAGCTCCTGACCGGCCGACCGCCGTTCACCGGCGACTCGCCGGTCGCCGTCGCCTACCAGCACGTCAGCGAGCAGCCGGTCGCCCCGTCGACCCTCTCGCCGGACGTGTCGCCGGCACTCGACGCCGTGACGCTGCACGCCATGGTGAAGGACCGCACCCGGCGGTTCCAGAACGCCGCCGAGTTCCGGACCGACCTGCAGCAAGCCGCCGCCGGTCGGGTCCCCGTCTCGACGCGCACGCTCCAGCAGAACGCCGCGCACGACGCCTCGACCATGCTGTTCGGCGTCAACCCGCGCACGACGTCGAACCCGGCCGTCGCCTTCCGCGAGCTCGACGACGACACCGCGGAACACCGTCCGCAGCGTACGCAGAACCGTCCGCCGGTCGCGTGGATCTGGCTCGGCATCATCCTCACCGCCGCGGTCATCGCCGGTGTCGTCTTCTTCGTCGCCAATCTCCAGCCGGGCAAGGCCCCGGTGTCGTCGTCGGTGTCGGTGCCGAACGTCGTCGGCGCAACGTGGGACTCCGCGCGCGGCGAGCTCGAGAAGCGCGACCTGGGCGCCGTGGAGGTCGGTGAGAACTCCGACGACGTCGCGAAGGACACCGTGATCCGCACGGAGCCCGGCTCCGGCACCAACGTGGCCCGCAACCAGAGCATCCGGGTGGTGGTGTCGCTCGGACCGGAGCAGGTCGCCGTACCCGACGTGTCGAAGCAGAGCCAGGACGCTGCCCAGCAGGCTCTGGAGGCTGCCGGCTTCGAGGTCGGCGCGATCAACTCCGACTACTCACCGGACGTGCCGGAGGGCACGGTCATGAGCACCGACCCGGCGAGCAGCACGCAGCTCGAGAAGGGCTCCGTCGTCAACCTGACGGTGTCGAACGGCAAGGTCCGGCTGCCGAACGTCACGCAGCAGCCGATCTCGGCGGCGAACACGACGCTCGCGAACCTCGGGCTCGACGTGCAGGCGTCCCCGACCTACACCTGCACGGGCAACACGGTCACGCAGCAGAGCGCCCCGGAGGGCGACGTCGCCCAGGGCAGCACCGTCGTGCTCACCTACTGCGCCGCTCCGGTGCGGCAGCCTTCGCAGCAGCCGTCGGCGCCCGCGCAGGACGGCGGCCAGGGCAACAGTGGTCAGGGTGGCGGCGGCCAGGGTGGCGGCGACCAGGGCGGCGACGGGCAGTAGTCCGCGCGCCCGGGGTCGACCGACCGGGTCCGACTGCTCGGTCCGGCCGGGAGGCACGGCTCGCGCCCGCCCCGCCGGTCCGGCGTGGTCAGCCGGTACCGTCCCCCGCCGTGCGCCTCCCGCGCGATCGTCGCGCTGCGCTCGCGCTGCCGTCGCAGGCGGTCGGTGCGCTCAGGCGCGATGCTCGGCGATCAGCGGGTTGAGCGCGGCCGCCCGCTCCGCGGCACCCTCGAGGCCGGTGGTCTCGAGCCAGTTGCCGACCATGCGGTAGCCGCCCTCGGTCAAGACCGACTCGGGGTGGAACTGGACCCCGTAGAGCGGGTGGTCCCGGTGCTCGACGCCCATGATGACGCCGCCGCCGGTCCGGGCGGTCACGGTGAGCTCGTCGGGCACGGTGCCGTCGACGATCGCGAGCGAGTGGTAGCGGGTCGCCGTGAAGGGGTGCGGCACGCCCGTGAACAGCACGCTGTCGTCGTGGTCGACCTGCGACGTCTTGCCGTGCATGAGCTCCTCGGCGTGCGTCACCGTCGCCCCGAGGGCCTCGGCGATGGCCTGGTGCCCGAGGCAGACCCCGAGCAGGGGCTTCTCCACCGCCATCGCGGCGTGCACGGTCGGGATCGACAGCCCGGCGTCTGCGGGTGTGCCGGGACCCGGGGAGAGCAGCACGCCGTCGTAGTCGGCGATCCGCTCGGCGATCTCGTCCTCGGCGAAGGCGTCGTTGCGCACGACGTCGGTCTCGGCGCCGAGCTGCTGCACGTACCCGTTCAGCGTGTAGACGAAGCTGTCGTAGTTGTCGATGACGAGGATCTTGGTCATGGTCGGATCACCGTACTCGTGGGGGATGTGCGCAGGCTCCTGAGGGTCTTCCCACACACGCGGTCACGGTAGGATACCGGCCATGGCCAAGGACAAGGACCGCACCAAGCCCGCCCGGAGGACCCGAGCCGACTCGGTCGACACGGCGGGTGACCAGCCCAACCCCGTGTGGTTCAAGCCGGTCATGTTCGGCTTCATGCTCGTCGGCCTCGCGTGGGTGATCGTCTTCTACATCTCGAACACGACGCTGCCGGTGCCGACCCTCGGTTCCTGGAACATCCTCATCGGCTTCGGCATCATGTTCGTCGGCTTCCTCATGACCACTCGGTGGCGCTGACCCCGCTCCCGACACCACACGCCCGTCGTACCCCTCGGTACGGCGGGCGTCGTCGTTCCGGCCTCGATCGCGCTCTCCACAGGGCCGCGGTCACTGATGCACGCTCGTCCACACCAGAACGGCGGCTTGTCCACAGTTCTCCACACATTCCACACGATCATCCACATCCAAGCCCCGGAGTTATCCACAGCGGAGTCCACAGTGGGGATAATCACACCGGTGTAACTCACCGAGTTTTCCCCAGTTGTGGAGAACTCGCGCGCGAGGTGTGGAGAACGAACGAACGCCCCGCTCCACCGAGTGGTGGAGCGGGGCGTTCGAGGAGTCGTTCGGCCGGTCAGCCGATCACGTAGCCACCGACGGTGAGGTACGCGGCGCCGATGCCGGCGACGAGCACCACCGCCTCGGCCACGAGCAGGCCGATCTGCAGCCGGCGCTGCCGGATGTTCCGGGTCTTCGAGAACACGAACCCTGTGACGAACCCGAGGACGATCCCGCCGACGTGCGCCTGCCAGGAGATGTTCGCCCCGGGCAGGAAGCCGAGCAGCAGGTTCAGGCCCATGATGACCAGGAGCTGCACGGCGTTGTTGCCGAGGCTCCGCTGGATCACGAAGAACGCCGCGAACAGCCCGAAGATCGCACCCGAGGCCCCGACGACCGGCGTCCCTGGCGTCAGCAGGGAGACGGCGAGGTCGCCACCGAGCCCGGCCAGGAAGTACAGCGCCAGGAAGCGCCACGTGCCGAGCAGGTTCTCGAGCATCCGCCCGAAGATGAACACCGCGAGCATGTTGAACGCGATGTGCAGGAACGAGGAGTGCACGAACAGGCCGGTGACGAGCCGCCACGGCTGCGTCCCCACCAGCGGGGTCCAGTAGGCCAGCCACTGGTTGACGAGGCCGCCGGAGAGCAGGTTCACCAACCAGATGACGACCGAGACGGCGATGATCACCACGGTCGCCTTCTGGTCGACCATGGCGAACCGGCGCCGAGCGACCGTCAGGCTGCTCGGCGCGCCGGACGCGCGACGGTTCGACTGGAACTGCGCCCGCTGCTCACGCACGCACTCCGGGCAGTGCACACCCACGGCGGCCGGCGTCTGGCACTCGGTGCAGATCGTCCGTCCGCACCGCTGGCAGAGGATGAAGCTCTGCCGGTCGGGGTGCCGGTAGCAGTAGTTCGCCCGGTCGGAGCCCTGGTCGGTCACCGAGTTCAGACGTCCTCGACGTCGATGCTCTCGATGACGACGTCGTCGACGGGCTTGTCGCGACCGTCGGTCGGCACGCCCTCGATCGCGTCGACGACCGCACGGGACTCGTCGTCGGCGACCACACCGAAGATGGTGTGCTTGCCCTGCAGCCACGGGGTGGCCACGGTGGTGATGAAGAACTGCGACCCGTTCGTGCCACGACCACCCTGGATGCCGGCGTTCGCCATCGCCAGGATGTAGGGCTCCTGGAACGTGAGCTCCGGGGAGATCTCGTCGTCGAAGCGGTAGCCCGGGCCACCGATGCCCTGGCCCAGGGGGTCGCCGCCCTGGATCATGAAGTCCTTGATGATGCGGTGGAAGACGACACCGTCGTAGAGCTTGTCGGTCGAGACCTTGCCCGTGCCGGGGTGCGTCCACTCCTGCTTGCCGGTCGCGAGGTCGACGAAGTTCTTGACGGTCTTCGGAGCGTGGTTGCCGAACAGGTTGACGCGGACGTCGCCCTTGTTCGTGTGGATCGTTGCGACAGCGGTGTGCAGAGACATGTGTCGATTCTCGCATGTACTCCCGACGGTGACACGGATCACACAGCCGACGATCCGTGACCTGTCAGGGTGCTCGGTGGCAGGATGGGGGTCACGCCGTTCCGATGGAGGTACCAGATGACGACGATCGAGATCCCGCGCAAGCGTCGGAAGCAGATCAAGAAGCTCAAGGGCAAGACCGCCTCGCTCCTCGGCGAGCAGCGCAAGGTCCTCGAGCACGCGAACGCGATCCTCGCCGAGGCCCGCTCGCACGCAGCAGACGCAGCTCGCAAGGACATCGCACCGCGTGTCCAGAACGCGATCGACAACGGCATCCGCCCCGCGGTCGCCACCGGCGTGCACGCCGCGACGTCGGCCGCACAGAGCGCCTCGCACCGCTTCCAGACCGAGGTCGTCCCCGGTCTCGTCGCGACCGCCGGCTCCGTGCTGAGCGTGAAGGACCTGGCGAAGGACCCGCGCGTCAAGAAGATCGTGAAGGAAGCCCAGAAGAAGGGCAAGAAGGCCGGCAAGGTCGCGGCGAAGTACACGCCCGGCCAGCAGAAGAAGGGGCTCGGCTTCGGCGGGGTCGCCCTGATCGTCGTCGGCGTGGTCGCCGTCGCCGGTGCCGCCTACGCCGCGTACCAGACGCTCCGCGCCGACGACGACCTCTGGGTCGCCGACGACGCCGACTCGGCGGAGAAGCCCGCCGCCTGACCTCCCGGTTCGATCGAAGGGCCCCGGCACTGCGCCGGGGCCCTTCGTCGTCCCGCGCCGGCCTGCCCGCCGCCGCACAGCACCCCTCGCCCGCCGCGAACGGGCACCCCCTGTCACCCTCAGCAGCCCTCCCCGACAGATCGCGCCCGCTCGGCGCCACGCACGCGGCACGTCCTGCCCGCTCGGCAACCGACGGCGCGAGGCTCGCCTGCCCGGCTTCCGTGGGAGCCGAGGTGCGGCGCGGTGCACGACGCTCGCCACCTCCGACCGGCCCCCGCGGCGCACGGGTGACCGTCTGTCGGACGGGAGGCGCGGTGCACCCCCGCCACGCGCCTCCCGTCCGGCGCACCGCATCACAGACGCGCCCGCGTGCGCCCCTCGAGGTCCCGGAACACGCCGCCCGGTCGCCGTCCGGGTCCCAGGGAGAGCCCGTCAGCCGCGCGAGATGCCGTCATTGCGGAACCCGGGGCGCCCACCGCGGAGCGGCGCAGCGCGAGCGCACGACGAAGCCCCCGGGGCCACGGAGTGGCACCCGGGGGCTTGCGGGAGTGGAGCCTGGGAGAATCGAACTCCCGACATCCTGCTTGCAAAGCAGGCGCTCTACCAACTGAGCTAAGGCCCCGTTCGGGCCAGCGTACCGGCCCCGGAGGGAAGTGGTGGGGCTACAAGGACTTGAACCTTGGACCTCTTCGTTATCAGCGAAGCGCTCTAACCGCCTGAGCTATAGCCCCTCAGACCGGATGAAAGCCTACCCCAACGATCCCGCAGAACGAAATCGAGCGGTGGGAACCCACCCGGCCGGGTGTGTCAGTTGTTCGTGAAGCCCACGAGCAGCCCGCCCGTGATCCGCACACTGAGGTTGTAGAGCACGCTCACGATGGCGCCGAGCACGGTGCCGACGACCACGTTGAGGATGCCGACCACGACGGAGAACCCGAGGACCTGCCCGAGGGAGAACTGGTCCATGATCGAGTAACTGTTCTGCCCGGTCACGTCTCGCAGCAGGGCGTCGATCTGCGTGAATACGCCCGTCTGGTTGAGGATGACCCAGACCAGTGCCGTCGCGACGACGATCACGATCGACCCGGCGAGGGCGATGAGGAAGCTGAGCTTCACCATCGACCAGAAGTCGAGGTACACCAGCCGCAGACGGACCTGCCGGGTGCCGACGGGCCGCTTCGCCTTCTTCTGGAGCTTCTCGGCGACACTACTCATTGTTCGACTGGTCCTCTCCGGCCTCGTCCTCGACAGGCTCGGTGTCGGCGGGGTCGGCGGGTTCCGGGGCCGCTTCGTCAGGGCTGACCGTCTCCACCGGGCCCGCAGGCTCGATCTCGGCGTCGTCCTGGTCGTCCAGGTTCCGCTCACTGTTCCGAGCCACCGCGATGATCCGGTCGTTCTCCGCGAACCTCGCGAAGACCACACCCATCGTGTCGCGACCCTTGGCGGGCACCTCGGACACGGAGGACCTTACCACCTTGCCCGATTGCAGCACGACGAGCACCTCGTCGTCGGCGCCGACGATGAGCGCGCCGACGAGGTCGCCCCGGTCGGCCGCGAGCTTGGCGACCTTGATGCCGAGACCACCGCGGCCCTGCACCCGGTAGTGCTCGACGGCGGTGCGCTTGGCGTACCCGCCCTCGGTCATCACCCAGACGTAGCCGTCGTCCGAGACCACCCGGGCCGCGAGGAGCGCGTCGTCGCCGCGGAATGACATGCCCTTCACGCCGGAGGTCGACCGACCCATCGGGCGCAGGGTGTCGTTCGTCGCGGTGAAGCGGAGCGACATGCCGTGCTTCGACACGAGGAGCAGGTCGTCGGTCTCGTCGACCAGCAGGGCCTGGACGAGCTTGTCGCCCTCGCGGAGGTTGATCGCGATGATGCCGCCGGTGCGGTTCGTGTCGTACTCGGTCAGCGCGGTCTTCTTGACGAGACCCTGCTCGGTCGCGAGGACGAGGTACTGGGCGGCCTCGTAGTCGCGGATGTCGAGCACCTGCTGGATCTGCTCGTCGGGCTGCATCGCGAGCAGGTTGGCGACGTGCTGCCCCTTGGCGTCACGGCTCGCCTCCTGCAGCTCGTACGCCTTGGCCCGGTAGACGCGGCCCTGGTCGGTCAGGAACAGCAGCCAGTGGTGCGTCGTCGTGACGAAGAAGTGCTCGACGATGTCGTCCGCTCGGAGCTGGGCGCCCTTGACCCCACGTCCACCGCGGTGCTGCGAGCGGTAGTTGTCGCTGCGCGTGCGCTTGACGTACCCGCCGCGGGTGATGGTGACGACCATCTCCTCCTCGGGGATGAGGTCCTCGATCGACATGTCGCCGTCGTAGCCGAGCATGATCTCGCTGCGACGGTCGTCGCCGAAGCGGTCGACGATCTCCGCGAGTTCGTCGCCGATGATCGTGCGCTGCCGGGTCTCGGAGCCCAGGATGTCCTGGAAGTCGGCGATCTTGCGCTCGAGCTCGTCGGCCTCGTCGTGGATCTTCTGGCGCTCGAGCGCGGCCAGGCGGCGCAGCTGGAGCTCGAGGATCGCGCGGGCCTGGATCTCGTCGACCGAGAGCAGGTCCATCAGACCCGTGCGCGCTTCTTCGACGTCGGGCGAGCGACGGATGAGTGCGATGACCTCGTCGAGGGCGTCGAGCGCCGCCAGGTAGCCGCGGAGGATGTGCGCGCGCTTCTCGGCCTCGCGCAGCCGGTACTGGGTACGACGGACGATGACGTCGATCTGGTGGTCGACCCACGCGGAGATGAACCCGTCGAGCGCCAGCGTGCGGGGCACACCGTCGACGATCGCGAGCATGTTCGCGCCGAAGTTCTCCTGCAGCTGCGTGTGCTTGTACAGGTTGTTCAGGACGACCTTGGCGACGGCGTCGCGCTTCAGCACGATGACGAGGCGCTGGCCGGTGCGACCCGAGGTCTCGTCGCGGATGTCGGCGATGCCGGAGAGCTTGCCGTCCTTCACGCCCTCGGCGATGCGGATCGCGAGGTTGTCCGGGTTGACCTGGTACGGCAGCTCGGTGACGACCAGGCACGTGCGGCCCTGGATCTCCTCGACGTTCACGACGGCACGCATCGTGATCGAGCCGCGGCCCGTGCGGTAGGCGTCCTGGATGCCCTTCGTCCCGAGGATCTGCGCCCCGGTCGGGAAGTCCGGGCCCTTGATGCGCTGCATGAGCGCGCCGAGGAGCTCCTCGCGCGTCGCGTCCGGGTGGGCGAGCGCCCACTGCGCGCCCTCGGCGACCTCGCGGAGGTTGTGCGGCGGGATGTTCGTCGCCATGCCGACCGCGATGCCGACCGACCCGTTGACGAGCAGGTTCGGGAAGCGGGCCGGCAGGATCGCCGGCTCCTGGGTGCGGCCGTCGTAGTTGTCCTGGAAGTCGACGGTGTCCTCGTCGATGTCCCGGACCATCTCCATGGCGAGCGGCGCCATCTTGGTCTCGGTGTACCGCGGGGCCGCGGCGCCGTCGTTGCCCGGGGAACCGAAGTTGCCCTGGCCGAGCGCGAGCGGGTAGCGGAGCGACCACGGCTGCACGAGGCGGACGAGCGCGTCGTAGATCGCGCTGTCACCGTGCGGGTGGAACTGGCCCATGACGTCGCCGACGACGCGGGAGCACTTCGAGAACGCCCGGTCCGGCCGGTAGCCGCCGTCGAACATCGCGTAGATCACGCGCCGGTGCACCGGCTTCAGGCCGTCGCGGACCTCCGGCAGCGCACGACCGACGATGACGGACATCGCGTAGTCGAGGTACGACCGCTGCATCTCGAGCTGCAGGTCGACCTGCGAGATGCGGTCGCCGGAGACGACGATGTCCCCGCTGTCGCCGTGCACGATCTCGGGCTGCTCGTCGGCGCCGTTCTCGTTCTCGTCAGCCATTGGCTTGCGTTCCCTTTCTGACGGCCTGGAGGCCGTGGTGACGTTCGTCGCGGTGGGCGCGACCACAGGTGGTCCGGACCGGGACGCGCGGCTGGCACCGCGCCTCCCGTCCGGCTCGAGACGGGGACCCGGGTCAGATGTCCAGGAAGCGGACGTCCTTCGCGTTCTGCTGGATGAACTGGCGTCGCGACTCGACGTCCTCACCCATCAGGGTCGCGAAGACACTGTCGACCGCGGCGGCGTCCTCGAGGGTGACCTGCAGGAGCGTGCGGGTGTCCGGGTTCATCGTGGTGTCCCAGAGCTCCTTGTAGTCCATCTCGCCGAGACCCTTGTAGCGCTGGATCCCGTTGTCCTTCGGGATGCGCTTGCCGGCCGCCAGGCCGGACGCCATCAGGGCGTCGCGCTCCCGGTCGCTGAAGACGTACTCGTGCGCGGAGTTCGACCACTTCAGGCGGTACAGCGGCGGCTGTGCGAGGTACACGTAGCCGCGCTCGATGAGCGGCCGCATGTAGCGGAACAGCAGTGTCAGGAGCAGCGTCGTGATGTGCTGGCCGTCGACGTCCGCGTCGGCCATGAGCACGATCTTGTGGTACCGGGCCTTGTCCGGGTCGAAGTCCTCGCCGATGCCGGCGCCGAACGCCGTGATCATCGACTGGATCTCCTGGTTCGCGAGCGCGCGGTCCAGGCGGGCCTTCTCGACGTTGAGGATCTTGCCGCGCAGCGGCAGGATCGCCTGCGTCATCGGGTTGCGGCCCTGCACGGCGGAACCGCCGGCGGAGTCACCCTCGACCATGAAGATCTCCGACAGCGTCGGGTCCTTCGACTGGCAGTCCTTGAGCTTGCCGGGCATGCCGCCCGACTCGAGCAGACCCTTGCGCCGGGTGGTCTCGCGGGCCTTGCGCGCGGCGAGGCGGGCCTGCGAGGCCTGGATCGCCTTCCGCACGACGTCGCGCGCCTGCGCCGGGTTGCTCTCGAACCAGTGGGTGAGCTCGGTGCCGACGACGCGCTGCACGAAGGACTTCGCCTCGGTGTTGCCGAGCTTCGTCTTCGTCTGGCCCTCGAACTGCGGCTCGCCGAGCTTCACGGAGATGACGGCCGTCAGCCCTTCGCGGATGTCGTCACCCGTGAGGTTGTCGTCCTTCTCCTTGATGATCTTCGTCTCGCGTGCGTACCGGTTGACGAGGCTCGTCAGCGCCGCGCGGAAGCCCTCCTCGTGGGTGCCGCCCTCGTGCGTGTTGATCGTGTTCGCGAAGGTGTGGACGCTCTCCTGGTACGAGGTGTTCCACTGCATCGCGAGCTCGAGCGCGATCTTCCGCTCGGTGTCCTCGGCCTCGATCGCGATGACGTCCGGGTGGACGAGGTCCGCCTTCTTCTGCGCGTTGAGGTACTCGACGTAGTCGGGGAGCCCGCGCTCGTAGCGGAAGGAGTCGCGACGGGACTCCTCGCCCTCGTCCGGGGTGCGCTCGTCGGTGAGGTTGATGCGGAGGCCCTTGTTGAGGAAGGCCATCTGCTGGAAGCGCGTGCGGAGCGTCTCGTAGTCGAACTCGACGGTCTCGAAGATGTCGGCGTTCGGCCAGAACGTGATCGTCGTGCCGGTGGTGTCGGTCGCCTCGTCCTGGGAGACCGGTGCGACCGGGACGCCGTCAGTGTAGCTCTGGCGCCAGACGCTGCCCTGCCGGCGGACCTCGACGTCGAGCTCCGAGCTCAGGGCGTTCACGACCGAGGAACCGACGCCGTGCAGACCGCCGGAGACCGCGTAGCCGCCGCCACCGAACTTGCCGCCCGCGTGCAGGACGGTCAGCACGACCTGGAGCGTCGAGACGCCCTCGGCCGCGTGCACGTCGACGGGGATGCCGCGGCCGTTGTCGACCACGCGGACGCCGCCGTCCTCGCGGATCGTGACGTCGATCGTGTCGCAGTAGCCCGCGAGGGCCTCGTCCACGGAGTTGTCGACGATCTCCTGCACCAAGTGGTGGAGACCGCGCGGCCCGGTGGAACCGATGTACATACCGGGGCGCTTGCGGACGGCCTCGAGCCCCTCCAGCACCTGAATCTGGTCTGCGCCGTACGATGGTTCCGTCGGTGGGGCCTGCTCGGTCTCGTCCTGCGGGATCGTCCGGTCGTCGTCAGATTCTGATGTCATGTCGGGATTGCTCCTGCCTGCGCGCGGAACGCCCGCACACTGCACTCGCCAGTCTACCGCAGCGACCCCCGCCCCCGGGGCTGATTCCGCCGCTGGACGGGAGTTCTTCGTCCCCGAGGACGATTTCGTCTCGTCAGCCGTAGGTGTCGCGAGGACCGCGCCCCTGGACGGTCCTGGGGCCGCGTTTCCAGGTGGGGACGTCCGGCCCGGAAACTCGGATCGACTGCACACCCGCCTCGGGGTGCCGTTCGGCGATCGTCGTCGTGACCGTCGCACGCATGAGCCGGAGTTGCGTCGCCCAGGCCGTCGAGTCGCAGCGGATCACGAGCGCACCGTCGTCGATCGTCATCGGACGGGAGTGCTTCGCGAGCTCCTCACCGACCACCGCGGGCCAGTCGACGAACAGCTCGGAGCGGGCGAGCGGCTCCGTCCAGCCGAGCTCCTGGGCGAGGGAACCGACGACGTCGCCGAGTCCGCGCGGTTCGCGTCCGGAGCCGTAGGGGACGGTGTCGGCGTCGAGTTCGCGGGAGCGCCGGCGTCGGGCGTCGACGGTGCGCAGGGACGGGTCGCCGAGGACCGCCCGCAGGTGTCGGTAGACCCGTGCGGGCTCGCTCGGCCGCCACGGCTTCGGCATCAGGCGTCCACCTCGTCGGTCACGATCGTGCCCGCCTCGATCCGGACCGTGTGCGCCGCGAGCTGCGGGGGCACGTCGCCGAACACCGCCGCGGTGATGAGGACCTGCTCGTAGTCCGCGACCGCGCCGGCGAGGCGTTCCCGGCGCGACTCGTCGAGCTCGGCGAAGACGTCGTCGAGGATGATGATCGGGTCGCCGAGCGTCGACTCGGCGCGGAGTACCGCGGCGCTGGCGAGCTGCACGGCGAGCGCGAACGACCAGGACTCGCCGTGACTGGCGTAGCCGCGGGCGGGTAACCCGTTCAGCTCGAAGAGCACGTCGTCCCGGTGGGGCCCGACGAGGGTCAGGCCGCGGTCCAGCTCCTCACGTCGACGGCGCTCGAGCGCCGCGCGGAACGCCTCCGCCGCGGCGGCCACGGACACCGGCTCCTCCGGGGTGCCGAGGACCGGGTCGGTCGCGCCGGCGTCCTCGGGGTCGCCGCCGCGGATGCTCAGCACGCCCGCGATCGTGGCCTCGTGCCGCTCGCCCGCCACGGTCGCGTAGGCGTCCGTCACGAACGGGGCGAGCCGTCGGGTCAGGTGGTCGCGCGCCGCGACGATCTCGGAGCCGAACGCGACGAGCCGGTCGTCCCAGACGTCGAGCGTCGCGAGCGAGCCGGCGCGGGCACCGCTGGCCCGGGCCGACTTCAGCAGGGTGTTGCGCTGCCGGAGCGTCCGGTCGTAGTCGGCGAGCACGCCCTGCATCCGCGGGGCGATCTGGCCGAGGAGCTCGTCGAGCATGCGGCGGCGTCCGGACGGTTCGCCGCGGACGAGTGCCAGGTCCTCGGGCGCGAAGAGCACGCTCGTGCAGTACCGCGGGAGTTCCCGGGGCTTGATCGCGGCGCGGTTGACCTGCGCGCGGTTCGAGCCCGTCCGGTTGATCTGGACCTCGGCGAGGATGCTGCGGTCCTCGTGCGCCAGGCGCGCGCGGACGATCGCCGCGTCGCAGCCCTGGCGGACGAGGGCGGCGTCCGTCGGCACGCGGTGCGACCCGAGGGTGGAGAGGTAGCCGATGGCCTCGACCAGGTTGGTCTTGCCCTGCCCGTTCCGTCCGACGAACAGGTTCGGCCCGCGTGCGAGGTCGACCTCCGCCTCCCGGTAGTTCCGGAAGTCGGTGAGTTGCAGGTGGTCGACGTGCACGCGGGCCGAGACGAGCTCAGGTGGTTACCTGAGCTACGCCTTCTTGACGGCGTGGCCGCCGAACTGGTTGCGGAGCGCCGCGACGGCCTTCATCGTCGGGGACTGGCTGCCCTGACGCGAGACGAAGCGGGCGAACATGGCCGCGGAGAGCGCGGGCATCGGCACCGCGAGCTCGATCGCCTCTTCGAGGGTCCAACGGCCCTCGCCCGAGTCGTCCACGTAGCCCTCGAGCTCGTCGAGCTTCGGGTCCTCGTTGATGGCGAGCACGAGCAGGTCGAGCAGCCAGGAGCGCACGACGGTGCCGCGCTGCCAACCGGCGAAGACCGCGGGGACGTCGTGGACGATGTCCTTGGCCTCGAGGAGCTCGTAGCCCTCGCCGTACGCCTGCATGATGGCGTACTCGATGCCGTTGTGGACCATCTTCGCGTAGTGACCCGCGCCGACGCCGCCGGCGTGCGAGAAGCCCTCCTCGCGGGGACCCTCGGGACGCAGCGCGTCGAAGA
The DNA here is from genome assembly GCF_001742745.1 of Curtobacterium sp. ER1/6. Taxonomy (GTDB): domain Bacteria; phylum Actinomycetota; class Actinomycetes; order Actinomycetales; family Microbacteriaceae; genus Curtobacterium; species Curtobacterium citri. The sequence goes on along the minus strand of NZ_MJAK01000006.1, from coordinate 54,693 downwards.
CCGGCATGGCGAACGCGACGTCCTCGGGGGCGCCGCCCACCATGAGGCCGTAGCCGTTGTCCTTGCCCCAGACGCCACCGGAGACGCCGGCGTCCATGTAGCGGATGCCCTTGGCGTCGAGCTGCTTCGCGTGCACCTCGTCGTCGAGCCACTTCGAGTTGCCACCGTCGATGACGAGGTCGCCCTCGCCGAGGACCTCGGCGAGGTCGGTGATCACGTCGTGGGTGATCTTGCCGTGCGGGACCATGACCCACACGAGCTTCTTGCCCTCGGGCAGTGCGGCGGCGAGGGCGCCGAGGTCGGCGACGTCCGACACCGCGGGGTTCGCGTCGTAGCCGGTGACCTCGATGCCTGCGTTGCGGAGACGGGCACGCATGTTGTTGCCCATGCGACCGAGGCCGACAAGACCGATGTGCATGATTTCCTCTTCTGTTCGTCGTCGCGCTGATGCTCGTCGCGAGTCAGCGCAGTGGTACGGCTGCCGCTATCGCAGCAGGAGATTGGGCTGCAGCAGGTACCGGTACCCGTCCGTCGCCGGAGCCTCCTGCGAGGTCTGGCCGGTGATGAGCACCGGGCCCGGCTTGTTGGGGTTCTCCGTCTTGGTGAAGGAGATCCTGACGAACTCGGAGTGCACCGCGTTCAGCCCGTCCAGGAGGAAGGCGGGCTTCAGCGAGACCACCGTCTCCTCCCCGGTCAGCAACGCACTGATCGACTCTGACGCCTGCGCTTGTTCGGAACCGATCGCCTCGAGCGTGAGCCCGTCGACCGAGAAGGAGAACCGGAGCGCCGCTTCGCGCTCCAGGACGAGGGAGACCCGTCGGACGGCCTCGACCAGCTCCGCGGTGTTGATCACCGCGTGGTCGTCGACCGTCTCCGGGAAGAGCCGGCGGACCGGCGGGTAGTTGCCCTTGATGAGCAGCGAGGTGACCGTCTTGTCGTCGGCGTGGAACGCGATGAGCTCGCGGTCCGAGGTGCCGCTGATCGAGACCGACACGGTCGAGGCGGAACCGAACGTGCGGCCGACCTCCTGCAGGGTGCGAGCCGGGACGAGGGCGTGCAGCGGGTCCGAGCCGACGCGGCCGGAGTCCCACGCGATGGTCCGGACGGCGACGCGGTAGCGGTCCGTCGCGATCAGGGACAGGTCGTTGTCGCCGACCTCGAGCTGCACGCCGGTGATGACGGGGGTGACGTCGTCACGGCTGGCGGCGACCGCGACCTGGGACACGGCCTCCGAGAACGAGTCCCCGGGGATGACGCCCGTCTGCTCGCCGACCTCGGGCAGCGTCGGGTACTCCTCGACGGGCATCGACAGCAGCGTGAAGTGCGCCGAACCGCAGGTGACCGAGATCCGGGACTCCTCGGTCGTGAAGGTGACCGGGGCGTTCGGCAGGCGGCTCGCGATGTCGTTCAGCAGCCGACCGGAGACCAGGACCGTGCCGGAGTCCTCGATGTGCGCCGTGATCGACGTCTGCGCCGAGACCTCGTAGTCGAACGACGACAGCGTGAGCCGGTCGCCCTCGGCGTGGATCAGGACACCGGACAGGATCGGGAGGGTCGTGCGCTGTGGGAGGAGCTTCACCGCGAAGGAGACGGCTTCGGAGAAGACGTCCCGGTTGACCTCGAACTTCACAGCTGGGACCCCTGTCGATCGGTGCGGACTGTCCGGCCGCCCCATTGTGGCACAGCGGAGCAGGGCCCGGATTTCTTGTCATCCCGCCGTCCACAAGGTTGGCCCGCGGAACTTCATCGTTAACCAGGATCAATGGTGTTAACGCCTGTGCACAGTGTGGATAACTCTGTGCATCCCGCTTCTCCACAGGGAACTACACACGTGTGAGTTGTGAGTGGCGTGTTGACGGCTTCGGGATGAAGAAAAGTCATCTATCCGCTTCCATCCCCAGTCTCCACAGGTGGGGGCAGGACTGTGAACAACGGGACCGCGTGTCCTCCACAGTTATCCACAGGCTTTCCACACTGGGGGAAACTCGGCGCATGGAACCGTCTCAGATGGTGGATGCGCGCCGCAGCGGGCCGATCGAGGTGGTCGCGGCGTTGCCGCACGGACGTCGACGCGATGGTGACGGAACGACGGACGGGAGGCGCGGTGCCGTCCGGCCCCGCGCCTCCCGTCCGTCGGGTGGTCCCGCTCGCGTCAGGTGGTCCCGCTCGCGTCAGCGGTAGCGGCGGTCCTGCTTGATGCGGCTCGTCAGCTCGGTGACCTGGTTGTAGATCGACCGGCGCTCCTTCATGAGCTCGGTGATCTTCTTGTTCGCGTACATCACGGTGGTGTGGTCGCGGTTGCCGAAGAGCTGGCCGATCTTCGGCAGCGACAGGCTCGTGAGCTCACGGCAGAGGTACATCGCGATCTGCCGTGCTGTCGCGATCGCCTGGGACCGCGAGGACCCGTACAGGTCGTCGACGGAGAGCTTGAAGTACTCCGCGGTGTGGTTGATGATGTCCGTCGGCGCGACCACGTTGTCGTCGTCGAGCGTGATGAGGTCCTTGAGGACGGTCTGCACCAGGGCCATGTCGACGGCCGTGCGGTTCAGGCTCGCGAAGGCCGTCACGCGGATGAGCGTGCCCTCGAGCTCCCGGATGTTGCTCGACACCTTCGACGCCATGAACTCGAGGATGTCGTCCGGCACCTGCAGGTGGTCGGACTGCGCCTTCTTGCGGAGGATCGCGATGCGCGTCTCGAGCTCCGGCGCCTGCACGTCGGTGATCAGACCCCACTCGAAGCGCGAGCGCATCCGGTCCTCGAACCCGGTGAGGTGCTTCGGCGCGACGTCCGACGTGATGACGACCTGCTTGTTGTGGTCGTGCAGCGTGTTGAACGTGTGGAAGAAGGCCTCCTGCGTGGAGTCCTTCCCCTGGAGGAACTGGATGTCGTCGATCAGCAGGATGTCGATGTCGCGGTACCGCTGCTGGAACTGGTTCGAGCGGTTGTTCGCGATCGAGTTGATGAAGTCGTTCGTGAACTCCTCGCTCGACACGTACCGCACCCGGATCCCCGGGTAGAGGCTCTCGGCGTAGTGGCCGATCGCGTGCAGCAGGTGGGTCTTGCCGAGACCGGAGTCGCCGTAGATGAAGAGCGGGTTGTACGCCTTGGCCGGTGCCTCGGCCACCGCGACCGCCGCGGCGTGGGCGAACCGGTTGGACGAGCCGATGACGAAGTTGTCGAAGTTGTACTTCGGGTTGAGCCGGGACTCCGGGCGACCGCTGGTGCCCGGTGCGTCGATCTGGCTCGGGACGAACGGCGCCTCGATGTACTGCCGGGGCGCGGCGCTCTGCTCGACGGGCTGCTGCACCGGTTCGGCGTACTCCGGCAGGTGGCTCGGCACGACCGGGTCGACGCGGGGCTCGGAGGCCATGTCCGGGTTGACCGTGATCGCGAAGTTCGCGACCGAGTCGTCACCGACGCGGGAGACGGCCTCGGTGATCGGGATGCGGATGCGCTGCTCGAGCATCCCGCGGGTCAGGTCGTTCGGGACCTCGAGGTAGAGGGTGCCGGCGAGGACGCCCTTCGGTTCGACCAGGTTGAGGAAGCCGTGCAGCTGCGGGGTGATGCGGTCGTCCTCGGAGAGGAGGCCCAGGACGGAGGACCAGAGGTCCTCGACGGGGTCGGCCGGCATCGTCATGTCGCGCTCGTCTCCTGGTCTGCTGTCGGTGGTCGGTTGCTGTCGGACGGCCCCGGACGTGGTCGTGCCCGGCGAACGGGCGGTCGTGTCCGGGCGGCACCGTCGTCGGTCCTGTTCACGGTCGCCCCGGGCGGTGATCCACAGGGTTGTCCACAGTCCTGTCCACGTCGACCTGGTCGCGGGCGGGGAGGTGACTCCCCCGTCGCTCCGCGGAACGGGCCGATCGATCACACCACTGTAAAGGGTCGGAGCGTGTCGTACCGAACGCACGTTTTCCCCAATGTGGATGATGATCGTGCGCAGGCCGATGGCGGAGCACCGGCCCGGCACCGTTTGACCTCCACGCCGCTGTCACGTACCGTTAACCAGTTGACTGCGGCCATTCGGTCGCGCCCATCGTGCTGTTCGGCCTCGTCGAGCGGCTGTAGACATACGTGACGGTTCGCGCCGGGCCCATCCTCGCGCGCAGCCGTGTGGAGATCATCATGAGCAAGCGCACCTTCCAGCCGAACAACCGTCGTCGCGCCAAGAAGCACGGCTTCCGCGCCCGCATGCGCACCCGTGCCGGCCGCGCGATCCTCGCCGCGCGCCGCAGCAAGGGCCGCACCGAGCTCAGCGCCTGATCGCGCTGCGCCGGTCCGCACTGCACCCCGCTCCGCTGGACGCGTCCACGGTGTCCGGGCCTGCGCGGTACGGATCCGGGCAGCGTTCGGTCCGGTCCCGGATCGGGACCCGGTAGCGATCGTGTTGGCACGCGCCAACCGCATCGTCCGCGGTGACGACTACCGGTCCGTCGTGCGTCGTGGTCGCAGGAGCGCCACGGCGCACGTCGTCGTATCCGTGGTCCGTCGCTCCGCCGGCGCCGAGGTCCCGCCCGACGGCCCCACGCGCTTCGGCTTCATCGTCGCGAAGACCGTGGGCAACGCCGTCACGCGCAACAGCGTGCGACGACGGCTCAAGGCGATCGCGCACGGCCTGCTGACCGAGGTCCCCACCGGCCACGACGTGGTGATCAGGGCCTTGCCAGCCGCAGCGCAGGCCACATGGCCTACCCTGCTCGGAGACGTCTCGCGCTCCCTCGCGCGCGGGCTCGAGAAGGCAGCATGAACCGCACCCTGTGGACCCGGCTGGCCTGGGTCGTCGCGTTGCTCCCGCGCAACGTGTGCGTGGTCGTGCTGCGCGCCTACCGTGCGGTGGTCTCGCCGCTGTACGGGAACGTCTGCCGCTACCACCCGTCGTGCTCCCGGTACGCGCTCGAGGCCATCCAGCAGTACGGCGTCGTCCGCGGCTCGGCGATGGGCGCCTGGCGGATCGCACGCTGCAACCCGTGGGCAGCCGGCGGGATCGACGACGTGCGCGAGCGCGACCGTCCCTTCCGGCTGAGCCGCTTCGGGTTCGTGCTCCCCCCGTCCTCGTCGTCCCCACAGCCGTCCGGCGATGCCCGTCGCCCGGTCCTGCTCCCCCAGCGCACTCGAAAGGCGTGACCGTCCTCATGGACTTCATCGGAACGATCCTCTGGCCACTGAAGTGGGTGGTCTCGGCGATCCTCGTGGCCTTCCACTGGATCTTCGAGTCGATCGGCATGGACCCGTCCGCCGGCCTGACCTGGGTGCTGTCGATCATCTTCCTGACCTTCGTGGTCCGCGCCGCGCTGATCCCGATCTTCGTGCGCCAGATCAAGTCGCAGCGCCGGATGCTCGAGGTCGCGCCGCAGCTCAAGAAGATCCAGGACAAGTACAAGGGCAAGAAGGACCAGTTCTCGCGTGAGGCCATGAGCCGCGAGACCATGGCGCTCTACAAGGAGACCGGGACGAACCCGCTGAGCTCCTGCCTGCCGCTGCTCATCCAGATGCCGATCTTCTTCTCGTTGTACTCGGTGCTGCACGAGGCGCAGATCAACAAGACCGGCATCGGTCTGCTCACGAACACCCTGGCCCAGGACTTCGGCAACGCCGCCCTGTTCGGAGCGCCCCTGCACGAGACCTTCACGAACGCCTCCGGGTGGGAGGTCCGCATCATCGCGGGCTTCATGATCGTGGTCATGACGGCGTCGCAGTTCGTCACCCAGCTGCAGCTCGTCGCGAAGAACATGTCGCCGGAGACCAAGGCGTCGCCGATGTACCGGCAGCAGAAGATGATGCTGTACATCCTCCCGCTCGTCTTCGTGATCTCGGGCCTGAGCTTCCCCCTCGGCGTCATGTTCTACTGGCTCGCCTCCAACATCTGGACCATGGCGCAGCAGTACTTCGTCATCCGCAGCATGCCGACGCCGGGTTCCGAGGCCGCCCTCGCCCGCGAGGCCCGCCTCGCCAAGAAGGCACAGCGACGCGGCACCCCGGTGCTCGCCGAGGCCGGCGCGGGTGTCGGCGCCGTCGAGGTCGAGCCCGTCCGTGTGACCACGCAGCGGCAGCAGCCGGTGGGCAAGAACCGCGCCAAGAAGAACGGGAAGAAGTAAGTGACCGAGCAGGACACCGCCGCCGCCGAGACGACCGAGACGGCCACGACCGGCACGGGCGCGACCGAGGAGGCCACGAGCGTCGAGGACGACACTCGTGACGAAGCCGACATCGCGGCCGACTACATCGAGGAACTGCTCGACATCTGCGACCTCGACGGCGACATCGAGATCGAGGAGCGCGCCGGTCGCGTCTACCTCTCGGTGACCGACGAGGGCGGCGCCCTGCGTGTGCTGTCGAAGCCGGACACGGTGTCGGCGCTGCAGGAGCTCACGCGCATCGCCGTGCAGGCGGAGACCGGCGAGTTCAGCCGCCTCATCCTGGACGTCGGTGGGTCGCGGGACGCCCGTGCGACCGAGCTCCAGCGGCTCGTCGACACCGCCGTCGAGCGCATCGAGGCCGGCTCGGCGACGGCAGCCCTCCCTCCGATGTCGTCGTACGAGCGCAAGCTCGTCCACGACCTGGTCGCCGAGAAGGGCTTCCACTCGGAGTCCGAGGGCGAGGGACGAGACCGCCACACGGTCGTCACGCGATGACGGACGACGCTGCGCCGGTCCTCGAGCAGGAGCCGGCGGCCGCGGTCACGCTCTTCGGCGACCGGATCGAGCTGGCCCGGTCCTTCACGGGTGAGCTCGCGCGCCGTGGCGAGGAGCTCGGGCTGATCGGACCGCTCGAGCTGCCGCGCCTGTGGACGCGACACATCCTCAACTCTGCCCTGCTGGCGCCGCTGCTCCAGGCGAACGGCCGCGTGGCGGACGTCGGCTCCGGCGCGGGCCTGCCCGGCCTGGTGCTGGCGATCGCACGACCGGACGTGTCCTTCATGCTCATCGAGCCGATGGAGCGACGCTGCGACTGGCTGAACGCCGAGGCTGGTCGCCTGGGGCTCGACAACGTCACGGTGCTCCGGGGCCGGGCGGAGGACGTCGCCGACTCCGTCGTCGTCGACCAGGTCACGGCGCGGGCAGTCAGCGCGCTCTCGAAGCTCATCCCGCTCACGGTGCCGCTGGTGCGGTCCGGCGGGCAGCTCATCCTGATGAAGGGCGCCCGGGTCGACGACGAGATCGAGAAGGCCCGCAAGGTCATCCTGCGGAAGCGACTCGCCGACGTCGAGGTCCTCGAGCTCGGGGACGGAGTGGTCGACGAGACCACCCGCGTCTTCCGGGCTACAGTTGACTGACGCTGCTGCTCGGCCCGGTTCGACGGGTTGCGAGGATGCCGATGTTCCACGTGGAACACCGAACCGGGGAAGAGGCCTTCGTTGAGTTCATCGACCAACTACGACTCGTCGACGCCCCTCGCACGCGAGGTCGCGGACCTGAACCGCAGGCGTAGGGCGATCGCCACGCAGCAGTTCCCGCTCCCCGATGCGACGCGTATCTTCACGGTCTCGAACCAGAAGGGCGGGGTCGGCAAGACCACCACCACGGTGAACCTGGCGGCAGCGCTGGCGCACGGTGGGGCTCGGGTGCTCGTCATCGACCTCGACCCGCAGGGCAACGCGTCGACGGCGCTCGGCGTCGATCACCAGGCCGAGGTCGCGAGCATCTACGACGTGATCGTCGACGAGGCACCGATCGCCGACACCGTGCAGCGCTCCCCCGAGTCGGAGACGCTGTGGTGTGTGCCCGCGACGATCCACCTGGCGGGCGCGGAGATCGAACTCGTCTCCCTCGTGGCGCGTGAACAGCGGCTCCGGACCGCACTCGACCAGTACCTCTCCTCGCTCGAGGAGCCGTACCACTACGTCTTCATCGACTGCCCGCCGTCGCTCGGCCTCCTGACGATCAACGCCTTCGTTGCCGCGCAGGAGGTGCTCATCCCGATCCAGACCGAGTACTACGCACTCGAGGGCCTCAGCCAGCTGCTCCGGAACATCGAGCTCATCGAGCGGCACCTCAACCCGAACCTGCGGGTCTCGACGATCCTCCTGACGATGTTCGACGGTCGGACCAACCTGTCGAACCAGGTCGCCGCGGACGTGCGTGAGCACTTCGGCGACCAGGTACTGGGCGCCGTCATCCCCCGATCAGTTCGGGTGAGCGAAGCGCCGAGCTACGGCCAGAGCGTCGTGTCGTACGACGTCAACTCGTCCGGGTCGTTGTCCTACCTGGAAGCAGCAGCCGAGATCGCAGCACGAGGAGCGAAGCACTGATGGCACCGAAGCGAACCGGACTCGGCCGAGGGATCGGCGCACTGATCCCGACGGTGTCGGACCAGCAGGACCGGCCCGTCGACGTCTTCTTCCCGACGGGTGGCTCGCCGGCATCGGCGCCGACTTCGGGCGGCACCGCCGAGGACCTCGTCGCCGTCCCGGGCGCTCGACTGGCGAACCTCAACCCGCTCGACGTCGTGCCGAATGCACAGCAGCCCCGGAAGGAGTTCCGCGAGGAGGAGCTCCAGGAGCTCGTGCACTCGATCCGCGAGATCGGTGTGCTACAGCCCATCGTCGTTCGCCCGATCCCCGGAGCCGGGGGTACCGAGCCGCAGTACGAGCTGATCATGGGTGAGCGACGGCTGCGTGCGACGAAGGAGCTCGGGCTCGCCACGATCCCGGCGATCGTCAAGGAGACGCCGGACGACGCGATGCTCCGGGACGCGCTGCTCGAGAACCTGCACCGCGCACAGCTCAACGCGCTCGAAGAGGCGTCGGCGTACCAGCAGCTTCTCGCGGACTTCGGGATCACGCAGGAGCAGCTCGCGCAGCGGATCGGTCGGTCACGCCCGCAGATCACCAACACCATCCGTCTCCTCCGCCTGCCCTCCCCCGTGCAGCGCCGCGTCGCCGCAGGCGTCCTGTCGGCTGGACACGCACGGGCGATCCTCGCGGCACCGGACGCCGAGGCGATGGAGTACCTCGCGGAGAAGATCGTCAACGAGGACCTGTCGGTCCGCGCTGCCGAGGCCATCGCGCAGCAGCTCGCCATGAAGGCGCCCGTGAAGGCCAAGCCGGAGCCGTCGAAGCGCCAGGCCCATTTCAACGACCTGGCGGAGCGGATCGGCGATCGGCTGAACACGCGCGTGAAGATCGCGGTCGGGGCTCGCAAGAGCTCGGTGACGATCGACTTCGCCAACGGTGACGACCTCGACCGCATCCTCGGGGAGTTGGGCATCCGTGACGTCACGGAGTGATCCGTCAGCGGCGCTGTACGCCCCGCTGCCGCCGTTTGATGCACCGGGCGTCCTCCGGGTCGCCTGCTGCCCGTAACGGCCCGCAGCGGGCCGACCAGCGACCGGCGATCAGACCCAGGCGGTGCGAGCAGGAGATGTCTGCTCATGTGCGTGGCGTCGCAACGAATGTTCCACGTGGAACCACCCAGGACCACGGCGGGCGGTGGAAGGCCTCGGGCTGCTCGGTGGAGAGCAGTTCCGCGGCCCTCCGGAGGTGGCGCTGTGGTGTCCCCTCGCCCTGGACCCGGTCGACCGCTAGCGTGGGAGCCACCGACGACGGAGGAGGGGCCGTGAGGGAACAGCATCGAGATCGACCGTGGGGCGACGACGCGTTCGAGTATCCGCGGCGCCGCGGTCTGGTCGCGACCGCCTGGAGCATCCTGGTGCGATCGGTGACGACGGTGCTCGCCGGCATCGACGGCCGTGCGCACCCACGGCAGCTTCCGCTCGATCCGCCGCAGGATCGGACCGACCACCGGCCGTGATGCAGCAGTGCTGCGACGTGCTCAGCCTTGCGTGTCGGTCCGGCGGAGCTGGCGCATCTTGATGCTGCCGACGACGGCGAACACGGGCTTGAGCAGAGTCATCTCGAGGAAGCGGTAGTCGTCCGCGAGCACCAGCCGGGTTCCGAGATCCGGGTCCTGGCGTCGGAGGTACATCCGGGCCTTCTCCGCGTGCAGACCGTTCGAGCAGATGCTGATCGCGTCGAGGTCGCCGACGAGTGCGCGAGCCGACGCGATGTTCTCCCACGTCGTCGTGCTCTCGCGTTCCAGGAGGATTCGGCTCCGCCAGCTACCCTCGCGCAACGCCTGGGCAAGGAGGTCAGCCTCGGGTGTTGCGCCGCGCACCGCTCCCCTGCCGGCCGCGACCGGGACCGCGAGATCGTCCTCGACGAGCCGTGCGGCGGTACGAGCGCCGACACGAGCCCCGAGGCGGTGAGCCGGGTGCGCGTGAGGAGCACGGTCCGCGAACCCGAGCGCCAGGACGGTGCGCCGCGCTCGATGCGGTGATCGCGATCAGGACGGTGCGCGCGATCGACGTTCCACGTGGAACATCGATCCGGGACACGATCAGCCGCGGTGGTCGCGGATGGCCTGCTCGGCCAGCTCGGCGTAGGTCCACCCGAGGTCGAAGCCGGAGGCACTGAGTGCCTGTGGGACGAGGGACGTCTCCGTCAGCCCCGGCAACACGTTCGCCTCGAGGAACCACGGGGTGCCCGCCCCGTCGATGATGAGGTCCACGCGGGACAGGTGACGCAGCCCGAGTGCGGCGTGCGCGGTCCTCGCCGCGTCCGCGGCGGCCTGGGCGAACTCGGGCGCCAGACGTGCGGGCGTGAAGAAGGTCGTCTCCCCCGCGTTGTACCGCGCCTCGAAGCCGTAGGGGCCGTTCTTCGGGACGATCTCGACGGCCGAGAGCGCCACGGGGCCGTCACCCGTGTCGATGATCCCCACCGCGACCTCGGTGCCCCGGATGAGCTGCTCGACGACCACGTCGTCGCAGTAGGTGTAGGCCGTGACCATCGCGCGCGGGAGGTCGTGCGGGTCCTCGACGAGTGTGACCCCCTGGGCGCTGCCGCCGCGAGCGGGCTTCACGGCGAGCGGGACCGGGTGCTCGACGGCGATGGCCTCGAGGACGCCGACCGCGCCGAGCTCCCGGAAGACGTCGTGCGACAGCGTGACGGACCGTGGCGTCCGCACGCCGGTACGAGCGACGAGCGCCGACGAGGTGGGCTTGTCCCAGGCGAGACGGGCCGAGGTCGAACGCGAGCCGACGAACGGGATGTCGAGTGCCTCCAGGATGCCCCGCAACGCGCCGTCCTCGCCCGAGGCGCCGTGCAGCGCCGGCCACACGACGTCGGGCCGGTCGTCGCGGAGTGCGGGCAGGAGCCCGGCGTCGGCGTCGCGCAGGTCGACCTTCCAGCCGTACCCCGTCAGCGAATCCGCGACGCGACGCCCGGACCGGAGGGAGACGTCCCGCTCGTGCGAGATCCCTCCCGCGACGACGACGACGTGACGACGGGTGAGCTCGGCCATGCGAGGGTCCTCCGGGTGGTACTACGACGGAAAGTGCTGGTCAGGAGACGTTCGGCGGCGGTGCGACGACCGAGGTGCGCGACTCGCGGACGTTCGATCGGGTGGCGTGGCCGAACGTCTCGAGCAGTTCGAGCTCGTCGTTGACCACGGTCGCGAGGCGCTTCACGCCGAGACGGATCTGTTCGGGCGTCGGGTAGCAGAACGACAGGCGGATGTTGCCGCCCCCGCGTCCGTCGGCGTAGAACGCGGTCCCGGGCGTGTAGGCGACGAGTTCCTTCACCGCGCGCGGCAGCATGCCCTTCGAGTCGAGGGCCTCGGGCAGGGTGAGCCAGACGAAGAACCCGCCGTTCGGCTTCGTCCACGACAGGTCGGGCAGGAACTCCCCCAGGGCGGACAGCATGGCGTCCCGGCGCTCCGCGTAGAGGCCGCGGAAGGTGTCGACCTGGCCCTTCCAGTCGGCGGCGTCCAGGTAGGCGTTCACGACGTACTGGCCGAAGGAGTTCGGGGCGAGGACGGCCGACTCGTTGGCGAGCACGAGCTTCTCGCGGATGGCGTGCGGCGCGAGGGCCCAGCCGACGCGGAAGCCCGGTGCGAGGGTCTTCGAGAATGACCCGAGGTACACGACGCCCTCGTCGTCGATGGACCGGATGGCCTGCGGAGCGGGCTCGTCGAACCAGAGGAGCCCGTACGGGTTGTCCTCGAGCACGAGGATGCCGTTCGAGCGGCAGATGTCGAGCACCTCGATCCGACGCTCCCGGCTCATCGTGACGCCGGCCGGGTTGTGGAAGTTCGGGATCGTGTACAGGAACTTGATCCGCTTGCCCTGGGTCCGGAGGTTCGCGATGGCCTCGCGGAGCGCCTCGGGCACGAGGCCGTGCTCGTCGGTCGTGACGTGCACCGTCTCCGCCTGGTACGACCGGAAGACCCCGATGGCACCGACGTACGAGGGCGACTCGGCCAGGACGACGTCGCCCGGATCGATGAAGAGGCGCGTGACGAGGTCGAGCGCGTGCTGCGACCCCGTGGTGACGACGACGTCCTCGGCGCTGGCGCGGATGCCCTCGAGGCTCATCACGTCGACGATGTGCTCGCGGAGGGACCGCAGGCCCTGTCCCCCGCCGTACTGCAGCGCCATCGCGGCGTCCTCGGCCATCACGCGGTCGATCGACCCGGTGACGAGCTCACGCGGCAGCGCGGAGACGTAGGGCATGCCGCCGGCGAGCGACACCACCTCGGGCCGCGAGGCGACGGCGAACAGGGCTCGGACCTCGGAGGCGCTCAGCCCGGCGGTGCGCTGGGCGTAGGAGTCGTACCAGGGGTCGAGACTGTTGCCGTTCGTCATCGTGAACTCCGTTCAGTGGGACATTCCCGCCACACTACGACATCCGTTGCCGGATCCGCGGTGGGAGGCGGGGGCCGATCCTGAAGCTGTGGCCCTGCCACGCGCAGCCCGCGCCCGGGAACTCCGCGCAGGCCGCACCCGGGCACCACAGGCGAACGACGTCCCGGAACGGCCGACGGCCCCGCTCTCCGGGGAGAACGGGGCCGTCCGGCGGTACTGGGGTGGACTACGCCAGGAACTCGGCGAGGTCGGCCTCGAGCGCCGGCTTCGGCTTCGCACCGATGACGGTCTTGACGACCTCGCCGCCCTTGAACACCTTCATCGCCGGGATCGACGTGATCTGGTAGTTCATGGCCGACTGCGGGTTGTCGTCGACGTTGAGCTTGACGATCTCGATCTTGTCGGCGTGCTCCGCGGCGATCTGGTCGAGGATCGGCGAGACGGCGCGACACGGGCCGCACCACTCGGCCCAGAAGTCGACGAGGATGGTCTTGTCGGACTTGAGGACCTCGTCCGAGAAGGTGGCGTCGGTGACGGCCTTTGCGTTGGACATGTGTGCTCCTTCGAGAAGTTCGGTGGGTACAACGGCGGCGCCGCTGCGGTATTCCGAGGGGGTCAGACCCGTGCGGCCTCGACATCGATCGTCGCGGGCGACTCCGGGGTGACGCCCTCGGCCTGGTCGGTCAGGGCGTCGTCGAGCTCCGCGAGGTACTTCTCGGCGTCGAGCGCCGCGACGGTACCGGAACCCGCGGCCGTGATGGCCTGGCGGTAGGTCGGGTCGATGACGTCACCGGCGGCGAACACGCCCGGCAGGTTCGTCTTCGAGGAGCGACCCTGGACCGCGATCGTGCCCTCGGGCGCGATGTCGATCTGGCCGTGGATCAGGTGCGTGCGCGGGTCGTTGCCGATCGCGATGAAGAGGCCGTCGAGCGCCAGCTCGGACTCCTCGCCGGTGACCGTGTCCTTGAGCGTCACGCCGGTGACCGCGGAGTCACCCTGGATGGCGGTGACCTCCTTGTTCCACGCGAACTCGATCTTCGGGTCGTTCGTCGCGCGGTCCTGCATGATCTTCGACGCCCGCAGGGAGTCCTTGCGGTGGATGACCGTCACCTTGTCCGCGAAGCGGGTGAGGAACGTGGCCTCCTCCATCGCGGAGTCACCGCCGCCGACGACGGCGATGTTCTTCTGGCGGAAGAAGAAGCCGTCGCACGTGGCGCACCAGCTCACCCCGTGGCCGGAGAGCCGCTCCTCGTCGGCGAGGCCGAGGTGACGGTACGCCGAGCCCGTGGCGTAGATGACCGCGAGGGCCTCGTACGTCTCACCGGAGCCGACGGTGACCTTCTTGACGTCACCGGTCAGGTCGACCGAGACGGCGTCGTCGTACAGGACCTCGGCACCGAACTTCTCGGCCTGTTCCTGCATCTTGATCATGAGGTCCGGGCCCTGGATCCCCTCGGGGAAGCCCGGGAAGTTCTCGACCTCGGTCGTCTTGGTGAGCTCGCCGCCGGTCTCGACGCTCGAGGCGACGATGAGGGGCTTGAGCTCCGCGCGCGCGGCGTAGATGCCGGCGGTGAACCCGGCGGGACCGGAACCGATGATGATGAGCTGGCGCATGCCTGGTGCCCTTCCGTTGCGTACTGACCGGGTCAACCCATGGTAGCGGCGGGACATTCCGCCGATCCGGTGTGCGCGCAGGCGGTGGTCAGCGACCGAGACGCTTGCGGAGCATGGACACCGCGCCGGAGACCTCGCCGTTGCGGGCGACGACGAGTGCGCCGAAGTACACGCCCGCCATGACGGCACCCGCGAGCACGATCGTGACGAAGGCCCCGGTGCGGTCGGACATCGCGAACCCGTCCGCCGAGAAGGCGCCGAGCGCGGTCACGACGCCGGCACCGGCGACACCGGCGACGAGCGCGGCCACGACGAACTGCAGGTGCGAGCGGGTGACGACCGGACCCTCGATGCCGTCCAGGCGACGACGGACCAGGACGAGCGCGACGATCGTCTGGGCCGTGCCGGCGAGGGTGGTGCACGCGGCGATCGACACACCGACGACGGACTGCGGGAAGGTGGCGACGGCCAGCGCGCCGACGACGAACAGCACCGACTGCACGCACTGCATGAGGAACGGGGTCCGGTGGTCGTGCATCGCCCAGAACACCCGCTGGATGATGAAGAGCATGCTGAACAGCACGAGTCCGGGCATGTAGGCGAGGAGCACCGCGCCGATGGAGAGTGCCTGGTCGAAGGTGCCGGCGAACATCCGTCCGAACGGCACGGACACGACGATCAGCGCCACGGACGCGAACACCGTGAAGAGCCCGACGATCCGGAGCGAGAGCGACAGGTTGCGGCGGACGGCGTCCAGGTCCCCGCGCTCGGCGTCGTGGCTCATCCGCGTGAAGTACGCCGTCGCGATCGACACCGCGAAGATCGAGTGCGGCAGCATGAACAGGAGCCAGGCGTTCTGCAGCACCGCGTTGCCCGCGGCACCGGTGCCGAGCGAGGCGACGCGCGACTGCACGATCCCGGCCAGCTGCGTCACGAGGATCATCGCGAAGAGCCACCCTGCCGCCGTGCCGGTCGCCTTCAGGCCGACGCCGCGCCAGCGGAAGTCCGGCCGGAACGACAGGCCGGCGCGCTTCCAGAAGAACGGCAGGAACGCGGCCTGTGCCAGCACCCCGAGCGAGGCGCTGCCCGCCAGCACGGCGATCTTCAGCGGGGTCCAGGCACCCACCGAGGAGTTCAGTTCCTGGCCGCCGAACATGGCGATGAACACGACGAGACCGGCGATCGCGATGACGTTGTTCAGCAGCGGTGCCCACGTGAAGGGGCCGAAGACCTGCTTCGCGTTGAGGACCTCGCCGAGGAGCGAGTACAGCGCGTAGAAGAGGATCTGCGGCAGGCACCAGAAGGCGAACGCCACCGCGAGGTCCGTCTGGGCCGGCGTGAAGCCCTTGCCGTCGCCGCTGGCCTGCTGGCTGTACAGCCAGACGAGGAACGGCGCGACGAGCGTGGCGACGACCGCGATGACCACGAAGACGGTGGCGCCGAGCGTCACGATCTTGTTGACGTAGGCCGTCCCGCCGTCGCGGCTCTGCTGCATCGACCGGACGATCTGCGGGATGAGCACCGCGGAGAGCAGGCCGCCGGCGATGAGCGCGTAGATGTTGTTCGGCAGCTGGTTCGCGAGTGCGAAGGCGTCGGCACCCGGCGAGTGGGCCTGGCCGATCGCGAACGCGAGGACGAACGTCTTGCCGAAGCCGAGGACGCGCGACAGCATCGTGCCCGC
Source organism: Curtobacterium sp. ER1/6 (assembly GCF_001742745.1). Taxonomy (GTDB): domain Bacteria; phylum Actinomycetota; class Actinomycetes; order Actinomycetales; family Microbacteriaceae; genus Curtobacterium; species Curtobacterium citri. The sequence continues at coordinate 38,761 of NZ_MJAK01000006.1, read as the reverse complement.
CGCGAGCATCGCACTCGCCCGTCCGAGGTTCCGCTCGGCCGCGGGCTCCGCGTCGACGGCGGGCTGCTGCTGCGTGCTGATGGTCGGCTCCTCGGGTCCACGGTCGGGATCGACGACGGGTTCGTCGCGCGCTCCGGCCTGGAGGCGCGGCGCACCCCCGTCGTGCACGGTCGCGTCCGCAGGACGCGGACCCGCCTGCTGCGGTGCGGCTCGTGTGGGAGCCGTCACGGTGGTGGTACCGGCCGCAGCGGCGGCGGGAGCCGCCTGCGCGACGGTGGGCGTGCCTCCCGTCCGGCGGGGCGCACCGGGGGCGTCGGGCTGGACCTCGAGCGGCCGGTTCGGGTCGTCGTCGTCCTCGTCGTCGAGCTCGCCGTTGCGGCGGCGGATGCGCTTCCGGACGCTGCGGAAGATGCCGAAGCCGAACAGGGCGACGAGGCCGATCGCCGCGACGGCGGTGATGACGGTCTCCCACTGCGCCTGCACGTTGAGCACGACGGTGGACGGCTCCGAGATCGTGACGCCGGTCGGCGTCGTCAGCGACATCGTCAGCGTGACCTTGCCGTTGGCGACCGACCGGACCGGGACCGTCGTGCGGGTGGACGACTGCGGCTGGAGCTCGACCACGATGTCGTTGCGGACGATGCGCAGGGCGGAACTCGACGGCTGCACCGTGAGGCGCACCGTGACCGGGTACTCGGACCGGTTCCGGATCGACACCGGCAGCGAGGAGCGGTCCCCGAGCAGCGTCAGGGAGCTCGAGTCCGGGATGCTCACCTCGTTCGTGGTGCGCGTCCAGTCCCGGGCCTGTGCGTCCACGGCCGTCGAGAGCGCGTCCGGTTCCGCCCGCCAGGCCTCGGAGGCGAGGGCGAGCAGGTCCAGGCGTGCGGGTGCGGTGACCTCGAGCGGGTCGTCGACGGCGGACGCGAAGCCGGTCAGGTCGCGCTCGGCGTCGACGAGGCGACGGAGCTGCGCGAGACGCTGCTCGCCGTCGTCGGCCGGGGCGAGGGTGAGCGAGCCCGCGGTCGCCTTCGCCGCCGTCGACAGGTCGGCCGGCGCGACCCACGGCGTCCCCTCGATCGCGTCGAGCGCCTGGCCCAGCCGCGCGGAGTCGTTCGGCCAGTCGCGCCCGAGGGTCAGCAGGACGGGGCTCGTGGCGGAGCCGGCCCGTGCGGCGGTCGCCATGGTGGCGGTGAGCTCCGCCATCGCCGTGTCCCAGCGCTGCTGGTCGGTGGCCCCGGCTGCGTCACGCAGCAGGGCGGACATGCCCTGGTCGGAGACGAGCACGCGCTGGTCGCCGATGCGCTCCGACGCGGCGACGGTCGTGTCCGGACCGGCGGAGGTGTTGCCGCTCGAGACGATCGTGGTCGCCGCGCCGGCCTTCGCCAGGGCGGGCAGGTCGTCAGTGGCGACGGTGCCCTCGACCGGCCAGGAGACGTCGTCGAGCGACCAGGGGAAGTCGAGCAGCTCCCTGGTGGTGGGGAGGGTCGGTGCCGGGTCGGTGCCGGTGCTGCCGGCGGTGGCGTCGTCGGACGGGGCGGGCGCGTCGGACGGCGACGCCGTGTCGCCCGGGACGGCGGAGGCCGTGGGATCCGTCGGGGTCGGCGTCGGGGTGCTCGCGCCGGGGAAGTGGTCCTCGTCGACCTGCTGGTCGAGGGAGATGACGCCCGGGATGCCGTCCGCGCCCGCCTGCCGGAGCCCGGTGACGTCGGCGTCGGCCCACGGCAGCGCGAAGGTCTCGTTGCGGAGCCCCTCGAGCCGGTCGAGCCAGGCCGTCGCCGTCGACGGGGCGTCCTGCCCGAGGAGTCGGATCGACGCGATGATCCGCGGGTCGACCGCCACCGCGACGTTGTGGTCCTCCGCTGCGTCGAGCTGCTGCTGGAGCGTGCCGTCGACGGACGTCGCGGCGGCCAGGGCGTTCGCCCCGATGACCCCGTCGGGGGTGGCGGGGAGCGTGACGGGCATCGCGACCGAGACGCCGAGCGGGGCCTGCTGGAAGTCCGGGTACCAGGTGACGGCGGACCGCGCGACGGCGGTGGTGTCGCCCGCGGTGTACTCGGCGGCGATGCGTCGGGCCCCGAAGGACGAGTACCCGCCGAGTGCGACGTTGCCGGGCACGATGGTCACCGTCTGCGTCACCGTCCGGTGCGCCGGGACCGCCGCGACGTCCACCGTGTCCATCGGAGCGCCGAGGTAACCGGACGTGCTGGTGTCGTCGAGCCAGTCGGCGAGGACGTCGCGCGTGCTCTCGGACCGGAAGATGTCGAGCTCGGCCCGCCCGGCGGGGACGTCCCGGTCCGTGTCGTTCGTGACGGTGAGGGTGAGCTCGAGGTCCTCGTCGCGACGGACGATCCCGCGGTCCGCCGGCGCGATCGAGACGGTGGTCCGACCCTGGTCGGCGGCCGTCGGCTCGGCCGTGCGGGTGGTCGTGCCGGAGGCCGCGGTGTGCGTCGTCGAGGTCCCCGCCGCCAGCACGACGTCGGTGGCCGCGGGCGTGCTGACGAGACCGATGGCGACGAGGGCCGTCGCCGCGGCGGCGAGCGTGGAGCGGAGGATCTGCATACGAGGGAGGCCCGAGGGTCGGTTCCGGCCGAGCACGAGTGTACGAGGGGCAGACGGGGACGATCCCGTGGGCGCTCGGTCCGTGCAGAACTCGTGGACGGTCTTCTGGGAGGATGAGGTCCGTCATGCAGTCCGTTGCCCAGGCCGTCGAACGACTCGACGCACTCGCCGCCACCGAGCCCGTCGCCCTCCTCGCTCGGTCCTTCGCCGACGCCGGACACGAGCTGGCCCTGGTCGGTGGACCGGTGCGCGACGCCTTCCTCGGCCGCCCGGTGACCGACCTCGACTTCACCACGGACGCCACCCCCGAGCAGACGCTCGCGATCGTCGAGCCGATCGCGAGCGCGACCTGGGACGTCGGTCGGCAGTTCGGCACGATCGCCGCACGCATCCGCGGCGAGCAGGTCGAGATCACGACCTACCGCAGCGACGTCTACGACGGCGAGACGCGCAAGCCCGAGGTCGCGTTCGGCGACACCATCGAGGACGACCTGCTCCGACGGGACTTCACGGTGAACGCGATGGCGCTCCGACTCCCCCAGCGCGAGCTCGTCGACGTGCACGGCGGCGTCGAGGACCTGCTGGCGCAGCGCCTGCACACGCCCCAGGCCGCACCGGTGTCGTTCCGCGACGACCCGCTGCGGATGATGCGGGCCGCGCGCTTCACCGCACAGCTCGGCTTCACGGTGTCCGACGAGGTCCGGGACGCCATGACCGCGCTCGCCGACTCGATCGACATCGTCTCCGCCGAGCGCGTGCGGGACGAGCTGGTCAAGCTGCTGGACACGTCGGACCCGGTCCCCGGGATCCGGCTCCTCGTCGACACCGGCCTGGCCGAGCGGTTCCTGCCGGAGCTGCCGGCGATGCGGCTCGAGATCGACGAGCACCACCACCACAAGGACGTCTACGAGCACTCGCTCACCGTGCTCGAGCAGGCCATCGGGTACGAGGCCGAGCGGCACCCGGGCGAGGCGCCCGACACGGTGCTGCGGCTCGCGGCGCTCCTGCACGACATCGGCAAGCCGGCCACCCGGAAGCTCGAGCCCGGCGGAGCGGTGAGCTTCCACCACCACGACCTGGTCGGGTCGAAGCTCGCGAAGAAGCGACTCCGGGCGCTGCGCTTCGACAACGACACCATCGCCGCGGTCGCCCGCCTGATCGAGCTGCACCTGCGGTTCTTCGGCTACACCGAGGGCGCCTGGACCGACTCGGCCGTGCGCCGGTACGTGCGGGACGCGGGTCCCCTGCTCGAACGGCTCCACGAGCTCACCCGCTCCGACGTGACCACCCGGAACCGGCGGAAGGCCGACCGGCTGGGCTTCGCGTACGACGACCTCGAGGCGCGCATCACGACCCTGGCCGACCAGGAGGAGCTCGACGCGATCCGGCCGGACCTGACGGGCGACGACATCATGCGGATCCTCGACATCTCGCCGGGACGCGCCGTGGGCGAGGCGTACCGCTACCTGCTCGAGGTCCGGATGGACGAGGGCCCCCTCGGTGCGGACGAGGCCGAGGCGCGCCTGCGCGCCTGGTGGGCCGAACGCGACGCGACCGCCTGACAGGCCGCGACCGCCCGCGACCGCCGGATCGGACACGACCGCCTGGCGGGCCGGAGCCGCTCTGCACAGCCGGTGGCGCGCCTCCAGGCCGTGAGCTAGGCTAGTGGGGTTGTTCACGCGCTCCTGCGTGTCCGGACACATGCATCAACCCTCCTGCTCCGGGAACCGCCCGGAGCCGCCGAGACCAAAGGAGGTGGGTTCCGCATGCACCAGTACGAACTGATGGCGATCCTCGACCCCGAGATCGACGAGCGCACCGTCGCTCCCAGCCTGGACAAGTTCCTCGCGGTCATCCGCAACGACGGTGGCACCGTCGACAACGTGGACGTCTGGGGCCGTCGTCGCCTGGCCTACGAGATCGCGAAGAAGTCCGAGGGCATCTACGCCGTCGTCGACTTCACCTCGAGCCCCGAGGCCGCCAAGGAGCTCGACCGTCAGCTCGGTCTCTCCGAGGCCGTGCTCCGCACGAAGGTCCTCCGCGCAGAGGAGGCGATCGCCCAGGTCGCCGCCCAGAAGCAGCGCGACGAGGCCCGTGCGGCCCGCAAGGCCGCCAACGCGACCGCGACCGCCGAGTAGCTCATGGCCGGCGAAACCGTCATCACGGTGGTGGGCAACCTCACCGCGGACCCCGAGCTGCGCTACACGCAGAACGGGCTCGCGGTGGCGAACTTCACCATCGCATCCACCCCTCGCACGTTCGACCGTCAGGCGAACGAGTGGAAGGACGGCGATGCGCTGTTCCTCCGGGCGAGCGTGTGGCGCGAGTTCGCCGAGCACGTGGCGGGCTCGCTGACGAAGGGCATGCGCGTCATGGCGCAGGGCCGTCTGCGTCAGCGCTCCTACCAGGACCGTGAGGGCCAGCAGCGCACGAGCATCGAGCTCGAGGTCGACGAGATCGGCCCGTCGCTCCGCTACGCGACCGCACAGGTCACCCGTGCCGCGGGTGGCTCCGGTGGCGGTCGTGGCCAGGTCGGTGGCGGCAACGCCTCCGGTGGCCAGGGCGCGGGCGGCGGCGGCTGGAACGGCAACAACAACGGCGGCGGTCAGTCGGACGCACCGTGGTCGCCCCAGGGCGGCCAGCAGGGTGGCAACGCACAGTCGAACGACGTGTGGAGCCAGCCCGGTGGCTCGTACGACGACGAGACCCCGTTCTGATCCTCAGCGGTCTGACGGACACACAACTTCTTCTTCTCTAAGGAATCACAATGGCTGGAAAGAGCACCGGCGACCGCCGGAAGCCTCGCGGCAAGGGCGGCAAGAACGCCGCTCCCGCGAAGTCGATCAAGGTCGGCGTCATCGACTACAAGGACGTCGCGACCCTGCGCAAGTTCATCTCGGAGCGTGGCAAGATCCGCGCCCGTCGCATCACCGGCGTCTCCGTCCAGGAGCAGCGCCTCATCGCCCGTGCCGTGAAGAACGCCCGTGAGATGGCGCTCCTCCCCTACGCCGGCTCCGGCCGCTGATCGGAGGACTTCCCATGTCGAAGCTCATCCTCACCCACGAGGTCTCCGGCCTCGGTTCCGCCGGTGACGTCGTCGACGTCAAGAACGGCTACGCCCGCAACTACCTCATCCCCCAGGGCTTCGCCGTCGCGTGGTCCAAGGGCGGCGAGAAGCAGGTCGAGTCGATCCGTGCGGCCCGTGCCGCTCGCGAGCTTGCCACCATCGAAGAGGCCCAGGACCTCAAGATGAAGCTCGAGAACGCGACCATCAAGCTGACCGTCAAGGCCGGCAAGGACGGTCGTCTGTTCGGGTCCGTCCGTCCGGGCGACGTCGCCGACGCCGTCCAGGCGCAGGGCGTCGGCTCGCTCGACAAGCGCAAGGTCGAGGTCCCCGCGACCATCAAGACCGTCGGTGACCACGAGGCCACCGTCCGCCTGCGCGAGGACATCACCGCCGTGATCTCCCTCCAGGTCGTCGCCGCCAAGTAGGGCAGCGCCACCACCGTCGAAGGGCGGGTCTCCTCCGGGAGGCCCGCCCTTCGTCGTGCCCGCGGGTCGCGTCCGTCGGACGGCCGGGTGTGCACGTCGATTTCATCGCCGACGCGTACTGCGGAACTCCAGGTGAACAACCCTCGAACACCCCCGTTCGGGGGCATCCTCGCCGGTACCGTCGTCTCGGCTTCCGGTTCCGGAGGCGAACGACATCGAGACCAGGAGCACGACATGCCCAACTTGAACGTCACCTACGGCGAGATGCAGGACGCCGCGACCCGCCTCGTGAACGGTGAGCAGGACATCACCTCGAAGCTCCGTGAGCTGAAGGCCCTCGTCGACTCGCTGATCAGCGGCGGCTACGTCACGGACCAGTCGTCCGTCGCGTTCGGCAGCTCCTACCAGGAGTTCAACGACGGTGCGACGAAGACCATCGAGGGTCTCGAGGGCATGTCGATGTACCTCAACAAGGCGGCCGAGGCGCTGCAGCAGACCGACCAGGAACTCGCGAACGCCATCAAGTAGCGCGGGACACCGGGCGGTCGGTCCCCGACCGCTCCGGACGACGGGCGGCCCCCTCGCGGGCCGCCCGTCCCACCTTCCACCGGACCACCGGACGGGCAGCGATCGGGAGCACCCATGGCAGACCTCATCATCACCAAGGCCGTCCTCGAGGACTCGGCCACCAAGTTGCAGCACATCTCGGACGAGCTCGAGCACCAGAAGTCGGACGACCGCGCCCTGACCGAGGTCTACGGGCAGCACGACGTGCAGAAGGCGATGCACGACTTCTCCGGCGACTGGAAGATCCACCGCAACAAGATGAAGGGCGCCGTGAAGGACCTGCACGACAAGATGCAGAAGTCCGTCGAGCACTGGTCGGCCCTCGAGCAGGACCTGTACGACAAGCTCACGACCGAGTCGCACCCGACCGACGGGGCGGCCGCCTGATGCCCGCCCGCGGAGGGAACTGGGCGCTCGTCGGCGAGGCCTCGGACCCGATCGTCGCCGACACGCAGGTCGTGCACGAGCTCGTCGACTACTACCGGTCGATCGCGGACGAGATCCGGAGCGAGGCCGACGTGCTGAAGCGCATCGGCGAGGGCGACCAGTCGCAGTTCAAGGGCGAGTCCGCCGACGCGGTCCGGAAGAAGAGCGGCGAGGTCGCGTCCTCGCTGCAGAAGATGTCCGGCCGCTACGACGCCGTCCGAGACGCCCTGACCGGGTACCTGCCGTCGCTCGAGACCGCACTCGACGAGTCGGCGGCGGCGCTGCGCGAGGCGGAGGACGCATCGGCAGCGGGATCGCGCGCCGCGAGCATGGCGGACCCGTCGCAGGGTCGGGCGCAGGACGCCCCGCCGTTGACCGCCGATGAGCAGGGGGCCGTCGACGCGAAGCACCGCGCGACGGACGACGCCCGCGCGGGAGCCGACGCCGCGACCGCGAAGCTCCGACGGGCCGTCGACACCCTGAACGGTGCCGGGCGCCAGGCGGCGTCGACCATCCGTGCGGCCTGGGACGACGGCCTGCACGACACCCTCGGCGACAAGATCAAGGCGTTCTTCTCGAAGCTGCTGAAGATCCTCGTCAAGATCTTCACGTACATCGGCATCGCTCTCGCGGCGCTCGCGATCCTCATCCCCGGGGTCGGGATCCTGACCTTCATGGCGGCCGTCGCGGCGTCGGTGACCCTCGTCGCGAACATCACGCTCGCGGCGATGGGCGAGGGCTCGTGGCTCGACGTCATCACCTCGGCGGTGGGGCTCGTGCTGGTCGGGGTCGGCGGGGCCCTGACGAAGGCGGTGTCGACGCTCAAGACGGCCGGCCTGGCGAAGGGCACGGTCGGCCTGCAGAAGGACACCCTGTCCAAGCTCCAGGGGCTGCAGCGTGCTCGCGACCTGAAGATCGACGAGGCGCTCGGCGCGAAGGACTTCTCCGCCTTCAAGAACGCGCGCGAGAGCCTGGCGACGATCAAGAAGGACATCACGGCGGCCGAGGGCAGGCTCGACCTGGCCAGGACGAAGAACGTGGTCGACGGCTTCAAGGAAAAGCCGAACTGGTGGCACCCGGGCAAGGCCCTGTGGAACGAGGACAAGGCGAAGATCGCCGACGTCTTCGGCAAGGGCGGCAAGGGCTGGCAGTGGGAACGGCTGCTCAGCGTCGACCGGCAGATCGAGATGACGAAGATGCAGAAGGAGATGTGGTCGAAGTACGGCGTCGCGATCGCCGCGTCGCCGACGTGGCACTCCTGGGCGTCCGGCGGGCGCGTCATTGCCAGCTGGGCGAACACCTTCGCCTACGGGCAGGGCATCAAGCCGACCGGGTGGGGCACGGACCAGGAGCGCGTGCCGGGCTACAAGGACGCGACGGGAGCGCTCACCACGCCGTGAGCGCCGTGTGCGTCCGGGAACCGGTCCGTCTTCCGGGGGACACCGGGCCGGTTCCCGCACCACGACACGCCGATACCCGTCGGTCTCCCCGGCGCAGTGTCATGTGAATACCGCTCGGCATCGGCCGCACTGCGCCGCCGATGTTCTGGAATGTGCACATCAGTGTGCAGACCTCTGACTGGACCGCGTCGAGAAATGTACCCCCCGAGATCGTTCCGCTCTGGAATAACGTTCCGGGTGTCCCTCGACCGGGGGGCGCGACGAACGACAGGAGCAGGCCATGCCCAACTTGAACGTGACCTACGGCGAGATGCAGGACGCCGCGACCCGACTCGTGAACGGTGAGCAGGACATCACCTCGAAGCTGCGTGAGCTGAAGGCCCTGGTGGACTCGCTCATCTCCGGTGGCTACGTGACCGACCAGTCGTCGGTGGCGTTCGGGAGCTCGTACCAGGAGTTCAACGACGGTGCGACGAAGACCATCGAGGGGCTCGAGGGCATGTCGATGTACCTGAACAAGGCGGCCGAGGCGCTGCAGCAGACCGACCAGGAACTCGCGAACGCCATCAAGTAGCGCGTCCTGCGCCCCGGTCGACGCTCCCGTCAGCGACGTCGACCGGGGCGTTCCCGTTCCCGATCCCCGTCTCCCCCGGAGGTACCCGTGCCTGACCTCGTGATCAGCCAGGAGCTCAGCGACAGCGCTGCGAAGGTGCACGCCATCAACGACGAGCTCGAACACCAGAAGTCCGACGACGGCCAGTACCACGGCGTCTTCGGCGAGTCCCACCTGCAGGACGCCTTCTCGGACTTCAGCGGCGACTGGAAGCTCCACCGCGAGAAGATCCGCAAGAACGTCGACAAGCTCGACAAGAACCTGCAGAACTCGATCGAGACCTGGACCGACCTGCAGCAGCAGCTGAAGGACGGCCTGCAGTCGCACGAGGAGACGGCCTGATGGCGGGCCGCGCAGGCGACTGGGCCGCGCTCGACGAGGCCGGCGACCCGATCACGACGCAGCCCGCGAAGGTGCTCGAGCTCGCGGCCTTCTACCGCGACATGGCGGAGCAGATGGAGACCACGGCCGCCACGCTCGACAAGGTCGGCAGCGGCGACGAGGGCGTCGGCAAGGGCGAGTCCGTCGACGGCATCCGCAAGCGGGCGAAGGACGTGTCGGGCTCCCTGAAGCAGATGACCGGACGCTACCGGGCCGCCGGCGAGGCGCTGCAGGGGTTCGCGAACGCGGTCGGTGACGAGGCCGACCGGTCGGCGGGCACCGTGATGGGCACCTCGTGGCAGGCACTGCAGGACGCGATCGCCGCGAAGGGCGACCTCGGTTCGGCGCAGGGGCTGGCCGACCCGGTCGCCGCGGCGGAGCAGGCCGGCACGGAGCCGACCCCCGAGGACACCTCGGACAGCCAGAAGCGCGCCGAGCGGATCTCCGGTGCCGAGGGTGCGGTCGCGGCGGCGAAGCGGAAGCTGCAGGACGCCCGCGACCAGCTGACCTCGGCGGGTCAGCGGGCCGCGAGCACCATGCGCGGTGCCTGGGGTGACGGGCTGCACGACTCCGGTTGGTACAAGTTCATCCACATGCTCATCAAGATCCTGACGATCATCGGGATCGTCCTGGCGGTGTTCGCGTTCCTCATCCCGGGCCTCGGCATCGGGGCGATCCTCGGGGCGATCTCCGCGGGGATGACCCTGATCGCGCAGGCGGCCACGTTCGCCATGGGCGAGGGCAACGTCTTCGACCTCGTGATGGCCGTCGTCGGCGTCCTGACGCTCGGGCTCGGGACCGCGATCACGAAGGTCACCTCGACCGCGGTGAGCAACGGGATCAAGGCCACCAAGGGTGCGATGACCTCGAAGTTCGCCGGGGCGAGCAAGAAGGCGCACGAGGCCGTCGGCGTCCGGAAGGACCAGCTGCAGGCGCTGAAGCGGGACCGCGCGAGCCTCGACCGGCGGCTGCACCAGCCGATGTCGTCGGCGCAGACGCAGACGATCACGAAGCAGCTCGACGGGCTGCAGGCACAGATCAGCAAGGCGACGAGGGCACTCGAACGGGCCCGAGGTCGTCGTGACGCCGTCGACGTGGAGTGGATCGGGACCGAGGCGTCGTTCGCGGCGAAGTTCGCCGACAACCCGAACTGGTGGAACGTCACGAAGATCCACAAGGTGATCGCCAACGACGCGAAGCTCGTGAAGAAGCAGTTCTGGACCGAGGTCGGTACCCGTGGTGGTCTCAAGGACTGGGGCGAGCGTTTGGGTGGTGTCGACTTCCAGTTCACCCGCGACCGCTTGCATGACTTCGAGAAGCTGAACCGGCTCCGGTCGGGTGTCACCGCGGCGCCGTGGTACCACGCCGGCGCGAACGGCTTCATGAGCGCCTGGGGCAAGGGCAACGCGATCGCCGGCCTGGTGATCGGTCCGATCGGCATCGGTGCGGACCAGTCCCGCCCGTGGTCGGACTGGGTGGCCGAGCACAAGCACCCGGTCACCGACCTGCCGACCGTGCCCGCCGCGCAGCGCTGAACCGACCGGAGGACCACCATGACGACCGCCACCGTCTCGTCGAGCATCACCACCGACGGCGCCACCTGGCTCCTCGTCCCGCACCCGGACGAGGCCGACCCGGCCTGGCGGGCCGAGACGCTCGACCTCTTCGACGCCGTGGCACGGCTGGACCGCGAGGACGGACGGCCGTCCGGCGCGGAGCTCGACGGGCCGGGTGCCCTCGCGACGCTGCTGGAGCACCGTGCGGCGCTCGGCCCGGGGCAGCGCCTGGTCGCCTCGCTCGTGGTGCCCGGCAACTGGCCGCTGCCGGTCGTCGTGACCGTCGGACCGTCCGAGGGCGGCACCGCCGAGCTCCTCGACCTGGCCGGGGCGACCGGCGGCCTGCCGGTCGAGCCCCCGTCGGTGGACGAGCTGCCGGAGCACGTCGGCGGCGAGGGGCCCGTCGTGATCCGCTACGACCTCGACGACGCCGGGGCGATCTGGTCCACGGTCACCGCCGTGCGTCGCGCGGACGGGGTCGACACCCACGTGCGGTGGCGGACGACCGACCTGGCGCTCGTCCCGGTGTTCGCACCGGTCGTCGTCGAACTCCTGGCAGCCGTCGAGAACGAGGTGCACGCATGACCGGACCCACCGCATCGTTCCTGGTCGTCGTCCCGCCGGGGTGGGCACGCCTGCCCGCCGGCGAGGACCAGCGCGCCGAGCTCGGCGAGACCGTCCGGGCCGTGATCGCCCGCGCCCTGCCGGACGACCTGCCGCGCGACCGGGCCGAGCCGCTCCGGCAGGAGATGCGCAAGCGCCTGACGTCCGCGGTCGTCGAGGCCGGCGACAGCGGCGCGACCGCCGTCTACATGCCGGTCCAGCCGGTCGACGGGTACACCCCGCCGGTGTCGATCATCGAGTCCGAGGTCGACGACGAGAGCGAGGAGGCGCCCGAGCAGGTCATCGCCCAGCTGCTCGCCGACGCCCTGCCGACCCGGCGCGACCCCGACGACACGGGCCTGCGCGAGGTCGACGGCGGGATCGCGGCCCGCACCGAGCAGACCGTCCGCCGCGCCGACGTCGCGACCGAGATGCCCGGCATCGGTGACGACCTGCCCGTCGTCGACGACCGCCAGGTGACCTACACGATCCCGGTCCCCCACCGTCCCGGACGCTGGGTGCTCATGTCCTTCTCGGCGATCAGCCGGACGGACCCGGAGGACCCGGAGGCAGCCGACCGGCTCACCGACGCCCTGGTGATGCTGTTCGACGCCGTGATGACCACCTTCCGCTGGACGGACGTCCCCGGTGCCGAGCCGACCCCGCTCGAGCGCCGGATCACCGAGATCGCCGAGGCGCGCGCATGACCTGGTCCTTCCTGACGCCGGAGTCGCACCTGCTGGTGACCATGTCGGTCGTGGTGCTCCTCGCCACCCTGGCCCTCGTGGTCCCGACGATCGTCGCGCTCCGCCGCCGGACCTCGACGGACGCCCTGGCCTGGGCCGACCAGGTGCGTCGCGACCCCGCGGCCGCGTGGGCGGTCGACCGGGTCCTGCGCGCGGTGGACGCATCGTGCGCCGCCGCGAACGTGCTGTTCCCGGGCGCGGTGCGCATCACGATCGGGACCACCGTCCGCATCGACGTCGCCTCGCCGACGATCGCCCCGCCCGCGCCGTGGACGGCGACGCCCGACGGGCGCACGTGGTCCGCCCCGACGTGGGCGCTCCAGGCGGTGCCGCTCGCGGGCGGCGCGCCGGTCGAGTTCGCGACGGTCGTGTCGTTCGGCACGGACCGGGACGACACCGTGCTGGTCGACCTGCGCCGCGTGGGTGGGATCCTCGCCCTCCGTGGTGAACCGGCCGCCCGCGAGGCCCTGCTGGTCCGCCTGGTCGAGCAGCTGCAGACCGCCCCCTGGGCGGTCGGCACCACCGTGCTCGGCGTCGGAACGGGCACCCGGACGGGCACGGCGGTGTCGGTGCGCGATGCGATCGCGGCGGTCACGGCGGACGCGACCCCGGGCCTCCTGGTCGTGTCGCGGGTGCCCTCCGGCGAGGACGGCCGGGAACTCGCCCGACTGCTCGAACGGCCGGGCGGCCGGTGGGCCTGCATCGCGGTGGCCCCGCACCCGCTCGCCCGCTGGACGATCGAGGCGCGACGCGACGGCACGCACGTCTCCGACGTCCTCGGCACGCTGCAGTGGGCCGGCCTCGGCCGGTCGGTCCCGGTCGACCCGGCCGCGGGAGCCGACACGACGCAGCGCGACGACGTGCCGGCGGAGGCCTGATGCGGGTCGTCGTCACCGTCGTCGACGACGGCACGGGTGACACCTCGGACGTCCTCGTCGACGCCGCGGGGCGGACGCCCATGCGGAGCGTGGTCGACGCGCTCGTCCGCCGGACCGGCGGTGCGCCGATGCCCGCCGACGCGCCGGACGGGGACGTCCCGTTCGAGCGCAGCGGACTGGTCGACGGCGCGGTCCTGCACGTGGGCGGCGCGGTGCGCCCGGAGCCCGAGCACGGTGTCGTGCACCTGCTCGTGGTGGGCGGGGTCGACGCCGGCCGCGTGCGCCGGCTGTCGCCGGGCACGGTCCGGATCGCGCTGGCCGACGACGGTGCGGCCGCGGTCGGAGCCGACGCCGACGGACGACCCGGCCTGGAGGCACGCACCGCGTTCGACGGGTCGGTGACGGTCCGCCTCGCCCCGGCCGAGGACGACGGTGCGCGCCCGGCGGACGAGCCGGTGCCGGCGCTCGAGGACGAGCCCGTCACCGACGCGTGGACCGCCTGGCCGCCCGGGGCCCTGGTGCGGTTCGGCGACACGGTGCTCAGCGTGCGCCCGGTCGAGGTGGTCGACCGGATGCTGCTCCGGCCGCCGGACTCCGGGCAGCTCGACTTCAACCGGCCGCCACGGCTGCTCCCGCCGTTCCTGAAGACGGACTTCCGGATCCCGAAGCCGCCGGTCGCCCCGCAGCGCTCGGCCATCCCGTGGATCATGGTGTTCGTGCCGGCGATGTTCGGCATCGTGATGGCGACGGTCTTCCACTCGCCGTTCTACCTGCTCTTCGCGGCGATGACGCCGATGATGGTCATCGGCCAGACCATCAGCTCGCGGCGCACCGGCAAGAAGAGCCACCGCAAGCAGCTCGCCGAGCACCGGGAACGGGTCGCGGCGCTCGAGGCGGCGATCGAGCAGGCCGTGCTCGACGAGCGGGACCAGCGGCGGACCTCGTCGCTCGACGCCGCGTCGCTGCGGGTCGTCGCGACGACCCCCGGGCGGCGGCTGTGGGAGCGTCGGCCCTCGGACGGCGACCACCTGCACGTGCGGATCGGCACCGGCGACCTGCCGTCGAGCGTGACGGTCGTCGACGACCGCGACCTGGACGGACTGGCGCACGAACCGCGCACGACCCGCGGGGTGCCCGTCACGGTGCCCCTCGCGGAGATCGGTGTGCTCGGCATCGCCGGGGCCGGGGAGTCCCCGCGGGAGCTCGGGCGGTGGGTGCTCGGGCAGCTCGCGGTGACGCAGAGCCCGCGCGAGGTGCAGTTCGTCGTGCTCACGGCGCAGCAGCACGTGCCGGCGTGGGCGTGGACGCTCTGGCTCCCACACCTCCGGCCGACCGGTGGGCAGGAGGCGCTCGCGCTCATCGGAGCCGACGGCGAGACGATCGGTCGCCGCCTGGCCGAGCTGACCCAGGTGCTCGCCGAACGTCGGGCCGAGCGACAGAAGAACGGCTTGAACCGGTCGCGGTTCTCCCCCGAGATCGTCGTCGTGCTCGACGGCGCACGTCGGCTCCGCGCGATGCCCGGCGTGGTCGGGCTGCTCCGCGACGGGCCCGCGTGCGGCATCCGCCTCGTGTGCATCGACGAGGAGGAGTGGCAGCTCCCGGAGGAGTGCGTCGCGACCGTGGCGCACCGGAGCCCGACGCAGCTCGTGCTCCGTCGGCAGCTCGCCGCCCCGGTCGAGCTCGTGCTCGCGGACCGTGTCGGGGACGACTGGTTCGACGACGTGGCGCGCGGGACCTCGCCGCTGCGCGACACCAGCGGGTCGGACGGCGACGGGCTGGTGCCCGACGCAGCGCGGCTGCTCGACGTCGTGGACCTGCCGCAGCCGGACGGCGCGACCGTCGCCGAGCGGTGGGCCGGGTCCGGCACGAGCACGGCCGCGGTCGTGGGCGTCGGCATCGACGGCGCGTTCGAGCTCGACCTGGTGAAGGACGGTCCGCACGGGCTCGTCGCCGGCACCACGGGCTCGGGCAAGTCCGAGTTCCTGCAGACCCTCGTGGCGTCGCTCGCGCTCCGGAACCGACCGGACCGGATGACGTTCGTTCTCGTCGACTACAAGGGCGGTGCGGCCTTCAGCGTCGCGTCGGACCTGCCGCACACCGTCGGGCTCGTCACCGACCTCGACCAGCACCTGGTCGAGCGGGCGCTGCGGTCGCTCCGCGCGGAGCTCACCCGCCGCGAGCACATCCTGGCGGCGTCCGGCGCGAAGGACATCGAGGACCACGAGGCGCACCTCGCCCGTGGCGGTGCCGGCGAGCAGATGCCGCGGCTCGTGCTCGTCATCGACGAGTTCGCGGCGATGGTCACCGAGCTGCCGGACTTCGTCACGGGCCTCATCGGCATCGCCCAGCGGGGCCGGTCGCTCGGCGTGCACCTGATCCTGGCGACCCAGCGGCCCGGCGGCGTCGTCGGCCCGGACATCCGCGCGAACACGAACCTGCGCGTCGCGCTGCGCATGACCGACTCGGGCGAGAGCACCGACGTCATCGACGTCGCGGACGCCGCGCGCATCCCGAAGAGCGTGCCGGGGCGTGCGTACGCGCGCCTGGGGCACTCGTCGGTCGTGCCGTTCCAGTCGGCGCGCGTCGGCGGTCGGTGGGCCGGTGAGGAGGACCCGGCCACGGGCCTCCCGTTCGTCCGCGTGCTCGACTGGCGCGACTTCGCCACCGCACCGCCCACCCGCCCGTCGCGCAGCGACAGTGCGACCGCCGCAACCGACCTGTCGGTGCTGGTGCAGGCGATGGGCGACGCCCGCGACCGCCTCGGCATCGGGCGGGTGCACAGTCCGTGGCTGCCGCCGCTGCCCGAGCTGCTGCCGCTCGCCGAGGTGGCGTCGGCCGCCGTCGGGACGCGTCGTGCGGCGGCGTCCTCCGAGGAGGGGCTGCGCTTCGCGGTCGGTCTCGAGGACCTGCCGGACACGCAGGAGCAGCGCGCCGCGGAGGTCGACCTCACCCGCTTCACCCACCAGTTCGTCGTCGGCGCCCCCGGTTCCGGGCGGTCGTCGGCCCTCCGCAGCCTGGCGGCGTCGGCGGCGCGGGCCGTCCCGTCGTCCGACCTGCACCTCTACGCGATCGACTGCGGGAACGGGGCGCTCGCGTCGCTGCAGCAACTCCCCCACTGCGGCGCCGTCGTCCAGCGCACGCAGGTCGAGCGCGCCACGCGGCTGATCGACCGCCTGACACGCGAGACCGCGCGTCGGCACGACCTCATCGCGGCGGCGTCGGCCGCGGACATCACCGAGCAGCGGCTGCTCGCGCCCGAGGGCGAACGCCTGCCGCACGTGCTCGTGCTCATCGACCGGTGGGAGAACTTCACGACCTCGCTCGGCGAGGTCGACGGCGGCGCCCTGACCGACGCGGTGCAGTCGATGCTCCGCGACGGCGCGGCCGCCGGCATCCACGTCGTGGTGTCCGGCGACCGGTCACTGCTGGCGTCGCGGATGTCGACGCTGACCGACGACAAGGTCGTGCTCCGTCTGACCGACCGGCTCGACTACTCGCTGGCCGGCATCAACCACCGGAAGCTGCCCGCGTCGATCCCGCCCGGTCGCGGGTTCCGGGCCGAGTCCGGCAACGAGGTGCACTTCGCGACCCTCGGCACCGACGTCTCCGGGCAGGGACAGACGACCGCGGTGCGGAACCTGGCGGAGGAGCTGCGCGCGGCGTCACCGGTCCCGCCGTCGCCACGCCCCTTCCGGGTCGACGCGATGCCGAAGGACCTGGACCTGGACGCCGCACTCGCGCTGTCGTCCGCGCCGGAGCCGCAGCCGATGGTCGCCGTGACCGGAGTGGGCGGCGACGACATGGAGCTGCAGACCGTCGACCTGTCCACCGGTGGCGGCACGTTCGTCGTCGCGGGCCCCTCGCGCTCCGGACGGTCGACGATGCTCGCCGCCATGGCGCGGTCGCTGCTCGTGGGTGGGACGTCGCTCGTCGTGCTCGCGCCGCGGCCGGGGCCGGTGCGGGACCTCGAGGGGCTGCCGGGCGTCCGAGCGGTGTTCAGCGGGGACGACGTGACGCAGGAGCAGCTCGAGCCGGTCCTGGCGGCGGACGGGACGCCCCTGGTGCTCGTCGTCGACGACGGTGAGCTCCTGATCGACTGCTCGGCGGCGCGGTGGCTGCGGGACTGGGGTCGGGCGGCCGTGGACAACCGGCAGGGGATGCTGCTCGGCGGCAACACGACCGGATTGGCGGCCGGGTTCGGCGGGTGGCAGGTCGACGCGAAGAAGAACCGCCGCGGTGCCCTGCTCTCGCCGCAGGACACCCTGGCCGGTGACCTGATCGGCGTGCGGATCGCGCGGTCGTCGATCTCGTCGCGGATCGTGCCGGGAGCGGCGTTCGTGCACCTCGGTACGGGGCTGGCGTCGACCCTGCAGGTGCCGATGGTGCCGGCCGGGACGCGGGCGGGGTCCGAGTCGGTCGCGCTCGTCTGAGCTTGTGGATTCGCTCGTCTGGCCTGACGGGTTACCGGTCGCGGCGGTCCGCCGATCCTGGGAGCAGCCCGAGAACGCCCAGGACAACCATCGCTGTTGTCAAGCGGTTCTGCACAGTTCTCGGGGCCGATCCCACAAGGTTCAAGGTGCACTTGAAGCCCGGTTTTCCACACATCGTGTGGAACAGGAAACCCCAGGTCAAGCGGTCGAACATGTGTTCCCACGGGTGGTTGTCCACACGTTCGTCCACAGTTGTCCACACGCCGGTCCGGCGTGTTCCGCAGACAGTCCACAGAGTTGTCCACAGGTGCGTTTGCTGGGGATAACTCTGTCCCCGTAGCTTGGCCCAGCGACTCGGCGACAGCAGGGGTGTCGGTCGTCCGGGGTAGAACAGCCGGTGCGGACCGCGGTCCGTGCCAGTACCGACAAGAGGGAGTCCGTGTGTCGATCGCGCATCTCGATCCGTCCCCGCAGGACCTGGCCGACCGCGGGGTGGACCGGACCCCGCCGCACGACCTGCTGGCGGAGCAGTCGACGATCGGCGGGATGCTGCTGTCGAAGGACGCCGTCGCCGACGTGATCGAGACCGCGCGCGGTGTGGACTTCTACATCCCCAAGCACGAGGTCATCTTCGACGCGATCCTGTCGCTCTACTCGCACGGCGAGCCGACCGACGTCATCGCCGTCACCGACGAGCTCACCAAGACCGGCCTGCTGTCCCGCGCCGGCGGCGCCGAGTACCTGCACAGCGTCACGAGCATGGTGCCGACCGCCGCGAACGCGGGGTACTACGCGGCCATCGTCGCCGAGAAGGCGGTGCTCCGCCGCCTGGTCGACGCCGGCACCCGCATCGTGCAGATGGGCTACGCGTCGGAGGGTGAGGTCACCGACCTCGTCAACAGCGCCCAGGCAGAGGTCTACAACGTCGCCGGCGGCGTGCAGACCGAGGACTACGTCCCCCTGACCGACGCCATCGGCGCCGCCATCGACGAGATCGAGGCCGCGAAGGGCCGCGACGGGCAGATGACCGGCGTGCCGACCGGGTTCAGCGGCCTCGACGCCCTGACGAACGGCTTCCACCCCGGGCAGCTCATCATCGTCGCCGCCCGACCCGCACTCGGCAAGTCGACGCTCGCGCTCGACCTGTGCCGCGCCGCCGCGCTCAAGCACGACCAGACCGCCGCGTTCTTCTCGCTCGAGATGGGGCGCGCCGAGATCGCCATGCGCCTGCTGTCCGCCGAGTCGAGCGTGCCGCTGCAGAACATGCGCAAGGGCACCGTCGACTCCCGCGACTGGACCACGATCGCGCAGACCCGCGGGCGGATCAACGACGCACCCTTCTTCATCGACGACTCCCCCAACATGACGCTCGTCGAGATCCGGGCGAAGTGCCGCCGGCTCAAGCAGCAGCACAACCTGAAGCTCGTCGTCATCGACTACTTGCAGCTGATGACCTCGGGCAAGAAGGTCGAGAGCCGCCAGCAGGAGGTCTCGGAGTTCTCGCGTGCCCTCAAGCTCATGGCGAAGGAGCTCGGCGTGCCGGTCATCGCGCTGTCGCAGCTGAACCGTGGTCCCGAGCAGCGTGCGGACAAGAAGCCGATGATCTCCGACCTGCGCGAGTCGGGGTCGATCGAGCAGGACGCCGACATGGTCATCCTGCTGCACCGTGAGTCGGCGTACGAGAAGGACAACCCGCGGCAGGGTGAGGCGGACCTGATCGTGGCGAAGCACCGCAACGGGCCGACGGACACGATCACGGTGGCGTTCCACGGGATGTTCTCGAGGTTCGTGGACATGCCGCAGTAGGCGACTGGTCGCCGCGCATGTGACCTGTCTCCTTCGCACGCAACCCTTCGCCGTACGAGGTGGGGCGAAGCATTGTTGCTCACCCCCAAGACCTGAGAGCGTCCGCAAAGCGTCCGCATGAGGCACCCTCAATGAGAACGATCGCGGACTACCTATCTGAGACAAGAGCTCTCAACGGCCAGCGACAGCAGATGCCGCAGCGACGCAGCGATCTTGCGTTCTGCAAGTGGGTCCACGTTGTCGGCGACGCCGAGGTCGGTCAGCCACCGGCTATCGAGGCAGCACGTGACGGCCCTGCTGGTCCTGGCCAGGCGGAACGTTGGCAACGTCCGTCGAGGTTGTCGGTCGCCTTCCTTAAGATTGAACGACCCGAGCGAAGGGCACGCATGAGCAGCACACTCGAGATTCTTGACGACTTCTTCGCCCTTCGGAACGACGAAGACTTCAGCCGCGTGCCCGGTCGCACCATACGAGAGTTCGGCTCGCAGGTCCTGACTGGCTCTCAAGCGGATCCGGCGCACCTCTCACCAGACCGGCAACCGGTCTACATCGGTGGCTGGCCTTCCGCGAACTTTGGCCTGGTTCACGGCGATCTACTGCTGACCAGTCTGCTGTACAACGAACAGCTCCTGATTCGCGACCCGATCGTCGACTGGTTTGCACCTGAGCAGCACCTCGTCGAACACGCACTCGCTGCGAGGCCCGGCTACTGGGATCCAGAGGCAAATCAGCCACACATGCGCGAGACACGGCAGTTCTTGAACGTAGCCGTGACCCAGTTGCGGGCTCTGCGTCCACTCATCGACGCCGGTATCGTCGTGCCAGTCCCCACCGCCCGGCGAGTCTACGAGCAGCGAGTGCCGATTCGACGTCTCGTCGACCGCCTCGTCAAAAACCCCGATCTTGCACCGGGCGCGTACACGGCTGCTTATTCACCGGCCGATATACCTGTTGAGGACAACGTGCGCGGTATGTTTATCTTCGCGTCCGGACCGAACCCGGAGCCTCGCATCGCAGAGTCGCTACGCCGGGGGCTAACGTACTTCGCGCGCGAGTTCCTTATTGCCGCCTCCTACGGGGCGACTTACACCGCTGCGTTCGACCATGAGTTGTTCCTGTGTAGAACAGGGGTTCGCGATTTTGTCAGACCGGCAACGCGGACTAGCGAGGCTATACTTCAATCAGATCTGCCCATTTTCTCTGGTCTGACGCCGCAGCTGATCGCCGAGGTCCACGACGACGACATGTTTGGACAGTTCCGTGCCGACCTCCACGAGCTCTTTCAAAACGCGCCGGTCGACGGGACGCAAAGTGACCTGGCGGCGTACGTGTCAGATCAGGAGCGCATTCTGCTGCAGCCCAAGCTGGACGATGCTCGGAAGGCGGCTGAGCGCGGCATCTTGCAGCGAATTGGCGCCGGGCTCAACGCTGGAAAGTTCGGGATTGCTGCCGGGCTGGCGATCGACCTGGCCCTGCAGTCACCAGGGCTTGCTACCGGGCTAAACGTTGCCCGCGAAATGGCTAACGGCTTCCTCGATGCCCCGAGGGAGCAAGGTTCGCAGCGAATCTGGTCATCGCTGATCCGGCATCATCGGTCCGTCGGCGCTGAGATGCGGGACGTGCGGCCAAAGCCAGGCTCCACAACTGGATGGGCAGTGCCGCCCGAACCATCGATGAATCTGACGATCACACCCGGCACAATCATCCACGACTTCGTTCCGCGGCCAGATTTGGAACCGTACGCGACACCGTCCGGCTACACGGGCGGTGATTACCGCCCGTGCCCTTGCGGCAGCGGACTGCGGTACCGATTTTGCTGCAAGGAGGCCGACCGGCGCGGCCCCGTCGTGGTGTCCGCTTGACCTGCGCTTGACTCTCTTTCTGCGTGCCACCGGGGGGTTCACTGTGCGCCTGGCAGTGGGTCACCCAATGCGTCTGCCCGCCAGCCGATCCTCTACCGGTCGCTGGAACGACGCTCGGCTCGAGCTCGACGTCGCTCGTCACGCCTCGCCCGCCACTCGGCGTCCTGCTGATCCTGCAGCGGGCTTCGGCCCATGCTCCCGCGGGCCGCGAGGAAGATGAGCACGGCGACGACAACCAGTACCACCGGTACGAGGAACTGCAGAAACAGCATCGCTACCCCCATCGATCGGTCGTGCCACTTCAGGTGGGTGGAGCTTAGCGATCCGTCGGCGGCAGAGGTGCCGTCCGGTCTCCGATCGGCTGATGGACAGCGGGAAGCAGGCAGATACGCCTCACTGTCATCACGTCGACCTGATTGGGTAGGCCCATGTGGATCCCCGGACTCGTCGCTGGGCCGGCAATGGTTGCAGTAGCGGTCACCGCGATCGTTCGGCCGGAGCCGATCGCGCGGTACTTCATCGACGCTCAACAGGGCAGCCGCGGTCCGCGAAGTGCGATGACCCCGGGACTCATCCGTGTGCTCGCTGTAGGTCTGGCAGTGATAGGCCTCGTCTGGACACTTCTGTCCGTCTTCGGTCACCCCGTGTGACCGGCGATTGGGGAGCGCGACCGATCGGAGTCCCATCGTCGCGGGAACGTCCTTGCTTCCAGTACGACTGCTGACTCAGCCAGGCATGCGCCCGCGCTCGATCCACGTGCGCCGTACGGGCAGAGGCGCCGTACCGCTCGAACCGTGGTCGTCGGGAGCACAGTGGGGATGGTCGTGGTCTCGGGCTAGCCATCTCGGCAGGACTCGGCCTGTTCGGTTCCTGATCGAACTACCTCACAGAGCGATGAGTCAGCGGGACGCGTGGACGGCATCACGACCTGGTCAGCGGCGGCGTGGCTCCGGGTAGTAGTAGACGGTCATCGCCAGGTCGTCCTCTCCTTCAGTCACGCTGCTCGTGAACGTCACGTCCTCGATCGACACGTCGCCGAGGTCATCGATGGTCTGCGCAACCCGTCGCAGCAAGGCAGCAACATCGCCTTGCCCGTCGCCTGCTGGGTTGCTCTGCGAGAAGTGCTTGATCGTCCCGTCCGTACGCTCCACACCACCGACCGTAGCGACGTCCGCGAGGGCGACGACGTTGAACAGCAGCCGTCCCACCGGGTCGTCCGGATCGTGGACAGGAACACCGATGTTGATCTTCACGTTCTTCGCGGTGAGTTCGTTCACGATGTCCTTCGCGTCGCGGAGGCTCCTGGCCGACTGATCCAGCTTCGCGATCCCCAGCGTGTCGCGGCACGGCATGAAGCGAGCGTGACGCGGTGAGCGGTGAGGACTCGTTCGGAGGTCGAGACGCGGGCGTACCCGATGTGGGGAGCCCTCGTGCCGCGAGGACCGGCGCACGGCACCTGGTCGGGACCAGAGCCGATGCCGACGGCCCCGCCACGTCCGGGAGGGACGTGACGGGGCCGCGGGAGGAGCCTCCCGTCCGACCCGCGAGTACGAGGCGAACGGGAGGCGAGGGATCAGCGCTGCGCGCGCCGGCGACGCACCGTACGGGCGCCGATCAGGCCGGCGCCGGCGACGAGCAGACCGAGGGCCCACGCGAGCGGCGAGGTCTCGTCGGCACCCGTGTACGCGAGCCGACCCTTCGCCTGCGCGGGTGCCTTGGTGCCGTGCTGGACGGTGCCGATCGGGGTCGACGCCTTCGGGACGGTGACCGCAGCGGTCGGGGTGACCTGGACGTCGAACGCGGTGCTGAAGTCCGCGGCGCTGACGGTCAGGCGGTGGACCGAGGCGTGCGGGAAGGTGACGCCGACGAAGCCCGAATCACCGAGCACCGAGTCGGGGGCGATGACGTCGGAGGCCACGTTCGAGCGGACGCTGACCTCGGCAGTGGGGTCTCCGGTCTCCTCGTCGACGACGGCGTTGCCGTACTGGTCGACCAGGTTGCCGGAGAGGAGCAGCGTGCCGCCCTGCGGGACGGTCGGCTCACCGCCGTCCGTCTCGGTCCACGATTCGAAGCCACCCGTGCTGTCCGACTCGTAGTCGTGGTCCTGGGTCAGGATCGAGCCGTCTGCCTTGATGATCCAGGTCCGGAAGCTGCCGGAGTGCTCGTCGTGCTCGCCGTCGAACCAGCTGACCGGGAACCCGCTCTTCACGTAGTCGATGAAGGCCGCACGGTCGACGGCGATGGCCTCGAGGCCGACCGGGGCAGCTGCCACGACCTCGAGCTCGACGGTCTGGGTGACGGTCTGGGTGCCGCTCGTGGCCGTGACGGCGAAGTCGTAGTACGCCGCCTCCTCGGTCGAGCCGCTCAGCACCCCGGTGGCCGGATCGAACGAGACGCCCTCCGGCAGTTGGTCGGCCGGGGTCTCGTCCCCGTGGTCGTCCTCGTCCCCGGTGTAGTAGTAGTCGAGGCTCAGCACGGGCTTCGGGGAGCCGGTCGCACGGAACGTGTACGAGAACCGCTCACCCGCGGTGGCGGAGACGGTGAGGTCGTCCTCCTCGGTGGTGCCCGCGGTGATCGGGGTGCCGGCCTCGTCGACGAAGACGGGCGCCTGCGTGACGGGGGCGGTCTGCGCCGACTCGGACTCGACCGGGACGCCGTTCTGCGTGTTCGTCACCGTGACGGTGAGGACCTTGCCCGCATCGGCCGCCTTGACGACGTACGTCTGGGCCTGGCTCACGGGGGTGCCGTCCGCGGTCCAGGCGTAGCTCAGGGTGGTCGGGGCGGTGAAGCCGGACGGTTCGGCGGTGAGCTTCGAGCCGACCGAGGCGTCGCCGTCGATCGTGACCGTGCCGGCGGCTGCGGCGATGCGCGGGGTCGACTCCGGAGCGGTGCGCGGGGCGTCGGTGGTCGGGACGGTCGGCTGCGGGGCGGCGGGAGCCTCGGTCGCGGGTGCTGCAGGCTCCGTGGGGGAGTCGGCGGGCGGGGTGGCGGTCGCGGACGGGTCGGTCGCCGGGGCATCGGCCGACGGTGCCTCGGCGGACGGGCTCGGCGTGGTGTCGACAGCGGTGGTCCCGCTGTCCGCGACGGTGGTGCTGGACGTCGGTTCGACGGCGGAGGCCGACGTCGCGGTCATGATGCCGAGACCGGTCGACAGGCCGACGAGGGCGATGGTCGTGCCGACGGCGCAGGCGCGTCGGACAGTGGAGTTGCTACGGCGCACGGGTTCCCCCTGGGTCAGGCGACAGTCCGGGAAACTGTCGGTCCGCGCAGGTTAAGAGGACGCTGGGAACCGCGCTGCTCCCTCGGTCGGGGGGCATCGGGGAAACCCCAGGTCAGGACCGGTGGTTCCACTGTGGGCTGAACGATCATTCAACCAACGTCAGTCGGCAGGATGACGGCGGTGGCCGGTCGGCTGTCGGTCCCACGAGGTCGGAGGTGACGGAACCGCGAGGGCGGTGGCTCCTGCACGGCAATCGGCCGCGTCGTGGAGAACCCCGAAGATGACACCGGTTGTCAACGGTGGATCGACGCGCGTCTGCGCCTGCGAGAGCATGTCCCCGTGCGGAACACCATGATCCTCGGACTCGTCGCCGGCGCCTTCGGGCTCGTCGCGATCGGGAGCGGTTACGCCTGGGGTGTCGGGCGCGATGGCATGCTGCTCGCGGGGCCATCGTCGTCGGACTGGTCTTCGCGGTGTTCGCCGTGAGTGCGGCGCAAGCCCAGCGCTGAGAAACATGACCGACTCCGCCATCACCGCACAACTGAGGGAGCTGATCGCCCGCGCCCTCCCCGAGCTGGACGACGACGATCCTGGTCTCGGTCCGGAGGCATTCCGCGAGCAGTCGCTGAGAGCGGTTGAACTGTGCCTGACGATGCGCTCGCTGCTCCGTGAGGTCACCCAGGCGGCCGTCGACGGGGCACGGCGGAACGGGGCTTCCTGGGCAGCCATCGGGGAGATCCTCGGTTCGTCTCGGCAAGCCGCGCAGCAGATGTACGGATCTCCGCTGACCGGTGTTGCGCCGCCCGCGGTCGACGCGGTGCCGGCAGTTCGGACGCTCTACCCGGTGACCGCGTTCGACGAGATGGGCAAGCTCGCGAAGCTCGGCGCCGAAGGCTGGCACGCGATCCGTGTCGGGCTGCAGTCCCACGAGCTCGTGCAGGACACCCGCCCGTGGGAGCACGTGCGGGTGCTCCAGGGGAGCCGGAAGTCCACTCGCCTGCTGAAGGAGGGGTGGACGGATGTTCCGGGCGGGACGTTCCCGTGGGTTTACTTCACGCGGCCCGTTCCGATCGAACCGGAGGATCCGACACGCCGGTGCGGTCCGCGCGAGTGCGGGGCCCGTGTGCGGGACGGAGCGTCGCGCCGCGGGACCTGGCCCGACGGCAGATCGCTAGGTTGCAGCGTCCTTCCGGGGCAGGATCAACAGCACCGCCGGGAGGGCAGCTGCGCAGATGATCGCCGCACCGGTGATGTTCGAGTTCACGCTCTGACCGGTCGAGATGTCGATGAGTTCGCCGACACAACCGATGGCGACGATGAGTCCGAGGGGGATGAGCGCAGCAAGCCCTCTCGAGCCGCGCCATGCTCGGACGCTGCCGGTCATCAGCAGAGCAGCTCCGGCGGCACACGCCACGATGGAGTACGCGACACCGCGGTACGCAGCGAGGCTGTGCAGGTGGCCGACGTTCCCCCGGTGGAGAGCCCAGTCCGTGGCGAGCACGACTGCCAGGGCGACGAGTGCGAAGCCGTACCCGGCGGCGAGCACCGCTGCAATCCGTACAGCCGGGGTCAAGCGGAGCGGTGCGTCGCCGTGCCCGATGTTCATGAGCAGAAGGTAACAGCGGCCTTGCGGCCTGACGACCTCCTGTGCTGACGAGAAGCATCCGACGTGCGGGCTACTGGCGACGGTACGGGGTCGGGGAGTCGTCGATCGTGCGGGTCGGGGAGAAGAAGGACGTGAGCTCGGTGGCGACCGAACGCGGGGCGCCCGTGTTCCAGGGGCCGTCGTGACCCAGGCCAGCGAGCTCGACGCGCTTCGCGTCCGGCAGGATCCGGCCGAGACGGGCGACCGCGTCGCGCAGGAACCGGGGGCTCTTCGTGCCGCTGAGGAGCAGGGTCGGCTGCGTCACGGTGCCGTACTGGTCGATCCGGTGCTCGACCTGAGCGACGTCGTGGAAGTCGTACCGAACGCCGGGGAGGAGCTGGCGGAGCGACGAGGCGGGGCCGGGCGCCCATGCCTGGGAGGTGAGTACGGCCAGGCCGAGGACGCGAGCGAGCCGACGGGGAAGGTGTGCGATCGCTCCGGGGGCTGTGCCGGCCGTGAGGAGCGCGCCGATGAGTGCGGCGCCGGAGCGGCGGTGGTCGATGTCGGCGAAGAGCTGCTCGAGACGGGCGCGGTCGATGCCGTTCTCGTAGAAGGGTGGTTCGAAGATCGCGATCCGCTCGACGCGTGGCAGCGTCCGTGCTGCTTCGAGCACGATCACGCCCCCCGAGCTCAGACCGAACAGCGTCGTCGCGCCGGTGGCGGCCATGATCGCGTCGAGGTCCTCGACGTCCCGAGCGATGTCATGGTCTGGGGTGTACCCGCGAGGGCTGAGTCCGCGACCGCGACGCTCGGCACTGATGACGGTGAAGGACGCAGCCAGTTCGCTGGCGAGGCTCCGGTAGGCGTGCACATCGGCCATGGCGCCCTGGACGAGCACGACCGCCGGCCCGACCCCCTGTCGCAGGTAGCCGATCGTCGTGCCGTCGCGGGACACGACGCTTCGCCTGCTGATGTCCGACGGCCGCATGGCACCCTCACTACTCACATTATGAAGTGGTTACGCCATGAAGCTACTCCGCCATTGCTATCTTTGCGCCCATGGACGATCGAGGTGGCAGTGGGGCGGCGACGGACGAGCAGCGCGCGGCACTGGTCGACGCAGTGCGCTCGTTCGGCGCTCGGGACTCAGAGCTCGGGCGGATGTTCGCGCGCAGCCACGGCATGCACCCGACCGATGCCGCCGCGGTCGTCGAGATCCTGACCGCTGAACGGCACGGTGGAACGCTGACGCCCGCGCGGCTCGCAGCGCGAGTCGGGCTCACGACCGGTGCGACCTCGACACTGCTCCGGCGCCTGGAGACCGCGGGTCACGTGGTGCGGAGCCACGACCACGATGATCGCCGTGTCGTGCGTCTCCGATCCACCGAGTCGGTCCACCAGGCCGCCGCGGCGTTCTACGCGCCGTTGTCCGATGCCCTCCGCCGAGCACTCGGCGACTTCTCACCGGCTGACCTCGCCATCGCGACGGAGGTCGTCCTCGCGCTGGATGCGGCCGCCTCCGACGCAGCCGCGCACCAGGTCTCAGCCGAGCACCAGGGCCCAGCCGCGACGAGTGATGGTCGGAAGCGGTAGCTGGCCGCTGCGGTGTCCCGACAGCCGATCGTCCATCGGGACGAGCAGCCTCGCGGTGCGACCTGTTCTCCGGGTTCAGGGCGTCAGCACCAGGACGGACAGTCCCCGGATCTGCTCGGCCTGGGCGAGCGCTGCGGCCGGGTCCTCGATGCCGACGGTGGTCACCTCGAGGGCGCCGAGGTCGATGACGCCCGCCTGCACCTGACGCCAGACCCGGTACGCGGTCTCCTCGGAGCACATCCACGAGCCACGCAGGGTGATCCGTCGGCGCATGAGCTGGTCGTAGGGGATCGGGAGCGCCTGGCGGACGCCGCCGAGGAGGACCATCGTGCCGTCGGTCCGGACGCTGTCGAACCCGGCCATGGTGAGGTCCGGGGTCGGGGTCGGTCCGAGGGCGTCGATCACGACGTCGGCGTCGCCGCCGGCTGCCGCGCCGATCGCTGCCGCGTCGGCGTCGCGCGCGCCCACGGAGCGGACGGCTCGGACGCGTCCGTCGAGTGCCTGGAGGCGGTCGAGGCTCCCGGCGTCCCGTCCCACCGCGACGACCTGCGCCGCGCCCCGGGCGAGCGCCAGGAGGACGGCTGCGCCGCCCATCTGTCCACTGGCACCGAGGACGACGACGCGGTCCCCGGCCGTCATCCCGCTGCGCTCGACCGCCCCGTCCGCGACGCTCAACCAGGGCAGGAACGCGAGCTTTGTCGGGTCGCCGTACGTCTCGGCGCCGGGGAGCGCGAGCACGGCCGATCCGGGCATCACGGTGCGCTCCGCGAAGGTGCCGGTCCGCCAGACTCGGCGCATCCGGTCCGTGGTCGCCGTCGTCGCCCCGCGGCCGCCGATCCCCGTCCACCCGAGGAGGACCTCCTCCGGCTCGGCGACCCGACCGCTCCGCAGGAACCCGGTGCACAGCGCCGTCTCGCCGGGCCGGACGGTCGTGACGTCGTCAGCGACCTCCTCGACGATCCCGATGCCGCCGATGCCGAGCACGGTCGGGGTCGCGATGCCGCCGCGGCCCCCCTCGACGAGCACCCGCGTGTAGGCGGGGACCTGCACCGCGAGCATGCGCAGCACCACGCCGCCGCTGCGGACGCGCGGGTCCGGCACCTCCTCGACGCTGAGTGTCGAACCGGATCCGTCGAGTGTCCATGCCTGCATGCCCCCGAGTCTCCGCAGGCAGCGAGCGACCATCCAGAGCCGCCGCATACTGGTACCCGGACCACCAGGGAGGGACGGCGTGAGCGACGTCACCGAGCAGCAGCGTCGGGAACTCGGGGCGTTCCTGCGGGCGCGAAGGGAACGGGTGAGCCCGGTCGACGTCGGGCTGCCGGGATCGTCCCGCCGTCGCACCCCGGGCCTCCGCCGCGAGGAGCTCGCGATGCTCGCCGGGATCAGCGCCACCTGGTACACCTTCCTCGAGCAGGGCCGGGACGTCCGCCCCTCCCGTCAGGTCCTCGACGCGATCGCGCGCGCCCTCGGACTCGCCGGAGCGGAGCGGACACACCTCTTCGCCATCGCCGTCGACGAGCCCGTACCGACGAGCCCCGACGAAGTCCTCGATCCGGAGGTCGCCCGGGTCGTCGACCTCCTCGACCCCGCCCCGACCTACGTGACCGGGGGAACCTTCGACCTGCTGGCGTGGAACACGGCGGCGGCCGAGCTGTTCCGCGGCGCACTCGACCACGGCGAGCACCCCAACCTGGTCCGGTGGGTGTTCCTGGCTCCCGGTGCACGCGACGTCCTGCCGGACTGGACCGACGTGGCCCAGGGGCTCCTCGCACGGCTCCGGGCCCGAGCCGGGCGGCATCCGGGCGTCGCGGTCTGGCGGGAACTCGAGGCCGATCTCCGCGGGGCCAGCCCGGAGGCCGACCGGTGGTGGCCGCGGTACGACGTCGGCACACCGGGGGCCGGCATCAAGCGCGTCAGGCAGGCCGACGGGCAGGTGCAACGCCTCGCGTACACCTCGTTCGACGTCGCTGACCGGCCGGACCAGACCATGACGACCTACCGTCGGCTCTGAGCCCCACTGGAGGCGCGTGGCGGGGCCGCGGCAGGAGCCTCCCGTCCGTCTCCTGCCCGCGTCCACGGCGCGACCCACATGGTCATCGGTCCGTCCCTCACGACGTCTGCTCGCGGCGGAGGAGCCACCCGGTCCCGACGAGCGTCGCGAGCAGCGTCCCGCCACCGCCCAGGAGGGCGACCGCCGGACCGCCGACCGCAGTGCCGGCCATCGTCGCGGCGTTGTTGGTGCCGATCATCGCTGCGAAGGCCCGGCCCTGCACGGCCCGCGGGGCTCGTCGGTGCACGATCGACCGAACGTACCGGCGTCGACGAGGAGGGTCGCGTGCGTGCCGACGGCCGCGACCAGGAACCCGGCGACGGCCGGTCCGACGAGCGTTCCGATCGTGCGACAGGTGTCGGATCGGGCGTACCCGACGGCGACCGCACGTCCTGTGGGGACCGCGGTCGGGACCAGGAGTGCCATCGCGGGGGAGTCGACCGCCGAGACCGCCGCCGCTGCAGCGACCAGCAGGAGCAGTCCTCCCTCCGACGGGACGAAGGCGATCCCGATGGCGATGAGTGCTCGCAGCGAGTGCTGCCGAGACGATCCGTGAGACGTCCATCCGGTCCAGCAGTGGAGCGAGGACGGGCCCCAGGACGACCGAGGGCAGCAACTCGGCGAGGACGAGCGCCGAGACGACGAACGCCGATGCGCCCCGCTCCTGGAGGGCCAACAGCAGCGTGACGGTCGTGATCGCGTCCCCCGCGGAGGAGACCCCCTGCGCAGCGGTGAGGGCGCGCAGCTTCACCAGGACCCCTCAGATTCGTCAACCAGTACTGAAGTTTCAGTATGGAGGGTGTACGCCGAGGATGACCACACTGCGGGTACCGGGAGCGTCGCAGCCGGGAGGCACGTGGCGAGCCGCCGGAAGGGCCTCCCGACCGCCGCAGACCGACTACCCCCGCCGCCGCAGCGTCTCGCTCGGCAGCTCCCCGAACCGCTCCGCGTACGCCGCCGAGAAGCGCCCGGCGTGCGCGAAGCCCCAGCGCTGGGCGACCTCGGAGACGGTGGCCTCGCCGACCGCGTGGTACCGGAGCTCGGCGCGCACCCGGTCGAAGCGGATCCCGCGGAGCACCGAGTTCGGCGACGCCTGCACCTGCCGCTGGAACCCCTGCTGCAGGCCGCGGATGCTGAGCCCCACGTGCTGCGCGACGTCGGTGGTGGTGATCGGCGACTCCGCGTTCGCGTGCATGTACTCGATGGCCTCCTGCACCCGGCCGCGCGCGCCGGGGACGTCCGGCACGGCCGGGACGACCGTGACGTGCGGGAACGTGCGGAGCATCACCGTCGCGGTCTGCCGGGTCGCCTCGGCCATGGCGAGCGGTGTCAGCGGCACCGGACCGAGCACGACCTGCGCGGTCGCCCGGAGCTCGGCGTTCCACGCCCGGACCGCAGCCGGCCGCGGGACGGCGGCGTGGTCGAAGAGGAGCGGCGCCGGTTCGGTCCCGTACATCTCCGCCGCCACCCGCTCGAGCAGCCGGCGGTCGAACTGCACCACGTTCTGCCGGACGTCGGCCAGGTCGAAGCCGAACGGGCGGGCGCTCGGGAACACCACCGGGCGACCGGGGACGAGGGCGACCTCGTCACGTCCGGTGTCCATGACCCCGCCACCGTCGCTCACCCAGCTGACGAAGTAGTGGCTGGTCGCGTCGACCTCGCCGACCATGCGCGCGTCGAACCGCTTGGCGTCGAGCGTCAGCGAAGCGTCGCCGACCGAGCGGAACCGGTAGCCGAACGCCCGGTCGGAGCGTTCGGGCAGGAACCCGGAGGCGTCGTAGGCGGACTCGAACAGTGCGCGCGCCGCGTCGAGGTCGTTCCCGGACGACTCGACGACCTGGCGGACGTCGGTCTGGACGGGACTCACGTGACCGATGCTCCCACGTCCTGCTCCGGACGGACCTGCGAGTGCGCTCGCCGGCACGCCGTTCCCGGGGGTAGCGTGCCGCCATGACCGTTCGGAGGGTCTGCCGATCGAGCTCTGGGAGGCGCCGTCCTGACGGCGTCCCGTTCCTGGTCACCACACGACGGACGAGAGGCGCGGTGCCAGCTGGCACCGCGCCTCCCGTCCGTCGTGCTGTCGCGTCAGGCGCGGCTGCCGCGACGACCGGTGATGAAGCCCCAGATGACGAGGACGACGAGCGCGCCGAGGATCGCGATGATCCAGGACTGGATGCTGAAGAAGCCGTCGTAGCCGACGTTGAAGACCGCGCCGCCGATCCAGCCGCCGATGAGGGCGCCGATCACGCCGAGCACGAGGGTGGCGAGCCAGCCGCCGCCCTGACGGCCGGGGAGGATCAGCTTGGCGATGGCGCCGGCGATGAGGCCGAGGAGGATGAAGCCGAGGAAGCTCATGGGAAGTCCTTTGCAGTGTTGGTCGTTGTGGACGGTCGGGCACCGGAGTGCCGTGTGGGGGACGCAGCCCGCCGGTGTTGCCCGGGAGCCGCAGTCGGGAGTGACGCCGGATCGGCGTCCTCGTCTCGACCGCTGACTAGTTCGACTAACTACTTGTACCACTCGGGCCGTGCGCATGTTCGGGGTCGGGGGACAAGATCGGTCCATGGGTGACGGTGGCTTCCTGCACGGATGGCGCGTGGTGCGCTCGCGGCGTGCGGACTTCGTCGACGCGGGGAGGCTGCGAAGGCGGACGGTGGTGTGCGGCGCGACGGCCGTGGTCGTCGGTGCGTTCCTCGTGGTCGTGGACGTGGTCTGGGGGTCGCTGTCGACCGGGTCCGGCATCCGTGACCTGATCGCCGTGGTCCTCCTCGCCGGCGCCGCGGGGTGCCTCGTCGCGCCGTTCGTGCGGGTGGCCGCGATGGGTCCCGTGCCGCCCGAGGGGCTGACGGGGGACTGGCGCCGGCAGGAGCGCATCGACCGGCAGTTCGCGGCTCGGCCGCCGGCGATGGCGCTCGAGGACCGGGACGAGGTCCTCGCCCGCGCGGAGCGGTCGATCGGTCCGTCGACGGTCCTCGCCGAGCGGTTCGTCTGGCTGCCCGTCGCGTGGGTGCTCGGGTGGCTGGGACTCCTCGTCGCCGGAGCCGCGACCACCGACCGGTTGACGCTGCTGCTGGTCCCGCCCGTGTTCGCCGTGCTGCAGTCGGCGACGTTCATCGCGGCGGTGTCGGGTGCCGGACGGGCGGAGGCCGCTCGTCGCCGTGCCCTCGCGATGCCGGAGGTACCCCGGCCGTCGGCTCCGCCGCAGCGTCGGCGTGCGGTGGGCGGCTCCGCCGTGGAGCTGCCGGGGGACCGGCCCGCACCGCCGGCCTGATCTGCCGGCCCGATCCGCCGGCCCGATCCACCCGCCTGGTCCGCCGTCGTGGTCGGCACGGGCGTGCGTGACGACCTACCCTGGGCGGATGCTCTCCCGACGTGACGCCGCCGTACGGCTCGACATCCCCCTCGAGATGGCGGCCCGCCACGGGATCCCGTCGCACGTCAGCGAGGCCGAGCTCGAGCGGATCGAGCAGGACCCGCCCGCGTGGCTCGTGCAGTCGCGGGCGAACCGCACGGGCGCGAAGCGGGTGTGGGCCGACCTCGAGTGCGCGGTGTGCGGGTTCTCCGAGGCCGAGCGGCCGAAGAAGTGGTGGCCGGACTGGACGGTCCTGGTCTGCGACCACCACGACCTCGACGAGGCACCCCGCCCGGCCGCGGGCACCGAGCGCCGTGCGGTCTACGGCGTCGGCAGCCGGTTCGTCGCCCTGGTCGACGAGCCCCGCTGACCGGACACCGACCGTCCTCCGCTCCTAGGCTCGGCGCATGACGAGGAACGGACGGACCGGGGCGCCCGGTGCGGTGTGGATCTCCTTCTGGCTGTACCTGCTGACGGCGCTCTGGCCGCTCATCGGCGTGGGCATCGCCTGGATCGGCGCACTCGAGCCGACCGTCGGCGGTGACCGTCAGGCGGGGTACGAGACGGCGGTGGTCGCCACCGTGAACGCCGTGATCGCGATCGTGCAGATCGTGATCGTGTTCCTGATGCGGCGAGGGCGCCGCTGGGCGCGGATCGTGCTCGTCGTGCTGACGGTGGTCTCGGTCTTCGGGGTGTCGATCGGCGGCGTGTACGTCGGCTTCGTCGGGTTCTTCGGCATCGGGGTCGGCATCGTCACGATCGTGGCGGCGGTCCTGATGTTCACCCCCGCAGCGAACCGGTACTTCCGCGGGGAGCGGTAGACGGGGGAGCCCCCCGTCCACCGCCCCGCGGCTCACCGGCCCCGCCGGTAGGCACTCCCGTCGCACGAGTGCACCGCGCCGTCGTCGAACAGCAGCCGCAGGTTGTACGCCGCGCAGTCGACGAACGTCCCGATGCTGATCCACGTCGCCGACCGCCGGAGCACGCCCTTCGAGGGCCCGTCGGACCCGATGCCCGCGCGGTGCGCCACCCACGCGAGGTCACGGGCCTCGGTGTCGAGGTACCGCATCACGGCCTCGTTGTCCCGGTGCTGCCCGTCGAAGGACCGCGCGATCGTCGAGCGGACGAGACGGAGCACCGGCATGAGCCGCTTGCCCGGCGCGGCGCTCAGGCCACCGGCCTGGTAGAGCAGCCGGCGCGTGCCGGAACGGCGCATGGCGGGGACGAGTCGGCGGACGAACTCGGTGTTCACGAGCCGCTCCTGCTGCGCCACCCGGTCGCCGATCATGAGCACGACGCCGTCGACGCCTTCGAGCAGTGCGTCGAGGTCGAGGTCCGCGTCGATGCTCCCCTGGACGACCTCGAGGGCGTCGTGCCGGGCCGTGAGCTTGGCGGGCGTCCGGGCGACGGCGCGCACGCGGTGGCCGGCCTCGAGCGCGAGTCGGGTGAAGTGCTGGCCGGTCTGGCCGGTCGCGCCGAACACCAGCAGGGTCTGTGTCGTGGTCATGCGTTCAATCTAGGCACTGACAAGAAAGTAGTCAATGACTAGATGTCGGTAGGATGACCGCATGGCCGAGCGACCGTTCCACCACGGGAACCTCCGCACGGTGCTGCTCGACGAGGCGACGGCGGTGCTGCGCGAGTCCGGCGTCGACGGACTCTCCCTGCGCGACCTCGCGCGGCGGGCCGGGGTCAGCCACGGCGCACCCCGGAGCCACTTCGTCGATCGGCAGGCCCTGCTCGACGCCCTGGCCGAGGCCGGCTTCCAGCGGCTCACGGCCGACGTGCGCGCGGCGCTCGGGGAGCCGGGCGGCGACGTGCGCGCACGCTTCCTCCGCGTGGCCGGGGCCTACGTCGCCTTCGCCATCGACGACGCCGCGCTGATGGACCTGATGTTCCAGGCCAAGGCGCAGGCGGGTGGCGGTCCACCCCGGATCGCCGAGGCGGCAGCGGAGCTGTTCACGGTGCTCGACAGCGCGATGGGTCCACGCTCTGACGACCTCGATGAAGGTGCCCGGAATGCCTTCGGGATGCTGTTCGCGGCCACCGTGCAGGGGATCGCGTCGCTGGTGTCCTCGCGGCGCATCGCCCGCGGCGACGGCGACCGCCTGGTCGGCGAGGCGATGGAGATGATGCTCGGCTCCGCGCTCGCCGTCCGCGCGATCAGCGCCGGCTGAGCTCCCCGTCGCGCCGCATCCGCACCAGGCTGGCCCCGGTCGCACCCGCCATGGCGACGAGGATCACCACGAGGGACACCCACGTCGGGATCTCCGGTGCCCAGGCGAAGCCCTCGCCGCCGTTCAGGAACGGCAGCTCGTTCTCGTGCAGGGCGTGCAGCACGAGCTTCACGCCGATGAACGCCAGGATGAGCGCGATCCCGTACTTGAGGTAGACCAGGCGCTCGAGCAGCCCGCCGAGCAGGAAGTACAGCTGCCGGAGCCCCATGAGCGCGAAGACGTTCGCGGTGAAGACGATGAACGCGCTCTCGGTGATGCCGAAGATCGCCGGGATCGAGTCGAGGGCGAACAGCAGGTCGGTCGTGCCGATTGCGATGAGCACGATGAGCAGCGGCGTGAAGTGCTTCGCCCCGTCGTGCGTCACCCGGAACTTCATGCCGTCGAAGTCGTCCGTGATCCGGACCCGCCGGCGGAGCAGTCGCACGAGCGCACTGTCCTGCTGCTCCGCGTCGTCGTCCTCGCGCAGCTGCTGGATCGCGGTCCAGATGAGCCAGGCGCCGAACAGGTAGAAGATCCACGAGAAGTCCTCGATGAGCTGAGCGCCCACCAGGATGAAGATGCCCCGCAGGACCAGCGCGATGATGATGCCGAGCATCAGCACCTCCTGCTGGATCTGCTTCGGCACCGAGAATCGCGCCATGATGATGACGAAGACGAACAGGTTGTCGATGCTCAGGCTGTACTCGGTCAGCCAGCCGGCGACGAACTGCCCGGCGGCGTCCCCGCCCGCGAACACGAGCATGAGGACGGCGAACACGAGCGCCAGTCCGACGTAGACGCCGACCCACGCCCCGGACTCCCGCAGCGACGGCACGTGCGGCCGCCGGGCGACGATGAGCAGGTCGACGAGCAGGATCGCGACCAGCGCGATGATGGAGCCGACCTCGAAGACGACGGGGAGCTGGGGCATCGTTCCAGTCTGGGGCATGCGGGGGTCCAGCGGTGCACCGCTGGACCCCGTCGGCCACGACGCGCGGTCAGACCGTCACGACGACCTTCCCCGAGATGCGTCCCGCCTCGGCCTCGGCGTGCAGTGCCGGCAGCTCGTCGAGCGTGATGCGCCGCGTGACCTCGACCCGCAGCGCGCCGGAGTCGACCAGGGACACGAGCTCCGTGAGGCGTTCGCGGTCCGGTCGCACGAAGACGGTGGCAGCACGGACGGCACGGTCCTCGTCGCCGGGCGTCGCCATGAAGGCCGTCGTGCTGACGACCGCGCCGCCGTCGCGGACGAGCGACACGAGGGCACGGAACGCCTCGGGGTCGATCGGCGCGAGGTTGAGGAGCACGTCGACCCGCTCGTCGACGGCGTCGTGCAGGTCGGTGGTGGTGTGGTCGACGACCTGGTCCGCCCCGGCCGCCTGCACCGCCTCGGCGCTGCGCGGGCTCGCGGTCGCGACGACGTGCGCGCCGAGCCGCTTCGCGAGCTGGACCGCGTACTTCCCGACGACGCCGCCGGCGCCGACCACGAGCAGGCGCTGTCCGGCGGTCAGGTGGCCGTCGTCGACCAGGGCCTGCCACGCCGTGAGGGCCACCGAGGGCAGCGCAGCGGCGTCGACGAGCGGGATGCTCGTCGGGGCGGCGACGAGTGCGCCGGACGGGGCGACGACGTACTCGGCCGCGCCACCGTCGTGCTCCATCGGCAGGAACCCGACCACCGGGTCGCCCACCGCGAGGTCCGTGACGCCCTCGCCGACCGCGTCGACCGTGCCGGAGACGTCGTAGCCGGGAACGTGGGGGAGGACGACGGGGATCGGCAGGAAGCCGCCGCGCATGCCGCCGTCGGCCGCGTTGTACGCCGATGCGGCGACCCGCACCCGGACCTCGCCCGCGCCGGGCTCGGGACGCTCGACGTCCTCGGTGCGCAGGACCTCGGGTCCGCCGACCTCGTGGAACCGGACTGCCTTCATGATGTGCTCCTCCGTCGTGTGCTTCGAGTTCGAAGCATCTGGGGGAGACGCTACACCTGCTTCGAGTTCGAAGCAACAAGGAGGTGCAGGACGGCCTGGAGGCGCGTGGCGGACTCCGCCACGCGCCTCCAGGCCGTCCTGCTGGTCGCCGTCTACCCGCGCTCGCCGAGCGCGTCGGCCGCCTGTTCGTAGAGGCTCGTCGCCAGCGCGTTGAGGACCTCGTGCAACGCACCGTCGTGCGAGCCGTCGACGGCGCGGAGCATGGTGCCGTACCGGGTCCGGTAGTCCTCGACCACGGCCTCGCCCGCGGGCAGGAGGCGCAGCAGGGAGCCGCGGCGATCGTCGGGGTTGGGTGCCCGTTCGACCAGGCCGGCGGTGCTGATGCGGTCGACCATGTTCGTCACCGCGCCTGACGTGAGCCCGAGGTACCCCGCGACCTCGGTGGGGGTCGAGTACCCCGTGTCGCTGATCAGCACGAGGGCGCGGAGGGCGTTCTCGTGGATGCCGGCACGCGCGCTCAACTGCCCGACCAGGCTCGCGTTCGCCCGCACCACGGCGGCGAACGCGGTCATCAGGTCGGCGTCGTCGATCTGGGTCACTGGTCTGCTTCCGTCGGAGGGGGGACACGGGGCGTCCCCCGCTCTGGGGTGAGTATACGAGTGGTCAACTTGGTGAACGAGTAACTATCTTGATCATTGAAGCAAGTCGGCCCGAACGACTTGCTCCCCACGCTTCCGACAAACCACCGAACGATGAGGTACACCGTGTCCACCAAGCTCCGCACCTCCGCGCTGAAGCGGATCCGTTTCGCCCCCGTGGCGCTCCTCGCCGGCATCTTCGCGGCCGTCCTGCTCTCGCTCTCCCTCACCGGCACGCTGTCGGGGTTCGCCGCGAGCATCACGAACAACGCCAACTCGGCCGCCACCGGCACCCTCGTCATGCAGGAGCAGAACGCCGGCGCGACCGTCACCTGCCTCAGCACCGACGGCGGCTCGGTCTCGACCAACGCCGCGACCTGCTCGACGATCAACAAGTTCGGTGGCAGCACGACGATGACGCCGGGCAACACCGTCAACACCGCGATCTCGATCAAGAACACGGGCACCGCGAACGCCGCGACCTTCACGCTGACCCCGGGCGCCACCTGCACGCAGTCGAACAACGGCGCCCAGAACGGCACCGCGACCGACCTCTGCGCCAAGATGAACCTCGTCATCACCTCGGGCTCGACCACCGTCTTCAGCGGCACCCTCGCCAGCTTCAAGGGCGCGGCGGCCACGGCCTTCACGATGCCCGCGGCTCCGGCCGCCGGTGCGAGCGTCCCGTTCAACTTCGCGGTGACCCTCGACCCGTCCGCCGGCAACACCTACCAGGGCCTCGCGGCCTCGGTCCCGATGACCTGGACCTTCACGGCCTGATCACCGGACGGCGCACCGGCGGGTCGCCCCTGATCCCGATCCGCCGGTGCGCGAGCACCACCCCCGCACCACCCCCGCCT
>NZ_MJAK01000005.1 GCF_001742745.1 Curtobacterium sp. ER1/6 | reverse complement strand
GCTGACCTCCTCGAACGCTTCTCGCGCGTCGCCGGCGGCTTCGAGGACGGACGGTTCGGCGTGGAGCACGGTGCGCTCGGGGACGGCGCGGTCTGTGTGCGCTGGGTGCACGACACCCGCCAGGGTTGCGACGCCGAGGACATGGTCTCGGCGTTCGTGGGCGACGTGTCGGGCGATCATGCCGCCGAAGGAGTTCCCGATGACGGCGAAGGGCTCGTCGCCGAGGTGGTCGTCGATCTCGGCGAGTACCTCGTCGGCCACGTCAATCGCGCTCTCCGCGGTTGCGGTCGCCGCGGCGGCCTCGGCCCATGGCAGGTCGAGGAACACCAGCCGCCACGGCAGATCCTGCACCGCGTCCGCCAGTGGCAGCATGATGCGGTGGTCCACCCCGAAGCCGTGGAGAGCGACGAGCGGACGACCGGAACCAAGAACTCGCGCGATCACCCAGCAAGCCTATGAGCAGCCCGTACCGATAGCCGATCGGCTACCCGGACTCTGTCTGGTCGTGCCCTCGCACGCTCCGGTCACTCTGGATGACCGAAGATCGAGAGGAGTGTCCGAACGATGCCGATCATCGCCAGCCCGGCAGCGAGCAGCCGCACGAGTCCCGGCGTCATCGCACTTTGCGGACCGCGGCTGCCCCGCTGAGCGTCGACGAAGTACTGGGCGATCGGCGCTGGACGCACGAGTGCAGCGACCGCCGTCCGGTGGCTCATCGGCTGTCGGACAGTGACGATCTCAGTCGACCTCGTCGGGGCGGTACGGCGCTGACACGCCGGCGTAGGAGATGACCTGGGCGTGCGGCCCGACATCGCTCTGCAAGCGCCCGGCAGTTCGTGGTCCGAGGGCGCGGGTCTCGGCGTTGCCGAACGGCGTCCCGACTCGTTCGGTGAGGGAACGCCAGTGAACGAGTGCTTTGGCCGTTCCCTCACGGGCGCCCGCAGCATGCGCCGATCTGACGTCGCGCTTCCCGTCGTGCAAGGTCGATCATCTCGGAGCCGCCCCGGCCCCGCGATCGGCGTGACAGGCAGCGCAGCGGTGCTGCACGGCACACTGGTGACCATGCGGCAGGACGACGACGATGACGAGCTGTTCCCGCTCGGACGTCCTGACCGCCACACGCACCCGGTCCGGGCCCCTGCGGGCTGGAAGGACCTCGCAGTCACGCTGACGTTGTTCGGTCTGAGCCTGCCGATGCTCGTCGTCGGTTGGTTCGGCGTCCTGATCTCGATGTTCGCGTACGACGCCTGCGGCGGCGGAGGGTGCGACTACACCGCCGGATCGGTCGTCTACGTCGGCTTCCCGATCGCAGCCGTCGTCAGCACGGTGCTCTGGGCGTGGGTCGCGGGACTCCGTCGGCGTCGCCGTCGTGGCGCGTGGTCGTGCGGAGCAGGGGCGGTCCTCACCGTCCTCGCCCTGTTCGCCCTCGCGGTGACCGTCGTCCACTTCGCAGCGCAGCCGGGCTGAGCGTCCGGGTCAGGCTCCGGGCGCCGGCTCGCGGACCAGGACGACCACGGTCACGTCGTCCTCGGCCCGCTCGGCGGCGCGCAGGCGCACGGTCTCGAGGAACGCGTGCACGTCGCGGGCCCGGCCGAGGGTGCGCGCCAGGTCGAGCAGCGTGTCGACCGTGCCGTCGCCGAGGTCGAGCGCACCGTCGCTGGCGACGACGAGCGCGTCGCCGTGGGCGAGCGTCACCGCGCTCGCCGTGCGGGGCGTCCCCTCGTGGTGCAGGCCGACCGGCAGGCCGTGCGAGCGCAGGATCCGGGGCGCGCCCTCGGTCGCGACGTGGACCGCGAGCCCGTGTCCGGCGTCCACCAGCTCCACGACGCCGCTCGCGGGGTGCAGCCGCGCGTGGAACAGCGTCGCGAACGCGTTCGCCCGTGCCAGGTCCTCGGCGACGGCGGGCTCCGCCGCCGCCAGGGCCGCGACCGGTCCGAGCGAACGGTGCTGCCGGAGCGCGGCGCGGATTCCCGCCGCGAGCAGCGCGGCGGGCTGTTCCTTGCCCATCACGTCGGCGAGCGTCAGGACCAGGTCGCCGTCGACGACCGACCAGTCGTGCAGGTCGCCGCTGAGGTCGCCGTACGGCACGGTCAGTCCGACGACCCGGTACCCGTCGAGCGTGAGTGCGTCCGGGGCGAGGGCTCCGGCGACCTCGAGCAGCCGGTCGTGGTGCAGCCCCTGCCCGAGCGCCCGCTCCGCCCACCGCCCGAGGTCGATGAGCGCCGCGGTGTCCTGGGCGGAGAACTCGCGCGGGGCCGTGTCCATCAGGCAGAGCGTCCCGACGGGCTCCCCGCCGGCGATGGCCAGCGGGACGCCGGCGTAGAACCGGATGCCGCGGTTCGTCACGCCCGGCAGGTCCAGGGTCCGGGGGTCGGCGGCGGTGTCGAGGATGACGGTCGGTCCGGAGTCCTGGATCGTGAGCTGGCAGAACGACCAGCCGATCGGGCCCGAGGCGAGCTCGTCGGGGACGTTCGGGGTTAGGGTGTGCAGCAGGTCCGCGTCGAGGACGTTGATGTACGACAGCGGCACGTCGAAGACCTCGCGGGCGACGCGGACGATGCGCTCGAAGCGCTCCGCGGGCGGGGCGTCGACGACGTCCAGCGCGGCCACGAGTGCACCTCGCACGCGTGCCCGGTCCTCCGTGCTCATCCGTCCTGCCCTCCCCTGATCCGTCGGGACCGCCGCTGCGTGGTGGCGCAGCGGGACGCGGCCCGACGTGGACGCGTCACACGCTACCGGTCGGTGGCCCGGAGCGACCCCGGAGCGGGCGCGCGACGCGCGTCCCTGAGCGGAGGAACCGCGACGCGCGACCGCCGCGGAGCACCGTCCCGGGCGCTCCGCGGCGGGGACGGGTCAGACGACCGTCCAGCTGACCGTGCGCCGGTCCTCGCGGCCGACCTCGTGCACCGCACCGTCCACGCGCAGGACCGCACGCGGGGTCGCCGAACCGGGCACCTCGTGCCGGACCGGCCCGTCGCCGGACGCGACGATCCCGCCGGTGTCCAGCGGGCCTCCCGGCCGCGACGCCGCCGCGTCGGACGCGACCCACACCTCGACGTCGCCGGGTTCGACCACCTTGCGCATCGCTCGGTCCGTGAAGGCGAACCGCTGCACGGGCACGTCGAAGCGGACCCGCACGGTCTGCCCGGCCGACACGGCGACCCGCGCGTATCCGAGCAGCTGCGCGACCGGACGCGTGACCGACGCCTGCCGGTCGTGCCCGTAGAGCTGCACGACCTCGTCGCCGTCGTGTTCCCCGGTGTTCCGGACGGTGACCTCGGCCGTGAACGCGCCGTCGGTGGCGACCGTGTCGTCCACGACGAGGTCCTCGTACGCGAACGACGTCCACGTCAGGCCGAAGCCGAACGGGCGGACCGGCGTCGAGTCGGTCGCCGTGACGTCCGACGGGCCGCCGAGGCGCGGGTGCAGGTACGAGTACGGCTGGGCCCCGGCCGAGCGCGGCAGCGAGACCGGGAGCCGACCGGAGGGGGCGGCGGCACCGGTGAGCAGGTCGGCGATCGCGGGACCGCCCTCCTCACCGGGGAAGAACGCCTGCACGACGGCCGCGGGCTTCGGCTGGTCGCCGTCGAGCGCCCAGCCGATCGCGTACGGACGACCGGTCAGCAGCACCACCACGGTCGGGGTGCCGGTCGCCACGACCGCCTCGACGAGCTCGCGCTGCACGCCGGGCAGGTCGAGCGACTCGGAGTCGTTGCCCTCGCCCACGGTTCCGCGACCGAAGAGCCCGGCCTGGTCGCCGACGACGACCACGGCGACCGCGGCGTCCCGTGCGGTCTCGACCGCCTCGGCGAAGCCGTCGCGGTCAGCGCCCTCGACGTCGGCGCCGCGGGCGTACCGGACGACGTCGGAGCCGAGGGTGTCCCGCAACGCCTCGAGCACCGTCGGGATCGCGAAGCCGAGCGGCAGCCCGGGGTGCGAGGCGAGCACGTGGTTCGCGAAGGAGTAGCAGCCCTGCAGGGCCTCGGCGCGGTGGGCGTTCGGGCCGATCACCGCGACCGGACCCTGCAGGACGGCGCCCGGGGTGTGGTGGCCGGCGTCGCCGGCGGCTGCGTCGGGACCGGCTGCGTCGGCACCGGTCGCGTCGGGACCGGCTGCGTCGGCACCGGTCGCGTCGGGACCGGTCGCGCCGCCGAGGGGCAGCACGCCGTCGTTCGACAGCAGCACGAGCGACTCCGCCGCGAGCCGGCGTGCGAGGGCACGGTGCTCCGCGGAGTCCAGGTCCACGCCGGTCGGCGGCTCGTCCTCGAACGCGTCGGGGTCGAGCAGGCCGAGTCGCTCCTTCTGCCGGAGCACCCGGAGCACGGCCCGGTCGACGAGCGCCTCGTCGACCTCGCCGCTCCGGACGCGCTCGACGAGCGGCGCCAGGTAGGCGTCCCCCGTCGGCAGTTCCACGTCGATGCCGGCCTCGAGCGC
The DNA here is from genome assembly GCF_001742745.1 of Curtobacterium sp. ER1/6. Taxonomy (GTDB): domain Bacteria; phylum Actinomycetota; class Actinomycetes; order Actinomycetales; family Microbacteriaceae; genus Curtobacterium; species Curtobacterium citri. Next base: position 262,808 of record NZ_MJAK01000005.1, on the reverse strand, counting down.
CATCGCGGCCGCCTCGCCGCGGTCGCGGGCGACGCCGTGCATGACCTCGAGGAACGCGACCGAGAAGTAGTCCGCCACGACGGTGCCGTCGAAGCCGAGACGGTCGCGCAGCAGGTCGGTGAGCAGCGTCGGGTCCGCCGCGACCGGCACGCCGTCGACCTCGGCGTACGAGTTCATGACGCTCCGGGCGCCCCCGTCGAGCAGGGCCATCTCGAACGGCGGCAGGAAGACGTCGGCCACCTCGCGCGGCCCGGCGTGCACCGGCGCGTGGTTCCGTCCGGCCCGCGAGGCCGAGTAGCCGAGGAAGTGCTTCAGCGTCGCGTCGACACCGGCGCTCTGGACGCCGCGGACGTAGGCGGTGCCGACCGTGCCGACGAGGTAGGGGTCCTCGCCGATGCACTCGTCGACCCGGCCCCACCGCGGGTCACGGACCACGTCGAGCACGGGGGCGAGCCCCTGGTGGACGCCGAGCTCGCGCATCGACCGGCCGATGACCGCGCCGACCTGCTCGACGAGCTCCGGGTCGAAGGACGCCCCCCAGGCGAGCGGCGTCGGGAAGGTGGCGGCCTGCCACGCGGCGAGCCCGGTCAGGCACTCCTCGTGGACGAGCGCGGGGATGCCCAGGCGCGTCTCGCGCTTGAGCCGCCGCTGCTCCGCCCACAGCCACGCGGCCCGCTCGTCGGGTTCGACGGGCCGGGTGCCGTAGACGCGGGTGTACTGGCCGAGGCCGTGCCGGGTGACGTCGGTGAGCGTGTCGCCGTCCTGGACCGCCGCCATCTCACCCTGCATCGGGGCGACGACGCCGTCCTGGTCGAGCCAGTAGCCGACGAGCTGCGCCGTCTTCTCCTCGAGCGTCATCGCGGCCAGCAGCGCGGTCACGCGGTCCGGGCCCGTCGCGTCGTCGAGGTGGGTGGCGTCGGACGGGAGGCGCGTGCCGGTGCCGCCACGCGCCTCCCGTCCGTCCGTCGGGTGCGTCGTCGCGTCCAGCGCGGTCACCCCTTCACCGCCCCGGTCAGACCGCCGACGATGCGGCGCTGGAAGATCGCGAAGAACACGAGCGCCGGGATCATCGAGAGCGAGGTGAACGCGAGCACCCGCGCCGTGTCGACGGAGTACTGCGACGAGAACGCCTGGACGCCGAGGGGCAGCGTGTAGGCCGACGCGTCGTTGAGGATGAACAGCGGCAGGATGTAGCTGTTCCAGCTGCCGATGAACGCGAGGATCCCGACGGTCACGACGCCCGGCAGGGACAGCGGGACGACCATGCGGAAGAAGAACCCGAGTCGGCTCGCACCGTCGATCGAGGCCGCCTCCTCAAGCTCGTCCGGGATCGCCCGGAGGAACGGCACGAGGATGATGACGGTCGTCGGCAGGGCGAAGGCGATCTGCGGCAGGATCACGCCCGCCAGGTTGTTCGTCAGCCCGAGGTCCTTCACGAGCAGGTAGAGCGGCGTGATGGCGACGGTGATCGGGAACATCAGGCCGGCGGCGAACAGCGAGTACAGCGCGCCGCGGCCGCGGAAGCGGTAGCGAGCGAGCACGAAGCTCACCATGAGGCCGAGCACGACGACGCCGACCGTGGTGGTGACGCCCGCGATCACGGAGTTGCCGAGCTGCTGCCAGAAGACGCCGCTCGTCAGGACCGAGACGTAGTTCCCGATCTGCCACGGCGACGGCAGGCCGGCAGGGCTCGCGGTGATCTGCGAGTTGGTGCGGAAGCCGCCCAGGATGATGTAGGCGACCGGGGCGATGCACACCGCGATGAACACGAGTGCGATGAAGTACGTGCCGAGGTTGCGTTCCTTGCGGACCGGACCGTGGTCGGCGGAGCGCCGACGGTTCGGCGCGACGATGGAGGCGGTGGCGGTCATCGGTCGCCCTTCTCGGTCAGGGCGCCGGCGGTGTCGCGACGCAGGACGAAGCGCTGGTAGACGAGGGCGACGACCAACGAGATGAGGAAGATGACCACGGCGACGGCGTTGCCGTACCCGTAGTTGCCGGAGAGCCGGCCGTTGGCGACCATGTACGTCGCCATCGTCGAGGTCCCGGCCGTGGCGGCGATGTACTGACCCCAGATGATGTAGACGAGGTCGAACAGCTGGAGCGAGCCGATGATCGACAGGAACGCCCAGATCCGGATGGTCGGACCGAGCAGCGGCAGGGTGATCCGCCGCTGGATCTGCCAGTAGCTCGCGCCGTCGAGCTGCGCGGCCTCGAACAGCTCCTCGGGGATGCTCTGCAGGCCGGCGAGGAACAGGATCACCGCGAAGCCGATGTACTTCCACGAGATGATCGCGAGGAGCGTCCAGATCGCGATGTCCGGGTTGCTCAGCCAGTCGTTGCGGAGGGCCCCGAGGCCGACGGCCTGCAGGAGGTCGTTCACGGCTCCGCTCGACTGGAGCATGAGGCTCCAGCCGGTGCCGACGATGACCTCGGAGATCACGTACGGCACGAAGATGAGGACGCGGATCAGGCCGCGACCGCGGATCCGCTGGTTGAGCAGCAGCGCGAGGACGATCGCGATCGGGCCCTGCACGATGAGCGACCCGACGACGATGAACAGGTTGTGCCAGAGCACGCCCCGGAAGTCCGGGTCGGTGAAGATGATCGCGTAGTTCTGCAGACCGACGAAGTCGGTCGGGGTGCCGTACCCCTGCCACTTGTAGAAGCCGTAGTACGCGGCGAGCACGACGGGCAGGATGACGAACCCGACGAACATGACGGTGGCCGGGCCGGCCAGGACGGCGATCTCGATCCGGGTGCGGACGTCGTTGCCCCTGCGGGCCCGGCGGGCCGGGGCCGACGGCGAACCGTCGGCCCCGCCCGTGCGACGCCCCGTCCCGGACCGCTCCGCTTCGGAGCGGGGTGCGACGGAGGTGGTCATGGGTGTCAGCCCTTCGCTGCTGCCTGGTTCACGGTCGACACGATGTCCGAGACGGACCCCTTGCCGGCGAGGAGGTTGACGACGCTGGTGTTGAGCGCGTTGCCGACGTTCTGGCCGTAGACGGTGTCGAGGTAGTTCGAGACGAACGGCGCCTTGTTGTACGCCTCGAGGACGCTCTTCAGGTACGGCTCGGTGACGACCGACTGGGCCGACTTGTTGGCGGGGATGGCGTTGAAGGCCTTGTAGTAGTTCTCCTGCACGTCCTTCTCGGTCATGTAGTTCAGGAAGTCCGTGCAGGCCTTCTTCGGGGCCTGCGCCGAGCAGGAGTACCCGTCGACGGCGCCCATCATCGAACCGGGAGCGCCCTTGCCGCCGGAGACCTCCGGGAACGGGAAGAAGCCGAGGTCGGGCAGCGGCTTGCCGTCCGGGGTGAGGGACGAGATCACGCCCGGGTCCCAGGCTCCCATGAGCTCCATGGCGGCCTTGTGGTTCGCGACGAGACCGGCGGAGCTGCCGGCGCCCTGCTGTGCGGCGGTGGTCAGGTAGCCGTCGTTGAAGGGCTTCGTGTCGAAGAAGTCCTTCGTGTCCTCGCCCGCCTGCTTCCAGCACGCGTTCGTGAACTTGAGGTCCTGCGCGGTCTTGTTGAGCACGCTCTCGGAGCAGGCGCGGAGCGCGAAGTTGTAGTACCAGTGCGCTGCCGGCCAGGCGTCCTTGGCACCCACGGCGACCGGCTGGATGCCGGCGTCCTTGAGCTTCTGGATGTCGGCGTTCAGCTCCTCCATCGTGGTCGGGGTGCCCTCGATGCCGGCCTGCTCGAAGAGGTCCTGGCTGTACCAGATGCCCTCGGGGTTGACGTCGACCGGCATGGCCCAGGTCTTGCCGTCCTGCTGGTAGCCCTTGAACGACCCGTCGCTGATCTGCGACTTCGCCGTCGACCCGATCGAGTCGGAGATGTCGAGGAGCTGGCCGGCGTTGACCATGGCGGACATCTTGCCGCCGCCGCGCTGCAGGAACACGTCGGGGGCGGAGCCCGAGTTGAGCGCGGTCTGGAGCTTGCCGTCCAGGTCCTCGTTCTGGATCGCCTGGACCTTGATCGTGACGTTCGGGTTCTTCGCCTCGAAGTCCTTGACCGTCTGGTCCCAGAAGGCCTTGCCCGGGCCGGTGGTGGAGTTGTGCCAGAAGGTCATCGAGACCTTCCCGCCGTCGCTCGAAGCGTCGCTGCCGGCGGAGCAGCCGGCTGCTGTGAGCGCGGTCGCCCCGATCAGCGCGATGGCTGCCGCGGCACGGATCTTCCTCGTCATCGTGGAACTCCTCGGTGTCGTCGTTGACGTTCGCGGCAGTCGATGCCGCTGCGGAGAGCGTGCCAGGTGCTGCACGGCCTTGTCAATCGTTATCGATAACGTTTTCTAACCGTGATCCGCGCACTGGCGGAAACCGTCTCCGGCGGTACGGTGTGCACATGGAGACCGTCGTCGACCACCCGCCCGGACCGGGCCGGGTCACGATCGCGGACGTCGCACGCGCCGCCGGCGTCTCGATCCCGACCGTCTCGAAGGTCGTCAACAACCGCGACGGGGTCGCTCCCGCGACCATGGTCCGTGTGCAGGAGGTCGTGGAGCGCCTCGGCTACGAGACGTCCCTGGTCGCCCGGAGCCTGCGGAGCTCCCGCACGAACGTCATCGGGATCCTCGTGCCCGAGTTCGAGCCGTTCTCGACCGAGCTCCTGCGTGGCGTGTCCGCCGCGACGATCGGCAGCGGGTACGAGCTCCTCGCCTACGCCGGGCTCGAGGCTGGCACCGGTCGCCCGGGGTGGGAGCGCCGGTCGCTGTCCCGCCTGTCCGGCACGCTCATCGACGGCGCCATCGTCGTCACGCCGTCCGCGGCACTCTCCGGGTCGTCGATCCCCGTCGTGGCCATCGACCCGCACACCGGTCCCGAGGGCCACGCGACGGTCGACACCGACAACGCCGCCGGCGCCCGTGACGCCGTCGAGCACCTGCTCGCGCTCGGGCACACCCGCATCGCCCACGTGCAGGGCCGCGGCGACCTCGCGTCGTCCCAGCTGCGCGAGACCGGCTTCCGCGAGGCCCTGTCCGCCGCCGGGGTCGCGGTCGACGAACGCCTGGTCCGTGCCGGTGACTACCAGGAGGAGCGGTCCGCGGCGGTCGCGCACGAGCTCCTCACGCTGCCCGACCGCCCGACCGCGGTGTTCGCCGCGAACGACTCGTCGGCCATCGGCGTGCTGCACGCCGCGGCGGCCCTCGGGCTCCGGGTGCCGGAGGACCTGTCGGTGGTCGGGTTCGACGACGTCCCGCAGGCCTCGACCACCACGCCGCCGCTCACGACCGTGGCGCAACCGCTCGCCGACATCGGTGCGAGTGCGGTCGCGATGCTCATGGCGATGCTCCGCGGCGAGCCGACGAGCGACCACGTGCGGCTGCGCTCGACGCTCCGGGTGCGGAGCAGCACGGCGCCAGCGCCCACGCTCGCCTGACGCGGGCGCGTGGTGCGGCACGGCGCGGCGCGCTCGGGAGTGGAACCACGCTTGCGACGTCGAACCACTTGCGACGCGTGGTTCGACGTCGGTTCCGTGGTTCGACACCCGCGGACCGATTCGCGCCCGCGCGCGCCCGCGCGGCGGACGCACGCCGCGCCCGCGTCAGCGCCGCAGCGTCTGCTTCGGGTACTCGCCGAAGCGCTCGGCGTACGACGCCGAGAACCGCCCGAGGTGTGCGAACCCCCACCGCCGAGCGACGTCGCCGACGGCACCGGCCTGCGGCCCCGCCTCGAGGAGCTCCTCGTGCACGCGGTCGAGCCGCACCTGCCGCAGGTACGTCAGCGGCGACACGTCGAACACGCGCCGGAACGACTCCTGCACCGAGCGGACGCTGAGCCCCGCCGCCTCGGAGAGGTCCACGATCGTGACCGGTTCGGCAGCGTGCGCGTGGATGTACTCCACCGCGGCGCGCAGCCGGGCGTTCCGGGGCTGCTCCAGGACGTCGGGCAACCCGCCCGTCTGCGGCGGGAACATGTCGAGGAAGACCTCGGCCGCGGTGACCTTCGCGTCCTGCCAGGCGTCCGAGTCCGGGCCGCCGATGCGCAGCGCACGCGAGAGCGCCGTCAGTGCCCCCTGCCACCGGTGGTGCACCGTCTCGGCAGCGCCACGGCGCGGGTCGAACCGCAGGGCGCTCCCGCCGTCGACGCGCGACGCGGCCACCCGGCGCACGAACTCGCGGTCGAAGTGCACGAGCCGCTGGTCGTAGTCGGCCGTGACGAACGAGAACTCCTCGTCGGCCGGGAACATCACCGGGACGTCCTGCTCCATCGGCCACCGCTCGCCGCGCATCTCGAGCTCGCCGGTCCCCGCGCTGATCCACGTCACCACGTAGTCGCCCCCGCCGGGCATGTGTCCGCGGATCTCGCCGTGCATCTGCGAGCGGCGGATGGTGACCTCGCTGTCGCCGATCGCCGTGTACCGGTAGTCGAACCGTCCGTTCGACGGCGCAGCACTCCACCGCTCCCCTGCGTAGACGCCACCGAGGTCGCGGACGGCAGCCTCGGGACGCGTGCCGGCGACCTCGAAGCGCACCGGTGCGATCGTCTCCTCGGCGCCGAACGCCTCGATCAGCGGGTCAGCCACGACGACCCCGTCCGGGCTCGATCATCCGCATTGCGCCATGGTTCGCGTTCTCCGGATACGGTTGCAGGGTGAGGGCGGCGTAACGTCGCGGACGACCGACACGCACCGGAGGGACGACCACGTGAGTGAGATCGACCTGACCGCGGCGCTCACCCGGCTCGAGGCGGCGATGGGCGCACTGCGTGGCCGGCTCCGCGAGCGGCTGTCCGTGTCGGGCTCCGACCTCACCGTGCTGCAGTTCGTCGCGCGGGCGGCCGCGGCCGAACGTCGCGTGCGGGTGAAGGACCTGGTGTCGCACCTCGGCCTCACGGGTCCGGCGATCACCGGCACGGTCGACCGTCTGGAACGGGCCGGGCACCTGTGCCGCGTCCCGAACCCGGACGACGGACGCAGCCGCTTCATCGAGCTGACGCCCGAGACGCAGCGTGCGTACGCCGTCGCGATGGACAGTACGAACGAGCATCTGCACGAGCTCCTGTCCTCCTTCTCCGAACGCGAGAGCGACCGGTACGTGCGGGTGATCGACCGCGTGGTCGAGGCGCTCGAGCACGGCGCTCCGACCCCTTGACGGCAGGGTACGGGCGGTCGAGGACCCCCCTCGGACGTTTGTCCAACAAGCGCAGTTAGGTAGATTCCCGATCTATCTGGCCGGACGTAGGGGGCACGAGCCCGTAGCGTCTCCGGTGGGTACCCCCGGTCGGGGGTGAGCAACAGGGAAACGGGAGGAACGATGGGTTCGTACCAGTCCGAACCGGGCATCGACCCGGTGCGCATCGAGACGTTCCGTCGCATGCGCAAGCGTTGGAAGTACGGCGAGCTGCAGGACGCCAACGGCCTGTACGCCGACTTCTTCACCGACACCGCCCGCGAGGGGCGGCACTGACGGCACCACGTCGGACCGGTCGCTGACGACGGCACCGGCAGACGGACGGGAGGCCCGTGGCGGGATCGCCACGGGCCTCCCGTCCCGTCGTGGGGCCGGTCCGGGACCCGCACCGGGTACCGGGACCGGGTGTCAGCCCTTCACCGCGCCCGAGGTCAGGCCCGACACGATCGACCGGCGGAACACCAGGACGAGGATGACGATCGGGATCGTCGCGGCGACACTGGCGGCGAAGATCTGCGCGAACGGGACGGTGAACTGCGTGCCGAACAGGGCGATGCCGACCGGGATCGTCCGGAACGAGTTCTCGCTGTTGAACGTCAGCGCCATGAGGAACTCGCTCCACGACGCCGTGAACGTGAACACGCCGACCGTGAAGAGCCCGGGCTTCGCCATCGGCAGGATCACCGACAGGACGGTGCGCCAGGCGCCGGCGCCGTCGATCTCGGACGCCTCCTCGATGGTCGACGGGATCCCCTGCAGGTAGTTCCGCATGATCCAGATCGCGAACGGCAGGTTGAACGCCACGTACGGGATGATCAGGCCCGGGTACGAGTTGAGCAGACCGAGGTTCCGCTCGAGCAGGTACAGCGGGGTCAGGACGGCGATCGCCGGGAAGACCGAGAGCATGAGCAGCGACGTCATGATCGCCGTGCGGCCCTTGATCCACCGACCGGCGAGGGCGTACCCGGCGAGGAAGGACAGCGCGAGCACGATCACGGTCGTCGACACCGACACGATCACGCTGTTCACCATGTACTGACCGAGCGCGTTGTCCCGGAAGGCCACCACGAAGTTGTCGAAGGTCAGCGATCGGGGCCAGATCGTCGGCGGCGACTGGGCGATCTCGGACGACGGCTTGAGCGACGTCGACACGAGCCAGTACAGCGGCAGCGCCGTGAGCACCGCGATGACGACACCGCTGACGTTCACGGTGTTGATCCACTTCCGCCAGCCCCTGCGGACACGTTGACGGGGCATCAGGCATCCCCTCCCTTCGCCTGGTTCCGGAACGCCCGCAGGAACAGCAGGCACCCGACGGCCACGATGACCGCGGTGCTCGTCGCGATCGCGGCGCCCGGTCCGATGTTGATGTCCTGGAAGAGCACCTTGTAACCCATGATCGCGAGCGACTGGGTGGTGGTGCCCGGCCCGCCGTTCGTCAGCACGAACGGCAGGTCGAAGACACCGAACGCCTGCAGCACGCGGAACAGCACCGCGATCGTCAGGGTCGGGGTCAGCTGCGGGACGACGACCCGCCAGAACGTCTGCCAGCCGTTCGCCCCGTCGAGCTCGGCGGCCTCGTACAGGTCCTCGGAGATCTGCACGAGACCGGCGAGCAGGATGATCGCCACGAAGGGCGTCGTCTTCCAGATGTCGGCCACCATGAGCCCGGTGATCGCCGGGACCGGTTCGCCGAGGATGACCGGTGCGTCGCCGAACAGGCCGAAGAACCACGTCGCGACGCCGTACGTCGAGTCGTAGATGTACTTCCAGAGCTGCGCGTTGACGATCGTCACGAGCGACCACGGCACGAGGAGCAGCGCGAGCATCCACCCGCGGGTGACCCCGAGCCGCTCGAGCACGAGGGCGACGAGCATGCCGAGCACGAGCTCGACCGACACCGTCACGACCGTGTAGAGCACCGTGAAGCCGAGCGCCCGGTACCAGTCGGCGCTCTGCAGCAGCGCCGCGTAGTTGCCGAGGCCGAAGCCCTGGATGCTGAACCCGTCGTAGCCGATCTCGACGTCCGCGAAGCTCAGGACGATCGAGTACACCACCGGGAAGATCGTGACCGCGGCGACGACCAGGAGCGCCGGGGCCGCGAAGCCCCACGCACCCCGCGCACGGATGCGCTCCATGCGCGACCGCCCCGTCGTCTGGCGGTACCCGTCGTGGCGACCCGCGCCTCCCGTCCGCCCCGCGCCCGTCGTCTGCGACCGCGTCGCTGCCGCACGCGTCTCGGTGCCGGCGCTCACAGCGCGTCACCCGTCAGGGCCAGCGAGATCGCCGAGGCCATCGCGCCGGTGCCGCCGTCGACCGAGGTCTGCCCGCCGAGGATGCTGTTGCCGTTCTGGTACACGCCCTGCGAGACCTTCGGGTAGTACGCCGTCGAGGTCGGGCGCGGCACGAGCGTGATGCCCGCCGCCGTGTCGTAGGTCGGGCGCTGCTGCCGCTTCGCGTCGGCGCTCACGAGGGACGCGGACCGGGCCGGCAGGACGCCGCCCTCTCGGGTGAGGAACTGCTGCGCCGTCTCGCTCGACATCCAGGCCGCGAAGGTCAGGGCGGCAGCGGGCTGCTGCGTGTGCGGGTTGATGTAGTTGCCCCACCCGCCGATCGTCGAGTGGTTGTCCTGCATGCCGTCGAAGGTCGGCCGGGCGGCGAGCCCGACCTTGCCGGCGACCGCGGAGTCCGGACCGTTCGCGATGCCCCACGCGTACGACCAGTTGCGGAGGAACGCCGCGCGCCCGCCCGAGAAGGCGTCGTTCGTGTCCTGCTCCTGGTAGGTCAGGGTGGCCCGGGGGCTGGCGCCGTCGGTGATGAGCGACCGCATGAACTCGAACGCGCGTTTCGTCTCGGAGCTCGTCGTCTCGGGCTTCGTCAGGTCGTCGTTGAGGAGCGAGCCGCCGGCGTCCGCGACGAACTCGGTGACGTTGCAGGTCAGCCCCTCGTACACGTCGCCCTGGAACGCGAAGCCGTAGTCGACGTCCCCGGTGTCCACGAGCTTCGCGGCGGTGTCCTTGACCTCCTCCCACGACCGCGGCACCTGGAGACCGTGCTTGTCGAGCAGGTCCTTCCGGTACAGGAAGAACGACTCGTCGATGTAGAGCGGGAACATGTAGTACGTGCCGTCGACGCTCGCCGCCAGACGGAGGCCCTCGGGGAACTGCTCGAAGAAGTCCTCGCCCACGAGCTGGTTCACCGGGGTCGCGAGCTTGTTCTTCGCGAACTGCCCCGGCCAGGCGACGTCGCCGAGGTAGACGTCGGGCGTGGGGCTGCCGGCGGCGATCTGCGTCGTCAGGCTCGTCCGGTTCGTGTCCGTGTCGCTCGGCGCGCTGACGATCCGGACGCGGATGTTCGGGTGCTCCTTCTGGAACTCCGCGATGAGCCGCCGGCGGAGGTCCCCGCCGTCCTTCGAGGCGATCTGCCCGGCCCACCAGCTGATCGTGACGTCGCCCTCCGGCGGGTCCGTCGGCCACTGGTCGACGGTCGTGCGCTCGGGTCGGGTGGAGCAGCCGGCGAGCAGCAGCACCCCCGCGCCCCCGAGCAGGAAGAGTCTGCGGTCGATGGCCATGCGTCCTCCTCGACGAGGGGTGCGGCGGTGCACCCGGCGTACCTGTCCGTCCACCCTGGCAAGCGAGCCTGAGTGCACGCACAGGTGCGGTGCGGCGCCGGCGCGGGCCGGGTGCGGTGCACGAGTCTCGGCCAGGCGGACACTTTCGCGGGGCGCGTGCCACGAAAGTGTCCGCAGCGGCGAGCCTCGCGCGGCGCGTCAGCGCGTCAGCGCGTGGGCGCGGTGGCCGTCGACTCGGCGGGGCGCAGCTCGCACGGCAGCAGGAAGTGCGGGAGCTCGGCCGAAGTGCTGTCGAGCTGGTCGATCAGGGCGTCGGCCGCGCGGACGCCGAGCTCGCGACCCGGGGCGATCATCACCGAGAGCCGCGGGTGGTGCTGGTCGCCGGCCGCGGCGGAGGACGCGATGCTCAGGACCGAGACGTCGTCGGGTACGCGGCGCCCGGCGGCGTACATCCCGACCAGGAGCCCGGCCGCCGAGTCGTCCTTCATCACGAGCACGGCGGTGACGTCCGGGTCGGCGTCGAGGAGTTCGCGCGCGGCCTCGCGTCCGCCGTCGCTGCCGGGACCGGCGTACACGACGGTGCCGGTGCAGCCCCGGTCGACCACGGAGCGCCGGAAGGTGTCCTCGACCCGGAGGTGCGGGGCGTACCCGGCCATCGGCGTGCCCTCGAGGTTCTCGAGCACCAGTCCGAAACGACGGTGCCCGAGGCCCTGCAGGTGGTCGAGGCCGTCCTCGATCGTGGTCTCGAAGTCGATGTCGACGAACGGCAGTGCGGTGCTGTCCCGCGTCCGGCCGATCAGGGTGAAGGGCACGCCGAGGTCGGCGAGCTTGACCACCCGGGGGTCCTCCATCCGCACCTCCATGAGGACCACGCCGTCGACGAGCCCGCCGGAGACGAGGTCGTCGAGGTCCTCCCCCGCCGGGTCCACGGGCCAGAGCACCAGGTGGTACCCGCGCTCGGATGCCCGCTCGGCGGCGCTCATGAAGAAGTCGGACGTGGTGGAGCTGAAGCGGTTGCCGGTCGTCGGGAAGAGCAGCGCGACGATGCGGGTCCGCCGGCTCGCGAGCGCCCGTGCGACGACGTTCCCCCGGAACTTCAGCTCGCGCATGGCCGCGGTCACCTTGGCGGTCGTCGCGGGGGTGACGTACTTCGTGCCGTTCACGACGAAGGACACCGTCGCGATGGAGACGCCCGCGCGGTCGGCCACCTGCTGCATCGTCGCCATCACGCCTCCTCGAGCGGTCGGACCGTCGCCGGGGCGGTCGGGACGCCGTCACGGTGACGCAACGGACGCGTCGCGGCACCACCGCGACGAGATGAGCATATCCCTCGGACGGATCCAGAAAAGCGCTTTACAGGTGAAGCGCTTTTCTGTTAGCTTCTCGCCCCAGGACCACCGCGACGACGACGTCAGTGGAGTCGTCGCACCGCGTCCTCCCCCGCAAACGCGAAGAGAAGAGCAGTGCAATGAAGCCTGGTTCCCGCTCCACGTCCCGCAGGACCCGCGCCCTCGTCGGCGCCGTGGCAGTCGCCGCGACGGTCCCCCTCGTCCTGGCCGGCTGCTCCGGCTCCGGGAACGCCTCGTCGTCCGGCGGCGGCGGCGGCGGCGGCGGCAAGACCCTCACGATCGAGGACTACTACGACGCGAACTACGACCCCGTGTACCAGCAGTGCGCGAAGGACGTCGGCGTCGAGGTGAAGATCAACCACGTCGCCGGTGCGGGTCTCATCTCGAAGGTGCTGCAGCAGGCGTCCTCGCGGACCCTGCCCGACGTCCTCATGCTCGACAACCCCGACGTCCAGCAGATCGCCTCGTCCGGGGCGCTCTCCGACCTGTCCGACTACGGCCTCGACGCGGACGACGACGTCCCCGGCGTCAAGGGCGCGAACACGTTCGAGGGCAAGCTCTACGGCCTGCAGCCGAACACGAACTCGATCGCGCTGTACTACAACAAGAAGCTGCTCGCGGACGCCGGTGTCCAGCCGCCGAAGACGTGGGACGAGCTCAAGACCGCCGCGAAGACGCTGACGAAGGGGTCGACCTACGGCTTCGCGATGAGCAACATCAACACCTACGAGGGCACCTGGCAGTTCCTGCCCTTCTTCTGGTCCAACGGCGGCGACGAGAAGGACATCGCCACGCCGGAGGCGGCGCAGGCGCTCCAGCTCGTGCAGGACCTGCAGGCCGACGGCTCGATGTCGAAGAGCTCGATCAACTGGGCGCAGGCCGACGTCAACAACCAGTTCATCGCGGGCAAGGCCGCGATGATGATCAACGGCCCGTGGCAGCTGCCGGCGCTGAAGAAGGCGAAGGACCTGCAGTTCGACAGCGTCCCGATCCCGACCCGCACCGGCTCGGAGACCGTCGCCCCGCTCGGCGGCGAGGCGTTCACCGTCCCGCAGACCGGCGACAAGGACAAGATGCAGCTCGCCGGCAAGTTCGTCGGGTGCCTGAACAGCGACAAGATGCAGGCCGTCCTGGCCGGCGTCAGCGGCAACGTGCCGACCAACATCGAGGTCGGCAAGGCCTGGGCGAAGGACCACGCCGACGTCGCCTCGTTCGTCACCACGGTGCAGACCGCCCGCGCCCGCACCGGTGAGCTCGGCCCGGACTGGCCCAAGGCCGCCACGAAGATCTACACCGCCGTCCAGCTCGCGCTGACCGGCAAGGCCGACCCCGAGCAGGCGCTCGAGCAGGCGCAGTCGCAGAACCAGTAGCGGAAACGGGAGGAGCCGGTCCGCACGACCGGCTCCTCCCGTCCCCAGACGCAAAGGACCTGACATTGAGCGCCTCGACACAGATCCGGCCCCGGGCGACCACGCCCGCGGCCCCCGTCCGCCCGGGACAGCGCCGCGCGCGGCTCCGCTCCGGCTTCACCCGTTGGTTGTTCGTCGTCCCGGCGGCGGTCTTCGTCGCCGTGTTCTTCGGCTACCCGGTCGTCAAGAACGTCGTGATGTCGTTCCAGGACTACACGACCAAGACCTTCTTCACCGGCGAGGCGCCCTGGGTGGGCTTCGCCAACTACGTCTCGGTCTTCTCGAGCAGCGTGTTCACGACGAGCGTCGTCAACACCGCCCTGTTCACGGCCGGCTCCATCGTGCTGCAGTTCGTCCTCGGGCTCGGCCTCGCACTGTTCTTCCGTCGGCACTTCCCGCTGTCCGGCTTCCTCCGCGGCCTGCTGCTCCTGCCCTGGCTGCTGCCCCTCATCGCGTCGAGCGCGGTGTGGAAGTGGCTCCTCGACCAGGACAGCGGCGCCCTCAACCAGCTGCTCGGGGTCGTCGGCATCGGCCCGGTGCCGTGGCTGGTCAGCCCGAGCCTCGCCCTCATCGCCGTGATCGGCGTGAACGTCTGGCTCGGGATCCCCTTCAACACGACGATCCTCTACAGCGGCCTGCAGTCCGTGCCGCCGGAGCTCTACGAGGCGGGTGCCCTCGACGGCGCCACCGGGTTCAAGGCCTTCTGGTACATCACCTGGCCGAGCATCCGGTCGGTCGTGAGCGTGGTGATCGTGCTCGGGGTCGTCTACACGCTGAAGGTGGTCGACATCATCCTCGGCCTGACCGGCGGCGGCCCGGCGAACTCCACCCAGACGCTCGCCACGAACGCGTACCACCAGTCGTTCATCAACTTCCAGTTCGGCATCGGAGCCGCGGTGAGCAACGTGCTCATCGTCGTCTCGTTCGTCTTCGCGATGATCTACATCGCGATCTCCAGGAAGGCGGTCGACGAATGAGCGTCGGACTCGCGAGCAGCACCGTCACGGCCACCAGGGCCATCACGACCCGTCGACGCGGCGAGCGCACCCGTCGCCCGCGCGGCTCGGTGAAGGGCCTGCCGTTCACCGTCCTCGGGATCGTGTTCCTCGCGATCATGATCTTCCCCGTCTACTGGATGGTGAACACGAGCCTGCAGGCCACCTCGGGCGCCGCGACCGCCACCTGGTTCCCGTGGAACCCGACCTTCGCCGGCTACCAGGCGGCGTTCGCCCAGCAGGGGCAGAACTTCGTCTCGAGCATGATCATCGGGCTCGGCACCGTGGTCCTGACGCTCGCCGTCGCCACCCCGGCGGCGTACGGTCTGGCGCGCTTCAGGATGCGCGGCACGAGGACGCTGCTGCTCGTCCTGCTCGTCACGCAGATGGTCCCCGGCATCGTGATCGCGAACGCGCTGTACACGCTGTTCAACAACGTCGGGCTGCTCAACAGCTACCTCGGCCTGATCCTCGCCGACAGCGCCGTGCAGGTCCCCTTCGCGATCCTGCTCATGCGGGCGTTCATGGAGTCGATCCCGCCGAGCCTGGTCGAGGCGGCGCTGGTCGACGGCGCGAACGACCTCCGGGCCTTCGTGTCGATCGTCCTGCCGATCAGCCGCAACGCGATCGTCACGGCGGCGCTGTTCACGTTCCTCGGCGCCTGGGGCGACTTCCTCATCGCCCTCACCCTGACGTCCACCGACGCCGTCCGTCCGATCACCCTCGGCATCTACAACTACATCGGGTCGAACGTCACCGACTGGGGGCCCGTGATGGCGACCAGCGTCCTGGCGTCCCTCCCCGCCGCGGTCCTCCTCATCGTCGCCCAGCGCTACATCTCCGCGGGTGCGCTCGGCGGTGCCGTCAAGTGACGACGCCACCGCACACGACCCCCGCACCCTCCGAGCCAGAAAGGCCCACCATGACCAGCACCCCCCTCCGCGTCACCGTCTGGGGCGAGAACGTCCACGAGCAGGTCGAGCCGCACGTCGCCGAGCGGTACCCGGACGGCATGCACGGCGCGATCGCCGACGGCATCCGCGAGAACCTCCCGGACGCCGTCGTCCGCACCGCGACCATGCAGGAGCCCGAGCACGGCCTGACCGACGCCGTGCTCGCCGAGACCGACGTCCTGACCTGGTGGGGGCACGCCGCCCACGCCGACGTCGACGACGCCGTGGTCGACCGCGTCCACAAGCACGTGCTGTCCGGCATGGGGCTCGTGGTCCTGCACTCCGGCCACTGGTCGAAGATCTTCGGCAAGCTGATGGGCACCACCTGCACGCTGCGCTGGCGGAGCGAGCACGACCAGGAGCTCGTCTGGACGGTCGACCCGCAGCACCCGATCACCCGCGGTGTCCCGAACCCGATCGTCATCCCCGAGCAGGAGATGTACGGCGAGTACTTCGACGTGCCGACGCCCGACGAGCTGGTCTTCATCTCGGGGTTCACCGGCGGCGAGGTGTTCCGGAGCGGCATGACGTACCGCCGCGGGCTCGGGAAGATCTTCTACTTCTCCCCCGGCGACCAGGACTTCCCCGTGTACCACCACCCCGACGTCCGTCGGGTCGTCGCCAACGGCGCGGAGTGGGCCCGTCCGGAGCGGGAGCGCGAGCTGCCGACGCTCCGCCGCTACGACCTCGGCGAGTACTTCGACGGCCAGCACTACCGCGGTCCGTTCGACGACGCCCCCGAGGACGAGGCGACCACCGACGCGCCCGAGGACGCGGCAGCCACCGAGACCGTCGAGGCCCGCGCATGACCGACCACGCCCCGCTGCGGGTCGTGCAGGTCGGCGCCGGCGGGATGGGCCGGGCCTGGCTCAGCACCGTCGCGGCGGACCCGGACGTCGAGCTCGTCGGCGTCGTCGACCTCGACCTCGACGCCGCACGCGCGGGGGCCGAGCTGGCCGGGGCGCCGTCGATCCCGGTCGGCCGCGACCTGCCGGCGCTCCTCGCCGACACCGGTGCCGAGGCCGTCCTCGACATCACCGTCCCCGTCGCCCACCACCCCGTCACGATGGACGCCCTGCACGCCGGCCTGCCGGTGCTCGGCGAGAAGCCCGCCGCGCAGACCGTCGCCGAGGCCCTGTCCCTGGCGGCGGCCGCCGAGGCGACCGGACAGCTCTTCATGGTGTCCCAGTCACGCCGGTACAACGACCAGCTCGTCGCGTTCCGGCAGCACGTCCGGGCGCTCGGGGCGGTCGGCGGCCTCAACACGCGCTTCGCGAAGGCCCCGCACTTCGGCGGCTTCCGCGAGGAGATGGACGACGTCCTGCTCCTCGACATGGCGATCCACGCGTTCGACTCGGCACGCTACGTGCTCGACCGGGACCCGGTGTCCGTCTACTGCGAGTCGTGGAACCCGTCGTGGTCCTGGTACCGCGGGGACGCGAACGCGGCAGCGGTCTTCACGTTCGAGGACGACGTCCGGTACGTCTACGACGGTTCGTGGTGCGCGCCCGGCGACGAGACCTCGTGGAACGGCGACTGGCGGGCGACCGGCGCGGCCGGCTCCGCGGTGTGGGACGGCGACCACGACCCGTCGAGCGTCGTCGACGGCGCACCTGGTGCCCCGGCCGCGGCACCGGGCGTCGGGACGGAGATCGCCGGGTCGCTGGCGTCGTTCGTCCGGGCGGTCCGCACCGGGGTCGTCCCCGACGGCGAGGTCCACGGCAACGTGATGAGCCTGGTGATGGTCGACGCCGCCATCGCGTCGGCGCGGTCCGGGCAGCGGGTCGTGGTCGACGACGTGCTCGAGCAGGCGCACGCCACGGCGCTCGAGGTCGAACGCGAAGACGCCGTCCGGGAGCGGCTCGCGGCGTGGACGTCGGTGCGGCAGGCGCTCGCGTCCATCCACGCAGCGGACCGCGCGACGGCGGCCTGAGACGAGCGGCCTCCGGACCCGATCCGGGACGGACGGGAGGCGCGGTGCCGGCTGGCACCGCGCCTCCCGTCCGTCTCGTGGTCCGGTCCCGTGGTCCCGTCCCGTCGGGGCACGAGCAGCGCTCGGGTTACGGTTGCTCCGTGCACGGACAACGGTCGTCGGACAGCGGGAACAGCGGGACGCCCCCGGCACCCCTCGTGCTCGTCGCAGCCGACCCGCGCCGCCGCACCGGTCGCACCCCCTGGCGTCGCGTGCTGGTCGGCGTCGTCCTCGCCGCGCTCGTCGGCGGTGCCGCCGTGGCGACCGTCGGCACGCTCGTGTCACAGCGGGTCGCGGAGTCGTTCGCGGTGCGCGACGCGACCGCCGACACCGCGGCCCTCGCCCGGATCGTCGTCGAACCCGCGCTCACCGACACCGTCGCCGACCCCGCGGCGAGCGCCACCGACCGTGCCGCCGCACGCGCGCGACTCGACGACGCCCTCGCCGGCCAGGTCAGCGCCGGGTCGACCGTCCGGATGAAGCTCTGGTCGGCCGACGGCACGGTGCTGTGGTCCGACGAGCCGCGGCTGGTCGGCGAGCGCTTCCCGCTGTCCGACGAGGACCTCGAGGCGCTGCGCACCGACCGCTCCGACGCCGAGGTGTCCGAGCTCGAGGGGGCGGAGAACCGGTACGAGCGGGGCCACGGCCCGCTGCTCGAGGCGTACCAGGCCGTGCACACGCCCTCCGGCGAAGCGCTGCTCTTCGAGGCGTACCGCCCGTACGGCGAGGTGATCGCCCGCGCCGCCGACCTGCGCGGCGCGTTCGCCGCCCTGGCCTTCGGCACGGTCGGCGTGGTGCTGGTGCTGCTCGTACCGATGCTGCTGTGGCTGCTCGTCCGGATCCGGTCCGGCCAGCGGCAGCGCGAACGCCTGCTCGGACGCGCACTGGACGCCGAGGTCGCCGAGCGGCGCCGACTCGCCCGCGAGCTGCACGACGGTCCCGTGCAGGACGTCGCGGGGCTCGCGCTGTCCCTCGGGTCGGTGCCCGAGACCCGGGCGGCCGCGACGACCCTCCGTGCCGCCGTGTCCTCGCTCCGCACCTCGATGTCGACGATCCGTCCGGCCGCACCCGAACGCGACGGCCTCCGCGCGGCGCTCGACGACGCGTGCGCACGGGCCCGCGGCGCGGGGACGGTGACCGTGGTGGACGTCCCCGACACGGTCGCGGCGTCGCCGGCGGCCATGACGGCCGCCGTCCGCTTCGTCCGCGAGGCCGTCTGGAACGCGGCGCAGCACGCCCGCGCGAACCGGATCGACGTCCGGGTGCGGGTGGACGGCCCGGACCTGCGGCTGACCGTCGCCGACGACGGGACCGGCTTCGAGCCGGACCTCCTCGACGCACCGTCGCGGCCGGGACACCTCGGGACGACGCTGCTGCGCGAGGTCGCCGAGGACACCGGCGGATCGCTCGTGCTCCGGACCGCGCCGGGTGCCGGCACGACCTGGCAGCTGACGGTGCCCGCCGAGACGGAGGCCCTGCGATGAGGGTCCTGCTCGTCGACGACCACGCCCTGGTCCGGCAGGGGTTGCGGGCCGTGCTCGGCACGACCGACGACTGCACGGTGGTGGGCGAGGCGGCGACCGGCGAGGAGGCGGTCGAACGCGCCGCCGAGACCGCACCGGACGTGGTGGTGATGGACCTGTCGATGCCGGGCGAGGGCGGGGTCGCCGCGACCGCGCGCCTCCGGACCGCGATGCCCGCCGTGCGGGTGCTCGTGCTCACCACCTTCTCGGACGACCGCCGCGTGCGCGACGCCCTGGCGGCCGGCGCCACCGGGTACCTGCTCAAGGACGCCGCGCCGGACGAGGTCGTCGCCGCCGTGCGGGCCGCCGCGCGCGACGAGACCCCGATCGACCCCCGGGTCGCCCGGGCGCTCCTGCCCGGAGCGGCACCGCGGGAGGACGGCCCGGAGCTGCCGCCGCGGGAGCGCGACGTGCTGGTGCGCATCGCGCGGGGCCTGTCGAACCGGCAGATCGCGACCGAGCTCGGGATCGCCGAGCGGACCGTGAAGGTGCACGTCGGCTCGCTCTTCCGACGCATCGGGGTCGCGGACCGGACGAGCGCCGCCCTGTGGGCCCGCGACCACGGCTGGTGACCGGGTACTAGTACCAAGGTCCGATGGTGCCCGCGCGGCGCTGCGGCGACGATCGTTCCCAGGGACGCTCCGTCCCGCACCGTCGCCCTCAGGAGGCACACATGCACACCCAGCGCTCCCGACGCCGCTCCGCCGGCATCGCCGCGGTCGTCGCGCTCGGCGCCGTCGCCGCAGCAGCCCTCGTCGGGGTCTCCCCCGCGAACGCGTCCGGCAAGACCTCGACCGGCGGGGACTACGCCGTCACCGTCAACGGCACCACGACGAACCCCGCGGTGGGCAAGGACTTCAAGCTCAAGGACGTCGCCGTCTCCGGCACCATCGCGGTCCGCGGGAAGCACAACGGCTTCGACATCCGCGTCGCCGACCTCGGCGTCTACGACTACACGCTCACGGGTGCCCCGGACTCGCAGCGGATGGTGACGAAGCCGACCGTGGTGTTCGCGTCGAAGGTCCCGTCGCTCACGGCCGCGCAGCTCGCCGGCACGAAGCTGTCCTCGCTCGAGGTCCGCGACGACACGCTCGTCGCGATCTTCGGCACCGGAGCGGGCAAGTACAAGATCCAGGCGAAGGACGGTGCGCAGGGCGGCATCTTCCAGATGGAGACCGAGTTCGCGCAGCCGGTGACGTTCACGCACACCCTCGGCGCCGGCCTGTTCTACTTCGCGAACCCGTACACGGGGAAGATCAACTTCGGCGACGGCGTCGCGGCGGTGTCCTCGGGCAGCGACGCGCACCAGATGCTCCTCGGGAAGGACAGCCCGCAGGTCGCGACGAAGACCTCGCAGACCGCGACCACCACGACCTGGACCGTGCAGCCCGGCGGACGCCTCGGCGGCGTGCTCGGCGAGGACGCGGTCGAGCTCTCGCAGGGCGCGACGAACTGCACGAGCGACTGCCAGGCGCAGAACCAGATCCGCGGCTCGCTGCCGGTCCCGCCGGACCCGGTGGACCCGCAGCCGCTGGGGACCACGTCGCGCTGACGCGACCGTGAGACGGACGGGAGGCTCCCCACCGGCACGGCCGCCCCGCCGCTGGCGCGTCGGTGCGGAACCGGCGGCGTGGGCCCAGGTGCCGGCTGGCACCGCGCCTCCCGTCCGTCTGTGCGCCCGGTCCCGCCCGCCCGTGCGCTGGTGCACCCGTGCGCCCCCGCGCGCCGGGCGGGACCGGGCGTACCGGGCAGGAACGGGCGCACATGGTCGGCCAGGATCACCAGGTACACCCGATCCTGCTTGCCACCGCGGGCGTTATGGGAAGGAACGGGCGGACGCGGCCTCGGAGGCTGAGCGGGCTGACAGTTCCGCCTGCGTACGACCGCTGGAAACCTGTACGTCACCTCAGCCGGGTCGGATGTCCACGGCCCCCACGAGGGGGTCTCGACGACAAGGACACCATGACCCCGCAGCACCCCGCACGACGGCGGCGCACCGCACGAACGGTCGGAGCCGCCACCGCGGCCCTCGCCGCGATCGCCGCCACCACGATGATCGGCTCCGTCCCCGCCGCCTCCGCCGAGGAGGCACCGCTCGTCACCTCGGCGACCACCGAGTGGCAGTACCTGGAGGACGGGTCCGACCCCGCCGCCGGGCAGACCGACCGCACCGCCTGGACGACGGGCGCGCTGCCCACGGGCGACTGGAAGACCGCGAAGGGGTCGTTCGGTGCCAAGAACGGCGCGGCGACCGGCATGGGCGGCGGCCACGCCGTCGACACGCTGCTCAAGCAGTACCTCGCGGACGGCAAGGACGTCCCGACGTTCTTCTTCCGGACCTCGTTCGAGGCCGACGCGACCGACCTCGCCGCGTGGAAGTCGCTCACCGCCGAGGTCGTGTACGACGACGCGCTCGTCGTGTACGTGAACGGCACGAAGGTGGCCGGCTTCGAGGACGGCGGCGTCACGCAGAACGTGCAGTACGCCGGCGACAACGGGTCGGACCCGGACACCAGCACCTTCTCGGTCGACGCCGCGCTCCTGCACGAGGGTGCCAACGACATCGCGGTCGCGCTGTACCAGGGCCGTTCGAACAGTTCCGACGTCTACTTCGACATGCCGTCCCTGACCCCGGTGGACGCTGCGCGGCCCGCGACGATATCCGACGTCGTGATGACGATCGGCGCCGACGCCTCCTCGCGGAACCTCGCCTGGTACTCCGACTCGGCAGCGGCGGAGGGCGCGCAGGTCGTCCCCGCGGCGAATCTCGTCGACGGCGCCTTCCCGACGGCCGGCGTCACCGAGGTCGCCAGCACCTCGGGCACCGCCACCGACGGGCAGCAGTACCACCACGCCACGCTCGCCGGCCTCGCGCCGTCGAGCGAGTACGCGTACCGCGTCGGCAGCGACACCGATGGCTGGAGCCCGGTGACCACGTTCCGCACCGGTGACGGCGACGGCGACTACTCGTTCCTGTTCATCGGCGACGCCCAGATCGGTGCGTCCGGCAACGCGGCCTCGGACACCGCCGGTTGGAACGACACGCTCGACGTCGCCGAGCGCGCCTTCCCCGACTCGGAGATGGTGTTCTCCGCCGGCGACCAGGTGAACACGGCCTCGAACGAGGCGCAGTACGAGGGCTTCCTCTCGCCCGACCAGCTGCAGCGCATCCCGCTCGTGACGAACATCGGCAACCACGACGTCGCGAGCCTGGCCTACGAGCAGCACTTCAACCTGCCGAACGTCAGCGCCGAGCACGGCAAGCCCGA
Source organism: Curtobacterium sp. ER1/6 (assembly GCF_001742745.1). Taxonomy (GTDB): domain Bacteria; phylum Actinomycetota; class Actinomycetes; order Actinomycetales; family Microbacteriaceae; genus Curtobacterium; species Curtobacterium citri. The sequence goes on along the minus strand of NZ_MJAK01000005.1, from coordinate 240,636 downwards.
CGCCGTACGCGCTGGCGGCGACTACTGGTTCGTCTACGGCGACACGCTCTACATCTCGTTCAACTCGAACGACATGGACGACGCCGGCCACGCGGAGTTCGCGCGGAAGGTGCTCGCCGAGCACGGTGACGAGGCCCGCTGGAAGGTCGTCACGTTCCACCACTCGGTCTACAGCACGGCCTCGCACGCCGACGACTCGGACATCATCACGCGTCGCGCCGACCTGCCGCCGGCACTGAGCGCGCTCGACGTGGACCTGGTGCTCATGGGCCACGACCACGTGTACGTCCGCAGCTACCTCATGAGCGGCACCACCCCGACCGGTTCCGGTGAGCCGGCCGCCGAGGTCACGCCGTCGGGCGACGAGGTGCTCTACGTGACGGCCAACTCGTCGTCGGGCAGCAAGTACTACGACATCAAGCCGGGTCCGTTCGACTTCGCGGCGGTGCAGAACCAGGAGTACACGCCGAACTTCACCAACGTCGAGGTCTCGGGCGACTCCATCGCGATGACGACGTACCGGTCGGAGGACCTGTCGGTGGTGGACGCGGTGACGCTGCAGAAGCCGGCCGAGCCGACGGACCCGTCCGAGCCGTCCGACCCGGGCACCGGCCCGACGGATCCGGGCACGGACCCGTCCGAGCCGACCGATCCGGGCACCGAGCCCACCGAGCCCGGTGAGCCCGGCGTGGACCCGTCCGCTCCGGCCGAGCCCGGTGACGAGCCGACCGTTCCGGCCGACGACGCTCCCGTCGCCGCCGACCTGTCGACCCTGACGGAGGCGACGCACACGTTGCGGGTGGACGCCGTCGACGTCGAGGCCGGCACCGTCACCGTCACCGTCCCCCGCGCCCTGGCCGGCATCCCGTTCGACTGGTTCGTACACTCGGACGCGGAGTACCTCGGTGAGCTCGCGAGTGACGACGACGGCGTGCTGACGCTGCAGCTGCCGGTCGACCTCGCGTCCGGCACGCACACCCTCGTCGCCCAGCGCACCGACGGCAGCGTCGCCACGTGGGCCACGTTCGCGTTCGTGATCGACCCGGTCACCGGTCAGCCGACCGGCGAGCTCGCCTTCACCGGTGCCGACGTCCTGCCGCTCGCCGCGGGCAGTGCCCTGGCGATCGCCGCCGGGCTCGGCATCGCCCTGGCTGCCCGCCGCCGGCGCGTCTGACGCGACCACCCACGGGAGGCACGGTGCGGGTCGGACCCGCACCGTGCCTCCCGTGCGTCCGTCGCCCGGACCACGCCACTGTGTGCCGGGCGGGCATCGGGTGGCGCGTACCGGGCGGAACCGGGCGTACCGGGCAGGAACGGGCGTACCCGGTCGACCAGGACCACCAGGTACGCCCGATCCCGCCTCCCACCGCACGCGCGATGGGAAGGACCGGGCATCGGACGGCCCGGGTGCCTCCCCAGACTCCCGCGCACCGGCCTCTACCGGGCGTACCGGCCAGGAACGGGCGTACCCGGTCGACCAGGATCACCAGGTACGCCCGATCCCGTTTCCCACCGCATGCGCCATGGGAAGGAACGGGCAGGAGCGACCGCGCGGTCCCGCCCGCAGCACGCGTGGACGGGACGAGCAGCGTCAGCGCGGGATGACCGAGAAGAGGAAGCGCTTCCGGATCATGTACCAGACGAGCAGGATCAGCAGCGTGTGGGCCGCGAAGCCGATCCAGCCGTTGTACCAGTCCACGCCCGGGATCGAGGCGATCGCCAACGCGAAGAAGACCTGCCACACGAACACGTAGAGGCTCGCCTGACCGATCGGGATCCAGAGCCAGCCGAGCACCGTCGCGATCGGCTTCCAGAACACCGTGAGGATCGCGTAGGACACGATCGCGAAGAACGCGATGTCGACGAGGCGTCCCCACTGCAGGTCGACGCGCTGGTACGCCGTGTTGTACAGGGTGTCGTACATCGACGCCGGGAACGGCACCGGCGTGAAGCCGAAGTGGTCGCCGGCCCAGACGTAGACCAGGAACAGGGCGTACCCGGTGATGCCGATGCCGATCAGCACCTTGCCCAGCCGACCGGTGAGCGCCCCGATGACCTGTCGTCGGTAGTACCCGAGCACGAGCCCGTGCGTGAAGACGACCTGCCAGGTGAGCAGCGGGAAGACCGACTCGAACTGGGAGTTCAGCGGCCGCAGCTCTGGCACGAGCGCCTGCAGTGCGTAGAGGCCCCAGCTCACCACGAGCAGCGCCCACCAGAAGCCTCGCCGGACCACCCACATGCAGAGCGGGATGAAGAGGCTCAGCACGACGAACAGCCCCATGATGTTGAAGGGCCACGGGCCCATCTCGAGCAGCAGGAACTGCCGGATCGCGAACCAGGGCGGCGGGTAGGCCAGCAGCTGCATCGCGTTCGGGTACAGGTCGTAGACCCGGCCCTCCGCGCCGACACCGCCGGTGCCGGTCCCGCGGTCGGTGAAGGTGGTGATGGCGTCGGTGTTCAGGAACGGGACGAAGCTCAGCGCGAAGACGACCAGGATCACCGCGAGGGTGACGACGTACTGCTTGCGGGCACGCTTCCACGCGCCGACCGCCGCCACCCACTCGCCGAACTTCTTGATGGCGAAGGGGTACGTCATGCCGAGCACCATGCCGGACAGGAACACGAACATCTCGGCACCCGTGATCGCGCCGACCGCGTGCAGCGTGATGTACGAGTAGGGGCCGCCGATCTCGATGTGCGTGATCACCACCGCCAGGATGATGAAGCCGCGGAACAGGTCGAGCCGGAGGTCACGCCCGGGCTTCCCGTCGTCGGGGTACCGCCAGCTCGGCAGCAGGCGTCCGACGATCCCGCTGAGCAGGAACGCCGCCGCCAGACCGAACGCACACCAGACGATCCACGCCATCTGGTCGCCGCCGGTCTCGTACTCCTGGCTGATCGCGGCGGCGCCCTCCTGCGGGGTGACACGTTCGGTGACGGGACCGTCGACGAAGTGTCGCGACTGCTCGAGGTCGGTGCGGAAGGACCCGGCGATGCCCGGCACCGCGGTGTCCCGCCAGTCGGCCACGCGGTTGCCGGCCTCCGGCTCGCGGCGGTTCGTCTCGAGGAAGGTCACGGCCCGCACCTCGGGGCGGTCCTGCACGGCGGCGATCACCTGGCGCCACCAGGCCTGCTTGACCGCCAGCTCGTCGGCGCCGCGCAGCGAGTGGTCGTAGAGCGCGCCCGTGTCGAGGACCATCGGACGGTCCTGCCCCTGTGCGAACCGCTCGGTGAACGACCCGGCGGTCTGCGGCTCCTCGTAGCCCCAGGTCTCGTCGAAGCGGGCCTCGACCTCGCCGGCCTCGGGCAGCTCGTTGCTCGTGAGGGGGACGTCGCGTCCGGCGGCCTCGGTCGCCTTGCCCTTGCCGAAGGAGAACATCGACAGACCGACCCAGTCGACGCTCCTCGCACCGGGCCAGTACGGGCCGTAGGGGTCGTCGGCGGCGGTGAGCCGGCCGTCGCCGTTCGTGTCGAGCCGCGCCACGTCGGCCTCGGTCAGGTCCTCCAGCCGTCCGGCCGACTCGCCGAACGGGTAGCCGGCGCCGTAGGACGGCGACCACACCATGGCGGCGTCGGAGTCGCCCGCGTGGACGGCGGCGGCCAGGGTCCGGAAGGCCGAGACGAACGCCGTCGGCTGCTGCCCCCACTGCACCCACGTGCCGTTCATCTGCGGCGCGAAGCGGACCAGCAGCTGGGTGTCGTACTGCTCGTGCACCTGCTGGAACAGCCGGTTCGCGGTGCGGGCGTCGGCCCGGGTCAGGGTGTCGAGCGCGCGCGACGGCTCGAGGCTGACGGCGAGCACCGCGCCCTGGGCAGCGGCGGCACGGGTGGCCCGCAGGAACTCCTCGCGGGCGCTGCGGTCGAACGGGTACTCGATCTCGACGCCGTACACCGAGGGCACCGCACCGAGCCGTCCGGCGTAGCCGTCGGGGGCGTCGGAGCCCCAGTCGAGGTCCGGTCCGAACCACGCCCGACCGTCGGCCGGCAGCAGGCCACCGGAGGGCGAGCGCGACGACGACGCGGCGGGTGCCGACGACGTGGACGGCGACGGCGACCCGGACGGCGACGGCGACCCGGACGGCGCCGTCGAGGCTGCCGACGCCGGCAGCGCTCCCCCGAGCAGCAGCGTCCCCGCCACCACGACCGAGGCGACGACCTTTGCCAGGGTGCCCCTCACCGGCTGCACGCCAGCGTCCAGATGTTGTGCCCGCCGGTGTGCTCGTGCTCGAGCCGGTCGAGCGCGGCGATCGCGAGCGCGAGCCCCCGCCCGCTCTCCTCGTCGACGTCGGCCATCGTCACCGCCGACAGGTCGACGTCGGCCGGCATCCCGTTGTCGGTGAGCACCGCGACGAGTTCGTCCTCGGTCGCGCAGAGCTCGACGGCGTAGCGCCGCCCCGCGACCTGGTCACGGCGACGCGTGTGCTCGACGATGTTCGCCGCGACCTCGGCCAGCGCGGTCTCGAACGAGAACCGGAGGCGCACGTCGTCGATCCCGAGCGAGTCCCACCACGCGCCGAACCGGTCCTGGACCTCGTCGAGGGACGCCGCCACCGCGGGCACGTCGAAGGTCAGGTGGTGGTCGGTCACAGCGGGCCTCCTGCCGTCGAGGACACGTGCTCGGACTGCACGGTGCCCGATCCGGGTCCCCGGTAGAGCACCGCGCGGACCACGATGCTGAAGATGAAGAGGTCGAAGACGACCCAGGCGGTGTTGACGAGGGGCGCGATGCCGGACGCCTGCCCGGTCAGGTACCGGATCCCGATGAGCACGAGGGCGGCGACGAGCGCCCCCATCGCGATGAGCTGCGGCTTCACGAGGTCCCACCGCGGCTTCTGCTCGGACTCGTCGCGGACCTTCGGCGTGACGCGGAAGCCGAGCGGCTTGCCCCGGAACACGTTCTCGAACGCGCTCGTGACCGACTCGATCCAGACCGGGAACAGCGCGAGCGAGTACTGCTGCCCGCGCCACGTCGGTCTGCCCGCCGCCACCACCCAGAAGAGCAGCTGGTTGAGCACGAGGAACGGGATGAGCCGCGCGAAGAAGTCGACGCTGTAGGCCTGCACGGGCACCACGCCGAACGACAGGCACAGCACCGGTGCCGCGATGTAGACGATCGCGGCGAAGCCGGACAGGTAGCTCCACATCGTCGAGAAGTACATGAGGCGCTGCCCCCACGACAGGCCCTTCTGCACGAGGGGGTTCTCGCGGAAGAACACCTGCATGGTGCCCTGCGCCCAGCGGAGGCGCTGCACGAGCATGGTCGGCAGGTCCTCCGGGGCCAGGCCCTTCGCCAGGATCTCGTCGTGGTACGCCGACTTCCAGCCGAGCCCGTGCAGGCGCATCGCGGTCGCCATGTCCTCGGTCACCGAGATCGTCGCCAGCGGCATGATCGGCTGTGCCTCGTCGTCGCGGTTGACGTCGAGCGCGCGGGCGAGGACCGCGATCGACTCGATGGCGGCGACCGGCGAGGCCTCGCGCCGTCCGAGCACGTCGAGCGCCGCGTCGTCGAGCCCGGCGAAGGTGTCGGCCTCGGTCGACATCGCCGCGAGCTCCTGCAGGTCACGGCGCACGGACTCGAGGTCCGCGGCGGCGAAGCGGTAGGCGATGGCGTCGATGCCGCGCTGGAAGTCGTAGGTGACGTCTCCGAGCGGCTCGCCGCGGTCGATCTGGTCCCGTGCACGGTCGACGACCTCCTCGGCACCGTCGAGCGCCTCGAGCACCCGTGGGTCGGTCTCGGTCTCGCGGGCCCGGGCGAGGAGCTTCCGCGAGGTCTTGATCGTCCGTTCGACGGACTCCTCGACCTCGCGCACGTACCGCGTGACGCCGAGCTGCATGAGCGCCTCGCGCCGGAGGATCGCGTTCGACCCGCAGAAGAACGCGGCGTTCCAGCCGTCCTTCGACTGCTGGATCGGGCCGTAGAACAGCGGGGCCTGGCTGCCGAGCAGGTCGGCGTCCGGCACGTTCTCGAACCACTGGGGCGTCTGCACGAGCGCCATCCGGTCGTCCTTGAAGTACCCGAGGGTCCGGTCGAGGATCGACGGCTCGGGGACCTGGTCGGCGTCGAGGATGAGCAGGAACTCGCCCTGCGTCGCCAGCAGGGCGTTGTTGAGGTTGCCGGCCTTCGCGTGCCGCGGGCGGTCGACCCAGTCGGCGCCGCGCGTGATGACACCGATGCCGAGCGACTCGGCCGCGGCGCGCATCTCGGGGCGGTTGCCGTCGTCGAGGATCCAGGTGGCGTGCGGGTGGCTGATGGCCTTCGCGGCGCGGGCGGTCCGCACGACCAGGTCGACCGGCTCGTTGTACGTGGTGATGAAGACGTCGACGGTGACGTCACCCGCCGGCTTCGTCGGTGGTTCGCCGCGCTCGCGGAGCCGCCACGCCCCGAAGGCGAAGAGGAGCGAGTCGATCACGCTGTACGTCTCGGCGAGGATGAGCGGCACCGCGATCCACCACGAGTGCCAGTTCACCGACGCGGCCCAGCGCCACGCGATGTAGTTCACGCCCGCGATCGACGCGAGCAGCGCGACGGTGCGCACGGTCGCGAGTCGACGTGGCGAGGTGCCGGTGGTGAGTCGGCGACGATCCTGACGGCTGACGTCGAGCGCGGTCATCGGCGTCCTTCCCTGCTGCAGCCGGACAGCGCTGGTGAGTGCGCTGCGTACAGGCCTGTCTACCGCAGGCGCTGCCCACCTGTCAGCCCGACGCCCCGATCTGGGGACCGGACCCGCGAGGAGTCGGCGCCGTCCGACCAGTCCGAGCCGTCGGCCGGGAGGCGCGGCGCGGCCCCGGCGGGCCGCCCGCGTCCCCGCGTGCTCGGGTCAGCGCCCGCCCCGCCCGGCCGGGACCGGCGTCAGCCGTGCCGCGGCTTGCGGGCCGGACGGTCGTCGCGGTCGTCGCGACGCGGACGGTCGTCACGGTCGTCCCGACGCGGACGGTCGTCCCGGCGGGGACCGCGGGGTCCCCGGTCGTCGCGGTCGTCGCGGTCGTAGCGGCGCCCGCCACCGCGACGGTCCGGCTTGATCTCGATGAGCTTCCCGCTGATCCGGGTGTCCGACAGCCGGTCGAGCACGCCGCGGTCCATGTCCTCGGGCAGCTCGACGATCGAGAAGTCCGGCCGGATCTGGATCGCGCCGAAGTCGTCGCGGCGCAGGCCGCCCTCGTTCGCGAGCGCGCCGACGATCTGACGCGGCTCGACACGGTGACGGCGCCCGACCTCGATGCGGTAGGCGGTCATCGGCTGCGACCGACGGGGACCGCGGTCCTCGCGCCCGCCGCGGTCGTCGTCGCGGCGCTCGGCACGACGACCGTCGCGGTCGACCTGGTTGCGCAGCTGGTCGTCGGCGGGGTCGAGGAGCAGCGGGTCGTCGCCCTGCGCCACCACGGCGAGCGCCGCGGAGACGTCCTCGGCGGGGACGTCGTGGTTCCGCACGTAGTGGGCGATGACGTCGCGGAACGCCGTGATGCGGTCCTGCTGCTCGAGCGCCGCGGTGATCGCGTCGTCGAAGCGGGTCAGGCGCGTCTCGTTGACGTCGTCGATGGTCGGCAGCTGCATCTGCGTGAGGGGCTGCTTGGTGTGCCGCTCGATCGCGGAGAGCAGACGGCGCTCACGCGGCGTCACGAAGCTGATCGAGTCGCCCTTGCGGCCGGCGCGACCGGTGCGGCCGATGCGGTGCACGTAGGACTCGATGTCGACGGGGATGTCGAAGTTCACGACGTGCGTGATGCGGTCGACGTCGAGGCCGCGGGCAGCGACGTCGGTGGCGACGAGGATGTCGAGCTTGCCGGACTTCAGCTGGTTGACCGTGCGCTCGCGCTGGGCCTGCGCGACGTCGCCGCTGATGGCCGCGGCGGCGTACCCGCGGGCGCGGAGCTTCTCCGCCAGGGTCTCGGTCTCGCTCTTCGTGCGGACGAAGATGATCATGCCCTCGAAGTCCTCGACCTCGAGGATGCGGGTCAGGGCGTCGACCTTCTGCGGGTAGGACACCATGAGGTACCGCTGCGTGATGTTCGCGGCGGTCTTCGTCTTGGTCTTGACCGTGATCTCGGACGGGTCGGTCAGGTACTGCTGCGAGATGCGACGGATCTGCGCGGGCATCGTCGCCGAGAACAGCGCGACCTGCTTGTCGTCCGGCGTCTCGGCGAGGATCGTCTCGACGTCCTCGGCGAAGCCCATCTTGAGCATCTCGTCGGCCTCGTCGAGCACGAGGTACTTCAGCTCGGACAGGTCGAGCGTGCCCTTCGCGATGTGGTCCATGATGCGGCCCGGGGTGCCGACGACGACGTCGACGCCGCGGCGCAGTGCCGACAGCTGCACGCCGTACGCCTGACCGCCGTAGACGGGCAGGACGTGCACGTGCTTCATGTGCGACGCGAACTGCTCGAACGCCTCGCACACCTGCAGTGCGAGCTCGCGCGTCGGCGAGAGGACGAGGGCCTGCGGCACCTTGCTGCCCGACTCCATACGGGACAGGATCGGCAGCGCGAACGCGGCCGTCTTGCCCGTGCCGGTCTGCGCGAGGCCCACGACGTCACGCCCCTCGAGCAGCGTCGGGATGGTCGCCTCCTGGATGGCGGAGGGGGTCTCGTAGCCGATGTCCTTGACGGCCTTGAGCACCGCATCGCTCAGGCCGAGGTCGGCGAAGGTCACCACGGGCCCCTCGTCGGTGGTCTCGGTGGTGGTGGCGGTGTCCGTGCTCATGCGGAAACGGTACCTCGGACGGCGGACGCCCGCTGACGCGAGCGGGCGATCGGTGGACGGACGGGAGGCGCGTGGCGGGCCCGCCACGCGCCTCCCGTCCGTCCCGTATTTGGTTGCATTCCGGAACCATCGGATGTATCGTTGCGCGGTCTGCAAAGTTACACAGTACGAAAAAGGAGTTCGATGACCGCCACCGCACCCGTCTCGGTGCAGCCCGGCCGCCACGGCGCCGGGGCCGACGCGGCACCCGGAGCGTCCAACGCGCCCGGCCAGCAGCCGCTCATGACGCACCGCCAGATCCTGCTCGTGATCTACGGCCTGATGGCGGGCATGTTCCTGTCGTCCCTCGGCCAGACGGTGTTCGGCACGGCCATCCGCACGATCGGCGACGACCTGCACGGCCTCGACCAGCAGGCCTGGGTCACGACCGCGTACCTGATCACGTCGACGATCGCGACGCCGATCTACGGCAAGCTCTCCGACATCTTCGGCCGTCGACCCCTCTACATCTTCGGCATCGTCGTGTTCATCCTCGGCGCCGTGCTGTCCTCGATGTCCACCTCGATGCTGATGCTCGCGGCCTTCCGCGCCGTGCAGGGCATCGGTGCCGGCGCGCTCATGTCGCTGCCGCTGGCGATCATGGGCGACATCCTCGCCCCTCGTGAGCGCGCGAAGTACCAGGGGTACTTCCTCGCCGTGTTCGGCATCTCCTCGGTGATCGGACCGCTCATCGGCGGCCTGCTCGCCGGCTCGTCCGAGATCCTCTGGATCACCGGCTGGCGCTGGGTGCTCCTCATCAACGTGCCGATCGGCGTGGCCGCGCTCATCATGGTGATCGTCTTCCTGCACCTGCCGAAGGTGCACGGCACGGGCGACAAGCCGAAGGTCGACTGGTGGGGCGCGACGGCGGTCATCGTCACGCTCGTCCCGCTGCTGCTCGTGGCCGAGCAGGGCCGCACCTGGGGCTGGGGCTCCCCCGCCGCCATCGCCAGCTACGTGATCGGCGCGCTCGGCCTCGTCGCCCTGCTGCTCGTCGAGTCGAAGATGGGCGACGCGGCGATCATCCCGCTCAAGCTCTTCCGCTCGGGCACGTTCTCGATGGCGACCGTGATCGGCTTCCTGGTCGGTTTCGCGATGTTCGGCGCCATGCTGACCATCCCGCTCTACCTGCAGATCGTCGTCGGCCTGACCCCGACCGAGTCCGGCTTCGCCACGCTGCCGCTCGTCGGTGGCCTGATGATCGCGTCGATCACCTCCGGTCAGATCGTCGCCCGGGTCGGCCGCTACCGGATCTTCCCGGTCATCGGCACGTTCCTCGTGTCGGCCGGCTACGTCGTCCTGACCTTCATGTCGATCGACAAGCCGCTCTGGTTCCTCATGATCGGCATGTTCCTGATCGGCCTCGGGCTCGGGTCGGTCATGCAGTCGCTGACCCTGGCCTCGCAGGGCTCGGTCGAGGCCCGGGACATGGGCGTCGCGACCAGCTCAGCGACGTTCTTCCGCCAGATCGGCGGCACGCTCGGTACCGCCGTGCTGCTCTCGATCCTGTTCTCGGTCATGCCGAACAACATCCTGTCCGCGACCGCGAACCAGGCCGACCTCGAGCCGGCGCTGTCCGCGGCACTCGACCCGTCCGTCGCGAGCAAGCCGGCGAACCAGGGCGCGATCGAGAAGATCTGGGCCCCGATCACGACGCCGCTGCAGCAGACCGTGCAGTCGCGGCTCGACGACGCGTCGGCGCAGGCGAAGCAGGCCGCCGACCAGGCCGTCACGCAGCAGGTCACCGCGGCCGTGCAGCAGCAGGTCGCAGCCGGCGCCGTGCCCGCAGCCGCGGCGCAGGGTGTCATCGACCAGCAGGTCGCGGCGGCCACCCCGGCTGCCGAGTCCGCTGCCCTGACGGCGGTCGCCGAGCAGGCCCACGCCAGCGTCCAGGACGGCACCGTGTCCGTCGACTGGTCGGACGCCTCGCAGCGCTCGTACTGGGTGGACGAGCTCACCCCGGCGCTCGCGAAGGAGATCGGCAAGGGCGGAGAGTCCGACTCGGCCGCGACGAGCACGAACGACACCTCGTTCCTCACCGGTGCCGACAGCCGCCTCACGCGGCCGTTCATGGCAGGCTTCAACGCCTCGTCCGTGACGATCTACTGGGTCGGACTCGGCGTGATCCTGCTCGCCTTCGTCCTCACCTGGTTCTTCAAGGTGCCGCCGCTGCGGCAGCGGTCGGCGCTGCAGGAGCAGCACGACGCGGCCAACGGGGCGTCGTCCGCCGACGAGGACGGCTCCGCACCGTCGGCCCAGGCCGACCTCGAGGCCCGCGCCGGGCTCGCAGCAGCCGAGGCCGGATCGTTCACCGGTCCGATGACCGGCTCCACGCCGACCCAGCGTCGGTGACCCCCGCCCGCCCGCACCCCGCCCGGGGTGCGGGCGGCCTCCCCGTGCCGGACACGTCCGGCAGGACGACCCGGGCCACCGGTGGACACGGTGGCCGCCCAGCAGTACAGGAGTGCACGTGAGCACCACAGCAGCACCGGAGCCGGCCACCGCGCCGTGCACGCTGCGCGAACGCAAGAAGCAGCAGACCCGGCAGGCGCTCCACGACGCCGCCCTGACGCTCGTGTCCGAGCACGGCCTGGACGGCGTCACGGTCGAGCAGATCTGCAGCGACGCGGACGTCTCGCCGCGGACGTTCTTCAACTACTTCACGTCCAAGGCACACGCCGCACTCGGGCTCGACACGGTCGAGGTCCCCGAGTGGGCGGCCACCCGGTTCGCCGCCGCCGACGGCCGGCTCGTCGACGACGTCTGTGCCCTCATCGCCGGCACCGTGCCCCTGTCGCAGGACCGCCGCCGGATGAAGGAGCTCCTGGTGCTCCGCCCGGAGATGGCCCCGATGGTGATGCAGTGGATGGCCGAGTCACGGCAGTCGCTCCTCGCCACCGTGTCCGCACGCACCGACGAGCAGACGGCGCGCACGGTCGTCGGCCTCGTGCTGTCCGCCCTGTCCGAGGTCGCCCACCGCGACACCGTCGGTGACAGCGACGAACTGGCGGCACGACTGCGCGTGGTCGTCGCCGAGATGGGCGCACTCGCCTCGGCCTGAGCGCCCTCCGCTGCCGTGCGGGATTGCGGGATCCCGCGCCGCTGCGTGGTTCCACAGCCGCCGTTCGGCAACCCGCAGGAAGCCCTCAGATGGGGTCGATCCGGCCCTACGCTCGCAGCACCGGACGTACCCGACGTCCGGTCCCGGTGCAGCCCACCCGACGCACCGGGATTCCGCGAGGAGCACCGATGAAGTCCGTTCCGAGCTGCCGTTCCCTGGCGCTCATCACCGCAGCGACCGGCACCGTGCTGGTCACCACCGCCTTCGGCGTCCTGCCCGCGACCGCGGCCACCGACGTCCCCGAGCCCGTGTCGGCGTCGACAGTGTCGTCGCCGTCGGCACCGGACACCGTGACGACCGGCACCGCCGTGCCGTCGACCGACCAGGGCGACGCAGCCGCTCCGGTCACCGTCCCGGCCACCCCCGCCGCGGTGCCGACCAAGGCCCCTGCTCCGACCGCGACGACCGCACCGGCGGCTCCCGCGGCCCCGGCCACGACCCCCGCCGCACCCGCCACCGGCACCGACACCGACACGACGGCCCCGCCGGCGACGCCCGCGGCTCCGGCACCCGCGGCGTCGGCGCCCGCCAGCGCCTCCGCCGCCGCGCCGTCCTACAGCGAGGGCACGAGCGAGTCGTCCCCGCGCGTCCTGCCGACCGTGACCGCGGGAGGCACGGTCGCCGCCGACCTCCGCGCGCAGGACGCCCGCGGGGCGACCTACACCCTGACCGAGACCGACGGCAGCCCCGCGCGGCTCAACGAGGGACTGACCTTCCGCAACGGCTTCCTCCGCGGCACCGCCACGGTCGCCGGGACCTTCACCCTCCGGGTGACCGCGACCACCGCGGGCGGCACCGCCACGCAGTGGATCCGGCAGACGGTCGAACCCGCCGCGGTCGTCGGCGTCGGCGTCGTGGTGCACGGCGTCCCCGCCGCGGCGGACGGCTCGTACACCTGGGTCGAGGGCGACCAGACCGGCAGCCCCATCCCGATCGCGGTCGTCCCCGGTGGCTCGATCACGCTCGTGCCGTGGACCATCGACGCCCACGGCAACACCGTGCAGGCGACCGACCGCGCCCAGGTCTGGGCGAGCGACGACGCCGACCGGGTCGAGCAGGGTCCGGACGGCTTCACGGTGACCTTCGCGACCGCGGCGACGCACACCGTCTGGGTGTCGGTCGACGGCGTCTGCGCGGAGTTCAGCGTCGCGGTCGCCGACGAGCCCGCGGGGCCCACGACCCCGACCGAGCCGACGACGCCCGCCGACCCCACGCCCACGGAGCCGACGCCCGCCGACCCGGCGCCCGCCGCACCGGTCGACACGACCCCGCAGGACGGCGGCATCGTGCCCGTCGTCCGGGTGACGCCGACCACGAGCGACGCACTCGCCCCGGTCGCGACCAGGACGACGGCGACGCCGGCGCACGCACTCGCCTACACCGGTGCCGACACCGCGGCTCCGATGGGCTGGGCCGCCGGGCTCCTCGCCGTCGGAGCGGCGCTGCTCGGCCTCCGTCGCGTCCGGCGGTCCCGCCACCGCGCCTGACACCCCGCACGGCCGCGAGACGCCGCCGACCGCACGGGACGCCGCCACCTCCGGCGGCGTCCCGGCCGGTCGGCGGCGTCTCGGCGTCCGGGGAGGTGCAGCGCCGGTCAGACCACCGACCACCCGCCGTCGCTCGGCAGCACCGCGCCGTTGACGTTCGCCGAGTCGTCGCTCAGGAGCCAGGTGATGGCCGCCGCGAGTTCCTCGGGCTGCGCAACCGGCGGGATCGTGACCTGCATGACCGGCCCGACGCGCGACGCCGCGTACTCACTGCGCATCGGCGCCTCGATGTTCGTCGCGACGGCGCCCGGGGCCACCGCGTTCGCGCGGATCCCCTGCGGGCCGTGGAAGAAGGCGACGCTCTTCGTGAAGCCGGCGATCGCGTGCTTCGACGCCGTGTAGGCGGCACCCGCCGCGGACGCCCGGAGCGCCGCCTCCGAGGCCACGTTCACGATCGCGCCCTTGCCGGCACCGATCATCCGGGGCAGCACGGCCCGGGTCAGCCGCATCGGACCGGTCACGTTGACGCTGAACACCCGCTCCCAGGTGGCGTCGTCGACCTCGCTCGGTGGCAGGAACGCGTCCATGATGCCGGCGACGTTCGCCAGCCCGTCCACGCGGTCGCCGGCGGCGGCGAGCACCGCGTCGATGGTGTCGGCTGCGGTGACGTCGCCGACCACCGTCTCGAGTGCGGCGGACCCGAGCTCCTCGCGCAGGGCGTCGAGCCGCTCAGCGACGACGTCGGTGGCGACCACGCGGCCGCCCTCGTGCACGATCCGGGTCGCCGTGGCGCGTCCGATGCCGGAACCCGCTCCGGTGACGATGATGGTCCTGCCGGTGAACCGTCCGGCCGTGGTGTCGCTCATGTGTGCTCCTCGTCGAGTGTGCGCTGCCTGCGCGACACAGTTGTAGCACTCAGTGCCGAAAGGACGCCATGGGGACTCCCGCAGCCGACCAGCCCGGACGACCCCGCACGACCGGCCGTCCCCGCACGATCGACCCCGAGGCCGTGTCGCTCGTGGCTCTCCGGATGTTCGACGAGCGGGGGTTCGACGTCGTGTCGATGGACGACGTCGCCGAGGCCGCCGGGGTCAGCCGACGCTCGCTCTTCCGGCTCTTCCCGACCAAGGCCGACCTGGTCTGGGGCGGACTCGCCGAGTTCTCGCAGCGGTTCACCGACGAGCTCGACGCACGGCCGGCGGACGAGCCGTCCCGGGACGGCCTCCGTGCCGCGTACCGCGCGGGCGCGACGTTCCCGGCGGACACCGTCGACACCACACGGCACCGGCTCCGCGTCATCCGGGCGAACCCCGGCCTGGCTCCGGGTGGCGCCGAGGCACAGGCGCGCCTGACCGCCACGATCGTGCGGTTCGTCGCCGACCACGACGGCGCGCGACCGGACGATCTCCGGGTCACGGTCCGCGCGAGCACCCTCGCGGCCGCCGCGCACGCCGCCCTGGAGTGGTGGGCGCAGCAGGACGGCGGCGATCCGGCCGACGCCGTCGACCGCGCCCTCGAGATGACCTGACCCTGGTCAGCGGGTCCGGTCAGGGGTACCGTGCGCGCATGGACCGCAGCGGACCGACCCCGTACCTCCTGCTCCCCGGCACCGCGCGGGTGGCCCTCGCCCGGTGGCAGCAGGTGTTCGGCGGCGAGCTGCGGATCGCCTCGTACGGCGACTTCGCCCGCACCGACGGCCCACCCCAGGCGGTCGCCCACGGCGAGCTCGTCGGCCCCGTGCGGCTCGCCGCAGCCGACGCCGGGCCGGGCGACGAGCCCTTCTCGGCCTCCGGCGTCCTCTTCGCACTCCTCGGCACCGCGGAACCGGACGTGCTCCAGCGCTGGTTCGCCGACCTGTCGACCGACGGCACCGTGGTCGACGCGCTGCAGGAGCGCCCGTGGGGCGACTGGGACGGCACCGTCCGCGACGCGTTCGGCGTCACGTGGCTCATCGGGTTCGAGCGGAGCGCGCTCGACGACTGACCGCCGCCGGACCAGCCCGGCTCGGGGTTCGCCCCTAGGCGGCGTCGAGCGGCAGGAGCGGGGCCCAGAACGCGTCCGGGCCGTCCGCCGTGACCGCGTCCGCCTCGAACCGGAACCCGTACTCGCGCACGAAGTCGAGGGCAGCGGCCTGCTCGTCCGCGGGGTCGTCGGACGCCGCGTCGTACAGGTGCACGCCGTGCCCCATCCGCACGCCGGAGTCGCTGATGAGCGTGAGGTCCCAGCGTCCCTCCTCGGCGCGTTCGATCCGGACGACGGCGGCCTGGGCAGCGGTGAAGTCAGCCATGCCCGCGAGCCTACGGACGGCACGCCGAGCACTCCCAGGACCGCCGCTGGCCGTAGCCTGGCGCACATGGACAGCCCGCAGCCGTCCGGCACGACGAAGCGCCGGATCACCCTCGACGTCCGGCGTCCCCTGGTCACCTGGGGCGCTCGCCCGACCGTGACGATCGACGGCGTCGGGCATCCGGCCCAATGGGGGACGGGCACCTGGGCGGTGGCGGAGGACGGCAGTACCGAGGTCGGCGTGTACTGCTTCAACCGGCTCTGGCGCTTCGGCGCCGCTCGCACGACCGTCGGTGACGCCGTCGTCCTCACCCACCGATCGGGCGTGCTGCCGGTCGGACCGGGACGGCTGACCGTCGGACGCACCACGCGCTGAGCCGGGAGGCGCGACGCGGGTGGGCAGGCCCGCCCACCCGCACCGCGCCTCCCGTCAGTCAGTCGTAGATCGTGACCCAGTCGACCTTGACGTGCCCGCTCGCCTTGGCGGGGGTCCGCGAGCCGGTGTCGGTCTCGGCCTGCAGGGTCACCCGCATGGGCTTCTTCGGCACGGCCTTCGTGGTCGAGGCGACGAGCTTGCCGTCCCAGTAGAAGCGGACGGCGGTCTTGTCCCACTCCGTGGTCGCGACGTGGTACAGCGCGGTGTCGGTGGGGGCGAAGGTCTCACGCTCGGGCTGGAACACCATCCCGCGGGCCGACATGCTGCCGGGTACCGCGGACGCCGGTCGAGGCTTGGCACCCAGCGTGGCCTCGGGCCAGTCGATCTCGCCCTCGTTCCAGTTGTCGCTGTTGGGCCAGAGCATCACGACGAACTTGTAGCCCGGAGTGTTCGTGGTCTTGTACCGGATCGACACGCGACCCGTCGTGTGGGGCTTGTAGCCGTCCGGCATGACGGCCGCGGCCATGGGTCGACCGGCGTTCGGCCGCAGCCAGAAGTCGAGCGAACTGTTCGACACGCTGAGCACCTTCGACGGCGTGTACCGGCCCTGCCCGCTCGTGTCGGCGAAGCCGTCGTACAGACCCATGCCCGGGTACCGCTTCGCGACCGTACCCGCCGGTGCCGCCGTGTCGAAGTCCTGGCGGTACGTCTGCTTCCACGTCCGCCCGTTCGAGACGACGTTGCCCTTCGGCGCCGTCGTCGTGTACGCGTTCGCCGGCGGTGCCGCGGACGCCGGGGCGGCGGCCGTGGTGTCGGCGACCGTGCCCGCTGCGAGCACGGCGACGGTGAGTGCGGCGACGATCGAGGTCTTCATGTGCGCTCCTGCCTGCGATCGCCGACGGTGGGTGACGTCGGCGGTGTGGGTGGTGGTGCTCGGGTCCGTCCTGCCGTGTCGGCTCCGCGACGGCGTCCGTCAGTGGAACCGTGCGCGGATCGCGCCGCGTGCCCCCGTCTGGGGTCACAGCGGTCTGCGCCACCGTCGCTGAGAGGACGTGCAGCACTCCAGTAGGGTGAGCGACATGTCAGTCGGGTTGCTCGCCGTGGTGGACGACATCCTCTCCGCGGCCCTCAAGGCCAGTGCGAAGACCGCCGGGGTCGTCATCGACGACGCCGCCGTCACACCGCAGTACGTCCAGGGGCTCGAGCCCGCACGCGAACTCCCGGTCGTCGGGCGCATCGCGCTCGGCAGCCTGTTCAACAAGTTCGTCATCATCATCCCGCTGGCGCTGCTGCTGTCCGCGTTCGCGCCGGGGGTGCTGCCCTGGCTGCTCCTGGTCGGCGGCACCTACCTGTGCTTCGAGGGCGCCGAGAAGGTGACCGAGTGGTTCGGGGTGCACCACGGGTCCGCCGGCACCGAGACCGTCGCCGAGAAGGGTCTCGTGTTCGGGGCGATCCGGACCGACCTGATCCTCAGCACCGAGATCATGCTCATCGGGCTCGCGAGCCTCGACCCGGACCTCGGGTTCTGGCCGACCCTCGGCGCGCTCGCCGTCATCGGCCTCGGCATGACGGTCCTGGTCTACGGCGCCGTCGCGCTCCTCGTGAAGGTCGACGACATCGGTGTCCGGATGACGGCGAGCCCGTCCGTCCGGACCCGACGCGCCGGCGCCCGACTGGTGGACGCGATGCCGACGGTGTTCCGCTTGATCAGTGTCGTCGGCACCGTCGCGATGCTCTGGGTCGGTGGGCACCTCGTCATCGCGAACCTCGCGGAGACGTTCTGGTCCGGCCCGTACGACCTGCTGCACGTCGTCGAGCACGCGGTCGAGGCCGCGGGGCCCGTGGTCACCTGGATCGTCGACACCGCCGTGTCCGCCGTGGTCGGACTCGTCCTCGGGATGGTCGTCGTCGGGATCGTGCTCGGGATCGGGCGCCTGCGGGGCTCGTCGGCGCACTGACCGCCGCACGGCGGCGAGGCCGCCCCGGAGCGGGTGCCCTGCGGGTCAGTGACGGTCGACCGACGACTCCCACTGGTACCAGGCCTCGAGCTGCGCCTGCGCGCTGCCGAGGGCGCTGTGCGAGCCGCGGACCGCGCCGTCGGCCGAGGTGAGCTCGTACTGCCGCTCGAGCGAGATGCGTGCCACGACCCGGTCACCGGCCACCGCCGACCACGAGGTCTCGGTGTCCTGTCGCCAGGTGAGGTTGTGCTGGTGCATCATCGCTGCGGCTTCCGCTCGGTGCCGCGGGAGCCCGTACGGCGGAACGACCAGTCGGACGGTACGCCGTGGTCCTGGACCCTGCCCAGGTCCGGCGCCGCGGTGGTGTCCCGCGTCAGATCTCGACGTCGCTGCCCATCGTCACGGTGCGCTGTGCCGGCAGCCCGAAGCGGGCCGCGGGATCGGCGGCGTTGTGGGCCAGTCCGACGAAGAGCTTCTTGCGCCACCGGGCCATGCCGCCGTTGCCGGGCTGCGGCCGGAGCGCCCCGCGCGAGATGAAGTACGACGCCTTCGCCATGTCGTCCGGGTCGATGTCGAGCACCTCGGCCAGGCACGCGGCGTGCAGGGCCCGCGGCAGGTCCTGGTCGTCCGAGAAGCCGAACTTCACGGTGATGTGGTCGATGCCGTCGTCCTCGTAGCCGAGGTCGTCGCGGAAGAACGCCCGGGAGTGCGGCACGTGCGGCACGTTCGCCGTCAGGACCGACACGATGAGGACCGTGCGGTGCACCACGTGGTTGTGCTCCACGTTGGCCCGCAGCGCCAGCGGGGTGGTCTCCTTGTTCGGGTGCGGGAAGACCGCGATCCCCTGCACCCGCGGGACGTGCTTCGTGTTGATCCGGTCGATGAAGTCGGCGAGGGACCCCTCGCGCTCCTTGCGTTCGTCCTGCACGAGCTGGCGACCGCGGCGCCACGTCGTCATGAGCGTGATGACGGCCAGCGCGATGAGCAGCGGCACCCACCCACCGTGCAGGATCTTCGACAGGTTGCCGGCGAGGAACGTCAACTCGAGGCCGCCGAACACGACCGCGGCGAGCACGAGCTTCCACGTCGCCCAGTGCCAGAGCGGCTTGACCACGAGGAGCAGCAGGAGCGTGTCGACGACCAGCGCACCGGTCACGGACACCCCGTACGCGGTCGCCAGGCTGGCGGACGACCGGAACGCGAGCATGATCGCCATCACGCCGATGAACAGCAGCAGGTTGACGGCCGGCAGGTAGATCTGGCCGCCCTCGTCGCGCGAGGTCTGCCGGATCGTCAGCGGCGGCAGGAGCCCGAGCTGGATCGCCTGGCGGGTCAGCGAGAACGCCCCCGAGATGACGGCCTGGCTGGCGATGACCGTCGCCATCGTCGCGAGCACGACCACCGGGATCTGCAGGGCGTCCGGGAAGAGCAGGAAGAACGGGTCCTTCGCGGCGGCCGGGTCCTCGAGCACGAGCGACGCCTGCCCGAGGTAGTTGAGCACGAGCGCGGGGAAGACGACGAAGAACCAGGCCCGCAGGATCGCCGGCCGGCCGAAGTGGCCCATGTCGGCGTAGAGGGCCTCGGCACCCGTGATGACGAGCACGACCGCGCCCATCGCCACGAACGTGATGTACGGGTGCGCGACGAGGAACGCGATCGCCCAGGTCGGCGACAGGCCCTGCAGCACGCCGGGGTGCGCCACGATGTGCGGCACGCCCGCGGCGGCGATGACGACGAACCAGAGCAGCATGACGGGTCCGAAGAGGTTGCCCACCTTGCCGGTGCCGAACTTCTGCACGACGAACAGCAGCACGAGGATGACCGCGGCGATCGGCACGATGAGGTGCTCGACGGAGGGGGCGGCGGTCGACAGGCCCTCGACCGCGGAGAGCACCGACACCGCCGGGGTGATCACGGAGTCGCCGTAGAAGAGCGAGACGCCGATGATGCCGATCACGAGGAAGACGGTCGCTCCCCCGCGGCGCTTCGCGTACAGCCGTCGGGCGAGCGCGGCGAGTGCCATGACCCCGCCCTCACCGTCGTTGTCGGCGCGCATGAGCACGAGCACGTACTTGATCGACACGACGATCGTGACGCTCCAGAACATGATGGAGATGACGCCGTACACGTCCTCCTGGTTCGCCTTGACGAGGCCGCCGTCGATGGTGAAGACCGTGCGCAGCGCGTAGAGCGGGCTGGTGCCGATGTCGCCGAACACGACGCCGAGGGCGGCGAGCGCCAGGGCGGCGACGCCCTTCGCGGGGCCGTGCGAGGGCGCGTCGACACCGTCGGTCGTCGGTGTCTGGGAGCGGGTCTCGGTCACGCTCGTCTCTTCCGTGCAGGGCCGTCCGGGCGACGGCCGCGGATCATCATCGCACCGCCGCGGCCCTGCGGCTCGCAGCGGACGCCCAACGGGTGGCACGGGTGCGGGGACCGGCTGCTGTGCAGGGGTCGTACCCCGTCCCCTCGACGCGTACAGGAACGGCGACCTACCGTACGGTCCGACGCGGGACGCGTGGGCGCCCGCGCACACGGAAGGAGCACCCCATGGACCTCGACGGCTTCCAACCGGTCCAGCTGATCGTGTTCGTCATCGCGGCGGCGCTGGTGTTCGGCGGGCTGCTGAGCAGCCGACGCCGACGCTGACCCGCTGACCCGACCAGACCGGGCAGGGCGAGCGGACGGCGGACGGGAGGCGCGGTGCGGACGCGCACCGCGCCTCCCGTCCGTCGTCGGTGCCCCGCGCGGAGCGTGGCCCCGGTCAGACCGCCAGGTCCAGCAGCACGTCGTGCGCGACGCGCGCGGCGCGCGCCGACGCGTCGTCGAGGTGCTCGCGGAACTCGTCGCCGTCCGGCGCGCAGAGGTCGCTGATCCCCCGGATCGACAGGAACGGCATGCGGTGGACGTGGGCGAACTGCGCGATCGCCGCCGACTCCATGTCGACCGCCGCGATCGTCGGGAACGTCACGCGCAGGTCGCGGGCACGCGCGTCGGTCACGAAGACCTCGCTCGACCCGATCGACGCGACGCGCACGCGGTACGGCGTGTCGGCCGCGGCGGCACGCGCCAGCATCCCGGCGTCCGGGTCGTAGCGGGGCGGCATGCCCGGCACCTGGCCGAGGGCGTAGCCGAATGCGGTGGCGTCCGCGTTGATGTTGACGTAGTGGTCGCCGACGACGACGTCGCCGATCTCGATGCCGCGCTCGAGGCCGCCGGCCGTGCCGACGCTCAGCACCGGGACGGTCCCGAAGTCGTGGAAGCAGTGTGCGACCGCCGCGGTCGCGTTGGTGAAGCCGATGCCGCTGCGGCGGAGGGCGACGAGCGACCCGTCGACGTCGAGCAGGTGGTGCTCGTCGTGGCCGCCCACGGGTCCGTCGTCGATGACGACGCCGCCGAGCAGGTCGGCGACCGCGGAGAGCTCCTCGGTCATCGCGGCGATGACGACGGCGACGGGGGTTCCTTCGGGCTGCACCGACCGATCCTCGCACGCGGCCCGGACGTCGCGGGACGGATCGACCCCGGCCGGCCCCTCGGACTGGGGCGTCGACGCCCCGTTGACCGTCGCGGAACGGTGTCCGTACCGTTGCGCTCGTCACGATCGGAAGGGGCCCGATGCGCGCCGTCACCACCACCCTCGGCAGGACCGCCGGCACGACCGTCCGGGTCGCCGCCGCGGTGCTCGCCGTCGTCCTGCTCGCCGCACTGCTCGTGGCGACCAGGGGTCCGGCGGCGAGCGCCGCCCCGACGCTGCTGTCGCAGGGCCGACCGGCCGTGGCGTCGTCGAACGACGCGACCGGCAGGGCTCCGGGCAAGGCGGTCGACGGCAGCACGAGCACCCGCTGGGCGAGTGCCCGGAGCGACGCGCAGTGGCTCCGCGTCGACCTCGGTCGGACGGCGACGATCTCGCGCGTGGTGCTCCGGTGGGAGGTCGCCTACGCGAAGGCGTACGACATCCAGGTGTCGGCGGACGCGAAGACCTGGCGCACGGTGTCGAGCACCCGCTCGGGCAAGGGCGGGGTCGTCACCACGGACCTGTCCGGCAGCGGCCGCTACGTGCGGATGCTCGGCGTGCAGCGCGGCACCCGGTACGGGTACTCGCTCTGGGAGTTCCAGGTCTACGGCACCGTGCCCGCCGCCACACCGAGCCCGACCCCGACGACCCCGCCGAGCGCGACGCCGACGCCCACCCCGACCCCGACGACCCCGACGACCCCGACGACCGGCGTGCGGGTCACCGGCACCCAGGGGGCGTGGCAGCTCACGGTCGACGGGAAGCCGTGGCTCGTGAAGGGCGTGACGTACGGCCCGTCGAACGCCCAGGCGGCGGACTACATGGACGACATCGCGAGCACGGGCGTCAACACCGTGCGGACCTGGGGCACCGACGCGTCCTCCGCGCAGCTGTTCGACGCCGCGCGGGCACGCGGCATCCGGGTCGTCGCCGGGCTCTGGCTCGACCAGGGGGCGGACTACGTCGGGGACACGAAGTACAAGGCCGACACGCTCGCGAGCATCACGAGGACGGTGACGTCGTACCGCGACCACGGCGGGCTGCTGATGTGGGACGTCGGGAACGAGGTCATGCTCGGCCAGGGCGAGGCCCAGCGCGTCGCGTACGCGAAGTACGTCGAGCAGGTCGTGCAGGCGATCCACCGCGCCGACCCGGGCCACCCGGTGACCTCGACGGACGCCTGGACCGGCGCGTGGGACTACTACCAGCGGTACACGCCGAGCCTCGACCT
This sequence comes from Curtobacterium sp. ER1/6, assembly GCF_001742745.1. GTDB lineage: Bacteria > Actinomycetota > Actinomycetes > Actinomycetales > Microbacteriaceae > Curtobacterium > Curtobacterium citri. Next base: position 217,929 of record NZ_MJAK01000005.1, on the reverse strand, counting down.
GTACGCCGTGAACTCCTACGGCGGCATCGGCTGGGTCCAGCAGAAGTGGCGCGACGGCGGCTACACGAAGCCCTACCTGGTCACCGAGACCGGCCCGGCCGGCTCGTGGGAGGTCCCGAGCGACGCGAACGGCGTGCCCCGCCAGCCGGACGAGACCGCCACCGCGCAGGCGTACACGGACGCGTGGCGTGCCGTCACCGCGGCACCCGGCGTCGCCCTCGGCGCGACGATGTTCCACTACGGCGTCGAGAACGACGAGCCGGGCGTCTGGCTGAACCTCCGCACCGACGGCCTCAAGCGGCCGTCCTGGTACGCGGTGCAGCAGGCGTACCGCGGCACCGTCGCCGGCAACCGGCCGCCCGTCGTGGGCACCACCACCGCGAGCCCGTCGACCGGCGTCACCCCCGGCGCGACGGTGACCGTCAACGCACCCGTCTCGGACCCCGACGGCGACGCGGTCACCTGGCGCGCGTACACGTCGAGCCGGTACATCGACGGCAACGGAGCCCTGCGGGAGACGCCGGTCACACGCGCCGCGGACGGCACCCTCCGGATCACCGCACCCACGACCCCGGGTGCGTGGAAGATCGCCGTCTACGCCCTCGACGGGCACGGCAACGTCGGCATCGGGACGACCTCGGTGCGGGTGCGCTGAGGTCGGGACGCGCCGGTCACCGACGTCCACGGACCCCGCAGGGCTACGGTCGGACCGGTGACCGATGATCGACGCCGCGAGGTCGGCGAGGGCGACGCACCCGTCGAGGACGAGATCGAGGAGTCCTTCGACGCCGTGGTCGACGAGGGTGCCGAGCGACTGCAGCGGACGACCCGCGTGGTCCTGGCCACCGGGTTCGCCGGGGGCCTCGAGATCGGGCTCGGGGTGATGGGCTACCTCGCCGTGCTGCACGAGACCGACAGCCACCTGCTCGCGGGACTGGCCTTCAGCGTCGGGCTGATCGCCCTGCACCTGGCGCACAGCGAGCTCTTCACCGAGAACTTCCTCATGCCGATCGTGGCGCTCATCGCCCGCGAGGGCACCGTCGGACAGCTCCTGCGGCTCTGGCTCGGGACCCTGCTCAGCAACCTCGCCGGCGGCTGGGTGGTGATGTGGCTCGTCGTGCAGGCGTTCCCGCAGTGGCACACGGTGCTCGAGGAGTCGGCACGGCACTACGTCGACACGCCCTTCGGGCTGCAGGCCGTCGTGCTCGCGGTGCTCGGCGGCAGCACGATCACGCTGATGACCCGCATGCAGCAGGGCACCGACTCCGACCCCGCGAAGCTCGTCGCCGCCGTGGTCGGCGGCTTCCTGCTCGCCGGCCTGCAGCTCTTCCACTCGATCCTCGACTCGCTGCTCGTGTTCGGCGCGATCCAGGCGGGGTCGTCGATCACGTACGGGCAGTGGCTGGGGTGGTTCGGCTACACGCTGCTGTTCAACGTGCTCGGCGGGGTCGTGCTCGTCACGTCGCTGCGGATCATCCGGTCCGCCGACCTGCTCCAGGGTCGGCGGCGCACCGCGCCGGACGCACCGGACCGCGGGGCGGGCGAGCAGGGCTGACGCCGGCACGGGACGGACGGGAGGCGCGTGGCGGCGCCGCCACGGGCCTCCCGTCCGGCACCGGGTCCCGCTGCGCCGGAGGGGTCAGTGAGCGGCGGGGGTGGCGACGGCCAGCGCGGACGCGAGCGTCGCGATGAGGCCGAGCCGGGCGAAGTACGGGCGGACCCCGACGGGGAGCAGGGCGATCAGTGCGAAGGCGTTCGCCGCGGTGTCCGCGAGCCGCTGCTGCTCGGCTGCCGACAGCGGGACGCCGGCGGCGACCAGCGTGCCCCAGCCGACGATCTCGGCACTCGGCAGTTCCGGGTCGCACACGCTCGCACGGTCCACGCCCTCGGGCAGCGGCGACGTGCTGTGCACCAGCAGGGCTGCCTCGAGTTCCTCACGCATCGCTCCACCGTAGAGCCGCACCTGCCGAGGGTCACAGGAAGCCGGGGGACGTCGCTGCTCGCCAGCCGCGGTCGGGCCCCGGTCCGGCCCGATCCCGGGCGGCTTCCCGGCGAGCACGGGTTGAGTGGGAGCGTGCACCCCGTCACCCCGGAACAGCCGCAGCAGCCCCTGCTGTCCCTCGTCTACGCGAGCCGCGCGGTCGTCGGCTTCGGGCTCGACGACCTCGACGAGCTCCTCGCGCACTCCCGCCGGGCGAACGCCGTCTCGGGGGTCACGGGTCTGCTCCTGTTCAAGGACCACCGGTTCCTGCAGCTGCTCGAGGGCCCGGCGACCGCGGTCCGCGAGAAGATGGCGTTCATCGCGGAGGACCCCCGCCACGAGCACGTCACCGTGCTGCTCGAGGAGGACGTGCCGACGCGGCAGTTCCCCGAGTGGACGATGGGCTACGCCGCCGAGGACACGCTGCAGCGCGCCGAGGTCCCGGGCCACCGCACGACCTTCGACGACATCGACTTCATCCCGGACGACCACCGCCTCGGGCCGAACCTGCCCGAGCTGCGCGAGCTGCTGCGCTGGTTCCGGGAGCACCAGCCGACCGCCGCGTCCGGCGTCGGGACCGCCCGCCCCCGGTGATCCCCGTGCCGCCGGGGCGTCCGTCTGGGACGATCGGGGCATGCCCTCCGACGGACGACCGCTCGAACGCCTCGGCTTCCTGACCCTCGGGTCCTTCGACCCGGCCGACCCCGCCGCCGGCCACGAGGAGACCCTCCGCGTGATCGAGCGGGCCGAGTCGCTCGGGTACGACAGCGCGTGGCTGCGGCACCGACACCTGCAGCACGGCATCTCCTCCCCCGTCGCGGTCATGGCGGCCGCGTCGCAGCGGACCTCCCGGATCGCGCTCGGGACCGCCGTCACCCCGATCGGCGCCGAGAACCCGTTCCGGCTCGCCGAGGACCTCGGCACCGTCGACGTCCTGCTCGGTGGACGTCTGCAGCCGGGGTTCTCGGTCGGGACCCCCATGCACTACGACCTGTACCGCGACGCGATCCACCCGGACACCGCCGAGCACGAGGACCTCGGCAACGAGCGGCTCCTGCGCTTCCGCGACCTCGTGCGCGGCGACCGGGTGACGGACGGCGTCCAGCGCCGCGGGATCGAGGAGTTCGCCACGACCGTCCAACCGCAGAGCCCCGGGCTCGCCGATCGCATCTGGTACGGCACCGGCAGCACGCGCTCCGCCGTCTGGGCGGCGGAGAACGGCTTCCACCTCCTCACCTCGAGCGTCACGCGGAGCGAGGTCGGAACCGACTTCGCGACGAACCAGCGGGCGCAGGTCGAGGCCTACCTCGGCGCGCACCCGGACCCCACGACCGCACGGGTGTCACAGGGGCTCGTGGTGATCCCCACGGACACGGCGACCGCCGACCAGGAGGCGCGGTACCGCGCCTACGTCGAGGCACGGTCCGGGCGGGTCGGCGTCCCGCAGGGGCCGGCCGGGCTGCTGTTCGCCGCGGACCTCGTCGGGACCTCGGCCGAGATCGCCGACCGCCTGCGCGCCGACGCCGGGTACCAGGTGGCGACGGAAGTGGCGTTCGCGCTGCCGTTCTCGTTCGAGGCCGACGACTACTCGCAGATCGTGTCGGACCTCGCGGAGCGGCTGGGGCCGGAGCTGGGGTGGACGCCGGCCGCCGGTTGACGTCGGGTCGGCGGCGTCGACGTGTTCGACTTCGACGAGGACGGCCGTGTCCGACGTGTTGCTCGCCGGGTGGTGTCGGCTCCGCTACGCCGTGCGCGGGTTCCGCATCGACCGGACCGCCGGCCTCGTGATCCTCGACGAGGTCACGGAGCCCCGGGACCCGGCGGCGTGGGAGGCGGACCTGGCGCGGTGGTCGACGCGGCGGCTCGGGGACCGGACCGGAAGCGCGTCGGACAGGTCGACGCAGTCCCACTGGTCGACCGCGATGCCGAGGAGCACCCCGTCCTCGCCCGACGCGGCGACGACCTCCCCACGATCGCGGAGCTGCCGTCGAGAGCGGCCGTGCACGCCGCGTGCACGGGTCGCCGAGCTCGTGCCCGGCCCGAGTGGTGGAGCCGACGCACATGCGGCACCGTCGCGGTGGTGACCACCTCGCCGGGGCGCGGCGCGGCGGACCGCACCCGCGCCTCCCGTCCGCAGCGACCGGTAACAGACTCTCATTCCGCTCGAAACCATCCCGAAACACCTGCTCCGCAGACTGGTCGCAGCGCTTCTCCACGCACCGCCCGGCAGTCGTCGGACGGGTCCGACCAGACGAGACCGCCGACCCTCGAGCGGTCCCGGTGTCGTCGACCGACCCTGCAGGAGCACCATGCCACCCATCACGGTCGCGTCGGTCTCGGCGAACTTCACCCGGGACCTCGACCAGAACTTCGCGCTCATCGAGCAGACCCTGCACGACGCCCGTACGCAGGGCGTGCAGTTCGTCGCGTTCCCCGAGGCAGCCATCGGCGGGTACCTGTCGTCGCTCGGCAACCACGGGGACACCGTCGCGACGACGAAGCGCTCGTTGCCCCCGGCGATCCGGCTGGACGGGCCGGAGATCCGGCGCGTGCAGGAGCTCGCCGGCGACACCCTGGTCGCCATCGGCTTCTGCGAGCTCGACGACGACGGCGAGACCCGCTACAACGCGGCCGCCTGCCTCGACGGCGGTCAGGTGTACGGCTCCTACCGGAAGGTGCACCAGCCCCTCGGGGAGCACATGTCGTACGCGGCCGGCGACTCCTACGCCGCGTTCGACACCCCGCTCGCCCGGGTCGGTCTGCAGATCTGCTACGACAAGGCCTTCCCCGAGGCGGCTCGGATGCTCGCCCTGGACGGCGCGGAGGTCATCGTCAGCCTCTCCGCCTGGCCCGCAGCACGCACCGCCACTGCCGAGGACCTGCAGGACGACCGGTGGACGTACCGGCACAACACCTTCGACGTCTCGCGCGCCCTCGACAACCAGGTGTTCTGGATGGCGTCGAACCAGTCGGGCACGTTCGGTTCCCTCCGCTACGTCGGGAACGCGAAGGTGGTGGACCCCGGCGGGAACGTGCTGGCGAACACCTTCCTCGACGCCGGGCTGGCGGTCGCGCAGATCGACATCGAGGAGACCTTCCGGGCGATGCGCGGCGGCATGTTCCACCTCCGCGACCGCCGCCCCGACGTCTACGGCCCGGTCGCGGAGTCCGATTCGGCCTCGGTCACCGGCTGGCGGGAGCTCGCCCGTGCCTGAGATGCAGTTCGCCGTCCGGTGGCCGGACGGCTCGGAGGCCTCCTACTACTCCCCCAGTCTCGTCGTCCACGACCACCTCGAGGTCGGCGGCACCTACCCCGTGGCGGAGTTCGTCGACCGTGCGGGACGGGCGCTCGACATCGCGAGCGAGCGGGTCCGTGCGCGGTTCGGGTTCGCCTGCACGTCCGCCGCCCACACGCGGCAGGAGATCGCCGACGCCGCGCGGGGCGTGCACGACGGCGAGGTCGTGGTGCTCCGGATGGAACCGCCGCTCGACGGAGCCCCCGCGTGATCGCCGTCACGCTCCACGACGGCGACCACTTCGAGGCCGTCGTCGTCGGGGGCGGACAGGCCGGCCTCTCGGTGAGCCACGAGCTCGTGGCGTCCGGCGTCCACCACGTCGTGATCGAGCGCGACACCGTGGCGCACGAGTGGCGTGACGGCCGCTGGGACGCGTTCACCCTGGTGACGCCGAACTGGCACTGCCGCCTGCCGGGGTACCCGTACGACGGCTCCGACCCCGACGGCTTCATGACGCGCGACGAGACGTACGCCTGGGTCCGTCGGTACGCCGACACCTTCGACGCCCCCGTGACCGAGGGCATCGCGGTCGAGCGGGTCGAGCGACGGGCCGGCGGCGGGTTCACGGTGCGGACCTCCGCGGGGACCGTCACGGCCGACACGGTGACCTCCGCCACCGGCGGCTACCACCGGCCGGTCGTCCCGACGTGGGCGGACGAGCTGCCCGCGCGGGTGCACCAGGTGCACTCGCACGAGTACCGCAACGCCCGGTCGCTGCCCGACGGGGCGGTGCTCGTGGTGGGGACGGGGCAGTCCGGCACGCAGATCGCCGAGGACCTGCTGCTCGAGGGCCGCGAGGTCCACCTGGCGCTCGGTCGCGCTCCCCGTGTCGCTCGTTCGTACCGCGGACGCGACTGCATGACCTGGCTGGCGGAGATGGGCGTGTACGACGTCCCGGTCGCCACGCGGGGGCTCGCCAAGCGGGAGTCGACGAACCACTACGTCACCGGCCGCGGTGGTGGCCGCGACGTCGACCTCCGCGCCTTCGCCCTCCAGGGGATGCACCTGCACGGACGCGCGACCGGCATCGCGGACGGCGGCGTGACGTTCGGCGACGGCCTCGCCGCGGACCTCGACCACGCAGACTCCGTGGCCGAGTCGATCAAGGACGACATCGACCGGTACATCGACCGTGTCGGGCTCGACGTGCCGCAGGAGCCCCGGTACGTGCCGGTGTGGCGGCCGGACGACACCGCGCCCGGTGCGCCGCCGGCCCTGCCGCTGGACGCGATCGGCACGGTCGTGTGGGCGATCGGGTTCCGGGCCGACTGGTCGTGGCTCGGGGACCTGGGCGTCCTCGACGCCGAGTCGATGCCGGTGCACGACCGCGGCGTCACCGAGGTCCCGGGATTCCAGTTCATCGGCCTGCCGTGGATGCACACCTGGGGGTCGGGCCGCTTCCACGCGGTCGCACGCGACGCGGAGCACGTCGCCGGGGTCGTCACCGCGACGGTCCGCCCCGCGGTGCCCGCGCCGACGCGCTGATCGGCGGTCGCCGGCGCCGGAACGGACACCTCGCCCTACGCTGACCGTGTGACGACCGTGAGGATGGCAGCGGTGGCCGCGCACTTCGGCCGCGACGTGCAGCGCACGCTCACCAAGCTGCCCGGCATCGTCGAGCAGGCCCGGGAGCGCGGCGTCGACCTGCTCGTCCTCCCCGACGCGACCATCGGCGGCTACCTGCTCGACCTCCACCACCCGGCCGCCACCGAGGACGGCATCCCCGGCGCCATCGACCTCGACGGTCCCGAGGTCCGTGCCGTCCAGGAGATGGCCGGCGACATGACGATCTGCTTCGGCATCTCCGAACGCGGTGTCGTCGGGGGCGAGCCCGTGCGGTACAACACCGCGGTCTGCCTCACCGGTGACGGGGTCCTCGGGACGCACCGGAAGGTGCACCTGCCCCTCGGCGAGTCCGAGGCGTACCGGCCGGGCGACGCGTTCCGCGCCTTCGACACCCCCGTCGGCCGTGTCGGCATGCTCATCGACTTCGACAAGACCTTCCCGGAGGCGGCGCGCACCCTGGCCCTCGACGGTGCCGAGGTCCTGGCATGCCTGAGCGCCTGGCCGGCCAGCGTCACCGACCGCTCCGACCGGATCCGCTCCGACCGGCAGGCGCACCTGTTCGACCTGTACGACTGCGCCCGCGCGGCGGAGAACCAGGTCGTCCTCGTGTCCTCGAACCAGACCGGGGTGCTCGGCGACCTCCGGTTCCTGGGCCAGGCGAAGATCGTCGACCCCGGCGGCGAGATCGTCGCCAAGACCTGGGCGAAGGGCGGCATGGCGGTCGCCGAGTTCGACGTCGCCGCGACGATCGCCCGCGCACGACGGTCGCTCGACCACGTCGGTCAGCGCTCCCCCGGGGCCTACCGCCTCGACTGACCGACGGCCGCTGAACGGCGGGCCCTGCCCGACGGCCGTTGCCCGGCGGGCGCGGGTCGCCCCGGCTCCGAAACGCAATCGTCACGGATGAAACGCAGCGTTGTTCCAGGTGAAACCACTCCGAAACCGCACGCCCGAACACTGGGACCACCGGCGCGGAACAGCTTCCTCGTCGCCTCCCGACGCAGAGCAAGGAGCACTCGATGACCGATGCAGCCACCGACACGCCGGACTACGACGCGATCGTCGCGGAGAACGCCGAGAAGTCGCGCAACGAGATCACACACCCGTCGCTGCCGAAGGGCAGCAACATCTACGGCTCCACCAAGGTCTTCCCCGACTACGAGGCCACGAAGGACCAGTACTACTTCCAGCTCGTGCACGGCATCGCGCACGAGTCCTCGGTGTCGTTCGTCGCGGTGCTCCAGGCGACGCGGGCGCTCCGGAAGGGCTTCACCAGCGTCCTGTACTTCTACGGCCCGGGCGCGATGAACTGCATCGCCAACCGTGGGTTCCCGACCACCGGATCCGACGGCTTCCCGGGCGAGAACAACATCAACAACGCCCTCGAGACCTTCATCGCCGAGGGCGGCACGGTCTTCTGCTGCCGCTTCGGGCTCGCGCTGCACGGCAACCGCGAGGAGGACCTCATCGCGGGCGTGACACCCTGCCACCCGCTCGACGTGCAGGACGCCGTCATCCACTACGCCCGCAAGGGCGCGATCATCAACAGCACCTACATGGTGTGACCGTCGTGACGATCACCAACAACGGCACCGACCGCGTCGGGCACCGGGTCGCGGTTTCCCTCCTCGGTGTCCGCGTCGCCGCACCGGTCCACCGTGAGGGCGGAGCCGGTCCGTCGGACGACGGACACGTGCTGTTCGAGGGGCTGCAGGCGGCCCTGCCGGTGAACGCCACGAGCCCGTACACGGTGTCGGGCGGGAAGCTCATGCTCGACGGTGCGGACCTCGGGCTGAGCGTCGACCCCGTCGCCCGTCCACGGTTCTACGACCTCGTGACAGCGGACGGTGTGCGGTACGAAGAGGTCGCCCGGCTGCACGGCGCCAAGGTCCTCGCCACCACCGTCGTGCAGACCTGCATGCGGTACGACGAGGCCGAGCGCTGTCGGTTCTGCTCCATCGAGGAGAGCCTCCGTGCCGGGAACACCATCGCGGTGAAGACCCCGGCGATGCTCGCGGAGGTCGCCGAGGCAGCGGTCCGGCTCGACGGCGTCGAGCAGATGGTGATGACGACCGGCACCTCGAAGGGGCGCGACCGGGGCGCGACGCACCTCGCCCGCTGCGTCCGCGCGATCAAGGAGCGCGTCCCGGAGCTCGGCATCCAGGTGCAGTGCGAGCCCCCGGCCGACCTGCGCACGATCACCGACCTGTACGAGGCCGGCGCCCGCAGCATCGGCATCCACGTCGAGTCGATGGACGACGACGTACGACGCCGGTGGACGCCCGGCAAGGCGCGGGTGCCGCTCGACGAGTACCGGGCCGCCTGGCGCGAAGCCGTCCGGGTCTTCGGGTGGAACCAGGTCTCGACCTACCTGATCGTCGGCATGGGCGAGGACCCGGACGAGCTCGTCGCGTCGGCCGGCGAGCTCGTCGAGATGGGCGTCTACCCGTTCGTCGTCCCGTTCCGTCCGATCCGCGGCACGCTCGCCGTCGACGTCGACGGGGCGACCACGCCGTCCCGCAACGTGATGCACGACGTCACCCGCCGGGTCTCCGCGCTGCTGCTCGCCGCTGGCATGCACGGCGCCGACCAGGCCGCCGGCTGCGCCGCCTGCGGCGCGTGCTCCGTCCTCAGCACGACGGGGGCCTGACGTGCCGTCGATGGAGGTCCCCGCGCTCATGGGTCCGGCGCCCACCGCGTCGGTCGCACCCGCACCCTTCGTCGTCGGGATCGCCGACGCCGTCGAGGTCGCCGCGTACCGGCGGCTCCGGCACGACGCGTTCGTCGACGACCAGGGCCTGTTCGACCGGACGGACGTGGACCACCTCGACCAGGACCACCGCACGGTCGTCCTCGTCGCCCGCGCGACGGACGGCAGCGGCGCGGTGCTCGGCGGCGTCCGCGTCGCCCCGGCCACGGTCCGTGACATCGGCTGGTGGACCGGCAGTCGGCTCGTCGTCGGTCCCGCGGCGCGGAACGCGGCCGGGGTCGGCTCGGCGCTCGTCCGCGCTGCGTGCGCACTGGTCGAGCAGCGCGGTGCGCTGCGGTTCGACGCCCTCGTGCAGGAGCGCGCAGCGGCGCTCTTCACCCGCATCGGCTGGCAGCCCACGGGCCGCGAGGTGCTCGGCGGCGTCCCGCACCTGCGCATGCGCTGGCCCGTCGACCGCTACCAGCGCCTCGTCGACGCGACGAAGGCGCACCTCGCCGCCCTGTTCGCCGGTGACCGGCCGGGAGGCGCGGGCTGGGTCGGCGACGACGGCGCACCGCTCGCGGGCACCGACGTGATCGCCGCGTGCGACGCGATCCTGCCGTCGATGGTCGAGCGGGACCCCGAGTGGGCCGGGTGGTGCGGCGTCCTCGTCAACGTCAACGACCTGACCGCGATGGGTGCTGCACCCACGGCGCTCCTCGACGCCGTCGCCGGACGCGACACCTCGTTCGTCGCGCGGGTCGTGGCGGGGCTGCGCCGCGCCTCCGACGCCTGGGGCGTCCCGATCATCGGCGGCCACACGCAGGTCGGCGTCCCCGCCGCACTGTCGGTCACGGCGCTCGGCCGGACCGAGCACCCGGTGCCCGGCGGCGGCGCGCGGCCGGGCCAGCGGATCTCGCTGACGGCGGACCTGTCCGGCGGGTGGCGGACCGGGCACACCGGCGCCCAGTGGAACAGCACCGAGGGGCGGGACCGTGCCGCCCTGCGCGACCTCGCCGCGACCGTCGGCCGCGCGCGACCCGCGGCCGCGAAGGACGTCAGCATGGCCGGGATCGTCGGCACCGCCGGGATGCTCGCCGAGGCGTCCGGTGGCGGCGCCGTCCTCGACGTCGCCGACGTCCCGATCCCGCGGCTCGCGGCGACGGCGGACTGGCTCGGCTGCTTCCCCGGATTCGCGATGCTCACCGCGGACGATGCCGGGGCGAGCCGGATGGCCTCCCCCGCGGCGACCACCCGCGAGTGCGGGGAGGTCACGAGCGAGCCGGGGGTCCGCCTCCGCTGGCCGGACGGTGAGGAGACCACGGTGGTGACCGGCGGCGTCACGGGCTTCGGCAGCGCGGCGGCCTGAGCGTGCGGATCGCCCTGCTCACCTACTCCACTCGGCCGCGCGGCGGTGTCGTGCACACCCTCGCACTCGCGGAGGCGCTCGTCGAGCTGGGTCACGACGTCACGGTCGGCACGCTCGGCCGGGGCGGTGACCACGTGTTCTTCCGCGACGTCGACCCGCGCGTGCGACTGCAGGTCGTGTCGTTCCCCGACGGACCGGACGGCGAGACCGTCGGCGAACGCATCGTCCGTTCCATCGCCGCCCTGCGCGACGGCCTCGGGCTCGAGGGCCTCGACGTCGTGCACGCGCAGGACTGCATCTCCGCCAACGCCTGCGACGGCGCGGTCCGGACCGTGCACCACCTCGACACGTTCACCACCGCGCAGCTCGTGGCCTGCCACGACCGTGCCGTCCGCGAACCCGCGGCGCTCGTCTGCGTGTCCGCGTCCGTCGCCGCCGAGGTCGCCGCCGGGTACGGCAGGGTCGCCACGGTCATCCCGAACGGGGTCGACGCTCAGCGGTTCGGGTCCGCCGCCGCTCCGACGGAGCAGGCCGTCGCGGCGCGGACCGGCTGGACCGACCGGCTCGGCCGGTACGTCCTCGCCGTCGGCGGGATCGAGCCCCGGAAGGGCACGATCGACCTGGTCGCCGCCTACGACCGCCTGCGCGAGCGGCACGGCACCGACGTCCGCCTGGTCCTGGCCGGTGGCGAGACGCTGTTCGACTACCGGCCGTACCGTGCGGCCTTCGACGAGCTCGTCGCCCGGCGGAGCATCCCGGTGACCGAGCTCGGCGTCGTCCCGGACCCGGACCTCCCCGCCCTCGTCGCCGGGGCAGCGGCGTTCTCGTTCGTCTCCACGAAGGAGGGCTTCGGCCTCGCGGCGATGGAGGCCCTCGCGGCCGGGGTGCCCGTCGTCGCCCGGGACCTCCCGGTGCTGCGCGAGGTGTTCGGCGACACCGTCCGGTTCGCCGACGACGTCGACGGCATCGCCGACGCCCTGCAGGTCTCGCTGTCCGACCCGCGCGACCCGGCACCGGGTCGGGCACTGGCCGCGCGGTACTCCTGGGCTGCGGCCGCCGTGGCGCACACCGCGCTGTACGAGCGACTCCTGGCAGCCTCCGACGGAGTCGGGATCGGCCGGACCCGCAGCGCTCCCCTGCCGGCCTGACGCCGTGCGCACCTCGATCTCACGCGCCTTCACGGAACTCGCGCAGCGCGATCCGGACGCACCGGCGGTCGACGACGTCCCCCGCGGGGAGGTCGAGGCCCGCGCGAACGCCCTTGCTCGGCGATTCCGGGACGCCGGGGTCCGCACCGACGACATCGTGACGATCACCGGCGCGAACACGGTCGACACCGTGGTCGCCACGGTCGCCGCGTGGAAGGCCGGCGCGACCCCGCAACCGCTCTCCCCGCGCCTGCCGGGAGCGGACCTCCGCGCGGTGCTCGGACTCGTCCGTCCCGCCCTCGTCGTCGCCGACGACCCCGTCGACGGGCACCCGTGGATGCCGCTCACGTCCGCCGGCACCACGCCGTCCCCCGCCGACGCCGAGCCACTGGCGGAGGACCTGGCCGCCGCGTCCTGGAAGGCACCGACCTCGAGCGGCAGCACGGGCACCCCCAAGGTCGTCGTCGCAGCGGCCTCGGCGCACGTCGACCCGGACGGACGCGTCGCCGCCTTCGTCCCCCGGCACGCCCGCCAGCTCGTCGCCGGTCCCCTGCACCACGCCGCGCCGTTCGTCTACGCCATGCGCGGTCTGATGACCGGACACTCCCTCGTCCTCATGCCGCGCTTCGACGCCGGCACCTGGCTCGACTTCGTCGCTCGCGCACACGTGACCTGGGGCATGGTCGTGCCGACGATGATGTCCCGGATCGCCGCCCTCGGTCCCTCGCGCCTCGACGCGACGGACACGACGGCACTGGACTCGGTCCTGCACATCGGCGCGGTCTGCCCGCCGCACGTCAAGCGGGAGTGGATCCGATGGCTCGGACCCGAGCGGGTCGTCGAGGTCTACTCCGGCACCGAGTCGAACGGGCTGACCACGATCCGCGGCGACGAGTGGCTCCGACACGAGGGCAGCGTCGGCCGGCCCACCGGCGGGACCGTCGTCCGGATCCTCCGAGCGGACGGGAGCGAAGCCCCGGTCGGCGAAGTCGGTCGCATCGAGATGACACGGCCCGGGCCGGCGACCTACCGCTACCTCGGAGTCGACGCGCCCCCTGCGGATGCCTGGCACAGCCTCGGTGACAGCGGGTGGCTCGACGACGACGGCTACCTGTACATCGCGGACCGGCAGGACGACCTGATCGTGAGCGGCGGCGTGAACGTGTGGCCCGCCGCCGTCGAGTCCGCACTCGAACGCCACCCCGCGGTTCGCAGCTGCCTGGTGGTCGGCCAGCCGGACCCGGACCTCGGGCAGCGGGTGCACGCGGTCGTCGACGTCGGGGACGCCGACGTCACCGCGGCGGAGTTCGACGCGTGGGCGGCGACGGCGCTCGACCCGGAGACGTGTCCCCGGAGCTGGACGATCGTGCACGAGCCGCTCCGGGACGACACCGGGAAGGCGCGGCGGAGCGCGTGGCGCTGAGCGACGGTGGATCAGGCCGTGGTGACGGTGATGCCCGCTGCCGTGAAGCGCTCGACGAGTTCCGGCGCCACGCCGTCGTCCGTCACCAGCGTCCACCCGCCGCCGAGGCGCGTCCACGCGTGGAACTCCGACTGCGCGGTCTTCGACGAGTCGGCGAGGACGTACACCGCGGCCGCCCGACGAGCGAGGAGCTCCTTGAGCCGGATCTGCCCGAGGTCCGCCTCGCAGATCCCCCGCTCCGGCGACACCGCATCGGCACCGAGGTAGGCGGCGTCGAAGGTCAGGTACTCGAGCGCCGCCTCCGTCAGGGGACCGACGAACCCGTTGCTCAGCGCGCGGTACTCGCCGCCGAGCGTGACGAGGCGGACGTCGTCGCGCTCGGCCATGTCGGTGATGACCCCGACGCTGGTGGTCGTGACGGTGAGGTCCGCTCCGACCGGCAGCGCGTGGGCGAGCGCCGCGACCGTCGAACCGTTGTCGAGGAACAGCGACGCCCCGGGCGCGACGGTCGCCGCGGCCCGACGGGCGATGTCGCGCTTCGCGTCGAAGTGCTCGCCGAGCCGTTGTCGCAACGAGGCCTCGGGGTGCGCGGCCACCGCCATCGCACCGCCGAACGTGCGGGTGAGCTTCCGTTGCTCCTGCAGGGTCGCCAGGTCGCGCCGGATCGTCGACGCCGTGACGCCGAACCGCTCGGAGAGTTCGTCGACGCTCGCGAGGCCGACCGTCGTCGCGAGCGTGACGATGGCGTCACGCCGCGCTCTGGCCGAGATCGACACCGGGCACCTCCGGACGGCAGGGACTGCGGACGGGTCAGGCGCCCCGGGCCGGGCTCATCGCGCCCGACGTCGGGGCGAGTTCGGCCGCCTGGCGGAGCGCCTCGATCATGCTAGCGACATCGGCCTTGCCGGTGCCCGCGATGTCGAACGCCGTCCCGTGGTCGACCGACGTGCGGATGACCGGGAGCCCGACCGTGATGTTGACGCCGGCCTCGATCCCGAGCACCTTCACGGGGCCGTGGCCCTGGTCGTGGTACATCGCGACGACGAGGTCGTAGTCCCCGCGGCCCGCGAGGAAGAAGAGGGTGTCGGCGGGCAGCGGCCCGACGGCGTCGATCCCGTCGGCACGCGCGGCCTCGACGCCCGGAGCGATCTTCTCGGCCTCCTCGCCGTGGCCGAACAGGCCGTTCTCACCGGCGTGGGGGTTGATCGCCGCCACGCCGATCTTCGGGTGCGGGTTGCCCGCGCGCACGAGGGCCTCGTTGCCGCGCCGGATCGTCCGCTCGACGAGTCCCGGTTCGATCCGCGCGACGGCGTCGATGAGTCCGACGTGGGTGGTCACGTGGACGACCTTGAGCTTCGCGGTCGAGAGCATCATCGAGACCTCGTCGACGCCCATCAGCTCCGCGAGCATCTCGGTGTGCCCGGGGAAGACGTGACCACCGGCGTGCAGGGCCTCCTTGTTGAGCGGCGCCGTGCAGATCGCCTGGACCTTCCCGGTCGTCGCCGCCTCGCACGCGACGCGGATGTACTGGAAGGCCGCGTCACCGGCGACCGGCGAGAGCCGCCCCCACGGCAGGTCCTCGGGCAGGAGACCGAGGTCGACCACGTCGACGACGCCGTCCTGGAACGCCGCGTCGGCGACGTCCGCGACGACGTTGAACGTGGCGTCGACGCCCCGGATCGCCGCGGCCTGGCGGAGGCGGGCGAGGTCGCCGATGACGACGGGTCGGCAGACGGCCAGGACGTCCGGCGACACGATGGCCTCGACGACGATCTCTGGGCCGACACCGGCCCCGTCGCCCATCGTGACGGCGACGATCGGAGTGGCGTTCATCACAGGTGCTGCCTTTCGGTTCGGTCTGCCCGGGGCCGCTTCGAAGCGGCCTCCGGCTGCGGGGTGTGATCGGTCGAGCCGGCCTGGAGGACCGTGGCGGCGTCGAGCAGGTTGGTGACGGTCCCGAAGCTGCCGGGACGCGTGACGACACGACGGCCGTCGTCCGCGCGGGACACGACGCAGCCCGGTTCGACGGCGCCCTCCGGCACGAGGCTCGTGATGTCGAGGCGGGTGAGCACGGACCGGGCCGTCTCCCCGCCGGTGAGCACGAGCGCGGCCTGCCCGCTGACGGCGGCGGCCACGATGCCGAGGCCGTCGGCGAGCCGTCGGGCGAGGTGCGGAACCGGTTCGTGCCGGTCCTCGACGCAGATCGCCGCGCTCCCGCTGCGCAGTGCCGTCCGCACGGTGTGCAGCGCCGGGTGGTCGATGTCGTCGACCTCGCGGCGGTCGACGGCACGGAGCAGGACGTTGCGGGGCACCGGGACGACCGGGACGCCGTTCGTCGCGAGGACCTCGAGCTGGGCGGTCGCCTCGGTGCTCGCCGTCCCGACGACGAGCAGCACGCCGTGGACGTCCCCGGTGCGCGCCGACCGCTCGTGGAGGTCGGGTACGACCGGGTCGGAAGGTGCCGCTCCGCGGAGCCGCCCGATCGCCGCGGCGATGCCGCCGGAGCCGAGGACCGTGCAGTCGACGCCGTCGAGCGCCGCTGCGATCCGGTCCAGGTCGTCGTCGGAGACGGCATCGAGCACGGGGACCTCGCCGGCGTCGAGCGCCCGCCCGACCTCGTCGCGGACGGCGTCGCTGCCGGCGCGCACGACCGCGAGCGGGACGGACCGGGCGCGCTGCCCGACCGCGGCCAGCGGACCGGGGACGACCCGTGCCTCCAGGCCGTGCAGTCCCGCTTCCGCCACCGGCCTGCCGTGCACGTGGAGTGCGCCGTCGACCACCGTCCGCCCGAGTGCCGGGAGCGCTGTGGCGACCACGACGGGTGCGCCGGCGTCGAGGAGCCCGCCGACGACGTCCCCCACGCCGCCGCGCAGCAGCGAGTCGGTCTTCACCAGCCGCACCGGCGCTCCGGCTGCGCGCATCCGCTGCGCCGCCTGCCTGACGGCCGCGCGCCGCGCGTCCGGGTCGAGCGACCGCGTGTCGCAGTCCAGGACGACGTCGGACCGGGACCGAGCGACGTGCTCGAGCGCGGCGGGCAGCGTGAGGGCGACGGTGACCGACCCGGCGCCGAGGACCGCGGCGACCTCGGCGGCTCCGGACAGGTCGTCGGCGATCGCGGCGAGGCGGTTCGACATCGGACCCCTCCTCGGGCTCGGTGGACGGTCCCGTCGACGGATCGACGGTGTGCACGAAACACGCTAGACGACCTGCGTGAAACACGCAATAGTAGTGCGCACGGCTGTCGCCCGGCGACTCGACGACGAGTCGCTCCGACGGCGTCCGAACGAGAGGAACCCAGTGCGTGACACCGACATCCGAGGCCGCAGGCTCGCCCCCGCCGTCCTCGGCACCATGACCTTCGGCGACAGCGTCGACGAGACGACGGCGGCCGGGATGGTCGACGTGTTCCTGGAGGCGGGCGGGACCGGCATCGACACCGCGAACGGGTACGCCGGCGGCCGCAGCGAGGAGATCCTCGGCACCGTGCTCGGCGGACGCCGGGACGACGTCGTGCTGGCGACGAAGGTGGGCATGCCGAACCCGGACGCCGAGGGTGCCGCGCCCCTGTCCGCCGCGGCGGTCGAGCGGTGCGTGCACGCGAGCCTCCGGCGGCTCCGGACGGACCACGTCGACGTCCTGTACCTGCACCAGCCCGACCGCTCGACCCCGGCCGAGGAGACACTGACCGCCGTCCGGGCGCTCGTCGACGCGGGCGCGGTGCGCACGTGGGGCGTCTCGAACTTCGCGGCCTGGCAGATCTCAGAGCTGCGGCACACGGCCGCGGGACTCGGACTCGACGCGCCCGTCCTCGGACAGCAGGTGTACAGCGTCATCGCGACCCGGATCGACGACGAGTACGCCGAGTACGCCAGGAGCACCGGACTCGCGACGGTCGTCTACAACCCGCTCGGCGGCGGGCTCCTGACCGGCAGGCACCGACCGGACGAGCACCCGGCGGAGGGACGCTTCGGGTCCTCGCCGCTCGCCGGCATGTACCGCGACCGGTACTGGAACGACGAGGTCTTCGCCGCCGTGGAGCGGCTCCGCTCGATCGCGGACGGCGCGGGGGTTCCGATGGCCGAGCTCGCGCTGCGGTGGACGATCGGCCGCCCCGTCGTGGACGCCGTCCTGATCGGCGGGTCGCGGCTCGCGAACATCGAGGCGAACCTCGCCGCGCTGGCCGCGGGTGCGCTGCCGGACGACGTGCAGCAGGCCGTCGACGACGTGGCCGCTTCGCTCCGCGGACCGATGCCGGCCTACAACCGCTGAGGACGAGGTGGCGGCTCAGCCACTCGACGGACGGGAGGCGCGGTGCCAGCCGGCACCGCGCCTCCCGTCCGTCTCGTGGGGCGCGCTGGCTCAGCCCAGTCCCGCCGCCTGGTCCGCACGCACCGTGTCCGCGATCTTCTCGAGCGCCGCCTCGCTCAGCAGGTTGAACGGCGCGCGGCACGGCCCCACGGACTCGCCGGCGGCGTTGGTCGCCGCCTTGACGATCGTGTTCGGGTTACCGAGCGCGAACAGGTTGCGCAGCGGGCGGATGGACGCCTGCGCCGCGCGGGCCCCCTCGAGGTCGCCCGCCGCCCACTTCCGGGTGATCTCGACCATGGTCCGGGGGTAGACGTTCGCGACGGCGGTGATGCCGCCCGCGCCGCCGGCCTGCAGCGTCGGCAGGACCAGCGAGTCGGTCCCCGCGAGCACCGCGAAGTGCTCGGGATCGGTCAGCTCGATCAGCTGCAGGATCGCGTCGAAGTTGCCCGACGAGTCCTTCACGCCCGCGATGTTGTCGATCTCCGCCAGACGGGCGACGGTCGCCGGGGCGATGGTGTTGCCGGTCCGCGCGGGGATGTTGTAGACGAGCACGGGGACGTCGACGGCCTCGGCGACGACCGCGAAGTGCCGGTACAGCTCGTCCTGCGACGCCGCGGCGAAGTACGGGGTGATGACGGAGAGCACGTCGGCGCCCGCCGCCTGCATGCGCTGGGCGATGCGGACGGTCTCCTTCGTCCCGACGGCACCGGCGCCGCCGTACACCGGGACCCGGCCCGCGGTGGCGTCGACGACCGCCTCGAGCACGGCGAGCCGTTCGTCCTCGGTCTGCTGGAAGAACTCGCCGTTGGTGCCGAGGCAGAAGACGCCGTCGGCGCCCGCCCGGACGGCGCGGTCGGTGTGCAGCCGCATCTGGTCGAGGTCGAGCGACTCGTCGTCGTGGAACGGGGTGACGAGCGCGTGGATGCTGCCGCTGATCGTGGTGGTCACTGCAGGTGCTCCTTGTCGGCTGGGGGGGGCCAGGCGGTCGGGTGGTGGGTCAGGGACGGGGTTGCTGCATCACGTGGACCGCGAAGCCGCCGAACTCCCCCGCCAGGTAGATGTTCTGCAGCCGTCCGTCCTCGAAGTGTGCGGCGGTGTCCTGGTCGAAGCCGAAGCCCTTCGCGGTGAGTTCCTCGACCGCTGCCTCCAGGTCGTCGGTCGACATCCCGATGTGGCCGTGCGTCCCGAGGTACTGCGACCGGACGCACTCGAAGAACGTGCCGGCGAACTCGGACTTCTTCCCCTGGCGGGCGTCGAGGTTGAACATGAGGCAGAAGAGGTCGCACAGCTCCTGCGCGGCTGCTGCGTCGGGGTTGTTGATGCCCACGTGGGCGAGCTGGAAGGTGTTCTGCACGTCGGGTGGCTCCGTCACATCGGGAAGAGCAGGAGGGCGCCGGCGGTCAGGGCCAGCAGGCGGATGAAGTACATCGGGATGGTGAACTTCCAGAACTGCAGGAGGGAGTACCTGCCGACGCCCATCACCATCGCGGGGAGCCCGTCGATCGGCAGGAAGTGACCGTTCCACCCGGAGATGACGATGGCGACGGCCGCGGCCGCGGGGTTCAGCCCCAGGCTGACGCACGTCGCGATGGCCAGCGGCGCGAACACGTACACCGTGCCGATCGTCGATCCCGTGAGGGTCGCGAGGACGCTCGTCAGGACGCAGAACCCGAATACCAGCAGGAAGGGACTGACGTTGCCGCCGAGCAGTCCGGCGACGGACTCGCCGACGAGCTTCGTGAGGCCGGTCGCCCCGAGCGCCTCGGCGATGCCGATCACGCCGGCGGACATGATGATGATCGGCTGGCTGATGGCGTCGCGGATCTCGGTGAAGTCGAGGACCTTCATGATCAGCAGCAACGCCACCGAGAGGCCCGTGATCGCGTAGCCCGCATCGCCGATGTAGCTGTACGAGATCATGCCGGCGATCGCCAGGACGAAGCAGGCGTAGGTCGCCAGCTGCTTCCGACGGTCCAGCGTCGGCGCGGTCACCGCGGCGGTCGCGCTCGACGAGGCGATCGCGGTGGCGTTCGCCTCGGCGGCGTGCGGACCGGGGGTCGCCGGATCGGCCGCGCCCGGGCCGGTCGTGCCCGGGCCGGTTCCGGCAGCGGTGCTGCGCGCGCCGACCGTGGCCGGCTCCTGCGCCTCGGCCGCCCGCTGCGGGTCGGACTCTTCGTCGGTGATCGGGTGGTCGGGCAGCAGGCGGTACGCGATGAGGCACCAGACGAGGAACCCGAGGCTGAGCACGAGGTTCACGATCGAGAACCGGACGAGGTCGATGTTCTCCCGCACGCCGGTCGCCTCCAGCACCGCGACGACGATGCCGTACTGCAGCGCCACGTTGAACGGGAGCATGGGGTGGTTCGCGGCGAAGCCGGCCGGCATGAGGACCTTCGACGGCGGCAGCTTCTTGTTGTAGGCAAGCGTCGAGAGCAGCCCGATCACCAGGACGTAGTAGGCGGTGGAGCCCGTGCCGAAGATGCTGCAGCCCAGCATGACGAACACGATGATGAGGACGTAGGCCCGGAACCCGCCCTTCGTCCCGAGTCTCGTGATCATCCGTTTGAAGCCCGAGACGAGGTCGGTCTTCTGCAACGCGGCGATCACCGCCATGAACGACGCCAGCATGATGATGGTCGCGTTCGCGAAGCCGCTGAACGCGACGTTGATCGGCACGACGTTGAACACGACCATCAGGAGACAGGCGATCAACGGCGGGACACCGAACGGCAGGCGGTCGATCATGATCAGCACGATCATGAAGACGGTGATCGCGAGTGCGAAGACCATGGGGAGGGTCATGCTCGCTGCTCCTTCGCAGAGAGGTCCGGACCGGCGGAGGTGGACGACGTCGACACGATCCCCGCGAGGACGTCGGCACCGAGGTGCACGTGCTTGATCGCCTTGCGGTGCCACGTGTAGGCGATGTGCAGTCCCCCGGCCGGGTCGGGGAGCACGGAGGGGTAGGACAGCTCGCGGTTGAGGCCGTCGCGGCTGTTGTTCGAGAGGCAGTACCCGTCGCCGTTCTCGATGTCGTAGGCGGTCGGCCAGGACCGTCCGTCCGGGGTCGACACCACGAGCGTCATCGGAGCACGTGGCGCACCCCAGAACGCACTGGGCCCGTCGGCGTCGAGCGCGGGTTCGGCGACCCGGGGACCACCGTCGGCCTGGTCGGCCGCGATCCCGTCGTCGTCGATCTCGTCGTACAGCGAGACCCTGCGGCTCGTCGCGTCGGCCTTGCTCGCGTGGTTCATCACCATCGCGATCCGGCCGTCGGCATCGAGGGTGCGCGCCTGGATCGACGAGTTGTTGTTCGGCAGGTCGGTCGGACGACAGGGCGCCCAGGTCATGCCGCCGTCCGTCGACCACGACTCGTACACGTGGTCGGCCCAGCGGGAGCGGAAGCACGCCCAGAGGACGCCGTCCGCACGGGGCACGATGTCCATGTGCACGCAGCCGCTCGACTCGGGCACGGCGACCTCGGACCAGGTCTCGCCGCCGTCGTCGGAGTACCAGACCGATGCGGTGTCGTCGTTGCCGACCCACTTCTCGCCGGGCACCGTCCGGCAGTTGAACACCGGCAGCAGGATCCGGCCGCCCTCGAGCACGACGGGCGTCTGCCGCACGAAGACGCCGACCGGTGCGTCGGCACCGAGCAAGGGGGACGGCTCACCCCAGGTCACGCCGCCGTCGCGGGAGAGCCGGCGCCGCACCTCGGAGGTGTCCTGGTTCCCGGCGACCTGCGCGGTGTACAGCAGCCAGACGGCACCGTCCGGCGCCGTGAAGAGGATCGGGTTCTGCTCGGAACGCGCAGGGTCGGAGCTCAGCTGGACGGGTTCGAGCCAGCGGTCCGTCCCCGCGGGCAGCCGCGAGAGGTGGACGGAGATGTCGGAGACGCCCTCCTGGGTGCCACCGAACCACACGCACGCGAGGTCTCCCCCGGGCAGGAAGGCGAGGTTCGCCGCGTGGCACTGCACCGTCGGTGTCGGCAGGAGCGCCTCGGCTCCTCCGTCGGTCCGGGCTCGCAAGCGGCCATCGGGGTCGTGCATGCGGGGTCCTCCGGTCGACTCTGACGGTGGGCACCAGCGGTCTGGTGCAGTTCTGCGGTGAACGGTCCTCGCCGGGAGCGGTGCGCATCAGACCTGATGCATCCTCCGCCGATCGAGCGAGGAGGCCATCCTGACATTCCTGCTCGAATCGCGCAACCGGTTTGCGCGAGTCGTGCACGCCGTCGTCAGCAGACGGACGGAACGCGCCGTCCGTGCACGAGACGCGCGCTGTAGGTCGACCTGGCCCGTCCGGTCCGGGCGCAGCAGGACGAGCCCGTTCCGCGCACGGAACGGGCTCGTCCTGGTCTGGGTCTACTGCAGGCGGATGCTGTCGAGCTCCGCGTACCCGGTGCCACCGCCGTAGTTCGGCGATCCCTTGGCCAGGCGGATCACGTTGTAGCCGGCCTTGAGTTGCACGGTGACGTCGACGCTGCCGGTGGGGTTCCCCCAGCCGGACGTGGTCGGCGGGTAGCTCACGGTGGAGAACCCGCCACCGTTGTAGGCGAGCCCCTGCGTCGCGGTCGCACCCGTGGCGTTCGCGTACTTGACGGTCATCGTGTACGCCTTGGCGGTCGGCACGTCGACGAGGAAGTCCACGAAGCTGTCCGTCCGGACGTCACCGGTCCCGTCGATGCGTCCGACGTACCCGCCGTTCGATGCGGTGGACGAGGACAGTCGGCTCGCGTTGACGACGGTCGCGTTCTCGGCCTCGTACGTCTGCTGGTACGCGGGGGTCCCGGACGTCGGCGTGATCAGGAGCTGGTACGCCGCGACCGCGTCCATGTTCGCCACCGGGACGGTGATCGAGCCGTTCACCACGGAGTACGTCGTCGTGGAGACGAGGTTCGGGGCGGCCTGGTTCGTCGTGCGCCCCGTGGTGTTCGTCGACGAGAGCCGCACGCTCACCTGGCTGCCGAGCCCCGCGAGCCCGTTCACCTGCACGGTGTTCGAGCCGCTGTCACCGCCGAAGACGACGTTCACCTGCTTCCGGCTCGCGTCGTAGGACGCGACGCCGTCAAGGTACGACTGCGGGACGGTCCGGACGACGTTCCCGGACTGGTCGCCGTACCACTTGTAGGCCCAGTAGGACGCCGTGGGCAGGTTGTCGTACAGGAGCCCGTCCATCGTGCCGGCCTCGTACCAGTACGCCCGCTCGGCGTCGTGGATGCCGGCCCGCTCGAACGCGGCCATGTAGTGCACGCCGATGCTCGGTTCGTCGACCTGGCCGGGCGACGCGTACTCGTTGATCGAGATCGGGATGTGCGGCAGCCCGAGGGAGTCCTCGATCCCACGGAAGTCCGCCACGTGTGCCTGGACGTCCTGGTAGCTGAAGTCGCCGAGCTCGTGCCACACCGCGACGGAGGGCAGCGTGTTCGTGTTCTTCGCGTTCGTCATGAACGACTGCATGAAGGAGTGGTCGTACGCACTGGCACCCGGACCGATGATCGGGGTCAGCGTGTCGATCGCGCGGATGTCCCGGTAGGTGCGGGTCCACATGTCGAGGTAGCTGCCGGCGTTCGGGTCGTTCTTCGTGCTGGTCGCCCAGTTGGCGTCCGGCTCGTTCCAGATCTCGTACCCGGCGATGTTCGTGGTGCTCGTGGCGTTCACCCGGGCCGTGATCATCGTCCGGATCTTCGACTCCCAGTCGGGCCAGCTGACCCAGTTGTAGGGGAACGTGCTGAAGACGTCGGGCAGCCGGAGGTACTGCTGACCGCCGGCGGCCGTGATCTTGTCGGCGACCTGCAGGCCGTCGCAGCAGGGGTGCGTCGCACCGTTGCCGAGCTGCTGGGTGCCGGGCGGCGGCTGGGTGAACGTGTTGACGTGCAGCGGGTACAGCTGGCTCAGCGGCGGGGTGCTGCCCGTGTCGACGCCGTAGAGGCCTCCGGCGGCGACGTGGGTGACCGGGCGGACGGTGGTCCCGACGTCGACCGTGAGCGTGTTGCCGGCGGCGAAGGCCGGCGCCGCCGACCCGAGGCCAAACACGGCCGTCCCGGCGACGGCGAGCGCGGAGAGGACCGCTGCGGCACGACGTGGACGGCCACGGCGGCGCTCGGACCGGATCGGTGTTCGAAGATGCGTCATTGCTTCCTCCTCGTGGTGCACCGGGTGGTGGTCCCGGTGCGGTGGTGTGGTCACTCCGCGCTGTCGGCGGGGTGCTTGTGGAGCCGGCCGAGGCGCTCCGCCTCGGCGTTCCGCTCGTAGCCCAGGTAGGCGATGACCGCGAGGACGCGGTGGCGGTTCACCGGTCGCACCGTCTCCGGGCAGTTCAGGACGCGGGACACCGTCTGGTGCGACACCCCGGCGACGAGCGCCACGTCGTAGATCGTCGGCCGCTCGGTGTGGTCGAGCGTCATCGCTCCTCCTCTCGGCCCGCTCGGCGGGTGGCCGGGTCCGCGGCGGACGGGAGGCGCGGCTCGCCTCCCGTCCGCAGCGCACCTACCCGACGGGCAGGAAGACCCGCATGGTCGAGGGACCGCGGTTGCCCCAGGACGCGTAGGGCACCAGGCGGACGGTCCGGCCGTCGCCGGCCGCACCGTCCGCGGCGCGGCCGGTCTCGTGGTCGGTCGTGCCGTCGGCGCTCCGGTACGGCAGCGCGTCCGGCTCCGGTGTCGGGTGCACCCGGACCGCGATGCGCACGTCGTCGACACCGCCGTCCTCGGGCTCGACACCGGTCGGCACCGTGACGTCACGCACGTCGGCGCCCAGGTCGGTGGACTCGAGCGCGTAGACCAGGGGGCCGCGCTCGACCGCGACGGTGCCGCGCACCGCGTCGATCCGGGCGTCCGGCACGGTGATGCGGGCACGGACGGGCACGTCGAGGACGACGCGGTCGCCCGCGGCGAAGGCCCGCGTCACGGTGACGGTGTCGCCCACCACGGGCACCGCCTGGCCAGCCACGTCGAGGGTGGCTCCCGAAGACCAGGACGGTACCCGCAGTCGGAGGGCGACCGGGCCGTCCGAGTCAGCGGTCGCGACGACCTCGACCCGGCCGGCGTGCGGCCAGTCGGAGCGCACCGAGAACGCCGCCCGGGTGCCGTTGCCGACGACGGTGTCGACCTCGTAGTCGCCGTACTGGTGCAGCTGCAGGCCGTCGTCGCTCACGGTCGCGAAGACGGACTGCACGCTGGCGATCGTGCGGGACAGGTTCGTCGGGCAGCACGACACCTCGAACCACGGGGCACGCAGGCTCGACAGGGCGCGCCGGAGCACCTCGTCCTCCGGCGGCACGGTGCCCTCGACGCGCTGGTGCATGGTGTTCGCGTAGAAGAAGGCCCGGCCGTCCTCGCGCGGGGCGACCATCACCGCGTTGTACAGCGTGCGCTCGATCAGGTCGGCGTACTTCGACTCCCCCGTCTCGAGCAACAGCCGCCACGAGAGCATGTTCGACGCGATCGCCGCGCACGTCTCGCCGTACTCGCGGTCCGGCGGCAGCTCGTAGTCGGCACCGAACGCCTCGTCCTGGTGGTGGGCGCCCATCGCGCCGGTCAGGTAGGTCCGCTTCGCCACGGTGTTCGCCCACTGCGTCTCGACCGCGCGGAGCAGCTCGGCGTCACCGGTCTCGACCGCGACGTCGACCGCTCCGGCCGCCAGGTAGAGCGCCCGGACGGCGTGGCCACGCAGCACGTCGGCGTCGCGGACGGGGACGTCGTCCTGGAAGTACTCCTGGCCGTACTCGATCGGCGCGAGCAGACCGTGGCCGCGGCGCTCGACGAACGTCCGCGCCAGGTCGACGTACCGGTGGTCGCCGGTCGCCCGGCCGAGTTCCACGAGGGCCGGCTCGATCTCCGGGTGGCCGCACACCGCCTCCCGTCCGCCCGTCCCGAACACGTCGACCAGGTGGTCGGCGACGCGGACCGCCACGTCGACGAGCCGTCCGCCGCCGGCGGTGCGCAGCCGCGCGACCGCGGCCTGCAGCAGGTGCCCCATCGAGTAGAGCTCGTGGCCCCACTCCAGGTCGGACCACCGGGGCCGCTGCCAGGGTCGGCCGAAGCTCGTGTGGAGGTACCCGTCGGCGTCCTGCGCCCCGGCGACCCGGTCGACCAGCCGGTCGTAGCGCTCGGCCAGGTCGTCGTCGTGCTGCACGCCGAGCTGCCAGGCCATGGCCTCGAGCAGCTTGTAGACCTCGGAGTCGACGAACTCGATGCCGGCGTGGTCGAACGGCGCGCCGGTCGCCGCGGCGTCGAAGTTCCCGGTCCAGCCGATGCGCTCCATCCAGGTCTCGCAGTGCCGGATCACGGTGTCCGCGTTCCGCTGCTGCCAGTCGGCCCAGTAGCCGCCGGTCAGGCGCAGGTCGCCGAGCGGCAGGGGGCGGAGCGCACCGGTCGAGGGCACGACGGGACCGGCCGGGACGGTGGTGTGGGTGATGGTCACGATGTCCTCCTGGGACGTGGGGTGCGGGTGCGTCAGTCCTTCACGGCGCCGGCGGTGACACCGGCGGCGACGTAGCGCTGGGCGAGGACGAGGAGCACCGCGGCGGGGATCGACGCGACCACGGCGGTGGCCATGATCGAGTTCCACTCCTGGTTGTTGTTGCCGATGTAGGCGTAGATGCCGAGGGTGATCGGCTTCGCGTCCCCGCCGCCGTCGAGGGTGTTGGCGAACAGGAAGTCCGACCAGGCCCACAGGAAGCTGAAGAGCGAGACCGTCACGATCGAGTTGCGGCTGACGGGCATGACGACGGACGTGAAGGTGCGCCAGGTGCTCGCGCCGTCGATGCGGGCCGCGTTGAGGAGTTCGTCCGGGATCCCCCGCATGAACGCCGTGAAGATGAGCACGCCGAAGGGCACCGCGATCGTCGAGTCGGCGAGGATGAGCCCCCACACGGTGTCGAGGATCCCGAGCTGCACGTAGATCGTGTAGAAGCCCATCGCCATGATGATCGCGGGGATCATCTGCGCGATGAGGAGCACGAAGCTCATGGCGCCGCCGCCCCGGGGGCCCAGCTTGGCGAGCGAGTAGGCGGCCGGGGCCGACAGCGCGAGCGTCAGCACCACGGTGCCGAGGCCGACGAGCAGGCTCGTGCCGAGGAACGGCAGCTGCTGGCCGAGCACGGTGCTGTACCCGTGCAGGGTGCCGTCGATCGGGATCAGGTTCGGCGGGCTCTTGCGCATGTCCTGGTCGCGGGTGAGCGAGACGTTCACCATCCAGTAGACCGGGAACAGCATGACGGCGGTGAGGACGACGCCGAGGGCGGTCCGCCACCAGCGCTTCGCCGCGGGCGGAGTGCCCGTGCCACGCTGCCGGCCGCGGGTGCTCCGGGTCGTCACGGCTCGGGTGACGGTCGTGGTGGCCACCTCACACCTCCAGTCGGCGCTGCACGCGCGCGTAGATCAGGCCGACGACCAGGGCGATGACGATGAGCACGTTGCCCACGGTCGCGGCGAAGCTGAAGTCGGGCAGGAGCGATCCGAAGCCCAGTTGGTAGGACCAGATGGCGAGGGTGGTGGACGAGCCGGACGGGCCGCCCTTCGTCATGATCCAGATGATGTCGAAGACCTTGAGCGTGTAGACGAAGCCGAGCAGCAGGGTGATCGCCGTGACCGGACGGAGCAGCGGGAAGGTGATCCGCCAGAAGCGCTGCCAGCCGTTCGCCCCGTCCAGGGACGCGGCCTCGTAGAGCTCCCCCGGGATGCCCTGCAGGCCGGAGTACATGATCACGAGGTTGAACGGGATGCCGATCCAGATGTTCGCGACGAGGACGGCGAAGAGCGACCACTCCGGGCTCGTCAGCCAGTTGATCTGTCCGATGCCGACCGCTTCGAGGAACGCGTTCACGATGCCCGAGTCGCTGTTCATCATCCACGACCACGTGCTCGCGGACACGAGCAGCGGCAGGAGCCACGGCACGAGGAACAGTGCGCGGAGCAGGCCCGACAGGGGGAAGTGCTCGTGGAAGAACACCGCGAGGGCGAGCCCGAGGGCGAACTGCACGGCGATCGACACGAGCACGAAGACGGCCGTGTGCCAGATCGCCGGGGCGAAGGTCGCGCTCGAGAACACGTCGACGAAGTTCTGCAGGCCGACGAAGGGGGCGTTGCCGGAGACGAAGGACGCCACCGTGTAGTGCTTGAGGCTCAGCTCGATGTTCTTCCAGAGCGGGTACGCGTAGAAGAGCACGAGGTAGAGGGCCACCGGGGCGAGGAACGCCCAGGCCGTGAGCTGCGCTCTCCGCTGCGCGTGTGCGCGGCGGCTCCGGGCCGAGGAGCTGGTGTCCTCGGCCCGGGGACGCGCAGCCGACGGTCGCAGTGACGTCGTGTCGGTCGTCATGGTCGTGTCGGCTTCCGTTCGGTGGTGCGGGTGGTGGTGGTGCTGGTGCCGCCGTCGGCTACTTCTGCAGCTTCTCGTCGACGGCCTGCTGGGCGGACTGCAGGGCGTCGGACGGCGACGCCGAGCCGGACTCGGCCTTCTGCACGGCCGTCCAGAGCTGCTCGGAGATGACCGGGTACTTCACGCCGAGGTCGTCCCCGGTGCGCGCGCGGGCGGCACCGACGGCCTCGACCCAGGTCTTGAGGTCGGCGTTGCCGGACAGCTGCTGCTGCTGGAGGTCCTTCGACGCGGCGACGTAGTTCAGCGTGTTGTCCGTCTTCACGACGTTGTCGCCCGAGGACAGGCACTCGACGATCTTCTTCGTGGTCGCGTAGCGGGCGTCGTCCTGCTGCACCGGGATCGTGAAGAACTCGCCGCCGGTCGGCACCGGGGCCGCTCCGCCGTCCTTCGCGGGGATCGTGATGACGCCGGCGCCCATCTGCTTCGCCGCGTCCTTCTGCCAGGTGCCGTTCTCACCGAAGGCGAAGTCGCCCGACTGGAACTCCTGCCAGCTGGTCGTCTGGGTGTTCTGGATCACCGAGTTCGGGGCGTACCCCTCGTCGATCCACCCCTTCCAGAGGTTCAGCGCCTCCTCGGCCTTCGCGGAGTCGAGCTTGGTCAGGTCGGCGTCGGCGCCCCAGAACCACGGGAGGAACTGGAACGAGCCCTCCTCGGTGTTGATGCCGGAGAAGGTGATGCCCTTCTTCCCCGCCGCCTTCACCTTCGCGAGTGCCGCGGTCAGCGAGTCCCAGTCCTTGACGGACGAGGGGTCGACGCCCGCCGCCTGCAGCACCTTGGGGTTGTAGTACAGCGCCAGGGTGTTCGCGCCGATCGGGACGCCGTACGTCTTGCCGTCGATGACCCCGGCGCCGAGGATGTTCTGCGCGATGTCGCCGGTCTCGAGCCCGCTCGTCGCGGTGTCGGTCAGGATGCCGGCCTGGGCGAGGGTCGAGACGACCGGGTTGTCGACGAGCAGCACGTCGGGCGACTTGCCCTGCTGGCCGGCGAGCAGCGCCTTGTTCGTCAGGTCGGACGTGTCGTAGCCGGTGCGCTTGACGGTGACGCCGGCGTCCTTGCCGCACTGGGCGACGAGCTTGCCCCAGTCCGACGAGGCGTCGTACTGGGGGTACGGGTCCCAGAAGGTGTACGTGCCCTTCGCGGCGCCGGACGAACCGGAGCCGGAGGACTGGGCAGAACATCCGGTGAGACCGGCGACGACGCTGGCTGCTGCCACCAGCGCGCCGATGCGGACAACAGTCTTGGTGCGCATGATCACGGGTTCCTCTCTGAATGCGACGTGATCGCCGTTCGGGTCCGGCAACGTCCGTCCCGGCGAGCGCACCTCCCCAAGAGGAACTCTTCGTCGAGCAGAACCGAAACCGGTTTCGGGAGCAATGTACGAGGACGCTTGCCGCAGTGTCAAGAACTTTCGTAAACTGGTTTCGGAGGGGCACATGGACGACGACGATCACCGCAACGGGGCCACGACCGAGACCACGACGCTGGCCGACGTCGCGCGCGCAGCCGGCGTCTCCGTCGCGACCGCGTCCAAGGCGCTCAACGGTCGGGCGCACGTGAGCGCCCGCTCTCGAGAGGCCGTCCTCGCCGCCGCCGCCGCACTCTCGTTCACGCCGAACCCCTTCGCCCGTGCCCTGAACCGCGCGTCCACCAACACCATCGGCATGCTCACGAGCGACCTCGACAACCGGTTCGTGCTGCCGATCCTGCTCGGCGCCGAGGACGCGTTCGGTGCCGGGTCGCTGAGCGTCCTGCTCGCCGACGCCCGCGACAGCGCGCTCCGGGAACAGCTGCAGCTGCAGTCCCTGCTGACCCGGCGGGTCGACGGCGTGCTGGTCGTGGGCCGCACGACGAACCCCCGGCCGCCGATGCAGGCGAAGCCGGACGTCCCCGTCGTCTACGTCTACGCACCCTCGACCGACGAACAGGACCTGTCCTTCGAGCCGGACAACGAACTGGCGGGGCGGATCGCCGTCGAGCACCTGGTCGCCGCCGGCCGTCGCCGCATCGCGATCGTCAACGGCGAGGACACCTACGCGGCAGCCCGGGACCGCCTGCGCGGGGCCGCCGCCGCGATGGAGGACCACGGTCTCGAGCTCGTCGGCAACCCGGGCCTGGTGTTCGGTGCCTGGGACGAGTCCTGGGGACGGCAGGCGGCCGGCCGGCTCCTCGCGGCACACCCCGACGTCGACGCGGTCGTCGCGGGGAGCGACCACATCGCCCGCGGGGTCATGGACGCGGTCCGTGAGTCCGGACGGAGGATCCCGGACGACGTCGCCGTCGTCGGGTTCGACAACTGGGACATCCTGGTCGAGGGCGCTCGGCCGCACCTGACCAGCGTGGACATGAACCTGCAGGAGCTCGGACGGCTGGCTGCGGAGGCACTCGTCGAGAGCATCGAGGGGCGGGTGCGGCGTGGGCGGGTCCGCAACCCCGTGCGGCTGGTGGCGAGGGGCTCGAGCGGCGCGGATTCCTGACCGTTAGGTTCTGACGGTGTGGGGCACGCTGCTCCCGCCGATGCACGAGGGGATCCGATGTCGACCACGACGCCGCCCGGCTGGTACCCGGACCCGTCCGGACAGCCCGGGTACCGCTGGTGGGACGGCACCGCCTGGACGCAGCACGTCAGTCCGCCCGCCGGGCCGGTGCAGCGTCCCCGGATCCCGGACGGAGTGGCGACGGACACCCTCCCGATCTGGTTGATGGCACTCCAACCGGTCCTCGTCGTGCTGCTCCAGTTCGCCTACAGGCCGGAGTTCCGGTTCCGCACCATCGGCCCGGGTGGCCTGCAGGCGCTCGACCCGGCATCCGTCTACACCGTCGGCTACTTCGTCCTGCAGGTCGGCGGACTGCTCCTCTACGGGGCATCGGTGCTGCTCGCGTTCCTCGACCACCGTGCGCTCCGACGGCGTGGTGTCGTCCGGCCCTTCCCCTGGCCCTGGGCGTTCCTGTCCGCCATCGTCTACGTGATCGGGCGGTTCGTCGTCATGCGGAAGGTGGCACCGGGTCGGGCGATGTGGCCGCTGTGGACGTACCTCGCGGTCTGCGCCGTCGGCACGGTCTTCGGCGTGGTGCGCGCTGCGGCGCTGTTCCAGCAGATGCTGCCGTAGCTGACCGGCCCCCGCGAGGCGTTCGGTCTAATTCGCGGATGCCAGTGTCGGCGCGGATCGCTGATCCCAGCAACGACGGGCGTTCCACGGATTTCGGGGTTCTGTTCCACGGCACCTCGACGTCAGCCGTTGTCGGCCGCCTTCCGAACGCTTAGCTGCGCTAGACCGGCGACGACTCCCGCGACCGCGCTGGCCGTCAGGCCGGTCAATAGCAGCCCGGCTGCGGCCGCGATGCTGGTCATGAGTACTCGGAGATTCCCGCGAGGCTTGCGCGGTGAGTGCACGCGGACCGCGCTTTCGAACCACGACGTTGGCACTTCGCCGATGTGCCAGTTCGCGATGCGGCTGCTCGCCTCGAGGGCGACCTTGAAGACCTGGCTTTGCGTGGACGCGGCGTTCATCAGGTTCACTTGGGTGGCAAGCCACGTGGCGATCGCCCTGTCGCGTTTGGGCAGTCCAACGAGGAGTCGTGGGACAAGGAGCGCGTAGTCCAACTCTGGCTTGTGCCACAGCCTCGCAACAGTCGGCCACGTGCGGCGCCTTGTGATTCGGTCGAGTGCGTCGAGTACTTCGAGCACGGCCGCCTCCCGCGCATGCGACCGGCTGGCGCGGACGGTCGTTATCTGTGTGTACGCAAACAGCGCGACCGTGACGACGATGGAGATGAGTGCCGCCAGTTGTGCGGCCGCCGCGAGTCCCGTCATCGCGGATGGCCTCAGCGGTCGAGCTCGTTGAGCGCGAGGATCTGGTCGTGGGTGAAGGACCCGAGGGGTGCTCCGTTTGAAGCGATTGTGGTGATCGACTGCACGGACGGCCTTATGCGGTTGCCGACCTCATCGTTGAAGGCGATTGGGCTGGCGACGAAGCTCGCGAGGTTCGGGAACGGGTTGATGTAGTCGAACTGGTCCCTCGTGATCCCGGCCTTGGCAGGGTCGAAGGTCACCTGCACTATCCCGCCTTCGAACCGCACTTGGGAGACGGCTTTCGCGAGGACGACACCCTTGGAAGAACGCTCGGCGAAGTAGTCGTCGAAGACTTGAAGCACCTCGGCGTCAGTTACAGCTGGGGCATCAGCCGAGGCGGAGGCGGCTGCAGCCCCTGTAGATGCAGTGGCCGAAGGTGTCGGCACGGCAGAGGTGGTTGCTCTTGCGGAGGCCTCCGGCTTTGCGATCGCGGTTGCCTTCTCGACAGGAGCAGGATCTTCCTCAGTGATCGCTCCGATGAGGATACCGATGACTGCTACAGCAGCCAAGGAACCGCCGATGACCAGCGCCTTCTTCGGAAGCGGCTTCTTCGGCCGGCGGAAGACGAGACTTGACCGGAACGCTCCCTGGTTCTGCTGGACGAGCTCCCACCCGTCCTGTTCCATCTTCGACCGCGTCTTCCCTTCAGAACCGCGGATAGCGTTCACGGTCTTTGTTTCATACCGCACGTGCTCGTCGTTCAACGACTGTCCCCTTGCTCACGACCAACTTCTTCTTCCACTCGCAACGCAACGAGCCAGCGACTGCGCGTCACTGTCCGATCAAGCGAGCCTTTGCGCTGGCGAACTCGTCGTCAGAGAGCACTCCGGCGGTTCGGAGGTCGGCGAGCTTCTGGATCTGCTCGGCCAGCCCATCGGTCGCCGGGGCGACGACCACGGTGGGCGTCTTTGCTCGGCTGATGCGAGCCTTCAGCTCGTTGATCTCGCCGAGGCATGCGTTGTACTCCGACTTGCCCAAGGGCAGAGCGTTGCTCAGCGTGTACGGGTCGGACGCTGCAGAGTTGCGTGACTTGCCGGCACCGCTCCAGAAGTCGTGGTTCGCCGTGCCGCTGTAGCTCGGCGTGAGCACCTCCAGTACGCCATTCACAAAGCCGGAGTTGTACTCGATGCCCGTGATGTCGGTGAAGTGGAAGGTCGCCGAGCGCTCACCTCCCAGCGAGCCAGCCATGAAGCTCGTCAGGGCACCAGTCTTGATGATGACTGCTCTGTCATCGAACGCCGCGAGCGTGCCAGCTCCGACTGAGGAGGTGAGGATGAACCAGGGCTGCTCGTCCTCGTGGCACTGGCGCAGGATCGCTTCGCTCGCCTTCCGTCCGATCTTCCCTCTGACGATCGAATTCGGCCAATCCGCCCCCTTCGCCGCCTCGAGGCGAGCAGTAGACGCAGCGGCCTCGTCTGCAGCCGCATCAGCTGCCTGGAGCAGCTCTTCGGGCGGCGTCGATGACCGACCCTCGTCCACAAACCGAGACATCACGTCGTGATCGGCCCTGGGTACCATCTTCAGGACCGTGCGGACTCCCGCTCGTGAGGTGACCTCGACGGTTTCCTTCTTGGGATCGAACACGACGTTCGCGATGTCGGCGTACCGCAGCTCGAAGTTGATCGAGCGATCCTGAAGACCAACCACCCGCAGTGAAGTCAGCGCGACCTCCGACATGAAGGGGCGGAGGTTGTTGCATACTCCGAGGAACCAGACATCTTCGCCGGGAAGGAGCGCGTCGCGCGCAGTCCCGGCCTTCTTCTCAGCCTTGGCTGCTTTCCACTTGGTCGTGTACTCGGTCATCATTCGGCCCTCTGCCTTCGGGTTGGCGTCAGCCGCGGAGCAGGGACGTGCGGCCGAACATGAGCATCCCACGCGGACAGCCCCACGCGATAGCACCGCATCGCCCCAGACGGGGGCACGCAGACCAAGTCGTGGACCGAAGCACCCGGAGGATGCTTCACAGCGTGCGCGAACTCGAGCGTCGAGCCTCCGCGATTGCGAACTCCGACGTCCACGGGAAGCATGACGAGCGCGCGCAGTAATCCCCAAGGGGGGCGGACTGCGCGTTGCGGACGCCACACACCCCCAGGAGCGAAGCGCGCCCGTTCGGCGAACGATAGCCTAAGCACCTGGAACTGAGGGGTGGTCATGGAGCTAGTCGAGGTGGATGCGCCGTCAAGCCCCGAAAGGAAGGTGGGCGGTGGCCATCAAATCCTTTCGCCGGTTCAACTCATCATGTTCTACCCACCGTCAGAATGGGAACAGTTCATCTTCGAGTGGGTCACGGCTCGTCACGCATTGTTCGCCGAGGTCAAACGCTTGGGAGGCGCCGGAGACCGCGGGATCGATATCGCTCATCTTCGAACTACCCAAGGACTTGACGGCGACTGGGACTGCTACCAATGCAAGCATTACGAGAATGCGGTGAATTGGTCCGGGATAATGCCGGAACTCTTAAAAGTGTTCAGGCATAGCGCTCGTGGCGATTACACCTTTCCGAGCAAGTACGTCATTGTTGCACCGAAGGGAGTCTCTACAGACCTAGAGAACACCCTGAACAGTCCGGAGCGGATGCGAGCCCGGTTCCTGGACGATCTTGCCAAGCACTGGCAGAAAGATGCAGACTACGACGCGATTGTTGCGCTTGCCTCGAAGGACCTTTTTGACCGCTTCACTTCCGCAAACCTGCTGGAAATTCTCGATGAGCATGCTAGGACTCGTTGGCACAGCTTCCGATTTGGAACCGCGCTACCGGCACGTTCCGCTGTCACGCCTCCACCGACCACTTTCGGTGACCACGAGATGCCGTACCTCACCAAACTTCTCGACGTGTACCGCGAGCAATTCCCTGAAATAGACACCCTCTCAGAAGCAGAAATGGACAAACGGACTCGCACCGACCTACAGAAGCATCGAGTACGTTTCTTCAAAGCAGAAGAACTGCAATCGTACGCTCGCGACAGCGTGCCAGAGGGTGTTTATGAAGCTTTCAGAAGTGACATCTATGATGGCGTTTATGACGTGTTTGCCCTGCCCAATCAGAGCGGGCGGCAACGGCTCACTGGAGTCCTAACCACCGCAGGGCAGCTCAATCTTACGAGTCATCTTCTCCACACGAGGGCTGAACAAGACGACATAAAGGGAGCCTGCCATCAGCTAGCAAATGAGGACCAGCTCTGGTGGGTTGAGCATTGAGGCTTTTGGGGACGGGCCTCGAAGCGAGCCTGCGCGTCATGGTGGCTTTGGACGTTCTGCAACCGGAGCGCCATTCAATCGACGATTTGATGGTTTTCGATCACTTATGCATGCACTCGGCCGATTTCGACGGACCGGAATCGCTGCACCCCGCCCTGCCGTTACGCGCGGCGGACCTCGGCGCCCGTCGGGCTCAGGTTCGAACAGCCGTTGAACTACTCGCGCACCGAGGGTTGGCGCAGCTTCATCCTGCGGCCGACTCCATTCAAGTTATGGCCGGATTGAATACCAGGTCGGTCGTTGCTTCGCTTCGGGCCAGCTACCTCAGAGATTACCGCGTCCGCGCGGACTGGGTGAGAGATGGCGAATTCATATCTACTCCAGAGCGAACCAGCGCCACTCTCCGCGACATAGTCTCAACCTGGTCTACAATTGAAGGATCCATCGATGACTCGGATTGAACTTCGGCACCTCACCGCGTGGCATTCTAATGGACAGGCTGCTTCGGTGGATTTCGTAGACGGACTCACGCTGATTCACGGCCCCTCAGATACCGGCAAATCATTTATTGTAAGCGCTATTGATTACATGCTCGGTGCATCAAAGCTCCCGCAGCCTCCGGAGCTTGGAAACTACACACATCTTCTATTGGGTCTCGATGTACAGGGGGAACCTTTTACATTGGCACGCCGCCTCAACGGCGGCGGCTTCACCCGCTATAGCGGATTGCATAAGGCGGTCCCTTCCAAGCCAGGCGACGAGTTACGCGCCAAGCACGGTCCAGACTCCGAGAACGTGTCAGCCTGGTTGCTCGAAGCCTGCGGGCTCGAGGGGGCCCGTCTTAAGAAGAACGCTCGAAACGAGACTGTCGCATTGAGTTTCAGAGACTTAGTGCATCTCACAGTTATCAACGAGACCAAAATGCAGGCGCGAGAGGCTCCAGCTCAAACCGGCCAATACACTACCAAGACGAAAGAAACAGCAGCTCTCAAGTTGCTTCTTGAAGGGGATGACGACTCCGATCTAGTCGCCGTTGCCGCACCACGGGACGCGGGCAGATTGCGCAATGCTCGCGTCGAGGTCGTAGACCGATTGATAGCTCGCACTGAGGAGGGCCTGCATGGCATCCCCGATCGTCAGGAGCTCGAGGCTCAGCTCGGACGAATTCAGCGAGCAATTGATGTCAGCGAGAGCGAAGATCAGCAGCGTCTCGTCGAGATTCGCCGAGGATCTGAACAGGTCAGTCGAGACGAGCGTCGCGTTCGTATCATGCGTCTACGGCTCGAAGAAG
Source organism: Curtobacterium sp. ER1/6 (assembly GCF_001742745.1). Taxonomy (GTDB): domain Bacteria; phylum Actinomycetota; class Actinomycetes; order Actinomycetales; family Microbacteriaceae; genus Curtobacterium; species Curtobacterium citri. The sequence goes on along the minus strand of NZ_MJAK01000005.1, from coordinate 181,434 downwards.
CATCCACTCTCAAAGCGCGTTTCGAACTACTGCAAGCTCAGTATGCACTTGACTTACGGCGTCTCGAAGCAATCCTCGAGGGCGGATCACTCCTCGATTACTTCTCATCCGGCGATTGTCCGCTTTGTGGCGCCGCTCCAGAGCATCAACACAGAGACGACTTCGACATCGACCCTGAGCACTTGCAAGTCTCGGTGGAAGCAGAGCAAGCGAGAGTGAGAGCCAACCTTGCTGACCTTCAACCTACGTTCCAAGAACTCGATGCCCAAGTTCTCGATGCTCGAGCGATCGGCGATCGTGCACGGCAGAGTATTGCAGTCACGCAAGCTGCGCTTCGCGACCTCTCTAACCGCGGACGCATCAGACGCGATGAGTTGAGAAGGTTGCTCGACAGGAAGACTCGCGCAGAGTCAGGTCTGAGGGAATGGCAACAGCACTCCGAGTTGGTGTCGCTCCGGTCCCGCCTCTTAGAGGAGGATGTCGCCGAAGTCGCGGCGAGGGCGAACGCACTGCCAGCCAAAATCGCTGATGAATTTTCAACAGCAATCGCACAGCGTCTGCGTAAGTGGGGCTACGAAGCTCTCGATGCACGTTTCGACCGCAACACCCAGGATGTCTGGGCGAACGGCCAGTTCAGATCGGATCACGGTAAGGGGGTCCGCTCAATCTTGCAGGCTGCTTTCACAATCGGCTTGGCGGACTACTGTCTCGCGCGGGACCTGCCTCATCCAGGATTCATCGTGCTTGATTCACCACTGATCACATATCGGGCACCAGATTTCATCGGCTGGCCGTTTCAGGCCATAGAGTCAGTTGCGAGCAAAATGTATCGGGATCTCCAGGAAAGCTTTGAGGGGCAAGTAATCATCATGGAAAACGTCGAGGCAGAGAGTAAACTGCAAGAGGAATCCGGAGATGTCGCCTTCACTGCAAACATCAACGGACGCTTCGGATTCTTTCCCCGAAGTGGAGGCGGCGTAAAGTCGGTCGGTTAATGCAGTCCACTCGACGCCGAGATAGGTCCAGTGCGCCTTCGGCTTGGTCCCTGCGCACTCCGTAGGAGGTCTCACTTAAGTTCGTGAGACACGAGGCATGGCTGGAGGCGGTGGCCCTGGGCCCGAAAGTTTCAGAGGTTTCGAACCGTCCACCCTTCGCAGTTCGGCCTACGTTTCGTACTGACTCAAGGGCGCGATTTCCCGCCGATAACGCTAATTCGGTCAACCGGATAGTGGCCGCAGGCACGGGATCCGGCGAGCCCACGCAGACGATCGGGTTCATCAAGCGCGTGTGACGGTTCGAAGCGCAGCCTTTCCCAGTCCGTCGTTTGCGGCTACTCGTGGAGGCGGGTGCTGAGGACAACGCGCTCGTCTTCGTCGAGGCCCCAGAGCATGGTCGCGGAGTGACCAGCAGCGCGCTCGTGAGCGAGGAGGAGGACCGCGTCGGCGGCGGTGCGGCACCAACGCAGATACCCCTCGGCGAACATCGGATCGTCTGGGTCGGGCAGGGCGGGGTCGCTCTCGAAGCGATCTCGCTGCTCCCCGAGGATGTGAGCGCTCGTGGTGCCGGTGTGCCACAGCATGTCGGCAAAATGCTGCGTCAGGGCGATGGGCAGCGACCTTCCGGGCGCGGGTTGATTCGTGGTGTCGGTCATCCGGATGCTTCAACTGAGTGCGCTTAACGCGGGGACACCGCGAGCTGCCGATCCCTCGTCGGGCTCGCCGGCCTTAGGACCGAGTTCGGCGCAGCAGTTGGGAGATCATCAGGAGAGCGGGCATCTCCTCCCGCCGATCTTGCCCTCTCAGCTGGGAGAAACCAGGATCGGCGCGTAACACGTCGCCGGAATGACGAAGCGCCGCTCACCAGTGAGCGGCGCTTCGAAGGCCTCGGCGCGGCTATCCAACAGCGGCCACACGGTCACCGCAAGCGGACGTCGCTACCGACAGGCTCAGTCGAGGAGGTCAGGGTCGAGGAGGACCGACGACCGCTCCGCCTCCAGGATTCGAACCCGGACCTAACGGCACCAAAGGCCGTCGTGCTGCCGTTACACCAAGGCGGAACGCACCCCGATGGGATGCCCCTCCATCCTCCCATGCCCGGCCCTTTCAGTCGCGCCTCGTACAGTTCCGGCATGTTCACCGTCTCGGGGCGACGGCCGTCCTCGCATAGACCTGTACCCACCTTCCCGCAGGTCGTCGACCTGGTCGTGACACCAGATCGCGCTCGTCGGCCGAACCACCCTCAGGTGGTTCGCACCGCCGCCGCCGTGGTCGGCGTGGCCGAGGTGGTGGTGTCCATCGCGCTCCTCTCGACGGCGCTGACGACGCCCTCCCTCGCAAGCCTGTTGACCGTTCCGGTCACTGCGGTGCTCGTCGTGTTGGGTTCCTACTGCGCGGTCGCCGGTGTTCCGGCTGCCCAGTGGCGACGAACGCTCTCGGTTCTCGACGGCATCCTTGTCTTGTTCTTCTGGTCGAGCGGTGTCCTGGCGGTCTTCTTCGGCGTGTTCGGCGCCTGGACGCTCGCGGCGGTGGTCCCGGGTGGACCTCAACGCTTCTGGTTTGGAGACGAAGCTCCGTCCGCACCCACCACCGTCGCGATCAGCACGTTGCTCGCGTTCATGTCGCTCGCAATGGTGTTCACGACTGCACAGTCAAGAGCGCCCGAGTACTCCGGCGTCGTGAGTTTCAGACGTGGGAGCGTCCTGTTCCCCGTGCTCGTGACCAGTCTCGTCGCGGTCGCGTACGGAGCGGCGGCGATCTTCGTCGCAGCGGAAGCGGGTCTCGGAACGACGGCGGTCTTCGCGACGGTCGTCCTCGCCGGGGCCACCGCCCTGGTGAGGAGCCTCTGGAGCACACATCGACGAGTGTCAGAGGCGAAGGCTGAATTGCTTGAGACCGTTGACGCACTGCTCCTCGCTCTGGCTGGAGGCGAGGACCGGGTGATCGACGAACGCGGCCTTGCGTTCAATCGCGCCTACTCCCGGACTACCGCTCTCCGCCACCCCATGTTGCCGCAGCCCATGCGGGTCGCGCTCGACCTAGTCCTCAGCCGTGCGGTCGACGTTCGGCTGTGGGACGTTGGCTCGCTCGAGCACGCTTCCGGAGGAGCGCTGCGGCACCTGACCCGCGATGACTGCCGACGCCTGCTCGCGGATGGAGCTTCGCTCGTACGCTCTGCGCTGCGCACGACGCATTGATCCTCGGGACCATCCGAGGCTGGCCGCGCGGCACCGCATCGGCCAAGATGGAGGGATGCCGCAGCAGGACGAGGTCGACCGGATCGTCACGGCGTGGGGCCGGGAGCGCGGCGACCTGGACTTCGGTCCGCTCGAGGTCCTGTCGCGCGTCGACCGCCTCGCACGGCACCTCGACCGGGCCCGCCGGGCCGCGTTCGACGCCAGCGACGTCGAACCGTGGGAGTTCGACGTCCTGTCGGCGCTCCGGCGTGCGGGCGAGCCGTACGAGCTCAGCCCGAAGACGCTGCTGCAGCAGACCCTGGTGTCGAGCGGCACCATGACGAACCGGGTGGACCGACTGGCGTCACGCGGACTCGTCAGCCGCCGGACCGACCCGCGGGACGGCCGCGGCATCCTCGTGTCGCTGACGGCGAGCGGGCGCGCGGCCGTCGACGCGGCGATCGCCGACCTGCTCAGCGCCGAGCGGGCGATCCTGACCGGGGTGTCCGACGACGAGCAGGGCCAGCTCGCCGCGCTGCTCCGTCGTCTCATCCTCGGTCTCGGCGACTGAGGGTCGCCGGCCCGGCGTAGCGTGCGCGGCATGCACGCGATCACCCTCGCCGTGGCCGACGTCGGACGATCGGCAGCCTTCTACCGCGCCCTGCTCGGCATCGAGGGCAGCGGGATCATCGGCACCGAGTACCCCGCGACCGAGACCGCGGCGGGCGGCACCACCGCGATGTTCACCCTCGACGACGGCCTGATCGTCAGCGTGTACGGCCGCGAGGACATGCGGAAGGACTCCGGCGTCGACCTGGCGACCGCGCCGAGCACGACGATCGGGCACTTCGAGCCGTCGCAGGCGGCAGCGCAGGCGTTCCTCGACCGCGCACGCGCAGCCGGCGCGACGATGTCGGCCGAGCCGTACACGCGCCCGTGGGGCATGTGGTCCGGCTTCTTCCAGGACCCGGACGGCCACCTGTGGGAGGTCGTGGCGAACCCCGGCGAGGGGGATCCGGCCGAGGTGCGGCCCGACCACGACACCGCCGCGGATGTGCCGACCACCGCACGCGAAGAGGGGGCGCGCGGCGGGCACTGACTCCCCTACGTTTGCGGCATGGACAAGGGGCGGGCCATCGTCGGAGCGAGCGTCATCGGGGCACTGGTCCTCGCCGCGGGGCTCGTGGTCGAGACCTCGCCCAGCGCGGGTCTCTCGGCAGAGTTCTCGGGTGCCTGCGTGAGCGGCACCTACCCCGACGGCACGACCGACGCAGCGTCGTGGTTCATGGCCGACCTCGTCAACGATTCCGGCCACGACGTCCGCGTCCGCTCCGTCCGCGTCGCCACCGTCCACGGCGTCCGACTCGAGCACCTCGCAGTGGCGTCGGACCCTGCCACCGACGCACCCGGGCTGATCGTCACCGAGGACGACACCCGACCACCGGAGTACGGCCGCACGGTGGCGGTCGACAGCGGAGTCGTCGTCCCGGCGCGGGGTCACCTCGACGTCACGGGCCGGATGGTGCTCGACCGTGATCGGCAGGCCGGGTACGTCCGAGGCGTCACCGTCACCGAAGTGGACCGCCTCGGCCGACTCCGCACGGTCGTGGAGCGGTCGGCCTTCGGAGTCGGCGTCGGCGATGACCACGAGAGGAACGAGTTCGGCTGCGACGGCGCCTGACCACGCGGCTGGAGCCGACGGCGCCCCGAGCCGCTCCGCCACCTCGTTCCTCTTCCAGGAGGCGCGGCTCGTTCCTTCCCAGAACGCCTGCGGTACCAAGCCGCTTCGGGCGTACCCGGCGGGAACGGACGACCGGGTACGCCCGGAACGACGAGGTGTGCCCGGATCGACCCGGCGACCCGGCGACCCGGGTCACGGCGCCTGACCACGCCGCTCGACCACCAGACCCGGCCCGACTACACCCCGAGCAGCTCCGCCACCTCGAGCCACCGCTCCTCGAGCTGCTCGACCTCGGCCTCGAGCCCGGCGAGCTGCGTCTGCAGCGCCCCGAGCCCGGCGTAGTCGGACTGGTCGTGCGCGGCGAACGCGTCGAGCAGCTTCTTGCGGTCCGCGCCGACCTTCGCGATCTTCCGGTCGAGCGCCGACATCTCCTTCTCGGCCGTCCGCCGGTCCGCACCCGAGAGCGAGGAGGCGGGGGCTGCGGTTGACCCGGCCACGGGACCGGCCGAGCCGGTCCCGCCGACGGTGTCGGGCCTCCCGGCCGTCGCGGCGGCAGCCGCAGCAGCCGTCTGCGGGACGGAACCCGACGCACGCAGTCGCATGTACTCGTCGACCCCGCCGGGCAGGTGCCGGAGGTGCCCGCCGAGCACGGCGTACTGCTGGTCGGTGACGCGCTCGAGCAGGTACCGGTCGTGCGAGACGACGAGCAGGGTGCCCGGCCAGGTGTCGAGCAGGTCCTCCATCGCGGCGAGCATGTCGGTGTCGAGGTCGTTCGTGGGCTCGTCGAGGATGAGCACGTTCGGCTCGTCGAGCAGGATGAGCATGAGCTGCAGCCGTCGCTTCTGCCCGCCGGACAGGTCCTTGACGGGCGTCGACAGCTGCTCCGACGTGAAGCCGAGCCGCTCGAGCAACTGTGACGGCGTCATCTCCTTGCCGTCGGCGACGTAGCTCGTCTTCTTGCGGGCGACGACCTCGCGGACGCGGTCGTCCGCGAACTGCGCGAGGTCGGCGAGCTGCTGGTCGAGCACGGCGACCTGCACGGTCTTGCCCGTCTTGACGCGGCCGCTCGTCGGCTGGAGCTTGCCGGACACCAGGTTGAGGAGCGTCGACTTGCCCGCGCCGTTCGGGCCGAGGATGCCGGTGCGCTCCCCCGGCGCGATGCGCCACTCGACGTCGCGCAGGATCACGGCGTCGCCGAACGAGACGCCGATGTCGAGCAGGTCGACGACGTCCTTGCCCAGTCGCGCGGTCGCCGTCTGCGACAGCGCGACGGTGTCGCGGATCGGCGGGACGTCGTCGATGAGCGCGTTCGCGGCGTCGATGCGGAACTTCGGCTTGCTCGTGCGGGCCGGTGCGCCGCGGCGGAGCCAGGCGAGCTCCTTGCGGGCGAGGTTCTGGCGGCGCTGCTCGATGGTGGCCGCCTGCCGGTCACGCTCGACGCGCTGCAGGATGTACGCCGCGTAGCCGCCCTCGAAGGGCTCGACGACGCCGTCGTGCACCTCCCACGTGTCGGTCGACACCGCGTCGAGGAACCACCGGTCGTGCGTGACGACCACCATGCCGCCCTGGTTCGACGACCACCGGCGGTTGATGTGGTCGGCGAGCCACTGGATGCCCTCGACGTCGAGGTGGTTCGTTGGCTCGTCGAGGAACAGCACGTCCCAGTCACCGACGAGCAGCTTCGCGAGTGCGATCCGGCGGCGCTGCCCGCCGGACAGGTCGTCGACGACGGCGTCCCAGGGGATGTCCGACACGAGCCCGCCGATGACGTCGCGGATCTTCGGGTCGCCGGCCCACTCGTGCTCCTCGAGCTCGCCGACGACGATGCTGCCGACGGTCGCGCCCGCGGGCAGGACGTCGCGCTGGTCGAGGTACCCGACGGTCAGCCCGCGGCGGTGCGTGACGCGGCCCGCGTCCGGTTCGAGGCGCTGGGCCAGCAACGCGAGCAGGGTCGACTTGCCGTCGCCGTTCCGGCCGACGACGCCGATGCGGTCACCCTCGTCGAGGCCGAGGGTGACGCTGTCGAAGACGACACGGGTGGGGAACTCGAGATGCACGTTCTCGGCGCCGAGGAGATGAGCCACCCGTCAAGGGTAGGCGGCGCGGCGGGGTGCGGGTACCGCCCGGGGGTGCTGTGGGGGCCGAGCGTCCGTTGGCGCGTTCGGCTGGTCCGTGGTGCGCTGCGCTCTCGAACAAGCGTCAGCACGTCGCGCCACGGAGTTCCGTGGCGCGAGGTGCTCCGCGTTGTGCGCGACCGCAGGACGGCCGCTCTCGGCCCGGCCGGGAGGCGCGGCTCAGCCCGCGGGCTCCGGCTCGCGCTCGGCGCGGGGCGGGTTGCGCTCGACGAAGGCCCGGTACTGCGCCCGCCACCGCAGCGCCAGGGCGAGGACGACCGCGAAGAAGACCAGCGCGACGGCCTGGACCGCGGTCAACGTCGACCAGGTGGTCGTCAACAGGTTCCCGCACCAGAGGAGCAGGAAGCCGGGCGCCAACGCCACGCTGACCGTGGTGTCCCGCCGTCGCCGCTCCGCCACGGCGCGCAACACGTCCGTCCGTCCGTCAGGCCGTGCGGTGACACCGCGTGCCATCCGGTCGATCGCTCGTCGCTCGCGCGCCCGAAGGCCAGATGTCGGGTCGTTCCCGAGCGGTGGGAACGCGTCGCGGCGGAGCAGCCAGACGATCGCGGCGACCCAGGCCACGAGGGACGCGACCAGGCACACGGCGCCCACCGTGCCCCAGGCGCCGTCCCGCGGCTCGGTGTGCAGGTCGATCTCGGGTCCGGACCACACGCCGACGAAGACGCCACCGACGATGGCGACCATCACCAGGACGACCAGGACCACCCGCCACTGCTGCCGACGCCGACGCACCGCGGGGAGTGGCCGTCCGGCGATGGTCTCGGCCACGGTCTCCCACGTCGCGTCGGAGATCGGGTCGTCCGGGTCGCGCCGCATCAGCTGCCCGCGGTCGGGTCGCCCTCGCCGGCGGCCTCCTTCGCACGGCGCAGCCGCGCCTGGGCCTCCCAGTACTCGATCTCCCGCTCGAGCTCGGCGAGCTCCTGCTCGGTGCCGTTCACGCGCTTGTCGCCGTGCGCCGCGCGGGCGTGGCCGATGCTGGCGTACCGGTCCTCGTGGCGGTTCGGCTCGATGTACCGGCCGTGGTTCCGGTCGTTCGCGCTCCAGTCGTGCCCGACGGCGAACCACACGATGCTGCCGACCAGGGGCAGGAAGATGCAGATGAGGATCCAGGCGAACTTCGGGAGCCCACGGACCTGGTCGTCGCCCCTCGTGATGATGTCGATCAGGGCGAAGACGAGCAGCACGATCCCCGCGCCGTACAGCAGAACGCTCATGTTCGGGAGTCTATGGATCCGCCGAGTGCGGGACCACGCCCTGAACGGGTGCCGGGATCACGATCCTGCGTCGGTCTCCTGCGGGGCTCCACAGCTGCCAGGGCCGGTCGCGGGTTCGTCGGCGAGCAGACGTCGGGCCAGCGCTGCGTCACGGGCGGTGCCGACGAGACTCCCGACCGCGGCCACGGCCGGGAGGAGGTACAGGACCGACAAGGAGCTCACTCCGGACGCTGCCAGCGCGCTCCAGAGGACCGGGTACGCGTACAGGCCGGGCAGTCCGTCGGCCGCCGCCATCTGCACCGCGGCTGCGCGGACCACGGTGCGCCGGTCGTCGGGAGCGGTTCCGCGACCACGGACGACTCGCTTGACGGCGCGCTGCTCCCGCGCTGAGAGCGATCCGATGACCGGCTGTCGATCCGGGGTCCCGCGTCGGCGGACCGCCACGATCACCGATGCGATGAACACGATCAGTGCCACGGATGCCACCACGGTGGCGAGCAGCCACCGGACGGGCGCGTCCGGCGGCAGCACGACCGCGGTGACGAGCAGTGCCAGCTCGACGACGACACTGACGGACACGAGCAGGGCCCGTCGAGCGGGACGAGGCCCTCGCCCCGCCGCGAACCGTCGCAGCACGAGTCGAGCGCGCTGCTCGGCGAGGTCCCACCGGTGCTCGGCTGCCGCCACAGTGTCGCTCAACGGCCACCGCCGGTCGGCACGACGCCGTACTGCATCACAGCGCAGCCACCCACTCGTCCGTGCCGTCCGTGAACTCCTGGCGCTTCCAGATCGGCGTGCGCTCCTTCACCAGGTCGATCAGGGCTGCACACGCCGCGAACGCCTCCGCCCGGTGCGGCGAAGACACGGCGGCGGCGAGCGCCACGTCCCCGATGCCGAGCGCGCCGACGCGGTGCAGCACGGCGATGCGGACCTCGGGGTGGTCGACGGCGATCGACCGGGCGACCTCGGCGATCACGTCGCCGGCGCTCGGGTGCCGCTCGTAGTCGAGTGCGGTCACGCCCTTGCCGTCGTCGTGGTCGCGGACGACCCCGGCGAAGGTCACGACCGCGCCGTCGCGGTCGGTGGCGACGGCGTCCGAGACCTCGTCGACGGTGATGACCCGGTCCACCACGTCGGCGATGACGACGCGTTCCCCGCTCACGACGCGCTCCGGGGTGCGTGCCCGGCGCCGTGCAGCTGCGCGAGGACGTGGTCGAGCACGCCGTCGAGCACCGCGAGCCCGTCGGCCACCCCGCCACGGGAACCGGGCAGGGTCAGCACGAGCGTGCGGCCGCCGGCGATGCCCGCGACACCACGGCTGAGGAGCGCCGTCGGGCCGGCACCGGCGAGGCCCCGCCGGCGGATCTCCTCCACGAGACCCGGGAGCTCCAGGTCGATGAGGGGCGCGACGGCCTCGGGCGTCCGGTCCGTCGGGGTGACGCCGGTCCCGCCCGTGGTCACGACGACCCTCGCGTCGGCGAGCAGCTCGGCGGTGACGGTCTCGGCGATCGCACCGCCGTCCGGCACGATCGTCGGCTCGGCGACCGTGAAGCCCCGCTCGCGGAGCCAGGCGGCGATCGTCGGGCCGGTGCTGTCGAGCGAGGCGTCCGTCGCCGCCTGCGTGGACACGACGACCACGCCGGCGCGGCCCCTGGTCGGTTCGGACGTCATCGAGCGCTCCAGTCCCCGGAGCGTCCGCCGTGCTTCTCGAGCACCCGGACGTCCGTGATCACGGCCGCACGGTCGACGGCCTTCACCATGTCGTACACGGTCAGGGCGGCGACGCTCGCGCCGGTCAGCGCCTCCATCTCGACGCCGGTGCGCGAGGTGGTCCGGACGGCGACCTCGATGTGCACGCGGTCGCCCGCCCCGGTGATGTCGACCTCGACGCCCGCGATCGGCAGCGGGTGGCACAGCGGCACGAGATCGGACGTCTTCTTCACCGCCATGATCGCCGCGATCCGGGCGGTGCCGATGACCTCGCCCTTCGGCAGCGACCCGTCGATGATCCGCGCGACCACGTCGGCCCGGGTCACCAGGGTGGCGGTGGCCGTGGCGCTGCGCGCGGTGACGTCCTTGTCGGACACGTCCACCATGTGCGCGGACCCGTCGGACCGGACGTGGGAGAGGTCAGCGCCGGTCAGGTCGGCGCCAAACGGCTCGGCAGCGTGGTCGTCGGTCATCGCAGGCTCCAGACGGTCAGCGGGTCCCCGGGCTCGACGGTGTCGGTACCGACCGGGACGTGGACGAGGTGGGTCGCGGCGGCGAGGTGCCCGAGCAGGTGGGAGCTCGGTCCGCCGACGAAGTGCACACGGTCGTCGACGACCATGCCGCGGCGCACCTGGTGCTTGGCGATCGGCGACGTCGCCGACTCCGCCGCGGGGAACTCCTGCGCCGCCCGGTCGGGAGCGCCGACGACCGCTGCGAGCACCGGCCGCAGGAACACCTCGAACGAGACGAGCGCCGAGACGGGGTTTCCGGGGAACGCGACGACGGGCACCCGGCGTCCGGCGAGCGGGAGCCGGCCGAGCGCCTGCGGGCCGCCGGGCTGCATCGCGACCGGGGTGACGGCGAGGCCGAGCGGCTCGAGCGTCTGGCGCACGACCTCGTACGCCCCGGCGCTGATCCCGCCGGTGGTGAGCACGAGGTCGGCCCACTCCCCCACGGCGTCCTCGAGCGCGGGCAGGAAGGCGTCGACGTCGTCGGTGAGCCGGACGGTCCGCGCCGCGGCAGCGACCTCGGCCAGGGCGGCCCGCAGGGCGACGCCGTTCGCGTCGCGGATCATCGCACCCGCTCCACCGCCCCCGGCACCGCCGCGCCCGACACGACCGTCCGCCAGCTCGCTGCCCGTCGAGACGACGAGCACGCGCACGGGCCGCACCACGTCGACCACGTCGATGCCGGCGGCGGCGAGCGTCCCGAGCAGCGCCGGCGTCACGGGGGCACCCGCCGGGGCGAGCTCCGCTCCGCGCCGCACGTCGCTGCCGACGGTCCGGACGAAGGTGCCCGTGGTCGTGCCGTCCGGCACGGTGAGCTCGGCGAGCGCCAGGGCCGCGGGGAACGCGCCCGGGGCGGTCTCCTCGACCGGCACGACCGCGTCGGCACCGTCGGGGATGCGCGCACCGGTCATGATCGGCGCCGCGGTCCCCGGGGCCAGCGGCACGGGGACGGCACCGGCGGGGATCGGGTCCACCACCCGGACGGACCGACCGGACTCGGCGGCGCGTACGGCGAACCCGTCCATCTGACTGTTGTCGAACACGGGCAACGGCACGGGCGCCGTCACCGCGGCGGCGAGGACACGGTGGCCCCGACCGGCGCCGACGCCGTCCGCCAGGGTGTCGATCGCGACCGTCTCCGCACCACGCTGCGCGAGCGCGGGTGCGAGGAGCGCGGCGACCTCGTCGCGATGCTGACCGATCGTGCGCACCCGTGCCTCCGAACCCGTGGGAATGCCCGCTCCCGGTCACTTCCGGAGGGGCGTCAGTAGCGTATCCAGGGCGCACCACGCGCCGAGGACATCCTGAAGGACCTGTGGAGGACCACGTGACCACGACCGAACCGCCCGTGGACGGAACGACCGCTCGCATCGGGGTGATCGGGGGCTCCGGCCTCTACCGCCTCTTCGAGGAGGGCACGGCCGACGAGATCGACGTCGCGACCCCGTTCGGTCCGACCTCCAGCCCGATCACGGTCGGCACGATGTCGGGCAAGCGCGTGGCGTTCCTCACCCGGCACGGCCGCGAGCACTCGGTCGCGCCGCACCTGATCAACCACCGTGCGAACGTCTGGGCGCTCCGCTCGCTCGGCGTCCGTGCGATCGTCTCGTCGAGCGCCGTGGGCGGCCTGCACCCGGACTACGCGCCGGGCACGTTCGTCGTGACCGACCAGCTGATCGACCGCACGTGGGGTCGCGCCGACACCTTCTTCGAGGACCAGGTGCAGCACCTGTCCTTCGCGGACCCCTTCGACCCGGTGCTCCGCCGCGCCGCGATCGACGCCATCGCCGCGCTCGACGTGCCGTTCCGTCCGACCGGTACGTGCGTCGTGATCCAGGGCCCGCGCTTCTCGACCCGCGCCGAGTCGGTGTGGATGCGCGAGGCCGGCGGCCACACGATCAACATGACGATGACGCCCGAGGTCCCGCTCGCCGCGGAGCTCGGCATCGGCACCGTCAACCTGTCGTACGTCACCGACGCCGACGCCGGCCTGGCACCCAGCGCAGACGACACCGCACCCGCCGAGGCCCCGGTCACCCATGCCGCCGTCATGGAGCGCCTTGCCCGCGCCAACGAGGTCATCGTGCGCGCCATCGGTGACGTCGTCGCCGCACTGCCCGACGACTGGACGCCCCGCGAGCTCGTGCCCTCGGACGCCAGCGAGAGCGTGCTCCGCAAGGCGGTCGGCGCATGAGCCGCCTGCTCGTCACCGGCGGCGCCGGCTTCATCGGCTCCACGATCGTCCGCCGCGCCCTCGCCGAGGGGCACGAGGTCCGCATCCTCGACTCGCTGCGCGACGACGTGCACGGCGACCCCGGCGAGGTCCTCCGCGCCCACGAGCAGCAGGGCCTGTCCTTCGTGCACGGCGACGTCCGCGACCGCGTCGCCCTCGAGGCCGCGCTCGACGGCGTCGACGTCGTCTGCCACCAGGCGGCGAAGGTCGGTCTCGGGGTCGACTTCCAGGACGCCCCCGACTACGTCTCGTCGAACGACGCCGGTACCGCCCACGTCCTGGCGGGCATGGACCGGCACGGCATCGGCCGCCTCGTGGTCGCGAGCTCGATGGTGGTCTACGGCGAGGGCGCGTACGAGACCGCCGACGGCGAGCCGGTGCGACCGCCGGCCCGTCGCCGCGAGGACCTCGACGCGGGGCGCTTCGACCCGATCGGCCCCGACGGGCGGGCGCTCGTCCCGGGCCTCATCGACGAGTCGGCCGCGCTCGACCCCCGCAACGTGTACGCGCAGACGAAGGTCGCGCAGGAGCACCTGGCGTCGTCGTGGGCCCGCGCGACCGGCGGCACCGCGATCGCCCTGCGCTACCACAACGTGTACGGACCGGGCATGCCGTCGAACACCCCGTACGCCGGGGTCGCCTCGCTGTTCCGCTCGGCGCTGGCCCGCGGCGAGGCACCCCGGGTCTTCGAGGACGGCCGGCAGCGGCGCGACTTCGTGCACGTCGACGACGTCGCCGGAGCGAACGTCGCCTCGATCGCCGCGACCGCGGAACTGCCCGCCGAGACCTTCCGCGCCTACAACGTCGGGTCGGGTGTCGTGCACACCATCGGCGACATGGCGTCGGCGATCGCCGGACCGGACGGGCCGCAGCCCGTCGTCACCGGCGAGTACCGGCTCGGCGACGTCCGCCACGTGACGGCGTCGTCGGACCGCATCCGCGCCGAGCTCGGGTGGCAGGCACAGGTGGACTTCGAGCAGGGCATGCGCGCGTTCGCGACCGCCCCGCTGCGCGCCGCCGTCCAGCGCTGACCCCGCGGACGCGGCCGGGGCACTCCCGGCCGCGTCCGCGCGGCCGGCTGGGTGCTGAGACTCGGCACAGCCTGCGCGAGCCGCCACGATCCCGCCAGGACCGGCCACCCGACCGGGTGCGCCGTCGTGCGGAGGCGATCCGGGCCTCCCGGCTGTCCCCCGGAAGCGGGACACGGCATCCACTGGGCGCACGGAGTGACCGGCGGGGGACGGCTAACCTGTACCCCGGGCTGTGTCTTCGTGTTACGTCGAGTACATGGACCGCCCGCCCTCCGACGACCACGACCCCGCCGCCGCCGAGGCGAGCGGGACCGACGCGGGCACCCGTCGATCCGACGGACCGCACCGAATGGACACCATGACCGTCGACGTGATCCTGCCCTGCCTCGACGAGGCGGACGCGCTCCCCCGCGTCATCGGGCGCCTGCCCGAGGGGTACCGCGCCATCGTGGTCGACAACGGCTCGACCGACGGCTCCGCCGACGTGGCGCGCGCGCACGGCGCGACCGTCGTCACCGAACCCGTCAAGGGGTTCGGCTCGGCGTGCGCCGCCGGCGTCGCCGCCGCCACCGCCGAGTACGTCGCGTTCTGCGACGCCGACGCCTCGATGGACCCCGCCGAGCTGCCGGCCCTCGTGGCGCGCGTCGCCGACGGCCGCACCGACCTCGCGCTCGGTCGGCGCGTCCCGACCACGCGTGGTGCCTGGGCGCCGCACGCGCGCTTCGCGAACCGCGTGCTCGCCGTGCTCATGCGCCGCGCCACCGGCTACCGGCTCCGCGACCTCGGCCCGATGCGCGTCATGCGCCGCGCCGACCTCGTCGCGCTCGACCTGCAGGACCGTCGCAGCGGCTACCCGCTCGAGATGGTGCTGGCCGCGCACGCCGCCGGCTGGCGGGTCGACGAGTCCGACATCGGGTACGCCCAGCGCGTCGGCGACAGCAAGGTCACCGGCACGCTCCGCGGCACGGTCAACGCCGTCCGCGACATGTCCCGTCTGCTGCGCGAGTACGGACGGGAGGCACGGCTCCGCGTGGTCGCGCCCGGTCCCGCCCGCGACGTGGCCGGGTCCTCGGAAGGAGCACGTTCATGACGGACGTCACGGTGGTCGTCGTGGCCAAGGAGTGCCTGCCCGGCAAGGTCAAGACCCGGCTCACGCCGGCCCTGACGCCGGAGGGTGCCGCGCGCGTCGCGTCGGCCGCACTCGCCGACACGATCGCGACGGTGCGGGCCCTCCCCGCGTCGCGGCGCGTCCTGCTCTACGACGGCGTCGTCCTGCCCGAGGGCACCGACGACTTCGACGTGCTGCACCAGGTGGCCGGCGGTCTCGACGAGCGCCTCGGTGCGATGTTCGACGCGATGACCGGCCCGACACTGCTGGTCGGCATGGACACCCCGCAGGCGACGCCCGAGCACCTCGCCCCGGTGTTCGACGACCCGGACCACGACGCCTGGTTCGGCCCGGCCGACGACGGCGGCTTCTGGTCGCTCTACCTGCGCGAGCCCGACGGCGCCCTGCTCCGCGGCGTCCCGATGTCGCAGGACGACACCGGCGCCGTGCAGCTCGCCCGCCTGACCGACGCCGGCCTGTCGGTCGGCACGCTGCCCGGCCTCCTCGACGTCGACACCGTCGCGGACGCCGAGCAGGTGGCCGCCCTCGCCCCGGACTCCCGCTTCGCCGCGGCCTTCCGCGCCGAGGCCCCCACCACCCTGACCACGACGACCGGAGGCGCCCGATGACGATGCACGACACCATCACGTTCGGCGCAGGTGGCGGCGAGCCCTACGCCCGCGCCCTGCGCACCGACGGCCGCCTGCGCCTGACCGACCCCGAGCGCCCCGACGTCGAGGTCACGATGGACGTCGGTCGCTGGAGCGCCGCGGCCGACCGGGTCGACCGCTCACTGCTCGACGGCGCGGACGGCCCCGTCATCGACATCGGCTGCGGCCCGGGGCGGATGCTCGTCGCGGCGCAGGCCCTCGGCATCCCGGCGCTCGGCGTCGACGTGTCGGACGAGGCCGTCGCCATCGCACGACGCTCCGGCGGCACCGCCGTGCAGGGGTCGGTCTTCGACCCGATCCCCGACGAGGGCCGGTGGGACACCGCACTGGTGATCGACGGCAACATCGGCATCGGCGGCGACCCCGTCGCACTGCTCGCCCGCTGCGCGGAGATCGTCCGCGACGGCGGTCGCGTCGTCGTCGAGACCCACGTCGACCGCTCGGCCGACCGGGCGTTCACCGCGCACGTGGCGGACGGCGACGGCAACCGCAGCGAGGGCTTCCCGTGGGCCGAGGTCGGTGTCGACGCGCTGCTCGAGCACGCGGCGACGGCGGGGCTGCGGGCCCGCCAGAGCTGGACGGCCGAGGGTCGGACGTTCTGCGAGCTCGTCGCGTGATGCGGATCCGTTGTCTTGCATCGTTCAAGACAACGGGGTAGCGTGGTCGTCATCAGCCGACGGCGTCCTGGTCGTCGGTCCGACGACCGGTGACCCGCGGCACGACGACGAGGAGCACCCGTGCAGAACCGACAGAACCCCCTCGGCGGCGCCTACGTCTCCGGTCTCGAACAGCGTGACGAGCTCGGTGCCTACGCGGTCGAGGCCGCCTGGCGCCCCGTCGGCAGCTACACCGGTACCGGTAGCGGCCGCGCCCTCGGGCGCTTCGTGGACACGCAGTTCCGGCGTCCGAGCACGTCGACGGCCTCGACGCGCACCGTGACCGGGTCGCTGCGTACGGCGACCGGGTCGTTCCGGACCGCCTGAGCCGCCACTCCCCCAGACCGCGAGCGGTCGCCCACCCCGGAACGTCCCCCCACGTCCCCGGTGCGGGCGGCCGCTCGCTCTGTGCTCACCGGTCTGCGCTCACCGGTCGAGTCGTGGCCCCCGTGGGTCATGCTCCGTCACCGGATGCTGGATGAGCAGCGGCGACCACTCGTCAGGATGACGCTGTGCCCACTCGAGTGCGCGCAGGAACCGAGCCTGCGTGGACGGTGCGCAACCCCAGAGCCATCCCGACGGCTCGTCGTTGTACGGGAACTCCCACATGAGGAGCCGATGGGTGACCGCTTCGCCGAGGTCGACGTGCCATCAGAGGACCTCACCGGTCTGCCCACGCTCGACCGGATCGCCATTTCGGACATTGCGGGCAGCACGGTCTCGAAGTCCGATGAGCCAGGTACGGGAGGTTTGGCCAGTCTCGGCGAGGGGATCGAGGCCCGAATCGATGTACGTGAAGAAGTCGTCAACCGACGAGTCGGTCCCCAGCACGTTCAAGAGGTAGTCGAGCTCTGTTTGCAGCACCTCGTTGTCGCGCAGCGGAGCATCATCGAGGTCCTGCACGAGGACCGATTCCGCATCCGGCCAATCGAACTGCCAATCGAGGTTGAATTCCACGCCGAGCAACGAGGTCGTTCTCGGAGCGCGACGAATCACCTCACGGTAGAAGTCTTCGTCTTCCATTGATCGTCCCTCGCGGGTAACTCGTCAGGATCGAGTAAGGCCGCGAGCCGTTCCTGACGACGGTGTGATCGGACAACGATACTCATGGCTGTGCCCGCAGTCTCTGCACCACAGCGAGCAGCCACTCTCGGCTGCTCACACCGAGGTCCGAGCGCGGGCGGAGACCCGTCCCACTCGCACGGAAGACGTCGTCGACCTCGTCCTCCGAACGATTCGCGACGAACGCCTCGATCTGCTCGGCGCGCGCCAGACGCGCGTGCCGCGGCTCGCCGTCAAGGAGATCCTCGTAGACCTCCTCGACGCAGTCGTGGTCTTCCCGCCAGTCCTGGTTGAAGATCGCGCCGAGGAGGTTGCGGACGAGCGGGTACTCGCGCAACTCAGCTTGATGGCCCAAGGTCATTCCTTCGTCTTCGGTGCCGCCAAGGTGCAGCTCGTGTACTTGCTCGTAGCAGGGCGGTCCTGCCGTCACTTCCGATCACGAGGCGAACCCCCGCACGACTCCGCGGGCAACTTCGAGCCAGGCGCGGACATCGCCACCGAGATCGCGTCGGAAGTCGATGTCGACATTGAAGGAGAGGAAGAAGCCTCCGACGTCCTCCGTCGTCGGAAGAGCCGCAAGGAGTCCATCGATCTCGCGCACGATCGCTTCTCGCTCGGTCAGCGGGCGGTACGCAAAGGCGAGTTCCAACGTCTCGTCCGCCGAACGGTCCTCGTACCAACCCTGGTAGAAGAGGCCTCCGATGACGTTGACCATCCGCGGAGCGCTGCGAGCCACGGTGAGACTGTCCACTACTTCACCATCTCATCCAGCCGTACTCACCGTAGCGTCGAGTCGATCAGGACTCGGCGTCTCGACCGTTGCCAGACGGTTCACTCATGGGTGGCGTCGAGTGCGTTGATGCGGTCAACGAGACGATCGACCCAACCGAGAGCATTCAGATGCGCATCGATCTCCGGCCGAAACCCGCTCCCCATCGATTCCAACAGGTCCACCACGTCAGCCTCCGAACAGGTTTCCCGAATCCGAAGGAGTTCGGACAGCAGTGCGCTCCGAGTTGCCGGATGATCGGCGGGGGCTTCCGACAGGACCTCGTCGACTGAAGTCCACTCGTCCCTCCAGTCTTGGTTGAAGGCGCCCCCCATGAGCGAATCGAAGGCGGGGTACGGGGGCGACGATTCCATGTGATCCACTTCGTCTCGGTCTGCGGAAAGGCTGTCTGCCGGCGGTCGACAGCCTCGGAACTCGGGTCCCTCGCGACTGTAGGAGGGTCGTTCTTCGGCGACCATCCTCGGCCGATGACATCCTCCCCCGCCAGGTGACAGGTTCACCGGTGTTCGCGCTCGTCGTCCCGTCGCGAACGTCCCGGAGCCATCGGCGATGCAACCTCCCGGTACGGAGAAGCGCCGCAAGAGTCTGGATGCCCCCGCCGCGACCCATTCCCGGAGGGCCTCGTGGTTGCAGTCGAGAGTGTGGGAGACCGACTCGGCCGCGCGGTCGACGCCGGGGAAGCAGGAGGCGCTGGTCCGCACCGCGCGGGCTGTTCTCGCGACGCATCCCGTGCTCTCGTTCGGGTGCTGCATCAAGGACTCTCACGGGGCGCCGCGCGAGGTCGATCAACCACTCACGAAACGACATGCCGAGCACCGATCGGCACTCTCAGGCGTCGCCTCGCGCAACCAGCTCTCGTTCCAGCCGCACCTCGAGATCCTGCACCCAACCCTTCGGGCTCATGCCCCAGTCCGTCTCGGGCGAGAACCCAGAACCGAGCGAGAACAGCAGCGAATCGATGTCGTCATCCGAACGGACCCGGACGATCCGGCGAAGGTCCTTCAGCAAGTTCCGTAGCTGGTCGGTGCGCTCTCCGAGAACTGAAGTGACGACCTCCGCTGCGGTGTCCCACTCATCGCGCCAATCCTGGTTGAACGCCCCGCCCATCAAGTTCGCGAAGGACGGCACTCCCGCAGCGAACTTCTCCATCTCGATCAAGGGTTCAGCCGTTCCTGGTCCTGCGGTTCCCGGAAGGGTTTCCCCCGCCCGGTGAACCCGCCCGGGACTGCGTAGATCCGCAGCGGTCGACGGGCGCTCGACACTCGGGAAGGAGGACACCCCGGTCCGCGCCGAGTGTTCCGTCGTGCTTCCCCTCCCACCTCGATGGCGATGCATCCGGACTTCCCGGGCTTCCTCATCACTCTGCTTTCGACCGAACATTCCGTGCTGCCCGGTCCCGGAGTTCGAGCATCCACGACCGCGCTGACTGTCCGAGGTCGACCCGCGGCGAGAGGCCCGTACCCACGAACTTGAAGAAACCGTCGACGTCACTGTCGGTCGGTAGCTCCTGCAACAGGTAGTTCAGTTCGTCGCGGTACTGGAGGTTCTCGGCCCGCGATACCTCATCGAGGTCGCTGACGAGCACGGACTCGACATCCGGCCAGTCGAGGTCCCAGTCGTAGTTGAACTCAGCCGCCAAGAGCGATCTCAAGCCCGGAGCGCGAGCCGCCACGCTCCGGTAGTACTCGTGCTCACCCATCCAGGTCCTCTCGCGGGTACGTGACCATCGAGTCCGGAGGATATCGGTCCGGCAGGAAATTCAACACGACCCGCACGGAGCAGTCTTCGTGGAGCACAGGACGCATCAGATGCTTCTTCGGAGTCGGCGCGCCAAGTCGAGCAACCACGCGCGTGCGGACACTCCGGCATCGCGTTGCGGAACCACACCCGTGTAGCTTTCGACGAAGATCTGGTCGACCGCCGCTTCGTCCTGATCGTCTGCGAACCGCTCCAACTGGTCAGCCAGCTGCGCTCGCGCCGCTTGATCCCTTCCGTCGAGGACGTCCTCGTACAGTTCTTCGAGGCTGTCGTAGTCGAAGCGCCAACCTTGGTGGAAGACGCCTTCGAGCAGATTCCGAACGAGCGGGAAATGTGCTGCGAATGTCTCGTACTCCATGGCCTGTCTCCGTTCCTACCGGCCGAGGGTGTAGCTCGTGCACACCTCGTAGTACGGCGGCTCGTCCGGAGCACGGAGGACGACCCGAGCTCGCGAACCGTCGACCGGCGTGCCGATCCGTCGGTCCCGGGCGCAACCCACGGCCGACAGCTCGGCATCCGCGCGGACCGTCTCCCCCATCCTCCGACCGTAGCGCCGTCCGGTGCCGCCCCGCGATGCCGCGACACACACAAGGGGCCGAGTGCCAGGATGGGCCCATGAACGACCGCGCCGGCACCCCCGCGACCGCAGACGACCTCGTCGACCTCGACGCCCTCCTGGCGGCCTACCACGAGCGCGTCCCCGACGTGTCGATCCCCGAGCAGAAGGTGGTCTTCGGCACCTCCGGCCACCGGGGTTCCTCGCTGGACACCGCGTTCAACGACACGCACATCGCCGCGATCACGCAGGCGATCATCGAGTACCGCACCGAGCAGGGCACCGACGGCCCGCTGTTCATCGGCCGCGACACCCACGCGCTCTCCGCCCCCGCCGAGCAGACCGCACTGCAGGTCCTCGCCGCGAACGGCGTCCGCGTGCTCGCCGACGCCGAGGACGGCTACGTGCCGACCCCGGCGCTCAGCCACGCGATCATCAAGTACAACCGCGAGGAGCACGGCGACACCGCCGACGGCATCGTCATCACGCCGAGCCACAACCCCCCGCGTGACGGCGGCTTCAAGTACAACCCCCCGCACGGCGGCCCGGCCGACAGCGACGCCACGTCGTGGATCGCCGACCGCGCGAACGCGATCATCGCCGGTGGCAACGCCGACGTCCGCCGCCAGGACGAGACGTCCGCCGAGGGGTACGACTACCTCGGCTCGTACGTGTCGGACCTCGAGGACATCATCGACATCGATGCGATCAAGCGCGCCGGGGTGAAGATCGGCGCCGACCCGCTCGGCGGCGCCTCGCTGCCGTACTGGGAGCGCATCCGCGACCACTACGGACTCGACCTGACCGTGGTGAACCCCGACGTCGACCCGACCTGGGCGTTCATGACGCTGGACTGGGACGGCAAGATCCGGATGGACCCGTCGAGCCCCTCGGCGATGGCGTCGGTGCTCGCCCGCAAGGACGACTTCGACGTCCTGACCGGCAACGACGCCGACTCGGACCGCCACGGCATCGTCACCCCCGACGGCGGACTGATGAACCCGAACCACTACCTGGCCGTCGCGATCGAGTACCTGTACGCACACCGGCCGGAGTGGCGCGACGACGCCGCGATCGGCAAGACGCTGGTCTCGTCGAGCATCATCGACCGCGTGGCCGAGTCGCTCGGTCGTCGGCTCTGGGAGGTCCCGGTCGGCTTCAAGTGGTTCGTCCCGGGCCTGATCGACGGCTCCGTGGCCTTCGGCGGCGAGGAGTCCGCCGGCGCCTCGTTCCTCCGCAAGGACGGCACGGCGTGGACCACGGACAAGGACGGCATCATCCTGGCGCTGCTGGCGTCCGAGATCGTCGCG
Source organism: Curtobacterium sp. ER1/6 (assembly GCF_001742745.1). Taxonomy (GTDB): domain Bacteria; phylum Actinomycetota; class Actinomycetes; order Actinomycetales; family Microbacteriaceae; genus Curtobacterium; species Curtobacterium citri. Next base: position 159,835 of record NZ_MJAK01000005.1, on the reverse strand, counting down.
GTCACGGGCAAGACCCCGTCGCAGCTGTACGCCGAGCTCACCGAGCGCTTCGGCGACCCGGTCTACCAGCGCGTGGACGCGGCGGCGAGCAAGGACCAGAAGGCGCGCCTGTCGAAGCTCGACGGTGACGCCATCACCGCGGACACCCTCGCGGGCGACCCGATCACGGCGAAACTGTCGAAGGCACCCGGCAACGATGCGGCCGTCGGCGGCGTGAAGGTCGTCACGGACAAGGCGTGGTTCGCCGCCCGCCCGTCCGGCACCGAGGACGTCTACAAGATCTACGCGGAGAGCTTCGTCGGGCAGGAGCACCTGGAGCAGGTCCAGCGCGAGGCCAAGGAGATCGTGGACGCCGCACTCGGGGCGTAGTCGGTCGTCCCTGGGAGGCGTCGTCGGATCCGTCCGACGGCGCCTCCTGCACATCCGCCCCGGACCCTGCCGATGTCCACAGGAACGCGGTTCCGGGGAACAAACCGTTTGCGCTGGTTGTATTTTTGCAGTGCGCGCAACGAACGTTCCCCCGCGCCCGGGACGGAACGCCTGCGCGAGCACCAGTACGCACGGGAGACCGAATGACCCAGACGGCGACCGCACCAGCGGCCCCCACCACGTCCTCGAACGCGGTGATGAACCACCGACAGATCCTGCTCGTCATCTACGGACTGATGGCCGGCATGTTCCTCGGCGCGCTCGACCAGACGATCGTCGGCACGGCGATCCGCACGATCGGCGACGACCTGCACGGCCTCGACCAGCAGGCGTGGGTGACCACCGGCTACCTCATCGCCTCGACGGTGACGACCCCCATCTACGGCAAGCTCTCCGACATCTTCGGCCGGCGCCCGCTGTTCCTCACGGCGATCGGTATCTTCATCATCGGCTCGCTCGCCGCGTCGTTCTCGTCCTCGATGCTCATGCTCGCCGGCTTCCGCGCCCTGCAGGGCCTCGGCGCCGGTGGCCTCATGTCGCTGCCGCTGGCGATCATGGGCGACATGCTCGCCCCCCGCGAGCGCGCGAAGTACCAGGGCTACTTCCTGGCGGTGTTCGGCATCTCCTCGGTCATCGGCCCGCTGGTCGGCGGTCTGTTCGCCGGCGCGTCCCAGATCCTGTTCGTCGACGGCTGGCGCTGGGTGTTCCTCATCAACGTGCCGGTCGGCGTGATCGCGCTGGTCATGGTGACGACGTTCCTGCACCTGCCGAAGTTCGGCGACCGCGGCAAGCCCCGCATCGACTGGTGGGGTGCCACGCTCGTCATCGTCACGCTGGTCCCGCTGCTCCTCATCGCCGAGCAGGGCCGCGACTGGGGTTGGGACTCCCCCGGCGCCATCGCCTGCTACGTCATCGGCGCGCTCGGCCTGATCGGCTTCGTGATCGTCGAACGGGCGATGGGCGACGACGCGATCCTGCCGCTCAAGCTGTTCGGCTCCCGCGTCTTCTCGATGGCCGCGGTGCTCTCCGTGCTCGTCGGCTTCGGCATGTTCGGCGCCATGCTCACGCTCCCGCTGTACCTGCAGATCGTGAAGGGCGTCACCCCGACCGAGTCCGGCTTCAGCATGCTCCCGATGGTGCTCGGCCTCATGATCGCGTCGATCGCGTCCGGCCAGATCATCTCGCGGACCGGGCGGTACCAGGTCTTCCCGATCACCGGCACCGCGTTCACCGCGATCGGCTTCACGGTCCTGACCTTCCTGACCGCCGACAGCCCGCTGTGGTTCCTGATGATCGGCATGTTCGGCATCGGCCTGGGCCTCGGGCAGCTCATGCAGACGCTGACCCTCGCCGCGCAGAACTCGGTCTCCCCGCGGGACATCGGCGTCGCCACGAGCGCCGCGACCTTCTTCCGCCAGATCGGCGGCACGATGGGCACCGCGGTGCTCCTCTCGGTGCTGTTCACGCTCATGCCGACGAACATCACCGGCGCGATGCAGAACGAGTCGAACCTCAAGCCCGCGCTCAACGCGGCGCTCACCCCCTCGGTCGCCGGCGCGTCCGAGAACAAGGGCGTCATGGACCAGATCTGGTCGAAGATCGTGGACCCGGTGCAGCAGAACGTGCAGCAGGGTCTCGACAAGGGCGCCGCTGCCGCGAAGCAGGCTGCCGACCAGGCCGTCACCGAGCAGGTCACCGCCCAGGTGCAGCAGCAGGTCGCCGCCGGCACGATCCCGGCCTCGGCAGCCGACTCGGTCATCGCCCAGCAGGTCGCGGCGAACAAGTCCACCGCCGAGCAGCAGGCGCTCCAGACCGCCGCGTCCAAGGCGAACGCCGAGGTCGTCGACGGCACGCTGCAGATCGACTACGCGAACGCCGACCAGCGTCGGGCCGTGGTGGACGAGGTCGCGCCGAAGCTCGTCGACCAGCTGAAGAAGGGCGACACGGCCGCGAGCTCCTCGGCCGGCTCCGCCACGACCGACACGTCGTTCCTGAACGGCGCCGACCCGCGACTGACCCGCCCGTTCCTCGTCGGCTTCAGCAGCTCGGCCGTGGTCGTGTACTGGGTCGGACTCGGCGTCATCCTGCTCGCGTTCGTGCTCACCTGGTTCTTCCGGGTTCCGCCGCTCCGCAAGGTCTCGGCCCTGCAGGAGCAGGCGAACGCCGCGAAGGACGCCGACCAGCTCACGTCCGACGCGCAGCGCGCCGCCGCGAACACCGGCTCGCTCGTCTCGCCCGACACCGGGTCGATGCGGACGGTCCCGACCTCGCCGGACGTCGCGGCCCAGCCGCCGCAGGACCGGACGGGAGGCACCACCGCCTCCGCCACGTTGGTCCGGTCCGACGGCGGGACGGTCCAGGGCACGACCGCCACGGCCACGGCGGTGCGGGACGACGGCACCCGGGCACCGCTGCCGGGGGCGACGACGCACGGCGCCCACTCGGCGGCCGCGCCGGTGGACGAACCGGCCACCACCACGGGCACGATCCGCACCCACCCGGCGCACGCCGCACCGGAGCACCGCGCCGCGGACGCAACCGCCAGCGCCACCGCCAGCGCCAGCGCGGCGACCGCAGCGGCGACCGGCACGGCGGACCGCACCGACGGGGCGGACGCGGACCGCGCCTCCCGTCCGGCCGACGGCGACCACCCGCACGGGCGCCACTCCGCGGAGTAGCCGGGCGGTCCGATCAGATCGGAACCCCTCCGAGGCGACACCGCCGACGTCCCACGACGTCGGCGGTGTCGCCTCCGTCACGTCGTGGGACGCGCCACCTCGTCGATCACCGCGTGTGGCAGCCGCCGGCGCATGACGTCGACCGCCACCGGGTTGTCGTCCACGAGCACGAAGCGCCGACCGAGGTCCCGCGCGACCGCTCCGAGCGTGCCGCTCCCCGCGAAGAAGTCGAGCACCCAGTCGCCCTCGCGCGAGGACGCCTGCACCATCCGCCGGAGCACCCCCTCGGGCTTCTGCGTCGGGTAGCCGGTCTTCTCGCTCCCCGTCGGCGAGACGATCGTGTGCCACCACACGTCCGTCGGCAGCTTCCCGCGCTCCCGCTTCTCCGGCGTCACGAGTCCCGGCGCCATGTACGGCTCGCGGTCGACGGTCTCGGAGTCGAACCAGTAGCGCTCCGGGTCCTTCACGTAGACCAGGATCGTGTCGTGCTTCGTGGGCCAGCGTGAGCGCGACTTCGCCCCGAAGTCGTACGCCCAGATGATCTCGTTCAGGAAGGCGTCGCGACCGAACAGCGCGTCGAGCAGGACCTTCGCGTAGTGCGCCTCGCGGTAGTCGAGGTGCAGGTACAGCGTGCCGTCCTCGGCGAGGAGCCGCCAGGCCTCGAGCAACCGGGGCTCGAGGAACGCCCAGTAGTCCTCGAACCGGTCGTCGAAACGCATGAGGTCACCCCGGATGCGCTCGTACGTCCGGCCGCGGAAGCCCGTGATCGTCCCGGCGTCGCCGGCCGTCCGCCGCTCGGCCGTCACCGCGTGCCGACGCTGCTTCCGACCGGTGTTGAACGGCGGGTCCAGGTAGACGACCGTGAACGACGCGTCCGGCAGGGTCGGCAGGACGTCGAGGTTGTCGCCGAGCACGACGAGGTCGGGGCTCCGGTCGTCGATGCTGCGCACCGGACCATCCTCCCCTGCACCCGGCCGGCCGCAGGACCGAGCGGCGTCAGGCGTGTGCGGCATCGGGCGTGCACGGCGTCAGGCGTGTGCGGCGGACCCGTCCTCGGTGCCCGCTCGGCAGGTGACGCCACCCGGGGTGACGTCGGACGCGTACGTCGTGCCGCCGACGAAGACGTCCGCCGGCTGCCCGGCGAGCAGCGGGGTCATGACGACCACGTCGTGCGGCGCGCCGATCGAGCCGACCTCGGCCCCGACGCGGAACTGCACGGCCGCGTCGGCGCAGTCGGTGGACGAACGGACGACGAAGGCGACGCAGTCCGTGGTCGCGCAACCCGCGAGCCGTTCGGCATCCGTGTCCGCGTCGGCCCCCTGCGTCGCCGCGATGCGGTCTGCGTGCGGATCGTCGTCGGACGCGCAGGACACGTCGCCGATGCTCGACGAGTCCTCGTCGTGGTTCTCGACCAGGACGAGCGGCACGCCCTCCGTGATCGACACCGTTCGCTCCTCGACGCGGCTCGGTCGAGCGTCGTCCAGGGACGCGAAGAACCCGACCGTCACGACCGCCGTGCAGGTCCGTTCGCTGTCGATCTCGTACGCGTCGCAACCGGCGTCACCGGGCGTCAGGTCACAGGTACCCTCCCACTCGTCGTCGCCCGCGAGCCACCACGCCTCGATGCTGCCGTCGTCGGACGTCCACTCGGGCTGTGCGGCGTCCTCGTCGTCGCCCTCGACCGACCACGGAGACCCCGGTTCGACGCCCGTGAGCGCGCGGGCTGCGCCCTCCTCGACCGCCGGCACGAGCGGCAGGAGCGAGACGGAGGCCCCGGTCGCGAGGACGAGCCCGGCGACCCCGGCCGTGACGGCGACGAGCGCCCGCTGCGGCCGGGTGCCGGACCGCGACGGCGGCCCCGCGACGAAGGGTCGCGCGCCGGGCACGGCCCAGCCGCGGGCGTCCCACCCGGCCGATGCGTCCGCCGGATCGGCGCCCGGGAAGACCGCGGCGGCACGGGCGGGGAGCTCGGTGGCCCGGCGGACCGACGCCTCGGCACGCACCGCGTGCAGGGCCTCGGCGAGCCGATCGGCGTACCGGGACGCCCCGATCACCCAGAGCGCGGTGCCGGCGACCACCGGGGCCAGTGCCAGGACCGCCGGTCCGCCGACGGCCCAGAGGACGACCACGGCGACGAACGACGCGAGCGCGATCGCGGCGCCGACGACCGGCACCACCCGGGCGGCGCGGGGCACGCGGCGGTGCAGCGCTCGCGTCGGCGCCCAGAACCGCCAGCGGGACGGAGCGGGCGGGATGTCGTCGATCGGCCGCCAGCCGGCCTCGGGTTCGGCCCCCTGGAACAGGTCGACCCACTCGGGCGACGGCGTGGGCCAGCCCGGCGGCGTCCGGAAGAGCAGGGGCGGTGTTGCATCGTGCACGGGGCGAGAGTAGTGCGGATCGGAGGCGTGTCACCGCCCCGCGTTCGGGGACCGGTGCCGTCCACGACGCTCTCCGGGGGCACGGCGTACGGTCGTCGTCATGGCATCACCCGAGGTCCGCAACGACACCGACGCACAGCAGTACTCCCTGGTCGAGGACGGCGAGGTCATCGGCTTCGCGGCGTACGAGGTCGACGGCGACGAGATCCGCTTCACCCACACCGAGGTCGACCCCGCGCACCGCGGCGGTGGCCACGCGTCGATCCTCGTCCAGCACGCACTCGACGACGTCCGCGAAGGCTCGCTCCGCGTCGTCCCGCTCTGCAGCTACGTGCACGCGTGGATCGAGCGCCACCCCGACTACCAGGAACTCACGACGCGCTGACGCGACGGCGGCACCCGCGCCTGCCGTCCGCGTCCGCGCGCGATCAGTACGTGCGGTCGAGCGTGCCCGGTCGGGCCTCGTGCCGACCGGCGCCCCGGACCGACGGCACCCGGATCAGCACGTTCCCGCTCAGCAGGTCGTGGTCGTCGTCGGCGGGTGTCGGGGCCTGGTGCGGCAGGCGTGCCTGCCGCTCGTACTCGGCCTGCGCCTCGTGACGGGTCGGTGCGAACACCTCGTCCATCATCGACACGACACCACCGGATCCGCCGCTGCGTGTGGCCTTGTTCGACAGGTCGATCCACCCCACGCGATCGGCGATCCACATCACGAGGGCCGCTGCGGCCACCGCCCCCAGGAGGATCAACCAGTTCACGGTGCCGACGCTACGTCAGTCACCCGGCGACCACCTCCGCCGCGCGGATGATCCTCGCGATCTGCACGTCTGCGCGTGGTCTGCACGGCTGGTTCATGGGATCGCCACCGAGACTGGTCGCCGCGGCGGTCCGGGTCCCCCCTCCCGGGCCGCCGTCACTGCTGCATGCCAGGATGGCGACGTGCTCGACGACGCAGACCGGGACCTCATGCGGGCGTTCGCCCGCTACATGGAGCGGGCGAACGAACTCGCCGCGACCGAACAGCAGGCCGTCCTCACGCCGCTCGGCGAACGGATCCACGACCACCTCGGTGCGGATCCGCAGACCCTGCCGGTCGTCACCGAGGAGTTCGCCGACCACCGCCTGGTCGACGCCGACATCGCCCTCGAGGCGCTGACGGGTGGGGCCCCGGACGCGCTGATCGGCGTCGCCGGTGACGACAGCCGGTTCCACAGCAGCGTGAGCGAGTTCATCGCGCACCCCCACGCACGCTGGGCGCCCGGACCGGTGAGCTACGCGACGCGGGCTACCGGCGCGGACACGACCCGCCAGGTCGTCTCGTTCGGCCTGCGGTTCCTGGCGTACGAGGGCGTGCCCGTCGCGGTCGTGCAGCGCTCCGCCAAGCCCGACTACGGCCGCGGACGCGCCTCCGTCGAGATCCTGAGCCCGGACCAGGACGCGGCGACCGCGTTCCTGCTGCGGCTGCGTGCGCTCATGATCGAGCGCAGCGTGCTCCGCGGGCAGGTGCTCTCCTTCACGCAGTCCGAGTACGGCGCCGAGGCCGGCGCGACCTTCGTGCGGCGGCCCGAGGTCGGGACCGACGACGTGGTGCTGCCGTCGGGGCTCCTCGACGAGGTCGTCGACCACGTGGTGGGGATCGGCGAACAGCGCGAGGCCCTGCTCGCCGCCGGCCAGCACCTCAAACGGGGTGTGCTCCTGTACGGTCCGCCCGGCACCGGGAAGACCCTCACGATCCGACACCTGTTGACCCGGACGCCCGGTGTCACCGCCGTCCTGCTCACCGGCTCGAGCATCGCGGCGATCGGGTCGGCGGCCGAGATCGCGCGGACGTTCCAGCCGTCGATCGTCGTGATGGAGGACATCGACCTGGTCGCCATGGAGCGCCACAGCTCGCCGCAGCCGCTGCTCTTCGAGGTCCTCGACGCACTCGACGGCCTCGACGGCGACGCGGACGTCGCGTTCGTGATGACCTCGAACCGGGTGGCCGTCCTCGAGCGGGCGCTGGCTGACCGACCGGGCCGAGTGGACCTCGCGGTCGAGGTGCCGTTGCCCGCCCTGCCCGAGCGCGAGCGGCTGTTCCGTCGTTACGCGGGCGCGCTGCCGTTCTCCGACACTGCCGTGACCGAGGCCGCCGAACGGGCCGAGGGGACGACCGGGTCCTTCGCGAAGGAGCTCATGCGGCGGAGCGTCCTCGGCGCGGCCCTCCGCGGGGCGGAGCCCGCCGACGAGGACCTCCGTGCCGCGCTCGACTCGCTGCTCACCGAGCGGTCGTCGCTGACGCGGAAGCTGCTCGGCACGCGGAACCCCGACGAGGTCGACGACGAGCCGGACGACGAAGACGAGTACGACGACGAGGTCACGTACTCCGGCTCGTACGTCGCCGTGGGTGCTGACGATCGTCCGATCCGCCCGGGGACACTCCGGAGCACGGGCGGGATCGACCTCACCCTGCGAGCGCCGGACGACCCCGACGATCAGCCGAGCTCGTAGGACCGCGACTCCGGCTCGAACCCCTCCGGCACGACCGCGACGTACCAGAAGACGGGCACGTCTCCGCGACGCACCGCCTCCGGCGCGGTCCTGAGCGGGTGCGCCAGCACGGTCAACCCGCCGCTCTCCGGCACCGTCACGGACAGCCGTTCGGTCGCTCCGCACGGCACGTCGCTCCGGGCGAGGGTGTCGTCGCCGTCCGGTCCTGAGTCGACCCGGAAGGACCACCCGTCGGCGCCGTTGCAGGCGACGAGCAGGTCCCACGCGCCTGCCGGCACCGTTCCGAGACCAGCGCCTCCCGCTCCTTCGCCGCCGGCTCCGCCCTGGCCGTGCTCCTCGTCGAGCAGTGCGGTCCCCATGAGCGAGGACCACCGCGAGAGTGCGGCCTCCGACGTCGATGCGTCGTCCGGAGAGCCCTCCGAACAGGCGGTGGCGGTGGTCACGACGACCACCGCGGCGACGACGACGGACAGGAGACGAGGGGCGCATCGCACGCGCCGAGCCCAGGGGCACCCGAGAGCGGACGCCCCTCCCCGATCAGGGCACCCGCTCGAGCCACTCCTGCGTCGCGAACTTCGTCGCCACGAGCTCCCGCGCCCGGGCCCGCTCGGCCTCGGTCACGTGCCCCTCGCGCGCCCCGTACATCGACGTGAACGTGCCGATCAGCCGCTCGATGATCTCCGCCCGCGCGAGCCCGGTCTGCGAGCGCAGCGGGTCGACGCGCTTCGCCGCCGAGGTCGTGCCCTTGTCGCTCATCTTCTCGCGTCCGATGCGCAGGACCTCGACCATCTTCTGGCCGTCCATGTCGTAGCTCATCGTCACGTGGTGCAGCAGCGCGCCGGTCCCGAGCCGCTTCTGCGCCGCGCCGCCGATCTTCCCGGACGCCGAGGCGATGTCGTTGAGCGGCTGGTAGTACGCCTCGATGCCGAGCGACTTCAGCGCCTCGATCACCCACTCGTCGAGGTAGGCGTACGAGTCCGCGAAGGTCATGCCCTGCACGAGGTCGGTCGGCACGTACAGCGAGTACGTGATGATCGCTCCGGCATCCATGAACATCGCGCCGCCACCGGAGATGCGGCGCACGACCTCGACGCCGTACTTCGCGGCACCCTCCGGGTCGACCTCGTTCTTGAGCGACTGGAACGACCCGATGACGACGGCCGGCTGGTCCCACTCCCAGATGCGCAGCGTCGGGCCACGGCGTCCGGCGCCGACCTCCTCGGTCAGGACCTGGTCGAGCGCGAGGTGCTCGTTCGGGCTGACCGGTCCCTCGTGGACGATCTCCCAGTCGTACTCCTGCCACGTCGACGCCCGCGAGAGTGCACGACGGACGGCGACGCCGACGGACTCGGGCGTGAAGCCGAGCAGCACGGCGCCCTCGGGCAGTGCAGCCCGGACGGCGGCGGCGATGCCGGCTGCGTCCGTGGTCGCGGGCAGGCCGTCCACGGCCTGGTCGATGAGCGGCAGCGCGTCGTCCGGTTCGAGGAAGAAGTCTCCCGCCAGACGGAACTCGCGGATGCTCCCGTCGACGACCTCGAGGTCGACGACGACCAGCTTGCCTCCGGGGACCTTGTACTCACCGTGCACGGCACGAGCCTACGCCGTGGCGGACGGGAGGCGCGTGGCGGCGCCGCCCCGCGCCTCCCGTCCGTCCTGTGGTGACGCAGGTCGGCGACGTGTTGACCGAACCACGGAACCGACGTCGAACCGCCCGCCGCTCCTGGTTCGATGTCGGATCGGTGGTTCGACGCGACCGACCCGATCCGATCCGGAGAGACGACCCGCGTCAGCGACCCACGTGCCGGTCGAGCCACGCGACCAGGTCGGCGATGACCTCGTCGCGGTTCGTCTCGTTGTAGACCTCGTGCCGCGCCCCCTCGTAGGCGTGCACCTGCACGTCCGACAGCCCACCGCGCCGGCGGTACGCCGCCGCGAGCCGCTCGATCGACCGCGGCCCGCCGAGGGTGTCGTCGGACCCGACCTGCAGGAGCACGGGCAGGTCGTGCGGGATCGCCCGCCTCGGGACACCGAGCAACCGGAGCGCGTCACGCACACCGAACAGCTTGATGACGTCCGCCTCGACGACCAGCGGGTCGGCGGCGATCGCGTCGACGACCGCCCGGTCGCGACTGATCCACTCGTGCTTCGTCGGCCCCGACCCCGCGTGCCGGGCGTTCAGGTCGCCGCTGTTCATCCAGCCGGGCAGCCGGTAGGCCGTGGCGGACAGGACGACCCCGTCGTACGCCTCGGACGAGGTGTTCACGATGTGCTGCGCCATGAGGGAGCCCCACGAGTGCCCGAGCAGCACGAGCGGGATGCCGGGGTCCTGCTCGCGGGCGACCGCGGTCATCTGCTCGACGGCGGCGATCGCCGCACGCAGACCCCCGGGGCCGAGCCGCCCGAGCTTCGTGTGGTCGCCGTCCCACTGCCCGAGTCCGGTCCGGCCGTGGCCGCGGTGGTCGTTCGCGTACACGGTGTAGCCGGCGCGGACCAGGTCCTGCGCGAGGGGCTCGTACCGCGCGCCGTGCTCGCCGACCCCGTGCGCGATCTGCACGACGGCCCTCGGTCTGGCCGCGCGCCAGGTCGAGTAGACGATCTCGACGCCGTGCGCGTCGGTGAACGAGGAGTCCCCTCGGGCTGCGGAGAAGGTCGGCACCCCTGCATCCTGACAGACGGACGACCCCGCGGACGTGTTCATCCGGCGTTCACGCAGCGGGTCCGGGGCGGGCCTAGCGTCGCCGCCATGGACGTCCTCGTCACCGTCGTGCTGGTGATCGTCGTTGCCCTCGTGTTCGACTTCACGAACGGCTTCCACGACACCGCGAACGCCATGGCCACCTCGGTCGCCACCGGAGCCCTGAAGCCCCGGACCGCCGTGCTCATCTCCGCCGTCCTCAACGTGGTCGGCGCGTTCCTGTCCACCGAGGTCGCGAAGACGGTCTCGCAGGGCATCATCCGCGAGGGCCAGGACGGCATCCAGATCAGTCCGACCATGATCTTCGCGGGACTCGTCGGCGCGGTGCTCTGGAACCTCGCCACCTGGTACTTCGGCCTGCCGTCGTCGTCCACGCACGCGCTGTTCGGCGGCCTGATCGGCGCGTCGATCATCGGCGCCGGGCTGAACTCGGTCGACTGGGCGACGGTGGTGTCGAAGGTCGTCCTCCCCGCGCTGCTCTCACCCGTGATCGCCGGGGTGATCGCCCTCGTGGCGACGTACCTGGCGTACTCGCTGACGAAGAACGCCACGACACACGGCGCCGCGACCGGCTTCCGGCACGGGCAGACGATCTCGGCGTCGCTGGTCTCGCTCGCGCACGGCACCAACGACGCGCAGAAGACCATGGGCGTCATCACCCTGACGCTCATCGCGGCGGACTACCAGCCCTCGGGCACGGGTCCGGCGCTCTGGGTGATCCTGGCCTGCGGCCTCGCGATCGGCCTCGGCACGTACACCGGCGGGTGGCGGATCATGCGCACCGTCGGCAAGAAGATCTCGGACGTGCAGTCGCCGCAGGGCTTCGCCGCGGAGACCAGCTCGGCGGCGACGATCCTCGTGTCGTCGCACCTCGGCTTCGCCCTGTCGACGACCCACGTCACGAGCGGCTCGGTGATCGGCTCGGGCCTCGGCAAGAAGCTCGCCGACGTGCACTGGTCGGTCGTCGGACGCATCGTCGTCGCCTGGGTGATCACGCTGCCGGCCGCCGCCGTGGTCGGCGCGCTCGCCACCCTCGTCGCCTCGACGAGCACCATCGGTCTGGTGGTCGTGGCCGTGCTCGCCCTGGGCGGCGGCCTCGGCTTCTTCCTCCTCGCGCGGCGGAAGCCGATCACGAAGGACACCGTCAACGACGAGCAGCCGGCCGCCGAGCCGGTCTCCGCCTAGGAGGCACCGTGGACATCGACCTCAGCAGCATCGGCATCGTCGCGGGCGTCGGCTTCGTCGCCGCCGTCGGCGTGGTGCTCGTCTACACGCTCGGGCTGCGGCTGCTCGGGACGGGGCAACCGGTCGACGCCGGGGGCGAACGCACCGAGTACCGCGACGAGACCCCGCGGTCCGGGCACACGCCGCCGGCCGCGATCGTCGGCGCCGTGGTGTGCTTCGCGTTCTGCGTCGCAGCGGTCCTGTACGGCATCTGGCTGACGATCCCGCAGTTCCACTGACCGCCTGCCCGTCGCGGGCGGTGTCCTGCGAGGATCGACGGGTGACCTCCCACCGCATCGACGCCTCGCTCGACACCGCCATCGACGTGCTCACCGCCGAACGCGAGCCCGTGCTCCGCGTCGACGACGGTGACACGGTGACGGTCCGGACCCTGAGCGCCGCCGGCTACACCGAACGGCAGGCGTCCCCGGGCGCCGACGCCCCCACCCTCGTCGACCCGCGGCGTGGACACTGCCTGGTCGGCCCGATCGCCGTGACGGGCGCCCGGCCGGGACAGGTCCTCGCCGTCCGCTTCGACGCCCTGGTGCCGGACGACTGGGGCTACACCGGCTCCGGCGGTGTCGACACCGAGCTGAACCGCGCGCTCGGGCTCGCGGACCCGACGTCCCGCGGCCCGCTGCTCTGGGACGTCGACGCGGCCGCCGGCGTCGCCCGCAACCAGCTCGGGCTCGGCGTCCGGACGGCACCGTTCCTCGGGGTCGTCGGGCTCCCGCCGGAGCCGACCGGCGAGCACTCGACGATCCCGCCCCGGCCGGTGGGCGGCGGCAACATCGACTGCCGCGAGCTCGTCGCCGGCGCGACGCTGTACCTGCCGGTGACCGTGCCGGACGCCCTGCTGTCCGTCGGTGACGGCCACGCGGCGCAGGGCGACGGCGAGGTCTCGGGCACCGCGGTCGAGTGCGGCATGACGACCACGATGACGCTCTCGCTCCTCGACGACGTCCCGGTCGCGGGCATCCACGCCGACACTCCCGCCGGGAGGATCACGTTCGGGTTCGACGCGGACCTGAACGCCGCCACGACGACGGCCCTCGACCGGATGGTCGACTGGATCGCGGGGTCGTACGGCATCTCCCGCGCCGAGGCCCTGGCGATGGCCAGCGTGGCGGTCAGCATGCGGGTGACGCAGGTGGCGAACCGCACGTGGGGCGTGCACGCCCTGCTCCCCCACGACGCGATCCTCGGTCCCGACGCAGCCTGAGCGCTCGACGCGAGCACACGCCCGGACGGGAGGCGCGACCCCCGTTCCCGACGTCGGGGACGCTGGTCGCGCCTCCCGTCCGCCCGTTCCTTCCCATCACGCCCGCGATGGAGAGCGGGAACGGGCGTACCTGGTCGATCGCGCCGACCAGGTACGCCCGTTCCCACCCGGTACGCCCGTTCCCACCCGGAGGGCCCTGCGCAATGCGAGGCTCGGAGCGTCCATGCTGGCGAGGCTGCGCGCTCGAGCTGCGCCGCGCCTCCCGTCCGCCCGTTCCTTCCCATAACGCCTGCGATGGAAAGCGGAAACGGGCGTACCCGGTCGATCGTGCTGACCAGGTACGCCCGTTCCCACCAGGTACGCCCGCTCCTACCCGGCACGCGCGACGCGACCAGGCACGCCCGTTCCCACCCGGCACGCGCGACGGGACCCGGTACGCCCGGAGCGACCCGGCACGCCCGACCGCGGTCAGTGCGCGCTGTACCCGCCGTCGACCAGGTGGTAGCTGCCGCTGATGAACGACGCCTTGTCGCTGAGCAGGAACAGCACGAGCGCCGCGACCTCGGCATCGGTGCCGAGGCGCTTGGCGGCGTGCTCGCCCTCGAGTGCCGCGAGCTCATCGGCGGACAGCGACGAACGGACCAGCGGGGTGTCGATGAAGCCCGGGCCGACCGCGTTCGTGCGGACGCCCTGGGCGGTGTACTCGAGCGCCGCGACCTTGGTCAGGCCGACGAGCGCGTGCTTCGACGCGACGTAGGCGGCGTTCTGAGCGATGCCGACCGACCCGAGGACGGACGCCATGTTCACGATCGCACCGCCACCCGCCGCCAGGATCGCCGGGATCTCGTAGCGGAGCCCGTAGAAGACGCCGTCGAGGTCGACCGCACGCACGCGGTCCCACGCCTCGACGTCGTACTCGCCGATCGGCTTCGGCGCGGCACCGATGCCGGCGTTGTTCACGGCGAGGTGCAGGGCGCCGTACGTGTCGACGGCGTGCTGCACCATGCGCTCGTTGTCCGCGGCGACCGCGGAGTTGGCCTCGAACGCCGAGGCCGTGCCGCCGGCACCCTCGATCTCGGACACCACACGCTGGGCGGCGTCGAGCTTGATGTCGGTGACGACGACCGACGCACCTGCGGCCGCGAGCTCCTTCGCGACGGCCTCGCCGATGCCGCTGCCGCCACCGGTGACGATCGCGACCCTGCCCTCGAACTCGGACATGTTCTCCTTCTTCCTCGACGACCTCGTCGAACGTGCTGAAAGCAACACCTGTTGCTCTACGAGCGTACACCCGCGCGCACCCAGTTCGTTCACCGAACTAATGAGTTAGGCTGACGATCGTGCCCGACACCTCCCTCGCCACCGACCTCCGCATCGCCGTCAACCGGCTCTCGCGGACGCTCCGCGCGCAGAAGGCCGACGCGAGCATGCCCGACGGGCAGTTCTCCGCCCTCGCCCGACTGCACCGCGACGGGGCCATGACGCTCGCCGAACTGAGCCGCCAGGACGGCGTCACACCGCCGAGCATGACGAAGTCGGTCGCGGTGCTCGTCGACCGCGGTCTCGTGTCGAAGGACGACCACGGCGACGACCGCCGCAAGGTCCTGCTCGCCGCCACACCCGCCGGCTCCGCCTTCGTCGAGGAGACCCGGCGCCGCCGCGACGACTGGCTCTCCCCGCGGCTCACCGCACTGTCCGACCAGGAGCGCCGCACCCTGGCCGACGCCACCGAGATCATGAGGAGGCTGGCCCAGCAGTGAGCGCCATGTTCCGATCCCTGTCCGCCCGCAACTACCGCATCTGGTTCGCCGGTGCCCTCGTGTCCAACGTCGGCACGTGGATGCAGCGCACCGCCCAGGACTGGCTCGTCCTCACCAAGCTCTCCGACAACGACGCGATCGCGGTCGGCATCACCATGGCGCTGCAGTTCGGGCCGCAGCTGCTCCTGCTCCCCCTCACCGGCCTGGCTGCGGACCGCTTCGACCGGCGGAAGATGCTCATGCTCACGCAGGGGCTGATGGGCGCGCTCGGGCTCGGCCTCGGGATCATGGTGCTCACCGACACGGCGACGCTCTGGTCGCTGTACGGTTTCGCCCTCGCGCTCGGCATCGTCGCCGCGTTCGACACCCCGATCCGCCAGGCCTTCGTGTCCGACGTCGTGCAGGGCGAACACGTGGCGAACGCGGTCGCGCTCAACTCCGCGTCGTTCAACGCCGCACGGCTGGTCGGCCCCGCGGTCGCCGGCGTGCTCATCGCCGTGATCGGCACCGGGTGGGTGTTCGTCATCAACGCGGGGTCGTTCCTGGCCGTCCTGCTCGCGCTGCGGTTCGTCGACCCCGCGCAGCTCGCCGAGCGCGTCCGGGCGAAGCGCGGCAAGGGGCAGATCGTCGCGGGCTTCCGCTACGTCCGCACCCGGCCGGACATCGTCGTGGTGCTGTGCATGATCTTCGTGGTCGGCACGTTCGGCGTGAACTTCCCGATCTTCACCTCGACGATGGCACGCGTCGAGTTCGGCAAGGGCGCCAGCGAGTTCGGCCTGCTCAACTCGGTGATGGCGATCGGCTCGGTCGCCGGTGCACTGCTTTCCGCTCGGCGCGACCGCCCCCGGATGCGCACGCTCGTGGTCGCGTCCGCCGGGTTCGGCCTGGCGTGCACCGCCGCGGCGCTGGCCCCGACCTACTGGACCTTCGCGATCGTGCTCGTGTTCGTCGGCCTGGCGTCGCTGACGTTCATGACCACCGCGAACGCGCTCGTCCAGACCACGACGAAGCCCGCGATGCGCGGCCGGGTGATGGCGCTCTACATGGCGATCTTCGCCGGCGGGACCCCCATCGGCGCGCCGATCGTCGGTGCGGTCGCGGACGCCTGGGGTCCGCGGTGGGCGATCGGCGTCGGCGCCACCTCGGGGTTCGTCGCCCTCACGATCGCCCTCGTCTGGCTCGTGCGCTGGGAGCACCTGCGGCTCCGGTACGACGCCGACGCGCGCCTGCACCTCGCCGTGACGCACGCGGTGCCCGCCGTCGGGTCGCCCGGCGCGACCACGGCACTGCGGCGTGACCTGGAGCGCGACGAGGCGGTGGCCGACCGCTCGAGCGCGGTCTGACGCACGACTGGACGAGGCGTCGGCGGGCTGGCATCCGCCGGACGGGAGGCGCGGTGCGGCGCCGCCACGCGCCTCCCGTCCGCACCGTGCGCGGCTCCGCGGCGGTGCGCACGTCGATCCGCGGACCCGGCCCGCTCGGACCGGGTCGGCGGCGGGATCAGTGCGTGGGTGCCACGACCGCGAAGACCCGCGCGTCGAGTGCCGCGACGACGGCGCCGACGGCACCGGCGAGCCGGTCGGCGACCGCGCGGAGGTCGGCAGGGGCCGCCACGTCGACCCGTCCGAGCGACGAGCGTGCGGCGCGGAAGGCGTCCACCTCGTCCGCGACGCAGTCGGGCGCGACGTCGGTCAGGCAGTCGTCGGCACGTGTCGCCAGGAACGCGAGCGAGCGCGGACTGTGCTGGTCGTGCAGCAGGAAGTGCGCGGCGTCCTCGGCCTCGGTCCCGTGGTCGCGGCCGCGGCGGAACGCCTCGCCCGCACCGCAGGCCCGGAGCGCGGTCTGCCACGAGGACGACGAGGACGCGTCGACGAGCGACGACCCGAGCAGCCGGGCGGTCAGACCGCAGCGGAGGAGGGACCGGCCCAGGGTGAAGAACTCCCACACCTCGTCGCGGCTGGCGTCCCCCTCGACCACCCCGACCGCGAGGGCACTGCGCTCCCGGACCCACCCGAGGAACTCGTGCGCCCGGTCGACCGCGACCTTGCGCGGCATCCGCGACCGGGTGACGTCGAGGCAGTCCCAGAGCTCGGTGGAGACGACCTCGCGAGCACGCCGTGCGTGGTCCCGCGCGACACCGACCGCGTGGGCGATCGAGGCCGGTTCGTGCCGGTCGAGCGCCAACGAGTCGATCGAGGCCGTCCGGTCCTGCCGGCGCGCCGAGGGGACCGCGCCGAGCACCGACCGCAGCGCTGCGGACACGGCGGCGTCCTCGTGGCCCGACGCCGGGTCCGGGCGGGCGACGTACACGTCGAGCATCCGGGCGACGACGTCCGCCCGCTCCACCGCGCTCCCGACGTGGAACACGCTCCCCGCGAGTCGGCTCAGCACGTCGGCTCCTGCATGCGGCGACGGTACCGAGCGGGCGTTGCGGGAGTGTTTCCGGACCGCGTCACGGGTGTTGCGGCGTCGTCCACGAGGCGCGCTCGCTAGACAAACTAACTAGAGCGTCTAGCATTGTCACCATGACGACCGAGGTGACGAACACCACCACGGGCTTCTGGTACGGCACGGATTCCAGGGTCGACGCGGTGGACGTGCTCAACGCGCTCCGCAGGTACCGGAGCGCCGAGAGCGCCGCGCAACGACGTGCTCGCGAGGCACTGGGCATCGGCGAGAACGCCCTGCTCGCCCTCCGCGTGCTCCTCGACGCCGAGTCGGACGGGCGGTCGGTGAACGCGAAGGAGCTGGCGGACCGGCTCGAGATCACGCCCGCATCGACCTCGGCGCTGGTCGACCGGCTCGTCCGCAGCGGCCACGTCGAGCGCCACCCCGATCCCCACGACCGGCGTGGCGTGATCCTGACGGCGTCGGGCGGTTCGATGCGTCAGGTGCTGCAGGTCATCGACCAGCTCGACACCCGCGCGATCGAGGTCGCCGAGCACCTGCCGAAGTCCGAGATGTCGGTGATCGTCACGTTCCTCGAGCAGATGGCGCGGGTCGTCGACCACGAGGACGACGCCGAGCGTTCCGCGTAGCCTGCTCTCATGCGCAGCGCTCCTGGCGGCCCGGCCGGGGCACCGCAGCACGATCCCGAGGACGACATGCCCCTCGCCGAACTCGATGCTCGTGCGCGGGCGGACGCGGCCCTGCGGCGCATCCGCAACGGGTCCGATCCGGCTCGCGAGGCGTTCGACCTGGCGAACACGATGAACGACGAGGCCGTCGGCCGACTCAGCGGCGCGGTCCGACGGTGGTTCCGGCGGTCCTGACCGGATCGGCAGGACCGCCGGGTCGTCAGAAGGCGGTGCCGACCGCCGCGATGTCGTCGCCGCCGTGCCCCTCGGCGCTGGCCTGCGCGTAGACGCGGTCGAGCGCGTCGACGAGCACCGTCGAGACACCCGCGGCCCGCGCGGCCTCGCCGATCAGGCCGATGTCCTTCCGGAGGCCGTCGAGGGCGAACTGCGGTGCGAACTCGCCCGAGAGCATGGCCTCGCCCTTCGTGTGCGCGTAGGGCGAGTCGCTCGCGGTGCCGTCGATCGCGTCGAGGAACAGCGCCGGGTCGAGCCCGAGCGCCCGGGCGATCGCCAGCGACTGCGCCGTCGCGGCGGTGATCGAGGCGATCCAGGCGTTCGCGGCGAGCTTCAGTGCGGTGCCGTCGCCGACGCGCTCCCCCGCCCGCACGGTCTTGGCTCCGATGGCGTCGAGGACCGGGTCGATCGTGTCCAGCTGGTCGGACGGACCCGCGGCGAGCATCGTGAGCTTCCCCTGCTCCGCCGGGGCCTTCGTGCCGAGCATCATGGCCTCGACGAGGGTCATGCCGTACTTCTCGGCGAGCTGCACGATCGTCTCGGTGCCGTCGGTGCCGACCGTCGAGGACTGCACCCACACGGCGTCGGTCGGGGCGTCACCCGCGGCGGCCTCGAGGACGTCCACGACGGCGTCCGTGTCGAACAGCGTGAGGAGCACGACCTCGGCGTGCTGGACCGCTGCGGCCGCATCCGTCGCCACGGTGGCGCCGTCGTCCGCGAGCGGTCGGGCCTTGTCGGCACTCCGGTTCCACACCGTGACCTCGTGGCCCTCGCGCAGCAGGGACTTCGCGACCCCTGCACCCATCGTCCCCGTGCCCAGCACCGTCACGCGCACCAGCGTCTCCGTCCTGCGGTCGGCACCCTGCCGCCGCGCGGTCGACGCTACGCCTGCCGGTGGAGGGCACGTCGAGCGCGAGCGCACGTGCAGTGGTCACGGCGGCGGTCCGGTCAGGCGCGGACGACCCCCTCGCGCGCGATGCGCTCGACCTCGACCGCGACGGCGTCGACCACCGCACGGGTCAGGGCACCCGCGACGGCCTCGACCAGGGCGAGCTGGTCGACGGCGACCGGGTGGCCCGCGACGGCCGCCGGGGTGCCGGTGCCGTCCCGGGAGCCGGGCGCCGGTGCTCCGGCGTCGTCCCCGAGGTCGGCTCGTCGAGCGACGGCGTCGAAGAGCGGAGTGGTCGACAAGCTGCTGCCTTCCGATCGGCGGCGGATCCGGGACCGTCGGCTGAGATGCACACGCGGCCGACGCGCCTTCGATTCAACCACTGGTATGCAGCATGTGCAATAGGAGGCCGATCAGTCGGGCTCGACCGCCTGCGTCGGGTCGTCCCGGCGCAGCGCCTGCTTCACCCGCTCGACGATCGTCGTGGGCGGGTTGTTGTAGGTGCCGGCGGGTTCCTGTCCGCTGAGCTCCTGGATCGCTGCCATGACGGCGTCCGTGGCGTGCCGACGAGCCCGACCGGACGACGCCTCACCGAAGCCCGACAGATCCATCGGCTGGCCGAACTCGACCGTCACCCGGGCGAGCCTCGGCAGCCGTGACCCGATGGGCTGGACGTCCTCCGTCCCGGTGAGGGCGACGGGCACCACGGGCGCCCCGCTCGTCAGGGCGAGCCAGGCCACGCCCGTGCGACCCTTGTAGAGCCGGCCGTCGAGGGACCGCGTCCCCTCGGGGTAGATCGCGAAGGCTTCGCCCAGCTCCAGTCGCTCGAGTCCGAGGTCGAGCGCGTGCTGGGCGGCCGCTCCGGCTCCGCGCTCGACGCCGATCGCACCGATGCCGCCGAAGAACGCACGCGACACCGCCCCGCGGAAGCCCGTGCCCGTGAAGTACTCCTGCTTCGCGAGGAAGGACACCTTCCGCGGGGCCAGGAGGGTGATCGCCGGAGAGTCGATGAATGACCGGTGGTTGCTCGCGAGGATGACGGCGCCGCGCTTCGGGACGTTCTTCCGGCCGATCACCCGGGGACGCCAGAGCAGTCGCGCGAGCGGGGTCACCACCGTGCGGCTGAGCGTGGTGGTGATCGTCGTCGAACCGGGCACCCGGGCCTCCTCGTGGACAGGGGTTCCGAGTGTAGTGAGCACCCGCTACGCCTCATGCCGCGAACGGCATGCACCCGCGATCGACGTTGGATGCCGGTGGTCCTGCGGCTCAGTCGTGCGCGGCGACGACGTCGAGCACCGCTCGACCGTAGCGCTCGAGCTTCGCGCCGCCGACGCCGGAGATCTCGCTGAGGGCGTCCTCGTCCGCGGGCTTCACCGCGGCGATCCCGCGCAGCGTCGCGTCGTTGAACACGACGTAGGCGGGGACGCCCTGCTCGCGGGCCTGTGCCGCACGCCAGGCTCGCAGCGCCTCGAAGAGCCCGAGTGCCTCCTGCGGCATGTCCGTCACCGGCTGCCGTCGGGCCCGTGATGCCCGGGAGGCCTTCACGGGATCGCGACGCATGAGCACCCGCGTCCGACCGCCCAGGACCTCGGCGCTCGTCGGGCTGAGCACCACCGTGCCGAACCCGTCACCGGAGACCGCCGCGTACCCCTGCGCGAGGAGCTGCCGGGCGACCGCGCGCCACTCCCCCTCGCCGAGGTCGCTGCCGATGCCGAAGGTCGCGAGGGAGTCGTGCCGGAGCTCCTGCACCCGCGGCGACTGCTTGCCGACCAGGATGTCGACGAGGTGCGCGACGCCGTACCGCTGGCCGCGCTCGCGCTCGAGTCGGACGACGGTGGAGAGGAACTTCTGCGCGGGGACGGTGCCGTCCCACGGCTCGGGCGGCGCGATGCACGTGTCGCAGTTGCCGCACGGCGTCGACTCCTGCCCGAAGTAGGCGAGCAGCCGGACCCGGCGGCACTCGATCGTCTCGCAGAGCGACAGCATGGCGTCGAGGTGGGCACTGAGCTGGCGCCGGTGGGCGGCGTCGCCCTCGGACTGGTCGATCATCCGGCGCTGCTGCACGACGTCGTTCAGGCCGTAGGCGAGCCACGCGGTCGAGGGCAACCCGTCGCGTCCGGCACGGCCGGTCTCCTGGTAGTACCCCTCGACCGACTTCGGCAGGTCGAGGTGTGCGACGAACCGGACGTCCGGCTTGTCGATCCCCATGCCGAAGGCGATCGTCGCGACCATGACGATGCCGTCCTCGCGCAGGAACCGTGACTGGTTGCGCTCGCGCACCTTCGCGTCGAGTCCGGCGTGGTACGGCAGTGCGGGGATGCCCTGGTCGGCGAGGGCGGCGGCCGTGCGTTCGACGGAGTTGCGGGACAGGCAGTAGACGATGCCGGCGTCGCCGCGGTGCTCGGTCTTGATGAAGGTGAGGAGCTGCTGCAGGGCGCCGGTCTTCGGCTCGATGCGGTACTGGATGTTCGGACGGTCGAAGTCGGCCACGAAGTGCGCGGCGTCGTCGAGCCCGAGCCGTCCGGAGATCTCCCGGTGGGTCTGCGGCGTCGCCGTGGCGGTCAGGGCGATGCGCGGCACCGTCGGCCACCGCTCGTGCAGCACGCTGAGCTCGAGGTAGTCCGGGCGGAAGTCGTGCCCCCACTGTGCGACGCAGTGCGCCTCGTCGATGGCGAACAGGGCCAGGCGCGCACGGTCGAGCAGGGACCGGGTGGACTCGAGCCGCAGGCGCTCGGGCGCGAGGTAGAGCATGTCGACCTCGCCCGAGACGACCGCCCGCTCGACCCGGGCACGTTCGTCCGGCCCCTGCGTCGAGTTGAGGAACGCGGCCTTGACGCCGTTCGCGGCGAGGGCGTCGACCTGGTCCTGCATGAGGGCGATGAGGGGCGAGACGACCACCCCGATGCCGTCGCGCACGAGCGCGGGCACCTGGTAGCAGAGCGACTTGCCGCCGCCGGTCGGCATGAGCACCAGGGCGTCGCCGCCGCTGACCACCTGGTCGATGATCGCGGCCTGTTCACCACGGAAGTCGTCGTAGCCCCACACCCGGTGCAGCACGTCCAGCGCTGCCGCCCGCGATGCGATCGGCGCCGCCGCCTGCGTGGTGCTCATGACACGACAGCCTACGTGCGGGCGGCGACACCCGAGGAGCTGTCCACAGGGACGGAGCCGGCCGTCTCCTAGTCGCGCGCCGGCGCGACGTCCCAGCCCGTGCCTCCCGGCCGGGTCCACCGACGGCCACCCGCCCAGACCGGCACGGTCCCGCGGAAGCGTGGTGCCTCGCTGCCGGCGAATCGACGGTCCAGCCCCCGCCACGACGCGAGCACCTCGACCATCCCCCAGAACGCGAGCGACGTGCCGAGCGTGATGAGCCACCCGATCATCGTGCCGTTCGACGAGTCGAGGTCGACCTTCGACCACCCCGGTGCCTGGAGCACGAAGATCATGATGTTGTTGAAGGCGTGCTGCAGGACGGTGGCCTCCATGCCGCCGGTCCGGAGCACGATGATCGCCGCGACCAGCCCGAACGAGCCGACGTCGAGGATGCCCCACACGTTGTAGCCGTTCGGGATGTGCAGCAGGGCGAAGACGATGGTCGAGACGGCCACGGCGACGACCGTGCCGACGACCCGGAGCGGGATCCAGGAGCCGATGGTCTGCATCAGGAAGCCGCGGAAGATGTACTCCTCCGCCGCGCCCTGGAACGGCACGAGCAGCAGCACCAGCGCGATGGTCAGGGTGAGGGTGCCGAGCGACACCGTCGACTGCCCGATCGCGTCGTGGTCCCACCCGAAGCCACCGTCGAACGAGAACATGCCCCACGTCTGCACCAGGAACATCGGGATCGCGATGACGAGCGTGGGGAGGAGGCACCAGAGCGTCCAGCGCCAGCGCACCCGGAAGCGCGTCGACGACAGGATGCCGGCCGGACCCACACGCGCGATCTTCACCGCGAGCAGGATGCCCGGCAGGAGCACGACCAACGACACGAGCGACAGGGACAGGACGAGCGGGTCCGTCGGGTCGAGGGCACCGCTGGACAGGTCGTCCTGCAGGCCCATCAGCCCGTCCGCACCCTGCGACGCCCCGATCGGCACGAAGTACGCGACGGCGATGACGACCTGGCTCGCGACGTACCACCCGACGAGGAACGCGAGGGCGACCAACGGGCGCCACCAGCGCCAACGGGCATCGACACGGGGCAGGCGGTGGTACGGAACACTCACGCTCCGGAGGCTACCGGCCCGGGCAGGATGGGAGCCGTGCTCACCGTCCTGCTCGGCCTGACCGGCGCGGTCGTCTACGGGGCCGCCGACTTCCTCGGCGGCCTCGCCGCGCGTCGCGTCCGTGCGGTGCGCGTCGCCGCAGCGGCCGCCGCGCTCGGCCTGCTCCCCCTGCTGGCCGGGATGCCGGTGGTGGGGGCCGGCTTCTCCGGGCAGGCGGTCCTCGCTGGGGTGGCGGCCGGGGTCTCGGGGTCGGTGGCGGTGCTCCTGCTCTACCGCGCCCTCGCCGTCGGCCCGATGAGCGTCCTGTCGCCGCTGACCGCGGTGTTCGCGGCCGTCACGCCCGTCGTGGTCGCCCTGGTGCGCGGGACGGTGCTGTCCGTGCCGGCGTCGGTCGCGCTGGTGGTCGCGGTGGTCGCGGTGGTGCTCGTCGCGGCCGTGCGGGATGCCTCGGGCGCGCGGGTCACCGTGACCGGTGTCGTCACGGCGGCGGTGGCGGGGTGCGGGTTCGGCGGGATCGTGCTCGCCTACGACGCGGTACCGGCCGACGCCGGGGTCGCGTCGCTGCTGGTCGCGCGGGTGGTGCAGACGGTCGTGCTGGGTGCGGCGGTGGTCGTGGTCGCGCTGCGTCGGACGGGAGGCCCGGCGGATCCCGGCACGACGGCCCACCCCGGGCGGTCTGCCGCGGTCACCCCGCGCTCGTCGCGCTCGTCGCGCTCGTCGCGCTCGTCGCGCTCGTCGCGCTCGTCGCGCTCGTCGCGCTCGTCGCGCTCGTCGCGCTGGTCGCGCCGGGCGGTCGTCGCCGTCGTCGCCTGCGGGCTGCTCGACGCGCTCGCGAACGCCTGCATCCAGGCCGCGCTGCACGTCGGGACGGACGACGCGACGCTGCCGGTCGTCAGCGTCCTCAACGCGCTCTACCCCGTCGGCACGGTCGTGCTCGCCGGGGTGGCCCTGCGCGAGCGGCTCACCGGCGTGCAGTGGACGGGCATCGCGCTGGCGTTCGCGGCCTCGGTCGGTCTCGCGCTCGCGTAGGTCGCTCGGTCGTCGAGCTCGCTCGGTCGTCGAGCTCGCTCAGTCGTCCGCGATGAGCCGCTTGCCGAGGGACACCGCACGGTCGGGGGCGTACCCGAGCGAGGCGTAGAAGCCGAGCACCTGCTCGTTGCCCTCGCGGACCTGCACGTTGATCTTCGGGCAGCCGCGGTCGGTCAGGAGTCGTTCGAACTCGGCCATGAAGGCGCGCCCGAGTCCGGTCCCCTGCTGGGCGGGTCGGACCGCGAGGTAGTTCACCCAGCCGCGGTGCCCGTCGTAGCCGGCCATGCCGACGCCCACGAGCTCCGGCGCCGCGCGGTCCTCGCCGGTCTCGACGGCGCCGGCCTCGACGGCGCCGTCCTCGACCGCGACGAGGAAGAGCTCGGGCTGCTCGGCGACCTTGCGCGCGATGTCCCGCCGGGGGTCGTTCCACGGACGGACGAGTCCGCAGGCCTCCCAGAGCGCGACGACCGCCTCGGTGTCGTCGGACCGGAACGGACGGAAGATCGTGGTCATCCCGCCACGGTAGCCCCGCACCGTGCACCGCCCGGTCCGTCCACACCCCCACCGGCTCGTCGTCGTGGTCTGCTATACCTGTTCGACCACCACCTGGATCAGGAGCACCGTGACCGCACACGACACCGCCCCGTCGCGCAGCTCGGAGCGCGACGCCGAGGACCAGCGGCCGCCACGGCGCACTCGACGTCGCCAGTCCGTCGGCGGAGCGCTCGTCTCACTGCTGGCCGAGCTCCTCATCATCGCGGGCGCCGGCACCGGGCTCTACGTCGCGTGGACCGCGTGGTGGACCGACGTCGTCGCCGTGAACGAGCAGACCAAGCTCGTCGACGACCTCGGGCAGCAGCAGGCACCGAAGCTCGAGGGCTCCGAGCACCGCGGCGAGGCACCGGTACTCGCCGAGCCGCCGGACCTGACGGACGTGTTCGGGACCATGCAGATCCCCCGCTTCGGCGCGGACTACCTCCGCCCGATCGGCGAGGGCACGGACCGCGAGCGCGTGCTCAACACGATCGGCCTCGGCCACTACCAGGACACCGCCATGCCGGGCGCCGAGGGCAACTTCGCCGTCGCCGGGCACCGCGTGACCTACGGCAAGCCGCTCAACCAGATCGCCGACCTGAAGCCGGGCGACCCGATCGTCGTCCGGGTGACGGACAAGGCGAAGGACTTCGACGTCTGGTACGTCTACAAGGTCACCGACTCCCAGATCGTGACGCCGGACAAGATCGAGACGATCGCGCCGGTGCCGAACCAGCCCGGGGTCACGCCGACCGCCGAGGACCGCTGGCTCACCCTCACCGCGTGCCACCCGATGTGGTCGGCCAAGGAGCGGTACGTCACGCACGCCAAGCTCGACTACTGGATGCCCGTCTCGGAGGGCACCCCCAAGGAACTCTCGGAGACGCCGAAGTGATCTTCCCGTTCGTCTGGCGGATCCTGCCCGGCCCCGCCGCCCTGAAGGTCCTCGAGCTGCTCGTGCTGCTCGCCGTGATCGTCTACGCGCTCTTCACCTGGGTGTTCCCGTGGATCGCCGCGGACATCCTGCCGCCGCCCGACGGCACGGTGGACGCCACACCGTCGCCGTAGCCGTAGCGGCTCCTGCCGGAGCGCCGTCGTACCGGTGACCCGGCTCAGACCGTCGTCGTGACGCGAGACCCGCCGTCCGGCGTGCGCCGGACCGCGATCCGCTCCGGAATGCGCTGCTTGAGCTCCTCGACATGGCTGACGATGCCGACCTGACGGCCACCCGCCGTGAGCCGTGCGAGCTGCCCGATGACGTCGTCGAGCGTCTCCGGGTCGAGCGTCCCGAAGCCCTCGTCGACGAACAGCGTGCCGAGCGACACCCCGCCCGCCTCGGCCTGCACGACGTCGGCGAGCCCGAGCGCGAGGCAGAGGGAGACCGTGAAGGTCTCGCCGCCCGACAGGCTCCCGGGTGCACGACGGGTGTCGGTGCTGTGGTCGTGGACGGCGAGGGCGAGCCCGGTCCGACGGGCTCGGGACCCGGCTTCGCGCTCGTCCGAGGTCTCGAGGGTGAACCGTCCCGCGAGCATGCCACGGAGGCGGTCGTTGGCCGCGGCGACGACGTCCTCGAAGCGGCGCATCAGCACGTAGGTGCCGAGCGTGATGCCGGTCGGGTTGACCCCGGCGGCGCCGTTCGCGACGTCGGCCAGACGGACGACCGCACGGCTGCGCGCCGAGAGGGCGTCGCGGGACCGGACGGCTCGGTCGAGGTCGGTGGCGCAGCGCGCGCTCGCGTCGGCGCGGTCGGTCGCGCTCACCGCCGCACGGGTGGCCTCGTCGGCCTGCTCGACGGCGGCGCGGTGTGCGGCCCGGGCAGCCTCTGCGTCGAGGTCCTCGTCGGTGTCCTCCGCGGCGGCGACGACCCCGGGTTCGGCGAGGCCCGCCTCGACCACGGCGTGCTCCCGCTCGGCGGCGGTGACCTCGCTCCGGAGTGCCGACGCCTGCTCGGTCGACAGCACCGCGGTCCGGGCCGTCTCCAGGGAGTCGAAGTCGTGGTCGGCGAGCGTCCGGGCCACCTCGACCTCGCGCTCGAGCACCGCACGTGCGGCGGCAGCGGCGCGCTCGTCCGCGGCGGACACGGCGTCCGCACGGGCGACGAGTGCCTCGAGCGCATCCACCGCCGCGCGCAGCGACGGGACGGCATCGGCACCGGCGTCCGGCTCCTGGTCGCTGGTCGCCCACGGGTCGGCCAGCAGCTCCCCGGCTCGGTCGACCGCATCCGCGACCGCCGCGGCGTCCTGCCCCAGCCGATCCTCGTCCGCCGCGCTCGTGGCCACCAGGACCGCGCGGTCGGCCTGCACGGCGTGGTGCTCGCGCTCGAGCGCCCGGGTCTCGTCGTCGAAGGCGGTGCGTCGGCCCTCGAGCTCCGCGACGCGGACGGCGGCGTCGCGGGCGGTGCGGAGCCGCGCCGCTGCCGCCGCTGCCCGTTCGGCCAGGGTCGTGGCGTCGGCGTCCCCGACGGCTGCGCGGAGCCGCTCGAGCGCGGCTCGCTCGACCGCCAGGTCCGTCGCGGCCTCGGCCAGGGCGGCCTCGGCGGCGCGGGTCGCAGCGGCGGCGGCCTCCACGCTGTCGGCGTCGGGGTGGTCGGACTGCGGTACGGCGACCGCCGGGTGCTCCATCGCGCCGCACACCGGGCACGGGTCGCCGGGCACGAGTGCGGCGCCGAGCTCGCCCGCCAGGCCGGCGATGCGACGGGCGCGCAGGGACCGCTCCGCCTCGAGGAGCTCTTCCGCACGCCGACGCCGGTCGGCGACGACCGGTTCGGCAGCGGCGACGGCGGCGACGGAGGCGTCCCGGGCGTCGAGGTCGGCCCGGAGCTGCCGCACCTGTTCCGTCTCGGCCCGCGCGGCCTCGGCGTCGGACGCCGCCGTCGCTGCGGCCCGCGCGTCCTCGACCAGGGCGGTCCGTCCGGCGGGGCGGGCCTCGAGCGCGACGTCGAGCTCGCGGATGCGCTCAGCGAGGCGTCCGGCCCGTGCGGCGGCGTCCGCCAGCGCACGTCGGCGCCCGGCGATCGTGTCCTCGACCGGCACGAGGTGCCGCACCGCTCCGAGGCACGTGGCGACGTCGGCGCGACGGGCGACCACGTCCGCCGTGTCCGGGATGCCCGAGCGGCGTCGCAGGTCGGACGCGGCTCCGGCGGTGTCAGCGGCCCGGGCGCGGGCGGCGTCGAGCCCGTCGGCGGAGGCGGTGACCCGCGCCGCCCGCTCCGCGAGGTCCAGACGCTCGCGTGCGGCAGCGACCCGGGGAGCCCGCTCGTCGAGCTCCCGGCGCCGGGCGAGGAGCGCGGCGCGTCGGTCGCGGGCGGCGAGCCGCGCGGCGACGTCCTGCTCGTGCGCGCGCGCCCGGTCGAGTGCGGCGACCGCGTTGGCGCGCCGGGTCACGGCCTCCGACGCCGCGGCCTGCAGCGCGTGCAGCGTCGCGGACACCGCGTGCTCGTCGGCCACCGCGTGGTCGTCGGCCACCGCGTGGTCGTCGGCGGCCGACTGCTCGTCGGCAGCCGTCCCCGCCGCCTGTGCGAAGCGGGCGAGGGCGTCACGGACCCGGGCGTCGGCAGCCTCGACCTCGGCCTGCACCGCCCGCCGTCGTGCCGCGAGCTCGTCGGCCGTGCGGTCGTAGACCTGCGTGCCGAACAGGGACTGCAGGAGCTTCCGGCGGTCCTCACCGGGCGACCGGAGGAAGCGGGCGAACTCGCCCTGCGGCAGGACGACGGTCTGCAGGAACTGCGCGCGGTCGAGCCCCACCACCCGGGTGACCTCGAGTCCGATCTCGGGGATGCGCGAGGACACGGGCTCGCCGATCGCGTCCGCCGGGTGTGCGAGGCGGAAGAGCTGGGCGGACGCCTGCTGCCGGACCGTCCCCGCTCCGCGCTGCTTCGGGCGGTCGTACTGCGGCGTCCGGCGCACCCGGTACACCCCCGCACCGGTCTCGAAGACGAGCTCGACGAAGGGCTCGACACCCGGGTCGGCGTGCTGGCTGTGCAGTCGGTCGTGGGTCGAGCCCTCGCCCGCGAGCCCGCCGTACAGGGCGAACACCACGGCGTCGATGATCGTCGACTTGCCGGAGCCCGTCGGCCCCTCGAGCAGGAACACCCCGGACGCGGCGAGCGCCGCGAAGTCGATGGTGACGAGCTCCGGGTACGGTCCGATCGCCCGGAGCTCGAGTCGGTGCAGGTACATCAGCGCCCCCGGTCGTCGTGCATCGCGAGGGCCGCCGCCTCGTACGCCTCGGTCAGGACCGCCCGGTCGTCGTCGTCCGGCGCGGTCCCGGTGGCGAAGGCGACGAAGTCGGCCGCGACCTCGACGGGGTCGGACGTCGCCGTCACCGGCCGCGCTGCCGGGCGCTCGGGACGGTCGGCGGGGTCGTGGGTGATCGCGAGGGCGTGCGGGAGGTGGTCCTTCACCCGCGCGTACATGCGCTCGGGGTGCACGGCATCCGTCACCGCGACCCGGACCCAGGCGTCCGCGTCGGCGCGGTGCGCTCCGGACTCGATCTCCGCGATGGTGGCGCGCACGTCGACGAGCCGTCGTGGGACCGGCGTCGGCACGAGCTCGACCGTGACCGAGCCGTCCGCCGCCAGGTCGACCACCGTGACGCTCTTGCGCTGGTGTCGTTCACCGAACGAGAACGCCAGCGGCGACCCCGCGTACCGGATCCGGTCGTCGGGCCCGACGCGCTGCGGACCGTGCAGGTGGCCGAGCGCGACGAGGTCGATGCCGTCGAAGACGGACGCGGCGACCATGTCGACCCCGCCGACCCGGATGTCCTGCTCGCTGTCGCTCGGTTCCGCACCGCCGACGAAGGCGTGGGCGACGACGATGCTCCGGGTGCCGGGACGCGTTGCGAGGTCGGCGCGGACGCGCTCCGTCGCCGCGCCGAGGACCGCCTGGTGCGACCGGGCGAGCGGCTCGTCCGGCACCGCGGCGAGGGCGTGCCGGGTGAGGTCGGGGTGCAGGTACGGGATGCCGTAGACCGCGACCGCTCCGTCGTCGTCGGTGAGCAGCACCGGGGTGCCGATGCCCGTCGGCTCAGCGAGGATCCGCACCCGATCGTGCATCACACCGGACCCGAAGCCGAGCCGGGCGGCGGAGTCGTGGTTGCCGGGCGTGAGGACGACCGTCGCCGTCGCGGCCAGGCGTTCGAGCGTGCGGGAGAGCATCCGGACGGCGTCCACCGGTGGGATCGCCCGGTCGTAGACGTCACCCGCGATGACCACGAGGTCGACACCCCTGGCGCGGACGGTATCGACGAGGAAGTCGGTGAAGGTCGCCTGGTGCGCGAGCAGGTCCGCCCCGAGCAGCGTGCGGCCGAGGTGCCAGTCGCCGGTGTGCAGGATCCGCATGCCGTCACGGTAGCGGCGTCCGGGGACATCCCCGGACCGGCACCGCCGGGCTGTGGAGGACCTGCGGTCGGCCGGACGCGGTGCAGGACCGGGGTCAGCGGACGCAGCTGGTCCCGTCCCCGAGGCCGATCCCCGCGAGGGACGAGTACCGGACGGACACGGGCGCGCTCGGCGCGGCGGTCCACGAGCTCGCGTCGGTGGCCTGCACCCGGACCGCCCGGGTGGTCCCGAGGGCGAGCAGGCTGCTCAGCCGGACGGTGGCCGACCGGGCCCTGCCGTCGGTCGTCGCGAGCACGGCGCCGGTGTCGTCCGACAGGGTGAACGACCGAGGGTCGTCCCCGGCGTACTGCCACGCGATGACGACGGAGCCGCTCGCGTCGGTGCACGTCGGCGACGTCGCGGGCGCCACGACGGCCGCGGTGAGCCGGAGGTCGGTCGCCGTCGCCCGGCCGAAGGGCCCCGCGTCCGCCCGGCCGGCGGGCAGCACGACGGACCCGCCCGCGGCGAGCACGACGAGCACGACCGCCCCGGCACGGTGGGCCCGGCCGCGATCCGCCCCGGCACGACGGGACCGGTCACGACGGACCCCGCTGCCCCGGCGCGCGACGGGACGGAGCGACCGACGGCTCGGGTCGGGACCCGCGACGGACGGCGAGCCGACGTCGGGGGCCCCACGTGCCTCCCGGCCGGTCACCGCAGCGTCGGCGACGGGGCCGGCGTGCCCGGCACGACGTGCAGCGCGGTGCGCGGCCGGCCGCCGGAGCGCCCCGTCGACGGTCGCGAGCGCGAGCAGCGCGACGACCACGAGGGTGAGGACGCCGGTCTCGACCCACCGCCCCTCGCGGACCCAGAGGACCGGACTCGCGACGAACGGGACGCGGAGGGCGGCAACCCCGTGCACGGCCGAGCGCTCGATCGGCGTCGAGTCGGCCTGCGGGTTGGCGTCGCCCTTCGTGACGACGGTCCCGTCGCGGCCGGGCTCGACGAACCGGTGCATGCGCAGGCGCCCCGGGTGGTCCGGGTCGTCGGCGAGCAGCACCTGCCCGGGCCGGACCTCGGCCGGGGCGACCGGGCGCGAGACGACGACGTCGCCCGGCAGGAGCCGCGGTGCCATCGAGCCGGTCATCACCGTGGTCGGGTGCCAGCCGAGCAGCGCCGGCGCGGCCGACCAGACGGCGAGGCCGACGAGGGCCGCGAGGACCGCACGGGCCGCCGTCGCGACGACCACCCGACCCCAGTCGACGGCGTCGTGCAGCCCGTCGTGCGGCGCTGCGGCTCCGCGAACGGCGATGCTGACCATGACCGTACCGAGCCCGCCGCTAGTTGTTCTGGGCCTCCCACGTGAGGCCGACCGACGCGGTCGTGCCCTGCGCGGCGTTCGGCGTCGCCGCGGCCACCGAGTAGGTGACCCGGTAGACGCGCGTCTCGTTCGTGCCGCCGGTGGTGGTCCACGCGCCGAGACCGTTGCCGAAGCCGGTCGCCTGCGTGCCGAGGTTCGGCAGACTGTCGTTGAAGAGCGTGCCGCCGGTCGCCGCCGGCGTGAAGCCCGCGCACGAGGCGAAGCCGCCGCCGGTCCCCTGCTCGATCTTGATCGTGGTGTTCGTGGCGAGCGCGCTCGAGGTCTGCGGGCTCGTGGCGTACAGCTTCACGGTCGACGGCAGCGACCCGCTCGACGTCACCGTGATGCACCTGCTGTCGGTCGACCCCGGCTTGAGGTTCGTCGCCGCGAACAGCGCGGTGTTGGCCGTGGCGTCGTTCGACAGGGCGACGGTGCCGGCGGTCCAGTTGCTGGTCGGCGTGGACGTGGTGGCCGAGAAGGCCGAGTACGAAGCCGTCGAGACGACGACGCCCGACGCCACGAGGGCGGCGGGAACGGCGATCCAGGCCGCCAGGCGGGCAGCACGAGGGGTGACACGGGACATGGTCGTCCTCCAGAGGGGTTCCTGATCGGTGGCGGCTCCGGACCCGCGGTGGTTGGTCGCGCTTCAGAGCCTCGTAGTACGGCGATCAAGCTACTCGGCGACTGCACGAACGACAAGGAGCGGTGTGCCCCCATTGTTGGGGGGTATCTCAATCATTGAGATACTTGTTCGATGGACCGGTGACCCGGCCCCGCCCGCGTCCCGTCGATCGCCGCAGCGATCACCCACCCGAGAAGAGCCACCCGTGCCCGACGCCTCCCCCGTCCTCCCGCCCCGCAGCCTGCCGTCGACGTCCTCTGCCCCCGTCTCCCCCGACGTCGACGTCGACCCCGCGGCCGTCGTCCCGCCCGCGGGCGGCTGGCCCGGCGACCCGGCGCTCGGTCGCATGGTGGAGGCCTTCCGGCTCCTGCAGGTCCGGCACGCCCGGCTGCTGGCCCACGAGAGCGCGACCCGCGGGCTGAACGTCACCGACACGCGGTTCCTCGTGCACCTGGGTGCCACCGACGGGCACGCGACGACACCGAAGCAGGCGGGCGACCAGCTCGAGCTGAGCACGGGCGCGATGACCTCGCTGCTCGACCGGCTCGAGCGGCGCGGTCTGGTCGAGCGCCGTCCGAACCCCGGCGACCGCCGCAGCATCCTCGTTCGGAGCACACCGGCCGGTCTCGCGGTCGCCCGTGGGGTCGGCGACACCTGGGCCGCGGTCTTCGGAGCGGCGATCGCCCCCGCGGACCGGACGGCCGTGGCGTCGGCGTTCGAGGCCATCGGCGCGTCCCTCGACGGACACCACCGGGCAGTCACCGCGCGCTGAGCCCCGGGCCACTCCCGACCACCGGAAGCGAGGTCGGCACGCCCCGCGTAGCGTCGGCCGCATGACCCCAGCGGAACTCCTCACCGAAGCGTTCGCCCGCGTGCCCGAGACCGTCGCGCGTGCGCTCGACGGCCTCTCCACGGACCAGCTCGCCGCCCGCCCGGCCGCGGGCGCCAACACGCTCGCATGGCTGGCCTGGCACACCGCCCGTGGGCAGGACGCACAGGTCGCGGACCTCGCGGGCACCGAGCAGGTCTGGACCGCGGACGGCTGGGTGGAACGCTTCGGCCTGCCCTTCCCGGCCGAGGCGCTCGGCTACGGGATGTCCCGCGAGGACGTCGGTCGCGTGCGCGCGTCGGCGGACCTGCTGAACGGCTACCTCCGCGCCGTGCACGAACGCACCGCGGCCTACCTGGCGACGCTCGGTCCGGACGACCTCGACCCCGTGGTCGACGACGCGTGGGACCCGCCCGTGACGCGCGGGGCCCGGCTGGTCAGCATCCTCGACGACTGCACGCAGCACGCCGGCCAGGCCGGCTACGTGCGGGGCCTGCTCTTCTTCAACCGCTGACGCCGGTCCCACCAGACGGACGGGAGGCGCGGTGCCAGCTGGCACCGCGCCTCCCGTCCGTCGTCTGGTCGCGAGACGCCGCGCGGTTCCCGAGACGCCGCGGGATCTCGCGGCGTCTCGTGTGCACCACGGCGTCTCGACGGAACGCCCCCGTCTCGCGCACGACGAGACGGGGGCGTTCCGGGACCGCTGGTCGCGACTAGCGCGCGGCGAGCTCCGCCACGATGCCGTCACCGGGCGCCGCCTGCACGAGGTCCGCCTCGATCTCGGCGTTCTCGAGGATGCCCTCGATCTTCCGGATGCGACCGCGCGGGACGATCGTCACGACCGTGCCCTCCTTGCCGGCACGACCCGTGCGGCCCGAGCGGTGCATGTAGGCCTTGTAGTCGTCCGGGGCGTCGGCCTGCACGACGAGCGACACGTCGTCGACGTGGATGCCGCGCGCGGCGACGTCGGTCGCGACGAGCACGTTCACCCGGCCGCTCGTGAGCAGCTGCAGGTTGCGGGTGCGCCGCGACTGGTTCAGGTCACCGTGGAGCGAGGTCGCACGGATGCCGGCGTCCTCGAACTGGTCGGCCAGACGCTCGGCGTAGGCGCGGGTGCGCGCGAAGACGATCGTCTTGCCGTCACCGGCCACGAGCTCCTCGAGGACCTGGTCCTTCTGGCGCTGCTCGACGACCAGCACGCGGTGGTCGATGGTCGAGGATGCCTGGTCCTCGCCGGCGACCTCGTGGACGCTCGGCTCGTGCAGGAACTCGGACACCAGCGAGGCGACCTGCGCGTCGAGGGTCGCGCTGAACAGGAGCTTCTGCGCGCGGTTGCCCTGCGGGGTGACCTCGGCCGTGGCCGAGAGGATCTCCCGCACGGGCTCGAGGAACCCGAGGTCGCACATGTGGTCGGCCTCGTCGAGCACGGAGACGACGACCTCGCTGAGGTCGAGCTTCCCCTTGTTCATCAGGTCCTGCACGCGACCGGGCGTGCCGACGATGATGTCCACACCGCGCTCGAGGGCGCCCTCCTGGCGGCCGTAGGGCACACCGCCGTAGATCTGCGTCGTGAAGAGGCCGACCGAGCGGGCGATCGGCTGCACCGTGCGGTCGATCTGCAGGGCGAGCTCGCGCGTCGGGGCGAGGATGAGCGCACGCGGGGCGCGGCCCATCTTCCGCTTCGTGCCGCCGCCGTGCTCCATGAGCTTCTCGACGAGGGGCGCACCGAAGGCGATGGTCTTGCCGGAGCCGGTGCGGCCGCGGCCGAGCACGTCCTTGCCGGCGAGCACGTCGGGGATCGTCGCGGCCTGGATCGGGAACGGGCTCGTGGCGCCCATCTCGGCGAGGGTGCGCGAGATGTTGCCGCCGATCCCGAGGTCGGTGAAGCTCACGCCCTCGACGTCGGCCGCGACGGTCGCCTCGGCCTGGAGCTTCTCGAGCTTGACGTCGTCGGCGGGGACGTACGAGCCGCGGGAGTCGTCGCGGTCGCGGCGGGGAGCGCGGTCCTCGTCGAACGAGCGGCGCTGGGGGCGGTCGTCACGGTCGAAGGAGCGACGCGGGGCGCGATCGTCGCGGTCGAACCGACGGGCACCACGATCGTCGTCACGACGGGGCGCGCGGTCGTCACGATCGAAGCGACGGGCACCACGGTCGTCCTCACGACGGGGCGCACGGTCGTCACGATCGAACCGACGCGGGGCGCGGTCGTCACGATCGAACCGACGGGCACCACGGTCGTCATCGCGACGCGGGGCACGGTCGTCGCGGTCGAACCGACGCGGGGCACGCTCGTCACGGTCGAACCGACGGCCACCACGGTCGTCGTCACGACGCGGCGCGCGGTCGTCACGGTCGAACCGGCGCGGAGCACGCTCGTCACGGTCGAAGCGACGGCCACCACGGTCGTCGTCACGACGCGGAGCGCGATCGTCACGGTCGAACCGACGAGCACCACGGTCGTCGTCACGACGCGGTGCGCGATCGTCACGGTCGAACCGACGACCACCACGGTCGTCGTCACGACGCGGGGCACGGTCGTCACGCTCGAACCGGCGCGGGGCGCGTTCGTTGCGGTCGAACCCGCGACCACCGCGGTCGTCGCGGCGCTGACCGCCGTCGCGCGGCTCCCAGTTCGGGCGGGCCGGACGCTCGCCCTGCGCCTCGCGGCCTCGGCGCGCATCGGCGTCCCAGCGCTGCTTCTGCCGCGGCTGCGACGGGTCGGCGGCGCGGTAGCCGCGGTGCTTGCTGGAGCGAGCGGCGGGGGTGCCGTTCGCGTGGCGGACTCGGTCGTCGGCACGCTGACGCGCGCCCTTGTCGTACGGGGCCATGGCTTCTTTCCGGGGTGCAGACATCCGCGTGCCCGGCAGCGACGTCGGCGCAGGCTCATGAGGCGGAGAGGAGGTTCTTCCCGTCGCGGTTCGACGTGAATCCAGCCCTCGAACAACACACACCCGAGCAAAGGCCGTGATCACAGTGTCACGGCGTCGAAGGCCGACCGAGTGATTCTACGCGACCCGGCGCGCGCCCGCCAGCCCCGGGGCGGACGTGAGCCGCGGGGACGGGGTGGGGCGGGCCTCCCGGTCGGTGCCCCGGATCAGGACTCCGCGAGCCGCTGCCGCTGCTCGGCCACGTCGAAGTCTGCCGCGGGCCAGCTGAGCTGCATGTCCTCCAGGGCACGGAGGAGGAGCTGCTGGACGGCGAGCCGGGCGTACCACTTGCGGTTCGCCGGGACGACGTACCAGGGTGCACGCGCCGTCGAGGTCCGGTCGAAGACCGTCTGGTAGGCCTCCTGGTACTCGTCCCAGAGGAGCCGCTCGTCGATGTCGCCCGGGTTGAACTTCCAGTGCTTGTCCGGGCGGTCGAGGCGGTCACCCAGCCGCTCGCGCTGCTCGTCCTTCGAGATGTGCAGCATCACCTTGACGACCGTCGTGCCCGCGGCGACGAGCCGGTCCTCGAACTCGACGATGGCGCCGTAGCGGCGTTCGATCTCCTCGGGCGGGGCCATCGACCGCACCTTCTGGATGAGGACGTCCTCGTAGTGGGACCGGTCGAACACCCCGAGCTGCCCGGCCCGCGGGAGCTCGCGCTCGACGCGCCAGAGGAAGTCGTGCTCGCGCTCCTCGGCGGTGGGGGCACCGAAGCCGGCGTAGTGCACACCGTTCGGGTCGACCGCGCCGACGACGTGCGAGACGATGCCGCCCTTGCCCGCGGTGTCCATCGCCTGCAGCACGAGGAGCACGCGGCGCTCGTCCCCCGCCGTGCTCGCGGCGTGCAGTCGCTCCTGCAGGGCCGCCAGGCGGTCGGCGCCGGTGGCGAGCGACTCGAGCCCGTCGATCTTGCGCCCGGGGAAACCCGGGGTGCCGTCGGGGTCGACGCGGTCGAGGCGGAAGCCCTCCTCGACGCGGAGCAGGGGTTCGGGGTCGGTGTTCCAGGCCTTGCGACGGCTCACGGGTCCTCCTGCGGGTCTCCTCCATCCTGGCACCGCGGGCCCGTCCTGGCACCGGAAGGCCCAGCGGCGGACGCGGCGCACGGGACCGCGGGTTAGCGTGGACGCCGATGAGGACAGGCCGCCGGACACTGCTCGCACTCCTCACCGCGGGGGCGGTGCTCGGTGCGCTCGTGTCGTGCAGCGGCGCTCCCGCGGCGGACCGGGACGAGACCGTGACGGCCGAGCCGGTGATCTACCCGCTCTCGCTGCGCTACCCGGGGATCGACGTCGTGGCCGACGTGCCGTACGGCTCGGCGGACCTGCAGCGACTCGACGTCTGCCTGCCGCCGGACAGCGCGCCCGACACCACGGCGACACCGACGCCGACGCCCTCGCCCTCGCGCTCGCCCAGCACGGCGGCGGCGGACCCCGCCCGGGCGGACCCCCGCCCCTCGTCGGGCCGCCCGGCCGTGATGATGATCCACGGCGGCAGTTGGTCGCACGGCGACAAGGCGACCGCGGCCTACCGAGCGGTCTGCCAGTACCTGGCGTCCGAGGGCTTCGTGACCGTCAACGTCGACTACCGCCTGGCCCCGACCGACCCGTGGCCCGCCGGGTACGACGACGTCCGCCGGGCGCTCGACTGGGTGTTCCGCCCGGCGACCCTGGAGACCTACGACATCGACCCCGACCGCGTCGGACTGTTCGGCGGCAGCGCCGGCGGCAACCTCGCCGCGCTGCTCGCCGTCCAGGACCACGAGTCCGCCGCCTGGGCCGCCGGTGACCGGGTGCGCGCGGTGGTGGACCTGAGCGGTCCGACGGACCTGACGGCACGGTCGACCGAGCCGGACGGGGTGTCGGCCTCGTTCCAGCGGAAGCAGCTGCTCTACCTGGGCTGCCGGGCGTACGCCGACTGTCCGGCGGCACAGCAGGCCTCGCCCGGGTCCCACGTCACCACGGACACGCCCCCGTTCTTCGTCGGGCACTCGACCGACGAGTTCATCCCGCTGTGGGAGTCGCAGGAGTTCGTGGCGACGCTGCGTGCCCACGACGTGCCCGTGACGTTCGTGGCGGTCGAGGGCACGGCGCACTCGATCGCGCAGCTCGACCGGGCGATGAGCGAGCGGGTCGTTGCCTTCCTGCGGGCACGGCTCGGCTAGTCGCGAGCGCCGTGCCCCGTGCGGGTGGCACCCGGATTCGGGTGTGCGGCAGCTGATCGCTCCGAACAGACTTCCTGTGTGACCGACACCATCGACCGTCCCCTGAGCGTCCCGACCGAGTGGCCCCACCGCAGCTCCGTCCGGACCTACGCGGAGCTCCTGCTCGGACTGTCGTTCACGGCCGCGGTCGCCTTCGGGGGCTACTCGGCAGCGACCGGCCGCATGGCCGTCGCCGCGCAGGGGGCTGCGATCGTGTTCCTCGTCACGCTGACCTGCGTCGTCGTCTCGTGGTTCCGCGAGGTCGACGCGGAGGAGTCCGGCTCCCGCGACTGAGCGGACGGCCGCCGGCCGCCCGGCCGACGTGGCCCGTCCTGCGTCCCGCTACGCCTCCGCCGTCCCGGTGTCGGCCCCGTCGCGCTCGGCGGCCCCGTCGTGCTCGGCCCCGTCACGCTCCGCGGCCCGCGCCGCCCGTCGGTCGGCCCGTCGCTCGAAGAGCCCCTCGACCACCGAGTAGAGCGCCGGCAGCACCACGAGGGTCAACAGCGTCGAGGACACCAGCCCACCGATCACGACCAGCGCGAGCGGCTGCGAGATGAACCCGGACTTCCCGGTGAGCCCGACCGCCATCGGCAGCAGCGCGAAGATCGTCGCCAGTGCCGTCATGAGGATCGGCCGGAGTCGCCGGGTCGCGCCCTCGACCAGTGCCTCGCGCACCCGGAGTCCCCGGCGCCGGTACTGGTTCACCAGGTCGATGAGCACGATGGCGTTCGTCACGACGATGCCGACGAGCATGAGCAGGCCGATGATCGAGGCGACACCAAGCGGGATGCCCGTGACGATCTGCAGCAGGACCGCACCGGTCGCCGCGAACGGGATCGAGACGAGCAGCATGAGCGGCTGCCGCAGGCTGCGGAACGTCGCGACCATGATCACGTAGACGATGAGCACGGCCACGAGCACCGCGAGCAGCAGCTGGCTGAACGCCGACGACTGGCTCGACGCCACACCGCCGATCGTCGCCGACGCGCCGCGAGGCAGGTCGAGCCGGTCCACCGCCGCCGTGACGTTCTGCACGGCCTCGCCGAGGTTCGTCGAATCCGGCGTCACCGTGATGGTCGCGGTGCGGACCGCGTCGGACGTCGTGATCGTCGTCGGTCCGTCGGACTGCTCGATCGTGGCGACGTCGGACAGCGGGACGTCACCGCTCGCGGTCGGGATCGACAGCGCCTTCAGGGCGTCGATCGTCGTGGGCGGCTCCGGGGCGGCGATGTAGACGTCGAGGGTGGCGTCGTCGATCTCGACGCTGCCGGTGTCGCGCGGGGACACCGACGCGGCGACGATCCCGCCGACCTGCGTCTCGGTGAGCCCGCGCTCGGCCGCCTTGCTCCGGTCGACCTTCACGGCCAGGTACGGCTCGGCGGCGGAGAGGTTGCTCGTCGCCCCGGTCGTGCCCGCGACGCCGCGCATCTGCGTGAGGACCTTGCCGGCCGCGGTCTCGAGCTCGGCCTGGGTCGGCGCGGTGACGTCGACCTCGATGTCGCTCGACCCGCCGAACCCGCCGCCGCCCGACGACAGGCTGACCTCGCCGACGCCGTCGATCCGCCCGATGCGGTCACGGGCCGCCGACTGGATCGTCGTCTGGTCGGCAGCCGCGTCGGTCGTGACGTTGTACTGCACCGACGCCGAGGCGCCACCGCCGAACGCCGCCTGGATGGACTGGCCGCTCGACCCGATCGTGGTCTGGACGGTCTCGACGCCGGAGACGTCGCGCAGGACGCCCTCGACCTTGCGGGCGGCGTCCGACTGCTCGTCCAGGCTCGTGCCCGGCTCGAGGTCCTGCGTCACGGTGAAGGTGTTCTGCCCGGAGTCGCCGAGGTAGCTCGTCTTGACGAACGGGACGGCCGCGGCGGTGCCACCGAGCACGAGCAGGGCGAGGACGAGCACGAGCGCCGGACGACCGATCGCCCAGCGGAGCACGGGCAGGTACCCGCGGCGCAGCCGGTCGGAGGTGCCCGCGTCGTGCAGGCCGTCGGCCGAGGCCAGGGCACCGGTGGCGGCGGCCGGGGCGGAGGCGGCGGGCTGCGGCTCCCGGGCGGGACCGGCGTCGGCGTGCCGGTGCGTCCGCGGCGCACGGAGGAACCAGTACGCCAGGACCGGCACGATCGTCAGCGACACGAGCAGCGAGGCGATCAGCGCCATCGTGACCGTGAGCGCGAACGGCCGGAAGAGCTCGCCGACGAGCTCGGCGACGAAGGCCACGGGCAGGAACACCGCCACGGTGGTGAGGGTGGACGCGGTCACGGCGCCCGCGACCTCGCGCACGGCGTCGAGCACCGCCCGTCCGCGGTCGACCCCGGGTTGCAGGTGCCGCTTGATGTTCTCGATGACCACGATCGAGTCGTCGACCACGCGGCCGATCGCGATCGTCAGCGCGGCGAGCGTGATGATGTTGAGCGTGTAGCCGGCCGCCTGCATGCCGATCGCGGCGAGCAGCACCGACGTCGGGATCGAGATCGCCGTGACCAGCGTGGAGCGCCAGGACAGCAGGAACACGAGGATGACGACGACCGCGAAGCCGAGGCCGAGCAGCCCCTCCTCGGCCAGCGAGTCGATGGACTGCTGGATGTAGGGGGCCTGGTCGAAGACGACGGTGAACTGCGGGGAGCCCGCGACCTTCGCCTCGATGCCGGGCAGGGCGGCCTTCACCGTCTCGGAGACGTCGACGGTGTTCGCCTCCTGCGTCTTCGTGATGGCGATGGTCAGCGCGGTCTTGCCGTCGACACGGCTGATCGACGTGCGCGGCGACTCCTCGATCTGCACGGTCGCGACGTCGCCGAGCGAGGTCGGCGTGGAGGCCGTGGTCGCGCCCGTCCCGCCGGTCGCGGTGGTCCCGGTACCGGTCTGACCCGCGCCGGACTGGCCCGCGGCGGTTCCGCCGGCCGTGCCGTCACCGGAACCGGCGGCTCCGGTGCCGGTCCCCGTGCTGCCCGGTGCGCCGGCCGCGGCGCCGCCCTGGGTCGCGGCACCGCCGGCACCCGAGGCCGGACCGGACGAGCCGGAGCCCGACCCGGAGCCCGACGACCCCGACCCGCTCGACGCGGTCAGCGGCAGCCCGCGGATGTCGTCCAGGGACGCGATGCGCTCACCCGTCTGCACCGAGAGCGTCCGGCCGTCCTGCGTGATGGTGCCGCCCGGGATGAGCGTGCCGTTGTCGTCGAGCGCGTCCGAGATCGACTGCGTCGTCAGCCCCCGCGACGCCAGTTCGTCCTCGTTCGGCGTGATCACGACGCGGCGGCCCGGGTTGCCGAACACGTCGGCCTGCCGGACGCCGTCGAGCTTCTCGAGGTCCGGCACCGCGGTCGCGTTCAACCGGTCGACCAGCTGCTCCTGGTTGCCGGAGCCGGTCACCGCGAGCTGCAGGACCGGCAGGTCGTCGAAGGACCCGGTGACGATCTGCGTCTGCACGGTGTCCGGCAGCGAGAGCGCGTTCACCGCGGTCTGGATCTTGTCCTCGGCGCTCGCCAGGTTCGAGCCGTAGTCGAACGACGCCGAGACGACGCTCTGCCCGGTGGACGAGGTCGCGCTCGTCGACTCGAGGTCCGGCACCACCTGGATCGCCTGCTCGATCTTCGTCGAGACGTCGTTCGACACGACCTCCGGCGTCGCGCCCGGGTAGGCGCTCACGATCGCCACCTGGGGGAACTGGACGCTCGGGATGAGCTCCTGCTTGAGGTTCGTCAGCGCGATGCCGCCGAACACCGCGACGACGATCGTGACGAGCGCGATGAGGGCACGGTTGCGGAGGCTGAAGACCGAGAGGAAGTGCACGAGCCGATCCTCGCAGTTCCACCTGCGAACAGAACCGGCTGCCCGCCGC
Organism: Curtobacterium sp. ER1/6; assembly: GCF_001742745.1. Classification (GTDB taxonomy): domain Bacteria; phylum Actinomycetota; class Actinomycetes; order Actinomycetales; family Microbacteriaceae; genus Curtobacterium; species Curtobacterium citri. Next base: position 117,874 of record NZ_MJAK01000005.1, on the reverse strand, counting down.
CGCTCAGACGACCGCGGCGAGCGACCCGCGGACGCCCGTGCCCTCGCCCCCGACGCGGGCCCACGCCCGCGCGAGCACGTCGACCATGCGCTCCCGGTCGGCCGCCCCCATCGTGTACGGCACCCGCAGGAAGCGCTCGAACCCACCGTCGGGGCCGAACACCCCACCCGAGGCGAGCACGACGCCCTCGGCACGCGCCGCGAGCACGAGCGCGCTCGACACCGGCCGGCCGAGCCCGACCCACGTCGTCAGGCCGCCGTCCGGCGAGGGGACGTCCCACTCGGGCAGCCGCGCGCGCAGCGCGGCCACGACGTCGTCGCGACCGGTGCGCAGGGCGGTGCGCCGCGCCTCCAGGACGGCCGCGGTGCGCGGGACGAGCTCGCGCGCGACCAGCTGGTCGAGCACGGGCGTGCCGAGGTCGCCCGTCGGGCGGGCGAGGAGCAGCCGCTGCAGCAGGTCCGGGTCCGCGCGGATCCACCCGATCCGCAGCCCGCCCCAGAACACCTTGGCCGCCGAGCCGATCATGACCACCGCCGGGTCCGCCGTGGCCAGCGGCGGTGCGGGCGTGCCGTCGATGCGGAGCTCGCCCATCGTCTCGTCGGCCACCACGACGGTCCCGGTCGAGGCCGCGACGGCGAGCAGGCGCTCCCGGGTCGCGGCGGACATGGTCGCCCCGGTCGGGTTGTGCAGTTCGGGCATCAGGTAGGCGACCGCGGGCGCGGTCCGGCGGAGCGTCGTCTCGAGCGCCGTGGCGTCCCAGCCGGTGCGCGCGTCGACGGGGACGCCGACGAGTCGACCGCCGGCCTCGCGGAACGCCTCGTGCGCGTGCGGGTAGGTCGGGGACTCGACGAGCACCGTGTCGCCGCGGCGGACGAGCACACGGGCGAGGAGCGCGATGGCGTGCTGGGCGCCGATCGTCACGACGACCTGCGACGGGTCGGTCGGCAACCCGCGCTCGGTGTACCGGTCGGCGATCGCGGCGCGGAGCCCGGGATCGCCGACGGTGTCGTAGCCGATCCCGGCGAGCGCCGCGGGCACGTACCGGACCGCGCGCTCCACGGCCTCGGCGACCTCGGGCGCGGCGTGCATCGCGGCCTTGCGGAGGTCGAGCAGGTCGTCCCCGACCACGCCGCCGGGCCGCTCGGGATCCGGACGCCCGACGAGGTCCCGCGGCAGGTGCACGACGCTGCCGGAGCCCCGGAGCGACACGAGGAAGCCGTCGGACCGGAGTCGGGCGTACGCGTTCGCGACCGTGGTCCGCGACACCCCGAGGGCGTCGGCGAGCCCGCGTTCGGCCGGGAGCCGGACGCCGAGCGGCACCCGCCCGTCGATCACGAGCACGCGGAGCGCGTCGGACAGCGCCTCGTACGCCGGGGCACCGCTGGCGGCACGCCAGTCGGTGAGCAGGAGGGCGGCGGCGCGGGCGCTCAGCGAGACCGGGGACACGGGTCCACCGTAGTGCGATTGGCTCTCGACCAACAGGCCAATCGAGGACGAGCATCATCGGCATGCACCGCACCCCCGCCCTCGTCCTGCGTTCCGTCCAACTGCTCGTCGGCCTGTTCCTCTACGGTGCGTCGACCGCGCTGCAGGTCCGCGCCGTGGTCGGCGTCGGGTCGTGGACGGTCCTGACGCAGGGCCTGGAGAACGTGCTGCCCTGGTCGTTCGGCGTCATCACCGTGGTGTCGAGCGTCGTGATCCTGCTGCTCTGGATCCCGCTCCGCCAGCGGCCCGGCATCGGCACGCTCTGCAACGTCCTGGCGATCGGCCCCGCCGCCGACCTCGTGCTCTGGCTCGTCCCCGAGCCGGACGGGCTGGTGGCCCGGGTCCTGCTCTTCGCGGCGGGACTGGTGCTGCTCGCGGTCGCGACGGCGTGCTACATCGGCGCGGGCCTCGGCACCGGTGCGCGCGACGGCCTGATGGTCGGCGTGCACGAACGGTTCGGCTGGCCGCTCTGGCTCGCGCGGACCGTGATCGAGGTCACCGTCGTCGTGGTCGGCTGGCTCCTCGGCGGCGACGTCGGCGTCGGCACGGTGGTCGCCGCGTTCGTGATCGGGGCGATGGTCCAGCCGCTCATGCCGCTCTTCCGTCGGCTGCCGTGGTCGCCCACCCGCACGAGCGGCGCGGGGGCCGTCCACACCCCTGGTGGCGGCGAGACCGGAGCGGCTAGGGTCGCGCCATGCGCCTCGGAGTGTCCTCCTACAGCTACGCCCGATCCCTCCAGCGCGGTGCGCTGACGATCCTCGACGTGGTCGACCGCGTCGCCGACGCCGGCGGCGAGCACCTGGAGATCGCAGCCGGTGGCTTCGGCGACGACCTGCCCCGGCAGCCCGACCTGGTCGACCGCATCCGCGAGCACGCCGCGTCGCGCGGCATCGGGCTCGCGAACCACGTGATCGGCGCGGACTTCTCCGACCCCGCCACGGTCGACGCCGAGGTGACGCGCGTGCACGAGCACCTCGACGTCGCGCACCGGCTCGGGATCACCCGGTTCCGCCACGACGTGGTGCCGTGGGCGTGGCGGGACGCGGACCACGCCGAGTTCGAGCGGGTGCTCGCACGGGTCGTGCCGGTGTGCCGTGCGGTCGCCGAGCACGCCGAGACGCTCAGCATCACGACCATGGTCGAGAACCACGGGTTCGCGTTCAACGACAGCGAGCGGATCCTGCGGCTCGTGCACGAGGTCGACCGACCGAACTTCCGCACCCTGCTCGACGTCGGGAACTTCGTGTGCCTCGACGACGACCCGCTCCGGGCGGTGCAGCGGACGCTGCCGGTCGCGGCCGTCGTGCACCTCAAGGACTTCCTGGTGCGCGAGACGCCGCCCGCCGCGGACGGCTGGTTGTCGACCCTCGCCGGTCGCGCGGTGCTCGGCACGGTCGTCGGGCACGGGGACCTGCCGCTGGGTCGGATCGTGGAACGGATCGTCGCGAGCGGCTTCGACGGGCCGGTGTCGATCGAGTTCGAGGGGCTCGAGGACGACGTCGACGCCGTCGAGCGCGGGCTCGTGAACGCACGCCGGCTCTGGGCGGCGGCCGGCGGGTCCTGAGACCGCGTTCGAGACGGACGGGAGGCGCGGTGCCGGCTGGCACCGCGCCTCCCGACCGTCACGGGGTCGCGTCAGACGGACCGCGCCCGCACCGTCTCGCCGCTCGCCGCCGACTCCTGCGCCGCCAGCACGACCGCGAGCGTGCGCAGCCCCACGGCCGCGTCGGGCTGGGGCTGCTCTCCCCTGCGGACGGCCGCCACGAACGTCTCGAGCATCGCCGCGTCGAAGTCCGGCCCGTAGGGCAGCACCACCGACCGACCGCTCCCAGCGTCGAGCCCGCGGACGCTCGGCCGGAAGAAGTCGACGTCCACCGACCCCTCGGTCCCGACGACGGTGAGGGCCAGCCCGCCCCACGTCGGCGACGTGTCCGGCCGGCTCCACGAGCAGTCGATCGCGGCGATCGTGCCGTCGGCGTAGGTGATCGTCACCAGGCCCGCGGTCTCGGCCCGTGCGCGTGCCGCGTGCAGCACCCGGTTCGTCACGGCCGTGACGGTGACCGCGGGCGTGCCGTCGAGGAGCGCGTCGAGCAGGTCCGCGATGTGCACCACGTGGTCGACGATCGCGCCGCCGCCGGAGAGCTCCGGCTCCGTGAACCACGACCGCGTCAGCGGGAGCATGCCGTTGTTCGCGCCGCGCACCGAGAGGACGTCGCCGAGCCGTCCGGCACGCTTCGTCGCGCTGAGCCGGGCGAAGGTCCCGGCGAACCGCACCGGGAAGGCGACCATGAGGAGCACGCCCGCGGCGTCGGCGGCGGCGCGCATGGCCAGACCGTCCTCCCACGTCGTGGCGAGCGGCTTCTCGCACAGCACGTGCGCCCCGGCGGCGGTGGCCTGCTCGACGAGGGCACGGTGCCGGGCGTTCTCGCTCGTGACCACGACCGCGTCGACGCCCTGCGCGAGGAGCTCCTCGACGGTGTCGACGTACGGCACGTCGAGGGCCTCGGCGAGCTCGCGGCCGCGGAGGTCGACCAGGTCGGTGCCGGTCGACGTGCCGTCCGGGTCGGTGCCGACGACCTCGACGTCCGGCATCGCCCGGAGCGCGGCGAGGTAGGAGATCGCGTGCGTGTGCGCGAAGGACAGCACGCCGATGCGCAGGGGGCTCATGCGCTGACCGTCCCGTGCGTGCGGCCGGCGGCGGGCTCGAGGTCGACGGGCTGGCCGGTCTCGACGGAGCGGAGCGCAGCGTTGACGATCCGGACGGCGGTGGCGCCGTCCTCCGCCGAGACGCGCGGCACCGCGCCGCCCCGGAACGCCCCGAGGTACTCGCGGATCTCGAGGAAGTAGGGGTCCTCGGTGGGGTCGAGCTCCGGCAGGTCGCCGCCGACGGCCTCCTCGTCGAGGAGCTCCGCCGTGTAGTTCCGCTCGTCGCGGGAGTCGTGCGACAGGGTGCCGAGCGTGCCGGCTGCGGAGAACTCGGTGACGAACGGCAGGTGTGCCGGGCCCCAGATGCCCGCGACGTGGCTGATCGCGCCCGACGCGTGGGTGAGCAGGACGTGCGCGGCCTCGACGGGGTGGTCGACGGTGCCCTTCCGCACGTGCACCGCGCTGACCCGGACGACGTCGCCGGCGATCCAGCGGGCGATGTCCAGGTCGTGGATCATCTGGTCCATGATGATGCCGCCGGAGAGTGCGGGGTCGGCGAACCAGGCCGAGCGGGTCGGGAACGCGCCGGACCGCACGAACCGCAGGACGGCGAGCTCGCCGAGCTGCCCGGCCTCGACGGCGGCCTTCAGCCGGACGTACTCCGGGAAGTACCGCACGACGTGCGCCGGGTAGAGCTGCCGCCCGGCCTCGTGCGCCAGGCGGACCAGGTCGTCGGCGTCGGCGTCGGTGCGGGCGAGGGGCTTCTCGCTGATGACGTCCTTGCCGGCGGCGAGCGCGGCACGGACGACCTCGGCGTGCGCGTAGGTGGGGACGACGACGTCCACCACGTCGACGCGGGCGAGGAGCTCGTCGAGGGAGCCGACGACCTCACCGCCGTGCGCGGCCACGAGTTCCTCGGCACCGACCTCGGAGAAGACGACGACGTCACCGATGCGGAGCAGGTTCGGCAGGTGGGCGTGGGCGATCACCCCCGCGCCGACGAGGCCGATCCGGAGTCGCTGTTCGGTCATGGGGTCCTCCTGGTTCCGTGGTCTGGTCCTGGTCCTGGTGCTGGTGCCGGTTCGGCGGCGGCCGTGGCGAGCAGTGCGGCCCCGGCCAGTCCCGCGCCGGCGCCGGCGAGCGACTGCTCGATGCGGGGCGACGGCCGCCAGCCGAGCCGGGCGTCGACGGCCGTGCGCAGCGGGGCGAGCAGTCGCTCCCCGGACTCGCCGAGTCCCCCGCCGACGACGACGACCGCGGGGTCGAGCACGGCCGCGAGGATCGCGACACCGGCGGCGAGCGCGTCGACCGCGTCCGCCCACACCGCGGCGGCAACGGGGTCGGTGTCCACGGCGGCGACGATGTCCTCGGCGCCGCCGTCGATGGTGCCGCCGGCCTCGCGGTAGCGCCGCGCGACGTTCCGGGCGGACGCGTACGCCTCGACGCAGCCGCGCTGTCCGCAGGTGCACTGCTCGCCACCGGGTCGGACGCAGACGTGCCCGACCTCGCCGGCACCCCCGGCGGCGCCGACGACGAGCCGGCTGTCGACGACCAGGCTCGCGGAGATGCCGGTACCGATCGGGATGAAGACCATCTCGGTGACGTCGCGCCCGGCCGCGGTCCGTGCGGCGATCTCGGCCGTCGCCGCGGCACGGGCGTCGTGCGCGACCGCGACGGGGACGCCGTACCGGTCGCCGAGGAGCGCGACGATCGGCAGGTCGCGCCAGTCGAGGTTCACCGCGACGACGACCGTGCCCGACGGGGAGTCCACGACGCCGGGGGTGCACAGGCCGATCGCGGCGAGCGGGTGCCCGGCCCGGTCGGCGGCATCGGCCAGTCGGTCGACGACCGCGGCGATCGCGGCGAGCGCCGGGCCACCGGCGGCCAGGGCGTCGACGACCGGCGCAGCGCCGAAGGTCGGGACGACGACACGGTCGAGCACGACGTCGCCGACCCGGACCATCCCCTTGACCGTGGTGCCGCCGACGTCGACGGCGACGACCGCCCCGCGTCGCTCGGACGTCCCCTCCGCGGCGCTCACGCGGTCTGCTCCGCTGCCGTCCGGACGAGGTCGTCGATCCGCGTCGGCGCCAGGACCTCGTCGACCGCGAGCACGGTGGCGCCGCGGATGCCGGCGTCACGCGGCGAGGCGCTGGCCCGCACGTCGAGCGCATCGGCGACCATCGGCAGGCACGACCGGTAGAGCTCCCCGCGGATCGTCGCGACGAGCACGGACGAGGCGGACATCGCCCCCGCGAGCACGACCTCGCTCGGGTTGCAGAAGTTCACGATGCCGGAGAGCACCCGGCCGATGTGCTCGCCCGCCCGTCGGAGTTCGTCGAGCGTGTCGGTGTCGCCCTGCGCGGCGAGCGCCAGGACGTCGCTCGTCCCGCCGACGCGGTGTCCGGCGGCACGGAGCCGCGCGACGATCGCCCCGCCGGAGGCCACGGACTCCAGGCAGTCCGGCACGCCGCAGGTGCAGCCGATGGAGGCCTCGCCGTCCACCGGCGTGTGGCTGATCTCCCCCGCCGCGCCGCTCACGCCGCGGTGCAGCCGACCGTCGAGCAGGACCCCGGAGCCGATGCGGGTGCCGAGCTTCACGGCGACGAGGGTGCCGACGCGGTCCGGGCCCGGACGCTCGGCGAGGGCGATGAGGTTGGCGTCGTTCTCAACGAGGACGGGGACGTCGGTGTACTCGGCGAACAGCTCGGGCAGCACGGCCCCGTGCCAGGACGGCTCGAACGACGGCGTCGCCACGCTCCCGCCCGGGTACGACACCGGCGCGGGGACGCTGATCGCCGCACCACGGAAGCGCGCCATGTCGAGCCCGCTGTCCGCCGCCAGCTCGACGAAGCGCTCCCACAGCGCGGCGACCGAGGCCCGGGGTCCGGCCGCGACCGGGACGGTGCCGGCACCGTGCTCCAGCGCGTCGGTGTCGGCGAGCACCGTGCCGGCGAGGTCGGTCAGCACGATGCGCACGTGGTGGGCGCCGAGGTCGGCCGCGGCGACGAAGCCGGCGTCCGCGACGAGCTCGAGCCGTCGTGCCCGGCGACCGCCGCGCGACCCCTCGGCACCGCTCTCGCGGACCAGGCCGAGGGCCATCAGGGCGTCGACGCGGGCCGAGGCCGTGGACGGCGCGAGGCCGGTGCTGCGGGCGATGCTCGAGCGCGAGGTCGTGTCCGAGACACGGACCAGGCGGAGGACGTCCCCGACCGATCCGGGGCTCCGTGCCATGTCCTGGAAGTGCTGCTCGTGCATGCCGTCACTGTAGCGATGAAACGGTCGATTGCCGAACGAAGTCGTCGCACAATCGACTGTTTACTTTTGGTGATCGAACGGTAATGTGCTCGAAACAGCCGATTCCTAGCGTTCAACGACGAGCCAAGAGGAGGTCCGCATGACGAGTGCGGTTCAGAACCCGACCAGGGTGACCGTTCCCGGTCGACGGTCGTCCACCGCGGACGCCAGCCGGATGGAACGACGCGAGGGCCGCGCGGGCTACGTGCTGATCGCCCCGACGACGGTGCTGCTGGCGCTGTTCTACCTGTACCCGCTGGCGCAGACGGTCTTCTACTCGTTCACGAACTGGAACCCGGCGTCGGGCGAGACGAACGGCTTCGTCGGACTGTCGAACTTCACCGGGCTGTTCCGCGACGGCGAGTTCGTCCGCGCGGCGGGCAACACCGCGCTGTACGTCGTCGTGGTGGTCCCGGTCACCATGGCGATCGGGCTGTTCTTCGCCGCGCTGCTCGCCCAGCCCTTCCGCGGCCGCGGCGTCTACCGGGCACTGCTCTTCGTGCCGTACATTGCGCCGATCGTCGGCAGCGCACTGATCTTCAGCTTCATCCTGTCGCCGCTCGGCGGCCTGGTGAACGGGGTCGTCACCGCACTCGGCGCACCCCCGATCGGCTTCCTGACGTCCGAGCCGTGGGCACTGGTCTCGGTCATCGTGTTCTCGATCTGGCAGGGCGTCGGCTACACGATGATCATCTACTCGGCCGCGCTGACGAACATCCCGCAGTCCTACATGGAGGCCGCGACGCTCGACGGCGCCGGCCCGATCCGCCGCTTCTTCACGATCTCGCTCCCCCTGGTCGCCCCGACCACGGGCTTCCTCGCCATCACGGGCGTGATCGGCGCCCTGCAGGTCTTCACCCAGGTCTACGTCCTGACCCAGGGCGGTCCCATCAACTCCAGCGAGACGATCCTCTACTACATCTACAACCAGGGCTTCGTGTTCTTCCACGGCGGCTCGGCCAGTGCCGCCGCCGTCCTCCTGCTCATCGTCGGCATCCTCGTCGCGGTCGTCCAGCTGCGGGTCATCAACCGCCGCGACCCCATCGAGCTGAACTAGGACCGCCACCGTGACCCAGATCGCTCCCCGCACCCTCCCGTCGGACGCGCACCGCGCCTCCCGTCCGCACCGCAGCCGCCCCTTCCGGGTGCTGTTCCGCAAGCACTCGCCGGCCGTCCTGCGCCACGTCATCCTGCTCGTCGCGGTCGTGCTGTTCTTCGGCCCGTTCCTCTGGATGCTGCTGACGAGCTTCAAGTCCTCGGAGGAGGCGCTCGCCTTCCCGCCGAGCTTCCTGCCGCGGCAGTGGGAGCTGTCGAACTACGCGGACATCTTCACCGTCGCGCCGTTCGGGCTGTACTTCTTCAACTCGACGGTCGTGGCGATCGCGACGACCGCCGGCCAGATCGTGACGAGCCTGGCCGCGGGCTTCGCGTTCTCGCGCCTGAAGTTCCCCGGCAAGAACATCGTCTTCGTCGTCCTGCTCGCCGCGCTCCTCGTGCCGTTCGAGGTCGTGTTCACGCCGCTCATCACCCTGCTGTCCTCGCTGCACTGGCTGAACAGCTACCAGGGCCTCATCGTCCCGAACATCCCGTCGATCCTCGGCACCTTCCTGTTCCGGCAGTTCTTCACCTCGTTCCCGAGCGAGATCGAGGACGCCAGCCGGGTCGACGGCGCCGGTGTCTGGCGGCGGATGTGGTCCGTGGTGACGCCGATGGCGACCCCGATGATCGGCTCCTTCGCCGTCCTGTCCTTCGTCTACAACTGGAACAACTTCTTCTTCCAGTTCCTCGTGGCGTCGCGCACCGAGTTCTTCACGGTGTCGGTCGGCCTCACGCAGCTGCAGTCGGCGAACGCGAGCCAGAGCTTCAACCTGCTGATGGCCGGGTCGACGCTCGCGATCCTGCCCGTCTTCATCGTCTTCGTCATCTTCCAGAAGCAGATCGTGTCGGCGATGGCCGGCGGGCTCCGCTGACCCCAGACCCTCCCTCCCGTACCCCCCTCGCACCACTCCCTGCTCCACTCCTCGCTCCACCCAGATGTCCGAGAAAGGACGACCTCATGCGCAAGCGACTGCTCGGCGCCACGGCCCTCGCCGTGGGTGCCGCACTGGCCCTGGCCGGGTGTTCCGGCGGCTCCGTCACCGGGAACTCCGGCGGCAGCGGTGGGAAGACCACGATCACCGTCTGGCACAACTACACCGGCCCCCAGGCCACCGAGGTGAAGAAGCTCATCGACGAGTACAACTCCTCGCAGGACGGGATCCAGGTCCAGGCGCAGTACGCCGCCTCGTCCGACCAGTTCGACGCGAAGCTCATCAACGCGCTGAAGAACGACACCGGGCCCGACATGGTGCTCGGGGACAGCACGCCGCAGCAGACCGGGCAGGTCATCGAGACCGGCAAGGTGCTCCCGCTGGAGGACTACCTGTCCAGCGGCGACATCACGAAGGACAGCTTCACCGAGGGCATGCTGTCCACGGGCGAGTTCGACGGCAAGCAGTACACGCTGCCGACCGACATCGGCGACTACGCGGTCGTCTACAACAAGGAGATGTTCAAGGAAGCGGGCATCACCGACACCCCGACCACCTGGTCGGAGTTCCAGGACGACGCGAAGAAGCTCACGAAGGGCACGACCCAGTACGGCGCATACCTGCCGATCGGCACCGGCGAGTGGCCGGTCTTCACCTGGCAGTCGATGCTGTGGGGCGCCGGCGGTGACTTCCTCAACGAGGACAACACCAAGGTCGAGTTCAACAGCGACGCCGGCGTGCAGGCCCTGACCGGCTGGACGGACATGCTCGAGGACGGCACCGCCTACCCGCAGTCGCTGCTCACCACCTCGACCAACGGCGCCGTCCCGGCCCTGACGTCGAAGAAGGCCGCGATGGCCATCACGGGCGCCTACGACCTGTCGACGATCGACAGCACGCTCGGCAAGGAGAACGTCGGCGTCTTCGCCCTGCCGGGCATCAAGGAGCCGGCGATGAACCTCGGGACGAACAACTCGTACATCATCAAGACGTCGACGAAGCAGCAGGACGCCTCGTGGAAGTTCCTGCAGTGGTGGCTCAGCCCGGACACCCAGGCGAAGTGGGACATCGCCACGGGCCTGCTCCCCGCGAACCAGGCCACGGCGGACAACGCCACGTGGAAGCAGTACCTGGAGGAGAACCCGCGGCTCAAGGCCTTCGCCGACGAGCTCGAGTACGCCAAGGCGCGTCCGTCGATCACCGCGTACGGCGAGGTGAGCGCCGCCCTGTCGACGCAGCTGCAGACCGCGATGCTGCTGAAGACGAGCCCGAAGGAGGCGCTCGACGCCGCCGCCGAGCAGGCACAGGCCGCGCTCGACAAGGCGAAGTAGACACGACCGTCCGACGGCCCCGCTCCCCCACCGGGCGCGGGGCCGTCGCCGTGCCGGGAGTGGGACCGGCCCCGTGACATCCACCGACTCGCGATGTACCGTGACACCACCAAACGCGATGCATCGCGAGTTCGAGGAGGCAGCATGGCCCAGGAGAAGTGGCTCGTCGAGGAGCCCAAGGTGATCGACACCGGCATCGTCCGCGCCCTGCGCGTCGGACTCGCCGGCGGACAGGTCGACGTCGTCGCGCACGACGAGCCGACCGCCCGGGTGGAGGTGCACAGCGTGTCCGGCAAGCCGCTCAAGATCGAGCTGGACGGCGACACGCTCACGATCGACCACCCGCAGATCCGCTGGGACGACCCGCTCGGGTTCCTCAGGTCCTTCAGCGGACGCGCCACGGCCGACGTCAGCGTCCTCGTCCCCCGCGACGCCCGGGTGACGGTCGGGGTGGTCTCCGCCGGTGCCCTGCTGTCCGGCACGAACCGCGGCGCCTCGGTCAACTCGGTCTCCGGCGACGTCGTCGTCGACGGGCTCGCGGGTGACCTCGCCGTGCACGCGGTGTCCGGCGCCACCACGGTCCGCGACCTCGACGGCGAACTGACGGTCCGCACCGTCTCCGGCGACGTCGTCGCGACCGGCTCCATCCCGCGGTTCACGGCCGACGGGGTGAACGCCGACGTCGTCCTCGACCTGCAGGGCACCCCCGACTCCGCCCGGGTGAACACCGTGTCGGGATCGGTCAGCGTCCGGCTCGAGGACGGCGTGCCGTACCGCTGCACCGTGGGCACGGCGACCGGCAAGCTGCAGTTCGACGACTCCGAGATCCGCGGAGTGCGCGGCTCGTACGTCAAGCAGGGCGGCGACCTCTCCGGGCAGTGGCTCGACCTCAAGGTGAACTCGGTGTCGGGCGACATCGCGGTCCTGCACGCCCCACCGGCGCAGCCCGCACCGGGATCCGGGGCCGACGAGACGGTGGTCCCCGAATGAGCCCGGTGTTCGCGCACGGTCACCTGCGCCTGTCCCTGCTGTCGATGCTCGCCGACCGCCCGATGCACGGGTACGAGCTCATCCAGGCCCTCGGCGAGCGCTTCGGCGGCGCCTACGTCCCGAGCGCCGGCACGGTCTACCCGCGCCTGGCGAAGCTCGAGGCCGAGGGGCTCGTCACCAAGACCGCCGACGGCCGCAAGACCGTCTACGCCATCACCGACGCCGGCCGCGCCGAGCTCGACGCCCGCGCCGAGGAGCTCGCCGCGATCCAGTCCGGCGTCGCCGACTCGGTCCGGACGCTGGCCGACGGGGTCCGCGCCTCGGTGGGCGAGGCCATGCGGTCCCTCCGCGCGGACCTCGCCGCGAGCGCCCAGGCACCCCGCGGGCAGACGGCCGACGAGCCCGAGGACGTCCCGACCGCCGGCGCCGGCGCACTGCGCGAGGTCGAGATGGCCGTCGCGTCGTTCCGGCAGCAGGTGCGCGCAGACCTGCGTCGCCGCGCGACGCGCGGCACGCTCACCGACGACACGGTGACGCGTCTGCGGGACGGACTGGAGGCCCTGCGCCGCTCCCTCTGACGGCCCGCAGCGGACGGGTGGACGCGATGCGCGCCTCCCGTCCGCTGCACTCGTCGCCGCCTTTCCTTCCTGCCCGACGTTCCTGTCCGTCTGGGCCGACCCGGGCAGACGGTCGTAGCATCGTCGGCGACATGACGATCTCCGACCTGCGCACCTTCGCGACGTTCGACGGCCACGGCGGCAAGGTGTCGAAGCGCGTCGAGGTGCTCGACCACGAGCCGCCCGCCGCCGGACCGTACGCGGGCCTCGTCGCCGTGCGCGGGGAGCACCCGATCGGCGCGCTCGACGAACGACCCGCCGCCGACGGCGACGACCTGACCCGCGGCGTGCCGAGCATCGGCTGGGTGGACCCGGCGACCCTCCGCGACTGGTACCGCCCGGACCGTGTGGTCGTGTCCCGGCTCGAGGCGCGGCGCTCCGGACTCGAGCCCGGCCTGTACGCCGACTCGCGTGGCCGCGGTCGCGTCCGGATCGACGGCCTGGAGGCGCGACTCGCCCCCGACGGTCGGCCCGCCTTCCGCGCACTGGCCGGTCCCGCCGACGCGCCGGTCGTCGACGTCCCCCTGCCGACCGACCAGGCCGTCCGGCTCGTCGCGGTCCGGGACGTCGCGGACGGGCTCGAGGTCGTCACCACCCCGGTGTCGCCGTTCCTCTCCCCCGGCCGGTACGCCGCGTACGACGCCGACGTGGTCGGGCTGCCGCCGCGACCCACGACCGGTGCGGTGGACGTCCGTGCCGCGGTGCTGATCGACGGCACCCTGCACGAGGTGGTGCGGATCGACGAGCGCGCCGCGACCGTGTGGCTGCGGCGCGGCGACGACGAGGTACCGATCGCCGCGAGCGGCATCGGGCCGGACCTGGTGCGGTACACCGGCACGCCGGTCCCGCCCGCCTGACCCGGGGTGCGGGGTCCTCGGCTCTGGACCCGGGCTCCTGGGTCCTGGGTCCTGGGTCCTGGGTCCTGGGTCCTGGGTCCTGGGCCCTTGCTCCGGGGTCCGGGGGACGGGCACGCTGCGTGCAGTGTCCGACCCCGCGCGTAGGTTCGGCGCCATGAGTGATGCAGAGCAGCAGACCCCGGACGCCGGGCACCAGGGCGAGACCCTCGGTGGCGAGCGTCCCGACCCCTCGACGACGGCCAGCAAGGACCCCTCGCAGTGGGTGACCGGCGACGAGCCGATGACCGGCCCGCAGCGCAGCTACCTCGACACCCTGGCCCGCGAGGCCGGCGAGGAGCTCCCCGCCGACCTCAACAAGGCCGAGGCGTCGGAGAACATCGAGCGCCTCCAGCAGGAGACCGGGCGCGGCACCGACTCCTGAGCCCGTCCCGACCGGGCACCGGTCCGTCGTTCGGCGGACCGGTGCCCCGCGTCGGTCCGCCGTTCAGTGGACCGCAGCCTGAGGGAGTCCTGGCGAAGTCCGGGCAGTCCTCCGAACCGCCCTGGTCGATGACGCGTCATCGGTTAGCGTCTGCCGCATGCGAACGACATCGACCTCCATCGGCCTGACCGCGCTCCGCATCGTCCTGGGCGTGGTGTTCATCGCCCACGGCGCCCAGAAGTTCGCCCAGGGCATCCCCGGCGTCGCCCAGGGCTTCGCCGGCATGGGCGTGCCGCTCGCCGAGGTGGCGGCACCCGTCGTCGCCGGCCTCGAACTCGTCGGCGGCGTCCTGCTCGTGCTCGGCGTCGCGACCCGGGTCGTCGGCCTGCTCCTCGCGGTCGACATGGTCGTCGCGGGCCTCCTCGCGCACGCTACCGCCGGGTTCTTCGCCCAGGACGGCGGCTTCGAGTACGTGCTCGTGCTCGCCGTGGCCTCGCTCGCCGTGACCCTGACCGGACCGGGGCGGTTCTCGATCGACGCCCTGGTGCTGCGCTCGTCGCGTCGCAAGCGCGGCGTCCCCGAGCCCCTGCCCGCCTGAGTCCTGATCAGGTCTTCGGTGCTCCCCCGGCCGATCTCCGGGGGACGCCGGTGGCCGAGTCGGGAACGGGGTACATGGTAGAGTGATCGGCAGATTTCAAACCACGAATCGTTCGGTTCCCCGGGTGGCAACCCTGCACCCGCCAGGACCGGACCAGAGCCGATCACGAGGGGGTCACGCATGGGGCGCGGCCGTCAGAAGGCAAAGCACACCAAGGTCGCCCGGGAGCTGAAGTACTTCAGTCCGGAGACGAACTACGGTGCGCTCGAGCGAGAGCTCTCCGCCGGGCAACACTCGGACGAGAACTCCTACGTCGACCGCTGGGCTGACCAGTACGGTGAGGAACCCGGCGACGACGAGGACGACTTCGAGACCCAGCAGGACCAGAACAAGTCCGCCTGACCCACATCGTCGACGCCGCGCGCCCCGAGGGGCCGCGCGGCGTTTCCGTGTGCGCGGGCGGCGGTGCGGTCGTGGGAGTGCGGCGTGGTGCGTGCGGCGTGCGGCGTGCGGCGTGCGGCGTGCTGAGCGTGCACGATCTGTCACGCTCGGCGCCGCCTGGCGACTGATCACGCACGCTCGGCGAACGTGAGCGGCACGTCCTGCCCGCTCGGCGGGGCGACGGCGGCTGCGACGCCAGCGACACCGGCTCCGACACCGGCTCCGGCCACGTCGCGCCAGAGCGTCCACGATCAGCGCCTCCGGACCAGGTCCGCGCTGGCGAGCGTGCCACATCCGTCACGCTCGGCGCCGCCTGGCGACTGATCACGCACGCTCGGCGAACGTGAGCGGCACGTCCTGCCCGCTCGGCGGGGCGACGGCGGCTGCGGCGCCAGCGACACCGTCTCCGACACCGGCTCCGGCATCGTCGCGCCCGAGCGTCCACGATCAGCGCCTCCGGACCAGGTCGGCGCTGGCGAGCGTGCCACATCCGTCACGCTCAGCGCCGCCGGGCGACTGATCGTGCACGCTCGGCGAACGTGAGCGGCACGTCCTGCCCGCTCGGCGGGGCGACGGCGGCTCCCGCGGCTCCGGTCGAGCTCCACGCGCGGTCACGGACGCCGAGGTCGCACGACTCGCCACGCGCGGGTCGCCGAGGTCCCACGAACGCAGGCGTGGCAGCGCGAGAGTGCAGGATTGCGGAACCTCGACGCATGGCCTGGGGCGTTGGGGAGCGCCGGACCCCCGCGTCAGCCGGCGTAGGCGCCGACGAGCCGCACCGCGCCCCCGTCGACACCCTTGGCGCCCTGCTCGAACCCGTCGAGGTCCCGCGCCGAGGTCGACACCGTGCCGACCGTCCACGCGGGCAGCCCCGCGGCACGCAGGTCCCCGAGCACGTCGGACGCCGCCGAGGCCGCGACGACCGCGAACATCCCGATGCCGAGGTTCCACGTGCCCTCGGTCTCCTCGACCGGCGTGCCCGCCATCGACGCGAGCACCCGGAACACCGACGGGGGCGTCCACGTCGTGCGGTCGACCTCGACCCAGGTGCCGACGGGCAGCACGCGCGCCAGGTTCGCCGCGATGCCGCCGCCGGTCACGTGCGAGAGCGAGTGCACGACACCGGGTCGCGCGTCGAGCAGGGCGAGCAACGGCGACGTGTAGAGGCGGGTCGGCTCGAGCAGGGCCTCACCGACGGAGACCCCGGTGCCGAACTCCGGCAGCTGGTCGGTGTACCCGACGCCCTTGCCGGCCAGGATGTGCCGGACGAGCGAGTAGCCGTTCGAGTGCAGGCCGGAGGACTCGATCGCCACGACGACGTCGCCGTCCTCGACCAGGTGCGCCCCGAGCTGCCGGTCCGCCTCGACGACGCCGGTGGCGGCACCCGCCACGTCGTAGTCGTCCGGCCCGAGCAGCCCCGGGTGCTCCGCGGTCTCCCCGCCGACGAGCGCCGTGCCGGTGGCCGAGCAGCCCCGGGCGATGCCGGCGACGATGTCCGCGATGCGGTTCGGCACGACCCGGCCGCACGCGATGTAGTCCGTCATGAAGAGCGGCTTCGCGCCGACCACGACGATGTCGTCGACGACCATGCCGACCAGGTCCTGCCCGATCGTGTCGTGCTTGTCGATCGCCTGCGCGATCGCGACCTTGGTGCCGACGCCGTCGGTGGACGTGGCGAGCAACGGCCGTGAGAAGTCGCGCAGGAACGAGACGTCGTAGAGCCCCGCGAAGCCGCCCACACCCCCGAGCACCGAGGCGTTGTGCGTCGCCGAGACGGCGGACTTCATGAGTTCGACGGCCAGGTCACCGGCTGCGGTGTCGACGCCGGCGGCTGCGTACGGGTTCGGCATGCGTGGTCCTCCGCGGGGCGTGGCAGACTTGTTCGGTACCACCCGATCCTACGGTCTGGAGCACACCGCGAATGTGCGGCATCGTCGGCCTCGTTGCGCAGGGGCCCGTCAACCAATCCATCTACGACGCCCTGTTGCTCCTGCAGCACCGGGGTCAGGACTCGACGGGCATCGCCACGGTCGAGGGTCGCGTCCACCACATGCACAAGACGCGCGGCCACGTGCGGGAGTCCTTCCGCACCCGTGACATGCGGGCCCTGCTCGGCACCATGGGCCTCGGCCACGTCCGGTACGCCACGAAGGGCGCCGCGAGCAACGAGGAAGAGGCCCAGCCCTTCTACGTGAACGCGCCGTACGGCATCGTCCTGGTGCACAACGGCAACCTCACGAACACGCGGGAGCTCACCCGCGAGCTCTTCGACATCGACCGTCGACACCTCAACACGACGAGCGACACCGAGCTGCTCGTGAACGTGCTGGCGCACGAGCTGCAGGGCCAGGTCCGCGGCAGCGAGCTCGACGCCGGCCAGGTGTTCGACGCCGTCGAGCGCGTGCACGAGCGCGTCGAGGGCTCCTACGCCACGATCGCGACCATCGCGGGCCACGGCCTGCTGGCGTTCCGTGACCCGTACGGCATCCGCCCGCTCATCCTCGGGCACAAGTTCGACGAGGCCGGCCAGCCCGAGTGGGTCGTCGCGAGCGAGTCGCTCGTGCTCGAGTCCGGCGGCTACGAGATCGTCCGCGACATCGCCCCCGGCGAGGCCGTGTTCATCGAGATGAACGGCCAGATGCACGCCCGGCAGTGCGCGAAGGACCCGCGCCTGGTGCCGTGCTCGTTCGAGTACGTCTACCTCGCCCGGCCCGACTCGGTGATGAACGGCATCTCGGTCTACGACGCCCGCCTCCGCCTCGGCAACCGCCTGGCGGACACGATCGCGCAGTACGCCCCCACGGGCGACATCGACGTCGTGATGCCGATCCCGGACTCGTCGCGCCCCGCGGCGATGCAGGTCGCGCAGAAGCTCGGCATCGACTACCGCGAGGGCTTCTTCAAGAACCGCTACGTCGGCCGCACGTTCATCATGCCGGGGCAGGCGGAGCGCAAGCGCTCGGTCCGGCAGAAGCTCAACGCGATGTCGTCGGAGTTCAAGGGCAAGAACATCCTCATCGTCGACGACTCGATCGTGCGCGGCACCACGAGCCGCGAGATCGTCGAGATGGCCCGGGCCGCCGGCGCGAACGAGGTCACGTTCACGAGCGCCGCTCCCCCGGTCCGGTACCCGCACGTCTACGGCATCAACATGCCGACCCGTGCGGAGCTCATCGCGCACGACCGGAAGATCCCGGAGATCAACCGCGTGCTCGGCAGCGACCACCTCATCTACCAGGAGGTCGCCGACATGCGCGACGCGATCATCGAGGGCTCGGACGTCACCGACCTCGAGATGAGCTGCTTCACGGGCGAGTACGTGACCGGCACGGTCAGCCCGGAGTACCTCGCCTGGGTGGAGGCGAACCAGCTCAGCTGAGCGGCGTCACCCCGGCGACCACGCGACGGACGGGAGGCTCCCCACCAGCTGGTGGGGAGCCTCCCGTCCGTCTGCTGGTGGCGACCGTCAGCGGTCGGTGCGCTCCACGGGTCCGGTCGCGTCGCCCTGGTCCTCGACCTCGCCGTCGACCGTCTCCTCCGCTGGCTCCACCGCGACCCGCTCCGCCGTCAGGCGGGCGGCGCGACGGGCGAGGACCCGGTCGAGGACGATCGCGACGAGGGCGCCGGCGAACGCGCCGATGGTGACGCCCCAGAGCGAGAAGTAGCCGACGAGCGTGCCGAAGGACGCGTCCTGCTGGTCGCCGCGGTCGATGTCCATGGTGAGCGTCACGATCACGAGGGTCGCGAGGAACCCGAGCACCGCGCCGCCGAGGATGAAGACGCCGAACTTCGGCGCACGGCGGATGGTGACCTCGTCCGGTGACTCGACGGCGTTCGGCGCCGGTGCCGGTGCCGGAGTCGGTGCCGCAGCCGGGGTCGGTGCCGGGCGGTCCTCGGGTCGGTCGGTGTCGCTCACCGTCCCATTGTCCCCCACTGTGGGACGTGCTCCGGCCTGTTCATCCCCGTGCGCGACGGTGCAAGATGTGACGACCGGCCGGTATCCACTGCGCGCAGCGCGTCGGGTGCCGGTCGCCCGGTCGAGGACGATGTGCGAGCCCGGACACCGGACCCGCTCGACCGGGGACGTACGGGCGACCACGAACGGGAGGTGACGGGGTGCGCGAACAGTCGATCAACGGCCGTCGTCGTCCCGCCGCGCCCGGACGCGTGACGTGGCCGATCGTGCAGCGTCGCGAGGAGGACCGCGCCGTGTCCGTCGTCGCCGAGCACCGGTGGAGCGTCGCGCTCGTCGGTGCGCCGGGTCTCGGGAAGACCTCCACGGCCGCGCGGGTGACCGACCGGGTGGCACGTCGCGACGCCTCCGGTCGGACGGTCGTCGTGCCGATCACCGCCGTGGCGTCCGGTCGGACGATGCCGTTCAGCGCCGTCGCCGACCGCTTCGGCGACCTGCCCGCCGGTCTGGCCGACCTGGTCGACGACGCGGGCGCCGCGCAGCGCCTGCGGGAGGTCGACGACCTGTCGGACCGTGACGTCGTGCTCCGTGTCGACGACGCCGACCACCTCGACGCCGTCTCCGCCCGCTACGTCGCCTGGCTGGTCCGCGACCAGGGCGCCCGGCTCGT
This sequence comes from Curtobacterium sp. ER1/6, assembly GCF_001742745.1. Lineage (GTDB taxonomy): Bacteria > Actinomycetota > Actinomycetes > Actinomycetales > Microbacteriaceae > Curtobacterium > Curtobacterium citri. Next base: position 98,578 of record NZ_MJAK01000005.1, on the reverse strand, counting down.
GCTGACCTGCCGCGACTTCACCGCACTGCCGGAAGCGCTCCGCGCACTGTGGCAGGACGACCTGCTCGAACGCATCGACCTCGCCCCGCTCGACCTGCACGAGACCGGTGAGGTCGTGGCCCGGGCGCTCGGTGCCCAGCTCGAGACGGCCTCGACCGAACGGGTGCACCGGGCCACCGCGGGCAACCCGCTGTACCTGCGCGAGGTCGTGCGTGCGGCGCTGGCGTCCGGCGCGCTCGAGCAGACCGCGTCCGGGTGGTACTGGCGCGGCCGCATCACGGCGTCGAACAGCCTGGCGGACATGTACCGGACCGAGCTCGGCGCGCTGCCCGAGGACCTCCGCGACGTCGTCGACATCGTGGCCCTCGCCGACCCGATCCCCCTGGCCCGGCTGCTCGGCATGGTCTCCGGCGGCGACGTCGACCGCGTCGTCGCGCTCGGCCTGGTCGCCGTCGACTCGACGGAGGACGGCACCACCGTCGTCCGGCCGTCGCACCCGCTCGTTGGCGAGGTCGTGCGCGGCCTCGTGCCGGTCGCCCGGCGGACCACCCTCTTCGCCCGCGCGAACGCCTTCCGCACCACCCGTCCCGAGGGCGCTCCGCCCGCCGCCCGTCTGCGTGCCGCGCTGTGGTCGCTCGAGTGCGGGGTCCTGCCGCCGGTCGGGCAACTGATCGACGCCACCCAGGTCGCGGTGCGGCTGCAGGAGCACGAGAGCGGTGTGACGCTCGCGTCCGCCGCGCTCCGGACCGCGCTGACCGCCACCGAACGGGTGACGGTGCACTGCCTGCGGTCGCTCGCGCACTCGTACAGCACCGGGCGCGAGGCCGGCCGGTGCGACGCCGAGGCGGCGTGGGGCATCGCGACCGGGCGGTCGACCGAGGTGGACGACGCCGCGATCGTCGAGGCGTGCGAGACCCTGGCCAACATCCGGCAGTTCCACGACGACGACGTCGACGCGGCGGTCGCGCTGACCGACGCGGCGATGCCCCTGGTCGACGCCGCGACCGCCGAGCGGCTGCGGCTGCTGCGGCTCGCGCACCTGGGCTGGGGCGGGCGCTTCACCGAGGTCCGCGCGGAGATCGAGCGCTCCCGGGTGCTCGAGCAGCCCACCGTCCCGGTGTCCTTCCTCTGCGTCGCCCCCTGCGCGGTGACGGCGCTGGCCACCGCCGGTCGGCTCGAGGACGCCACCGTCCTTGCGAAGCGCTCCCTCGCGACCGCCGTCGAGCACGTCGAGGAGGCGCCCTGGAGCGTCGGCGAGATCGTCTCGGTCCTGCACCAGGTGCAGGTGTGGCGCGGGGACATCGCCGACCTGCTCACGGAGATCCCCGTCCGGCGGTCGAGCCCCTTCCTGAAGTACGACTTCACGCTCGAGCTCATCGGCGTCGGCAACCAGGCGATCGGGCAGCGCCGGTGGGCGGACGCGGTCACGGCGTTCTCGGCCGCCTGCGAGCGGTACGACGTCGCCGACCACGGGGGCTTCGCGGCCTACCCGTGGGCGCGGCTGGCGTTGTCGCTGGCGTACTCCGGCGACGCCGAGGGTGCGACCGCGGCGCTCGAGCGCGCCCGGAGCACCCCGCTCCGGGCGATGCGGATCCTCGGTGAGCAGGTCGCGGTGTCGATCGCGTGGGCGGAGTCCGTCCTCGGCAACCCGGCCGGGCTCCGGCACGCCGACGAGATCACCGAGCGGTCGACCGCGAGCGGGGCGTGGTTGCCCGTCATGTACGCCCAGACGCTGCACTACGCGAACGACATGGTGACCGGGCGCGACACCTCGGCGTCGCTCGCACGGATGCGCGATGCCGCCGCCCGCGTCGACGGTCCCCTCGCGCACGCGCTCGTCGCCTACGCGGACGCCGTCCGGTCCGGGGACCGCGTGCGGATCATCGCCGCGCAGGGCGTCCTGGCCGGACACGGCATGGCCGTCTCGGCCGGGCACGCGCGCCCGCCGCTGACGAACCGGGAGCACGAGGTCGCCGAGCTCGCCGCGAGCGGGCTGAGCAACCGGCGCATCGCGGAGACGCTCGGGCTGTCGGTCCGGACGATCGACGCGCACATGTCGCGGGTGTTCGCGAAGTGGGACGTGCACGCGCGGTCCGAGCTGGCCGAGATGCTCGGCGGACCGCTGCGCTCCGACCGCTGAACGCCGGAGGACGTTCCACCCCGGTACGGAATCACGTCGTCGACCACGCAAGGACGTTGCAATCTGCGCCACGACTCGCCGGAACGGTTGACAGACGGCGGCACATGTCGCGTACCTTTGACCCTGTCGCCGGGTTCGGACCCGTTCGGGTCGGGTCCGAATCCCGGCGACACCCACGTTACGCAGGGGCTCGTGTCCACCACATCGGTAGGACCTACCTACCCCGCAGCCGTCCTCCGCTGATCGGCCGGGCGCGCTCCGCCGGTCGGCCCGCGGGCGTCAGGCGGCCGTGCGGGCGTCAGGCAGTCGTACGGACGGGCAGGAACGCCGCCAGGTCCGCTCGCGACCCGGACGCACTGACCCGGGACCGCACGACGGCGTCGTCCCACCGGAGCGCTCCGGTGGCGAGCGCCAGCCACGTGGTCGCGTCCGTCTCGACGACGTTCGGCGGGGTCCCACGGGTGTGCCGCGGACCCGGGACGGCCTGCACGGCCGCGAACGGCGGCACCCGCACCTCGACGCTGTTGCCCGGCACGTCGTCGGCCAGTCGCTGCAGCGTCCACCGCACCGCGGTCGCGACGGCGGTCCGGAGCGTCGACCCACCCTGCACCGCGGCGAGCGCGGCGAGACCGTCGGCGTCCTCGATCCTCTTCGGCGGCATGTCCCCAGGCTAACCGTCGCATCGCGAGCGGCGTGTCGACGTCGGTAGGGTGATCGCGTGCGAATCCTCGTCCTCGGTTCCGGTGCCCGCGAGCACGCGATCACCACGGCCCTCCTCGCGGAAGGAGCCGGACACGTCATCACGGTGGCCCCGGGCAACGCCGGCATCGCCGCCGACGTCGAGACGGTGTCGCTCGACCCGACGAACGGCCCCCTCGTCGCGGAGTACGCGATCGAGAACGGCATCGAGCTCGTGGTCGTGGGCCCCGAGGCCCCGCTCATCGCCGGTGTCGCCGATCCCCTGCGCACCCGGGGCATCCCCGTCTTCGGGCCGAGCGGTGCGGCCGCGCAGCTCGAGGGCTCGAAGGCGTTCGCGAAGCGGATCATGGCCGAGGCCGGCGTGCCGACCGGCCGGCCCCTGTCCGCCGGCACCGTCGAGCAGGCGGTCGCCGCGATCGACGAGCTCGGCGCCCCGTACGTGGTGAAGGCCGACGGGCTCGCCGCGGGCAAGGGCGTCCTCGTCACCGAGGACCGTCAGGCCGCGGTCGACCACGCCACCTACTGGCTGCAGCACGGACCCGTCGTGGTCGAGGAGTTCCTCGACGGCGAAGAGGTCTCGCTGTTCTTCCTCAGCGACGGGCACGACGTCCGCGCGCTCAGCCCCGCGCAGGACCACAAGCGCCTCGGCGACGGCGACACCGGACCGAACACCGGGGGCATGGGCGCCTACTCGCCGCTGCCGTGGCTCACCGACCGGTGGGAGTCCGAGCAGGCCTTCGTCGCCGAGGTCACCGAGCTCGTCGCGCTCCCCACGGTCCGCCGGCTGGAGCACGAGGGCACCCCGTTCGTCGGGCTCCTCTACTGCGGGCTCATCGTCACCGAGCAGGGTGTGCGGGTCATCGAGTTCAACGCCCGGTTCGGCGACCCGGAGACCCAGGTGGTGCTCCCCCGTCTCACGACGCCGCTCAGCACGCTGCTGACCGCCGCCGCCACCGGGCAGCTCGCCGGCGCCCCCGAGCCGACCTTCAGCGCCGACGTCGCGGTCACCGTGGTGCTCGCGAGCGAGGGCTACCCGGAGAACCCGCGGACCGGGCGCGTCATCACCGGGGTCGACGCCGCGAACGCCCGCGAGGGCGTCTCCGTCGCGCACGCGGCCACCGCGGTCCTCGACGGCGACCTCGTCGCGACCGGCGGCCGGGTGCTCAGCGTCGTCGGCACCGGCTCCGACTTCGCCCAGGCCCGCGAGCGCGCCTACGCGGGCCTCGCCGACATCACGCTCGAGGGCGCGCAGTACCGCACCGACATCGCCGCGAAGGTCGCCCGGTGACCGCCGCACCGCAGCTGCCGGGCTGGCGACACGTGTCGTCGGGCAAGGTCCGCGAGCTCTACGTGCCCGACGGCACGGCCGACGTCGCGAGCGCCACCGAGCTGCTCCTCGTCGCCTCCGACCGCGTCAGCGCCTACGACTTCGCGCTCGAGCCGCCGATCCCGGGCAAGGGCGAGCTCCTCACCCGGCTGTCGCGCTTCTGGTTCGACCGGATCGCCGACGTCCCGAACCACCTCGTCGACCCCGGCTCCGGCGGTACCCCGGTGCCCGCCTCAGTGGCGGCCCGGTCGATGCACGTGCTGCCGCTCGACATGTTCCCCGTGGAGTGCGTCGTCCGCGGGTACCTCGTCGGCAGCGGCTGGGCGGAGTACCGCGAGACGAGCAGCGTCTGCGGCGTCCCGCTCCCCGCGGGACTGTCCGAGGGCGACCGGCTCCCCGAGCCGATCTACACGCCGGCGTACAAGGCCCCGCAGGGCGAGCACGACGAGAACATCTCCTTCGAGCAGACCGTCGAGCTCGTCGGACGCGCGGACGCCGAGGCGCTCCGCGACCTGTCCCTCCGCGTCTACGCCGAGGCGGCCGCGATCGCGCGGGAGCACGACGTCGTCATCGCCGACACGAAGTTCGAGTTCGGCCGCGACGCCGACGGCACGATCCGGATCGCCGACGAGGTCCTGACGAGCGACTCGAGCCGCTACTGGGACGCCCGCTCCGGCGGCCGCACCGACTCGTTCGACAAGCAGATCGTCCGCGACTGGCTCACCGCGCACTGGGACCGGCAGGGCACCCCGCCGGTGCTCCCGCCGGAGATCGTCGAGCGCACCGCGGCGCGGTACGCCGAACTGATCGAGCGCCTGGGCGCCTGACCGACGACCACCGGACGGACGGGAGGCCCTTGGCGACGCCGCCACGGGCCTCCCGTCCGTCCGCTGCCGTCGTGACGGCCGTCAATCGCGGGCCAGGACCACGACCGTCAGGTCGTCCCCCGGGTCGTGCTCGAGCGCGCGTGCGCGCACCCGGGCGAGGAACGCGTCGATGTCCGGCTCCTGCCGCCAGAGCGCCCCGAGGCGCGAGAGCGACGTGAGCGTCGAGTCCCAGAGCTCGAGCGCGCCGTCGCTGACCAGCACGAGCACGTCGCCGGGCTCGAGCACGAGCGACCCCGTCGACCGGGACAGCCCGGCCGGGTGCAGCCCGATCGGCAGGTCGCTCGACAGCAGCGTGCGCTCGGCACCGTCCGCCCGCATCTGCAGCACCAGGCCGTGACCGGCGTCCACGAAGTCGAGCTGCCCGGACGCGGGGTCGAGCCGGCCGGTGAACATCGTCGAGAAGGACTCGGCGCGACCGAGATCGGGCGCGACCTGCTCGTCGAGGGCGGCCACCACCCGCTCGGGGTCCTCGTCGGGACGTGCGAGCAGGGCTCCGCGGATCGTCGCGGCAAGCAGACCGGCCGCCATGCCCTTGCCCATCACGTCCGCGATGGTCAGGTGCAGCGCGGTGCCGGACAGGTGCCACTCGTGCAGGTCGCCCGACACGACGCCGTGCGGGACGGACATCCCGCCGAGGCGGTACCCGGGGACCTCGACCGGCAGGGGCTGCAGCCCGGCGAGGACACCGCGCAGCCGGTCCTCGTCGGCACCCGTGGCGAGCTCGCGCTCCGCCCAGACGCCGAGTTCCTCGAGCAGGGCGACGTCGTCGTCGTCGAGCGTGCGCGGCTGCGGGTCGACCAGGCAGAGCGTGCCGACCTTGACGTGGTCCTCGCCGACGCGGAGCGGCACCCCGGCGTAGAAGCGGACGTTCGGGTCCTCGACGACCATCGGCATGTCGGCGTACCGGGCGTCGGCGCGGGCGTCCGGCACGACGACGGGCCCGAGCTGGTCGAGCGTGCGACCGCAGAAGGTGTCCTCGAGCGGGATGGTCGGGCCGTACACGGCGTCGCTCTGCTGCGACTTGATCGTCAGGACCTCGGCGCCCGCGAGGTTGAGGAAGGAACCGGAGACCCCGAAGGCCTCACGTGCGATGCGGGTGATGCGCTCGAAGCGCTCCTCGGGCCCGCCGTCGACGACGTCGAGCGCGGCGACGAGTGCGGCGCGACGGACGGCCTGGGCCGAGGTGCCGGTGGAGGTCGGTGAGGTCCCCTGGTACATGGTCCAACGCTACCGGTCCGCCGGGATCGCGCCCGTCCCCAGTACGGAGGACTCCGCGGCGCGGCGTAGCCTGGTCGTCGTGCTCCGCCGACCCCTGCTCGCCCTCGCCGTCGTCGTGCTCGGCGCCGTCTCGCTGACCGGCTGCGGCGCGCACGACTCGACCGGGCAGATCGCCGTGACGGTGTCCCGGGACGCCGCCGACCACCCGTACGAGGTGAAGGTCTTCGCGGCGACGGGGAAGCTCTCCGAGCACCAGCGCGTGTTCCCGGGCGGCACCGCGGACTTCGCGGGGGTGCCGCTCGGCGACGTCACGGTGCGGGCGGGCGACCTGTGCCCGGTGCGGACGACGGTCTCCGGCGAGGACGTCGCGCGGGTGACCCTCACGACCACCGGCTGCTGACGGCCGGCGGATCCCACCCGGAGCGCTGCGGACGCTCCCGCTCGGTCGGATTCCCGCTCAGTGCGTCAGCACCACCTTCACCAGCCCGATCGCGAAGGCGACGGCGGCCAGGACGACACCGCCCCACAGCCCGAGGAACGACGGCCGCCGTCCGCTGAACCGCTGCAGGAAGACCCCGACCAGGCCGATGCGCACCACGAGGATGACGATCGCAGCGGTCTGCGCCCACGGCGCTGGCAGCCAGCCGACCCAGGCGGCGGCATAGAGCACGGCGGGGATCAGGCCGGACGTCGCGATGGGGTTCGCGTCACGAACGATCGCGCCGAACGTCTCCCGGTGCTCGTCGTCGTCCCCGCTGTCGCCGACGGCGTGCGCGACGAGGTGCGACAGCACGTGCGCCAGGTAGGTCAGCACGGCGGTCGCCAGGACCGTGAGCACGGCCGAACCGTGCCGGATCGCCGCCGGGTCCACCGCGATGGCGACGGCGAGCACGGTGATGTTGCCGTAGATGTACGACGACAACCGGTCGCGCAGGCGCTCGACCGGGAACGTCGACAGGTCGGGTCGGCCGCGCCGCGCACGGGGCCGGACGGGCGGGCGGGAACGAGGCATCCTCCCATCCTGGCCCTGCTGCGGCGCGTGCCGCCGACCGGACACCGGGTGCGGTGCCATCCTGGGCGGGTCGGCGCACGGTCGCGTCGCACGGACGGGAGGCACGACCCATGACCCACGGACCGCTCACCAGCCGACCCCTCGCCCTGGTGACCGGCCTCGGTCGGCGCGCCGGCATCGGCGCTGCGATCGCGTCGCGACTCGCATCCGACGGGTGGGACCTCGCCCTGTCCTGGTGGGGCCCGTACGACGAACGCGTGCACGGTGCCGCCGACCCCGACGGGGTGGACGCGGTCGTCGCGAAGGCCGAGCGTGCGGGAGCACGCGTCACGCGCCTCCCGGTCGACCTGGCCGACGCGGAGCAGGCGGCCGCACTCGTGGACCGCGCCGAGGCGGAGGCGGGCGCGCCCGTGACCGCGGTGGTGCTGTCGCACTGCGAGTCGGTCGACTCGGACTTCGCCACCACGACGGTCGAGTCGATGGACCGGCACCTGGCCGTGAACGTCCGCGCGCCGTTCCTGGTCGTGCAGGCGTACGCCAGACGCCTCCGCGAGGGTGCGGCCGCACCGGAGGACCGTCGTCGCGTCGTCGCGTTGACGAGCGACCACGTCGGCTTCAACCTGCCGTACGGCACGAGCAAGGGGGCGCTCGACCGGTTGATCGTCGGGGCGGCGCTCGAGCTCGGTGACGTGCGGGTGAGCGCGAACCTGGTCAACCCGGGACCGAACGACACCGGGTGGATGACCGACGAGATCCGCGCGGCCGCGGTCGCGCAGACGCCGCTCGGACGGCCCTCGATGCCGACGGACACCGCTGCCCTGGTCGGGTTCCTGCTCGGGCCGGACGGCGCGTGGGTGAACGGGCAGCTGCTGAAGACGGACGGCGGGTTCAGCGCGAAGTAGCGCGCTGAACCATTTGGTTGACGCGTCAACCAATCGAGCGCACACTGGTGCCATGCACACGCAGGACCTCCTCGCCGCGGACACCGGGATGGGCGCCGTCACGCTCCGGGTCGCCGACCTCGACACGATGGTCGCCTACTACCGGGACGGCGTCGGGCTGCAGGTCCTGACGAACGACGGAGGTACGGCGGTGCTCGGCCGTGGCGCGACACCGATCGTGGTGCTCGAGCACGCCCCCGCGATGCGACACGCGTCCCCGCACGAGGCCGGACTGTTCCACACCGCGATCCTGTTCGACACGCAGGCCGACCTGGCGGCGGCGCTGTACTCCGTCGCGACGCGGTACCCGCGGACCTTCACGGGCAGCGCCGACCACCTCGTGAGCAACGCGTTCTACTTCCAGGACCCCGAGGGCAACGGCGTCGAGCTGTACTGGGACCGCGACCGCGCCGAGTGGTCGTGGACGCACGGCATGGTCGACATGGCGACCATCTACGTCGACCCGAACGCCTTCATCCGCTCGCACCTGACGTCCTCGGCGCTGGAGTCCGCAGCGTCGCGCCCGGGGCGGGTCGGCCACGTGCACCTGTCCGTCGGCGACGTCGCCACCGCGAGGGCGTTCTACGTCGACCGGCTCGGCTTCGCGACCACCGCGGCGATGGGCGACCAGGCGCTGTTCGTCAGCGCGGGCGGCTACCACCACCACATGGCGATGAACACGTGGAACTCCCGCGGTGCCGGGCGTCGGCAGCTCGGGCTCGGCCTCGGGCTGGTCCGGATCGAGGTCCCCGGCGCGGACGACCTCGGCGCGCTCGTGTCCCGCATGCACGACACCGGCGTGCAGACCGCCGACGACGGCCGGACCGTGGCGTTCGAGGACCCGTGGGCGAACCGCATCGAGGTGACGGCGCCCGGTCGCGGCTGACCCGCGCGGGCGGGGGGTCTACGCCGAGGCTCGGCTCCGCGGACACTCTCGTGGTCGAGCAGACGCGAAACTGTCCGCCTGGCCGAGCCTCGGGCCACCGACGCGCAGACGGAACCGGCAGGATGGGCGCGTGAGCGAAGACATCCGGTGGGAGGTGGTCGAGGAGAGCGCGCTGACGCTCCCCGACCACGAGGCGATCGCGGCGATGCTGGGGCAGGCGTTCCCGGACTGGTCGCACTGGTACGTGGGCGGCCGGGACTACGCCGGCATGCAGCCCGAGCGACGGGTGATCGGGTGGGGTGCGGACGGCGTCGTCCTCGCGCACCTCGGCATCCGCCGCATGTACGTCACCGTCGGCGGCGAGGACCTCCTCGTCGGCGACACCGGCATCGTCGCGGTGTCGCCGTCACTGCAGGGCACCGGCGTCGGGCGCGAGCTGCTCGTCCGGACGCGCGCCGTCCTCGAGGGGCTCCGCGTGCCGTTCGGCTTCCTCGGCACCGGCGAGGACCGCGTCCCCTTCTACGCCCGCTGCGGCTGGCACGAGCTCGAGGGCGCCGTCGGCACCTTCTCGGCCTTCACCGCGGACGGCGCCGGCGTGACCGAGACCGAGCAGGGCGGCTGGATGGTCCTGCCGGTCGAGGCCCGGCTCGAGGACTGGCCGGCCGGGCCCGTCATGCTCAACGGCCAGCAGGTCTAGGACCGTTCATGTGACGGACGGGAGGCCCGGTGCCAGCTGGCACCGGGCCTCCCGTCCGTCACGCGGTGGCGACTACGCCTCGACGGCGACCTTCTCCGGGTCCTCGTTCGAACCCGGCGCGCTCGGCGCGACCGCGGCGCGCACGCGCGCACCCAGGTCGGCGTCGACGTTCGTCCAGTAGGCGAACACGCGCTCGAGCAGGTCGTCGCGCGTCACCTTCGAGACGTGCCCGGCGATGTTGCCGACCAGGCGCTCACGGGCGGCGTCGTCGAGGACCTCGCGGTAGAGCGTGCCGGCCTGGCCGAAGTCGTCGTCCTCCGGGTGCAGCGTCGCGGCGGCGCGCTGCAGGGCACCGTCGGACTCCCAGCCGGGGACGTCGTCCGTGGCGTTCGGGTCGGCGTGGGCACCGCCCTGGGTGTTCGGCGCGTACACCGGCACCTCGGCCTTCTGGAAGTCGAAGCGCATGGCGCCGTCCTTGGAGTACGAGTGGACCTCGTTCTTCGGGGCGTTCACCGGCAGCTGCGCGTGGTTCGTGCCGACGCGGTAGCGCTGGGCGTCCGCGTAGCTGAAGATGCGCGCGAGGAGCATCTTGTCGGGGCTCGCCGCGATGCCGGGCACGAAGTTCGACGGCGCGAACGCGGCCTGCTCGATCTGCGCGAAGTAGTTCTCCGGGTTGCGGTTCAGCTCCATCGTGCCGACCTCGATGAGCGGGTAGTCCGCGTGCGGCCACACCTTCGTCAGGTCGAACGGGTTGAAGCGGTAGCTCGCGGCGTCCTCGTACGGCATGACCTGCACCTTGAGGACCCACTTCGGGAAGTCACGGCGCTCGATCGCCTCGAAGAGGTCGCGGATGTGGAAGTCCGCGTCCTCGCCGGCGATGCGGTCGGCGTCCTCCTGCGTCAGGGTCTTGTGGCCCTGCTGCGTCTCGAAGTGGTACTTCACCCAGAAGCGCTCGCCTTCGGCGTTGATCCACTGGTAGGTGTGCGAGCTGAAGCCGTCCATGTGGCGCCAGCTCGACGGCAGGCCGCGGTCGCCCATGAGCCACGTGACCTGGTGGGCCGACTCGGGCGACAGGGTCCAGAAGTCCCACTGCATGTCGTGGTTGCGCAGGTGCGAGCCCGACAGGCGCTTCTGCGAGCGGATGAAGTCCGGGAACTTGATGCCGTCGCGGATGAAGAACACGGGGGTGTTGTTGCCGACGAGGTCGTAGTTGCCCTCCTCGGTGTAGAACTTCAGCGCGAAGCCGCGGGGGTCGCGCCAGGTGTCCGGGGAGCCCTGCTCGCCGGCGACCGACGAGAAGCGAGCGAGCATCTCCGTCTGCTTGCTCGGCTGCAGGAACGCGGCGCGGGTGTACTGCGACACGTCGTTCGTGACGGTAAAGGTGCCGAACGCACCGCCGCCCTTCGCGTGGACGACGCGCTCCGGCACACGCTCGCGGTTGAACTGGGCGAGCTTCTCGACCAGGTAGTGGTCGTGCAGGGCGAGGGGGCCGTCGGCGCCGACACCCATCGAGTGCTGGTCGCTCGAGACGGGGGCGCCGCTGTTGGTCGTGGTGGTGGGGGTGCCGGCGGGGCCGGTCGTGTTCTGGTCGGACACGGTTCCTCCTCAGGTGGAACGGTTGGTTCGGTCAGGGATGCTCGGGTTGCTCCAGGCGGGGCCAGGGTTGCTTCAGGCGGGGACGGCCGCGGCGTCGTCGCGCTCGGCGGCGGCGCAGCGCTCGCAGATGCCCCAGTAGGTCACCTCGGCAGTCGTCACGGCGAAGCCGTGGGTCTCCGAGGGCGTCAGGCAGGGTGCGTGACCGACCGCGCAGTCGACGTCCTCGATCGCGCCGCACATCGTGCAGACGACGTGATGGTGGTTGTCGCCGGTGCGTCGCTCGTACCGCGCCGGGCTGCCGGCGGGCTCGATGCGGCGGACGAGCCCGACACCGGTCAGGGCGCCGAGCACCCCGTACACCGCCTGGTGGCTCGTCGTGGGGAGCTCGGCCGCGACCGCGCCGAGGATGTCGTCCGCGGTGGCGTGCGGCATCGCGGACGATGCGCGCAGCACCGCGAGGCGCGGTGCCGTGACCCGCAGGCCCGAGGCCCGCAGCAGATCCGCGTCGACGTCCATCGCGTCCCCTCTCCCGCATCGGTTCGCTTGCATCGATTTTCTTGCATCGATCAAGACAACGTCAACCGTACACGGTCGTCGTCCGAACGTGCGCGACGCGCGCGTGTCGGAGCACCCGCCCGCCGAGCACCTGTGCCGATCCTCACCGGTACGCCCCCGGCGCGGGAGGCTCCCGAGGGCCTCCGGGCGGAGGATGACGACGCCCGTCCCGCCGCGTCACCAGGAGGCACCCCACGCCCGAACCCGACGTGTTCTGGAGCACCTGGCACCTCGACCCCCTGGCCGCGGTACTGCTCGTAATCGCCGCCGTGGCCTACGCGTGGTGGCTGGTGGGAGCACGGCGACGCCGGGCGCGGTGGTCGGCCTGGCGGACGACCTCGTTCGTCGCCGCGCTCGCGCTGTTCGCCGTGCTGCAGTTCGGCATCGTCGGCCGGTACGACCAGGAGCTCCGGTGGGCCTTCACGCTCCGGCTCGCACTGCTCTTCTTCGCCGTGCCGACGTTCGCCGCCCTCGCCGCCCCGGTGTCGCTCCTGCGCATCGGCGGACCCGCACGCTGGTCCACGGCCGCCGACCGGGTGATGGGCTCACGGCCCGTGCGGGTGCTCGGGAACGCGATCGTCGCCCCCGTCGTCGGCCTGGTGCTCTTCGCGGTGCTGCTCACCCCGCTGTCCGCCGCGATCCGGCAGTCGGGCGCGTGTGCGACGGCGATCACGGTGCTCGTGCCGGTGCTCGGGTTCACGCTGCTCGCGCCGCTGTCCGAACCCGGTGTCCTGCGGAGCTCGACGTTCGTGACGATCGAGTTCCTGCTCGCCTTCGTGGAGCTGCTGCTCGACGCGGTGCCCGGCATCGTGCTGCGGGTGTCGAACCACGTGCTCGACGGGTCGCTCGTGCAGGCCGTGGGGCAGCCGTGGTTCCCGTCACCGCTGCGCGACCAGCACCTGGCGGGTGACCTGCTGTGGTTCATCGCCGAGGTCGCCGACGTGCCCGTGCTCGTCATGCTCTTCGTCCGGTGGCAGCGGACCGACCGCCGCGAGGCCCGCTCCGTCGACGCCCTGTCCGACGAGGAGATGGCCGAGCTCACCCGGGCACACCTGCAGCGGCGGGGGTAGCGCGGGCCGCGGCGTGCCTGCCGGCGGCGTGCGGCGGGCCGGCGTGCGGCGTGCCGGCGTGCGGCGTGCGGGTCGCGCGCGTTCTGCGACGACGCGCGCGTCGATCGACACGTGCAACGTCGCACGATGCCCACGCACCGGTTGCGTGCGCATCGAACGACACGGCACGCGTCGATCGACACGCGCGATGTCGTGAACGACGACCACGCCGCGGGCCGCCGGGACGACGACCACGCCGCGGGCCGTGCGGGCCGGCGGCCGGGACGACGGAGCCCCGGGTCGCTCGTCCGAGCGGCCCGGGGCCCGTGTGCCGGGAGACCCGGCCGGACTAGGCGTCCGCGTGCCGGCCGTGGTGGTCGACCGCCGCGAGCTCGTCCTCCGCGGTCGCGGGCGCGGCACCGGCAGCGTGCGCACCGGCCGGCCGACCCGCCGCGGCGTGCTGGTCGCCGTCGGCCGCGGGCGATGCGGCACCGGGCTGCGTCGCCGCCGGGGCACCCGAGCCCCACGCCGCGGTCTGCTTCGGCTTCGCCAGGAACAGCGCCGCCACGATCGCCGCGACGAGCACGACGGCCGGCAGCACGAGCGACTGCCCCATGGCCGTGGCGAACGGCTGCTGCAGGAACGCGGGCAGCGCCCCGACCTGCTGCTCCGCGCCGCCGCCGGAGGTCGACTCCGCCCCGGACGGGAAGTTCGCGGTGATCCGGGCCTCGATCAGCGCGGCGATGCCGGCCGAACCGAGCACGGCGCCGATCTGCCGCGTGGTGTTGTAGACGCCCGAACCGGCACCGGCGAGCGCCGGCGGCAGGTTGCGCGTCGCGGAGACCGAGAGCGGTCCCCACATGCAGGCGTTCGCGAGCCCGAGGAGCGCACTCGGCAGGAGCGTCCAACCCCAGTCGGCGCCCGACCAGAGCAGGGACCCGAACCAGAACAGCGCACCCGAGAAGCACGCGAGGCCGAACGAGCCGACCCACCGCGGGTTCCACTTGTTCAGGTTCTTGCCGACGTACGGCGCGAGTCCCGCGGAGATGACGGCCTGCGGCACGAGCAGCAGGGCGGCCTGGGTCGGGCTGAAGCGCAGCACGTCCTGCGCCCAGAGCATGATCGGCAGCGCGAACGAAGAGATCGCGACGCCGACGGCGGTGATGGCGATGTTCGCGAGCGTGAAGTTGCGGTCCTTGAACAGCCCGAGCGGCAGCAGCGGCTCGCCCTTCTGCACGCCCTGCCAGACGACGAACGCGGCGAGCACGACGATGCCGGTCACGATGAGCGACCAGACCGAGATCGGGCCGGTGATCGTGCCCCAGTCGTAGGTCTCGCCCTCCTGGATGCCGAACACGAGCAGGAACATGCCGACGGCCGAGAGCACGATGCCGAGGTAGTCGAAGCGGTGCCCGTTGCGTTCGAACTGCGGCACGAAGCGCTGCGCGAGCACGAACGCGACGATGCCGACGGGGACGTTCACGAAGAAGATCCACTCCCAGCCGAACCCGTCGACGAGCAGGCCGCCGACGATCGGGCCGACGAGCGAGGCGACACCGGCGACGGCGCCCCAGAGGCCCATCGCCGCACCGCGGTTCTGCGGCGGGAAGATCCGGGTGATGACCGCCATGGTCTGCGGCGTCATCATGGCGGCACCGAGGCCCTGCACGACACGGGCGACGATGAGCACCTCGATCGAGCCGGCGAGGCCGCACCACAGGCTCGCGAGCGTGAAGACGACGAGTCCGGCCTGGTACAGCACCTTCGGGCCGAAGCGGTCACCGAGACGGCCAGTGATGAGCAGCGGCACGGCGTACGCCAGCAGGTAGGCGCTCGTCACCCAGATGACGGCGTTGATGTCGGCGTCGAGCGCCTGGGCGATCGTCGGGGTGGCGACCGACACGATGGTCGAGTCGACGAGGATCATGAAGAAGCCGACGACGAGCGCCCAGAGCGCGGGCCACGGCTTCTTCCCGTGTTGCAGGTCGGCGGACGGTGCGGTGGTCATCGAGTGGGGTCCTTGCTCGTGCTGGTCGGTTCGGTGTCGGTGGGGAGCGCCGGGCCGTCCCAGGGGACGTCCCCGCGCTCGATGCGGTCCGCGGTCGCGGTGAGCCACTCGAGTTGCGCGGCGAGCATGGCACGGACGTACGACACGTCCAGCCAGTACCGGGGCGCCAACCCCTTGGCCTGGAGGCCCGTGGCGGCTTCGTCGTACTGCTCCAGTCGTGCGCGGATCGCCTCGGTGCGGGCACGGAGGGCCGCGACGGCGTCCTGGTCGCTGAGGTTGTCGACGTGCGAGACCGCGAGGTGGAACTCGGGGTACTCGTCCGCGGGTTCGGCGACCATGCGCCGCAGCCCGGTCAGGAGCGCGTCGCGACCGGCGTCGGTGATGGCGTAGGTCGTGCGTTCGGGGCGGTTGCCCTCGCGCGCGGTGCCGAGCTGTTCGGCGTACCCGAGGTCGACCAGGCGGCCGATCTGGTGGTACAGCGTGCCGGGGCGGACCTTGACGTTCTCGTCCTCACGCCGTCGCAGCATGAGCTGGAACATCTCGTAGGGGTGCATCGGAGCCTCGGCCAGCAGGCCGAGCGCGGCGTACGCCAGGGGCGTGAGCGACGTCATCCGTGCCTCCAGTCCGGTCTTCTGCTCCGACTATTCCAATTGGAATGTACGCCTTCGACCACTTCTCCACAACCGACCCGGCGCGCCGCGCGCGCCACCTAGACTGGTCGCGTCCCACCCATCCCCGAAGTGCTGGAGTGAACACGTGCCAACGATCGTCGTCGAGGTCATGCCCAAGGCCGAGATCCTCGACCCGCAGGGCAAGGCGGTGGGCAACGCGCTCGCCCGTCTCGGCAAGGCCGACCTGACCAACGTCCGCATCGGCAAGCGCTTCGAGGTGACCGTCGACGGCCCCGTCGACGACGCGAAGCTGGCCGAGGTCCGCGAGATCGCGGCCGACGTCTTCTCGAACGCCGTCATCGAGGACGTCGTGTCCGTGACGGTCGAGGGCGCGTGACCGCGATGCGGATCGGCGTCATCACGTTCCCGGGCTCGCTCGACGACCGCGACGCCCAGCGCGCCGTCCGTCTGGCCGGCGCCGAGCCCGTCGCCCTCTGGCACGGCGACCACGACCTGCAGGGCGTCGACGCGATCGTGCTCCCCGGCGGGTTCTCCTACGGCGACTACCTCCGCGCCGGGGCGATCGCGGCCAAGGCCCCGATCATGGCCGAGGTCATCGACGCCGCCGGCAAGGGCATGCCCGTGCTCGGCATCTGCAACGGCTTCCAGATGCTCGCCGAGGCCCGCCTGGTGCCCGGTGCGCACACCCGGAACGCGCACCAGCAGTTCATCCGTCGCGACCAGAAGCTCCGCGTCGAGACCGCCGGTACCGCATGGACCTCCGGGTTCAGCGCCGGGCAGGAGATCACGATCCCGCTCAAGAACGCCGACGGACGCTTCGTGGCCGACGCCGACGAGATCAAGCGCATCGAGGACAACGGCCAGGTGGTGTTCCGCTACGTGGGCGTGAACCCGAACGGGTCGATCGACGACATCGCCGGCGTCTCGAACGAGCGCGGCAACGTCGTCGGGCTCATGCCGCACCCCGAGCACGCGACGGAGGCCGGCTTCGGCCCGGACACCCCCGCCGCCATGGCCTCCGGCACGGACGGCCTCACCTTCTTCACCTCCGTGATCGAGTCGACGCTCGTCAAGTGACAGGGAACAACACCACCGTGACGACCTCCGTTCGCCCGAAGCCCGACACCGTCCAGGACGCCGCCGCCACGCCCGACAAGGAGCAGCCGTACGAGGCGCTCGGGCTCAAGGCGGACGAGTACGCGAAGATCCGCGAGATCCTCGGTCGCCGCCCCACCTCGGGCGAGCTCGCCATGTACTCCGTGATGTGGTCCGAGCACTGCTCGTACAAGTCGAGCAAGAACTACCTCCGGCAGTTCGGCAAGAAGGTCACGCCGGAGATGACGAAGAACCTCATGGTCGGCATGGGAGAGAACGCCGGTGTCGTCGACGTCGGCAACGGCTGGGCGGTGACCTTCAAGGTCGAGTCGCACAACCACCCGTCCTACGTCGAGCCCTACCAGGGCGCCGCGACGGGTGTCGGCGGGATCGTCCGCGACATCATCTCGATGGGCGCCCGCCCGGTCGCCGTGATGGACCAGCTCCGCTTCGGCGCCATCGACCACGAGGACACGCAGCGCGTCGTGCACGGCGTGGTCGGCGGCATCTCGTTCTACGGCAACTGCCTCGGCCTGCCGAACATCGGCGGCGAGACCTACTTCGACCCGGTGTACCAGGGCAA
This sequence comes from Curtobacterium sp. ER1/6, assembly GCF_001742745.1. Taxonomy (GTDB): domain Bacteria; phylum Actinomycetota; class Actinomycetes; order Actinomycetales; family Microbacteriaceae; genus Curtobacterium; species Curtobacterium citri. The sequence continues at coordinate 81,253 of NZ_MJAK01000005.1, read as the reverse complement.
CCCGCTGGTCAACGCCCTCGCGGTCGGCGTCCTGCGCCACGAGGACCTGCACCTCGCCAACGCCTCCGGCACCGGCAACAAGGTCGTGCTCTTCGGCGCCCGCACGGGTGGCGACGGCATCGGCGGGGCGTCGATCCTGGCGTCCGACACCTTCACCGAGGGCGGCCCGACCAAGCGCCCGGCCGTCCAGGTCGGCGACCCGTTCGCCGAGAAGGTCCTCATCGAGTGCTGCCTCGAGCTGTTCCGGGAGGACCTGGTCGAGGGCATCCAAGACCTCGGCGCCGCGGGCATCTCCTGCGCGACGAGCGAGCTCGCGAGCAACGGCGACGGCGGCATGCACATCTCGCTCGACGACGTCCTGCTGCGCGACCCCACGCTCACGGCGGAGGAGATCCTCATGTCGGAGAGCCAGGAGCGCATGATGGCGGTCGTCCGCCCCGAGAAGCTCGACGCGTTCCTCGCGGTCGTCGGCAAGTGGGAGGTCGAGACGAGCGTCCTCGGCGAGGTCACCGGCACCGGCCGTCTGGTCATCGACTGGCAGGGCCAGGAGATCGTCAACGTCGACCCGCGCACCGTCGCCGTCGACGGCCCGGTCTACGACCGCCCGGTCGCCTACCCGACCTGGATCGACGCCCTGCAGGCCGACGGCGCCGAGTCGCTCGAGCGCCCGGAGACGGGCCCGGCGCTCAAGGCGCAGTTCCTGCAGCTGCTCGGCTCGCCGAACCTCGCGTCCAAGAACTGGGTGACGAACCAGTACGACACCTACGTGCTCGGCAACACGGCGCTGTCCTTCCCCGATGACGGCGGCATGATCCGCGTCGACGAGGAGACCGGTCTCGGCGTCACCGTCGCGACCGATGCGAACGGTCGCTACTGCCAGCTCGACCCGAAGCAGGGCGCCCGGCTGGCCCTGGCCGAGGCGTACCGGAACGTCGCCGTCACCGGTGCGGTCCCGGCCGCGGTCACCGACTGCCTGAACTTCGGCTCGCCGGAGAACCCCGAGGTGATGTGGCAGTTCTCCGAGGCCGTCGAGGGCCTCGCGGACGGCTGCATGGAGCTCGGCATCCCGGTGACGGGCGGCAACGTCTCCTTCTACAACCAGACCGGCACGACCCCGATCCACCCGACGCCCGTCGTCGGCGTGCTCGGGATCATCGACGACGTCGCGCTGCGCGTGCCCTCGGGCTGGCAGGACGACGGCCACAACGTGTACCTGCTCGGCACGACGCGCCTCGAGCTCGACGGGTCGGCGTGGGCCGGCACCGTGCACGGGCACCTCGGTGGTCGTCCGCCGGCGGTGGACCTCGCGCAGGAGAAGGCCCTGGCGGACCTGCTGCACGCGGCGTCCGGCGAGCAGCTGCTCACGAGCGCCCACGACCTCGCGGACGGCGGCCTCGGCCAGTCCCTCGCCGAGTCGGTCCTGCGCTTCGGCATCGGCGCGCGGGTGGTCCTCGACGAGCTCGAGGAGCGCGACGGCGTGGACACGGCGACCGCGCTGTTCTCCGAGTCGACGGGCCGCGTCATCGTGACCGTCCGGCGCGAGGACGACGTGCGGTTCCAGGGCCTGTGCGACGGCCGCGGCTTCCCGGTGCTGCGCATCGGCGTGACCGACGCCTCGTCGGGCACGCTCGAGGTGCAGGGCGCGTTCGAGGCGTCGATCGAGGAGCTGCGCGGCACGCACGCCGCCACGCTCCCGGCGCGCTTCGGCGACGTCATCGTCGAGGACGTCACCGAGGGCTACGTCGGGCGTGGGCCGCTCGACGACCACGGCTCGTTCTCGCCGCGCACCGACAGCTGACGCCGACCGCGTCCCGAGCGCCGGCACCGCAGGAAGGCACCGACCGCATGCCGATCGTCACCCTGCCCTTCGTCGAGCTCGTCGACCGTCTCGGCCCCGTGCCGGACGGCGTCGAGCTCGACGTCTGGGACGTCGAAGGCCCGTACGCCCGACCGGACGACGTGGCGATCACGCTGCTGCCGTTCTACTTCGCGGGCCGACACCGCTGGGAGTACGTGCACGACCTGCCGAACCTGCGGCTCCTGCAGCTGCCGAGCGCCGGGTACGAGCACGCACTCCCGCACGCTCCGGCGCACGCGCAGGTCGCGAACGGCCGCGGCATCCACGACGACGAGACCGCCGAGCTCGCGGTCGGTCTGGCGCTGACCTCGCTCCGCGAGATCCACACGTTCCAGACCGACCGCGCCGCCGGGGTGTGGGACGTCCGCACCACGCGGTCGCTCGCCGATCGTCGGGTGACCGTCGTCGGGTACGGCGCGATCGGGGCCGCGATCGCCACGCGGTTCGAGGCCATGCGCTGCGACGTCACGGTGGTCGCGCGGACCGCCCGTGATCAGGACGGCCGGAAGGTGCACGCGTTCGGCGACCTGCCGACCCTGGCGGCGGACACGGACGTCCTCGTGCTCATCACCCCGCTCACCGACGAGACCGAACACCTCGTCGACGCGGACCTGCTCGCCGCGCTGCCCGACGGCGCCCTCGTGGTGAACGTCGCCCGCGGACGGGTCGTCGACACCGATGCCCTGGTGGCGGAGCTCCGGCGCGGACGGCTGTCGGCGGCGCTCGACGTCACCGACCCCGAGCCGCTCCCGGCCGGGCACCCGCTGTGGACGACGCCGAACACCGTGCTGACACCGCACGTCGGCGGGAACACGGACCTCAGCGTGCCGCGGACCCTCGAGCTCGTGCGCCGGCAGGTGGCCGCGCTGGCCGAGGGTCGCCCCTTCGCCAACGTCGTCCACGGCTGACCGCCCGCCCGGAACCGCTGCGCCGGAGCTGAGCCGCTGCGCCGGAACCGCTGGAGCAGGCTTGCCCCACCCGCGTCAGCGCAGCGGCAACGCCATCCCCAGGCTCGGCGCGACGTCCTCGAACCCGAGCGACCGGTACAGCCGCTGCCCGGGCGGGTCCCCCACGAGCGTGACGTACGCCCCTTCCGGCGCGCGCGACCGGATGTCCGCGACCAGCCACTCGACGACCGCCCTCCCGAGGCCGCGGCGCTGGTGTCCCGGGTCGGTCGCGATGTCGGCGATGTGGAAGTACCAGCCGCCGTCCCCGATGGTCCGGCCCATCGCGACGGGCACCCCTGCGGCGTCCACGACGTGCACCGCGGACCAGCTGCCCGCGACCGCGCCGGCGCCCTGCTCGGTCGTCTTCGGCGACAGTCCCGAGTCCCGCCGGAGCCGCAGGTAGTCGTCGAGCGGCGGCGCCCCGACGACGAGTCGGTACCCCGCCGCGAGCGATCCCGACGTCGACGACCCGGCGGTCACGAGCGCGCGGGAGTCGGCACCGGGACGATGCACGTCGGCGTCCCGACGGCGATCTGCGCCACCGCCGCACCGGGCACGCCGTCGTCGCCCACGGGCAGGACGGCGATCGCGTCCGACATCTGGTTCGCGACGAGCAGGTACCCGGGCACCTGCGCGAAGTGCCGCGGCCACGTCCCGCCGCACGACGCCGACCCGACGACCGCGAGCCCGTCGTCCGCGGTGTCGAGCACCACGATGACGTCGCGGCCGCGGACGGCGACCACGACCCGGCCGGCCGCGTCGACCTCGACGTGACTGAGGAGCGACTCCCCCACCGGGCCCGCGAAGGCCGCCACGGAGGCGATCGGGCGGAGCGTCCCGGAGTCGTCGCGACGCAGGCGGTGCACGCGCCCGTCGAGCTCGCCGGCGACGACCAGGTCGGCCCCGGATCCCTCACCGAGCCACACCATGTGCCGCGGTCCGACCCCCGGTGCGAGGTGGTGCACGCGGACGAGGTCGATCGCCGGTGCGGCGGTCACACGGAACTCGTGGAGGGCGTCACCGCCGAGGTCAGCGACGAGCACGGTGCCGTCGGGCGTCGCGATCGACTGGTGCGCGTGCGGCCCCTCCTGCCGGTCCTCGACGGGCCCCTCGACGTCGGGCAGCACGCCCGTGACGATCGCGGCCTCGGGGACGACCACGCGGTCGCCACTCCCGTGCGTGCCGACGACGGCGTCGCTCGCCGTGACCGACGCCGCGTGCGACTCGGCGGCCTCGAGCGAGACCGCGGTCACGGTGCCGGACACGTAGTTCGCGACGACGAGCGCACCCGACGGGTCGACCCGCACGTGGCACGGGGCGTCGCCGCCGGCGTCGGCGTCCCAGCGGTGCTCGAGCGTGCCCCCGGCGTACCGGAAGGCCGAGACGCTGCCGTCGGCGACCTCGGACACGGCGTAGACCCGGTCACCGGAGACCGCGAGGAACGACGGGTCGTCCATCACCGCGGCGGTGTGCGCGGTGGTGCCGTGCACGACCGAGATGCCGGTGGCGTTCCCGCCACCGGTGGCCGTGTAGGACCCGACGAGCAGGTGCAGGTCGTCCAGGGCGGCGCTCACTCGGCACCGCCGGCGATTCGCTCGTGGTGGTGGATGACCTCGGCGACGATGAAGTTCAGGAACTTCTCCGCGAACGCCGGGTCGAGGTGCGACTCCGCCGCGAGCTGACGCAGGCGGGCGACCTGGACCTGCTCACGACCGGGGTCGGCCGCGGGCATGCCCGCCGCGGCCTTCAGGTAGCCGACGCGCTGGGTGTACTTGAAGCGCTCGGCGAGCATGTGGATCACGGCGGCGTCGATGTTGTCGATGCTCTGCCGGATGCTCGCCAGCTCGGCGACCGCATCGTCGTGGACGGGCGTGGACTCGTCGGCACTCATGTCCCGAGCCTATCCGCGCACCCGGTCGACGAACACTGGTGTGACGGCCCCGGGTCGGCACCTTCCCTGGGCGGGACCTGAGCACCACCCAGTGGCTGCGAGAATGGAGACCATGTCGGTCCTGCTCGTGATCTCGGGTGTGTGTGCGGTCCTCGCGGGCCTCGTGCACGTGTACATCTTCTTCCTCGAGTCCGTTGCGTGGACCAGTCCGCGTGTCCGCCGGGCCTTCGGTGTCGCCTCGGAGTCCGAGGCGCAGGCCACCCGCTCCCTCGCGTTCAACCAGGGCTTCTACAACCTGTTCCTCGCGATCGGCGCGATCCTCGGTGTCGTCCTGGTCCTCGCGGGCAACGGTGCGACGGGCTGGACGCTGGTCGTGTTCTCGACCGCGAGCATGCTCGGCGCCGCGGTCGTCCTCGCCGGCACGGGCCGCCGCTACCTCAACTCGGCGTTCGTGCAGGGCTCGCTCCCCCTGATCACCCTGCTCTTCGCCTTCATCGGCTCCACCTTCTCCGCCGCCTAGTCGCAGCGGAACCGCAGCGGAACCGCTGCGGAACCGCTGCGGAACCGCCGCGCAGCCCAGCCGTTGCAGGGCCGCCGCGGAACGGCACCACGCGCCGGACGGGAGGCACGCTGCCGGCCCGCACCGCGCCTCCCGTCCGTCAGCGGCACCACGGAACGACCGCACACAGCAGGAGACGCCGGGTCGCCGTCGCGACCCGGCGTCTCCCGGCGTTCCCCCTACAGTCGGCGTCAGCCGACCTTCTTCGCGAACTCCTCCGGCAGCCGGTCGAGCGCCCACTCGATCGCGGCGGTCGTACCGAGCGAGAACGCGGCGGACACGTCCGGGTCGTCGACGACGATCGAGTGCCCCGCCTGCACGGACGGCACCTTCTGGAACAGCGGGTCGGACTCGGCCTTCGACGCCTCGACGTAGATCGGCAGGATCACCGTGAGGTCGGCGTCGAGCAGGTCGAGGTTCTCCTCGGACAGGCTCACCGAGAACGCGTCGCCGGCCTGCTGGTCGATCGCCTTCGGGATGGTGAAGCCGAGCTGCTGCATGAACGTCGAGCGACTGTCCTTCGAGGCGTACGCACCGAAGCCGTCGGCCGTGTAGGCGCCGACGACGGCGGTCTTGCCGTCGAACTCGGGGTGCGCCTTCCGCGCCGCGGCGTACGCGTCGTCGAGGTCGGTCAGCAGCTTCTTGCCCTCGGACTCCTTGCCGAGCGCCTTCGCGACGAGGTCGACCTGCTGCTCGGTGGTGGTGAGGTAGTTCTCGCCGCCCTTCGGGATCGCCACCGTGGGGGCGATCGCCGAGAGCTTGGCGTAGCGGTCCTTGTCACCCGAGCTCTTGGTGTCGAGGATCAGGTCCGGCTTGAGCTTCAGGATCCGCTCGTAGCTCGGCTCGAGCGTCTGGATGATCGCCGGCTTCTTCGTGTACGCGTCCTTGAGCCACGGCCCGACGCCGTCGCCACCGAAGGCGAGCCAGTCGCTCGCACCGACGGGCTGCACGCCGAGTTCGAGCGCCGTCTCGGCGTCGCCCCACCCGAGGGCGACGACGCGCTTCGGCTGCGACGGGATCTCGGTCGTGCCGAGAGCGGTCTGGATCGACACGGGGAACGCGCCGCCCGAGCCGGACGCGTCGTCGGAAGCAGCGGGCGAGGACGAGCCGGAGCTGCAGCCGGCGAGGACGAGGGACGCGGCGACGACGGCGCCGGCGGCCGCGAGCACGCGGCGGACGCGGCGCGCAGAGGGGGAGGTTCGGATCACACAGGTAAGGCTACCCTAAGCAAGGCCCCCGCGGAGGGTGGGCCGCTAGGCTCCGGACCCGTGGAGTACACCGACACCGACCGCACCCGGCTGGCCGTCCTCGGCTCCCCCGTTGCACACTCGCTCTCCCCCACGCTGCACAGCGCGGCCTACGACGTGCTCGGGGTCCCGTTCTCGTACGGGAGGCACGAGGTCGCCTCCGGTGGGCTCGACGCGTTCGTCGCGGGGCTGGGCCCCGACTGGCGCGGACTCAGCCTGACGATGCCGCTCAAGCGCGAGGTCCTCCCGATGCTCGACCGCACGACCCCGCTCGTCGACGAGCTCGGGGTCGCGAACACCGTCGCGTTCCGGCAGGAGGGCGACCGGGTCGTCACCGCCGGCGCGAACACCGACGTCGAGGGGATCGTCCGTCCCGTCGAGGCTCTCGGGCACCTGCCGGGCGAGGCCTCGATCCTCGGCGGCGGTGCCACCGCGGCGAGCGCCCTCGCCGCGGCGGTGCGGCTCGGGGCCGTCGACGTGCGGGTGTTCCTCCGTGACACCGCGAAGGCCGGTCCGCTGGTCGACCTGGCCGTCCGGCTCGGGGTCACGCTCGAGGTCCTGCCGTTGGACGCCCTGCCGGGGACGCGGCACGGGTTCCTCGTGTCGACCCTGCCCGGCGGTGCGGCCGACGAGCTCGAGCTGCTGCCGTCGGGGTCCGACGCGGTGCTCTTCGACGTCGCGTACGAGCCGTGGCCGACCGCGGCGGCGAGCCGGTGGACCGCGGCGAGCGGGCGCGTGCTCAACGGGCTCGACATGCTGACGGAGCAGGCGATCGGGCAGATCCGGTTCTTCCTGACCGGCGACGACGCCGAACTACTGCCGGACGAGGCCGCGGTCCGCCGGGCGATGCGGCTGTCGGTCGGCCTGCCGGAGACCATCGCGGCGTGAACGGATGACGGTGCGGCGTATCTAGAATACTGGATGTGCACTCCCGTCCTCGCTGTCGTCGCCGGCTCCGTCGCGTCCGTGCCGTCCTCCTCGCGCTCCTCGCCGTGGGCGCACTCGTCCTGACCGGATCGGTCACGTGGCGGCTCGCCGGCCCCTCCCCGTCCGGGTCGTGGGCGTCGCTCGACGACACCGACCGGACGATGTTCCGGCAGCTCTCCGAGCAGTTCGAGCTCGCGCAGCGGGACCCGGCGGGGATGTGGACCGAGGACTACCACTACGAGGAGCAGCCGTTCGTGCTGCTCCGCACCTCGGGGCCGTGGAAGCTCGACTGGTCGTACGCGTACCTCGTGAACATGAGCGACCGGACCGACGTCTCCGGCATGCGCCGCGTCGAGCTGCCCGGGATGCCGCTCCTCGACGACGTCCGCGTCAGCAAGCGCTTCGCGTTCTCCGAGCCGTGGCTCCACGTGAGGTCGCAGTTCGGGAACATCGAGGTGGACGGGAACCGCGTCCTGGCGTTCAAGTTCCACCCCGGGATGTTCGGCGACGACGTCCCGACCGACGAGGACTTCCGGCACTTCGCCGCCCACGAGCACTTCCACGTGGCGGTGCAGGGCATCGAGCCCGGTGACCCCGGCTACTGGGACTACGACGACGGCGGCCGGCTTGAGGTGCCCGCCTCGTCGGAGCACCGGCGGCTGCTCCGCGCCGAGATGGCCGCCCTGACCGCGGCGACGGCCACCGACGACCCGGCGGCGGTGCAGCGCGCGGCGACCGACGCGGCACGGCTCCGGCTCGCGCGGTACGAACGGTGGCCGGGGCTCCGGCAGCAGGACGGCATCGAGACCGTCGAGGGCACGGCGGTGTACTTCGAGGAGGCGGTGAACGACGATGCTGCGACGACCGACGCCCCGACCCTGCTCGACGTCTTCGACGAGTACGCCGACGTCATGGTCGATCGCGACCTGTACTACTCCAGTGGACTCGCCGTCGGATGGGCGCTCGACGTCCTCGCTCCCGGGTGGCGGGCCGAGCTGGGCGAGCGGGCGCCGACCGACCACCCGACCCTGTTCGACCTGCTGACGGACGCGCTCGGCGGCCGGCCGGCCGTCCCGGGTGCCGCCGAGTGCGACGAGCTGGTCGCGCGCTACAACTGACCGTCGACGTAGAGCCAGCGGCCCTGCTCGCGCACGAACTCGCTGGTCTCCTCGAGCGTGCCGCGCTCGTCGTCGGACCGCCACCACGCGCGGAAGGCGACCGTGCCCCGGGTGTCGAACGGGCCTCCCGACCGGGTCGACACGATGTCCAGCCGGGTCCACCGCTGCGTCGGGTCGAGCGTCAGCTCGTCCGGGCGGGTGCTCGGGTGCCACGTCAGCAGCAGGTACTCCGGCAGTCCGAGGGCGAACGCGGTGAACCGGGAGCGCATGAGCCGCTCGGCGGTCGGTGCCGCGGCACCGGCGTGCAGGGGGCCGCAGCACTCACCGTAGGGGTTGCCGCTCAGGCAGGGGCAGCGCTGGTCGTGGTCGGGGAGCACCCCGGCACGGTAGCAGCGACGGACGCCCACAGACCGGGCGAGTACAAGTGACAGGTGTTCATGCTCGGCTGGCAGGTGCTGCGCGCGCTCCTCGGCGACGTCGTGGACCCTGCGCGGGCACGGCGAGCCGCATTGACCGCCGGCGCCGTCGCGGTGGTCGTGCTCGTGGTGTCCGTCGTGACCGATCGCGCCACCGGCTGGGCCGGGTCCGGTGGCGTCCGACCGGCGCTCACGATCTCCTTCGTGACGGTCGGAGCGTGGGCGCTCGTGTTCGCGTGCTTCCCGACCGCTCGTGCGGCTGGTCCCGAGCTCCGCATCAACGGGCGGCAGGTCCGACCCGACCAGCAGCTCTCCGCACGGTCGACCGTGCAGCCGTACCTGTCCCGTCGGCAGCGCCCGGTGGCACCTGAGGACCGCACGATCGTGCTCAACGACCTGCCGCTCCTGCAGCGCGGGCTGGTCTGGCGGCTGTCACGGCTCACGCCCCTGCTCGTCGGCCTGGCCTGCGGCAGTGCAGCCGTGCTCATCTCCGGGGAGCGGCAGCCCCTCGTCTTCCTCTGGCCGTTCCTCTACCTGTTCCTGCTGCCGGACCTGGTGGTCCGGCTCGGCCGGGCCGAGCGTGCCCGCCTCGCGGCGCTCGCAGCGGACCCGGCTCCGACGACGACGGAGGTCACCCCGTGAGCCGATCAGCGTACGAACTCGGATGGAGGGTGTTCCGCGACCGCTTCGACACCGACGTCCCGCCGGACCGCCTGCGACGCGCGGTCGGGATCGGGATCCTCGTCGGGGTCGCGGCCCTGGTCGTCCTCGTCGTCGTGGGGCTGTCGGTCGGCTGGCCGGACCTCGCCGGTCCCGCGGGGTGGATCGGTGCCGTGGTCCTCGCGGTGGGGATCGGCGGCTTCGCCGTCGCGTGCGTCCCGCTCGTGCCGCGGCCGCCCGACGCGACGAAGCTGTTCTGGTCGGGGTCGGTCATGCAGGCCCCGGAGCGCACCGAGCGGTACTTCGGCCGAGGACCGGCACCGACGATCGCGCCCGCCGATCGCGACGAGGTCCTACGGGACGCCGAACTCGTGCAGTCGGGTCAGGTGCCGGACACCTTCCGCGGCTTCGTCGTGACGGCAGCCGGTGTGCTGGCGGCGGTGTCGCTCCTGGTCACCGACACACACGTCCGACTCTTCAGCTTCGTCTCGGTCTTCCTGATCGTCCGGCTCGTCCTCGGGCTGGTCCGGCTCGGGCGGGTCGAACGGGCCCGCGTCCTGGCGGCGGCCTTGCCCGAGGTACCACCGGCGCCCTCGCCGGGCAGCACCGCCGGGAGCCGGCGGACACACCGTCCGGCACCTCGCGGCTCGAAGCTCGGCCTGCCCGACGACTGACCCGGCCCGCCCGTCCCCGGCCCGCTGTCGGCCCCGCCGGGCACACTGGTCGCATGTGTGGAAGGTTCGTCGTCTCCGACACCACGGCCGATCTGCTGCCCGAGCTCGTGGGTGAGCTCGCCGCGCGCACCGAGCACGTCGACGAGGACACCGGCGAGGTCCACGCCGGCCTCGCCCCGAGCTGGAACGTCGCCCCGACCGACCCCGTGTACGCGGTCCGGCAGCGGCACGGGCAGCGCGAGCTCCCGCAGATCAGCTGGGGCTTCGTGCCGAGCTGGGCGAAGGACTTCCGGAAGCAGCGTCCGAAGCCGATCAACGCCCGCATCGAGACGGTCGCCACGAGCGGGATGTTCAAGCGGGCCTTCGCGACGAACCGCTGCATCGTCCCGGCGCTCGGGTACTACGAGTGGGTCGTCCGCGAGGACGGCAAGGAACCCCACTTCGTGCACGAGCCCGGCGGTGCGCTCGCGATGGCGGGCATCGTGAGCGCCTGGCCCGACCCGACGAAGCCCGAGGACGACCCGGACAAGTGGCTGCTGTCGCTGGCGATCATCACGCGGGACGCCCACGTCGCACCGGGCGAGGTGCACGACCGCATGCCGGCGTTCCTCACCCCGGACGGCTACGACGACTGGCTGGACGGCGGCCTGGGTTCGGACGACCTGCTCGCGCTGCTCGACCACGAGTCGCTCGCGGTCGCCGCCGGACTCGAGCAGTACGAGGTCTCGCGCGCGGTGAACAGCGTGCGGAACGACGGCCCGCAGCTCATCGAGCCCATCGCGTGAGCGCTCCGCGCCACGGGCCCGTCGGGTGAGCGCTCCGCACCACCGGCCACCGACGACGGACGGGAGGCCCGGATCACGTGCGCCTGTCGGCTGACGTGATCCGGGCCTCCCGTCCGGTGTGCGGGCTGGGCCGCTCAGGACCTCAGTCCTGCGAGCGTCGACGCACCCCCGTCGCCACGGCGACGTCGTCGCCGCTCCGGCGACGGACCACCAGGAACGCACCGGCGAGGACCATCGCGAGGGCCGAGAGCCCGAGCCCGACGAGCCCGGTGGTGCCGGTGAAGGCCAGCTTGGCGATGTGCGTGGCGGCGGCGAGCCCGGTCGGGTAGTACACCTCGAGCGTGGCGCGGACCACCTGCGCCGCGGTGTCGGCGACCGTGTAGTCGATCGACGTGCGGGCTGCCCAGCCGTGCTCCGGGGTGAAGACGACCTGTCCGCGCTCGACCTGCCAGGTGCCCATCCCCCGCACGACGACCCGGTCGGTCTGGGCGCCGGTGGTGGGGTCGACCAGGTGCAGCGTCGACGGCAGGAAGTGCGCTCCGCCGCTGGCGTGGTCGTTGTCGATCGGACGGATGGTGACCGCGTGGTCGACCTTGCCCGTGGCCGAGTCGTCGGTCGCGGTAGCCGCCGCGACGACGGTCATGGTGGCGGTCGCGGTCGTCGTCTGCCCGGAGGCGTCGGTCACCGTGTAGGTGAACCGGTCGGTCCCGGTGAAGCCCTCGGCGGGCGCGTAGACGTACGAGCCGTCGCGCTGCACCGTGACCGTGCCGTGGGCGGGCTTCCGGTCGAGTGCGGCGGTCAGGCCGGTGCCGCCGTCGTTGCCGAGCAGGCCGTGCCGGGCGTCGCGGGCGACTGCGGTGCCGGCGACGGTGCGGGCGCTGTCGGCCACCGCGTCGATGCCGACCGTGACGGTGACGACCGCCTCGGCGTGCTGGCCCTCGGCGTCGACCACGTCGTAGGTGACGGTGTCGACCCCGGAGAAGCCGGCGGCCGGGGTGTAGACGAACGTGCCGTCCGCGGCGATCCGCACCGTGCCGTGCTGGGCGCGACCGACCGAGGCGACCCGGAGCGCCGAGCCGTGGTCGTTGCCGAGCACGCCCGGTCCCGTGACCGTGACCGACTTGCCGGCCGTCGTGCGGGCGGCGTCCGCGCCGGCGGTCGGCGTCACCGTGATGGTGACGATCCCGGTCGCGGTCGAGCCCTCGGCGTCGGTGGCGGTGTACGTGAACGTGTCGGTGCCGGAGAAGCCCTCGGCCGGCGTGTACACGTACGAGCCGTCCTCCGCGAGCTCCACGGTGCCGTGCTGCGGCTTCCGGTCGAGCTTCGCCCACAGGCCCGCGCCCGAGTCGTCGGCCAGGACGCCGGACGAGGCGGGCACCCGGAGCGTGCCGTTCGTCGTCGTCGCACCGCGGTCGGCGGTCGCGACGGCACCGACCAGCACCGTGACCGTGGCGGTCGCGGTCTGCCCGGAGGCGTCGGTCACCGTGTAGGTGAAGGTGTCCCGGCCGGACCAGCCGGTGGTGGGCGTGTAGACCAACGAGCCGTCGGTCGCCTGCGTGACGGTGCCGTGGCGCGGCGCCGTCGTGCCGGTGACGGTCAGGCCGGAGCCCGCGTCGTTGCCGGTGAGGGTGGCCGCGGCGATCGGCAGCGGGGTGCCCGAGGCGGTCTGCAGGACGTCGTCGGCCGCGGTCGGGGCCACGCGGACCGTGACGGTCGCCGTGGCGGTCGAGCCGGCACCGTCGGTCAACGTGTAGGTGAACGTGTCCGTGCCGGACCAACCCGCGGCCGGCGTGTAGGTCACGCCGGCGTCGGTGACGCGCACCGACCCGTTCGCGGGCGCGCCGACACCGGTGACCCGGAGCGCGGTGCCCTTGTCGTTCGCGAGGACGGGAACGTCGACGGGGGTGTCCGTCGTGGTCGTCACGGCGTCGTCGACGGCCTTCGGTGCGACGGTGATCGTCACGGTTCCCGTCGTGGTGGTGCCGGAGCCGTCGGTGATCGCCACCTCGAAGCCGTCCTTGCCCGAGAAGCCGGGTGCCGGCGTGTAGGTGTACGAGCCGTCCTTCCCGACCTCGACGGTGCCGTGCTGCGGCTGCGTGTTGTCGGTGACCGACAGGTCGGTGCCGGTGGCACCGGCGAGCGGGCCGCGGTCGGCGGGGACCACGAGGGTACCGTCGGCCGTGGCGTCGGCGTCGGACGCGGCGACTACCGGGGTGATCGTCACCGTGACCGTGCCGGTCGCCGTGTTGCCGTTGGCGCCGGTGACCTGGTAGTCGAACGTCGCGCGGCCCGAGGTGCCGGGCATCGGGGTGTACGTCACGGTGCCGTCGGCGTCCCGGACGACGGTGCCGGCGCTCGGGCTCCCGACCGCGGTGACGGTGAGACCGGTGCCGTGGTCGTTGCCGGTGAGGTCGGCGGAGGTGACGGTGACGGGCTGGCCGGCCGCGGTGCGGATCCGGTCGTCCTCCGTGCGGGGCGTGACCGTGATGGTCACGAGACCGGTGGTCTTCGCGCCTGATGCGTCCGTCGCCGTGTAGGTGAAGCGGTCCGAGCCGGACCAGTCAGCGGTCGGCGTGTACGAGTACGAGCCATCGGCGGCCAGGTCGACCGTGCCGTGCAGCGGCGGCTCGTCGAGCTCCGCGGTCAGGCCGGTGCCGGAGTCGTTCGCGAGCACGCCCCGGTCGACCGGGACGGTCAGCGTCGTCGAGGCCGGGACGGTCGCGCGGTCGTCGGCTGCCCGCGGTCCGACCACGACGACCACCCAGGTGGAGTCGGTGCGGCCCGCCGCGTCGCGGACGTCGTACCAGAAGGTGCCGCTGCCCGAGAAGCCGTCGGCGGGGGTGAAGACGGCGTTGCCGTCCGCGTCGAGCGCGACCGAGCCGTCCGTCGCCCGGCTGACGCCGGTCACGGTGAGCCCGGTGCCGGAGTCGTTCGCCGTCAGGTCCGCCGCCGCGACCGTCACCGGCGTGCCGGCCGACGTCGAGGTGGTGTCCGGACGGGCGCGCGGCGCGACCGCGACCGTGACGGTCGCCGGCTCCGACGTGCGTCCGGCGCCGTCGGTCACCGTGTAGGTGAAGGTGTCCGTGCCGGACCAGTCGCGGGCCGGGGTGTACGCCAGCGTGCCGTCGTCGTTCCGCACCACGGTGCCGTGGGCCGGAGCGGTCGCCACCGCGGCGGTCAGGCCGGAGCCGGTGTCGTTGCGCAGGACGTCGACCGCGACGGGGGCGTTCGCGCCGGTGGCGGCGCGGTCGTCGGCCGCCGTGGGCACGACCACCACGGTGACGGTGCCGCTGACGACCGTCCCGGTGCCGTCGGTCGCCTGGTAGGTGAAGGTGTCGGTGCCGGAGAACCCGGTGGCGGGCACGTAGGTGTACGTGCCGTCGGGGTTCAGCGTCAGCGTGCCGTGGTCGGGCTGGCTGTTCGACCGGATCGTCAGGTCGGTGCCGCGGTCGTTGCCGAGGACGCCGTCCGCGCGGGTCGTCGCCGTGGCGGTGCCGCCGGCGGGCAGGGTGATCGTGTCGTCGACCGCCGCGGGCCGCACGAGGACGGTCACGGTGACGGTGTCGCTCTTGCCGTTCGCGTCGGTGACGGTGTAGTCGAACGAGTCCCCGCCCGAGTACCCGTCGGCCGACGTGTACGTGTACGAGCCGTCCTTCCCGACGGTGACGGTGCCGTGCGACGGCTGGGTCGACCCCGTGACGGCGAGGCCGCTGCCCTGGTCGTTGCCGAGCAGGCCCGGTGCGGCGCCGGTGGCGCGGCCGCCGGCGTCGACGGTGATCGAGTCCGCGCCCGCTGCGGGCAGGACCGTCACGGTGACGGTGGCGGTCGTGGTCGTCCCGTTGCCGTCCCGCGCCGTGTAGGTGAAGGAGTCGGGGCCGGAGTAGCCGGCTGCGGGCGTGTACGAGTACGAGCCGTCCTTGCCGAGCACGAGGGTGCCGTGCGACGGGTCGGTGTGGCCGGTGATGGTCAGGTCGCTGCCGCCGTCGTTGGCCAGGAGGCCCGTGGCTGCGTCCGCCGTGGCGGTCTGGCCCGCGCGGGCGGTCACCGTGTCGTCCGCCGCGGACGGCTTCACGGTCACGGTGACGGTGCTCGTCGAGGTCTGCCCCGAGGAGTCCTTCGCCGTGTAGGTGAACGAGTCGGTCCCGGAGAACCCGGCGGCCGGGGTGTACGTGTACGAACCGTCGGCCGCGACGCTCGCGGTGCCGTGCGCGGGCTGCGTGTTCGAGACGACGCTGACGCCGGTGCCGCTGTCGTTCGCGAGCACGCCGTCCGCGGCGCCCTTCGTGACGGCGGTCCCCGTGGTGGTCGTTGCGGTGTCCGGGGCGGTCGCGACGTGCGTGGCCCGCACGGTGTTCGCGAAGGTCACGACGACGTCGGTGCCGTCCGCGCTCGTGGCGCTCGGGAAGTCGAAGCTCGCCGTGTTGCCATCGCCCTGGGCGATGACCGCGCCGGAGTTGACGTTCTCGGCGCGCCAGGTGGTCGCGTAGTTCGCCAGGTCGGTCGTGCCGGCGGCGGTCTGGGTGACGGTGTACTTCGTCTTCGGGGTCGTCAGGATCGCACCGGCACGCTTGGCCTGCACTCCGTCGGCGGTGCCGTCGGTGATCGTGCTGTTGCCCTCGGTGGCCTCTCCGACCGCGCCGGTCTTCGGGTCGACGGCGGCGGCCTTCAGGGCGAACTGGTCGCCCGACGCCCAGCGGTGGTCGACGCTCGACTGCGCCGCGAGCGTGTTGGCGTAGTTGCACGAGGCGAGGTCGCTCGGCGTGTAGCCGCCCGCGATCGGGATCGTCGTCCCGACCTGGTTGCCGGTCGCGGGGTCGACCTTGTAGACCGACGAGCCCACCGACGCGAAGAGGTAGCCGTCGGCGGAGAAGGCGATGCCGGGGCTGCCGGCGGCGTTGGCGTCGATCGGCAGCGTCGACACCAGGGTGGTCTTGAGCGCGGCCGTGCCTGCGGTCGCCGGGACCGTCTCGACGCGGCGGATCTGGTTGCCCGTCACGACGAAGAGCAACCCGCGGGTGCTGAACGCCATGTCACCGTTCTTGCCGGCCAGCAGGCCGTCGATGGTGCCGACCTGACCGATCTTCGTCCCGGTCTTCGTGTCGTACGCGCCGAGGTACGCGGGGGTCTCGCCGCTGGCGTAGTAGTAGATGCCGGTCGCCGGGTTGATCGCACCGCGGAGCAGCTGGCGGTTGCCGCCCGGGTCGGCGTTCGTGACGTCGGGCGTGCGCACACCGTTGACGGCGTCGTACCCGGTGATGGTGTTGCCGCCGTTCACCGCGGCGTAGGCGGCGACACCGTTGCGGGCGACCGCGAGGGCGTTGTTCGCCGGGTTCATCGTCGCGATGTTCGTGACCGCACCGGTCGTCGCGTCGATCGCCGCGAGCTGGTTCTGCGTCGTGTTGATCGCGTAGAGCGTGTTCTGGTCGCAGGACAGCGCGGACGCGGCGACGGCCGGGTCCGCCACGACGGCCTGCGTCACGCCGACGGCGCCGAGCAGGGCGACGCCGAGCATGGCGACGGAACGGATGCCGGGACGGCGGCGCGCGCGGGAGCGCGCGGGCACGGCGGTGCCCTGGTGCACAGGCAGCATGAGTCACTTTCGGGTCGAGACGATGCCGACGCCGCTTGCGTGACGGTCCGTGCAGAAGGACGGTCGCTGACGTCCCCTCGATCCTGACAGGAACGGGCGTTCCCATGGGGTCACTTCCGGTCCCCAGTAGGGGGGACCACTCGATCTGGGGGTGGGCCTGTGCCGGTCGTCCGAGGGGGCCACGCACGGACGGGAGGCCCGGATCACCTCCGCCGTCTGGCGGAGGTGATCCGGGCCTCCCGTCTGTGGATGTCGCGGTGTCAGTCGAGCGTGCGCCGCACCGACGGCAGCAGCTGGTGCAGCCGCTCGGCGAGGCGGTCCTGTGCCTCGTCCAGGGAGCGGAAGTCACCGACGTACGAGCCGTAGGTGTCGGACACGAAGAAGTGTGCGCCCTGCTGGTCGATCACGCCGCCATAGTAGCCGCCGTAGTTGGCGGCCCAGAGCCCCGTGTCGGCCTCGGACCAGACGACGTGCGCCCGGGCCGGTGCGTCGGGGGACACGACGCCGGCAGCGATGCCGGTGATGACCTCGATGGTCGCCGTGTCCACGGTCACCTCGGCCTGGTGGCTGCTGGTGACGATGCTGCTCATGGTGTTGCTCCTCGTGCTGCTCTGGTACTCGGCGGTGCTGGTGGTGCCTGCGGTTCTGGTGGTGCGGGCAGTGCTGGTGGCCGTGCGGCCGGGATGGTCGTCGGGCACTACGCGACCGGACGGATGACGGACGGCAGCATCACGTGGAGCTGGTCCGAGAGCTTGGCCTGGGCCTCCTCGAGGGTGGCGAAGTCGCCGACCACGAGGCCGAAGGTGTCGGAGGCGACGTAGCGGCCGTCGCGCTTGTCGACGCTGCCGCCGAAGTAGCCGCCGTAGTTCGCGATCCACTCGCCGTCGTCCTCCTGCGTCCACGTGGTCTTGGCACGTGCTGCGCGGCCGGACTGCTCGGCTTCTGCCTCGAGGATCGCGATGACGTCGACCGTCTCGGTGTCGAGGGTGACCTCGCGGGTGTCGGTGGTGACCGTGGTGCTCATGTCGCTCTCCTTCGCGATCCGGGGTACAGCTGCTGACGAGACGAATCTACGAGAGCGTCCCCCGACCGCGCCACCGATGCCCGTCGATTCACGGTTTCCGTGCATACGGATCGGGGTACACCCCCGGAAACCCGGGGGTACGCGACTCCAGAACGGGGTACAGGGGTACGAACGGGGTACTCGTTTCGTGGATGAACTGGTTCGTCGCGTCCTGCGGGCACTCCGGCACCCTCCCCCGGCCGGGAGGCGCGCCCCGCTAGCGTCGGTTCCCGTGACCACCGCGACCAGGACCGCGATCGTGCGGATCGTGCTGTCCGTCGCGGTCGTGCTCGTGGTCGCGGTGCTCCTGGTGCCCGGCCTCGCGGACCGGCTGCGTTCCGGCGTGGTGGCCGGGGTGGGCGCGCTGCGCGCGCTCGGGCACGGCACGCTCGCGCTGGGTGACGGGTTCGTGCTGGCGATGGGGGTGACGGTGGGGACCGCCCTGCTGCCGGTGCTGCTGGCGGGAGCGTCCCGTGCGTCCCGTCCGGATGCGATCCGACGTCGTGCCGTCGCGAGCGGTGTCATCGCCCTCCTGCTCGCGGTGGCCGCGGCCCTGCCCGCGGCGTACCCGGGCGACCGGTTCCGCTCGGTGGCGCTCGCGGGGCTCGTCGGGGTGGGCATCGGCGCGCTGGCGGACGCGGCCTGGCACGCCCGTGCACGAGCGGCTCATGCTTCGGGACAAACTCGGCGGGTGGCGTGGACGCTGGCGGCCGCCTACGGCCTGGTGGTGGTCCTGGTCGCGACGGCCGGATCGCCCGTCGACGGCGGCGCGTACCCGACGCTGGTGCGGGCCATCGCGGCCGGGCAGCGCCTCGGAGCGCCGGGGTGGCTCGGGTACGACGCAGTGGAGTTCACGGCGAACGTGCTCTTCTTCGTGCCGTTCGGGTTCTTCGTGCTGCTGCTCTTCGGGGCGCGGGCGTGGTGGGTCGGCATGCTCGGCGGCTTCGTGGCGAGCTGCGCGATCGAGACGGTGCAGGCGCTGTTCCTGCCCGCGCGGTTCGCGTCGGTGGACGACGTGCTGGCGAACACCTCGGGGGCGGTGCTCGGGGTGCTGGTGGGGATCGTGGTGCTCGGGCGGGCGCGGCGGTCCTGAGCGGACTCGCTCCTCGTTCGCCCGGCTCCCCCAGGCGCGTGGCCGTACGGTCGGCGCATGGCCCGACCCGAACGCCGCCGGTACCGTCCGCCCTCGATGTTCCCGTGGTGGTTGTGGATCGCTGCGCCGCTCGCCGTCGTCGCCGTCGTCGCGATCGCGTTGATCGTGACCTGACGTCCCACTTCCCCTTCGTACGACGAGAACGACCCCCGGCACCGAGGTGCCGAGGGTCGTTCTTCAGGAGTGCTGTGCTCAGGCGGCGTCGCGCTGACGACGGACCGACTTGCGGACGACCAGCAGGCCGCCACCGAGGACGAGCGCGCCACCGGCAGCCCAGAGGCCGAGGGTGGAGATGGTGCCACCGGTGAAGGCGAGCTCACCGGGGGTGCCGGTGCCACCGGTCGAGCCGACCGTGGTGCCGGTGCCGCCGGCGGCAGCCGGGACGATCGAGAAGAAGCCGGTACCGGTCTGGCCCGAGGTGGCGCCGGTCGCGGTCAGGTTGTAGGTGCCCGAGCCGCCGGCCGGGAAGGTGACGCGCACCGACAGCGAGCCGTCGGCGTTCGACGTGTAGTCCTTCGAGACCGTGGTGATGGGCAGCGCGCCGAGCGTGACGGCACCGGCACCGGTGACCTGCACGCGGACGGGCTCGTTCGGCGCGAAGACGTCCGCGGCGAAGTTGGCGGAGACGGTGCCACCGGCGACCGGGGCGCCCGTGACCGTACCGGCCGACTCCGGGGCGTACCCGGCGGCGTTGGCGGCGGTCGGGACCGCGACGAAGGCTGCGCCCGCGATGAGGGCAGCGGCGATGAGCTTCTTCATGAAGTGTTTCCCCTAGTGATCTGATCCTGCAGACCCTGACACCCAGAGCCCGTGGCATTCCCCTTGCACGTTCCGCGAGGTTCGAGCGGTCGCTATGGCGAAGTTCCCTCAATCTAGCGGGATCTCCCAGGGTGTTGCCACGCTCCGTGCAACATTCGTGTGAACTTTCTTCGCCATCGCGCCGTGCGGACAGCGTGAGGGGGCCTCTGGTTCAGCGGTCCGAGGCGGATTTGCCCTGGTGAGCGGCGGAATCCGCTCGTTCACAGAATCGCTGAGCGCCCGCTCTGCACGGTGATCCCGTCCGTACAGGAACGGCACTGACCCCCCGGTCTGGGGTATCACGAGGACGCGTTCCGAGCCGACACGGGGTGCGTACCGAGGATGCCGGGGTGCCGCCGCCCTACACTCCGCGCTGCTCTCGGCCCGTCAGTTCGGTATCGGAGTGGCGCAGTCGAAGGACAGGGCCTCGGTCTTCGCCTGCTGGACGCCCGGGGTCGACAGTGCCTCCACACCCGCGCGAGCGTGGTCCGCATCACCGAGGAAGGCGACCCGGAACGTCGTGCTCTGGCCCGGCGCGAGCAGTGTCTGCAGCTGCGCGACCGGGTGATCGCCGTCCATGACGGTCTGCACGCCGACCTGCTTGCCGTCCTGCGACGAGCCGAGGTAGATCGAGTCGGCCGGCGCGTACACCGCGACCAGCGTCTTCACCTTGCCGGGCTCCGTACCGGCGAAGCCCCCGCCGGTGACGTACTCCGGCAGACTCGTCGCCGCGTCCGCCGGCGCGGTGTTCTTCAGCGTCACCTCGATCACCGACGTCGGGCGTCCATCGGCCCGGCAGACCGACGACCCGACCGACACCGTCTTGGTCAGGTAGTAGTCCATCTTCGACGCGGTCCCGTCGTTCAAGTACACGCCGAACTGCCGGGTCTCGCTGCTCGCGGTCGGGAGCTCGCCCGCGAGCGGCGTGCCCGCGATCTGCTCCTGCTCGTTCTTCTCCGCGCTCCACAGGCGCAGGCGCCCTTCGTCGGTCCCCTGCGTCAGCGCGCCGATGAACTCCTTTGCGTCGAACGACCCGCTCGCCACCTTGTCGAAGACCGCCTTGGCCGCCGAGGCGAAGAACAAGTCCTGCACCGCGGGGTCCGGGTACTTGGCGTAGGCCTCGCTGAGGAGCAACGGCACGGCGTTGTCCGACGTCAGGGTGTCCCCGGTCGGCAGCTGGACCGGTCCGGTGGCGCGCAGGAGGTAGCTCAGCGTGACCGGGTCCATGGCGAGCACGCCGTCGACCCGCTGGCCGAACTTCTGCTGCCACATCGCCTGCGCGAGCTTCGCGGAGACGTCGAAGCGTGGCGTCAGGGTCACGTCCTGCATGTACCGCCCGGTGATCTCCCCGTACAGGCTGCTGGTGCCGGCGTCGAGCGGGAGCACGGACTTCGCGTAGGGGCCGAAGGTCGAGCCGGCCGCCTGGTTCTCGAGCGCGATCGACCCGTCCTGCACCTTGAGCAGGGCGACCGCTCCCGGGATGCCACCGCCGGCACGCAGTTCGGCGTTGTTCTGGAAGAGGAGCACGTAGTCGCGCTCGCCGTCGTGGCCGAGCATTGCGGGCGCGACCTGCACGAAGCGATCGGCGGTCGCGACCTGCTCGGACGCCGAGAGCACGGCGTTCCGCAACTGGTTCACCGCGGACGTGACCGGGGACAGCGTGTCGCTGGTGTCGATCGCCTGCACGTCCCGGTCCGCACGCTGCAGGGTCGTCGCCGCCTGAGCCACCGCGGGCTGCGCCTCGACGAGCGGCTCGAGGTCGACCTTGCCGTCCTTCGGCGCGAAGGACTCGGCGCTGAGGCCACCGACCGCCCCGGCGACCGGACTGACCGCGCCCGTCGCGATGTCGTCCACGACCACGGAGATCTGGCGGACGGCGCGGAGGTTCGTGCCGAAGAACGGCACGTGCTGCGCGGCACTCCAGACGGGATCGCCGGTGAGCGACCGCGCGGACGCGGCCTCGTCCTCCAGGTGCTGCGCCGTCCGCTGCGCTGCCGTCGTGTCCGCATCGCCGAGCTGCGAGCGCAGCGTGCTCACGTCGGCGACCGCGCGCTCGAGGTGGCCCTTGGCGAGCACGCCGCGGACCCCGACCCAGGCGGCGGCGAGGATCAGCAGGAGGACGACGGCCAGGACGATCCACAGCACGGTCCGGGCCCTGTTCCCCCGGCGTACGACGTCCTGTCCTGGCGCGGGTTGGTCGGACATGAGGGCAATCCTACGGTTCCTCGTCTTCTCCGCCGCATGATGCCCAGACGCTCGACACCATTCGAGATCCTGCGTGACATCTTTCACATTTCACCGTATGGTTGGTGCTGGCCGCTGGAGTCGAACTGCATGGTCGGTTCGACCGCGGAGCGGCCATCGAGACGGCTGACGCGCGGCCGACAGCGGACCCAGCGAACGGGTCCGCTGTCGCGCGTCCACGAGGGAGCAGAGGCCCTGATGCGAGGAACGATCGGCGGTGACGCAGGGTGAAGGTCCTGGTCGACGCACTCGGAGCGGCAGTGGGATCCGGCGGCATGCGCCTCTTCGCTGAAGAGGTCGTCCTGTCGTGGGTGGAGACGTACCCGGAGGACGAACTCGTCGTCCTCGCTGAGGACTGGTCGGCGGCAGCGGGCAGCGAGCGGGTTGCGGTGGTGCCGTGGCGCGCCGGGGACATCCTGCACCGCGCTGTCGGGCAACTCGTCGTCGCGCCCGTCGTCGCACGACGCCACCGAGTCGACTGCTACCTGTCGCTCAGCCCGGTCCTGTCCCCCCTCGCGCCCCGTCAGAGCGCCGCGAACGTCGTCCACGACTGGCGACACCTCCGGCGACCCGAGGGCATCGGTCGGGCGCAACGCCTGTACCGGCGCCTCTGGGCGTGGTCGGTGGCCCGCGCCGCCGTCACCTTCACCGTGTCGGCGAAGACCGCCCGCGAGACCGCCGAGGTCGTGCCCACCGCAGCGGTCGTGGTGAACGAGAACGGGCGCGACCACGCTCGTCGGTGGCCGACCGTTCCCGGCGCGGGCGACCGGTACGAGCCGTACGTCGTGACCTACGGACACCAGACCAACAAGCGGCCGGACCTCGTCATCCGCGCCGTGGCTCGGATCCCGGCACGGGAGCGCCCCCACCTGGTCGTGCTCGGCACGGCAGGCTGGCTCCGTGACGAGCTGAGCGCCCTGGCGCGGGACGCGGGGATCGGCACGACGTGCTCGTTCCCCGGCTTCGTCGAGGAGTGCGAGTACCAACGGCTCGTGGCTGGCGCCTCGGCCGTCGTCCTGGCGTCGTCCGACGAGGGCTTCGGCCTCCCGATCGCCGAAGCCTGCTACATCGGCGTCCCCGCCGTGATCTGCGACGACAGCGGCGTTGCCGAGCTGCACCCGGGAGCGCTCGTCGCCCGTCCCGAGGCGGGTGACCTCGCCGCGCAGATCCGCGCTGCCCTGCGCAGCGGGACACCCACCGACTCCCGCACGGTCCGGAGCTGGCGCGACCACGTGACCGTCCTGCGCGAACGGCTGGCTGCGACCGTGCATCCCGACGTCGTCACGCCGCAACCGGTCCGGCGGTGATCACCGAGGCGCGCCGTCGGCAACGGCGCCTCCGCTCACGCCTGCGACTCCTCCTCCCGACCCTGACCACCGGTTCGGTCCGACTGGTGCTCCTGCTCGTCCTCGTCACGCTGATGACCGCGACGACCGGAGCAGAACAGGGAGCGCTCGTCACCGGGTTCGCCCTCCTCGGGTCCTTCGCCATGGTCTTCGACTCCGGGGCCAGCAGCTTCCTGCTGGCCACGGAGCGCCCCGACATCACGACCGGGCTGTACCGGCGAGCCATGGTGCTGCAGGGTGCCCTGTCCACCGTCGGTCTCGGTGCCGCCACCGCATTCGCCCTCGTGTCTGCGCACGGGGAGCTCTCCTCGGGGTCGTTCGCCGTACTGATGGCCCTCGGTGTCACACAGCTGCTGGACGGCCTCGCCCGCGTCGCACGGGCGCCGTTCCTGGTCGCGGCGCGTGACGACCGCTACGCGCTCCCCGACCTGGCCCTGCTCGCCGCGAAGGTGCCACTGGTCGCCTTCGCCTTCGTCCAGGCAGACCTGCGCTGGCTGCTCCTCCTGCCCGTCCCGTCACTGGTCGTCACGGCGACGTCGCTCGTCGCAGTCCACCGGACGCTCCCATCGGGACCGACCACGAAGCGACGCCTCGAGCTCAGGATCCTCGAGTTCGGTGCCACCGGGGCTCTCAGCGCCTACTACTCGCAGGCGCCGCTGGTGCTCGGTGCGCTCATCGTGCCGGCTGAGCAGCTCGCCCCGCTCGGCCTCGTGTTCCGCCTGGTGCAGGCACTCGAGGTCGTGCCCTCGACCGTGTCGCAGCAGATGATCCCGCGTGCCCGCGCGCAGCGGCCGCGCTTCCTCGCCTGGACGGGGGCCTTCCTGCTGTTCGGCGCGCTGGTGAGCGTCGTGCTCCTGATCAGCCGCGACCTGCTGTCGTCGGTGCTCGCGGTCGACTTCGGGCCGGCTCCGGTCTTCCTGTTGGTCGCGCTCGCCTACACGCTCCGGAGCGGCAACCACTACCTCGTCGCGATCCTGCTCGGAACGGGGATGGTGCGCACTCGTCTGGTGATCGCTGCGGTCACCGGCGCGCTCGCATCGGTCGGCGCCCTCGCAGCGGCGCTGATCGCGGCGACGGTGGGCCTCGCCGTCGTGACCATCGTCAGCGAGGTGTTCCTCGTGACCACCGCCGCCCTCGCGATCCACGCGACGAACCAGCGGGCCACGGTCCTACTGCCCACCCAGACGAACAGCATGGGGCTGCCGCCGACGTCTGCAGGGAACGCGCTCCGCGGAACCTGAGACGTCGGCGGGCGCCAGCTCACTGCCGGATCGAGTCCGCGTGCTCGTGGAACCACTCGACCGTGCTGCGGAGCCCGTCCTCGAGACCGATCTGCGCGGTCCACCCTGCTGCGGCGAGCTTCGACACGTCCAGCAGCTTCTGCGGCGTGCCGTCCGGCTTCGAGGTGTCCCAGACGGTCTCACCCTCGTACCCGACGACCTTGGCGATCGTCTCCGCGATCTCGCGGATCGTGACGTCCGAGCCCGTACCGACGTTCACCTGATCGGGGCCGTCGTAGTGCTCGATGAGGTGGAAGACGGCTGCCGCCATGTCGTCGACGTGCAGGAACTCACGCCGCGGCGTGCCCGTCCCCCAGTTCTCGACCGTGTCGACGCCGTTCTTCACCGCCTCGTCGTACCGGCGGATCAGCGCCGGCAGCACGTGCGAACCCGTCGGCGAGAAGTTGTCGCCCGGCCCGTAGAGGTTCGTGGGCATCGCGGAGATCCACGGGAGGCCGTGCTGCCGTCGCACCGCCTGCACCTGGAGGATCCCGGCGATCTTCGCGATGGCGTACGCGTCGTTCGTCGGCTCCAGGTACCCGGTCAGCAGCGCGTCCTCGTGGATCGGCTGGTCCGCCATCTTGGGATAGATGCACGACGACCCCAGGAACACGAGTCGCTCGACTCCGTGCTCGACCGCGGCGTCCATCACGTTCACCTGGATCTGCAGGTTCTCGCTGAGGAAGTCGTGCGGGTACGTGTTGTTCGCGAGGATGCCGCCGACCTTGGCGGCCGCGAGCACGACGTGCTTCGGGCGCTCCTGCGCGAAGAAGTCGAAGACCGCACCGCGGTCCTTGAGGTCGAGTTCCGCCGAGGTCCGTCCGATCAGGTCGGTGAACCCCTCTGCCTCGAACTTGCGCTGCACGGCCGAACCGACCAGTCCGCGGTGCCCGGCGATGTACACACGATCATCGCGCTGCAACGGACCTGGGGTGTACTCGACTGCCATCAGGACTCCCAGCTCGCGAGCTTCACCGTGTCGATCCACGGCCGGCCCTCGTGCTCGAGCGCCTCGATGTCGGCGTCGACCATGATCCGAGCGAGCTCGGCCGTGTCGACGGTCGCTTCCCACCCGAGCTTCTCCTTGGCCTTCGACGCATCGCCCACGAGGGCGTCCACCTCGCTCGGACGCAGGTAGCGCTCGTCGAAGCGGACGTGGTCCTCCCAGTTCAGACCAGCGTGCGAGAACGCGGTCGACAGGAAGTCCTTCACCGTGAAGTCGCCTCCGGTCGCGAGGACGAAGTCATCGGGCTCGTCGGCCTGGAGCATGCGCCACATGCCCTCGACGTACTCTGCCGCGTACCCCCAGTCGCGGACCGAGTCGAGGTTGCCGAGGTAGACGTGATCCTCGATGCCGGCCTTGATCCGCGCCACCGCCCGGGTGATCTTGCGCGTCACGAACGTCTCACCGCGGCGAGGCGACTCGTGGTTGAAGAGGATGCCGTTCACCGCGTACATGCCGTACGCCTCACGGTAGTTGCGGGTCACCCAGTAGCTGTAGACCTTGGCGGCGCCGTACGGGGAGCGCGGCCAGAACGGCGTCTCCTCGTGCTGCGGCGGCGGCGTCGCGCCGAACATCTCGGACGACGACGCCTGGTAGAACCGCGTGTGGATGCCCGACATGCGGACCGCCTCGAGCATGCGCATGGAGCCGACGCCCGTGACGTCACCCGTGTGCTCCGGCTCGTCGAAGGAGACGCGCACGTGGGACTGGGCAGCCAGGTTGTAGACCTCGTCCGGCTTGAGGTCACCGAGCAGGCTCACGAGTCGCGCACCGTCACCGAGGTCGCCGTAGTGCAGGAACAGCTTGGCGTCCGGGTTGTGCGGGTCGACGTAGAGGTGATCGATGCGCGCGGTGTTGAAGGTCGAGGCCCGACGGATCAGACCGTGCACCTCGTACCCCTTGCGCAGCAGGAGTTCGGCCAGGTACGACCCGTCCTGTCCGGTGATGCCGGTGATGAACGCGCGCTTGCTCAATCAGTCCTCCTGAGATCTCGAACGAGAACGGCGAACCTTCGATCGAGTCCCCCGGGCTGCCTGTCCAGCCAGTACTTCAGTATACCGATCAATCCCCGCTTCTTCGGTCAAGTGCTCGAGTCGGAACTTCCGCCCCTGCTCGCCGAGCCGTGCGGCGAGCGCCACATCCGCGCCGATCTGCTCGGCTCGCTCGACGAGCGCAGCGGGGTCGGCGGCGGGGACGACAGCTCCACCACCGGACCGCAGGACCTCGGATTCGGTGATGCCGCCCGGGTCGGTCGCAGCCAGGACGGGTCGCCCCGCGCTGAAGTAGGACGTGAGCTTGCTCGGGACCGCCATGGTCGCGACACCGGCCTTCTCGTTGACGAGCAGGACGTCCGCGGCCGCCATGGCCGCCTGGTACCGCTCCTCGTCGAGCGAGTCCAGGAACTCGACCGCGGCGACGTCACCCGCCAGCTCCACGAGGCGGGCGCGCTCGCTGCCGCCGCCGAGCAGGACGAAGCGGACCGCGCTCCCCCGGTCCTGAGCGAGCCGACCCGCCTCGACCACGTTCTCCAGCCCTTGCTTCACGCCCATGTTGCCGGCGTGCAGCACGATGATCTCGTCCGCGCCCCAGCCGAAGCTCTTCCGCACCGCTTCGCGATCGACAGCCGGCGGCTCGGGCAGGTGCGTCCAGTTCCGCACGACCGAGATCTTGTCCTCCGGTACGCCCAGTCGCTGCGAGAGCACCTCGGCGAAGCGCTCGTGGATGACGACCACGCCATCCGAGTTCCGCATCACCCATCGCTCGACGGTCGCCATGACGCGCGCGAGCACCTTGCCGCCCTGCCCGGTCTCCTCGAGTCCCAGTGTGTAGACGTCCTGCACCCAGAGGACGACCGGTCGACGCCGCGGCGCGAGCTTCGACCGCAGGACGCAGATCGCCGACGAGAACAGTGCAGGAGAGACGAGCAGCACGACGTCCGGCCTGCCCCACCGAGCGGTCGCAGCGCGCAGGCCGAAGCTGATCTCCCCCAGGAGTCGGTGCAGTCCGCGAGGGACCTTCGGGACGTAGTGGCGCTTCCGGTCGACGCGGACACCGGCATCGACGGACGAGCTCGACCACCGGACACCTTCGGACGGCAGCCGCCAGCTCGGGTAGTGCGGGTAGGTCGTGATCACCTTCGTGCCCCAGCCCCGGCTGTGCAGCCCCTCGGCCAACGAGCCCGTGTACGGAGCGTTCCCCGTGGACTCGGGTCGGTAGTTCATCCCGATGATGGTGACGGACGGAGGCATCTGCACCGTTCGAGAGTAGCGGAGCGCTCGATCCCGGACCGGGGTGAGCGGCGGACGGCGCGGGTCGAGGAACGCGCGCCCAACTCCTGCCATCGACGGTTCCGAGACCGGCACCGCACGATCGTGGATCCTGCTCGCTGCGCTTTGCAAGGGGCTCAGACTTCAGCGCCACCCTCAAACCTTCCGCGGATCAGAGGACGCGACCGGGAGCATGCGCTGTGTTGTCCGACAACCGCCTAGCGAGCCCTGCAAGCCCAGCGGTGGATCGGCTAGCTGACGCCTATGCTGTCGCAGGGGGCCGAGTCGGAGCATCCCTCACCGCGGAGTACAGGGAGACTCGAGTGCGACGAACACCTGCAGACGGCGGCGTTATCCCGGTCGTTCCGCTTCGAAGCGCCCCGGGCGAACGATCTGCTTGGAACCGAAGCACCGCGGTGGTCCTTCTGTGGTCCATCATCGAGCTCCTTGTGGTCACTAACCCGTGGCAGATCAGCTCACGGATCCGCGTGACGGCGCTTCGCGCCTTCGGAGCCGAAATTGGCGAAGGGGTCGTCTTCAGGCCCCGCACGAGGGTCAGGTTTCCGTGGAAGCTCCGCATCGGCGATGGAAGCTGGATCGGCGAAGGAGTGTGGCTCCACAACCAGGCTCGCATTGACATAGGCAGTGACGTCGTCATCTCTCAAGAGACGTTCCTCACGACTGGCAGTCACGCGCACCGCCGGGACATGGCGCTCATCACCAGATCGATCGTTGTGGAAGACGGCGCTTGGGTGACATCGCGGTGCATGGTCCTGGGCGGTAGCAGGATCGGCCGATCCGCTCTCGTGCAACCGATGAGTCTGATCAACGGTGATGTGGCGCCGAACACCGTAGTGGGTGGCAACCCCGCGTCGGTCAAGGGCCAGCGGTTCGTGGACGCAAAGGACTGAAATCAACTCAATGTCCGATCGTCTTTTCCCGAATGCGAAGGAACTCTTCGCAGGCGTCCCGCGGCATCCAACGCAGGGCCGAGACCAATGACGACCGGCCCGACCGGTGGAACTTCCAGCAAGACACGAATCGAATCTCGAGGACGAACCTTGACAACGTCAGGCAACAGAAGAAGCCCTTTGCCGATCGTCGCGATCGTTCTCACGAAGAACGAAGAAGCTCAGATAAACTCTACGTTGAGCCGCTTGAAGAACTTCGCCGAGATCGTCGTCGTTGATTCCCATAGCGATGACTCCACTGTCGAGATAGCCAAGGAACACGGTGCGCGCGTGCTTCAATTCACTTGGAACGGCACCTACCCGAAAAAGAAGCAATGGAGCCTTGAGAACGCTACAGCGGGTCACGAATGGGTACTGCTGCTCGATGCAGACGAAACTCCGACCCCAGCACTCCTGGACGAATTGCGCAGCATCGTGGCCGACCCTGATGCGCACAGTGCGTACGACGTACCCCTGCTCTACCGATTCTCCGGCAAGGTCCTCCGCCATGGACATCGCGTTACCAAGCGATCGTTGCTCCGCGTAGGTCACGCGCGCTTCCCAGACGTGGGCGATGAGGACCTCCCGGGCATCCGAGAGGTAGAGGGGCACTACCAGCCTGAAGTGGACGGACCAGTGGGCAAGGTAAAAAGCCCGATTCTGCACGACGACCGCGATCCGGTCAGTAGCTGGTTCGATCGACACAATAGGTACTCCGATTGGGAGGCTCATCTCCGTTCAAGGCCGGGCCTCCGTCAAGCCATCGCTGGCCGCCGTTCGAAGCAAGGACAATTGTTCGACCGGGTCCCGTTCAAACCCGGGGCATTCTTTGCATACTCGTTCCTGGCACGTGGTGGGTTCCTGGACGGCCGAGCCGGGTTCGACTACGCCTTCGCGCTCGCCTCGTACTACTGGCAGATCGGCCTGAAAGTCAGAGAACTCGAGACCGCGGAACGCGATGATCGGGATTGATCTCATGAAAGACTCTCCATCGAGCTTCGAGTGCGAGACCTGCTGATGAGGAGGGTGCGATGAGCGCCGTAGGCGACGAACAGGCGCGAACATCGGATCAACAAGCCCCTCCTCAGGACGAACCCTCCCTCCACCTTCTGCAGATCGTGAACACCCTCGCGACGAGCGACGGCGGTCCAGCTCGGAACGCTTGGGACCTCTTCGACGCTTTCCCAGTCGGGATCCGGCAGGGACTCGTCTGGATGCACGGGGCGCGTCAGGATTCGCTGGCCCAAGGATGGCGGGACGGCCCGCGATCGAGTGGCGTATGGGGACGCTCCGAGCGGCACGGCCTGAGGCGTCTGTTTCGAGCACTTGCCGCGACGGACGTAGTCGTCATCCACGGCTACTACCTTTGGTGGACGACACCGGTTGCGGTCGCGGCGAAGATCATGCGGAAGCGGATCCTACTCACCCCCCACGGGGCTCTCACGGCCTACCAACAGGGCTTCAGCGTCCGTAAGAAGCAGGTGTTCGAAGCGACGGTGGGTTGGCTCCTCAGGGCTTCAGTGGACAGGTTCGTCACGGGTTCGAATCGGGAGAAAGCAGAACTGAGGGAACGATTCCCAACCCTCGACGTGGCAATGGCAGGTGTAGGCACTCCGCTGCGCACCGCTCCGATAGCAAGCCAGACCTGGCGCCGAGAATTGTGCTTGCTCTCCGTCTCTCGAATCGCGCCGAAGAAACGCCTCGACCTCGCGATACGAGCTGTGGCAGCACTCGTCGAGCAAGGTGACTCCGCGGTCCTCACAATCGCGGGGAACGGTGAAGACGGCTTGATCGCGTCCCTCAAGCAACTGTCCCAAGACCTCGGGCTCCAGGATCGCGTGATGTTCCTGGGTCAACAGGACAGTGAACAAGTGACGAATCTCTTCAGGACGGCGGACATCTTCCTCGCACCGTCCGATGACGAGAACTTCGGCATTGCTTCCGCCGAGGCGATCGCCGCTGGCCTACCGATCATCGCTTCGCGCGCGGTAGACGCTTTGGACGGGATCGAGGGCAATTTCGTCGTCAAACTCGACAGCCGAGAACCCGCTGCGATCGCTGAGGCAGCGCAATGGCTCCGCAGCTGTGACCGCGCCGAGCTTGTGCGAGGGGCCTTCGCAGCTAGTCGACGCTTCGGCTGGCCGATCGTTGCTGAAAGATGGCTCGAACTGATGAACGCACCAGAGAGCAGGCGATGACGAAGCCGGCGACGCGAATTGGCCTGATGGGCGACTCGATAGCGAGCGGCCTCGGCGTCACATCGGAACGTTACATCGACCTGGTCTGCGCGCAGGGAAACTTCGACTTGAGCGACTTCTCGCACACGGGCTCGACGATGGAAGACTCTTGGCGCAGATACCTCGAGTACACGGGCCCGGAGGTGGACGTGATGGTTATCGCTCACGGCATCACCGAGCCCATCCCGCGTCCGACTGCTGCATCTCTGCGCTTCCTTCCGCCGCGCTGGAAAAAGCGTGGATGGATGGATCCACGTCCTTACTATTCCTCCCGCCTCAGGCGCAGAGTACTCGAACGGCTCGAATCAGCGCTTAGATGGCGCGTCAAAAACTTTCTCATCCGCCACCGAGGATTTGAGGTGCTCGAGAACCTGCAGGCCTACACCTCGGTCCTTCACCAAGTGTTCGCCGTGCTGGAAGAACGTCGAGTCCGGATCATCATCCTGGAACCGACCGCTATCGACGAACGATTTTTCCCGTCTGCCTCCGGACTGCAAATGAAGTATTGGCAGATCGTTCGGTCCGTAGCCGGTCAACGTGCTATCGAGACGCGACGGCATCTACTGGAATGGGATGACTATTTCGCCGACCACTTCCATCCGAACAGCGCAGGACACGCGAAGCTAGCTGAACTGATCATGGCGGAACTTCGATGAGCACGATCAGGACCACCCGTTTTGCAGAGGAGCAAGTGGTAGTACGAACGGAGCGTCGGATCAACGGCGCCGTGAGTATCTACATTTTCTTGTGGCTCCTCGAGGGAGCGCTGCGCAAGTGGGTACCCGAAACGGCGTCTGTTCTCTACGTTGCGCGGGACCTCATCTTCGCTGCGTCCGTCCTGATACTCATGCTCGGGCGAAGTAGCCGCTCGGGTACAGCTCGTTGGTTCTGGCCAGCGTCCCTGTCGATCCTTGCCCTCGCGGTGGTACAGATATTCTTGGGCATCGTGAGTCCGACGGTCGCCGCTCTCGGCGCACGTAGTTACCTTGCACCCGCGCTGTTCGTAGCTGCAGTGGCGGTTTGGGGGCGTCCCAGCACTCTGCGCGTGGTACAGCGCGCTGTACTGATTGCGGTGCCCTTCGAACTCGCGCTATCGATGCTTCAGGCTTTCAGTCCGGCTCGCTCGTGGGTGAACGCACAGGTCGGCTCGGACGAAGCATCCTTTGTTAACTTCGGCGTTGTGCGGCCGTCAGGCACGTTCTCTGCGCCAGCCGGGCTTCTCACCTTCGTTCCCCTCGCATTGGCCTTCACGCTCGAAAAGTTCTCCGCACGAACGGGGAAGAGCACAGTGCTCGCAACGGTACTCACAGCGGCGACGTTTCTGATTGTGGCGTTGTCAGGCGCGAGAGGCGTGGTTCTCGGGGTGGCGGTGGTGGTCGCGGCATACGCCGCCTGCGCAGTCGCGGGCTGGGGCAGGCCTAAGCGCCTGCCCCTTGCTCCTTTGCTGACTCTGATTCTCGTGTCAGGCGTCGCCGCCTCCGTGCTTTTCAGCTCAATTCTTTCGTCTTTCGCGCAGCGCTTCAACGACGCATCGCGGTCGGAGAACCCCCTCGCGCGCCTACTGAACCAAGCTGTCGGATTCGTGGACTCGCCGCTGACGCTGCTCGGCACCGGTCCAGGTTCCAGGAGCCAGGTTGGGATCGCAGCAGGCTCCGCATTTGGCTGGCTTGAGATCGACAACGACAGGTGGGTTGCGGAGCTGGGCCTCTTGGGCTTCGTCCTTGCGTTAGTTCGCGTCGTCGCGTTCGTTTGGCTGGTCGTATTGACCGTGCGTCGTATAGGTGACGGACAATGGCTGTTCGCGCTCATCTCGGCCAGTTTCCTGCCAACGCTCTTCTCAGGATCGCTGACACAGACGCCGAGCGCGCAGGCGGGTGCCGCCGTGACGATCGGCTTGTTGTTACTCTGCGAGCGCTACCGCGCACCCAGAGTCAGAGGTAGCGTGCTCCGGCCGCAGTCCGCTCAGCAGCACGCGTTCTCAGGCTGATGCGCGATCGCTTGATCGGGCTGCTCAGACGTGCGGGCGTCCACGCCGCGTTCCAGGTCGGCACGCAGCTGCTGTCCTTCGCGGCTGGTGTATTGATCGTTCGCGAATTGTCCACAGCGGGATATGCTCAATACGCAATCTGCACCGCGGTGCTCGCAGCACTACTGATGCTCTCCGATTCAGGGACCTCGGCAACTCTCATGGCGCGTGGCGCGGCGCTTCTCGAGGACCGCGAGCGATTCACGGGCCTGTTCAAGGCGGCGGCTGTGAGCCGCTGGGTGGTGAGCGTTCCGGTTGTGGCATTGGGAGGAATGTGGACGTTCTTCCTCCTCACGGCAAACTCGGCATCAGCACGCACCAGCCTTGTGTGCGTAGGATTGACGCTTGTGGCAGCGTTCAGCTCGCTGGACATAGCCCTTCAGCAGGTAGTACATCGACTCCACCTTCGTCTTGGCGTTCTTCGGTCTCTGGCTATCGGACAGGCGGCGTTCCGGCTTGCCCTGACGCTCCTCGGCGCGCTGCTCGAAAGCCCCGGACCTGAGTACTACCTCGCGGTGATGGCGGTTTCTGCCCTCCTGGGAAACATCTTCATTCGAATGGCGTCACGCCGGTACGTCGGGGGCAGGACCCCAATGGACCGGGCGCATCTGCCCATCTACCGAAGTAGTGTGCTCAAGACGCTCCCGATGGTCGCGCTCCTGATCGCTGGGGAGCAGGTGTTCCTCGGTCTCATCTCGACGACCGGATCGACAGAAGCTCTCTCGACGTTCACGGCTCTCTCGAGATTCGGCGTTGTCTTCCTCGTTCTCAACTCACTTGTTTCCGACGTCGCAGCGCCAATCGTTGCTCACGCCTCGAGTAACGTCAGAGCGATCATGGTGCGGATAACCGCCACCACCGGCGGCTACGCTGCACTCTCGCTGGTGCTGATCGGGCTGGTTTGGCTCTTCTCTGATCCTATCCTCGGCCTACTCGGTGCCCGCTTCCGCGGACTGAATGTCGAACTGACGCTGGTAGCCGCGGGCTACGCGACCTACAACCTTGGCTACTGCCTGAACTTCCTGTCGCAAGCCCGGGGGTGGCTTTCAGGGAGCTGGTTTTACGCGCCGCTGATCCTGGTATGGGCCCTGTCGACTGCCTACGCTTTCGATCTACGGGACTCTCGGCAGGTGGCAGTGGCCTTCATCCTGCAGGGTCTGGTGTTCGTCATCACGCAAATCGTGCGAATTTACATCGGCATACGATCTATTGGAAGAGCATGACCACCAGTGTGCACTACGCGACCAACGTCTACCATTACGACGAGGCGCTGGCCGCAATGCGCAACCACTTTGACCACATCACCCTTCAGCGACGATTCGAACCTGATCAGTCGACGTTGCAGGCTCTGGAGCGACTGCCAGGGACAGCCGTTCTGCACAATCGAATGGCGCGACGTGTGCGTGAAGCGCCGAGTGCCGATCGTCTGGTGGGGCTCGGCGGAGCACAACTCAGCATCCCCTTACTCGGCCTCGTCGGCCGTCCGGCACCCGGCGCGCTCATCCGACACGTGAACCATCAGTCCGCGAGGGCAGTCGCACGAGAACTTCAAGAGACCAGCGTCTTCCAGTTCGTCGAAGGACTGGGTCACGTCGCACTTGAGAAAAAGTCAAAGCGCTTCGAACACAGCGTCATGGAACGGCGGAATCTTCACCACGAAGTTTTCGAGGACCCGATTCCGACCTTCCTCGGATTCCCACAGGCTGTACGGCTTGATCCGCTGCGTTCGTACTTGAGCGAGGAGTACGAGCGATCGGACCGGATAGTGGTGTACTCCGAAGTGGCCGCGGCTTCATTCGAAGCCCGCGGGTTCGATCGAAGCCGGTTGGTGGTCGCACCGCTCGCGGTACACGCGACGTACTCTGCCGACCTTCGCCCGACCCGGCCATCGCACCGCCCACTTCGCTCCGCCCCACTTCTCTACGTGGGACGGGGAGATGCCTACAAGGGCCTGGACCTTGCTGTAGCGACGGTACGAGAACTCGGCGCTCGGTTCAAACTCCGAGTGGCGGGCCCTGCCCCTCGGGCCGTGATCGAGTGGATGAAGAAGTTCCCACAAGTCGAGTACCTGGGGGTAGTTTCACGTGAACGGTTGAGCAGTCTTTACACGCAGTCGTCCGCCTTGTTGGCACCCTCGATCGAATCATTCGGGCTTGCTCTCATCGACGCAGCGGCGCACGGCCTCCACGTCATCTGTCGAGAAACGACCGGGGCTTCCGAGTTCCTGCTCCCCGGACAGTTCACGAGAGTCGGAGGACGCGATCTGTCAGATTGGACAACCGCTGTCGAGGCCCTGTTGGCTTCTCCGCGAGAGGTAGGCGACATCACTCCACCCCTACCGCGAGGGCTGCTTGATGGCTCCCTCTCGCGACGAGCATTCTCGACGCTCTACGAGTCGCTCAGCTGAGAACAAGGATGCCGCAGTTGCGCCCTCAGACGAACAACGACCAGCATCTCAGGCGTCAGTATGCTCCCGCCGGGCTGACGACGGCCTTCACTGTGCGCCAGAGAATCATCAGGTCACCCACGAGGGACCAGTTCTCGACGTAGAACAGGTCGAGTCGCACTGACTCCTCCCAGGACAGGTTCGACCTTCCGCTCACCTGCCACAGCCCGGTCATCCCCGGCTTGACGAGGAAGCGGCGGTGGACGTGGACGTCGTACCGCTCAACTTCACTACGCAAAGGCGGACGAGGTCCGACAAGCGACATGCTTCCGATCAGCACGTTGAACAACTGCGGCACCTCGTCGAGGCTGTACCGCCGCATGAAGGCGCCGACCCGGGTGACCCGCGGATCGTCCTTCATCTTGAACAGCACCGCGTTGCCCTCAGCACGATCGAGCGCACTGAGCTCCTGCAACCGCTCCTCGGCATCCACGACCATCGAGCGGAACTTGATCATGTGGAACGTCGACCCGTTCAGCCCCACGCGCTCCTGCAGGAAGAACACCGGCCCCGGCGACGTCAGCTTGACCAGCAGGGCGAGCACGAGCAGGACCGGGGACAGGACGATGATGAGCGCCGCGGACCCGACCAGGTCGAACGCCCGCTTCGTGTAGAGCTTCCGTCCCGAGTACGTCGGCGTCTCCACGTGGATGAGCGGCAGGCCCTGCACCGGTCGGGTGTGGATGCGCGGGCCGCCGATGTCGGTCAGGCTCGGCGCGACCACCAGGTGCTGCCGTCCGGGCTCGAGCGACCAGCTGAGCTGACGAACGCGCTCCGGGGGCAGGTCGTCGGAGCTGGTGATCACGACGGTGTCCGCACCGGTGGCGACGAGCGCTGCGGCGACGTCGTCGAGACCGCCGTGGCTCTCGACGGTCGACCCCGGCAGGAGTCCGCGACTGCCGTCCGCCACAGCGGCACCGACCACGCGGTAGCCGGCCTCGGGCGAGCGGGCCAGCTCGCGCGCGATGTGCAGGACGCTCGGGGTCGAGCCGACCAGGAGCACCTTGGCGGAGTACCCGCCGTGCTTCCGCTCGGCGACGAGCCACTGCCGCCAGATCCAGCGCGAGAGCAGCAGGACCAGGATGCCGATCGGGAAGGCGATCAGGACGTACCCGCGCGCCAGGTCGACGTGCAGCAGGAACGCGACGATCGCGAGGAGGCCGAAGACGCGGACGCTCGAGTCGGCGACGAGCCGGTACTCGGTGCTGCCCACGCCGATGACGCGACTGCCCCGGGTGTCGTAGAGCGCGAGGGCGGCCATCCACACGATGATCACCACGAGGGAGATCCCGGTGTAGCTGAGCCGCAGGTCCGCGGTGTTCGTCGCCAGGTTCGAGTCGATGCCGAGCCACGCGATCTGCACGCCGAAGACGACCCAGATCAGTGCGAGCAGGTCCGTCACCAGGACGCGTCGCGAGTAGGTGCGGCTCCACTCCTGCGTGCTGCCGGTCGCCACACCGGGTCGGACCGCCTCGGCCGTCACGACCGGGACCCGCTCCACGTCGCCCCACCGTCCGACGACACGTCGACCCGGTCCCCGGCCCACATCCACACGTCCTGGCCCGAGCAGTCGAGCGCGATCGGCACGTCGGTCGACACGTCGTTGCAGCCGATCGGCGTGGTCCCCGTCGAGGCCGTCACGCCGGACGCCGGCATGGTCTCGATCTGCACCCCGTCGCACGCCGCGGTCCCGACGCGGGCGAGCGTGTACTCGCCGCCGTCGACCGCGATCGCACGGACACCGTCGACCGGCACGTCCACCCACGCGCCGGCGCCGGAACGCCAGTCCAGCTTGTCCGTGCAGGCCACGAGCGTCGTGGTGGTGCCACGGAACGCGTCCGACGGGTCCTCGCACGGCGACGGCACGAGGGCGTCGCCGAGCACGAGACCCTGCTCGGTGATGCCGGCTCCGGCAGCGCCGGGCTCCCCCGGCGTCCACGTGGCGCCGTCGTCGGTGCTGGTGCGGACCTCGGTCGCGCACTCGTCACCGACCCCGACGAGCACGGACACGCCGTCGGAGGTCGCGCGCAGCGCGTCGATGGTGCGGACGTCACCACCCAGGTCGACGGACTGCCAGTCCCCGCCACCGTCGGTGGTGCGCTCCAGCACCACCTGCGAGACGTCACACGACGTACTGGAGGCGCGCCATGCCTCCCGTCCGTCGACTGCGGACAGCAGGTGGCTGGCGGAGCCCGCACCGGCGGTCGCCGACGCGGACGGGCGCGGTGTCGGCGTGCCGGACTGCGTCGTCCCGAAGGTGGGAGCCGGACGGGGCTCGCCCTCGTCCTGCGGTGCCGTGTGCGCGAGCGCCAGGGCGACGAGGAGGACGTCGATGACGACGAGCGCGACGACGACCACGGCGACGCCCACCAGCGTCGTGCGCGGAAGTGCTCGACCGAGGCCTCGGGCCCCCCGGCTCGGACTCATCTGCGGGCCGGCCTCAGCGGTCGGCCCGGCGGACGACGCCGACCCCGCCGCGCGCCTTGGACGACTTGGGGGTCTTCTGCGACGGCTGCTCCTCGTCGAGGCCGTACCCGTAGCCGTACCCGTAGCGGCCGTAGCCGTAGGCACCCGGACCCTTGAGCGGCATCATCGTGATGACGAAGCCCGCGATGGGGGCACCGACGTTCTCGAGCGAACTGACCGCTGCGGCGAGCTGGCCCTTGTGCGTCTTGCCCGACGCGACCGCGAGGATGGCGCCGGACGCCTTCTTCGACAGGATCGCCGCGTCGGTGACGGGCAGCAGGGGCGGTGCGTCGAAGAGCACGTAGTCGAACTGGTCCTCGAGCTTCGTGATGAGGTCCTGCATGGCCTTGGAGCCGAGGAGCTCCGACGGGTTCGGCGGGATCTGCCCGGCGGGCAGGACCACGAGGTTGCCGCGGCCCCACGGGTGCGCCACGTCCTCCAGGCCGGCGCGGCCGATGAGCACGTCGGTCAGACCGGCGGAGCCGTCGACGTCCATGTACTCGCTCACGCGCGGACGACGGAGGTCGGCGTCGATGAGGATCACCTTGAAGCCGGCACTGTCGAGCGCGATGGCGAGGTTCGCGACCGTGGTGCTCTTGCCCTCGGACTGCATCGACGACGTCATGACGAAGGTGCGGGAGCCGGTGCCGATGTCGAGGAACTGCAGGTTCGTCCGGAGCGTGCGGAAGGACTCGGCACGCGGGCTGCGGGGGTCGACCTGCACGATGAGCGGTCGTTCTGACGCCTTGCTGTCGTAGGCGATGCCGCCGACCACGGGCTTGTCGCTGATCTTCTCGACGTCCGTCTCGGTGCGCACGCGGTTGTCGAGCGTCTCGCGGAGCACCGCGATGCCGACGCCGAGCGCCAGGCCGACCAGGAGCCCGAGGGCGATGTTGACGGGGACGTTCGGGCTGACCGGCGTCTGCGGCACGTCGGCCTGCTTGACGCGGGTGAGCTTGACCGTGCTCGTGCCGTTCGCGTCCGTCGCCTCGATGTTCTGCACGACGTTCGTCAGGCTCTGCGAGGTCGCGTTCGCGATCTCGGTGGCCTGCACGGCGTTCGTGCCGTTCACGGTGATCGTGATCAGGGTCGTGCTCGTCGGCGCCGTCGCGGACACCATCGTCGCGAGCTGGTCGGCGTTCATGTCGAGCTTCAGCGACGAGATCACGGGCAGGAGCACGATCGGCGTCTGCACGAGGTTCGAGTACGTCAGGACCCGCTGCTGCGTGAACGTGTTGCCCTGCGCCAGGTCGCTCGCGCTCCCGGACGTCTCGGTGGACACGAACACCTGTGCCGAGGCGGAGTACACGGGCTTCTTCAGCAGGGAGAACCCTGCGGCAGCCGCGACGCCCACCAGGGCGAGCACCACGATGAGCACCCACCCCTTCCGGAGCACAGTGATGTAGTCGCGCAGTTCCACGCGGCCCGCCTTCCCCGATCCTCGCCGTTCCTGTGGTCCCGACACAGGTCTGCGGAGGTTGTCCCAGCAGACGGCATTCAAATAGTGCCACACGGATGAGTCTCGCTCGGGAGTTGTTCCCGATCCGTGACGGCCGTCCTCTACGCTCGCCCCATGACGACCCAGCCGGAAGCGGCCCCCGCCGAGCCGTCCACCGCTCGCCAGCGCGACCTCGTCGCCCTGCTCGCCGCCCTGGCGCTGGCGGTCGTGCTCGCCCGGATCGTGAGCACGCTGACGCTCCGCGGTGCGGTCCCGGGCCCCGTGCTGCAGGTGCTCGTGGGCGACGTCGCGGTGTGGGTACCGCTCGTGTTCGGCATCGTGTGGGTCGTCCGGCGGACGGGGCGCGACCTGTTCGGCCGGTTCCGCGTCGAGCTCGGCGACCTGGTGTTCGCGCTCGGGATCGTCATCCTGACCCGGGTGTTCGACGCGGTCCTCGCGCTGGCGTTCACGGGTACGACCGGGCTCGTCCCCCCGCCGTCACTCGGCACCCCGGACGTCGGACTGCTGCTCGTGTCGGCGGTCGGCATCGTAGTGGTCAGCCCCGTGCTCGAGGAAACGTTCTTCCGCGGGTTGTTCCAGCGCCTGCTCGCAACCGAGCTGACGCCGCGGACACGGTGGCTCGCGGTGCTCCTGACCGCGTTCCTGTTCGCACTGGCGCACCTGTTCCTCGGGTCGGCGACGACGACGCTCGGTGGGTTCCAGGTGTTCCTGACGACGTTCGTGCTCGGCGTGCTGACCGGCACCCTGGTCGCGATGACGAACCGGGTCGGTGGGGCGATCGTCGCGCACGTGCTGT
This sequence comes from Curtobacterium sp. ER1/6, assembly GCF_001742745.1. Taxonomy (GTDB): domain Bacteria; phylum Actinomycetota; class Actinomycetes; order Actinomycetales; family Microbacteriaceae; genus Curtobacterium; species Curtobacterium citri. Next base: position 41,047 of record NZ_MJAK01000005.1, on the reverse strand, counting down.
TCAACCTGGTGGCGGTCGTCGCGACCTGGCCGCGCTGAGTCCGACGGGCCGCACGTGCCGGGCGGTCAGACGGCGGCCGGTCGACGGTGGCGCTGCGTCCACCAGCGCACGGCGACCGCGCCGACCACGCCGATGACGACCGCGACCACCACCGGCAGCAGGGTCGCGCCGGCCGGTCCCATCGCCATGACGAAGACGGTCGCGCCCGCCGAGACCATCTCGACCGGGTAGGGAAGGAGGACGCGCGAGCCGAGCGCGTAGGACACGGCGGTGACGAGGGCCGCCCCCGTCCACAGGATCCCGAGAGCGATCACCGCGCCGATCCCCTGCCCGATCGTCCGGAGCCCGGTCCACGCGATCGCCGCTCCGACCGCCACGGCAGGGAGCCACCGCAGCACCGCGAGCACCGGGGCCGCGCCCTCACCGCCGGCCTCCACGGGCGGCACCACGAGTGCATCGGCCCAGACGCCGAGCGCGACGGCGGCGAGCGCGAGCGCGACGAGTGCGCCGGCCGGCGCGGCCCGGGCGACCAGCGCGGCCGTCACCGCCGCGACCGCGACGCAGACGAGCGACCCGACTGTGAGCGCCACGACGTACAGCTGCGACGCGCTGATCTCTCCACCCGTGCCGGCCGTCCCGTCCATGCGCATCCCGGCTCCCGTGACGACCGCGGTCTCGACGACGGCGACGACCTGCAGCCCGACGAGCCCGCCGAGCGCGGCGAGCGACCCGCTCCGGCCGAGGACCCCGCGCCCGCGCAGCACCCGGACGACGATGCCGGTGACGGCGCCGCCGACGAGCAGCACGGCGGCGATCGTCGTCACCGCGTACTGGCTGAAGGGCAGCAGGGCGATCGGCATGTCCGACGGGTCGGTGGTCGGCGTCGCCCAGGTGTTCTGCAGCGGCAGTCGCATCCCGGTGACGATCCACGGCAGCAGGCCGACGACGGCGGAGCCGACACCCGCTCCGGTTCCGATGACGACCTGCTGCGCGCTGCTGCGCTCTCCCCCGTGCATCCGGACACCGTACCGACCGGGACCCGTCCGCTCCGGCCCACCACCGCCCGGTGTGCCGGAGGGCACATCCCGGTCCGGTCCTCGGGACGCGCCGCGGCCCCGCGGCCGACTCCGCCGTCCCTGTGGTGAGGTGATGGCATGACCAGCGATCTCGTACCGTGGTTGGTCGCCGGGGGGCTCGCGGTCGTCGTGGTCGTCCTGGTGATCGTCATGCGGCGGAACCAGTCCTCGAGCCGTACCGCCCTCGCCGACGCCGAGGCCCGGTCGGACCACCGGATCGGCACGCTCGAACGGGAGCAGCGCGAGCGCACCGCAGCCACCGAGGCCGAGCACGCACGTCGACTCGCCGACGCGGACGCCGCACAGCAGCAGGCCCGCACCGAGGCCGAGCACGCACGCGACCTCGCCCGGACGGGCATGCGCTGGGAGGAGGCCTCGCAGCGCACCATCCTGGCGGCCTGCAAGGCGGCCGACGTCAACGGTGCGCTCTGCACCAACGTCGTCTTCGTCCCGGTGGCCCAGGGCGAGCGAGCGCACGACCGCAGCTTCGCGGCACAGGTCGACCACGTGCTCGTGCTCGAGTCCGGGCACGTCCTCGTCATCGAGAACAAGCGGTGGAACGGCATCGTGTTCGACGGCCGGAAGCCGAGCTCGGTGCACCACGCCTTCCGGAACCTGCTCGACGAGTCGTCGCTGACCGGGTCCTTCGCGATCCAGGTCCGGAGCCGGCGCGTGCTCGACACCGCGGACGAGGTCGAGCACTGGTGGCAGGTGCGGGTGCAGGCCGGCGGCACCGCCCCGACCCGGCAGGTGCGGCAGCAGGCTCGCCGGCTGCAGCGCTTCCTGACCGACGCGGACGGCAACGGCCCGCAGTGGATCGACTCGTGCGTGTTCTACTCGGGCGACGCCGCCGCGTACGTGAACCCCGAGGACCGCAGTTCGAGCACGACCCCGACCGGCCGCTCGGCCACGACCGCGGTGGTCACGGACGAGAACGAGCTCCGCGTCCTCGTGACGGACCTGGCGCGGAAGCACGCCGTGCCGAACCGGGCGCGCACCGACGCGGTCGTGCGGAAGCTGGCGGGCCAGGGCGCGCACACGATCACGATCGGCACGTACCGGTTGCCCGAGGCCTGACCGGCTCGGGCGCGCCCGGGCGCGCTCGGACGCGCTCAGCGCAGGGCGCGCAGCGCGTCCGCGATCGGGGTGAGCGCCGCGTCGATCTCGTCGGCGACCCGCACGTGCGTGGAGTCCGACCGACGGTAGGGATCGTCCACGTCGTCGTCCGCCGGGTCAGCGGGCGGCGGCACCGTGCCCCGCAGGCGGGCGACCCGCTCCACGAGGTCCTGCGCCGTCTCGATCCCGGCGAGGTCGCCCGGCTCGAGCCCGTCGAGCACCCGCGCGAACTGCTTGATCGTGAACGCCCGCTTGGCGGCCCGCGGCGCGAGCGACACGACCGCAGCCCGGTGCGAGCGCTCCGCCGTCAGCACGAGGTCGGCGGACGCGGCGATCTGCTCGGTCAGGTACCGCGACCGGTGCGCGGAGGGGTCGCCCCCGAGGCGCGAGGACTGCGCGGCCGCGGTGTCGTCCATCGCCGCACCGTCGTCGGCGATGGTGCCGGCCGACTCGACGACGAAGGCCGACGCGTCGGAGCCGAGCCGGGCCTCCAGGACCTGCGCGCCGAGCGGTGACCGGCAGATGTTGCCGCTGCAGACGAAGAGGATCCGCATGCTCACGCAGCGGCCTCGCCGGTGCCGAGCAGGTCGTGCCGGACGACGATCGCGTCACGGCCGGGGCCGACGCCGATGGCCGAGATGCGGGCACCGGACATCGCCTCGATCGCCAGGACGTAGTCCTGCGCGTTCTTCGGCAGGTCGTCGAACGAGCGGGCGCCGGTGATGTCCTCGGTCCAGCCGGGGAACTCCTCGTAGATCGGCTTCGCGTGGTGGAAGTCCGACTGGTTGACCGGGACCTCGTCCACGCGGACGCCGTCGACCTCGTACGCGACGCAGACCGGGATGGTCTCGAGGCCCGTCAGGACGTCGAGCTTCGTGAGCACGAAGTCGGTCACGCCGTTGATGCGTGCGGTGTAGCGGGCGATCGGGGCGTCGTACCAGCCGCAGCGACGCGGGCGACCGGTCGTGGTGCCGAACTCGAAGCCGTTGGCGCGGAGGAACTCCCCCGACTCGTCGAACAGCTCAGTCGGGAACGGACCGGCGCCGACGCGGGTCGTGTACGCCTTGACGATGCCGATGATGCGCTCGAGCTTGCCCGGGCCGATGCCGGAGCCGGTGGCCGCGCCGCCGGCCGTTGCGGACGAGGACGTCACGAACGGGTAGGTGCCGTGGTCGACGTCGAGCATCGTGGCCTGTCCGGCCTCGAACAGGACGGTCTCGCCCCGCTCGAGCGCCCGGTGGATCTCGAGCGCCGTGTCGGCGACCATCGGACGCAGGCGGTCGGCGTAGGACAGCAGCGACTCGACGACCTCGTCGACGTCGATCGCGCGACGGTTGAACACCTTCACGAGCAGGTGGTTCTTCTGGTCGAGCGCGGCCTCGACCTTCTGCCGCAGGATGTTCTCGTCGAAGATGTCCTGGATGCGGATGCCGACGCGGTTGATCTTGTCGGCGTAGCTCGGTCCGATGCCGCGACCGGTGGTGCCGATCTGGCGCTTGCCGAGGAACCGCTCGGTCACCTTGTCGATGGTGCGGTGGTAGTGCGTGATGACGTGCGCGTTCGCGGACACCAGCAGCTTCGAGACGTCGACACCGCGGGCACGGAGGGCGTCGAGCTCGTGGAACAGGACCTCGAGGTCGACGACGACGCCGTTGCCGATGATCGGGGTCACGCCGGGCGTCAGGATGCCGGACGGCAGCAGGTGCAATGCGTACTTCTCGCCGCCGACGACGACGGTGTGACCGGCGTTGTTGCCGCCGTTGAACTTCACGACGTAGTCGATGCGCGAGCCGAGGAGGTCGGTCGCCTTCCCCTTGCCCTCGTCACCCCACTGGGCACCGATGATGACTGCTGCGGGCATGGAGGTTCTCCTCACGTTGGCGGAGGACCGCACCGGCGGGCTGGGCCGATGGTCCACCCGAGTCTATCGGACGGTCACCCCGACGGGGCGGCGGGGGACGTTCCTGTGGAATCGCCGGTGCCGGGGGACAACTGCTCGGTTCCAGTGTCGAACGATCTTCACGAAGACGTACGCTGCACCGGTGCGGTTCCCTGACCGCACATCCGGGTTCCCTGCCCGGTCCTGCGTCCGTGAGATCCACGGACCGCGTCCGTCGTCGTGCGCGCACGTCGACCGCATCCGAGACGTGCCCTCATGCAGCACGAGATTGAGTTCGACGATGAACAAGGCTCTCTGGAGCAAGAAGGCGCTCGCCCTGCCGGCGTGCGCAGCCATCCTGGTCGGGGGCATCACCCTGACCGCAGCCCCGGCCAACGCCGACCCGGCAGACCTGTCGATCACCGGTCAGACGGTCTCCGGCCGTGTGCTGACGGTGTCGGGCACCGGTACGCCCGGTGAGTACATCCAGCTCGACGAGGACTTCCGCGGCACCCGGCAGATCATCGCCGACAGCGGCAAGTGGACCATCACCTACACGATCCCCGGTACCGGCTACGAGTCGAACACCTACACGATCGAGCAGCTCCGCACGGGCGGCTTCGCCCAGGACGGCTCCAAGCAGTTCACCGCCGCTGCACAGGCACCGCAGGCCGACTTCGCCGTCACCAGCCCCGCCAACAACTCCGACGTCTCGTCGCGCACCGTCACCTTCACCGGCACCGGCCGTCAGGGCGACACGATCAACCTCCTCGACACCCAGGACAACCGGCTGACCGGCCCCGTGGTCGTGGGCGCGGACCAGACCTGGTCCGCCACGATCACGTTCCCGAACACCGCGGCGCGCTCGCAGGCCGTCCGCGTCACCGACGTCCGCGGCGCCAGCGGTGCCGGCGACACGACGGTGAACATCACGCTCCCGGCGGTCGCCCCGGCGGACCAGTTCTCGCTGACCAGCCCGAAGAGCGGCTCGACCGTCGACTCGCGCACGGTCACGTTCACCGGCACCGGCACCCCCGGCGACCTGGTGAACACGCTGGACGCCGACGGCAACCGGGTCGCCCCGCAGGTCCTCGTCGCCGCCGACGGCACCTGGACCACCACGGGCACCTTCAGCCAGTCCGCCGCGGTCGTGCAGAACCTCTCGGTCAACCAGATCGGTGGCGCGCAGGGCCAGGGCCAGGGCCAGGTCGACTTCACGATCAACTTCCCCGCAGCGGAGACCACCCCGGTCGCCACCCCGCTGACCCTGGTCACGCCGAAGGACGGCTCGACGGTCGACTCCCGCACCGTGACCTTCTCGGGCAAGGGCACCCCCGGTGACGCGATCGCCGTCGTGAACGCCGAGGGTGACGTCGTCGCACCGGCGACCATCGTCGAGGCGGACGGCACGTGGACCACCACGGGCACGTTCTCCGACTCGGCCGCGCGGACGCAGGACCTGACCGTGGGCGAGGTGGACAGCGACCTCACCGTCGTCGACACGATCGACTTCACGATCACGCTCCCGGCCGTGAGCACCGGCACCGGCACCACCACCCCGGGTGCGGGCACGGGCACCACCACCCCGGGTGCGGCCACCGGCGCGGGCGCCCGTCCGACCGGTAGCCTCCCGGTCGTGGCCGGCTAGTCGTCACACCAGATCAGCAGGCGGGGGCACGACCATCGGTCGTGCCCCCGCCCCTGTTCCACCGGAGGAACCCCCGCATGACCCGCACCCGCACCATCCGGGCGACGAGCACCACGCTCGCTGCCGCGCTGCTCCTGAGCCTCGGGCTCACCGCCTGCACGGCACAGGACACCACGACGAGCACGAAGCCCTCGGCATCGTCGTCCGCCACGGCCACGGCCGTCCCGTACGCAGCCCCGAGCGCCGCCCAGGTCGCGATCCTGCCCGAGGCCCGGTACAACGCCGTCATCGGCGGCCTGCTCCCCTACTACGGGTCGACCGTCCCGAAGGTGGCCGACGAGTCGTACACGATCAGCGCCGACGCGCCCCTCTACGGCGACGACCGCTCGAAGCCGGTCGCACGGCTCGCGGCGAAGAACTTCCTGGACCAGCCCACGGTCGTCGTCCCGGTGCAGGTCTCCGGCGACTGGGCGATGGTCCTGACACCCGCGCGACAGGCGCTGCCCTCGGCCACGAAGGGCGGTGCCGCCGCACAGAGCGCCGCGTGGATCCGCCGTGACCTGCTGCGGAAGAGCGGCGCGCTGTCGGACCACGTCGTGATCGCGGTGGGCAAGCAGACGGTCTCGATCGTCGGCGCGGACGGCAAGACCGTGCACGAGTTCCCCGCGGGCGTCGGCGCCGGTGGCACCCCGACCCCGACCGGCGTGATCGGCTACATCCAGGCCCGCTACCTCGACCCGGCGCAGGACCAGACGGTGCACCCGATCCAGTTGACGACGCTGCACTCGGCCGCCGCGGACGAACCCTACGGCGGGAAGGACGGCGGCCTGATCGGCGTCCACTACCAGTCGGTCGCGCGCGGGGCGGTGTCGCACGGGTGCGTCCGGCTCGACGGCGACGCGGTCGACGCGGTGAACGCCCTGCCGCTCGGCACCGTCGTGCAGATCGTCGCCTGACGCGTCCGCCCCGCGGCCCGGCAACGCCTGGCCCGGGAACGCCCGGCCTGGGAACGCACGCGGCGCGGACGGCGCAGGGTCGGACGTGCCACATCCGACGAGAGCAAGGAGCACCACATGAGTGACCTCGGCGACAAGGCCAAGGACTTCGCGGACAGCGACAAGGGCGAGCAGGCCACCGACGCCGGCCTCGGCAAGGCCGCGGACGCGGCCGACAAGGCCACGGGCGGCGGCCACGGCGACCAGATCGACAAGGCCGAACAGGCCGCGGACGACAAGATCGGCCAGTAGTCCGCACCACGGAACGGACGGGAGGCGCGGTGCCAGCTGGCACCGCGCCTCCCGTCCGTCGTGTGGTGGCGTTCCGTGGTCAGCCGCGGAAGAAGTCCTGGTACGAGGGATCGCCGACGATCGGCGAGTGGCCCGGCTGGGCGAGGCGTTCCTCGACCATGGCCTGGAGGGCGTCCGGCGGGGTGAGCCCTCGGCGCCGCCACTCCATCGGGTTGGCCCGGAGCTGCATCAGGGTGCTCTGCGTTCGCATGTCGCAATGCTCGCACCCACTGCCTAGTTTGCCTAACTACATGTCCCCTTGACGCACACCGCTCGCCGGTCCGCGCACCGGACACGACGAGAGCGGGCGGCCCGCGAAGGACCGCCCGCTCCCGTGGTGGTGCTACTTGGTGATCTTCGCGGACTCCGGCGAGGTGATCGAGGTGCTCTCGTACCCCGACTTCTTGCCGGTCACGACGACGGACAGCCGGTCTCCGATGTCCGCCTTCGACGTCTTGTAGGTCGACGCCTTCGCACCGGTGGCCTTGCCGTCACGGAGCCACTGGTACGAGAACGTGATGCCGTCCGCGTTCCAGGTGCCCGTGTGCGACCGCATGGTCGTCCCGACCTTGACCGTGCCGGTCACCGCGACGCGACCCGACACCAGCGCGAGCTTCGGGGTCACCGAGGTCGTGCTGAGCACGTCCGCCTGGTCGCCCGGGGCGTTGTGCAGGTGCAGGAGGAGGACCTTCGCGGCCGTCGAGGTCGCCGAGGATCGGATGACCTTGATCGCCGTGTCCGGGTAGGTCAGGGTCGACGCTCCGTTCTGCGTGAAGGACACCGCGGGCTGGAAGGCGTTGAACGTCGCCGTCTTCGTGTCGTCCACCACCGAGGAGGCGGCGGTCGGCAGCGTCGGCGAGTAGGCCGACTCGGTCACGACCGCGTAGTCGAAGACGCCCGAGGTCGACTTCGCCGTGTACCCGAGGGCACCGAGCGAGACCGGGAGCACCTTGACGGTGGAGTCGAAGGTGTTCGTGTCGACACCGGCGGCGGCGCCACCGAGGAGCTGCGTGTCGACGACCTGCTTCTTCGGGTCCTCCTGGTGCAGGTCGATCGTGCGGACGAGGGTCACGTCGGCGGTCGTCGACTTGACGTCGTACGTCAGGAAGTCGGGGTCGCCGTCACGGTTCGTGTCGATGACCACCTCGACGTTGTTGGAGACGCCGGGGTTCGCGTCCGGGCCGTCCGTCTGGACACCGAAGGACACGAGGCCCTTCGACTTGTCCTTCAGGCCGAGCGCCGTGGAGTTCGCCCCGAAGGCACGGATGTCCGCGCCCGCCAGGGTCTGCTTCGCGGTGCCGTCCGGGAACGACTCCTTCGGGTCGGTGCCGCCGAGCTGGAACGGTGCGACGAGCGCCTGGTACCCGGTCGAGCCGGTCCCCTGCGAGACGCCGGTTCCCTCGGGCGTGATCGTGGCCGTGCGGGCCTTGCCGTTGAAGACGACGTCGTCGGCGTGCAGCGTGCTGACCGGCTCCGGTGCGGCGTACACGCCGAGTCGGAGCGGCGAGACGCTCTCGGTGGCCGGGGTGAAGGTGACCAGACCGGTGGCGGCCGGCACGAACTCACGCTGCGTGCCGCCCTCGACCGCGGCCTGCGTCGGGTCGATGACCTTCCGGAGGAGCGTCGGGTCACTGATCGTCATGGTGACGGTGACCGTGGCGGTCCCGCCGGCCGGAACGGTGACGGTGTCCGAGCTGAGGCTGAACACGACACCCGGCTGGGCGATCCGCGACTCGTACGCCACCTCGTAGGTCTGCGTCTGCGCCGTGGTGTTGCGCACCAGGAGCGTGCGCTTCTCGGTGGTCGGGGCGCTGACCTCGACGACACCGAACGAGGCGGTGACGAGCTGATCGTTCTCCTGGCTGCGGACGGTGGTGCCGTCCTGCACGGCCTGCAGGGCGTCGACACGGCCGGTGCCCTGTCGGAGCTGCGTCGCCAGCTGGTCGCTGCCGGCCTTCTGGCGCACGTCGTGCGTGGCCGTGTTCATGAGCAGGGCCTTGATCTCCGGCGCGCTCCAACCCGGGTGGGTCTCGAACGCCAGGGCGGCGATGCCCGCGGTGTGCGGGGTGGCCATCGACGTGCCGCTGAGCGACAGGCGACCGTTGCCGGTGCCGTTGTAGGCGGAGATGACGTTGACGCCCGGTGCCGCGATGTCCGGCTTGACGATGTCGCCGTACGAGCCGTGGTCGCCGCGGCTGGTGAACGACGCCAGGGTGTTCGTGGTCTCGGCGTCCGTCGCGAGCTCGACGCCCTTCAGCTCGTTCGCGAACCGCACGTGCAGGGTCCCGGCGGTCGCAGCGGCCTGGAGGCCCGCCACGCTGTCACGGGTCAGCTCGGCTCCCGGGATGGCCGCGTTCCCCGCGATGCCGGAGCTGAACGTGTTGACCGTGCCCGCGAGGAGCACACCGGTGCCGCCGGCGGCGGCGACGTTGCCGAAGCGGACACCGGAGCCGCACTCGAGCGCGGCGTCCGTCCACTTCAGCCAGACGACCTTGCCCTTGACGGCGGCGGCCTCGGCGCCGGTGAACGGCGTGCAGCCGTCGACGTCGACGGTCGGCACGAACACGTCGCCCTCGACCGGCAGGGTGCCCGTGTAGCTCTGCGAGTACTGCGCGCGCCAGTTCTTCGCGACGTCCGCCGGGGCGGTCGCCTCGACGGCGTCGAACAGGCTCTGACCGGTCGAGGCGGCGGCGACGGTGAGGGCGCCCTCCGCGTTGCCCGGCGAGCCACCGACGTCGGTGAAGTCGTCGGCGTTGCCCGCGGCGATCACCGGGAGCACCCCGCGCGCCGTGAGCGCGTCGATCTTCGCGTTGTCGGGGTCGTCGGCCGCACCGTAGTCGGAGCCGAGCGACAGGTTGATGACGTTGATGCTCCTGCCCTCGGTCAGGGACTGCCCGACCCAGTCGAGCGCGGCGCCGGTCAGGTCGGTCGAGCCGCCGCCGTCACCGAACACCTTGAGGGCGTAGAGCCCGGCCTGCGGGGCGCTGCCCGGGCCGACCCACATGTCCTGGACCTGCTGCGGGGTGAGCTTGGTGTAGTCGCCGCGGAAGGTGCTCTTGTCGGCGTTCAGGCCGAACCCGGCGGCGGTGCCGGCCACGTGCGTGCCGTGGTCGCCGCCCTTGCCGTCGATCGGGTTGGCGTCCGGCTCGGGGACGGGCTGGTACGTGTCCGGGTCGCTCGGGTCCGCGTTGTACGTGGGACCGGCGAAGTCGTAGCCGCCGAGGAACTTCGACGGGTCGTACGAGCCCGCGGTCGGGGTCCCGGTGCTGGCGAGGGCCTCCTGGTACGCGGACGTGGTGCCCGGGCCGCCGAAGTCGGCCTGCGTGTAGTCGAGGCCGGTGTCGATGACGGCGACGTTGATGCCCTTGCCGGTGTGCCCGGTCTGGGTCCAGGCGTCGTAGGCCTTGGTGTAGAGGTCGCTCGCGGCGTTCTTCGGCGCGACGCCGTCGGCGCCCGCCTTCGCCAGGCTGGGGTCGACGCCGGAGGGGGCCGCGTCGGCCGAGGCGTTCCGCTGCGGCTCGACGACCTTCTTCGGTCGGAGCGGCACGATGCTCTCGACGTCCGAGCGCTTCGCGATCTCGGCGAACGCCGCGGCGTCGGCGACGACCGCGACGCCGGGGACGGTGTACTCGGTCGCGTAGAGCTCGGCAGCCCTGCCGTCGACGCCCTTGACGGCGTTCAGGACCTTCGCGTTGGTCGAGCGGATCGTCGCGATCCGGCTCTTCGCGGCCGACGAGGGCGCCTTCGAGCGGTTGAGGTTCCCGCCCTTCGCCTGCGCGTCCACCTCGAGCGCGCCGGCACCGGTCGTCCGGACGAAGGCGCTGACCTTCTTGTCCGGCGAGGCCTGCCGCAACGATGCGGAGAGCTTCGAGTCGGCCGAGGCCGAGGTGCTCGCGGGTGCTGCGGAGGCGGTGCCGCCGACGGCGAGTCCGCCGCAGGCGAGGGCTGCGACGGCGACGATCGAGGTCAGCACGCGCTGGGCGCGGTACCGACGTGGTGGGTTGTTGGGCGGTGTTGCACGGGTCACGCAGCACACTCCTGGCTCGGTCAGACTTCCGGTGAAGTTCTGATGAAGCTATGTGGTCCTTCTCAGGGCACGTAGTCGGCACTTCTGCGGACAGACAGCCTTGACGCCCGATCTTGCACAGTGGTGTGCAAGTTATTACGATGGTGGCGTGAGCAACTTTGCACCCCCCGTCCGAGCGCCACGACGGGACGCCACCGCCAACCGCGCCGCGCTCGTCGAGGCCGCGAAGACCCTCCTGCAGCGTGACCAGGACGCCTCGCTCGAGGCGATCGCCGCCGCCGCGGGGCTCTCGCGGCGTGCGGTCTACGGACATTTCCCCTCCCGCGACGACCTCGTGCGCGAGGTCGTGACCGCCGGAGCGCAGCGGATCCTCGGCGCGATGCCGAGCACCGCGGACCTCGTCGACCTGCCGCCGGCCTCGCGGCTCGCCGTCATCGCGGTGACGCTGTGGTCGGAGGTCACGCACGTCCGCTCCATGGCGCGGATCGCGGTGCACGAGCCGTTCGTCGCCACCGTCGCCGCCGTGTTCGAACCCCTGCGCGCCCAGGTGCGCGAGGCGTGCGCGCTCGGGATCGCCGACGGGTCGATGCGCGACGACGTCGACGCGGCGACGCTCGGGCGGCTCGTCGAGGGTGCGTGCCTGGCCGTGCTCGACGAGGCGACCCGCTCCGGCACGCCCGACGACGCCGGCCACCGCATGGTCGTCGTGTCCGCACTCGGCATGGCCGGCGTGGACTGGCGGACGGCACTGCTCGCCGAGCCCACCGTCACCACCACCGACAGCGCTCCCGCGGCGCACCGCACCGGACCGGAGGACCGCGCGTGACCCTCGAACTCGACCACGTCGGCATCGGCGAGGAGCCCGGCGCCGCGCTGCCCGTCGTCTCCGCCGTCGCCGCACCGGGCCACCCGGGCGTCGTCGCCGTGGAGACCGAGCAGGCACCGGTGCTCGCGTCGCTCGTCGCCGGCGGCCGCATGCGGCCCGACACCGGACGGGTGCTGCTCGACGGGCACGAGGACGCCGCTGCGGTCCGCGCGGCCGTCGCGCTCGTGGACACCCCCGGCGTCGCCGAGCCGTTCCCGGTGACGACCCTGCGACGCATCGTGCGCGAGGAGCTCGCGTTCGCCTCGCGGCGGCCCTCCCGTGCCCACGTCGACACCGTGCTCGACGAGCTCGGTCTCCGGCAGTGGGCCGACACCGCCGTGCAGCGGGTCCCGACCGACGTGCGGGTCCGACTGCTCGTGGAGCTCGCGCTGCTGCGGGACGGGGTCACGGGTGTCGTGCTCACCTCGCCCGAGCGGCACGGGGGCGCCGTGGGCGACTGGTTCGCGGTGGTGCGCGAGGTCGCTCGACGCGGGGTCACCGTCGTCCTGGTGACGTCGAAGGCCGCCGCCGAGACCGTCGAGCAGCTGCTCGACACCATCCAGACCGAAGGTCCCGAGGACGTGACCCGGACGGACGGCGGCGACCCGCGCCTCCCGTCCGACCCCGAAGCACCAGCAACCGTCCCGACGGAGGCACCCGCATGACCGTCCCCTCGCTCGTCCGCGCCGAACTGGCGCGCCTCACCGCCACGCCGCTCGCCCGGCTGGCGTTCATCGCCCTCATGATCGTGCCGCTGCTCTACGGCGGCGCGTACCTCTGGGCGAACCGCGACCCGTACGCCAAGCTCGACCAGGTGCCCGCGGCGATCGTCGACCAGGACGCCGGCGCGACGCTCGACGGCGACCGGGTCGACTACGGCAAGGACGTCGCGAAGGAGGCGATCGACGGCGGCGACTTCGCGTGGAAGGAGACGACCGCGGCCGACGCGCGCTCCGGCGTCCGGAACGGCACCTACGACTTCGTCGTGACCATCCCGCACGACTTCTCCGAGTCGCTCGTGTCGGCGCAGTCGGACGACCCGAAGCGCGCCGAACTCGTCATGACGACCGCGGACACCAACTCGTACCTGGCGTCGACGATCGCCGAGCAGGCGGGCAAGACCATGCGGACGGCCGTGGCCGAGCGGGTCGGCAAGCAGGCCGCCTCGACGCTGCTCCTCGGGCTCGCCGACGTGCGGGACAGCCTCGGCGACGCCGTCGACGGGGCCGGACAGCTGGCGTCGGGGGCGACCTCGGCCGCGGACGGTGCAGCATCGCTCGCCGACGGCACCGCGAAGCTGTCCGCCGGGGCGTCGAAGCTCGCATCGGGTACGGCGTCGCTGCCGTCGCAGACCGCGCAGCTCGACAGCGGCGCGCAGCAGGTGGCGTCCGGGGCGTCGACCCTGGCATCCGGGCTGCAGTCGGCGGAGCAGCAGACGGCGGCGTTGCCGGAGCAGACGGCGCAGCTGGCTGACGGTGCATCGCGAGTGGCCGCGGGCAACGCCACGATCGCGGGCATCGTCGACTCGGCGAACCAGCAGGCATCGGCCGTGCAGCCGATCGACGCTGCCGCCCTGCTCGCACAGATCCAGGCAAACCTGCCCGAGGGCGTCACCCTGACGCAGGAACAGCAGGACGCCATCACGGCCGAGGTCGGCAAGGCCAACGCGCTCGGTGCACAGACGAAGGCCACGCTGGGCGACGCGCAGACGAAGGTCGACGAACTCGCCACCGGGTCGCAGCAGGTCTCCGACGGTGCAGCGCAGCTCGCCTCAGCAGCGCCGACGCTGTCGAACGGCATCGCGTCGGCGTCCACCGGGGCGTCGAAGCTGGCCTCGGGCTCGTCGCAGGTTGCGGCCGGCACGTCGAAGCTCGCCGCGGCAGCGCCCACGCTGTCCTCCGGCGCCGCGTCCCTCGCGGACGGGTCGGCGTCGGCGGCGTCGGGGGCGGCCCGGCTGTCGACCGGGCTCGACAAGGTGGAGGACGGGTCGAAGCAGCTCGCGACGAAGCTCGACCAGGGCCGCACGAAGATCCCGGCGTCCACCGCGTCGCAGCGGAACGACCAGGCGTCCGTCATCTCCGACCCGGTGAAGGTCGGCGACGACAACATCGCCGCGGCCTCGAACTACGGGGCGGGCCTCGCGCCGTTCTTCATCTCGCTGGCGGCCTGGATCGGCATGTACGCGCTGTTCCTCATCCTCAAGCCGATCTCGAAGCGCGCGATCACCGCAGTGCGGAAGCCGCTCCGCGTGGTGCTCGGCGGCTGGCTGACGCCCGCACTGCTCGGGGTCGTGCAGATGGCGGCGCTGTTCCTGATCGTGCGGTTCGCGCTCGACCTCGACGTCGTGCACGCCGGCTCGACGGTGGCGGTGATGGTGCTGGCGTCGGCGACCTTCGCGGCGATCATCATGGCCCTCAACGTGCTGCTCGGGTCGGTCGGGCAGTTCCTCGGCCTGGTGCTCATGCTCGTGCAGCTCGTCACCGCCGGCGGCACCTTCCCGTGGCAGACGCTGCCGGGGCCGTTGGCGGCGCTGCACTTCGCGCTCCCGATGACGTACTCGGTCGACGCCCTGCGGCAGACGATGTACGGCGGGTCGTTCGCGGCGGTGTGGTCGGACGCCGGGGTGCTCGCGTGCTGGCTGCTCGGCGCGCTGCTCGTGTCGTACGTCGTCACGTCGCGGCAGACCCGCTCGCGGACGCTGCGCGACCTGCGGCCGAGCCTGATCGGGTAGGGCGGGGCGCGCGGGCGGCCGGCGGCGGGGCGGCGCGGCGGCGGGTCGGGCGGCGCGGCGGGCGGCGCGGCGGGCGCATCGAACCACGGATCCGACATGGAACCAGCACCACGAGCTGGTTCGACGTCGGATCCGTGGTTCGGAGCCGCACGGCCGCCGCGCCGCCAGCACCACCGCCGAACCACCGCCGCGCCACCGCCGACGCGACCGCCAGGCGCGCCGACTACGATCGACGTACGCCACGACAGGTCGAGGGAGATCATGGGGAACGGCACGCCCGCCACCGCCGACGGCAAGCCCGCGACCATCTACGACGTCGCCGCCCGCGCCGGGGTGTCGAAGTCCCTCGTCTCCCTCGTGCTCCAACGCTCGCCCAAGGTCAGCGAGCAGCGCCGCGAGGCCGTCCTCCGCGCCATCCAGGAGCTCGACTACCGCCCCTCGACCGCGGCCGTCTCCCTGGCCGGCACCCGCAGCCGCACGATCGGCGTCGTGCTCGACGACTTCCGCAACCAGTGGTTCGTCGACCTGCTGACCGGCCTCCGCGAGGCGCTGCAGGACCAGGGCCACCGCCTCGTCGTCGCCGACCGGTTCCTCAACACCGGCCTCGACGCCTCCCCCGTCGAGGGCTTCCTGTCCATGCGCGTCGAGGGCATCGTCATCGCCGGCGAACCCGACACCGACCTCGCGATCCCGGCGAGCATGCCCGTCGTCGTCGCGGGCGGGCGCGCCGTGCTCCCCCGTGCCGACACTGTCGCCAACGACGACCGTGCCGGTGGCCGGATGGCGGCCGAGCACCTGCTCGCGCTCGGGCACACCCGCATCGGCTTCGTGGGCGGGCGCTCGGCGGCGTCCGCGGAACGACTCGCCGGCCTGGAGGCACGGGTCGCCTCCGCCCCGTCGCCCGCCTCGCTCGTCACCCACGTCATGCCCGTGGAGCCCACCGAGGAGGCCGGTGCCGAGGCCGTCGGGCACCTGCTCGACGCCCACCCCGACGTGACGGCGGTGTTCGCCGCGAACGACGTCATGGCGCTCGGCGCGATGTCCGGCCTCGCCGCACGGGGGCTGCGCATCCCCGAGGACGTCTCGGTGATGGGCTACGACGACACCCCGCTCGCCGCGTCGTCGTACGTGGGGCTGACGAGCATCGACGACCGCAGTGTCGACATCGGCCGCGGCGCCGGCGAGCGGCTGCTCGCTCGCATCGCAGATCCGTCGGCTCCGGCCCACGAAACCCTGGTCGAACCGCGGCTCGTGACCCGACGGACGACCGTCCCACGCTGACCCGCACCCCGCGGCGCCCGCGAGGCTCGCGCTGCCGGACAGTTTCGCGGCTGGAATGCCGCGAATCCGTCCGCGGAGCCGAGGCTCGCGCCCGCACGACCACCCCGGCGGGCTCAGTCGGCCGGCAGCTCCGCGTGCTGCACGACCCACGCGTGCATGACGATCGCCGCGGCGGCCGACGCGTTGATGCTCCGCGTCGACCCGAACTGCGTGATCTCGAGGTGCGCGTCCGCGCCGGCGACGGCCTCGTCGGTGAGTCCGGGTCCCTCCTGCCCGAACAGGAACACGCACCGCTCCGGGATCGCCGCGGTCTCGATCCGCTCGGCGCCCGGGGTGTTGTCGACCGCGACGACCGGCCGGCCGTCCTCCCGCATGGCCGCGAGGAACGCGGCGACGTCGGGGTGGTACCGGACGTGCTGGTAGCGGTCGGTGACCATCGCCCCGCGCTTGTTCCACCGCCGCCGACCGATCACGTGCACCGTCCCCGCGAGGAAGGCGTTGGCGCTCCGCACGATCGACCCGATGTTCAGGTCGTGTTGCCAGTTCTCGATCGCGACGTCGAAGGAGTGCCGGCGGGTGTCGAGCTCGGCGACGATCGCGTCCATCGACCAGTACCGGAACCGGTCGACGACGTTGCGGGTGTCCCCGGCCGCGAGGAGCTCGGGATCCAGCCGCGGGTCGTCCGGCCACGGCTCGGGGTGCGGTCCGACGCCGTTCGTGGTGGTCTCGTGCGTCGGCGGCAGGACCGGAGCGGGACGGTCCGGCTGCGCCGGCGCGGTGCCGGGCTCGGCCACCGGTCGGGCCGCGTCCGGTCCCGACGGCTCGGCCACGGGGTCGGACGGGAGGCGCTCGGTCACGTGACCAGCGTAGGGCGCGTGCCTCGCGCCTCCCGTCCGGAGCACGTGACCGCTCAGCCGCCCGCGCCGCCCGCCCCGGCCACCCGGGCCGCGAGTCCGTCGACGATGATGTCGAGGCCGATCGCGAACCGCTCGTCGTAGGAGTGCTCGCCGAGGACGTCGGCGACGACCCGGTGCCGCTCCGGCCGCGCCGCGTCGGAGTCCCCGCGGCCGACCTGCACGCCGGCGTGCCCGACGACGAAGTCGTAGACGACGAAGAACGCGTACATGGCCTCGCGCTCGGGCAGACCCGCCCGGTGCAGCGCGCCGACGACCTTCGCCACGACGGCGTCCGACTCGGTGGACGTCAGCGGTCCCCGTCGGCTGTGCGACTCGAGCACCAGGGGGTGGGTGCGCATGAGGTCACGGAAGGTGCAGGCGAAGACCCGGACGACCGAGCGCCAGTCGTCCGGCCAGACGAAGGTGGCGGTGAACTCGTCGACGGTGCGCCGTACGAGTTCGGCGTGCAGGTCGTCGAGGCCACCGATGGTCCGGTGCACGGTCATCGGGGCGACGCCGAGCCGGGCGCCCAGGGCACGGAAGGACAGGCGGTCGAGGCCGTCCTCGTTCGCTATGGTCGTCGCGGCGTCGATGACCTGCTGGCGGTCGAGCACCCTCGGCCGTCCGCGACGGCGGGGTGCGGCGGACGGGGTGCCAGGGTCGTACAGCACGGCGAGGCCTCCTTGATCCGGTACGTGTGACGAAAACCGTAGCCGAAACCCGAGTGCCGTTCGGTGTCCGGTCGGCCAGGCCGCCCTGGTCACCCGGCCAGCGGCGTTCCGAGACCCCCCGGTACGCTGTGGCCATGGCGACCCGCGACGACGTCGAGTGCTGGCTGACCGACATGGACGGCGTGCTCGTCCACGAGAACCAGGCGCTGCCGGGCGCTCCCGAGCTCATCCAGCAGTGGCTCGACGAGGGCACCGAGTTCCTCGTCCTGACGAACAACTCGATCTTCACGCCGCGTGACCTCAGCGCCCGGCTCCGCGGCTCGGGGCTGCACGTGCCCGAGGAGCGCATCTGGACGTCGGCGCTCGCGACGGCGGACTTCTGCCGCTCGCAGATGCCCGGCGGCTCGGCGTTCGTGATCGGCGAGGCGGGCATGACGACGGCGCTGCACGAGGCCGGGTTCATCATGACCGAGACCGCACCCGACTACGTCGTCGTCGGCGAGACGCGGAACTACTCCTTCGAGGCGATCACGAAGGCCGTCCGACTGATCCGCGACGGTGCCCGCTTCATCGTGACGAACCCCGACGCGACGGGCCCGAGCGCCGAGGGCGTGCTGCCCGCGACCGGTGCGATCGCCGCGATGATCGAGAAGGCCACGGGCAAGCAGCCGTACGTCGTCGGCAAGCCGAACCCGATGATGTTCCGGTCGGCGATGAACCGCATCGGGGCGCACTCCGAGAACACGGGCATGATCGGCGACCGCATGGACACCGACGTGCAGGCCGGCATCGAGGCGGGGCTCCACACCGTGCTCGTGCTGACCGGCATCAGCGACCAGGCCGAGATCGACCGCTACCCGTTCCGCCCGAGCGAGGTCATCCAGGGCGTGCACGAGCTCGTCCGGCCCGAGCCGATCGAGGTCGAGCTCTAGCGGACGCACCGCGTGCCGCGCGCCCGTGTCCGCGCCCGGCTCCGCAACACGCAACGTCGGCGGTTCCTCGCAGCGGTACCGCGCTGCGCGCTGACGCCGAGGTTGCGTCCTGCGGAGCGCCGAACGGGAGGCGCGTGGCGGCCTGGCCACGCGCCTCCCGTCCGGCGGGGTGTCCCGTCAGGACGTCGCGACGATCAGCCGCTGACGACGGGCAGGTGCACGCCGGCCGGCACGGTGCCGGTGCTGCCGGCCCCGGTGCCGGTCCCGCCGGTGCCGGTGCTGCCGGTCCCGGTGCCGGTCCCGGTGCCTCCCGTGGCGGGCGCGGCCGTCACGGTGATCGCGAGCGGCGACACGAGCACCGAGGCACCCGACGCGTCGACCAGGTCGAGCGTGTGCGCGCCCGCGGTGGTGCCCGCGGGGACCGTGACCGAGCCGGACGCGGTGCCGTCGGCCCCGACGGTCAACGTGCCGACCACGACCGGGTCGGAGCGCAGCACGACCTGGAGGGTCGCTCCGGCGGGCAGACCGGTGCCGGCGAGGGCGATCGGCTTCCCGGCCTCGACGGAGGTGCCCTCGGGAGCGGTCAGCACACCCGAGACGACGCGGGCGTCACCACCGGTGGACACCACGGTGGCGGTGCCGTCCGCGGCGACCGCGACGGTCGCGCTCGTGGCGGCGGCCAGGTCGAGACGCTCCCACGAGCCGCTCGCTGTGCCGGACTGGTCGAGGGGGTACCCCGACGCGATCTCGGTCTGCGCGAGCACCGCGGTGCGCTGCGCGTCGGTCAGGGTCGGGAAGGTCGAGAGCAGCAGGTTCGACGCGCCGGTCGGGACCGACGGTGCCAGGCCGACGGTGCCGGTCTTCGCGAAGCCGTAGGTCATGCGCTCGCGGTAGACCTTCGCGGCCGAGGCGCGGTCGGTGACGACCTGGGCCGTGCCGCCGGGCATCGCCTGGCCACCGTACGGGTCGTCGGTGTACGGCTTCTCCGCCGCGATGCAGTCGGCGAGGGTGCCACCGCACTTCGCCTCGAGGTACTTCGTCAGCTCGGCGCGGGCCGGCTCGAGGACCTCGGTGCGGTACTGGGTGTCGGACCACCGGGCAGCCAGGGCGGCCTCGCCGTCGATGCGGCCGCCCATGATGTCGAGCGGGTAGTGCACGCCGAGGACGATCCGGTCGTTGCCGGCCTCGGAGGCACGCGCGAGGATCTCCGGCGCGAGCTCCGGCACGAGCGTGGCGAGGGTGATGCCCGCCTGGTACGCCGTCGTCGTGTGGCCCGAGGGGTACGAGCCGCCGGTGCAGATGCCCTTCTGGCCGTAGCCGGCGTCGAGCACGACGTCGTTCGGCGAGAACTGGTGCGTGGTGTCGGTCACCGCGGGCACGCGCGTGATCGTGAGGTTGCCCTTCGCGTCCGCCCAGGCCTTGCCGGTGCGGTTCGCGGCGAGCGACGACGCGTTCACGGTCGCCGGGTTGCAGCTGGCCGTGTCGTCACCGGCGGGCAGCGTCGCCGCGGTGTCGGTCGGCAGGTACGGCCGCGGGTAGCTGTAGTGGGCCTTCGCGTCGCCGGTGCCGACGTAGGCGCCGCTCGTGCCGTTCGACGAGTTGATGAGCGCGTTGACGAGCGGCAGGTCGCCGTCGTCGCGTCCCTGCACGAACAGCTTGCTGAGCGCGTCGCCGAGGCCCTCGGAGACCGTGAAGGACTGGTCGTAGGCGGTGTTCGTCGCGTTGTCGTACTCGGCGTCCTGCAGGGCCGTGAACTGCTGCGCCTTCGTCGCGTGCTGGTTGATCCAGGACGTGAGCCGGTCGTTCGTCGCCAGGGTCGCCGGGTCGTTCACGGTGCCGTGCAGGTCGTTCTTCCCGGTCGACGTCCAGTACTGGTCGTAGCCGTTCAGCAGCGACACGAGGTCGGGCTTGGTGGAGTCGCTCGGGTACGTCGCGGCCTGTGCGGCGAGCGGCGACCCGACGACGAGTGCGGTCGCGACGGCGGCGACGGTCACTCCGCGGAGGGCGGATCTGCGCATGTGTGGTGGTCGCCCGGCGGGCGACGCCCCTTCCTGTAGTTCCGGTCTGGAAACAGGCTGAACCTAGGGAGGAGTGGTTGCCGGACGGCGAACAGTCCCCCACGCGGGGGTGAACCGGGGCGCAGGCTGTGGGCATTCGCAGCGCCGCCGTCGCCTGTACGATCAGACGGCGGACGGGAGGCGCGGCTCGCCCGCCGACTCCGCGACCGCCCCCATGGGCGGGACCGTCCGCCACCGGCGTCGCAGGCGACGCGGCCGGTCGTCCCGCCAGGCGACCACGCCGCCGGCGACGACCCCGAGCGCCAGCACGGCGAAGGCGAACAGCCCGATGACACCGGCGGGCACAAGGCGCGCCAGGTCCTGCGTCTGCACGGTGCCCGAGACCGCGATGGACCCGAAGTCCCAGAACCCGTGGAGCAGCACCGGCGCGAGCAGGTTCCCGGTGAGGCGTCGGGCGAGGTACAGCGTCGAGCCGAACGAGGCCGCGAAGACCACCTGCACGACCGTGACGCCGACACCCGCCCCGGCCAGGACGTTGAGGAAGTGCAGGAGCCCGAACAGCACGCACGAGGCGACCCACACCCCGAACTCGGGCAGCCGGCGCCGGAGCCCGACGACGAGGACCCCGCGGGTCAGCAGTTCCTCGAACACCCCGACGAACAGCACCCCGACGGCGAGCAGCAGGAAGTAGCGGACCGGCTGCGCTCCCCAGTCGACGAGCGGCAGCCGTGCGACGCAGACGACGGCGATGAGGACCGGCGCGGTGAGCGTCCACCGCAGCGCCGTGCGGCCGCGGTCGACGGTCGCGATCGGCCACCAGCCCAGTGCGGTCACGTACGCGCAGAGCACGAGGACCGCGATCCCCTCCGGCAGCACGAGCGCCCGGACGACGCTGTCGACGGTCTGCCCGAGCGTGCCGTAGTCGTCGCTCGGCCGGGAGCGCCAGGCGCTGACGGCCGCGAAGGCGACGAGCGGGGCGAGGCCGAGCAGGAGCGACGGCGGCACCGGCCAGCGGCGACGCCGGTCGGGGGCTGTCGTGGTCACATGCCGTTTGTACCATTGACGCATGCGCCTGCCCTCCCTGTCCGTGATGGCCCGGAGCGGACACTGCACTACGGCGGTGTCGTGATGCGCCTGCCCTCCCTGTCCGTGATGGCCCGGAGCGGACACTGCACTACGGCGGTGTCGTGATGCGCCTGCCCTCCCTGTCCGTGATGGCGGAGGACTACGTGAAGCTCGTCTGGAAGTCGACCGAGCGCGGCGGGCAGGGGCTCGCGACGCGGGACATCGCCGCAGCCCTCGGCGTCTCGGCGTCCACGGTGTCGGGCAACCTCCGGAAGCTCGACCGCGACGGCCTCATCGAGCACACCCCGTACTACGGCGTGGTGCTCACCCCACTCGGGCAGCAGGTCGCCGTGGCGATGGTCCGACGGCACCGGCTCATCGAGACGTTCCTGGTGCAGCGCCTCGGGTACTCGTGGGACGAGGTGCACACCGAGGCCGAGGCACTCGAGCACACCGTGTCGGAGACGTTCCTCGACCGGGTCGACGCCGACCTCGGCCACCCGACGCACGACCCGCACGGCGACCCGATCCCGGCCGCCGACGGCACCGTGCCCGCGTCGCCGGGGACCCTGCTCGCGGCGATCGAGCCCGGCGGCTGCGGGGTCGTCGACCGGGTGTCCGACGACGACCCGGCGCTCCTGCGCTACTTCGACGAGCTCGGGGTCGGGCTGGGGACGCACCTGCGCGTGGAGCGGGTCCGCGACTACGCCGGGGTGGTCGCCGTCGCCCGGCGGGACCCGGCCGGCGAGGAGTCCCTCGTCGACCTGCCCGCCGCCGCGGCCGCCGCCATCTGGCTCGCCCCCGACGACGACTGACCGGCGCCCGCCCGCCCCCGCCGAACGGGCCGTTTCCGTCACGCTCGACGACCCGACCCGACGAGTCCTGCCCGCTCGACGGAGCGCACACGGCGTGTCCTGCCCACTCGGGGAGAGCTGCCATGGGCCCGCCGCCGTCAGCCCGCCGTCAGACGGCCTGTCGGCGGAACGGCGCCCGGAGCGTCGGCACGATGTCCCGGCGGTGGACCCAGGCCACGACGACGGCCAGCACGAGGTGCACGATGCTGAGCACCCACCGCCCGCTCGTGTCCGTCACCACGAACTGCACGGCGAACAGCGCCACGAGCGCGATCGCCGACCACCGGTGGAACCGCAGCGCGATGATGATCGCCACGCCGAGCACGGTCTGCGACGCGGTGAGCACGAACTCCTCGACCTGCCGCCCGTCGAGCGGCAGGCCGCCCGTGGTCCCGCCGCCGAGCACGTGCGCGATCGGCAGCGACCCGACGAGCAGCGACCACTGGTTGACCTTCGACGCGATGAGCGTCCCGATCGCGGCCCCGCCCATCCCCCGCAGCGCGAACAGGGCGGCGACGATGAACTCCGGGGCCTCGGTCGCGAGCGGGGCGAGCCACTGCACGAGGAAGTAGCTGTCGATGCCGAGCGCGCTGCCGGACTCGACGAGCGCGTCGGCGAACGGCTCCGCCGACGACAGGATGACCGCGGCCGCCACGACGAAGAGCGCGACGATCGTCCAACGGCGCGCACGCTGTGGCATCGAGGCGATGTTCCCCGCCGTGCCGACCATCTCCTCGTCGTCACCGTCGTCGTCCGACACCTTCGACGCACGCCACAGGTACACCACGAACGCGGCGAGCAGCACGAACCCGAACCAGAGCGGGATCGAGCCCATCAGCGGGATGAGGAACGCGACGACCGCGAGCAGGGCGAGGAAGCCGATGTCCAGCCGCGAGGACTGCTCGAGCTGCAGCACCTTCGTCGCCGATGCCGGCAGGGAGCCGGCCCGGACGTACCGACGGGCGACGAGCAGCGAGATGATCACGACGAGCGGCCAGCCGAACCCGAGCAGCAACCGGTTCGAGCCGGTCATGTTGGCGGCGGCGAACTGCTCGTAGGCCGGGTCGGAGCCGGACCGGAACGCGTAGTACAGGTCGACCGCGTACTCGGGCAGCACCGCGATGAGCGCGAGGATCGCGATGGCGAGCGCGCCGGAGATGTCCTGCTGTGCGGCCTCGGCCGCCCAGGCGAGCAGGAACGAGGCGGCGACGACCGCGCCGCCGAACACGAGCAGGTCGACGAGCGGGTCCGGCGCGAAGCCGCCGATGCGCCAGTGCTCGTCCACAGCAAGGGCGACGGCGGGCAGCGCGAGCACGATGCAGATCGCGATGCGGCCCCAGGCGCTGCGGCCCATGCGGGGCGGCGGCGCCGTCACGGTGGTGGGGGTGGGTGCGGTGTCGATCACGGGATGGTCCCTTGGTCGGGCCGCACCGATCGCGCAGGGGTGGGAGCGCTTCGGCACGGCAGGACGGCCGAAGGTCTCGCTCGCCCGGCGGGTGGGACCGCACGGGTGGTGCACCGGGCCGATCGTCGTGATGGCCAGTGTGTCGATGCACGCGTTGGGAGCTACTCCCCTTCGACCCCCACCCTGCCGTGCCGTGATCCGCGCACGCAAGCCGATCCGGCCTCTTCGGCGGCCCGAATCCGGGTCTTCCGCGGCCCGCCCCGGAACCGTCCGCGCGCAGTCGGCGTGACCCATCGACGGACGGGAGGCCCGTGGCGGCGTCGCCACGGGCCTCCCGTCCGTCGGGTGGTCACCCGGAGGCGCGCTTCCCGCGTCCCAGCGCCATCTCGCGTCGTGCGCGTTCCAGCGCGAGCGCCGATCCGGCGTCCGGGTCGACGAGGAGCCGCTCGGTCTCGGCGACGTGCTCGCGGACGGCCTCGCCGCGACGGTCCGACGCGTCGGCCAGGACCGGGGCGACCACGTCCTCGCCGAGGCTGACGAGTGCGCGGCTCAGCGCCAGCCGGGTCTCGCGGTCGCCCTGCCCGAGCTCGCGGGCCAGCCGTCTGGCGAGCGCGGGGCGCTCCTCGTCGGGCGCGAGCAGCACCGCGGCACGCCAGGCGATCCGGCGCACACCCGGGTCGTCGTCACCGAGCCGTTCCGCGACCTCCGGGTACACGGACCCGTCGCGGATCTTCGACAGCGTGTGGAGGGCCTGCGACCGCGCCTGCGCCTCCGGTCGCCCGAGCTCGCCGACCAGGCGCGGGACGACGACCTCGTCGGGCAGGCGGACGAGGGACCAGGTCAGTGCCTCGCGCACCTGCAGGTCCGGCTCGACCGCGCACCGTTCGACGAGCACGTCGAGGTCGGACGGGTCCGCCTCGGTGCCGGCGGCCATAACGGCACGGAGTCGGGCAGACGAGCGGGGGTCGGTGAGGGCGTCGGCGAGGGCGGTCATCCGTCCATCGAAACCCCTCAGCCTGCACGGCACCCGCAGGCATAGCGTGGACGGGATCCGTACCGCAGTGAAAGGAATCGCCATGCCCCGCATCGGAACCAGCGACCTGCACGTGTTCCCCCTCGCCCTCGGCGGCAACGTCTTCGGCTGGACCGCCGACGAGCAGACCTCGCACCGGGTCCTCGACGCGTACGCCGGTGCCGGCGGCGACTTCGTCGACACCGCCGACGTGTACTCCGCCTGGGCCCCCGGCAACGAGGGCGGCGAGTCCGAGCGCGTCATCGGCTCGTGGCTCCGGGCGTCGGGCAAGCGCGACGACGTCGTGGTCGCGACGAAGGTCTCGCAGCACCCGCAGTACAGCGGCCTGTCCGCCGCGAACGTCGCCGCGGCGGCCCGCGCGAGCCTGGAGCGCCTCGGCACCGACCGGATCGACCTGTACTACGCGCACTTCGACGACCAGGACACCCCGCTCGAGGAGACCGTGCGCGCGTTCGACCAGCTCGTGCAGGAGGGCCTCGTCCGCTACACGGCGATCTCGAACTACTCGCGCGCCCGGGCCGAGGAGTGGATCCGCATCGCGAAGGAGGACGGCCTGGCGCTGCCCGTCGCGATCCAGCCGCACTACAACCTCGTCACCCGCGAGCCGTACGAGTCGGACATCGCCCCGCTCGCCGCCTCCGAGGGGCTCGGGGTCGTGCCGTACTTCGCCCTGGCCGCCGGGTTCCTCACCGGCAAGTACCGCACGAAGGAGGACTTCGCCGGCAAGGACCGCGAGGGGCAGGTGTCGGGGTACTTCTCGGACGAGGGCCTCGCGGTCGTCGACGCCCTCTCCCGCATCGCCGAGGAGCACGAGGCCGAGATCGCCTCGGTCGCCCTCGCGTGGCTGCAGGCGCAGCCGGACGTCGTGGCGCCGATCGCCAGCGCCCGGAACACCGAGCAGCTCCCGGCCCTCCTGGCGTCGGCCGACCTCGAGCTCAGCGCCGAGGAGCTCCGGACGCTCGACGAGGCCTCGGCCGCGGTGCCCGCCGCGTCCTGACCCTCCCGGGCCTCGCGCGGGGCTCGCGCGGGGCTCGCGAAACGCAACGTCGGCGGTTGCTCGCAGCGGAATGTCGCTGCGAGAAACCGCCGACGTTGCGTGTTGCGGAAGGAGGAGGGACCTCGGTCAGGTGCCGGTGGGGGCGAGGGAACCGGTCAGGGGCTGCCCCGACGAGCGGGTGGCGAAGCACGAGATGAAGGTGTCGCCGCGGTCCCACGTGCTCTGGTCGGGCGCGTACGAGCCCTGCACCTGCACGTCGCCGAACCCGGCAGCGGCGGCGGTGTCGATCGCCTGCGAGCTCTGGCACAGCTGGGAGGCCTGGGCGGCGAGCGCCTCCTGGCCGGGCCACTGCCCCGCCTCCAGCTGCACCCGGGCCGTCAGCTGCGCGGCGTGCGCGGCCGAGCAGTCGACGACCGTGAAGGTCTGCGCCCAGGCGTCCGTGAAGGGCGACAGGCACTCCCCGCCGGCCAGCTCGGTCCACGCGTGCTCGCCGGGCGTCGCCGGGGTCGTCGCGAACTGCAGCGTCTGCGGCGGCGCCGACGGGGCCGCGGCCTCCTGCGTCGGTGACGGGGTCGTCGACTCGGCGGGGGCGGACGCGGCCGAGGTCGCGGTCGCGGTGGGTGCGGCAGCGCGCTCCTCGCTGATCGAGCTGCCGAGGATCCACTTCGTCAGGCCGAAGACGGCGACGAGCAGGACGACGATGAGCACGACCGCCGCGACGACGAGCAGCTGCTTGCCGCGCCTGCCCTCGTTCCGCAGACGGCCGAAGCCCTCGTTGATGAAGTTGTCGCGGTCCGGGCCGGGGGTCGAGCCGGTGGACGCGCCGCCCGGGCCCGCCGCGCGGGCGACGGCCGGGTCACGGTGCTGGTCGGCACCGACGGCGGGCATCATGCGCGTCCCGGAGTCGTGCGGGTCGTAGCCGGTCTCGCCGAGCTGCCCGACGGCCTCGGTGCCGAACAGGTCCTTGATCGCGCTCGTGTCGCTCGTCTCGCGCCCGTCCCACTCGGACTGGTCGAGGTCCTCCGGCGCCGCGGCCGGCAGTCGATCGGCAGCCGGTCGCCCGGCGGCCGGTCCCTCGGCGGTGGCGCCCGCGGCAGCGGTGTCCGCGGCGGCGGTGGCAGCGGCGGTGGGCTCGACGGAGGGCTGTGCGGCGGTCGGCGGCACGGCGGCCGTGGCGGGCTCGGCCCACCACGGGGTCGCCGCTGCCGCAACCGGCGCGGGGGTCACCGGGTCGGACTCCGCGGGCGACGGGGACTCGGGCGACCGGGCCGCAGCGACAGCAGTGTCAGCAGCGTCGGCGGTCTCCCCGGGAACGACGTCGTCCTCCGGATCCGCCTCCGCGGACAGCGACCACGACCCGACCCCGGCGGCCGCAGCCCCGCCGGCCGCAGCCCCGAGGGCCGTCGTGTCGAAGCGATCGGTGGTGAGCGCCGTGGGGACCTCGCCGGCCTCGTCGTCCCGGACCGCCCAGTCGAACGGCCGATCCGTCCCGCCCGTCGCGGCGGGGTCGTCCTCGCCCTGCAGCCGCAGCAGCTCGGTGAAGCTCGGCGGCTCGTTCGTCGGCGCGACGGGCGCCGTCGGCAGCACGCTCCCGACACCGATCGGCTGCGCCACCGGTCCGGTCGGGGTGGGGGTCGGCGCCGCCGGCCCCGGCCCGGTCGCCCGGCCGAGCCAGTCGACGTCCGTACGTCCCTGCCCGAACGGGTCGAGGCGGCGGCGTTCCTCGTCGACCGCGCGGTTCTCCGCGGCGCGCTGGTCGCGGCTGTGCATCGCGGTCGGCAGGGAGATCGACGACGGGTGCGACGCCGTGGTCGACGGCGGCACGGGGGCGGCGGGCGGGATGCGCTCGCCGAGGGTCTCGCGCTCGTGCTCGGCCGCGGCCTGCGGGTTGAGCGAGGCCTCGCGGAGCTCGTCGCCCATCGGGATCGCCTGGGTGGCACCGGCGTCCTCGGGGTCGGACGCACGCGGGGCGGCAGGCGCAGCCCCAGCCCCAGCCCCGGTGCCGTCCCCATCGGCAGGAGCAGCGGACGCCTCGTCGGTCACCGGCTCGAACGGCTCCGGCAGCGGTGCGCCCGTCTCGCGGGCGGCCCGCTCGGCCTCGCGCCGCTCGCGGCGCGAGGGCCACTCGTCGGCACCGCGCGGCGCACCGAAGATGTCGGCTGCGCTGCGCAGTCCGCGGAACGGAGCGTCCGGGGCGGACGTGCCACGAGCCTCCCGGCCGTCGTCGGACCCGTCTGCCGGTCCGGCGCCGTCCTCGGGCCCGCGCGCGTCCTCCGGACGCTCCCCGGTCACGCGCTCAGCCCCAGGTCGGCCAGTCCGATCGCTGCGAAGTAGGGGTAGCCGGCCGCCTCGATGCGCTCCTTCGCGCCCGTGTCGCGGTCCACGACGACGGCGACGGCCGCGATGACCGCACCCTCGCGCTCGAGCGCCTCGGCGGCCTTGAGCGGCGAGCCGCCGGTGGTGGAGGTGTCCTCGAGCACGACGACGCGCTTGCCGCGGACGTCGGGGCCCTCGACCTGCCGACCGCGACCGTGGTCCTTCGGCTCCTTGCGCACGACGAAGGCGTCGTAGGACAGCCCCCGCGCGGCGGCCTGGTGCAGCACGGCGCTCGCGATCGGGTCCGCGCCCATGGTCAGCCCGCCGACGGCGTCGACGTCGGGGACCTGCTGGAGCAGGTCCGTCATGACCTGGCCGATGAGCGGTGCGACGCGGTGGTCGAGGCTCACCTTGCGGAGGTCGATGTAGTACGACGCCTGCTTGCCACTGGTCAGCGTGAAGTCGCCGTGGAACACCGCATCGTCGGAGATGTGCTGGATCAGCTGGTCGCGCGTGTCGGTCACAGCGCACAAGGGTAGTCGGTCGGCCTCGGATCGCACCCGAGGAGGGCGCCGCAACCCCACCCGCAGGCGGCGCTCCGGCACGCTCGGTACGCTCCGGGCATGCCACCAGTCGTGCCCGGACCGACCGGCCGCGACACCGCCGTGGTCCCGTCCGACGGCCGGCCCGCGCACCGTGCGTGGCCCGCGGTCGGACGGGAGGCACTGGGCGCCGCCGTCGCGCTGGCCCTGTCCGTCATCGCCCTCGGACACGTCATGGCCACCGACCGGGTCGCCCTGCTCTGGTACGACGGCGACTCGGTCCTGCTGCCGCTCGTCGAACGCTCGATCCGGCTCGGGCAGCCGTTCGAGTGGGCGATGTCCCCGGCACTGTTCTTCTTCCCGGAACTGCCGGTCTACCTGCTCTGCTCCCTGGTGACGGGGACGCCCCAGCAGGCCCTGGCGCTCAACGGCGTCCTCGTGCTGCTCGCCGTCTACGCCCTGGTCCGCGCCGCCGCGAACGAGCTCATGCCGGCCGCCCGTCGGTCCGCCCGGATCGCGGTGTCCGCGCTCGCGCTCGGGTTCGTGACGGCGCTGGTGCTCACCGAGTACACCGCGACCGCGACCTCGCTCGAGCTCGGGTCGCTGCTGCTCACCACGACCTACTACTACGGTGCCCTGCTCGCGATGCTCGGCACGGCCGTGCTCGTGCTCCGCACGGTGCGGACCGGTCGCGCGACGGTGACCGTCCTCGTCGTCCTCGGACTCGTCGCGGCCTGCACGACGGCGTCGAACCCGCTGTACGTCCCGTGGTCGGCGGCCCCGGTCGTCGTGACCCTCGCGCTGCTCTCCCTCGCCGGTCGGGTGCCGTGGCGGCCGGCGGCGTGGACCTCCGGCGTGCTCGTCGCCGGCGCCGTCGTCGGCTACCTGCTCCGGATCCCGCTCGCCCCGTTCGTCTCGCTGGACCCGTCGACGTACGTGCACCCGGACCAGGCGGGACGGACGCTGGCGTTCTTCGCGGCGCTCACCGACGACCGGGCGGGGTCGGCCCGGGGCGACGCCGAACTGCTGCTGCTCTTCGCGGGCCTGGTGCTCGCGGTCGGCGGGACGGTCTGGGCCTGGCGGGTCCGGACCGCGCGGACGGTCCTCGTGGCGACCCTGCTGCCGCTCGTGACGATCGTGGCGGTGTCGGTCGGCGTGGTCGTCGCCGGGTCGCAGACGCCGCGCTACCTCGAGCCGATCGTGACCGCGCCGCTGCTCGCGCTCGTCGCGGTCGCCGAGCTCGTCCGCTCGGCCGTGCGCCGGACCCGGGTGCACCGACCCCGACGGGGCGTGCGGCTCGTCGTTGCCGTCGCGGCGGCCGTCGTCCTGGTCGCCGGGGTCGCGGTCGCCCCGGGCACCGTCGCGGCCGTCGCGAACGCCCGGTACGCGCCCGCCGCGTGCCTGGACCGCTGGGCCGACGGACGGCACGTCACCGGGGTCGGGCAGTTCTGGACCGTCCGCCCCCTGGCGGCCTACGCCGAGAGCGACGTCGACCTGCTGCAGGTGCGGGACACCTTCGAGACGTACCCGTGGCTCGTCGACCTCGGTGCCTACCGGGACGCGACGCCGACCTTCGTCGTGATCGGCGCGAACGACCTCTGGACCACCGCGGTGGAGGACTCGCTCGGTGCCCCCGCGTCGATCACCCACTGCACGGGCTTCGATGTCTACGACTACGCCGGGACCGCAGGCGCCGCCGTCCTGCAGCGCGACGTGGTGGGCAGCGCCGACCGGATCCGGCGCGAGCGCGGCTTCTGAGTGGGACGGGAGTTCTCCACAGTCGGCGCGGCGGCGTGTCGGATCGCCTGTACGGATGTATAGGCTCGTGCCCGTGACTCGTCCCACAAGCCACAGCGCCCCGCGTCCGATCGTCCGTCTCCGTCTGCTCGCCACCGGGCTCGCCCTGACCGGTCTGCTCGCGACGGTGCTCGTCGACGCTCCGAGCGCGAGCGCCGCGAAGTACCCCTCGTGGGACGACGTCATGGCCGCTCGCGGTCAGGAGTCGGCGAAGCAGGAGCAGATCAC
Organism: Curtobacterium sp. ER1/6; assembly: GCF_001742745.1. GTDB lineage: Bacteria > Actinomycetota > Actinomycetes > Actinomycetales > Microbacteriaceae > Curtobacterium > Curtobacterium citri. The sequence continues at coordinate 10,384 of NZ_MJAK01000005.1, read as the reverse complement.
CGAGATCCGGGGCATCATCTCCGGGCTCGAGGACGAGGTCGCAGCGGCCGAGGCCGAGGCGAAGCGCCTCGGCGACGAGTTCTTCGCCGCCCAGAGCGAGGCACAGGACGCCGCCGCGAAGGAGCAGCGCCTCCGCTCCGACGCCGACGAGCACGCCGAGGTCGCCGAGCGCAGTGCCGCCCAGGCGGGGCAGTTCGCCGCGCAGATGGCACGGCACGGCGGCGCGGACGTCACCGCGTCCGTGCTGGCCGAGGGCGAGGACGCCCGTGACCTGCTGTACGACCTCGGCGCCCTCAGCAAGCTCTCCGAGCAGGCCGAGCGCGTGGAGACGGCGGCGACGGCCGACGCGGCGGTGGCCCGCTCCCTGACGGCACAGGCGGACCGGGCGAGCGAGGCGCTCAAGGAGCTCGCCGCCGAGGCCGAGGAGAAGATGCAGGCATCCCAGGCCGCTGCCGACCAGGCGCAGGACGCCTACGCCGAGCAGCAGGCCAACAAGGCGCGGCTCGACGCCCAGCTCGCGACGCTGACCTCGGGTCGGGTCCGGACCGAGGCCGAGTTCGCCAAGGGCGAGGCCGAGCGCAAGGCGGCGGAGGAGAAGCAGCGGCGCGAGGCCGAGGCGGCCCGCCAGCGTGAGCTCGAGCGGCAGCGCCAGGTGGCGGCCGCGGCCAACTCCGGCGGTGGCGGTGGCGGCGGCACGAGCGCCCCGGTCGGTGGCACGGGCGGCGGCGGCGGCGTCGGGTCCGGTTCGGGCACCGGCTGGGTCCGTCCCGGCGGCGGCTACGTCATCAGCCCGTACGGCTACCGTATCCACCCCATCACCGGCGTCGGGACCATGCACGACGGCCTCGACCTCACCAGCGGCTGCTCCACCGCGATCGTCGCCGCGTCGGCCGGCACGGTCGAGTACGCGGGCTGGTACGGCGGCTACGGCAACTACGTGCGGATCAACCACGGCGGCGGTGTCGCGACGGCGTACGGGCACATCGTCAGCGGCGGCTTCCGCGTGACGCCCGGGCAGCGCGTGTCGGCGGGGCAGCTGATCGCGCTGGTCGGCTCGACCGGCAACTCGACCGGCTGCCACCTGCACTACGAGGTGCACATCAACGGTGCGACCACCGACCCGGCGCCGTTCATGGCGGCGCGCGGCGTCCGCTTCTAGCCCGACGGTCCGCACGGTCCGCACGGTCCGCGCGGTCCGGGCGGGGCGGCGGCGGCTCGGGGTCGCTCCGCGATCGCGACATCCCGCGCGTCGATCGACACGTGCGGTGTCGCACGACGCCACGGGCCGCCGCGCCGACCCCCGTGCCAGCCGCCACCGGTAGGTTCGATCCCATGCGCGTGGCGACCTGGAACGTGAACTCCGTCCGCACCCGAGTGGGCCGGATCGTCGACTGGCTGGTGCGCGAGGACGTCGACGTCCTCGGCATGCAGGAGATCAAGTGCAAGCCGGAGCAGTTCCCGGTCGACGCCTTCGAGGCCGCCGGGTACCAGGTCGAGGCCCACGGGCTGAACCAGTGGAACGGCGTCGCGTTCGCCAGCCGGCTGCCGATGGAGGACGTCACCCGCGACTTCCCCGGCCAGCCGGGCTTCCTCAAGGGCCACGAGGGCCCGGACCTGCCGGTCGAGGCCCGCGCGATGGGCGTCACCGTCGACGGCGTCCGGCTGTGGAGCCTCTACGTGCCGAACGGCCGCGAGCTCGGTGACCCGCACTACACGTACAAGCTCGACTGGCTGGCCGAGCTGGCCGACCGCACGACGGAGTGGCTCGACGCGGAGCCGGAGACGCCGCTCGCACTCATGGGCGACTGGAACGTGGCGCCCCTCGACCGCGACGTGTGGGACGTCCGGGCGTTCGAGGGCTCGACGCACGTCAGCGAGCCGGAGCGTGCGGCCTTCCGCGAGTTCGAGGCCCGCGGGTTGCAGGACGTGGTCCGTCCGATCGTCCCCGAGGGCTACACGTACTGGGACTACAAGCAGCTCCGCTTCCCCCGCAACGAGGGCATGCGGATCGACTTCGTCCTCGGGTCCCAGGCCTTCGCCGACGTCACCGTGGCGGCGACGATCCACCGCGACGAGCGGAAGGGCGACGCGCCGAGCGACCACGTGCCGGTGTCGGTCGACCTCGACCTCGAGACCTCGCTCGACGACGACCGCCCGATGATCTTCTGACCCGGCGGCCCGTCACACGGCCGCCGATCGCCCGGCCGCCACGAGCGGGCACGACATGCCGTGCGTCGATCGCCGAGCGGGCTCGATCCGTCGCGTGGGGGTGCCGAGCGTCGCAGATCTGGCCCGCTCGCGGAGCCCCGCCCGCCCGCCAGACCCTGGGCCACGCGCCGCTACGGGTGCAACAGCGCCGCGACGAGCACCAGCACGGGCACCGACCCCACGGTCGTGATCAGGACCACGTCCCGCGCCACCGGCACCGCCGCCCGGTACCGCTGCGCGTAGTTGAAGACGTTCTGCGCCGCCGGCAGCGCCCCGAGCGTCGTGAGCACGAGGACGTCCTCGTCGTCGAGCCCGAAGACGAACCGGGCGAACACGTACGCCACCGCGGGCATCAGGATCAGCTTGAGCCCCGAGGCGACGAGCACGTCCGGCCGGGTCGAACGGTCCCGCAGCGGTGCGGCGCCGTGCAGGCTCATGCCGAAGGACAGCAGCACGAGGGGCACCGCCGCTGCGCCGACGAGCGCGAACGGCTCGAGCACCGGGGTCGGGATCTCGAGGCGGAGCGCCGAGCAGACGAGCCCCACGAGTGAGGCGATGATGATCGGGTTGCGGAACGGTCCGACCACACGCGCCCGCCACCCACCACCGTTCGCCGTCGCCGCATCGAGCACGGTGAGCGCGAGCGGTGCCAGCACGACGAGCTGCAGCAGGATCACCGGCACGACGGCCGTCGCCTGGCCGAGCACGTAGACGGCGACCGGCAGACCGATGTTGTTCGCGTTCACGTAGCCGGACGCCAGGGCGCCGACCGTCGTCGTGGCCAGGGACCGGCGCAGCACCAGGCGGAAGACCAGCACCGCGACGACCGCCACGGTCACGGCGCTGACGAGCGAGACCCAGAGCATCGGTGACAGCAGCGTCTCGATGTGCGCCGTCGCGATGGTGTGGAACAGCAGGCACGGCATGAGGACGAAGAACGCCAGGCGGCTCATCACGAACTGCGCGTGCGGGCCGAGCAGGCCGGTGCGCCCGACGACGTACCCGGCGGCGATGATCGCGCCGATGATCGCGAACCCGGTCAACACGCCACCCATCGGGTCCATCCTCGCACCCCGACCGCGGACCCGAGGCCGTTCCATGTGAACGCACTCAGCCCCGAAATGCGTTCGCATCGAATACCGTTGCACGCACCATGACCTCGATGCCTGCCACGCTCAGCCGTTCGACCGATTCCAGCCAGCCGCTCGTGCCGCTGCTCGAGGAGCGCTGGAGCCCGCGTTCCTACGACGAGTCCGCGACGATCTCGGACACGCAGTTCGACGCCGTCCTCGAGGCCGCACGCTGGGCCGCGTCCGCCATGAACCACCAGCCGCGCCGATTCATCGCCGGCCGCCGTGGCACCGAGACCTTCGCCAAGATCAACGAACACCTGCTCGGCTTCAACGCCGCGTGGGCCTTCCGCGCCAGCGCGCTGGTCGTCGGGATCCTCGAGACCGCGACCGAGGACGGCGACGAGCGCCCCTTCGCGCAGTACGACCTCGGTCAGTCACTGACGGCGCTCACCGTGCAGGCGCACGCCGAGGGCCTCCACGTGCACCAGATGGCCGGCATCGACGCCCAGGGCCTCCGCGCCGCGTTCGGCCTGCCCGAGCGGTTCGTGCCCTACACCGTGACCGCGATCGGCACCGTGGCGGACCCGTCGCAGCTCGACGAGAAGGCCGCCGAGCGCGAGGTCGCCCCGCGCACCCGCCTCCCCCTCGACGAGGTCGTGCTCGTCAAGGAGTAGTCCCCCGCAGCGAGGAGTCTCCCGCAGCAGCACGACGGCCGGGTCCCGACGGGGCCCGGCCGCCTCTGCACGGGCGTCTGGCAGGATCGACCCATGACCACGCCCCGCCTCGTCGCCTTCGACCTCGACGACACGCTCGCGCCGTCGAAGTCCCCGCTCGACCCGCGCATGCTCGAGACCTTCGCCGCCCTGCTCGCCACCGTGCCGGTCGCGGTGATCTCGGGCGGCAACTTCCAGCAGTTCGAGCAGCAGCTCGTCCACCCGCTGCGCGACCGCGACGGACTCCCCCTCGACGACCTGCACCTGCTGCCGACCTGCGGTACCGCGTACTACCGCTGGTCCGGGTCGGACTGGGCGCTGCAGTACGCCGAGGACCTCACCGACGACGAGAAGTCCCGCGCGCTCGCCGCTGTCGAGACGCAGGCGAAGGCCGCCGGCTACTGGGAGTCCGAGACCTGGGGCCCGATCCTCGAGGACCGCGGCTCGCAGGTGACCTTCTCCGCGCTCGGGCAGTCCGCCCCCGTCGACGTCAAGAAGCGCTGGGACCCGACCGGCGACAAGAAGGACCACCTCCGCCGGCTCGTGCAGGCCGAGCTCCCCGACCTCGAGGTGCGCTCGGGCGGCTCGACCAGCGTCGACATCACCCGCAAGGGCATCGACAAGGCGTACGGCATGCGCCGCCTCGCCGAGCTCACGGGCATCGACCTCGACGACATGCTCTTCGTCGGCGACCGCCTCGACCCCGAGGGCAACGACTACCCGGTGAAGGCCCTCGGCGTGCCCTGCCACGCGGTGGAGGGCTGGGAGGACACCGACGCGTTCCTGACGGAGCTCATCCCCACCCTGCGCTGACGCGCACCTGACGGACGGGAGGCGCGTGGCGGGCTCGCCACGCGCCTCCCGTCCGTCGTGTGGTGCGTCAGGGGATGCTGCGGACCGCCTCGACGAACGACCGGATGCGTGCGACGTCCTTGACCCCGCGCTCGGACTCCACCCCGCTCGACACGTCGACCCCGTCGGGGTCGAGCGCCTGCACCGCGGCGACGACGTTGGCGGGCGTCAGCCCGCCCGCGAGGATCCAGGCCTCGTCGATCCTGCCCGCGATCGTCGCCGGGTCGACGAGCTGTCCGCTCCCCGGCACGGCGGCGTCGAGCAGGAGCAGGTCGTGGTCGAAGGTCGCCCGCTGCTCCGGGGTCTCGCGGAGGTAGTCGTCGGTCGAGACGGCACGGATGGTGAAGAACCCGGCGTCCCGCGCGCGGGCGAAGTCGCTCGCGGACTCTCGGCCGTGCAGCTGGAGCGTGGTGAGCCCGACCTCGGACGCGATGCCGACCACCTCGTCGATCGGCTGGTCCCGGAACACCCCGACGGCGTCGATCCCCTCGGGGATGCGCTCGACGAGCTCCTTCGCGAGGTCCGCGGTCACGGTGCGGGGGCTGCCGGCGGCGAAGACGAAGCCGACCGCGTCCGCGCCGGCGTCCACGGCGGCGTCCACGGTCTCGGGCGTCGACAGGCCGCAGATCTTGATCCAGCGCTGATCGCTCATGCGTCCATCCTGCCAGGACCGGCGGCCGCTCGGACCCGGTCCGCGCACGGCGGGACCGACGTCAGTGCAGGGTGCCCGCGACGTACGCGGCGGCGCAGGCGGCGAGCACGCCGAAGGTCGCGAAGGACCCCACCAGGACGTTCCGGCGACGCCAGCGGCGGACCGCGCTGAACGTGCCGCGCTTGGCGTGCCGGTGCGCGGCGCGGTGCATCTTCGTGTCCCGCTTGTGCTTGATGCGCTCGGGACCGAGCGGCACCGGACCGGTGACCTGCGTCGACCCGCCGCGGAGCGCGCTCGCGACCGCCACCGCCGTCGGCCGCTTGGCCGGGTCGCGGTGCGTCATCTTGGCGAGCAGGTCCTTCCAGTCCGGACCGACCTCCTCGGGGACGCGCGGGTCGTTGCGGAGCCGCGCGAGCGCCGCCTCGATCAGGGTGCCGGAGTACTCCTGCTTGCCGGTCAGCGACTCGAGCAGCACGAGGCCGAGCGAGTACACGTCGGTGGCGAAGCCGATCGGTTCGCCGGCGACCTGCTCGGGGCTCAGGTAGGCGGCGGTGCCGATGATCGTGCCGTCGTTGGTCAGGCGCGAGCCGTCGACGAAGTGGGCGACGCCGAAGTCCGTCAGCTTGACCGACCGGGCGAACCCGGAGGCACCCTCGTCGTTGATGAGGATGTTCGCCGGCTTGACGTCCCGGTGCACGATGCCGCGGGAGTGCACGTAGGCCAGGGCGTCGGCCAGCTGGGCGCCGAGGTCGGCCACCTCGTAGTTGTGCAGGGCCCCGCCGGCGAGACGACGCAGCAGCGTGGTGTCGGCGATGAGCTCCATCACGATGAAGCGGTGCGGGCCGTCCTCGAACTCGTGGGTGCCCGCGTCGTAGAGCGGCACCAGGCCGGGGTGCGAGAGCATGCTCAGCAGCCGGATCTCGCGCTCCTGGCGGACGCGGTCGGCCGTCGTCATCGAGTCCGGCGTCGCGAAGAGCTTCACGGCGACGGCGCGGTAGGTGTGTTCGTCCCGGGCCTCGTACACGGACCCCATCCCACCGGTTCCGATGAGCTTGACGAGGCGGTACCGGGCCGCGAGGACCGTGTCCGCTCGTGCGCCGTCGACCAGGGTCATGGGGTACATCGTTCCGTCCGGAGCCATCGGGACCGCGGCAGGCGCCTGCGTGGTGACTCACGGGCAACGGTACGCGTCCCACCTCGATCCCGCAGGGGCGTTACGACATCGTGATGGGGGACAGATCGCCGTGGATCCGCGGATGCGTGCGGGTAGCGTCCGGACTCCGCGATCTCGAGGACTACGCAAGGAGGACATCATGGCGCTGTCGAAGGGCGACGAGGTGCACTGGAACACCTCGCAGGGCAAGACGACCGGGACCGTCGTCGAGAAGAAGACGAAGGACTTCACGTTCGACGGGCAGCACTTCAAGCCCACCGACGACGACCCGTACTGGATCGTCGAGTCGGAGAAGTCCGGCAACAAGGCCGCCCACAAGGAGTCGGCCCTCACGAAGAAGTGACCGTCAGTCGTTCGCGGGTGTCGCACGTCGGCGCCCGCGAGCGGCCTCGGCCGGTGCCTCGCTCTGCCGCTGCGCTCGGTCGGCTCGTGCGCGGCGGACCCGGCGGACGACGAACGTCACGACGACCACGGCGATCGCGACGTAGAGCACCCGGTCGATCCACTCCGTGTACTGCTCGACCTTGTCGTACTGCGTGCCGAACGCCGCTCCCAGCAGGATGAGCGCGCTGTTCCAGATGCCGCTCGCGATGATCGTGAAGAGCGAGAACGTCGCCAGGTGCATCCGGTCCGCGCCAGCCGGCAGCGAGATGAGGCTCCGGACGATCGGCACGAACCGGCCGAAGAACACCGCGCTCTTCCCGTGCCGGTGGAACCAGTCCGCGGCCTTCCGGAAGTCGTCCTCGTCGACGAGCGGCAGCCGGCCGAGCCACCGTACGGTCCGCTCGAAGCCGATCGCCGCCCCGAGCCAGTAGAGCACGAGCGCCCCGAGGTACGACCCGAGCGTGGCGAGCAGCAGCACGAGCACGAGGTTCATCCGCCCGGCACCGGCGAGGAAGCCCGCGAGCGGCAGGATCACCTCGGACGGGATCGGCGGGAACACGGTCTCGACGAAGAGCATGAGCGCGACGCCCCACTCCCCCAGGGCGTCGATGAGCTGGAGCACGAGGCCGGACAGGCCGCCGAGGTCCTCCGTCCCCTCCGTCCGGGACCCCGCCGCCGTGATCGTGGCGGGCAGGGTCGGCGGCAGCGTCAGGGCGGTCGTCATGCCGCCAGTGTCCCTGAGTGTCCTGACAGACCGCGGTGCGTGCGCTCGAGCGTGCCCGACCGCGAGCGTGCACGTTCCGTCACCGTCGGCGCTCCCGAGCGACGGAACCCGCACGCTCGACGTCGCGCACGCGGCGTGTCCTGCACCCTCGACGACCAGGCACGGGCGCTGCGCGCGCACACGACGGACGGGAGGCCCGTGGCGGATCCGCCACGGGCCTCCCGTCCGTCAGGTGGTGACGACCGCTACACGGCGGCCGGCGCGCGCTGACCGACCGTCTCGCCGGCCACGGCGGCCTGCTCGGCCGACGCCGCCTCGGCGGCGGGCGTCCGACGCACCCACTTCTTCAGCCCGACCAGGACGAGCGCGGAGACGACCGTGCCGGCCAGGATCGCGACGATGAACATCGCGATGTCCCCGATCGCGAAGAACACGAAGATGCCACCGTGCGGAGCGCGCGACGTGACGCCGGCACCCATCGAGATCGCACCCGTGACCGCGGCACCGATCATCGAGGCGGGGATGACGCGCAGCGGGTCGGCCGCCGCGAACGGGATCGCCCCCTCGGAGATGAAGGACGCGCCGAGCAGCCAGGCGGCCTTGCCGTTCTCGCGCTCCGGCTTCGTGAAGCCGTTGCGGTACAGCACGGTCGAGGCGAGCGCCAGGGCCAGCGGCGGGACCATGCCCGCGGCCATCACGGCCGCCATGATCTCGAACGGCACCACGTTCGTGGCGGTGCCCGCACCGAGGCCGGCGACGGCGAACGCGTAGGCGACCTTGTTGACCGGGCCGCCGAGGTCGAACGCCATCATCAGGCCGAGGATGATGCCGAGCAGGATCGCCGAGGCACCGGAGAGCGAGTTGAGGAACCCGGTCAGCTGGGTCATCAGCCAGGCGATCGGGCCGCCGAGCACGAGGAGCATGAGGCCCGAGGCGATGATCGACGCGAACAGCGGGATGATCACGACCGGCATGAGGCCACGGAGCCAGCGCCAGGTGGGGATGCGGCCGATCCAGTAGGCGGCGGCACCGGCGATGAGACCGCCGACGAGCCCGCCGAGGAAGCCGGCGTTCATGAAGACGGCGATCGATCCGGCGACGAAGCCCGGCGCGATGCCCGGTCGGTCGGCGATCGCGTAGGCGATGTACCCGGCGAGGGCGGCGACGAGGAACCCGAGGGACACCCCGCCGATCTGGAATGCTGCTGCGCCGAGGTAGTAGCCGAGGCCCTCCGGCGGCAGGTTGAGCAACGTGTAGTTCGTCAGCGTGTAGACGGCGTTGTTCTGCCCGGAGTCGCCGTGCGGCAGCGCGATCGCGTAGCCGGAGAGCAGGAAGCCGAGCGCGATGAGCAGCCCGCCGCCCGCGACGAACGGGATCATGTAGCTCACGCCGGTGAGGAGCCAGCGCTTGAGCGCCTGGCCGAAGTGCTCGTCGGCCTTGTTCGACTCGGAAGCCGTCGCGGCACCGCCCTGCACGCGTGCGGCGTTCGGGTCGTCGGCCGCGCGGATCGCCTCGGCGATCATCGCGTCGGGCTCGTCGACGCCGCGCTTGACCGGTCCGGAGACGAGCGGCTTGCCGGCGAAGCGCCCGCGGTCGCGGACGTCCACGTCGACCGCGAAGACGACGGCGTCGGCACGGGCGATGATCGCCGGGTCGAGGGGCTCGACCTGCGAGGAGCCCTGCGTCTCGACGTGCATCTCGGCACCGGCGCGCTCGGCCGCGGCGACGAGGGCGTCGGCGGCCATGTAGGTGTGGGCGATGCCGGTCGGGCACGCGGTGACGCCGACGATGACCTTGCGCGCGCCGGTGGCGCCGCTGGTCGCGCCGCCGGCCGCGGCTGCCTGCGCGGGCTGCGTCGTGGTCGGACGGGAGGCGCTGCTCGCGTTCCCGACGCCGGCTGCGGCGACCTCGCCACCCACCTCGCGCTGGACGAGGTCGACGACCTCCTGCGGGGTGGACGCGGCACGGAGCGCGGCGGTGAAGTCGTCGCGGATGAGCGCCCGGGCGAGCGTCGACAGGACCGTGAGGTGGTCCTTGTCGGCCCCCTCGGGCACGGCGATCATGAAGACGACGTCGGCGTCGCCGTCCGGGGCGCCGAACGGCACCTTCCGGGCGAGGCGCGAGAACGCCAGCGTCGGGCTCGACACCGAGGCCGACCGGGCGTGCGGGATCGCGATGCCGCCGGGCACGCCGGTGCCCACGCTCGCCTCGCGCTTGATGGCGTCCTCGGCCAGGGTGGCGCCGTCGGCTGCGCGGCCGGTCGCGGCGACGCGGTCGGCGAGCACGCGGATGACGTCGGACGACGTCCCGCCGAGGTCCTCGTCGAGGCCGACGAGCTCGGCGCTGATGAGGCGCTGCGTCGTGTCTGCGGACATGGGGTTGCTCCTTTGCAAGGGCGCCGTGGCGCGGGCAGTACGGGTGGTGGGGTGGCGCAGGGGTGGGTGGCCGGTCAGGCGATCGGTGCCGGGACCTGCGTCGTGTGCAGGGTCCGGACGGTCACGCCGCCGGGGTCGGTGTGGTCGAGGGCCGGGACGTCGCTGCCGGGCAGGGCCGCCGCGGCCGCTCCGGTGGCGACGGCCTGGGCGAGCCGCTCGGCGGGGGGGG
>NZ_MJAK01000004.1 GCF_001742745.1 Curtobacterium sp. ER1/6 | reverse complement strand
AATCACAGGAGCAAGCTCCTGATCATCGTTCGACTTGCATGTGTTAAGCACGCCGCCAGCGTTCGTCCTGAGCCAGGATCAAACTCTCCGTAAAAAAATTACAGATCCGACACCCCGAAGAGCGCCGAACCGAGTTGAAACTGACTGTAAAGACTGTCTACTGACAATCAATTCAATCCAAAAGGAATTGTCTCCGTACCTCCACAAGCGAAGGCAACGGGGTCAAAAAATTGGCATTGACAATGTGCACGCTGTTGAGTTCTCAAGGACCAGACGCACCCCCCACTCGACTCCATCAGGAGCTCCGCCAGAGGGGCTTGGTGTCTCGACACCACGAGACCGAACCATGCGGTTCACTGTCGTGGTGGGGTTCGTTGCCGAGCGGGACCCCGTCCGGACTGCATCTCCAGGTCGATGACCCGGTGACCGTCTCGGCCGTTCCGTTCTCCGCCTCAGCGGCAACGAGTGATTACTCTACACACGCCCCGGGGGCTCGGCCAACCGGTCCGACACCCGGGCGTGTCGCACGTGATCGGTCGGCAGGGGACCGACGAGGAACGGCCCGCTCCCCTGCTGGGGAACGGGCCGTTCGGCACGACTGCACGCGGTCAGTGTCGGGCGATGACCGGGTTCTTGAGCGAGCCGATCCCCTCGATGAGGACCTCGACGACCTCGCCGTCACGGACCTGGCCGACGCCGGCCGGGGTCCCGGTCAGGATGACGTCGCCCGGCAGCAGGGTCCAGATGGAGGACACGAACTCGACGAGCGTCGGGATGTCGTGCACCATCTCGCTCGTCGACGCCGCCTGGCGGAGTTCGCCGTCGACGCGGGTCTCGAGTCTGATGTCCGACGGGTCGATCTCGGTCTCGATGACCGGACCGAGCGGGCAGAACGTGTCGAACCCCTTCGCCCGGGTCCACTGACCGTCACGAGCCTGCAGGTCGCGGGCCGTCACGTCGTTCGCGATCGTGTACCCGAGGACGACGCTGGCGAAGTCCTCGCGGCGCACGTTCTTGGCGAGCGAGCCGATCACGATGGCGAGTTCGCCCTCGTGGTCGACGCGGCCGACGTCGGCGGGGAGGCGGATGGGTTCGTCCGGACCGATCACCGAGGTGTTCGGCTTGAGGAACACGACCGGGTCGTCACCGGACCGCTCGTCCATCTCCGATGCGTGCTCGGCGTAGTTGAGCCCCACGCCGATCACCTTCGACCGCGGGATCACCGGCGCGAGGAGCTTGGCGTCGGCGAGCGGCACCCGCTCCCCCGTCGTCTCGAACCCCTGGTACATCGGGTCCCCCGCGAGCACGACCAGGTCGCGCTCGTCGAGGATGCCGTACCGCGGGTCTTCACCCGTGCTGCTGAACCGTGCGATCTTCACCGTTCGACCCTACCGATCCCGCGCTCAGGCCGGCTCGGTCAGCTGCGTCATCCACCCGTGCGGGTCGGGACGGCGGCCGTACTGGATGTCGGTGAGTTCCTCGCGGAGGGACATCGTGAGCTCCCCGGCGCCGGCGGTCGGCAGCGTGATGGTGAACCCCTCGCCGCGCAGCTCGGCGATCGGCGTGACGACCGCGGCCGTCCCGCACGCGAACGCCTCGGTGATCGATCCGTCGGCCACGCCGTCACGCCACTCGTCGAGCGTGACGCGGCGGCGCTCGACCCGGAGTCCGCGGTCCTCGGCGAGCTGGAGGATCGAGTCGCGGGTGATCCCCTCGAGGATCGACTCGGAGTCGGGGGTGACGAGCGTGCCGTCGGCCTGCACGAGGACGACGTTCATGCCGCCGAGCTCCTCGAGGTACCGGCCCTCCTCGGAGTCGAGGAACATGACCTGCTGGCAGCCCTGCTCGTACGCCTCCTGCTGCGGGAGCAGCGACGCGGCGTAGTTGCCGCCGGTCTTCGCCGCCCCGGTCCCACCACGGGCGGCACGGGCGTAGTGGGTCGACAGCCAGATCGACACGGGCTGCGGACCCGACGTGAAGTACGCCCCCGCCGGGCTCGCGATGCAGTGGTACGCGACCGCCTGGGCCGCGCGCACCCCGAGGAAGGACTCGGTCGCGATCATGAACGGGCGGAGGTAGAGGCTCGTCTCGGGCGCCGACGGCACCCAGTCGACGTCGGTCCGCACGAGCTGCCGGATCGACTCGACGAAGACCTCGACCGGGAGCTCGGGCAGCGCGAGCCGACGCGCCGAACGCTGGAAGCGACGGGCGTTGGCGTCCGGGCGGAAGGACCAGACCGAGCCGTCGGCGTGCCGGTAGGCCTTCAGGCCCTCGAAGATCTCCTGCGCGTAGTGGAACACGCTCGCGCTCGGGTCGAGCGAGAGCGGTCCGTAGGCGTGGACCGCGGCGTCGTGCCAGCCCCCGTCGAGCGTCCACTCGACCGTGGCCATGTGGTCGGTGAAGTGCTTGCCGAAGCCGGGGTCGGCGAGGATCTCCTCGCGCTCGGCGGCCGCGCGGCGCTCGGGCGACGGGGTGGACGCGAACTCGAGGGCGAAGTCGGCAGTGCTCGCAGTGTCGTTGCTCATCGGGGGAAGGCTCCTGTCAGGCGGTGGTGGTGCGTGCTGCGGCCCCGGCGGCGATCGCGTCGCCGACCTCGGCCGTGCTGCGCGGCGTGGTGCCCCGGCTCGCGAGGTCCGCCTCGACCGCCTGCGTCACGGCCGCCGCCAGGTCCGCGCGACCGAGGTGGTCGAGCAGCAGGGCGACGGACAGGACGGCTGCGGTCGGGTCGGCGACCTGCTGGCCCGCGATGTCCGGCGCGGAACCGTGCACCGGCTCGAACATGCTGGGGAAGGTGCCGTCGGGGTTGATGTTCCCCGACGCCGCCAGACCGATGCCGCCGCTGATCGCGCCGGCGAGGTCGGTGATGATGTCGCCGAAGAGGTTGTCGGTGACGATGACGTCGAACCGTCCGGGCTCGCGCACCATGTGGATGGTGACCGCGTCGACGTGCTGGTAGTCGACGGTGACGTCCGGGTGCTCCTCGGCGACCGCCGCGACGGTCCGCTGCCAGAGGGCCCCGGCGTTGACCAGGACGTTGCTCTTGTGCACCAGCGTGAGGTGCTTCCGGGGACGACGCGACGCCAGGTCGAAGGCGTACCGCACGACCCGCTCCACGCCGTGCGCCGTGTTGATCGACACCTCGGTCGCGATCTCGTGCGGGGTGCCCACCCGGATCGCGCCGCCGTTGCCGACGTAGGGGCCCTCCGTGCCCTCCCGGACGACGACGAAGTCGACCTCGCCCGGGTCGGCGAGGGGGCTCGCCACCGACGAGTACACCGTCGTCGGCCGGAGGTTGACGTAGTGGTTGAACGCGAAGCGCAGCTTCAGCAGGAGCCCGCGCTCGATGATCCCGCCGGCGAGCCGGGGGTCGCGCGGGTCACCGCCGACGGCGCCGAGCAGGATTGCGTCGTGCTCGGCGACGGCCGCCATGTCGTCGTCGGTGAGGATGTCCCCGGTCTCCAGGTACCGCGCGGCGCCGAGTGAGAACGCGGTCTCCTCGACGACGAGGTCGGCCGGGAGGACCGCGTGCAGCACCTTGAGCGCCTCGTCCACGACCTCCGGGCCGATGCCGTCGCCGCGGATCACCGCGAGCTTGATCGTCTGCGCCACGTCCGTCACTCCCCTACAGCGTGATGTCGATCTCGCGGAGCGAGGTCGCGTCGATGGTGGAGCGGACGTGCTCGAGGATCTCGGCGGGCACGGGCGAGTCGACCGTCAGGACGCTGAGCGCCTGGCCGCCGGCCTCACGCCGCGAGATCTGCATGGCGGCGATGTTGATGCCGGCCTCGCCGAACTCCTTGCCGTAGACCGCCACGATGCCGGGGCGGTCGGTGTAGACCATCACGACGTGGTGCGCGTCGAGGGCGACCTCGACGTCGTGGCCGTTGATCTCGACGAGCTTCTCGACCTGCTTCGCGCCGGTGAGCGTGCCGGACACGCTGATCGCCGGACCGTCGGACTGTGCCCCGCGGATGGTGAGCAGGTTCCGGTACTCGGGGCTCTCCCCGTCGGTGATGAGCCGGACGGTCACTCCGCGCTGCTCGGCGATGAGCGGCGCGTTGACGTAGGACACCTGATCGCTGACGACGTCGGTGAACACGCCCTTCAGCGCCGCGAGCTTCAGGACGCTGACGTCGTACTGCGCGAGCTCGCCGTGCACCTCGACGTCGATGCTCGTGACCGGGGAGGTCGCGAGCCCGGTGAAGACCTGGCCGAGCTTCTCCATGAGCGGGATGCCCGGGCGCACGTACGGGTCGATGACACCGCCCGCGACGTTGACGGCGTCCGGCACGAGCTCGCCGCCGAGGGCGAGCCGGACCGACTTCGCGACCGAGACGCCGGCCTTCTCCTGCGCCTCGTCCGTCGAGGCGCCGAGGTGCGGCGTCACGACGACGTTCGGCAGCGCCACCAGGGGCGAGTCCTTCGGCGGCTCGGACACGAAGACGTCGAGGCCGGCACCGGCGATCGCACCCGAGGTGAGCGCACGGTGCAGCGCGTCCTCGTCGATCAGGCCGCCGCGCGCGACGTTCACGACGAACGCGGTCGGCTTCATCAGCGCGAACTGCTCGTCGGAGATCATGCCCACCGTCTCCGGCGTCTTCGGCATGTGGATGGTGGTGAAGTCCGCTCGGCGGAGCAGGTCCTCGAGCGAGACGAGCTCGACGCCGAGCTGCTGCGCGCGAGCGGTGGTGACGTACGGGTCGTACGCGATGACCGAGACCCCGAAGGCCTGCAGCCGCTGCGTGATGAGCGCGCCGATCCGGCCGAGCCCGATGATGCCGACGGTCTTCTCGTACAGCTCGACGCCCGTGTAGGACGACCGCTTCCAGGCACCGGCGGCGAGCGACGCGTGCGCGGCCGGGATGTGCCGTGCGAGCGACAGGATGTGCCCGACGGTGAGCTCGGCGGCGGAGATGATGTTCGACGTCGGCGCGTTCACGACCATGACACCGGCGGTCGTGGCCGCCTTGATGTCGACGTTGTCGAGACCGACACCCGCACGGGCGACGACCTTGAGCTGCGGCGCGGCGGCGATCGCCTCGGCGTCGATCCTGGTGGCGGAACGCACCAGCACGGCGTGCGCGTCGGCGAGGGAGGCCAGGAGGGCGGGTCGGTCGGTGCCGTCCACGTTCCGGATCTCGAAGTCGGGCCCGAGGGCGTCGACGGTGGCGGGCGAGAGTTCTTCGGCGATCAGGACGACCGGCTTCGGCACAGCTGCTGTTCCTCACACGAGACGGGCGGTGTCCGTCCATCGTATCGACGCGACGGGACCGTTACGACCGGACCGTCGGTCCCGCGCGGGACCACATGACGGACGGGAGGCGCGCGGAGGGCGCGCCACGCGCCTCCCGTCGGTCAGTCCGTCAGTCCGTCCGGTGTGGTCGCGTCAGAAGTCGAGCAGACGCGGGACGAAGAGCTGCAGGTCCAGCCACAGCGCGCCCGCCGCCGCGAACGCGACCACGAAGATGCCGACGGTCACCGCGAGCCGCGACCGCCGCGTCGCCCAGAGGGCGATCGCGAAGGCGACCGGCGCGATGGCGATGTCGAGGACGAGCCAGACCCACGGCGTGCTGCGCTGCAGCGAGTCGCCGCCGGAGGTCGTCTCGAGGAAGGTGTTGAAGGCGCGCACCGACTGCGAGACGGTGACGAGGTTGCCGACGCTCTGCACCGTCATGTAGGTGAACAGCGCACCGAAGACGACCCAGACGACGACCCGTCCGACCAGCGGCGACGGTGTCCGGCGTGCGGCCGGCGTCGCGGCGGTCACCCGAAGCTCCTCGTCATGAGGAACGGCCAGGGGAAGAGCACGACGGCGCCGAGCAGCATCCAGAGCAGACGGGTGCGGGTGCGGCGGCCGCGGCCGGCCCACAGCACGACCGAGAACCAGAGCGCGGGCGCGACGATCGCCAGGAAGCGCAGCACCTCGACGAAGACCGTGAGCACGGTGTCGACGTCGGCGACGTACGCGGTCGACGCGGTGAGGAGCCAGGCCACCGTGTAGAGGAGGTAGAGGCCGCCGAACACCCCGAAGCCGACGAGGGCGCCCGAGGTCTCCGGCGTCTCGGGGTCGCGGCCGCCGCGTTCGCGGACGGCGACCGGGTTGTGGGCCGCGTCGACGTGGGTCGCGTCGTCGGCGTCGCCCCAGGCGAGGGCTTCCTCGTCGTCGTGGTCGACGGACCCGTCCGGTGGGGATGCTGCCGTGGTCATGCCGTCGATTCTACGAGGGACCCGCGACGGCGGGCGCCACGCCCGGCGTCCGTCAGACGTCGGCCGCCTGCGTCTCGAGCACCTCGGCGACCACGTCGCGGACCGCCGGGAACAGCGGGTGGCTCTCCATGAGGCCGGTCAGGATCTCGGTCAACGCGTGCGCGGTGGCTCCGGAGCGCAGCAGCGCGTGCAGCTCGATCGACTCGGGGTCGTTCTCGTCGTCGAAGGCCAGGGCGACCCGCACGGCACCGAGCAGGTGCTCGACCGGCATGCCCCGTTCGGCGAGCTGCGACGCCGGACCGATGAAGCGCTCGCGGCGACCGAGCTTCCGCAGCGGGTTGCGGCCGACCCGCACGGTCGTGTCGGGCAGCAGCGGGTTCGCGATGCGGGTCAGGTTCGCCGCGACGTAGCGGGCGTGCTCGGCCGGGTCGAAGCCGTGCTTGGCGACGAGGAGCGCGGTGGTCTCGGACAGGACGCCGTCGACCTCGGCGCGGACCTCGCGGTCCTCCAGGGCCTCGCGGATGAGCCGGATGCCCCGGACCGTGCCGTGGTAGGCGGCGGTCGCGTGCGCGGTGTTCACCGTGTAGAGCTTGCGCTCGACGAACGGCTGCAGGTCGTCGACCCAGGTCACGCCGTCGATCTGCGGCGGCTCGGCGTCGGAGTCCGCGAACGGCGTGCGCTCGATGACCCACTCGTAGAAGGGCTCGAGCACGACGTCGAGCCCGCCGGACTGGCCGAGCACCCCGGACTGGTCCGGCACGATGCGGTCGATCGCGCAGTTCGCGAAGACCGCCGCGACGTCGCGGTCCTCGAGGATCGGTGCGCGTCGGATGCTCGCGTGGAGCGAGTCGGTCGCGTTGAAGGCGTTCTCGCAGGCGACGATCGTGACGTCGCCGCGGTCGAGCGGACGGGCGGCGAGGCCCTCGGCGATGACCGGGGCGACGAGCGGGAGCGTCCGGGCGCCGACCGCCGTCGTGACGACGTCCGCCTCGGCGATGGCCTGGACCACGCGCTCGCGGTCGGTCTTGCTGCTCAGGGCGTGGAAGCCGTGCACCAGGTGCTCGACGGGCTGCTCGCCGACCTCGTGCACGACGAAGCGGCCGGCTTCCTCGAGCGCCGAGACCACACGGTCGTCGACGTCGACGAAGGTGAGCTCGTAGCCGCTCGCGACCAGGAACTGACCCACGAACCCGCGCCCGATCTTGCCGGCGCCGATGTGGACCGCTCGCTTCGTCACCGCCATCCGACGATCCTCCCACGACGGAGGACCCGGTCGTGACCACCGCTCGTCATCCCCCCGGTGGGGGTGACGGCGCGGGACACCGGGCCCGCGAGCATCGGTGCGGCGACGACGGGTGCGGAGGGGACGCCGGAGTCGGGCCGGGCGTCGGCGCTGGAGCAGGAGGGGTACAGGTGCATGTCGTTCGGGTCACATCGCGAGGCGGCGGTGCGTCCGCACCGCCGCCTCGTCGTCGAGTGGTCGTTGCGCAGACTACCGCGCGGCCGAGCCGTCCACGTAGTCGGCGTCGTTCGACTTCCACGCGAACAGCGCGCGGAGCTCGCGACCGGTGGCCTCGATCGGGTGGCCCTCGCCCTTCGCGCGGAGCTCCTTGAACTCCGGGGCGCCGGCGTCCTGGTCCTCGATGAAGCGCTTGGCGAAGGTGCCGTCCTGGATGTCGGACAGGACCGCCTTCATGTTCTCCTTGACCTCGGGCGAGATCACGCGCGGGCCGGAGACGTAGTCACCGAACTCGGCGGTGTCGGAGATCGACCAGCGCTGCTTCGTGAGGCCGCCCTCCCAGATGAGGTCGACGATGAGCTTGAGCTCGTGCAGGACCTCGAAGTAGGCGATCTGCGGCTGGTAGCCCGCCTCGACGAGGGTCTCGAAGCCGTACTGGATCAGCTGCGAGGTGCCACCGCAGAGGACGGCCTGCTCGCCGAACAGGTCGGTCTCGGTCTCCTCGGTGAAGGTCGTCTTGATGCCGCCGGAGCGCAGGCCGCCGATGGCCTTCGAGTACGACCACGCGAGGTCCCAGGCGCTGCCGGAGGCGTCGACCTCGACCGCGACGATGACGGGGACGCCACGGCCGGCCTCGTACTCGCGACGGACGGTGTGGCCGGGGCCCTTCGGCGCGACGAGCGACACGTCGACGCCCTCGGGCGCCTGGATGTAGCCGTAGCGGATGTTGAAGCCGTGGCCGAAGACGAGCGTCGCGCCCGGCTTGAGGTTCGGCTCGATGTCGTCCTTGTAGACGATCCGCTGCACCTGGTCCGGCGCGAGGATGACGACGACGTCGGCCCACGCGGTGGCGTCGGCCGGGGTGTGCACCTCGAAGCCGGCCTCCTCGGCCTTCTGACGGCTCTTCGAGCCCTCCTGGAGGCCGATCTTGACCTCGACGCCGGAGTCGCGGAGGTTGAGGGCGTGGGCGTGGCCCTGCGAGCCGTAGCCGATGACGGCGACCTTCTTGCCCTGGATGAGCGTCAGGTCGGCGTCGGCGTCGTACACGATGTCAGTCACGAGGGTGTGTCTCCTTGGTTCCGGTGGTTGTCTGGGGCGTGCTCAGCGCACGCGGTCGGTGATGCTCTTGGGTCCGCGGCCCATGCCGAGCAGGCCCGCACGGGCGAGCTCCTTGACGCCGTAGGGCTCGAGCACCCGGAGGATCGCCTGGATCTTGCCCGGGTCGCCCGTCACCTCGACGATGAGCGAGTCGGTCGCCACGTCGACGACCTGCGCACGGAAGAGGTTCACGGCCTCGAGCACGGCCGAGCGGGTCTGGTTGTCGACGCGGACCTTCACGAGCATGTGCTCGCGCTGCACGGACTGCGAGAAGTCGAGCTCGACGATCTTGATCACGTTGACGAGCTTGTTGAGCTGCTTCGTCACCTGCTCCAACGGCAGGTCCTCGACGTCGACGACGACCGTGATCCGGGACAGGCCCTCGACCTCGGTGCCGCCGACGGCGAGCGACTCGATGTTGAAGCCGCGACGGGCGAACAGTCCGGCGACGCGCGTCAGCAGACCCGGCTTGTCCTCGACGAGCAGGGAGAGGACGTGGCTCATGCGGGGTCTCCGGTCATGTCGGCGTCCTCGACGTCCCAGCTGGGCGCGTGGTCGCGGGCGTACTCGATCGAGGAGTTGCCGACCCCCTGCGGGACCATCGGCCACACCATCGAGTCGCGGCTCACGACGAAGTCGATCACCACGGGGCGGTCGTTCGTCTCGAGGGCGAGCTTGATCGCGTCGTCGACCTGGTCGGCGCGCTCGACGCGGATGCCGAGGGCACCGTACGCGTCGGCGAGCTTCACGAAGTCCGGCACGCGACGGCTCTGGTGCCCCGTCTCGAGGTCGGTGAACGAGTGGCGGCCGTCGTAGAACAGGGTCTGCCACTGCCGCACCATGCCGAGCGACGAGTTGTTGATGATCGCGACCTTGATCGGGATGTCGTTGATGACGCAGGTCGCGAGCTCCTGGTTCGTCATCTGGAAGCAGCCGTCGCCGTCGATCGCCCACACCACGCGGTCCGGCTGGGCGACCTTCGCACCCATCGCCGCGGGCACGGAGTAGCCCATGGTGCCGGCGCCGCCGGAGTTGAGCCACGCGTTCGGCCGCTCGTACCGGATGAACTGCGCGGACCACATCTGGTGCTGGCCGACGCCCGAGGCGTAGACGCCCTCGGGACCGGTCAGCTCACCGATGCGGCGGATGATCGCCTGCGGCGCGAGCAGCCCGTCGGTCGGCTCGGCGTACCCGAGCGGGAAGTCCTCGCGGAGCTGGTCGAGCTTCGCCCACCAGGCGCTCGTGTCGGCGCGCTGGTCCGCCGGCACGTCGTCCCAGGCCTCGAGCAGGTCGACGAGGACCTCGCGGGCGTCGCCCACGATCGGGACGTCGGCGTAGCGGATCTTCGAGATCTCCGCGGGGTCGATGTCCACGTGCACGACCTTGGCACCGGGCGCGAACTCGTCGGCCTTGCCGGTCACCCGGTCGTCGAACCGGGCACCGAGGGCGATGATGAGGTCGCTGTCCTGCAGCCCGAGGACCGCGGGCACCGTGCCGTGCATGCCCGGCATGCCGAGGTGCTGCTGGTGCGAGTCCGGGAAGGCCCCGCGCGCCATCAGGGTCGTGACCACCGGGGCCCCGGTGGCCTCGGCGAAGCGCAGGAGCTCGGCGGACGCGCCGGAGCGGACCACGCCGCCGCCGACGTACAGCACCGGACGCTCGGCGTCCGCCAGCAGCTGCGCCGCCGCGGTGATCTGCTTGCCGTGCGCCTTCGTGACCGGCCGGTAGCCGGGCAGGTCGATCTTCGGCGGCCAGACGTAGGGCGCCGACTTCTGCTGGGCGTCCTTCGTGATGTCGACGAGCACCGGACCCGGGCGCCCCGTCGTCGCGATCTGGTGGGCGGCCGCGAGGGTCGCCGGGATGTCGGCCGGGTCGGTCACGAGGAACGAGTGCTTCGTGATCGGCATCGTGATCCCGACGATGTCGGCCTCCTGGAAGGCGTCCGTCCCCATCAGGGTCGAGAACACCTGCCCGGTGATGGCGATGAACGGCACCGAGTCCATGTAGGCGTCGGCGATCGCGGTGACGAGGTTCGTCGCCCCCGGACCGGACGTGGCGATGGCGACGCCGACCTTGCCGGACGACGAGGCGTAGCCCTCGGCGGCGTGGCCGGCGCCCTGCTCGTGGCGCACGAGGACGTGGCGGATGGTCGTGGACGCCATCAGCTCGTCGTAGAACGGGATGATGGCGCCGCCGGGCAGGCCGAAGACGTCGGTGATCCCGAGGTGCTCGAGCGTCCGGAGGACGGCTCCCGAGCCGGTCAGGATCTCCGGCGACCGGCGTGCACCGGCGGCCGCGGACAGCGGAGTGGCTTCCGTGGGCATGAGGTGTTCCTTGCCTGGAGGGATGGCGGTTCGAACGTGTCGACGCTAGCCCGTGACCGCCCCTTTGGCGGCGGACTGGACGAGCTTCGCGAACTTCGCGAGGACTCCGCGGGTGTAGCGCGGGGGCAGCGGGGCCCAGCCTGCTCGGCGGGCCTCCAGCTCGGCGTCGTCGACCAGTAGGTCGAGCGAGCGAGCCGCGATGTCGACACGGATGCGGTCGCCATCGCGCACGAATGCCACTGGACCTGCGTCCACGGCTTCCGGTGCGATGTGGCCGATGCACAGGCCGGTTGTGCCGCCTGAGAATCGCCCGTCCGTCAAGAGTAGTACATCCTTGCCGAGGCCCGCGCCCTTGATGGCCGCGGTGATGGCGAGCATCTCGCGCATGCCGGGGCCGCCCTTCGGACCCTCGTAGCGGATGACCACCACGTCGCCCTTCTGAATCTGACCCTCGGTGAGGGCGTCCATCGCGGCACGCTCGCGGTCGAACACCCGCGCGGGGCCCTCGAACACTGCGGCGTCGAAGCCGGCGGTCTTCACGACGGCGCCGTCGGGCGCGAAGGAGCCCTTGAGGATCGTCAGCCCTCCGGTCTCGTGGATCGGGTTGTCGAGCTTCCGGAAGACCTCGCCGTCGAGCTCCGGCGGGTCGATCTCGGCCAGGTTCTCGGCGAGGGTCTTGCCGGTGACGGTCATCACGTCGCCGTGCAGCAGGCCGGCCTCGAGCAGCGCCTTCATGATCACCGGGATGCCGCCGTTGCGGTCGACGTCGACCATGACGTACTTGCCGAACGGCTTCATGTCGGCCAGGTGCGGGACCTTCGAGCCGATCCGGTTGAAGTCGTCGAGGCTCAGCTCGACCTCGGCCTCGTGCGCGATCGCGAGGAGGTGCAGGACGACGTTGGTCGAGCCTCCGAGCGCCATCGCGACGGCGATGGCGTTCTCGAACGCCTCCTTCGTCAGGATCTGCCGGGCGGTGAGGCCGAGGCGCAGCATGTTCACCACGGCCTCGCCGGAGCGGCGCGCGTAGTAGTCACGACGACGGTCTGCGCTCGGCGGCGCGGCGGAGCCCGGCAGCGACATGCCGAGGGCCTCGGCGACGCTCGCCATGGTGTTCGCCGTGTACATCCCGCCGCAGGCGCCCTCGCCCGGGACGATCGCGCACTCGATCTCCTTGAGCTCGGCCTCGGTCATCGTGCCGGCCTTGCACGCCCCGACGCCCTCGAAGGAGTCGATGATCGTGACCTCCTTGAAGGAGCCGTCGGCCTGCTTCACGTAGCCCGGCATGACCGACCCCGCGTAGAGGAAGACGCTCGCGAGGTCGAGGCGCGCCGCGGCCATGAGCATGCCCGGCAGCGACTTGTCGCAGCCGGCGAGCAGGACGGTGCCGTCCAGGCGCTCGGCGTTCACGACGGTCTCGACGCTGTCGGCGATGACCTCGCGCGACACGAGCGAGAAGTGCATGCCCTCGTGGCCCATCGAGATGCCGTCGGAGACGGAGATGGTGCCGAACTGCAGCGGGTACCCGCCGCCGGAGTGCACGCCCTCCTTCGCGCCCTGCGCGAGGCGGTCGAGCGAGAGGTTGCAGGGGGTGATCTCGTTCCAGGAGGACGCGATCCCGATCTGCGGCTTGTCCCAGTCTGCGTCGCCCATGCCGACGGCCCGGAGCATGCCACGCGAGGTGGTCGCTTCGATCCCGTCGGTGACGACCCGGCTGCGCGGCTTCACGTCGATGTCAGGCATGGAGGCAGTCTAGGACCAGTTGGGATACCACCCGGACACCGTTGCGCGGACGGGAGGCGCGGGGCCGGGTCGTCAGCGCGTGGCGCGCAGACGCGCGAGCTGCTTCAGGACGTCGGTGAGGGCCGCCGGGTCCGTGACGCGGTGACCGGCGAGCGTGTCGCCCTCCCCCACCTTCACGCCGACGTCGCCGTCGCGGAGCACGCGGAAGGCGTCCTCGTCGGTGACGTCGTCGCCGGCGAAGAACACCGCGTCCGCACCGCGGAGCTCGCGCAGTCGGTCGACCGCGTCGCCCTTCGTGACGTGTCGCACGGCGAACTCGAGGATGTCCTTGCCGCCGCGTTCGAGCACGTCGGGGTCGGCCTCGTGCGCCGCCGCGTGTGCGGCCGCGTTCGCCGCGGCCGCGTCCTCCGGGCTCGCCCGGCGGGTGTGGACGCCGTGCCCGGCGGGCTTGTGCTCGATCACCACGTCGGGGAAGCGGGTGCCGACCTCGTCGAGCGCGGCGCCGACGCGGGCGACCCGGGCGAGCTCCTCCTCGCTCAGGGCGGCCTCGTCGTGGCCGTCGACGCGCCACTCGACGCCGTGCGAGCCGACCAGCGCCATCCCGTCGGGCGCGTACGACACCCGCGCGAGGCCCTCGAGCGGTCGACCGGAGACCAGGACGACTTCGGTGTCGGCGGCGCGCTGCAGCGTGAGGACGGCCGCCCACGAGCCCGGGAGCGCGCCGACCTGCGCGGGGTCGTCGGCGAAGGGGGCGAGCGTGCCGTCGAAGTCGAGGGCGACGAGCAGTCGCGGCGCAGCCGCGAGCGTCTCGAGGGCCGCCGTCAGGACGGCCGGGTCGGTGGAGACCTCAGGCACCCCGCGCCTCCCGGGTGTCCTCGGCGGCGCGCGCCTTCTGCGCGTCCTGGTCGAAGATCGACATGCCGTCGTCCTCCGCCTCGCGGTGCCGCTCGCCGCCGTCGTCGGACGGGTCGATCCTCGACCCGCGCGGGGCGTGCCGGTCGAGCGCCTCGAGGAACGAGCGGGACCACCGGGCCACGTCGTTGTCGCGGACGCGCTTCCGGAGCGCCCGCATGCGCGTGGAGCGCTCGCGTCGGGGCATCTCGATCGCGCGCTGGATCGAGTCCTTCAGCGCGCCGATGTCGTGCGGGTTGACGATGACGGCCTGCTTGAGCTCGTCGGCGGCGCCGGCGAACTCGGACAGGATCAGGACGCCGTCGTTGTCGAAGCGGGCGGCGACGTACTCCTTCGCGACGAGGTTCATGCCGTCGCGGAGGGCCGTGACGAGCATGATGTCGGCGGCCAGGTAGAGCGCGACCATCTCCTCGCGCGGGTACCCGTGGTGCAGGTACGCGATCGGCTGGTGGCCGATGACGCCGAGGTCGCCGTTGATCCGGCCGACTGTCAGCTCGATCTCGTCGCGGAGCGCCGCGTAGGTGTCGACGCGCTCTCGGCTCGGGCTCGCGACCTGCACGAGCGTGGCGTCCTCGACCGCGATGCGGCCGTCCTCGACGAGCTCGCCGAACGCCTTGATGCGGTGGCGGATGCCCTTCGTGTAGTCGAGACGGTCGACCCCGAGGAGCACGGTCGTCGGGTTGCCGAGGCTCTCGCGGATCTCGCGCGCCCGGGCCTGCACCTCGGGACGGTGGGCGATCTCCTCGAAGCTCTCGGCGTCGATCGAGATGGGGAAGTGCCGCGCCTCGACGTGACGGACCGTGATGCCCTTGCGGCTGCGCGGTGCGGCCGGGTCGTCGACGGGCACGTCGATCGTCGAGCCCTTGGTCGTGTAGCCCTTGATGTGCCGCACGGCGCGGAGGAAGTCGGCCGCGTCGTCCTGGCGCTGGAACCCGATGACGTCGGCGCCGAGCAGGCCGTCGAGGATCTGTGCGCGCCACGGCAGCTGGGCGTAGATGCCGACGGGCGGGAACGGGATGTGGTTGAAGAAGCCGATCGTCAGGTCCGGCCGCTTCGCGCGGAGCAGTGCCGGCAGGAGCTGGAGCTGGTAGTCCTGCACCCAGACCACGCCGTCCTGCTCGACGATCTCGGCGATCTGCGTGGCGAACCGCTCGTTGACCCGCTTGTAGGCGTTCCACCAGTCGCGGTGGTAGCTCGGGTGCTCGATGACGTCGTGGTAGAGCGGCCAGAGCGTGTCGTTGCTGAAGCCCTCGTAGTACTCCTCGACGTCGTCGGCGCTCAGCGGCACCGGCACGATGTGGATGCCCTCGTTGTCGAACGGGGCGACCTCGACGTCGGGCTGGCCGACCCAACCGACCCACGCGCCGTCGTTGGCGCGCATGACGGGCTCGAGGGCCGTCACGAGCCCGCCGGGCGAGTGCCGCCACCCCTCGTTGCCGTCCTCGTCGACGACGCGGTCCACGGGGAGGCGGTTCGAGGCGACGACGAAGGCGTACCGGTCGGGGTCGGTGTCTGCTGCCATGGGGTGGTGGGGTCTCCGTTCCCCCCGGCTCGAGCGCCGGGATCGTCGCCGACGGTACCAGCGTGCACGCGTCGGGCTCCCGGGACGCCGCCAGTAGTCTCGTCCGCATGGTCATGACACGGGCGTGGCGGGACGGCACCGCGGTGGAGCGGGACTTCCCGGTCGACCGGGTCTCCGACCTCCTCGAGCACGACGACGGCACCTTCGTGTGGGTCGACCACGTCGACCCGGGCCCCGACGACCTCGACCAGGTCGAGGACGAGCTCGGCGTGCACGTGCTCGCCGTCGAGGACGCCCTCGAGCGCGGCCAGCGACCGAAGCTCGACCGCTACCGCGACAGCCTGTTCCTGGTGGTCTACGACGTGCAGGGCCTCGACGACGACGGCGAGCTCGTCACGCACGAGGTCAAGGCGTTCGTCACGCACCGCGCGCTCGTCACGATCCACGGGCCCGAGGTGGACCTCGGTGCCGTCGAGCGGCGCCTCGACGCGAACGCCGACCTCGCCGACCGCGGGGTGCCGTGGCTGGTCTGGGGGCTCCTCGACGCCGTGGTCGACCACGCCACGAGCGCGGTGGAGGACATCGGCGCGCGGATCGACGACCTCGAGGACGACCTGTTCGAGCACGGGAACCCGCGCGAGCAGCAGATCCAGCGGCGGTCGTTCCGGCTCCGGAAGGCCCTCGGGGTGCTCCGCCGACAGGTCGTCCCCACGCGGGACAGCGTCGGGTCCCTGCTGCACGGCGACGCCGAGACGATCGCGGACGGCATCCGTCCGTACTTCCGTGACGTCGAGGACCACCTCGTCTCGATCGCCGATTCGGTCGAGCAGCTCCGCGACGCCGTGTCGAGCGTTCTCGACACGAACCTCAACCTGGCCTCGAACCGGCAGAACACGGTCATGAAGAAGGTGACGAGCTGGGCGGCGATCATCGCGATCCCGACGGCGATCACCGGGTTCTTCGGGCAGAACGTGACGTTCCCGGGCGAGGGGCACTGGAGCGGCCTGCTCGCCTCGGTGTCGCTCATCGTCGCGACGTCGCTCGTGCTCTACCGCGTGTTCAAGAGCAAGGACTGGCTGTAGCCGACCCGTCTCAGAGCTGCAGCGCCAGCACGCCGGCGACGACCGTGAGCGGGGCGACGACGCAGCCGAGCGCCATGTAGCGCCCCCACGACAGGTGCACGCCCTCGGACGCCAGGCGGGCGTGCCAGAGCAGCGTCGCGAGCGAGGCCCACGGGGTGATCAGGCACCCGGCGTTGACGCCGACGAGGAGCGCGGCGTAGCGGAGTGCCTCGTGCCCGGCCGCCGGCTCGAGCACCAGGTACGCGGGCAGGTTGTCGATCGCGTTGGCGGCGACCCCGCCCGCGCCGCCGAGGAGCAGGAGCGAACCGGTGTCGGTGCCGCCGGACAGCGCGTGCACGATCGGGTCGGTGAGGCCGGTCGTGTGCAGGGTCTCGACGACCACGAACAGCCCGGCGGCGAAGACGAGCGTCGACCACGGGACGCGGGACGGCCGGAGCTCGGCCGGCGACCGGACGGCTGCGACCACGACGAGGAGCGCGGCCGCGACGAGGGCGGCGATCCACACCGTGACACCCGCGGTCAGGGCGACGACGAGGGCGACGAGCACCGCCGAGGCCGCCCAGAAGGACACCGGGTCGCGCGGACGACGGAGCTCCACGGGCGTGTACCGGCCGAACAGCTTCCCGCGGAACACCACGAGGAGCACGGCGCACGGCACGACGACCCCGGCGAGCGCCGCCCAGACCATGAGCCCGGCGAACGGGATCGGCCCGTCGAGTCCGATCCTGTCGACCGCGAGCAGGTTCGTCAGGTTCGACACCGGGAGCAGCAGCGACGCCGTGTTCGCCAGCCACACCGTCGTGAGCGCGAAGGGCATCGGCGGCAACCCGACGCGGCGGGCGAGCGTGATGACGATCGGGGTGAGGAGCACCGCGGTCGTGTCGATGCTCAGGAACACGGTGCACACGACGGCGAGCACGACGACCGCGACCCAGAGCCCGATGGTCCGGCCGCCGCCGATCCGCGCGGCGAGGTCGGCGAGCCGGTCGAAGACCCCGGCGTCGGCGGCGAGCTCCGACACGATCGTCAGCCCGAGGACGAACGCGAGCACCGGGACGACGCGCTCGGCGAGCGTGGCGAGGTCGGCCAGGGGCAGCAGCCCGAGCGCGACGCACACCGCGCCGACGACGAGCAGCACTCCCCCGATGACGGCCTGACGCACGGTGTCTCCTCGCTCTGCGCCCCGGCAGGGCGACCGGCGGCGCTCCAATGTAGCGGCCGGTAGCGTGGCGGGGACGACCAGGAGGAGGAACCCGTGCGGAAGTTCATGTTCAGCGGTGCGGTGTGGAGTTCGATCATCAGTGGCTACAGCGTGCTGCAGACGACGCGGCAGGGTCCGCGCGACTGGCGCCTGGCCCTGACGTGGGTCGCGTGGATCGCGACGACGCTCGTCGCGGTGGGCACGGTCGTCGAGGACGACCGCGCCGTGAAGGCGCGCCAGCGCTAGCAGGCGGGTCGCGGTCACCGAGGTGACCGGGAGACGGACGGGAGGTGCGGTACCGGCTGGTACCGCGCCTCCCGTCCGTCAGCGCTCCGGCGGGATGTCCTCGGGTCGGATGCCGGAGGTCTGGATCGGCCCGGTGAAGAGCGCGGTGCGCTCGTCGCCCTCGCGGAAGAGCGCCGCGTCCTGCTCCTCGGTGCGGGCACGTCGCTGGCCGACCTGCTCGGTGCCCTGCGTGACCTGCACGCGCTGGCGCGGCAGGGCGTCCGGGTGCTCGCGCTGCACCCACTCGACCATCTCCTCGCGGACGTAGCAGCGGAGGTCGAACAGACCACCGGCGTCCGGGGCCGACACCAGGATCCGCACGCGCACCAAGCCGCTCACCGCGTCCGTCACCTGCAGGACCTTCGTCCGGCCGTCCCAGATCGTCGACGTCGACAGGATGCGGTCGAGCTCGGTGCGCATCTCCGTCGGGCTGATCCGCCAGTCGAGGTCGAACTCGACGGCGCCGAGCAGTTCGCTGCCGGTGCGGGTCCAGTTCTCGAACGGCGTCGACGTGAAGTACGTCGACGGCAGCACGAACCGACGGTCGTCCCAGAGGTGGACGACGACGTACGTGAGGGTGATCTCCTCGATGCGGCCCCACTGCTGCTCGACGACGACGACGTCGTCCACGCGGATCGACCCGGAGAACGCGAGCTGCATGCCCGCGAAGACGTTGCCGAGCGTCGACTGGGCGGCGAGGCCGGCCACGACCGAGATGAGCCCGGCGGAGGCCAGGACGCTCGCCCCGGCCGCCTCGACGCCGGGGAACGTGAGGAGGATCGCGCCGACGGCGATGATGACGAGCACGGCGATCGTGAGCCGTCGGATGATGAGCACCTGGGTGCGGATGCGTCGGGCGACGCGGTTGTCCGGCACGTCGACGCGGTACCGGTGCAGTCCGAGGTCCTCGAGGAAGATGGCGATCTGGCACGCGAGCCAGCAGCCGACCGCGATCGTCGCGATGAGGAAGGTGTGGGAGACCTCGTCGCGCCAGGGGAAGGTGGTCTCGTCCCGCGGGATGCTCGTGGTGAACGCCGTCCAGAGCAGGGCGACCAGCAGCACCGTCCGGAACGGGTGCTTGGTCCGTCGGGAGAGCACCGCGGCCCAGCGTTCCCGTCGGGCGACGGTCCGCAGGACCAGGTGCAGGACGAGGGCCGCGGCGGCGGTCACGAGCAGGGCGATCCCGGTCGCGACGAGGAGTCGGAGGAGCGTGTCCATCCGTCCATGGTGTCGGACGCGGATGCCGCGGTGCTCAGCGTCCGCTCCGCCTGTGGTGTCGTACAGGTCGGGCGCGGGTTCCGCCCGGGGCTGTCAGCGCATGTAGGTTGGCGCGCATGACAGCGCAGAACGACACGGGTGTCTCGAAGCCCGCGAACGACTTCTCGCACGAGCAGGAGGGCTACCAGCACGGTCTGAAGCCCCGGCAACTGCAGATGATCGCGATCGGCGGCGCCATCGGCACCGGACTCTTCCTCGGTGCGGGCGGACGCCTGAACACCGCGGGGCCGGCTCTGGCGGTCACCTACCTGGTCGCCGGGGTGTTCGCGTTCTTCATCCTCCGCGCCCTCGGCGAGCTCGTGCTGCACCGTCCGTCCTCCGGGTCGTTCATCTCCTACGCCCGCGAGTTCTACGGTGAGAAGTTCGCGTACGCCGCCGGGTGGATGTACTTCCTGAACTGGGCGATGACGTCGATCGTGGACACCACCGCCGTCGCGCTGTACCTGCACTACTGGAGCGCGTTCACCGCGGCGCCGCAGTGGCTCCTCGCGCTCATCGCCCTCGTCGTCGTGCTCGCCGCGAACATGGTGGCCGTCAAGGTCTTCGGCGAGCTCGAGTTCTGGTTCGCGCTCATCAAGGTCGCGGCGCTCGTCGCGTTCCTCGTGATCGCGCTCGTCTGGTTGGTCTTCGCCTTCCCGGTGGAGACCGGCGGCGAGGCCGTCCGGACCGGCTTCTCGATCTGGGCCGACAACGGTGGACTCATCCCGAACGGTGTGCTGCCGGCGGTCCTCGTGGTGCAGGGCGTCGTGTTCGCGTACGCCGCCATCGAGCTCGTCGGGACGGCCTCCGGCGAGACCCAGGACACCGAGAAGGTCATCCCCCGCGCCATCAACTCCGTCGTGTTCCGCATCGCGGTCTTCTACGTCGGGTCGGTCGTCCTGCTCTCCCTGCTCCTGCCGTACACCTCGTACAAGGACGGACAGAGCCCGTTCGTGACGTTCTTCTCGTCGCTCGGCAACCCGCAGGTCGGCGTGATCGCCGGGTCGATCATGAACTTCGTGGTCCTCACCGCCGCCCTGTCCTCGCTCAACGCCGGGCTGTACTCGACCGGTCGAGCGTTGCACTCGATGGGCATGAACGGCTCCGCCCCGAAGTGGACCACCAAGATGTCGAAGGGCGGGGTGCCCTACGCGGGCATCCTGCTCACCGCGGGCTTCACCGTCGCCGGTGTCGCGCTCAACTACTTCGTGCCGAAGCAGGCCTTCGAGATCGCGCTCAACGTCGCCAGCCTGGGGATCGTCACCGCGTGGGGCACGATCATCCTCTGCCAGATGAAGCTGCGGCAGTGGGCGAAGCAGGGCCTGGCCAAGGAGCCCTCGTTCAAGCTCCCCGGGGCCCCGGTGACGTCCTGGCTGACCCTGGCGTTCCTGGTCTCGGTCATCGTGCTCATGGCGATCGACTACCCGGTCGGCACGTACACGATCGCGTCGCTCGTGATCATCATCCCGCTGCTCGTCGTCGGGTGGTTCCTGCAGCGGGACCGCATCCTGCGCATCGCCGCGCTCCGCGAGGGCGTCACCGGTCCGTACCCGATCGGGGTCCGCGACCCGGCCGCACAGCTCCGTCGCGACGAGACGGGTCACGACCAGGGCTGAGGCCTCCTCGACGGACAGGGTCCGGTGCGCGCCGGTACGATCGGCACGTGCCGGACCCTTCTGTCTCCCCCACGCTCGACCTGCAGCTCACCTGGCGCGGGACGACCGGTCGGATCCGGTTCTTCGAGCACGGCGTCCGGGCCGAGACGAGCTTCGAGCAGGACGGCCGGACGCAGGTCCCGATGGAGCGCGTGACCGGCTGGCGCGTGGAGCCGTGCGACTCCGACGCGGTGTGCGTCGAGTTCGTCACCGACAACACGGTGTACCGCGTGCTCATCGACACGGCCGACGAGCGATTGGCGCGTCTGGGGCTCGAGCGGGCGCTCGGCGCACCGCTGCCGAGCGAGGGCTGAGGCGGCGCAGTCCGGCGTCTCGGCGCGGCGCGGCGCGGCTCGGCCCGGCCCGGCTCGGTTCGGTTCGGCTCGGTTCGGGTCAGACGAGCAGCAGGATGCCCGCGACGACGGCCGCCAGGGCGATCGCGAAGGCGATGAGCAGCAGCACGAGGTGCACGGTGTAGAACGTCGTCGGCTTCCCAGCGGCGTTCCGCGCCCGCGGGTCCTTCGCCACCCGCTGGAAGAAGCGCGGCCACGTCACCACGTTGAAGACGGCGGCGAGGAACAGGACGACGGCGGCGAAGACGGTCACCCGACGAGTCTAGACAGCAGGGCCGCCCTCGGCGCGCGGGGTGTCGCGATCGACCGGGGCGCCGACAAGCGGGGCCCGGGGGTGCTCGGCCGCCCCCAACGCGGCCGAGAGCTCCCCCGGCGTGCCACTGCGCGGCGATCCGACCTGTAGCACGTGCTACAGACCCTACACGGCGCTCGGACGAGAGGTCGAGTCCTGCTCGGGAACGTGACCGGACCGTTGCGGTGGCGTCCGGGACTCTGCCGCGCGACCCGGGTCCTCGAGCGCCGCCTCAGCCTCGGCGAGGTCGGCCCGTTCCTGGTCGCCGAGCGACTGTCGCGCCCGACGGGCACCGTCGTTGATCTCCACGATGGTCCGGCTGAGACGCGTCGCGGCGTCGCGGGTCGCGGGGTAGGCGTTGTCCGTGCCGACGCGGGCGTGCAGCGGCCCGAGGCGGGCGAGCGCGGCGTCGACCCGGCGGGCACGGCGGTGCCGGGAGAGCCGGTGCCCGACGACGAGCAGCAGCATGCCGGTGGCGACGCAGAGCACCGCGCCGGGCGTGGTGACGTCGTACGGCAGGGCGAGCGCCCGGGTGACGTCGAGGCGGCCGACGACGTGGGCGACGTCCATCACCGTCACCGTGACCATCCGTACGACGCCGAACACCCCGCCCACCACGAGGAGCCACAGCCCGACGAGGTCGACGGCCGTCCGGGCCTCGCGGAGCCGGAGGAGGCAGATGACCCCGGTGGCACCGAGGGCGACCCCGAGGTGGGCGGTCTGCGCGATCGAGTACACCGCGGCGGCCGGTTGGTCACCCGCCACGAGCATGAACGTCGTGGTCGTCGGCGGCTGCTCGAGCGCCACGAACGCCGTCACGACCACCACGACGACCACGGCGAAGACGACGACGATCGCGGCGCGCAGCCACGGCCACCCGGCGCCGACGGCCTTCGCGACGCCCCACAGCAGGGCGCTCGTCCCCGCCACCATCAGGCAGTCGCTCACCACGGTCACCACGTTGCGGCCGCCGACCAGGGGGTCGAGCCAGCGGTACAGCGGGTCGACGTTCGCGACGATCGTCGCGGAGAACAGCAGGAACGTGACCGCGAGGGTCCGGTCCTGCCCGCGCTGGAGCCGGAACAGCACCACCGTCCCGACGACGAGGAGCACCGCCATCGCGACGGAGACGATCACCCGAAGACCCCGCGGAAGGCGCTCGGGCGGCCCCGGTTGGCGCGGATGAGCGCTGCGAGCCGGTCTGCGAAGACCTCGGCCTCGTGCTCGTGGTCGTTCGAGAAGAGCCCGCGCGCGAGGGCGCGCTCGACCTTGTACTCGGGCACGTCCGGGAACACGTCGCGCACGTACGCCGACTGCGCCGCACGCTCGTGGTGCCGGTGGAGCACGTGCCCGAGCTCGTGCCCGATGACGAAGGACCGGAACGTCCCCGAGCTCGTCGGCGAGATCATCACGAGGTGCTGGTGCTCGAGCGTGGCGACGAAGCCGCAGACCGGCTCGGTGCTGAGGAACGACTCCTCACGGACCACGACGGGCTTGCCCACGTGGTCCGATGCGGCGGCGACCGCCTGGTCGATGTCCGACCACCCCTCCGCCGCACCGCGGAGCCAGAACGCCTCGATCGACCGGTCCGTCACGCCACTCCCCCTCGTGCCGACTCCTCCTCGAGCACCTGCGCGATGCGACGCAGCGCCTCGGGCGACAGCTCACCGGGGAACGTCCGCGCCGCGAAGCCGCTCACGCGTGCCGACCGGAGCGCGCGCACGAGCTCGATCTGGGCGCCGATCCGCTCGGGCACCGCGCTGTCCTCGAGCAGGAAGCGCTCGTCGACCTCGAAGAAGCCGGCCAGCAGACGGAGCAGGCCGCTGTCCCGGTTCCGACGCCCGTCACCGGAGAGCATGTACGTCCACTTCGCCCGCGACAGCGAGCCACCGCGGTCGGCGACGTACTCCTCGATCGCGGCGAACGGCACGGGATCACCGCGCTGCGACTCCTCGAAGTCGAGCAGCAGGCTGAGGCGTCGGGCGAGCTCGGCAGCCTCGAGGGCGCCACCCGCCGGGTCGGTGCACCGCATGTCGATCCGCCCCCTCCCCGATCGCCGGTCGGGCACCATGCTAGCGCCGGCCGTCCGGGGCGCGCCGGTAGCCTCGCAGCGTGACCCGCGCATACCCGTCGACCGTGGCCGGGCCCGTCGAGCACGAGATGGTGGTCACACGGTCGCGCTTCGTCACGACGATCGCTCCCGTGACGGACGTCGCGGACGCCGAACGGGTCGTCGCCGACGTCCGGCGCCGGTACTGGGACGCCCGGCACCACTGCACCGCGATGGTGACGGGGGTGCTCGGCGACCAGGCGCGCTCGTCGGACGACGGCGAACCGTCGGGTACCGCCGGCGTCCCGATGCTCGAGGTGCTCCGCCGTCGCGACCTCACCGACGTCGTCGCGGTCGTCAGCCGGTACTTCGGGGGCGTGAAGCTCGGGGCCGGCGGGCTCGTGCGCGCCTACTCGACGTCGGTGTCCGAGGCGCTCGACCGCGCGGCCGTCGTCCGTCGCGTCGAGCTCACCCGGGTCGACGTCACGGCACCGCACGCCGACGCCGGCCGGGTCGACAACGTGCTGCGCGACTGGGTGCGGCACCACGGCGCGACGTTCGACGACCCGCACTACGGGGTCGCGGTGACGTTCACGCTCTGGGTGCCCGAGGACGCGATCGGACGACTCCGGTCCGACCTCGCGGCGGCGACGGCCGGGGCGCTCGACGCCGTCGTCGGCGCCCCGCGTGTCGTCGACGTCGTGGCCGACTGACCGCCCGCGAGGACCCGCCGGACGGATCGAGCCCGCGGGAGCACCCCGCGCGTGTCGCGGAGACGGCACGATCCCGGGAACGACGAAGGCCCGGTCGGAGCGATCCGACCGGGCCTTGCTGGTGCGCCCCCTCGGACTTGAACCGAGAACCCACTGATTAAGAGTCAGTTGCTCTGCCAATTGAGCTAGAGGCGCATGGTGTGGAGTTGTCCGCCGCAGTCCGGAACTCCGTGCTGCAACGGGAAACAACAATAGCATGGCTTTCGCGTGCTCACGACCACACGAGCACCGGAACCCCCGAGGAGCCCCATGACGGACCGTCTCACCGCCGGCGACACCGCCCCCGACTTCACCCTGCCGGACCAGGACGGCGTCGAGCACCACCTCGCCGACCTCCGCGGTCGCAAGGTGATCGTGTACTTCTACCCGGCGGCGTCGACCCCCGGCTGCACCACCGAGGCGTGCGACTTCCGCGACAACATGTCGTCGCTGCAGGCCGCCGGCTACGAGGTCCTCGGGGTCTCGAAGGACGAGCAGGCGAAGCTCCGGGAGTTCCGGCACGAGCAGGCGCTGACCTTCCCGCTGCTGAGCGACCCGGACCTCGCCGTCCACCGGGCCTACGCGGCCTGGGGCGAGAAGAACAACTACGGCAAGGTCGTCACCGGCACGATCCGGTCGACGATCGTCGTGGACGAGGACGGCTCCGTGCAGCTGCCGCTCTACAACGTGAAGGCCACCGGCCACGTCGCCAGCCTGCGGAAGAAGCTCGGGCTGGTCTGATCCCTGCGACGACCGGACGACGGACGGGAGGGGCGGTGCCAGCTGGCACCGCCCCTCCCGTCCGTCCATCGCTCGCGTCGGCCGCGCGTCAGTCCTCCCGCTCGGCGCGCGGGAGCAGCGCGGCCGTGACCGGCCGCGACAGCACGAGGGTGAGCGCGAGGAGCGCGGGGATCAGCAGGACCCACCCGACCCAGGCCACGCGGAACACGCCCTGGAAGGCGCCGATTGCGATCGCGCCCTGCAGCACCTGCCAGACGATGATCCCGGAGCGCACCCAGGGGCGACGGTTCCGGAGTCCGACGACGATCGCGACGAGCCAGAGGGCGGCGATCGCGGCGAGCAGCACGAGCGCGATCGCGGACGCGATGCTCGACGCCGGAGCGACGACGAGTTCCACGACGAGCGCGACCGTCAGCACGACGAGGGCTGCCGCTTCGAGGCCGACGACGACGAGGAGCGTGCGGAACGCCGGGTGCCGCGCAGCGGTGGGCTCCGGGGCGTTCGGGGTGGTGTCGGGCACAGCGATCCTCCAGATGGAACCCTTGATTTGGCTCTACCAGTATGGAACGATATTGGAGGTCGTTTGGACGGCACGATGTGGTGTGCGTCTCCCGCGGTTCGACGCTCCTCCCCCGAGCGTTCAGCGGGCGTCAGACTCGCTCCCAGCGGAAGCCTCCCCCACAGGTTCCCCTCGTGCCCTGTGCATGCCAGCGTTCCGATCCCCGAGCCGCGGCCCCGGCCTGCCGTTCGAGCATCGACACCAAGGAGCACCACACATGGACTGGCGTGACCAGGCAGCCTGCCTCACCGCGGACCCCGAGCTCTTCTTCCCCGTCGGGAACACCGGACCCGCCGTCGACCAGATCGAGAAGGCCAAGTCGGTCTGTGCCCGCTGCACGGTGACCGAGATGTGCCTGCAGTACGCCCTCGAGAACAACCAGGACTCGGGCGTCTGGGGCGGCCTCAGCGAGGACGAGCGTCGTGCGCTGAAGCGCCGCGCGGCCCGCGCCCGTCGCGCCTCCTGACGCAGCAGCACCACCCCGACGACGCCCGTCGCTCCCCCGGGAGCGGCGGGCGTCGTCGTGTGCGCGGGGCGGCGAGCCCTCGGCGGGCTAGGCGGCGCCGGCCGCCGTGAGCCAGCGGAAGGGGATCGTGATCGTGACCTCGGTGCCGCTGCCGGTCAGGGTGTGCCAGTCGATGGTCCCACCGAGCTCGCCCTGGATGAGCGTCCGGACGATCTGCGTGCCGAGCCCCGACCCGACCTTGCCCTCCGGCAGCCCGACGCCGTTGTCACGGACCTCGATGTCGAGGTGGTCGTCGGAGCGGTTCGCCACGATCTCGACCTCACCGTCCCGCCCGTCGAGCCCGTGCTCGACGGCGTTCGTCACGAGCTCGGTGAGCCCGAGCGCGAGCGGGGTCGCGGCCTCCGAGGGCAGGACGCCGAACTCGCCGGTCTTCTTCGGACGGACCGTGGTGTTGTGGGACGCCGCGACCTCGGTGACGAGCTTCAGCACCGAGTCGAACACCTCGTCGAAGTCCACGTTCTGGCTGAGCCCGGCCGACAGGGTGTCGTGCACGACGGCGATCGCGGCGACGCGGCGCATGGCGTTCTGCAGCGACGTGCGGGCCTCGTCGGAGTGCGTGCGCCGCGCCTGGATGCGCAGCAGCGACGCCACCGTCTGCAGGTTGTTCTTCACGCGGTGGTGGATCTCACGGATCGTCGCGTCCTTGGTGATGAGCTCCCGCTCCTGGTGCCGCAGCTCGGTGACGTCACGGCAGAGGACGATCGCGCCGATGCGGTCGCCGTGGTCGCGGAGCGGGATCGAGCGCAGGGAGACGGTGACGCCCTTGGCCTCCACGTCGGCGCGCCACGGGGCTCGCCCGGTGACGACCAGCGGCAGGGACTCGTCGACGTCGAGCTGGGAGCCGATGAGCTCGGTCGTGACCTCGGCGAGGGACTTCCGCTCGAGCTCGCCCTCGAAGCCCATCCGGTTGAAGGCGCTGAGTCCGTTCGGGCTCGCGAACGTGACGACCCCGTTCGTGTCGAGGCGGAGCAGCCCGTCGCTCGCACGCGGCGCTCCGCGGCGTGGGCCGGCCGGTGCGCCGAGGTCCGGGAAGTCGCCCGTCGCGATCATCCCGAACAGGTCGTTGGCGCTCCCGGTGAAGTTGAGCTCCTGACGACTCGGCGTCCGCATCTCGTCCTGGTTCGAGTGCCGCGTGACGACGGCGATCGGCCGGTCGGTGGTCTCCGCGCTCTTCGCGCTGAGCCGGCGCAGCACCGGGATCGCACGGACCCGGGTCGGGGTGTCCTCGTACCAGTCCGGCTCGGCGGAGTCCACGAGCTCGGCGCTCGCGAAGCAGCGGACGACCTGGTCGCGCCACTCCTCGCGGATCTCCTGGCCCACGATGTCGCGGTAGAACAGCGTCGCCGCGGAGCTCGGGCGGGCGTGGGCGACGGCCACGAACGAGCCGTCCTCGGCGGTCGGGACCCAGAGGACCATGTCGGCGAAGGACAGGTCGGCGAGGAGCTGCCAGTCCCCCACGAGCAGGTGGAGCCACTCCACGTCCGCTTCGGAGGATCGGCCTTGCGCGAGGACGAGGTCACTGAGGGTCGACACCCCGCAAGTCTAGGTGCGCTGCTCTGTGGACGAGGTCGCTCCTCCACAGGCGTCCGCGCAGAACATTTCACATGTTCCATGGCTCCGTACGCTCGGTGGCGGAGGGCAGATGGCGTCAGGAGAAGCACGTCCCATCGAGGACGACGAGGCGGGGCGGGAGCGACGGGGGCTCCTGCCGGTGTCGGACGAGGGGTCGGACGGCGCCCCGCCGCGTCGGGACGCCGTCGCGCTCGCACCCCTGCCGCGGCGTCCGGCACGCCGGGTGGACGCGACCCCGCCGGCCCCGCCGGCTCCGCCGGACGCCACCGCCACGGCCCGGGCCCTCGGGCTCTGCGTGGTCGAGGTCCTCACCGGCGGACGCGAGGTCGACAGCATCGCACGGTGGGTCACCGAAGACGTCCACCGTCACCTCCAGCAGCGCGCGGCCGTCGCCACGCGTGCCCGGTCGCTCGGCGGGCGCGCCCGAGCGCGTCCGCGGGTGCAGGTCGGGACCGTCCGGACCTGCCCGGTCGCGGACGGCGTCGTCGAGGCCGCGGTCGTGGTCCACACGCGGAGTCACGCGCGAGCGGTGGCGCTGCGGCTGGAGCTCCGGCAGGGCCGGTGGCGGGCGACCGCCGTCGGGGTGCTCTGACGGCGGGACCACACTCCGACTGCGGTTCCAGACGAAGACGGGAGGCGCGGTGCCCGCTGGCACCGCGCCTCCCGTCCGTCATCGTCGACCGTTACGGCCGCTGCGTCAGCCCTTCTTGGCCGCCTGGCGGCGGTCCGCGCGGTTGCCTGCGGACGCGGCCTGGCCGGACGCCGTGGCGGCGTTGCCGAACGCCGAGCCCTGCTCCGGCCCGGCGACGTCGGCCTCGGCCTCCGCCTGGGCCTGCTGCGCACGGGCGGTGGCCGCCTGCTCGAGGCGGCCGCGCTCGTCGCGGACCTCGACCTCGCCGTCGATCGACGGTGCGGAGTACTCGAGACCGGTCGCTTCGCCCTCGCCGAGGCCCTTCGCCTCGATGACCGCGTTGTCGCCGTCGGACTGGACCTGCACCTCGAGGTTGAACAGGTAGCCGACGGACTCCTCGCGGATCTGGCCCATCATGCTCTGGAACAGGGCGTAGCCCTCGCGCTGGTACTCGACCAGCGGGTCACGCTGCGCCATGGCGCGGAGGCCGATGCCGTCCTTGAGGTAGTCCATCTCGTACAGGTGGTCGCGCCAGCGGCGGTCGATCACCGAGAGGACCACGCGGCGCTCGAGCTCGCGCATCGCCTCGTCGCCGAGCATCTCCTCGCGCTTCTCGTACGCGAGCTTCGCGTCGGACAGGATCTCGCGGCCGAGGAACTCGCGCGACGCCTTGCCCTTCGAGCCGGCCTCGGTGATGACCTCGTCGATGGAGATCGAGATGGGGTAGAGCGTCCCGAGCTCCGTCCACATGGCGTCGAGGTCCCAGTCGTCGGGCGAGCCCTCGCCGGTGTGGGTGTCGATGACGTCGTCCACGACGGCCTTGAGGAACGACTGCGCACGGTCGTTGATGTCGTCGCCCTCGAGGATGTGGCGGCGGTCGCTGTAGATCGCCTCGCGCTGGCGGTTCAGGACGTCGTCGTACTTCAGGACGTTCTTGCGGATCTCGGCGTTCCGGCCCTCGACCTGCGCCTGGGCCGACCGGATGGCGCGGCTGACGAGCTTGTTCTCGATGGCCATGTCGTCCGGGACGTTCGAGCGGCCCATGAGGCTCTCGGCGGCACCGGAGTTGAACAGGCGCATGAGGTCGTCCGTCAGCGACAGGTAGAAGCGGCTCTCGCCCGGGTCGCCCTGACGACCGGAACGACCGCGCAGCTGGTTGTCGATGCGGCGCGACTCGTGGCGCTCGGTGCCGAGGACGTACAGGCCGCCGGCGTCGCGGACCTTGTCGGCCTCCTCCTTGATCTCGGCCTTGACGCGGGCGAACACGTCGTCCCACGCGGCCTCGTACTCCTCCGGCGTCTCCGTCGGGGACAGGCCCTTGGCGTGCATCTCCTGCACGGCGAGGAACTCGGAGTTGCCGCCGAGCATGATGTCCGTACCACGGCCGGCCATGTTCGTGGCGACCGTGACGGCGCCGAGACGACCGGCCTGGGCGACGATCGCGGCCTCACGCGCGTGGTTCTTCGCGTTGAGGACCTCGTGCTTGACGCCCTTCTTCGCGAGGAGCTTCGAGAGGTACTCGGACTTCTCGACGCTCGTCGTGCCGACGAGGACGGGCTGGCCCTTCTCGTGGCGCTCGGCGATGTCGACGGCCACCTGCTCGAACTTGGCCTTCTCGTTCTTGTAGACGAGGTCGGTCTGGTCGATGCGCTGCATCGGCTTGTTCGTCGGGATGGGCACGACGCCGAGCTTGTAGGTCGACATGAACTCGGCCGCCTCGGTCTCGGCGGTACCGGTCATGCCCGAGAGCTTCTGGTACAGGCGGAAGTAGTTCTGCAGCGTGACCGTGGCGAGGGTCTGGTTCTCGGCCTTGACCTCGACGCCCTCCTTCGCCTCGATGGCCTGGTGGATGCCCTCGTTGTAGCGACGGCCCATCAGGATGCGGCCGGTGTGCTCGTCGACGATGAGCACCTCGCCGTTCATGACGACGTAGTCCTTGTCCTTCTTGAACAGGGCCACGGCCTTGATCGAGTTGTTCAGGAAGGAGATGAGCGGGGTGTTCGCCGACTCGTACAGGTTGTCGATGCCGAGGTAGTCCTCAACCTTC
The DNA here is from genome assembly GCF_001742745.1 of Curtobacterium sp. ER1/6. Classification (GTDB taxonomy): domain Bacteria; phylum Actinomycetota; class Actinomycetes; order Actinomycetales; family Microbacteriaceae; genus Curtobacterium; species Curtobacterium citri. The sequence goes on along the minus strand of NZ_MJAK01000004.1, from coordinate 293,278 downwards.
TCGATGCCGGGCTCGAGCACGCCGACGGTGCGCTTCTTCTCGTCGACCTCGTAGTCCTCGCCCGGGATGAGCCGCGTGGCGATCGAGGCGAACTCGGTGAACCAGCGGTTCGCCTCGCCGGAGGACGGGCCGGAGATGATCAGCGGGGTGCGGGCCTCGTCGATGAGGATCGAGTCGACCTCGTCCACGATGGCGAAGAAGTGGCCGCGCTGGACCATGTCCGACGCCTGCCACGCCATGTTGTCGCGCAGGTAGTCGAAGCCGAACTCGTTGTTCGTGCCGTACGTGATGTCCGCCGCGTACTGCTCGCGGCGCTCGGCCGGCGACTGGTTCGCGATGATGCAGCCGGTGCTCATGCCGAGCGCGCGGAAGACGCGCCCCATGATCTCCGACTGGTACGACGCGAGGAAGTCGTTGACGGTGATGACGTGCACGCCGCGCGACGGGATCGCGTTGAGGTACGCCGCCGTCGTCGCGACCAGGGTCTTGCCCTCACCGGTCTTCATCTCGGCGATGTTGCCGAGGTGCAGGGCGGCACCGCCCATGAGCTGGACGTCGAAGTGCCGCATGCCGAGGGTGCGCTTGGCCGCCTCGCGCACGGCCGCGAACGCCTCGGGCAGGAGGTCGTCGAGGGTCTCGCCGTTGGCGTAGCGCTCGCGGAGCTCCTTGGTCTCGTCCTGGAGTTCGTCGTCCGTGAGGGTCGAGAAGTCGTCCTCGAGGTCGTTGATGGCCGAGGCGTACGCCTTCAGCCGACGGAGGGTGCGCCCTTCGCCGATGCGGAGGACCTTCTCCAGCACGTTTGCCACGTGAGCTCCTTACGGGGTCGTCGCGCGCGACCTGCGCGATCCGAACAGCCAGTCATGCTAGCAACCCGCGCGGCCCGGGCGCTGGGAGGGAGGCGGGTGTGCGCGGCCGCCGGGACCGCGCACACCCGCCCGGGACACCCGTCAGGCGATCGCCGCGGTGCGCGACGCGTCGGCGTCCGCCGGGGCGTCAGCGCCGTGGCCGCCGTCGTCGATGCCGATCACGCCGTAGTCCCAGCCCTTGCGGCGGTAGACGACGCTCGGGCGGTGGGTCTCCGCGTCGACGAACAGGTAGAAGTCGTGTCCCACGAGCTCCATCCGGTACAGCGCGTCGTCGACGGTCATCGGGGCCTCCTCGAAGACCTTGTGCCGGATGACCACGGGCGAGTACACCTCGGTGTCGTCCTCGTGGGCCTCCTCGACCACGGGCACGGCGCCCGTCGCGACCGTCTCGATGAGCCGCCCGTCGGCCGGCGTCACGTCCATGTGCTCGAAACCGGTGCCCGCGGCCTCGGCCACGGAGGTCGGGCGGTGGCGCCCGCGGTGCACCTTGCGGCGGTCGCGTGCACGGCGCAGGCGCTCGGTGATGCGGGCGAACGCCAGGTCGAACGCCGCGTACTTGTCCGACGCGGCGGACTCGGCCCGCACGAGCGGTCCGGGACCGATCAGCGTGAGCTCGACGCGGTCCTCGCCCTGGGAACCGCCGGACTTCTCGTTGTGGCGGCTGAGGCGCACCTCGAAGGCGAGGGCGCGGTCGGCGAGCACGTCGATCTTCTCGGACTTCTGTTCGACGTAGGTGCGGAATCGATCGGTGACCCCGACGTTCCGGCCCGTGATCGTCACGTCCATGTGGCGGCTCCCATCCGTACTTCGGCGCGTCGCCTCCATCCGGCGATCCCGAACGCCTTGCCGCGAGGCTAGACCCCCCGACCGGACGGCGTCACCACCTCCGGGCGGGTCGCGCCGGACACCCACCGGATGCCCAGGCGACACCGGCCCGTAACCCGCCGCACCCGTGCCGTTCACTCCGGCACCTCGGCGAGCGCCACGCACCGCACCACGCGACCGCCCGCGGCACGGACCGCCCGGACCGCCTCGGCCATCGTGACGCCGGTCGTGACGACGTCGTCGACGACCACCACGTCGCGACCCGCGACACCGTGTGCGCGGAGCGTGCCGACGGTGGCCTCGACCCGTTCCAGGGCGGAGCGCCCCTTCTGCCCGTGGGCCCCGACGGTCCCGTGGGCCCCGACGGTCCCGGCGGTCTCGGCACCGGGGCCGACTGCCCCGCGCGGTCGCGGTGGGCGCCGCCGGGTCAGCGACCGCGCACGCGCCCGCAAGGGCGCGCGGGACCGCCGCAGCAGCAGGTCGACGGGGTCGAAGCCCCGCCGTCGGGCACCGGCCCGTGACGGCGGCACCCGGACCAGGAGCGCTCCGGGGGCATCGGCGAGCGCGGCGGCCACGAGCGCCCCGAACCGTGGGGCGAGCACCGGCGCGAGGTCGACCCGGCCCCGCAGCTTGAGCTCGAGGACGAGCACCCGCACCGGTCCCTCGTAGGCGAAGGCGGCGTCGAGCCGCACACCCGCGACGAGCCGTCGGCGGCGGGGACGGGCGTCGATCCCGGCACGGCAGGACGCGCAGCACGCCCGGTCGGGGGCACCGCAGCACACGCACGTGACCGGCAGCACGAGCCCGAGGACGGCGAGGACCGCGTCCAACCAAGGCCGGGACGTCCCGGCAGGCGAGCTGTGGCGGCGGACGGGAGACGACGTCGGGTGCATGCCCCCATGGTCGGACCCGGCCACCTGTGCCGGCGCGCCGATCCCGCCGACGGTGGACGGGCCTCCCGGCCAAGACGCCTGTGCAGGAGCACCCTGCGGCGACGAGTGGTCAGCGCTGGGTGCCGAGCACGTCCGCCTCGATGCCCGTGGTGTCCCACCGGCCGCCGGTCGACTGCAGGACCGAGCCGTCCGCCATCCGGAGCAGGATCGAGCCACCGCTGCCCCCGGTGACGGACCGCGCGACCCCGTCCGGCTCCGGGAGGACGGCCGACTGGCCGCCCACCGTGGACCGGACGACGTCGGGCCCGTCGTCCGTCTGCCCCACCGACACCACGTCGCTGTCGTTCACCCACGCTGCACCCACGGCGTTGCCCATGGCGGCCTGCACCCGGACCGGCGACCCGAGGGCCGTCGGCGTGCGGTCGCCGTCGCGCAGGATCGCCATGACGTACAGGGCCGGCCCGTCCGACGTCTCGATGAGGGCGAGTGCACGCGTGGAGTCCCGGGACACCTGGAACGAGACGAGGCCGCCCCGCGGCAGCTTCGTCGCGACCTCGTGCGGGTCGCCGCCGAGGCCGTACGCCGTGACGGAACCGGTGTCGCCCGCACCGCCGACCCAGACGAAGCCGAGGTCGTCGATCGAGGGCGGCACCAGGTCGTCCGTCGCGTCGATGCGCACCGCCTGCTTGCCGCGCACGACCACGACGCCGCTGTCGTTACCGACGGCGACCACCGAGCCGGAGGCGGACAGCGAGAACGACGTGGGGTCGAGCGCGGCGACGGCGGCACCCGCACCCCCGCCGAGCGACGCGACCTTCCCGTTCGCGGAGCCGTAGCCGACCTGGTCGTCGCGGTCGACGAGCGGGCGCGGGTCGACGTCGGGGTTCACCTGTGCCGACGCACCCGTCTGCTCCGGCGGGGTGAAGGTGGCCCCCTCGAACGTGATCGACACCGAGGACACGGACGCGACCGAGGCGAGGGACCGCGTGAGCTGTTCCCGCATCCGGAGCTTGTCGTCGTTGCTCGACCGGAGCGCGTCGCTGGACAGGTCGACGACCGCCCTGCCGTTCTCGATGGAGACCGCGTTGAGCGACAACTGCGTGCCCTCGGGGAACGCGGAGACGACGGCGCCCTTGAGCCAGTCGGCGGGACCGGCGATGAGGGCGCTCGCGATGCGGGTGCTCGTCGAGGACCGGGCGAGGAACCAGCGCTCGTCGGGCACGAGGTAGTCGTAGGACGGGTCGAAGAAGTACAGGGCGTGCTGCTCGAAGACCGACTCGAAGCTCACCGGCGTCAGGATGATCCCGTCCGGTGCGGAGGCGATCCGCCACTGCCCGTCCTCGCGGACGAACTGGAAGGTCAGGGTGGAGGTGGTGGGTCGGACGGCCTGCGTGTACTCCCCGTCCGCACCCACGGTGGCGCTCGCGGTGAGCGTGTAGGTGAGCTCCCGGTCGGCGACGCGGTCGACGGTGGCGCTCCCCTGCGTCACCGTGACGCCGCGACGCGGGTTCCAGTCGTCGGCGAAGCCCTTCGCCAGGAACTCCCGCGCGATGGCGTAGTCGTCCTGGGCACCGGTGCCGGCGGCGACGAAGCCGCGCAGGACGGCGGTCTGGTCGGCACCGGGCACGGGACGGTCCGGTCGGTAGTCGACCCCGGAGATGGACTCGTCCTTGATCGACTGCCCGGAGCGCACGGCGCCGCCGGTCGGGATGGCCGCGCACGCCGTGAGCGCGACGAGGGCGAGGGCGGCGAGCGTCGTCGCGACCGCGGTGCGGAACCTGGAGCGCATCAGTCGTCCTCCCGGACGGCGCGGGGGCCGTCGTAGGCGTCGTCGAGGTCGGGCAGCGGGATCGCGGACGTCGCCGTGCCGAGCGACTCGCCGCGGGGCAGGGTCAGCACGAACGTGGAGCCCTCGCCGGGGCGGGACCACACGTCGATCCGCCCGCCGTGCAGGTTCGCGTCGCCGAGCGAGATCGCGAGCCCGAGGCCGGTCCCGCCGATCGTGCGGCGGCGGGAGGGGTCCGCGCGCCAGAAGCGGTCGAACACGCGGGCGGCGTCCTCCGGGGGCATGCCCACCCCCTGGTCGCGGACGGCGATCGCGACCGAGCGCGCGTCGCTGTCCACGACGACCTGCACCGGCTTGGCGTCGCCGTGCTCGATGGCGTTGCCGACGAGGTTCCGCAGGATGCGTCGGATGCGCTTGGCGTCGAGCTGCATCGTGGTGTGCCCGCCGGGGGTCACGAGCTGCAGCTCGGTGCCGGCGCGCTCGGCGAGCGGCTGGAACTCCTCGACGATGTCCGCCGCGAGCGACGCCGGCACGACGGGCTGGGTGTCGAGCTGCACGGCCTGGGCGTCGTACCGCGAGATCTCGAGCAGGTCCGCGAGCAGCAGCTCGAAGCGCTCGACCTGGGCGTGGAGCAGCTCCGCCGACCGCCCGACGGACGGCTCGAAGGCGTGGCGCGAGTCGAAGAGCATGTCCCCGGCCAACCGGATCGTGGTGAGCGGCGTCCGGAGCTCGTGGGAGACGTCCGACACGAAGCGCTGCTGCACGCGGGACAGCTCGGCGAGCTGCGTGATCTGCCGGCTCACCGCGTCCGCCATGTCGTTGAAGCTCCGCGCCAGGATCGCGATGTCGTCGTGCCCGCGCACCGGGATGCGCTCGTCGAGCCGACCGGCGGCGATCTTCCGGCTCGTCTCGGCGGCGCCGCGGATGGGCACGACGACGAGCCGCACCACGAGGGACGTCACGAGCGCGATGAGGACGATGAGCGCGACGCCGCCGATCGACAGCGTCTGCGACACGAAGTCGAGGGTCTGCTGGGCGTCCGAGAGGTCGTAGACGATGTAGAGCTCGTACTGCCCCGCGCTCGGGACCTGCAGCACGGACCCCACCGCGAGCCCGGGTTCGCTCCGGCCGCCGTCCTCGAGCCGGACGGGCTGCAGGCTGAGCCGTCCGGTGTCGCGGCCGACCTCGCGCCGCAGTGCGTCGGTGATGACCGCGTCGGGGAAGTCCTGGCTGGCAAGGTTCTGCAGGGTCTGCGGGCTCGACTGCCCCGGCGAGCGCTCGATGGCGATGCTCGTGCCGCCCGGGCTCGTCGTGTTGGACAGGATCGCCTCCTGCGCCTCGCTCTGCAGGGTCTCGAGCTCCGTCTGGTTGTTGTCGGACGCGGCGGTCGCGGCGTCGAAGATGCCCTGGGCGACGACCGTTGCTCGTGCCGACTCGGCCTCGATCTGGTCCCGACGCTGCGCGTAGACGTTGTTCGAGATGCTGATCATGACCGCGGTGCCGATGACGGCGACCGCGAGCCCGCTCGTCGCGACGGTGATCGCCACCGACCGGACGAGCAGCGAGCGACGCCACAGCCACGCGACGGCGTACCAGGCCCGTCGGACCCACCGGCGAGCGCGCCGACGGGCGCGGAGCGCCCAGCCGCGGGCGAGCAGGTCGCGGCCCGCCTGCTGCCGGGGAGCCCCCGCGAGCGGGCCGCGCGCGGACGCGCCGACTCCCGCGGATGCACCGGCTCCCGCGGACGCGCCGGGAGCCGCCGACGCCGGACCGGTGGGGGTCCGGTCCGGGGCGGGTGCGCCAGACGGTCCCGGCGGCACGGTGCTCAGGCTCCTCCGGCCCGGTAGCCGACGCCGCGCACGGTCGTGACGATCCGCGGGTTGTCCGGGTCGTGCTCGATCTTCGCGCGGAGGCGCTGCACGTGCACGTTCACGAGCCGGGTGTCCGCCTTGTAGTGGTACCCCCACACCTGGTCGAGGAGCATCTCGCGCGTGAACACCTGGTTCGGCTTCTCGGCGAGCGCACGGAGCAGGTCGAACTCGAGCGGGGTGAGCGCGATGACGGTGTCGCCCCGACGGACCTCGTGCGCGGCGACGTCGACGGTCAGGTCGCCGGCGTGCAGCACCGACGCGTCGGCGGCCGTCGGACGGAGCCGCGTCTTGATGCGCGCCACGAGCTCCTTCGGGTTGAACGGCTTCACCACGTAGTCGTCCGCGCCGTTCTCGAGCCCGGCGACGACGTCGGCGGTGTCGCCCCTGGCGGTGAGCATGATGATCGGCGTCCCGCTCTCGGCACGGATGCGCTTGCAGACCTCGATGCCGTCGATGCCCGGGAGCATGACGTCGAGCAGGACGAGGTCGGGCTTCGTGCCGTGGAACGCCTCGACGGCGTCGTTGCCGTCGGCGCTGAACTCCGGCTCGTAGCCCTCCGAGCGGAGGACGATGCCGATCATCTCGGCGAGGGCCTGGTCGTCGTCGACGACGAGGATGCGCGGTGTCATGGGCGTGGACTCCGTGTGGCGGGCGGTGGTGCCGGACCGGCACCTACGGTCACGATAGCCGAGCACCCGTCGAGCGGCGTTCTCCGGCAGGATGGGTCGGGTCGCGCGTTCCGCTGCGCGGCCGGTGCAGGACGAGGGGGCGGCGATGTCCGACTGGCAGGTTCCGGGTTCGCGCGACGGCGACGACCGGACGGGAGGCCCGACCCGGCCCCCGGCGCAGCAGCCGTCCGGCGCGTGGCCGGGTCAGCACCAGCAGCAGTGGCAGCAGCAGCAGCACGGCGAGCCGCCGCGGCCGCCGCAGCGGCCCGCCGTGCCGCTCCGCCCGCTGGGCTTCGGGGACGTGCTCGCCGGTGCCTTCACGGTGTTCCGTCGGAACGCGCGCGTCCTGCTGCTCTGGAGCCTGCTGCTCAGCGGTGTGCTCGGGCTGGTGTCGACGCTCGCGAGCACGCTCGGGCAGCAGGTCGTCCAATCGCGGATGGCCTCCGCCCTCGACGGCGGCAGCGGTTCCGACGACGTCCTCGCCGGCTCGGTCACCTCGTACCTCCTGCTCGCAGTCGGCCTGCCGTTCCTCGCCTCGCTCGGCCGTGCGTTCCTCGTCGCACCGGTGGCGGCCGACACCGGCCAGCGCGTGCTCGGTCGCCGGGGCAGCTTCCGCGGGCTCTGGTCGCTCCTGGCCGGACGTCGCTGGTCCGTGCTGGCGTGGATCCTGCTGCAGCTCGCCGCCGGTGCCGTGCTCGGCGGGGTGTTCGTCGCCCTCGTCCTCGGCGCGTTCGGGGCCCTGTCGGCGGGCGCATCCGGCGTCGGCGGGTACATCGCCGTCATCCTGCTGCTGTTCGTCGTCGCGGGCCTCGCGGTCGCGTGGCTCGGGACGAAGTTCGCCTTCACCGTGCCGACCATCGCGCTCGAGGGCCGCGGGGTGTTCTCGGCGGCGGCGCAGTCGTGGCGGCTCACCCGCGGCGCGTTCTGGCGCACGCTCGGCATCGTCCTGCTCGTGCGGGTGGTGTTCGGGATCGCGGCGTCGATCGCGGCCACACCGCTGACGTTCGCCACGGTGCTCGCCGCCGGGACCTTCGACCCGCTCGGGCAGACCGACGCGAGCGCCGGCGTCGGGCCCGGTGCCGTCGCGGCCGTCGTCGTCGGTGCGCTGCTCACCATCGCCGTGCAGTGCACGACCGACGTGCTCAGCGCGTCGATCGTGACGTTCCTCGCGATCGACCGGCGGATCCGGACCGAGGCGCTCGACCAGCGGATCCTCGCGCACCTCGAGACCGGCGAGCCCGCCGACCCCTTCGCACCGGCACCCGCCGTCGACCGGTCGTCCCGTCCCGGACCGCAGTGGCCCGGGCAGCAGTGGCCCGGACAGCCGTGGCCGGGCGCGCAGCAGCAGTGGCCCGGACCGCACGACCAGGGCGGACCCGGGCGGCACCCGTCGGACGGCGGCGCGTGAGCCTCGGCGCGGACGAGGCCCGACGGCTCCTCGAACGCGAACTCGAGCGGTCCGAGTACGACGGCGCACGGGTCACCTGGTGGGACCGTGCCTCCCGGGCGTTCCTCGACTGGCTCGGGTCGTTCCGGGTCGGTGGTCTCGACTCCCCCGTCCTCACGCACACGTTCCTCGCGATCGCGGTCGTCGTGCTCGTCGCGGTCGTGGTCCTCGTGGTCGTCGCCCGGGGCCTGCCCCGTCGTCGACCACGGACGACACCGACGTCGGACGGCTCGGTCTTCGACGCCGAGGACCTCCGCTCGGCGCGGGAACTCGGCGATGCCGGCCGGGCAGCGCTGCGGTCGGGCGACTGGTCCGGTGCCGTCCTCGACGGCTACCGCGCGCTCGCCCGCGGGCTCGGTGAACGCGACCTCGTCCGCGACGTGCCCGGTGCGACGGCCCGGGCGGTCGCCGGCCGTGCGGCACCGCTGTTCCCCGAGCAGGCCGAGCGGATCGATGCCGCGGCACGCGCGTTCGACGACGTCCGGTACCTCGGCCGCTCGGCGGACGAGGCGGTCGCACGGGCGGTCCTCGACACCGAGCAGGCCGTACGGACGGCACGCCCCCAGGCCGTCCCGGCGGTCCCCGCGTGAGCACCACGACCGCGGCGCCGGGCGCTCCCCCGACCGCCGGTGCCGGACCGGCTGCCGACGCCCGTCCGCACCGTCGCGGCGGACGGGTCGTCCTCTGGGTCGTCGTCGTCCTCGTGGGTGTGCTGCTCGCCGCGCTGACGGCGGCGGTGCAGTCGTCCACCGGTCCGACCCGCGACCCGCTCGACCCCCGGTCCGCGACCGCCAGCGGTGCGAAGGCCCTCGTCCGCGTGCTCGAGCAGCAGGGGACGACCGTCGACGTCGTCGACCGCGTGGACCGGCTCGACGCCGGGGACCTCCGGGGCAGCACCGTCCTCGTCGACGACTCGGCCGCAGCACTGGACCCCGGGGTCGCGCGTCGGCTCGGCCGCGAGGCACGGCACGTCGTCCTGCTCTCCGACGACCCGACGTCCCTCGAGGCGCTCGGCCTCGGCGTCGAGCCGGCCGGTCCGGTCACCGGCGACGCGGTCGTCTCCACGGCCGGGTGCGCGATCCCGGCCGCCGAGGCCGCGGGACGGATCACGAGCACCGGGTCCGGCTACCGCCCGACCGACACGGCCCGCCCACCGGCCGACACCGACCTCTGCGTCCCGACCGGCACCGGCGACGACCGCGTCGCCGGCCTGGTCCGGACCTCCACGGCCGGCGGCGACGTGACCCTCGTCGGCACCACCGCGGCGTTCCGCAACGACACGGTCACCACGGCGGGCAACGCCGCGTTCGGGCTCGCGCTGCTCGGCGCGGACGACCGCCTGGTCTGGTACACCCCGACGACGTCCTCCGCCGACGCCGCACCGACACTCGGCTCGCTGGCACCAGCGTGGGTGCCCGGGGCGCTGCTCCTCCTCGGGCTCGTCGCCGTCGCCGCGGGCGTCTGGCGCGGGCGGCGACTCGGGCCGCTCGTCGTCGAGCGCATGCCCGTCGTGGTGCGCGCTGCGGAGACCACCGAGGGCCGGGCCCGGCTCTACGCCCGCACCCGCGACCGGACGCACGCCCTCGACACCCTCCGGATCGCGGCCATCCGACGGACCGCACGCCGGCTCGGTCTCCCACCGGGGGCACACGTCGACGAGGTCGTGCGCGCCGCCGCCCGCGCGACCGGGCGGCCGGACACCGCCGTCGGTGCCGTCCTCGTGGGTGGGCCGACGCACGACGACCGCGCCCTCGTCGACGGCGCCGCGGCCCTCGACGAGCTCGAGCGGGCCGTCCGCACGGCGACCGGCGAGGTGGCCGCCGGCTCCACCGCGACCGCACCCACGACCACACCCACGACCCACCGCAACCGACGAGGAGCACGACCGTGACCGATCCGTCCCCCGCCCACACCCCGACGGCCGCCGTCCCGGACCCGCTCCGGGAGGCCTTCGGTCGCCTGCGCGCCGAGGTCGGCAAGGCCGTGGTCGGGCAGGAGGGCGCCGTGTCCGGCATGATCGTCGGCATCCTGGCGCAGGGGCACGTGCTGCTCGAGGGCGTCCCCGGGGTCGCGAAGACCCTGCTCGTCCGGAGCGTCGCGGCAGCGATGTCGCTCGACACCAAGCGCATCCAGTTCACGCCCGACCTGATGCCCGGCGACGTCACGGGATCGCTCGTCTTCGACGCGTCGACCGGCACCTTCCCGTTCCGTGAGGGACCGGTGTTCACGAACGTGCTGCTGGCCGACGAGGTCAACCGGACGCCGCCGAAGACGCAGTCGGCGCTGCTCGAGGCGATGGAGGAGCGCCAGGTCAGCGTCGACGGCGAGGCACGCCCGCTCCCCGAGCCCTTCCTCGTCGCCGCGACGATGAACCCGATCGAGTTCGAGGGCACCTACACGCTGCCCGAGGCACAGCTCGACCGCTTCCTCGTGAAGCTCACGCTCGAGGTGCCCCCGCGGGACGTCGAGTGGCAGGTCCTGCGCCGGCACGCGGACGGCTTCGTCGCGCGGGACGTCCGCTCCGCCGGGATCCGACCGGTGCTCGGCGCCGACGAGGTGCTCGCGGCACAGCGGGCGGTCCGCGCGGTCCGAGCACGGGACGACGTCCTCGCGTACGTGGTCGACCTCGCCCGCGCGACACGACAGGCGCCGTCGGTCCGGGTCGGCGTCAGCCCGCGCGGCGCGACCGCGCTCCTCGCCGCGGCGAAGGCGTGGGCCTGGCTCACCGGGTACGACGCCGTCACCCCGGACCACGTGCAGGCGATGCTCCTGCCGGTCTGGCGGCACCGGCTCCGGGTGGCCGCGGACGCCGAGCTCGAGGGCGTCGGTGCGGAGGGCGTGCTGCAGCAGGTCGTCGAGCAGGTCCGGGTCCCGTTCTAGTGGCGGTCTCCGGTCGGTTCGTCGCGCTCCTCGCCGTCGCGATCGTCCCCGTCGTGCTGCTCGGGAGCGCGTGGGCCGGTGTGGCGTGGGTGGTGGTCGTCGTGCTCGCCGCGGGGCTCGACGTCCTGCTCGCCGCGGACCTGCGGCAGGTGCGGGTCGAGCGCCGGATGCCGCGGCTCGCGCGACGGGGCACGACCGCCGACGGCACCCTCGTCCTCGTCAACGACGGCTCCCGCACCCTGCGCGCCCTCGCCCGGGACATGTGGGAGCCGTCCGCGGGTCAGACGCCCCGACGACTCCGCGCGACGGTGCCCTCCGGGGAGCGCCGCGCGCTCCGCGTCCGCTTCGCACCGTTCCGCCGTGGGCGGCGCTCGACCACCGGTGTCGCCGTCCGGGCCGCCGGCCCCCTCGGGCTCGCCGCCCGGCAGCGGGTCGTCGCGGCGCCCGCGGAACTCGTCGTCACGCCACCGTTCCGCTCACGCCGCCACCTGCCCTCGCGGCTCGCGCGGTTGCGGGAGCTCGACGGCGAAACCACCCTGCAGCTCCGCGGCCACGGCACCGAGTTCGACTCCCTGCGTGACTACGTCCGCGGCGACGACGTGCGGTCGATCGACTGGCGCGCCACCGCCCGACGACAGGACCTGGTGGTCCGCACCTGGCGTCCCGAGCGCGACCGACGGGTCGTCGTGGTCGTCGACGGCGGTCGGGCGGGAGCCGGTCGGGTGGAGGACGAGCCCCGACTCGACACGTTCATCGAGACGGCGCTCCTCCTCGGCGCGCTCGCGTCGGCGGCGGGCGACCGCGTGGACCTCGTCGTGCTCGACGACGGCGTGCGCCAGCGGGTCCACGGCGCGACGCGGACCGACGTCGTCCGGCGCTTCGGCGAGGCCCTCGCCCTCGCGGAGCCCGGGCTCGCGGCGACGGACTGGGCGGCGGTGCCCGGCCTGGTCGACGCGGTGACGACCTCGCGCTCCCTCGTCGTGCTCGTCTCCAGCCTCGACTCCGTCGGCGCCTCGGCGGACCTGCTCGCCGTGCTCCCGCGGCTCACGCGGCGGCACGCCGTCGTCGTGACCAGCGTCACCGACCCGACCGTCGAGCGGATGGCGGACGGGGTCCCGGAGCCGGGACGCGCGGAACCGGACCGGCGGGGCGGACGGGTACCGGGCCTCCCGTCCGGGTCCGGTGCCGAACGCGACGTGTACCGACGCGCTGCGGCGACCCGCACGCTGCTCGACGCGGACGGTGTCGGGGACGTCGCGCGTCGCGCCGGGGCCGAGGTCGTCCGCGGCACGCCCGAGCAGGTCCCGCCGGCCGTGGCGGACGCGTACGTCCGCGCCAAGGCGACCGGGCGGCTCTGACGCCGGTCAGCCGGCGGTGAGCGCGGTCGCGCCGCGCTCGAACTCCTCGACGTCACCGCGCTCGCCCGCACGGTGCGCGCGGCCGCCGAGCACCCACTGGTACCAGAGCACCGCGGCGAGGGCGACCGTGCCGATGCCGATCTTGACCGGCCACGGCCACTCCTGGCGGGTGACGACGCCCTCGACGAGGCCGGAGAGCAGCAGCGTGAGGACCAGACCCACCGCGACGGTGATCAGCGCTCGGCCGTCCTCGGCGAGCGCCTGGGCCCGCGTCCGCGCGCCGGGGGCGACCCAGGACCAGGCGATCATCAGACCGGCTCCCCCCGCGAGGAAGACCGAGTACAGCTCGAGCTGTCCGTGCGGCGCGATATACAGGAAGAAGTCCCCGAGCCGGCCCTGCGAGTGCATGATCGCGGCGGACACGCCCAGGCTCACGGCGTTCTGCACGATCGAGACGGGCACGTAGAGGCCGGTGATGCCGAAGGCCACCATCCGTGCGGCGATGAAGGCGTTGTTCGACCACACCTGCGCCGAGAACGCGCCGAGACCGTGGTCCGAGTAGTACGCCTGGAAGTCCTCGGTGGCGTACTGCCGGAGTGCCGCCGGTGAGCCGAAGGTTGCCGTGGCGCCGGGGGTGGTCGTGATCCACACGGCCACGATCACGGCGATCGCCGCGGTGGCGGCGCCCACCCACAGCGTCGTCCAGCGGATGCGGTACATCGCCGCGGGGAGCTGGCGGACGAAGAAGGCCGAGAGCGCCGTCAGCGGGTCGACCGGCGTGCCCGTGAAGCGGAGCCGTGCCCGCGACACCACGAGGGACAGCCGGTCCCCGGTCGCCGTGCGGGGTGCTGCGCCGCGGATGCGGGCGAGGTCGGTGGCGGCCTCCTGGTACCCGGCGACGAGCCGGTCGGCGTCCGCCCCGGAGGTGCGGCGGGTCCGGGCGAGCCGGTCGAGCTCCTGCCAGCGGTCGCCGTGCACCGCGCTGTAGGCCTCCAGGTCCACGTGACTCCCCACCGTCCCGAGCACGCCCCGCCGGATCCGCCCGCGCGGTCGGCGACGTGCTCCGTCAGAATGATCCCATGTCGAAGACCCGTGCGCCGCGCGACCTGGCCGACGCCCGCTTCGGGGCGGTCCTCGACGACACCGCCGACGAGCTCGTCGTCGGCGAGGCCGTCGCACTCGACGTGCAGCCCGCGGGCATCGCGCTCCGGCTCGCCGCGGCACTGCTCGACGCACTCTGCCTCGTCGTGCTGTTCGTCCTGCTGCTGCTCGGGCTGTCCCGTGTCCTGCCCAGCGGGATCGACGGCGCGTGGCTCGTCCCGCTGCAGATCGGTTCGGTCGTCACCGTGCTCGTGCTCGTGCCCGCCGCGGTCGAGACCGTGACCCGCGGCAAGAGCGTCGGCCGCTACGCCACCGGCACCCGGGTCGTCCGTGTCGACGGCGGCGCGATCGGGTTCCGCCACGCGTTCACCCGGGCGCTGGTCGGCCTGCTCGAGCTCTGGACCACCTTCGGGTCGATCGCGTTGCTCGTCGCGCTGTTCGGGAGCCGGCCGCGGCGCCTCGGGGACCTGCTCGCCGGAACCTTCGTGCAGCACGAACGCGCGGCACGGGTCCGTGGCGTCGAGGTGCTGCTGCCGGTCGAACTCGTGGGGTGGGCGGGCGTCGCCGACGTGTCCGCGCTGCCGCAACGGCTGGAGAACCGGCTCGGCGCGTTCTTCCGCGGCGCCGCCGACGTGCGTCCGGATGCGCGGGCCGCGGCGGCCGAGCGGCTCGCGGCGGCGGTCGTGCCGTACGTGCACCCGGTGCCGCCCGTCCCGGCGGAGTCCTTGCTGGCCGGCGTCACCGTCCTGCGCCGCGCTCGCGACGAGCGGGCGCTCCGGGCGCGGGCGGCGCTGCTCGACCGGGCGGCGGCGGCGGCCGCGGCGCGGCCGCCGGGCTTCCCGCGCTGAGCCCGCGGCGCGCGCCCCGCGCCCCCTCGCCGCGCACGGCTGGGTCGAACCATGGATGCGACGTCGAACCGGCCCGCGGGCCTGGTTCGATGTCGCATCCGTGGTTCGTCCCGGAGCGCCCGCGCGGTGACGCGCGACCGGCGCGCCGCGGCGCGCCCGCCGCGGCTCAGTACCGGTAGTGCTCGGGCTTGTACGGCCCCTCGACCGCGACACCGATGTAGGCGGCCTGCTCCGGCCGCAGCTCGGTCAACTGCACGCCGAGCGCGTCGAGGTGCAGCCGCGCGACCTTCTCGTCCAGGTGCTTCGGCAGCACGTACACGCCCGTCGGGTACTGCTCGCGCCGGGTGTGCAGCTCGATCTGCGCGAGCACCTGGTTCGTGAACGAGTTGCTCATCACGAACGACGGGTGCCCGGTCGCGTTGCCGAGGTTCATGAGCCGCCCCTCGCTGAGCACGAGGATCGAGCGCCCGTTCGGCAGCCGCCACTCGTGCACCTGCGGCTTGATCTCGACCTTCTCGACGCCGGCCAGCGCCTCGAGCCCGGCCATGTCGATCTCGTTGTCGAAGTGCCCGACGTTCGCGACGACCGCGAGGTGCTTCAGCGCGAGCATCTCGTCGACACCGACGACGCCGAGGTTGCCGGTGCACGTGACGACCATGTCGACCTGGTCGGCGACGTCCGCGAGCCGGGCCACCTGGTAGCCGTCCATCGCGGCCTGCAGCGCGCAGATCGGGTCGACCTCGGACACGATGACCCGGGCGCCCTGGCCGCGCAGGGCCTCCGCGGCCCCCTTGCCCACGTCGCCGTACCCGACGACGAACGCGACCTTGCCGCCGATCAGGACGTCCGTCGCGCGGTTCAGGCCGTCGGGCAGCGAGTGCCGGATGCCGTACTTGTTGTCGAACTTCGACTTCGTGACCGAGTCGTTGACGTTGATCGCCGGGAAGCGCAGCTCGCCGTTCCGCGCGAGCTCGTACAGGCGGTGCACGCCGGTGGTGGTCTCCTCGGTCACGCCCTCGATCTCGGCGGCGATCCGGGTCCAGCGGTCCGGGGACTCCTCGAGCGAGGCGGCGACGGTGGCGAGGACGATCCGCCACTCGGCACTCGCGTCGTCACCCGCGTCCGGCACGCGACCGGCGGTCTCGGCGTCGGCTCCGGTGTGCACGAGCATCGTCGCGTCACCGCCGTCGTCGAGGACGAGGTTCGGTCCCGACCAGTCGGCACCCGCGGCCGCGGCCTCGGCACTCCAGTCGAAGATGCGGCTCGTGCACCACCAGTACTCCTCGAGCGTCTCGCCCTTCCACGCGAAGACCGGCACGCCGGCGGGTGCGTCGGGCGTCCCCGTCGGGCCGACGGCCACGGCGGCGGCGGCCTCGTCCTGCGTCGAGAAGATGTTGCAGCTGGCCCAGCGGACCTGCGCGCCGAGGGCGACGAGCGTCTCGATGAGGACCGCCGTCTGCACCGTCATGTGCAGGGACCCGGCGATGCGCGCGCCGGCGAGCGGCTGCGTCGCGCCGAACTCCTCGCGCAGGGACATCAGCCCCGGCATCTCGTTCTCGGCGAGCCGGATCTGGTGGCGACCCGCCTCGGCGAGGGTGAGGTCGGCGACACGGAACGGTGCTGCGGTGCGGGTCTCGGTGGACATGCGGCCAGTCTTCCACGCCCGGCCGGGAGGCGCGGGTCGTCCGACGACGTCGGTGCCGTCCGCAGCGCCTCCCGTCCGCAGCGCGCACCGCGACGCACAGGTCGGCCTCAGTCGGCGTCGCGGCGGAGCGGCTCGCGCCGCACCACGTCCCACCCACGCGGCACGCGCAGCCGCGCCGCGTGGCGCGCGCAGAGGTCGTACCCGTGCGGCTCGACGCGGATCGACAGCGGTCCGACGACGACCATGGAGTCGGCGTAGTCGTACGTCAGGGTCGCCGACGCGCTCGCGCCACAGGCGACCTTGCTGCAGATCCGTACGTCCATACCGGCACCGACCCTACCCGCCGCCCTCCGGTGCCCGGCTGCGGGCGGAGCGGACGGACCCCGCCGCGTACGATGGCGGGATGCGTCGGAAGCCTCCTCTCGTCACCCCGGTCGACCGTGCCCGGGGGCGTTCCCGGCACGGACGCGGCGGGCGGTCGAGCGTGACCGGACCGGAGCTCGCGCCCGTGGTCACCCGTGCCGAGACCTTCGACCGGATCGTCGGCGACACCGCGCACTACCTGGTCGGGATGTGGCCGGACGAGCTCGCGGGCGTGGTGTTCCAGGTGGCGGACATGCCGACCGACCGGGACCTGCCGGACCGCCTGCCCCGCTGGCGGGTGGACCGCGACGACCGACGCGTGACGCTGTTCCGGATCCCCGTCGAGCGGGTGACCCACAGTCCCGAGAAGGACGACACGGACCGCCGCGTCGTCGTCGAGACCGCGGTGTTCCGGGCGGTGGGCGAGTTGATCGACAAGGATCCGTGGGACCTGGCGCCGGACCGCTTCCGGCACTGGTGACCCGACCGGGTCGGACGAGCGTCTAGGGGTAGACGCGGAGCGGCGTCGAGACGTCGGTCGCCGGGCGGACCGGGAAGCCACCGATGCCGTCGCTGCCGTCGTAGCCGACCCCGGCGACGAGCCCGGCGGCACCCACGAGCTCGAGCTGCGTCGACGTGGGGACGCTGACGGTCGCCGTCGCACCGGACGCCACGGTCACCTCCTGCTCCCGGTCGCCCGACCGGATCGTCACCTGCGCGTCGGACCGCGTCGGGTTGACCAGCGAGAGCTTCGGGTCGCGCCCCGGTGCCACGGCCGTGATCGCGTCGTCACCGAGCGGCTCGGCCGACGCGAACCAGCCGAGGTCGGTGCGGTCGTCGTCCGTGGGTGCCGTCGTGCGGGCCCCGGCGACGAGGGGCTGCGTCGAGGTGACGGTGAACGAGTACCGGCCGTCCGGGAAGTCGTCGAGCGCCACGTCGGTGACCACACCGGGCTCGGCGGTCGCGTTGACGGTCGAACCGCCGCCGTCCGCGGTCGTGATGCCCAGCGTCACCCGGGCGGCCTCGTCGCCGGGGACGAAGAGCCGCACGACCGGTGCGGCGTCCGCGGCGTCGTCCCCGCGCTGGGCCTCCTGCGCGCCGCGGAGCACCACGGCGGGGATGATCTGCGAGGTCGACGGCGCCGCGCCGCCCGAGACGACGTCGTACCCGCCAGGCACGAGCGTGCGCACGATGCTCTCCTGCATGTGCGCGACGATCTGCCCGCCGGTCGAGGTCACGTGCACGACCGTCGACCCCTGGCCGGAGACGAAGCCGGACAGGGGCACGACCTTCTGCGTGTTCGGCGCGACCACGATGCCCGTGGTGCCGGGCGCGGTCACCGTGCCGGACGCGTCGTAGACCGCGAGGTCGACGGTCGCGTTGACGTCGGTGGGGTTCGACAGGGTGACCAGGCTCGTCCGTCCCGTCTCGGTCGAGCCGCCCACCAGCCAGGTCGACTGCCCCGGGTCGTCGCACGACGCGGCGCCGAAGCCGACGAGGTCGCCCGACGACACGGTCTGCGCGCTGCTGCCGGCGACCTGCGGCGTCGTGCGACCCGCGGGCGCCGTGAGGAGCTGCGGCGCACTGCCCCCGGTCGTGGACGACCCGAGGGTCGAACGGTCGACGGTGGAGCCGGCGGTCGCGGTCGCGACGGTCGCCGACCCGACGGTGCTCGCCGTCGTCGCGTCGTTGCCCGATTCGTCGGACAGCCGCAGGGCGCTGCCGGCGCACACGCGCTCGGCGTCGGCGGGGACGGGCGTGACGGTGCGGCCCGCCGGACGGGCCGGCGTGCTCTCGGTGCCGATCGCGTGGGCGGCCGTCACGGCCCCGGCCGCCACGACCACGGCGACCGCGGTCGCGGTACCGCGGACGACCCAGCGTCGGACGGACCGTGGGCTGGCACTCATTCGTCGCGCTCCTCGTCGAAGGTGGTGGCGGGTTCCTCGGCCTCGATGACGTTCGAGGTGGCGCGGCGACGGCGGGGGGCCGTCGGGACCGCGAGCAGGGCGGCCGCGCCGAAGACGATCCCGAGCACCACCAGGTAGAGCACGTGGGTCGCCTGTGTGGCCGCCGAGCCCGAGGCGACGCGGTCGACGTCGCCCTCGTAGTGGAAGAGCTGGCCCGTGGCCGTCTCACCGATGCTCGTGAAGCGCGCGTCCTGCCCGATGGCTCCGGCCGCCCGGTCGTGCACGGCCTCGGCCGCGGCGTCGTCCGGAGCGTCGTCGAGCAGCACGAACGAGATGCCGAGGCTGCGCAGGGCGGGCTCGGGGTCGTACCCGCTGCGGCTCGCGAGGTTGCCGGCGAGCGTCGCGAGCTCCGTCCCCTTGCTGCTGAGCCGCAGCGCCGTCGCGTCGAGGGTGGTCTGGTCGTCGAGGGTCGAGCCCTGCCCGCGCTCGAGCGACACCGCGAGGGAGCCGTCCGTCTGCGGGTCGACGACGAGCGTGCCGACGTCGGGGTTCGCCTGCGCCTCGGCGTTCACGTACGCGCTGAGCACACGGCCGGTGGTCGGCTGCAGCACGGTGTCGCCGAGCGTGGACGCGGCGAAGGCCGGGGCGACCGCGACGCCCGCGAACACCGCGGCGACGATGCCGGTGACGGGAGCCGTCCGCGGCAGGACGTCGATGCCGATGCAGGCGGCCAGGACGAGACCGAGGGCGGAGACGGAGAGCGCGCTGCCGGGCCAGACGATCGTGGTCGTCGACCCCACGCCGGTCACGGTGACGTGCGTGGCGGCGACGGCGGTCGCGAACCCGAGCAGGGCGAGGACGAGCGCGGCCCCGGCGACCGCCCAGCGGTGGCCGAGCACCGCCCCGACGGCGAGCAGGGCGACGGGCAGTGCGAGCACGGCCATCGCGATCGGCAGCACTGCCGCGGCGAGTCCGAGCGTCGAGGTGGCGGGCAGCCAGCCGCTCCAGTCCGGCAGGGGCTGCCCGATCGCGAGCTGGAAGGCGGACGGGGCACGGGTCGCGGACGGCACACCGGGGTCGGCGAGGACCGCGAGCGGGTTGCCCCTGGCGACCTGCGCCAGCACGAGCGGCAGGAAGAGCACCGCGGCGGGCACCGGGATGAAGACCCGACGGTGCGCGCGACGCCACCCGACCACCAGCGAGACCACCCAGCCGACCAGGAGCACCGGCAGCAGGGACGGGGCCGAGGCCGCGACCACCGCGAACAGCAGCGCGGCGCCGGAGGCCCACGCCCACGAGCGGTGCGCCTCGAGCACGGCGAGCAGCAGCCACGGCAGGAGCACGTGCGCGATCACGGCGCCGAGGTGGCCGGTCGTGAGGGCGCCGACGAGCGCCGGTGCGATCGTGTACAGCGCGGCGCCGATCACCGGCACCCAGGTGCGCGTGGTGACCTTGCGGACCGCGAACCACGCACCGAGCGCCGCCATCGGCAGGGCGAGCAGGAGCACGACGACGACCCCGGTCGACGGCGACCAGGCGAAGACCGACCCGAGCACGGCGAGCACGGCCGTGAACGGGTCGCCGGGGCCCGTCGAGCCGGTGCCGATGGAGTGCCAGCCGTACCCGACGTTCTGCCAGAGCCGTCCGACCGAGGTGCTGAGCGGGAGCAGACCGCCGCCGGTCACCGCGGGGCTGCTGAGGAGCGGGTAGAGCGTGACGACACTGAGGACCGCCGCGGCGAGCACGACCCACACGCCGCCGTCGCCGAGGAACGACGCCCGCGCGATGGGGGCGTCCTCGACCCGGGCGAGCTCGACGTCACGCGAGGTGGTGCGACGCTCGTGCACCCGACGCCAGCTGACGCGCAGGGGTTCGATCGCGGTCCAGCCCACCCGTCGGGTCCTGGCGGCGTTCTTCCGCGCACGCCGCACCCCGCCCCCGAAGGCGACGGCGAACGCTGCGGCGAGCTCGCCCGAGACCGCGGCGGGGTGCTTCGCGACGAGGTGTCCGACGGCGCGACCGGCCGCGAACGGCACGAGGAGCAGCCAGTGCAGCCAGAGCAGCCCGGCCGGCGCCGCGGTGAGGCGTCGGTGCAGCTGCGCCTGCCGGTGCAGGCGGACGCGACGGGCCTCGGACACCCGCTTCCGACCGAACTCCTCGATCGGACCCGCGCTCGTCACGCGGGCCTCGGGCACGACGGCGACGCGGTGGCCGGCGAGGCGGGCGCGGATGCAGAAGTCGAGCGCGGCGTCGACGTCGGGCAGGGCCGGGTCGAAGCCGCGCAGGTCCCGCCAGACCGAGCGGCGGACGAGCATGCCGCCCGCGGCGACCCCCATCACGTCGGTGTGCCGGTCGTGCTGGCCCTGGTCGAGCTCGTCCTGCACGAGGCCGAGCGAGCGGCCGAAGCGCGTGGTGCTCTCGCCGAAGGCGCGGATGAGCGAGGGGTCCTCGGTGGCGACGAGCTTGGGGCCGGCGACGGCGACCGACGGCGCGATCTCCACCGCGGAGAGCATCTCGGCCAGTGCGTCCGGTGCGGGGGCGTTGTCGTGGCCCAGGATCCAGAGCCACTCGTCGGACGGTCCGTCCGCGTCGGCGACCGCCGCCTCGCGCTCGGCCACCGCCACCGCCTCGCCGAACGGCCGTCCGGCGGGGAGCCGGACCAGACCGGCGGAGCCGCCGAGCGCGATGTCGGTCGTGGAGCCGTCGGACGAGCCGATGTCGACGACGACGAGTCCGTCGGGGTGCCGGGTCTGGGCGACGAGGGCGTCCAGGGTCCGGTCGAGGTGTCCGCCACCGTTCGCCGCCACCAGCACCGCGGTGACGCGGGGCTGGGCGGACCGGGACGGGGCCGACCGGGTTTGCGCGGGACTGGTCTGCATGACGCGCGTCACTCTACGGTCTGCCGGGCGGGGCTCCCGCGCCCGCCGGCGGCGTGCCGTGAACCTGTGGGACCCATCAACGCGAGGTGCCGGACGGGGCCGGCACCTGCCTCCAGGCCGTCAGGCGCGGCGGCGGAGCTTGCGGCGCTCGCGCTCGGACAGCCCGCCCCAGATCCCGAAGCGCTCGTCGTTCTCGAGCGCGTACTCCAGGCACTGCGACCGGACCTCGCAGGACGTGCAGATCTTCTTCGCCTCGCGCGTCGAGCCGCCCTTCTCGGGGAAGAACGCCTCGGGGTCGGTCTGCGCGCACAGCGAGTCGACCTGCCACGCGAGCGGGTTCTCCTCGTCGGCCTCGGCGCGACGGACGCCGGGGACGCCGAGCGCCACCGGATCGACGTGCCAGTCCTCCGGCACGTCGGCGTGGAAGTCGGAACCGTTCACCCTGATCACCCCTGACATGTCGACGACGGCCTGCAACGACCGGAGCCGCTGCCTGTAATTACAGCGGTGTCATTCGCCGGAGTCAAGTCGCGGATCATAGGAGGCTCTGACCGTCGCGGCGTGTCATGTCCCCCGTACGGGCGTGTCGCAGCGGTTCTGTCCTGCCGATGGGGGACACGTCAGGCACCGGGCCGGGGTCAGCCGACGCGGCGACGGGCCTCCCACGCGCTCGACACCATCTCGTCGAGCGTGTGCCGCATCGCCCACTCGAGGTCGCGGGCCGCGGCCTCGCCGGTGGCGACGATCCTGGCCGGGTCGCCCGGGCGACGCGGGGCGACCTCGGGCTCGAAGGCGATGCCGGTACCGGCCGCCATCGCGTCCATGATCTGCCGCACGCTCACGCCGTCCCCGCTGCCGAGGTTGTAGGCGCGCTCGAGCTGCTCCCCCGCCTCGAGCTTCCGGGCCGCGACCGCGTGCGAGTGCGCGAGGTCGGCGACGTGGATGTAATCACGCACGCACGTGCCGTCCGGGGTGTCGTAGTCGGTGCCGTTGATGCGCGGCGTCCGGCCCGCGAGCAGCGCGTCGAACACCAGGGGGAACAGGTTGTGCGGGCTCGCGTCGTACAGGTCGGGCTCCCCGGAGCCCACGACGTTGAAGTAGCGCAGCGAGGTCGTGGTGAAGCCCGCGGCGACCTCCATGTCGCGCAGGAGCCACTCGCCGATGAGCTTCGACTCGCCGTAGGGCGACTCCGGTGCCTTCGGGGTGTCCTCGACGACGACGTCGACGTCCGGCGTGCCGTAGACCGCGGCGCTCGAGGAGAACACGGCCTTGGTGGCGCCGTGCTCGGCCATGGCCCGGAGCAGGGTCGCGGTGCCGGTGACGTTCTGCTCGTACGTGTGCAGCGGACGCTCGACGGAGACGCCGGCGTACTTGAAGCCCGCGACGTGGACCACGCCGGTGACGGCGTGCTCGCGCAGCGTGCCGGCGACCAGGTCACCGTCGAGGATCGTCCCCTCGACGAACGGCACGTCCTCCGGCACGAAGGCGCGGAAGCCGCTCGACAGGTCGTCGAACGCGACCGTGTCGAGGCCGGCGGCGCGCAGGGCGCGGACGACGTGGGACCCGATGTACCCGGCACCGCCGGTGACCAGCCAACTCATGCTCGTCACGCTAGCGGACGGCGTGGCACCGATCGGCCGCACGTCGGTGCGTGTTCACGCACCCGTCGCGATGAAGACCGTCGAGGTGACCCCGGCGGCGACGTCCGCCTCGACGGTGACGTCCCCCTCGTCCGGCGTGACGTAGCAGGACTCCCCCTGCCGGAGCAGCGTCGCCGACCGCGCACCCACCAGCGTCACGGCACCCGCGGTGCACACCGCGATCGACGGACCGGACAGCGGGGCGACCCCGCCCGTGCCGAGTCCGACCGGACGACCGTCGCCGGTGACGCGCACGAGGGCGAAGCCGACGCCCTCCGGCGCGAAGCGGTCGACCCCGGCGTCCAGGTGCTCCGGCACGAGGACCGGTGCCGGGTACGCCGTGAAGTCGAGCACGCGGAGCAGTTCGGGGACGTCGACGTGCTTCGCCGTCAGGCCGCCGCGCAGCACGTTGTCGGACGGCGCCATCAGCTCGACGCCGAGACCGTCGAGGTAGGCGTGGACGTTGCCGGCGGGCAGGTACATCGCCTCGCCCGCGGCGAGCGTGACCCGGTGCACGAGCAGCGACACGACGACGCCGGGGTCGCCCGGGTACGCCTCGGCGAGGTCGACGACCGTCTGCACGTTCGGGGTGCGCTCGCCCTCGGGCAGGGCCGACGCGAGGTCCGACGCGGCCTGCACCACGGCGAGCGCCGAGGGATCGGCCGTCTCCAGCCAGCGGACGGTGTCCTCGAGCCCGTGCGCCAGGTGCGCCAGCAGCGGGCCGAGCCGACCGCTCCCGGCGTCGAGCGCCTCGACCTCGACGGTGGTGTCGGCGACCGGGCGGAACCCGCTGAGCGCCTCGAAGCGCTCGCTCAGCGCGACGACGAGCTCGGGCTTCGGGAACGGGTCCTTGTAGTTGCGGGACGGGTCGTCGAGCGGGACGCCCGCTGCCTCCTCGCGCGCGAAGCCCTCCTCGGCCTGCTCCGGCGTGGGGTGCGCCTGCAGCGAGAGCGGCGCGGCGGCGGCGAGGAGCTTCAGCAGGAACGGCAGACCGCTCCGGTCCGGACCGAGGGCGACCTCGGGTTCCGCGTCGATCCAGTCGCGCAGCGTGTCCGCGCCACCGACCATCGCCGGGTTCACGACGACGCTCGGGCTGCCGGCGTGGGCGCCGAGCCAGAGCTCCGCCTGCGGCGCCCCCGTGACGGTCCGACCGAGCAGTTCGGGGATCGCGGTGACGGATCCCCACGCGTAGTCGCGAGGCGTGTTGGTGATGCCGAGGAACATGCGGCGAGCCTACCGGCCGTGCCCGCCTAGACTCGTGCGCGATGAACGCGAGCACGGCCCAGGCCCCCACGAGCCCGTCCTCGCGTCCCGGGACGGACGCCGCGGCGCACGCGACCCGCTGGGACGTCCAGGGACTCCGCGCGTTCGCGGTCCTCTCCGTGGTGCTCTACCACCTGTGGCCCGCCCGGCTCCCCGGTGGGTTCGTCGGTGTCGACGTCTTCTTCGTCATCTCCGGGTTCCTCATCACCGGGCACCTGCTGCGCGAGGTCGTCACGACGGGCCGGATCCGGCTCGGTGCCTTCTGGTCGCGTCGCGCGAAGCGCCTGCTCCCCGGCGCGTTCCTGACCCTCGCCGCCACCGGGGTCGCCGTGCTGGTGTGGGTCCCGAGCTCGTCGTGGGGACAGTACGGGCGCGAGCTGATCGCGTCGACCGTGTACGTCCAGAACTGGCGGCTCGCCGCGGACTCCGTCGACTACCTGGCACAGGGCAACCAGCCGTCGCCGTACCAGCACTTCTGGTCGCTCTCGGTCGAGGAGCAGTTCTACATCGCCCTGCCGCTCGTGCTGCTCGCGGCGCTCTGGGTCGCCCGTCGTCGTGGGGCCCCCTCGCCGGTCGTGACCGTCCGGGTCCTGCTCGGGGCGGTGGTCCTGCTCTCGCTGGCGTGGAGCGTCGTGCAGACGGAGACGGCAGCCGGCGTCGCGTACTTCTCGACGGCGACCCGGGCCTGGGAGTTCGCGCTCGGCGGGCTGGCGGCGACCCTGTCGCTCGGTCGTCCCCGCACGCCGGTCGCCCGAGCCGTGCGGGTCGTCGGAGCGTGGGTCGGTGTCGTGCTGCTCCTGGTGTCCCTGGCGGTCATCTCCGGGTCGACCCCGTTCCCCGGGATCGCGGCGGCGCTTCCCGTGCTGGGCGCGACGCTCGTCGTGCTGCTCGGTGAGCACAGCGGCCTGCCGTCGTTCGGACGGGTCGCCCCGGTCGCCTTCGTGGGCCGGATCTCGTACGCGGTGTACCTCTGGCACTGGCCGATGGTCGTGGTGCTGCCGATCGCCCTCCGGCACGAGCTGACCCTGAAGGACAAGGCGGCGGTGCTGGTCGGCGCCCTCGTGCTGGCCTCGCTGACGACGCTGCTCGTCGAGGAGCCGCTGCGGTTCTCGCGTCGCGTCCGGGTGCTCCGGCCGCGGTCCGTCGCCCTGTTCGGCGCCGTCGCGACGCTCCTCGTCGTGGCGCTCGGTGCGTCGTCCCTCGTCGCCCTGCACGTCCAGCAGGACCAGGCGGCCCGCTTCGCCGCTCGCCTCGACGCCGGCGACGTGCGGTGCTTCGGCGCGGCGGCGCGCATCTCGTCGGCCGACCCGTGTGTGAACCCGGCCCTGGCGGACGTCCGGGTGCCTGCGGCGGCCAACGCCGTGCAGGACGACGCGAACCGCGCCGCGTGCTGGTCGAACGACTCCGACGCGTTCAACGTGTGCCGACTCGGCCCCGCGACGGGGTGGAAGAAGCACCTCATCGCGATCGGCGACTCACACAACAACGTGCTCGTGGACACCTACGAGCGGATCGCCGAGGAGCACGACTGGCGGATCGACCTCGCCGGGCACATCAGCTGCTACCTCACGACCGCGCAGCAGCAGGCCGCGTCCCAGCAGCAGGTGGACCTCTGCGACGGCTGGAAGCGCAACGCGCTCGAGTACCTGCGGACCCACCCCGACCTCGACGGCCTGCTCGTCACGCACTCGACGGGCAACGGCAGGGTCGTCGCAGCCGACGGCCGGTCGGCAGACGACACCGTGGTCGACGGTCTGGTCGACGCGTGGCAGGTGGCGGCGAACGCGGGGATCCCGGTCGTCGCGCTCCGGGACAACCCGACCGCCCGTGCGGACGTCGTCTCCTGCGTCGCCCAGATGTCCGGTCCCACCACCGACGCGTGCGACAGCAGGCGCAGCGACGCGCTCGCGCTGTTCGACGGCAGCGCCGAGGCGGTCGACCTGATGCCGCCGGGCACCGCCCGGCTGATCGACCTCACGCAGTACTACTGCACGGAGCAGGTGTGCCCCGCGGTGATCGGCGGCGTGCTCGTGCACCGCGACCCCACCCACCTGACCAACACCTTCGCGAAGACCCTCGCGCCGTACCTCGGCGACGAGATCGCTTCGGCGCTCGACGCGGTGGACCGACGGTGACCGGGACGGGTCGCCTCCCGACGGACTCCGGCGCCGGTACCCTTGCGACCGTGACGAACACCTGGCCGGCTGCCCGCGGGACCGTTCCCGAGCGTGAGGCCTTCGCGTACGCCTCCGCCGTGCTGTTCGTCCTCTTCGCCGGCGACGCCGTCCCGAACGCGATCACGTGGTGGGGCGCAGGAACGCTGTGGGGTGCGGTCGCGGTGTGGGGCGTCACCGTGCTCGTCCGCGCTCGACCGTCGATCGCACGGACGCCGCGGTCCCTGTGGCTCTTCCTGGCATGGTGCCTCGTGTCCGTCCTGTGGTCGCACTGGCGCCCGGCCACCCTCGCCAGCCTGACCGTGCAGGTGGTCTGCGCCGGCGTGGCCTTCGCCGTCGCCTCGACCCTGAGCTGGCGTCGGATCACGGACGCCGCGAGCCTGGCGTTCCGCTGGGTCGTGCTGCTCTCGCTGGTCTTCGAGGCGTTCGTCGCCGTCGTCGTCCGGCACCCGGTCGCGCCGGTCTGGACCGACTACGGCAGCCGCGACGTGCCCGATGCCTTCTACGCCTCGCGCGCCGCGCTCTTCACCGGCGGGCAGGTCCAGGGCCTGCCCGGCAACGGCAACCTCCTGGCGATGGTCGCCCTGCTCGCCGCGATCGCCGTCGCCGTGCAGCTCGCCGAGGGACGCATGCGGCCGCACCGGGCCATCGCGTGGTTCGTCGTGTCCGGCGTCACCCTCGTCTGTGCCCGGTCGTCCACCGTGCTCCTGGCCGCCGTGGCGGTCGTGGTGGCGCTCTTCGTCGCCCTCTGGATCCGACGGGTTCCGGACGGGCGGCGCGGTCCGCACACGCTGCTGCTCGTGGGTGGGGGCGCCGTCGTGGTCGTCGCCGGGGTGCTCGGCCGCAGCATCGTGTCCGAGGTGCTCGGCAAGGGCACCGACGCCACCGGCCGCGGGGTCATCTGGGAACGGGTGTACGGACTCGTCGAGCAGCACCCGGTCGTGGGCTGGGGGTGGATCGGGTACTGGTGGCCCGACATCCCGACGCTGGCGGACCTGTACCAGCGGAACGGTGTGACGTACCTGCAGGCCCACGACGCCTGGCTCGACGTCTGGATGCAGACCGGCATCGTCGGGCTCCTGCTGTTCGGGATCTACGTGCTCACGACGCTCCAGCGCTCCTGGGCCTCCGCCACCCGGATCGTGTACGACGCCGAGCTGCGCCCGCGCCCCTTCGACCCGGTGTCGCTCTTCCCGCTGCTCGTCGTCGTCGCGCTCCTGGTGCAGTCCGTCGCGGAGTCGCGCCTGCTCTACCAGGGCAACTGGCTGCTGCTGGCGCTCATCGCGGTGAAGACGCGGAACGTGCTCGTCGGCGACGAGCCGCCCTCCACCGGCGACGGCGCACGGACGCCGCGCACGAAGCGCGAGTTCCGGCAGCCGACCGGTCGCTGATCGTCGCCGGACGACGCGGGAGGTCAGCGCGTGGTCAGCGTCCGACCAGCCGACCGCAGGGGACCGTCGCATCCCACGGCGCCGCGCGGACCACGACCGTCCCGCCCGGATCCCGCTCGCACGCGACCCGCGCCGCGGCCACCTGGTCCGCCCAGATCGGTCCGTCGGCGCGTCGGGTCGGGCCCGGCGCGGCGTTGCCCAGGGTGGCGACGACCACCACCCCGACGAGCGCCCACCCACCGATGCGCGCGAGCACCACACCCGTCCGTCGGTGCCGGGCGAGTGCGCCCGCCGCGACCAGCGTCGCGGCGAGCAGGAACGCACCGGACGGTGCCGCGTACCGCAGCGGGGGCACCCTCCCGAGCGACTCGGACGGCGACGCCCACGGCACGTGCACCGGGTTCGCCGACAGCGCCGCCCACCAGACCGCGAGGGAGGCGGTGGTCGTCGCCAGGAGGAACCACCGGGTACGCCACGGGGCGACGACGGCCGCCGCGACGAGCAGCAGGACCAGGATGCCGACGGGGACGAGCACGGCTGCCCAGCCGTCGACGGCGACGGCGCGGACCACGGCGCCGACGTCCGGCTGCCACAGGGCCGCCACCGGCTGGAGGAGCCACCCCGCGACGATGTCCGTGGCGCCCGCACCACCGGGACGCGACGCTCGGTGCGTCGTCACCGCCGTGACCACCTGCGCCGCGCTCCCGCCCAGTGCGAGGACGACCACGGGGACCGCACGTACCCGTCCGGAAGCCCTGCCGCCGGGTGTCCGTGCCGTCGGTCCCGGGAGCAGCGCCAGCGCCAGCAGCGGGAGGAACAGGACCGCCTGGACCTCGCTGAGCACCACGAGCGCCGCCAGGGCGGCCTGCACCGCGGCTCCCGACCAGGTGCGGGCCTGGTACGCGAACAACCACGGCGCCAGGAAGAGCAGGGTCCAGTGCACGTTCGCGGCGTTGCCGAGGACCTCGTACGGACCGAGCGGCACGAGGGCGGGCACGAGGGCGAGGAGCACGCGCGCCGGCCACCACGGCACGACGTCGCGGGCCAGCACCGTCACCGCGGTCGCGGCGACTCCGACGATCCCGCAGGCGCCGAGGGCGAGCGCGACCGCGTACCACTGCACCGGGAGCGCCCAGGCGGCGTCCACGAGCAGGCGCGGGACCAGGTGCAGGTAGCCCGCGTAGGGGTGCAGCAGGGAGTCGACGGGCCCGAGTGCGATCCGGTCGCGCAGGAAGCGCCCGGCGTCCTCGGCCCAGGCGGTCCCGAGGGTGACCGCGCCGAGGCGCCAGGCGGCGACGGCGGCCGCGAGGAGTCCGAGCGCCACCGCGACCGAGGCGCGGGACAGTGCGGCCCCACGACCAGCTCGGGGTGTCTCGTCCATCGCGGATCGACGATAGTGCGATATCGCCGATCCGGGATGCCACCACCCGGAGCGTCCCCGATGCGTCGTCCAGCGGCGAGTAGGACAAGATGGTCGGGTGAGCGACGGACGGGTGACCAGGCACGTGCTGGCGCGCCGATACCTGTCCGCCTGGATCGGTTTCTCCGCCGGGGGCCGGTTCAGCCAGGCACTCGCGACCGTCATCGTGCTCTTCGCGTTCGGTCAGCCGACCGTCGAGCGACTGGTCGGCACCGCCGGCGACCAGGCCGTGCTCCTGACCCTCGTCGTGCTCGCCGGGCTGAGCCTGCTCGGGCAGCGCTACCGGATCGAGTGGCACGGGGTGCTCCCCCTGTCGCTGCTCGCCTTCGTGGGGTACTGCGCGCTCAGCGTGCTCTGGAGCCAGTACTCGTGGACGGCCCTCCGCGGCTTCGGCGGCACCCTCTGCTTCGTCGGCCTCGGGCTGTACCTCGCCCTCGGCCGCGACCTCGTCCAGGTGATCCGGGCATCGGGCGACGCGTTCCGCATCCTGCTCGTGGCGGCGCTCGGGCTCGAGGTCCTCTCCGGACTCGTGCTCGACCTGCCGATCCCCGGGTTGGGCATCCAGGGCGACATCGCCTACGGCGGTCCGATCCAGGGCATCGGCGGCACCCGCAACTTCATGGGCTTCATCGCTGCGACCGCCCTCGTCACGTTCGTCGTCGAGTTCCTCACGCGGTCGGTGAGCGTCGGGCGCGCGGTCACCTCGATCACGCTGGCCGTGATCACCCTGATGCTCGTACAGTCCCCCATCACCGGACTGTCGATGATCGCCCTGGCCGTCGTCGCGCTCGCGATCTGGTCGTTGCGGCACGCCCGACCGACCACGAGACCGGTGGTGAACACCGTCCTCGGCGCGACGGTGCTCCTCATGGCCGTCGTCCTCGTCGTCGCCCGCCAGCGGGTGCTGGCCGAGATCGGGGCGGCCGGCGGCACGGCGACCCGTCTGCAGCTCTGGTCCGAGATCCGTACCTTCATCGCGCAGTACCCCATCCAGGGCTGGGGCTGGGTCGGCACCTGGCCGCACGAGCCGGTGGTGCCGTTCGTGACCTTCGTCGCGCCGTCCGGCGCGCCCTACCCGTCGGGCCTCAACGCCTTCGTCGACGCCTGGCTGCAGATCGGACTCGCCGGCACGATCCTGCTCGGGGTCGCCGCGCTGCTGGCCTTCGCACGGGCCTGGGTGACCGCGACGACGTACCCCGGTGTGGCCTACGTGTGGCCGGCGGCGGTGCTGGTGCTCCTCGCGGTGACGAGCACGGCGGAGAGCTACCTGCTGCACGGGGCCGGGCTCATGCTCTTCGTGACGGTGCTCGTGGTCGCCGCCCGACGCCGGTCCTGGCGGCGGCACCTGCCGCGCGGCTGACGCGTCGCACACCGGACCCGCCAGTCGCTCTCGCGCCGCCGACGGCGGACGCACGGCCCGACCGCACCCGGAACGCACCCGTGACCGCGGACGCCCGCGTCACGCGGGTGCGTGACGCGGGCGTCCGTGGTGACCGGGACCGGGCCGCCGAGGCGGCACGGTCGTCCGGGATCAGCGGTTGCGCAGGCGGTGCGCGACCTTGGCAGCGACGCTCCGCGGTCCCTCTGCGCGCAGGTAGTGCACGGCGCGCCCGAGGTCGTGGCGGACGCCGTACAGCTTCTTGCGGTCCGGCACGCGCACGCGCATCTGGTGTGCCTCGAGCGCGGCCGCGGGTTCGCGCACCGACTTGTCGGCGGCGCGGACGGGGTTCCGGCAGAACTCGACGAGCGGCTCGAGCGCGTTCTCCCACGTGAACTGCTCGCGGATGCGGTCGACGTTGCCGATGAAGCCGGCGCGGGCCTCCTCGTCGAACAGTGCCGTCTCGAGCGCGGCCGCGAGGCCGTCGACGTCCTGCTCGTGCACCGCGACGCCGAGCTGCTCGGCCGCCACGAGGTCGCCGAACGAGTCGCCTGCGGTCGTCACGATGGGCAGACGCGCCCACAGGTAGTCGAGGATCCGGGTCCGGAACGAGAACGTCGTCTCGAGGTGCTCGTAGTGTGTCGAGACGCCGGCATCGGCCTCGAGCAGGTACGCCCCGCGCTCCTCGTACGGGATCCACGAGTCGTTGAAGAAGACGTTCGTGCCGGTGAGCCCGAGGGCGTCGGCCTCTGCACGCACCTTGGCGACGATGTCCATCTCGGGCACATCGGGGTTCGGGTGCTGCACGCCCATGAAGAGGAGCTTGACGCTCGGGCGTCGCTCGGCCAGCTGCCCGATCGAGCGCACCAGCGTGATGGGGTCGAACCAGTCGTAGATGCCACCACCCCAGACGACCAGGTGGTCGTCCTCGCCGATGCCGGGGATGACGCCCTTGACGCGCTGCCGGTCGTGCACGGGTGGGGTGGACGACAGCCCGAACGGCACGACGCCGATGAGCGATCGGAGGTCGGGGTCACGCGAGTACGTGCGAGCGTTGACCCGGCCGGAGCCCGCGAGCTGCCCGAGCCAGAACATCCGCTGCCGTTCCGAGGCGCAGATGAAGTAGTCCCCGAGCTCGAGCTGGTGGTTCAAGGTGTCGGAGGCGTCGAGGATCTGCCGGTTCCACTGGTCGACGTCGTCGCTGCGGCCCTGCTCGAGCTGCTCGAGGTGCAGCGGATCGTAGACGTCGACCACGAGGATCTTGCGCGTCGCCTCGAGGACCGGGAACAGACGGAGTGCGTGCCCCTGCACGACGATGACGTCCGCCCATGCCTCGTGCTCGACCATCTGGCGCGGGTGCCGGTGCGGCACCGTCACGACCTCGTACGACGGGTCGACGGACGTGGAGCGGGTGAGGCTGATCACGCGCACGTCGTGCTCACCGGCGAGCTGCTTCGCCATCTGGGTCGCACGGATGGCCGGGCCCGCCATCTTCTCGCCGATCGAGTCGCCGGTGATGATGAGGACCCGACGGCGGGTGCCGACCTCGAGCACGCCGAGCGAGTGCACGATCTTGTCGTAGCCGGCGAGGTAGTCCGGGATCGGGTAGGCCGGCTCGTCGCGGTTGCCGAACAGTCGGAGGAGCTCGCGGTCGCTGCGTACGCGGGTCGCCTGGATCTCGCGGCGGGACTCGGTCATGGAGGGCAGCTGCTCGACGAACTGGTCGACGCCGTAGATGCCCGCCATGCTCGTCTTGGGCACCGGGATCGTCGGCACGCTGTCGTCGCCGGGGTTGCGGAGGTCGAGCGCGGTCGAGTCGAGCTCGCCGCGGCCGACGGCACGGCGGACGGCCAGGGCGATCGAGCCGGGCAGGGCGGCGGCGAGCTGCTCGTCACCGAGGTTCTTGTAGAGCGTGAACAGCGCGTTCCGCTCGAGCAGGTAGGTCTCGCGGAAGTCGCCGAACTTGTTCATCGACGCGTGGTGCTTGTGGAACGCGACCGACTTCGGCTGGTACCGGAAGCGCCAGCCGAGCAGGTTGAGCCGCCACCCGAGGTCGACGTCCTCGTAGAACATGAAGTAGCGGTCGTCGAAGCCGCCGAGCTGCTCGAACAGCTCCGCGCGGACGAACATGGCCGCACCCGTGCCGAACAGGACGTCGGTCTCGGACTCCCAGCGGCCGGTGTCGGGCGAGCCGGCGAACGGCTTGTAGCCCATGCCGTACCAGGTCATCGCGGCCTCGGTGAAGTCGACGTTGACGCCCTCCCAGTCGAGGACCTTCGAGGCGACAGCGCCGATGTCCGCGCCGGAGGCGAACGTCGCCATCGCCTCGCGCACCCAGCCCGCGTCGGGGCGGGCGTCGTTGTTGAGGAACGCCACGATCTCGCCGGAGGTGTGCTCGACGCCGAGGTTGCAGCCGCCCGTGAACCCGAGGTTGGCCCCGGAGTCGACGAGGGTGAAGTCCAGCGACGAGGCCTTGAGCCGTCCGACGTGCTCCGGACCCGAGCCGTTGTCGACGACGACGACCTCGAGGCGGTCCTGCGGCCAGTCCTGCTTGCGGAGCTCGGCGATGCTCGTCAGGGTGTCGTCGGTGCCCTTGTAGTTCACGAGGACGACGGAGACGACTCCCGGCTTGCGCTCTGTCACGGCGGGTTCCTCCAGCGTGCCGCGTCAGCGGCGGGATCGGTGGTGCGGTGCCGACGGAGCCCGCCGACCGTCATCACTGTACAAGCCCGGCCCCCGGTGCCCGTGCTCGCACACGCGGGGAACCGCCCGGTCCGTGCGGCCGCGATCGCGCGCCGGTCGTGCACAATGGCTGACGGCCGCCACCGAAGGCCATCGCGCGCGACACCCGGTCGTCGCGCCGTCCACCGCCGAACCGGAGCACCCGTGCCGCAGTCCTCGATCCCGATCTCTCCCGCCCGCTCCCCGCTCGCGGAGGACTACGAGGCCCTGGCGCGCGGCGAGCACGCCGCCGGCCGCCGCGGCACGATCCGCTTCGCGGTGTCGACGGACGACCCGGCGGAGGGCAAGGGCGACCTCTTCGTCGCGCTCGGCCTCGCGCGGGCGCTCCGGGCCGAGGGCTGGGGCGTGGCGATGTGGCCGACCTCGCGCTGGGCCGAGGAGGTCCCGGCCGACACCGTCGCCCTGATCAGCATGATCGAGTCGTTCGTCCCGGGCCTCGTGCCCGCGGCGACCGCGACCGTCGCCTGGGTACGGAACTGGACCGCCACGTGGGCGGTGTCCGCGCACCTGGCCGAGTTCGACGCCGTGTGGACGTCGTCCACGCCGGCGCGCGACGCGATCGCGGCGGTGTTCAGCGGACCCGTCGAGGTGGTCCCGATCGCGGTCGACCCCGAGCTCTTCACCACCGGCGACGAGGCGACCCGGACCAGCCGTGCCGTCGCGACCGTCAACTTCTGGGGTGCTCGCCGCGCCGTGCAGGACGTGCTCCTCGAGGTCAGGCCGCCCGAGCCCGTCGTGTGGTTCGCGGCGAACGTCGAGCACGTGGAGCCGTCCGACGGCGTCGAGCTCCGGCCGGCCGTCTCCTTCTTCTCGTTGCCGGAGGTCTACCGCGCGGCAGCCGTGGTGGTCGACGACGTCATCGCCCCGGCAGCCGCCTACGGCACGCTGAACGCACGGCTGTACGAGTCGCTGGCGTGCGGCGCGCTGCCGGTCACCGACTGCGCGCTCGGTCTCGACGAGCTCGGCCTCGGCGAGGTCCCGGTCTTCACCGACGCGCCGTCGCTCGAGCGCGCGCTCGCGATGCCGGCGGACGAACGCGCCGCCAGGGTCCGCCGTCTGCGCGAGGTCGTCCTCGAGCGGCACACGTACGCCGTACGCGCCGCAGGCGTCGGCCCGTCGCTCGACCGCGCGGTGGCCGCGGCAGCCGGCCGGTCCGGCGACCGCTCCGCACTGCTCCGGTGGGCGACCCTGCTCCGTGAGGAGCTGCGCGCGACGACCGTCGAGCGCGACGTGCACCGGTCCGGGGTCGAGGAGATCAACCAGCGCCTCATCGTGTCCGAGCAGGCCGTGGCGGTCATCGACGCAGCCCGCAAGGCGGCGGAGGCCGAGCGCGACGCGATCGCACTGCGCTACGAGACGCTCACGCACTCTGCCGAGTTCCGCGTGCTGGACCGGCTGGGCGGCGTCGCGCGGGTCCTGCGTCGACGCCCCTGAGCTGGCGGGCGAGGAGCGCGGACGCCACAGACGGTCCGGACGCGACCGGTGGCCGGAACGTCACCGACGACGGACGGGAGGCGCGGTGCCGGCCGGCACCGCGCCTCCCGTCCGGTGGTGGATCGCGTCAGGAGACCCTGACGGTCTTCGTCCCGAAGTCCTTCCACCCACCGCTCGGCAGGTCCTGGTACCAGACGCGCACCGTGTGGTCGCCGGGCGTGACGCCGGTCAGCTGCGTGCTCAGCCCGACGTCCGGTCCCCAGCCGGGGTGGACCCGCTCGACGTCCGTGCGGACGGCGTCCGCCGTCGCCGTCCGGGCGCCGACACCGTCGAGGTGCACCTTGACCTGCACCGGCGAGGACGTGTCCGGGTCGATGGCCCAGCCCGTGATCCGGACGGTGCCCTTGCCGCCCACCGCGGTGTCGAACGAGCCGTAGACCGCGCCGGTCCGCCCGGTGCCCGAGGGCTCCGGCGTGGCCGTGACCGGCGTCGGAGCGGATCCGGCGACGGCCACGGTCTTCGTGCCGAAGTCGCGGTACGAGCCGCTCGGCAGGTCCTGGTACCAGACCCGCACGGTGTGCTCGCCGGCGGCGACCCCGGTCAGGGTCAGCGCCACGCCCACCTCAGACGACCGCCCGGCTGTCTGCGCGACGAGGTCGGTCCGGACGACGTCGGCGTTGCCGGAGCGGGCCCCCGCACCGTCGAGGTGGATCTTGACCTTCACGGGGTCGTAGCGGTCGGGGTCGATCGCCCACCCCTTGACCGCGATGGTGTTCCCGCTGACCGTCGCGGACTCGAACGCTCCGGTGACGGTGCCGGACTTCCCGGTCGCGCCGGTGCTCGGCGGCGCCGGGACGGTGACGGTCTTCGTCCCGAAGTCCTTGTACGAGCCGCTCGGCAGGTCCTGGTACCAGACCCGGACGGTGTGCTTGCCGGGCGTGACACCGGTGAGGGTCCGGGACAGCCCGGCGTCCGAGCCCCACTGCGGGAAGCGCGCCGCGATGTCGGCCCGCGCCGTCGAGGCGCTGCCGGCGGCGACACCCACGCCGTCCAGGTGGATCTTGTACGCGACCGGTGAGTAGGTGTCGGGGTCGACGGCCCAGCCGGTGACGGCGATGGTGCCGACCCCGGTCGTGGCGGACTCGAAGGCTCCCTGCACCGCGCCCGTGGCCGTGGGCTTCGCGGTCACCGTCGTCTGCTTCTCGGCGACCCGGACCCAGCCGGAGCCCGGCTTGTCCTGCGTCCAGAGGGACACGGTCCGCGTACCGGCGGCGACGTTGCTGATCGTCCGCGAGAACCCGACCGTCGTCCCGGCACCGGCGTTCACCGCGGCGACGTCGGTCCGCTGCACATCGGCGGTCGCCGAGACCACACCGACGCCGTCGACCTGCACCTTGTACCAGGTCGCGGCGGTGGTGTCGCGGTCGACCGCCCAGCCCGACACGGTGATGGCCCCTTCACCACCGACGACCGACTCGAGGACACCGGTGGGCCTGTTGCCGGTCACGCTGACCTGACGGCACTCGAGGAGCGTGTTCCCGCCGGCGCCGACGTTGATGCCGTAGACGCAGACGTCGTGCTTCCCGGACGCGACACCGGTCAGGGTCCTGCTGAACCCGTGCGCGGTGTTGTTCGCCCCGAGGGCGTTCGCCAGGTCGCCGCGCACGTCGTCAGCCGGCACGGACGCCTTGCCGACGCCGTCGACGTACAAGTGCACGGCGATCGGCGCGGTGGTGTCCGGGTCCGCAGCCCACCCCGAGACGGTGATGCTGCCGGCGCCGGTGGTCATCGAGTCGACCGAACCGATCGGCGACGTGTTCCCGCCCGTCGGCGAGCCGAACCAGTCGGAGTACATCCGCCAGAAGTTGCGGTTGCCGTACGCGCCGCAGGCGTCACCGGACCCGTACAGGTTGTTCAGCGACGACTGGTTCGGCGTGTACGGGGTGTAGATGTACAGGCCCGCGGTCGCCTGGTTCTGGATGTAGACCGTCTTGCGTCCGCACGCGGCGTTCGGGTTGTAGAGGATCGAGTTGTTGCGACCCGCCTGGTACGCCCAGGAGCTCGGGCTCGCCTGGTAGCGCTTGAACTGCAGCGCCGCGGCGTAGACCTGCTGCGCGAAACCGCGGTACGCGGGGTCGCACGGCGCGGTGTCGGGACACGCGAAGCCGGTCGCGTGCTGGTACATCCAGTTCGTCGGCGCGCTCGTCGCGACGATCCCCTGCTCCTTCTGCAGGAGCACGAGCAACGCCTTCTGGCTGACGCCGCACGCGGCACCGACCTGGGCGATGATCGTCGCCGCGGACTTGTTGCCGCCCGCGATCGCCGCGCACCGACCGGAGACGGCCCCGATGGTGCTGACGTTCTGCGTGAAGTCCTTCAGGCAGACAGGCCCACCGGACTGCTGCCGGCAGTTCGCGGCCACGTTGTTGAGGAACGACTGCACCGCAGCGGCGTTCATGGCCGAGCCGTTGTAGAAGTTCGCGTCGCTGATGATGTTGCCGGGGTCGAAGTCGGCCGCGACCGCAGCCGACGCGGGCTGGGTCGTGGTCTCCTCGGAGACCAGTGCCCCGACGGTCAGGCCGCTGACGGCGATCGCGAGCGCGGCGACCATGCCGAGCGCTCCGCGGAACGGCCGACGCCGTCCGTCCTTCGTGGTGGGTCGCATCACGGCACCTCCGCCGTCATCGGTTCGGACGTGGTCGACTCCGACCCGACCGCGTACTCGAGGGTGATCGACCAGGTGCCGGACGACACCTGGCTGGCGGGGAAGGAGACCTGCGCGCAGTTGACGGACGAGGCGCTGGCCTCGGCCGCGCTCGTCGCGGTGCGCGTCGTGCCGCCCTTCGTCGCGGTGAACGTGCAGGAGCCGGACGCGTCGACCGTGCCGGTGACGAGTCCGCCGGCCTGCAGGGTCCGGCTGCCGGTGTCCCAGCCGGCGAACGACACGACCGCGGTGGCTGGGTAGGCCCCGGGGTCGGTGTCGGGTTCGGCGGTCTGGCCGGTGCCCGGGAAGGCACCGGGGGTGTCGTCCTCGGCGGGGGTGTCCGTGCCTCCGGTGGGCTCCGCGGCGGGGGCCGTCGCGGTCGGTGCGGTCGTCGCGGACGGCGTCACCGAGGCGGAGGCCGAGGCGGACCGGGTCGGGGACGGGGATGGATCTGGACCGTCCTGCCCGGCGGAACACCCCGCCGAGAGGATCGTGAGAACGCCGACCACCGCGAGGGCAGCGATCGGCCGTGGAGCAAGCTGCATGCTGACGGGCCGTCCTGTGGGTGCTGACAAGGGTCCGGGTTGCGACAACGGTAACCCGAAACCCGAGGTGGAGGGTTGGTTCCGGCAACATTCACCCCCGGTCGGGGTGCACGTCGGACGTCGTCCTCCGGGCACGCTCGTCCCCGCGGGTGTCGGGGTGCGGGGAGGCCCGGTGAGTATGCTGTTCCGGTCCTGCCCCCACGAACGAAGAGACGCATGGTCGATCAAGCTCGAATGACGGCGCTCGCGAACGAGCCCCTCGTCGTGGTGGGCGCTCCGACGAGCGCCTTCCGCGGTACCTGGCGTGAGCTCCGCGACGTCTTCCGGCAGCGCGAGATGCTCGGCATGCTCGTCCGC
Source organism: Curtobacterium sp. ER1/6 (assembly GCF_001742745.1). Classification (GTDB taxonomy): domain Bacteria; phylum Actinomycetota; class Actinomycetes; order Actinomycetales; family Microbacteriaceae; genus Curtobacterium; species Curtobacterium citri. Next base: position 254,893 of record NZ_MJAK01000004.1, on the reverse strand, counting down.
CGTGACCTCAAGGCGCGGTACAAGGACTCAGCGCTCGGGTTCGTCTGGACGCTGGTCCGGCCGCTGACGCAGCTCCTCATCTACTACTTCGTGATGGGGCAGATCCTCGGTGCGGCCAAGGGCATCGACAACTTCGCCATCTACGTGTTCACCGGCCTCAGCGTGTACACGCTGTTCAGCGAGATCGTCGCCGGCTCGACCAGTTCCATCGTCGGCAACTCGGGGCTCATCAAGAAGGTCTACGTGCCGCGGGAGGTCTTCCCGCTCGCGAGCGTCGGCGCCGCCCTGGTGAACTACACGATCCAGTTCGGCATCCTGATCGTCGCGACGCTCGTGATCGGGGTCTTCCCCTGGCACGAGGGCCTGGTCTACCTCGTCCCGTCGCTGCTCGTGATCCTGGTCTACGGCGCGGCGATCGGGCTGGTCCTCGCGGCGCTCAACGTCTACCTCCGCGACGTGCAGTTCGTGATCGACGTCGGTCTCATGGTCCTGCTGTGGGCATCGCCGATCGTGTACTCGTACTCGATGGTGCTCGACCGGCTCCGGGTGGACTGGCTGCTCGCGGTCTACACGAACAACCCGCTGACGCTGGCGGTGCTCGGCATGCAGAACGCGATCTGGCTGCACGACCCCGCCGACGTCACCTACCCGTCCCACCTCATGCTGCGCCTGCTCGTCGCCTTCGTGATCGGGCTGTTCCTGCTCGTCGGCGCACAGCGGGTCTTCTCGCGCCTGCAGGGCAACTTCGCGCAGGAGCTCTAGACCATGGCCATCAGCACCCCCGTCACCCCGTCGACCCCCACGACCGGGACCGAGCGCCCCGACGTCATCGTCATCGACCAGGTGCGCAAGCGCTTCACGGTCCGCAAGGACAACACCATCCGGGAACGGATCGTCACGCTCGGTCGAGCGGGACGCAAGCACCGGCAGGACTTCTGGGCGCTGGACGGCGTCACGACGACGATCAAGGCGGGCTCGACCGTCGGCCTGATCGGGCAGAACGGTTCCGGCAAGTCGACGCTCCTCAAGGCGATCGGGGGTATCATCCAGCCGACCTCCGGCACCGTGTCCCGCCGTGGGCGTCTCGCCGCGCTGCTCGAGCTCGGCGCCGGCTTCCACCCCGACCTCTCCGGCCGTGAGAACGTGTTCCTCAACGCCAGCCTGCTCGGACTGAGCCGCGCGGAGACCGAGGAGCGCTTCGACGACATCCTGGCGTTCTCGGGGATCGGGGACTTCATCGACACCCAGGTGAAGTTCTACTCGTCCGGCATGTACGTGCGACTCGCCTTCGCCGTGGCCGTGCACACCGACCCGGACGTGCTGCTCGTCGACGAGGTCCTGGCCGTCGGCGACGAGGCGTTCCAGCGCAAGTGCCTCGACCGCATCCGCTCGTTCCAGGAGCAGGGCAAGACGATCATCATCGTCACGCACTCGCTCAGCCAGGTGCAGGAGATGTGCGACCGCGTGGTCCTGCTCAACAAGGGCAAGGTGCTGCACGACGGCGACCCGATCGCCGCGGTCAGCATGTTCCGCGACGTGCTCGAGGAGCGTCGGTCCGGTGAGCTCAGCGCCGACGTGGCCGTGGGGCGTGGCACCGTCGTCGGCGCGACCGTGCACGCCGACGGCAAGGGCCAGCGCGACGGGGTCACACCGGGCGACGACCTCGTCGTGGAGATGGAGTTCGAGCACCTGGACGGCGTCTCGGACTGGGAAGCCGCGGTGCAGATCAACAACACCGCCGGCCAGGTCGTCTACGGCACCACCACCGGCATCATGGGGATCCACCTCGAGCCGTTGCACGGCCGCCGGAAGCTCCGCCTCCGCATCGCCGACACGAACTTCGGCACCGGCAAGTACTTCATCAACGTCTCGATGATGGACTCGGCCGGACGGCACCTGCACGACCTGCCGGAGTGCGACTCGTTCGAGGTCCCCTCGTTCGGCGACGCCGTCGGCACCGTCTACGCGAAGCCCTCGATCGAGGAGCTCGACTGACCCCGGGCCCCGACGGCCTCCGCACGGCGGTCGTCGTCGTGAACTGGAACCGCGCGGACCTCACCACGCGTGCCGCGCGCGCCGTGCTCGACGACGGTGCCGCGGACGAGGTCGTCGTGGTCGACAACGGCTCGTCCGACGACTCCGTCGCGGTGCTGCGTCGCGACCTGCCCGGTGCCGTCGTCCTCGCACGCCCGGAGAACGGCGGCTTCGCCGCCGGGGCGAACGCCGGTGTCCGCGCCACCGACGCCGACGTCGTGGTGCTCCTCAACAACGACGCCGAGCCTGCACCGGGCTTCGTCGCGACGCTCCGAGACCACCTGGTCGCGGCGCGGCCCGAGGTCGCCGCGGTGACGGGCCGCATCGTGCTCGCCGGACGCTGGACGCGCCTCCCGGCCGGCACCGCCCCGGCTCCCGACCATCGCGTGCTGCGGGACCACGCCGGCCACGTGTGGACCCCCGCGCCGGACGGCGAGGTGCGGCTGAACTCCACCGGTGTGCTCGTCGACCGCGACGGCAACGGCATGGACCGCGACTGGTTCGCGCCCGCTGACCGTGCCGCGGCCGTCGACGTGTTCGGGTTCTCCGGCGGTGCGTCCGCGCTCCGCCGGTCCGCGCTCGACGACGTCGGTCTGCTCGACGAGTCCCTCTTCATGTACTACGAGGACACCGAGCTCGCCTGGCGCCTCCGACGCCGCGGATGGCGCATCGAGTACGCCGACGCCGTCGTCGTGCACGACCACTCGGCCTCGTCCGGCGTGCAGAGCGACCTGTTCGTCTTCCGCAACGCCCGCAACCGGCTCGTCGTCGCGCTCTGGCACGCGCCGTGGCGGACGGTCCTGCGGGCCGGCGTCCGCACCGCGGCGCGCGTGGTCCGCGTGGCGGCACGGCCGGGGGCCGGTCGGGAGGCGCGACTCGTCCTGGCAGCGCTGGCCGACGTCGCGGGACACCTCCCCTCGCACCTCGCCCGCCGGCGCCGTGAGACGCGTGCGGCATCCGTGCCCCGGCGCGCGGTGCGCACCGACCGACCCGGCGGAGCCGGAGGCCCGGGCGCATGAGCGCGCCGGGCTATCCTGGACACTCCCCCGTCGACGGTCCCGGCCGCGGCGCCCCCGCACGGAAGGACCCCCGCGTGCCGCAGACCACCGTCCTCGTCGACGGGACCGCGGTACCGCGCGACCTCGGCGGTGTCGGACGCTACGTCGAGGGTGTCGTGTCGCACCTCGCCGCCGCCGACGCCGGCCTCGACGTGCACCTCGTGGTGCGGCCCGGGCACGCGGAGCACTTCGCCGCGATCGCACCGGACGTCACCGTCCACCGGGCGCCGGCGTGGACCGACTCGGTGCCGCTGCGCTTCCTCTGGGAGCAGACCGGCCTCCCGGCACTCGGGCGACGCCTCGGGGCGTCCGTGCTGCACTCACCGCACTACACGTTCCCGTTCGGCTGGCGTCGCGGGTCCGTCGTCACGCTGCACGACGCCACGTTCTTCTCGAACCCGGAGTGGCACTCGCGGCTGAAGCGCACGTTCTTCACGTGGTGGAGCCGACGGTCCCTCCGCTCCCGTCCCGTGGTCCTCGTCCCGAGTGCGGCCACCGCGACCGAGGCAGCCCGTGTCGTCGCGGGCATCCGGGCGGACGTCCGGGTGGCACCGCTCGGGGTCGACCGAGCGCGCTTCCACGAGCCCTCCGTCGCCGAGGTCGAGGACGCCCGCATCGCCGCCGGGCTGCCCGACGACGCCGAGTGGATCGCCTTCCTCGGCACGATCGAGCCGCGCAAGAACGTGACCGCGCTCCTCGACGCCCACGCCGCCGTCCGAGCAGCCCGCGCCACCACCGGTTCGTCGACCCCGTGGCTGGTGCTGTCCGGCGCCCGCGGCTGGGACACGTCGGCCACGGAGCGCCTCGACGCCCTGCAGGACGACGACCACGTCGTCGAGGCCGGCTACCTGCCGCTCGAGGACCTCGCCGGGTTCCTGGGCGGAGCGCGGTTCGTCGTCTACCCGTCCCTCGGCGAGGGCTTCGGGCTCCCCGTGGTCGAGGCGATGGCGACCGGCGCGTGCGTGCTCACGACCCGCCGGCTCTCGCTGCCCGAGGTCGGCGGGGACGCCGCGGTCTACACCGAGCCGGATGCCGAGTCGCTCGCGAGCGCGATGGCCGCCCTCCTCGACGAGCCCGACCGCGTCGCAGCCCACCGGACCGCCGCGCTCGACCGTGCCGCCTCCTTCACGTGGGACGCCACCGCGGCCGTGCACGCCGCCGCGTACCGCGAGGTCGCCCGGTGAGCGCGCCCCGCGTCGCCGTCCTCACGGTGACCTACAACACCGGCGAGACGATCCGGCCCTTCCTCGAGAGCACGGTGCACGCCTCGACGTCGCCGCTCGCGGTCGTCGTCGCGGACAACGGGTCCACCGACCTCGACGCGCTGCGGGCGATCGGCGAGTCGTACGGCGCCGTCGTGGTGTCCTCCGGCGGCAACCGCGGGTACGGCGGGGGCATCGACGCCGCGCTCGCGGCGCTGGACGACGTGCTGCCCGACGTGCAACCCGAGTACCTGCTCGTGACGAACCCCGACGTGGTGCTCGCGCCGGGCTCGGTCGACGAACTCGTCGCTGCCGCCGACCGGCTGCCGACCGGTGGGTCCTTCGGCCCCAGGATCCTCGACGAGCAGGGCGAGACCTACCCGTCCGCGCGCCAGCTGCCCTCGCTGCGTACCGGGCTCGGGCACGCGGCGTTCTCGCGGTTCTGGCCGGCGAACCCCTGGAGCCAGCGGTACTGGTCGACCACCGAGGTCGTCGAGCGCGAGGCCGGTTGGCTCTCCGGCGCGTGCTTCCTCATCCGCACCGACCTGTTCCGGCAGCTCGGCGGCTTCGACGAGTCGTACTTCATGTACTTCGAGGACGTCGACCTCGGGCAGCGCGTGGGCCGCGCCGGACGGGCGAACGTGTACGTGCCGACCGCCGTGGTCGTGCACACCGGGGCGCACTCGACGTCGTCGAACCGCCGCCGGATGGAGGTCGAACACCACCGGAGCGCCTACCGGTACCTCTCGCGGAAGTACCGGGCGTGGTGGCTGTGGCCGCTCCGTGTGGCGCTGCGGGCGGGGCTCTCGGCCCGCGCCCGCTGGGTGACGCGCAAGTAGCGACGACGGGCCCCGCGTCGCGTCGCGTCGGCGTCGGCGTCGGCGTCGGCGTCGGCGTCGGCGTCGGCGTCGAACCAGGCTTGCGACGTCGAACCAGCGCCGGCGCCTGGTTGCACGTCGTGTTCGTGGTTCGACGCGCAGCCGGCGCCGCGGTGGTCGGGGCGGGTCAGTGCCGCAGGCGTGCGCGCTCGGCGCGGGCGGCGTCGAGCAGCACGCGGGCACGCGCGTCGAACGAGTGCTCGGCGGCGATGCGCGTCGCGATCGCAGCACGCTCCGCCGCCGTCGGCCAGGGGCGGGACGGGTCGAGCAGCGCCGCGAGGTCGTCCCGCGACCGTGCGACCGCGAGCGTCGGGACGTCGAGCACGTCCTGCAGCCCGGCGACCTCGTCGGTGACGACGACTCCCCCGGCGGCGAGCACGTCGAACACCCGGTTCGACACGAAGCCCCCCGCCGCCATGTCCGGCCAGTGGTCGTTGAGGACGACCCGTGCGGACGCGTACGCGCGTGCGACGTCGGCCCGTGGGAGCGAGACCGACCCGAGCGCGGTCGCGGGCACGAGTGCGTCCCATCCGGGACCGTGCACGACGAGGTCGGCCCCGACGGCGACGGCGTCACGCACGACGGCCCGCTCGGCCCCGCGGGTCGAGCCGACGAACACCACGCGCCCGGCGTCCGTGCTCGGCGCCGCCCCTGCCGTCGACAGGGGGTGGAACACCGTCGGGTCGGTGGCCTGCAACAGCGTCCGCACCGGCACGCCCGAGCGTCGAGCAGCGCTCGCGGCCCAGACCGGACCGGCCGCGAAGACGGCGTCGAACGATCGCAACTCGGTGTCGGTCACGTCGTCCGGGTGGCTGATCACCCAGAGCAGGTTCACGGTTGCCGGGTTCGGCGGCACCCGGTCGAGGCCGCGCACGACGAGCGTGACGTCGTCCTCGTCGTCGTCGGGGCGCACGTGGGCATCACGGCGGTCGACCCGGACGCGCTGGCCGAGCCGGACGAGCGCCGCCGCGAGCTCGTCGGCGAAGTGCACGTCGCCCCAGCCGTCGCCGTCGGGCCCGGCGGGCGCGGCGATCTTCAGCGACCACGACGAGCGGTCGTCGCCCTCGTCGCGCTGCCGGACGATCGGCGTCACCGGTCGCGCGCCCCACGGCGGCAGCGGCGCTCCGGCGGCGACCGGATCACGCCCGCCGGCGCGGTCCCGCCACGAGGCGACGACGTCCACCACCGCGGCGTCCACGGTGCGACCGGGCTCGACGGTCCGCACGACCGCCCCGACGTCACACAGGCGCGCCGTCGACGCCACCGCATCGGCACCCGCGAGCGTCCAGGCCGTCAACGACGTGCGCTCGTCCGGGAGGCACGGGGCCGGCACCACCGCACGCTGCGGCATCGAGACCACCGGCTGGTCGGCGCCGAGGACGCGGTCGTCAGCGGGGTCGGTCCGGTCGTCGGACCACGGCAGGGCACCGGGACGGAGGAGCCGGGCACCGTTCCGCACGGCACCGGCGCGCGTGCCCACGCGGGCCTGCACCGGAACGTCCAGCTCGACCGCGGCCGCCGCGAGGGCCCGGAGGGACTCGGCATCGAGCACCACCGAGGTGTCGACGAGCACGAGCGTCCGTCCGACGCCGGCAGCGACCCCGGCGTTCACCGCCGAACCGAGGCCGTCGACGTGCTCCGAGCCGACCCACGGCAGCGTGGGGTCGAACGGGTCCCGTGGTGAGGCGTCCGCGACGAAGGACACCGCACGGACGTCCGCGTCCGTACCGAACGCCTCGCGGGCGGTCGCGACGAGCCGTGCGACGTCGGCGTGCCGGTCGGACCGGGTCGTGACGACCACGGTGACGGGCCTGTCCAGGTGCGGCAGCACGCCGTCCCACCCGGCCACCCGGACGACGGACGCCGCCGAGGCGGACGCGGGGCGCGCCTCCAGGCCGGGGCCGGAGGGCGCCGCATCGCGACGGCGGCGTCTGCCGAACACCGTGGGTCAGGCGGCGAGGAGTCGCTGCAGGTAGACGCCGTAGCCGCCCTTGACGAGCGGGGCGGCGAGGTCGGCGAGCTGCGCGTCGTCGATCCAGCCGTTGCGCCAGGCGATCTCCTCGATGCAGCCGATCTTGAACCCCTGTCGGTCCTCGATGACCTTGACGTACTCGGACGCCTGCATCATCGACTCGAACGTGCCGGTGTCGAGCCAGGCGGTGCCGCGGTCGAGGACCTGGACGCCGAGCTCCCCCGCCTCGAGGTAGCGTTCGTTGACCGTCGAGATCTCGAGCTCGCCGCGGGCGCTCGGCTCGATGGTCTTCGCGATCTCGATGACCTTGTTGTCGTAGAAGTAGAGACCGGGAACGGCGTAGTTCGACTTCGGCTGAGCGGGCTTCTCCTCGATGGAGACAGCCGTGAAGTCGTCGTCGAACTCGACCACGCCGTACGCGGTCGGGTCGGCCACGTGGTAGGCGAAGATCGTCGCGCCGTCGACCTCGGTGTTCTTCCGGAGGTTCGTGCCGAGGCCGGTGCCGTGGAAGATGTTGTCGCCGAGGACGAGCGCGACGCTGTCGTCGCCGATGAAGTCCTCGCCGATGACGAAGGCCTGCGCGAGACCGTCCGGGCTCGGCTGCACCGCGTACTGGATGTCCATGCCGAGGCTCGACCCGTCGCCGAGCAGCGCCTTGAACTGCTCGTTGTACTCGGGCGTCGTGATGACGAGGACCTCGCGGATGCCCGCCATCATGAGCGTCGACAGCGGGTAGTAGACCATCGGCTTGTCGTAGATCGGCATGAGCTGCTTGCTGATGCCCTTGGTGATCGGCCACAGGCGGGTGCCGGAACCACCGGCGAGGATGATGCCCTTCATCGGGTCGTCTCCCTTACTTCTTCGTGCGGAGCGACTCGGTGTACGCGAGCGCTTCCTCGTAGGTCGGCAGGAGTCCCTGCTCCGCGGCCTGCTCGAGCGTCGGTGCGGTGGTGTCCTTCTCGGACAGCACCGGCTCGCCGAGGCCCTCCGGCAGCTCGAGCCCGACGGTCGGGTCGAGGATCGTGATCCCCTTCTCGCGCTGCGGGTCGTAGTGGGCGCTGACGAGGTAGTTCACGGTGGAACGGTCCTCGAGCGCGACGATCGCGTGGCCGAGGCCCTCGGAGAGGTACACGGCCCTGCGGTCGACGTCGTCGATGCGCACGCTGTCCCACTGGCCGAACGTGGGCGACCCGACCCGGATGTCGACGATGTAGTCGATGAACGCACCGCGGACGGCGGTGACGTACTTCGCCTGGCTCGGCGCGACGAGGGCGTAGTGGATGCCCCGGGCGACGCCGGCGGACGAGATCGACATGTTCACCTGGCGGAGGTCGAGCGGGTGGCCCACCGTCTCCTCGAGGACGTCGGCCCGGTACGCCTCGAGGAATGCTCCTCGTGCGTCGCCGTGCTGGACGGGCGTGAACTCCCACGCACCGGGGATCTTCAGTTCGCGGATCTGCACCGGGGCAGCCTAGCAACCTGCTCGCTACCGACGGGCGAGGGTGTCCCGGAGTGGCGCAGCGCGCTCCGGACCTGGTGCACCCTCGGGCTCCGGCTCCGGCTCCGGCTCGGCCTCGGGCTCCGGCTCCGGCTCCGGCTCCGGCTCGGCCTCGGGCTCGGGCTCGGCCTCGGGCTCGGGCTCGGCCTCGGGCTCGGCCTCGGGCTCGGGCTCGGGTGCCTGCTGGTCCTGGCCCGTCACGGTCCGCTCCTGACGCACGGGCACTCCGTCCCGGCGGAGCAGCAGGGCGCACACCCCGACGAGCATCGCGGCGAAGCAGACGAGCGCGACCACGAACGTCAGCCGGGACACCTCGAGCGTCCGCTCGACCCCGAACGCCGGGTCCTGCAGGTCCTGGATCTGGAACCAGATGTAGCCCGTCACCTGCATCCACACGACGACCACCACGGTCGACACCAGTCGTCCGAGTCCGGTCAGCCCGATCGCCATCGGGACGGCGAGCATCGGCAGGACCGCCAACGAGTACCGGACGTTCGGGGCGCCGCCGGTGGTCGAGAAGCGGACCTGTCCGACCAGGACGGCGGCGGTCAGGCCGACGAGCATCGCGGCCACGAGCAGGTCTGCGACGACCTCCTCGCGCGGACGGACCGCGCCGGACCGGCCGTCACCCGTCGTCGGGCGAGCCGCGCGGTGCGCGCCGGTCCCGGGCGCGACCGGACCCCGAGCGCGCCGCACCCGACGGACAGCGGTGCGTGCCGCGACGAAGAGGCCGACGAGCAGCCCGAGCACGAGCGGCACGACCAGCAGCGAGTAGGTCCAGTCGACGTTGCCGGGCAGGTGGCCCTTGTACAGCGCGAACAGGCTCTTCCACCACTGGTCGTTCGTCACGACCTGGGTGGGCGTCAGCTGGACCCGGCCGAGGTGCTCCTCGCCCCAGGCGACGTCGTTGCCGACGATCGTTCCCATGAGCCGGATGTTGCGGAGCCAGAACCAGGTCGACGCCGCGACGGGTGCGGCGACGACGGCCACGACCGCGACGACGTGCCCGCGCCAGTCGGTCCAGAACCCCGAGCGACGCCAGCGCGCCAGCAGGAAGGCGACGACCACCGCGAGGACGAACACGACGAAGGTGAGTCTGGTGAGCATCCCCAGCGTCGTCACCACCGTCGCGGCCACCACGAGCCGAGCGGAGAGCCCCGAGCGCAGGGCGCGCGCGCCGATGCCGACCGCCAGGGCGGCGAGCGCCATGTTCGGCAGGTCGTTGTAGATCGCCCCGCCGACGAGGAGGAACATGCCGGTCAGGGACACGATCACCGCGGCGACCGCGGCGACCTCCGGGCGGCGCGGGACGACCCGGCGCGTGGCCCATCCGACGGCGAGCACCGTGGCCGCGGCGAAGGCGGCGTTCGCCGACCGACCGGCGAGCACCGACGCGTACGGGTGCCCGGCGTCCCAGAGCGGACCGACGACGGGCGCGAGGACGAGGTAGAAGAACGGCGGGTGCTGCGACACCCACTGCACGGGCGGGAGCGCTCCGAACGGCGGCTTGATCGTCAGGCCGTCGTAGAAGTACGGCAGGTGCCCGTGCCACACGTCGACGGCGTAGTCGAGGTGTGCCGCCTCGTCACCGGAGTTCAGCGGCGCCTGGCTCCAGGCGCAGACCAGGGACGCGGCGGCGGCGAACAGCGCGGCCACCAGGCACACCCAGGTCGCAGGGTCGGTTCGGAGGCGTCGCACGCACGGCAGTCTCGCACAGCGTTCCCGTGCCCCCCCACCCCGGCCCGGCGGACCAGCGCCGGCCCGTGCACCGCTAGGCTGTCGCAGTCGACAGGCGCGTCGAGCAGACGGCGCGCACCGCATTCCCGCCCCGAGACGAGACGACAGCAGCGCCCGTGAAACTATTCGTCCAGATCCCCTGCCTCAACGAGGAGCACACCCTCGCCTCCGTCATCGACTCGATCCCGCGCGAGATCGAGGGCATCGACGAGATCGAGATCCTGGTCATCGACGACGGCAGCTCCGACCGCACGGTCGAGGTCGCGAAGGCCCACGGAGTCCGGCACTTCGTCCGGCACACCACGAACATGGGCCTCGCCCGGTCGTTCCGCGACGGCGTCGACTACGCGCTCCTGCACGGCGCGGACATCGTCGTGAACACCGACGGTGACAACCAGTACCCGCAGGCACAGATCGCCGAGCTCGTGCAGCCGATCGTCCACGGACAGGCCGACATCGTCATCGGCGACCGGCAGACGCGCACCATCGAACACTTCTCGGGCTTCAAGAAGGCCATGCAGCAGTTCGGTTCCTGGGTCGCCTCCCGCGCGGCCGGGCTCGACCTGCCGGACGCTGCGAGCGGCTTCCGCGCGTACTCGAAGTACTCGCTCATCCGGCTCAACATCGTCACGCGCTTCAGCTACTGCATGGAGACCATCGTGCAGGCCGGCTACAAGCGCCTGGCGATCGCGAGCATCCCGATCACGACGAACCCGAAGACCCGCGAGTCGCGCCTCTTCAAGAACATCTGGCAGCACATGTTCCAGTCCGGCTCGGCCATCGCCCGCGTCTACCTGATGTACCGCCCGATGGCGCTGTTCCTCTGGGTCGCCGCCGTGCTCGGGGTGCTGGGGCTCTGGCCGCTCGTCCGGTACCTCGTGCTCCTCGCCACGGACACCGGCGGGAACCACCTCCAGTCGATCATCCTCGGTGTCGTCCTGCTCATCACCGCGGTGCTGTCGATGGTGATCGGCGTGGTCGCCGACCTCACGAGACTCAACCGGACGCTCACCGAGGAACAGCTCGACCTGCAGAAGTTGCAGCGGTACGGCGACTGATGTCCGACCACGACCCGTACAGGGACGGGCCACCGGTCTCCCGCGCCGAGCGCACCGCCGTCATCGCCCTCACTGCTGCGTTCGCGCTGCTGCTGACGCTCTGGGCGTTCGTCACGCCGATGTTCGCCGCCCCGGACGAGGCGGCGCACTTCGACGCCGCCGAGCAGATCGCGATCGGCAACGGCTGGCCGGATCCGGGCGAGATGGACCTCCTCGCGGTCACCTACGCCGAACAGCAACAGACGATGACGGTGTCCGCAGCGGACCGTCAGACCGTCGCCGAGCTGGTCGCCCAGAACCCCGGCTCGCACGACTACCCGAACCAGATGTCGCAGCACCCGCCGACCTACTACGCGGTGGCCGCGCTCGTGCTCAAGGTCGCCGGGTTCTTCCACCACCGGTGGGACGTCGGTGTGATGGTGCTGCGGCTCTTCGACGTGCTCCTCGTGCTCCCGATGCCGTTCCTCGTGTGGAGCACGGTCCGGCGGGTCACGCGGTCCCCGCGCACGGCCGTCGTCGGTGCCGTCGCGCTCTTCGCGGTGCCCCAGCTCGCGCAGATCGGTTCCGCCGTCACGAACGACGCCCCGGTGATCGTGCTCGGCGGGGTGATCACCTGGCTGGTCGCACGGACGATGACCGGCGACCACCGCTGGCGCACGGTCGTCTGGCTCGCGCTCGCCGTCGCCGCCGTCTGCTCGGTCAAGGGCACCGGCCTCCCGACCGTGCCCTTCGTGGCGGTCGCGCTGATCGTGGCCGGACACGGTGTGCTGTCCGTCCGCGCCCGGCTCGTCCGGACCGCGGTCGCGGGTGCGATCGTCGCGCTCCTCGGCAGCTGGTGGTGGATCCGGAACCTCGTGCTGTTCCAGACCGTGCAGCCGAAGGGCGCCGGAGACCTCCGCGAGGTCAAGCCGTGGGGCGACCAGACCAGCGCCGACTTCGGGGTGTTCATCAACACGGTGTGGGATCGGCTCAGCACGTCGTTCTGGGGCCAGTTCGGTGCCCTGCAGTACTCGATGACCCCGATCCTGACGGACACGCTCACCGTGCTGTCGCTCGTGGTGGTCATCGGGTGGGCGTTCCGTCGGAGCCCCCACCGGGGCGTCGCGATCGTGATGGCGGTGCTGCCCGCACTGACCCTCGTGATCCAGGTGCAGGACAACTTCCGCTCCTACGACGACACGCAGGTCATCGCCGGGGTGCAGGGTCGGTACCTCTTCACCTCGCTCGTGGCCCTCGTGACCGTCGCCGCGATCGCCTGGCGGAACCTGCTCTCCGCACCGGCCGACCGGGCCCGCTTCGGCACGGTCTTCCGGTGGGCGTTCGCAGTCGTCGGTCTCTACGGGCTCAGCGTCGCGTACCGCGGCTTCTACGAGGACTCACACCTGCAGGCGACCTTCCACGGTCTGGGCCTCCTCGCGAACCTCACCCCGATCGGGCAGTCCGGCATCATCGCGCTCCTCGTCGTCACCGTCGTGGTGGGACTCTGGTCGTTCCTCGCGGTCCGGCAGCTCGTGCGCGCCGGCGGGACGTCGACGACCGCGCCGGACCGCAGCACGATCGACGCCTGACCGCGCTGCGACGCCGGTCGTGGACCTGCCGCGCGCCCGGCAGGACCGACCGGATCGATCGCTCCCCCTACAATGGTGGCCGTCCGAAGCCGCCACCACCACGCGCCGAGCGGCGCCCCCGGAAGGAACCAACACGTGAAGATCCTCGTCACCGGAGGAGCCGGCTTCATCGGCTCGAACTTCGTCCGCCGCACGCTCGAGGACGCCTACCCCGGCCTCGAGGGCGCCGAGGTCGTGGTCTACGACGCACTGACCTACTCCGGCAACCTCGAGAACCTCGCCCCGGTCGCCGACTCCCCGCGCTACACCTTCGTCCAGGGCGACATCCGCGACGCCGAGAAGCTCGACGAGGTCGTCCCCGGCATCGACGCGATCGTGCACTTCGCCGCCGAGTCCCACGTCGACCGCTCGGTCCGCGACTCCGGCATCTTCGTCGAGACGAACGTCGTCGGCACGCAGCGCCTGCTCGACGCCGCGCTCCGCCACGGCACCGAGCGCTTCGTGCACGTGTCCACCGACGAGGTCTACGGCTCGATCAGCGAGGGCTCGTGGGACGAGGAGCGCCCCCTCGAGCCGAACTCGCCGTACTCGGCGTCGAAGGCCGGCAGCGACCTGCTCGCCCGCAGCTACCACCGCACGCACGGGCTGAACCTCTCGATCACGCGCTGCTCGAACAACTACGGGCCGTACCACTTCCCCGAGAAGGTCATCCCCCTCTTCGTCACGAACCTCATCGACGGCAAGACCGTGCCGCTGTACGGCGAGGGCAACAACATCCGCGACTGGCTGCACGTCGACGACCACACCCGCGGCATCGCGCTCGTGCTCACGAAGGGCCGCGCGGGCGAGATCTACAACATCGGTGGCGGCACCGAGCTGACGAACAAGGAGCTCACGCAGCTGCTCCTCGACGCGACCGGCAAGGACTGGTCCTCCGTCGAGCACGTGCAGGACCGCCTCGGCCACGACCTGCGCTACTCGGTCGACATCTCGAAGATCCGCGCCGAGCTCGGCTACGAGCCGCAGGTGCCGTTCGAACAGGGCCTGGCCGACGTCGTGCAGTGGTACCGGGACAACCGCGCCTGGTGGGAGCCGCTGAAGGAGCGCGCGGCACTCGCATGAGCCGCTTCCTGATCACCGGCGCCGCCGGCATGCTCGGTCGCGACCTGCAGCTCGCGCTGCGGGACCGTGACGTCACCGCGCTCGGACGCGCCGACCTCGACATCACCGATCCCGACGCGGTCGACGCCGCGGTCGCCGGGCACGACGTGGTCGTCAACTCGGCGGCGTACACGAAGGTCGACGACGCCGAGACCCACGAGGACGAGGCCGCCGCCGTGAACGCGACCGGGCCGGCACTGCTCGCCGAGGCCGCGGTCCGGCACGGTGCGAAGCTCGTGACGATCTCGACGGACTACGTCTTCGACGGCAACGGCACCGCGCCCTACGCCGAGGACGCCCCCACCGACCCGATCAACGCATACGGCCGCACGAAGGCCGCCGGCGAGGCAGCGGTGCGCCGGATCGCCCCCGACTCGTCCTACGTCGTGCGTACCGCGTGGATCTACGGTGCGCACGGTCCGAACTTCGCGGCGACGATGCTCCGTCTGGCGGCGAGCCACGACACCGTGTCCGTCGTCACCGACCAGGTCGGCCAGCCCACCTGGACCGGTGAGCTGGCGGCACGCATCGTCGAGCTCGTCGACGCGGACGCCCCGGCAGGCACCTACCACGGCACGAACGCGGGCCAGGCCTCCTGGTACGACTTCACCAGGGCGATCTTCGCCGAGTCCGGGCTCGACCCGGAGCGCGTGCTCCCGACCGACAGTGCGGCGTTCGTGCGCCCCGCCCCGCGTCCGGCGTACAGCGTCCTCGGGCACGAGGGCTGGTCGCGCGCCGGGCTCGCGCCGATGCGCGACTGGCGCGAGGCGCTGGCCGCCGCCGTGCAGGCCGGAGCGCTCGCCCGGTGACGGCCCCGCAGGTCGCACCGCCCGCCGAACGCCCACGCTGGCGTCGGTGGGCGGTGAACGGGATCAAGATCGCGTTCATGGTCGCCGTGGTCGTCGCGGGCGCGCTGTACGTGGCCGGCCAGTGGGACGAGGTGTCCGACGCGGTCGCCTCGATGAACCCCTGGTTGCTCGTCCTCGCCCTCGTGTCGGTGGTCGCCGCGCTCGTGGTCTCGATGCTGTCCTGGATCGTGGTCTGGCCGGCCTTCGGCGTCCGGCTGCCGGTGCTCCGCGGTGCCCGGGTCTTCTTCGTCAGTCAGCTCGGCAAGTACCTGCCCGGGTCGGTCTGGCCGATCGCAGCACAGGCGCAGATGGCCGGGGAGGTCGGCCTCGCGAAGTCCTCGTCGATCGTCCTGAGCCTCATCGCGATGCTCGTCTCGATCGCCACGGGACTCGGGGTCGGTGCCGTCCTGCTCCCCTTCATCGACGTCCGCCTGCTGCAGGACTACTGGTGGCTGCCGATCGTCGGGATCGCCTTCCTGGTCTGCCTGACGCCGCCGGTGATGCGGTTCGGCGTGCGGCTGGCCCTGCGCGTGCTGCGTCGCCCGGACGCACCGTTCCGGTACGGGTGGCGGGTCGCGGGGTCCAGCTCCGGCCTGCAGGTGACGAACTGGCTCTTCGGCGGCGTGCAGCTCTGGCTCGTGCTCATCGGACTGGGGGTCGACCCGGCACGGAGCTTCGTACCGGCGGTGGCCGGCTTCGCGCTGGCCTTCGCGCTCGGCGTGCTCCTCATCCCCTTCCCCGCCGGCCTCGGGGTCCGCGAGGTCGTCATCGCGCTCGTCCTCGCCTCCGTCACCACGGCGGGCGTCGCGGCGACCGCCGCGATCCTGTCCCGGCTGCTCTACGCCGTGGCCGACTTCGGCCTCGCCGGGGTCGCTGCGGCGGTCGGACGCCGACGTGCGGGGCGAGGCTGACGACCGCCGGACCGACACGCGAGTGACGGGAGGCGCGGTGCCGGCTGGCACCGCGCCTCCCGTCCGTCACGGGTCACCCCGGTCCGACCGCGCCGGCCGTTCCTCGCGCGGCGGCGGTCAGTCGCGCGCGAAGGCGGCGACGGTGTCCGTGTACTCGCGCCAGCGCCGGTCCGCACCGGCGGCGTCCACCCCGTCACGCAGCCGCGCGAGCGCGCCGGGCTCGACGAGCCGGCGCAACGCGTCGGTGAGCGCCGGGACGTCGTCCGCGGGTACCACCAGGCCGTCGACGCCGTCGCGGACGTCCAGCGGGAGCGTGCCGGCGTCCGAGACGAGCGCGGGGACGCCGAACCGGTGCGCCAGCGCGACGTTGATCGTCGACGACGCGGTGCGGTACGGGAGCGCGACGACGTCGAAGTCGGTGATCGTGCGGGCCATGTCGGACATCGCGACGTAGCCGTCGACGATCTCCACGCGGTCCTCGACCCCGAGGGACCGGACCTGCTCGCGGTACTCCTCGACGGGCTGCCAGAACTCGCCGCGGACGACGACACGGATGCCGGGCACCCGCGACGCAGCCTCGATGAGCTGGTCGACGCCCTTGTAGCGGCGGACCATGCCGAAGAAGCCGACCGTGACCGGGTCCCCCGGCGTGCCCGACGGCACCGGGTGCGGCGCCTCGCCGGGGGCGCCGAGGAGCAGGTCGGCCAGCGGGAGCCTCGTGACCCGGACCTCCACGGGGCTGTCCGGACCGAGGATGCGGCGGGCGATCGCGGCCTGCTCGTCGCTGTGCACGAGGACCGCGCCGTACTGCCGGTAGAGCAGCCGGATCAGGGCCTCGTCGAACCGGCCGTGCTCGTGCGGCAGCACGTTGTGCGCGAGGACGACACCGCGTGCACGCCGCCCAGCGGCGAGACGCAGCACCGCGTACGGGACCGCGTGGTACGGCGTCACCGCGGTGACGAGCACCACGTCGGCGCGACGGACGGACCACCCCGCGCGGAACCACGAGGTCGGGTCGTACCAGGCGAGCTTCGCGGAACTGCGGTCGAAGGGTCGCACCTCGGGTTCGGACTCCGGTACACGCGTCGTGCCGGACCGCAGGAACGCGGGGTACTGCGCCTTCCAGGACAGCAGCCGGACGTCGTGTCCGGCGGCACGGAGCCGGTGCGCGAGCGAGGTCGTGTGGGTCGCGATGCCGCCGGAGTACGGGTGCGTGGGCCCGACGATCGCGATACGGAGGGAGCGGGGCACCGGTCGAGCATAACGGCCGTGTCCTCGCGGACCGAGCGGTGTCACGGCGCCCGTGCTCCCGGGAGCGCCCTGGTAGGGTCGGGGCGCCACGGACCGCTCGACGGGCCGTGACGGACGGAAGGAACCAGCCCGCCATGACGACGCTCCGCGTGATCCTGGACCAGGTGATCGCACCGGTCCCCGGCGGCATCGGCCGCTACGCGGAGGAACTCACCCGACAGCTGATCGCCACCGCCCCGGCCGGCTGCGACGTCGAGGGCATGGTGTCCGCCTGCTCCCGTGCCGAGCTCGAGCGGCTCGACACGCTCCTCCCGGGCCTGAGCACCCTGCACCGGTTGCCGCTCGGACGTCGGGAGTTGTCCCTCGCCTGGCAGGCCGGTCTCGTCGGCTCCGCATCCGAGGGCCTGGTCCACGCTCCGAGCGTCCTCGCGCCGCTCGTCAAGCACGACCGCGGCACGGAACCCGGCCGACAGGTCGTCGTCACGGTGCACGACACCGTTCCGTGGACCCATCCGGAGACCCTGACACCCCGCGGCGTGCACTTCCACAAGGCGATGGTGCACCGGGCGTGGAAGCACGCCGACGCCGTCGTGGTGCCGACCCACGCGGTCGCGGCCGAGCTCGACTCGATCCGACGCTTCGACGACCGCCTCCGGGTGATCGGCGGGGCGCCGAGCCCGCGCCTGGCAGTGCCGGTCGACGCCGACCTGCGCGCCGAGCGCCTCGGGCTCCCGCCGCGCTACGTGCTCGCGGTCGGGACCCTCGAGCCCCGCAAGGGCCTGGCGTACCTGATCCGTGCGATGGCCCACCCCGAGGCCCCGAGCGACGTGCCCCTGGTGGTGGCCGGCCCGGACGGCTGGGGCGACATCGACGTCTACGGGCTCGCGGAGTCCGCCGGGCTCGCACGCGACCGTCTCCTGGTGCTGGGGCGCCTCGAGGACGCCGACCTCGCGGTGGCGTACGACCGGGCGACCGTCTTCGTCTTCCCAAGCCTGGCCGAGGGCTTCGGGCTGCCGGTGATCGAGGCGATGCACTTCGGCACTCCCGTCGTGCACTCCGACGACGCCGCCGTGCGCGAGGTCGCCGCCGACGCCGGCGTGATGGTCGCACGCGACCCGCGCGACTCCTACCCCGAGCGGCTCGCCCAGGCGGTCTACCAGGTCACGAACGACCGGACGCTCGCGGAGCGGCTCGCGGTGGCGGGACCGGACCGAGCCCGCATGTACGACTGGCAGGACGCCGCGACGGAGACCTGGCAGCTGCACGCCGACCTCTGAGTGGACGGCACGCGCCGACGACGCCCGCCCTCGGTACCCGCCGTCGACGATCCTGCCGCTCGGCGTGCGGGCTAGAGCGCGTCGCGCAGCCGGGTCGCCTTCTCCTCGACGAGCTGCTCCAGCTCGAGGGCGTGTGCGGCCAGCCGCTCGGCGACGACCGGCTCGGACGACCCGATGATGCGGGCGGCCAGCAGGCCGGCGTTCGCGGCGCCGTTGATCGCCACGGTCGCCACCGGGATGCCGGCCGGCATCTGGACGATCGAGAGCAGGGAGTCGAGGCCGTCGAGCCGGGCCAGCTGCACCGGCACGCCGATGACGGGCAGCGTGGTCATCGACGCGACCATGCCCGGGAGGTGCGCTGCCCCGCCGGCACCGGCGATCACCACACGGATGCCCCGTCCGGCGGCGGCGCGGGCGTAGCGGACCATCTTGTCGGGGGTGCGGTGGGCCGACACGACGTCCGCCTCGAACGGTACGTCGAGCTGCTCGAGCGTCTCGGCGGCGGCCCGCATGGTCGGCCAGTCCGAGTCCGAACCCATGATGATCGAGACGAGGGGCTGGGCGGCTGCGGTGTCGGTCACGGCACGAGCCTAGCCGAGCAGCAGGTCGCGCCAGGCGTCGCCGTCGCGCCCGACGAAGCGTCCGTCGCGCACCCACGCGGCGGCGGCGGGATCGGCGTGACCGCGGGCGACGGCAGCGACGACGGCGGCCCGCCACGCAGCCGGGTCGTCGGGCACGGTCGTGACACCGTGCTGGCCGGCGAGGCGGTAGGACGGCCGGTCCGACACCACCGCGGGCAGGTCGAGCGCGGTGTACTCGATCGCCTTGAGGTCGCTCTTGGCCCGGTTGAAGACCGCGTCCTCGAGCGGGGCGACCCCGGCCCGCCACCGGCGACGGTGCGTCACGAGCCAGCGGGCGAACGCCGGGTAGTGCCCGTCCGGTACCTCGATCCGCCGGTACCAGCCGCCGTCGGCGTCCTCGGTGACGCCGATCACCTCGAGCCGGACCGGCAACCCGTCCGCGGCCACCAGGTCGGTGAACACGTCGCGGAGCAGGGCGAGGTCCGCGGCGTGCGTGAGCGTGCCCATGTAGAGGACGCGGTGCTCCCCCGTGGGCCGGTCGTCGTCGGTCTCCTGGTCGGACCCGTCGGCGGCCACCGTCCACAGCGTGGGGTCGAGGGCGTTCGGCACGACGACCGTCTGCCGGGCGATCGGCCGGACCAGGCGGTCGAGCTCGTCGGTGCTGACCACCACGGTGTCCGCGGCGCGGACCAGGGCGTCGATCGAGGCCAGGCGGTCCGGGTCGTACTCCGCCCGTGCCAGCCGGTCGCGGCCGGATGCAGTGAAGAAGTCGTCGTCCACCTCGGCGACGACGCGGACGGCCCTGGCCCGCAAGGCCGTGAGGAACGGCTCGACGAGGTCGGAGCGCAGGGCGTCGCGTTGCACGAGCACCGAGCGGTACGCCGTCGTGTCGGTGCCGTCGAGGACCGCCGACGGGTCGACCTGCCGGACCTCGGCCACGCCGCTGGCGGCGAGGTGCTCGGTACGGCGCACCACACGAACGTGCGCGGAGGCCGGGTGGGCACCGTCCGCCCCGGCCACGACGTACCCCACCACGGGTGGGCGAGCGGGGTCCGGGACCGACCGGATGCCGGTCAGGGTGCGGCGCAGACGGCCGACGGCTCGGCGGACGAGGGCGTTCGACATGCGGCCATCCTGCCGCACCGGGCAGCGGGCTCCGCGTCGCGGGACGCTCGGGCGCGGTTCAGCGGACCGTGACCGCGACGCAGCCCAGGTCCGTGTTGCCGCCCTCGCCGACCCCGACGGCGGTCAGGCAGACCGTGCGCTTCCCGCTCGCGGCGGCGACCGTCGCGCGGAACCCGTGCGCCGTCCCGACCCCGAACGCCCGGTCGACGTCGGGGCGCGACCCGTTCGCCGCGGTCGTCGCGACCAGCCGGCCGTCGACCGTGATCCGGACGGACACGGCGCTGCGCGGGTCGTCACGGTCGAAGGCCCAGCCGCTGACGCTGACCTGCCGGGCTGCGGGCGACGTGGCCCGGTCCCGGTGGGCGGTGGGACGGACCTTCGGCGCCGGGCCCGCCTTCGGCTTCGGCGAGGGCTTCGGGGTCGTCTTCGCGGAGGGCGCCGGCGTCGTCTTCGCGGAGGGCGCCGGCGTCGCGGTCGGTGCGGGTGCCGGGACCGGCGTCCCGAGCCGTGCGTTCGCGACCAGGCCCTGCGCGAACGACGACCACCACTTCCCCGCGGCCGGTCCCCCGCCGCACGTGCCGTCGCTCGCTCCCGGGGTCTTCACCCAGAGCAGCGCGTCCAGCCGACTGCCGTCCCCGACGACGCGCGGCGTGGTGCCGAGTCCGGCTCCGGGCCCGTTGCACCACGTCCCCCGCCAGCCCTGCCCGTTCCGCGAGGTGTCGATCACGTAGTGCGACCCACCGGTCGCGGCGGACACCTGCTCGGCGTAGGCCTGTTCCTGGGCGGTCGGGTAGTAGTTCGCGACGTTCGTGAAGAACCCACGGGCCTTCCGCACCCCGGCGGCGTCGAGCCGTGCGGCCATCGTCGTGGGCTGGACCCAGTTGGAGTTCCCGGCGTCGAGGTACGCCGCGACGCCGGCCGCGGCGAAGGCGTCGACCTCGCGCGACAGGATCCTGGTGCGCTCCTGTCCGAGCCGCGCATCGCACGCGCTGTTGCTGAGCATCGCGAGCGAGTCCGGCTCGACGACGACCGCAGCGCGGTGTCCGGCGAGCCGCGTCGCGATCCGGTCCACCCACGCGGTGTAGGTCGGCTCGTCGAAGCCACCCGCGGAGTAGCCGCCACAGTCACGGTGCGGGATCGCGTAGGTCACGAAGACCGGTGTCGTGCCGTCCTCCGCAGCCCCGGCGAGGGCCGCGTCGATCGTCCGGTCGAGCGTCGACCCCGTCGTCCAGTCCCCGAGCCACGTCGCCACCGGGTACGTCGCGATCGTCCGCGCGGCGGCGGCCCCGGCGGGGTCGGTCGCGGCGAGCGCGGTCGCGGCCCGTGCGGCCTCGCTCGTGTCCGAGCGGTACGGCCCGGCACCGTACAGCTGGGCCGCGGTCAGCGTCCGGACGTCGGTGGCCGCGACCGCCGGCGGAGCCGTGAGCACTCCGGCGGCGAGGGTCGCGAACGCGGCGACCGCGGCGGCGGTCCCGAGGACGGTCGAGGTGCGGTCGGCGGAGCGTCGCGGGCGGCGCATGGTGGGCTCCCTGGGTGCGGTCGGACGGAGCACCCAGGACACCACTTCGAGGACCACCCGACCACTCGCCAGATCGGGTGGCACCCGAGCGGGTGTCCGCCGTCCTGCGGACACCGCGAACGACGACGTCAGTCGTCGAAGTGCGCCGCCGCCGCGCGTGCTCGGTAGGCGACGTCGTCGACGTCGTCACCGATGACCGTCACGTGCCCGATCTTCCGACCGGGACGCGGGGCCTTGCCGTAGAAGTGGAACTTCGCCTCGGGGTGGTCGGCGAGGGCGGCCGGGTACCGCGCCGCCAGGTCGCCGTCGGCGGGGCCGCCGAGCACGTTGATCATGACCGCGGCCCGCCGGTGTGTGCCCGTCGCCCCGAGCGGCAGGTCGAGCACCGCGCGCAGGTGCTGCTCGAACTGACTCGTCGTCGCACCGTCGATCGTCCAGTGACCCGTGTTGTGCGGACGCATCGCGAGTTCGTTCACCAGGATCCGCTCGTCCGGGGTCTGGAACAGCTCCACGGCGAGGACGCCGGTCACCCCGAGTTCCTCGGCGATCCGGACGGCCAGGTCCTCGGCTGCGTCGGCCAGCCGCCCGGCGCTGTCCGGCGCGGGGGCCACGACCTCGGCGCACACGCCGTCGCGCTGCACGGTCTCGACCAGCGGCCAGGCGACGACCTCACCCGAGGGACGTCGGGCGACGGACTGCGCGAGCTCGCGGGTGAAGGGGACGAGCTCCTCCACCAGCAGGGCCTGCTCGCCGGCGGCCTCCGCGACGGCGGAGAACCAGTCCTCGACGTCGGCGGCGTCCGTGACGACCCGGACGCCCTTGCCGTCGTAGCCGCCGCGCGGCGTCTTCACCACCGCGCGTCCCCCGTGTCCCGCCAGGAAGCGCCCGAGCTCGGCGGCGTCGTGCACCGCGGCCCAGTCCGGGACGGGGACGCCGAGCTCGCTGAGCCGTCGCCGCATCTCGATCTTGTCCTGGGCGACCGCCAGCGCCTGGGGACCCGGGCGCACGGCGACGCCGGCGTCCTCCAGCGCCCGCAGGACGTCCTGCGGCACGTGCTCGTGGTCGAACGTGACGACGTCGACCTCGCGCGCGAACGACAGCACCGTGTCGGCGTCGTGGTAGTCGCCCTCGGCGGTGGCGGCTATGGCCGCCGACATGTCCGGACCCTCCGCCAGGACCCGGATGTCGAGGCCGAGCTCGACCGCCGCGGGCACCATCATCCGTGCCAGCTGTCCCCCACCGACGACCCCGACGCGCAACGCCATGCTGAGTGTTCCCTCCGTCGTTCCCACCGTCCGGCGAGCACGCTCTGTCTAGACTCGGTCTTCGCCGCCGGCGCCCTCGCGAGCGCGACGCGGCCCGTGCCCTGCACGGTCAGCGACAACTCTACGGACCCTGGAGACACCGTGCGGCGACTCATTGCACAACTGGCGCGCTTCGGTGTCGTCGGTGCGGTCGGCTTCGTCGTGGACTTCACGATCTTCAACGTGCTGCGCGCCACGGTGCTCAGCCCGGACGAGGTCCACTCGGGTCCCTTCTGGGCCAAGGTCGCGTCCACGGTGGTCGCGATCTTCGTGAACTGGATGGGCAACCGCTACTGGACGTTCCGCGACCAGCGACGCGCGGTCGCCACCCGCGAGGGCGTCGAGTTCGTCGTCGTCTCGCTGGGCGGGATGGTCATCTCGCTCGGATGCCTGGGCGTCTCCCACTACGTGCTCGGACTGACCTCGGCGCTGGCCGACAACGTCTCGGGCAACGTCATCGGCCTGGCCCTCGGCACGGCGTTCCGGTTCTGGCTGTACAAGGTCTGGGTCTACCACCCCGACCGCGCCGACCGGGCCGTCGACGCCACGGCCGACCCGGCACGGCCGGACACCCAGGGCAACCGCGTCTCGACCGGCGTCTGACACGGGCCGCCCGCGCGGAGCCGTCGCACACCCCGGTACCGTTGGAGCGTGACGTCGACACGAGTCCCCGAGCCCACGCCGACCGCCGCGACGGTGACTCCCGCGAGCGGCGCGACGCACCCGGCGGTCGCCGCCTGGGAACGCGTGGCCGTCGCCGTCGTCACGGTGACCTTCACGCTCTGGCTCGTCGTCTGGGCCCTCGTCGTCCCCGTGTTCCAGGCGCCGGACGAACGCGCACACGTCGACGCCACGGTGCAGCTGGCGCTCGGGAACGCGTGGGCGCCCCCGGGAGACCTGCGCATCCTCGACGCCGTCACGGCCGCGCAGCAGGAGCAGGCCGCCGGGCCGGCCCCCACGTGGTCGACCGTCACCGAGCTGCTCGCCACCGCCCCCGGCACGAGCGACACCGTCGACCAGATGACCCAGCACCCGCCCACCGCGTACCTCGTCGGTGCCGCGGCGCTGCGGGTCGCGCACTACGGCGACCTGCGGTGGGACCGGGCGATCGAGGTGCTCCGGCTCGTGGACGTCGCATGGACCGCGGCGCTCCCGCTGCTGGCGTGGGCGACCGTCCGCCGGCTCACCCGGTCGCCGCGTGCCGCCCTCGTCGGCGCCGTCGCGCTGTTCGCGACCCCGCAGCTGGCGTCGATCGCGTCGTCGGTGACGAACGACGCCCCGGTGATGCTCCTGGGTGCCGTCGTCACCTGGCTCGCGACCCGGATGCTCACCGGCGACCTGCGGCGGCGCACGCTGGTCGGCACCGCGGTCGCGCTGGCCGCGCTGGTCTGGTGCAAGGGGACGGGGCTCCCGGCGGTCCCGTTCGTCGCCGTGGTCGTCCTCGTCGCCGGCGCGGGCGTCCTGCCGCTCGCGCGGCGCGTCGGACGCACGGTGACCGTGATGGTCGTCTCGGGCCTCCTCGGCGCGTGGTGGTGGCTGCACAACCTCGTCACGACCGGACACCTGCAGCCGAACGGGTACGAGCAGTACCGCCCGCCGAAGCCGTTCCCGCCCGGCGAGGGTCCGGAGCTCCGGACCTTCCTCGACGTGAGCTGGGGCACCATCACCCGCACGTTCTGGGGCAGCCCCGGCGGTGGCGCGCAGGTCAGCATCGGTGCCGTGCTCACCGCCGTCCTGACCGTGGTCGCGCTCGGCGTCGTGCTGGTCTGGGCGTTCCGCCGCTCGACGGTCCGCCCGGTCGTGCTCTGCCTGGCCGTCTTCCCGGCCCTGCTGATCGCCGGCCAGACGTGGACGAGCGCGCACGCGTACCTGTCGACGACCTTCGTCGCGGCGACGCAGGGCCGCTACTACTTCCCCGCGATCGTCTGCCTGGTCGCGCTGAGCGCCGTCGCGTGGCGTCGCATCCCGCGGACCGACCGGGGGCGCGGCGTCCTGGCGACGGTGCTCGCCGTCGGTTCGGTCGTGCTCGGCTGGTACGGGCTCGGGGTCGTGACCGCGTGGTTCTGGAACGCTGCGCGGGGACCGGTGACGGCAGCGGGGCTCGAGCGCTGGGCCGCGGCCGGCCCCGTTCCCGTCGGCGTCGTCGGTGTCCTGCTCCTGCTCGTCGCCGCCGGCTGCGTCTGGACGCTCGTGCGGGTGGCGCGGGCTCCGGGCGTACCGCGGCTGGCCGACCCCGACCGGGAGCCGTCCGTCCCCCGGCGCGCCTGACGGGACGTGCCCTGATCTGACGCGACGCACAGACGCACCGACACACAGACGAACCGACGGCCGGCGACCACGTGGGTGGTCACCGGCCGTCGGCGCGTCGGGGTGCGGGAGCGCTCAGCGCCCCATGCCGCGGTAGGTGAAGCCGGCGGCCGTCCAGGCATCGCGGTCGAGGCAGTTGCGCCCGTCGACGACGACCGGGACCGCCACGAGCGACGCCGCCTCGGTCGGGTCGAGCTCGCGGAACGCCGTCCACTCGGTGAGCACCAGCACGAGGTCCGCCCCGGTCAGCGCCGCGGTGGCCGACTCCGCGTAGTCGAGCTCCGGGTGCAGCCGCCGCGCCGTGCCGACCGCCTCGGGGTCGTACGCGGCGACGGACGCGCCGAGCTCGTGCAGTCGCGCCGCGATGTCGAGCGCCGGGGAGTCGCGGACGTCGTCGGAGTTCGGCTTGAACGCCAGGCCGAGCACGGCCACGCGCTTGCCCGAGGCCGAGCCGCCGAGCAGCTCGGTCGCAAGGTCCACCACGTGCGCCCGACGACGGAGGTTGGTGGCGTCGACGTCGGCCAGGAACGCGAGGGACTCGCCCACGCCCAGTTCGTCGGCGCGGGCCTGGAAGGCACGGATGTCCTTCGGCAGGCAGCCGCCACCGAAGCCGAGGCCGGCGTTGAGGAACTTGCGACCGATGCGGTCGTCGTGCCCGATGGCGTCGGCGAGCGCCGTGACGTCCGCTCCGGCGACCTCGGCGATCTCCGCCATCGCGTTGATGAAGGAGATCTTCGTGGCGAGGAACGCGTTCGCGCTGATCTTCACGAGCTCGGCGGTGGGCAGGTTCACGACGAGCCGGGGCGTGCCCGCGGCGAGCGCCTGCGCGTAGACCTCGTCGAGCGCGGCGACGGCCCGCTCGCCGGACTCGCCCTCGGGGACGCCGTAGACGAACCGGTCGGGCGAGATGGTGTCCTGCACGGCGAAGCCCTCGCGGAGGAACTCGGGGTTCCAGACGAGCGTCGCT
Organism: Curtobacterium sp. ER1/6; assembly: GCF_001742745.1. Taxonomy (GTDB): domain Bacteria; phylum Actinomycetota; class Actinomycetes; order Actinomycetales; family Microbacteriaceae; genus Curtobacterium; species Curtobacterium citri. Next base: position 228,637 of record NZ_MJAK01000004.1, on the reverse strand, counting down.
CCCGGCACGGCCTGCTCGACCTCGGCGGCGAGCCGGGCGGCGGTGCCCACCGGCACCGTGGACTTGCCGACGACGAACTCACCGGCGGACAGGTGCGGCGTCAGCGCGGCGACGGCGGCGTCCACGTACGTGAGGTCCGCGGCACCGGTCGGCCCCTGCGGGGTCCCGACGGCCAGGAAGTGCACCGTGGACCCGGCGACCTCGGCCATGTCCGTGGTGAAGCGGATGCGCCCGGAGGCGAGCGCCTCGGTCAGGATCTCGGGCAGTCCCGGTTCGAAGAACGGGGCGTCGCCGGACGCGAGACGCTCGATCTTGGCGGGGTCGACGTCGACCGCGACGACCTCGTGCCCGAGCTTGGCCATGGAAGCGGCGTGCACGGCACCGAGGTACCCGCAGCCGATGACGGAGATACGCACGGCACGACGCTACCGGCTCGCGGGGGACGAACCCAATCCTCGGTCGAGGACGTCAGCGTCGGTCGTCACCCCACGGCGGTCGCGCGGGACCGCCGACGATCTCGTCCCAGTCGGGTTCGCGGTGGCGGCGGCGGGCCTCGTACGCCTCGACGAGGTCGTGCAGCACCGCGACCACGAGGTCGGCGTGCGGCACGTCGGCGAGCACGAGCGGCGGCTCGTCGCCGGGGAACACGAGCACGTCGCCCGAGCGCCACACCCCCTGCATGCCCTGCCGCCGGACCGTCACGTCGTACCCGCGGGAGTGCAGGAGCTCGCGGCGGGTGCGGGTGCCGAGACCGTGCGACACGACGAGCCGCCGGGTCGTGACGACGTACCGCTCGGACATCCACCGCAGCAGCGGGACGAGTCCCCCGAGCACCACGAGCAGCACGGTCAGACCGGCGACGACGACGTTGAGCCAGGCGAGCTGCGCCCGGAAGACGCCGAAGCCGAAGCCCCCGGCGAGTGCCACGAGCACGACGAAGACGGCCGGGCGGACCAGCCGGCGGGCGTGGGGCCGGAGTCGCGCGACGACGCGTTCGGGCGGCGTCTCGGCGGTCATGCCGTCATGCATACCGCAGGTGGGTGAGGTCCCCCACCGCGACGCCCCCGGACCGGCCGTCCCGATCCCGGATCGTGATGCGGCCGTCGTCGTCGATGCCGGTGGCGTCGACCTCCTCCACCGTGCCGTCGGGCAGCTCCAGGCGGACACGGCGACCGATCGTGCCGCAGGCGGCCCGGACGCGGGACCGCACCGTCTGCGCGGCGTGACCGCCCGCGACCAGGGCGGCCACCGCCTCCAGGACGGCCGACGTGGCGGCGGACAGCACCGCGTCCGCCAGGGCGGGTGCGTCGTCGACGGCACCCGCGACCGCGAGCGAGGTGGAGGTCGGCGTCGGCAGGCGGTCGGCGGGGATGGTCAGGTTGACGCCGGCCCCGACGACGACGCTGCCGTCCGACGCGACCTGGCAGAGGATGCCGGAGACCTTGCGGCCGTCGACGAGGACGTCGTTCGGCCACTTCACCAGCACGCGCGGCTCCGTCGTGCCGCCTGCAGCGTCGTCGGTCGGACGGGAGGCGCGGTCCGGCCCGGTCGTGTCCGGCAGCACCGCGGTCACCGCGTCGCGCATCGCGAGTCCGGCGACGAGCGGCAGCCAGCCGCGGTCGCGGTCGTCGAGGTCGGCCCGGACGAGGACGCTCGCGGCGAGCGCCTGCCCGGCCGGGGCGCTCCAGGTGCGGTCGAGACGCCCGCGACCCGCGGTCTGGTCGAGGGTCACCACGACGCTGCCGTGCGGCCGCGCCGGCGCGACGGCGAGCAGGTCGGCGTTCGTCGAACCGGTCCGGTCGCGGCGGTCGAAGCGCCCGCCCGCGGCCTCGACGACGGCACGGGATCGCGGCAGGTCGGCCTGCTCCGGTGTGGACATGCACGCAAATGTACGGGCAGGAACCGTGGGGGTCCTCCAACCGGGGCCGTCCGTGCCCGCCGGTAGGGTGAGCGGGTGACCACAGGAGACACCCCCGACCTCTCGACCACGGCCGGTCGCCTCGCGGACCTGCGCGACCGGTACCACGAGGCCGTGACCGCCGCGGGCGAGGCCGCCATCGCGAAGCAGCACGCGAAGGGCAAGGGCACCGCCCGCGAGCGCATCGAGCAGCTCCTCGACGAGAACTCGTTCGTCGAGTTCGACGAGTTCGTCCGCCACCGCACGACGTCGTTCGGCATGGACGCCAAGCGCCCCTACGGCGACGCGGTCGTGACCGGCGTCGGCACGATCCACGGCCGCAACGTCGCGGTCTACGCGCAGGACTTCACCGTCTTCGGCGGGTCCCTGGGCGAGGTCGCCGGCGAGAAGATCGTCAAGGTGATGCAGCACGCGCTGAAGACCGGGGTGCCGATCATCGGCATCCTCGACTCCGGTGGTGCCCGCATCCAGGAGGGCGTCGTCGCCCTCGGCAAGTACGGCGAGATCTTCCGGCTCAACACCCAGGCGTCTGGTGTCATCCCGCAGATCTCGATCGTGATGGGCCCGGCCGCCGGCGGTGCGGTCTACTCCCCCGCCCTGACCGACTTCGTGATCATGGTGGACAAGACGAGCCACATGTTCGTCACCGGACCGGACGTCATCAAGACCGTGACCGGCGAGGACGTCGGCTTCGAGGAGCTCGGCGGTGCACAGACGCACAACGCCGTCTCCGGGGTCGCGCACTACCTGGCGGAGGACGAGTCCGACGCGCTCGACTACGCCCGCTCGCTCGTCGGCTTCCTGCCCGACAACAACCTGTCCGACGCACCCGCCTACGACGTCGCGCCCGAGCTCGAGACCACCGACGCCGACCACGAGCTCGACACCGTCATCCCGGACTCGACGAACCAGCCGTACGACGTCACGACGATCATCGAGCACGTCGTGGACGACGGCGAGTTCCTCGAGGTCCAGCCGCTCTTCGCGCCGAACATCATGGTCGGCTTCGGCCGGGTCGAGGGCCGTACGGTCGGCATCATCGCCAACCAGCCGCAGGCCATGGCCGGCACGCTGAACATCGACGCCGGCGAGAAGGCAGCGCGCTTCGTCCGGTTCTGCGACGCCTTCGGCATCCCGATCCTCACCCTCGTCGACGTGCCCGGCTACCTGCCCGGCACCGACCAGGAGTGGACGGGTGTCATCCGCCGCGGGGCGAAGCTCCTCTACGCCTACGCCGAGGCGACGGTGCCGCTCGTCACGGTGATCACCCGCAAGGCCTACGGCGGGGCGTACATCGTGATGGGGTCGAAGCAGCTCGGCGCCGACATCAACCTGGCCTGGCCCACGGCCGAGATCGCGGTCATGGGCGGGCAGGGCGCCGTCAACATCCTGTACCGCGCCGAGATCAAGCGCGCCGAGGAGGCCGGCGAGGACGTCGCCGCCGTACGCGCGCGTCTGGCGAACGAGTACACCTACAACGTCGCGTCGCCGTACCTGGCGGCCGAGCGCGGTGAGCTCGACGGGATCATCCAGCCGCACGCGACGCGCGTCGCGGTCATCAAGGCGCTCCGGGCGCTGCGGGGCAAGCGTGCCGCGCTGCCGCCGAAGAAGCACGGGAACATCCCGCTGTGACGGCCGTGCAGTGCGCCGAGGGCCCCGGAGGCGACGCCTGATGGGGCGCCACGCCGCGGCCGTGCCCGCCGACGCCCCGGTGCCGACCGACGCTCCGGTGCCGACCGACGCTCCGGTGCCGACCGACGCTCTCGTGGGGACGGGGGCCGACGTGACCGTCGTCGCCGGGGACCCGAGCCCCGAGGAACTCGCCGCCGTCGTCGCCGTGCTGCAGCGCCGGGCCGACGAGGTCGCCGCCGCCGGGCGTGCCGAGGTGACCGTGTCGCCCCGCGCCGGCTGGGACGCCTCGGCGCGCGGCCTGCGCCGCCCGCTCGAGCACGGGCACGACGCCTGGAGCCGCTCGATCCGCTGACACCCCGGCAGCACCGGCCCGCGCACCCGACCCCCGCCGTTCACCGGCGGGGGTCTTGCGCGTCCGGGGGGAACCGGGCGACGATGTACCCCGTGGGCGGGCACCGCTCGCGACCGGATCGACGGGTTGCAGCGTGCACTTCCCGGTCCGTCTCCCCCTGATCGGGGGACACCGCGCGGGGCACGGCACCGGAACGGGCTGATTTGTCCCCCGAAATGACGACTGACACGCCCGTGTGGACCGGGCATAGTAGTTCGTGTTCGGTGTCCTTCAACGAAGAACATCACCGGTCGGTGGCCGACTAGGGTACGACGCCATCGACCAGCTACGAGCCAGGGCGGTATTCGGGTTGTCGCTCAGGCTCGGGTCGTGAACGGGCCGGTTCCTCGGAACCGGCCCGTTCCCCGTTTGCGGCATCATCCTCGATCCGGTCTCGCTCCCCACCGCGCGGGGCCTGGCGGCCGCGCTCAGCGCCGCAGTCGCCCGTCGCGCCGCAGTCGCCCGTCAGGCCGCGGGTCAGACGGTCGCGTGCCGCGGGATCTCGAGCCAGAGCACGACGGAGTCGTCCTCGTCCCCGTCCTCGTCGTCCAGCCCCGCTCCGAGGGCCGCCGACTCGCTCGCCGCCGTGTCGAGCCGCAGCCCCACGACGGTGACCGCCGCGTCCGAGCCCTCGGCGACGGTGCGCACGATCACGTTGTCCGCCCCGCGGGCCCGACGCAACGCCTCGGCGATCTCGGCGTGCACGCGCCGCAGGTCCTCCACCTCGAGCTCGTCGAGGCCGCCGTCGTCGTGCAGCTGCACGGTGGCACCCCGTCGTCGGAGGCGCATGACCTCGTCGCGGACGTCGTCGGAGAGCAGCGAGCGCCCGCGGATCTCGTCGCGGATCGCCTGCTCGAGGTGCAGGCTCTCCGCGCGCTCCGCCTCCGTCAGGTCGCCACCCTGCGCGATGACCTGCTGCAGCATCGGCAGCGCCATCCGGGTCGTCTGGCTCAGGCGGAGCTGCCGTTCGAACACGTGGGCGTCCTGCGCGGCCTGCCAGTCGGCGGTCTCCTGCTCGGCGCGGAGGAACTCGGTGGTCGCCGTGGTCGCCCGGCTCATCGCGACGGCGAACCACGTGGCGATCGCCACCCACGCGACGCTGCCGGCGACCCCGAGGTCGGCGAACGCCCCCGGCCCCGCCCACAGCACGACGTAGAGCGTCAGGAAGGCCACGCCCACCCACGCGAACGCGCGGCGGCCCCGCACGACGAGCACGACCATGAGCGTGCCGACGGCGGCGACCCACCAGGTCGTCGAGTCGTTCTTGTGCGCGAGGTCGGCGACGGGGGCGGCGATCACCGGCAGCACCAGCGCCGTGGCGAGCGCGAAGCACGCCGCCCAGACCGGCAGCGCCCGCCCCGGGGCGAAGAGGACGACGGCGCTCGCCACGGCGTAGAGGGCCATGCACGCCACGACGGGCGAGACGTCGGTCACCGTCGTGAACGAGGCGAAGCCGAGCACGAGCTGGTACACCGAGAACAGCGCGGCGAGTCCGATCGCGACCCGCGCGGGCAGCGAGACCCTCACGCCGGCACCTCCGGGGTCCACTCGAGCCGGATGCGCGTCCCCGCGCCGGGGTTGCTCGCGACCACGGCGGTCCCGCCGACGGCCTGCACACGCTCGACGATCGACCGCCGGACGCCGAGCCGGGCTGCCGGGACGGCGCCCAGGTCGAAGCCAGCGCCGTCGTCACCGATCTCGACGCGCACCGCGCTGCCGCGCTGGTCGACGCTCACCCAGCGGTCGACCTGCGGTCCCCCGGCGTGCTGGACGCTGTTCACCGAGGCCTGGACCGCGGCGGCGGCGAGGGCCTCCGCGACGATGGCCGGCACCCGCAGTCCGCCGTCGTGCCCGTCGATCAGCCGGACCGGTGCGGCGAGCCCGTCGACGGCCTCCGCGATCCGGTCCCGCAGTTCGTGGACCCGGACCGGCGGGGCCTCGCCGGGCTGGTCGGTGGCGGCGGCGGCGAGGTGGTCGATCGCGTTCCGGGCCATCCGCGCCGCGAGCGCCCGGGCCTCGGGTGTGTCCGCCCGCGCCGCGGAGAGCAGGGTCGTGAGCACGCTGTCGTGCACGATCGCGTCCACCTGCACGCGCTCGACCTCGGTCGCGTGCTCGCGGATGGCCGCCGAGTACCGCCGGACCGCCGTCGCCTGCGCCGTGTCCACCGCGGCCGCCGCGCGACGCAGCAGCACGGCGATGACGAGCACCGCCCCGCTGAGGAACGCGGTGAAGACGCCCTGGAGCACGGCGGGCAGTCCCGCTTCGCCCCCGAGCGGCGTCAGGCGGATCGCCACGTAGACGGCGGGCACGAGCGCGGTGTAGACCGTGGCGCGCCAGGGCGCGAAGCCGAGCGCGGCCGCGGTCGAGCCGACCGTGCAGAACCACCACGGCCACGGGACCTGATCGGCGGGGATCGCCTGGTGCACGGTGAGCGGCCACGTGACGAGCACGACGAGGAACAGCAGGGCACAGCTGATCTGGGCGACCTGCGCCAACCGCTGCACGAACGCCGTCGCCCCGACGAACAGGAACGAGGCACCGAGTGCCGCCGCCGACACCGGACCCCAGACCTGGTCGAGGTTCGGGAACTGCCCGACGACGTTCGGCACGTACAGCGCGCCGAACCCGATGGCGGTCAGAGCCAGGAGCACCGAGAAGAGCCGCTCGACCGACGCCTGGGTGATGGCGGACCGCAGCCCCCGCGTCGGGTCGGCCCCGAACGGTGCCGGCGTCGACGACGCCCCGGTCGCCGCGCCGAGACCGACGTCGACGGACGGTGCCGCGGCGGCGCGGGTGGCGGTGTCGCCCGGTGCGGTGCGGTCGGTGCGCCGGGACCTCGCCGGCTCGGCCGTGGTGGCCACGGTCGTCAGCGGCCGTCGGTGTCGGGGTCGATGCCCGAGTCGAGGCCCGGGAGGATCCCGTCCTCGACGGCACGACGGAGCAGGTCGACCTTCGTCGGCGCCGGACGCCCGACCTCCACGTACTTCACGCGGATGCGGTCGAGGTACTCCCGGGCCGTCGAGTAGCCGATGCCGAGCTGCTGCGCGGCGAGCTTGAGCGGCAGGCCGGACGCGTAGAGGTGCAGGATCTCGCGCTCACGCCGTCCGAGCTGCGCCTTCGCGAAGTCGCGGTCGGCGTCGATCGCGCTCGCCCACTCGAGGTTGTTGAGGACGTCCCCGCGGGCGACGGTGGCGACGGCGGCCATCACCGTCTTCGTCGCCGAGGACTTCGGGATGACGCCGGCCGCCCCTGCGGCCAGGGCCTCGCGCACGCTGGCGACCCGGTCGGCGATGGAGTGCACGAGGACCGCCGATCCGGTCCCCTGCACGCCCTTGACGTTCGCGGTCACGGTCGAGCCGTCGCCGAGCGACAGGTCGAGCACGACGACGTCGACCTCACGTCCGCCGAGGTTCGCGACGTACTCGGGCACGCTCGCGGCGGTGAGCACCACCTCGAACCCCTCGTTCTGGCACGCCGCCTGGATGCCGAGCCGCACGGACTCGTGGTCGTCGACGACGGCGACGCGGACGGGCCTGGTGGCCAGTCCGGTCGCTCCGCTGCTGGTGTTCGTGTCTGCTGCCACGGTGGCCTCTCGTTCCGATGCACGCCCGGCCCCTGTCGCCGGGAGCGATCATCGTCTGAGGATACCCGTGTCGGCGGCCCCGACGGTGTTCCTGCACACCGCGGCACACCGGGTCGGGCCCGCGCGGCTCAGGCGATCGGCACGAGCCGCGCGACGGCCTCCAGGTGGTGGGTGTGCGGGAAGAGGTCGAAGGCCCGCAGCGCCTCGAGTCGGTAGCCGAGGTCCGCGAAGGTCGCGACGTCGCGGGCGAGGGCGACGGGGTCGCAGGCGACGTAGACGACCTGCGCCGGCTGGAGGGCCGCGATCTGCACGACGACCTCGCGACCGGCTCCCGAGCGGGGCGGGTCGAGCACGACGGTGCCGGCGCGGAAGCGCTGCAGTTCCGGTCGGGAGGCATCCGCCGCGGTCCGGGCGAGCCAGCGGTCCACGCGGCCCGTCTCGGCACGGGCGCCGATCCACTCGGCCAGGTTCTCCTGCGCGTGCTCGGTGGCGCGCGCGGCGCTCTCGACGCTCGTGATCCGGGCCTTCGGACCGACGACGTCCCCGAGCGCCGCCGCGAGGAGCCCGACGCCGCCGTAGAGGTCGAGGTGCTGCCCCTCGGGGTCGAGCCGGTCCCGGTCGACCAGGTCCTGCACGGCCGCGGTGAGCACGGCCGGCGCCTGCCGGTGCACCTGCCAGAAGCCGGTGTCGTCGACGGTGAAGGAGCGGTCCCCCACGACCTCGGTCACGACGGTGGGCTTCTGCTCGTCGATCACGAGTCGGGCGCCCTCGGCACCGCTCGGGGCGAGGACGTCGACGACCGAGGCGCCCGGCATCGCTCCGCGGGCCAGCGGCGCGGCGTCCTGCACGCGCTGGGCGGCGAGGGGCAGGGAGGTCACCGGCACGATCGTGTGCGACCGGGCGGCGAAGGGCCCGGCGGTGCCGTCCTCGTCGACGTGCAGACGGACACGCGTGCGCCACCCGAGGCCGTTGGCCTCGTCGTCGCCGGGGGCCGACTCGACCGTGACGTCGTGCCCGAGCACCTCGGCGAGGTCGGTCCGGGCGAACCGCGAGAACGCGTCGACCAGGACGTCGTGCTTGAGCGTGCGCTGGTGCGGCAGGGCGACGTGCCCGAACTCGGCGCCGCCGGCGCGCACGGCGGGATCGCGGTCGAGGGCCGCCTCGGGCCAGACGTGATCGACGCGGTGCTCGCTCGGCGTCACGACGGACACGGTGTCGGCGCGCCAGAACGACTTCTTGCGGTCCTCCGTCACCCGGGCGACGACGCGCTCCCCCGGCACCGCGTCCGAGACGAAGACCACGCGCCCCTCGTGCCGTGCCACCGAGATGCCGCCGTGGGCGATCGCGGTGACGTCGAGTTCGAGCAGCGTGCCGACGGATTCACCCATGGTTCGATGTTCCCATGCGTCTGTACCTCGCGAGTACGTCCCCCGCCCGCCGTGCGCTCCTCGCGCAGACCGGCATCGAACCCGTGCTCGTCGCGCCGGGGGTCGACGAGGACGCCGCGGTGGCCGCCGCGTCCGCCGCGCTCGGGCGCGACCTGACCGGACCGGAGCTGGTCGGGCTGCTCGCGATCGCCAAGGCGGACGCCGTCGCGGACGCCCGGATCGCCGGCTCCCCCGTCGACGGCTTCGTGTTCGGCGGCGACTCCGCGTTCGAGGTCGACGGCGTGCTGTACGGCAAGCCCCACGACCCGGACATCGCCCGCGACCGGTGGCGGCAGATGCTCGCTGCGGGCGGCGGCACGCTGTGGAGCGGGCACTGCGTCGTGGACCGGCGCCGGGCCGGCGACGCGACCACCGGACGGACTGGGCCCACGCCGCCGGTCCCGGAGCGACGCGCCAGCGGCGGTCCGGCCGTGCCGGTGGGGGGAGGCGCGGGGCGGGCCGGCACCGTGCCTCCCGTCCGACAGGTGGACCCGTCGGGCGGCGGGGCGCTCGGCGTGGCCGGCCACCTGGGGGACGTCGCGCCCGGCGGGTCGACGCTGGTCGCCGCCGGCGACCACGTCGTCGCGGTCGACAGTGCGGTGCTCACGTTCGCCGACGACATGGGCCCCGAGGAGATCGACGCGTACGTCGCGACGGGCGAGCCGCTCGAGGTCGCCGGGGCCTTCACCATCGACGGCCGGGCGGCCGCCTACATCACCCGGATCGACGGAGCACCCTCGGCCGTCGTCGGCCTGTCGCTGCCCGTGCTCCGGTCGATGCTGCTCCGCGGGTTCGGCGTCGCGTGGCACGACCTCTGGTCGCTGTAGCCATCCACACTCGATCGACGTCGTTCTTTGTACGTGCCGGTCAATTCCGGCTGCCGTGGCACGAATAGGCTGACTCATCATGCCCCGTATCAGCAAGGTCCTCATCGCGAACCGCGGCGAGATCGCCGTCCGCATCATCCGCGCGGCCCGCGACGCAGGCAAGGCATCGGTCGCCGTCTACGCCGACCAGGACCGTGACGCGCTCCACGCCCGCCTGGCGGACGAGGCCTACGCGCTGAACGGCACCACGAGCGCCGACACCTACCTCGTCATCGACAAGATCATCTCGGTGGCCCGCCGCTCCGGCGCCGACGCCGTGCACCCGGGCTACGGGTTCCTCGCCGAGAACGCCGACTTCGCGCGCGCCGTCATCGACGCCGGGCTCACGTGGATCGGCCCGTCGCCGGAGTCGATCGAGCGCCTCGGGGACAAGGTCTCCGCCCGGCACGTCGCCGAGAAGGTCGGCGCGCCGCTGGCCCCCGGCACCATCGAACCCGTGCAGGACGTGTCCGAGGTGTTCGACTTCGTCGACCAGGTCGGGCTGCCCGTCGCGATCAAGGCCGCCTTCGGTGGTGGCGGTCGAGGGCTGAAGGTCGTGCGGTCCCGCGAGTCGGTCGAGGAGCTCTTCGAGTCGGCGACCCGCGAGGCCATCGCCGCCTTCGGTCGCGGCGAGTGCTTCGTCGAGAAGTACCTCGACAAGCCGCGGCACGTCGAGACGCAGTGCCTGGCGGACGAGCACGGCAACGTCGTCATCGTCTCCACGCGGGACTGCTCGCTGCAGCGCCGGCACCAGAAGCTCGTCGAGGAGGCACCGGCGCCGTACCTGACGTCCGAGCAGGAGACGCGGCTGTACGAGTCGTCGAAGGCGATCCTCCGCGAGGTCGGCTACGTCGGTGCCGGCACCTGCGAGTTCCTCATCGGCGCCGACGGGACCGTGTCGTTCCTCGAGGTGAACACCCGCCTGCAGGTCGAGCACTGCGTGTCCGAGGAGGTCACCGGGATCGACCTGGTCCGCGAACAGTTCCGCATCGCCGAGGGCGGCACGCTCGACTACGAGGACCCCGCCCCCCGCGGCCACTCGTTCGAGTTCCGCATCAACGGCGAGGACCCGGGCCGCAACTTCTTCCCGGCACCCGGCCCCGTCCATGCGTTCAGCGCCCCGTCCGGCCCCGGCGTCCGCGTCGACTCGGGCGTCGTGTCCGGCGACGTCGTGTCCGGCTCGTTCGACTCGATGCTCGCGAAGCTGATCGTCACCGGGGCCACCCGCGAGGAGGCCCTGGAGCGCTCGCGTCGTGCGCTCGCCGAGTTCGAGGTCACCGGCCTGCCGACCGTGCTGCCCTTCCACCGCGCCGTCGTGTCCGACCCGGCCTTCGCCACGGACGACGCGACGCCCTTCAGCGTGTACACGCAGTGGATCGAGACCGACTTCCAGAACGACATCCCCGCCTGGAGCGGTTCCCCCGAGGAGCTCCCGGCTCCCGTCGCACGCGAGAGCGTCGTCGTCGAGGTCCAGGGCAAGCGCATCGAGGTCACCATGCCGTCGATCGTCGGCGGTGGCGCCGCCGGTGCCGCCGGCCGTCGTCCCGCGGGCCCGTCCGCTCCCCCGAAGCGCCGGTCGTCCGGAGTGAAGGGCGGTCTGGTGTCGTCCGGCTCCGTGACGTCCCCGATGCAGGCCACGGTCGTGAAGACGGCGGTCGCCGAGGGTGACACCGTGGTGAAGGGTGACCTGCTCGTCGTCCTCGAGGCCATGAAGATGGAGCAGCCCGTGCAGGCCCCGCGCGACGGCGTCGTCACGGGGCTGAACGCCCCCGTCGGCCAGACGGTCTCGTCCGGCCACGTGCTGCTCGAGCTCGCGTAGGGGCACCCCCGCTTCGAACCACGAAAGCGACGTCGAACCACGGCCCACCCCTGGTTCGAGGTCGCTTTCGTGGTTCGTCGCGCTCACCACTCGGGCGTCACGCGGAGCCCACGACGCACCGGGACGCCGGCATCGGCCAGCATCGCGGGGAAGCGTCCTCCCGGGACGACGTCATGCCAGACCGGGCGGATGACGCCGCGCACCTCCGGGAGCGCTCGGAGGCGGTCCTCGCGGAGCTTCTCCGCGATGACGATCTCGTCCGCGGAACGCCCGTCGCGCAGGCCGGGATCGCGGTACTTCGCGAGCCCGTCGAACTCGACGACGAGGCCCTGGTCAGGCAGCCAGAAGTCGACCCGGCCGATCAGACCCGAAGCGTCCTGGAACACCTGCTGCTGGACGGGCGGTGGGCAGCCGACGTCGTGCATGACCAGGTGCGTGACGCTCTCCCCCGCCGACTCGGACAGCCCGGACGCGAGCCCGAGCACCTGTCGAGCACGTCGGTGCGCGCGGACCGGGAGCCGTTGCGTGAGCATCTCCTGGAGGTCCGACTGCTCCACGCCCCGACGGACGCCCGCGTCCGCGACCGCCAGCCCACGGCCACGGTCGTACCGCAGGAGGACGTCGATCGCCGTCTCGGGGACGTCGGTGACGACCAGTCCGTCGACGACCGCGGTGCGCACCCGACGGCCGGCACCCGGCACCTTGTCGACGTGCCGGGTCCGCTGCGTCGTCGTCCGGCGGGGATCGGTCAGCGTCACCCGGTCGGGCACGGGCAGGATCCACGGCAGGCGGTGGAGCACGACCGCGGATGCGTGGGACACCGCGGTTCCGGGTGCTCGCTCGTGCGCTGCCCTCGTCCGAGCGATGTGTCGCTCCCACTCGGTCGCCACGTCCCACTCGGCCTGGACGGCGAACGCCCCGTAGCCGATCACGACCAGCGCCCCACGCTCGACCATGCGCTGCTGGCGGCGTGCCGCGGCTGGGTCCGGGTGCTCTCGGACGACGTTCGGAACGGTCATCTCGTCAGGATGCCGATCGTCGGGCTCCCCGACCGTGCTCGACGGCCGCGGCGTGGAGGACGCCCCCGTTCCACAGCGCCGTGACGACGAGTGACGAACCACGAATCCGACATCGAACCAGGCGCAGGGCGTGGTTCGATGTCGGATCCGTGGTTCGACAGCGCGGTGGCGGCGGCGGCGCGCGGCGCGCGGCGGCGGCGGCGCGCGGCGGCGGCGCCGGCGGGCTAGGACACCAGCGGGCGGACGTCGGCGGCGAGGGCGTCGACGAGCGCCTGCGCCTCGGCCGGCGACTGCGCCACGGTGTCGATGTAGACCTTCACCTTGGGCTCGGTCCCGCTCGGGCGCACGATGACCCGCGCACCGCCGTCGAGGTCGTAGCGCAGGATGTCGGAGGGCGGGAAGCCCTCGACGCCGTCGGCGTAGTCGGTCACCTGCGACACCGTCCGGCCACCGAGCGTCGTCGGCGCGGACGCGCGCAGGGCCGCCATGACCTCGCCGATCCGCGACAGGTCGTCGACACGCGTGGCGACCTGCCCGGACGCGAACGCCCCGAACCGCACCGCGAACGCGTCGAGCTCGTCGGCGATGGTCTTCCCCGCGGCGGCGAGCGACACGGCGAGGTCGAGCAGCGCGAGCGCAGCCGAGATCCCGTCCTTGTCGCGGACGACCGCGGGGTCGACCAGGTAGCCGAGCGCCTCCTCGTAGCCGAAGACCAGGTCGGGGACGCGCGACACCCACTTGAAGCCGGTCAGGGTGTCCCGGTAGGCCAGGCCGTGGTGCTCGGCGACGCGGGCGAGCGCCGGCGAGGAGACGATCGACGCGGCCAGGGTCCCGCCGGTGCCGGCCTCCTCGGCGCGGGCGGCCGCGCGCCACCCGAGCAGCCAGCCCACCTCGTTGCCGGACAGCCGTCGGAACGATCCGGAGCCGTCCGGGATCGCGAGCGCGAGACGGTCGGCATCGGGGTCGTTGGCGATGACCAGGTCGGCACCGACGGCGACGCCCCGGGCGATGGCCAGGTCCATCGCGCCCGGCTCCTCCGGGTTCGGGAACGACACCGTCGGGAACGCCCCGTCCGGCTCGATCTGCTCCGGCACGACGGCCGGCTCGGCGAAGCCCGCCGCCGCGAACACCGCGCGGGCGGTCTCCCACCCGACACCGTGCATCGCCGTGTAGACGACCGTCGGCTGGGCGTCGACCGGGAGGCTCGGGGCCGGCACCGTCGCGGCGGTCGCGGCGACGTAGGCCTGCACCAGGGCGTCGCCCGCCACCGTGTAGTCGGTAGCCCGGGCGAGCTCGCGCACGTCACCGGCGGCGACGGCGTCGATCGCCGCGGCGATCTCGCCGTCGACCGGCGGCACGATCTGGGAACCGTCGTCCTCACCGCCGAGGTACACCTTGTAGCCGTTGTCCCGCGGCGGGTTGTGGCTGGCGGTGACCATCACGCCCGCGCCGACCCCGAGGTGCCGGACGGCGAACGCGAGCACCGGTGTGGGCAGCGCCGACGGCAGCAGCGTGACCTCGAGCCCGAGGCCGCGCATCACCTCGGCGGAGTCGCGGGCGAACACGTCGGAGTTCACGCGGCCGTCGTACCCGATCACGACGCTCCGGTCGCGCCCGGTGTCGATCAGGAAGCGCGCCAGGCCGGCGGCGGCCTGCGTCACGACGACGCGGTTCATCCGCTGCGGCCCGGCTCCGAGCTCGGCGCGGAGACCCGCGGTACCGAAGGTCAGGCGGCCGGAGAAGCGCTCGCGCAGGGAGTCCGCCGCTGCGGCGTCCCCGGACGCGGCGGACGCGACGAGCGCGTCGAGCTCGGCGCGGGTCTCGTCGTCCGGGTCCTGGGACGACCACGACCTGGCGGTGGCGAGGAGCGCCTCCAGACCGTCGAGGGGTTCGGCACCCTCGCCGAGGTCACCGTCCGCGATGGCGCCGTCGGAGGGGCCGTCGTACCGGGTCACAGCGCCGCCACCACGCGGGCGAGGAGGTCGGCGATGACCGGCTCGGCCTGCTTGCCGGCCTCGAGGACCTCGGTGTGCGACAGCGGCGTCTTCTGGATGCCCGCGGCGAGGTTCGTGATGAGGGAGAAGCCGAGGACCTCCATCCCGGCCTGGCGGGCGGCGATGGCCTCGAGCGCGGTCGACATGCCGACGATGTGCCCGCCGATGGCCTTCGCCATCTGGACCTCGGCCGGGGTCTCGTAGTGGGGGCCGCGGAACTGCGTGTAGACGCCCTCGTCGAGGCTCGGGTCGATCGACCGCGCGACCTCGCGCAGCCGCGACGAGTACAGGTCGGTCAGGTCGACGAACGTGGCGCCCTCGAGCGGGCTGTCCGCGGTGAGGTTGATGTGGTCGCTGATGAGCACCGGGGTGCCGGGCGTCCAGGTCTCCTTGATGCCGCCGGCCCCGTTCGTCAGCACCATGATCGACGCCCCCGTGGCGGCGGCGGTGCGGACGCTGTGCACGACGCGGCGGACGCCGTGGTTCTCGTAGTAGTGAGTGCGGGCACCGATGACGAGCGCGTGACGGCCGTCCTCGAGGCGGATCGAGCGCACCGTGCCGGAGTGCCCGGGCACGGCGGAGGCGCTGAAGCCGGGGACCTCGGCCGCGGGGATCTCGGACACGGTCTCGCCGATGATGTCGGCAGCCTTGCCCCACCCGGACCCGAGGGTGAGGGCGATGTCGTGCCGCTCGATGCCGGACCGGTCGGCGATGACGGCGGCGGCGTCGCGGGCGACCTCGAACGGGTCGGCGGCGGGGTCGTTCAGCGGGTTCTCCGTGCTCATGCCCCGATCCTAGGGCGCGAGCGTCGAGCGGAGAGCCGACCACGCGGCCCTGTGGACAGCCGTCAGTGTTCCCCGAGCGCCCGGTCCACGGCCGCGGTGATCTCGCCCTGGTCGAAGTGGTTCCGGATCACGATGACCTCGGCGTAGGTGTCCCCGATCGCCTCGACGAACTCCGCGCTCGTGAGGATCACGTTCGCGTCCTCGGCGACGGCGCGCACGGACCCCACGTCCGCCGCGACGACCGACGCCGACAGCCCGAGCGCACCGAGGGCCTTCTCGGCGTTCACCTTGAGGATGCCGCTCGAGCCGATACCCGCGCCGCAGATGGTCACGATCTTCACGCCGGTGCCCCCAGGATCGTCCGGACCTCGTCCGCCGAGGACGCCGCTGCGAGGCGCCCGGTGACGGTGTCGTCGTTGAACGTGTTCGCGATCGCGCCGATCGACTCGAGGTGCGTGCCGACCTCCGCCACCGCCAGCCCCAGCACGACCGACACGGGGTCGTTGTGCGGGTGCCCGAACGACACCGGTCCGCGCAGGGTCACGACCGCCAGGCCGTCCCGCAGCACCGCGGGCCCCGGCCGGGCGTGCGCGAAGGCCAGCCCGGGCGAGATCACGATGTACGGGCCGTGCTCCTCGACGAGCTCGACCATGGCGTCCGTGTACGGCGGCGTCGCGGCCCCGGAGCGCACGAGTGCCGCACCGACGAGCCCGAGCGCCTCGCGCCACGAGGAGGCGTCGGCCCCGAGCACGACCGCGTCGTCCGGCAGCGGCGGGAGGGACATCGGACTACGCCTCCTGGTGCCCGGCCGTGATGGTCGCGATGATCTCCTCGCGGTCCTCGAGCGGCAGGAACGAGCCGAGTGCGGCGTTGATCTGGAACGCTGCGAGGTCGTCGAGGTCGTACCCGAAGGTGCCGGCGAGCAGGGCGAGTTCGCGGGAGAGCGACGTCCGGCTCATCAGGCGGTTGTCGGTGTTCACCGTGACGCGGAAGCCGAGCTGGTACAGCACGTCGAACGGGTGGTCGGCGAGGTCGTCGCCCCACGCCGCGATCGCGCCGGTCTGCAGGTTCGAGGACGGCGCGACCTCGAGCGGGATCTCCCGGTCGCGCACCCACGAGGCGACCTCGCCGAGGGCGGCGAGGGTCGACCCGTCCCCGGCGTCGGACAGCGTGACGTCCTCGAAGATCCGCACGCCGTGGCCGAGGCGGAGCGCCCGGCCGTCGACGAGTGCCGAGCGGATCGAGGCCAGGCCGTCGGCCTCGCCGGCGTGGACGGTCGTCGGGAAGAGCTCGGACGCCAGGTAGTCGAAGGCGGCCCGGTGGTTCGCAGGCGGGAAGCCGGCCTCGGCCCCCGCGATGTCGAAGCCGACGACGCCGCGGTCGCGGTGGCGGACGGCGAGCTCGGCGATCTCGAGGGACCGGTCGGCGTGCCGCATCGCGGTGACGAGCTGCCCGATGCGGATCGAGCCGCCGGCCGCGTCGACGGCCTCGGCGATGCCGGCCTGCACGGCTTCCACCGTCTCGTCGAGGGTCAGTCCACCGCGCAGGTGCTGCTCGGGCGCCCAGCGGATCTCGCCGTACACGACGCCGTCGGCGACGAGGTCCTCGACGAACTCCTTCGCGACGCGGTGCAGCTGCGGGGCGGTCTGCATCACCGAGGTGGTGACGTCGAACGTCTTCAGGTACTCGACGAGCGAACCCGAGTCCGCCTGGTCGGCGAACCACTGCCCGAGTGCCTCGGGGTCCGTGGTCGGCAGGTCGATGCCGGCCTCTGCGGCGAGCTCCACGATCGTCGCGGGCCGGAGGCCGCCGTCGAGGTGGTCGTGCAGCGAGACCTTCGGCAGGTCGTCGATGACCGCCCCGGCGTCGGGCAGGCGGTGGGTCGGGGCGTCGGCGCTCATGCGGTCCAGGCTATCGGTGGTCACCGACTCCGTGCAGGTACCTGTGGACAACAGCGGCCGACACGCACTGGAGGCTTCCCACAGCGGTGCGGGAAGCCTCCGGACGTGGTCAGGACGCGATGCGCTCGCGCACGATCGGTCCTCGGGGCTCGGCCGACGTCCCGATCGCCCACGCACCCTCGAGCGATGCGAGCGCGCGGTCGAAGCGGTCGGCCTCGTCGGTGTGCAGCGTCCAGAGCGGCTGCCCGGCGGTGACGGTGTCGCCCGGCTTGACGTGCAGCTCGATGCCCGCCCCCGCCTGCACGGGGTCCTGCGCCCGGGCCCGACCGGCGCCCAGTCGCCACGCGGCGATGCCGAACGGCAGGGCGTCCTGCTGCACGAGCACCCCGGACTCCGTCGCGGTGACGACGTGCTGCTCGCGGGCGACCGGGAGCGCGGCGGAGGCGTCGCCGCCCTGCGCCTCGATCATCCGCCGCCAGGTGTCCATCGCACGGCCGTCGGCGAGTGCGGCCGCCGGGTCGGCGTCCGGCAGCCCGGCGAGCGTGAGCATCTCGGTGGCCAGCGCGACCGTCAGCTCGACGACGTCGGCCGGACCACCGCCTTCGAGGACCGACACCGACTCGCGCACCTCGAGCGCGTTGCCGATCGTCAGCCCGAGCGGGACCTCCATGTCGGTCAGCAGCGCCGAGGTCGCGACCCCGGCGTCGTTCCCGAGGTCGACCATGGTCTGCGCGAGCTCCCGCGATGCCTCGTACGTCGGCATGAACGCGCCGGAGCCGAACTTCACGTCGAGCACGAGCGCGCCCGTGCCCTCCGCGATCTTCTTCGACATGATGCTCGACGCGATGAGCGGGATGCACTCGACGGTGCCGGTGGTGTCGCGGAGCGCGTAGAGCTTCTTGTCGGCGGGAGCCAGACCGGAGCCCGCCGCGCAGATGACCGCGCCGACGTCGCGGAGCACGTCCATCATGCGGTCGTTCGAGATCGCCGCCTGCCAGCCGGGGACCGACTCGAGCTTGTCGAGCGTGCCACCGGTGTGCCCGAGCCCCCGCCCGGAGAGCTGCGGCACCGCGACGCCGAACGACGCCACGAGGGGCGCCAGCGGCAGCGTGATCTTGTCGCCGACGCCGCCGGTGGAGTGCTTGTCCACGGTCGTCTTGCCGAGCGAGCCGAACGACATCCGCTCCCCCGACGCGATCATCGCCAGCGTGAGGTCCTTGATCTCCCGGCGCTCCATGCCGTTGAGGAAGATCGCCATCGCGAGGGCCGCCATCTGCGGGTCCTCGACGTAGCCGCGCGTGTAGGCGTCGACCAGCCAGTCGATCTCGGGCGTGCTCAGCGCGTCGCCGGAACGCTTCGTGCGGATGAGGTCGACGGTGTCGAACGGCTCGACGGCCATGTGATCAGTGCTCCTGCTGGTAGGTGGCGAGGGTCCGCGGCCCGAACGCGTCGGGCAGGACCTCGTCGATGGTGCGGATGCCCGAGACCGTCTCGAGCAGCATGCCCTCGGTCGAGTGCTCGAAGAGGAGCTGTCGGCAGCGTCCGCACGGCATGAGCGTCGCGCCGTCGCCGTCCACGCACGTGAACGCGACGAGCCTGCCGCCGCCGGTCATGTGCAGCTGCGAGACGAGCGAGCACTCGGCGCACAGGGTGACGCCGTAGGACGCGTTCTCGACGTTGCAGCCGGAGACGATCCGGCCGTCGTCGGTGAGCGCCGCGGCGCCCACCGGGAACGACGAGTACGGCGCGTACGCCCGCCGCATCGCGGCGGTCGCGGCCTCCCGCAGGGCGGTCCAGTCGACGTCGACGCTCGTGTCGACATCGGACCCGGTGTCGGCCTGGAGGGTCGTGGCCGGGTCCGTCCAGACCGGCTCGCCGGTCGCGGGGTCGGTGGTGACCCCCTGGTCACCCGTGTGGTCCGTGTCGGTCATGTGCCGTGCCTCCCGTCCGTCAGCTCTTGATGTACGGCTTGCCGGTGGCAGCCGGTCCGCGCGACTGTCCGACCAGGCCGGCGACCGCGAAGATCGTCACCACGTACGGCAGCATGAGCAGGAACTCGCTCGGCACGGGCGAGTCGATCGCGCCGAGGATGTTCTGCAGGTTCGACGCGAAGCCGAACAGCAGTGCCGCGAGCGTCGCGCGGATCGGGTCCCACCGACCGAAGATCACGGCGGCGAGGGCGATGTAGCCCGCCCCCGCGGTCATGTCCTTCGTGAACGGTCCGACCGCGTCGAGCGTGAAGTACGCACCGCCCAGACCGGCGATCGCGCCGGCGAGCGAGACGTTCCAGAAGCGCGTGCGGGCGACGTTGATGCCGACCGTGTCCGCCGCCTGCGGGTGCTCGCCGACCGCGCGGAGGCGGAGGCCCCAGCGGGTCTTGAACAGCGCGAAGGTGACGACCGCGACCGCGACGTACGCCAGGTAGACCACGACGGTCTGCTCGAAGAAGACCGGGCCGATGACCGGGATCTGGTGCAGCAGCGGGATCTCGATCTTCGGGAAGCGGATGCCGATGTTGAGCGTCTGCTCGTTCGGCGACAGCACCTGCGAGTACAGGAAGCCGGTGAGGCCGGAGATGAACGCGTTGATGACGACACCGACGATCACCTGGTCGACCAGGTACTTGATGCTGAACGCCGCGAGGACGAACGACACCAGGACACCGGCGATGAGCGCACCGACGAGGCCGACCCACGCGGAGCCGGTGAGCGAGGCGATCATCGCCGACGTGAAGGCGCCGGCGAGGAACTGGCCCTCGATGGCGATGTTCACGACGCCGACCCGCTCGGAGATGACGCCGCCGAGGGCGCCGAACACGAGCGGGACGCTCAGGCCGAGCGCACCGACGAGCAGGCCGGGCACGGGGATGGTGTCCCCCGCCGCCGACCATGTCAGGAAGCCGATGACGAAGAGGACCGCGAAGACCGCGGTGACCCAGAGCGGGACCCGGCGCGAGCCGCGGACCTCGACGACGGCGTACACCGTGACGAGGGCGAGCAGGACGATGACGACGATGCCCGTGCCGGTCGCCGGCAGGAGCACGTTCGGCAGCGCGAAGAAGTCGCCGCCGTTCGCGAGCCGGAACGTGGTGTCGCCGGAGCGGTGCAGGACGCCGAAGAACAGCACGGCGAGGACCGTGAAGACGGCGAAGCCGATCGGCGCCTTCCAGCTGCGGGTGGTCTCGACCGGACGGTCGGAGAGCGCGGGTGCGGGTGCCGCGGTGGGGCTGATGGTGCTCATGCGGCGACCGCCTTCCGGGGGTTCTTCGCGCCACGGGCGGGGCGTCGGGCGCCCGGCTGCGGGATCCGGAAGATCGCGCGGACGAGGGGCGGAGCGGCGATGAAGAGGACGATGAGGGCCTGGATGACGCCGACGATGTCGATCGGGATGTCGTTCGCGGCCTGCATGGCGTAGCCGCCGTTCTTCAGGACACCGAACAGGATCGCCGCCCAGAAGACGCCCCACGGCTTGGAGCGGCCGAGCAGCGCCACCGTGATGGCGTCGAAGCCGATGCCGGCGTCGATGCCCGAGGTGAAGCCGGACGTGACGGCACCCTGGACCTGGTACGCGCCGGCGATGCCGACGAGCGCGCCGGAGATGACCATCACCCAGATCGTCAGCGCGGGCACGCTCATGCCGGCGACGCGGGCCGCACGCGGGTTCTCACCGATGGTGCGGAAGCGGAAGCCGAGCGACGACTTGTTGACGAGCCACCACACGACGACGACCGCGAGGAGGGCCACGACGAAGCCGAGGTCGATCCCGAAGCGCGGCCCGAACAGCGCCGGGAAGACTGCGCTCTCCTTCGTCGCGGGCGAGATCGGGTTCGAGCTGCCCGGTGCCTGCAGCAGCCCCGGGGTGCGGAGCAGGTAGCTCACCAGGTACAGCGCGACGTAGTTGAGCATGATCGTCAGGACGACCTCGTTGGCACCGGTGCGGGCCTTGAGGAGTCCGACGATGCCGCCCCAGACCGCGCCGCCGACGATGCCCGCGGCGACGGTGAGGGGGATGTGGACCACGGCGGGACCGTCGAACGAGAACCCGACCCAGCCGGCCGCAGCGGCGCCGACGAGGATCTGGCCCTGGCCGCCGATGTTGAACAGGCCGGCGCGGAACGACAGCGCGATGCCGAGACCGGCGGCGATCAGCGGCACGGCGTAGTCGACCGAGCGCGTGATCGGGGCGATCGCCTGCGCGAACGAGGCCGCACCGAAGTTGACGACCGAACCCTGGAACAGCGAGGAGTAGGCGCCGCCCACGGCCGTCCCGACCGCCCGGAAGGTGTCGGCGGGACGGGCGAAGAAGTAGCCGGCCGCGGCGCGGACGTTCTCGTCGGTGACGGCGATGAGGATGCCGCAGGCGACGAGCGCGAGCACGACGGCGAGGACCGTGACGAGCACGGACCCGTTGACGATGCTCTGCAGCGCGGTGCTCCAGCGGTCACCGCCGCCGGCGCGGCGCTCGGTGTCCTCCGCCGAGTCCGTCATGAGGTGCGGGGTGCCCTCGACGTCCTGCAGGCGGTCGTCGGTGGACGCCTCGACCGGGGTCGCCGGCCGTGCGTCGTCTGGCGTGGGGGTGCTCACGCTGCCAGCTCCGTTCCTTCTGGGATCTCCCCGGCCATCATCAGGCCGAGGACGTCGCGCGGGGTGTCCGCGGGGACGATGCCGACGATGCCGCCGCGGTACATGACCGCGATCCGGTCGGCGAGCGCCACGACCTCGTCGAGCTCCGTGGAGACGACGATGACCGGGACGCCGGTGTCGCGGGTGGCGACGATGCGCTTGTGCACGAACTCGATCGACCCGACGTCGATGCCGCGCGTCGGCTGCGCCGCGACGAACAGCCGCAGCTCGCGGCTCAGCTCGCGGGCGAGGACGATCTTCTGCTGGTTGCCGCCGGACAGCCGGCCGGCCGCGGTGGTGCGGGACGGCGTGCGGATGTCGAACTCCGCGATCTTCTCGTCGGCGAACGCGTCGCGCTCGGCGGCCCGGATGGTGCCGGCGCGGACGAACTCGTCGTGGTCGGCGCGGTCGAGCATGAGGTTCTCGGCGATGGTGAACTCGCCGACCAGCCCGTCCTCCTTGCGGTCCTCGGGCACGAAGCCGACGCCGGCGTCGAGCACCTGCTTGACGGTGCGACCGGTGAGTTCCCGGCCGTCGAGCGTGATCCGCCCGGCGTGCACGGGCTCGAGCCCGATGATCGCCTCGGTGAGCTCGGTCTGGCCGTTGCCCTGCACCCCGGCGATGGCGAGGATCTCGCCGCGTCGGACGGAGAACGAGACGTCGTCCACGAGCACGACACCCGAGGCGTCGGTCACGGTGACGCCGTCGACCACGAGGGCGTCCTCGCCCCCGGACGCCGGCGCCTTGTCGACGACGAGCGAGACCGCACGCCCGACCATGAGCGCGGCGAGCTCGTTGTTCGTGGCGGTCGGGGACGCCTCGCCCACGACCTTGCCGAGGCGGATGACGGTGATGCGGTCGGCGACCTCGCGCACCTCGCGGAGCTTGTGCGTGATGAACACGATGGCGGTGCCGGCCGCCCGGAGCTGGCGCATGATGCCCATCAGCTCGTCGGTCTCCTGCGGCGTGAGGACGGCGGTCGGCTCGTCGAAGACGAGGACCTTCGCGTCCCGCGAGAGCGCCTTGATGATCTCGACGCGCTGCTGCACGCCGACGGGCAGGTCCTCGACCCGGGCGTCGGGGTCGACGTCGAACCCGAAGCGGTCGCTGATGTCGCGGACGCGCTGCCGGGCACCCGCCAGGTCGAGCCGACCGCCGAACGTGGTCTGCTCCTGGCCGAGCATGACGTTCTCGGCGACGGTGAACACCGGCACGAGCATGAAGTGCTGGTGCACCATGCCGATGCCCGAGCGCATGGCGTCGCCGGGACCGTCGAAGTCCTGCACGACGTCGTCGAGCAGGATCTCGCCCTCGTCCGCCTGGTACAGGCCGTAGAGCACGTTCATCAGGGTGGACTTGCCCGCACCGTTCTCACCGAGGAGACAGTGCACCTCACCGGGTTCGACGGTGAGGGAGATGTGGTCGTTGGCGACGAGCGGGCCGAACCGCTTCGTGATGCCGCGGAGTTCGAGCTTCATGGTGTCTACTGCGTTCCTGTTGGTCAGCACGCCACCCGTGGGCGGACGCGCGGAAACGCGGGCGGAGGATCGATCCCCCGCCCGCGTTCACCCGACTACTTGTTCGACTGGGTCTCGACCTTGATCGAGCCGTCGATGATGCCCGACTTGATCGTGTCGAGCTCGTCCTGCAGACCCGAGTCGACCTTCGACTCGTAGTCGTGGAACGGCGCGATGCCGACGCCGTCGTTCTTGAGGGTGCCGACGTACGGCTCCTTCGAGAACTTGTCGTCCGCCGCCTGCTCGACGACGTCCTTGACGGCCGGGCGCATGCCCTTCATCACCGAGGTGAAGGCGATGTCCTTGTAGCGGGGGTCGGCCTCGTAGAGGTCGCTGTCCGCACCGATGAGGACGGAGCCGTTGTTGGCGTCCTTGATCGCCTCGGCAGCCGACTGGTAGATCGGGCCACCGACCGGCAGGATCACGTCGGCGTCCTGGTCGAGGAGCGTCTGCGCGACCGACTTGGCCTGCGTGCCCGCCTCGAAGCCACCGGTGAAGGAGCCCTTGCCGGTCTCGACGTTCCAGCCGACGACCTTGACGTCCTTCTTCTTCTGCTCGTTGTAGTACGCGACGCCGTCCGCGAAGCCGTCCATGAAGATCGTGACGGTCGGGATCTGCATGCCGCCGAAGGTGCCGACGACGCCGGTCTTCGAGTACGACGCGGCCGCGTAGCCGGCGAGGAACGCCGCCTGCGAGGTGTCGAAGGTGATCGGCTTGACGTTCTTGGCGTCGATCGAGCTGTCGTCGATGATCGCGAACTCGGTGTCCGGGTTCGCCGCGGCCTGCTTCTTCGTGGCGTCGGCGAGGTTGAAGCCGACCGTGACGATGAGGTTGCAGTTCTGGTTGACGAGCTGCTCGATGTTCGAGTCGTAGACCGTGGCGTCCTTGGACTCGGCCTTGTTGTAGTCGGCGCCGAGGTCCTTCGCCGCGTCGACCATGCCCTCGTAGCCGAGCTGGTTGAACGACTTGTCGTCGAAGCCGCCGGCGTCGGAGACCATGCAGGGGCGGAAGTCGGTCTTCTTCGCCGAGGCGGTGTCGGACGGGGCTGCCGAGCAGCCGGCCAGGACGGCCATGGTGCCGACGAGCGCGAGGCCGCTGAGCACGACCTGACGGGTACGAGATGTCACGGGTTGGTTCCTCCGGGGGGCGGTGCCCGGACCACGTGCTGTTCCGGGCGATCGTGGCGACAGTACACGACCGTCGAGCCGGTACAGAACGCCCCTGGAGGACTCCTGGGATCAGTTACGGGATCGCGACCCCGTCGAAACGCGCCCGTAACGCGGCGTCACCCTCGCACCCCCACTCCGGGCGGTCCGGAGGGATCCCGTGGTGGAGCGCTACAGCACGTCCCCCCGACCGCTGATCTTCAGTGCGTCCACCACACCCTTGACCCGCTGCGCGTTCGCACTCGTCGTGACGAGCAGCGCGTCCGGGGTGTCGACGACGACGATGTCCTCGACCCCGATGAGCGAGATGAGCCGCTGGCTGTGCGCGACGACGATGCCGCTCGACGAGTCCGCGAGGATGCGTGCGCCGTCGCCGAGCACGGCGAGGTTGTTCGCCCGACCGCCGGACTGCAGCTTCGCGAGCGACGCGAAGTCGCCCACGTCGTCCCAGTCGAAGTCGCCGGGCACGACCGCCATGCGTCCGGCGGCCGCGGCCGGCTCGGCGACGGTGTAGTCGATCGCGATCTTCTCGAGCCCGGGCCAGACGGCGTCGACGACGGCCCCGCGGGACGAGGTGTCCCACGCGGCCGCGAGCTCCTCGATGCCCGCGAGCAGCTCGGGCTTCGTCCGGCCGATCTCGGCCAGCAGCACGTCGGCGCGGGCGATGAACATGCCGGCGTTCCAGAGGTAGTTGCCCTCCTCCAGGTACGCGGTGGCGGTGTCCAGGTCGGGCTTCTCGACGAACGACCGCACGGCGTGCACGGTCGCGGCGCCCTCGACCTCGAGCGCGGCGCCGTCGGCGTGGATGTAGCCGAACCCGATCGCCGGCTCGGTCGGGGTGATGCCGATGGTGGCGATGTACCCGGCGCGGGCGGCGGCCACCGCTTCGCGCACGGAGCGGCGGAAGCCGCGGGCGTCCCCGATGACGTGGTCCGCCGCGAAGGACCCGATGACGACGTCGGGCTCCCGTCGGCGCAGGATCGCCGCCGCCAGGCCGATGGCCGCGGTGGAGTCCTTCGGCTCGCTCTCGAGCACCACGTTGTGGTCCGCGACGCCCGGCAGCTGCGCCTCGACCGCTGCGCGGTGCGCCCGGCCGGTGACGACCATGATCCGCTGGTCGCCGGCGAGCGGGGCGAGCCGGTCCCAGGTCTGGCGGAGGAGCGAGGCCCCGGAGCCGGTCAGGTCGTGCAGGAACTTGGGCGCGTCGGCGCGGGAGAGCGGCCACAGCCGGGAGCCGATGCCGCCGGCCGGGATGATCGCGTAGAAGTCCTCGAGTGCGTCTGCCACCCGCTCACCGTACCGGTGCGGCCGTCGGCCACCTGGACGTCACCCGCACGTTCCCCGCACGCGTGGTGCGGGAGTCCGCAGACCGGCCCGACGCGACCCGGCCCGACGCGACCCCGGCCGACCCGACCCCGGCCCGACGCGACCCGTCGCTGACCGCACCCTGCGCGCCGGGCCCGCACCGCGCCTCCCGGCCGCACCCGCCGTGTTCACCGACTGCGCGCCGCGCGTTCACCCGCACCGCCCCGACCGGTCACGACGGCCGCGGACCATGGGCAGCACCATGAGCGCACGCAGCGTGGAGCGCGGCACGTCCCAGCGGACCGTCGCCGTCGTGACCGAGAGCTTCCTGCCCACCCTCAACGGCGTCACCACCAGTGTCCTGGCGGTCCTCGACCACCTGGAACGCCGCGGCCACCGCGCGGTCGTCATCGCGCCGGACACCCCCGGCCTCGCACGGTTCCGCTCGAGGACCCGGGTCGAGCGGTACCGCTCCTTCGACGTCCACCGGGTACCGGCGGTCGCGTACCGGCAGTTCCCCGTCGCCCTCCCCCACCCCGTGCTCGACACGATCCTCGCCGCCTCCGGCGCCGACGTGCTGCACGCTGCCAGCCCCTTCCTGCTGGGCGGACGCGCGATCACGGCGGCCGGGAGGCTCGGCATCCCCTCCGTCGCCGTCTTCCAGACCGACGTGGCCGGGTTCGCCCGCCGCAACGGCCTGACCGCGACCGTCCCGCTGGTCAGGAAGATCCTCGGTCGCATCCACGCCGGGGCGTCGCTGACGCTCGCCCCGTCGAGCGCGACCGCGGCGATGCTCGCCGAGGACGGCGTGCCCCGCGTCGCCCGCTGGGGCCGCGGTGTCGACACCGACCTGTTCCACCCGGACCGACGTCGCTCGGCGGCGGTGCGCGCGGCCCGTCGCCGGATCGCGCCCGGGGGCGAGACGATCGTCGGGTACGTCGGTCGGCTCGCACCCGAGAAGGAGGTCGATCGGCTCGCGGAGCTCGGCGGGATCCCCGGCATCCGGATCGTGGTCGCCGGCGGCGGTCCGGCGCGGGCCTCCCTCGAGCGGCGGCTGCGCCACCTCGACGTCACCTTCACCGGCCCGCTGCGCGGGGAGGCCCTCGCCGACGCCTACGCGATGCTCGACGTCTTCGTGCACACGGGCCCCGCGGAGACGTTCGGACAGACCCTGCAGGAGGCGCACGCCAGCGGCCTGCCCGTGGTCGCCCCCGCAGCCGGCGGTCCGATCGACCTCGTCGCGCCCGGTCTCGACGGCGAGCTGTACGACCCGGACGCCCCGCAGGCCCTCCGCCGAGCCGTCCTCGGACTCCTCGGCGACCCGGACGCCGCCGCGCGCATGGGCTCTGCCGGACGGCTCCGGGTCGAGGGCACGACCTGGGAGGCCGTCGGCGACGAGCTCCTCGCACACCACGACACCGCCCGCACGATCGGCGCCGTGCCCACGGCGACGCGCGCGGTCCGTGCCGGGTGGGACGAGAGTGTCAGCGCACGCGCATAGGATGGGACGTGTTCCACACGAACACGAACGGCAAGGGCTCGCCGATCGGCGAGCCCGTCCTATGGGAGGGCCGAGCTCATGGCCGAGCAGACCGCAGGCGGGACGACGTTGGTCGAACCGAAGGTGACGATCGAGGCGCCCCGCGCCTCTCGGAAGCTGGAGGGGACGCTGTACCGCGGCTCCACGGGGATGTGGTCGTGGGTGCTGCACCGCA
Source organism: Curtobacterium sp. ER1/6 (assembly GCF_001742745.1). Lineage (GTDB taxonomy): Bacteria > Actinomycetota > Actinomycetes > Actinomycetales > Microbacteriaceae > Curtobacterium > Curtobacterium citri. The sequence continues at coordinate 200,977 of NZ_MJAK01000004.1, read as the reverse complement.
TCACCGGTGTCGCGATCTACTTCTTCCTGCTCGTGCACATCCTCGACACCGCGCTCGTGCGGCTGTCGCCCGAGGCGTACAACGCCGTGATCGGCACGTACAAGACGCCGATCATGAACCTCGGTGAGATCGCTCTCGTCATGGCGATCGTGTTCCACGCGCTCAACGGTCTGCGCATCATCCTGGTCGACTTCTGGTCGAAGGGCCCGCGGTACCAGCGCGCCATGTTCTGGATCGTCATGGTCGTGTGGGCCGTCCTCATCGCGGGCTTCCTCCCGCGCCAGCTCATGAACCTCGTCGCGGACTTCCAGTAGGCGAAGGGACGGAACCAGCCATGACCACACAGACCGTCGAGCCCCCGCGCTCCGCCGCCGCTGCCCGCCGCACCACCAACTGGGAGAAGTGGGGGTGGATCTACATGCGCGCCTCGGGCGTCCTGCTCGTCGTGCTCATCTTCGGCCACCTCTTCGTCAACATGGTCGCCGGCGAGGGCGTCAAGCAGATCGACTTCGCCTTCGTCGCCGGCAAGTGGGCCAATCCGTTCTGGCGGGTCTGGGACTCGCTGATGCTCGTCCTCGCCCTGGTGCACGGCTCCAACGGCATGCGGACGATCATCAACGACTACGTCGCCAAGCCCGCCGTCCGGAAGACCCTGCTGCTCGCGGTGCTCATCGCCTGCGTCGCACTCGTCGTGCTGGGCCTGCTCGTCTGCTGGACCTTCGACCCGTGCCCCGCCGGCGCGGCCGCCGCGGACCTGCCGTCGTTCTGCCCCGCGCAGTAGCGCCCGCGCAGCAGCAATCGCACCAGCCGCCACGACCTCCGAGCACGCCGCGCACACCCCTGCCGGCGCGCTGACCCACCCTGAAAGGCCCCAGTGACCGAGACCACCGTCCACCACCACCAGCACGACATCGTCATCATCGGCGCAGGCGGCGCCGGCATGCGGGCCGCCATCGAGGCCGGTCCGAAGGCGAAGACGGCCGTCATCTCGAAGCTGTACCCGACGCGGTCGCACACGGGAGCGGCGCAGGGCGGCATGGCCGCCGCCCTCGCGAACGTCGAGGAGGACTCGTGGGAGTGGCACACCTTCGACACGATCAAGGGCGGTGACTACCTGGTCGACCAGGACGCCGCCGAGATCCTGGCGAAGGAGGCGATCGACGCCGTCATCGACCTCGAGAACATGGGGCTGCCGTTCAACCGCACGCCCGAGGGCAAGATCGACCAGCGGCGCTTCGGCGGGCACACCCGCGACCACGGCAAGGCCCCGGTGCGCCGGGCCTGCTACGCGGCGGACCGCACGGGCCACATGATCCTGCAGACCCTGTTCCAGAACTGCGTGAAGCTCGGCGTCGAGTTCCACAACGAGTTCTACGCGCTCGACCTCGTCATGGTGGACGTCGTGGGCGAGGACGGCGTCACGCGCCAGCAGCCGGCCGGCGTCGTCGCGTTCGAGCTCGCGACCGGCGAGCTGCACGTGTTCCACGCCAAGGCCGTGATCTTCGCGACCGGCGGCTTCGGCAAGATGTACAAGACCACCTCGAACGCGCACACCCTGACCGGCGACGGCGTCGGCATCGTGTGGCGGAAGCGCCTGCCGCTCGAGGACATGGAGTTCTTCCAGTTCCACCCGACCGGCCTGGCCGGCCTCGGCATCCTGCTCACCGAGGGCGCCCGCGGTGAGGGCGCCATCCTCCGCAACGCGTCGGGCGAGCGCTTCATGGAGCGGTACGCCCCGACGATCAAGGACCTCGCACCGCGCGACATCGTCGCGCGCTGCATGGTGCAGGAGGTCGCCGAGGGTCGCGGCGCCGGACCGAACAAGGACTACGTCCTGCTCGACTGCACGCACCTGGGCGCCGAGGTCCTCGAGACCAAGCTCCCCGACATCACCGAGTTCGCCCGCACGTACCTGGGCGTCGACCCCGTCGTCGAGCCGGTCCCCGTCATGCCGACCGCGCACTACGCGATGGGCGGCATCCCGACGAACACCAAGGCCGAGGTGCTGTACGACAACACCACGGTCGTGCCCGGCCTCTACGCCGCCGGTGAGTGCGCCTGCGTGTCCGTCCACGGCTCGAACCGCCTCGGCACGAACTCGCTGCTCGACATCAACGTGTTCGGCAAGCGCTCCGGCAACAACGCCGCCGAGTGGGTGCAGACCGCCGAGTTCCTGCCCCTGCCCGAGGACCCGGCCGCCGGCGTCCGCGGCATGCTCGACCAGCTCCGCGCCTCGACCGGCACCGAGCGGATCGCGGTGCTCCGCAAGGAGCTGCAGGACGAGATGGACAAGAACGCGCAGGTGTTCCGGACCGACGAGTCCCTCGCGAAGATGACCGAGACGATCCACCAGCTGCGCGAGCGCTACCTGAACATCTCCGTGCAGGACAAGGGCAAGCGCTTCAACACGGACCTGCTCGAGGCGGTCGAGCTGGGCTTCCTGCTCGACCTGGCCGAGGTCGTCGTGTTCTCGGCGCGGAACCGCAAGGAGAGCCGCGGCGGCCACATGCGCGACGACTACCCGAAGCGCGACGACGAGAACTACATGCAGCACACCATGGCGTACCTGACGGGTGACCCGCACTCGTCGCTCGCCGACGACCACATCACGCTGGACTGGAAGCCCGTCGTGGTGACCCGGTACCAGCCGATGGAGAGGAAGTACTGATGACCGACACCCTGGTCTCCGACAGCCCGCGCACCGACACCGTGCAGAGCGCCCCTCCCGGTTCGTTCCCGGTCACGATCATCGTCCGCCGGTTCGACCCGGACATCGACGACGAGCCGCGCTGGCAGGACTTCGACGTCATGATGCTCCCGACGGACCGCATCCTCGACGCGCTGCACCAGATCAAGTGGGAGCAGGACGGGTCGCTGACGTTCCGCCGCTCGTGCGCGCACGGCGTGTGCGGCTCGGACGCGATGCGCATCAACGGCCGCAACCGGCTTGCGTGCAAGACCCTGATCAAGGACCTCGACGTGTCGAAGCCGATCTACGTCGAGGCGATCAAGGGCCTGCCGCTCGAGAAGGACCTCGTCGTCGACATGGAGCCGTTCTTCCAGTCCTACCGCGAGGTCCAGCCGTTCCTGCAGGCGTCGAGCAAGCCGGAGAAGGGCAAGGAGCGCGTGCAGTCCGTCGCCGACCGCGCCCGCTTCGACGACACCACGAAGTGCATCCTCTGCGCCGCGTGCACGTCGTCGTGCCCGGTGTTCTGGACGGACGGGCAGTACTTCGGCCCGGCCGCGATCGTGAACGCGCACCGCTTCATCTTCGACTCCCGCGACGACTCCGCGAACGTGCGCCTCGACATCCTCAACGACAAGGAGGGCGTGTGGCGCTGCCGCACGACCTTCAACTGCACCGACGCGTGCCCGCGCGGCATCCAGGTGACGAAGGCGATCTCCGAGGTCAAGCAGGCGATCATGCGCGGCGGCGTGTGAGGCCTCCTCGCACCGCCTTCGCGGCGGCGTCTCGGCGAACGGCATGCAACCGGCCGGTAGGCTCGCGCGCATGACGTTCGCGGAGACCCGCCCCATCCTGGACCAGCTCGGCTACACGATCCGCTACGTGCAGCTCCCCGGCGAGACGCTCACCGAGCCGCCGGTCGAGGGGGCGCTCCGCGTCGTCCCCGCCGAGGAGCACGGTGACTTCGCGCTCGAGGTCGTCGACTACGGCACGGCCCGTCGTCTCGCCACGGCGCGCGGCGAGGCCGACGCGGTGGAGATGCTCCGCCGGTTCCTCAACCGGGCGTTCCCGGCTCCGCGGGACATCCCTCGGCACGAGCTCGACGGGTTCCGCGACCGTGCGGCGACCACGTACCCGCAGCTCGCGCAGCAGGTGGCGCAGGCCGGTCCGCAGGGGCTCACCATCCAGGTGCCGGCCGGTGTGCCCGTCGACCGCGTCGGCGGTCCGGACGGTTACCTCCTCCACCCGCTCCACACCCCGCTCCCCCAGCGGTCGCTGCCGCCGCACGTCGCGGCGGCGCCCGAGGTGCACCGCTACCTGGTGGAGCGGCCGTTCATGGTCACGGTCACGTTCGTGCAGCCCTGGTTCGACCAGCCGGGAGGCGCGCTCCGCTTCCAGACGGCCGACCGGTCCGTCACGGTGCGCGACCTCGTCGTGGACGGCTCCCTGGTCCGCCTCCGGGTGGTCTGAACGCCGCTCCACCCGCGACACGACGAAGCGGCCCACCCCTCTCGGGGTGGGCCGCTTCGTCGTCACCGGGTCGGTCAGGCCGGCGGGCGGGGTGCGTCCGGCTGGTCGTACTGCGCCCCGGCGGGGCTCGGCTCGAGGCACCCGAACACGATGCCGGCGATCCCCGCCCCCACGAAGGAGATCAGCCAGAACGGTCCGGCGAGACCGGCGTCGTGCACGCGGCGCCACCCGAGGGCGAGCCAGGGGATGAAGATCGCGAGTCTCCAGAGCACGAACAGTCCGGCGAACAGGAGCGCGACGCCGGGGAACCCGCCGGTCGAGGTCGTGGTGCCGTACTCGTCCGTCGTGGTGGCGTCGGACACCCAGACGATGAGCGACGCGAAGTACGCACCGAGCAGGACCACCACGACGATGGCGTCGGCCAGGAACCACCACCAGAACTCACTGCGGCTCGCGCGGCCGTCGAAGCGGGCGTACTTCTTCCAGAACCGGGTGAACGCGTCGAGGAAGCCCGCTCCGTACCACGGCGCCCAGAGCGGCGGGGCTCCGCTCTCGTCGCGCGGGATCGGGAGCTGCTGCTGGTACTGCGGGTAGGGCTGGCCGTACGGCTGCTGCTGGCCGTACGGCTGCTGCTGGCCGGACGGCTGCTGCGGCTGCTGGTACGGGTTCCGGTCGTGCTGCTCGCCGTTCGTCAACGCGATCCCTCCGGTCGGTCGAAGCGGGCGCCCGCGGGCTTGGAGTCGAGCAGGTAGAGGACCAGGAGCGCGATGCCGCCGAAGAACGGGACCAGGCCGAGGAAGAAGAACGGACCCGCCAGGTTCGCGTCGTGCAGTCGTCGCCACGCGAGTGCGATCGAGGGCAGCACGATCGCGAGGATCCACAGGGTCCCCACGTACCCCATGATCAGGTAGAGCGCGGACGGTTCGGTGACGACCGTCTCGACGCCGGACGGCGTCGTGTACGTCTCACGGCCGGACTGGGCGAAGCCGACGCCCCAGACCACTCCCAGCACGATCGAGATCCCGACGTTCCAGAGGTAGACCCACCAGAACTCGCTCCGGCTCGCACGCCCGTCGAAGCGGACGTACTTCCTCCAGTAGCGCGCGTACGCCTGGACGAAGCCGATGCCGTACCAGGGCGCCCAGAGCGGAGGGCGCCCGTCCGGCCCCACCGGCGCGGAGCGCTCGAACAGCGCCGGGTCCTGCGGTCGGTGCTGCGGCGGCTGGTCGTACGGCGTCTGCTGGTACTGCGGCTGCTGGTACTGCGGTGCCGACGGTGGGTCGGTCGGTCCCGGTCGGTCGGACGGTCGTTGGTCGCTCACGTGATCCCCCTCGTGGTCTTCGGTCGTGCGACGTACCCGTCGAGTCAACCAGAACCGAGCGCCCTCACGGGATCAGTGCGAGCTTCCCGCCCGGGTGCTGCGACTCGAGCACCTCGGCGGCGTCCTTCGCGTCGGCGAGCGGGAACGTGCGCGCCACGGGCACCTCGAGCCGGCCCGACGCGGCGAGGTCGATCAACCGCTGCCGGACCGAGTCGCGGAAGGCCTGGCTCTCCGGCTGCGAACCGCCCACGGCCGCGAACCCGTCCTGCTGCGCGCGGCCGAAGGCCGCGATCGTCACGATGCGGGACCGGTCCGCCACGAGTGCCAGCGAGACGTCGACGGCCTCGTCGGTTCCCACGCAGTCCAGGGCCACGTCGACACCGGAGGGTGCGAGGTCACGGATGCGCGCCTCCAGGCCGTCGCCGTACGCGACCCACTCGCCGCCGAAGCGGCGGACGGTCTCGGCGTTCCGCTCGGAGGCGGTGCCGATGACGCGGGTGCCGAGCGGACGGAGCAGCTGGAGGACGGCCACGCCCACCGCACCGGACGCACCGTGCACCAGGACGGTGTCGCGTCCCTCGGCGCGGGTGACGCGGATCATGTCGGCGGCGGTGGTGCCGGCGAGCAGCAGGTTCGCCGCCTGCGGGTGGTCGAGCGATGCCGGCTTGGCGAAGACGTCGGCGGCGGGGACGGTGATGCGCTCCGCCCAGCCGCCCTCGACGCGGAACGCCAGGACCTCGTCGCCGACCGCTCCCCCACCCGACGCGATCTCGGTGTCGGGGCCGATCGCGCTGAGGACGCCGGAGACCTCGTACCCGACCGGGATCGGCAGGTCGGCCGGGTCGCCCTGACGGGTGTGCTTCGTGTCGGCGGGGTTCATGCCGGCGGCGCGGACGTCGATCGTGACCTCGCCGGTGCCGGGAGCGGGCACCTCGGTGTCGACGTACTCGAGGACCTCGCTGCCGCCGAACTCGGGGGCGACCCAGTGCTTCGTCATGAGGGGGACGGTACGCCGCTATCCTGCTGGCGTGACGAGCCGCGATCGGGCCATGAGTCTCCATTTCACGTTCCGGCACGACGGGGCGCTGCTCCTCGAGCTCATGCGGGACTGGTACGACGCCATCGACTCGACGGTCGTGCACGTCGACGACGAGGACCGGATCCGGGCAGTGCTCCGATGGTGGATCGCGTCTGCACCGCCGGTCGCGCAACGACGCGCATCGTTCCCCGCGTGGAAGAAGTTCGGATCCGGTCCGGCGTATGCCATCAGGGTCACGAAGGAACGCAGCGACGATGCGGTGCAGCTCGTCCAGGGCTCAGACGCCGCGTCGAGAGGCTTCGAGAAGTGCCTCGCACACGGGCCGGTGGACCCGACATCGCCAGCGGCCGAGTCCTTCGTCGGTGCAGTCGCGCAGGGCGCGCCGCGGCTCTTCCGTACCGGCCAGCAGCGCGCCGAGAAGCGGCTGGCCGGCGGGATCTACATGGAAGTCCTCCGCCGCTACCTCGAGGAGATGCAGGGCTTCGTCGACGCCAGCGACCAGTACCACGCTTACCACGAGGTGCGGGCAGGCATCGGTTCGATCCTCGACGACGAGCGCTACTTGACGCTCTCGCCGCGGGGCGAGGTACGAGCGCTGTACGCGGCGCTGATGGCGGAGCAGAGCAACCTGTACCAGTGGTACATGGATCTGGCGAAGGGCGGGAACCAGTGGTCCCGGGGCGCTCGCTGACCGAAGCTGCCCGTCGCCACACTCCGACGACAGGTTCTCCGTGGGCCGCTCAGATCAACGCTTCTCCTCACGCCGACGCCACTCGATGAGACTCACTGAGGCGTTCACCCGTGACACGAAGTCCTCCAGAGCAGACTCGTAGTCGGCGTACTCGTGCACGGCCTCTTCCGACGCTCGTTCGTCGGTCGTCGAGACCACCCAACGCCCGTCAACCTCGTAGATGGATGACACATTCATGTCGTTGTGCGGGGCGCGTAGCCAGTTGAAGCCGATTCCCGCGGACTCCGCCACGGCCAAGTGTCGCGTTGCATCGATTTCGTCCATGTGCCGTCTCCTTCCTGGTCCAACTCGCGTGACAGACCCAGTACTTCGAGCGTCTCTACCGGCAGGGGAAGCCTGGTCTGGATCCCGCCGCCGGGACCGGCGAACCGGGCGGAGCCAGCAATCTCGCCCTGCAAGGTCGTCATGGCCGCTTTCCATCGGTCCCACTCTCGAAGGAGTTCAGCGGTCTCGAGGAGGACCTGTCGTCCTCTCGAAAGGGTGCGCTTCCGACAGCAGAGCGGGTAGCGCGTCTCCGCTGAGCGGTGCCTTTCGCAGGCCGCACCGATCAGGAAGAACTCTGCACGATGTCGGCGGCAATGGCGTCGGCAAGGTCCCGGTCGATCACGTGCGGATAGTTCAGCCCGTACTCCCACCAAGACTGACACATCCCGCAGCGATAGAGATGACATTGGTACTCGAGACTCACACCGATCAATTTCGGCTGGTCGGAGTGAGAAATCCAGAACTCACGGCAGTACTTACAACCCTGGTCGCGGAATGGCGTCACATCCTGCATCAGCAGCGCCCGTTCACGCACCAGGACTCGGCGCACTAGCCACTATCGCCTCGACAACTCCGGGGTCGACCTGGAAACCGTCCGGGTACCCGGCGTCCACCACGACGCCGGTCCCCGGTCGCGCGCGACGCAGGACATCGAGACCACTCATTGTCGTGACGTAAGGCGCTAGGTCGCCAAGTGATGACGCACGTTCGAGCACTGAGAACACGGCCATGTAGGACACATCCCCAACTGGATAGATCACAGGCTGGAACTCCCCTCGACCATCCTGCAGGGCCGCGCCTGACGGAACGAGAACCTGTGCGGCAACGAACGCGCCGAGAAGCCCACGGAAGTCGATTCCGCCCGCCCGGGCAGACTGCACAGCATCAGCGAGACGTTGAGGTGCCTTGCCGTCTGACACGTTGACTCCTTGCTCTCGCCCTCGTTCGACCGTAGACGAGGACGGGCTCCCAGTGCCCGCTGTCGAGTAGCTTGAAGACCACGGGACCAGGAGGCATCGGCACAGTACCGTCCACCACGAACTCGCGCGTCTCGTTGACGAAGAAGTCTCCGACGATCTTCACCGCCGTTCGACCGCCTGGCACGAAATGCTCCGCCCCTCCTGCACCGATGATCGTCGGTAGACGAGCTGTGGGCGGGTCAACAGGCACGATCACACCGAAGAGATCGCCGCCGGTCTGCCAGGCCTTCATCACTGACGGCGCCATCCCGGACTCGATGCTCGCGCTCGATGCGTCGGTCACTCGGAGGTCGCCGGTTTCGGGCGTCATGGAGATCGAACGGACCTCAGATGACACCCCGGTCGAGGAGCCGCTGTTGCATGCGCAGGAGGCGCACGTACTTCTCCAATGCCTCAGATTCATCGTCGAAGTACCGGATACCGTCCGCCGATCCGCGCTCCGACGTCACGTAGACCCTGAACCTGTTGTCGACCTCGTCCACGACTACTCGATTCGGTGCCGCATGAGGGTCGGCGAACCACACGCCTGCGTCGAGCCCCTCCCGCGCGATCAGAGATCTCACCTCTGCCCTGCTCATTGAATCCTCTCGATCAGTCTTGGCTCCCCGAGCAGTTCAACGGTCAATGGCATCTGCATCTGCAGACCGACGCCGGGATGGACCATCCGTTCCGGTGGCCGGTGCTGCTCACCGAGATCACCCAGGGGTGGGCGTCGCCAGGCTCAACGACCAAGGAGCCTCTTGCGGAGTTCTCGGTACCGAACGAGCCCCTGGACACGGCTCACGAAGTCGTCCACGGCCGCTGGGCGGTCGACGTAGTCGTGCACGGATTCCTCCGTGGCCCGTTCGTCCGTCGTTGACACTCGCCAACCGTGGATCGTCTCGTAGATGCAGGCAGTGTTCACATCGTTCGAGGGCTGTTCCATCCAGCGGAAGGGCACGCCCGCGGCCTCCGCCGAGGAGAGCTCGCGCGTGGCGTCGATGTCATCCATGGGATTCCTTCGTCTCATCATCAAGGGAGTTCGCGGAGTATGCCGAGGACCTGCAGGAACTCGACGGGCAGTGCGAGTTGCACTCGCACTGCACCTCCAGGAGAACCGAAGCGATCAACTGATGCAAGCTCGCCTGGGTAGGTCTCGAGCGTCTCCAGGTCATCTGCGGTCTTGCCTCGACCTTGGAGGAACGCGTCAATCAGTTCCTTGTGGTCACCGTCGAGCGAATCGTACGCACCTCGGAGGTTACCGACATCGCGCGGGACTTCGTACTGGTGGTACTGCCGTCCATCTTCGAGGTGCCGAACTCGGGGGCGACCCAGTGCTTCGTCAGGAGGTGGACGGTGCGCCGCGAGTCTGCTTGCGTGAGGAACCTCCGTCGACCGCTTCGCGCGGGGAACGAGCCTCTGCGTGGCTGCGCGCTGCATCGATGACCAACGAATGTCCTCGCCCCCAGGGTCCGCCGATTTCGTGAGCGCGCTCGTTCCCCAGAGCCGCGCCGGCAGCAGACCAGCCGCTCCGACGACGGCTGCCCGTTGCTGGGCTCGTTGGGTGACGTTCCAGCAATCGCTACGCTGATCGGGTGGCATTCTCTTCGCTCCGCGAGCAACTCGATCGCTCCGGGTTCACCGCACGGTTCGTCGCGCTTCCCGGTGACGTCCTTGACGGGCCACCGTTGGAAGGGGCGCTCCGCATCGAGCCGTCCGAAGCTGGCTTCGAGTTGCAGTGCGTGGACTACGGCCAGGCGCGGCTGATCAGACGCGCAGAGGACGAGGACAGCGCAGCGGAGATGCTGCGAACCTTCCTCCGCCGGCCGATCCCTGCGCCCCGAGTGATGACACGCCGTGAACTCAACAGCCTCCGAGACTCGTCTGAGCGGTACCTCCCCGCACTGGCCGGACAGATCCAGTCCAGCGGCGGTGCGGTCCTCATTCAGCTCCCCCCAGGAATTCCCGTGGACCGAGTCGGTGGTCCCGACGGCTGGCTGTTCAACCCGTACGCTGCATCATTCGAATCGCGAGCGCTTCCGCCGACAGCGCTGTCACTGCCCTCGACCGTCCACCCGTACGTGACGATGGACAACGTCCTCGTTCACGCCCAGATAACACTGCCCTGGTTCGGGCATCCCGGCGGCGCCATCCGCTTCTCGATCGCCGAGGGTGCAGAGACGATCCGTGACCTGCTCGTCAGCGGCGCGCTGCAGAGGATCGTGGTTCAGGACTGAACCGACGAGATCGCGATGCTTCCGTCACTCATGGCAGCATCGCGCTGTGCCGCGCGCTCCAGCGGATCAGCGGGACGACCGGGGCTCACAGCGCGAAGTAGGCGACACCGCGGCCGCAAACGCTGCGCGTGCATCGAGCTGGAGCGCGCAGTCTTCGATCTCATCCACGCGCATACGCGCAACAGTCGAGAAGTGCAAGGCAGAGACGGTCGGGCGGGGGCCGCCGAATCGGGCGCAGCGTTCGATACCGGAAGCCGCCCAGGTGAGAAGGACGCCGTCGCCGTCTGGTTGCAATGTGAACCCCTCCGACAGCTCATGCTCTTGGTCTGGGAGCCAGTGCGCGATGGGTAGGCCGAGGGCGTCACGGATGTATCCGCACGCGTCCGTGACGATCCAGCGTTCCGCGTCTGCGGCCGACTCGAAACGTGTACCGGTCAGCGCACCCGACCCCCGACTGCCACGCCATTCGATCACCTCGCCGTTCGACAGTGTGTATCGCTGCAGCGTTTCGTAGTCGCCGTACTGCACTCGCTGCGGCTCGCAGATGACGAGGTCGTTCCCCGCTCTCCGCAGCACGTCCTCAAGCAGGTCGAGGTCACCGAATTTCCCCGCTCCGTGCACGGTCATGACAGGATCCCTTCATCCTTGAGCTGCTTCACGGAGTAGAACTGCAGCGAATCTCCCGGCCTGAAGAACCGCACCTGCAGTCCACCGCCGGGATGTCCGAACGCCGGAGCGATCTTGCTGACCTCGATCTTCAGCCCCTTGCCTTCGAACGCGGCGGCATCGAAGTCGTACTTCGAGTACGCATCGCTGAGGTTGGACGGCGGCAACGCACGCTCTTCGAACGATGTCCCGGGGAAGGAGAAGAAGTTCCCGGACTCCTTGCCGAGCCGGTCCAGCTGCGAACCGTACTGCTGCACGAACAACTGCGGGTCCGTCCAGTCGACGCGGTGGCCGGCAACAGCTCCCGCGTTGCCCGGGTACTCCGGCGCGTAGGACTGGTACTGCCCGTTCCAGTCGATGTACCGGTCTTCCCAGTCATCCCGGGTGAGGTAGTTCCCGTCGGCGTCCTTGCCGTAGGCGCCGTTCGGGTTGCCCCAGTCATCGACGATCGCCCGGACCTCGTCGCTCATCCCGGAGCCCGTGTAGTTCGGGTCGTCCGGCGGTCGGTACTGCTCACCGAGATCACCCAGGTGAAGATGCGGCTGACCGTAATCGGCCCGCACTCCGTCCCCTCGGATCGTGTCGTCGCGCTCCCAACCGGGTCCGCTGGCATCGTCGGAGAACACCGGGTCAGTGGACCGATCGTACTGGTGCGGGGGCGGCGGGTCGCCGGCTCCGGCATCAGTTCCGTGCGCACGGCTACCGGAGGATCCCCCGGACCGGTCCGTCGGCGCATCGGTCCCGTGACCACCGCCTCCACTCGATCCCGAGTCGGAGCCGCCGCCGTGGACCGCGGCGCTCTCACCGTGCCCGCCACCGACCAACGCCGGTTCGCGCACTGGCGCCGGCGCGTTCGACTCCGCGCTGTTCGTGCGGGCGTGCGCATCAGCACCGACCGACGCGTCCGCGTTCCCCTCGGTCCGCACCGGAGGCCCGTCGGCTCTGCTCTCCGCGTCGACGTGCGTCCCCTGCCGCCACTCCTTCAGGTTCGTCGTGAAGTCGGCGATCTTCGTCGCAAACCCGTCCGACACGTGTTCGAAGCCGCGTCCGAGCACCGACTTCAGATCGGTGAGCTTCGGCAGGACCTTCGTCAAGCCCTTCGACGCCCAGGCCCCGGCGTCCGCGAGTTCGAGCAGCCGGTCGGCCTTGCTGATCCCCGACGCGATCGATCCGACCTTGCCGGCCGTGCCGGCCTTGCCCGCGACGTTCGCCACGGGGATGAGGATCGATCCGACGTTCCAGAGGGACTCGCCGAACGCGGTCCCGGGGTCGTCGGCCCACTTGTCCCAGGCGACCGTGCCCTTCCCCATCGCCTTCCACGTCTCGCCGGCGAGGTCGCCGTCGCCCCACTTGCCGGTCTCCTTGTCGTAGCCGACCAGCCCACCGAGGCTCTGCCACGTGTCCGTGAAGTTGTCCGCGCTCCACTTCCAGTCGCGGATGCCGACCAGTTCGCCGAGCCCGCCGATGGTCCCCACGAGGACGCCGTCCCACACGACGCCCTTGACCATCTTCGGCAGGAACCACGTCGTCTTCTCCGCGCAGGACTCCTTGCGCGACTCCGCCGTCCCCCACGGCAGCTCGGTACCCATAGGGAGTTCGTCGTACCCGTAGCCCAGCGACTCGTTGCCCGTTGCACCGATTGCGTGCAGCGGCGGCAGGCCGTTGAGGGCGCGGATCGCGTTCGCGCACTTCCGCTCTGCCGCCTGGTACTCGACGACGCGGTTCGCCACCCCGTTGATGATGTCGTTGTTCTCGCCGTTGAGGGTCTCGTCCTGGTCCCACGACTCGGTCTGCGTGACCGGTCCGTCCATCGTCTGGATCGTGACCGGCTGGAAGGCCGCGACGTCGCGCACCAGCTGCTCCGCGCGGACCTTGTACGCCTTGAGCTTCGCGACGATCGGGGTGACCTCGTCGACGAAGTCGTCGAGTGCGCCTGCGGCGGTGTCGAGGTCGTCCCCGAACGCGGTGCCCTGCGGTCCGATCGGGGTCATCACCGCGAAGAGCTCCTGGTCACTCGGCCCCTCGTACGAGCCGGAGATGCGCCCCCACGCGGTGACGATGTCCGCCGTCCCGTCACGGACCGCGGACGCGACCGTGCGGAGCTTCGTCGCGCCGCTCGTGATGCCACTGAGCACGACGTCGGTGTAGGGGATCGCCCCCGGCTCGACGACCGCGTTCACCGGTCGAACATCCCGTCGAAGGCGTCGAACTTCCCGTCCGAGGCAGCCGCGATCGCGTTCGCCTGCGCCGTCTCAGCACCCATCTCGTCGTCCCCCTGCACGATCGCCTGCGTGGCGCCCGCCGCGCCGTAGAGCGATGCCCTGATCCGGTCCTGGATCCCGGTCAGCGTGGCCTGCCGCTCCTCGAAGAACCCGGCGAGCGCTTCACCGATCACCGGGGACTGCGCCGCCGTCGCAGCGTCCTGCACGACCGCGCCGACGCCCTGCACGGATCCGTCCTCGGACCCGCCCAGGGCGTCGGTCATCGTCGTGCTCTTCGACGCGACGTCCTGCAGGACGGCCTCGACCCCCGCGGGGTCGACCCGCCAGCCGTCGACCACGTCAGCCGATGTTGCCGACGGCCGACTTCGCCTTGCTGATCGCCGACTGCGCCGACTCGTCGTTCGACTGCAGCGAGGAGCGCAGCGTGGCGATGATCTGCTTGACCTCGCCCGCGACGGTGTTCCACCGCTGTTCCTTGGCGTGGTACTCGTCCGACACCCCGTCGGCCTGGTAGTCCGCCATCGCGGCCTTGACGTCGGAGTCGCGCTGGGCGATGAGCGCCTCGAGCTGCGCCGCGACGGCGTTGAAGTTGTCCTGCGCGTTCTGCGACGCCGCCACGTCGTAGTCGCGACGATCTGCCTGGTTGCCACCGCTCATGGTGTGTCCTCCCTCTCCCCGGAGATCCGTCAGGCGCGGCCGCTGAAGCGAGCCGCGTCGAAGTTGGAGCTGCCCTCGAGCGAGCTCGTGGACTGCGCCATGTCCTGGTCGCCCTCCTGGAAGGAGCGGTCCATGCCGGAGATGCCCTGCAGGACGCTCGCGAGGGCGCCGTTCAGCTCGTTGGCGATGGTGTCCGTCTCGGCCTTGAAGCGGTCGAAGGCGGCGCGGCCGGCTCCGTTGAACCGGCCCTGGAGCGGTTCGGCCGAGTCGGCGAGGCGACGGACGAGCGTGCCGAGGTCCCCCGAGGCACCGGACGTCTGCTTGGTCAGGTTGGTGAGGACCTGAGCCCCCATGGCGAACTTCATCGCGCATCCTCTCTGTCTGTTCCGTCATCCGTACTCCGGACGCCGGCTCTTCCCCCACCCCGTGAACGGGTGACAGCGAACGCCAACACCATAGTCCACAGGCCAGCACGAGTCACCCCCTCGGTCTGACATGATCGACGTGCCGATGGGAGGTGAGGCATGTCGTTCGTCGTCGAGACGGTCGTCCCCGTGACGACCTGCGGACGGTGCGGTGCGCCGTCGTCGCCCGGGCAACGGTTCTGCACCGACTGCGGTGCACTGCTCGGCCGTACGGTGAGCGGCGCCGAGCACGACGCACTGCGCGACGTGGTCGTCGCGACCACGGGAGCCGTCACCCTGGCCCGCCTGCTCGACGTCGTGACCTGCCTGCTCGGCGGTGCGCTCGGCGCACTCCTCCTCGTCCTCGCGCACGCGGTCGTGTCGCCGGCCGGACCCGTCGTGTCCCTCGTGGTGGGTGGCGTGGTGGGCGTCGTCGTGACGGCCGCGGTCGTGGTGGGCCGCGCCTCCAGCACGGGGCGTGGACCGGGTGGGCTGGTCCTGCGGACCCGCGTCGTCGACGTCGACGACGCGCTGCCGGCCGGACCCTCCACGCAGGTGGGCCGTCTCCGACGTGGCCCGCACCACGACGCCACCGCCGGGCCCTGGGCCCGCGCGACCGGCACGCTGACCGCGTCCCTCCGTCGCGGACGTGATCCGCTGGCGCCGTCGCTCCCGCCGCTCGGCACCGCCTTCGGCGCCGTCGCCGCGGCAGGGGTCCGCCCCGTCTCCGCACCGGCGCACGACGTGGACGGCCGGACGGGAGGCCCGGGTGCGGCCCTCCACGACACCACCCGTCGCGCGGGTGGTGCGGACGGCACCACGGTCGGCCCCGCGACCGCCGCGCCGCCCGCGGCACCACCGACCGAGCCGGCGCCCGACGACGCCGTCGTGCTGCGCTTCGACTCGGGCACCGTGCACTGGTTCCACGGCACGTGCGTCGTCGGCCGCAACCCCGAGGCCGAGCCCGGCATCGCGGTCGTCGCGGTGCCCGACCTCTCGCGCACCCTGTCCAAGACGCACGTCGCCCTCGTGCAGTCGGGCAGCGGACTCCTCGTCCGCGACCTCGGTTCCACGAACGGCACGTCGGTGGTCCGCGTGGACTCCTCCTTCGAGGACCTCGTGGCCGGGGTCGACCTGGCCGTGTCGGCGGGCACGACCGTGCGCATCGGCGACCACGCGTTCGTCGTGGACCGGATCGGGAGCCCCTCGTGACCGCGTGGCTCGACCGACCCCGCCGGAAGGACGCCCGGGACGACCGGCCCGAGGCCCCGCACCCGTTGGTGGACTCGGCGGGTGACGGGAGCATCCGCACCGAGAGCCGTACCGCCGTCGTCCGGCTCGGCCGCGCCCAGGCGGACCTGCTCGGACGGGCGGCGGCCGAGGGCGCTCGCCCCGTGCTCGTCACCGACGGACTGTCCGTGCTGACCGAGGCCTACCGCCAGGCGCTGACCGACGCGGGCGGCGCGTGGGCGGTCCGCGGCGACGACGGCCTGCGCAACGGGCTCGACGGCGGACGGCTCGAGCACTTCACCGACGCCCTGCGGCTGCCGCCGCCGACGAGCGTCGAGGACGTCGCGGTCGGGTTCCTCCGGCCGCAGGAGCTCCGCACCGAACAGCTCGTCGTGTCGGTCTCCGTCCGACACCGTGCCGCTGCGGAGACCGTGCTCGGCACGACCGCCGAGCTGCTCGCGACCGAGCTCGCCGGCGGGGCACCGTCGGGGTGGGGCACCCACGAGCCGGCCGGACGCCCGTGGGACCGTCGCGCCCTCACCGAGGCGGCGCGGGGTCGCATGCCGGACCCGACCCGGCTGGTGGTCGTCGGCTCCGCGGACGCGCCCGTCGCCCTCACCGTCACGGCCCAGCGCACCGACCTCGGCGTCGAGGAGCTCACGACCGGGCTCCTGGCGGTCGGACCGGTCGGCGGGGACGTGACGGCAGTGCGGGTCGCCGCGGTGCCGCAGGTGCTCGGCCGGCTCGCCGCCGCGCAGCTACCGCTCTTCGCGCTCGTCCTCCGCCGCCCCGGGCGTGCGGACCTCGCCCAGGCACCGCGCCTGGCCGCCGCCCCGCGTCCCGTCGCGATGCTGCTCGGCGCCCCGGCGGTGCGGGACCTCGGTCTCGACGTCGAGGTGTTCCGCGAGCACTTCGGCGCGATCGTGGCGGGCAAGCCCCGGATCCCCGCGCTCGTCCTGCCGTTCGGCCGACGTGACGGAGCTGACGCCGTCGAGGAGCTGGCCGCCGTCGTCGAGCACGTCGGCGCGGACCGGGTGGCCGATGCGGTCGGTTTGGACGACCGGACGAGGGAAGAGGTACGCCGTGCCACGGAACAGTGACGCCGTCCTGCTCGAGAGCGTCGCGACGCACCGACGCCGGCTGCGGCAGGCGTTCGTGCTCGGCCGCCTCGCCGACCGACGGGTCGTGAACGACAACGTGAAGCGCTTCGTCGGCAGCATCGTGCTCGCCGCGGTCGTCGGCGTGGGGTGCCTCGGGTACTCCTTCGTCACGAACGCGCTCGCCGAGCAGGCCGCCGCCCAGCAACGACAGCAACAGGAGATCGTCAAGTGACCGACTTCACCCGGGTGACCGTCGTCGGGGTCGGGCGACGTGCCGACGTCGTCGTCGCCTCCGACGAGCCCTTCGCCGGGCTGCTGCCGCGGTTCGTCGACATCCTCGACGAACCCGTGGCGGACAGCGCGCAGCCGGTGGCGATCGTGCGCGTGACCGGGGAGGAGGTCTCCCTCGCCGAGGACGCCGCCGCGCAGGAGATCGCCGACGGCGAGGTCCTGCACCTGGTCCGTCGCGCGGACGCACCGCCGCCGCCCGAGGTGTCCGACGTGACCGACGCCGTGGCCGACTCGCTCGGCCGTCGGCAGGACGGCTGGGGCGACGCCGCGCGTCAGGCCGTCGCCGCCGTGGCCCTCGGGGCGTCGGCGTCCGTGGCCGGGCTGCTGCTCGTGGCCGTCTCCACCGTCGCGAGCATCCGTGCGGCGCTGTCCGGCGGGTCGGCGTCGCCGGCGGTGGTGCCCGCGGTGCTCGTCGTGCTCGGCGTGGTCCTGGCGCTGGCGGCGGTCGTCGCCGGCCGCGCGGGCGCTCGGTGGACCGGCATCGCCTGCACCGCCGCGGCGACCGGCCTCGGCCTGCCGCTGGGACTCGCCGTCGGGCCGCTCGTCGGTCGTGACGGCGACGGTCCGGCGATGACCGCTGCGGTGGTGCTCGTCTGGGTGGGGCTCGCGCTCGGACTCGGCCTCGGGGTCGGAGCGCGGAACCGCTCGGTCGGGGTCGCGTCGGTCGTCGGTGTCGTGCTGCCCGCACTCGGCATGGTCGCGTGGACCACACCGGCTCCGCAGGCGGCCGGTTGGGGTGTCGTCGCGGTCGCCGCCGTCGCGGTGTGCGGCCTGCTGCCCGCCGTCGCGATGTCGTCGGCGGGACTGACCGGACTCGACGACCAGGTCGGCTCCGGCACCAGGGTGCAGCGCGAGCGCGTCGTCCGGGCCCTCGACGACTCCTACCGCGCGCTCGACTGGACGACCGCCGCGGTCGCCGCACCGCTGGCACTGTCCGGCGCAGCGCTCCTGGCCGACGGCGACCCGTGGGCCGTCGGGCTCGGGACGGCGACGGTGCTCGTGGCGGCCCTGCGCACCCGCGCCTTCCCGCTCGCGCTGCAGGGCGTGCTGCTCTGGAGCGCCGTGCTCGTCGCCGCGGTCCTCGGACTCGTCGCACACGCCGTCACGCACCCCGTCCTCGTGCTCGCGCTCCTGGCGGGCGTCGCCGTCCTCGGTGCGGTGCTCGCCGGCGTCCGACCGGCGGCGCACACCCGGGCTCGCCTGCGCTCGGCCGGCAACGTCCTCGAGACGATCGCGGTGGTCGTCCTGCTCCCCCTGCTGCTCGGGACCTTCGGACTGTTCGAGGCCCTCCTGGAGACGTTCTGACGATGCGACTCATCGACGACGTGGTGCCCGCGCTCGGCCGGGCGTTCTTCGGCAGTGTCGCCGGCGGCGCACGCGAGCTCGACGACGCCCACCGCGCGATCTGCCAGGGCGTCCCCACGAGCCGCCGCATCGCCTTCGCCTCGCTGCGCGGGGGCACCGGCTGTTCGGCCACCGCGGCCGCGGTCGCGACGGTGCTCGCCCGTCGGCGCCCCGGACGTGTCCTCGGCGTCGACGGCGCGGCCGGGTCCCGGTCCTTCGCGGCGTACGCGGGGTCGCCCGACACGGACCCGACGCTCCCGTCGGACCGCCGCCGGGTGGCACGCACGTCGTGGGACGCCCTCGACGGTCTGCCCGTCACGCCCGCGGGCCTGCACGTGCTCCGCACCGGCGACCCGCGCAGCCCGTCACGACAGGCCTCGCCGTCCGAGTGGGCGGCGGCGGTCGACCCGATCGCACGCTTCTTCGACGTCGTCGTCGGCGACTGGGGATCGCGGTCCCCCTTCGTCGACCTCGGGTCGGTGGCGGCGGACGCACACGTGGTCGCCCTCGTGACCGGTGCCGACCGCGCCGGCATCGAGGAGGGCGTCGCCCACGCCGAGGCCGTCCGACGGCACGCCGAGGGCACGCGCGTCCTCGTCGTCCCGGTGGACACCACGGGGACGGGCCTCCGCGCGGCCCGGACGGCGGCGGGCTGGCCGGGGCACGAGGTCCACCCCGTGGCGTCGGACCCGTCGCGCGCCGGCGGAACCCGACCCGCAGCCGTCCGCACGGCCCTCGTCCACCTGACCGCGGCCCTCGTCGACGCCGCCGTCGGTCGCCCCGCTCCGGAGGCACACCGGTGAACCGAATCGTCCACCGCCCCGCCCGCGTGTCCACGCCGCTCGTGCGACCGGAGGCCGAGCAGCTGGCACCGCCGCCGCAGCTCCCCGAAGGTCCGAGCGGCGGCCTGCCGCTGCAGTCCCTGCTGCCCGTCGTCGGCGCGGTGTCGTCCGTGGTGATGATGGTGGTGCTGCGCGGCAACAACCCGGTGCTCATGGTCGTCGCGGCGCTCGTCTTCGTCGTCGCCCTCGTCGGCGGCCTCGGCATGGCGTTCACGCAGCGCGGCAACGCCGTCCGCAACCGTCGGACGCAGCGCGAACGGTACCTCGACCACCTCGAGGAGCTCCGCGGTGACCTCCGCGCACGGACGACGGCGGTCCGTGAGCGGGCCGAGCACGTCGACCCGGCGCCGGAGACGCTGCCGCGCGTGGTCGCCGACCCCGCGCGCCTCTGGGAGCGCCGCCGGACGCACGGCGACTTCCTGCGCGTCCGGGTCGGCTCCGGCGACGTCGGCTGGCTCGACCTCGTGGTCCCGCCGGACCAGAACCCGGTGCAGCCGCTCGACCCGCTGATGCTCGCCGAGCTCGAACAGGTCGCCGAGCACTACGGCACGGTCCACGCCATGCCCATCACCGTCCGTCTCGACGAGGCCGGCGACGTCTCGGTGGTCGGCGACCGGCAGGCCGTCCTCGCCGTCGCCCGGGCACTGACGGTCCAGCTCGCGGCGCTGCACTCCCCCGAGGACCTCCACCTCGCCGCGGCCTTCAGCGAGGAGCACGCCGCGGACTGGGCCTGGTTCGACCTCCTGCCGCACGCCCGCATGGACCGGACCTTCGACGGACCGGTGCGGGCCCGCCGGGTCGCGCCGGACGTGCCCTCGCTGGCGCGCGTCCTCGGTGGCGAGCTCGGCGAACGGGCCCGCTCGGCGGCGATGTGGCGACGGTCCGGCAACGCCGGACGCCGGAGCGACCTGCCGCGTCTGGTGGTCGTCGCCGACGAGCACGGCGGCGTCGCCGTACCGCTCGCGCTGCCCGAGGGCGAGACCCGGCCGGAGGACCTGCGGGTCACCGTCGTGCACCTGGTCGCGGACCGCCTCCACGAGCCGTCCGACGTCCGTGTCCGCATCACGGCGAGGAGCCAGCCGGCAGACGACGCAGCCCGCGAGCGGACGACCCTCGAGATCGTCGACGCGCGGGACGTCGAGGAGGGCGAACCCGCTCCCGTCCAGCCGGCGGTCTGCGATCCGGTGTCCCCGTCCCTCGCGACCGCCGTGGCCCGCGCACTCGCGCCGCTGCGCCTGTCCGCCGACGCCGAGGAGCGCGCCGAGTCGGCGACCGCGCTCGGCGTGCAGGACCTGCTCGGCGTGACCGACGTCACCGCCGTCGACCCGGACCGCACCTGGCGTCCGCGCACCCCGCGGGACTTCCTCCGGGTGCCGATCGGCGTCGACGACTTCGGCGCCCCGCTGCTGCTCGACCTCAAGGAGTCGGCCCAGCTCGGCATGGGCCCGCACGGCATCTGCATCGGCGCGACCGGCTCCGGCAAGAGCGAGATGCTCCGGACGCTCGTCCTCGGCCTGGCGGTGTCGCACCCGCCGGAGGACCTCGCGATGATCCTCGTCGACTACAAGGGCGGCGCCGCGTTCGCGCCGTTCGCCCGGCTGCCCCACGTCGCCGGCCTCATCGACAACCTCGCCGACGACCCCCAGCTCACCCGTCGGGCGCGGGCGTCGATCGCCGGCGAGGTCCGGCGACGCCAGGAGCTGCTCCGCGACGCGGGCTCCTCGCCGTCGATCACCCACTACCGCGAGCTGCGCACCCGTCGCCCGGACCTCCCGCCGATGCCGCACCTGCTCCTCGTGATCGACGAGTTCGGCGAGCTCCTCACCGCCGAGCCGGAGTTCGTCGACCTGCTCCTCATGATCGGCCGCATCGGTCGGTCGATCGGCGTGCACCTGCTCCTGTCGAGCCAGCGCATCGAGGCGGGGAAGCTCCGGGGGCTCGACACCTACCTGTCGTACCGGCTCGGTCTCCGCACGTTCTCGGAGGCCGAGAGCCAGGTCGTGCTCGACACCGGCGACGCCTTCCACCTGCCGGCCGTCCCCGGCTACGGGTACCTGAAGGTCGACACGAGCGTCTACACGCGCTTCCGGTCGGGCTACGTCTCCGGCCCCGTCGACGAGGCCGTCCCCACCGCGGTGACCGCGGCGCAGGACGACGCCCCCGAGCCCTTCGAGCTCCCCGTCCACAACACCGTCGCCGCCGAGGACGACGGCCCGGTCGAGGCCGTGCTCGAGACGCCCGACGTCCGTCGGAGCGTCGTGGACGAGGTGGTGGAACGCCTCGCCCGTGCCGACCGCGCGACCGCCCCCGTCTGGCTCCCCCCGCTCCCCGACCGGCTGGCGCTCGGCGCGGTGCTCGACCCGCAGGCCCCGACCGACCCCGCGGGACTCGCCGTGCCGATCGGCCTCCTCGACGACCCCGCCCGACAGCGGCAGCGCCCGTGGGTGCTCGACCTCACGCAGGGCGGCGGCCACGTCGCCGTGATCGGTGCGCCGGGCTCCGGCCGGACCACGTTCCTCCGTACCGTCGCGGCGTCCGTCGCGCTGACCACGACACCCCGTCAGGTGAGCGTGTACGGGATGGACCTCTCCGGGGGTGGGCTCGGGCGGCTCGAGGGCTTCCCGCACGTCGGTGGAGTCGCCACGCGAGTCGACCGCAACCGGCTCCTGCGCCTCGTCGAGGAGCTCCAGGCGATGATCCGCCTCCGCGAGCGCGTGTTCCGCGACCACGGCATCGACTCGCTCGCGATGCTCCGCACCCGGCACTCCGCCGGTCGCGTCCCGGAGCTCGGCTCGGCGGACGTCGTGCTGCTCGTCGACGGGTACGGCGCGATGCGCACGGAGTTCGAGGAGCTCGAGGACGCCTTCGGCGACCTGCTGCAGCGCGGTGGGAGCTTCGGCATCCACGTCGTGCTCGGCCTCACGCGGTGGAACGAGCTGCGCCTGGCCAACCAACCGCTCGTCGGGCAGCGCTTCGAGCTCCGGCTCAACGACCCCGCCGACTCCACCATCGCCCGCGCCGCGGCCGCGACCCTGAAGTCCGGCGAGCCGGGCCGCGTCCTCACGGGCGACGAGCGGTTCGGCCAGGTGGCGCTGCCGGTGCTCGACGACGTCGACGACGACGCCGTCGGAGACGCCCTCGAGGCGCTCGCCCGACGCGTGGCGGACAGCTGGGGCGGCCCGGCGGCGGC
This sequence comes from Curtobacterium sp. ER1/6, assembly GCF_001742745.1. Classification (GTDB taxonomy): domain Bacteria; phylum Actinomycetota; class Actinomycetes; order Actinomycetales; family Microbacteriaceae; genus Curtobacterium; species Curtobacterium citri. The sequence goes on along the minus strand of NZ_MJAK01000004.1, from coordinate 178,304 downwards.
GCCGATCCGACTGCTCCCGGAGTCGCTCGACCCCACGGAGCTGCCCGACCCGCTCGCCGTGCCCGACGCGGTCCCCTTCGCGCTCCGGCAGGACACCATGGAGTTCGTCGCGTTCGACCCCGCGCAGGACCAGCACCTGCTGGTGTTCGGGGACACCCGGAGCGGCAAGACCGCGCTGCTCCGCGGGCTCGCCGCCGGGTTCGTGGAGCGCGCCACGCCGGACGAGCTCGTGCTGGCGTTCATGGACGTCCGCGGTGCGGCCGCCGCGGGCACGCCGGACGAGTTCCTCGGCGGGCACGCCGCCAACGGCCGTGACGCCCGGGGGCTCGCAGCGGCCATCGCGGCGGAGCTCGAGCAGCGCGCCGCCGGGACCTCGACGGGCCCGCGGCCCCGCATCGTGGTGCTCGTGGACGACTACGACATCGTGGCGTCCGCCGGCACCGACCCGCTCGCTCCCCTGGTGCCCTACCTGCCGTCCGCGCGCGACCTCGGTCTGCACCTCGTGCTGACCCGACCGGTCGCCGGTGCGGCCCGTGCCGTGTACGACTCGGTGCTGCAGTCCGTGCGCGACTCCGGCGCGGCCGGCCTGGTGCTCAGCGGTGAACGGTCGGAGGGGCAGGTGTTCCCCAAGGTGTACGCCGAGCAGTTCCCGCCGGGCCGCGGCCGACTGGTCCGTCGCGGGACGCCGCCGCGGATCGTGCAGGTCGCCCACTTCCCCGCGGCGGCACCCGAGGCAGCCGGTGCGACCGGTGCCGCGACCACCGTCCTCGACCCGAAGGGAGCGGCCGATGCCTCGTGACCTGCTCGTGCTCTCCACCACGGCGCCGTCGCTCGTGGACTTCGTGAACGCCGGCGCCTCGGTCGACCCGGAACTGCGCGTCCGGTCGCTGGACGGCGACGCCGTGGTCGAGGTCGTCGACGACCACGGCACCGCGCACGTCAGCGTGCAGCACCCGGAACGGGTCGACAACCAGGAGGAGGTCCGGCGCCTCGCACCGTGGACCACACTGCGAGCGCCGCTGTGGTGGACCGAGGCCTGGGCGCCCTGGGGCGCGCACGGCGAGGTCGGCGTCGCGATCGTCCGGGCCCTCGCGGCCGAGGTCGACGGCCAACTGCTCGTGGAGGACGGCTCGTGACCGGACTCCCCCCGGTCCCCGGCACCCGCCGGGCAGCCGTCCAGCGCGCTCGCACCGTGCTCGTTGCCGGGGTGTCCGGCGGGACGGGCACGACGACGGTCGCCGCCCTCCTCGTCGACGCGGCCGGTGCACGGCGCGGCGCGGTCGTGCAGGCCTCCGACCACTCCGGCGGCGAGCTCGCGTCACGGCTGCCCCGGCTCGACCCGGCGACCACGCGCGACGCGGTGCACGACGCCGGCGCACACGTACTCCCCGCCGCACACCTGGCGGCGGCACCGGAGAACGCGCTCGTGGTCGTCGGTCGCGCGTCCGACGAGGGCGCAGCGGACGCCCTCGCCGCGCTCGACACCGCCGCCAGGGCCGATCCGTCGCTGCCCGCCCGGACGGTCGTCGTCCTCGTGGACCGCACGGCACGCGGCACCGCACCGGACCTCGGTACGCTGCGTGCGCGCGGCGTCGGCCCGGTCGTGGTCCTGCGGCGGGACCCGGCGCTCGGCCGTCCCGGCCGCATCGACCCCGGACGACTCGCCCGTGCCACGGTCGAGGCCGCCGGGGCGGTCCTCACCGCACTCCACTGGTGACGGCCGCCCTCGACGAGGGGCCTCCCGACGCCGGTGACTCCCCGAGACGCCCGCCGATCACCGAGACACCGCGACGAGTGACGGCGTCTCGCGCAGCGGACGTCGTCTCGCGCAGCTGACGGCGTCCCGCGCAGCTGACGGCGTCCCGCGCAGCAGGGTGACCACGAACGGACGGGAGGCGCGGTGCCAGCCGGCACCGCGCCTCCCGTCCGTCCGTGGGGGTGGCGACGCTAGGAGCGCGCCGCGCGCACCCGTTCGGCGAACGCCGCGTGCAGCGGGTGCTCCGCAGCGAGCCCGGTGATCTCGGTCGCGACGTCCGCGTCCGAGCGGTCGGAGTGCAGCAGCTGCTGCAGCTCGACGCTCTGCTCGTCGTCCGCGACGTCGAAGCGCAGGGCCGCACCCATCGCGTCGAGCAGCGCCGTCGGCTCGGTGCCGTCCTCGGCGAGGGCCGCTGCGGGCGAGACGAACCGCTCGTCACGCGACAGCTTGCGGAGCGGCTGCCGGCCGACACGGGTCACGGTGTCCGGCAGGTGCGGGTTCTCGAACCGGCCGATGATCGCCTGGACGTACGAGCGGTGCACCTCGGGGTCGAGCTCGTGCCGACGGACGAGCAGGTCGCTCGTCTCGGCGAGCACGGACTCGAGCGCCGATCGGACGGCGGGGATCGCGATCGCGTCCGAGATCTTGTCCGCCCCGGCGAGGAAGCCGTGGTACGCGACGGTGGCGTGCCCGGTGTTCACCGTGAAGAGCTTGCGCTCGATCGACGCGGCGAGCCCGTCGACGTAGTGCGCGCCGGGGATCTCCGGCTCGTTCCCGCCGAACGGGGTGCGGTCGATCGCCCACTCGAAGTAGGTCTCGACCGTCACGTCGAGGCCGCCGTCCGCGGGCTGCTGCGGGACGATGCGGTCGACGGCGGTGTTCGCGAAGACCGCCTTGGCGAGCGCGGCGTCGCGCTGCTCCTCGGGGAGCGCGGCGACGATGAACTCGCGCAGCCGGTCGGTCGCGTTGATCGCGTTCTCGCATGCCATCACGGCGAGCGGAGCGGCGTCCGCGTCGCGGGCGACGAGCCCACGGGCGATGACGGGCGCGATGAACTTCAGGACGGTCGGGCCGACCGCGCAGGTGACGACGTCGGCGGCGGCCACCTCGGCGACCACCCCGTCCTCGTCCTGCGCGCTGTTGACGGCGCGGAAGGCCGTGACATGGTGGTCCTGGGCGCCCTGCCCGACCTCGTGCACGGTGTACGAGTCGGCTGCCGCGAGGGCGTCGATGAGCGGGGCGGCGACGTCGGCGAAGACGACCTCGTACCCGGCCTCGTGGAGCAGGAGCCCGACGAAACCGCGGCCGATGTTCCCCGCGCCGAAGTGGACGGCGGTGCGCGTTCCGGTGGTCACTCGTTGACCTCGCCGAGGATCGACAGGATGGCCGCCGTGTCCGGGGCGTCGGTGAGCTTCTGGACCTCGTCCTCGTCCGAGAACACGATCGCGATCTTGGACAGGATGTCGAGGTGCTCGTTGTTCACGCCGGCGATGCCGACGACGAAGCGCACGGGGTTGCCGTCCCAGTCGATCGGGGTGGCGTAGCGGATGAACGACAGGGCGGACGACTTGATGGCGTCCTTCGCGTCGTTGGTGCCGTGCGGGATCGCGAGGAAGTTGCCCATGTAGGTCGAGACGCTCTTCTCACGCTCGAGCATCGCCGGGTAGTAGTCCGCCGTGACCGCGCCTGCAGCCTCGAGGATCTCGGCCGCCTCCTTCATCGCCTCCGACTTCGTCGGGGCGGTGTCCTCGGTGTGGATGCGGATCTGGCTCTCCTGCAGGACGGGCATGGGGTTCTCCTTGCTGATCGCGGACGTGGTGGAGGGGGCGGACCGTGGTCCGCCCCCTCCGATACTGCACTTCGTTACTGGTTCTTGAGCTGCTCGACGACCTGGTCGTACTGCGGCGCGTTCATGAAGTTGCCGACCGACACGTGCTGTGCGCCCGGGTTCTTCTGCTTGGCGCGGTCGGTGAGCTCCTCCTGCGTGATGATGAGGTCCTCGGTGCCGTCGAGGTTCGCGATCGCCTTGTTGACGACCGTGACGCCCTCGATGCCCGCCTTCTTGACCTTGTTCCGCAGGACGCTCGCACCCATGGCGCTCGAGCCCATGCCGGCGTCGCACGCGAACACGACGTTCTCGACGCGGGTCGCCGTGGTGGTCGACGCCGATCCGACGCCGCCGAGCGAGGCCTCGGCCTCCTCCTCGTTGGCCGGGGAGTTGTTGCCGAGCAGACCCGAGGTCGCGGCGTTGACGTCGCGGCCCTTGTTGGCCTGGAGCTTCGCCATCGCGGCGCTCATGTCGCCACCGTTGTTCGCCAGGTCGCGCTTGCGGCTGGCGAGCAGGAAGAAGGACGCCACCGCGAACGAGACCGCCGCGGAGAGGACCACCGAGAGGATGACGCCGACGTAGCTGTCCTTCGCCGTGGCGGTGAGGACGGCGATGATCGAACCGGGCGAGGCCGGGGCGACGAGGCCGGACTGGAAGGCGACGTTCATGGCGACACCGGTCGCGCCACCGAGGATGACGGCGAGGAACAGCACCGGCTTCTGCAGCACGTACGGGAAGTAGATCTCGTGGATGCCGCCGAAGAACTGGATGAGGATCGCGCCGGGAGCGGTCGAGCGGGCGATGCCGACACCGAAGAAGGTGAAGGCGAGCAGGATGCCGAGACCGGGGCCGGGGTTCGCCTCGAGCAGGAAGAGGATGCTCTTGCCGGACTCCTGGACCTGCTGGGCACCGAGCTGGTCGAGCACGCCGTGGTTGATGGCGTTGTTGAGGAAGAAGACCTTCGCCGGCTCGATGATGACGCTGGCGAGCGGCAGCAGCGAGCTGTCGACGAGGAACTTCACCGCGGCGCCGAGGCCCTCGGCGATGAGCTTGAACAGCGGGGCCAGCCAGAAGAAGCCGACGAGCGCGAGCGCGAAGCCGAGGATGCCGGCCGCGTAGTTGTTCACGAGCATCTCGAAGCCGGGCTTGATCTTGCCGTCCCAGATCTTGTCGATCTGCTTGATGAGGTACGCACCGAGCGGACCGCAGATCATCGCACCGAGGATCATGATCGTGCCGTTGGCGCCGATGATGACACCCATCGCCATGATGGAGCCCACGACGGCGCCGCGGGTCTCGTAGATCATCCGGCCGCCCTGGAAGGCGATCGCGAGCGGGATCAGGTAGGTGAGGATCGGGCCGACGAGACCGATGTTGGCCACGCCGTCCGTCTCGCCGAAGCCGCCGAGGACGCCGACCGGCGTCCACCCGGTCTCGATGAAGAAGGCGGTGATGAGGCCCCACGCGATGAAGATCGCGATGTTCGGCATCACCATGCCGGAGAGGAACGTGCCGAACTTCTGGACGGCGACGCGTGCGCCGCCCCGCGACTTCGCGGGTGCGTCGGGCGCTGCAACGGACGACGTTGTCATGTGCCTGGCTTTCTGTGATGGGTGCTGCAGTGGTGGAGGGGTGTGGTGCTGCTGTGGTGCTGCGGCTAGGCGGCGTGCGCAGCTGCCGCGGCGGTCTTGGCCGCCGCCGCGGTGCTCGCGGCGAGTGCCGCCTTCGCCATCTCGCGGGCCTGCTCGAGCGTGTGCTGGCCGAGCTCGGCGCGCACGTCGGCCAGGGCCGCGGGGGTCATGGACAGGGTGGTGGCGCCGAGGCCGACGAGCACGACGGCGAGCAGCGGGTCGGCCGCGGCCTCACCGCAGATGCCGACGGCCTTGCCCGCGTCGGCACCGGCCGCACCGAGCTGCGCGACGAGGCGCAGGACGGCGGGGTGCCACGGGTCCTGGTAGGACGCGACGGTGCCGAGCATGCGGTCGGCGGCCATCGTGTACTGCGTCAGGTCGTTCGTGCCGATCGACACGAAGTCGGCGCTCGTGAGGACCTGCTCGGCCATCAGCGCGAGCGAGGGAACCTCGGCCATGACACCCGCGGTGCGGATGCCGAGCTCGCGGGCCAGGTCGACGAAGTACTCGGTCTCCTCGGCGTCGGCGACCATCGGCGCCATCACCCAGAGGTCCGCCTCGGTCGCGGCGTCGGCCTGCGCCAGCGCGGTGAGCTGGTCGCGCAGGACCTCCTCGTGGTTGCGGAGCGCCCGGAGACCGCGGCGTCCGAGCGCCGGGTTCTCCTCGTCCTTGTCCGTGAGGAACGGCAGCGGCTTGTCGGCACCGGCGTCGAGCGCGCGGACGACCACCTTCTTGCCGGGGAACGCCTCGAGCAGCTGGCGGTACGACTCGGTCTGCTGCGCGACGGTCGGCGCCGTCGGCGAGTCGAGGAAGAGGAACTCGGTGCGGAAGAGCCCCACGCCCTCCGCACCGAGAGCGACGGCACCCGCGGCGTCGGCGGGGCTGCCGAGGTTCGCGAGCAGCGGGACCGGGTGGCCGTCGGCCGTGGCACCGGCGGTGAGCGGTGCGGCCGCGACGGCGAGACGGTCGGCGATCCGACGCTCGACGTCGGCGACGAGCTCGGCGGACGGCTCGGTCACGACGGTGCCGGCGGCCGCGTCCACGACGACGGGGGTGCCGTCGACGAGACCGTCGGCCCCGGTGACCCCGACGATCGCGGTGATGCCCTTGGCGCGGGCGAGGATCGCGGTGTGCGAGGTCGGGCCGCCGTCACGGGTGACGAGCGCGAGGACCTTGTCGAGGTCGAGCAGCGCCGTGTCGGCCGGGGCGAGGTCGCGGGCGACGAGCACGAACGGCGTGTCCGACTCGGGCACGCCCGGCGCGGGGACCCCGCGGAGCTTGGCGACGATGCGCTGGGCGACGTCGTCGAGGTCGGCGGCGCGCTCCCCCATGTAGCCGCCCATGCCGACGAGCAGGTCGCGGAACTGGCCGAACGCCTCGAACACCGCGCGCTCGGCGTTCGTGCCGCCGTCGATGCGGGCGTGCACGTCGTCGAGGAGGGTCGGGTCCTGCGCCATCAGCGCCTGCGCCTCGAGCACCGCCTGGGCGTCGCCACCGGCGAGCTGCCCGCGCTTGTTGAGGTCCTCCGCCACGACCGCGAGGGCGTCGTGCACGGACTGCTTCGCGTCGTCCGCCGAACCCTCGAGCGGGGCCGTCGACGGTGCGCCGAGCGGGTCCGCCATCCGGAGCACGGGGCCGTGGGCGACGCCACGGCCGACGCCGGTGCCGAGCAGTTCGGACATTCGAGACTCCTTCATCTCACGCGGAGGTGCTTGGGGGTGCGAGCCGCGCGACGAATCGGGTCCGACCGCGGCGGCGTGCGATCACACTACCCCGATCCACGTTGACAAACAAACACATCCGGGGATAAAAATGCAGAAACAGGTGCCCGTTTGCGTCCGGCGGACGAACCGAACGGGCACGGTCCGCCGAGATCGTGTCCGAGCCGGTCCGTTCCGGCCCGACCGAGCAGCCCCGACCGAGCAGCCCGACCGTTCCACCCCGACCGCGAGACGACGAGGTCCGATGTACGCACCAGAGCGCCAGCAGCGCATCGTCGAGCGCGCCCGCTCGCAGGGGCGCGTCGACGTGAAGGACCTCGCCGAGCTGCTCGAGGTCACCCCGGAGACGATCCGACGCGACCTCACGAGCCTCGAGCGGCGCGGGCTGGTCCGGCGCGCCCACGGCGGCGCGATCCCGGTCGAACGGATCACGCTGCACCCGGGCGTCGGCGACCGCGGCGGCATCAACCAGGCCGAGAAGATGGTGATCGCCGAGGCGGCCCTCGCCGAGCTGCCGGAGAACGGCTCGGTCATGATCGACGCCGGCACCTCGACGATCTGCCTGGCCGAGATGCTGCCCACCGACCGCGGCCTGACCGTCGTCACGCACTCGCTGCCCGTGGCCATGGCGGTCGCGAACCGGTCCGGCATCGACCTGCACCTGCTCGGTGGCAACATCCGCAGCGACTCGCTCGCCGGCGTCGGCACCTGGACCCACCAGCTGATCGGGATGGTCAGCGTCGACGTGGCGTTCATCAGCATCAACGGGATCACCCCCGAGCGCGGACTGACCACGCACAACATGGCCGAGGCGGCCGTCAAGAGCGCGATGATCAAGTCCGCCCGTCGCAGCATCCTGCTCGCCGACCACACGAAGTTCGGTCGCGAGGAGTTCGGTCGCGTCGCCCCGTTGGCCGCGATCGACACGATCATCACCGACCCCGGTGTGAACGCCGATCTCGTGCGCGAGGTCGAGGCCGCCGGCACCGAGGTCCTCTGGCCCGGCCGCGACTGACCGGACCACGGTCCGTCCCGCCCGGACAGCCCCCGGAACCGCCCACCCCGCGCTCGCTAGCATGAGCGAACCACCCGTCGACAGGAGTCAACGCATGTCCGAAGCCACCCGCACCGTCACCGTCGCCAGCGCGTCCGGCCTGCACGCCCGCCCCGCGTCCCTCTTCGTGCAGACCGTCACCGCGTCCGGCCACCAGGTGACGATCGCCAAGGGCGACAAGACCGGCAACGCGGGCAGCATCCTCGCCCTCCTCGGTCTCGGCATCGAGAACGGCGACGAGGTCACCCTGACGGTGACCGGCGACGACGCCGACGCGACCGCGGACAGCCTGGTCGAGTTCCTGCAGACGGACCACGACGCGGCCTGAGCAGACCGGTCGCGCGACGCGACCACCTGACGGACGGGAGGCGCGGTGCCAGCGGGCACCGCGCCTCCCGTCCGTCCTGCGTTCGGCGAGGCCCGTCCCCGCGCGTCGATAGGGTGGTCGGCATGACACGCCTGCGCCTCGCATCCGTCAACGTGAACGGCGTCCGCGCCGCTTTCCGGAAGGGCATGGGCGACTGGCTCGACACGCGCGAGGTCGACGTGCTGGCCCTGCAGGAGGTCCGCGCATCGAGCGACGACCTGGCCGGGCTCCTCGGCGACGAGTGGGACATCGTGCACGACCCCGCCACGGCGAAGGGCCGCGCGGGTGTCGCGATCGCCTCGCGCCACCGTGCGCACATCCACCGCGTCGAACTGGGTCCGACGGACTTCGACTCCGCCGGACGCTGGATCGAGGCCGACTACGAGCTCGACGGCACCACCGTCACGGTCGTGTCCTGCTACGTGCACTCGGGCGAGGTCGACACCCCGAAGCAGGACGAGAAGTGGAAGTTCCTCGACGCGATGACCGAGCGGCTGCCGACGCTGCGCGCGCACAACCCGCTCGCGGTCGTCGTCGGCGACCTCAACGTCGGGCACGACCAGCGGGACATCAAGAACTGGAAGGGCAACGTCAAGCGCGCCGGGTTCCTCCCGCGCGAACGTGCCTACTTCTCGCGGTTCTTCGGCACCGAGGGCGAACCCGTCGAGGGCGCGGACGGCTCGACCGGCCCGGGCCTCGGCTGGGTGGACGTCGGACGCGACCAGGCCGGTGACGTCGACGGGCCCTACACGTGGTGGTCGTGGCGCGGCCAGGCGTTCGACAACGACAGCGGTTGGCGCATCGACTACCAGGTGGCCACGCCCGACCTCGCCGCGAAGGTCACGCAGTACACGGTCGACCGCGCCGCGGCGTACGACCAGCGATGGTCCGACCACGCTCCCGTGGTCGTCGACTACGAGCTCTGACCCGCTCCCCCTCCGCTCTCGCAGTACAGGAACAGCACCATGACCACGACGCGCATCTTCTCCGGCATCCAGCCCTCGGCCGGGTCCCTCCACCTCGGCAACTACGTCGGGGCGCTCATGCAGTGGCGCGACCTGCAGGACGACCACGACGCGATCTACTGCGTGGTCGACATGCACGCGATCACGTCGCCGCAGGACCCGGCGGAGCTCCGGGCGAGCACGCGGGCGACCGCCGCGCAGTACATCGCGTCCGGCATCGACCCGACGAAGTCGACGCTGTTCGTGCAGTCCCACGTGCCGGCGCACGCCGAGCTCGCGTGGGTGCTCAACACCCTGACGGGCTTCGGCGAGGCCAGCCGGATGACCCAGTTCAAGGACAAGTCGGCACGCCAGGGCGCCGAGGCGGCCTCGGTCGGCCTGTTCACCTACCCGATCCTGATGGCGGCGGACATCCTGCTGTACGACACGGCGGTCGTGCCGGTCGGTGACGACCAGCGCCAGCACGTCGAGCTGACGCGCGACCTCGCGACCCGGTTCAACTCGCGCTTCGGCGACACCTTCGTCGTCCCGAAGGCACAGATCGGCACCGAGACCGCTCGGATCTACGACCTGCAGGACCCGACGAGCAAGATGAGCAAGTCCGCGGCGTCGGACAACGGGCTGATCCGCCTGCTCGACGACCCGAAGCGCACCGCGAAGAAGATCCGGTCGGCCGTCACCGACACCGAGCGCGAGATCCGGGCCGACCGTCAGGCCAAGCCCGGTGTGACCAACCTGCTCGCGATCCTCTCGGCGTTCACGCGCACCCCGGTCGCGTCGCTCGAGGAGCAGTTCGTGGGCAAGGGCTACGGCGACCTCAAGGGTGCGGTGGCGGACGCCGTCGTCGCCGAGCTCGAGCCGGTGCGCGCCCGCACGCTGGAGCTGCTCGACGACCCGGCCGAGCTGGACCGGCTGCTCGCCGTCGGTGCGGACCGTGCCGAGGCGATCGCGCAGGCCACCCTCGCCCGCGTGTACGACCGCATCGGCTTCGTGCCGCGACGCCGCGCCTGACGATGCTCCCCGTGACGCTGTCGTCGGACCGGGTGCGCCTGACGGTGCCCACCCGGGCCGACACGGCTGCGATCACCGAGGGGTGCCAGGACCCGGCCGTGGTGCGGTGGACGACCGTCCCGACGCCGTACACCGAGCGCGAGGCGCAGACCTTCGTGGATGCGCTCGTCGGCCCCGGCTGGGCGTCCGACCGCGAGTACACGTGGGGCATCCGGCGGGCCGGCTCGGACTGGCTCGTCGGCGTGGTCTCCTTCCGCACCGAGCACCGTGACCTCGGCTTCTGGCTCGCGCCCGCCGCCCGGGGTGCCGGGATCATGCACGAGGCCGTCGAACTCGTGGTCGCGTGGGCGTTCGACCGTGGCGCCCCCGACGTGTACTGGGAGTGCTGGGAGGGCAACGTCGGGTCGGCGTCGGTCGCCCGCTCGGCGGGGTTCTCCTTCACCGGCACCGGGACCGCCCGCATCCCCGCCCGTGACGGCGGCCCGACGGTCGCGTGGACGGGGCTGCGTCGCGCCGACGGTGCGCCGGCGTCGGACCTGCCCTGGCCGACGGCGTCGTTCCCGGACGGCACCGACGGACCGCAGCACGCGGGCGCGCACCGGGACGGTCCCTGACACGCGCGGGCGTTCGCTGACAGGGGACCACCGGGTGACGGGTCACCGACGGCCGGTCGGTAGTGTCGGAGCGTGACCACGAACCCCGATCCGTCGGTCCGACCCGCAGAGGGCCGAGCGATGCGCCGCGCGCTCGAGCTCGCCGCGCTCGGGCCGGCCGTCGGCGACCACGCCCGGGTCGGCGCGGTGATCCTCTCCCCCGCCGGCGACGTGCTGGGCGAGGGCTGGCACCGGGGCGCCGGCACCCCGCACGCCGAGGTCGCCGCGATGGCCGAGGTGCCCGCCGAGCAGCTCCGCGGTGCCACCGCGGTGGTCACCCTCGAGCCCTGCAACCACGTCGGCCGCACCGGACCGTGCGCCCTGGCCCTGATCGAGGCCGGCGTCGGACGGGTCGTCTACGCGGTGGACGACCCGGGCGAGCACGCGCACGGTGGGGCCGACCGGTTGCGCGCGGCCGGGGTCGACGTCGTGTCCGGCCTGCTCGCCGACGAGGCCGAGGCCTTCCTCGAGCGCTGGCTCCTCTCCGTCCGCACCGGACGCCCGTGGGTGACCGTGAAGTGGGCGTCGAGCCTGGACGGACGGGTCGCCGCGGCCGACGGCACGAGTCGCTGGATCACCGGGGCGGCCGCACGGCAGCACGTCCACGAGCAGCGGGCCGCGCACGACGCGATCCTCGTCGGCACCGGGACCGTGCTCGCCGACGACCCGAGCCTGACGGCGCGCGGCGACGCGGGCGAGCTCCTCGCCGACCAGCCCCTCCCCGTCGTGGTCGGCGACCGCTCGGTGCCCGACACCGCCGCCGTCCGACGGCACCCGCGCGGCCTGCTCGAGCTCCCGGGGCACGACCTCGCGGGCGCGCTCCGCACCCTGCGCGACCGCGGCGTCCACTCGGTGTTCGTCGAGGGCGGTCCGACGGTCGCCTCGGCGCTCATCGCGGACGGCCTGGTCGACGAGGTGCTCGTCTACCTCGCCCCGGTCCTGCTCGGCGGCCCCCGGGTCGCGATCGGCGACGTCGGGGTGGGAAGCATCGGCGACCGCCGCCAGTTGGACGTGACGTCCACCACCAGCCTGGGCCCCGACCTCCTGGTCCGCGCTCGTCCCCACCGCCCCCGGACCGGCACCGGCCGGCCGGCGGAGGGGACCGCGCCCTCCGGAGCGGCTACGGCAGCAGACCAGGCACAGAACGACCGGAGCACCCCATGACCGACGCCCTCACCTCCCCCACCCCGGGCAGCCCGGTGCACTTCGAGGTCGCGACCGACGTCCCGACGACGCACGGGACGTTCGAGATGCGCGCCTACCGCGACCTCGTGACGAGTGCCGAGCACGTCGCGATCATCGCCCCCGCGCCGGACGGGTCGGCACCGGGCGACGACGCCCTGGTCCGCGTGCACTCGGAGTGCCTGACCGGCGAGGCGTTCGGCTCCCTGAAGTGCGAGTGCGGCCCGCAGCTCGACGCCGCGCTCGACACGATCGCCGCCGAGGGCGGTGTCGTGGTGTACCTGCGCGGTCAGGAGGGCCGCGGCATCGGGCTCATCAACAAGCTCAAGGCGTACCGCCTGCAGGAGGACGGGCTCGACACCCTCGACGCGAACCTCGCGCTCGGGCTGCCGGCGGACTCCCGCGAGTACGGCGGAGCCGCCGGGATCCTCGCCGACCTCGGCATCACGCGCGTCCGACTGCTGTCGAACAACCCGGAGAAGCGCCGCCAGCTCGAGGAGCACGGCATCACGGTGTCCGCGCTCGTGCCGCTCGTCGTCGGGATCTCCGCGCAGAACGCCGGGTACCTCGACACGAAGCGCGACCGCATGGGGCACCAGCTGCCCGCGCACCTCGAGGCCGACACCTCCAGCTGAGCGCAGGGCGTGCACCGGGGACCCTCGGTGGATTCGCAGGTGGACGACATCTGTCGTACGCTGGGTGCTCCGTCACGAGCGGGACCACCCACCGAACGCACCCGACCAGGACACGCGCCACCCCGCGCGGACCGGTCGGTGTCCGCAGCTTCGGCAGCCACCGCCGCGCTCGCCCGAGCGCTCCCCTCGGAGTCCCCCGCACCATGTCCGCCGCACCGGCACCCACGTCCGCCCCCACCCCGGCCCCCGCGCCGGCCGAGAACCCCCGGTCCCGCGTCGTCATCGCGAGCCTCGTCGGCACCTCGATCGAGTTCTACGACTTCTACGTCTACGCGACCGCCGCCGTCCTCGTCTTCCCCGCGCTGTTCTTCCCGAACGAGGACCCGACGGCCTCGCAGCTGTCGTCCTTCGTGACCTTCGCGCTCGCCTTCTTCGCCCGCCCGGTGGGGTCGATCCTGTTCGGCCACTTCGGCGACCGCGTCGGCCGCAAGGCCACCCTCGTCGCGTCGCTCCTCGTCATGGGGACCGCGACCTTCCTGATCGGCTGCCTGCCGACCTTCGACACCATCGGCATCTGGGCACCCGTGCTGCTCGCCGTGATGCGCTTCGCCCAGGGCGTCGGACTCGGCGGCGAGTGGTCCGGGGCCGCACTGCTCGCGACGGAGAACGCGCCGAAGGGCAAGCGCGGCGTGTTCGGGTCGATGCCGCAGCTCGGCGCCCCGATCGGCTTCCTGCTCGCCAACGGCCTGTTCATCGCGATCAACGCCGCGATGCCCGCCGGTGCGGACGGCACCCCGAACGCCGACTTCCAGGCGTGGGGCTGGCGCATCCCGTTCCTGCTCTCCGCGGTGCTCGTCATCGTCGGGCTCTACGTCCGGTTCAAGCTCGTCGAGTCGACCGTCTTCCGCGGCGTGCAGGAGACCGGCAGCGTCGCGAAGCTCCCGCTCGGTCGGGTGTTCCGGACCTCGTGGAAGGCCGTCATCGTCGGCACCTTCGGCATGGTCGCCACGTACGTCCTCTTCTACTTCATGACGACCTTCACGCTGAACTACGGCACGACCGGTGCCGAGGCGGGGCCGCTCGTGCCGAAGGTCGGCCTCGGCTACAGCCGCGGCGAGTTCCTCACGCTGCTCATGATCGGCGTCGTGTTCTTCGGCATCTTCACGCCGATCGCGGGCTGGCTGGCGGACAAGTACGGCCGTCGCCGCACCCTCATCCCCACGACGATCGGCATCGCCCTGTTCGGTCTGACGTTCCAGCTGTGGTTCGCCGCGTCGACCGGACCGATCACGGTGGTCACGTTCCTCGTCGTCGGGCTGTCGCTCATGGGCCTGACCTTCGGCCCGATGGGGGCACTGCTGCCGGAGCTCTTCCCGACGAACGTCCGCTACACCGGCTCGGCGATCGCCTACAACGTCGCGTCGATCCTCGGGGCGTCGCTCGCGCCCACGATCGCCCTGGCGCTCTGGCGGCCGGACGGGAACATCTTCCTCGTCGGCCTGTACCTGACGATCGCCGCGGTCGTGACGCTCGTCGCCCTGCTGTTCGTGCGCGAGACGAAGAGCCGCGGGCTCGCGGACGCGGACGCAGACGCAGACGCAACCGCAGCCACGGACGTGCACGCCTGACGGGTCGCCGACGCGACCACACGACGCAACGGGAGGCGCGGTGCCGGCTGGTACCGCGCCTCCCGTCGCGTCATCCCCACACCTCGGACGGCGCAGCACGCACCCACGTGACGGTGGGAGACTGGACGACGGCCGCCAGCACACCCCGCACGGGCGGCAGGAACCAGGAACGATGAGCCTCCCCTTCGTACGACGCAAGCAGTCCGACGGCCCCCGCGCGAGCTTCGGACGGCTGCTGACCTACCTGTTCGAGAACAAGCCCGCGATGGTCGTCATCATCGTGCTGAGCGTCCTCGGAGCCGGCGCCTCGCTCGCGCAGCCGCTGCTCGTCAACCAGGTGGTCACCGCCGTGCAGCGCGGTGACACGCTCTCGGTCCTGGTCTGGGTGCTGGTCGCGCTCGTCCTCGTGTCGGGCGTCCTGAACGGCGTCCAGCACTTCCTGCTCCAGCGTGCCGGCGAGGGCGTGGTGCTCTCCACCCGCCGCAAGCTCATCGCGCGCATCCTCAACCTGCCGATCTCCGAGTTCGACACCCGGCGTACCGGCGACCTGGTGTCCCGGGTGGGCAGCGACACCACCCTCCTGCGTGCCGTGCTGACGCAGGGACTCATCGAGTCGATCGGCGGCGCGCTGACGTTCGTCGGCGCCGTCATCGCGATGGCGGTCATCGACCCGCTGCTCCTCGGCATCACGGTCGTCATCGTGCTCGTCGCGATCGTCGTCGTCGGCGGGCTCAGCCGGCGCATCCGCGTGGCGTCGAAGCGTGCGCAGGAGAAGGTGGGCGACCTCACCGCCGCGGTCGAACGTGGCATCGGCGCCGTCCGCACGATCCGCGCCGCCGGTGCCACCGAGCGTGAGGTCCGGGAGGTCGACGGCCACGCCACCGAGGCGTACCGCCGCGGTCTCGACATCGCCCGGATGTCGGCGTTCGTCGTCCCGGTCGCGAGCATCGTCCTGCAGGTCGCGTTCATCGCCGTCCTCGGCGTCGGCGGGGCGCAGGTCGCGGCGGGCACCATCACGATCGCCACCCTCATCACCTTCATCCTGCTGCTCTTCATGATGGTCATGCCGCTCGGCCAGGCCCTCGGTGCGGTCGTCGCCGTGGCGCAGGCCCTCGGGGCGCTCGGCCGCATCGAGGAGGTCCTGCACCTGCCGACCGAGGACCAGGACGACGCCGCGGTCCGGGTCGCCGCAGCCGTCGAGACCGACGACGCGATCGCGTTCGAGCACGTCACGTTCCGGTACGCGCGTGCGGCCGACGCGTCGGGTGCGGACGGCGCGACGGCCGCCGACGGTGCGACGGACCGGTCGGGAGGCCCGGGTGCCGTCGACGACGCACCCGCCGCCGGCGACGTGGTGCTGGACGACGTGTCGTTCCGGGTCCCGCGCGGCGCGCGCGTCGCGCTGGTCGGCCCGTCCGGCGCCGGGAAGTCGACGACCCTCGCCCTGATCGAGCGGTTCTACGACCCGACCGACGGGGTCATCCGGCTCGGCGGCGTCGACGTCCGCGGGCTCGACCGTGCCGAGCTCCGCGCACAGATCGGGTACGTCGAGCAGGACGCCCCGGTGCTCGCGGGCACGATCCGGGCGAACCTGCTCCTCGGCTCGCCGGACGCCTCCGAGGAGGACTGCGTCCGCGTGCTCGAGGCGGTCAACCTCGGTGAGGTGCTGCACCGGGACCCCCGGGGCCTCGACGCGCAGGTCGGCGAGGACGGCGTCATGCTGTCCGGTGGTGAGCGGCAGCGACTCGCGATCGCCCGCGCGCTGCTGGCCGCTCCCCCGATCCTGCTGCTCGACGAGTCGACGTCATCCCTCGACGGTGTGAACGAGCAGAAGATGCGGCTCGCGATCGACGCCGTCGCCGAGGACCGCACCCTGCTCGTCATCGCGCACCGGCTGTCCACCGTCGTGGACTCGGACGTCATCGTCGTGCTCGAGCACGGCCGGGTCGTCGGCACGGGCACGCACTCCGAGCTCGTGCAGTCGACCCCGCTCTACCGCGACCTCGCGAAGCACCAGCTGCTCGTCTGACCCCGGCCCGGTGGATCAGGCGGCGAAGGGGTCCGGAGTCAGGACGTAGACCGACTCCAGGTACTCCTCGATGCCCTCGTGCGAGCCCTCGCGACCGAGGCCCGAGGACTTCACGCCGCCGAACGGGAACGCGGCGTTCGACACGACGCCCGTGTTCAGGCCGAGCATGCCCGTCTCGAGGCGTTCGGCGAGCCGCTGGCCCCGCCGGAAGTCCGTCGTGAAGGCGTAGGCGACGAGCCCGTACTCGGTGTCGTTCGCGAGCCGGATGCCCTCCTCCTCGGTCGTGAAGCGCGTGATCGACACGACCGGTCCGAAGATCTCGGTGGTGAGGATGTCCGAGCCGGGCTGCACCTCGTCGAGCACGGTCGGCGCGTAGAACGTGCCCGGGCGGTCGACGCGCTGCCCACCGGTCACGAGGGTCGCACCCCGCTGCACCGCGTCGTCGACGAGCCCCGCGGCCTTGTCCACCGCACGGTCGTCGATGAGCGGGCCGAGCGTCGTGCCGTCCTCGGTGCCCCGGCCGACCCGGAGCTCGTCGACCTTCGCGGTGAAGGCCGCGGTGAACGCGTCGGCGATGCCCTCCTGCACGAAGAAGCGGTTCGCGGCCGTGCAGGCCTCGCCCACGTTGCGGAACTTCGCCTGCATCGCGGCGGCGACCGCCTCGTCGAGGTCGGCATCGTCGAACACGAGCAGCGGCGCGTTGCCGCCGAGCTCCATGCTCGTCTTCAGCACGTTGTCGGCCGCCTGCTTGAGGAGTGCCGACCCGACCGGGGTCGACCCCGTGAAGGTGAGCTTGCGGAGCCGACGGTCGGCGATGATCGGCTCGGACAGTGCCTTCGCGTCGCGCGACGGCACCACGTTGAGCACGCCGTCCGGCAGACCCGCCCGCCGGAACAGCTCGACCAGGAAGAGCGTCGTCAGCGGGGTCAGGTCGGCGGGCTTCAGCACGACCGTGCAGCCGGCGGCGAGCGCGGGCCCGATCTTCCGGGTGGCCATCGCGAGCGGGAAGTTCCACGGCGTGATCGCGTAGACCGGTCCGACCGGACGGCGGAGGACGATGCCGCGGCCCGTCCCCTCGGGGTTCGTGCGGTAGTCGCCGTGGATGCGGACGGCCTCCTCGGAGAACCACCGGAGGAACTCCCCGCCGTACACGACCTCGCCCCGCGACTCCGCGAGCGGCTTGCCCATCTCGAGCGTCATCAGGGCGGCGAGGTCGTCCTCGTGCTCGTGGACCAGGTCGAAGGCACGGCGCAGGACGTCCGAGCGCGTCCGCGGCGCGGTCGAGGCCCAGCCCTCCTGCGCGGCCACGGCGGCGTCGAGGGCGGCGATGCCGTCCTCGGGCGTCGCGTCGGCGACCTCGGCGAGCACCGCGCCGGTGCTCGGGTCGCGGACGGGGAAGGTCGCGCCGCCGCTCGCGGGGCGCCACGAGCCGCCGATGTACAGGCCGGTGGGGACGTCGGCGACCGAGACGTGCTCGTCGCGGACGGTCGTGGTGGTGCTGGTGGTGCTGGTGGTGCTGGTGGTGCTGGTCACAGTACTGCTCCTCCGGGGCTCGCGAGCCCCTCGTCCGTGTCGCTGCGGTCGACGTGTCCGCCGGCCGCGCTGATCTCGGCCAGGGCACGCGCGCTCCGCTCGGCGTCGACGCCCGCCACGAGGTCCTCGTAGACGGCGACGTCGAAGCCGGCCGCACGCGCGTCGAGCGCCGACGCCCGGACGCAGTGGTCCGTGGCGATCCCGACGACGTCGACCGTGGTCACGCGTCGGTCCACGAGCAGGTCCGGCAGGGTCGTGCCGTCCTCCGTGGTCGCCTGGAACGCCGAGTAGTCGGGACGCCCACGGCCCTTGAACACGTGGACGTCGACGACGCTCGTGTCGAGGTCGGGGTGGTAGTCCGCCCCGGGCGTGCCGCCGACGCAGTGCACCGGCCACGTGTCGACGTAGTCGGGTCCCTCTGGTCCGGCGAAGTGTCCGCCGTTGTCGTCGTCCCCGTGGTGCCAGTCGCGCGAGGCGACGATCAGGTCGTACTCGTCGGCGTGCCGGCGGAGGAAGACGGTGATGCGCTCCGCGACGGCAGCGCCCCCGTCCACACCGAGAGCACCGCCCTCCGTGAAGTCGTTCTGGACGTCGACGACGAGCAGTGCCCTGGCCATGTGCCCCATCCTGCACCCCGAGCCTCCGGGCGCGGTGAGGCTCAGGACGAGGTCAGGCTGCCGCCGCAGGAGTACGTCGCCGCGGTCACGGCGTCGAGCGCCGGCAGGGCGGCCGCCCGCGAGGAACCGATGGCGTAGAAGGCGAAGGTCAGCCGGGTGCCGTCGGCGGCGTCGATGTACCCGCCCAGCGTGTTCGCGCTGTCGATCCAACCCGTCTTCGCGTGCACCTTGCCGCGGGCGACCGCGTTCGCGCCCTTGAAGCGGCTCGACAGCGTGCCGGACACCCCCGCGACCGGCAACGACTCGGCGAGCACCCCGAGGCCCTTCGCGCCCGCGGCGACCTGCACCATGAGGTGGGCGACGAACGCCGGCGACACCGCGTTCGACGCGCTCTCCCCCGAACCGTCCCGGATCACGATGCCGGCCGGGTCGAGCCCGTAGCCCGCCAGGGCCTTCTGGTACACCCCGGTCAGGGACGCAGCGGAACCGCCCGCGCCGGACTCCCGCGACGAGACCCGGGCGAGCATCTCCGCGAGGGTGTTGTCGGAGTTCGGGATCATCTGCCCGATCAGCGTCGAGACGGGCTGCGACGACACCGAGGCGATCGTGTCCGAGCTCGTCGTCGCACGGTGCACGACCTGCGCGTTCCCGGCACCGACGACCCCGGCGGCCGCCAGCGCGGTCCGGAACGCCGCACCGGCGCGACCGACCGGGTCGGTGGAGCGCGGCGACGTGGCCGCGGCGGGGTTCGCACGGTCGCCGTCGACCATCAGCGCCGTGACCCGCGGCTGGTACCCGATCGTCCGTTCGGTCTCCGGCCACGTCGGGTCCCACGCGTCGGCGTCGTCCCAGTAGCTGTCGTCCGCGACGATCGTCGTGACGGGTGCGTCGCCGAGCTCCGCCTTCACCTGCTGGGCGAGCTGCGCCAGGGTCGGGGCGCCCGGGTACACCGTGCCGTTCCCGGCCGACAGCGTCGCGTCGCCGTGCCCGACCAGGGCGATCGTGTCGTCCGCCTCCTTCGTCACGGTGGTCGGGATGCGGTGGTCACCGCCCAGCACGGCCAGCGCGGTGGCGCTCGTGAGCGTCTTCATGACGCTGCCGGTCTGGGCGGCCTCCGTGCCCTTCCTCGAGAACAGCGTCTCGCCGGTCGCCGCGTCCATCACGAAGCCCTCGAAGTCGCCGAGGCCCGCGGCGGACGCGGCGGAGTCGATCGTGCACGTGCGGAGTGCCGACGGACCCGCGGGGTCGGCGGGGACAGCCCGGGCGTCCGGGGTCGGCGTCGCGCTCGGGGTCCCCGACGCACGCGGCGTCACGGGGGCGGAGGACGTGCTCGCGGCGACGGTCGGCGCCGCGGACCCGCGCGACGGCATGGTCGCGGCGGCGACCGCGACGGCCCCGCCGGAGCCGAGGACCAGGACGCCGGCCAGGCCACCGGCGATCCACGGCACGGGACGTCGGGAAGCCGAGCGGCGCACGGCGGCGACCGCGTCGCGGATGCGCGTCGGGAGGGACTTCGACGAGGGCTGCTGGTCGGACATCGCGAACGATCCTACGGAACCCGGCCACGGGCCTCCAGACCGGGATCCGCGCCCGGGGGTCAGGCGACGGAGGCGGGTGCCGGACCGTCCTCGTCGTCGGCCGCGTAGCGGACGCCGACCTGACGTCGGGCCTCGTCCATCACCGCCATGACGGCCACCGTCTCCTCGGGGTCCATCGGGCCGCCCTCGTGCGTGCCCGAGGTGATCATCTCCTCGAACGCGCGGGCCTCGTGCGCGTACCCGGCGAGCTGCTCGCGGGAGTCGTACTCCTCGACGACCGCACCGTCCCGGTCCCGCAGTCGCCAGGTCGTCGGGGTGTACCAGGTGTCGTCGAGGTCGATGCGGCCGTCCTCGCCGATCACCGAGGCGGTGTTCGGGCTGCGGAGGTCGAGGGCGAAGTGCACCGTCGACTGCGCGCCGCCCTCGTGCGTGAGCACGAGACCCACCTGCGTGTCGACGCCCCGGTCGCTCAGCGTGCCCGCGGCGGTCACGGCCGTCGGGACCCCGAGGACGTCGACCGCGAACGAGATCGGGTACACACCGAGGTCGAGCATCGCGCCGCCGCCCAGCGCAGGGTCGTTGAGGCGGTGGTGCGGGTCGCTCGGCAGGGCCTGGTGGTGCGTCGCCTCGACGAGTCGCGGTCGGCCGATCCGCCCCTCGGCGATCAGCTCGCGGATCATCCGCATCTGCGGGAGGAACCGGGTCCACATCGCCTCCATGACGGCGACGTCGGCGCGACGGGCCGCGTCGACGACCCGGCGGGCCTCGGCTGCGGTGATCGTGAACGCCTTCTCGACGAGCACGTGCTTGCCGGCGGCGACGGCGAGGAGGGCGTCCTCGGCGTGCCGCGAGTGGGGTGTGGCGACGTAGACCGCGTCGACCCCCTCGTCGGCCACCAGGTCCTCGTAGGAACCGTGAGCACGGGCGATGCCGTGCTCAGCGGCGAACGCCTCGGCGCTCGCACGCGTGCGGCTGCCGACCGCGACGAACTCGATCCCCGCGGCGGTGCAGTCCACCACGAAGGAGCGTGCGATGCCGCCCGTGCCGATGACTCCCCAGCGAACCGTCATGGCCCCTGTCTACCAGCGGTCGGTCCCGCGCCGTCCGCGGGACCGCTCCCCGGGCAGTACTCGCTTCCTGTGCGGACCCACATGGACCGCTCGGCGCACGGCCAGTTAGCGTGCTCGTGTCCCCCGACCGGGGGCGTTCCCCGACTCGAAGGTGATCCCGTCTCCATGCGCCGATCAGTCCTCACCGCCGTCGCCACGAGCGCGGCCGTCCTGCTCACGACGACGCTCGTCGGCGCCGGCCCCGCCGCCGCACACGGCTGGGGTCCGCCCGGGCACGACCACGGGCACGACACCGCTCTCACGCCCCGCACGCACTTCACGATGGCTGCCGACGGCTCCTCCGGCATGACGCAGGGCGGTGAGGGCATCCCGAACATCGACTCGGTGAAGAAGACCATCGCGACGTACTACGGCGACCCCGGCACCGGGATCGCGGACGAGACCGACTCGCCCTACATCCGCGAGATGCGCTCGATCGTCGACCGCGAGACGCGCCAGCTCCGCCGCATGCACGACACCGCCGTCCGGCACGGGCAGCGTCCGGCCATCGTGCTCGACGCTGACGACACGACGCTCTGGACCTACGACATGGAGGTCGCGGACATGCACTTCGTCTTCGACCCCGCCCGCCAGGACGAGTGGGTGCAGGACGAACGCTTCGCCGCCACGCCCTCGATGGTGGGCTTCGTGAACCGTGCCCAGGCGATGGGGTTCACCGTCTTCGGGCTCACCGGTCGCACCGACGACCAGAAGACCGCCACCGTGCAGAACCTGACCAAGGTCGGCTACACCGCGTTCGCCCCGGACCGGTTCTTCACGAAGTGGACCGGCGTCGGCGCCTCGCAGCAGCCGTCGTACATCACCTGCGCCACCGCGAAGTGCACGACGGTCGAGTACAAGGCCCTGACGCGCAAGCACATCGAACAGGACCTCGGCTACGACATCACGCTCAACGTCGGCGACCAGTGGAGCGACCTGCAGGGCGGGTACGCGGACCGCTCCCTGAAGCTACCGAACCCCACCTACTTCCTCCCCTCCGCCGACCTCCCCGGCGTGTCCGAGCCACGGCTGGCTCCGCGCACGCAGTTCACCATGGCGGCGGACGGCTCGTCCGGCGTGACGCAGGGCGGGGAGGGCATCCCGAACATCGACTCGGTCAAGAAGACCATCGCAACGTACTACGGCGACCCCGGCACCGGGATCGCGGACAAGACCGACTCGCCCTACATCCGCGAGATGCGCTCGATCGTCGCGCGACAGGCGCCCGTCGTCGCCGCCCAGTGCTCCGTCGCGAGCCGTGAGCACCGCAACCCCGCGATCGTGCTCGACGCCGACGACACGACGCTCTGGACCTACGACATGGAGGTCGCGGACATGCACTTCGTCTTCGACCCCGCGCTGCAGGACGAGTGGGTGCAGGACGAGCGTTTCCCGGCCACCCCGTCGATGACCTCGCTCGTGTCCGTGGCCGAGCGCTCCGGCTGCACGATCATCGGGCTCACCGGCCGCAACGACGGCCAGGAGGCGGCGACCATCGCCGACCTGAACAAGGTCGGCTACCCGCAGTTCCGTGCCACGGAGCGCGGCACCGAGACGTACTACACGAAGTGGACCGGTGTCGGCGCCTCGCAGCAGCCGTCCTACGTCACGTGCGCCGCAGCGAAGTGCACCACGATCGAGTACAAGGCGCAGACCCGGGCCCACATCGAGTCGCGTGCCGGCGGTCGGTACGACATCGTCGCGAACTTCGGCGACCAGTACAGCGACCTCATCGGTGGGTCGGCGGACCGGAACGTCAAGCTGCCGAACCCCACCTACTACCTGCCGTGACCACCCGTGCCCCTGCCGGACGCCTCCGTCCGGCAGGGGCACGGCACAGGGCTCCCGTGTGCGCCGGACGGGTCGGCCTGACGGGTCGGCCGGACGGGTCGGAACGACGGAACCCCCGGTCGGACACTGTCCGACCGGGGGTTCCGGTTGTGAGCCGCCTGTCGGAATCGAACCGACGACCTATTCATTACGAGTGAATCGCTCTGCCGACTGAGCTAAGGCGGCGGACGCTCCGTTCCCGGAGCGGCACGGGTAACGACTATACAGGTTCAGACGAGCGAACGCGAAACGAGCGCGCCGAGCTCGTCGAAGGAGCGCTGCAGCTCGTCCACGAGGAGGGTCGCGGAGCCGCCGTCGGACCACTCCCACCAGGCGTGCCGGAGCGCCGCGAGCGCGACCAAGGACGCCAGGCGGGCTCGCCTCCGGAGCACCTCCGAGGCCTCGTCGACGTCCGCCCCGGTCGCCGTGAGCCGTTCGGTGACGGCGTCCTCGACCTGCGCCTGGAACTCCTTCATCGACGCCATCCGCCTGCTGAACAGCTCGGGCGCTGCACGGAGCACCTGCTGGCGCTCGGCGAGCAACTCGCGGTCGTCGACGAGTTCCTCGGCCGCGTGCACGAGCAACACCGCGAGGTCGGACAGCAGCTCCCCGGTCGGTCCCCCCGCCCGGAAAGCATCGAGCGCCGGCCCCGCGGGCAGCGTCGGATCGTCGCCGAGCAGCGCCTGCTCCTTGCTCGGGAAGTAGTTGAAAAAGGTGCGCGGCGAGACGTCCACCCGGCGGGCGATCTCGTCCACGGTGACCGCCGGCCAGCCGGACTCGATCGCGATCCGGAGGGCCGCCTGCTGGATCGCGAGACGGGTGGCGCGGCGCTTGCGTTCACGCAGGCCGGGTGCGGCGTCGGGCATGGCGCGATCTTCTCACGGCCGGTGCGGCCGTCGGCTGCGGGTGTGCGCAGGCTGCCGGGGACGGACGGAGGAGACCGGCCACGCGCCTCCCGGACGACCGCGGCGGGTCGGCCGGGAGGCGCGTGGCCGGTCCGTCGGGACGCTTGCGTCCGTCGGTGCCCCCGTCGGTGCTCCCGTCGGTTGTCCCGTCGGTGCTCCCGTCGGTTGTCCCGTCGGTGCTCCCGTCGGGCGACGGGCGACGGGCGCCCGATCCGCCCGTCAGCGGGTCGCGCGGGCGATCGTGACGAGGAGCGCCTCGAGTGCCAGCAGGGCGGCGACGTTCGCCGCGATCCGCTGCCGTGCCAGGGCGACTGCGTCGAGCACCTCGAGGGCAGCGGCGGGCGGGACGACCGCGAGCGCGCGGTCGAGCTGGTCGCGCATCGCGAGGTTCACGGGTTCGGCCGGCGCGCCGAGACCGAGCAGGAGCAGGTCGCGGTACAGCGAGGACACGTCGACGAGGATGCGGTCGAGGCCGTCGCGGAGGCTCCGGGTGGCCCGGCGCTTCTGGTCCTCCTCGAGTGCGCGGAGCTGGGACCGCAGCGCGGGCGGCACGGTCCCGCCGGGCGCCACCCCGAGTGAGCGGAGTGCGGCGTCGCGTTCCTCGCTGTCCCGTTCCACGGTGATCGCCTTGGCGTCCTCGTCGGCCACGGCGAGCAGGTCGGCAGCGGCCATCACGGCGTCGCCCACCGAGCGGATGCCGAGCACCGTCTCGAGCGTGCGTCGACGGCGGCCACGGGCGTCCTCGCTCGTCGCCAGGCGCTGGGCCATGCCGATGTGGCTCTGGGCCTGCCGTGCGGCGTCGGTGGCGAGGCCCCGGTCCACCCCGGTGCGGGCGACGATGAGGTCCGCGACGGACGCCACGTCCGGCACGCGCAGGCGCACCGAACGGACCCGCGACCGGATCGTGGGCAGCAGGTCCGCCTCGCTCGGGGCGCAGAGGATCCAGACCGTGCGCTCCGGCGGCTCCTCGAGCGCCTTGAGCAGCAGGTTCGAGGTGCGCTCGGTCATGCGGTCGGCGTCCTCGATGATGACGACGCGGTAGCGACCGACCGACGGCGAGTAGTGCGACGACGTGACGAGGTGCCGGATCTCGTCGATGGTGATGATCACGCGCTGCGTGGTCAGCACGGAGACGTCCGGATGGGTCCGTGCCGCGATCTGCTGCAGGGTGTGGTCGTCGTCGGCGCCCGAGCCGACCAGCGCGGCCGCGAACGCCGCCGCGACGTTGGAGCGACCGGACCCGGGCGGGCCGGTGATGAGCCACGAGTGGGTCATCCCACCCGTGCCCTCGGGGCCCTCGGCCGCACTGCGCAGCGCGGCGACCGCCTCGTCCTGCCCGGTCAGGCCGTCCCACACGCTCACGGGGTCATCCTCGCAGCAGCCTCCGTCACGCGGGCGGTCGTCACGATGCGCTCGGGCCCGTGGTCGGGATCCCGACGAGCGCGCCGACGGCGGTGCGCACGGCGCGTTGGACGTCCTCGGCGGGAGCCGACGCGTCGACGACCAGGAACCGGGCCGGTTCCGCGGCGGCCGCGTCGAGGAACGCGCAGCGGACGGTCTCGTGGAAGGCGGCGGCCTCGGACTCGAGCCGGTCGAAGGTGTCGCCCCGCGCCGCGGCCACACGGGCGCGGCCGACCGTGACGTCGAGGTCGAGCAGCACGGTCAGGTCCGGCGCGAGGCCGTCGGCGGCCCACTCCGACACGGACCGGATGCGGTCGGCCCCGAGGCCCCTCGCGACGCCCTGGTAGGCCACCGAGGAGTCGATGTACCGGTCCTGCAGCACGACCTCGCCGCGCTCCAGGGCCGGCCGGACGACCGTCTCCACGTGGTGGGCACGGTCCGCGGCGTAGAGCAGGGCCTCCGCACGCGGGGCGACGTGGCCCCGCTCGTGCAGCACCATCTCGCGGATGCGCTGCCCGAGGTCCGTCCCCCCGGGTTCACGCGTCCGCACGACCGTCCGACCGTTGGCCTCGAGCCAGTCGGTGAGCAGCGCGGCCTGGGTGGTCTTGCCCGCGCCGTCGCCGCCCTCGAGGGTGATGAACCGACCGGTCACTTCTTCTTGGCCGGCGCCTTGCGGGCCGGGGCCTTCTTCTTCACCGGACCCTTGGCGCGCTTGTCGGCGATGAGCTGCACGGCGCGCGCGTGGTCGACCGTCTCGATGTCCTCGCCGCGCGGGATGGTCGCGTTCGTCTCGCCGTCGGTGACGTACGGACCGAAGCGGCCGTCCTTCATCTTAATCGGCTTGCCGGACACCGGGTCGGCGTCGAACTCCTTCAGCGCGGCACTCGCGGTCCGCTTGGCACCGTACTTCGGCTGCGCGAAGAGCTCGATCGCGCCGGGGAGGTCGACGTCGAAGATCGCGTCCTCGCTCGGCAGCGTCCGGGTGTCGGTGCCCTTCTTGATGTACGGGCCGTAGCGGCCGTTCTGCGCCGTGATGTCCTCGCCGGACTCCGGGTCCTTCCCGACGACGCGGGGCAGGTCGAGGAGCCTGAGCGCGGTCTCCAGGTCCACGGTCTGCGGGTCCATCGACTTGAACAGGGACGCGGTGCGCTCCTTCGGCGCTGCGGCCTTCTTCGTCGTCTTCTTCGCGGGGGCCTTCGCCGTGGTCTTCGCAGCGGCCTTCGTCGTGGTCGACGTCGGGGCCTGCTCGGCGGCAGCCTCGACGACCTCGCCGGTGGACGGATCGACCGTCGGCTCCGGCTCCGGGGTGCGCTCCGTCACGTAGGGGCCGAAGCGGCCGTCCTTCGCGAGGACCTCCTTGCCGGTCACCGGGTTGATGCCGACGACGCGGTCCCCGACGACGGGCGCGTCGACGAGCTCCTGCGCCTTCTCGGCGGTCAGCTCGTCGGGCGCGAGGTCCTCGGGCACGTTGACGCGCCGGGGCTTCTCCGGGTCGTCGCTCGGGACCTCGATGTACGGACCGTAGCGGCCGATGCGCAGGGTGAGACCGGGCGCGAGCTCGACCGAGTTGATGTCGCGCGCGTCGATCTCGCCGAGGTTGTCGATGACCGTCCGGAGCCCACGGTGGTCGTCACCGCCGAAGTAGAACCCCTTGAGCCAGTCGATGCGGTCGGCGTCGCCGCTCGCGATCCGGTCGAGGTCTTCCTCCATCCCGGCCGTGAAGTCGTACTGCACGAGGTCGCCGAAGTGGTCCTCGAGCAACCGGACCACGCTGAACGCGATCCAGTTCGGCACGAGGGCACTCCCCCGCTGGGTGACGTACCCGCGGTCCATGATCGTCGAGATGATCGCCGCGTACGTCGACGGGCGACCGATCCCGAGCTCCTCGAGTGTCTTCACGAGGCTGGCCTCGGTGTAGCGCGGCGGCGCCGACGTGTCGTGCCCCTTCGCCTCGACGTCACTCACGCCGAGGTGGTCGCCCTCGGCCATCTGCGGGAGCTTGGCATCGCCGTTGTCCCCGCTGTGGCGGTCCTCGTCGCGGCCCTCTTCGTAGGCGTTGAGGAACCCGCGGAAGGTGATGACGGTGCCGGACGCCGTGAACTCGGCGTCGGTGCCGGTGGCGGTCGCGGCGATGCCGGCGACCGGCTCCGTCGACGTGATGCCGAGCACGACCGACGCGGTCGAGCCCTTGGCGTCCGCCATCTGCGAGGCGACCGTGCGCTTCCAGATGAGGTCGTAGAGCCGCCAGTCGTTGCCGCGCAGCACGCCCTCCATCTCGGACGGGGTGCGGAAGGTGTCACCGGCGGGGCGGATCGCCTCGTGCGCCTCCTGCGCGTTCTTGCTCTTGCCCGCGTAGCTGCGCGGCTTCTCCGGGATCGTCTCCGGGCCGTACAGCGCGGAGGCCTGCTTGCGGGCCGCGGTGACGGCCTGCTGCGACAGGGACGACGAGTCCGTTCGCATGTAGGTGATGTGGCCGTTCTCGTAGAGCGACTGGGCCACGCTCATGGTCTGGCGCGCGGAGAACCGGAGCTTGCGCGCGGCCTCCTGCTGCAGCGTCGACGTCGTGAACGGCGCGGCGGGTCGACGCGTGTACGGCTTCGACTCGACGTTGCGCACGACCGCGTCGCCGGCGCCCTCGAGCACGGCGGTCAGGGCGGCGGCGGACGCCTCGTCGAGACGGACGGCCTCGCCCTTGAGCGCGCCGCGGTCGTCGAAGTCGCGCCCGGAGGCGACCCGCGTGCCCTGCAGGCGGACGAGCCGCGCCGTGAAGGCGGTGTCGCCGACCTTCTCGAAGCGAGCGGACAGGTCCCAGTAGTTCGCGGAGACGAAGGCGAGCCGCTCGCGCTCACGGTCGACGACGAGACGGGTCGCCGCGGACTGCACGCGGCCCGCCGAGAGTCCGGGGCCGACCTTGCGCCAGAGCACCGGCGAGACCTCGTACCCGTAGAGACGGTCGAGGATGCGGCGGGTCTCCTGCGCGTCGACCAGCGCGGTGTCGAGCTCGCGGGTGGCCTCCTTCGCGCGCTGGATGGCCTCCTTGGTGATCTCGTGGAACACCATGCGCTTGACCGGCACCTTGGGCTTGAGCACCTGCAGGAGGTGCCACGCGATGGCCTCGCCCTCGCGGTCCTCATCGGTCGCGAGGAAGAGCTCGTCGGCTTCCTTCAGCGCCCGCTTGAGCTCGGTGACCGTCTTCTTCTTCGCGTCGGAGACGACGTAGTAGGGCTCGAAGCCGTTGTCGACGTCGACCGAGAACTTGCCGAGCGAGCCCTTCTTGAGCTCGGCGGGCAGGTTCTTGGGCTCGACGAGGTCACGGATGTGTCCGACGGACGCCTGGACCTCGTATCCGTCACCGAGGTATTGCGCGATCGTCTTCGCCTTCGCGGGGCTCTCGACGATCACGAGCTTCTTCGTGCCTGGCACGTGTCTCCTTGATCGATGGTGCGTGCCGGCCCTGGACGCCAGCGGAGTCCGGGTCGACCGGGACGACGGTGACCGGGGGCCGACGTGCACACCATACACACCCTGTTCGGACGTGCTGGTCGCCGGACCGGCGACGGCGACCGCGCTCACGGCGAACGGTCCCGGGGCGACGACGACCCGCACGCGGGCGGTCGCCGACCGTGTGGCGCAGGAGCCGAGCGCCGCGCCGTTCGCGGCCGCCACCCGGCCGGCCGTGGCGCAGGGCGTCCCCGCGACCCGACCGACCAGCACCGCCGCCGCGGCGAGCGCAGCGGCGTCGGCCGCGGTGCGTGCCCGGACGTCGCCGACGCGCACCCGCGCCGCCCCCAGGGCCGCCGTGGCCACGACGAGGACGACGGCCACGGCGGCGACGAGCAGGACGGTCGCCGTCCCGTGGTCGTGCTGTGCTCGTGCACCGGCGGTCACCGCCCGCCCTCCGCGGCACAGCCGGTCGCCCGGAGCGGCAGGAGGGCGAACGGTCCGGGAGCGGCCACCCGGAGATCGATGCACACGAGGCCGTCCGAGCGGCGGACCGACGACGACGCCCCGGGCGCGCCGGACGACACCGCGGTCGCGGCCGCCCCGTCGTCCCCGCGCCCGAGGGCCCGCGCTGCGGCACCGGCGGTGTCCTGGAGTCGCCCGGCTCGGTCGGCGAGCACGACGCCCGCGACGAGCGACACCATGACCAGGGTGACGACGGGCAGCGCGACCGCGAACTCGACGGTCACGCTCCCCCGGTCGCCCTGCCCGCGGTCGGAGGCGGTCACGGGACCAGCGCCCCGCGGACCAGGTCGGTCAGGACCTGCTGGACCTCGCCCGAGCGCATCACCGCGACGAGGACGCCCGCGAAGGCGACCGCGGCGAGGATGACCACGGCGTACTCCGCCGTCGCCGATCCGCGGTCGCCGGCGAGTCGGCTGCGGACCGTCCCCTCCCAGCGCCGCCCGGCGCGGACGCGGACGCGCCGCCGCTCCTGCTCCCTCTCTCGGCCTGTCGCGGTCCGTCGTGCTGCCCTGGTGTCGGTCATCCCGTTCCCCTCTCTCCTGTCGTGCTCCAACGGTCGTGGACCGCGGCGGCCCGCGCCCCGTCGTCGCGTCGGTCTGTGGACGCCTCAGCCGAGTCCGCCGACGGTGGAGGACAGCACCCCGACCACGACGGGCACGACCCCGACCAGGACGAACGCCGGCAGCACGCAGGTGCCGAGCGGCAGCACGAGCTGCACCGCCAGCCGCTCCGCCCCGGCCAGTCCCGCCGCAGCCGCGTCGTCGCGGACGTCCTCCGCCGCTGCACGCAGCAGTCCCGCCGCCGGCACCCCCGCCCGTCGCCCCAGGTCGAGCGCCTCCCGCAGTCGCGCGGCGACCTCCGGCCCGGGCTCGGTCGGCAGGCGGGCGTCGGCGAGCGCCGCACGCACGGTCTCCTCGGCCGTCTGCCACGAGCCACCCCCGGTCAGCGCCACCGCCCACGCGTCCAGCTCGATCCCGGGGATCCGTCCGTCGGGGACGGCACGGAGCACGAGGAGCCGTGACCAGCGTCGACCGACTGCGACGAGGCCGGCGGCGAGGGCGGAGCACGCCCAGCCGACCGGCCGCGTCAGCAGGACCTCGGCCGCGCCGGCGTCCCACGCCCAGCCGAGCCCGAGGCCCAGCAGCGGCAGCGCGAGCACCACGCGCGCACTCGTCCGGGGTCCGGCGAGCGCGACGCGCACCGCCCGGTCCGCCGCGGCGCTCCTGCGCATCGCGGCAGCGAGCGCGCGGAGGGCCTCGGCGGACGGCACCCCGCTCCGGGCCGCGACGTCGAGGACGACCCGCACGTCCCGCCACGCCGGACCCGCGGACGCCGGACGGCCACCGACGAGTGCCCAGGCGCGGGGCGCCGGCACCCCGGCGGCGACCAGCACGGCGACACGGTCGAGGACCCGCGCGGCCGCCGACGGGCCCTCCCGGTCGCGCGCCCGCGGATCCTGCCGGTCGGTCACACCCGGCCGACTGCCCGGACCGGACGCACGGCGAGCCGACCGTCGCCGTCGACCACGCAGGAGCCCACTGCGGCGAGACCCCGCCTCGACCCCGTGCGTTCGAGGTGCACGACGAGGTCCACCGCGCTCACCACCTGCCGGGCGAGCGCCTCCGGCCCGAGCCCGGCGAGTGCACCGAGGGCCTCGAGCCGGACCGCGACGTCCTGCAGGCCGTTGGCGTGCAGCGTCCCCGCACCGCCGTCGTGCCCGGTGTTGAGGGCGGACAGCAGTTCCCGCACCTCCGCGCCCCGGCACTCGCCCACCACGAGCCGGTCCGGCCGCATGCGCAGCGCCTCCCGCACAAGCCGGTCGAGCCCGATCGCGCCCACGCCCTCCGCGTTCGCCTGCCGCGCCTCGAGCGCGACGACGTGCGGGTGGTCGACGCGGAGCTCCGCGACGTCCTCGACGGTGACGATGCGCTCGTCGTGCGGGACCGCCGCCAGCATCGCCGCGAGCACGGTCGTCTTGCCGCTGCCGGTGGCGCCCGTGACGAGCACGTTCCGCCGCTCGGCCACCGCGCGCTCGAGCACCGCGCGCGGGACGGCCCGGAACGCACCGCGGCGCTCGAGGGACGCGAGGGTCGGTCGGTCCGGCGACGGGAGCCGCACCGACAGTGCGGTGCCGCCCACCGAGACCGGTGCGAGCACGACGTGCACCCGGACGCCGTCGCCGTGCCGGACGTCGGCGCACGGTGTCGTCTCGTCGACGTGTCGTCCGCCGAGGGCCACGAGTTCGGCGGCGAGCGCCCGGACACGCCGCTCGGGCAGGTCCGGTGGGACGCGCTCGAGGCCGCGCCCCCGGTCCACCCACGTCCCGCGACCGCCGACGACCAGGACGTCCGTCGTGGCGGCGTCCGTGACGAGCGCGGCGAGTTCCTCGAACGCCGCGCCGTCGACCGCCCTGCGGCCCCGGGTGGGGAGCCGGTGCACGCCCGGCAGGAACGGCTCGTCGACCACGGACGCCAGGTGCGCGGCGGGCGGACGGCGGACGGGCACGGCGGGCGGGGACGACCCGGCCGCGACCCGGTCGAGCGGGAGCCCGCCGTCCGGGGGCCGACGGGACCTGGGGAGCTCGGCTCGGTGACGGTGCATGGCGACGACGGTAGGACGGCGACGTGCTCGGGTGTCCGCCGTCTGCGCACCCTTGTTGGTAGCGGCGACCATCCACACCAACGGCGGGTTTTGTACCCCACCACGGAATCCCGTACCCCGTTCGGCTCCGGCCCCGTCAGCACGCCGCGGGGCCGTCTCCCGGCCCTGTCCGCAGAACGCCGCACCGTCTCGAGCACGACCACCCGGGGTGGCGTCTGCGACGAGCGCGTGGACAGGTCTGTCCACGGTTCGGCACCAGCACGCGGATCGCTGCGACCCTGCCCGGAGCACTCCGCGACACCCGTCGGGCAAAAAGAAGAGGCGGCACCGGTTGGGGGGAACTGGTGCCGCCTTGACATCGGTGGATTGGGGGGAATCCGACCCGGTGCCGCCGGAAACGAGTCCGGCAAGAACCACTGTACCCCATGAACACCCGTGCTCGGCAACCCCCGCGACCGGATGTCCGAGCGGCGCCCGCCCGGGTCGCTGCGGCGCGCCGACCGAGGGGTAGTCTCCGACTGCACCCCTGCCGCACCGACGCGAGAGGACACCGATGTCCACACCGATCCGGGCCGACGAACGCCACGACGACGGCCCCACCTTCGCCCCCACCGCGGCCTTCGTCGCCGACGCCGTCGCCGGCGAGGACCTGCACGCGGCCGCCACCGCCGACCGCGAGGCCTTCTGGGCCGACCAGGCACGCAGCCTGCTGGACTGGCGGACACCGTTCACCCGGACGCTCGACTGGTCCGACGCCCCGTTCGCCAGGTGGTTCGACGACGGCGAGCTCAACGTCGCCGAGAACTGCCTCGACCGCCACGTCCGCGCCGGCAACGGGGACCGGGTCGCGATCCACTTCGAGGGCGCCCCCGGCGACACCCGCCGCATCACCTACGCGGAGCTCACCGCCGAGGTGCACCGCGCCGCGAACATGCTGACCGACCTCGGCGTCGAGCAGGGCGACCGCGTGGTCGTGTACATGCCGCTCGTGCCCGAGGCCGTCGTCACGATGCTCGCCGTCGCCCGCATCGGCGCGGTGCACTCCGTCGTCTTCGGCGGGTTCAGCGCCGAGAGCCTCCGCGCCCGCATCGAGGACGCCGGCGCGAAGCTCGTCGTCACCGCCGACGGCGGGTGGCGTCGCGGGACCGTGTCGCCGCTCAAGCCCGCGGTCGACGAAGCCCTGACCGGCGCGGGCACGGACACCGTCGAGCACGTCCTCGTCGTCAAGCGCGGCGGCAACGACATCGCCTGGAACGACCGCGACCTGTGGTGGCACGACGAACTGGCGAAGGCCGCTCCCGAGCACGAGGCGCAGGCGTTCCCCGCCGAGACGCCCCTGTTCATCCTCTACACCTCGGGCACGACCGGGAAGCCGAAGGGCATCGTGCACACCTCCGGCGGCTACCTGACCCAGGCCGCGTACACGCACCGGAACGTGTTCGACATGCACCCGGAGAAGGACGTCTACTGGTGCACCGCCGACATCGGGTGGATCACCGGGCACTCCTACGTCGTCTACGGCCCGCTCGCGAACGGCGTCACGCAGGTGCTCTACGAGGGCACGCCCGACGAGCCGCAGCCCGGTCGCTGGTGGGACATCGTCGACTCCTACGGCGTCACGGTCCTCTACACCGCGCCGACCGCCGTCCGCGCCGCCATGAAGGCCGGCCGGCAGATCCCCGAGGCCCGCAGCCTCGAGTCGCTCCGCCTGCTCGGCAGCGTCGGCGAGCCGATCAACCCCGAGGCCTGGCAGTGGTACCGCCAGGTCATCGGGCACGACCGCACCCCGATCGTCGACACCTGGTGGCAGACCGAGACCGGCGCGATCATGATCTCCGCGCTCCCCGGCGTCACCAAGCTCAAGCCCGGCGCCGCGCAGACCCCGCTGCCGGGGATCGTCGCCGAGATCGTCGACGAAGAGGGCCACCGCGTCGACCCGGGCGAGAGCGGCTACCTCACCGTCACCGAGCCGTGGCCGTCGATGGCCCGTGGCATCTGGGGCGATCCGGACCGCTTCGTCGAGACCTACTGGGACCGCTTCCCCGGTCGCTACTTCGCGGGCGACGGCGCACGCCTCGACGGACAGGGCGACATCTGGGTGCAGGGACGCGTCGACGACGTCATGAACGTGTCGGGCCACCGCCTCTCGACCGCGGAGATCGAGTCGGCACTCGTCGGCCACGAGGGCGTGGCCGAGGCGGCCGTCGTCGGCGCGGCCGACGAGACCACCGGCCAGGCCGTCGTCGCGTTCGTCATCCTGACCGCCGAGGCGGCAGAGGGCGTCGACCGCGACGCGGTGGCGAAGGAGCTGCGCGACTGGGTCGGCAAGCGGATCGGCGCGATCGCGAAGCCGCGGCAGGTGGTCGTGGTCCCGGAACTGCCGAAGACGCGCTCCGGCAAGATCATGCGGCGCCTGCTCCGCGACGCGGCCGAGGGCCGCCGCATCGGCGACACGACCACGCTCGCCGACCCGACGATCATGGCGACCATCGCGGAACTCATGTGACGCGCGGAACGTGGGCAGGGCCTCCAGTCCGTCCGAACTGGAGGCCCTGCCCACGTGACCTGGGTCGCTGACGGTCCGTCAGTCGGCCAGCTCCACGACCAGCTCGACCTCGACCGGCGCGTCCAGCGGCAGCACCGCGACGCCCACCGCGCTGCGCGCGTGGACGCCGGCGTCCCCGAGGACCTCGCCGACCAGCGTGGAGGCCCCGTTCGCGACGCCGGGCTGCCCGGTGAACGACGGGTCGGACGCGACGAAGACCGTGACCTTCACGACACGCGCGACGCGGTCGAGCGACCCGGCCACGGACGCGACGGCCGCCAGCGCGTTCAGGGCGGCGACCCGGGCCTGGGCGGTCGCGGTGTCCGCGTCGACCCCGGCCCCGACCTTGCCGGTGACGGGGAGCGCACCGTCGACGAAGGGCAGCTGGCCGGCCGTGTACACGTACCGTCCGGTGACGACGGCGGGCACGTAGGCTGCGACCGGCGCCGCGACGCCGGGGAGCTCGATGCCGAGCTCGGCGAGCCGGTCGGCGACGCTCACGCGTCGGCCTTCGGGCGCTTCAGGTAGGCGACGAGGCCGCCCTCGGGGCCCGTGACGACCTGGACCAGCTCCCACCCCTCGTCGCCGAAGTTGTTCAGGATGGCCGTCGTGTTGTGGATGATCAACGGCGTCGTGCGGTACTCCCAGCGCATCATGGAGATCCTTGCCAGCCTTTCAGTCGTGGGCGTCGTTTAGGCTGCATCCTATGTCTGCCCAGAAGTCTGCCTCGCGGACCAAGCCCGTCTCCGCGATCGGCGCCTTCGTCGGTTTCGTCGGTTTCAGTGCGCTCGCCGGTCTGCTGGTCACGATCGGGGTCACGCCCGCGATCGCCGTCGCCGGTGTCACGACGACCTCGACCATCGGCGTGTTCGAGTCCCTGCCGGAGTACATCGAGATCGGTGACCTCCCGCAGCGCAACGAGCTCTACGCGTACCAGGGCGGCAAGTCGGTGCACTTCGCGACGGTCTACGACCAGAACCGTCAGGAGCTCAAGTACGACCAGATCAGCGACCAGCTGAAGAACGCCGCCATCGACGGCGAGGACAAGCGCTTCTGGGACCACGGTGGCGTCGACCTGACCTCGCTCGTCCGTGCCGGCGTGGGCAGCGTCGCGGGTGGGCTGGGTGACTCCGGTGGTGGTTCGACGCTGACGATGCAGCTGGTCCGCAACATCAAGATGAACCAGGCCCTCGAGCTCCCCACGAAGGAGGAGCAGGAGAAGGCCTACTCCGAGGCGACCGAGCAGACCATCCCCCGCAAGCTCGAGGAGATGAAGCTCGCGATCGGCCTCGCGAAGAAGTACACCCACAAGGAGATCCTGACCGGGTACCTCAACATCGCCTACTTCGGCGACCAGACCTACGGCGTGCAGGCCGCCGCGCAGCACTACTACAACAAGAACGCGACCGACCTGACCCCTGCCGAGGCAGCGTCGCTCATCGCGATCGTGCAGTACCCCGAGGCCCGCAACCTGTCGAACCCGTCGAAGTACGAGGCGAACGTCGCGCGGCGCAACGTCATCCTCAAGTCGATGTACGCGCAGAAGCACCTGACCAAGGAGCAGTTCGACCAGGCGATCGCCGCGAACCCGAAGGACTACGTCAAGCTCACCGCGCCCACGCAGGGGTGCCGCGCGTCCGTCGGGGACGGCTCCCAGTTCTTCTGCGACTACGCGGTCAAGGTCGTCAAGGAGATGTCGCAGCTCGGCAGCAGCCAGAAGGAGCGCGACGCCGCCTGGCGCAACGGCGGGTACCAGATCCAGACGACGCTCCAGATCGACCTCAACGCGCAGCAGAAGCAGATCCTCAACACGTACGACGACAAGGCGGAGACCCGACTCGCCCTCGGGTCGACCCTCAACTCGATCGAGGCCGACACTGGTCGGATCCTCACGATGGCGCAGAACAAGGACTACGACCAGTCCCTGAAGTCGGCGCCCACGGCCACATCGCTCAACTACTCCGTCGACAAGCAGTACGGCGGCTCCAACGGTTTCCAGACCGGTTCGACGTACAAGCTCTTCACCCTCCTCGCATGGTTGAAGGCAGGACACGGCCTGAACGAGACCGTGAGCGGCACGCCCCGTGACATGAGCACCGGCTGGACGGAGTGCGGGCAGCCCTACTACGTCGCTGGCGGGTACCGACCGAAGAACGACTCCCCCGGTGAGAGCGGCAACTACACCGTCGCTCGCGCCACCGCCCTGTCGATCAACCTCGCGTACCTCAACATGGCGCAGAAGCTCGACCTGTGCGACATCCGCGACACCGCGAAGTCGCTCGGCGTCCACCGTGCCGACGGCGGCGAGCTCAAGTCGAACCCCACCTCGGTGCTCGGCATCAACGAGATCGCCCCGATGACCATGGCCGCCGCCTACGCCGCGGTCGCGAACAACGGCGTCTACTGCAAGCCGATCGCCATCGAGCAGATCACGAACGACGAAGGCAAGAAGCTCGGCGGTCAGACGAAGGACTGCAAGCAGGCGATCGAACCCTCGATCGCGCAGGCCGCCGTGTTCGCCATGAAGGGCACGATCGCGAGCGGAACGGCACGAGGTGCCCAGACGTACGACGGTACGCAGCTCTTCGGCAAGACCGGTACCACCGACACGGCGAACCAGATCTGGCTCGTCGGTTCGAGCTCCCGCGTCGCGACCGCCTACTGGCAGGGCAACACGAACGGCAAGGAGCTGAACCTGCGCCACTTCAGCAACGGGGTCAACGGCACGTACGCCGGCTCCCGTGCGGACGTGTGGCGCCAGGCGCAGACCCCGGTCAACGCCGCGTACCCCGCTGGTCCGTTCACCGACCCGTCGTCCTCGTCGATCCGTGGCAACAGCATCCCGGTACCGAACGTCGAGGGGAAGTCCGCCGACGAAGCACGGAGCGCGATCGCGGGCGCCGGCCTGACCTACGTGGACGGTGGCGCACGGCCCGGAGGCGGACAGGCCGGAACGGTCTCGTCGACGTCGCCGGGGGCGGGCTCGTACCTCTCGCAGGGCTCGAGCGTGACCGTCTACACGACCGACGGCACGCAGACGACCGTGCCGGACGTCGTCGGCAAGTCCTTCGACGAAGCGCGCGGGCTCCTGCAGCAGGCCGGTTTCGCGGACGTGTCCACGACGACCCGGTACGCCAAGGGCGGCGACGGCAAGCAGTGCACCGTGGCGGACGTCCGTCCGCAGGTCGCCACCGCGGCCAGCAAGGACACCACCGTCTCGCTGCAACTGTTCGGCGACGAGGACGGCAAGGCGCCGAAGGAGTGCCGGTGAGTCGGGGCCGCGCCGCGCTGGGAGTCATCGCAGCGGGCGCGGCCGTCGGAGCGGCGACGGCGACGTGGGGTTCCCTCGTCGAGCGTCGCCGCTTCGGCATCCGCTGGGAGACCGTGCCCGTGCTCCCCGAGGGATCGCGTGACGTCACCGTCCTGCACCTCTCCGACATCCACATGGCGCCGTGGCAGGCCGACAAGCAGCAGTGGCTGCGCGACCTCAGCCTGGTCGAGCCGGACTTCGTGGTGAACACCGGCGACAACCTCGGCCACGAGACGGCGAACGGGGCGGTCGAGTACGCGCTGGAGCCCTTCCGCGGCATCCCGGGCGCCTTCGCGCACGGGTCGAACGACTTCTACGGCCCCTCACCCCGGAACCCCTTCAAGTACTTCACGGGACCGAGCAGCACGCGCCCCGACCGGCGTCCGGTCGGTCTCGACATCGACCGGCAGACGGCGTTCTTCGAGTCGCTCGGCTGGCTCGACGTCAACGACCAGGCGCACG
Source organism: Curtobacterium sp. ER1/6 (assembly GCF_001742745.1). Lineage (GTDB taxonomy): Bacteria > Actinomycetota > Actinomycetes > Actinomycetales > Microbacteriaceae > Curtobacterium > Curtobacterium citri. The sequence goes on along the minus strand of NZ_MJAK01000004.1, from coordinate 140,027 downwards.
CGATCGAACTCCGGGGATCGCGGTTCGAGCTCTTCGGCACCTCGGACGCGCACCGCGACTGGGACCGCCTCGACCTCCTGCCGACGAACGTCGACGAGATGCGCAGCACCGTGCCGTGGACCGAGGACGAGGACGGCCCAACCCCGGTCGCGATCGGGATCACCCACGCGCCGTACCGCCGGGTCCTCGACGCCTTCGTCGACCAGGGTGCGGACATCGTCTTCGCCGGGCACACCCACGGCGGACAGGTGCAGGTGCCGGGCGTCGGGGCGCTCGTCACGAACTCAGACCTCCCCCGGCGCTACGTGAGCGGTCTGCACCGGTGGCAGCACCGCGGGCACTGGTCGTGGCTCGAGGTCTCGGCGGGGATCGGCACGTCCATCTACGCTCCAGTGCGGTTCTCCTGCCGCCCGGAGGCCGTCGTCGTGACCCTGACCGCGAAGACCGCCTGAACCCGGCACCGATCAGTGCGACGCGCCCGGGCGTTCGCCCGATGGTCGTGAGCACCCTCGAACGTCCGGTAGACTTTCCTGGTCGCTCCGGTTCGGGGCGATCACACCGCGGGGTGTGGCGCAGCTTGGTAGCGCGCCTCGTTCGGGACGAGGAGGTCGCAGGTTCAAATCCTGTCACCCCGACACTGTGTTGAGACAGTGATGAAGCCCGGGTCCTCGGACCCGGGCTTCTGTTCTTCCCTGGCTCCTGCTCATCTGGGCTCCTGTCCTGCCCCGGGCTCCTGTCCTGCCCCGGGCTCCTGTCCTGCCCCGGGCTCCTGTCCTGCCCCGGGCTCCTGTCCTGCCCCGGGCTCCTGTCCTGCCCCGGGCTCCTGTCCTGCCCCGGCTCCTGTCCTCCCCGGATCATCGCCGGATCCGCGATCCCTCCTGTGTCGGTCGACACACACCGCTGTCCCGACCGCTGCTCCGCCGCGCTCCCCCGCTACGCTCGCAAGCGTCATGACGATCCCCGCTCCGCTCGCTGCCGTCCTCTCGGAGATCGGCGCCCGCTTCCCCGACCTCGCCGACGACCCGGTGATGGCACGGAGCCTGCTCGAGAACGTCACGTCGATGGTGGCCGAGGCGCACGAGCGCTACGCCTCCGGTGACGGTGTCGCGAGCATCGTCAGCGACCGTTACCTCGACCCGGACCACCTGGCCACAGGAGCACTGCACGCCGAGCACGCCCAGCACCCCGCCGGTGCGATGCTCGCCGCCGAGATGCTGTTCGACGCGTACCTGCCGGTCTTCGTGGACGAGGTCGGCGCCAGCACCACCGCCGAGGTCCTGCGCGCGACACGGGCGTTGCACGCCGGGGTGTGGAGCCGCTTCCCGGCCGGCGCCATCGCCTACACCGAGGCACTCCGGCAACGGGTGACGACGGCGAACCTCGACTCGCGGACGCAGATCGCGCGGGACCTGCACGACCGCGTCGCCCACGGGGTCCTCGCCGGCCTGCAGCGGCTCGACCTCGTGCTGCTCACCGACCCACCGGCACCGGAACGCTCCGAGCAGCTCGAGGGCGCCGCACGCCTGCTGCGTACCGCGTTGACGGACGTCCAGGACCTCGCGGTGACCCTGCACGCGCGCGTCGGCGACGACCGGCTCGACGACGCCCTGCGACGGCACGTCGACGACCTCTTCCCGGGCGACGACCGCCTGACCGTCACCACGACGGGCGTCGGTGGCGCGCTGCCGAACTGGAAGGCCGAGGAGGCTCTCACGATCCTGCTCGAGGCGCTCACCAACCGCCGGAAGCACGCGCCGGGCTCAGCCGCCTCCGTGACCTTCGCGTGGTCCGAGACGGCCGTGGTCGTGACGGTCCGCGACGACGGACCCGGCTTCACGCCCGGCTCGGGTGCGGACGGCCGACTCGGCCAGCAGACCATGCGCGAGCGCGCCGGGGTGCTCGGCGGACGACTCGACGTCGAGAGCGCGCCCGGAGCGGGCACCACCGTCCGCCTGACCGTCCCGCGGGGGTCGATGTGACCGGCGTCACCCACGTCGCACTGGTCGACGACCACCGGCTGTTCCGGGAGGGGCTCGCGACGATCCTGTCGTCCGTCCCGACCATCCGCGTGGTCGCGCACGGCGAGCGACCGTCCGACGTGCTCGACTCCCCCGAGGCGAACGCGATCGACGTCCTCCTGCTGGACGTCGAGCTCGACGGACCGCCGGCACGCACCACCATCGCGACCGTCCGGCGGAACCACCCGCGGATCGCCGTGGTGGTGCTCACGATGCACCGGGACGCCGTGCTCCGCCGCGCGCTGCTCGACGCGGGCGCCGTCGACTTCCTGACGAAGGACACGCCGAGCCGCGAGCTCGTCGACCGCATCGTCCGAGCGACCCGCACCGACGCCGCACCGGTGACCTTCCCGGTCGACCTGGTCACCGACGCCCGGGCCGGCTCACCGCTGAGCGACCGCGAGCTCGAGGTGCTCCGTCTCGTGGCCGCAGCCCGGTCCAACGCCGAGATCGCCGTCGAGCTCGGTCTCGCGGTCGGCACCGTCAAGCGGCACGTCTACAACGTGTTCCGCAAGCTCGACGTGGGCACGCGGGTCGCCGCCATCACCGCTGCGACCCGCCTCGGCCTGCTCGCCTGACGGCATCGCGCGAGCGCGTCCGGGTCTCGGGCCCAGCGACGGTCCTCGGGCCCGAACGCCCGAGGAGTGTCGCCCAGACCGAGTCTCGGACCGCACACGGCGCGGACCGGGCGACGTCAGACGGTCGCGCCCGCCGGGACCAGCCTGCCCTCGGCCTGCAGCGACGCGACGACGTCGAGCGCCTGGTGCCGGTACCGGGCCTGCGCCGCACCCGGTGCCACGATCACGCCGTCGGCGCCGGTCGACGCGACGAGCTCGTTGATCTTCGCCGCGACCTGCTCCCGCGTCCCGTACGCCTGGCGCTCGGTCCGCGCGGCGATGAACCGACGCTCGAGGTCGGAGAACTCGTACGCGCGCGCCTCGTCCATCGACACCGGCTCGGGCTTGGCGCCCTGCCGCATCCGGATGAACGAGATCATGCCGGGAGCGCTCTGCTCGTCGACGATCGCGGGGTCCTCGTCGGTCACGACCTGCACGCCGATGAGCGCGTTCGGCGTCTGCCGGAAGCGCGACGGGCGGAACGAGTCGCGGTACAGCGCGAGCGCCGCCTCGGTGTTGTCGGAGGCGAAGTGGTGCGCGAAGGCGAACGAGACACCGAGGGCACCGGCGACCTGCGCGCTGTAGCCGGAGGACCCGAGCAGCCAGAACTCCGGCACGTCGCCGTAGCCCGGCACGGCCCGGATGCGCGAGAGCGGGTTCGCCTCGTCCATGCCGGTGAAGAAGCCGATCAGGTCGGCGAGCTGCTGGGGGAAGTCGTCGACGTCGAGGCGGTCCGTCCGGCGCAGGGCCATCGCGGTCGCGCCGTCGGTCCCCGGTGCGCGACCGATGCCGAGGTCGACCCGGTCGCCGTAGAGCGCCCGCAGCGTGCCGAACTGCTCCGCGACGACGAGCGGCGCGTGGTTCGGCAGCATGACCCCGCCGGAGCCGATGCGGATCCGCGACGTCGCCGCACCCACGGCGCTGAGCAGCACCGCCGGTGCCGAGGACGTGATGCCGGGCATGCCGTGGTGCTCCGCGACCCAGATGCGCTCGTAACCGAGCCGCTCCGCGTGGACCGCGGTGTCGATCGTGCCCTGCAGGGCCTCGGTGTTCGTCTGGCCGTACTCACGCGTGGCCAGGTCGAGGACGGACAGGTGCAGGGTTGCGTCGCTCATGCGGGGGACAACCGACGCCGGGCCGCGCACATTCCGCAACGGGAGGCGCGTGGCGGGCCCGCCACGCGCCTCCCGTCCGGTCATGCGGTCGCGCTCAGTGCGCGAGCGCACCATCCAGCCGCCCACCCGACTCCGTCAGGTAGCAGTTCGCGCAGAGCGACTCGTAGGTGACACCCGCTCCGTCGATCGCGACCTGCGAGCCGTCGAAGACGAACCGCCCGTCGACCTTCCGCGGGTTGAACACCGCCTTGCGTCCGCACCGGCAGATCGTCTTGAGCTCCTCGAGCGAGTGCGCGATCTCCAGCAGCCGGGCGCTCCCCGGGAACGCCTCGGTGCGGAAGTCGGTGCGGATGCCGTAGGCGAGCACCGGCACGTCGTCGAGCACGGCGATCCGGAGCAGGTCGTCGACCTGTCGCGGCGTGAGGAACTGTGCCTCGTCGACGAGGACGCAGCTGACCAGCCGGACCATCCCGTCGAGACGAGCCGACTCCGGGTCGGTCGCACCGGCGTCCGCGACGGCCGCACGCACGTCGTCGTCCGGCGCGAACACGACGTCCACTGCCCGCGTCACACCGAGGCGCGACACGATCTCCCGATCACCCTTGGTGTCCACCGACGGCTTCGCGAGCAGGACCCGCTGCCCGCGCTCCTCGTAGTTGTACGCAGCCTGCAGGAGCCCGGTGCTCTTGCCGCTGTTCATGGCGCCGTACCGGAAGTAGAGCTTCGCCACTACGCGAGGAACCCGTCCTCGGCCGCACGGCGGATGAGGTCGGACTTCTTCGAAGCGGGCCGACCGACCTTGCTGTACTTCTCGCGGACCCGACGCAGGTACGTCTTCGCGGTCTCGTACTGCACGTTCATCTGCGCGGCGACCTCGTTCGTCGAGTAGCCCGACACGTACAGGCGCAGCGCTTCTTCCTCACCGGCGCTGAGCTTCGGCCGCTGGTGCGCGTTCGCCCCGGTCGGCAGCGGACGCCAGTCGCGCTGGACCGGGGTCTCGCGGGACACGCCCATGACCTCGCGCGCCACGTCCATGACCTCGCGCATGGGCAGCGACTTCGACAGGAACGCCGCGGCGCCGGCGGCCAGCGCGCGGTCGCGGGACTCGCGGCTGTCGACGCTCGACAGGACGATGACCTTCGCGCCCGCGGCCCGGCAGGTGCGCACCCGCGCCTCGATCGACACCGGCTCCTTGAGCTGGAAGTCGAGGAACACCAGGTCCGTCGGGAAGTTCTCGCTGTGCACCATCTCGAGCCACGTGTGGGCCGTCAGGGCGAGGTCGAAGTCGAAGGCGTTCACGGCGATCCAGCTCGACAGGCTGTCGAGCAGCACCTCGTGGTCGTCGAGGATCGCCAGCCGCACACGTCGGGTGCCGGCCTGCGGGAGCGGGGACCCGCCCTCCGTGGTCCGGGTCGGATCAGTGCTGGTCATAGGAGAACCTTAGTGCGAGGGACGATGGTCGGACCGCGACGTCGAGGTCGTGGAAGGTCACGCGGAGCACCGCGAAGTAGGGGTCGAAGGTGCGGTGGATGCCCACGTCGGAGTCGTCGACGGCGAGCTCCATGCGGACGGCGACGCGGCCGGCGGGAGCACCGGGCTCGTCGGCACGGCGGACCGTCGCGCGGAAGCGGGCGGGGTCGACCGTCGCCGCCCCGAGCGCCGCGCGCAGGAAGGTGCGGACGACCGTGCGCTGGTCGGCGTCGAGCGTCGCGATGAGCCCGTCCGGGTCATCGACGGCCTCCGCCGGACCGCCGTCGACCACGACCGCGTACTCGAACCACGTCCGGTCGGCGTCCGCGACCATCGCGCGGCGGATGCCGTCGGCGATCGCACGGGCACGGGCGCGATCGGCGTCGGTGATGACCTCGCGGGTGCGGAGCTCGGCGAAGAACGGCGCGACGTCGCGCGCGAGGATGACCGAGCGGTCCTGCTGCACGCTCGCGGCGATGCCGTCGCGCTCAGCGCGGGCCACCGAGTACGAACCGGCACGGATCTGCACCCGCTCGGCCAGGCCGCCGAAGGTCCACGCGAACACCACGGCCGCCGCGGTGAGCACGAGGGTCGGAGCCGCCGCGAGGAACGCGGCCACCGCCACGGGCACCTGGTGCGGGAACACCGACGCGGAGACGCCCCAGGCCGCCGCGTCGACGGCGGCGAGCACGAGCCCGCCAACGGCGAGGTCGCGCCACGGGCGGTAGGGCGCGACGACGACGATCCCGGTGGCGGTCAGCAGGCACATGAAGTCGTTCAGGGCGTTCCGGTCCGGACCCCACTGGGCGGCGACGCTCGACACGGTCGCGACGGCGAGCAGGGCCACGTGGACGACGTACGCCCACCGCGGGAACGGCGCGCGGAAGGGTGAGGACGCGGTGACGACCACCGCCCCGGAGGCGGCGAGGACCAGCACGGTGAGCGCACTGAGCGTCGGGCTGCCGGGGACGTCACGGTCGAGCAGCGACACGAGCAGCGCCCACAGGACCCCACCGGCGCCGAGCACGACCGCGAGGGGTCGCGACCCCATGGCGCCGAGGGGGTCGTACTGCTGGGCCGTCCGGGAGCCCCGCGCGGCGGCGCGCACGACGTCGACTCGGCTCACCGGGTGTTCCCCCGGTCGGACTCGCCGGTCACGGCGTAGGCGTCCACCGTGTCCGCTCCACCGACCGCGGGCGGGTAGGGCACGGACATCATCACGCTCGTGCCCGACCCGGGCGAGGACCACACCTGCACGTCACCGCCGACCCGGCCGATGCGCTCGCGGACCGACCCGCGCAGGCCCATCCGGTCGGCCCCGGTCTCCTGCTCGTCGAACCCGCGACCGTCGTCGACCACCATCACGGTGCACGAGGCGCCGTCGTCGAACACGCTGACCTCCGCGGCGTCGGTGCCCGCGTGCTTCCGCACGTTCGACAGGCACTGGCCGACCGCGCGGAGCATCGCCGTCGACCCGGCTGCGTCCAACCGGCCCAGGGCACTCGTGTCCCCGGTGACCGCGACCCGCAGGCCCTCGGTCCGGTGCTCGTCGACCATCGCGTCGAACGCCGTCGTCGTGGCGTCCGGGTCCGGATCGGCACCGGTGTCCGGCGCGGCGAGCCACTGCCGCCCGGTGAGCATGGCGACGTCGGTCTCGACGGTCCGGGCGAGCTGGGCGTCCATCGGGCCGTCCGGGGCGAGGGCGATGGCACCGAGGTGGTTGAGGACGGTGTCGTGCAGGATGGCGGCGGCCTCGGCCTCGACCCCCGCGCGGTAGGCCGACACGTGCTCCTCACGCGCGGAGCGGAGGAGTTCGGGCTGCACGCGCTCCGACCGGGCGGTGTTGCGGCTCGTAAAGAGCACGAGTGCGACCACGAACCCGAGTGTGATCCACGCGAGGACGAGCGGCCGCGGGGGCGCGTCGGCCTGGAGCACGGCGAGCGAGGTCGCGAGCCGGCCGACCAGGAACCCGCCGAACGACCAGAGCACGACCCGGCCGGCCACGGCCCCCGCGCCGCCGACGAGGACGAGCGGGATCACCGCCAGCGAGAGGAGGTAGCTCGACACCCAGGCCGTCGGGACCTCGCGCTGCACGACGGTCGTGAACCACCAGGTGCACACGCCGCCGACGGCGAGGAACGCCACGGCGGAGCGCCAGGTGCCGAACTGTACGTGCACGCCGATCATCGCGAGCATCGGCAGCAGCGCGAGCACCGCTCCCGCGACGCGCACGTCGGGCTCGGCCAGCCGGTAGAGCAGCAGGGTGACGGCGGCGGCGACGACGGACCCCACGGCAGCGGCGTGGAACGCCCGCACGGTCGACCACGCGTTCACTCGCGGTGCGAGGTGCGTGGGGATGCCGAGCACGGGTCCGTGGTCCTTTCGGGAGTCGTCCGGCCGCCGGTCTGCACGAGCACCCGCGGGGCGATCGTGTACCCCGAATCGAGCGCGGTCCGGCGACCTGTCCGATGCTACCGCCGATCACCGACACGAGGTGTCCCCCGGACGCGGATCGCGGATGCTGCTCAGAAGAGCGTCGGCACCGCCTGCCCCGCAGCGGTCCGGGGCGCACCGGCGCGACGGTCCCAGTCCGGGTCGGCACGCTTGAGCGGTGAGGACGTCGGTCGGGACTGCTCGTCGAGGGACACGGGCACGCGGTACCCGTTCGTGATGGCCGGAGCCGTCCCGGCGTGCGCCGGCTCCGCCGTGGGGACCAGGTGCGCCTGGCGGTCACTGAACCCCATCGAACCCGTCGCCGGGTCGACCCGGCCGAAGCCGAGCCCGTGGTCGCGGAGGATCGGCCGTACCCGCTCGGCGAGCCAGCGCCGGTAGTCGGTCGGCGCGTAGGTGTTGTCGAGGTACATCGACCGGTAGCGCGCGACCAGGTCGGGACGCGTCCGGTCGAGCCAGGAGAACCACCACGGCTTCACACCCGGACGCAGGTGGAGCGCGGAGTACATCACGCTCGACGCGCCGGCGTCGGCCGCGCGCCCGATCGCGTCGTCGAGGTGCGCCCGCGTGTCCGTGATGAACGGCAGGACCGGCATGAGGAACACCGAGCACTCGAGCCCGGCGTCACGGATCGCCCGGACCGTGGCCAACCGCGCGGCCGTCGTCGGCGTCCCGGGCTCGACCTGCTGCTGCAGCTCGTCGTCGTACACCGCGATCGACATCGCCAGGTCGACCGGCACCGAGCGGGCCGCCTCGACCAGGACCGGCAGGTCCCGACGCAGCAGGGTGCCCTTGGTGAGGATGCTGAACGGCGTGCCCGACTCGGCGAGGGCGCGGATGACGCCCGGCATCAACCGGTACCGCCCCTCGGCCCGCTGGTAGGGATCGGTGTTCGTGCCGAGCGCCACCGGGTGCCGGTCCCAGCTCGGGCGGCGGAGCTCCCGGCGCAGGACGTCGGCGACGTTCGTCTTCACCACGATCTGCTGGTCGAAGTCGGCGCCGCCGTCGAACTCGAGGTAGGTGTGCGTCGGACGCGCGAAGCAGTACACGCACGCGTGGCTGCACCCGCGGTACGGGTTGATCGTCCAGCCGTAGGTGCCGCTGCCGTTCGCCGCCGGTACACGGTTCAGCGCGCTCTTCGCGAGGACCTCGTGGAACGTGACACCCGCGAACTCCGGGGCCGTGACGCTCCGGACGAGTCCGCTGTTCGACTCGAGACCCGGCAGCGCGTCCCCGCGCTCCGCTCCGATCGCCTGTCCGCTCCACCGCATCACCCCATTCGAACACACGTTCGAACGGAGGGCAAGCCGCACGGCTGCTCAGTGGTGCAGCCCGAGGACCTTCGCCGTGCGCTCGAGCGTCTCGTCCGCCAACCGTGCGTCCGACCCGAGGTCCGTGCCGTACGTCGGGACCATCGTGCGCACCGTCGGCGCCCACCCGTCCCAGCGGTCCGGGAAGCACCGCTGCAGCATCGCGAGCATGATCGGCACCGCCGTGGACGCACCCGGGCTCGCACCGAGCAGACCCGCGATGGAGCCGTCGGCCGAGGTGATGACCTCGGTCCCGAACTGCAGCACGCCGCCCTTCTCCCGATCCGGCTTGATGACCTGCACCCGCTGCCCGGCCGTGATGCGGTGCCAGTCGTCCGGCTCCGCGGTGGGCATGAAGTCGCGGAGCGCCTCGAACTTGGTCTGCTTCGAGGCCATCAGCTGCCCCACCAGGTAGCGCACGAGGTCGAAGTTCGAGAACGCGACGCTGAGCATCGGCCGCAGGTTGTGCGGCCGGATCGACCGGAAGAGGTCGAGGATCGACCCCTGCTTGAGGAACTTCGGGCTGAACCCGGCGTACGGGCCGAACATCAGCGAGGCAGAGCCGTCCACGATGCGGGTGTCGAGGTGCGGGACCGACATCGGCGGTGCGCCGACACTGGCCTTGCCGTAGACCTTCGCGGCGTGCTTCTGCACGACCTCGGGCTCGTCGGTGCGGAGGAACTCGCCGGACACCGGGAAGCCGCCGTAGCCGCGGATCTCCGGGATGCCCGACTGCTGGAGCAGGTGCAGGGCGCCGCCACCGGCGCCGACGAAGACGAACTTCGCCGCGATGCGCTGGGTCGAGCGGCCGATCTCGTTCCGGACGTCGAGGACCCATCCCTCGGTCACCTTCGACCGTGTGATCTTCCGCACCTGGTGCGACGGCTCGAACTCGACGCCGGCGATCTCGAGCTCGTCGAAGAGCTGCTGCGTGAGGGACCCGAAGTCGACGTCCGACCCGGCCGCCGAGTAGGTCGCCGCGATCGGCTGGTCCTTCTTGCGACCCGGGATGAGCGCGGGCGCCCACTTCCGGATCTGCGCCGGGTCGTCGGAGTACTCGATGCCCGCGAAGAGCGGGTGGTCCTTGAGCGCCTCGTACCGCTTCCGCATGTACTCGACGTTGTCCGCGCCCCACACGAAGGAGATGTGCGGAGTCGGGTTGATGAAGTTCGACGGCTGCGGCAGCGCGCCGGTCTCGACCAGGTGCGCCCAGAACTGCCGTGAGACCTGGAACTGCTCGTTGACCGTGACCGCCTTGGCGATGTCGACGTGGCCGTCGGGCATCTCCGGCGTGTAGTTCAGCTCGCAGAGTGCCGAGTGCCCCGTCCCGGCGTTGTTCCACGGGTTCGAGGACTCCTGCGCGACGGACCCGAGCCGCTCGTAGACGCGGATCTTCCAGGTCGGTTCGAGGCGGTGGATGATGGCGCCGAGCGTGGCGCTCATGATCCCTCCCCCGACCAGGACGACGTCGATCGGGTCCACCTGCTTCACTGCCACCCGTCGATCCTACCGGCGCACCGCTGACAGGTGGGCGCACGACGGACGGGAGGCGCGGTGCCGACCGGCACCGCGCCTCCCGTCCGTCGGGTGGTCGCGATCGCGACCCGGACCCGCCTACGCGGCGACGGTGCGCCGCGCGAGGATGGTCTCCGCGATCTGCACCGCGTTGAGCGCGGCGCCCTTGCGGAGGTTGTCGTTGCTGACGAACAGTGCCAGGCCGTGCCCCTCGGGCGCGGACTGGTCGGCGCGGATGCGACCGACGAAGGACGGGTCCTGGCCGGCGGCCTGCAGCGGCGTCGGCACGTCGGACAGCTCGACCCCGGGGGCCGACGCGAGGATCTCGGTGGCGCGCTCGGGCGACAGCGGCTCCGCGAACTCGGCGTGCACCGAGATCGAGTGCCCCGTGAAGACCGGCACGCGGACGCACGTCCCGGCGACGAGCAGGTCCGGCAGCTCGAGGATCTTGCGGCTCTCGTTGCGGAGCTTCTTCTCCTCGTCGGTCTCGCCCAGACCGTCCTCGACGATCGAGCCGGCGAGCGGGACGACGTCGAACGCGATCGGGCGGACGTACTTGACCGGCTCGGGGAAGGTCACGGCGGACCCGTCGTGCGTCAGCGCAGCGGTGTCCTGCTCGAGCGCCGCACGGGCCTGGCCCAGCAGTTCCTCGACCCCGGCGAGCCCGGAGCCCGAGACCGCCTGGTACGTGGTGGCCACCAGCCGACGGAGTCCGGCCTCGGCGTCGAGCACCTTCAGCACGGGCATGATCGCCATCGTCGTGCAGTTCGGGTTCGCGATGATGCCCTTCGGGGCGTCGTCGATCGCGTGCGGGTTGACCTCACTGACGACCAGCGGCACGTCGGGGTCCATCCGCCACGCGCTCGAGTTGTCGACCACGAGGGCACCGGCCGCCGCGAACCGCGGCGCGAGTGCGCGGGAGGCGGTGGCACCGGCCGAGAACAGTGCGATGTCGATGCCCGACGGGTCGGCGGTCTCGGAGTCCTCGACGACGACCTCCTCGCCGCGGAACGGCAGGGTGGTGCCGGCGGACCGGGCACTCGCGAAGAACCGGACGCGGTCGGCCGGGAACGCGCGCTCCTCGAGGAGACGACGCATGACGGCGCCGACCTGGCCGGTGGCGCCGACGACGGCGACGGTGGTGCTCATGTGGTGCTCCTGCTCGTGGGTCGTGCCGTGCGTGCTCGTGGGCCGCGTCGGTGCGTTCTGGGTGCGCTGCTCAGCGGCCGGTGCCGGCGTAGACGACGGCCTCCTGGTCGGCGTCGAGGCCGAACGCCTGGTGCACGACCCGCATGGCCTCGTTCAGGGTGTCGGCACGGGTGACGACCGAGATGCGGATCTCCGACGTGGAGATCATCTCGATGTTGATCGAGGCCTCGTGCAGGGCGCGGAAGAGCGCCGCGGAGACCCCCGCGTTCGTGCGCATGCCCGCGCCGACCAGGGCGAGCTTGCCGATCTGGTCGTCGTACTGGATGCCCTCGTACCCGATGTCGGCCTTCGCGACCTCGAGCGCCGTCAGGACGCCCTGGCCCTGGTCCTTCGGCAGCGTGAAGGAGATGTCCGTGCGGCCGGTGACGGCCTCGGACACGTTCTGCACGATCATGTCGATGTTCGCACCGGCGCGGGCCACGATCGTGAAGATCTCGGCGGCCTTGCCGGGGGTGTCGGGCACGCCGACGACGGTGATCTTGCCCTCGGAGAGGTCTCCGGCGATCCCGGTGATGATCGGTTCTTCCACGGTTTCCCCCTCGGCAGGGTTGTAGACGATGGTGCCCTCGGCGTTGCTGAACGAGGAGCGGACGTGCAGGGTGACGCCGTGCCGTCGGGCGTACTCGACGGCGCGGATGTAGAGGACCTTGGCGCCGGACGCGGCGAGCTCGAGCATCTCCTCGCTCGTGATCCGGTCGACCTTCTGCGCCTTCGGCACGACGCGGGGGTCCGCGGTGAAGATGCCGTCGACGTCGGTGTAGATCTCGCACACGTCGGCGTCGAGCGCGGCGGCGAGGGCGACGGCGGTCGTGTCCGACCCGCCGCGTCCGAGCGTCGTGATCTCGCCCGTGGTGCGGTTGAAGCCCTGGAACCCGGCGACGATCGCGACGTGTCCGGCGTCGAGCGCCTCGCGCACGCGCTTCGGGGTGACGTCGACGATGCGGGCCTTGCCGTGCTGGGCGTCGGTGAGCATGCCGGCCTGGCTGCCCGTGTACGAGGACGCCTCGACCCCCAGGCTCTTGATCGCCATCGCGAGCAGCGCCATCGAGATGCGCTCCCCCGCCGTGAGCAGCATGTCGAGCTCACGACCGGCCGGGATCGGGGTCACGGAGTGCGCGAGGTCGACGAGCTCGTCGGTGGTGTCGCCCATCGCCGAGACCGCCACGACCACGTCGTTGCCGGCCTTCTTCGTCTGGACGATCCGCTTCGCCACGCGCTTGATGCTCTCGGCGTCCGCGACGGACGATCCACCGAACTTCTGCACGATCAGGGCCACTGGCTGGTACTCCCGGGGACGACGGTTCCGCGACGGTCACGCGGTCTGACAATGCTAGAGGGTGTTCCGCGGATGTTGCGTGCGAGCGGGCGCCGACGCAACGATCCTGCGTGAACCGCGATCAGTTCCCGACCACGCGACGGCCCTCGAAGGCGCGTCCGAGGGTCACCTCGTCGGCGTACTCCAGGTCGCCGCCGACCGGCAGGCCGGAGGCGAGGCGGGTGGTGCGGATGCCCATCGGGACGAGCAGACGGCTGAGGTAGGTAGCCGTCGCCTCGCCCTCGAGGTTCGGGTCGGTCGCGATGATCACCTCGTCCACGGTGCCGTCCGCCAGCCGCGTCATGAGCTGCTGGATGCGCAGGTCGTCCGGCCCGACGCCGTCGATCGGGCTGATCGCGCCGCCGAGCACGTGGTAGAGCCCGCGGAACTCGCGGGTGCGCTCGATCGCGGCGACGTCCTTCGCCTCCTCGACGACGCAGATGACGGCCGGCGAGCGCCGGGGGTCGCGGCAGATGCTGCACTGCACGTTCTCGGTGACGTTGCCGCAGATCTCGCAGAAGCGGACCTTCTCCTTGACCTCGGCCAGGAGCTCGGACAGCCGTGCGGGGTCGAACGACTCGGTCTGCAGGATGTGGAACGCGATGCGCTGCGCCGACTTCGGCCCGATGCCGGGGAGGCGGCCGAACTCGTCGATGAGGTCCTGGACGATGCCGTCGTACATCAGGCGCCTTCCTCGTGCAGGGCGGTCTCCTCGATGAACTGCGCACCGAGGATCTCACGGACGACGGCCTCGCCGTAGCGGCCCGCGACCGGCGCGCGCCGGACCTGTGGCGGTGCCGTCCGCTGCTGGGCCGGGGCGGTCCGCTGCGGCGCGGTGGCCGCCTGGGGGCGGTCGAGCGTCGGGCTGCCCTGGCCCGGGGCGCGGGTCGCCGGCGCGGGGGTCGACGGTGCTGCGGATCCGGCACCCGGGTCGGGGAACGGGGCGCCGTCGTCGTACGGCTCGTCGTCCAGCGGGTAGTCGTCGACCGGGACCTCGGTGCTCGTTCCTGCTGCAGGGCCCGGTGCGGCTGCCTGGCCGGACGCCGCAGGAGCCGACGTCGCCGGAGCCGACGTCGCCGGAGCTGCCGCGCCGGTGTCCGGTGCCGTGCCCGCCGCTGCGCCGGTCGTCCCGGTCGCGGGCTGGTCGCTCGCTGCTCCGGTCCGCGGGCGCGCTGCTGCCCCGCCGAGTGCCGAGGCCGGTCGCAGCTGTGCCGCGAGGGCCGCGTCGGCCGCGGGGTCCGACACCGGTGTGACCGGTGCGACGGGCTCCCCTGTGTCGGTGGTGCCGAACGGTGCGGACCAGCCCGGCTCGAGGTGCTCCGGGACCGCGCCCGCGGTCGGGTCGGTCGCGGGGATGGTCGCGACCGCCCAGTCGGTGACGGGCCCCGTCGACGCGGGTGCCGTCGTCGGGACGGTGCGCTGCGGCTCGGACTGCGCCGGTCGCTGCTGCTGGGGTGCCTGCTGCGGCGGGGCCTGCTGCGGCGCCGCCTGCTGCGTCGGGGCCTGCTGCGGCGCCGACTGCTGTGTCGGAGCCTGCGGCGGCGCCGTCTGCTGCGGTGCCGGACGGTCCGCGGTTGCCGGCGGCGCGTCCTGTCGGGGAGCCGGTCGCTGCTGCGGCGCCTCCTGCCGGGGCGTGGCCTGCTGCGGGGCCGCCGACTGCGGTGCCGACTGCGGTGCCGCCTGCGGTCGGCCAGCCTGCTGCTGCTGCCCGGGGCCGCGCGCCACGAACTTCACGCGCAGGCCGAGCACCTCGATGATCGCCGAGCGCAGGAGCTCGCTCACGCTCGTCGACGGGTCGGACATCTCCTTGAAGGACGCCACGTCCTGCTGGCTCGGGAAGGTCAGCGTGAGCACGTCCTCACGGAGCGCGGTGACCTGCGCGGTGACCACGACGGACCAGGCCGACCGCCGGGAGCGCTGGACGTGCTCGACGACCTCGGGCCAGGCGTCCTTGAGCTGCTGGAAGCCCACCGGGGTGACCGGACGCACGACGGGTTCGTCCCCGACGGCGGTCCCCTGCCCGGTGGACGAGGCGTTCGCCGTCCCGGAGGGCTCGTGCCGCTCGGGTGCCGACGCCTCCGGTTCCTTCGCGGGCTGCCGGGAGGCGGCCGGTGCTGCGGGCGCGCTCGGTGCCCCCGCACCCGGTGCGACCGCTGCCCACGAGGCGGCGGCGTCGCGCACGGCCGTCCCCGGATCGTCCGACCCGGACGGTGCCGGCGCCGTGGCAGCCGGAGCGGTGGCCTGCTGCTGTGCGGGAGCGGTCGGCGCAGCGGAGGTGCCCTGCGCGGCGGGCGCGGTCCGCGGCGCGGCCGACGGCCCGGGCTCCGGGGCACCCGGACGTGCGGACGGCACGGCGGCGCGCGCGGCAGCAGCACCGGCACCGGCGTCCGTCGACGTCCCCTCGTGCCCGCCGACCTCGCCGACACCCACCCGGCGCTCGAGCCGCTCGACCCGCGCGAGTGCGCCGCGCTGCGTGTCGTCGGCCTCGGGCACCAGCATCCGCGCCGTCATCAGCTCGAGGTGGAGTCGCGGCGAGGTGGCACCGGTCATGTCCGTCAGGGCCTTGTTGGCGATGTCGGCGGACCGCGAGAGGGCGGTCGCGCCGAACACGCCCGCCTGCCGCGTCATGGTGTCGAGCTCCTCGGGCGAGATGCCGCGCAGCACGGCGGCGGCGCTCTCGTTCGTCGCCGCGACGACGATCAGGTCACGCAGGCGCTCCAGCAGGTCCTCGACGAAGCGTCGCGGGTCCTGGCCGGTCTGCACGACGCGGTCGATCGCGGCGAAGGCGGACGCCGGGTCGGCGACGGCGAGCGCGTCGACCACGTCGTCGAGGAGTGCGGCATCGGTGTAGCCGAGCAGCGCGACCGCGCGCTCGTACGCGATCGCGCCGTCCTCGCTGCCGGCCATGAGCTGGTCGAGCAGCGACAGGGTGTCGCGGACCGACCCGCCGCCGGCCCGCACGACGAGCGGCAGGACGCCGGGCGCGACCGAGACGGACTCCTGCGCGCAGAGCTGCTCGATGTACTCGAGCATCGTCGCCGGCGGGACGAGACGGAACGGGTAGTGGTGGGTGCGGGACCGGATGGTCCCGATCACCTTCTCCGGCTCGGTGGTCGCGAAGATGAACTTGACGTGCTCCGGCGGTTCCTCGACGAGCTTGAGCAGCGCGTTGAAGCCCTGCGGCGTCACCATGTGCGCCTCGTCGAGGATGAAGATCTTGTAGCGGTCGCGAGCCGGTGCGAAGACGGCGCGGTCGCGCAGGTCACGGGCGTCGTCGACACCGTTGTGGCTCGCGGCGTCGATCTCGATCACGTCGAGCGACCCACCGCCGCCACGCGCGAGTTCCACGCAGCTCGGGCACACACCACACGGCGTGTCCGTGGGGCCCTCGGCACAGTTCAGGCACCGCGCGAGGATGCGCGCGGACGTCGTCTTGCCGCACCCGCGCGGTCCGCTGAACAGGTAGGCGTGGTTCACGCGGTTCGTCCGGAGCGCGGTCCGCAGCGGGTCGGTGACCTGCGACTGCCCGATCAGCTCGGCGAAGTTCTCGGGCCGGTAACGGCGATACAGGGCGGTGACCACGCGACAAGGGTAGCCGGGACAGCCGACAGCGCGACGCCTGCGCGACGACCTGTGGAGGCCGTGCACGACGTGGTCTCGCAGCGGCACGGCGATGAAGTCCCGGGAACGCAAAGACTCCTCACGCACCCGCCAGAGCCCGGTTACCCTTGCTGCGTTTCCGCCCTGGGGGAGTTGGCCTGGATGGCGTCACGTGAGGAGCCTCCGGAAGCATACCGGACGCGACGGGCAGTATCGGACACATGAAGATCGCCATCGCCGGAGGACACGGCCAGATCGCCCTGCTCCTCGCCCGACTCGTCACCGACGCCGGACACGACGCCGTCTCGATCGTCCGGAACCCCGCGCACGTGACCGACGTCGAGCAGCAGGGCTCCACCGCGATGGTCGTCGACCTCGAGCAGGTGGACGACGACGAGCTCGCGCTGCGCCTCCGCGGTGTCGACGCCGTGGTCTTCGCCGCCGGCGCCGGCCCGAACAGCGGCGCGGAGCGCAAGGAGACCGTCGACCGGGATGCCGCGATCACCCTCGCCGACGCGGCCGAGCGGATCGGCATCCAGCGCTACGTGATGATCTCGGCGATGGGTGCCGACGCCTACGACCGCGAGCGGGCCGTCGTCCCGGCGCAGACCGAGGCGGACGTGTTCCAGGTGTACCTGCGCGCGAAGTCCGAAGCCGACGCGAACATCCGCATGCGCAACCTGCGGTGGACGATCATCCGCCCGGGCGGGCTGCTCGACACCCCGCCGCAGGGCACGGTCGCCGTCGGCCGGACGGTGCCGCGGGGATCGATCCCCCGCGCGGACGTCGCAGCACTCGTGCTGCACGCACTGCTCGACGACGCCGCGGTCGGCGTGCAGTTCGAGGTCACGAGCGGGGACACACCGATCCCGGCCGCCCTGCAGGCCGTGAGCTGACCCGGGCGGCCCCTCGGCGGTTCGCGCCGTCCGAGCGCCGAGGCGGCGCCCTACAGCGCGACCGCCGCCGACTGCCGTGCGATCTCGAGCTCCTCGTTCGTCGGGATGACGAGCACCGCGACCCGCGAGCGGTCCGTGGAGATGCGCCGCGCCTCCTTCGAGTGCAGCTCGTTCCGGTCGGCGTCGACCTCGATCCCGAGGTGCTCGAGGCCGGCGAGCACGCGCCGACGCAGCAGGGCGTTGTTCTCCCCCACGCCCGCGGTGAAGACGACCGCGTCGAGCCCGCCGAGCTGTGCCGTGTAGGCGCCGACGTAGCGACGGATCCGGTGCCGGTACACGGCGAGCGCCGCCTCCGCGTCCTCGTCGCCGGCGAGCGCCGCATCCTGCACGTCCCGCATGTCGCCGTTGCCCGTGAGCCCGAGCAGCCCGGACTCCTTGTTGAGCATGGTGTCCAGCTCGTCGAAGCCGAGCCCGGCCTCGCGGTGCAGGTGGATCAGCACGGCGGGGTCGAGGTCGCCGGAACGGGTGCCCATCACGAGCCCCTCGAGCGGCGTGAGGCCCATGGACGTCTCGATGGACCGTCCACCGTCGACGGCCGCCGCCGAGGCACCGTTGCCGAGGTGCAGCACGATGGTCTTCAGCTCCGCCAGCGGCCGGTCGAGGAACACCGCGGCCTGCTCGGAGACGTACTTGTGGCTCGTGCCGTGCATGCCGTAGCGACGGATGCGGTACCGCTCGGCCAGGTCGGCAGGGATCGCGTACGTGTACGCGTGCGGCGGCATGGTCTGGTGGAACGCGGTGTCGAACACGGCGACGTGCGGCACGTCCGAGAAGACGCGCTGCGCGGCCCGGATCCCCTCGAGGTTCGCGGGGTTGTGCAGCGGCGCCAGGCTGCTCAGCTCGTCGATCTGCCGCTCGACGTCCTCCGTCACGACGGTCGCGCGGTCGAAGGTGGTCCCGCCGTGCACCACGCGGTGCCCGACCACGGCCGGCGGGTGCTCGTCGAACGACGGTCCGACCTTCGCGAAGGCGTCGATCATCGCCTGGAACCCGGCGGCGTGGTCGGGCACGTCGGCCGCGTCGTTCGACGAGGTCTCCCCCGTCACCGCGTTCGTGTGCTTCCAGGCGCCCGACGACTCCCCGATGCGCTCGACCAGGCCCGAGGCGAGCGTGCGCTCGCCCTCGAGCTCGATGAGCTGGTACTTGAACGAACTCGAACCGGAGTTCACGACGAGGGCTGCGGTCACGTGGGTGGTCACTTTCTGGATCGGACGGGAGGCACGGTGCGGGTCCCCGGGGTCAGGCTGCGTCGGTCGCGGTGCCGGCCTGGATGGCCGTGATGGCGACGGTGTTGACGATGTCGCTGACGAGCGCACCGCGGGAGAGGTCGTTGATGGGCTTGCGCAGGCCCTGCAGCACGGGACCGATGGCGACGGCACCGGCCGAGCGCTGCACGGCCTTGTACGTGTTGTTGCCGGTGTTGAGGTCCGGGAACACGAACACCGTCGCGCGGCCGGCGACCGGCGAGTCCGGCATCTTGGTGCGGGCGACGGTCGGGTCGGCGGCGGCGTCGTACTGGATCGGTCCCTCGACGAGCAGGTCCGGACGGCGCTCGCGCACGAAGGCGGTGCCGGCGCGCACCTTGTCGACGTCCGCCCCGGTGCCGCTGTCGCCCGTCGAGTAGCTGAGCATCGCCACGCGGGGGTCGATGCCGAACTGCGAGGCGGTCTCGGCCGACGAGATCGCGATGTCCGCGAGCTGCTCGCTCGTCGGGTCCGGGATCACCGCGCAGTCGCCGTAGACGAGCACGCGGTCCGCGAGGGCCATGAGGAAGACGCTCGACACGATGGACGTGTCCGGACGGGTCTTGATGATCTCGAAGGACGGGCGGATCGTGTGCGCCGTGGTGTGCTTCGCACCCGAGACCATGCCGTCGGCGAGCCCGAGCTGCACCATGAGCGTGCCGAAGTAGGACACGTCGGTGACGGTGTCGCGTGCGAGTTCGATCGACATGCCCTTGTGCGCCCGCAGCCGCGTGTACTCGGCCGCGAACCGCTCCCGCAGCTCGGGGTCGAAGGGGCTGACGATCCGGGCGCCCTCGAGGTCGAGGCCGAGTTCCGTCGCCCGGGCACGCACCGCCGCCGGCTCGCCGAGGACCGTGAGCGCGCAGACCTGCCGTGCGAGCAGCGTGGACGCGGCACGGAGGATGCGGTCGTCGTCGCCCTCCGGCAGCACGATGTGCTTGCCGTACCCGCGGGCCCGGTCGAGCAGCCCGTGCTCGAACATGAGCGGTGTGACGACCCCGGACGGCGTCAGCTGCAGGCGGTCCCGCAGGGCGTCCGCGTCGACGTGCTGCTCGAAGAGCGCCAGCGCGAGGTCGGCCTTCCGCGGCGAGTCGGCCGCGAGCCGCCCGCGGGTGTGCGTGATGCGCAGCGCGGTGTCGTAGGTCCCGAGGTCGTTCCGCGCGATCGGCAGCGAGCTCGACAGGCCCTCGAGCAGGCGCGTGATCTGCGGCGACGTCTCGAACCCGCCGTTGAGGATCACGCCCGCCAGGCTCGGGAACGTCTCGGACTGGTTCGCGAGGACGGTCGCCAGGAGCACGTCGCTGCGGTCCCCGGGGACGACGACGATGCCGCCCTCGATCAACCGCGGGAGGACGTTCTCCATGCTCATGCCGGCGACGACCGTGCCCAGTGCCTCGCGGTCGAGCAGGGCCTCGTCCCCGCGCACGAGCGTGGCGCCGGTCGCTTCGAGGAGCGCCCGGACCGTCGGTGCCACGAGCACGCGGTCCTCGGGGATGGCCCACACCGGTGTGTCCGGGTGGTCGTCGCGCACGGCGGCCTCGACGCTCTGCACGATGGCCGCGAGGGCGTCCGGGTCGGCCCGGTTCACCACGACGCCGAGCAGCTGCGCGTGCGCCGCCCGGAGCTCGCTCGTCGTGACGTCGGCGACCTGCGCCATGGCGTCGGGCGTACGGACCCCGCGTTCCGCCGCGTCGCGACCCCCGAGCACGAGCAGGACGGGTGCACCGAGGTTCGCGGCGACCTTCGCGTTGAACGACAGCTCCGTGGGGCTGCCGACGTCCGTGTAGTCCGACCCGAGCACGACGACCGCGTCGCACTGCCGCTCGACCTCGGCGAACCGGGACAGGATCGTGCCGAGGGCGGCGTCCGGGTCCGCGTGCACGTCGTCGTAGGTGACGCCCACGGCCTCGTCGTAGGACAGCCCGACCGCGCTGTGCTGCAGCAGGAGCTCGAGCACGTAGTCCGGCTCGACGACCGACCGGGCGACCGGGCGGAACACCCCGACCCGTCCCACCGAGCGCGCGAGGGTCTCGAGGACACCGAGGGCGACGGTGCTCTTGCCCGTGTGTCCTTCTGCTGACGTGATGTAGATGCGGGTCGACACCCCTCCAGGCTAGTCGCGCGGGTGTCGGGCGCTCTGGGAGCCCGACGATCCGTGGAGGGTGTGGTCATCCGCACGCTCCGGAACCTGTACCATGGGGTGTCGTCGCGAGACGGCACTGGAGAATTCGCCTAGTGGCCTATGGCGCACGCTTGGAAAGCGTGTTGGGTGCAAGCCCTCGGGGGTTCGAATCCCCCATTCTCCGCAGAACAACTGGCACGACAGCAAGCACCGACAGGCGCGTCCGGATCCCGGGCGCGCCTGTCCTGCTTCCCGGTCCCCCACCTGCCCGACCACGACGCCCCCCGTCGCACCGGTCCTGGCCGGGAAACGCTCATCGGGGGTGGAACGCGCTGTCCTCCACCCCCGTTCGCCCCTATCCTGAGCAGACGGTCGCCCCCGGGACGGGGCGGTCGCGGTGCAGCGGACGGCAGGGGCGTCGTCCGCGGCAGGCCTCCTCGCCTGCCCGTGCGCCCGAGGGGTGAGGAGACCCACGTGGGGGAAGCGACGATGCCGACCGCAGGACGACTGCGGACGCCCGTCTTCGACGTCCTGCTCCGTCCGCGGCGGTCGCTCGTCCGCTCGACGGTGCTGAGCGTCGTGTGCTCCGCCGTCCCGCTGGCGGTGGCCCTGGCGTGGGTGTCGCTGCCGGTGCGGTGGTGGACCCTCGTCGTCCCGGTCGTCCTGGTGCTCGCCGCGCTCGTCTGCGCACTGTTCGTCCGGCTCGGGCAGGCGTACCTCGGCATCGACGCGCAGTCGGTCGTCCTCCGCGCGGTCCTCACGCCGAACCGGCACGTCGCCCGCGACCGGCTCCACCGGCTCGTGGTCGCGACGACCTACGGCGCCTCCGCCGACCGCACCACGCGGGAGCTCCTGGCGTTCGACGCCGATGGCGGCCACCTGTTCCGGATGCGCGGCGACGTCTGGGGCGAGTCCGCCCTCGACCGGGTGCTCGAGGCCCTCGACCTCCCCGTCGAGCACGACCGTCGTCCCGTCCACACGCGCGAGCTCGCGCGCCGCTGGCCGGCGAGCCGCACCTGGTACGAGCGTCGTGCCGGTGTGCTCGTGGTGGCCCTGCTCACCGTCGGGATCGGTGTCGCCCTCCTGGCCGTCGAGACCGTGGAGCTCCTGGCCCGCTGACACGGGTCGTCAGCGACGCCGACGCAGCGTCGAGAAGATCCCGCGCACGACCTCCTTCGCGATCGCGCCGCCGATCCCCGGACCGAGCAGGTCGGCCAACGGGTCGTCGGTCCCCCGCCTGGTGCGCGTCCGCGTGGACGAGCGCGACCGCCGCGCGGTCGCGGCCCGTTCGGCCCGCTCGAACTCCCGCTGCGTCCGCTCGACCTCGGCCTGTGCCGCCGCGCGCTCCCGCTCGTCGCGCCGCGCCTGCGCGGCCGCCTCCTTCGCCGCGGCGGCGGCGGCACGTGCCGCCTCCTGCTCCGCCTCGGCCTGCGCCTGGGCCGCAGCGGCCTCCGCTGCGGCTGCCTCCATCCGGGCCGCGAGGATCTCGCGGGCCGACTCGGGGTCGACCGCGGTGCCGTAGGTGGCGAGCAGCGGGGAGGAGGCGACCCGTGCCTCCAGGACGGACGACGGCAGGGGGTCCATCGATCCCTGCGGGGCGCGCAGTCGCGTCCACGCGACCGGAGTCGGCGCACCGCGCTCGTCCATCACCGTCACGATCGCCTCGCCCGTGGCGAGCGACGTCAGCACCTCCGCCAGGTCGTAGTCGCTCGTCGGGTAGGTCGACACCGTCGCCCGCAGTGCCTTCGCGTCGTCCGGCGTGTGCGCCCGGACCTGGTGCTGCACGCGCGACCCGAGCTGCGCGAGCACGTCGTCCGGCAGGTCCTTCGGCGTCTGCGTCACGAAGACGATGCCGACGCCCTTCGACCGGATGAGCCGCACCGTCCGCACGACCTGCTCGGTGAAGTCGTGCGACGCGCCACTGAAGAGCAGGTGCGCCTCGTCGAAGAAGAACACGAGCTTCGGCTTCTCGGTGTCGCCGACCTCCGGGAGCTCGTTGAACAGGTCCGCGAGCAGCCACATGAGGAAGGTCGAGAAGACCTCGGGCTGGTCCTGCACGCCGGGGACCTCGAGCAGGTTCACGATCCCGCGTCCGTCGGCGGCGGTGCGGAGGAACACCTGCGTGTCGACCTCGGGGGCGCCGAAGAACCGGTCGGCCCCCTTGTCCGCGAAGGTCACGAGTTCGCGGAGGATCACGCCGGCGGTCTGCTTCGACAGGCCGCCGAGCTCGGCCAGCTCGGCCTTGCCCGCGTCGCTGACGAGGAAGGTCAGCACGGCACGGAGGTCGGCCAGGTCGACCAGGGGCAGGCCGGCGCGCTCGGCGTGGTGGAACACGAGACCGAGCGACGACTCCTGCGTCTCGTTGAGCCCGAGGACCTTCGAGAGCAGCAGCGGACCGAACCCCGAGACCGTGGCACGGATCGGCACGCCGACGCCCTGTCCGCCGAGGGACCAGAACTCCGCCTGGCTCGCCAGGCCCTCCCACCGCTGGCCGATGGCCTCGGTGCGGGCCAGGAGTCGGTCGTCCGGCTGTCCGGCCGCGGCGAGGCCGGACAGGTCCCCCTTCACGTCGGCGGCGAAGACCGGGACGCCGTTCGCGGCGATCTGCTCGGCGAGCACCTGCAGTGTGCGGGTCTTGCCGGTCCCGGTGGCGCCCGCCACGAGGCCGTGGCGGTTGAGCATCGCGAGCGGGATCCGCACCGGCACGTCAGGCAGGGGCGCGCCGTTGACGAGCGCGCCGAGCTCGAGGGCGGTCCCCTCCAGGGCGTAGCCGGCACGGACGGCGGCGACCGCCTCGGGGCCGAGGGGACCGGACGGCACGGACGCGGTCGGCGGGGTGTCGGCCGGGGCGGTGTCCGGTGCGGCGATGCGGCCGGGAGGCTCGGTGCCCGTCCCCGACGTCGGCTCCGGCTCGCGGGTGGCCGGGTCGGCGCTCGGCGCGGCCGGCTCCGCGGCGTCGGCCGCCTGCTGCAGCGCGGCGGCGAGTTCCTCGGCACGTCGCGCGGCCTCGTCGGCGAGCCGGCGCGCCTCCTCCGCCGCGGCCTGCGCCGCCGCTGCCGCCGCCCGTGCCTGCTCCACCGCGTCGCTCATGCCCGCAGCCTACGGACGCAGCGACGACCCGGACCGGTGTCGGCGGTCGGACCGCCGGGTGCGTCGGTGAGTCAGCGCGTCGGTGCGTCAGTGCGAGAGCGCCGGGACCGTCCTCGGCCGCACGACGACCCACAACACGAGGACCGCGACCGCGGCGGTGCAGCCCATGACCGCGGCCATCGGGGTCGCGGCGTCGATGCCGATGATGCCCACGATCGGCGACACGAGGCCGGCGACGCCGAAGTTCAGGGCACCGAGGAGCGACGCGGCGGTGCCGGCCTCCTTGCCGTGCGCGGCGAGCCCGATCACCTGCACGAGCGGGAAGGTGAAGCCGCAGGCGGCGATGAAGAACCACAGCGGCACGAGGACGCCGACGAGTCCGGCGCCGAGCTGGTCGAGGACGACGATCGCCGCCGCCGACACGAAGAGCGTCGCCGTCGAGCAGGCCAGGATCCACTGCGGGCCGACCCGCTGCGCCAGCCGCGAGGACACCTGCACCCCGACCACGACACCGATCGAGTTCACCGCGAAGAGCAGCCCGTACTGCTGGGCGTCGAGCCCGTAGACGGTCTGGAAGAGGAACGGCGACGCGCTGAGGTACGAGAACAGGCCGCTGAAGACCATCGCGCCGATGAGCGCGACCCCCACGAAGATCCGGTCCGAGAGCAGCGCGCGGTAGCGCTGCCCGATCGTGGAGTGCCCGGCCTCGTGCCGGCGGGCCTTCGGCAGCGTCTCGACGATGAGCAGGGACGAGGCGATCACGACCGCGGCGCCGTAGCAGGCGAGGAAGACGAACACCCCGCGCCAGCTGACGAACTGCAGCATCTGCGAGCCGATGAGCGGCGCGAGGATCGGTGCGAGCCCGTTCACCATCGCCAGGCGCGACAGCATCCGCACGAGCGGCTTGCCGCCGAACAGGTCGCGCACGGTCGCCATCGCGACGACGCCGCCCGCGGCCGCCCCCATGCCCTGCAGCACGCGGAAGAGCGCGAGGACCTCGACGTCCGGCGCGAGCGCGGCACCGACGGACGCGGCGACGTGCACCGTGGTCGCCACGATGAGCGGGAGCCGTCGGCCGACCTTGTCGCTCCACGGACCGACGAGGAGCTGCCCGACGGCGAAGCCCAGGGTGGTCGCCGTCAGCGTGAGCTGCACGGCGCCCTCGCTGATGCCGAACTCGCGCTCGAGCGACGGGAACGCCGGCAGGTAGAGGTCGATGGTGAACGGCCCGAGCGCGGTGAGCGCGCCGAGCACGAAGACGTAGACGAGTCGCTGACGCCGGGTCAGGGCGTCACCGGGGTGCAGCACGACGCGGAGCGATCCGGTGGTGGCGGGCGCGGTCACGAGCGGTCCTTCACGGGAGGAGGGGTGCAGGAGAGACGGGTGCGGGGCTCGACACGTGACACGGCAACGGCTGCGTCGACGCGGGTCGAATCGATTCGGCCCCGGAACCATCGTAGGGCCTGCGCGCCCGCTCGCGGAACGCCCACCGACGGAGGGGCCCGTCACACTGCGCTCTCCGACCCGTCCGCGCGGTCGGCGTGCGGTAGCGTCGGACTGCTCGGGCACGTGTCGGTGACCGGGCCGACGCAACAGAAGGGGGTGGTGTCGTGGTCGACGCCCGCATCCTGCACACGACGGCAGCGCTGCGCGAGGCGATCCTCCGACTCGCCGCCGATCGCCCCGTGTCCCGGATCACCGTCGCCGACGTCACCCGCGCCGCGGGGATCAACCGCGCCACCTTCTACTCGCACGCCGTCTCCCCCGGGTCCCTGCTCGCCGACGTGCTCACGCCGGAACTCGACCGGATCCGCGAGGAGGACGTCGAGGCCCGCCGCACCGCCGCCGCACGCGGAGCCGACACGGACGAGCTCGCCGCGATCACCCGACGGGGCATCGACGCCGTCGTCGAACACGTCGTCGCGCACCGCGACATCTACGCGCGCGGGCTCCCGGACACCGAGGACGCCTCGCTGCACCGGCTGCTCGTCGAGCACTTCACGGTGTCGAGCGCGCAGCACATCCGCGAGCTCGACGCCGCGGCCCGCCCGGCGATGCTCGACGACGTCGCCGCAGGGTTCGTCGCACAGGGCTTCGTCGGCGCGATCGGCGCCTGGCTCGCCGGACCACGGCGCTCCCGCAAGGCCCTCGTCGAGACGATCACGCTGTCGTTCCCGGCGTGGTGGCACTGACCGACCGCCGTCCCGCCTGAGCGGCACCGGCCCCGGGCACGGGCACGGGCACGGGCACGCCCGTGGTCAGTCGTCCGCGTCCGGCTGCTCGCCGCGCTGCAGCGACCGGACCACGTCGACCGCGCGGCGCGCGGTCACGCCGGGGTCGTCGGACGTCGGCACCCGGTGGTCGGCCGAGACGCCGTCGCCCCCGGTCCCGCTCGCCGGCACCGCGTCGCCGAGCGAGACGACGACCACGCCCGCGTCGTGCGCCGTCTGCACCGCACCCGCGAGCGACCCGGCGTCCACGGCACGGACCAGCAGCGCCTTCGCGCCGTCGCGGACGAGCCCGTCGACGGCCTGCCGCTGCGCCGCCGCCGCGTCCGCCCGGGGCGCCACACGGACGTCCGGCCGGAAGCCCGCGTCACCGAGCCCGTCCTCGAGGTCCGCCGCGAGCGCGTCGTCGCCCGGGGCGAGCACCACACCGACCACGGCGTTCCAGTCGAAGCCGCCGTCGGAGCTCGTCAGGTCCGTGCTGCGCACGGGTGTGGGTGCCGCGGTCGTCGCACCCTGGCACCCGGTGAGGGCGAGGGCGGCGCCCACCAGGACGGCGACGACGGTGATGCGCACTCCGGTCCTCCACTCGGTCGGTGTGCCACGCTACCGCCGGGACGTCAGGTCCGTGCGGGCCCCGCCGCCGGTGCCGGTGTCGGTACCGGACCGAGCCGGTGGACGGCGACGGCCGCCACGAGCGCGATGCCCGTCATCGCGACGAACACGAGCGGGAACGACCAGTCGCCGTCCGCTCCCCCGCTCCCGACGAACAGCAGGCCCGTGACCGCGAGCCCGACCACGCTGCCGGAGGCGTCGGCGATCGTCAGCGCGGAGCTCGCGAACCCGTCGTCGCCCTCGCGGGAGAAGCGCAGCGTGAGCATCGAGAGCCGCGGGTACATCGCCCCCATGCCCGCGCCGCCGACGAACCACCCGGCGACGAGCACCGCCCACGGCAGGGCCCAGAGCGCGACGGCGAGCGCCGTCAGCAGGCTCACCAGGACGAGCGCGAGCCCGGCGCGGAAGGTCCGGGCCGCGGTCAGGCGGTCCTCACCGAGCCGCCCGTGCAGCCAGCTCGCGCCGGCCCAGCTCAGTGCCGCGACGGTGAGCGCCAGCCCCGCGGCCGACGCCGACAGCCCGTGGCGTTCCTGCAGCAGGAAGGGCACGTACGCCTCGCTGCCGAAGAACGCCGCCGCGACGAGCCCGCGGAGCAGCACCACCGACGGCAGGCCCGGCGCGGCGCGGAAGGTCCCCGTGGGCAGCAGGGGCCGCAGCGCCGCCCAGGCCCCGACGACGCCGATCACGACCGCGGCGATCCGCGCCCCGACCCCGAGGTCCGGTGCCACGTTGAGCAGCAGGATCGCCACCGCCGCCCCCACCGACCAGGCGATCCGGCCGCGCTGCCACGCCGGACGACGCTCGACGGGCGGGGCGTGCAGGCGGGACAGCGTGGGCACGAGCAGCGCGAACGCGACCAGTGCGATGACGAGCGCCCCGGCGAAGACCCAGTGCCAGCCCCACACCTCGGTCACGATGCCGGCGAGCGCGGGTCCGACCAGCGCGGGCACCACCCATGCGGCCGCGAACCCCGCGAACACGGGGCCGTGCAGCTCCGCCGGGAAGATGCGGGCGACGAGCACGTAGAGCACGACGTCGACGGCCCCGGCGCCGAAGCCCTCGACCAGGCGCCCGACGAGGAAGACCTCCATCGTCGGTGCGAGCATCACCACGGCCGTGCCGATCGCGAAGAACGCGGCGGACACCCAGGCGACGATCCGGCCGCCCGAGCGGTCCGACCAGTTGCCGGCCAGCACCATGCCGGGCACGCCGGCGGCGAGCGGCGCGGCGAACGCGAGCGCGTACAGGGTCTGCCCGTCGAGGTCGCGACTGATCTCCGGCATCACCGTGGTCATCGCCAGGTTCTGGAACGCGGCGACCCCGACGATGGCGACCATGCCGAGCGTCGCGAGGGCGTACCGCCCACCGAGGATCCCCGACCTCGTCGCCACGCTGCTCACCGGGCCAGCCTAGGGGCCGGCACCGACGGTCCGACGGTCACCACGACGGACCGGAGGCGCCCCACCGGTCCGGTGGAGCGCCTCCCGTCCGTCGCCGTGTCGGTGCACGGCCCCGGCCGCGTCAGCGGGGCAGCGCCTGCAGCACGTCGGCGACGAGGTCGCCGCGGTCCTCGATGCCCACCGACAGCCGGACCACGTTCTCCGGCACCGCGAGCTCGGTCCCCTTCACCGACGCGTGCGTCATCTCGCTCGGGTACCCGATGAGCGACTCGACGCCGCCCAGGGACTCGGCGAGCGTGAAGACCTCGGTCGACTCGACGAACCGCTTCGCGGCCTCGGGTCCGCCCGTGAGGGCGACGGACAGCATGCCGCCGAAGCCGCTCATCTGCTTCGCCGCGACCTCGTGCCCGGGGTGGTCGGTGAGGCCGGGGTAGTACACGCGCTCGACACCCGGAGCGGACACCAGGGCCTCGGCCACGGCCTGCGCGTTCGTCGAGTGGCGCTCCATGCGGACCGGGAGCGTCTTGATGCCGCGGGTGGTCAGGAACGCGTCGAAGGGCGAGCCGATCGCGCCGGCACCGAACTGCAGGAAGCCGACCTGCTCGGCGAACTCCTGGTCACGCAGCACGACGGCACCGCCGACCACGTCGGAGTGGCCGCCCAGGTACTTCGTCGTCGAGTAGGACACCGCGTCGGCACCGAGCGACAGCGGCCGCTGCAGGTACGGCGATGCGAACGTGTTGTCGACGACGACGAGCGCGCCGGCCTCGTGCCCGACCTCGGACAGGAGCGTGATGTCGGCGATCTTCATGAGCGGGTTCGTGGGCGTCTCGACCCACAGGACCGTCTTCGCCGGGGCGCCCTCGAGCGCGGCACGGACCCGGTCGACGTCGCTCATGTCGACCACGACGAGCTCGACGCCCCACGGCACGTGCAGCCGGTTCACCAGGCGGTGCGTGCCGCCGTAGACGTCGTTGCCCATCACGACCCGGGAGCCGGGCTCCAGGTACGCGCGCAGCAGGGCGTCCTCGGCGGCGAGGCCGGACGCGAACGAGTACGCCGCGACGCCCCCGTCGAGGTCGGCGAGCAGGGTCTGCAGGGCGTCCCGCGTGGGGTTGCCCCCGCGGGAGTACTCGTAGCCGTTCCGCATGTTCCCGACGCCGTCCTGCACGTAGGTGCTGGTGACGTGGATGGGCGGGATGACGGCGCCGGTGCTGGCGTCGGGGTCCTGGCCGGCGTGGACGGCGCGGGTGGCGAACTCGGTCATGCGTGCTTCGGTTCCTCGGGGGTCGGGGTCACTCGGAGAGCGGGGTCACTCGGAGAGCGAGGTCAGGAGGTCGTGACGGGTCAGGACCGTCACGGGCTTGCCGTCGTCGACGACCAGGAGCGCGTCGACCGTCTCGAGGGCACGGCGGGCCGCCGACAGCGACTCCCCCACGCCGATGAGCGGCAGCGGGTCGCCGACGGAGCCGCTGACCGCGTCGGTCATGGCGACGGCGCCGGTGAACACCTGCTCGAGCAGGTCCTTCTCGGCGACGGCACCGACGACCTCGCCGATGACGACGGGCGGTTCGGCGCTGAGGACGGGCATCTGCGAGACGCCGTACGTCGACATGATCTCGACCACGTCGCGGACCGTGTCCGACGGGTGCGCGTGCACGAGGTCCGGCAGGCGGCCGTCCTTGCCGGCGACGACCGACCCGACGGTCCGCGCGTCGTCGGTCTCGGCGAAGCCGTACGAGCGCATCCAGCGGTCGTTGAAGATCTTGCCGAGGTAGCCGCGTCCGCCGTCGGGCAGGAGCACCACGACGACGTCGTCCTCGGTCAGGTCGCGGGCGGCGCGCAGTGCGGCGACGACGGCCATGCCGCTCGAACCACCGACCAGCAGGCCCTCCTCGCGCGCCAGGCGACGGGTCATGGCGAACGACTCCGCGTCGTTCACCGCGATGATCTCGTCCGGCACCTCGGGGTCGTAGGCGGGCGGCCAGATGTCCTCGCCGACGCCCTCGACCAGGTACGGCCGGCCGGAGCCGCCGGAGTAGACGGAGCCCTCGGGGTCGGCGCCGACGATCCGGACGCCGCCGTCCGACACCTCCTTGAGGAACCGGCCGGCACCGGTGATCGTGCCGCCGGTGCCGACGCCGGCGACGAAGTGCGTGAGCCGTCCCTCGGTGTCGCGCCAGATCTCCGGACCGGTCGTCTCGTAGTGGCTGCGCGGGCCGTTCGGGTTCGCGTACTGGTTCGGCTTCCAGGCGCCCGGGATCTCCTTCGCCAGGCGGTCCGACACCGAGTAGTAGGACTCCGGGTCGTCGGGTGCCACGGCGGTCGGGGTGACGACGATCTCGGCACCGTAGGCGGTCAGGACGTTCCGCTTGTCCTCGCCGACCTTGTCGGGCAGCACGAACACGCAGCGGTACCCGCGCTGCTGGGCGACGAGCGCGAGCCCGACGCCGGTGTTGCCGGACGTCGGTTCGACGATGGTGCCGCCCGGGCGCAACTCACCGGAGGCCTCGGCGGCGTCGATGATCCGCGTCGCGATCCGGTCCTTCGCGGAGCCACCGGGGTTCAGGTACTCCACCTTCACGAGGACGGTGGCCCGGATCCCCTCGGTGACACGGTTCAGGCGGACGAGCGGGGTGTCGCCGACGAGGTCGACGACGGAGTTCGCGTAACGCACGCCGCAGAGTCTAGGCGGCGCCCCCGGCGGTGCGCTGGGTCGCGACGCCGGATTGCGCGCCGGCCCGTCGGTCGTCGGCGCGCGGCTCAGCGCCCGGCGTCGACGGGCGCGTCCTGCTGGTGGAAGGCGTCCTGCTGGTGAAAGGCGTCCTGCTGGTGGAAGAGCGATGCGTAGACGCCGTCACGCGCGAGCAGCTCGTCGTGCGACCCCCGCTCGACGATCTGCCCGTGGTCGAGCACGAAGATGACGTCGGCATCGCGGACCGTCGACAGCCGGTGCGCGATCGAGATCGTGGTCCGTCCGGCGGCAGCGGTGTCGAGCGCGGTCTGCACGACGTGCTCGGAGATCGAGTCGAGCGCGCTCGTCGCCTCGTCGAGCACGAGCACCGGCGGGTCCTTGAGCAGCACCCGCGCGATCGCGATGCGCTGCTTCTCGCCGCCGGAGAGCCGGTAGCCGCGCTCCCCCACGACGGTGTCGTAGCCGTCCGGGAAGGAGGCGATCGTGTCGTGGATGTTCGCGGCCCGCGCGGCCCGCTCCAGCTCGGCGGCGGTCGCGTCCGGCTTGGCGTAGCGGAGGTTGTCGCCGATCGTCGCGTGGAACAGGTAGGTCTCCTGGCTGACGATGCCGACGTGCCGCATCAGGTCCTCGTGCTCGAGGTCGCGCACGTCCTGCCCGGCGAAGCGCACCGAGCCCGCCGACGCCTCGTACAGCCGCGGCACCAGGTACGAGATCGTCGTCTTGCCGGCGCCCGAGGGACCGACGAAGGCGGCGAACTGGCCGGGCTCGAGGTCGAAGGAGACCCCGCGGAGCGTCGGCTTGTCCGGCTCGCCGTCGGGGTAGGCGAACGTGACGTCCTCGAACGCCACGTGCCCGACGCGGCGCTCGTCGACCTTCCGTGCGGTCGGTGCGTCGGTGATCGCCGGCCGCAGGTCGAGGTACTCGAAGATGCGGGCGAACAGCGCGCCCGAGGTCTGCAGGTCGAGGACCACGCGGAGCAGGCCGACCGTCGGGAACAGCAGTCGCGACTGCACCGTGGTGAAGGCCACGATCGTGCCGGCGGTGATGGGGACGTCGCCGATGATCAGGTACGCGGCGACGAGGTAGATGACCGCGGGGATGATCGACAGGAAGACCTGGACGATGGCGAAGAACCACTGTCCGGACATCTGCTGGCGCACCTGCAGCTGGATCTGGTTCCGGTTCTCGTCCCCGTAGCGGGTCGTCTCGCTGCGCTGCTGGTTGAAGGACTTGGCGAGCAGGATGCCGGAGACGCTGAGGGCCTCCTGGGTGATAGCGGTCATGTCCGACAGCGACTCCTGCGTCTGCCCCGCGATGCGCGCGCGGACCTGACCGACCCGACGCTGCGCGATGACCAGGAGCGGCAGCAGGACCACCGCGACGATCGTCATCTGCCAGCTGAGCAGGAGCATCGCGACCACGGCGGCGATGACCGTGACGGTGTTGCCGAGCACGGACGAGATCGTGTTGTTCAGCACGCTCGCGACCCCGCCGACGTCGTTCTGCAGACGCGACTGGATCACACCGGTCTTCGTGCGCGTGAAGAACGCCAGTTCCATGCGCTGCAGGTGGGCGAACAACCGCATGCGCATCGCGCCCATGACCTTGTTGCCCACCGTCGCGGTCAGGTACGTCTGCCAGATGCCGACCCCGGCGCTCGCGATCCACAGGGCCACCATGCCGCCGACGAGTTCGAGCAGCACGGGGACGTCCGGCCGTCCCGAAGGCGGGAACAGCCCACGGTCGAACGCCTGCTGGGTGAGCAGCGGCGGGATGACCGACAGGGCGGCGCCGACCAGGACGAGGGCCACCGTGAGGACGATCGCGCGGCGGTGCGGCACGAACAGGCCGGCGATGCGGCGGACCAGGTGCGGGATGCGCGGCGCCTCGGCGTTGGCGGCTCGCTGCGCCTGCACGTCCCCGCTCGAGATGCGCCCGCCGCCGCGCGGACCGCCTCCACCGACCCGCGCGCCGTGCCCCATGCTCATGCGCCCAACCTAGACCCGGCGCCGGACACCAGCGGCGTGCGACGTATTTGACCCCGTTCAGGGGCCGTGCCACCATCAGCAGTCCCCTTCCCCCGCTCCACCAGAGGTCCCATGACGTCCGCGCCCACCCGCCCCACGTCGCTCCGTCAGCAGCTCGCGCGGCGCAAGCCGATCGAGCAGCTGCAGGCCGAGGCCGCGCGCGGGGTGGACGGCGCACCGCTCCGCCGGTCGCTCGGCGTGTGGCACCTCACGATGATCAGCGTCGGCGCGACCCTCGGCACCGGCATCCTCGTGGTGCTCGGCACCGCGGTCCCGCTGGCCGGCCCGGCGGTCTGGATCTCGTTCGTGCTCGCCGGCGTCGCGGCCCTGCTCTCGGCGCTCTCCTACGCCGAGATGGCCGGCGCCGTGCCGACCTCGGGCTCGAGCTACTCCTACACCTACGCGACCATGGGCGAGGGCATCGCGTGGGTCTGCGGGTGGTGCCTCGTCCTCGAGTACGCCGTCTCGGTCGCCGCGGTCGCCGTCGGCGCGAGCGAGTACGTCGACGAGACCCTGCGCGTCTTCGGGCTGCACCTGCCGACGGCCCTCGCCGCACCACCCGGGGACGGCGGCGTCGTCAACCTGCCGGCGGCGGTCCTGGTGCTGCTGGCCACGGCGGTCCTGCTGCCCGGCGCGCGGGAGAGCGCCTGGGTGAACACGCTGATGGTCGTCGTGAAGATCGCCCTGCTCGTCTTCTTCGTCGTCGTGGCGTTCACGGCGTTCCGGGCGCAGAACTTCGAACCGCTCGCGCCGATGGGTGCCGCCGGGGTGACGGCCGCGGCCTCCCGTCTGTTCTTCTCGTACATCGGGTTCGACGCCGCGTCGACCGCCGGCGAGGAGGCGAAGGACCCCCGCCGCGACCTCCCCCGCGCCATCATCGGCTCGATCGCGCTCATCACCGCGCTGTACATCCTCGTCGCGATCGCCGCGATCGGGGCCCGTGCCTGGACGTCGTTCTCGTCCGACGAGGCCTCGCTCGTCCGCATCGTGGTCGACGTCACCGGCCGGCCGTGGGTCGCCCTGGTCTTCTCCGTCGGCGCGGTCGTCGCGATCGCGAGCGTCGTGCTCACCGTGCTCTACGGGCAGACCCGCATCCTGCTCACCATGGCCCGGGACGGCCTGGTGCCGAAGCTGTTCGGTCGGGTCTCGCACCGGACCGGGACGCCCGTCGCCGGCACCCTGGTGGTCGGCGTCGTCGTCACCGTGGTCGCGGCCCTGGTGCCGCTCGGCGAACTCGCCGACGCCACGAGCATCGGCACGCTCGTCGCCTTCGCGCTCGTGAACGTCTCGGTGCTCGTCCTGCGCCGCAGCCGCCCGGACCTCGAGCGCTCGTACCGCGTGCCGCTGTTCCCGGTCGTCCCGGTCCTCGGCACGCTCTGCTGCGTCCTGCTCGCGGTGTTCCTCGGCGCCGGCACGTGGATCGCGTTCGGCGTGTGGATGCTCGTCGGCACCGTGCTCTACCTGGCCTACGGCCGCCGCCACAGCACGCTGCGCTGACGCGCGGCCGTTGGCCTGCGCGCGGTCGGTGCGAGTCTCGCTCTGAGCGACACCCCTCGCGACTCCGTGTCCGAGGAACGTCGCTGAGCGCGAGTCTCGCGTCCGCCGGTCCGAGACTTGTCCACAGCCGGGAGGCACAACTCGGCCTCCACAGGCCGGTCGCGTCTGCCCCGGCACGGCACCACTACCCGGCACGCTGCGGTCATGACGACGCAGCTCCCTCGCCTGTTCCGCGCCGACCGCCGCGACCCGGCGTCCGCCCGGACCCTGCAGCGTCGGCACCGCGCCGGCGCCCTCGTCCTCGTGGCTCAGGGCGTGTACGTGGACGCCGCGGCGTGGTCGGACCTCGGTGCGAGCGGACGCCACCTCGTCCTCGCACGAGCGCTCGCTCCGTCGATCCGTCCGGGCGCCGCGTACTCGCACCTGACGGCCGCGGTCGCGTACGGCTGGCCGGTCATCGGACCGCTGTCCGAGCGTGTCCACGTCACGGACCCGCAGACCGGGCGGACCGAACACCGCGCGCACCTCGTCCGGCACGCCGGACGGCCGGATCTGGACGCGCCGCCGTCGTCGTTCGCCGGTGTTCCGCTGACCGCGCGGCTCCGAACGGCCGTCGACCTCGCCGTGACGATGGAACCCGCCGTCGCAGCGGTCGCCGTCGACCACGCGGTCCGGGACGGCAGTCTCGCGGTCGATGACTTCGCGGCAGCGCTCCCGGTGGGGCCCTGTCGAGGCTCCGTCCGGTCGCGGATCGTCGCGTCCGCGCTCGATCCGCTCCACGAGTCCGTCGGCGAGTCGTACACCGCGGTCCGCATGGTCGAGCTCGGCGTTCCGCAACCGGTGCCGCAGCACTTCTTCCGTCATGCCGACGGCGCCGTCGACCGCGTCGACTTCTGGATCCCGGATCTCGGCGTGGTCGTGGAGTTCGACGGCCGACAGAAGTACACCGACCGGGCGATGCTCGGCGACCGGGCGCCGGGCGACGCCGTCTGGCACGAGAAGATCCGCGAGGACCGTCTCCGAGCCCTCCCCCCGGTCCGCACGGTCATCCGCCCGACCTGGTGGCACCTGGCCGATCCCGAGCGACTTCGTGTGCTCTTCCGCCAGCACCGCGTCGTGCTCTGACAGCCCGCCACGAGTCCCGAGAATCGCGCTCAGCGACGCCTCTCGTGCCGATTCGACCGAGAAGTGTCGCTCAGCCCGAGTCTCGCGCAACGCCCGCCCCGCCCCGCACACGACGAAGGCCGCCGCCCCGAGGGGCAGCGGCCTTCGTGACCGTGAGGAACGAACTACGCGAGCTCGACCGTGGCGCCAGCAGCCTCGAGGGACTCCTTGGCCTTGTCAGCGGTCTCCTTGTTGACACCCTCGAGCACCTTGGCGTCGGGGGTCTCCACGAGCGCCTTGGCCTCGCCGAGGCCGAGCGACGTGAGGCCACGGACCTCCTTGATGACCTGGATCTTCTTGTCACCGGCCGACTTGAGCACGACGTCGAACTCGGTCTTCTCCTCGACCTCCTCGGCGGGGGCAGCAGCGCCACCGGCCGCGGCGACCGCGACGGGGGCAGCAGCGGTGACCTCGAAGACCTCCTCGAACTTCTTCACGAAGTCCGAGAGCTCGATGAGCGTGAGCTCCTTGAAGGCCTCGATGAGCTCGTCCTGCGAAAGCTTCGCCATGATTTTCTCCTACTACTAGCTAGAACGTGTGGTTGATGAACGCGTGCCTGGTCAGGCCGCGGACTCCTGCTTCTCGCGGAGGGCGTCCACGGTGCGGACGGCCTGCGAGAGGGGTGCCTGGAACAGGTACGCAGCACCGAACAGCGAGGCCTTGAAGGCGCCGGCGAGCTTGCCGAGCAGGACTTCACGGGACTCGAGGTCGGCGAGCTTGTCCACCTCGGTCGCGGTGAGCGGGTTACCGTCGAAGTAACCGCCCTTCACCACGAGCTGGGGGTTCGCCTTGGCGAATGCACGCAGCGACTTCGCGACGGCGACGGTGTCACCGTGGACGAAGGCGAGAGCGGACGGACCGGCGAGCTCGTCGTCGAACGACGAGATGCCGGCGTTGTTCGCCGCGATCTTGGTCAGCGTGTTCTTCACCACGGCGTACGTGGCGTGCTCACGGATCGAGTTGCGGAGCTCCTTGAGCTGCGCGACCGTGAGACCGCGGTACTCGGTGAGCAGGACGGCGTTCGAGCTCTGGAATGCATCCGTGAGCTCGGCGACCGCAGCTTCCTTGTTCGCCATGGTTCTCCTTGGGGGTTTCTTGCCGGCTAGCCCCAGGTCGATGACTGTGACGAGCACAGTCCACACACGAAAAAAGCTCCGGCGCAGAGGCTCGGAGCTGCTCCCCCGCGAACGGGAGGAGTGGTTCTGAACACCTGCGCTGGACTCCCCACGAGTGAGGACCTTCGGTCTGCGCGCAAGCGCACAGACGACCGGCGGTCTTTGGCTTCGAAGAAGGTACCACAGGATCCGGACCGCGACCAACCGTCGGACGGGAGGCACGGTGCGGGCCCGCCCCGCGCCTCCCGTCCGTCACGCGGTCGGGACCGCCTTCGCCGAGCCGTCGGCGGTCGCCACCGCCGGCCGTGTGGCCGGCAGGTGCACCGTGAACACGGTGTCCCCCGGCACGCTCGCCACCGCGACCCGACCGCCGTGCGCCTGCACGACCGCGTCCACGATGGCCAGGCCGAGCCCGGTCGAGCCCGCGCTCCGCGACCGCGAGCTGTCCGCCCGGGCGAACCGCTCGAAGAGCTTCGGCAGGAACTCCGGGTCGATCCCCTGCCCGTCGTCGCGGACGGTCAGGTCGACCCCGTCCGCGACCCGGTGGATGCCCACGGTGATCCGGGTGCCCTCCGGGGTGTGCGTCCGGGCGTTCGTCACGAGGTTCACGACCACCTGGTGCAACCGGGCGGCGTCCCCGGGCACGACGACGGGCTCGGACGGCACGTCGAGCGCGATGACGTGGTCGGGCGACGCGGCGTGCGCGTCGTTCACCGCGTCGAGGACCAGGCCGGTCAGGTCGACCTCGGCGAACTGGACCTCGCGGCCCTCGTCCAGCCGCGCGAGGAGCAGCAGGTCCTCGACCATGCTCGTCATCCGGACCGACTCGGACTCGATCCGGCTCATGGCGTACACGACGTCCGGCGGCAGGTCGGCCCCCATCCGGCGGGTGAGCTCGGCGTACCCGCGGACCGACGCGAGCGGGGTGCGCAGCTCGTGCGAGGCGTCCGCGACGAACTGCCGGACCTGCTGTTCGGAGCGCTCACGCGCCTGCATCGCCCCGGCGATGTGCCCGAGCATCCGGTTGAACGCGGTGCCGACGCGGCCGACCTCGGTCCGGGGATCGGTGTCGGGGACGCGCACGCCGTCGAGGGTCTCGCTGCGCTCCAGCGGCATCCGCGCGACGGCCGACGCGGTCTCGGCGACGCGGTCGAGCGGCCGGAGGGAACGACGGACCGCGGCCGCGGCCACCGCCGACGCGGCGAGCAGGGCGACGGCGGTGACGACGAGCACGACGCCGAGGAGCTTCCAGACGCTCTCGTACACGGGCGCCATCGGCAGGCCGACGACGAGCACGGCGGGTCCGACCGGGGCGGCCGTGACGCGGTAGCGGCCGAGCTCGCTGCCGAGGTCGACCGTGTGCGCCGCACCGTCGACCGTCACCTCGCCGAGCGGCCGGGCGGCGGCGCTCGAGATCCGGTCCACGTCGCCGGCGTTGTCGAGCACGCTGCCGACCGCCGCGTTGCCGTTCAGGAAGTAGACGGTCAGGGTGCCCGCGGCCTGTCCGGAGGGCCGCCCGATCTCGAGGCTCGGGCCGTTCGGGCCCTGGTCCTGCAGGGACTTCTGCGCCCGGCTCGTGGCGTACTGCAGCTGCTGGTCGATCGCCGACCGCTGGATGGAGAACAGCGCGATGATGCTCCCGGCACCGATCACCGCGCTCACGGCGACGACCAGCGCCACCGTGCTCAGGACGAGCCGTCGACGGAGGGTCACGTCGCCGCCCCTCAGGACGTCGGCTTGATGACGTACCCGACGCCCCGCACCGTGTGGATCATCGGGGTCTCGCCGGCGTCGATCTTCTTGCGCAGGTAGGAGATGTAGATCTCGACGACGCTGGACTTGCCGCCGAAGTCGTAGGACCACACGCGGTCGAGGATCTGCGCCTTGCTCAGCACCCGTCGCGGGTTCCGCATGAGGAAGCGCAGGAGCTCGAACTCGGTCGCGGTCAGCTCGACGGGCCTCCCGGCGCGGGAGACCTCGTACGACTCCTCGTCGAGCACGAGGTCGCCGACCACGATGCGGGAGTCGCCGGCCTCCGACACCGAGATCTGCGAGCGGCGGATGAGCCCACGGAGCCGTGCCACGACCTCCTCGAGCGAGAACGGCTTCGTGACGTAGTCGTCGCCGCCCGCCGTCAGGCCCGTGACGCGGTCCTCGACGGAGTCCTTCGCGGTGAGGAAGAGCACCGGGGTGTCGTCGTCGGCCTGTCGGAGCCTGCTGAGGACCTGGAGTCCGTCGAGGTCCGGCATCATCACGTCGAGCACCATCGCGTCGGGCTTCCACTCGCGCGCGGTGGCGAGGGCGTCCTGCCCACCGTTCGCGCTCTTCACGTCCCACCCCTCGTACCGGAGCGCCATCGAGAGCAGGTCCGTGAGGCTGGCCTCGTCGTCGACGACGAGGATGCGCAACGGCGTGCCGTCGACGCGCGTGAGACGTGGGGCTGCGGCGGGCTGGGAGATGGTCACGTCTTCGAGTATCGAGACGTTCCTATGAGCCTTCTGTGCTCCACCCCTGTGCGCTCTGTGGATCAGGTCTCGGCTGACGGGCACTCCCTCGGCCTGCACCCCGTAGCGTCGGGGTCATGCTGCGTTCCCCCGCCTGGCCACCGTCCGCTGCGGCGGTCCGGACCGCGGACGTCGAGGCGTCGGCCGGGAGGCCCGGTGCGACCCCGACCGAGCGGCTCACCGTCGCGCGGACCCTCGCGTCCACCACCCCGCTCCTGACCGCCGGCACCGCCGGCGCCGTCCTCGCCACGCTGGCGGCGGTCGCCGCAGCGGACGTCGCGACGGCCCGCACCGTCGAGCCGCACCTCGACGCGCTCGGGATCCTCGCCCAGGCCGGGGTCGCCGTGCCCGACGACTCGACGTGGGGCGTGTTCGCCGCCGAGGCCCCCGGCCTGCGACTCGAGGCGACGAGGGACTCCTCGGGCGGGGTGCGGCTGCACGGGGTCAAGCCGTGGTGCTCGCTCGCCTCGACGCTGTCCCACGCCCTCGTCACCGCGCACGTCGGCGACGAGCGGCAGCTGTTCGCGGTCGACCTCCGGCAGCCGGGCGTCACGGTGCACGACGAGTCGTGGGTCGCGCGCGGGATGCCCGACGTGCCGAGCGGACCGGTCGAGCTCGACGGTGTCGCCGCGGAGCCGGTCGGCGACCCGGGGTGGTACCTCACCCGACCGGGCTTCGCCTGGGGCGGGATCGGCGTCGCCGCCTGCTGGTGGGGCGGTGCGGTGGGCCTGGCCCGGCTGCTGCGCTCGACCGCCGCGGCCCGTCCGGCGTCCGAGCTGCTGCAGGAGGCCCTCGGCGCCACCGTCCTCGACCTCGCCGACGCGGAGGACGCCCTCGCGACGGCGGCGGCCCGCATCGACGGCACCGTACCCGGTGCGGACACCGACCCCGACTGGTCGCTCCTGGCGCAGGTCACCCGCTCCCGGGTGCGCCGCGCGGTCGACGCCGTGCTGCAGCGTGTCGTGTCCACCGTCGGACCGACACCGCTGACCCGGGACGCCGAGGTCGCCGCCCGCGTCGCCGACCTCGGGCTCTACGTGCTGCAGGACCACGGGGCCCGGGACACCGCCCGGGTCGGCCGGATCGTCCTCGAGCGCGGCGGTGTCGCGTGGTGAGCTTCGACCACCGGGAGCCCGGCACGGACCCCGCGGCGTGGACGGCGTTCCTGGCGGCCGTCCCCCCGACGCCCGTCGACCTGCGCGGTGTCGGCGCGGTCGTGGTCGTCGCGCCGCACCCCGACGACGAGACGCTCGGCGCCGGCGGCCTCGTCGCGGTGGCCGCGGACGCCGGGATCCCGGTGCACGTCCTGCTCGTCACCCGCGGTGAGCGCTCCCACCCGGACTCCCCCACGACCACGCCCGAGGAGCTCGCGCCGCGACGGTCCCACGAGTTCCGCGCGGCCCTGCGCACCCTGCACCCTGCGGCGGGCGCCACCGAGCTGGACGTGCCGGACGGCGGCCTCCGCGAGCACGTCGACGTGCTCCGGACGGCCCTGGAGCACCGGCTCGCCGGGGCACCGCGCCCGACGCTCGTGGTGGCCCCCTGGCGGGGCGACGGGCACCGTGACCACCGCATCGCCGGCGAGGTCGCCGAGCAGGTCGTCGCCGCGACCCCCGGCGCCGACCTGCTCGCCTACCCGGTCTGGGCCTGGCACTGGGACGACCCGGCGGCCCCGGTGGCGCCGTGGGACCGGGCTCGCGCGCTGCCGCTCGACGCCGACGTGCGCGACCGGAAGGCCCGAGCGCTCGCGGCGTACCCGTCGCAGACCGAGCCCCTGTCGGACGCCCCCGGGGACGAGCCGATCGTCGACAGCCGGCACGCCGCACACCACCTGCGCGCCGAGGAGTGGTTCTTCGCTCCGCTGCGGTCCCGGTCGGCGGAGTCGTTCGACGCGCACTACGCCCGGAAGCCCGAGGGGTGGGACTTCGACGGCTCCTGGTACGAGCAGCGGAAGCGCGCCGTCACCCTCGCGGCGCTGCCCCGTCCGCGGTTCCGCTCGGCCCTGGAGCTCGGCTGCGCGACCGGTGTCCTCACGGCGGCCCTGACCGAGCGGGCCGACCGCGTGACCGGCACCGACGTCGCGGCCGCCGCGATCGAGCAGGCACGCCGACGCGCTCCGGCCGCCCGGTTCGAGCAGGCCGCCTTCCCCGCCGAGTGGCCGTCCGGCCGGTGGGACCTCGTGGTCCTCTCCGAGGTCGGCTACTACCTGTCGCCGGACGACCTCGACCGGACCGTCGACCGCGTGCTCGACTCGCTCGACGACGACGGCGTCCTCGTCGCCTGCCACTGGCGGCACCCCGACGACGAGGCGGTGACCGACGGCGACACCGTCGACGCGCGCATCGCCGCCCGGTGGCCGCGCCCCGCGATCGTCCACCACGTCGAGGACGACTTCGTGCTCAGCGTGTTCCCCGGACCGTCGGTCGTGTCGGTCGCCCGTGCGCAGGGACTCGTCCGGTGAGCACCGCCCGCATCGACGTCGTGGTCCCGGTGCACGACGAGGAGGACTCGGTCGGCCGGTCGCTCGACGCACTGTCGGCGGCGGTCGCGTCGCTCACGCGCGACCGCCCGGGCGTCGCCGTCGGCGTGACGCTCGTGCTCGACGGCTGCACCGACGGCACCGCGACGGTCGTCGACCGCGCCCGCCGGACCGACCCGACGTGGTCCGGTGGTGCCCTGCACGTCCGGACCTCCGCGCACGTGGGCGTCGGCCGTGCCCGTGCCCTCGGGACCGCGCACGCGCGGCTCCTGGCCGACGGGGTCGTCCCCGGCCGCCACTGGTTCGCGCACACCGACGCCGACTCCCGCGTGCACCGCGACTGGCTGGTGCAGCAGGTCGACGCGATGCTCGCCGGGGCGCACGTGCTCGTCGGCGCGGTCGTCCCCGATCCGGACGACCTGGACCCGGTCGTCCTCGAACGCTGGCGTCGGGCGCACCCGCCGGGGGCCACCCTCGGGCACGTGCACGGCGCCAACCTCGGCGTCCGGGCGGACGCGGACGCCGCCCTCGGCGGGTTCGACCCCGTCCCGGAGCACGAGGACGTCCGGCTGGTGGAGCGTGCCCGGGCACTCGGGCTCGACGTCCGTGCGACGACCGAGCTGCCGGTGGTCACGAGCGGGCGATTCGCCGGCCGCACCCCCGGCGGCTACGCCGAGCACCTCCGCCGCACCTACGGCGACGCCGTCTGACCCCACCCACCGCAAAACGCAACCCGGGCGGTTCCTCGCAGCGCTGTTCCGCTGCGAACAAGCGCCGACGTTGCGTCTCGCGGGACGGGACGGGACGGGACGGGGCGGGACGGGGTCGGCGTCAGGCGACCGGGTAGTCGCAGTACGCGAACCAGCGCGAGTCCGGCGACCACGGCGGCACGTTGACGGTGCCCTGTCCGCCGTCGAGCGAGACGAGCGTCTCCGGCACGACGGCGATCCGTGCGCCGCGGACGAGCGACCCCGGGAGCAGCCGCAGCTCCACCCGGTGGTCGGCCGGATGACCCTGCACGCCCGGCTCGTACGACAGGTAGAGCAGGTGCGCCCCGTCCGGGGAGACGTGCGGGAACCAGTTCACCCGATCGTCGCCGGTGATCTGGACGAGGGTGTCCGCGACGGCGTCGCCGGCCCCCGGTCGCAGCCACGCGAGCTGCGCCGTCCCCGGGGTGAAGCGCTCGGTGTTGAACACGACGACGTCCCCCGCGACGGCGCACCCGTCGTCGGGGTGCTCGTCGCGCGTCAGGAACCTCGTCGCGCCCGAGGCCGGTTCGACCAGGGCGACGTCGGTCGTCC
The DNA here is from genome assembly GCF_001742745.1 of Curtobacterium sp. ER1/6. Lineage (GTDB taxonomy): Bacteria > Actinomycetota > Actinomycetes > Actinomycetales > Microbacteriaceae > Curtobacterium > Curtobacterium citri. The sequence continues at coordinate 96,973 of NZ_MJAK01000004.1, read as the reverse complement.
AGACGCCCTCCGGCGTGCGCTCCCCGACGATCGCGGCGAGCGCCGAACCGTCCGGGGCCACGCCGTGCAGGTAGTACTTCCGGACCACGGGCAGCACGGCGGCCGTGTCGGTGATGCGGTCCGCCGCCCCGCCGTCGGGCAGGGGCACCCGGTACAGCTCGCCGTCGCGGGCGCTCACCACGACGGACTCCCCCGAGGGGTCGAGCACGTGGTCGTTGTTGATCTCGTCGACCCCGGGCATCGGCACCCGCACGAGCGCGGTCTCGTCGAGCACGGTGCCGCTGCCCGGCGCCGGCGGCGTCAGGAGCCAGAGGTCTCCGTCCCCGTTCAGCACGAGCGTGCCGTCCGCGCGCACGTTCGGCGCCTCCACGAGCACCGAGCGCGACTCGAACACGAGCCGGCTCGTCCGCGACGCGACGTCGTACACGTGCACGCGGCTGGTCTGTCCGGGCAGCAGCTGACGCCCGCGGGTCTCCGTCATGCGTCCATCCTGTCGGTCGTCGATCGGGCGAGGCTCGGACAGGCGGACACTTTCGCGGGTGTGTTGCCGCGAAAGTGTCCGCCGAGCCGAGCCTCGGGCTCACCGGCCCGGCCGGCCGGAGCAGCCGGCAGCGCCCTACTTCACCGCACCCGCGGTCAGGCCGGCCACGAACTGGCGCTGCACGATGAGGAACGCGACCACGACCGGGATCGACACCACGAGCGACGCCGCCATGATCTGGTTCCAGTACACGTTCGTCTGCGTGGAGTACTGCTGCAGACCGTTCGCGAGCAGCTGCCCGTCGCCGTTCGTCATGACCGACGCGAAGAGCACCTCGCCCCACGCCGTCATGAACGAGTAGATCCCGACGGCCACCAGACCCGGGCGGGCCGAGGGCAGGATGACGCGGAACAGCGCACCCATCGGGCCGGAACCGTCGACCATCGCGGCCTCGTCGAGCTCGCGCGGGATCGTCTCGAAGTACCCGGAGAGCATCCAGATCGAGAACGGCAGCGTGAACGTCAGGTAGGTGATGATCAGGCCGAGCCACGAGCCGACGAGCTGGATGCCGAGCGCGTTGCCGAGGTTCGTGAAGATGAGGAACAGCGGCAGCAGGAACAGCACGCCGGGGAACATCTGCGTCGAGAGCACCGCCGTGGTGAACGTGCTCTTGCCCCTGAAGTTCCACCGCGAGACGCCGTAGGCGGCGAACGTCGCGATGATGAGCGAGAAGACGGTCGCCACGGTGCAGACGACGAGCGAGTTGACGAAGTACTTCGCCAGCGGGACGGTCGACCACATGTCGATGAACGGCTGGAAGATGATGTTCGTCGGGATCCACGTGAAGTTGTTCTGCACGTCGCCGAGCGGCTTCATGGCCGTGGTGACCATGACGTAGAGCGGGACGACCGTGAAGAGCGTCAGCAGGACGATCGTGACGATCTTGAACGACTTGGCGCCGAGTGTCTCACGCACGGACGGACCTCCGGTTGGTCACGGCCAGGTAGATGCCGGTGACGATGAGCAGGAAGAGCAGGAGCAGGACGCTCATCGCGGCCCCGGAGCCGAAGTTCCAGGTGATGAACGACGCGTTGTAGATGTGGAAGCTGAGCAGGTCGGCGGCCGGCGGCTGCGCGGTCGAACCGAACAGCACGAACGGCGTGTTGAAGTCGTTGAACGTCCAGAGGAACATCACGAGCACGAGCGTCACGTTGACCGGACGCACCATCGGGAGCGTGATGGAGCGCCACTGCCGGAACGCCTTCGCCCCGTCGACCGAGGCGGCCTCGTAGACGTCGTTCGGCACGGACTGCAGGCCCGCCATGAGCATGAGGAACGCGAACGGCCACGTCTTCCAGATCGCCACGACGACGACCGAGACGAACGCGTTGCTGCCGATGAGCCAGAACGGGCCCTGCCCGCCGAACAGCCCGAGCTGGTCGACGAGGACGTGGTTCACCGCGCCGGAGTCGCGCTGGAGCATGAACTTCCAGGTGATGATGCCGGCGTACATCGGCAGTGCGTAGGGCACCAGGAACAGGGTGCGGAACAGCCCCTGTCCCTTGAACGGCTTCTGCAGCGCGACGGCGGCGGCCATGCCGAAGGTCCACGAGAGCGCCACGACGATGATCGTGTAGCCGCAGGTGATCAGGAACGAGTTGAGGACGCCCTGGCCGATCGCCTGGTCGAAGTCGACCGCGACCGAGTAGTTGCGGAGGCCCGCGAAGGGCGCTGCGCCCCAGTTCGCGATGAAGTACTTGGTGAGCTGGACGAACGAGATCCAGATGCCGGTGAGCATCGGCACGATGTGGATGAGCAGTTCGAAGAGGATCGCGGGCGCGACCAGCGCGTACGGCAGCCAGTGGCGCTTGGGCTTGCGCCCCGGCTGCGGCCCCGAGAGCGTCGGGGCCTTCGTGCGGGTCAGGTCGATGCGCTCGGATTCGGGCAGGACCGAGGTGGTCATGGGTGGGGGCCTTCCGGCAGGAGGGGGGATCGGTGCTTCGCGACCCGGGACCGTGGCAGCGGTCGGGAGGCGCGGCGTGCGTGAGCCGATGCGCTCACCCCCGGCACGGGGCCGGGTGCGGGAGGAGGAGGCCCGGACGCGTCCTGGCGGACGCGACCCGGGCCTCCAGGCCGACTAACCGACCGACTGCGAGACCTGGTCCTGCGCGGTCTGCAGCGCGGTCTTGATGTCGCTGTCCGACACCGTGCCGCCGGTCGCGATCTTGGCGAACATGTCGTTCATCGCCTTGCCGACCGTCGACTCGAACTGGTCCTCGGCGGGCACCAGCGGGAGCGGCTTCGCCTTGTTGTTGTAGATGTCGAGGAACGTCTTCGTCTGCTCGTCGGTGACCGAGTCGGCGGCGGAGGCGAGCACCGGCAGTGCCGAGTACGGCTTGTCGAGCGTGGTCTGGGTCTCCTCGCTCGTCATGAACTTGACGAACTTCAGCGCACCGTCCTTGTTCTTCGTGTTCTTGAAGATCGAGAGGTTGATGCCGGCCGGGAAGGACGCGATGTCCTCCGCACCCTGCGGCGCCGGGAAGGGCACCACACCGAAGTCGTCGGCGGACATGCCGTTCGACGTGATCGTCGCGTTGGCGTTGTTCTGCGTGAGCATCATCGCGGCCTTCTTGTTCGCGAAGTCCGAGACCGCCTGCGTGCCGTTGTCGTACTGGGCGTTCGAGGTGTTGACGACCTTGTCCGACTGCATCAGGTCGAGGTAGCGCTTGATGCCGTCGACGTTCGCCTTCTGGGTGAACGTCGGCTTGCCGTCCTTGTCGAACCACTCGCCGCCGTTCTGCGCCGAGTTGATGAACGCGAAGTGCGCGTTCTCGGTGTACGACCCACCGGCGATGGTGAAGCCGTACTGGTCGCCGGAGGTCAGCTTCTTCGCGTCCGCCGTCAGGTCCTCCCACGAGGTCGGGGCATCGAGACCGGCGTCCTTGAACATCTGCTTGTTGTAGTAGAGCCCGTACGCGAGGCCGTAGAGCGGGACGCTCGTGACGGTCTTGCCCGGAGCGCCACCGGTGGAGAGCGCGACCTTGCCGAACTTGTCGGCGCCACCGATCGCCTGCATCTCCGAGTCGCCGAAGTCCTGGAAGGCGCCGGTGGCCTGGAGCGAGGTCGCCCAGGTGTTGCCGATGTTGACCACGTCGGGGCCCTGGCCCGAGGTGACGGCGGTGGTGATCTTCGTCTGCAGGTCGTTCCAGCCGATGACCTGGAGGTTCACCTTGATCCCGGTCTCCTTGGTGAACTTCTCGAGGACGGGGGTGAGCACCTCCTTGTCGTTCTGCAGGGACGTGCCCTGGTTCGACGCCCAGTACGTGAGCGTCTTCGAGTCGCCGGAGGAACCGGACGACCCGGAGGAGCAGGCCGCCAGGCCGGTCACGGTGAGTGCCGCGGCCGCGGTGATGGCCAGTGCGCGGATGGCAGTGCGCATGACTCTCTACTTTCTCGTCGTTGAGATGGTGCTGAGGGTGGTGCTGCTGTGTCGGGTGCGGGGTGCAGCCGGTCCCGCGTGCGGACCGCGACGGTGCGGCCCGCGGGCGGGTCAGAGGGTCTGCTCCGCGGGGTCCCAACCCTCGGGGAGGGTCGGGGAGGGCTCGACCGTGCTCTCGACGAGCACGGTCTCACCACGTTCGGCGGCCTCGGCGATGGAGACCATCACGTCGAGGACGTGGAAGGCGAGGGCGCCGGGGACCCGGTTCTCCCGCCCGGCACGGATCGAGCGGGCGAGGTCCACCACGCCGGTGCCGCGCGAGTAGGTGGAGCCCACGGCGGGGATCGTCTCGGGCTCCTCGGCGCCGTGCGCGTAGAGCTCGGTGTCGCCGTCGAAGTTGTTCGGGTCCGGGAACACGACGGTGCCCTGCTCCCCCGCGATCTCGACGAAGCCGGTCCGGCCCCGGTCGGACTCGAACGAGAACACGCTCTGCGCGCTCGCGCCGCTGGCGAACTGGATGAGCGCGGAGTGGTTCGTCGGCACGTCGACGGGGAACTCGGTGCCCGCCTTCGGGCCGGAGCCGATCGTGCGCGTGGCACGGGACCTCGACGCGGTGGCCGTGACCTTCTCGACCGGACCGAAGACCTGCACGAGCGTGGTGATGTAGTACGGGCCGATGTCGAACAGCGGACCCGCGCCGTACGCGAACAGGAACTCGGGGCTCGGGTGCCACGACTCCGGGCCGGGGCTCTGGAAGAGCGTCAGACCGTTGAGCGGGGCGCCGATCCGGCCGTCGCGGATCGTGCGGAGCGCGGTCTGCAGGCCGGCACCGAGGAAGGTGTCCGGTGCGACGCTGACGGTCTTGCCGGCAGCGGCCGCGGCGTCGCGGAGCTGCGCGGCGCTCGTGCGGTCGAGCGCGTAGGGCTTCTCGCCCCACACGTGCTTGCCGGCGGCCAGCACCTGCAGCGCGACCTCGACGTGGGCGGCGGGGATGGTCAGGTTGACGACGATCTCGATGTCGTCGTCCGCCAGGAGCTGCTCGACGGTCCCCGACCCGGGGACGCCCCACTTCCCGGCCTGGGCGGCGGCGCGGTCGAGGTCGATGTCGGCGATGAACCGGACCTCGACGTCGGGGAACACGGTGAGGTTGGACAGGTACTGGTCGGAGATGACGCCGGCGCCGATGACGCCGACCCCGACCGGACCGGTGCGCTGCGTGGTCGTCCCCTGCTCACCGGCCGCCGTGGTGGTGTCGGTCATGCGCGGACGCCCTCGAGGAACGTGTACGAGTCGGTGACGGCCTGGAAGACGTCGCCCTCGTGGTCGTCGAGCTCGACGACGTGCTGCGCGTCCGGTGCCGCGGCGACGATGTCGCGGATCGGCATGACGCCGTTCCCCACGGCGACCTGCCGCTTGTCGTCGTGCGAGCCGTCGCCGTCCTTGACGTGCAGGAACCGCACCTTGTCGCCGTACCGGCCGATGACCGCGACCGGGTCGTCGCCGCCGACCGTGACCCAGTAGGTGTCGAGTTCGAGCACGACGTCGTCGGACAGGGCGTCCGCGAACACCTGGTAGGCGCTGACCCCGTCGATGCGGTTCGAGAACTCGAACGCGTGGTTGTGGTACCCGAGCACGAGCCCGTGGTCGGCGGCACGGGGGGCGAGGGTGCTGAGCTCGCGGGCGATCGCCTCGACGTCCTCGCGGGTCGTCCAGCGGGCCTCGTCGATGTGCGGGTCGATGAGCGTCTGCATCCCGATCGTCGTGCTGGCGTGCATGATGCGCTCGAGGTCCTGCTCGCCGGCGTCCAGCAGCCGGGCGTGCCCGCTCGGTGCCCGCAGGCCGGCGTCGGCCAGGGCGTCGCGCAGTTCCTCGGCGTGCTCGACGTACCTGAAGGCCTCGACGTTCGTGTAGCCGATGGAGGCGATGCGGCGGAGGGTGCCGGGCAGGTCCGCCGAGAGGGCGTCGCGCACCGTGTAGAGCTGGACCGAGAGGGGTTGGGTCACCAGGGGTTCTCCTCGTCGAGATGGTGGATCGTCACTGATCGAGGGGAACACTATGGCCGCTTCTGTCGGCGGTCAAGCAGAAGTTGCGAGCTCCTCGACAACCTTCGTTGCGTGGCGCGATCGATGTGTGCTTCACTCCCGGCATGGTCGACTTCACCCGGACGGCAGCGTCGCCTCCGGTCGGGACGAGCGAGCTCTTCCAGATCCTCCGCGACGGCGTGCCGCGGACCCGGGCGGAGCTGGCCGCCCTGACGGGACTCGCACGCTCGACGATCGCTGTGCGCCTCGACGCCCTCATCGACGTCGGGCTCGTCGGCCCGGTCGAGACGGCAGCGTCCACCGGTGGTCGCCCGCCCGCGCGGGTCGCGCTGGTGCCCGGCGCCCGACTGGTGGTCGCCGCCGACCTCGGGGCCTCGCACGGACGCGTCGCGGTGACGGACCTCACCGCCACCACCCTCGCCGTGCGCGAGGCCCGCATCGACATCGCCGCCGGCCCCGTCCCGACGCTCACGTGGCTCGTCGAGACGGTGGACGTGCTGCTCGACGAGGTCGGTCGGTCGCGCGACGACGTCATCGCGATCGGCATCGGCGTCCCCGGTCCGGTCGAGTTCTCCACTGGACGCCCGGCGAACCCGCCGATCATGCCCGGGTGGGACGGCTTCGACGTCCCCGGGTGGCTCCGCGGACACGTCGCGGCCCACGTCCTGCTCGACAACGACGTCAACATCGCGGCCCTCGGGGAGCGCCAGCACGGCTGGCCGGACGTCGACCACCTGCTCTTCGTGAAGGTCGCCACGGGCATCGGCTCCGGGATCGTCTCGGACGGGCAGCTCCGCCGCGGCGCGCAGGGCACGGCCGGCGACATCGGGCACGTCCGGGTCTCGCGCGCCGGGGACGTGCCGTGCCACTGCGGCAACACCGGCTGCCTGGAGGCCGTGGCGTCCGGCCCCGCCATCGCCCGTGCCCTGCGGGCGAAGGGCCACGACGTGCACACGAGCGGTGACGTCATCGACCTGGTGAACCGGGCCGAGCTCGACGCCATCGGCGCCGTGCGGCAGGCGGGCCGCGACATCGGCGAGGTCCTCGCCACGTGCGTGTCCCTGGTCAACCCGTCGGTCATCACGCTCGGCGGGTCCATCACGCGCGCCGGGGAGCACCTGCTCGCCGGCGTCCGCGAGGTCGTCTACGCCCGCTCCACGCCCCTCGCCACCGAGCACCTCGTGATCGCGCAGTCGCGTGCCGGCTCCGTCGCCGCACTGCAGGGCGCTGCAGCACTGGCGATCGGCTACGCGCCCTCCCCCGCCGGGGTCGACGAGCTCGTGGCGTACGCCGAGGGACGCGCGCTGGTCTCCTGACGGCGGAAGGAGCGCGCGTCGGTTACCACCGTGTCGGCGCGCGGGGTGAGAATCGTCGGGTGACGATCGTGCAGCCCACCCTGTGGGGCGACCTGGACCCCGGCCTGGAGGAGCGCCCCGCGCCCGCCTCGCCGGTCCCGTCCGGTACGCGGTCCGCCGCGGCCTCCGGTGCGTTCACCGCGCTCCGCGGGCACACCGACCGCATCGTCGCGCACTCGTCGGACCGCGTCGCCTGGCTCCGGGCGAGGGCGATGGGCATCACCGCGACCGACGTCGCCCGGCTCGCCTCGCTGCGCGCCGTCGAAGCCGTCGTCGCCGACAAGCGCTACGGCTCCCGGTTCTCCGGCAACGCGTTCACCGAGCACGGCAAGGACCGCGAACCGGTCATCGCCGCCTGGGTCGCGGCGACGCACGGCATCGAGCCCTCGGCCCACCTGTTCCACGCGAGCACGAACCGCGCCCACCTCGCCACACCGGACGGGGTCGGGTACGACGCCTCGCAGCGACTCGTGCTCGCCGAGATCAAGACGACCGGCAAGGGCTGGCGCAGCATCCCGCGGCACTACCTGCGCCAGGTGTGGTGGCAGCAGTACGTGCTCGGCGCCGACCGCACCCTGTTCGTCTGGGAGCGTCACGACGAGTTCGTCCCGGTCGCCGACGAACCCGAGTGCCGGTGGGTCGACCGCGACGACGACCAGATCCGTGGACTCGTCCAGCTCGCCGACCTGGTGCTCGACAAGCTGCGGGCGTTCCGCGTCTAGACGCGCAGGGTCCGCAACCGGCTGATCCCGATCACCAGGATGCCCGTGAGCGCGATGAACACCCCGATGCCGAGGCAGTAGAGCGCGACCACGCCGTACCCGAGGGACGGCGACAGGAACGGGTACGGCACCCAGCCGTCCGTCGCGCCGCGGACCAGCACGACGACGAGCCACACGGCCGGGTAGACCAGGAACCACCACACGTGCCGGAGCCGGAGCCGGGCACGGTCGGAGAAGAGCAGCCAGTCGAGCACGATCCAGACCGGCACGACCCGGTGCAGCACGTCGTTCGACCACGACACCGAGGTCGAGACGTCGACGTTGGTGAGCAGGGTGTTGTACACGAGGCCCGTGGTGGCGATGTACACCGTCGCCGCCGCGCGCAGCAGGCTCACGACGAGGTCGGCGCGCTTCCGACGGGCGGCGGACACGAGGGCGACGGCGAAGGCGACCGCCACGAACACGTTCGACTGGATCGTGAAGTACCCGAAGAAGTTGAACGGCGAGTACTGCGGCGTGCGCATGCTCACGAGCCACTGCGCCACGATCGCGACGACGACGAGGATGACCACGACGAGGCGCAGGGAGTTCACGAGGGTCCGCACGAGCCCACGCTATCCGGCCCGGGCCCGGGAACGCAGGAAGGCCCGCACCGTGGTCGGTGCGGGCCTCCTGGGACTGATCAGTGGATCAAATGGCGTTGACGTCGAGCGGGATGGCCTTCGTCAGCGCAGCGCCGAAGGTCGTCAGATGGCGTTGACGTCCAGCGGGATGCCCGGGCCGAAGGTCGTCGAGACGGCGCCCTTCGTGATGTAGCGGCCCTTCGAGGCGCTCGGCTTGAGGCGGACGATCTCCTCGAGCGCGGTCGAGATGTTCTCGTCGAGCTGCTCCGGGGTGAACGAGGCCTTGCCGACGACGAAGTGCACGTTGGCGTGCTTGTCGACGCGGAACTCGATCTTGCCGCCCTTGATGTCGCCGACGGCCTGCGCCACGTTCGGCGTCACGGTGCCGGTCTTCGGGTTCGGCATGAGGCCACGCGGGCCGAGCACCTTGCCCAGACGACCGACCTTGCCCATGAGGTCCGGCGTCGCGACGGCGGAGTCGAAGGCGGTGTAGCCCTCGGCGACCTTCGCGATGAGCTCGTCGCCACCGACCTCGTCGGCACCGGCGGCGATGGCGGCCTCGGCCGCAGCGCCCACGGCGAAGACGATGACGCGGGCGGTCTTGCCCGTGCCGTGCGGCAGGATGACCGTGCCGCGGACCATCTGGTCAGCCTTGCGCGGGTCGACGCCGAGCTTCAGCGCGACCTCGACGGTGGAGTCGGTCTTCGCCGAGCCGGTCTCCTTCGCGAGGGCGACTGCCTCGCTCGGGGTGTAGAACTTGTCGGCCTCGATCTTCGCGGCCGCGGCCTGGTAGGCCTTGGACTTCTTCGCCATGGTGTTCTCCTTGCAGAGCTACGTGGTTGACGAGCCGGCGAGGCTCTCCCACGGAAGGGGTGAGGGGGTGTGCCTGGTCAGGCGGAGACTTACGCCTCGACCGTGATGCCCATCGAGCGCGCGGTACCAGCGATGATCTTCGCGGCCTGCTCGATGTCGTTGGCGTTCAGGTCGGCCTGCTTGGTCTCGGCGATCTGACGGACCTGGTCCATCGAGATCTTCGCGACCTTGACCGTGTGCGGGGTCGACGACCCCTTCTGCACGCCCGCAGCCTTCTTGATGAGCTCGGCAGCCGGCGGGGTCTTGAGGACGAACGTGAACGAACGGTCCTCGTAGACGGTGATCTCGACCGGCACGACGTTGCCACGCTGCGACTCGGTCGCGGCGTTGTACGCCTTGCAGAACTCCATGATGTTCACGCCGTGCTGACCGAGCGCAGGACCGATCGGCGGGGCCGGGTTGGCGGCGCCCGCGTTGATCTGCAGCTTGATCAGGCCCGTGACCTTCTTCTTCGGTGCCATGGTGTGCTTCCTCCTGGAATCGAACGCACGGGGTCCCGTGCACTCTCCCGCTGGTCCGGCGGATCCGGACCGCGGTGAAGCCCCGCACGCTGGGCGCGCGGGGCCAAACCTCAGTAGTCTACCCGATCCTCCAGACCGGGTCGACGGGTGGGGACGACCTAGAGCTTCGTGACCTGGTCGAAGCTGAGCTCGACCGGGGTCTCGCGCTCGAACAGCGAGACGAGGACGGTGAGCTTGCCGCTCTCCGGCTTGATCTCGGAGATCGAACCCGGCAGGCCCGCGAACGAGCCCTCCTTGATGGTGATGGTCTCGCCGATCTCGAAGTCGACCTCGGCCTGCGGCTGCGCCTGCGCGGCACCGCTGGACTTGCCGCCGCCCTTGGTCGGGGCCGCCTCGGCGACCTGGACCAGCGACTTCAGCATGCCGAACGCCTCGTCGAAGCGCAGCGGGGTCGGGTTGTGCGCGTTGCCGACGAAGCCGGTGACACCCGGGGTGTGGCGCACGACGGACCACGAGTCCTCGTCGAGGTCCATGCGGACGAGCACGTACGAGGGGATCCGGACGCGGGTGACCAGCTTGCGCTGCCCGTTCTTGATCTCGACGACGTCCTCCATCGGGACCTCGACCTGGTAGATGTAGTCCTCCATCGACATCGAGACCATGCGGTTCTCGATGTTCGACTTCACGCGACGCTCGAAGCCCGCGTAGGAGTGGATGACGTACCACTTGCCCGGCTTCATCCGCAGCTCGGCCTTGAAGGCCTCGTACGGGTCGACCTCGGCGGGCTCCTCGTCGGCGTCGTCGGCATCGAGGGCCTCGTCGGCGGCGAGCGTCTCGTTCGCGTCGGCGGCGGCGGCGTCCTCGAGCTCGGACTCCTCCTCGTCCTCGACCGCCTCGACGGCGGCCTCGGCCTCGTCGGCGGAGTCGATCTCGAGCGCGTCGTCCACGACGGCGTCGGCCTCGGGGTCGCGGGACTCGGCCAGGGCCGTCAGGGCCTCGTCGATCGAGGTGTCGACCGTGCCGTCGTCGGGCTCGTCGCTCAGACCGAGGGAGTCGTCGTCCTCGTCCTCGACGGAGATCGCACGCTCCTCGACGGACTCGACCGAACGGGCCTCTGCGGTCTCGACGTCACCTTCCTGGTTCTCCTCGACCTCGGAGGACTGCTCGGCAGCCGTGGCGAGGTCGATGTCGTCGCGGGAGTAGTCAGACACTGCGGTTCTTTCCGTTCGGTGGTGCGGATCGGGTGGTCGGCCGGAGCGGTGCGCGTCGGTCGACGTCTCGGTGGCGACCGTACTCCTGTCGGGATCCGGTCAGGCCAGCCGCCGTCGGGCCGACCACCATCGGGCCGGCCGCCGTCGGGTCAGACCGTGGGACCGTTGCCGAAGACGTAACCGACGCCGAGACCGAAGACGAAGTCGAGGATCGAGACGAGGATCATCATGACGACGACGAAGACGAGCACGACGCCGGTGTAGCTGAAGAGCTCCTTGCGCGTCGGCGTGACGACCTTGCGGAGCTCGCCGATGACCTGGCGGATGAAGAGCGCGATGGCGGCGAACGGCCCCCCGCGCGCGGCGCGGTCGGCCTTCGCCTTCGCGACGACGTCGTCCGTCGTCGTCTCCATGTCCTTGCTCGCCAACTTCACACCTTCCGGAACTTGCAGGGCGGACAGGACTCGAACCTGCAACCTGCGGTTTTGGAGACCGCTGCTCTACCAATTGAGCCACCGCCCTAGAGGGGACGAACCCCTCGGGGCACGGAGCGAGACCGTTCCGTGCGCCGGTGGTCGAGTGTACGGGAGTCCGTCACACGCTGTCCACTCGGCCGCCGCCACGGCGTGCCGCGTCGGTAGGCTGGTGGCCGTGAGCACCGCAGCCCCCGGCCCCGAGTCCACCGCCCCCGAGTCCGCCCCGACGTCCACCGGAGCGAGTACCGACCACCCGCGCATCGCCTCGCGCATCGCCGCGATCGCGGAGTCGGCGACCCTCAAGGTCGATGCCAAGGCCAAGGCGCTCAAGGCCGCCGGCCGCCCGGTCGTCTCGTTCGCCGCGGGCGAGCCTGACTTCGCGACCCCGCAGCACGTCGTCGAGGCGGCCGTCCTCGCCGTGCAGGACCCGGCCAACCACCGGTACACGCCGGCCACGGGTCTGCCGGAGCTCAAGCGCGCCGTCGCCGAGAAGACCGCGCGCGAGTCCGGCGTGACGGTCGACCCCGCGCAGGTCATCGTGACGAACGGCGGCAAGCAGGCCGTCTACCAGGCGTTCCAGACCGTCGTCGACGCCGGCGACGAGGTCCTGCTCCCCGCGCCGTACTGGACCACGTACCCGGAGGCGATCCGGCTCGCGGGCGGCACCCCGGTCGAGGTCTTCGCCGGCAGCGACCAGGAGTACCTGGTCACCGTGGAGCAGCTCGAGGCCGCCCGGACGCCCCGCACCAAGGCCCTGCTGTTCTGCTCGCCGTCGAACCCCACCGGGTCGGTGTACTCCGCCGAGCAGACCCGGGCGATCGGTGAGTGGGCGCTCGAGCACGGCATCTGGGTGATCAGCGACGAGATCTACCAGGACCTGGTCTACGACGACGTCCGGTTCACCGGCATCCTCGAGGCGGTCCCCGCCCTCACCGACACCACCATCCTGGTGAACGGCGTCGCGAAGACCTACGCGATGACCGGCTGGCGCGTCGGCTGGTTCATCGGCCCGGCCGACGCCGTGAAGGCCGCGTCGAACCTGCAGTCGCACCTGTCGTCGAACGTCGCGAACGTGTCGCAGCGTGCGGCGATCGCCGCGCTCACCGGTCCGCAGGAGCCGGTCGCGGCCATGCGCGAGGCGTTCGACCGCCGTCGCCGCGCGATCGTCGAGGGGCTCAACGCGATCCCGGGCTTCGTCACGCCGACGCCGAAGGGCGCCTTCTACGTCTACCCGGACGTCACCGCGCTGCTCGGTCGCGAGTGGGCCGGGTCGACCCCGACCACGACCCTCGAGCTGGCCGACCTGATCCTCGAGCACGCCGAGGTCGCGGTGGTCCCGGGTGAGGCGTTCGGCCCGTCGGGCTACCTCCGCCTGTCGTACGCGCTGGGCGACGAGGACATCGCCGAGGGCGTGCGTCGCCTGGCGGCGTTCTTCTCCGCGTGACACGGACGACGGCCCGCCTCCGGCAGGAGGCGGGCCGTCGGTCTGCCGGGAGGCGCGTGGCCCGCCCGGTGGTCAGCCTGCGGCGAGCAGGTCGCCGACCACGACGGGCTCCGGTACCAGGGAGACGCCGAAGCGGTTGAGCACCGTCACCTGCACGTAGCGGGCCAGCTCCGCGACCTGCGCGGCCGTCGCGTCGCCGCGGTTCGTCAGGGCGAGGGTGTGCTTCGAGGAGATCGCGGCGCGCGACCCGGGCACCGCGTACCCGCGGTGCACCCCGGCGTGCTCGATGAGCCAGGCGGCGCTGAGCTTGACGTCGTCGCCGGCCGGCCACCGGGGCGCCTCGGTCGGCAGCGTCTCGGCGAAGGCCGCGGACACGATCGGGTTCGTGAAGAACGACCCCGCGCTCCACGTGTCCGGGTCGGCGTCGTCGAGCACCATCCCCTTCGAGGACCGCAGGCGCAGCACCGTCCGCCGGATCGTGAGCGGGTCGACGGGCGTGCCGAGCTCGACGCCGAGCGACCCGGCGAGCTGGGCGTACCGGACCGGGACACCGGCGTCCGCCGCGGCCCCGAGCCGGAACTCCACGGTCAGCACGACCCCGCGCCGCCCGTGCTTCAGGGTCGAGGTGCGGTAGCCGAGCGCCAGCTCGGCCGCGTCCACCCACGCGCGGTCCCCCGTCGATGCATCGAGGAACTCGATCCGGGTGAGCACGTCGGAGAGCTCGACCCCGTAGGCGCCGATGTTCTGCACGGGGGCGGCACCGACCGTGCCCGGGATGCCGCTCAGTGCCTCCAGACCGGTCCAGCCGTTCTCGACGGTCGTGGCGACGAACCGGTCCCACGGCTCACCGGCCGCGACGCGGACGGTGACGCCGTCGTCGTCGGGGTCGGCCTCGAGCCCGTGCGTGCGGACGAGCACGACCGTGCCGGCGAAGCCGTCGTCGGCGACGAGCAGGTTGCTGCCGCCGCCCACGACCAGCCACTCGTCGTCCTGCCACGCGGTGTGCGCGTGGGCGACGAGTTCCTCGGTCGTGTCGGCGGTCAGGAGCGTCGCGGCGGGTCCGCCCACGCGGAACGTGGTCAGGTCGGCCAGCCGCGTCGACACGGTCAGCGGAACACCACCGTGACCTGCGCCTTGCCGAGCACGGTCTGCCCGGCGGCGGTCACGGTCAGGTCGATGCGCTGCGGGCGGCCCTGGTCGTCCACCGTGCCGACCTTCGCGACGACGCCGACGGTGGCGCCCTGCTCCGGGTCGACCACGACGGGGCGGGTGAACCGGACGCCGTAGCGCTCGACCCACCCGGTGTCGCCGAGCCACTCGGCGACCGGCTGCACGGCGAGGCCCATGGTGAGCATGCCGTGCGCGAGGACGCCGGGGAGCCCGACCGACGCGGCGACGTCGTCGCGGTAGTGGATCGGGTTGAAGTCGCCCGAGGCGCCGGCGTAGCGGACGAGGGCGTCTCGGGTCAGGTGGACCTCGCGCTCGGCGACGACGGTGCCGACCTCGAGCGCGGTGGCGGGTGCGGTGGTCATGCGTCGTCTCCTCGGACCACGAGGGTGGAGGTCGCCGTGACGACGTGCTCCCCCGTGGCGTCGTCCATCGTGCTCTCGGCCGTCACCATGGCGTTGCCGCCCAGGGTCTTGACGCTCGTCACCGTGAGGGTCGCGGTGAGCTCGTCGCCCGCCACGATCGGTCGGTCGTACGTGAAGGACTGCTCGCCGTGCACGACGCGCGAGAAGTCGATGCCGGCGTCGGGCTCGGCGAGGAGCTGCGCGAGGGTGGCCTCCTGCACGACGACGGCGAAGGTCGGCGGCGCGACGACGTCGGCGTACCCGGCGGCGCGGGCGGCCTCGGGCTCGTGGTGGATCGGGTTCGTCGCGAACACGGCGCGCGAGAACTCGCGCACCTTCTCGCGACCGACCAGGTAGGGCTGGGCCGGCGGGAACGTCCTGCCGACGAGCTCGGGGTTCACTGACACGGACGGCAGTCTACCGAGCGCCCGCGACACGCCCCTGGTCGTGAGGTTGCATCGGCTATGCTCGTCGCACGGCTTCCGGGGGGAGGTCGGGCAAGACTCCGGGTTCGGGGAGGAACACATGGAGCACACGACGCAGTACGCCGTCCACACGGGAGACCGCTGCACCGCCATGGAGGTCGCCGGCGCGGCGCTCCGGCAGAGCGGCCACCGGGTCGAGTCGACCGGGGGCACGATCACGGCGACGACGGGGAACCGCCTGCTGACCATCCTGCTCGGGGCGATGGTGCACCCGTCACGGGAGTTCCGGCGGTACGAGCTGTCGACGACCGTCACGGGGACCTCGACCACGATCACGCTCCGCCACGCGCAGCACGCCACGGCGGTGTCCGGCGGCAGCATCGGCGCGGGACGGCGACGCACCGCGTGGCGGCAGGTCGAGACGATGCTCGAGCGGGCGCTCCGCGCCGCCGGGCTGCTGACCACTCCCACGCGCTGAGGGGCGGCGGGGGTCCGGGCGGACCGGTGCGGCGCTGTGCGGCTGCGGCGCCCCTGGCGAGTTCGGGCGTGCCTGGCGGGATCGGGCGTACCTGGTCGGAACGGACGACCAGGCATGCTCGGTTCTGCTCGGTACCGCGCCTGCGATGGGAAGGAACGGGCAGCGGGAGCGGGCCCGGCCGTGCTGTCGTCACGGGAGCGCGGGCGGTCTCCGAGCGCTCCGGTGTCCGTGGCGAGTCCGGGCATACTCGGCGGATTCGGGCGTACCTGGTCGGAACGGACGACCAGGCATGCCCGGTTCCGCTCGGTACCGCGCATGCGGTGGGAAGGAACGGGCAGCGGGAGCGCCGGGCGCAGCGGGAGGGCGGACGCGCCCGGGAACGACGAAAGCCCGGAACGACGAAAGCCCGGCGAACTGATCGCCGGGCCCGTGGTAGCGAGGACGGGACTTGAACCCGTGACCCCACGATTATGAGTCGTGTGCTCTAACCAACTGAGCTACCCCGCCAGAGATCCGGAGCGACTGCCGCTCCGGGTCGGAGCCCCGAGTCAGGATTGAACTGACGACCCCTTCCTTACCATGGAAGTGCTCTACCACTGAGCTATCGGGGCGAGTGCCGCTCGGCGGCACCACACGAGAGTAGCAGACGCGCGGCGGTGGTCAGGAACCGGACGTGACGCCCGGGCGTGCCGCCGCTCCCCCGCTAGTTCGCGTTGGCGCGGAGCCAGGTCAGCGGGTCGACCGGGACACCGTCGACGTGGATCTCCAGGTGCAGGTGCGGGCCGGTCGAGTTGCCCGTCGAGCCGACCTCGCCGAGCTCGTCACCCACGGCGACCTGCTGGCCGGTGACGACCTTGAACGTGCCGTCCTTCATGTGCCCGTAGACGCTGACGAACTGCTTGCCGTCGACGTCGTGCTGCACCCAGACGTCGTTGCCGAAGCCGCCGTCGTGCGCCTGCACCTTGATGACCGTGCCCGCGGCGACGGACCGGATGGGCGTGCCCTCGCCCGGGGCGAAGTCGACGCCCATGTGGTTCGTCGAGCAGAACGAGCAGCCCTCGACCTGCCGACCGCCGAAGCCCGACGTGATCGGGACCCCGGTGAGGAACGGCCACTGGATCGTGCCGTTCGGGTCGTTGGAGAACGAGGACGAGTCGACGTTGGCGTACTGCGTGGCCGCGGTCACGGAGTACTGGTCGCGGGCGGTCTCCGCGTCGCCGGCGCCCTGGCCGACGCTGAGCGACTGTGCGGCGCCGCCCGCGGTCGTGCGGAGCGCGGTCGTGTCCGCCGGCGGGACCCAGAGCGCCTGCGCGGGCAGGGACGTCGAGACGACGAGCCCGGCGGCGAAGAGGAGTGCGCCGACGGCCGTCACGCGCGAGGCGGTCCGCCGGAAGGACACCCCCCGGTCGACCTGCGGAGCGGCCGCGGGCGCCTTCGGCGTGGCCGGGATGTGCCGGGTGGCCCGGTCGACGTGCACGGCGGCGGCGGCCCGGGACGCACGCGGCGGTCGGTCGGCTGACGGCGCGCGTCCCGTCCCGCGACGCACCCGCTCGGGCGCCGGGGCGACGGACGTCGGCGTGTGCGTCGCATCGGTCGCCGGGACCGCGTCGAGCACCGGCGCCACGTCCGGCGAGACCGGGGCC
This sequence comes from Curtobacterium sp. ER1/6, assembly GCF_001742745.1. Lineage (GTDB taxonomy): Bacteria > Actinomycetota > Actinomycetes > Actinomycetales > Microbacteriaceae > Curtobacterium > Curtobacterium citri. The sequence goes on along the minus strand of NZ_MJAK01000004.1, from coordinate 79,729 downwards.
GGCGGCGTCACGGCACCCGCCGAGGGGGCGGGGCGGACGGGCGAGGCCGGCGCGAGATCGATCGGCGAGACCGGGGCGGCAGGCGACACCGGCGCGGCGGGACCGTCGATGGACGGCTGGACCGCGGCCGCAGCAGCCCGTCGCTCCGCTTCGATGCGTGCACGTCGGGTGAGGTGCACCACCGGCTGGGGACCGGTCGTGACGTCGGGCGAGGTGAGCGTTCGGGGAGCGTGGGGCATGTGTTCGGTGGTGATCCTGATCGGGGCGCGAGGCGCTCGTTGGTAACGAGCAGGTAACGGGACTGCAGCACGCTAGCAGGGGCCGCCGCGCGCCGCCAGTCGGGTGCACGTCGGTGCAGTGCCGCACAGGGAGGGCCGCCGGCGGTCAGCCCCCGAGGACGTCGGACTCGAGCCGCCGGACCAGGGCCTCGAGCTCGTCGGCCACCGCGGGCGCCGCGAACAGGAAGGAGCGGGTGCCACCGGCCTCCCACACGCGGACGACCGCCCCGGCCTCGGCCGCCACGACCGCACCGGCCGCCATGTCCCACGGGTTGATGCCGCGCTCGTAGTAGGCGTCCACCGTCCCGGCCCCGACCGCGCAGCAGTCGAGCGAGGCCGCCCCGGCACGGCGGACGTCACGAACCTCCCCGATGAGGCCAGCGAGCACCGCGACCTGCTCGCGCCGTCGGTCGGCGGTGTAGCCGAACCCGGTCGCGACGAGCGTCTCCGCCAGCGACGCCGGCGCGGCGACCCGGAGCGGTGCGCCGTCCCGCGTCGCACCCTCGCCGCGGGCCGCCCGGAAGACGGTGCCGGTCGCGGGGGCCACGACCACCCCGGCGAGGGCCTCCCAGGTCATCGGGTCGGCACTCCCCCGCACGACGCCGATGCTGACGCCGTACTGCTCGCTGCCGTACAGGTAGTTGACCGTACCGTCGATCGGGTCGACCACCCACGTGATGCCCGTGGTCCCCGCGCCGGCCCCGGACTCCTCGCCGTGGAAGCCGTCGTCGGGTCGGGCCGCGGCGATGCGGGACCGGACGAGCGCCTCGACCTCGCGGTCGGCGGCCGTGACCACGTCGACGATGCTCGACTTCCGGTCCGCGACCTCGACGCCCTCGGCCCGGCGGCGGGCGGCGAGGGCTGCGGCCTCCCGGGCGATCGACTCGGCGAGGTCGGCGAACTGGGTGGGAGTCAGCATGTCGGACATGCGACCAGCCTGCCCGAACGACGTCGTGCTCGCCGGGATCGCAACCGGTGGGACGAGAACAGCCCCGTCCGATCCGGACGGGGCTGTTCGATCCGTTGCGGACCGTGGCAAGTGAGGGATTCGAACCCCCGAAGGCTACGCCGGCTGATTTACAGTCAGATCCCTTTGGCCGCTTGGGTAACTTGCCGTGTGCGCACCCAGCCGGTGTGATCACCAACCGAAGGCGCGGTGAAGAGCATAGCCGATCCCGGAGGGTGCTCGTGACCACAGGGCGGACGTGACGGGGCGCTCGTCCACAGCCGCCAGGAGTGACCGAACCGGGCCCGGCGTGCGCCGTTAGGCTGTCCGGCATGGCAGACAGTTCCTTCGACGTGGTCAGCAAGGTCGACAAGATGGAGGCGGAGAACGCCCTCAACCAGGCCGCCAAGGAGATCGAGCAGCGGTACGACTTCAAGGGCGCCGACGCGTCCATCGCCTTCAGCGGTGAGGACGTGCTCATCAAGGCGAACTCCGAGGAGCGTGCGAAGGCCGTCCTCGACGTGCTGCAGAGCAAGGCGATCAAGCGGAACATCTCACTCAAGAGCCTCGACGCCGGCGACCCCTACCCCTCGGGCAAGGAGTACCGCATCGAGGTGAAGTTCAAGAACGGCATCGAGCAGGACGTCGCGAAGAAGATCGGGGCGTTCCTCCGGGCGAACGCGCCGAAGACCGTCAAGAACCAGATCCAGGGCGACGAGCTGCGCGTCTCCTCGAAGAGCCGCGACGACCTGCAGAACACGATCCAGCTCCTCAAGGGTGAAGAGTTCGACGTGCCGCTGCAGTTCATCAACTTCCGCTAGCGCCCCCGTGGAGCACTGGCTCGGCGTCGCGATCACCGTTCTCCTGGTCCTGCTGGACCTGGCGATCCGTGTCTTCTCGATCATCTACGTCCCGTACAACCGGAAGCCGCAGACCGCGACGGCCTGGCTGCTCGCGATCTTCCTCATCCCGTACATCGGGTTCATCGTCTTCCTGATCATCGGGTCGACGAAGCTCCCCCGGGCACGACGCGAGAAGCAGACCGAGATCAACGCGTACATCCTCGAGCAGACCGAGGGCATCGAGCGCGTTCGTCGCGACCACCCGTGGCCGCCGTGGCTCGAGAGCATCACGAAGCTCAACCGCGGGCTCGGCGCGATGCCCCTCGTGGGCGGCAACTCGGCCGAGCTCTACCCGGACTCGTACGAGTCGGTGCAGGAGATGACCCGGGAGATCGACCGCGCGCGGCGCTTCGTGCACGTCGAGTTCTACATCGCGACGCTCGACGACACGACCCGTCCGTACTTCGAGGCACTGGCCCGCGCGCAGGCCCGCGGGGTCACGGTCCGGTTCCTCCTCGACCACTGGGCGAGCCGTGGGTACCCGGGCTTCAAGGACACCCTCGCGTTCCTCGACCGCGCGGGCATCGAGTGGCACCTCATGCTCCCGCTGCAGCCGCTCCAGGGGAAGTTCCAGCGCCCGGACCTCCGCAACCACCGGAAGATCATGGTGATCGACGGCTCGGTGGCCTTCACCGGGTCCCAGAACCTGATCGACCCGTCGTACGACCTGAAGTCCCACATCGAGCGGGGCATGGTCTACAAGGACCTGTTCGCCCGGTTCGAGGGTCCGGTCGTCGCCGGCCTCAACGCCCTGTTCGTGACCGACTGGTACAGCGAGACCGACGAGCTCCTGCTCCGCGAGAGCGATCCCGTGCAGCGCGCGGACCGCGGCGACGCCCTCGACTGCCAGGTGGTGCCGTCGGGCCCCGGCTTCGACGGCGAGAACAACCTGCGCCTCTTCAACGCCCTGCTCTACGCCGCGCAGGAGAAGGTGTCGATCACCTCGCCGTACTTCGTGCCGGACGACTCGATGCTCTACGCCATCACGACGACGGCGCAGCGCGGGGTCGAGGTCGAGCTGTTCGTCGGCGAGATGGGCGACCACGCCATGACGTGGCACGCCCAGCGGTCGTACTACGAGGAACTCATGCGCGCCGGGGTCCGGATCTGGCTGTACCGCGCACCGACGATCCTGCACGCGAAGCACTTCACGATCGACGACGACGTCTCCGTGATCGGGTCGAGCAACATGGACATGCGGTCCTTCAGCCTCAACCTCGAGGTGTCGGTGATGGTGCGCGGCCGCCGGTTCGTCGACGCCCTCCGCGAGGTCCAGGACGCCTACAAGGAGGCGTCCTTCGAGCTCACGCTCGACTCGTGGCTCGAACGACCGCGCCGGTCCCAGGTGCTCGACAACATCGCGCGCCTGACCGCCGCCCTGCAGTAGCGTCCGGCCGGGAGGCACCTGCTCTCGTCCGTCACGCGGGTCGCGTGACGACGTGCCCACGGACGACGTGCGCACGAACGGGGCGGGACGACGTGCCCGCGGAGGACACGGGTCGTCAGCGCGGCGCCGTGACGACGTCCGCGACCCAGGCGACGAGGCGCTCGAGCGGGCCCCGTCCGAGGAACGCCCGCCACGTCATCGCGAACAGGACCGACCCGATCGCGAACCAGGCCCACGCGGCACCGGAGTCCGGGTACCCGGGCAGGCAGGCGATGACGACGATGTGGCCCGCGTAGACCGTCAGCGGCATCGACCCCACCGCCGCGAGGGGGTACGCGATGCGCGCGACCGTCCGCCCGCGGCCGTCGACGAGCAGCGTGCAGAGGGCGACCACCGCGACGGCGACCCCCGCCGTCCCGACGACGTCGACGATCGACGACGAGTGGTCCCGCGGCGACAGGAACAGCTGCGCCAGCGCCGCCGACGGCGAGCTGCCGTCCGGCGCGTACGGCACGCCGGGGAAGGCCAGCCCGGTGCTCGCGGGCACCGGGGCGAGCGCGTTCCCGACGGCGTACGCGGCGGCGGCGACCATCGTGCCGGACGCGAGGAGCGCGACCTGCGCACGCCGCGCCTCCAGACCGACCCGGGCGACCGCGAGACCGACCAGCACGTACGCCAGGAAGGTGACCACGGGGTAGACGAGGCCCAACTGGACCTCCCACGTCCCGGCGCCCGCGTAGAGGGGTGCGACGGCGATCGCGGCGAGTGGTGAGACCACCGCGCAGACGACCGCGAGCAGGACGAGCCAGACCGGGCGCACCCGCAGGACCGGCAGCACGAGCAGGAAGAGCGCCCCGTACGTGGGCAGGATGACGTAGATCGGCGTCTCGAGCGCCATCAGGGCCAACCCGATCGCCACCACGACGATCGCGCGGACCGCGAGCCGCGCACGGACCAGTCCGATCGCCGGCGGCCCGGGCGGACTGGTCCGACCACTGGTGAGGCCGACCGAGACACCGGCGAGCACCGCGAACAGCGTCGACGGCCGCCCGTGGGCGACGGCGGACCACGTGCCCGGGTCCGACCAGTCGACCTCGTCGGCGATCCCGCCGATGTGCGCGGCCATCATGCCGAGCAGCGCGAGCGCGCGGGCGACGTCGACCCCCTGCAGGCGGCCGGGAGCGACGAGCACGCCCCGCGTCGCGGTGGGCGGTGCGGGGCGTGCGGTGGTCATCGTGCGGCGCTCAGCTCGTCGCCGAGCCGACCCGACGCAGCGAGACGTCGACCATCTCGTCGCGCGGCACGACCTTGATGCGCTCCCGGCCCTCGGGGGCACCGAGCGCCTGCTCGTGCTCGTCGAGGGCGTGCCAGCCGGCGAGGTCGGTGAAGTCGACACCGCGGTCCCGGAGCAGCGCGGGGACGGCCTCGGGCGAGGGGTCCGCCGGGGTCCACCAGGACGCCTGGTCGTTCACGATGTGCTGCACGGTCTCCATCGCATCGGACTTCGTGTGGCCGATCAGCCCGACCGGTCCGCGCTTGATCCAGCCCGTGGCGTACACGCCGGGGACCTGGGAGCCGTCCTCGTCGAGCACCTGTCCCCCGCGGTTCGGGATGACGCCGGTGCGTGCGTCGAACGGGACACCGGGCAGCGGCGACCCGAAGTAGCCGACGGCGCGGTAGACGGCCTGCACGGCGAGCTCGCGCACCTCGCCGGTGCCCTCGACACCGCCCTGCCCGTCCGGTCGGGTCCGCTCGTACCGGATGGCGGTGACGTGGCCGTCCTCGCCGACGAGCTCGAGCGGCTTCGCCCAGAAGTGCAGGTGGAGCCGGCGGCTCGCCCGGCCGACCTCGCGCGTGCGCCACTGCTCCAGGACCCGGTTCATCACCATGACCTGCTTGTTCGTCTGGATCGCCGTCAGCGATGCCTCGTCGTGGTCGAAGTCCTCGTCGTACACGACCATGTCGACGTCGCGGAGCTCGCCGAGTTCGCGGAGCTCGAGCGGCGTGAACTTCACCTGCGCCGGGCCGCGGCGGCCGAAGACGTGCACGTCCGTGACGGGCGACGCCTTGAGCCCCTCGTACACGTTCGCGGGGATCTCGGTGGGGAGCAGGTCGTCGGCGTGCTTCGCCAGGATGCGCGAGACGTCGAGGGCGACGTTGCCGTTGCCGATCACCGCGACGCTCGACGCCGTCAGCGGCCAGGTGCGCGGGACGTCGGGGTGGCCGTCGAACCAGCTCACGAAGTCGGCCGCCCCGTACGAGCCCTCGAGGTCGACGCCCGGGACGTCGAGCTCGGCGTCCTTGATCGCCCCCGTGGAGAACAGCACGGCGTGGTAGTGCTGCTTGAGGTCGTCGAGTGTGATGTCCTCGCCGAAGCGGACGTTGCCGAAGAGCCGGACGACCCCGCGGTCGAGCACGTCGCGCAGGGCGTTGACGATGCCCTTGATGCGCGGGTGGTCGGGTGCCACGCCGTAGCGGACCAGGCCGTACGGCGCCGGCAGCTGCTCGAAGAGGTCGATCGACACGTCGGTGCCGTGGGCCTCGCGCAGCAGGATGTCGGCGGCGTAGATCCCGGCGGGACCGGCGCCGACGATGGCGAGTCGGAGGGTTGGCACGGATGGCTCCAGTTCGTTCGGGCGGGATGCTCCCGGTGGGTCAGCGGCTGCGTTCGACGACGGACTCGGCGAACCGGGTCAGCGCCCGCTTCACGGTGCCGCCGGGCAGCGGTTCCAGTGCCGCGACGGCCTCCTCCGCCCAGCGCACGGCGACGGCCCGGGTGGCCGTGGTCGCCTCGTGCTCGCGCAGGGCGGCGACGGCGGACTGGTACGGCGACGAGTCGACGGCGTCGTCGGGCGCGTCCTTCACGTCGTGCTCGATGCGGGCGACCAGCGCCGCGGCACCGTCGTCGCGCGTGGCGAGACGTCGGAGCTGCAGCAGCGGCAGCGTGTCCACGCCGGCGCGCAGGTCGTTGCCGGCGATCTTGCCGGTCCGGGCCCCGGCCGGAGCGAGGTCGATGACGTCGTCGACGAGCTGGAAGGCCACGCCGACCTTCTCGCCGAACGTCCCGACCGCGTCGAGCCAGGCCCGGTCGGCACCCGAGAACATCACGCCGGCGCGGGCCGCGGTCGCGATGAGCGACCCGGTCTTGTCGCTGAGCACCTGGATGTAGTGCTCGACCGGGTCGTCGTCGGGCTGCGGGCCGGTGGTCTCGTGCAGCTGCCCCATGCAGAGGCGCTGGAAGGTCTCCGCCTGCATGCGGATGCCCTCGGTGCCGAGGTCGGCCGTGATGAGGCTGGCCCGGGCGAAGAGGAGGTCCCCCGTGAGGATGGCCACGTTGTTGCCGTAGGTCACGTGCGCGGCGGGGACGCCGCGGCGCACGGGTGCCTCGTCCATGACGTCGTCGTGGTACAGCGAGGCCAGGTGCGTGGTCTCGATGCTCACGGCGGCCTTGACCACCGCGTCGGTCACGCCCTCGCCGAGCTGCGCGATGAGCAGCGTGAGGGTCGGACGGATCCGCTTGCCACCGGCAGAGAGCAGGTAGCGGCTCGTGGTGTCGGCCAGCGTGTCGGTCGACCGCATCGCCTCCTCGAGGCCCCGCTCGACGAGCTCGAGCCCGTCGTCGACCGCGGCGATGAAGCGTCGCTCGGACGGCGTGGCGAACAGTCGCTCGCCGATGCCCAGCGAGGCGCGGAGGCTCGGTGCGCGGCGTGCGACCGGGACGCTCGGGTTCAAGTGCTGCTCCGTGTTCGGGGTCGAGGACCGGTCAGGCGTCGGTCGGGTCGACGCTCGGCTGCTCACCGGTGTGCTGGTGCTCACGGCGTGCCCGGGCCCGTCGGGCGACGGACTCGCGGACGGTGCCCTCGACCGGCTTGCGCCCGCGGTGCAAGGCCACGATCCCGGCCGTCAGGTTGCGGTGCGCGACCATCGTGAAGCCGACGCCGCGCAGCCACTGGCTGAGGACGTGCTGGTCGGGCCACGCCTCGATGGACTCGGCGAGGTAGCGGTAGGCGGCCGGGTTGCTGCTCGACAGCCGCGCGATGCCGGGGAGCACGCGCTTGAGGTACGTGCCGTAGCCGAAGCGCAGGAGCGTCATCGGCGGCGTGGAGAACTCGCAGATCACGACGCGGCCACCGGGCTTGAGCACCCGGAGCATCTCGGTGATCGCCTGCATCGGGTCGTTGACGTTCCGCAGCCCGAAGGAGATGGTGACGGCGTCGAACGTGTCGTCGTCGAAGGGCAGCTGCTCGGCGTCGCCCTCGACGAAGGTGATCTCGGGGTGCCGCTCGCGTCCGACGGCGATCATGCCGGCCGACAGGTCGAGCGCGGTGACCTCCGCACCCTTCTTCGCCAGGGCCGCGGCGCTCGTGCCCGTCCCGGCGGCGATGTCGAGGACACGCTCCCCCGGCTGCGGGTCGACCGCACGGACCGTCGCGACGCGCCACAGCGGGGCGTTGCCCGCCGAGAGGATGTCGTTCGTGAGGTCGTACTTCGCGGCGACGTCGTCGAACATTGCCGCCACCTCGTCCGGCCGCTTGCTCAGGTCCGCTCTGCTCACCGCACCATCCTAGAGGTCCCGGCCCGACGGTGGCCGGACGCCCGGCCGGGGTCCGGCCACCGGCCGCGCGCGTACGATCGGTCCGTGACCCGAACCACCACGGCGGCCCCCTCGCTCACGGTCTCGACCCGGATCCTCGACGACCCGGGTGACGTCCTCCGCCACACCCTGCGGGACACCCCGTTGGCGTTCGTCCGGGGCGGCGACGGCATCGTCGGGATCGGCGAGGCACTCCGCTTCACGTTCTCGGGTCCGGACCGCATGCGCCGGGCGTCCGCCGTCTGGCGCGACCTCGTCGGCAGCGCCCGCGTGGACGACCCGGTGCAGCTGCGCGGGACCGGACTCGTCGCGTTCGGGTCGTTCTCGTTCGCCGACGACTCCGCCGAGGAGAGCGTGCTCGTCGTCCCGCGGGTCGTCATCGGCAAGCGGCGCGGGAAGGCGTGGCTCACCGCGGTCGACACGACCCCGGACCCCGAGCCCCTGGCGTTCTCCCGCACCTCGGCCCCGGTGCCGAGCGTCGGCGGCCACGTGTCGGTCGCCCTCCGACCGGGCAGCATCGACGAGGACGCCTACGCCGCCGCGGTCGCCGACGCCGTCCGCCGGATCGCCGCCGGCGAGGCCGACAAGGTGGTCCTCGCCCGCGACCTCGTGGGCACGCTGCCGCCCGGTGCCGACCGGCGCGCGGTCCTGCTGGACCTGGCGGCGGCCTACCCGCAGTGCGTGACGTTCGCCGTCGACGGGCTGGTCGGGGCGACGCCGGAGACCCTCGCCCGCACCGACGGCACCGAGCTGTCCGCGCGGGTGCTCGCCGGGAGCGCGGCCCGCGGGACCGACCCGGCGTCGGACCGTGCGGCCGCCGAGGCGCTGGCCTCGAGCGCGAAGGACGTCGAGGAGCACGGCTTCGCGATCGCGAGCCTGCTGCAGGCGCTCCGGCCCATCGCGACCGACCTGCGCGCCGACCCGGAACCCTTCCGCCTGCAGCTGCCGAACCTCTGGCACCTCGCCACCGACGTGCGCGCGACCCTGCCGGTCGGGACGACGTCGCTCGACGTCGCGGACGCGCTCCACCCGACGGCAGCCGTGGCGGGCACCCCGACCGACGTCGCGGTGCGGCTCGTCGCCGAGCTCGAGGGCGTCGACCGCGGCCGCTACGCGGGACCGGTCGGCTGGCTCGGGGCGAACGGCGACGGCGAGTGGATGCTCGCGCTCCGCAGCGCCCGGATCGACGCCGACGGGACGGTCCGGGCATGGGCCGGTGCGGGGATCGTCGCCGGTTCGGACCCGGCGCGCGAGGTCGCCGAGACCGCCCTGAAGTTCCGTCCGGTGCGCGACGCCCTGGCCTGACGCGCCGCACCGGCCTGACCCGACGCAGCCGACGCCGGCCGCCCGTCAGTCGGTCAGCGGCACCTCGACCACGAGCCGCTGCGCCGGGTCGGTGAGCACGGCCTCCAGGTCGCCCCAGGTGGCCGCGCGCCGGTACTCCCAACCGAGCCCGGTGACGACCCGCTCGACGTCGACGTGCTGCGGCGTGGTCATCATGCGGCGCATGTCCTCGTCCGGCGTGGTGCGTGCGACCTCGAGCCCGCGGAAGATCGCGCCGCCGGCGTCGTTGCCGACGACGACCTGCACGCGGTGGGTCCGCTCCTCGGTCCCGGTGACGAACGCGCCGAGGTCGTGCAGGAACGTCAGGTCACCGACGAGCACCCGCGTGGTGCCGACCGAGTCCGCCGTCCGCTCCAGGGCCGCGGCGATGCCGAGCGCCGTCGACACGGTGCCGTCGATGCCCGCCAGGCCGCGGTTGGCGTGCACGCGGAGCTTCTTGCCCGCGACGTGCGCGTCCGCGACGCGGATGAGCTGCGACGCCCCGAGCACGAGCCGGTCGTGCGGCCACGTCACCCCCCACACGGCCTCGACCAGCATCGTGCGGTCGACGGGCCGGCGACGCAGTGCGACCTCGTCGCGCAGAAAGCGGTTCCGCTCCGCGCGGTCGCCCGAGCGCTTCGCGTCGAGGTCGGGACCGGCGTCGCCGTCGCCGAGCATCGCCCGGCTCGTCGTCACCCACCGTCCGACCCACGCGCGGTGTGCCGCGGTGGTCCGGCCGGTCACGCGGACGTCGGACACGAACGTGGTCGCCGCGTCCGGACGGGAGGCGCGTGCCGGGTCGTACGGGTCGGCTCCCGCCCCGCGGACCACGATCGTCTCGACGTCGGGTCGCTGCAGGAGCGCGGGGACCTCCCGGCTGAGGGTGGGGTGGCCGAGCACGACGGCGCGACGGACCGCACCGCCGAGCTCCGCGTCGCGGAGCAGGTCGCGGTAGGCCACGACCAGGTTCCGGCCGAAGCGCGCACCGCTCGACACCTCCGCCAGCAGCGGCGCACCGAGCTCCCACGCGATGCGCTCGGCGTCCGGCCCGGCGTCGTGCCCGGCGATCACGACGGTCGCGGGCTCGTCGTCCGGCGTCAGCTCGGCGACCGGGAGTCCGGCGTGCACCCGGCGCTGCGCGTGCTCGAGGTCGACCTCGTCGTCCGGCACGCCGGTGACGTCCTCGGCGCGGAGGCCGGCGGAGAGCGGCTCGCGGAAGGCGACGTCGAGCTGCACGGGCCCGGGCTGGCCGGTGTGCCCCGCGGCGACCGCGACGGCCTCGCGCGCCAGCGAGCGCACCGCGTCGACGTCGACGCTGCCGGCCGTGGGCGCCTGGACGTCGCGCACGAAGGAGACGGCCGGTCCGAAGAGTCCGGGCTGCACGGTCGTCTGGTTGCTGCCGATGCCCCGGAGCTCGGTCGGCCGGTCGGCGCTCAGCACGATCATCGGCACGCCGGAGTGGTGCGCCTCGAGCACGGCCGGGTGCAGGTTCGCCACCGCGGTGCCGGAGGTGGTGACGACGGCGGCGGGCCGACCGGACTCGACGGCGAGCCCGAGCGCGAAGAACCCCGCGGTCCGTTCGTCGAGCCGGACGTGCACGGTCACGCCGCCCGCGCGCTCGAGCGCGACCGCGGCCAGAGCGAGCGCCTGCGAGCGGGAGCCCGGACTGACGACGACATCGGTGACGCCCGCGCGCGCGAGTTCCTGCAGCAGCGCCAGGGCGAAGTCGGTCGCCGGGCTGCCCGATCCGGCGGACCCGTCAGCGATCGGCGGTGCTGCCGTCGTCGCGTTCGTCCCGCTCGCGGAGTCGGTCTTCGAGGTCTCGGAGGGTTGCGTCGTCCTGGTCCGTTCCGGTGCGGGGTGACCCGGGGGCACGGGGGCCACCGAGGAAGTCGGGGTCGTCTTCGGGACCACGGTACCGGGGCGTCGGTCCGGGCGTCGCCGGGGCACGGCCGAGCACGAACCAGAGCAGTCCGCCGAGCACCGGCAGGACGATCACGAGCAGGACCCACCAGCCGCGGCGCAGGGACCGGATGCGCTCCCGGGGCATGGTCGCGCAGTCGATGGCCGCGTACACCGTGAACGCCACGGCGGCGACGGCGACGACCAACCAGAGACGGACCATCCCAGGAGCCTACGGACCGCGCCTGGGACGTACCTGCCGGTCAGCCGTTCCCCCGCCGCTGGTTCCGTAGACTCGTCGGGTGAAAGCGTGGCTCGTCTACACCCTTGCCCGACTCGGCATCTTCGCCGCGGCGCTGGCCGTCCTGCTCGTCATCGGCCTGCGGTGGTACTGGGCGGCGATCGGTGCGGCCCTGATCGGTCTGCTCGTGTCCTACATCGCCCTGCCGGGGCTGCGCGGCCGGGTGACGTCGAGCATCGCGTCGCGCCGCGCCCGACCGGAGCACGACGCGGACTCCGACTTCGAGGACGACTTCGTCGACGCCGCGGACTCGGACGCCGCCGACACCGCCGACTCCGCCGCGCCGGCCACGCGTCCGGTCTCCGACGCAGAGCGCCACCGGGCCCGTCCCGAGCGCGACGAGGACTGACCCGGCCCGCGACGGCAGGACCGGGCGGCTACGGCAGGAGCACGAGCGTCAGGCCGAGCACGACACCGAACGCCAGCGACGCGAACGACGACAGCTGCAGCGCGGTGACGAGCTCGCGGGGCTTCCGCGTGGAGACGCCGATGACGAGCGCCGGCAGCGCCAGCAGCAGTGAGAAGTAGGCGAACCCGGTGCGGAAGTAGAGCAGGACGAACCAGAGCAGCACCACGTACGGCAGCATGAGGAAGAGGCCGTAGAGCACCCGGGCGACCGGGCGTCCGACCACGACGGCGAGCGTCCGCTTGCCGGCCAGTCGGTCCTCGTCGATGTCGCGGATGTTGTTCACCATGAGCACGGCGCAGGCGAAGAAGCCGGCCGCGACCGCCGCTGCCCAGCCGCTCGTGGTGACCTCGCGGATCTGCACGTACTGCGTCCCGAGCACCGCGACCAGGCCGAAGAAGACGAAGACGAAGACCTCGCCGAGCGCGTTGTACCCGTACGGCTTCTTCCCGCCGGTGTAGAACCACGCGGCGACGATCGCGGCCGCGCCGACGACCAGCAGCCACCAGAGTCCGGTGAGCGCGACGATGACCAGGCCGGCGACCGCCGCGAGCCCGAAGAACGTCAGCGCGACGGTGAGCACCGTGCGGGGCTTCGCGAGCCCGGCTCCGGTCAGCCGTGCCGGTCCGACGCGGAACTCGTCGGTCCCCCGGACACCGTCGGAGTAGTCGTTGCTGTAGTTCACACCGATCTGCAGGAAGAGTGCGACACCGAGGGCGAGGAGCGCGACCGCCAGGCGGTGGTCGTGCCCGAGGTAGGACCCGAAGTCGCCCGGCTCGCCGGAGTCGACGAACGCGACACCGGTGCCGAGCACGACCGGGACGACCCCGAGCGTCAGGGTGCGGAGCCGGGCACCGCCGATCCAGTCGCGGGCGGTCGCCCGCTGCTTGCCGCGCTGCGGTCGGGCGGCCTTCGCGGGGTTGCCGCTGCGGCCCTTGGTCCGGTTCGTGTTCTTCGTACGTGCCACGGCCGACCATCGTATCCGCGCTCGCTACGCCGGCGGTGCACCGTCGGGGTCGGCGAGCACGCGGACGGCCCGTCGGTCGGGCTTCCCCGTGCCGAGCATCGGCACCGCGTCGACGACGAGGACGTCCGCCGGTCGGGCAGCCCGCCCGAGGAGGTCCCCGACGTGCGCGCGGACGGTGTCGAGGTCGAGCGGGTGCTCCGTGACGACGACCGGCACCTCGCCCCACTCCCCCGACGTCCGACGCGTCACGACCGCGGCGTCCTGCCCGGGGAGCTCGCGGACCCGGCGTTCCACCGCGCCGAGCGGCACCTTCTCGCCGCCCGACACGATGACGTCGTCGAGTCGGCCGAGCACCCGGAGCCGGCCGTCGTCGTCGAGCGCCGCGGCGTCGCCGGTCCGGTACCAGCGGAGCCCGTCCCGCTCGGTGAACGTGCTCGCGGTGCGGTCCGGGTCGTCGAGGTACCCCTCGGCGAGCATCGGCCCGGCGAGCTCGAGCGCCCCGTCGACGAGTCCGGCGCGGACGGTGCCGAAGGGGGTGCCGTCGTAGACGCAGCCGCCGCTCGTCTCGCTCGCCCCGTAGGTGGTGACCACCCGGATGCCCGCCTCGAGCGCGCGCCGGCGGAGCGGTGCCGGGGTCGCCTGACCGCCGACGAGGACGGCGTCGAAGCGGGTCGCCGCGGCCCGGGCCCGTGGGTCGTCGAGCACGCGGGCGAGCTGCACCGGGACGAGCGAGGTGTAGCGCCGCGGAGCCTCGGGACCGACGTCGAGCCGGTCGACCGCGTCGGCGAACGCGGCGGCCTCGAAGTGACCGGGTGACACCACGACGGGCGAGGTGCCCGAGGCGATCGACCGCGTCAGGACGTTGAGGCCCGCGATGTAGTGCGTCGGCAGCGCGAGCACCCAGCGCCCCGGGCCGCCGAGTGCGGCGTCGGCCGAGGCGGCGCCGGCGAGGAGCGCGTCGGCGGACAGCGCCACACGCTTGCCGGTGCCGGTCGACCCGCTCGTCTCGACGACCAGGGCGACCCGCTGTGCGACGTGGGACGGTGGCGGTGTCGGCAGCGCCGGTGCGTCCACCGCGACCGGCAGCAGTGCGGGGCCCCCGGCGAGGGCGGCCTCCAGTCCGCGCAGCACGGCCGTCGGGTCCGACGCGCCCAGCGCGACCAGCGGACGGGTCACCGCAGTTCCCCGGCCCTCAGTAGTGCCACGGGAAGGCGGTCCAGTCGGGCTCGCGCTTCTGGAGGAAGGAGTCGCGCCCCTCGACCGCCTCGTCCGTGCCGTAGGCGAGCCGCGTCGCCTCGCCCGCGAAGACCTGCTGACCGACCATGCCGTCGTCGACCGCGTTGAAGGCGTACTTCAGCATCCGGATCGCCGTCGGCGACTTGCCGAGGATCGTCTCACCCCAGCGGAGCGCCTCGCGCTCGAGGTCGGCGTGCGGCACGACCTTGTTCACCGCACCCATCTCGTACGCCCGCTGCGCGGAGTACTCCTCCGCCAGGAAGAAGACCTCGCGCGCGAACTTCTGCCCGATCTGCCGGGCGTAGTACGCGCTGCCGTAGCCGCCGTCGAAGGACCCGACGTCGGCGTCGGTCTGCTTGAAGCGCCCGTGCTCGGCGCTCGCGATGGTCAGGTCGCAGATCGCGTGCAGGGAGTGCCCGCCGCCGGCGGCCCAGCCGGGCACGACCGCGACGACGACCTTCGGCATCATCCGGATGAGGCGCTGGACCTCGAGGATGTGCAGGCGGCCCATCGAGGCCTGCGCCGCGGCCGGGTCGACCCCCTCGGGCGGAGCGCCCTCGTCGCCGACGTACTGGTAGCCGCTCCGGCCGCGGATGCGCTGGTCGCCGCCGGAGCAGAACGCCCAGCCGCCGTCCTTCGGGCTCGGACCGTTGCCGGTGAGCAGGACGACGCCGACGCGCGGGTCCTGCCGGGCGTCGTCGAGGGCGCGGTACAGCTCGTCGACCGTGCGGGGACGGAAGGCGTTGCGGACCTCCGGGCGGTCGAACGCGACCCGGACGATGCCCTGCGAGACGTGCTTGTGGTAGGTGATGTCGGTGAACTGCGCCGCGACCGGGGCCTCGGTCCAGACGTCGGGGTCGAAGAGGTCGGAGACGGGAGCAGCCATGCCTCCACCGTACCGCCGGCGGATCACGTGCCACCGGTGCACCGGGCTACATGCCGGTGAGTGCCTCCGGCGCGACGACGACGAGCAGCACGATGAGGATCACCGGGTTCGCGAAGAACGCCAGCACCACCCCGACCGCGCCGTACCACCGGCCGAAGGAGCCGACCGCGGCGATGAAGCCGAGCACCGCGGCGATGAGCGTGAGGAACACGACCACGAAGCAGATGCCGAACGCGAAGGTGGTGTCGCCGCCCATGAACACCGCGAAGGCGCTGGCGTCGACCGCGGCGGACACCACCGCGAGACCGAGCGCGATCTTGCCGATGACCGGGTTGCGGCGCCGACGGCTCTGCGCGAGGGTCCGGGTGTCCACCGAGCCCCGCTGCAGCATCCGCTCGAAGTCGCCGTTCGCAGCGGTCGTGCCCGAGGTCCCTCGCGCGCGGGGCGACGCCGCAGCCCCCTCGGCCCGCTGCGGAGCGCGTTGGGCCGGACCACGCGGAGCGGCGGCACGCTGCGGCGCTGCTGCTCGCTGGGTCGCGGTGCGCTGCGCGGCGGCACGCTGTGCTGCGGCGCGCTGGGCGGCTGCTCGCTGGGCAGCCGCTCGCTGCTGGGCGGTCGCGGGGTCGTCCGACGCCGGGCGGGCGGCTCGCTGGCCACGCTGCTGCGGATCCGACGCCACCGGCCCTCCCTCTCCTCGGTCGCCACACGTCCGTGCCACGACCTCCCGCGGCACCGCCGACGCTGGGCCGACCGGTGCATGCTAGTGCCCGGCCCTGGCGGTCGGCTCCGAGGTGTCGGCGCGAGCGCTGGGTGCCGTCGCGGTGGCACCGACCCCCACCGCGCGGGTGATGATGGGGTGTGCTCCCCGACCTCCCCGACCTCGACGACCTGACCGCCGACGCCCACGTCGTGGCCCTGCCGATGCGCGTGCGGTTCCGTGGCATCACCGTCCGCGAGGCCCTCGTCCTGCGCGGCCCCGCCGGCTGGACGGAGTTCTCGCCGTTCGTCGAGTACGACGACGCCGAGGCCGCCGCCTGGCTCCGCGCCACGGTCGACTTCGGGTGGACCGACCACGAGCCGGCCGCCGACTCGGTGCCCGTCAACGCCACCGTGCCCGCGGTCGCCCCCGACGAGGTCGCCGGGCTCCTCGCCCGCTACCCCGGCTGCACGACCGCGAAGGTCAAGGTCGCCGAACCCGGCACGACCGTCGACGACGACGTCGCCCGGGTGGCCGAGGTCCGCCGGGTGATGGGTGCCGACGCACACGTCCGGGTCGACGCGAACGGACTCTGGAGCGTCGACGAGGCCACCCGGGCCCTCGAGCGACTCGCGCCCCACGGCCTGCAGTACGCCGAGCAGCCCTGTCGGACCGTGCCGGAGCTCGCGGCCCTGCGCTCGCGCACCGCCGGGCTCGGCGTGCCGATCGCCGCGGACGAGAGCGTGCGGAAGGCCGCCGACCCCCTCGCCGTCGCGCGCGCGGGAGCCGCCGACGTGCTCGTCGTGAAGGCGCAACCGCTCGGTGGCGTGATCGCGGCGCAGGCCGTGGTCGCGGACGCGGGCCTGCCGTGCGTGGTGTCCAGCGCGCTGGACACGTCGGTCGGACTCGGCATCGGGGCGTTCCTCGCGGCGGCCGCGATGACCCCCGGCTACGCGGCCGGGCTCGGGACGGCGGCGATGTTCGCGTCCGACGTCGCCGCGTCGCCGCTGCTGCCCGTCGCCGGGCGGGTGCCGGTCCGGCGTGTCGAGGTCTCGCGGGACCTGCTGGAGCGGAACGCGGCGTCGCCGGAGCGGACGGCGTGGTGGCTGACGCGGCTCGCGCGCGTGCACGCGCTGCTCGCCGCGGCCTGACGACGGACGGGAGGCGCGGTGCCAGCTGGCACCGCGCCTCCCGTCCGTCGTGTCGTGCCGTGCTCAGCGACTCACAGGCCCGAGTAGCTGTGCAGGCCCTTGAAGAAGACGTTGACGACGGAGAAGTTGAACATCACCGCGGCGAAGCCGATGAGTGCCAGCCACGACGAGCGGGCGCCGCGCCAGCCGCGCGTCGCGCGAGCGTGGATGTACCCGGCGTAGACGACCCAGATGATGAAGGTCCAGACCTCCTTGGTGTCCCAGCCCCAGTAGCGGCCCCACGCACGCTCGGCCCAGACGGCGCCGGCGATGAGCGTGAAGGTCCACAGCACGAAGCCGACCAGGACGACACGGTAGGTCAGGACCTCGAGCCGGTCGGCGTCCGGCAGCGTCTCCATGAAGCGGAGCTGCTTGGACACCGGGCGGCCCTGTCGGTAGGTCTGGACGAGCTGCGCCACCGCGAGCCCGGCGCCGAGCGCGAAGAAGCCGGTGCCGGCGATCGCCACGAAGACGTGGATGACGAGCCAGTAGGACTGGAGCGCGGGCTGCAGCGGGACGACCGGGACCCAGTAGTTCACGGTCGCGATGCCGAGCAGGATGATCGTCAGGCCCGTGATGAAGACACCGAGGAACTTCAGGTTCTGCCAGAGCTGCACCAGCAAGAAGATCAGCGTGATGAGCGCCGTGCCGGTCAGCGAGAACTCGAACATGTTGCCCCACGGCACACGGTCCGCGGCGATGCCCCGCAGCACGGTGGCCGCGACGTGCAGGACCAGCGCGAGGATCGTCATCGCCATGCCGACCCGCTCGAACTTCGTGCCGCCACCGCCGGACCGACCGGAGGTGGTGCCGACCTTCTCGAGCACGACGGTCCCGCCCTGGACGGTCGCCACGGTCCGCTCCTCCGGCGCTGCGGCACCGGCACCGGCAGCCGCCGTCACCTGACCCGCACGCTTGGCCATGTCGAGCGCGAACGAGATGAACGCGATGACGTAGACCGCCATGGCCGAGTACGTCAGCACGACCGAGTAGGTCGCCAGGTTCGTCGTCATGTCGTTCACGCAGGAATCCTAACTCCGAGGTCCGACAGGTGCCGGCGGGCGATGTCGTCGACGGCGCGCTCGAGGTTGGGGTCCTCGCCTCGCGCCAGGCCGGCGTACTCCAGGTCGTACTCGCCGTGCTCCGCACCGCGGCGCGGGACGGCCTTCACCCACACGCGGCGGCGCGGGACGAACAGCGACACGAGCAGGCCGAGGGTGGAGAGCAGCGCGAAGCCCGCGACGTACGCCTGCGACGGGTCGTGGTGCACGTCGAGCGAGACGTAGCGCTTCACCCCGTCGAACGTGATCGAGCCGGTGCCGTCGGGCAGGGTCTTCGTCTGACCGGGCTTGAGCTCGATGCTCGCCGTCGACGACTGCCGTCCGGCGATCTGCTCGAGGCCGCTGGTGTCGAGCGAGTACACGCTCTGCGGGACCCCGCTGTCGAGCCCGAGGTCGCCGCGGTACACCTGCAGCGTCAGGAGCGGGTTCTGCGCGTCCGGGTAGGCGCTCGCGAACGCCCCGGTCGAGAGCTTCGACGCCGTCGGGTAGAAGAAGCCGACCATGCCGAGCTGCGACGGCTTCGCGTCGGGCACCTTGAGCACACCCGTCGACGTGTAGTTCGCGTCCTCCGGCAGGAAGGGCACGACGTCCTGGAACGCGACGTTCCCCTGCCCGTCGCGGACGGTGACCTGCATGGCGTAGCCGTTGCCGAGCAGGTAGACGTTCGTGCCGCCCACGGCGAGCGGGTCGTTCACCCCGATGCGGCTGGTCTCCGCGGCCTGCCCCTTCTCCTGGCTCGTGACGGTCGCCGAGTAGTCGAGCGCCTGGCCGAGTGCGTCGAGGTTCTTCTCCTCGTACGTGGTCGTGAACTTGTCGAGCGTCAGGTTGTAGCCCTGCAGGTCCGTCTGCCGGAACCACCGACCCGGGTTGAACGAGTCGTACGATCCGAGGACGTTCGAGAACGTCTGCCCCTCGACGAGCAGTCGCTGCCCGGTGTAGCTGAAGCCACCGCCGAGACCCACCGCGACGAGCACGCCGACCAGCGCCGCGTGGAAGACGAGGTTGCCGGTCTCACGCAGGTAGCCGCGCTCCGCGCTCACCGAGTCGCCGAACCGCTCGACGCGGTAGCCGGAGCGCTTCAGGAGCGCCATGGCACGCGTCACGGCGTGGTCGACGGACGGGAGGCTCGTGGCCGCGTCCGTCGCACCGCTCGCGCGGGTGGCGGGTGCGGTCAGCGCGTCGGCGTCCACCGGCACGGACCGGTAGCCCGCCAGGCGGCCGAGTCGCACCGGGGTCCGCGGCGGGCGCGTCCGGAGCGCCTGCCAGTGGTGCTTCGTCCGCGGGACGATGCATCCGATGAGCGAGACGAAGAGCAGCAGGTAGATCGCCGAGAACCACACCGAGGTGTAGGTGTCGAAGACCTGGAGCGCGTCGAGCACCGGGAAGAGCTGCGGGTGGTCCGACTTGTACTGGACCACTCCGTTCGGGTCTGCCGTGCGCTGCGGGACGAGCGAGCCCGGGATGGCCGCGAGGGCGAGCAGCATGAGCAGGAACAGCGCCGTGCGCATGCTCGTCAGTTGCCGCCAGGCGAAGCGCAGCGACCCGACGAAGCCGAGCTTCGGCTGGGTCACGCCCCCGTCGTCGCCGGAGACCGCCGGGGCTGCGCTGTCGACGTGGTCGGACGGCCGCATCGGGTCGCCGCCGGAGGTCGTGTCGTCGACGGGCGCCGGACCGGCGTCCGTGCCGGCGGGCGTGGTGTCGTGCTCAGACCGCGGGGACAAAGCTCTGGATCACCGCCCCCACGCTCGACATGACGGCCGACCAGATGCCGGTGACCATGAGCAGACCGATGACGATCAGGATCGCTCCTCCGATGATGTTGACGGTGCGCATGTGGCGCTTCACGGCGCGGATCGCACCGGTCGCCCAGCCCGCGCCGAGGGCGACGAGGACGAACGGGATCCCGAGGCCGAGGCAGTAGGCGACGCCGAGCCACATCCCCTGCCACGCACTGCCCGACTGGACGCTGAGCAGGTTGATCGCGGCGAGGGTCGGGCCGAGGCACGGGGTCCAGCCGAGCCCGAACACGATGCCGAGCAGCGGGGCGCCGACGAGCCCGGTCGCGGGCGTCCACGACGGCTTGATCGTGCGCTGCAGGAACGTGAACCGACCGACGAACACGAGGCCCATCGCGATCACGACGATGCCGAGCACCTGCGTGATGAGGTCACGCCAGCGGACCAGCCAGAACCCGAGCGCGCCGAACACCGTGGTGTACGCCACGAACACGGCGGTGAAGCCGAGCACGAACAGGAGCACCCCGAGCACGACCCGACCGCGACGCTGCCCGCCCTCGGCGATGCCGCCGACGTACCCGAGGTAGCCGGGCACCAGGGGCAGCACGCACGGGGACAGGAACGAGACGAGCCCGGCGAGTGCGGCGACGGGGAGCGCCACCAGCATCTGGCCGCTCAGGATCGCGTCGGCGAAGGGGTTGCCGGGCACGGGTCAGGACGCCTTGCCGGAGAGCTCGTCGGTGACCAGGGTGTCGAGGATGCTCTTCCCGTCGATCGCACCGAGGACGCGTGCGGCGACCCGGCCCTGCTTGTCGAGGACGATCGTCGCCGGCACCGCGTTCGGGGCGATCTGGCCGGACAGCGCCAGCTGCACCGTGCCGTCACGGGCGTCGAGCACGGTCGGGTAGTCGACGCCGAAGGTCCGCTCGAACGCCGCCGCCGTCCCTTCCTCGTCGCGGACGTTGACGCCGACGAAGGCCACGTCGTCGTCCGCGTGCTCGTCGCGCACCTGGTTCAGGTACTTCGCCTCGGCACGGCACGGCGGGCAGCCGGCGTACCAGAAGTTGAGGACGACGACCTTGCCGCGCAGGGCCTTCGCCGAGACGGTGTCGCCGTTCGTGTCCTTCGTCGTGAAGTCCACCGGGTCCGCCCGCTCGTCCACCGCGACCTCGGTCACCGCGCCGGTGCCGGAGATGTAGTTCTGGGTCGTGCCGCTGCCGTACTGCCGCGACAGGTCGTCGTTCGACGACGAGCACCCGGCGAGCGCCAGGGCTGCGATCACCGCCGTCGCCGCGAGGGTGGCGAACCGGGTCCGGGTGGGCATCAGACTGCTCCTTCGTCGACGGCGGACACGCGCAGGGACTGCGCCGGGTCCGCGTACCCGACCTCGGTGAAGCGACCGGTCGAGGTGGCGGGCACACGCTCGAGGGTCGTGATGCTGGAGAGGTCGCACCGTCGCTTGCGCGGGTCGTGCCAGAGCGGCTCCCCCGCGAGCTTGCGGTGCACGGTCCAGATGGGCAGCTGGTGGCTGACGAGGACGACGTCGCCGCCGTCCGTGCTCTCCCACGCCGACGTGACCGCGGCGAGCATCCGGGACGCGATGGACTCGTACGCCTCGCCCCAGCTCGGGCGGAACGGGTTCGCGATCCACGGCCACTCGGTCGGGCGGCCCATCGAGCGCTTGGTGAAGCCGGGCCGCTGCCCCTCGTAGCGGTTGGTCGGCTCGATGAGTCGTTCGTCGAGCGTGACGTCGAGCCCGTACGCGGCGGCCCACGGTGCGGCGGACTCCTGCGTGCGCTGGAGCGGCGAGGCGACGATCCGGCGGACGTCGACCCCGGCGTCGTGCCACGCGGTCGCCGACGCGGCGGCCATCCGGGTGCCGAGCTCGCTCAGGCCGAAGCCGGGCAGTCGGCCGTAGAGCACTCGCCCCGGGTTGTGGACCTCGCCGTGCCGGACGAGGTGGATCCGTGTCGCGGGCATGGGTTCCAGTCTAGGTCGCTCCACCGTCACCACCCGCCCCACAGCGGATTCACCGGATGTGCGACCGTACAGCCCATCGGCCGGGTCAGCCGAGCCGGCCGGAGAGCCTGCCGTGCAGCGCGACCGAGCCGGTGTTGAGGTTCACCACCTCGACGGTCGAGCCGTGCCGCGCGTAGCGCTGCTCGATGCCGTCGAGTGCCGCGACCGTGCTCGCGTCGAAGACGTGCGCGTCCGACAGGTCCACGATCACGCGCTCCGGGTCCTCGGCGTACGAGAACCGCGTGACGAGGTCGTTCGAGGACGCGAAGAACAACGCTCCGCGGACCCGGTAGCGGACGGTGTGCTCGTGCACAGGCTCGCGGACGACCGACACGACGTGCGCCGCCCGCCGGGCGAAGACGAGCGCGGCGACGACGACCCCGACCAGGACCCCGGTCGCGAGGTTGTCGGTCGCGACGACCACCACGACCGTGATCACCATCACCGCGGTCTCGCCGAGCGGCATGCGCCCGAGGGTGCGCGGACGGACGCTGTGCCAGTCGAAGGTCGCGACGCACACCATGAGCATCACCGCGGTCAGCGCGGCCATCGGGATCTGGGCGACCAGGTCGTGGAGCACGATCGTCAGCACCAGCACCGAGGCACCCGCCGCGAAGGTCGACACCCGTGTCCGCGCCCCCGCGGTCTTCACGTTGATGACGGTCTGCCCGATCATCGCGCATCCGCCGGTCCCGCCGAAGAAGGCCGAGGCGATGTTCGCGATCCCCTGGCCCCACGACTCGCGCCACGCGCTCGACCGGGTCTCGGTGAGCGAGTCCACGAGCTGCGCGGTGAGGAGCGTCTCGATGAGCCCGACGATCGCGACGCCGAACGCGTACGGTGCGACGATCTGCAGGGTCTCGAGGGACAGGGGCACGGTGATGCCGCCGAAGCCGGGCAGCGCGGTGGGCAGGGACCCCTCGTCGCCGACGGTCGGGACCGCGACCCCGAAGACGATCGTGATCGTGGTGACCACGACGACCGCGATCAGCGGTGCGGGGACGGCCTTGGTCAGGAACGGGAAGCCGATGATGACGCCCACGCCGAGCGCGGTGAGCGGCCACACCACGAACGGGACGTCGGGTCCGAGCAGGTTCGGCAGCTGCGCGGTGAAGATGAGGATGGCCAGGGCGTTCACGAAGGCGACGTTGACGCTGCGCGGGATGAACCGCATGAGCCGGGCCACGCCGAGGAACCCGAGCACGAGCTGGAACACGCCGCCGAGCACCACGGCGGGGACGAGGTAGGCGACGCCGTGGTCGCGGACGAGCGGCGCGATGACGAGCGCGACGGAGCCCGCGGCCGCGGAGATCATCGCCGGGCGGCCGCCCACGATCGAGATCACGACCGCGATCACCACGCTGGAGAACAGCCCGACGGCCGGATCGACCCCGGCCACGACCGAGAACGAGATCGCTTCGGGGATGAGGGCGAGCGCGGTGACGACACCGGCGAGGACCTCGCGCGTGAGCAGGCGGGGTGACCGGAGTGCACTGAGGACGCTGGGCGCCGCAGGAGCGTGGGGTGCGATGGACATCGTCCGTAACCCTACCTTGACGTGAGGGTAGGGTTTCCGCAGGGACCCGGGGACAGCCGGGAGGAAGGTCTGCGAGCATGACGTCCGTGAGCACCACCGAGCCAGGCGACGCGACCGAGAGCGCCGAGACCATGCACATCGGCGAGCTCGCCGAGCGCGCCGGCATGTCCCTCCGCACCATCCGCCACTACGACGAGGTCGGCCTGCTCGTGCCGAGTGGTCGGACCACCGGCGGGTTCCGCGTCTACACGGTCGGGGACCTCGAACGACTGCTCGTGATCCGACGGATGAAGCCACTCGGCTTCACGCTCGACGAGATGGCGGAGCTCCTGCGCGTGGTCGACGCGCTCGCCACGGCCGACCCGGAGACCCGCCCGGCCCTCGCCGCCCGCCTCGACGGGTACCTCGACGACGCCCGCGCCCGCCACGCGAAGCTCGTGGAACGCGCGGGCATGGCCGAGGAGTTCATCGGCACACTCGGCACCCTGCGCGCCTCGCTCCCCTAGCGGCGTCGACCGGCCTGGAGCTCGCCGTTCCGGACCAACCTCGCGCGCTCGTGCCGCGCCGCCCGCCACTCCTCCTGACGACGCAGCAGTTCGTCGTGCTCCCAGATGAGGCGCCGGGCCTTCCACGGGCGGAACCGGTAGCGCTGGCGGACGCGTTGCCGCCACTCTTCCTGCCGTCGCTCGATCAGGGCCAGTACCGGGTCGTCAGCCGTCATCGTCATCCCTTCCCGTGATGAGTCCCAGCACCAGCGTGCCGAACACCGAGTCGTCACCGCGAAGACTCTGCATGTCGTACATCGCGTTGGCACCGACACTGCCGATCTCGGCGCGGCCGACATCGGCGTCACAGACCTGGTCCACCGTCCACACGAACCGCGCCCAGGCCCGGTCGCGTTCCTCCCGCGCCACGTCCCGCCGCCACCGCAGCACGGCCCACAGCCCGCCGACCAGTGCGCCGACCAGCGTCAGCGCCGACCCGACCGTCGTGGTCACCACCGCCGCCACCGCGGCGGGTGGCCAGGCCGCGAGTCCCACTCCCGTTGCCGTCATCCGGGACCCCCTCTCGACTCGCGACCCGACCACGCAGACGACGGTACGGATCCGCCCGACGCGACCCGGGCCTCCCGGCCGCGTCTGTGGAGACGACCCACGAAAGCGGCCCCTGTGGAGGAGGCCGTAGACTCGACGACCGTGATCGAACGCACCCGCATCGCCGACCTCGCCGCCCTCCCCGACGGCCCCGTTGCCGTCGCCGGCTGGGTGGAGACCGTCCGCGACCAGAAGAAGGTCCAGTTCGTCGTGCTCCGCGACGAGACCGGCGCCGCACAGCTCGTCAACCCGGCGACGCGCGAGGCCGAGGACGGTGACGACGACGCCCGGGCGCGACTCGCCATCACGAACGAGATCTCCGGCCTCGCCCACGGCACCTTCGTGCACGTCCGCGGGACGCTGAAGCACGACGAGCGCGTGAAGCTCGGCGGGCTCGAGGTGAAGGTCGGCTCGCTCGAGGTGGTCAGCGCCGCGAAGCCGGAGACGCCCATCGCGGACGACTCCTCGCTCGACAAGCGCCTCGACTGGCGCTTCCTCGACCTGCGCAACCGCAAGCAGAACCTGATCTTCCGCATCCAGACCACGATGGAGCACGCGTTCCGCACCTACTGGGTCGAGCGCGACTACATCGAGATCCACACGCCGAAGCTCATGGCGTCGGCGTCCGAGTCGCGCGCCGAGCTCTTCCAGCTCGAGTACTTCGAGACGACCGCCTACCTGGCGCAGTCGCCGCAGAACTTCAAGCAGATGGCGCAGCCCGCCGGCTTCGGCGCGGTGTTCGAGATCGCCGACGCCTTCCGCGCGGACCCGTCGTTCACGAGCCGCCACGCCACCGAGTTCACGAGCGTCGACGCCGAGATCTCCTGGGTCGAGTCGCACCACGACGTGATGGCGATGCACGAGGAGCTCCTCGTCGCGGGCTTCACCGCCGTGCAGGAGAAGTACGGCAAGGAGATCGAGGAGGTCTTCGGCTTCGAGTTCGTCGTGCCGACCGCCCCGTTCCCCCGCGTGACGCTCGCCGAGGCCCGGAAGATCGTCGCCGACAGCGGACACGACGTCGTGCGGGCGGACGGCGACCTCGACCCCGAGGGCGAGCGCCGCGTGAGCGCGTGGGCGAAGGAGACGCACGGCTCCGAGTTCGTGTTCGTCACCGACTACGACGCCTCGATCCGGCCGTACTACCACATGCGGCACGCCGACGACCCGACGCTGACCAACAGCTACGACCTGCTGTTCAACGGCGCGGAGATCTCGACGGGCGCCCAGCGCGAGCACCGCGTGGAGACCCTCGAGGCGCAGGCCGTCGAGAAGGGCCTCGACCCGGAGGAGCTCGGCTGGTACCTCGACTTCTTCCGGTACGGCGTCCCGCCGCACGGCGGGTTCGGCATGGGCCTGGCGCGCGTGCTCATGCTCGCGCTGCACGAGCCGTCGATCCGCGAGGTCACGTACCTGTTCCGCGGCCCGACGCGCCTGACCCCGTAGCACCCGGTGCACGACGAGCGGCCACCCTCCGGAAGGAGGGTGGCCGCTCGTGGTCCGGGGCCGGGAGGCGCGCCTCACCCCTCCCAGTCGATGGCGGCCCGCCCCGTGACGAGTTCGCGGATCTGCGCGGCCGCAGCCTGGTGCTCCGGGTGGAACTGGTACTCGTCGAGCCCGGCGACGTCGTCGAACGTCGCGACCACCGCGACGTCCTGGTTCCTCCCCGGGTAGGCGACGTTCTCGACCACCTCGAGCGAGCGGATCGACCCGATCGTGCCGACGAGGCCGGTGAGCAGCTCGCGGATGCGCGTGGTGACCTCCACACGGTCGAGGTCCTCGCGGACGGTCCAGGAGACGACGTGGTGGATCATGCGCGGGCCTCCGCCTGCTCGAGGGCACGGCGGAGCCGGTCGGCGTCGACGTGCCAGTTGCTGTGGACCCGACCGTCGACGAGCACGACCGGGATGTCCTCGGCGTACTCCTCGCGCAGCGCGTCGTCGTCGAGGATCGACCGCTCCTCGAGGGTCGCGCCGGGGTGCGCCGCCACGACCTGCTCGACGACCGGTCGGGCGTCGTCGCAGAGGTGGCAGCCGGGCTTCGTCAGGAACGTCACGGCGGGCATGGCTCCACCATAACCACCCCGGGGAACACGAAAGCCCCGGCGGACCGGGGCTTCGGGTGCAAGTGCTGGACTTGGCGCTTACTTCTTGTTGCGACGCTGGTGACGCGTCTTGCGAAGGAGCTTGCGGTGCTTCTTCTTCGCCATGCGCTTGCGACGCTTCTTGATGACAGAACCCATAGTGGACCTCGCTCGGAACGATGCTGATGTGTGGACACCGGGCCCGAAGAGACCGCGGAAAATCAACCCGGCCGAGTCTAGCGGAGCGCAGCGGTCCTGTCGAACGAGCCGCTCAGCCGACGTCGGCGATGCCGCCGCGCAGGAGCTCGGCGACCGCCGACTCGGGCACGCGGAACGAGCGGCCGAACCGGATCGCGGGGAGCTCGCCGGCGTGGACCATGCGGTAGACCGTCATCTTCGAGACGCGCATCATCTCGGCGACCTCAGCGACGGTGAGGAAGCGCACGTCGTCGAAACTGCCGGTCATGGTCCGCCTTCGGGTGGCCGTGCGCGCACGGGGTGGGCGCACGGATCGGTGTGACCTGTGTGGTCAGGGGTAACTGTAGGGGCGCGTGGGACCGCGTGTCCAGGAGACTCCGAGCGGACGCACGACCGGGTGCGTCAGTCGTCCTCGCCCTTGCGCGTGAAGCGCTTGCGGCTCCGGTCGACGACGCGCTCCCAGCCCTGCTGCGCGCCCGTGAACGCCGCGGTCGCGCGGTGCGACGCCTCGGCCATCACCCGTCCGAGCTCGGTCCCGACCTCGACCCCGGACCGGCTCGGCGTGCCCGTCCGGCGGAACGACACCGGCTGGCCGTCGAGCGTCCAGGACGTCGTCGCCGGGGTGCCGTCGGCATCGACGGCGCCGGTGAACGGCACGACCCACTCCTCGAGCCGCACGAGCGGTTCCGGGTCGAGGCGGTAGAAGCGGTGCTGCCCCTCCTCGCGACTCGACACCAACCCGTGGTCGCGCAGGACACGGAGGTGCTTGGACACGGTCGGCTGGCTGACGCCGATCTTCGCCACGAGCTGGCCGACGCTGAGCTCCCCGCCCGTCGCGTCCGACCCGTACGCCGTGAGCAGGGCGCCGAGCAGCTCCCGCCGGGTCGGGTCCGCCACGACGGTGAAGATGTCGGCCATGCGGCAAGGCTAGCCGCGCCGTCACGGATGTACCATGACCGCTGTCCGACGCCCATGTCCCCGGAGGCATACGATGCTCGACCGCACCGAGGCGCTCCCGCCGCAGGTGAGCGACTCCCGGCGGCAGGCGGGCCGGATCGCCGCCGTCCTCCGGTCGTCGCCGTCGCGGCTCGCGATCCTGGTCTTCGTCGCGCTGATCCTCGTCTTCACCGTGCTGTTCATGACCCCGCTGGCCTCGGCGGACGGCACCACGACGCACTTCGCGGACGCCCTCTTCACCGCGGCGTCGGTCGTGTGCGTCACCGGACTCGCGACGGTCGACATGGCCACGCACTGGTCCGTGTTCGGCAAGGTCCTCATCGTGGTCGGGACGCAGATCGGCGCGGTCGGCGTGCTGACCTTCGCGTCCATCCTCGGGCTCGTCGTCACGCGGCGGCTCGGCCTGCGCGCGAAGCTTATCGCCGCGGGCGACTCGAACCCGCTCCGCACCCACAGCGGCGCGGTGCCCGAGGGACAGGCCGTCCGCCTCGGCGAGGTCGGCACCCTGCTCCTGACCGTCGCCGTCAGCACCCTGACCATCGAGGCCGCCGTCGGCCTGCTCCTCCTGCCGTCGGTGCTCGTCGCGGGCTACCCCTTCTGGACGGCGGTCGGCGACTCCTTCTACTACGCCGCGATGGCGTTCACGAACACGGGCTTCTCGCCGAACGCCGAGGGGCTGGCCCCGTTCGCGAACGACTACTGGTTCCTCACCCTGCTCATGGTGGCGGTCTTCGCCGGGTCCATCGGGTTCCCGGTGATCCGGGCGCTGACCAAGCAGTTCCGCACCCCGCGACGCTGGCCCATCCACGTCAAGCTGACGCTGACCACGAGCGCCGTGCTGCTCGCCCTCGGCGCCGTGGTCTACACCGCGCTCGAGGCGTCGAACCCCCGGACCCTCGGCGACGCGGGAGCGGGGCACACGGCGTTCCAGGCGCTCTTCTTCTCGATGATGACCCGGTCGGGCGGCTTCGCGACGATCGACGTCGAGCAGATGCACGGCGCGAGCCTGCTCGTGACCGACATGCTCATGTTCATCGGCGGTGGATCGGCGTCGACGGCGGGCGGCATCAAGGTGACCACCCTCGCCGTGCTGTTCCTCGCCGCCGTCGCCGAGGCCCGTGGACGCCGGAGCATGGAGGCGTTCGGGCGCCGGATCCCGAGCGACGTGCTCCGCGTGGCCGTGGCCGTCGTGCTCTGGGGCGCGACCATCGTCGCCGTCATGACGATCGTGCTGCTGCAGATCACGGGCGACTCGCTCGACCGCGTGCTCTTCGAGGTCATCTCGGCCTTCGCCACCTGCGGACTGAGCTCCGGCATCTCCGCCGAGCTGCCGGAGGCCGGCAAGTACGTGCTCGCGGCCACGATGTTCCTGGGCCGTGTCGGTACAGTGACGATCGCCGCCGCGCTCGCCGCCAGTCAGAGCCGGCAGTTGTTCCGTCGTCCCGAGGAGAGGCCGATCGTTGGCTGACCGCCGTCCCCGCAGTGCACCCCACCCCGCCACCGGAGCCGTGAGCCACGACGCGCCCGTGCTCGTCCTCGGCCTCGGCCGGTTCGGCGCCGCGACCGCCGGGCAGCTCGAGCGCCAGCACCGCGAGGTGCTCGTCGTCGACACCGACGCGGGGCTCGTGCAGAAGTGGTCGGACCGGGTCACCCACGCGGTGCAGGCGGACGCCACCGACATCGACGCCCTCCGGCAGATCGGCGCGCAGGACTTCGCGATCGCCGTCGTCGCGGTCGGCTCGCACCTCGAGTCGAGCGTGCTCATCACTTCGAACCTCGTCGACCTCGGCATCCCGCAGATCTGGGCGAAGGCCGTCAGCCGCTCGCACGGCACGATCCTGTCGCGGATCGGGGCGAACCACGTCGTCTACCCCGAGCGCGAGGCCGGCGAGCGGACCGCGCACCTCGTGTCCGGTCGGATGCTCGACTTCATCGAGTTCGACGACGACTTCGCCGTGGTGAAGATGTTCCCGCCGCGCGCCGTGCGCGGGAAGGACCTCGCCACGACCGTCATCCGCACGCGGCACGGGCTCACCGTGCTCGGCATCAAGTCACCGGGTCGCGCCTTCGTGCCGGCGACGCCGGAGAGCGTCATCGGCGAGGACGACGTCATCATCGTCTCGGGGACCGAGACGGACCTCGAGCGGTTCGCGGCGCTCGAGTAGCGACCGCGAACGGACCGGCGGACGGACGGGAGGCGCGGTGCGAGCCCGCACCGCGCCTCCCGTCCGTCGGTCGGCCACCGCGGCCCGTCAGGACGCGGCGATCTCCTCGGCACGCGCGATCGCCGCGTGCGACGCACGCGTGAAGGTATCGGCCAGGTCGGCGTCCTGCAGGACGGCGATCGCCCGCTCGGTGGTGCCCTTCGGGCTCGTCACCGCGCGTCGGAGGTCAGCGGGCTCGCGTCCCGACGCGGCGAGCAGCTCGACCGCGCCCCGCAGCGTGCCCTGGACCATGACCGCAGCCTGCTCCGGCGTGAAGCCGAGGCCCTCGGCGGCCTGCTGCCACTGCTCGACGAGCAGGAAGACGTAGGCCGGGCCGGAACCCGACACGGCGGAGAGGGCGTCCAGTCGCGCCTCGGGCACCTCGATGACCCGTCCGGAGGCGGTGAAGACGGACGAGGCGAGGGCGACCGCTCCGGCGTCGGCGGTCGAGCCCGCGCTGATGCCGGTGACGCCGTGCCCGACGCCGATCGGGGTGTTCGGCAGCGCACGGACCACGCGCACCCCGGCGGGCACGCGGGCCTCCATCGACGCGGTGGTGGTGCCGACCGCGACGCTGACCACCACGGCGCCCGGGTGCAGGGACGCGGCGACCTCGTCGAGGACCTCGCCGACCAGGTACGGCTTCACGCCGAGCACGACGAGTCCGGCGCCGCGGACGGCCGCCCGGTTCGCCTCGGGGTCGGTCTCCGTGGCCGCGGCGTCCAGCCCACGACCGCGCCAGGCCGCCGCGGACCCCTCGGACCGGGTGGTGAGCGTCACGGTCGCGGGGTCGAGGCCGGCCGCGAGGAGACCGTCGAGGACACTGCCGGACATCGACCCGACGCCGAGCATGGCGGTGCGGGGCAGTTCGATCGTCATGCTCCCGACCCTATCCACCGCCCGCGCCTAGGATCGGTGCCGTGAGCGCATCAGGAGGCACGCGGGCGATCTTCGCCGCACTGGCCGCGAACATCGGCATCGCGATCGTGAAGTTCGTCGCTGCGGCGATCAGCGGGTCGGCGGCGATGCTGGCCGAGGGCGTGCACTCCCTCGCCGACTCGGTGAACCAGCTCCTCCTCCTGCTCGGCGGGCGCCGTGCGCGCCGTGCCGCGGACGAGGAGCACCCGTTCGGCCACGGTCGCGAGCGCTACGTGTACGCCTTCGTCGTCTCGATCATCCTGTTCAGCATCGGCGGGGTCTTCTCGCTGTACGAGGGCATCGAGAAGCTCCGCGAGCCGCACCCGCTGACGAACTGGTGGCTCCCGGTCGCCGTGCTCGTGATCGCGATCGGGCTCGAGGGCTTCTCGCTCCGCACCGCCCTGCGCGAGGCGCGACCGCAGAAGGGCTCCCAGTCGTGGATGCAGTTCGTGCGTCGCGTGAAGGCTCCCGAGCTCCCCGTCGTCATGCTCGAGGACACCGCTGCGCTGACCGGCCTGGTGTTCGCGCTGCTCGGCGTCGGCCTGACCGTCGTCACCGGCGACGGCGTGTTCGACGCGATCGGCACGATCCTCATCGCCCTGCTCCTCATCGCCGTGGCCGTCGTGCTCGGCGTCGAGACGAAGAGCCTGCTCGTCGGCGAGGGTGCGACCGCGGCCGACGTCGAGCGGATCAAGGCCGCCGTGCTCGACGGGCCCGAGGTCGACTCGATCGTGCACCTGAAGACCCTGTACCTCGGGCCCGACGAGCTCATGGTGGGCATGAAGGTGGCCGTCGACGGCGACCGGCGGCTCGGCGACGTGGCGGCCGGGATCGACACCGTCGAGCAACGGGTCCGGGAGGCCGTGCCGATCGCACGCGTCATCTACATCGAGCCCGACGTGCTCCGGACCGGGCCCCGGCCACCGACCGAGGCGATCGTCATCCGCGCGGCCGACTGAGGGCTCGGCGCCGCTCGCGTCAGCGCCGCTCGCGGAAGAACGCGTCGAGCAGGTCGGCGCACGCCTGCTCCCTGACCCCGGCCACGACCTCGGCGCGGTGGGGCAGGCGGCGGTCCCGCGCGATGTCGTACAGGCTGCCGCTGGCGCCCGCCTTCGGGTCCCAGGCACCGAAGACGATCCGCGGGACCCGTGCGGCCAGGGCGGCGCCCGCGCACATCAGGCACGGCTCGAGCGTGACGACCAGGGTGTGCTCCGCCAAGTGCCGGTCGCCCGTGACCGCCGCAGCGGCGCGGAGCGCGAGCACCTCGGCGTGCGCGGTGGGGTCCTGGCGAGCCTCGCGCTCGTTCCGCCCCACGGCGACGACCGCACCCGAGGCGTCGACCACCACGGCACCGACCGGCACGTCACCGGTCACCAGGCACGCGCGGGCCTCGTCGAGCGCGCGGTCCATCGCGGCGGTCCAGGGGCGGGCGGCTGGGTGTTCCACGCGTCGATCCTGCCCCATCGGCACGGTACGCTCGACTCCATGCGAGTCCACGTCGCCGACCACCCGCTCATCACCCACAAGCTCTCGGTGCTCCGCGACCGGACCACACCCTCCCCGACCTTCCGGGCCCTCACCGAGGAGCTCGTCACGCTCCTCGCGTACGAGGCGACGCGGAACGTCCGGGTGACGGCCACGCCGATCGACACCCCGGTCGCGCACACGATGGGCGTCTCGATCGCGAAGCCCCGCCCGCTCGTCGTCCCGATCCTCCGCGCCGGCCTCGGCATGCTCGAGGGCATGGTCAAGCTCGTCCCGACCGCCGAGGTCGGGTTCCTCGGCATGGCGCGCAACGAGGAGACGCTCGAGCCGCAGACGTACGCGGAGCGGCTGCCCGACGACCTGTCCGGCCGCCAGTGCTTCGTCCTCGACCCGATGCTCGCGACCGGCGGCACGCTCGCCGCGGCGATCGACTTCCTGTTCGACCGCGGTGCCGAGGAGGTCACGTGCGTGTGCATCCTGGGCGCCCCCGAGGGCCTCGCGATGGTGGAGCAGGCCGTCGGCGACCGCAACGTGTCGATCGTCCTCGGCGCGCTCGACGAGAAGCTCGACGAGAACGGTTACATCGTCCCCGGTCTCGGCGACGCGGGCGACCGCCTCTACGGCCTGGCCGAGTAGCACCGCTCCCCTCGACGCCGTCGTCCCGCGCTCGCCCGCGCCGGGACGACGGCGTCGTCGCGCGCGGCCTGTCCACTCCGCCGCCACCGTCCGGTCGGACGGTTGACACCGCGTTGGTATACCGCCGATACTCGTGGCATGACTGCAACCGTGCCCACCCGAGTCCTCTGCGAGGCCCTGGGGACCGCCGGCACGATGATGCCGGCGACGGCGGTCATGCGTTGTCGAATGTGTGCCTGATCGGTACCCGTTCCAGCTGGATCCCCCGCGACACCACCCCGGTCGCGAGCGTGTGATCCCCGGGTGACGCCACCTCGTCGACGCGCAGGCATCGCGTCCGACGTTCCGGTCACCCTCCCGGAGGCCCCGGTCCACCGCAGGACCGCAGGGCGACACGGCGATCAGCCGTACCCGGACCGACGCATTCGACACCGCCGCGTTGCACCGCACCGCGACCACCCGCCCGGAGAACCACCATGTCGCTCACCATCGCCCAGCCCCGCACCACGCTCCGCACCGCCCCCGCTGCGCCGACCGACCTCGGCACGGTGACGCCGATCCGGGCTCGACGGCAGCCGGTGGCCCCGCCGGTGCCGACCGGGGTCCCGACCAGCCCGGTCGTCGCCCCGCAGCGGAACCGCGCGCTGCCCGAGGGCACCGAGGCCCGCGGCTTCGCGCTCTACGTGGGCATCGACGAGGCAGCGGCCGCGGCCGCCGGCACGACCCTCGCAGCCGTGGTCGAGCAGCTCAAGGCGCTGACGGCACAGCTCGTCCCCTCGTCGGAGACGTACGCGGCCGTCGCGGTCGCCGCCGAGGGCTCCGGGGGCCGTGACGTCGACGTCGTCCGCCTCGCCCTGCAGGACCGGTCCGCGGTCGCCGCTCGGAAGCAGGCGGAGAAGCCCGAGCCCGAGGAGACCGGTGTCGTGATCGACATCTCGCGCAAGCGCGTGACCCTCGACGGCGAAGCCGCTCCCCTGACGTACAAGGAGTTCGAGCTGCTGCAGTTCCTCGTGCTGCGCGAGGGGCAGACGGTCGACCGTGCCGCCATCATCGACGGCCTGTGGTCCGACGACGAGGACGAGACCCCGAACGAGCGCACCATCGACGTGCACGTGCGACGGCTGCGGTCGAAGCTCGGTGCGTTCGAGGAGATCGTGCGCACGGTCCGGGGCGTCGGGTACCGCTTCGACCGCCACGCGGACGTCGCCGTGCGGTACGCGTCCACCCCGTCGCCCGACCTCTTCTGACCCGCTGAGCAGACGGTCAGCGAACTCGCAGCGATCGGTTCGAGGACACGCTGGCGCACCGTTACCGCGTCGTTATACAGTCGTCCCTGCAGGCAGTGTTTGCTGTGGCACGGCCTGCGGAATGTGATTGCAGGACACTCTTGGTGCAAGGGAAGAGGCCGGTCGCCCAGAAGGCGACCGGCCTCTGTCGTTCCCGACGGCTCCCCCGTGTCCCCCACGGGCGGTCCACGCTCCGCGCGGTGTCCCCGCCCGTCGGTAGTGTGGCTGGACCGCACGACCGAGAGGGACGACGACCGTGGACGACGCACGCCGCAGCGACAAGGCGACCGCCGTCGCGGCCTGGGAGGCACTCTTCCGCGCGCAGGTGACCGTGATGCGCGCACTCAACGCCGACTTCCCGGGCGGTGAGATCTCCTTCAACGAGTACGACGTGTGCTTCAACCTGTCGACGCAGCCCGGCCGACGCTGCCGGATGCGCGACCTCACCGGTCACCTGCTGCTCACCCAGCCGAGCGTGAGCCGCCTCGTCGAGCGACTCGCCTCGCGCGGGATCGTCGAGAAGCAGCCCGACCCGAACGACGCACGCGGCGTCGTGGTCGCCCTCACGGCGCACGGCTTCGACGTCTACCGCTCGGTGGCGGTGCAGCACGCCCGGACCATCGCGGACCAGGTCGGTGCCGGACTCGACGACGACGAGCTCCGCACCCTCACCGAGCTCTGCACCAAGCTGCGCGTGGCGGCCGGGGGTCCCGACCGCGACCGCCGTCCGCGTGCCGTCGAGACGGTGTCGGCATGACCGGCGCGATCGTCTGGCTGCGTGAGGACCTCCGTCTCGCCGACAACCCGGCGCTCCGAGCCGGGATCGACCACGGCGGCCCCGTGACCGTCGTCGTCGTGCTCGACGAGGAGTCACCGGGCATCCGACCGGTCGGTGCCGCCAGCCGGTGGTGGCTGCACCACTCCTTCGCGGCGCTGGACGCGGAGCTGCGCGACCGGCAGTCCCGGCTCGTGCTGCGCCGTGGTCCGGCCGCGCGGGTCATCCCCGAGCTCGTCGCCCAGGCCGACGCCGACGCCGTGTACTGGAACCGGCGCTACGGCAAGGTGGAGCGCGACCTCGACGCAGGCATCAAGAGCGCCCTGACCGACGACGGCACCGAGGCCCACAGCTTCGCGGCGAACCTGCTCTGGGAGCCGTGGACGGTCATGACGGGCCAGGGCGAACCCTTCAAGGTCTTCTCGCCGTTCTGGCGGGCCGCCCAGGCGATGCCCGAGCCGCGGCACCCGCTGCCGAAGCCGCGCGACCTGCCCGCCCCGGCCGATGTGGCGTCCGACGACCTCGACGACTGGGCGCTCCTGCCGACGAAGCCGGACTGGGCCGGCGGGCTGCGTGACGCCTGGGAGCCCGGCGAGGCCGGCGCGCACCGGAAGCTCGAGCAGTTCGTCCACGATGCGCTCGAGGACTACGACCAGCGCGACGAACCAGCCATGGCGGCGACGAGCGACCTCTCTCCGCACCTCCGGTGGGGCGAGGTGAGTCCGTACCAGGTGTGGCACCGACTGCACGGCGAGCTCGAGCCCGCCCAGCGGCGACAGGCCCCGGCGTTCCTCCGGCAGCTCGCCTGGCGCGAGTTCAACTGGAACGAGTACTTCCACTGCGACGACATCGCGACGGTCAACGTGCGCCGCGAGTTCGACGCCTTCCCCTGGCGCGACGTGGACGAGGACGAGCTCGACCGCTGGCGGCACGGCCGCACCGGCTTCGACCTGGTGGACGCGGGCATGCGCGAGCTGTGGTCCTCCGGCGCGATGCACAACCGCGTCCGGCTGGCCGCGGCGAGCTTCCTCGTCAAGAACCTGCTCGTGGACTGGCGCATCGGCGAACAGTGGTTCTGGGACACCCTGGTGGACGCGGACCCCGCGAACAACGCCGGCAACTGGCAGTGGGTGGCCGGGTCGGGCTTCGACGCCGCGCCGTACTTCCGGGTGTTCAACCCCGACCGCCAGCTCGAGCGCTTCGACCCGCACCGCGAGTACGTGCGGCGGTGGGTGCCGGCGGACGAGGACCGACCGGAGCCCATGGTCGACCTGAAGGCCACCCGGCAGCGCGCCCTCGACGCCTACGCCGAGATGCGCCGGACGTGACGGTCTCCCCCGCGGTCCTCGCGGTCATCGACGCGCGGTTCCGTTCCCGGGTCGAGGACGGCACCACGCCGAGCAGCGTGTGGGGTGTCTTCGACCGGAGCGGCCTGATCGCGTCCGGAGGCCACGGCGACCGTGGCGACGGTCGGGCGCCGGACGCGGACACGGTCTACCGCATCGCCTCCTGCACGAAGAGCTTCACCGCGGCAACCCTGCTGACGCTCGTCGCCGAGGGACGGGTCGACCTCGACAGCCCCGTGACCGACGCGGTCCCGGCGTTCGCGGCCGTCACGCTGCCCTCCCCCGACGCACCCGTCCCGACCCTGCGGATGCTGCTGACGATGTCCGGCGGCCTGCCCACGGACGACCCCTGGGCGGACCGGCAGGAGTCGATCACGGACGACGAGCTCGACGCGGTGCTCCGCGGGGGGCTGCTCTTCGACTCCGTCCCGGGCACGCGGTTCGCCTACTCGAACACGGGCTACGCGCTGATCGGGCGAGCGATCGCCCACGCCGCCGGCGTCCCGTACGCGCAGGCGGTGACCGAGCGGGTGCTCACGCCGCTCGGGCTCGACGCCACCGTCTTCAGCGCCGCCGAGGCACACGGCCACGTCGTGACGGGCCAGCGGGACGACGACGGTTCCTGGACCCGCCAGCCGATGACCGGCCCGGGCGCGTTCTCGGCCATCGGCGGGCTGTTCTCGACGGTCCGTGACCTCGCCCGCTGGGCCCGGCACCTGGCGTCCGCGTCCGGCGCCGACCCCGAGCCCGGTCCGGTGACACCGGCGGACCGCCGCGCGGCGCAGCAGGCCCTGCGGGTCGTCCCGCCGTCGGTCGTCCCCACCGCACGCCGAGCGACCGCGTACGGCTTCGGGCTGTTCGTCGAGCAGGACCCGCGGTACGGCGAGATCGTGTCGCACTCCGGCGGCTACCCCGGCTTCTCCGCGCACATGCGGTGGTCGGTCGAGCACGGCCTGGGCGTCGTGGCGTTCGAGAACGCGACGCAGGCGAAGGTGTCCGCACCCGCGGAGCAGGCGCTCGACGAGCTCCTCGCGGACCTGCCGGTGCACGTCGACGGCGACACCGCGAGGGTGCAGCGGGCGGCAGCGGTCCCGGGGGTGCGCCGCACGGTCGACGCCGTGCGGGCGGCCCGCGAGGCGGTCTCGGCGCTGCTGCGCGAGTGGGCCGCCGACGACGTGGACGACGCGACGGTCGCCGCCCTCGGTGCCGCGGTCTGCACCCCGAACGTCCCGATGGACCGGCCGTGGGCGGCCCGCCGTCGTGCGCTGCTCGAGGCCGTGCGGACCGTCGGGGCCGACCTCGACGCCGCGCCGCTCGAGGAGCGCTCGACGGTCCCGTCGCAGCTCCGGTGGTGGCTCCCCGGCACCGCGGGACGACTCCGGGTCGACATCCGCCTCGCCCCGCTCGCCGCCGGGCGCGTGCAGACCCTGCTGGTGACCGCCGAACCCGCCGAACGGTGACGCCGTAGTACGGGCAGTGACACCGGACGCGGAGTCGGACCGCTAGACCGGCGGGCGCGCCCCGACGACCCCGAGCGCGAGGGACGCGACGCGGACGCCCTCGCGGGCGGCGGACGCCACGCGGACGCGGTCGGTCGCCCAGGCGCGGAGGAACCCCGCGGCGAAGGCGTCCCCCGCCCCCGTGGTGTCGACGACCGTCGTGGCCGGCGCGCTGACGCGCAGCGGAGCCCGACCCCGTCGGCCGACCAGTGCGCCGTCGGCCCCGGTCGTCACGACCACGAGCGGCACCACCTCGGTGAGCCGGTGCAGGGCCTCCGGCAGGTCGTCGGCCCCGCCCAGGGCGCGCGCCTCGGCGGCGTTCGGGAACAGGACGTCCACACCGGTCAGCGCGGACAGCACGTCCTCGGCGCCGATCGCACGCAGGACGGCCGTCGAGGACGGGTCCAGCGAGACGCGTGCCCCTCCCGATCGCGCGCGTGCGACGAGTCCGACGATGCGCGCCGGACCGCCACCGAGCAGGGCCGCCCCGGTGAGGTGGACGATGTCCGCGCGGGACACCAGGTTGTCGTCGACGTCGTCGGCCCGGAGGTCACCGCTCGCCGCCGGGTCCGACATGCTGGTCCGTCCCCCGGTGCTCCGGACCGACACGAGCGCTCCGGTGGGGACGCAGGCGTCGTACCGCAGGTGCGGCCGGACGCCGGCGTCGGTCAGGGCCCGCCCGTGCCGCACCACGTCGTCCACCCCGACCCGGGCGACGAGGTCGACCTCCGCGCCGAGCCACCCCAGCCAGCTCGCGGCGCCCCCACCGGCACCGGCCGGCTGGTGCCGGATCACCGCGGCCGGGTCGTGTGCTCCCGCCGTGGTGACGGTGGTCTCCACCAGGACCCCGTCGAGCACGTCGCCGACCACCAGGAAGCGCTTGCCGCGCCCGCGACGCCGTCCCGCCACCCGTCGTCCCTCGGCGGCCACCGCGGGCCGTGACGGGACCGGGACGCGCTCGGGAGACGGTGACACGTCCGACACGGTACACGAA
This sequence comes from Curtobacterium sp. ER1/6, assembly GCF_001742745.1. GTDB lineage: Bacteria > Actinomycetota > Actinomycetes > Actinomycetales > Microbacteriaceae > Curtobacterium > Curtobacterium citri. Next base: position 40,889 of record NZ_MJAK01000004.1, on the reverse strand, counting down.
CATGAGCAAAGCTCCGGACCGCGCGCTCCACTGATCCGCTAACATTTCAGGAGATCACCCCGGCGGACACGCCGCCGCCACTCGAGACCGCCCGGAGGAACCATGCCCAGGAGGCCCGACCCCACGCTCAAGCCCGCGATCATCGCGAAGGTCGCGCGCCACCTGCAGGACACCAAGGTCGAGGACGCCTCGGTGCGGAGCCTCGGCCGTGTCCTGGGCACGAGCGCCTACCCGATCGTCTACCACTTCGGCTCGCGCGACGCCCTGGTCGACGCCGTCGTGGACCACCTGTGTGCCGACGAGGACCGGCTGCTGGCACCGGACGCCGACCCGGACGCGCTCGCCGAGCACCTCCTCGCCGTCTACGGCCGGCTCGGCACCCCGGAACGCCTGCTCGCGGTCCGGCTGACCTTCGAGCTCGGCTGCGTCGAGGGACTCGACGGCCGTGACCGCCAGCGTCGACTCCACCGCCACCGGGTCGCCGAACTGACCGCGTGGTGTCGCGCCCACGGGCACTGCGACGCCGAGGCGGACCGCGCCGCGCGGGCTGCGGTCGACGCCGCACGCGGCGCGCAGTGGTCGGCACTGGTCGACCCCGAGCACGCGGACGTCGACACCGCCCTGCTCGCCGTCGCCCGGGGGCTCGCCGCCGACGTCCGACTGGCGGCCGCCTGACCGGGACGGCACGGACGACGGACGGGAGGCGCGGTACCGACCGGCACCGCGCCTCCCGTCCGTCGGTCGGTCACCGCGGTGACCGACGTCGCGTCACAGGGTGACGAACGACTGCGACTTGGCGTTCGCGAAGCGGGCCGCGACGTTCTCCCAGTCGACGATGTTCCACACGGCCTTGACGTAGTCCGCCTTGACGTTGAGGTAGTCGAGGTAGAAGGCGTGCTCCCACATGTCGAGCATGAAGATCGGGACGACGCCGAGCGGCACGTTCGCCTGCTGGTCGAAGAGCTGGAAGGTGACGAGCTTCTGGCCGACCTGGTCCCACGCGAGGACGGACCAACCGGAGCCCTGGATGCCGTTGGCCACGGCGGCGAACTGTGCCTGGAACTTCTCGAACGACCCGAAGAACTCGTCGATCGCCGCGGCGAGCTCGCCCTCGGGAACCTTGGTGTCCGGGCCGAGGTTGGTCCAGAAGATCGAGTGGTTGACGTGGCCACCGAGGTGGAACGCCAGGTCCTTCTCGAGCTTGTTGACCGCACCGAAGTTGCCGGACTCGCGCGCCTCGCCGAGCTGCTCGAGCGCGGTGTTCGCACCGGTCACGTAGGCCTGGTGGTGCTTGTCGTGGTGCAGCTGCATGATCTTGCCGCTGATGTGCGGCTCGAGCGCGGCGTAGTCGTACGGCAGCTCGGGCAGGGTGTACTCGGCCATGGCGAGGTCCTTTCGATCGGTGGTGGTCTGACGTGGTCCCGCGGCGCTCAGGAGAGCCGGGAACGTTCGGAGAGGGAGTGGAACTCCCGGTTGTGGTAGACGAGCGGCTCGCCGTGGGCCTGGCCGACGACGATGTCGAGGACCTCGGCGACGACGACGGTGGACGAGCCGATCTCGGTCGTCGACCGGGGGCGGCAGCGCAGGGCCGTCGCGGCGCCGGGGAGGTACCGCTCGCCGGACGGCAGGGTGCCCCACATCGGGTCGTCCGCTGCCGGGCTGCCCGTGGCGGCGAAGCGCTTCGCGAGCCCGACGCTCAGCGAGTCGACGAGGTGCACGACGAAGACGTCGGCGCCCAGGACGACCCCGGCGGAGCCGGACTTCGTCGACAGCGAGAACACGAGGACGGGCGGGTCCACCGCGACGCTCGCGACGCTGGAGGCGGTCAGGCCGGTGGGTCCGTCGGGCCCTTCGGCGGTGATGACGGCGACGCCGGCGGGGTGGCCGCGGAAGGCGGCCTTGTAGGCGTCGGCGGTCGTCGCGGGTGCTTCGTCGGGCATGGCAGTCGTGGGGATCCTCCGGGTGGGGTCGGCCGCGGCTGCGCGGCCACCTCCCAACGTAGGACCTCGACGGGGGTCCGCGTCAGCGATTCCCAGGTTCGTCCGATCCCGGGCGCGCCGCACCAGCGGGTCGGCCGCGCCGCGCGACCGGGCCTGGCTCGCCGCGCGACCGGGCCTGGCTCGCCACGCGACCGGGTCGGCCGCGTCGAGCCAGCGCCGGTCGGACCGCGCCGGCGTCGGTCGCTCCGGTCCCGTCAGTCCCGCCGGAGCATGACCACCGAGGCCGCCGCTGCGACGAGCATGAGCACCGCTGCGACACCGGCCGTGATCGTGACGCCGGAGTCGAACGCCGCCCGGGCGCTCTCGAGGAGCGCCTGGCCCGCTGCCCCGCCGAGGTCGGTCGCCGCGGAGACCGCGCCGCCGAGGGTCTCCTGGGCGGCGGTCCGCGCCGAGCCGCTGAGACCGTCCGGGACCACCACGTGCGTCCGGTACGCCGTCGCGAGGATCGTCCCGAGCACGGCCGTGCCGAGCACCGCGCCGATCTCGTAGGCCGTCTCGGACACCGCCGACGCCGCTCCCGCCTTGTCCGCGGGGGCCGTCGAGATGATCAGGTCGTTCGTCACCGTCTCGGACGCACCGATGCCGATGCCGAGCAGCACGAACGCGACGGCCAGCGCGACGATCGTCGCGTCGTGTCCGAGCAGGGAGACCATCGCGTAGGCGGCGGCCGAGAACGTCAGGGAGACCGCGACCACCCAGCGCGGAGCGACCCGGGCCACGATCGGCACGACCACCAGGCCGGCGACGACGGTCAGGACCGAGCCCGGCACGAGCACCAGCCCGGAGGTGAACGGGTTCAGCCCGGCGACGAGCTGCAGGTGCTGGGCGACGAAGAACAGGAAGCCGGTGAGCGAGAACATCGCCGCCATGTTCATGAGCACGCTGCCGGTGAACGCGGTGCTCCGGAACAGCCGGAGGTCGAGCATCGGCGTGCGCGAGCGCAGCTGCCGGCGGACGAACGCGGTGCCGCAGAGGACACCGACCGCGAGCATCGCGATCGCGAGCCCGCGCTCGTCGGGGTGCACGACCGACTTGATCGCCCACGCCGTCGGCGCGAGGGCACCGAGCGACAGGAGCATGCTCGGCACGTCCACCGGGCCGGGCGCGGGGTCGCGGGACTCGGGCACGAAGAAGGGCACACCGACGAGCATGAGCACGAGGATCGGGACGGCGACGAGGAACACCGCACCCCAGTGGAAGTGCGCGAGCAGGGTGCCGCCGACGAGCGGGCCGAGGGCGTTGCCGGCGGCGAACATCGTCGACCAGACGGCGAGCGCCATGCGCCGCTCCCCCGCGTCGACGAAGACGTTCCGGATGATCGAGAGCGTCGCCGGCATGAGCATGGCGCCGAAGACGCCCATCACGGCGCGGGCGGCGACGAGCATCCAGGCCTCGGTCGCGAAGGCCGCCGCGACCGAGAGGAGCGCGAACCCGGTGGCACCGAAGACGAGGATCCGGCGGCGGCCGATGCGGTCGCCGATGCTGCCCATCACCACGAGCAGGCCGGCGAGCACGAGCGGGTAGGCGTCGACGATCCAGAGCTGGGTCGTCGCGCTCGGGTCGAGGGCGCGCGCGATGGTCGGCAGTGCGAAGCTCAGCACCGTGTTGTCCACGGAGATGAGCAGCACCGGCAGCATGAGCACGGCGAGGGCCGCGAACCGTCGGGCGCGGCTGCCGGTGACGGCGGTGGCGACGGGGCTGGTGAGCAGAGCGGACACGGTGACTCCCTGGGGAACGAGCCGGACCAGGTCGACGGCGGAGCAGACGAGACGGGACGCGGAAGTGGACACGCGCCCCGTCAGGACTCCATCAGTGTACCGTCTGGACGGTCATGGTTGCAAGTGCAACCATGACCGGTCGGGAGGCCCGTGGCGGGCCCGACACGCGCCTCCCGTCCGCCGTCCGCCCACCCGGGAGCCCTCAGGCGGACTCGCGCAGGAGCAGCCGGTGCCGGACGGTGCGCTGCACAGCCGCGCCGGAGCGCGGCAGCTCACCGGCGAGCATGCCGAGGGCGAGGTCGAGCGCCTCACCGGCGACCACGTCGAGATCGACGCCCAGCGTCGTCAGGGTCGGCGACACGAGCGTGCCCGTCGCGAGCCCGTCCACCCCGACGACCCGGACCGTCCCCGGGACGTCGACACCGGCGCGTCGGCAGGCCGCGAGCACACCGAGCGCCATCACGTCGTTGAAGGCGATGACGGCGTCGAGTCGACGGAACCGGTCGAGCGCGCGGGCGGTCATGGCGGCACCGAGCTCCGCGGTCGGGGCGTCCGCGATCGCCACCTCGGGCAGGTACCCGCGGCGGCGGAGCGCGTCGAGCATGAGGCGCCCACGGCTGCTCGGGCGCCCGCTCTCCGACGCGTCGACGATCACGGGGTGCCGGACACCGGTTCGCACCAGGTGGTCGGCGAGCTCCTCGATCGCCGCGGTGGGGTCGATGCGGACCGCGGCACGGAGGACCTCGCCGGCGGGGTCGAGCTCCACGACGGGCACCGAGCCGAGTCGCTCGATCCACTCGGGAGCGCGCGCGCCGAGGTAGCCGACCACCACGTCCGTCTGCACGCCGAGCGCCTGCACCGCCCGGTCTGAGTCGCCGGCGAGCCCGACGTCCGCGAGCATGACGTTCCACCCCCGCCCCGCCGCGAGCCCGAGCACGGCGGCGGCGAGTTCCGGCGAGTAGGGGTTGCGGAGGTCGTTCACGACGAGCCCGAGCTGCCGGTCACCGCCCGTCACGAGCCCGCGGCCGAAGCGCGAGGGGCGGTAGTCCAGGGCCGCGGCCGCCGCGAGCACCCGTTCCTTCGTCGCCGCGCTGATGCCGTACAGGCCGTTCATCGCGCGCGTCACCGTCTGCCGGGACACCCCGGCCGCCGCGGCGACGTCGTGGATCGTGGCACGGACGGCCGGCGGCCCGACGGTGTCCGGCGGACGCCGGAGCGACGCGGGCGCGGCCGTGACGGCCCCGCCCGCGTCGCCGACGTCGGCGCTCCCGCTCAGTCGCGCAGGTCCAGCCACGCGACCTGCTCCGGGCTGAGCTCCACCGACAGGCCGGTCATCGACGACCGGGCCTCGGCGATGGTGCGCGGGCCGAACAGCGGGAAGGTCGGGAACGGCTGGTGCAGCACGTACGCCAGGGCGATCGCCGTGGCCGGGACGCCGTACCGCTCCCCGAGCTCGCGGGCCCGGCGGAGGCGCTCGAAGTTCGCGTCCGAGTAGTAGCAGCGCACGAGCTCGGCGTCGCTGGTGTCCCCGGGGGCGGCCCGTCCGGTGAAGAAGCCGCGCGCCTGCGACGACCACGGCAGCAGCGGGACCTGGCGCTCCTCGAGCCACCGCTTCGACGCGGGGTCGGTCGCGTGCTCGCAGCCGTCCCACGGCACGTCGTACGCCTCGGCGAGCCCGAAGTGGTTGCTGAGGACCTCGAAGCCGTGCTTGCCGTTCGCCGCCGCGTACGCGTTCGCCTCGTCGAAGCGGGCCGGTGTCCAGTTCGATCCGCCGAACACCCGGATGCGCCCGGCACGGCGGTGCTCGTCGAGCACGTCGACGAACTCCCCGACCGGCACGTCCGGGTTGTCGCGGTGCATCATGTAGACGTCCGCGTGGTCGGTGCCCTGCCGTTCCAGGCTCTCCAGCAGCTGCCGGGTGAGGGACTCCGGGTCGCAGAACGGGGTGTGCGCGCCCTTCGTGATGACCACGACGTCGTCGCGGATGCCGCGGTTCGCGATCCACTGGCCGAGCCGACCCTCGAGGACCCCGCCGCCGTAGATGTACCCGGTGTCGAAGACGTTGCCGCCCTGCTCGACGAACATGTCGAAGATCGCGCTGGCGTGGGCCAGGTCGGGCTGGTTGTCGACGCCCATGACGAGGCGCGACATGCGCTTCCCGACGCCGGGGATCTCGCCGTACCGCATCGGGGCGTCGTCCCGCACGCGCAGGGGGCGGCCGCTCACCGTGGGGATGTCGGCGGTCTCGGCCTCGAACGGGTAGCGGAGGCCGATCGCGGCGCGCCAGCGGTCGAGCGTCCGGGCCGTGGCGAGCGTCTCGTCGAGCGTCATCTGCGCGGCCTCGACGGCGCCGGCTGCCAGTGCCGCCGTCGTCGCGTCGGCCTCGAGCGCGTAGGGCTGCGCGCCGGCGAACGACAGCGTACGGGGGTCCTCGTCGACGGTGTTCACCACGATCGTCGGGTCCTCGGACAGGGTCCACGGGTCGGTCAGGACGATGCGCCCCCGCGTGCCGTGGACCGTGACGGCGTTGTCGTCCTGCACCCGGACACCGGTGCGCACCGAGGCGGTGATGCCGGTCCGGTAGGTCAGGTGCGCCACCGTCCACTCGTCGACGCCGGTGGGGCCGAGGGTGCCGGACGCCGTCAGCTCGACGGGCTCCGCCACGGCGACACCGGTCGCGGCCTGGACCACAGCGGCCGCCATGGTGACGGGGTACCCGCCCACGTCGAGGATCCCGCCGCCGGCGGTCGCGACGTCGAACAGCCGTCCGGTGCGCTCCCCCGCGCGGAACGCGAAGGAGGCGTCCACGTGGGTGACCTCGCCGACGGCACCCTCGCGGACCAGGTCGAGCAGGGCCGCGGTCTGCGGGTGGAACCGGTACATGAACGCCTCGACGAGGGGCAGGCCCGCCTGACGCGCGGCGTCGACGAGCGCCATCGCCGTGCCGTGGTTCGGCGCCAGCGGCTTCTCGCAGAGCACGGCCTTGCCGGCCGCCAGCGCACGGAGCACCAGGTCGGCGTGACCGGTGTGCACGGTCGAGACGTAGACCGCGTCCACCGCGTCGTCGGCGAGCACCGTGTCGTACTCACCGGCGCGGACGTCGGCGAAGCCGTGGTCGGCGGCCTCGTCGGCGAAGGCCCGGGCGCGCTCGGTGGCGGAGCTGCCCGCGGCGACGAGGGTGCCCGTGCTCGCGGGCAGCTGGGAGAGGAAGCGGCGGGCGATGCCGCCGGGGCCGAGGACGGCCCAGCCGGGGGCGGGATCTCCGGCGGGCGGCGTGGTCGAGGGGGTCGCGGTCTGCGCTGACATGCGGATCCTGTTCGTGTCGTGAACCTTCACGGTCATGGCGACGCTAGCCGGGCCGGTGCAGCGGGACAAGGCGTTCGTGAACGTTCACGGACCCCGGCGGTCGTCACGGTCCGGACGGTTCCCTAGACTCGTCCGCATGGCAAGTGCCCGCGACCGCGTCCTGGACAGCTTCGTCGCCATCGTGTGCGAGGAAGGCGAGCGTCCGGCGACCCTCGACGCCGTCGCCGCGCGGGCCGGTGTCTCGAAGGGCGGACTGCTGTACCACTTCGGGTCGAAGGCCGCGCTGGTCGAGGGACTCTGCGAGCGTCTGTCGGACCTCTCCGCGATCGACGTCGAGCGCATGCGCGAGGCCGAGGACGGTGCGCCGCGCTACTTCGTCCGCAACTGCCTCTACGTCGGCAGCGAGCTCGACCTCGCCCTGCTCGCGGCGAGCCGCCTCCAGCAGGCCGGGTACGAGGAGGCCGGGCGGACGCTCGACGAGACCGAGAACGCCTGGCTCGAGACCCTGGTCGACGCACTCGGCGACGTCCCCACCGCGCAGGCCGTGAAGCTGCTCGGCGACGGGCTCTACCACCAGGCCTCGCTCGGCGCCGCGATCGCGACCGACGTGCGGCCGCACCGTGCCAGCGTCGACATGGAGGCCCTGCTCGCGGTGGTCGACCGGCTCATCGCGACCCGTCCGGGTGCGTGAACCGACCGTCCTCGCGGTGCGCGTGAACCGGTCCCGCCCGACCTGGGGATAGACTGGTCCCGATCCACCCGCTCGAACCGGAGGTACCACCGTGGCCCGCGTCGTCGCCGCTTTCTTCTCGATCCTGCTGCTGCTGGTGTCGATGTACCTCTTCGGGTTCGCGTTCCAGGTGCAGTCGGGCCAGGCCTTCGTCTTCATGGGCGGCCTGCTCCTCATGAGCCTCTCCTTCTTCCTGCCGATCCACGTCTTCGGCAAGAAGTAGCCGGCAGCACCACCACGACGGCCCCGCACCTCCACCGAGGTGCGGGGCCGTTCGTCGTGCACGGGCGCCGTCGCCCACGCCCGCGCCCTCGGGTCGAACCACGGAACCGACATCGAACCACCCCCCACAGCTGGTTCGATGTCGGTTCCGCGGTTCGACACCGGCGCGGATCGTCACACGAGCGGCCCCGTCGTCGGCCCCGTTGCGTCCCGCCGACGGGCACTCCGCAGCTGACCGAGCCGAGCGAGCGCGCCCGCCACGCCGGCGGCGAACCCCATCGGCAGCGCCGTACCCACGTACGCCAGGGGGTCGTCGTACCCGTCCGCGAGCAGGATCGCCACGACGGCGGTCGAGGCGACCGCGAGCACCGCGGCGGTCAGTGCCGTCCAGGCCACGTGCGCCCGGTCCGACCGCACCCGGCGGAGCCGACGTCCGACGACCCACGTCACCGGGAGCGACAGGACGGACGCGACGAAGGCCGGGATCGCCGAGACCAGCGGCACGAGGACGACCCACCACACGGTCGACATCGCGTCCGACACGGTGACGTCGCCCCCGACGAGCACCCCCACGAGACCGACGACCGTCGGCAGGAGGCTGAGCACGGGCAGGACGGCGAGGACCAGCCACCCGTACGCACGCGCCTCGAGCGCGATCGAGTCCTCCAGGGTCCAGGTGCGGCCGACCCCGGGGTCGGTGCCGGCCGCAGCGGCCGCCCCGGCCGCCCCGGCCCGAGGGTCCGCGACGGTCCGACTCACCTGCTCGCCGTCGCCGCTCATGCGTCCCGCCCCGCGACGATCCCGACGATGCGGGTCACCGAACGCCGGAACGGCCGGACGCGCAGCATCGGCAGCGCGAAGCGCAGGATCCCCAGTGCCGCGTCCACCAGGCGGTCGGTGCGACGTTGCCCCGGCGAGCCGTCGTACACCCAGAAGAGCGTGACGAGCAGGTACGCCGTCCACAGTGCCCGCGGCAGGTCGGCCTGCAGCTCCTCGGGCACCCGGTTCCGTGACTGCGTGACAGCCCGTTCGAAGAGCCCGAGGACGACGTCCCGCGCCGGGGCCGACTCGGCCGAGAACGGGTTGTTCGGCGACCCTGGCGCGATCGCGGTCGTGAGGAACTGCGGCGCGATCGCGTGCCAGGACGACAGGTTCTGCAGCCCCGTGCGGACGACGATCCCCACGCGGTCCGTCAGGTCCTCGACCCCATCGAGCGCGGGCACCGCGAGGGCGACGTGCTCGTGCTGCACCTCGACGTAGAGCTCCTGGACGAGGTGGTCCTTCGTCGGGAAGTGGTAGTACGCGTTCCCGACCGAGAGCCCGGCCTCGGCCGCGATGCCCCGCATCGTCGTGCCGTCATAGCCCTGCTCGCGGAACGACCGCAACGCCACCTCGCGGATGCGCCCGCGCGTGCGGTCACGCTTGGTGACCGCCTCCCCCTGCTTTTCAAACATGTTCAAAAACTACACCGGCGCGCTGTCGGTGTCCATGGACGACGAAGCGCCCCGCACCACGGGTCCGTGGTGCGGGGCGCTCCGTCGTGGGTCAGGCGAGCTGGCGCAGGCTCCGCAGCACGACCGCGGTCGCGATCGCCGCGTGCGCGGCCTCGGCGCCCTTGTCCTCCTTCGACCCGGGGAGCCCCGCACGGTCGAGGCCCTGCTGCTCGTCGTCGAGGGTGAGCACACCGAAGCCGACCGGCTTGCCGCTCTCGAGGGCGACCGTGGTCAGGCCGCTCGTCGCCGCGCTCGAGACGTAGTCGAAGTGGGGCGTCCCGCCGCGGATGATCACACCGAGGGCGACCACCGCGTCGAACCCGGCCTCGAGCGCGGTCTTCGCGACGACCGGCAGCTCGAAGCTGCCCGGCACGGGGACGACCTGCGCCGTCGCCCCGAGACGCTCGACCTCGCGCTGCGCACCGGCGAGGAGGCCCCCGGCGATCGTCTCGTGCCACTGTCCGGCGACGATCGCGACCCGGATGCCCGAGCCGTCGACGTGGTCGCGCTCCGCTGCTCCTGCTCCGCTCATGCTGTGGTTCCCTCCTGGGGCGCGGACGACGCCGCTGCCCGGTCGGCCGCGTCGAGCCAGTCGACGAGTGCGGCGATGGTGATGACGGGCACGCCCTCGCGTGCCCCGAGTGCGACGAGGCCCGGCAGACGCATCATCTCGCCGTCCTCGCCGACGATCTCGCAGATCGCCGCCGCGGGCCGGAGCCCGGCTGCGGTGACGAGCTCGATCGCGGCCTCGGTGTGCCCGGCGCGTTCACGGACGCCGCCGGGCCGGGCCCGCAGCGGCACGACGTGCCCGGGGCGGTGCAGGTCGTCGCGGACCGACGAGGGGTCCGCGAGCACGCGGAGCGTCCGTGCCCGGTCGTGCGCGCTGATGCCGGTCGTCACGCCGACCGCTGCGTCGACGGTCACCGTGTACGCCGTGCCGCGGACGTCCTCGTTGTGGGCCACCATCGGCGGCAGGTCGAGGGCGTCGGCGATCTCGGCGCTCACCGGGGCGCAGATGAACCCGGACGAGTGTGCGACCGTCCACGCGACCCACTCGGGGCTCGCGAGCTCGGCGGCGAGGATCACGTCGCCCTCGTTCTCGCGGTGCTCGTCGTCGGCGACGATGACCGGGCGCCCCGCGGCGATGGCGGCGACCGCGTCGTCGATGCTCGACAGCACCGGGCCGCCCGTCTGCGCGACGGACGGGGTCCCGACGGCGGTCACCGTGCCTCCAGGACGGGCGCCGCGGCCTCGAGCCGCAGCATGCGGCGGACGTGCCGGGCGAGGACGTCGGTCTCGATGTTCACCCGGTCCCCCGGCACCCGCGACCCGAGCGTGGTCGCCTCGAGCGTCTCGGGGATCAGGCTGACCTCGAACCATGCGTCGGCGGGTGCGGTGGCCTCGTCCGAGACGGCGCTGACGGTGAGCGAGACGCCGTCGATCGCCACGGAGCCCTTGTCGACGACGAGCGGGCTGAGGTCCGGCGACAACGAGAAGCGCACGCGGCGCCACCCGTCGCCGTCGGCGGTGTCGAGCACGGTCGCGGTGCCGTCGACGTGCCCCTGCACGATGTGCCCACCGAGCCGGTCGCCCACGGACGCGGCGCGCTCGAGGTTCAGGCGGTCCCCGACCGCGAGCGTGCCGTGCGCGCTCATGTCGAGCGTCTGCTTCATGACGAAGGCGGTGAAGGTGTCGGCGGTCTGCTCGACCACGGTCAGGCAGACCCCGCTCGTGGCGATGGAGTCGCCGTGGCGGGCGTCGGCGACGACCTTCGGACCGTGCACGGTGAGCGCGACGGAGTCGCCGCGCTGCTCGACGGCGGTGACGGTGCCGAGTTCCTCGATGATGCCGGTGAACACTGGTGTCCTCTCAACGGGACTCCGGGGCGCTCGACGGTCGTCGGCAACAGCGGACGGGGACGACGGATCGTCCCTGCCCGCCAGCGCCACCTCTCATCCGGACTCTCACCGTCGGTCCCGGGATCCCACCGGGTCAGCATCGGTCGGGTCGGAACCCGTCGTCAGCTCGTGGACTGTCACCACCGGTTCGGACTTGCACCGACCCCGGAGCGCTTGCGTGACTGAAATGATACCCCACACCCCCGGGGCGCGTCCGCGGCGTTGCGTCGGGTGACACGGGCCGCGTGGCGGACGGGAGGCGCGGGGCGGGCCCGCCCCGCGCCTCCCGTCCGTCGCTCCCGCCTCGGGACGCCGTCCCGCGACCGCAGCCCGGCTCAACCCCGCCCGCGCACCAGCGCGACGGCCTGCCGCAGCGACAGGTCCGGCAGGTACGCCCGCACCACCGCGACGCCGATCGCGGGCAGCGCCACCGGGTCCGGGTACGCCAGCACGAGGGGGTGCAGGTCCGGGCCGAACTTCGCCTTGAACCGGAGCAGCGACCGGAAGCCGTAGACCGGCTCGAGGACGCCGCCCACCAGGTCGAGCAGGTCCTGCACGCCGTCGGCGGTCGGCGCGCCCTCGGCCGACTGCGCGAGCGGCGCGGCGGACAGGCTGAGGCGTTCCACCCCGTCCTCGCGCATCCGGTCCGCCGCGCTCGCGACGAGGAACTCCATGACGCCGTTCGGTGCCGCGTTCGTCCGGCGCATCACGTCGAGCGTCCAGCCGACGACCCGGCCGGCCCGGTGGCTCGGCAGCCAGCTGGTCACCGCGAGCACGGTGCCCTCGGGGTCGAGCGCCACGAGCGTCCGCACCGCCGGGTCCCGCATCTCGTCGACGCCGCCGAGCGTGAAGCCCATCTCGGGCAGCTCGCGCTCCGACACCCACTCCTCGGAGATCGCCTCGATCTGCCGGACCGTCGACACGGGCAGGTCCTGCCACGACGACCAGAGGGCGGTGGTGCCCTCGCGCCCGGCCTTGTTCACCGCGGTGCGGACGTCCTGCTTCTTCTTGCCGGTCGTCGTCCAGGTGCGGGGGTCCAGGTCGGCGTCCTCCGCGACCGGCAGCGTGCCCCAGCCCTGCGCGGTGAGGGTGGCCGCGGACTCGGCACCGATGCCGTAGAAGACCGCCGTCCAGCCGTGGTCGTCGCACCACCGGGCGAACGCCGTCATGGCCGCGTCGCGCGCGTCCGGCCACCCGAACGGCCCGCCGACGGTCACCGCGACGCGTCCGTTCCGCCGGAACGCGACACCGGCGCGACCGTCGTCGGAGAACCAGTAGGCGTTGCCCTGCCACGTCGTCATCCAGCCGAAGGTGTCCCCGCCCGCCGCCTCGAGCAGCGTCCGCGCGCGGAGTCGGCTCTCGTGCAGGCCGTCGGCGTCGGCGTCGGCGTCGACCGCACCGGTGGGCCGGACCGCCGCGGCGGCGACGACCAGCCAGAGCACCGGGCCGGCGGCGCCGAGCACGAACCGGAGGGCGGGGTCGAGCGCGGGCAGTCGGTCCCAGGTCACGACCGGGGAGAGCGGCCCGAGGGCGGCGACCACGAGCCGCAGGGGGTCGGCGACCGCGCGCGGCGACGAGGCCGTCGTGACGAGCACGACGGTCGTGACGATCACGAGCGCGGCGACCACCACGACCAGGAAGGTCACCACGCGGCGCCGCGCCGGCAGGACGGTGAAGGACCGGCGGAGCAGCACGAGGACGAGCGCGGTGGCGAGCGGGACGACGACGGACGCGACCACCGAGACCGAGACGACGAAGCGGTTCTCCGTGCCGTGCAGCTCGGCCATCCGCGACGGCAGGACGCTGTAGGTCACGGCGGCGGCGACCGCCAGCACGGTGTCGACGACGACCGCGAGCCACACCGCGAAGCGGCTCCCGCGGAACAGTCCGAGCCCGGCGACGACGAGCACGAGGAGCGGCGCGACGGCGAGCACGAGCGTCCACGGGTCGGTGGCGCGGTAGGCCAGCAGACCGCGCAGGCACTCCCCCGTCACCCCGTTCTCCGAGCAGCCGCGCACCGGCGTCACCGGCCCCGTGCCGACGACCGCGGCGAGCGGTGCGAGCAGGCCGACGCGGGCGCGGGAGAGGAGCGCGATGACGGGACCGACCGCCGACACGAGGACGACGGTGCCGAGCAGCACCCGGGTCTCGCGGTGCGAACTGCGCGTCCACCCGAGCCGTGCCGGCCCCCGGCGGAGGAGGTCGCCGAGGATCCACCCGGCGGCCACCGCGAGCGCGGCGGAGAGGTCCGCCACGTGTCCCGCGTAGAGCAGGAGCGCGGCGACGACCGCCACGGCGTTGACCCGGATGCGACGGCGCCAGAGCGGTCCCGCGAAGGCGCTCGCCGTGACGATCGTCCCGAGGATCGCCGTCCACGGGTCGAAGCTGGTCGCGCGGCCGACGAGGAGCGCACCGACGTGGTGGCCGTCCCGGTCGAACAGGGCCGTCAGCGCCGCCAGACCCGTCCCGACGACCGTCGTGGCGACGAAGGCCAGGACGGTCCGGCGGCTCCCCGTCAGCCGCTCGGCGGCGCCGACGAACGCGACGACGCCCGCGAGCGTGAGGACCAGGGCGAGCGCCCCGGTCGTCACGGCGAAGACCCGGAACGGTCCGAAGTGGACGGCGTCGACGGACCCGGTGCGTCCGACGACGCGGATGACGAGGCCGGCGATCGAGGTCACGAGCACGAGGACCGCGACCACCGCCGTGACCGGGTACCCGCGGACGGCGCGCAGGGCGCGGGTCCAGGTCCTCGTCGGAGTCGGTGCGTCCGTGCTCACAGTGCCCCCTCCTGCTGCGGCAGACCGAGGTGTGCGAGCACGGCGGGCAGCCCGTTCGCGAGCACGTACCGCACGGTGTTCCAGTCGTGCGCCGAGCCCGGCGAGACGATGAGCTGCGTCTGCTGGCCGGCGCGCTCCGCGGCGGCGCGGAGCGTCTCGGTCGACACCCGGTACGGGGCGTCGTCCTGACCGTAGCCGAACACGGTGAGGTGGTCGTGGTACGGCGCGTGCGCCGCCATGATCGCGACGGGGGCCGCCGCCCGGTACGCGGCCGACGAGCCGCCGAAGGCCAGCTGGGTGCTCAGCTGCGCGTTGCCCGTGATCGGGGCGAGCTCGCTCGAGATGGCCAGGGCGCTGCCGAACACGTCGGGGTGCGCGGTCGAGAACTGCATCGCGCAGGTCGCCCCCTGCGAGAACCCGAGGATGCCCCAGGCGTCCGGGCCGCTCTCCACGGGGAGGTGGTGCTCGATCCAGCGCACCGTGTCCGTCATCACGTAGGTGGCGCTGCGCCCGAGGCGCCGGGAGTCGACGCACATCGGGTTCCGGTTCGGGGCGGCGAGCTGGTCCGGCGACACCACGATCGGCCCGAGGCCGTGGTGGGCGGCGGCGTAGCGGTCGAGGAAGGAACCGAGGTCGCCTGACTGGAACAGGTCCGCCGGCTGCCCGGGCTGCCCGGACAGGGCGATCAGGACGGGCAGCTCCGGAGGGTGCGCGACCCGGGCGGCCGGGGGCAGCCAGACGACGGCCTTCCGCGCCCGGAAGTGCGACACGGTGCCCGGGATCTTGACGCTGAGGGTCTCGCCCGCTCGCGGCATGTCGGCCGGCGCGTGCCAGTCAGCCGGATCCACCGGCTGGCCTGCGGTGTCGTGCGTGGACACCGGGATCGTGGCCGACCGGTACGGGTTCGTGGCGACGGCCTGCTCGACGTCCTTGTAGAAGCCGAAGTCGACGTTGACCCCGAGACCGGCGGAGAGCAGCAGCGCTGCGGCCGCGCCGACCGCGAGCACCCGTGCCAGCCACCGGCCCTGGACCGCGACGACGAGCAGGAGGGCGACGCCGGCGAAGGCGAACGCCACCCACATGCGCGTGATCGGGGTGAAGGCCACACCGAAGTCGTCCTGCACGTCACCCGTCCACCAGACCGTGACGAGACCGAGGGCCGCACCGACGGCGGCACCGCCGACCCGGAACGCCGCGCGTCGACCCCGGTGCCGCTCGCGGGTCGGGCCGACGAGGACCCAGAGGGCGAGGACCGCGGCAAGGACGTACACGGGGACGAGCAGCCGGGGGCCGGTGATCGGGATGCGCAGGAGTTCGTGGAGCACGCTCTCATCGTGGCGCTGCACCACTGCCGGAGAGCCTCGGAAGCGCTTCCACTGCGCACAGGTTGGACACCGAGTGCTCCCAGGCAGGGCCCAGCGGGTCCTCAAGCAGAACGCTGGCGCGCGCACGGGTCGGAGGGGCACCGCGGACGGTGCCCCTCCGACCGGTCAGGCCGTCAGACGGTGCGCCGGCGGAGGACCAGTGCGGCCGCCCCGAGGAGCAGCAGCAGGAGCGCCGCGGCCGCGGGGACCGCGGGCGATCCCGTGCCGGTGTACGCGAGTGCCGACGGCGTCCCCGAGGTGGCGACGGCGGCCGTGTCCACCGCGGCCGTCCGGGAGGCACTGGTCGCCACGGCCGCGCCGGTGCCGGTGACGCCGGTGGTCGCCGCTGCGCCGGTGGTCGCTGCACCGCCGGAGCTCACCACGGGTGCCGTGGTCGCCGGCGTGGGGGTGTCGCCGCCGACGGTGGCGTCACCGGGCGTCGTGGTGGTGGGGTCCGTGCCCGTACCGGGGTCCGTGCCGGTCCCGGGGTCCGTGCCCGTGCCCGTGCCGGGGTCCGTGCCGGTCCCGGGGTCAGTGCCGGTGCCCGGGTCCGTGCCGGCCCCGGGGTCCGTGCCGGTCCCGGGGTCCGTGCCGGGGTCCGTGCCCGGGTTCGTGCCCGTGCCCGGGTTCGTGGTGCTCGTGCCGTCACCGACGACGCCGATGCCGTTGCCGCCGACCGAGATCGGGACGCTGATGACCGGGGTCACCTGCGTGCCGGAACCCACACCGTCCGAACCGGACGTCGTGCCACCGGCCGACGGGGCCGAGGACCCCGCACCGGCGGTCGGCGCCGCACCCGTCGCCGTGCCGTCGCCGACGACGCCGATGCCGTTGCCGCCGACCGAGATCGGGACGCTGACGACCGGGGTCACCTGCGTGCCGGAACCCACACCGTCCGAACCGGACGTCGTGCCACCGGCCGACGGGGCCGAGGACCCCGCACCGGCGGTCGGCGCCGTACCCGTCGCCGTGCCGTCGCCGACGACGCCGATGCCGTTGCCGCCGACCGAGATCGGGACGCTGACGACCGGGGTCACCTGCGTGCCGGAGCCCACACCGTCCGAACCCGACGTCGTGCCACCGGCCGACGGGGCCGAGGACCCCGCACCGGACGTCGGCGCCGTATCCGTCGCCGTGCCGTCACCGAGCAGCCCGATGCCGTTGCCACCGATCGTCACCGGGACGCTGATGACCGGGGCCACCTGCGTGCCGGAGCCCACACCGTCCGAACCCGACGTCGTGCCACCGGCCGACGGGGCCGAGGACCCCGCACCGGCGTCGGTCGCGGGCGGCGTCGACGTGGCGTCGGCGTCACCTGCGACGGCGACCGCGTTGCCCGTGGCCGTCACCGGAGCGGTCACGGCACCGACCACCTGCGTCCCGGAGGCGACGGCGTCCGTGCCGGAAGTCGTAGGAGCAGGAGCAGGAGCGGGGGCTGCAGCCGGAGCAGCAGGAGCAGCGGCCGGAGCTGTCGCCGCGGCGTCGCCGGCCACGGCGACCGCGTTGCCCGTCGCCTGGACGGGAGCGGTCACGACGGGCGCGACCTGCGTCCCCGAGGCGACGCCGCCCGCACCGGACGTCACCGGTGCGGCGGATGCGGCCGGGGCAGGGGCAGGAGCAGGGGCAGCCGCCGGAGCAGCGGTCCCGGACACGGCGTCACCGAGGACCCCGAGGGCGTTCCCGGTGACGGACACCGGCACGCTGACGGCCGGAGCCACCTGGGTGCCGGACAGGATGCCGTCCGCACCGGAGGTGGTCGCGGCGTTCGCGGCCGCTGTCCCTCCGAGCGTCAGGCCTCCGACGAAGAGGGTGAACCACAGCCCTCTCGAGACGTACTTGTTCATGGTCGTTCCTCACTGATCGAGATCTGGTCCGACCGCGATGGCGGTCGGGTGGTGCGTGCCTGCCGTGACGGACAGGCGCACCGACCTCAGTCAGGAGCGACGTCGTGGTCGCCGACGACCGACGCGGGGACCACGTCGTCAGCGAGGGTGCCGCGCGACCCCGCGGCGAGGGAGAACCGGACCACGGCGGTGCCGTCGACACCGACGGGCGCAGCGCCCGCCGAGCCGGAGGACGATCCGCCGGCGGTGCCGGAGGCTTCGGGGCCGACCGGGAGGCCGTGGTGGCCGTCACCGTCCGCCGGCACGAGCAGGGCACGCCCGCCGAACGTCACCGCGGAGCCGGCGACGGGGCTCGCGGCCGGTGCCGCGACGACGGTCGCCGCGCCGCCCGTCCGTACCGCGGTCGCACGTTCCTGCGGGCTTGCCGGGTGCGCCTCGGAGGAGGCAGCAGCGCGCGGCAGCGCGACGTCGCCGGCCGCCGGACCGGTCGGTCCAGCAGGAGCTGCCACGGGCGGTGTCACCGGGCCGCCCACCGGGGTCGGGGCGACGTCGGGGACGCCGGTCGCGCCTCCCGGCAGGACGGGCGAGGGCGTCCCGGGCAGGACCGGCGGCAGCGTCCCGGGCAGGACCGGCCCGACCGGGACGGGCAGGACCGCCTCGACGGGCGGCAGCACCTGCTCGACCGTGCCGGGGAGGTCGCCGACGGTGCCGCCGACACCGCCGACCACGTCGTCGACGAGGTCCGTCACCGGAGCGGTGACGGTACCGACCGTGTCGTCGCCGAGCAGGTCGCCCGTCACCGGCAGGGCGCCGACGACCTCGTCGACGGTCGCGACGACGCCGCTGACGGGCCGTGCGCCGGTGATCCCGCGGACGGCGTCGGTGACGGGACGGACCACGCCGGTGACGGCGTCGGTGAGCGGCCGGGAGGCACCGCTCCCGCCCGTCGCGCCGGTCCCCGTCGCGGGGACGGCCGGCTGCGTCGCGGTCGGCGCGTGGTCGACGGCGGGTGCCGGCGCCGGGACGGTCGGCGTGGCGTGCACGGGGGCCGGACGGACCGGGACGGTGTGCGACGGAGCCGGTGCGGCTGGTGCGGGTGCTGGTGCGCTCGGCGCGTGGACCGCGGCCGGCGGTGCAGCCGGTGCCGGAGCAGCCGGTGCCGGAGCGGGTGCCGGTGGTGCGACGACACCGCGGACCGGTGCCACGGCCGACCCGAGGGTCGTCCCGACGCCGTCGGCCGCGCCCTGCACGGCGCCGCCGACGTCCTGCACGAGCCCGCCCACGAGCCCGCGGTGCTGGGCCGGGCCATCCGCGGCGGACGCGGGACGGGCACCGAAGAGCAGCGACAGCAGCACGAGCGCAGCGGCGACCCCGACGCCGACGACGGCGGTCCGGAGCAGCGCGCGCCAGGGGTCGCGCAACGGCTGGTCCATGCGCTCACCTCCTGATCTCGGCTGCGCACGTAGAGTGGTTGACCGGCACTGTACGCCGAACCCCACCGGACCGCACCCGGTCTCGGGAGGAACTCTCAGGAAAGGCCGGACGTGGTCTCGATCTTCAACGCCCCGACACGCAACCTCGACATCGTGACGCTGCACGAGATCCTCCGCCTGCGGCAGGACGTCTTCGTCGTCGAGCAGGAGTGCGCGTACCCGGACATCGACGGCCGCGACCTCGAGCCGGGCACGCTGCAGTTCTGGGCCGGTCAGGGCTCGGTCGACGCCACCCTGCGACTCCTGCGCGAGGAGGACGGCACCGAGCGCATCGGTCGTGTCGCCACCGCGCAGCACGCCCGGTCGCAGGGCCTCGGCGCGCAGCTCATGGAGGCCGCGATCGCCGAGTCGCGCTCGGGGTCGATCGCGATCAACGCCCAGGCGCACCTCGAGCAGTGGTACGCCCGGTTCGGCTTCGTCCGGTCCGGCGACGACTTCCTCGAGGACGCCATCCCGCACGTGCCGATGACCCGCACGCGCTAGACGACCGGACGTACGCGGGCGGCGCTCAGGCCCGCCAGCGCCGGAGCTCGTCGAACGACCGTCCCTGGTGCGAGCGGTCGGCGACGAGCCGTTCGAAGACGATGTTCGTCTGCGTCGTCGCGACGGCCGGGTCGCCGCTCAGCTCGTCGGCGACGAAGTCCCGCAGCTGCTCGGTCGACGTGCACGCGATGTGCACGAGGAAGTCCTTGTCGCCCGCCAGGAACGACACGTCCTGGACCACGGGCACCCGCAGCAGGCGCTTGGCGAAGTCACGCAGCTCGTGTCGTGCGGCCGCGTGCACGCGCACGGACACCATGGCCTCGATCGCGAAGCCGAGCTTCGCGACGTCGACGTCCGCCCGGTACCCGCGGATGAGCCCGGCGTCCTCGAGTGCCCGGACCCGCGTCAGGCACGTCGACGGCGCGACCCCGACGGCCGCCGCCAGGCGGTTGTTCGGCATGCGGGCGTCGGCCGCGAGCGTCCAGAGGATGCGCTCGTCGACCTCGTCGAGACGTGGCGCGGCGGGGCGTGGCACGGTGTCGGGGCGGCGGACGGGACGATCGGACACGTCCCGACGGTACCGCGGGACGCGGCTGCGCGGGACGCCGCTGCGTGGGACGCCGCTCCCGCTACATCGCCAGGGTCATGCCGATCACGGCGACGGTCATGGCGAACACCTCGCCGCTCCGGACGGCGCGACGGTCCTCGCGTCCCCACTCGTGGCGCAGCAGCCACCCGCTGAACGCGCAGTACCCGACCACCCCGGCCCCGAGCACCGCCGACAGCGCGATCCCGTGCCCGGCGTGACCGTCGGTCAGCCCGGTGGCGTGCCCCATCAGGAGCATGCCCGCCATCACGACCGACGACAGCGCCCGGTGGACGTCCATCGGCTCGGCACGGCGCCCGTCCGCGCGTCGACGACGCACGACCGGCAGCGGGGCCAGCAGGAGGAGCACCGCGGCGGCCAGCAGGGTCCAGGACGCCCCGGCGTCCACGACCGGCATGAGCATCGCCACGAGCATCACCGAGGCGGGGACGATGACGCCGGGACGGGGACGGTAGCGGTCACCGACGATGCAGCACACCGAGGCGAACTGCGGCACGACGAGCATCGCGTCGGCGACGGTCTCGTGCACGGTGGTCCCGCTCGGTCAGTCCTGGGCGCGAGCGGCGGCCTTGTCGGCTCGCTGCTGCTTCACGCGGGCGTTCTCGGTGTGCACCTCGGCCTGGGTGGCGCGCTCGCGGACGAGCCACTCGGGCATCTCCTGCAGCAGCGCCTTGATCTCCGCGGTCGTCAGCGGCTCGTCCACCCCGGCGCGGGTGAGGCCCGAGATGGAGACGCCGAGCTTCTGCGCGACGACGGGACGGGGGTGCGGCCCCTCGCGGCGGAGCTCCTCGAGCCACGCCGGCGGCTCGGTGCGGAGCTCGTCGAAGGCCGTCCGCGTGACCGGGCCCTCGCGGAACGACTCCGGCGCGGCCGCCAGCAGGATGCCGAGCTTCTTCGCAGCCGTCTCGGCCTTCATCGTCTGTTCCTGCGCCATGGGTACCAGGGTACGGCCCCTACACTCGGTTGCATGACCGCGGCCCTCACCATCGCCTTCGTCCCGGGGGTCTCCCCCGCGAAGTGGGTCCGGGTCTGGCGGGACCGCTTCCCGGACACGACCCTCGGCCTGCTCCCGATCGGTCCGGACGAGGTCGACGAGGCCCTGACCGGGGAAGCCGACATGGCCTTCGCGCGGATGCCCGTCGGCGCGCACCTCAACAGCATCCCGCTCTGGACCGAGACCGCGGTCGTCGCGATGCCGAAGGACTCCCCCCTCGCCGACGCCGACACGGTCACCGAGGCCGACCTGGCGTCCGTGCACGTCGTCGACGCCGGCCCCGTCCCCGCGGACGTCCCCGCCGCACTCGACCTGGTCGAGGCGAACGTCGGGGTCGTGGTGCTCCCGCAGTCGCTCTTCCGCGCGGCGAGCCGCAAGGACCTGGTCGCCCGCCCGCTGGACGGCGCAGCCGGCACGCGGGTCGCGCTGGTCTGGCGGGACACCGACGCCTCCGACACGACGGAGGAGTTCATCGGCGTGGTGCGCGGACGGACCGCGAACAGCTCCCGCGCAGCCCAGGACCGACCGGGAGGCCCGTCCCGCGCCGACGACGACGGCACACGCGGGCAGCGGGCCGGTTCCGGCAGCGGTGCCGGCCGCGCGACCGGCGCCGGTGGCAAGGCCACCGCGAAGCAGGCGTCCGGCGGCAAGGCCGGTGGCAAGGGTGCGCGCAAGCCCCGTGGCTCCGGCCGTCCCGGAACGCAGCGGCTCGGCAACGGCAAGCCGAAGCGCGGCTCCAAGGGCAACCGGTGACCGGCACTCGGCTCGTCCCGATGCCGGCCGAGCGGATCCCCGCCTGGCTCGACCGGACGATGACCGAGTACGTCGCCTCGCGGATGCGGTCCGGCGAGAGCCGTGCGCGGGCCGAGGCCAACGCGCAGGGATCCCGCGACCGCTGGTTCCCGGGTGGCGCTCCCCTGCCGGACCACTTCGTCTGGGACGTGCTCGACGACGACGACGCGGTTGTCGGGTACCTGTGGATCGGCCCGTTCTCGGCCGAGGCCACGACGGAGTGGTGGGTGTTCGACGTCGAGATCGACGCCGCCCACCGCCGGAACGGACACGCCCGACGTGCGCTCGAGGCCGGACAGCGGGTCGCTCACGAGCACGGCGCGACGAGCATCGGGCTCAACGTGTTCGGCTACAACACCGGCGCGCAGGACCTCTACGAGCAGCTCGGGTACCGCGTCACCTCGACGCAGATGCAGCTGCCGCTGACCTGATCGCGCAGGGCACCCGGACCGGCTCCGGGCACCCCGACCGCCTCCGGGCATCCGGATCGCATCAGTGCCAGACGCCGGACGTGCCCCGCCGGTGACTGCCGACGAGGTGCGTGTCGACGATCCCCAGCGCCTCCATGAGCGCGTGCATCGTCGTCGGCCCCACGAAGGCGAACCCCCGCGCACGGAGCGCCTTCGAGAGCGCGGTCGACGCGTCGCTCGTGGTCGGCACCTCGGCGGCCGTGCGGGGTGCGGGTGTGGCATCGGGCCGGAACGACCACACGAGGTCGGCCAGACCGCCGTCCGCGCGGAGCGCCACCGTCGCCGCCGCGTTCGTGATCGTCGCACGGATCTTCGCCCGGTTCCGGACGATGCCGGCGTCGCCCAGCAGGCGCTCGACGTCGTGCTCGTCGAACCGCGCCACGACGTCCGGGTCGAAGTCGGCGAACGCCGCGCGGAAGGCCGGGCGCTTCGCGAGGATCGTGCGCCAGGACAGGCCGGACTGGAACGCCTCGAGGGAGAGCCGTTCGAACACGCCCCGTTCGTCGTGGACGGGCATGCCCCACTCGGTGTCGTAGTAGTCGCGGAGCATCGGGTCGGCCGCCGCCCAGACGGGACGCGCGAGTCCGTCGGACCCGGTCACCAGGTCGGACGGGGCGGTCGCGGGGTCGGTGCTCACCGCTCCATCCTGGTGGCGACCGCCGACGCGGCGCTACTCGTCCGCCGTGCCGCCCTGGCCCGCCGCCCCGCCCATCGCCTGCTGGTCCATCCAGACGTACTCCCACCGGTGGCCGTCCGGGTCGGTGAAGCTGCGCTGGTACATGACGCCGAGGTCGACCTCCGGCCGGTCCTCGTCCCCGCCGTTCATCACGGCGGCGTCGACGATGCGGTGCACCTCGTCCTTCGACGCGGCGCTCAGCGAGTTGATGACCTCGATCGTGCCCGGGTCGGCGATCGCCTTGTCGGTGAACTCCTGGAACTTCGCGTGGGTGAGGAGCATCACGTACACCGTGTCGCTCACGATCATGCACGCGGCGGTCTCGTCGGTGAACTCGGGGTTCGTCGCGTAGCCGAGCGCCTCGTAGAAGGCGACGGCCCGGTCGAGGTCGGCAACGGGCAGGTTGATGAACACCATCTGGTCCACGGTGGTTCCCTTCGTCACCACCAACCTGGCCCGGCTGTGCCCGGTGTGCAACCGTTCCGTGGCGGCACCGACCCGTGCCTCCCGGCCGGGCATGCCCGTTCGTTCCCAGGACAGGTGCGGTGGGAAGCGGGAACGGGCGTACCTGGTCGGGAGATCCGACCGGGTACGCCCGTTCCGACGAGGGACGCCCGTTCCCACCGGGCGTGTGACGCCCAGGTCAGGCGGGGTCGCGCCCCTCGCCGGCGGCGCGCTGGTCGGCCTCGGCCTCGGCCTGGCCGATGATGTCCTCCGCGGGCACCGGGTTCAGCCGGTCCCAGAGGAAGAACAGCAGGCCGCCGACGAGCAGCGACAGTCCCACCCACAGGTTGATGTGGATGCCGCCGGTCTTCTGCGGGTCGGTGTCCCAGTGGACGATGCCGACGATGGTGGTGATGACGCCGTAGAGCACGAACAGGCCGCCGAGGATGCGGCGCAGGTCGAGTCGTCGGGTGGAGCGGACGAGGGCTGCCTGCTCCTCGGTCAGCGCGGTGGTGTTCTCACGCACGGTGGTTCTCCTTCGGGTCCGGGCCTAGAGGAACGGCAGGTAGAGGGCGACGCACAGCACCAGGGCGACGGTGCCGAGCAGGGCGGGCGAGCGGTACCAGGCGGTGTCGGTCGCGACGGCCCCGGCGGTCATGTCGATCTTGCCGACGCCGTAGACCAGGCCGCCGAGCTCCGACACGTCCTTCGGCTTCGTGGCGAGCGAGACGAGGACCCCGACGACGAGCACCGTGACGAACGAGATGATCGCGCCGTACATCGTCTCGGCGGTCGCCGTCGAGAAGAGCGACGGGTTCACCAGGTACGCGATCCACGTGATGGTCGGCGTCACGATGCCGAGCACGTAGCCCCACAGCGCGCCCTGCGTGGTCATCCGCTTCCAGAGCAGGCCGAGGATGAAGACGCCGAAGAGCGGTGCGTTGAAGAACGAGAACAGGGTCTGCATGTAGGTCATGATGTTGCCGGCCTGTGCGGCGAGGAACGCCGTGCCGATGCCGATCACCACGCCGACGACGGTGACCCAGCGGCCGGTCGTCAGGTAGTGCACGTCGGGCATGTTCGGCTTGATGTAGCGCTGCCAGATGTCGTACGTGAAGACGGTGTTGAACGAGGACACGTTCGCCGCCATGCCCGCCATGAACGAGGCGAGGAGGCCCGTCACCGCGATGCCGAGCACACCGGTCGGCAGGTACATCTGGATGAGCTTCGGGATGGCGTCGTTGTAGGTCAGCTCCCCCGAGGCGAACTGGTTGCCGACGACCGCCGCGGCGATGAGGCCGGGGATGACGACGATGAACGGGATGAACAGCTTCGGGATCGCGGCGATGAGCGGCGTCCGACGGGCGGCGGACATGTTCTTCGCCGAGAACGCCCGCTGCACCTCGGTGAAGTTCGTCGTCCAGTAGCCGAAGGACAGCACGAACCCGAGGCCGAGCACGATGGCGAGCCAGTTCGCGCCGATCGGGTTCGTGACGTCGCCGATGCCGGTGCCGGCCCAGGTCTGCAGGTGCTGCACGCCCTGGGTCTGCTTGATCGCCTCGGTGAGGCCGCCCCAGCCGCCGACGCGGTGCAGGCCGACGATCGTCAGCGGCACGAGGCCCGCGATGATCACGAAGAACTGCATGACCTCGTTGTAGATCGCGCTCGAGAGCCCGCCGAGGGTGATGTAGGCGAGCACGAAGGCCGCCGACACGAGGATGGCGAGCCACTCCGGCCAGCCGAGCATCGCCTCGATGACGATGGCCATGGCGTAGAGGTTGATGCCCGCGATGAGGACGTTCGACACCGCGAACGCGATCGCGTTCACCAGGTGCGGCGCCTTGCCGAAGCGGCGGAGCATGAACTCCGGCACCGAGCGCACCTTCGACCCGTAGTAGAACGGCATCATCACGAGGCCGAGGAACACCATCGCCGGCACGGCACCGATGAGGTAGTAGTGCAGCGTCGCCATGCCGATCTGCGCGCCGTTGGCGGCCATGCCCAGGATCTCGGTCGCGCCGAGGTTCGCGGACACGAACGCCAGGCCCGTGATCCACGCGGGCATCGACCTGCCGGACAGGAAGAAGTCCATGCTCGTGCGCACCTGGCGCCTGGCCGTGAACCCGATGCCGATGACCACCGCGAAGTACACGATGATCATCAGGTAGTCGACCCAGCCCAGTTCGAGCCGGATCCCGTTGGTCGCCGCAGCGAGAACCATGCGATCTCCACATCAGTGTGTTGCAGTCGGCAACTGCGCCGACCCGGACGGAGACGTTACACGCGATGTGACCGTTCACACACCTCGGCCGTCGTCCGCCGTCCCGCGTCCGGCGCGCTCGGTAGGCTCTCCCCCATGAGCGAGCCGGCCACCGACACCACGACACGCCCGCGGCGGATCCTCGTCCTGAACGGGCCGAACCTCGACGTCCTCGGGCGCCGCGACCCGGCGCAGTACGGCACCGTGACGCTCGCCGAGCTCGAGGCGATCGTGCACACCGAGGCGGCGGTGCACGAGCTCGAGGCCGACTTCCGCCAGACCAACCGCGAGGGCGAGCTCGTCGAGTGGCTGCACGAGGCGCTCGACCACTTCGCCGGCGTCGTGATCAACCCGGCGGCGTACGCACACACCTCGGTGGCGCTGCACGACGCGGTCGAGGCCCTCGACGTCCCCGTCGTCGAGGTGCACCTGTCGAACACGTGGAAGCGCGAGCCGTTCCGGCACGTCGACCACGTGGCGACGGCCGCGACGGCCGTGATCGTCGGCGCGGGCGCCGACGGCTACCGCCTGGCGGTCGCGCACGTGGCGTCGCTCGTCAGCACGGACGCGCAGCCGGAGTGAGCCGCGCCGGACGGGAGGCGCGTGGCGGCCCCGCCACGCGCCTCCCGTCCGGCGCCGCGCCGGCCCGCCCCCGTGCCGCGAGCGGGCACGATCCGTCACGATCGACGCCCGTCGGCGACGGGGACCGACCGCACCGCGACCGACCGGCGGCGTGTCCTGCCCGCTCGCGCAGGCGGGCCGGTGGCGAACGGCCGCTGGCGCGAGGTCGGCGGCGAGCGGTCGGCGGCTAGAACTCGGCGGGGCGGCGCACGTCGTCCGCGCCGATCGCCGCGAAGCCCCCGCGCACGATCGGCAGCGCGCGACGCACGGCCTGGTCGATCCGCAGCTCGAGGTCGACGCTCGTGATGTCGTAGCCGCCCTCGTGCTTCGTGAAGTCCCGCTCGTTGCCGAACACGCCGAGCGGCAGCGTCGTCGACTGGAAGAAGCCGAACAGGGGACGCATCTGGTGCTCGACGAGCAGCGCGTGCCGGTCGCTGCCGCCCGTCGCGGTCAGGAGCACCGGGGTGTCGACGAGGTCGTACTGCCCCACCCAGTCGAAGAAGAGCTTGAACGCACCGGAGTACGCGGCGCGGAACGCGGGGCTGCCGACGACCAGGACGTCCGCCGCCTCGACCGCCTCGAGCGCGCGACGGGTGCGCTCGGACATTGCCTCGCGCGACCAGGCGGCACCGAGGTCGGCGAGCAGCGGGCCGATCTCGACGGTCTCGGTACGGGCGTCCGGCAGGTCCTCCGCCAGCCGCGCCACGGTCGCCGCCACGAGGGTCGACGTCCGCGAGGGGTCCGAGGGGCTGCCGCTGACTCCGACGACGCGTGCTCCGATCATGCGTCCGATGCTCACACGGTGGTCGGGAGCGTGCCCGGGTGTGACGACTTGTGTCGCGTGCCAGCGGTCGCGGGTAGCGTCCGGGAGATGCAGACCTTCCTGCCGTACGCCGACTTCCGTGCCTCCGCCGAGGTGCTCGACGACAAGCGGTTGGGGAAGCAACGCGTCGAGACGCTGCAGGTGATGCGCGCCCTGACCCTGCCGGGCTACGGGTGGCAGCACCACCCCGTCACCGCGATGTGGCGCGGCTACCGGCCGGCGCTCATGGCGTACCAGGACGCGACCTGCCGGGTCTGGCTCGAGCGCGGCCACGTCGACACCTGTCTGGAGAAGACGCTGCTCGACCTCGGGCGCGTCCCGGAGGACCTGGCGGCGTACGAACGGGGCGACTACGCCGTGCCGCCGTGGAACGCCGACCCGGCCGTGCACCGGTCGCACCGGTCGAAGCTCGTGCAGAAGGCGCCGGAGCACTACCGGCCGCTCTTCCCGGACGTGCCCGACGACCTCGACTACCTCTGGCCGGGGACGCCCGTGCCCCCGTCGGGTGCGTCCGCGGCACCGCGGCCCGTCGTGGACTGACAGGGGGGTGCGGCGCCGGTCAGGGTCCGGCGCAGCGTCCACGACGGGCGCGGCGTCCGCGACGGGGCGCGACGACAGGGGAACGTCGCGCCCCGCGCGCCGGACGCGGTCAGGGGAACCGCGTCCGGTCAGCAGCACCGTGGGCCCCTCGGGGGGTGGGGGCCGTCCGGTGCTGGTCTCAGGTGTCCTACCTTCAGGGGTGTCCTACCCTCGGGGGTGTCCGGTGTCCCCTCGGTAGCGGTCCGACTCGATCGGCGCGGCCATCGGCCGTCGGGGCGCCGTCGGTCGGAGCATCGGGAGCAGTGCGCTGGCGACGGTCGCGAGCGCACCGACGGCCGCGACGACCCCCAGCGGAGCGGCGCCGAGGTCGTGCTGCGCAGCGAGGGCCAGCGCGACGATGGTCGCGGGTGCCGGCAGGAGCTGGACCACTCGGAAGTGGTCCTCCTGCCCGGTCCGGGTCACGATCACGTCTGCCATGTCCCCATCATTGCGGACACGACTTGTCGGCAGAAGGGGGGACACGCCCCCAACTGTGGAGTAGAACGTCTAGTACGCCCCGCCGAGCGCTCGGACGGCGTGGACCGCGTCCGCGACCGCGGCGACGACGACCGGGACGTCGTCGTCCGTGAGTTCCGCGTCGAAGGTGAGCCGGAGCGCGGTGCGCGCGGTCTCGTCGTCGAGGCCGATCGCCGTGAGGACGTGGGACGCCTCCGCGCTGCCGGCGGCACACGCGCTCCCCGACGAGGACACGACGTCGCGCTGTTCGAGTTCGAGCAGCACGGTCTCGCCGTTCACCGCCGCCGGTCCCCCGGGCACCCCCGGGAAGCAGAACGACGCGTGTCCGGGTAGCCGCCGCACGGGCGATCCGGTGAGCACCGCGCCCGGGACCGTCCCGGTGACCCCGGCGACGATCGCGTCCCGGGTGGCCGTCGCGTGCGCGGACGCCGTGTCGCGCTCGGCCGCCGCGAGCGTCACCGCGGTCGCGACGGCGACGGCACCCGCGACGTCCTCGGTGCCGGACCGCCTCCCCCGTTCCTGTCCGCCGCCGTGCAGCAGCGGTTCGAGCGAGACCCCGCCGCGCAGCGCGAGCACGCCCGTGCCCTTCGGGGCCCCGAGCTTGTGTCCCGAGAACGAGAGCGCGTCGACGCCGAGCCGGTCGAGCCCGATCGGCAGCCACGGTGCGCTCTGCACGGCGTCGGTGTGGAAGCGGGCGCCGACTTCGTGCGCCACGGCGGCGAGCGCGGGGAGGTCCTGCACGGTCCCGATCTCGTTGTCGGCGTGCGCGATCGACACGAGGGTGGTGTCGGGTCGGAGGGTGGCCGCCAGCACCGCCGGTGCGACGAGTCCGTCGCGGTCGACCGGCAGGACCGTGACGCTGAAGCCGTGGTACCGCTCGAGGTACCGGCAGCTCTCGAGCACCGCCTCGTGCTCGATCGCGCTCGTGACGACGTGTCGGCCACGGGGTGCGGCGAGGGCGATGCCCTTCACGGCGGTGTTCGCGCCCTCGGTGCCGCCGGTGGTGAAGACGACCTCGCCGGGACGGCAGCCGAGGAACGCCGCGACGGCGGCCCGGGCGTCGGCGAGCCCGCGTGCCGCGGCGTCGCCCACGCCGTGGGTCGACGACGGGTTGCCGAACACCCCGGTCAGGTACGGCCACGCCGCCTCGAGCACCTCGCGGCGCACCGGCGTGGTCGCGGCACGGTCCAGGTAGAACACGCGCGGGTCAGGCGGGGTCGACGGGAGCTGCGGCGTCGACCCGGACGTCGAGCCCGAGGTCGAGCGCCCGTGCCGAGTGCGTCAGCGCCCCGACGGAGACGACGTCGACGCCGGTCCGGGCGATGCGCCCCACGGTCTCGAGCGACACCCCGCCCGAGGCCTCGACGAGCGCCCGCCCGGCCACGAGCCGCACGCCCTCGACGAGCTGCTCGGGCGTGAAGTTGTCGAGCATGATCGTGTCGACGCCGGCGGCGACCACGGCCTCGACCTGGTCGAGCCGGTCGACCTCGACCTCGAGGTGCACCGTGTGCCCGAGTCGACGTCGTGCCTCGGTGATCGCGTCGCCGATCGCCGTCCCGCCCGCGAGCAGGACCGCCAGGTGGTTGTCCTTGGCGAGCACGGCGTCGGACAGCGAGTTCCGGTGGTTGTGCCCGCCGCCGCAGCGCACCGCGTAGCGCTCCAGGGCGCGGAGCCCCGGCGTGGTCTTCCGGGTGTCGGCGATGCGCGCACCCGTGCCGGCCACGGCCTCGACGTGGCGCGCGGTCACGGTCGCGATCCCGGACAGTCGCTGGACGAGGTTGAGCGCCACCCGTTCCGCGCGGAGCACGGAGCGCGCCGAGCCGTGCACCGTCGCCAGGACCTGACCCGCGGCGAACGCCGTGCCGTCGGTGACGTGCAGCTCCGTCCGGACCGTCGGGTCGACGGCCTGGACGACCGCCGCGAACACCCCGCCGCCGGACAGCACGCCGGGCTCCCGTGCCGCGAGCACCGCGGTCGCGGTGGCGTCTGCCGGGATCAGCGTCTCGCTGGTGACGTCGCCCCAGGGCGCGTCCTCCTCGAGCGCCGTCTCGATGACCCTCCGGAGCGCATGCGGCGGGACGGTCCCGGGGTCGGTGGTGGTGACGGTCGCCGAGACGGTGTCGGGTGCGGTGCTGGTCATGCGGGGACTCCCTGCAGGGTGGTCGTGGTGGTGGCGGCCCGTCGCGCCCGCCCGCCCGGGCGGTGCTCCCGGACCCAGGCGGTGCTGACCGGCGACGACGGGTCGGTGTCGGGGTGGTCGGTGCGGGCGTGCGCCCCGCGCGACTCGGCCCGTGCCTCGGCCGCCAGGGCCGTGAGCCGCGCCAGGTCGAGCAGCGCCCGGTCCTCGTGGTCACGGACGGTGCGCGGAGCGGGCGCGACGAGCGCCTCGAGCGCGCGTCGCGCGGTCGCCAGTCCCGCGGCGTCACGGAGCAGGCCGACCCGCTCCGTCATCTCGGTCTGGACCATCCGGCGGACGTCGGTGTCGTCGGTCCCGTGCGCCGCGCCTCCCGGCAGACGGTGTGCCGGACGGGAGGCACGGGGCACGCCCGCCCCGTCCGTCGCGTCGACCTGCACCCGCTGCACGGGCAGCGCCGCGTCACCGCGCAGGCGCAGGCGGGCCGGACGCGGTGCGCCGAGCGCGTCCGCCGCTCGGACGCCGAAGACCAGTCCCTCGAGCAGGGAGTTCGACGCGAGCCGGTTGGCGCCGTGGACGCCGGTGCACGCGGCCTCCCCGACGGCGAGGAGCCCGGGCAGGCTCGTCCGCCCCTCGGCGTCGGTCACGATCCCGCCCATGGCGTAGTGCGCGGCCGGTGCGACCGGGACGCCCTCCCGCGTCCAGTCCCAGCCCGCTTCCCGGACGGCGCGTGTGAGGCCCGGGAAGCGCGCGACCAGGTGGTCGGCGTCGATCCCGGTGGCGTCGAGGAACACGGGCACGCCGCCCTGGTCGCGCACGGCGGCCGCGATCCCGCGGGCGACGACGTCCCGCGGGGCGAGTTCGGCGTCGGGGTGCACCGCGGTCATGAACCGTCGGCCGCTCGCGTCGCGGAGCACGGCACCCTCGCCGCGGACCGCCTCGGACACGAGCCCACCGCCCGGCACCGCGAGGCGCGTCGGGTGGAACTGCACGAACTCGAGGTCCGCGACGAGCGCACCGGCACGCCAGGCCGCGGCCGTTCCGTCCCCGGTCGCGACGAGCGGGTTGGTCGTCTCGCGGTACAGGTGCCCCGCTCCCCCGGACGCCACCACGACGGCCTCGGCGGCGATGCGCTGCGGTTCGCCGAACAGGTCGAGGACGTCGACCCCGACGACCGCTCCGTCGCGGACGACCAGGTCGGTCAGGCACGTGCGCTCGAGGACGGTGACGTGCTGCCGGTGGAGCGCGGCGACGAGCGTCCGTTCGATCGCTGCCCCGGTGGCGTCGCCGTCGGCGTGCACGACGCGCCAGCGCCCGTGCGCCGCCTCGCGTCCGCGGGCCAGGTCGTCGCCGTGGCGGTCCAGGCTCGCGGGGTCGTCCGTGCGGTCGAACGGCACGCCGAGGGACAGCAGGTCGCGGACCCGCGCCGGACCGTCGGCGCACAGGACGTCGACGGCGCGCCGGTCCGCCGAGGCGGCGGCCGCGACGTGCGTGTCCGCGGCGTGCAGCGCGACCGAGTCGTCGGCCCCGAGGGCCACGGCGACCCCGCCCTGCGCGTACCGGGTCGCGCCGTCCGCGAGCAGGCCCTTCGTCACCACGGTGACGTCGTGGCGGACGCTCGCGCGGATCGCGGCGGTGAGCCCGGCGATGCCGGACCCGACGATGACGACGTGCACGGTGGCCCTAGCCGCGCGGCTTCGCGGCGAGCATGCGTTCGAGCGCCACCCGGGCGTCCGCCTGCACGTCGGCCGGCACGACGATCTCGTTGAGGACCTCGCCCCGCACGAGCCCCTCGAGCACCCAGGCGAGGTAGCCCGGGTGGATGCGGTACATCGTCGAGCACGGGCACACGACGGGGTCGAGGCAGAAGATCGTGTGCTGCGGGAACTCGGCCGCGAGCCGGTTCACCATGTTGACCTCGGTGCCGATCGCGAAGGTCGTCGGCTCGGTGGCCGCGGCGACGGTCTTCCGGATCAGGTCGGTGCTGCCGGCGACGTCCGCCGCGTCGACGACGGCCATCGGGCACTCCGGGTGCACGACGACCCGGACGCCCGGGTGCTCGCGCCGTGCCTGCTCGACCTGGTCGACGGTGAAGCGCCGGTGCACCGAGCAGAAGCCGTGCCAGAGGATCACCTGCGCGTCGAGCAGCTCGGCGGCCTCGTTGCCACCCCCGGGCAGGCGCGGGTTCCACATCGGCATCCGGTCGGTGCTGATCCCCATGGCCTTGGCGGTGTTCCGGCCGAGGTGCTGGTCGGGGAAGAAGAGGACCCGCTGGCCCCGCTCGAACGCCCACTCGAGCACGGTGGCCGCGTTCGACGACGTGCACACGATGCCGCCGTTGCGCCCGCAGAACGCCTTGAGGTCGGCGGCGGAGTTCATGTACGTGACGGGGACCACGGGGACGCGACCGTCGGCGTCGGGTTCCGTGCCGTAGAGCGCGGCGAGCTCGGCCCACGCGGCCTCGACGCTGTCGATGTCGGCCATGTCGGCCATCGAGCAGCCCGCGGCGAGGTTCGGCAGCACGACCCGCTGGTCGTCGCGGGCGAGGATGTCGGCCGTCTCCGCCATGAAGTGGACGCCGCAGAACACGATGGCCTCGGCGTCGGGCTTCGTCAGGGCCGCGTTCGCGAGCTGGAAGGAGTCGCCGAGGAAGTCGGCGTGCCGCACCACCTCGTCGCGCTGGTAGAAGTGCCCGAGCACGACGACCCGGTCGCCGAGCGTCGCCTTCGCCCGCTCGATCCGCTCGTGCAGCTCCTCGTCGCTCGCCCGGCGGTACTCGTCGGGGATGACACCCTGGCGCGGCGCGGTGGTCGGGATGACGTCGGACATCGACGAGCCCGGGCCGTAGCCGGGCCGGGCGTCGACGTCCCAGGTCGGCATCGCGAGGTCGGGCGTGCAGGTGCTGCCGGCGGCCCGGCCGTTCGAGATGCGGTCGATGGTGGTCGCGATGGACACGGTGGTTCCTATCGGGTCGGGGAACCCGCGGGGAGCGGGGTCGTCAGCGGACCGTTGTCGGCGTACGCCAGGTCGGGGTTCGAGCGGTAGAGCCGTGCGGGTCGGTGCCGACCGCCGCTCGTCGTCTCGTCGGTGGGCAGCACGGCGTCGCCCTGTGCGACCTGCCGCCGGAAGTTCGCCGGGTCGAGCGTGCGCCCGAGCACCGCCTCGTACACGCCGCGGAGCTCGGCCAGGGTGAAGCGGTCGCCGAGGAACGCCTGGGCGATCCGCGAGTACGACACCTTGTTGCGCAGGCGCCAGAGGGCGTACGCGACGATGCGGTCGTGGTCGAAGGCGAGGGGCGGGTGCTCGTCTGCGAGGAACCAGCGGACGTTCCAGTCGTCGGGCACGGAGTCGGCCTCGTCCGGGTGCACGAGGGCCCAGTACACGACGGACACGACGCGCGACGGCGACCGGTCGACGTCGCCGAAGGCGTAGAGCTGCTCGAGGTAGCGCGGCTGGACGTTCGTGGTCTCCCGGAGGCGTGCCGCCGCGCTGTCCTCGAGGCCCTCGTCCGGTCGCACCCAGCCGCCCGGGAGCGCCCACGACCCGTCGAACGGCTCCGCGACACGGCGCACGAGCGGCATCCAGAGCGCAGGCTCGCCGGTGTCGGGGTGCGGGCGGAGGGCGACGATCACGGTGGACACCGCGACGCGGAGCCCGGCGGTGGCGCCGTCGTCGGCGTGCGCGTCGGCGGTGGTCGTCATGCGGTGCTCGTCCCGTGTTCAGGTCATGCTAACCCGAAGTGTTCGGGTTCCTGCGACACTATCACCGGTTTCACGAGGACGAAACAGGACGGCAAACTCCGGGGACAGCAGCGCGCCTAGCATCGGCGACATGACGACGGTGACGAGGGTGCACGCCGTGGTGTCGGGATCGGTCCAGGGGGTCGGGTTCCGGTACTGGACGGCCCGGAAGGCGGACGGGCTCGAGCTCGTCGGCTACGCGAGGAACCTGTTCGACGGGACGGTCGAGGTCGAGGCAGAAGGCCCGTCCGAGGCGGTCGACGCCCTCATGGCGTTCCTCCGCACCGGGCCGCCGTCCGCCGAGGTCACCGACGTCGCCCTGCGGAGCGTCGTTCCGCACGGCGACGGCGACGGGTTCGCGATCCTGCGCTGACGGGCGTCCACGAACCCGACACCCGGAAGCGGAATACTCGCATCCGTTCAGGTGGTTGCCCTGTCTGCGCCACGCGCGCCCCTCGTCAGCTGCACCCCGATCCACCAGGAGCCCCGCATGACCCAGGCCGTCGATTCCGCACCCCGCACGGGGAGCGTCTCGCAGCCCTCCGCCGGCGAGACCCGACTCGTGATCGGGCTGCTGCTCGTCTCGGCGTTCGTCGTCATCCTCAACGAGACGATCATGGGTGTGGCCCTGCCGCGCCTGATGGAGGACCTCGGCATCTCGGCCGCGACCGGCCAGTGGCTCACGACGGGCTTCCTGCTGACGATGGCGGTCGTCATCCCCGTGACCGGCTTCCTGCTGCAGCGCTTCAGCACGCGGCAGGTCTTCATCGCGGCCATGGCCCTCTTCTCGGCCGGCACGCTCGTCGCGCTCCTGGCCCCCGGGTTCGGCATGCTCCTGGTCGGCCGGATCGTGCAGGCCAGCGGCACCGCGATCATGATGCCGCTCCTCATGACGACCGTGCTCAACCTCGTCGAGCCCGCCCACCGCGGCCGCATCATGGGCAACATCTCGATCGTCATCTCGGTGGCGCCGGCCATCGGTCCGACGATCTCCGGCCTGATCCTCAACGCGTTCTCGTGGCGGTGGCTGTTCGGCTTCGTCCTGCCGATCGCCGTCGCGGCGCTGCTGCTCGGTGCCCTGAAGGTCCGCAACGTCACGACGCCGCGGCGCGCTCCGATCGACGTCCTGTCCGTCGTGCTGTCCGCCGTCGCGTTCGGCGGGATCGTGTTCGGCCTGTCCAGCTTCGGCGAGGCCGGGTCGACCGGGCCGCTCGTGCCGGTCCTGGCGCTGGTCGTCGGCTTCGCCGCGCTGGCGGTCTTCGTCCTGCGCCAGACGCGCCTGCAGCGCACCGACAGCGCCCTGCTCGACCTCCGCACCTTCCGCACCAAGGGGTTCACGGTGCCGATCGTGGCGATGGGCCTGAGCTTCATGGCGATGTTCGGCACGCTCATCCTGCTGCCGATCTACCTCGAGCGCGTGCTCGGGCTCGAGGTCCTGCAGGTCGGGCTCCTGCTGCTGCCGGGCGGTCTGATCATGGGGCTGCTCTCCCCCGTCGTCGGCCGGATCTACGACCGCCGCGGCCCGCGGGTCCTGCTCGTCCCGGGCTCGATCATCATCAGCGCGGTGCTCTGGGCACTGTCCACCGTCGGGGTGGACACGAGCGTGTGGTTCGTCCTCGGTGCCCACGTCGTGCTGAGCATCGGCCTCGCACTGACCTTCACGCCGCTGTTCACCGCCGCGCTCGGCGGCCTGCCGCCGCGGCTGTACTCGCACGGCAGCGCGGTGCTCGGCACCACCCAGCAGCTCGCCGGCGCGGCCGGGACCGCGCTGTTCGTCACGCTCCTCACCGTCGGTGCGGCGACGGCCGGTGCGGACGCCGACGCGGCCGGGGTGACGGCGGCGACGGCCTCCGGCGTGCAGACCGCGTTCCTGGTGGGCGCCGTCATCTCGCTGTTCGGCATCCTGACCTCGTCGCTGGTGCGCCGCCCGGAGACGCCCGAGGGCGCGCCCGCCGGCGCTCCCGCGATGCACTGAGTCCGCGGGCACGGCTCCGCGCCGGAGCCGCCCGACCACGCACTGCCCGCGGTGCCCCGTCGGCGACGACGTGGCATCGTGGGCCGCATGCGGTCGACGACGCCTGAGCTGAACTGGTCCGGTACGGTCACCTACTCGGCGGAACGGGTCGCACGACCGCGCACCGTCGACGAGGCCGCGGAGCTCGTCGCCCGGTCCCGCAGGGTGCACGGCCTCGGCACCCGGCACTCGTTCAACGACGTCGCCGACACCACCGGGCTGCTGCTCGACCTGACCGGCATCCCCACCGACCTCGTGGTCGACACCGCCGCCGGCACCGCGACGATGGGCGCCGGCACCCGGTACGGCGTCGTCGCGCCCGACCTGGACGCCGCCGGGGTCGCCCTGCACAACACGGGTTCGCTCCCGCACATCTCGCTCGGCGGCGCGATCGCCACCGGGACG
Organism: Curtobacterium sp. ER1/6; assembly: GCF_001742745.1. Lineage (GTDB taxonomy): Bacteria > Actinomycetota > Actinomycetes > Actinomycetales > Microbacteriaceae > Curtobacterium > Curtobacterium citri. The sequence goes on along the minus strand of NZ_MJAK01000004.1, from coordinate 4,522 downwards.
CACGGCTCCGGAACCCGGCTCGGCTCGCTCAGCACGGCGGTGCGGTCCTTCGAAGTGCTCGGTGGCGACGGCGAGCGACGCACCGTCGCGCGCGGCGACGAGGGCTTCGACGGTGCCGTCCTGCACCTCGGGCTGCTCGGCATCGTCACCCGCGTCGAGGTGGACGTCGAACCCGCCTACCGGATGCGCCAGGACACCTACGGCCCGATCCCCTGGGACCGGTTCGTCGCGAACGTCGCCGACGTGCACGCCGCCGCCTACTCGGTCTGCTCGTACACCGTCTTCGGGGACGAGGTCAGCGAGGTCCTGCTGAAGTCCCGCGTCCCCGACGGCGCCGAGGACGTCGCCGTCCCCGACGCCCTGCTCGGTGCACCCCGGTTGCCCGGACGCCCCGCGGACGGCCACCACACCGCGCGGGACGGCTCGGTGGGCCCCTGGTGGGACCGGCTGCCGCACTTCCCCATCGACTCGGTGCCGAGCGTCGGGTCCGAGGTGCAGAGCGAGCACTTCGTCCCCCTGCGGCACGCGGCCGCGGCGCTCGAGGCCGTCCGCGGGCTCGCCGACCGCATCCAGCCGCACCTGCACGTCTCGGAGCTCCGGACGATGGCGGCGGACCCGGCGTGGCTCAGCCCGACCCAGGGCGAGGACGTGCTGTGCATCGCGTTCACGTGGCAGAAGCACCCGGAAGCGGTCGCGGCGCTGCTGCCCGACCTGGAGGCACGGCTCGCCCCGTTCGGCGGGCGCCCGCACTGGGGCAAGATGAGCTCGCTCGACGCCGACGCGGTCGAGGCGCTCTGGCCGCGGCTGCCGGACTTCCGCCGGCTCGTCGCGGCGGCCGACCCGGACCGGACGTTCGCGTCCGCGTTCGGCGAGCGGGTCCTGCGGACCTGAGCCGGGCCTCCCGGCCGACGCCGCTCACGCGACGGGCGTGACGGTCTTCGTCTCCCCGTCCCAGTGCCGCACCCCGCCGACCGCCAGGGTCTCCGGCAGCGGTGCGGACCGGAGCGCGGCGACCGCCGCGGGCAGGTCGACGTCGCGCACCCGCCGCGCGAACGTGATGTGCGGCGACCACGCGCCGGGCAGGGACGTCTCCACCGCGCCCGGTGCACCGCGGTGCACCGTGGCGTGGAACGCGGCGAGCGCCGCGTCGACGACCACCGCGCGCACGAGCACCGACCGGTCCGGACCGGCGGGGAACAGCAGCACGCCGCTCAGCCGCAGGGTCGTCGGGACCGGCACGTCGAACCCCTCGGGCACGGGCAGGTCGTCCCCGGCCGCGAGGGTCACGTGCGGACTGTTCGTCCCGGAACGCCCGAGGCTCGGCAGGTCCGCTGCGGTGAGGGCCTGCCACGCGGCGCGCACAGCGTCGTCGGAGTCGGAGTCGAGGACGAGTTCGATGCTGCGCACGGTCCGAGTCAACCAAGCCGTGCTGCGTCCGGACCTTCCCCGTCAGCGGCTGTGGAGAACCCGCCGCGATGTAACACGGCGGAACGGACTCGTCGCCCGGGGCCGACGCCCGACACACTCGATGACAGGCCGCGGACCACCGCGACCCCACAGCACGGCCCACGAGGAGCACCCATGTCCGCAGCACCCGTCCTGCCCCAGAAGCCGAAGGGCAAGCGCCCCGTCGGCTGGATCATCGCCGCGGCGGTGGTCGTCGTGGCGATCGTCGTCGCCGTCGTCGTGGCCGCCGTCCGCTCGGGCGGGTCCGGTGGGAGCGCCGCCGGCAGTGGCACGCAGGAGACCGTGACGATCGGGGTCGCCGACAAGTCGCTCGGCTACTGGAGCACGTACACGAAGCTGGCGAAGGACGAGCTCGGCGTCACGGTGAAGCTCACGAACTTCTCCGACTACTCGCTGCCGAACCCGGCGCTCAAGGACGGCCAGCTGGACATCAACCAGTTCCAGCACATCCAGTACCTGGCGGACTACAACGTCACCTCGGACGACGACCTGCAGCCGATCGGCTCGACGGCCGTCTACCCGCTGCCCCTCTACGCGACGAAGTACGAGAAGACGAGCGAGCTGCCGGCGAACGCGAAGGTCGCGATCCCGAACGACTCGATCAACCAGGCCCGCGCGCTGCTCATCCTGCAGGCCGCGGGACTGCTCGAGCTCAAGGACGGTGGCAACGCCTTCTCGACCACGACCGACGTCGAGTCGTCGAAGGTCGACGTGCAGCCGCTGGACGCGTCGCAGACCGCGAACGCCCTGCAGCAGGGCTCCGTCGCCGCCGCCGTGGTGAACAACAACTTCGCCACCGCCGCGAAGCTCCCGACGAGCGACATCATCTACCAGGACGACCCGGCCAGCGCGAGCGCGGCCCCCTACGTGAACGTCTTCGCCGTGCGGAAGGCCGACGAGGACAACGAGACCTACCTGAAGCTCGCCGAGCTGTTCCAGGACAGCGCCGTGCAGAAGGCGTTCCAGAAGGACCTGCCCGAGGCCGTGAGCCGCGACGAGAGCGCCAAGACCCTGCAGGACGAGCTCGCGAAGGTCGAGCAGGACGCGAAGGCGGCCAAGCAGTAGTGCCGGTCCTCGTCGAACTCCGCGGCGTCTCGAAGCACTACCGCCGCGCCGACACCGGCGAGACCGTGGTGGCCGTGGAGGACGTCTCCCTGGACGTGCACCAGGGAGAGGTCCTCGGCGTCATCGGGTACTCCGGTGCCGGCAAGTCCACGCTCGTCCGGCTCGTCAACGCCCTGGAGCTGCCCACCTCGGGCAGCGTCACCGTCGGCGGCCAGGAGCTCACCGCGATCCCCGAGCGGGACCGTCGGCTCGCCCGCCGGAAGATCGGCATGATCTTCCAGCAGTTCAACCTCTTCCGGTCGCGCACGATCGCCGGCAACGTCGCCTACCCGCTCAAGGTGGCGGGCGTCGGCAAGGAGGAACGCGACCGTCGTGTGGCCGAGCTCCTGGACTTCGTCGGGCTGCTCGACCGTGCCTACGCCTACCCGGAGCAGCTGTCCGGCGGCCAGAAGCAGCGCGTCGGCATCGCCCGTGCGCTCGCGTCGAACCCCGAGCTGCTGCTCGCCGACGAGGCGACGAGCGCCCTCGACCCGGACACCACGTCCGAGGTCCTCGCGCTCCTGCGCCGCGTCAACCGGGAGCTCGGCGTCACGATCATCGTCATCACGCACGAGATGGACGCGGTCCGGCAGATCGCTGACCGGGTCGCCGTGATGGAGCAGGGCCGCGTCGTCGAGGTCGGTGACGTCTACGACGTCTTCGCGAACCCGGGGACGGGCGCCTCGCAGCGGTTCGTCCGGACCGCCCTGCACGACCGCCCCTCCGCTGAGCAGCTCGCGCGGCTGCGCGAGCACCACCACGGGCGGCTCGTCACGGTGCAGATCACCGACGAGGTCGGGCTGCAGAACCGGATCGACGCCGCCTTCCGCGCGGCCGGCGTCAGCGCCGAGCTCGTCTTCGGCGGGGTCGGCGAGATCCGCGAGCGGCGCATCGGCTCGCTCACCTACGAGTTGACCGCCGACGACCCGGCGGCGGTGGACCGGGCGATCGGAGCCCTGCGCGACGGACGGGTCACCGTCGACGAGGAGGTGGCGGCGTGAACGGCTTCCAGAGCGTGATCGACACGTCCGACGTGTTCTTCGCCGCGATCCGCGACACCCTCGTGATGACGCTGGTGTCCCTCGTGTTCGCGGGCGTCATCGGGCTCGCCCTCGGGCTCGTCCTGTACGCGACCCGTCCGGGCAACCTGCTCGGCAACCGCGCGGTGTACACGATCGTCAACGTCCTCGTGAACATCGTCCGGCCGATCCCGTTCGTGATCTTCCTGGCCGCGATCGCGCCGCTGTCGCGCGTCGCCGTGCAGACCACGATCGGCGTGCCCGCGGTGACGTTCGCGATCTCGCTCGCGGCATCGTTCGCGGTGTCGCGGATCGTCGAGCAGAACCTGCTCGCGGTCGACCCCGGCGTGGTCGAGGCCGCGCGGGCATCGGGTGCGCACCCGGTGTCGATCCTGCTGACGGTGCTCATCCCCGAGGGCGTGGGGCCGCTCATCCTCGGCTACACGTTCATCTTCGTGGGCATCGTCGACATGACCGCGCAGGGGGCGCTCATCGGCGGCGGCGGGCTCGGCGAGTACGCGATCGTGTACGGCTCGCAGCGGTACGACTGGTGGATCGTCTACGTGTCGGTGGCGGCGATCGTGGTGATCGTGCAGCTCGGGCAGTTCGTCGGGAACCGGCTGGCGCGGGCGACGCTGCGCCGCTGACGGGACGCGACCGGGCGACGGGACGCGACCGGGCGACGGACGGGAGGCGCGGTGCCGGCTGGCACCGCGCCTCCCGTCCGTCGTCGGTCGCCCGTCGCCCGTCGCCCGTCGCCGACGAGCGTGCAACTTGCTGCACGCTCGACGCTTCCGCACGGCATGTCCTGCCCAGCGGACGGAACGCAGACGGCGTGTCCTGCCCGCTCGGCGAGACCGGAACGGTGCCGGCCGGCCGGCCGGACCCGCCCGCCGCGCCGCCACCGTCGGCTGCGCCGCCACCGCCGGCGG
>NZ_MJAK01000003.1 GCF_001742745.1 Curtobacterium sp. ER1/6 | reverse complement strand
GGGGGGAGCCGCTCGGCGGGGGTCGCTCCGGCGACCTCGGCGAGCAGGTATCCGGCGAGCGATGAGTCCCCCGCTCCGACCGTCGAGCGGGCGACGATCCGGGGTGCGGCGGCGGCGAAGGCGCCCTCGTCCGACACCAGGACGGCGCCGGCGCTGCCCAGGGTGAGCAGGACGGTGTCGACGTGCTTGTGCCGCAGGCGGTGCGCTGCCGCGACGGCCGCGTCCGGGTCCTGCTCGTACACGTCGGGGTCGCCACCGACGACCTCGGCGAGCTCCTCGGCGTTCGGCTTCACCAGGTCGATCCGCTCCCCGGACTGCAGCAGCGCGGTGAACGGGACGCCCGACGAGTCGACCGCGATGCGGACGTCGTCGCCGTGCCGCCGGCGGACCGCGCGGACGAGCACGGCGAGGGCGTCGTCGGGCAGCCCGGGCGGGAGCGAACCGGCGAGGACGACCCAGCGGGCGGCCGGTCCGGTCGGCGTCGGGCCCGCGGCGTCGGCGACGAGCGCGGCGAGGTCGTCGAGCCGTCCGGCCAGCGAGGGGCCGGGCTCGTTGAGCTTCGTCGTCGTGCCGGTCGGCTCGGTGACGGTGACGTTCGACCGCAGCGGCGCACCGATCGGCAGCGCGAGGGTCGGGATGCCCCGGGTCGCCAGGCCGAGCAGGACGGGGTCGAGCTCGTCGCCCGGCAGGACGGCGAGGGTGTCGCCCCCGCTCGCGACGACCACGCGGGACACGTTGACGCCCTTGCCGCCGGGCTCGGCCGTGGTGCGCACGGCACGCTGGACGGCGCCACGCTGCAGCTCGCCGCCGAGCTCGATCGTGCGGTCGAGGGACGGGTTGGGCGTCACGGTGACGATGCGGGTGCTGTGCTGGACGGTGCCGTTCTCGGGCCTCATGCGACCACGACCTCCACGTCGGCGTCGGCGAGCGCGACGGCGAGGTCCGCCGGGGGCTCCTGGTCGGTGACGAGCGTGTCGATCTCGTCGAGGCGCGCGAAGCGCATGAGCGCCTCCACCCCGTGCTTCGCGGCGTCGGCGAGCACGACGCTCCGGCGCGCGGCGAGGACGTACGCGCCCTTCACGCCGGCCTCGTACTCGTCGGGCGTGCTCAGCCCGAAGCCCGCGGACAGGCCGTTCGTGCCGACGAAGGCGACGTCGGGGCGCAGACCGGCGATCTGCTCGACGGTCGCGGTGCCGACGGCGGCGCTCGTCACCCCGCGGACCCGGCCGCCGAGCAGGTGGAGCTCGACGTGGGCGCTGTGCTGCAGGACCGCGGCGATCGGCACGGAGTTGGTGACGACGGTCAGGGTCGCCCCGGGCGTCGCCGGCTCCCACCGTGCGAGCTCGGCGGCGACGGCGGCGCAGGTCGTGCCCGCGTCGAGGGCGATCGAGCCGGTGAAGGTCGACGGCACGAGCCGCATCGCGGCGCGCGCGATCGCGGTCTTCGCGGTGCCGTGCTGTCCCTCGCGCTCGGCGACGCTGAGCTCGACGACGCTCGACCGACCGACGGGGACCGCACCCCCGTGCACCCGGCGCAGGACACCGGCGGTCTCGAGGGCGTCGAGGTCGCGCCGGACGGTCTCGGTGGTCACGTCGAAGTGTTCGGCGAGGTCGGCGACCGACACCCGCCCGGCCGAATGCAGCGCGGCGGCGATGGCGTCCTGCCGCTCCGTTGCGTACATGCCCGAACTCCTTCGTTCCCGTTGGTTTCAGGAACTGTACGTCCAGAAGCAACACGAACGCAACTGTTGCGCAGGTGAACCAACACGAACGCAGCGAACGCCCGATCCGCAGCAGCGGATCGGGCGTCCAGGAGTCCGGGGTCAGGCGTCGAACGGCACGCGGTCGCTCGACCCGACGCCGGCGCGCTGGCGGTACGACAGGTGGCCGCCGAGGTAGCCGCCGACGCCGACGACGGTCAGCCCGACGAAGCCGAGCGCCTTGCCCGCGGCGGTGTTGCCCTTCCGGCGCTGCCACCACGACAGGCCGAAGAACGTGATGCCGACCCAGTTCACGGCCTGGTGCACCCACCCGGTCCGACGCTGCTCGAGGGAGAGTTCCGCCCAGTCGACGTAGCCGGCGATCGAGGCGCTGCCGGCCGAGGCGATCCCGACCCCGGTCAGCGTCTGCGCGGCCCGCGCGTTGCCCTTCCCGCCGATCGTGTCGAGGACGGCCGCCGAGATCCAGGCACCCAGCGGCACCTGCACCATCAGCGGGTGCAGGGGGTGACCGAACGGCACGCCGTGCAGCAGCTGCCGCAGGGCCTTCGGCTTCGCGACGGCACGGACGACGCGCGTGTCGAGGTCGACGGCCTTGTCGAGCACGCTCGCGTGCTCGATGGAGTCGGTCAGGCGGCGGATGATCGGCAGCTCAGGCATGCCCTGGACGCTAGGCCGGGAGGCCCGGTGCCGGTTCCAGGAACCGGCACCGGGCCTCCCGTCCGGTGCGCTGCGCTGATCACACGCCGCCGCTCAGACGGCCGCCAGTGCCGACGTGGGCGGGATGCGCGCAGCGCGCGCAGCGGGGTAGAGCCCGGAGACGCCGCCGATCACCACGGTCGCCGCGAGGCCACCGGCGACCGCCCAGAGCGGGATCGCCACCGGCCAGCCCTGGCCGACCGCGAAGGTGATCGTCACCGCGAGTCCGATGACGACGCCGGCCACGCCGCCGAGGAACGACAGCAGCAGCGACTCCACCAGGAACTGGTCGCGGATGTTCCGTCGACGGGCACCGAGCGCGCGGCGCACGCCGACCTCGGCCCGGCGTTCGAGGACGGTGATCACCATCGTGTTCGCCACGCCGATGCCCCCGACCAGCAGGGCGACCCCGCCGATGCCGACGAGGAGGCCCGTGAAGGAGTCGTCCGTCGCGTTCTTCGCCGCGAGGGCGTCGGACGGACGGGTCACGCCGACCTCCTGCGGCCGATCGGGCCGGACCGCGTTCGCGAGGACGTCGCGCGCCGCCGCCACGCGCTCCGGATCGACCCGCGTGTACACCGCCGTCGGGTGCCCGTCGAAGCCGAGGGACGCCGCGAACCCCTGCGGGACGAAGACCTGGTTGTCCAGGTCCTCCGCGAGCTGCATCGGCGCGAGGATCCCGACGACCTGCACCCGCTGCCCGCCGATCCACACCGCGGTGTCCGGGCGGAGCCGGTCGATCCCGAGGCTCTCGGCCGCCACCGCACCGAGCACGGCCTGTGCCGGAGCGTCCGACGACGGGTCGACCCAGCGGCCGGCCGCGAGCGACCCGCCGAGCACCGCGGGGACGTCGCCCCACGTCGTCATCACACCGACCCCCTTCGTCTCCGCCGCCGGCACGAACGGGCTGCGGTAGACCCGGCCGTCCTTCGCCTCGCCGACCCCCGCGGCGGCCTGCACGTCGGGCTGGCGGAGCACGGACTCCACGGCTGTGGTCGGCAGGGGCGCGACCTCCCCGAACCCCTGCGCCTTCGTCACGGTCAGGACGTTCGTCCCGAGCGCGTCGAGCACCCGGTCGAGCGCCGCCTTGCTCGACGATGAGATGCCGACGACGGCGATCATCGCGGCGATGCCGATGGCGATGCCGAGCGCCGACAGCACGACCCGGCCCGGTCGCGTCCGGAGGCCGAAGACCCCGAGCCGGAGGAGGTCACCCGGACCGACCGTCCGTGTCCGCGACCCCGGCGGGCGCACCGTGTGCGCGCTCGTCGTGCGCGGGCTCGTCGTGTGCGCGCTCACCGGGCGACCCCGGCGATCGCGTCGGCGAGCGCCCCGGCGTCCGACGTGCTGGAGTCCTCCTCGACGGCACCGTCCCGCATGCGCACCTGCCGCGGCAGCGAGGCGGCCAGGGCGAGGTCGTGCGTGATGACGAGCACCGTCGTCCCGCCGTCGTTCAGCTCGCGGAGCAGTGCCAGGATCCGCTGCCCGCTCGCGCTGTCCAGCGCCCCGGTGGGTTCGTCGGCCAGCAGGATCGTGGGGTCGCCGACGACTGCGCGGGCGATCGCGACGCGCTGCTTCTCGCCGCCGGACAGCTCGGTCGGGCGGTGACCGACACGGTGGCCGAGGCCGACCCGTCCGAGGGCGTCCTCCGCACGCTCCAGGCGGGCGCGCCGCGGGACCCCGGCGTAGAGGAGCCCGTCGGCGACGTTCTCCGCCGCCGTCGCGCCCGCCTGCAGGTGGAAGTGCTGGAAGACGAACCCGATGTGCTCGGCGCGGAGCCGCGAGAGGTCGTCGTCGCGCATCGACCCGACGTCGTGCCCGGCGATCCGCACGGTGCCGGACGTCGGTCGGTCGAGCGTGCCCACCGTGTTGAGCATCGTGGACTTGCCCGAACCCGAGGGGCCGACGACCGCCACGAGCTCCCCCGCGGTGACGTCCAGCGAGACGCCGCGGAGTGCCTGGACGTCGCCGTAGGTCTTCACGACGTCGCGGAGGTGGACCACCGTCTCCGCGGCGCTCGGCCCGGCGGTCGGCCCGGCGGCTGTTCCCTCGGCGAGGGGCGTGACGCTCACGAGGGCACCACGACCTCGTCGCCCTCGTGCACGGCACCGGTGACCGCAGCGCGTCCGTCGGCGACGAGTCCGACCTCGACGCGGACGCGCTTCGTGGTGCCGTCGCGTCGGACGACCTCGACGCTGTACTCGCCGGCGCGACCGCCGGCGGCGAGTGCCTGCACCGGCACGGACAGCACGTCCGTCACGGTCTGGCCGGGCGCCTCGACCTGCACGGACGCCGCGGCCGGCAGCTGCCGGTCACCGGCGTCGAACGCGATCGTGGTGACCACGGTCTTCCCACCGCCGTCCGCTTCGCCCGTCTCCACGTCGACGACCTCGCCGGCGACGGCGTCACCGCCGCCGTTGATCCGGACGCGCACCTTCGCCCCGACGGGCAGGCGCTCCGCGTCGGTCTGCGACACCGAGGCGTTCACGACCCGCTTGGTGCTGGTCACCTCGAGGACGTCGCCCGCGGCCGGCTGCCCGAGCTTCGCGACCACCGAGTCGACCCGCACGGCCCCGTCGACGAACACGACGTCGTTCGCCGTGATCGTCCCCGTGCGCTCCAGGCCTCGGTCCTTCTGCCACCGCTTCACGGCGGCGAGCGTGCGCTTCCCGAAGACCTCGTCGACGGAGACGTCGTACCCGAGCGCGGCGAGGTCCTCGTTGAGCTGCCGGACGTCGGCACCCTTGTCGCCGTACTCGAGCGTCCGCCAGAGCGGCGTCGTGCCGTACATCGCCCGGACCGGGCGTTCGTCGACCGCGTAGAGCGGCTGGTCCTGCTCGACGACCTGCCCGGGTTCCGGCAACCAGGTCACGGTGCCGGATGCCGCGCCGGGCACCCCGGTCGGAGCGCCGTACCCGAGGGTGCCGGCGAACACCTTCGAGTCGGTGAGGTTCCCCTTCGTCACGGGGGCCGTGGCGTGGTGCGTCCGGCCCTGGGCGGCCGAGGACTCCTGCGGCGCACCGCCGACGACGGCCCACGTGCCGAGGCCAGCAGCCAGCACGGCGACCAGGCACGCCGAGACGACGGCCGTGCGCTTCGTCGTGGTGCTGCTCACTGCGTCACCACGCTCGCGCCGGCCCCTTCGTAGCACTTCCGAAGTACCTCCCCGAACTCCGGGTCACCCTCGGGCGGGGAGTACGCGTCGGCGTCGCGGGAATCGTCCGGGTAGTCCGCGTAACCCGCCTTCCGCATGCACTTCCCGACCTTCGTATGGATCGCCAGGAACTCCGGATCGTTCTGGGCCGCCTCGGCCTGACGCGCGGTCTCGGGATCGTGCTCCTTCGTGCACTTCTCCAGCACCTCCTGCCGATCGGAGATGTCCCCGTCGGTCGGGAAGCGCTGGTAGTCGTCGTCGGTCACGTCGTAGCCCGCGTCCCGCATGCAGGACGCGACGGCGTGAGCGACGCTCGACCGCGACGGTCCGGACGATGACGATGCAGGGTCCGGTCCGGCTGCGGAACAGCCGGCGAGGACGCCGGCGAGGACGAGGAACGCCGCGGCGATCCCGGTGCGGGTGGCGATGGTGGTCATGGTGGTGTCTCCGATGCTCGTCGTGCTGGTGGTCAGGTGCCGGTGGTCAGGTGCCGACGATCACCGGCCCAGCTGCTGGGTGTCCGGGGCGTGCTCGCTCAGGCAGGACGAGAGCGTCTCCTCGAACTCCGGCTCCTGTGCGCGCGGGTAGTCGCTGTAGTCGATGAGGCCCGGTTCCTGCTCCGGCGCATCCGGGTACTGCTCACGGACGCAGGAGTCGACCGCGGCGTACTGGCGCTTCCACTTGTCCTTCTGCGCCGAGTCGGCACCCGTGATGCCGAGGTCCGATGCGCACTTGCCGGATGCCTCGGTGAAGCGCTCCGCGTCGACGTCGGCCGGCGAGGTGACCGCGCCGCTCCGGACCTGGTCGTCCGACGGGTCCTCGACCTGGAAGCCCGCGGTGCGCATGCAGTCGCCCCACTCCGCGCCGACCGATGCCGCGGCGTGCTCGGTCGACGGCGCGGTCGGCGTCGTGGAGCAGGCAGCGAGGGCGGTCGACCCGACGAGCGCGAGGGCGAGGACGGCGGCGGCGCGGACCAGTCGGGGGGTTCGTGTGGTGTCGTTCATGTGCTCCAGCACAACGCACACGGTGTTTCACCAGCGTACGGCGGACGGTTACACCGACGAAACAACGGCCGGACGGACGAGCACGGCGACGCGGAGCCCACCGCCGGGACGGGGTTCGATGCGCACGTCCCAGCCGTGTGCGTCGGCGATGGCGGTGACGATCGACAGCCCGAGACCGCTGTGCCGCTTCGTTCCGGCCTGTGCACCGCGTCGGAACGGCTCGGTCAGCGTCGCGACGTCCGACGGCGGGACGAGCGGCCCGGTGTTCTCAACGGTGACACCACACGGCGCGGTCCGGACGAGCACCGTGCCGCCGTCGTGGTTGTACTCGACGGCGTTGTCGACGAGGTTGGCGACGAGCTGCCGCACCAGGAGCGCCTCGCCGGTCAGCCCGACCGGAGCGGAGGCGCTCTCGGTGTGGATCGTCACCCCGACGCCCTCGGCCTGGGACCGGGCCTGGGCGACGACGTCGCGGACGATCGTGTCGAGGTCCACCGGCGCGCCGCGGTCCTCCAGGCCGCGCTCGGCCTCGGCGAGCACGAGCAGCGACTCGACGAGGTGCTCCGTCCGCCGGTTCTGCTCCAGCAGCTCGCTCCGGACCGACGCGACCTCGCCCGGCGAGGCGTCGTCGGGCAGGCCGATCTGCAGGGAGGCCCGCTGGACCGCGAGCGGGGTCCGGAGCTCGTGCGCCGCCTGCGCCACGAACCGCCGCTGGCTCGCGAACGCCGCCTCGAGCCGGTCGAGCAGGGCGTCGATCGTCGCCGAGAGCCGTCGGAGCTCGTCGTCGGGTCCGTCCAGGGCGACGCGCTCGTGCAGCGTCGACGCCGAGATGCGGTCCGTGGTGGCCGTGATGCGGTCGATCGGCCGGAGCACCCTGCGACTGAGGACCCATCCGAGCACGCCGGCGAGCACGCCGGCCGCGACGATGCCGACGGCGGACCACTGCCACTGCTGGGCGGCGACCACGCGGACGAACGCGACCGTCGCACCCGGCTGCCCGTCCGGCCCGACGGCCGGCCCGACGTCCGGATCCGGGGCCACGGAAGCGATCCCGGTCCACGGCAGCTCGATGGCCGGCTCGTCGGCGACCGTGCTCAGCGACCACTGCGACGCGAGGTTCACGAACACCAGGACGCCCGCAGTGAGCACCATCGACGACACCGCGAACCCGACGGCCGTCCGGGTGCCGATGCTCCAGAGCCGCGTCACAGCGCGTACCCGCACCCCGGCACGGTCCGGATCGGGTCGGGGGTCCCGAGCTTCTTGCGGAGCTTCGACACCGTCACCCGGACGGCCGCGGTGAACGGGTCGATGTTCATGTCCCAGACCTTCTCGAGCAGTTCCTCGGACGACACGATCCGGCCGTCCGCGCGGAGCAGCACCTCGAGCACCCCGAGTTCCTTCGAGGTCAGGTCGAGCGGGCGGCCGTCCCGCGTCGCGACCCGCCGGTTCGAGTCGAGCACGAGACCGTCCCGCTCCAGCACGGGCGCCACCGGCGGCACGCTCCGCCGCCCCAGGGCACGTACGCGGGCGACGAGCTCCGGGTACTCGAACGGCTTCGCGAGGTAGTCGTCCGCGCCGAGCTCGAGTCCGTGCACGCGGTCTGCGAGCGCGGTCGCGGCGGTGAGCATGAGGATGCGGGTGAGCGAGCCGCGGGCGGCGAGCCGACGGGCGACCTCGTCCCCGTGCAGCCCCGGGAGGTCACGGTCGAGCACCACCACGTCGTAGTCGTTCACCGCGAGGAGCTCGTCCGCCTCGTCGCCCCGGTAGGCGACGTCGACGGCCATGTCCTGGCGGCAGAGCCCCTTCGCGACGAGGTCCGCCAGGGAGGTCTCATCGTCCACCACGAGTACACGCACGCATGACATTTCACATGCGGTGCTTAGGAGTCGGCTGAGTCGAGGTGCACGGTCCCCCGCCGCTCGTCGACCCGGACGACGAATTCAGCCGTGCTCGCGGAGCGGGCGATGAACAGCGGGACGGTGTCGACGGTGTGTTGTTCCATACGCCCACCGTCCCGCCTGCGCTGTTTCGCCGCCGTAACGCTCCCGGGGTCGACCTACTCCTCGACGATCTCCGCCAGTTCGAACGGCTCGACCGTCAGCGCGTCGCCGTCGGCGGCGACGTCGACCCGGACGGTGTCGCCGTCGCGCACGTCGCCCGACAGGATCGCCCGCGCCAGCCGGTCGTCGATCTGCCGCTGCATCAGGCGGCGGAGCGGCCGGGCCCCGTACACCGGGTCGTACCCGCGCTCCGCCAGCCACCCGCGGGCGGCGGGCGTGACGGCGAGTTCGAGCCGCCGGTCGGTCAGGCGACGTGCCAGCCGGTCGACGTCCAGCGAGACGATCTGCCCGAGGTCCTCGGTGGTGAGCGCCTGGAACACGACGATGTCGTCGAGCCGGTTCACGAACTCGGGTCGGAACGCCTGCTGCACGAGCTCCCGCACGGCCTCCTCGCGCTGGACCTCGGTCAGCGTCAGGTCGGTCATGAACTGTGAGCCGAGGTTCGACGTCAGGATCACGATCGTGTTCCGAAAGTCCACCGTTCGACCCTGCCCGTCCGTGAGCCGGCCGTCGTCGAGCACCTGGAGCAGGACGTCGAAGACCTCGGGGTGCGCCTTCTCGACCTCGTCGAGCAGCACCACGGAGTACGGGCGCCGACGGACGGTCTCGGTGAGCTGCCCGCCAGCCTCGTACCCGACGTACCCGGGCGGGGCACCGATCAGCCGCGCGACCGAGTGCTTCTCGCCGTACTCGCTCATGTCGATGCGGACGAGGGCCTTCTCGTCGTCGAACAGGAACTCGGCGAGCGCCTTGGCCAGCTCGGTCTTGCCGACGCCGGTCGGGCCGAGGAACAGGAACGAGCCCGTCGGACGGTCCGGGTCCGAGATCCCGGCGCGGGTGCGACGGACCGCCTCGGACACGGTCGACACCGCGGCGCGCTGCCCGATGATCCGGCGGCCGAGCTCGGTCTCCAGGTGCAGGAGCTTCTCGGTCTCGCCCTGCAGCAGGCGGCCCATCGGGATGCCCGTCCACTGTGCGATCACGGCGGCGATGTCCTCGTCCGCGACGCTGTCGTTCACCATGCGGTCCGCGCTCTCGGCCTGCTCGGCGGCGGCCAGCTCGGCCTCGATGCGGGGCTTCTCGCCGTACTCGAGCCGCGAGACCGTCTCGTAGTCGGCCTCGCGCTGGGCACGCTGGCTGCGCATGTTGAGCTCGTCGAGCTGCTGCTTGAGCTCACCGATGCGGTTGAGGCTCGCGCGCTCGGCCTGCCAGCGCTGCTCGAGCTCGTCGAGCCGCGCCTGCCGGGTGTCGAGCTCGGCGCGCAGGGTCGCGAGCCGCGCCTTCGAGGCGTCGTCCCGCTCCTGCTTCAGCGCGAACTCCTCGACCCGCAGGCGGTCGACGCTGCGCTTGAGCTCGTCGATCTCCACCGGGCTCGAGTCGATCTCCATGCGGAGCCGGCTCGCCGCTTCGTCGATGAGGTCGATCGCCTTGTCCGGCAGCTGTCGACCGGAGATGTACCGGTTCGACAGGCTCGCGGCGGCCACCAGCGCGGAGTCGTTGATCGTCACCTTGTGGTGCGCCTCGTACCGCTCCTTGAGTCCGCGGAGGATCGCCACGGTGTCCTCGACGCTCGGCTCCCCCACGAACACCTGCTGGAAGCGCCGCTCGAGGGCGGCGTCCTTTTCGATGTACTCGCGGTACTCGTCGAGCGTCGTCGCGCCGATCAGCCGCAGCTCACCGCGTGCGAGCATCGGCTTGAGCATGTTCGACGCCGCGACGGAGCCCTCGCCGCCGCCGGCACCCATGAGCGTGTGCAGCTCGTCGATGAAGGTGATGACCTGGCCGTCGGAGTCGTCGATCTCCTTGAGGACGGCCTTGAGCCGCTCCTCGAACTCGCCGCGGTACTTCGCCCCGGCGATGAGCGCGGACATGTCGAGCGACACGAGTCGCTTGTCCTTCAACGAGTCGGCGACGTCGCCGGCGACGATGCGCTGCGCCAGGCCCTCGACCACGGCGGTCTTGCCGACGCCCGGCTCGCCGATGAGGACCGGGTTGTTCTTGGTCCGGCGCGTCAGCACCTGGGAGACGCGGCGGATCTCGGCGTCACGGCCGATCACCGGGTCGAGCTTGCCGCTCCGCGCGATCGCGGTCAGGTCGACGCCGTACTGCTCGAGGGCGGTCTTCTGCCGTTCCTGCGAGTCGGGAGCGCCCTGGAGGTTCGCCATGCGGTCCGTCCTTTCCGTGCGGTGGTGGTGTACTTGAGTCTACTGCACTCAACTTACGAGCGCAGCGGTGCATTCCGGATCCCGACCGCGCTGACGACGGCGCCGGCCGCCAGCAGCAGCGCCATCACGACCATCGCGCGGTGCAGTCCATCGACGCTCACTCCGCCGCCGAGGACGACGCCCGCCAGGGCCACCGTCACCAGCCCGGCGATGCGGGCGACCGCGTTGTTCACGGCGGATCCGGCACCGGCCTCCGCCTGCGGCACCGATCCGAGCACGGCACTCGTCAGCGGCGTCACCATGGTCGCGATCCCCGCACCGATCAGCACCAGCCCGGGCAGCACCGACCACCAGTAGCCCGCCGGGTCGTCGCCGGCGAGCAGCATCAGCAGCGCGCCGACCGCGGCCACGGCCGGCCCGGCAGCCATGAACCACCGCGGACCGTACCGGCCGGAGAACGAACCGACCGTGGTGGACAGCGCCAGGAGCATCAGCGTGGGCGGCAACGTCGCGAGTCCGGCGACCCAGGCGGGGAAGTCCCAGACCTCCTGCAGGAACAGGGTCACGACGAAGAACACCATCCCCAGCGCCCCGTAGATCGAGAGCGTCGCCAGGTTGCCGACCGTGAAGTTGCGCGCCCGGAACAGCTCGAGCGGCACCAGGGGCGAGCCGGCGGTGCGGGTCACGCGGAGCTCCCACGGCACGAACGCCACGAGGGACGCGGCGCCGAGCACGAGCGCGGCGACCACCACCGGGGCGCCCCACCCGAGGCGCTCCTGCTCGATCAGGCCGAGGACGACACCGCCGACCCCGACCACGGCGAGCACCGCGCCGACGACGTCCACCCGCGGACGGTCACCGGTGACCACGTCGCCGGAGATCCGTCGCACCAGGGGGATCGTCACCGCGATCGGCACGGCCGTCACCACGAAGATCCAGCGCCAGCCGATGCCGTCGACGATCAGCCCGCCGACGACCGGCCCGAGGATGGACGCCGCACTCGACCAGGCCGTCCACGACCCGATCGCCTTCGCCTGCGCCGTACCCCGGAACGCCGCGACGATGAGCGCCAGGGCACTCGGGGTCACCAGCGCTCCACCGACGCCCTGGAACGCCCGAGCGACGACCAGGACCTCGCCGGTCGGTGCGATCGCGCACACCACCGAGGCGACGCCGAAGACGATGAGGCCCCACCGGATGATCCGGACGCGGCCGAACAGGTCGGAGAGGGAGCCGGCCACCAGGATCAACGAGCCGAGCGTGACCAGGTAGGCGTCCACCGTCCACTGCTGCACGACGAGACCACCGCCGAGCTCCCCCCTGATCGCCGGCAGGGCGACGTTGACGACGCTCGAGTCGAGCCCGACGACGAAGGACGCCAGGATCGCGACCACGAGGACCACCCGGCGGTCGTCGCGGAGCGGAGCGGTTGCGGCCGGAGCGGTCATGCGCCCATCATCCTCGCCGGCGACACCCGGCGACCGGTTGCACCGACGAAACAGCGCGCTCGCGAGCATCATCGACATGCAACATGTCATTGCCCCCACCCGTCCACGTCTCGCCGGTCTCGACGCCGCTCGCGGGCTCGCCGTCCTCGGCATGTTCTCCGCCCACGTCGGGGCGGCGGACACGCTCTTCGACTGGACGGATCCGTCGAGCTGGCCCGACCTCGTGAACGGCCGGTCCTCGGTCCTGTTCGCCCTGTGCGCCGGCGTCTCGCTCGTCCTGCTCACCACCGGACCGCGTGCCGATCCAGAGCTGACCGGACGCGCGCCGACCGGCCGTCCCGGAAGCGGTCTCCTGCGCGACCGTCGGCACGTGCTGGCCCGCGCCGCGGTGCTCCTGGCGATCGGCGCGCTCCTCACGCTCGTCCCCGGCGGCGTCCTCGTCATCCTGCCGACCTACGCGGTCCTGTTCGTGGCCGCGCTGCCCTTCCTCCGGCTCCGGCTCCGCTGGGTCGTCCTCGCGACCGCGCTCTCCCTGGGCGTCGGACCCGTGCTCGCACTGGTCGGTCAGGCCGTCGTCGAGATGAGCGGGAGCGGCACCGCCGACCTGCTGTTCGTCGGCTACCCGGCGGTGTCCTGGTTCGGCGTCGTGCTCGCCGGGGTGCTCGTCGCACGACTCGGCCTCGACCGCGCACCGGTGCTCCGCCGGATGCTGGTCGTCGGCACCGCGATGGCCGTGGTCGGGTACGGCGGCGGCGCCCTCCTCGGATCGGCGCTCGGCGTCGTCGGCCCGGTCGGGATGCTGGTCCCCGTGACGTCGGGCGGCGGGGCAGGACCCGTGTCGAAGACCGTGCCGAGCGGCGGACCCGACGTGGTGCAGCTCCGACCGGAGTTCCCGCCGTTCCCGCAGATCGAGTGGGCGCGGCTGCTCGACATCACGCCGCACTCGGGCTCGTCGTTCGAGCTCGTCGGAGCGCTCGGGACCGCTCTGGCCGTCCTCGCCGCACTCTGCCTCGTCGCCGTCCGGCTCTCGTCGGTCCTCCTGCCGCTGCGCGCGGTCGGCCGCCTCGCCCTGACGCTGTACTGCGGGCACATCCTGGCGATCGGTGCCTGGTTCGCCGCTGGCAACCCGGACCCGGTGCCCGCGCTGCACGGGTGGTTCCCGTTCACCGTGCTCGCCGTCGTGGCGGTCGTCACCGCGCTGCTCGTGGACCGGTCGGGTCGACGGGGGCCGCTCGAGGCCCTGATCCGCCGCGCGTCCCGAGCGCTCGACGATCCCCGGCCTGCGACCGCCTGACCGCTCCGCACCGACCCCGCGGGGACGGAGCCCCGGCGAACGCCGAAGCCCCCGCGACCGACATGGTCGCGGGGGCTGCCGACAGGACGGGGCTGGGTGTCCTAGTTCTTGGGCTCGGCGCTCGAGTGCGCGTTGGGCTGCACCGAGGGACCGGGGTTGACGACGGGCTGCGCGGTCGGCTGCGCCGTGTGCTGAGCGGCCGGGTCGGTCACGACGGTGTTCACCGTGCCGTCGTCGTTCTTCTTGTCGTCGCCCATCTCCTTCTTGAAGATGTTGATCGACTGGCCGAGGCCCTTGGCGAGCGCCGGGAGCTTGGTCGCACCGAAGAGCAGGATGACGATCCCGAGGATGATCAGCAGGTGGAGCCCTGTGAGGCCTGCGAACATGTTGACTCCTTGTCCTGGTTCTGGCGTCACTCGCCCGATCGTCGTCGATCGGACCAGCGGAAGAGCGTGTCCCGACATGGTAACTCCCCCATCGCTCCGAATCCCAGGCCGGAGCAGGAACGGACACCGTTCACACAGGCAGCACCCCCGGAGGCCGTTGCTCTCCGGGGGTGCGCCGTTCCGGCCGCGGGTCAAGGCACGGCCGGGGTCGGTGGGGCGGCTAGTAGGCGCCGCGGGACCGCAGGACGGACGGGACCGTCCTGGCGAGGATGACGAGGTCGTGGAGGAACGACCAGTTCTCGACGTAGTGCAGGTCGAGCCGGACCCCTTCGGCCCAGTCGAGGTCCGAGCGGCCGCTGACCTGCCACAACCCGGTCATGCCGGGGGTCACGAGCAACCGACGATCGGCGAAGTCCTCGTAGACGGCAACCTCGCTCGGCAGCGCGGGACGGGGACCGACGAGGCTCATCGAACCGGTGAGGACGTTCCACAGCTGCGGGAGCTCGTCGAGCGACGTCCGCCGGAGGAACGCGCCCACCCGGGTCACCCTGGGGTCGCGCTGCAGCTTGAAGAGGGGCCCCGAGCCCTCGTTCCCGGCGGCGAGCTCGGCGATCCGTGCCTCGGCGTCGACGCACATCGTCCGGAACTTGAGGATCGAGAACTCCTGCGCCCCCCGTCCGACGCGGCGCTGCCGGAAGAACACCGGCCCGCCGTCGTCGAGTCGGATGACGAGGGCGATGGCCGCCAGCAGCGGTGCGAGCACGACCAGCCCGGCGGTGGCGCCGACCACGTCGAGCAGCCGCTTGCCCCGGCGGCAGCGGTAGTCGGGGGCCTCGACGTGCATGAGCGGCAACCCGTCGACCGGTCGCTCGTGCACCCGCCCAGCCGCGATGTCGGCGAGCGGCGAGGAGACGACGAGCTCGACGCCCCGCTCCTCGAGCTGCCACCCGAGTCGGCGCAGCCGTTCGTGGCCGCCGCGCACGGCACCGGCCACCACCACGGCCGCAACGCCCGTGTCGGAAGCCACGTCGAGCACGTCGTCGATGCCGCCGACGACCTCGGCCTCGGCCGTGCCGAGGTCGACCCCGGCACCCACCTCGGCGCAGTCGGACACGACCGCGGCGACGCGGTACCCGGCAGCCGGCGTGGCAGCGATCCGCCGCCCGACGTACCGGACGTCGTCGAGGTCGCCGACGAGCAGGACGTCGAGCAGCTGCTGCCCCAGGGCGCGGCGATGGGCGAGGACCGTCCGGACGCCCTTCCGCCCGAGGGCGAGCAGGACGAGGCCGAGCGGGAACGCGATGGCGACGTACCCCCGGGCGATGTCGAGACGTGTGGCGTACGCGACCACGGCGACGGTCGCGCCGGCGACGAGACTCGCGGTGACGAGCCGGCGGTACTCCTCGCTGCCGATCCCGGCGATGCGCGGGTCACGCGTCCGGAAGCCCGAGAGCAGGAGCATCCAGAGCAGCACGACCGCCGGAGCCGTCACGACCTCGGTCCAGCCGGAGCCGGCGGCGGGGCCGGAGACCTCCCACGGGAACCGGAGGGCGTGTGCGACCCCGAACGCGACGATGAGCAGCCCGAGGTCGAGCATGCCGACGGCGAGGGAGAACCCGGACGTGGCGCCGGCGGGAGCGGCTCGTCGCGGCGTGCTCGAGGACGACTGACGCACTGCGAGCGACATCGAGCACCTCCGGACGGTGACCGGCAGGCGGGTTCCGTGCCGGGCCCGGGAGCACCGGACCCGGCCAGTATATCAGTACGGTGTGCGATCTTCCACCGTGTGGAGGACGTCCGCGAGCGACCACAGCACCGGCCCCTCGACCAGGCGCGCGGCCTCCGCGTCGGACAGCCCACGGACCCGGAAGCCGACGCGCTCACCCGGCAGCAGCGTCATGAACCCGCGGTCCACCGTGCCGGTCGGCGCCACGCGGTCGGGCTGCACGAGCAGGTCCCGCACGAGCGACGCCGCCTCGACGACCAGGTCGTGACCGTCGCCGTCTGCAGCCGGTGACACCGTCGTGCGGTACCGCGCCGGCTCCCAGCGCACGTCCTGGTCCGGCGCCGCGGTCCAGACCGCACGGCGCCAGTCCATGTCCGCGACCACGAGCTCGCGGGTCGGGTCGTCGACGACGCCGACGGACTCCGGCAGCGGGACGACGGCGACGCCGGCCTCGGACAGCCGGACGGGCAGCGTCACCTCGGCGAGGATCGTGCCCGAGACGTGCATGCGACGGATCCGGACCACGCTGTCGCGCCCGGCACGCGCGGAGCGGACGGCGACCTCGACGGGCGAACCGCCGAAGGACCCCGGCGACACCCCCAGCGACAGGGTGTCCACCAGGCCGCCGGGCTCGGTGGTCCCGTCCGCGGCGCCGGCGGGTGCGGTCCCGGCCGCCCCGTCGGCGGGAGCCGACGTACCGTCGCGGTCCGCGCCTCCCGACCGGTCGTCGGACGACGTCGGTGCCGCACCGTCGTCGCTGGCCGCACCGTCGTCGGTGGCCGCACGCGCGACGGGACGGATCGCCAGCAGGACGTCGTCGTACAGCCGACGCAGCTCGTGCGCGAGCGGCTTGAGCCGCCCCGCGGAGTCGACCGCCGACCACGACGCCACCGGCCACAGGTCGTTGAGCTGCCAGACGACCACGCCCGTGTTGCGCGGCCAGTGCGTCCGCCAGTGCTCGACGGCGGTCGCGATCGCGCGCGTCTGCTGGAGCTGCGTCAGGTAGTGCCAGCGGTCGAGGTCCGCCGGGTCCACCGTGCCGAACCGCGGCGCGATCCCGCGGGCGAGCTTGCCCATGCCGTCGTCGGCCTTCTGGTGGTGCACGACGCCGGGCGAGTCCACGCGCAGCGGCTCGTCCGTCACGGCCTCGCGCAGGGTGCGCCAGGCGGGCGGCGCCTGCCAGCCGAACTCCGAGACGAAGCGCGGCACCGAGTCGCGGTAGTGGTCGTCGGAGAGGCGGTTCCAGACGTCCCACGAGTGGTGCGTCTCGTGGTCGACGTCGTTGGCGGGCAGGTTCTCGGAACCCGACCAGGGCGACGCGACCGTGTAGAAGCGCGACGGGTCGACGGCGTCGACGATCGTCGGGAGCAGGTCGAGGTAGTAGTCGAGGCCCCAGCCGCGGTCGCCGAGCTCGTCGGCCCAGCCGTCCGCGTCGTGCAGCCAGATGTTCTCGTTGTTGCCGTTCCAGACCACGAGCGACGGGTGGCCGGCCAGGCGTGCGACGTTGTCGCGGGCCTCGGCGACGACCTCGCTGCGGATCGGCTCGATCTCGGGGTAGGCCGCGCACGCGAAGGCGAAGTCCTGCCAGACGAGCAGGCCGGCCTCGTCGCACACGTCGTAGAAGTCGTCGGACTCGTAGACGCCACCGCCCCAGACCCGGACGAGGTTCACGCCGAGGTCCGCGGCGACCCGGAGCCGGTCGGCCACCCGCTGCCGGTCGACCCGGGACACGATGACGTCGTCGGGGATCCAGTTCACCCCGCGCACGTCGATCACGGTGCCGTTCACCACGACGGTGAAGGGCTTGCCGACGGCGTCGTCGGCGGTGTCGATGCGGGCCGAGCGGAAGCCCGTCCTCGCCGTCCGACGGTCGAGGACCTCGCCGTCGACGGTCTGCAGCTCGACGGTCACGTCGTACCGGGGCTGCTCCCCGTAGCCGCGCGGCCACCAGCGCCGCACCTCGGGCACGCGCACCGTGACGACCGTCTCGTCGTCCTTCGGCGTCAGCTGTGCCCGCGAACGCTGCCGGGTCGTCCCGCCGTCGGCCGTGGGGCCGGCGACCGTGACGACGAGCACGAGGTCGTCGTCCTCGCCGTCCTGGTCGAGGTCGTTCATCCCGGAGCGCTCGACGCGGACGTGGGCGTCGAGGACGCCCTCGCCGGCCTCGACGTCGACCAGCGGCTTCACCTCGGCGAGGCGGGCCGTCGACCAGCGCTCGATCGCGACGGGACGCCACGGTCCGCTCGTCACCGCGGTGAGTCCCCAGTCCCAGCCGAAGTTCGACGCCTGCTTGCGGACGTAGGGGAACGGCTCGTCGTACGGCCCGGGCATGGACCCGGCGCGGGCGGCGACACGGCCGGCCTCGCGGTACGGCGACTCGAAGAGCAGCTCGAGCTCGCGGTCGCCCGTGGCACCCGGCACGTCGTTGAGGTCGAACCGGTACCGCCGGTGCATGTTCCGGGTGGTGCCGACGACCACGCCGTCGAGGCTCAGCTCCGCGACGGTGTCCAGGCCCTCGCAGACGAGGTCGACGCGCTCGTGGCCCCGCGGTGCGACGTCCACGCTTCGCCGGTAGACCCAGTCGGCCCGTCCGACCCACTTCGCGCCGTCCTCGTTGCGGTCGAAGGTCGGGTCCGCGACGAGTCCCTCGCGTTCGAGGTCCGTGTGCACCTGCCCCGGCACCGTGGCGGGGATCGTGCGACCCGCGATCCCGGCCGGCGCTCCGGCCGGCACCTGGTCGCCGGCGATCGCCACGGTCCAGTCGTCGCGGAGTTCCTCGCGCTCGAGGGTCATGCGGGTCCTTTGCTGGGCGGACGGGGTGGGGCGGACGGGACCCGGACCGGCTGGTCGCCGACCCGGACCGGGACGCCGGCCGGCGCTCGTGCCCGTGGTCGCGGCAGCGGCCGGGAGGCGCGGCACCGGTCGCCCGGGCATCGTCGCGTCCGCGCGCGCGGACGACTGCTCGCCGCGCGCGGGGGTGCTCGGCGATGCTAGTACGGCGACCTTGCCGACACCTACGCCGCCGCCCGGGTCCGCGCGACGCGCACCGTCGGTGCGTGGCAGGGTGGTGCCGTGATCACCGTCGAACTCGCCCGGTCGCTCCGCGACGCCGGACTCCGCTGGCACCCGGCGACCGGCGACCGCTTCGTCATCGACAAGCCCGGGGTCGACGACGACGTCTACACCGTCTCCGAGATGACGGTGGAGCGGCACGACTACCCGAGCGGCACCGTGCTCGGCTTCAACGGGACGACCGAGTGGGCGCTCGACTCGGTCGAGGCGTCCGAGTCGCTGTGGCTCCCGCGCGAGGACCAGCTGCGCGACCTGCTCGGCCCGGCGTTCGTGTCGCTGACCGCCGGGTTCGTCGTGACGGCGACGATCGGCGGGACGGCCCGGGAGTTCCGGAGCGACGACGCGGCCGAGGCCTACGCCGCCGCACTGCTGGAGTACGTCACCGACGCCCTGGCGTGACCGGTCCGCCCCGCCCGGCCGCGTGGCCGGACGGGGCGGATCCGTCGTGTCCGTCAGGCCTCGGCCGGCCCGTCCCGGTCGACGACCGGACGGCGACGCCGTGACCGGGCGAGGAGCAGGACGCCACCGAGCAGGAGGGCAGCGGCCGCGGGGAGCGCGGCCCGGAGGACCTCGGTCCCCGTGAACGCGAGCGCACCGGGCCGGGCCTCGACCGGCACCTCGTTCGGGACGACCTGCGACAGAACCCGGACCGGCCGCGCCTCGACCGAGGCCGGGCTGTCGACCCCCGGCTCGGCTCCGTCAGCCGTCGCGGCGAGCGGTGTCGCCCCGTGCCCCTCGGTCTGCCCGGTCGTCGCCGACCCCCGGACCTGCTCGGTCGCGCCGTCGGCACGGGTGACCCGGCCCTGGGCCTGCGAGCGGAACAGCACGTGACCGGCGCGCACGTCGGCATCGGTCACCGTGTGGAAGCGCCCCTCGCAGGTCGTCTCCGCACCCGGGGCCAGGGTCGACGCCGCACAGGACACCGGTTGCCCGTCGCCGGTGCGGATGCCGTGCACCTCGAGGTTGCCGGTGTCCTGCAGCGTGCCGCGGACCGCGACGACGTCCCCGACGTGGAACACCTCGTGCGCGCCGGCCGCACGGACCGTGCCCGAGCCGGTGCGGACCACCGGGGACATCCGCAGGTCGAGCCGGTTGGCCGCGAGCAGCCCCACGCGCACCTCGTCGCGGTCGGTTGCCTCGTGGTCGTCGGGCCCGGTGCCGGTGCCGACGAGGACGAACGGGACGACACCCTCCTCGATCTCGCCCTGCGTCAGGACGTGGTCCGTGACGGTGCACACGATCGACTCGCCCGGCGCGAGCGGGTCCGCGGGGCAGTCCACCGCGCCGTCGGCGACCTCGACCATCTCGGCGTGCGGGTCACGCAGCGTGACGTTCCCGGTGTTCCGGAGCGTCGCGGCGAGTTCCACGAGGTCACCCGGTCGCGGGACCTCGTGCTCCGAGGCCGCGAGGTGCGCGGACAGCTCCGCGTCGAGCAGGGCGCGCCGCTCGACGTCCACCCCGGCGGTGGGCGAGGCGGTGGCCTGCCGGTCGTCGGTCCCGGTCGCGGTGACGGCGAAGGCGAAGTCGACCCGTCCGGCGTCGACGTCGTCCTGGGTCAACGGGTACCCGTCGACCTCGCAGGCGGCCTCGTCTCCGGGCGCGACCGGTTCCGCGGGGCAGCGCACCGTGGTGCCGGGTCGGTCGACGACGTGCGCCGAGGTGTCCCGGACCGTGGTGTTGCCCGTGTTCCGGACGACCAGGGTCAGCGCCGTCCCGTCGCCAGCGCGCGGCAGCGCGTGGTCGACGGGGGCGAGGACCGCCGATGCCGACGCGGTGATCGCCGTCGCCCGCGGCAGGGGCAGGTCGATCGGCGCGGTCGCGGTCACCTCGGCGTCCGACGGCGCTGAGCCACGGCCGTCGACGTCGAAGTGGACGGTGCCCGCGTCGATCTCGGCCTGCGTCAGCGCGACGCGGTCCACGGTGCAGGTGGTCCGGTCGCCGGGCGCCAGGTCCTCGTCCGGGCAGTGCACGCGAGTGTCCCCTCGGCCACGGACGACCGCGGTGACGTCGTGCAGGGTGACGTTGCCGGTGTTCTCCACCGTCGTCGTGAGCTGTGCGTCGTCCCCGGCGAACGGCACCTCGTGACCGCTCGGTGCCAGGGCGCTCGTCGCGCCCACCGCGATCGACGGCGCCGCGGCGAGCGGGACGGCCGCACGGTCGTCCGCCTCGACGGACCCGCCGTCCGGAGCGGTCGCGACGACGTGCAGCGCGAAGCCCACCGACCCCTCGTCGATCTCGCGCTGGGTGAGGACGTGGTCCTCGACCGCGCACGCGTGCTCGTTGCCCGGCGGCAGCGCCCCCTTCGGGCACGTCGCCTCGACACCGGTCGGCCGCGGGTCGTGCACGGTGACGTTGCCGACGTTGGTCAGGACCGCCGTGAGCCGCACGTGGTCGCCGGCCCGGGGCGCCCGGTCCTGGTCCGCCCGCGCGGCGGTCAGGGTGGTGGTGATGCGCGCCTCCTGGGCGACCGCGAGCGTCGTCGCGTCCGTCGCCGAGACCGTGGTGCCGTCCGGTGCGACGCCCGTGGACCGCACGTCGAACCGGACCGCGCCGGCGTCGACGTCCTGCTGGGTGAGGGGGTACCCCGACGTCGCACAGTCGACGGAGGCACCCGGTGCCAGCGGGCCGGGCGGACACGTCGCGGTGATGCCCGCGGGACGGGTGAAGGTGCTCGCCGGGTCCGTCAGGGTGACGTTCCCGGTGTTCGTGACGCGCACGGACACGTCGGCGACGGTGCCCGGCGCGGACGCCGCACCGTCGGGCAGGGCGGCCGTCACCCGCGTCCCGACGGCCGGGGCCGGTGCGACCGTCGGCTGGTCGGCCCGTGCGACCCCGCGGACGTCGCCGTCCCGCGGGTCCTTCGCCACGACGGTCGCCGCGAACGGGACACTGCCACGGTCGACGTCCTCCTGGATGACGGTGTACCGCCCGTCGACGGCACAGTCGACCGCGTCACCCGGCGCGAGCGGCCCGTCCGGGCAGTCGACCCGGAAACCGGGGCGGTCGTCGATCGTGGCCGTCGGGTCGTGGAGCGTCACCGTGCCGCTGTTGCGCACGCGCAGGCGGAGTCCGACGGTACCGCCGACGCCCGGCGGTCCGTCGTCGACGACGGTCCGCAGGGTGGCCTCGACGGCCGGGGCGGACTCGGTCGTGTCGACGGACGCCGAGGCCGATCCGGTCACCGTCGCTCCCCCACGCGAGACCGCGGTCGCGTCGACCGTGTCGTCGATCCGCCCCGCGTCGAGGTCCGACTGCGTCACGGCCCGCGCCGGTGACGTGCAGGACGTCGAGGCACCCGGAGCGAGCTCGTCGGCACCGCACGTCACCGTGCCGTTCCGCCCGGTCACCTCGAGGCCGTGGACCGGGACGTCGCCGTCGTTGCGGACGGTGCTCGCGAAGGCCACCTGCTCGCCGAGGTCGGCCACGTCGTCGTCGTTCCCGTCCGTGAGGACCGCCCGGTCGGTGACCGCGAGGGCGTTCCGCTCGGCGCGGAAGGTGACGCTCGCGGGCTCCGGCAGGTCGACACCCACGTGCTCGGTGACGTCGTCCGGGGTGATCGTGTACGTCCCCGCGCGGTCCGCCACGACGTCGAAGGAGACCGTGCAGTCCGCGGCGAGGCGGGCGAGGCTGCCGTTCCGCACGGCGAGCGCGTCGCCACCCGCCGGGGCGGAGACGGTCGCGCCCTGGCACGTCGTCTGCGTCTTCGGGTCGGGGGCGATGTGCAGTCCCTCCGGCAGGTCCTCGGCGAACGACCACCCCGGCTTTGATCCCCGCTCCGCGGTGTTGACGACACGGGCGGTCATGCGCGCGGTGTCCCCGACGAAGGGCTCACCGGCGTAGGCGTTGGCGAGCACCGGGGTGGAGTCGAGCACGGTGACACCGTCGATCGCACCGTCGTTCCCGCTGTACGAACCCTGCTGGTTCCGGAGCCGCCACTGCACGGTGTCGCCGCTGAAGAGCAGCCCGCCGCTCGACGTGAACCTGCCCGCCCGGTAGCTCTGCCCGCCGAACGAGTACGTCGCACTGCCCTGCTCCGTGCAGGGGTCGATCGCGTGGTCGGACACGTTCCGCTCCGTCGTGCCGTCGACCAGGCTGAACGCGAGCTTCGGGTGCGCCCACTCGGGGCCGCACGACCCGGCCGCGGCGACGACGCCGAACGAGATGAAGCGCCCCGACGCGCCGACGTGCGTCGGGGTTGTCGGCTCGACCTGCACCGCGTTCACCGGGACGTTCCGGTCCTCGGTCCAGGCACTCACCGCGTGGTTCGTGCCCGGGTCCGTCCCGCCGGCCTGTCCGAGCACCGAGGCGAGTCCGCGGATCTCGGCGTTCCGCCCGCAGGCGCTCACCGCCGTGCTGCGCGCGCTGGTGACGATGCCGTTGCACTGCTGGGCGTCGATCCACTGCGGCGCCGCCGTGTAGTGCTCGCCGTTCCGCCCGACGAACTGGTTCAGCATCACTGGTCGGGTGCTCATGCCGTTCTCGAAGTCCTCCGAGAACAACACCCGCGGCTGCGCTCCCGGGACGACGTGGACGTCGCCCCGGGACGCGACCGGTGGGAGGGGAGCCGCGGGAGCGCCCTGGGGGGACAGGAGCGCTCCCGAGACGACCGCCACGACCGCACCGACGGCCGCGATGGTCCTGGTCACCGTTCGGCGACAGGCGCCTCGTCGTGATCTTTTGTATGTGAAATGCACAACTCCTTCGTACCGGGTGGGCGTCGACCTGTCCGCCTGGACGTTCCCGGGAAGCACCCTGGGGGCGCTTTGGTTGCATGGGGGCATGACCGTTCCGAACATCACCCTGAACGACGGCAAGACCATCCCGCAGCTCGGCTTCGGTGTCTTCCAGATCGACCCTTCGGACACGAAGGACGCCACCCTCACCGCACTCGAGGTCGGCTACCGCCACATCGACACCGCCGAGATGTACGGCAACGAGAAGGAGGTCGGCGAGGCCATCGAGGCGTCCGGCATCCCGCGCGAGGAGATCTTCGTCACGTCGAAGCTCAACAACGGCTTCCACGACCCGGCGCTCGCCGCCGAGAACGGCAAGAAGTCGGCCGACCTGCTCGGCGGGTACACCGACCTCTTCCTCATCCACTGGCCGCTGCCGACCGTGTCGGACTTCGTCCCCACCTGGAAGGCGATGGAGGAGCTCTACCACGCCGGCACCGCCCGTTCGATCGGCGTGAGCAACTTCCAGGCGCACCACCTCAACCGCCTCGCGGCCGAGACGACGATCACCCCGGCCGTCAACCAGATCGAGGTCCACCCGTACCTCGTGCAGGACGAGCTCCGCGCCTACGGCACCGAGCACGGCATCGCGACCGAGGCGTGGTCGCCGATCGCCCAGGGCCTCGTGCTCGACGACGAGACCATCACCCGCATCGCCGGCGCCACGGGCAAGACCCCGGCACAGGTCGTCCTCCGCTGGCACATCCAGCGCGGCGACATCGTCTTCCCGAAGTCGGTCACGCGCTCGCGCGTCGAGGAGAACTTCGCGATCTTCGACTTCGAGCTCTCGGACGACGACATGACGGCGATCACCTCGCTCGACAAGGGCCACCGCACCGGCCCGGACCCCGACACGTTCGACTACGTCCCGGCCTGAGCGCCGACGGTCGCGGAACGCGACCACACGACGGTCGGGAGGCCCGTGGCTGCGCAGCCACGGGCCTCCCGTCCGTCGTATGGTGCCGCGCCGGACGAGGACGCGTAATGCGCGCGCTCGAAATAGATTCGGTATCCAACATACAACATGGGTCCTCGACCGCGACGTCTCCGATCGCGGACAGGAAGGAACCCATGCGCAAGATCACCCGTGCCGCCGCCGGCGCGGCACTCGGCCTCGTCCTCACGTCCTCCGGCTTCGTGGCGGCGACCGCTGCCCACGCCGACACGGACCTGCCGGCCATCCCCGGCGCGTCCGGCGAGCGTCCGATCGCGGACAGCTTCACCGGCTTCTACGAGATCCAGGGCGCTCCGAGCAACAGCGAGCGCGACGGCCTCGACGTCTTCGAAGCGGACCGTTCACACCCGTCGATCACCGTCACGAGCTCCGTGACGAAGGGTCGCCTCAAGGTCGTCGATCAGCGCGGTCGCCTGCTCTGCAGCGGCAGCAGCGCAGCCGACAACGCCCACCTGTACTCCTGCGACCTCGCCGCGATCCCGTCCGGGCCCCAGGTCGTCACGGCCGCGGTCCTCAAGTCGAACGGACACTTCAGCGAGCCCGACCAGGCGCTGCTCGACGCCTACGCCGCCGCCCCGGTCGTCACCTCGACCGAACGCGAGGGCGACGACCTCGTGCTGCACGGGAACGCCAACCGAGGCATCCGCGTCGAGGGGTCCCTCGACCGCAAGGAGGTCGTCGCGTCCGGCGCCGCCGACGACGACGGACGCTTCGAGGTCCGGGTGCCCGGTGGCGCCTCCGCGAAGCAGGTCGCACTCCGGGCGGTGAACGACGACATCCCGGCGGACACCCCCGACCACGACCACTTCGCCGTCAGCAGCTGGACCGACGTCACGCCGGCGACCGGCGGTGGCGAGCAGCCCGGCGAGGGCGGCGAGCAGCCCGGCGGAGGCGGCGAGCAGCCCGGCGAGGGCCAGTCGCCCGTCGAGGCCGTGACGAACCTGCACGACGGCGACACCGTCCACACCGCGGAGCCGGTGTTCGAGGGCACCGCTCGCCCGAACGGCCGTGTCCGACTCGACACCGGTTCGCTGAGCGGCCTCGCGATCGGCATCGCGACGGCCGACGAGCACGGGAAGTGGTCGACGAAGGCCAGCTTCCTGCGTCCCGGTGAC
Organism: Curtobacterium sp. ER1/6; assembly: GCF_001742745.1. Taxonomy (GTDB): domain Bacteria; phylum Actinomycetota; class Actinomycetes; order Actinomycetales; family Microbacteriaceae; genus Curtobacterium; species Curtobacterium citri. Next base: position 269,526 of record NZ_MJAK01000003.1, on the reverse strand, counting down.
AACTGGATCTCCGTCTCGTACGAGCGTCCGGACGGCACGTGGCGCTGGGCGGAGAACCTCCTCATCCACTACGTCCCGACGGTCGACCACTTCACCGTGCAGACGCCGGCGAGTGGCAGCACCGTGACCGAGGCTCGGCCCGAGGTCACCGGGGCCGGGGCGCACGCGTACTCCGCGGTCTCGCTGCGGACGGCCGACAACGACCGCCCGATGGGTGGCGCGCGGACCGATGCGAGCGGCGAGTTCGTGTTCGACGTCTCCGAGGACCTGAAGCCCGGCGTGAACGAGCTGACCGCGTCCTACCAGGACCTGAACGGCAACTGGAAGACCGAGCCGTACACGCTGATCTACGACGACGGCAAGGGCGGCGAGCAGCCCGGCGACGGCAACGGCGGCGAGCAGCCCGGCGACGGCAACGAGGGCGGCCAGCCCGGCGACGGCGGTACCGAGGAGCCCGGTGACGGCGCGTCCGACACCGCCTTCAGCGCCGACGCGCTCCGTGTGAGCGACCGCCAGGTCGACGTCGGCGTCCACGGCCCGAAGGGCACCGAGGTCACCGTCTCCGCCAACGGCGAGACCAAGAAGGTGACGCTCGGCGACACCGACTACGGCAACACCCTCATCACCGCCCCGAAGAAGCTCACGACGACCGTGACGGTGACCGCCACGATCGCCGGCGAGCAGGTCGAGCGCACGCTGACGATCGGCAACGGCGACCACGCCGCCGATGCGCTCGAGGCCGAGGTCTCGAGCACCAGCGCGCTGCTCGGCTCGGCGAAGATCACCGTCTGGGGCCTGCCCTGGGGCATCGGCGGCCTGCAGGCACGTGAGGGCGACCGCACGCTGGCCACCGGCGCGATCAAGGACGACGGGGAGGGCACCATCTCCGTCTCCGGACTGGCGAAGGGCGACCACGTGATCACCCTCGTCTCCGGCGGCAAGCAGACCCAGGTGTCCGTGCACATCTGACGCTGACCGCGGCACGAGGCCCCCGTCACCACGGTGACGGGGGCCTCGTGCCGTCCCTCAGTCCGAGCGTCGCGACGCGGTCACCGTGAACTTGTCGGTCCGGACCACCTGCCGCGTCGGCCCGACCAGACGCTCCAGCACCGGCCGGTAGCGCAGGTGCGAGTTCCAGACGCACCACAGTTCGCCACCGGTCTGGAGGATCGTGGCCGCGTTCCGGAACATCGCCTCCGCCGCGTCGGTGCTCACCGTGGTGCCCTCGTGGAAGGGCGGGTTGCACAGCACGAGCCCGGCCGAGCCGGCATCGAGCTCGTCCCCCGCATCCGACCGGACGACCCGGACCCGGTCGGCGACGCCGTTCGCCGCAGCCGTCGCCCGCGTCGACGCGACCGCGATCGCGGACACGTCGGTCGCGACGACCCGCACGGACGGGCGCCGGCGGGCCAGCGCGGTCGCGATGACCCCGTTCCCGCACCCGAGGTCGACGGCGACCCGAGCCGACGGCACGGCCTCGTCGACCACGTCGAGCAGCACGCGCGTGCCCTGGTCGAGCGACGTCCCCGCGAACACCCCGCCGTGCGCGACGAGCGTCATCCCGAGCTCGTCGACGTGCACCGAGCGCGGCCAGGGGTTGGTGGCGTCCGCGCGCACCGCCGTCGCGCGGAGGGGGTCCTGCGCCACGAGCAGCCGCGACTTCCCCCGCCCCCGCGAGGCGGTGACCTCCCCGAAGTAGCGGCGGAGCACGTCGTTCTGCGACAGGTTCATGTGCTTCGAGACCCCGCCGCAGAGCAGCACGACGTCGGGTGCCGCCCACCGGGCGACCGCCCGGCCGAGCTCGTCGAGCCGGTCGTTCGACTTCGACAGGCGCAGCAGCACCAGGCGGACGTCGCGGAACGCCTGCTCGAGCGTCTCGGTGAGCACGAAGCCGCTCCGCCCGAACGTCCCGGCGTTGGCCTGGAGTGCGCGCACGCCCACCAGTGAGTCCTGGACGACCCGGACGCCCGAGGCTCCGTGCACCGTCATCGCCCCGAGGGTGAGCACCCCGTACCGGTCGTCGACGACGGCGACCTCGCCGGGCTGCCGGAGCGCATCGCCGTGCACGTGCGGCGCTTCGTCGAGCAGGAAGCGGTCGGTGCCGTCGATGGCCACGAGGTCGGGCTCCTCGCTGGCCGGGGAGCGCCGGAAGTGGTCGGCGAAGTCGAATGGCACCGCCCCAGGGTACCCAGCGCCACCCGCACGCCCGCGCGCCGACGGGACCCGGCGGTATATCACCGGGGTCACTGGTATCCCAGCGTCGTACGCTCGGAGGAGACCGCCGGACGGACGACCAGCGGCACGACGAGCGAGAGGGGCCGATGTTCGCTTCGCCAGACGCCGTCCTCCGTCCCCGCCTGCGGGACCAGGCACGGGAACGACTGCGTACCGAGATCATGAGCGGTGTCCTCGCCCCGGGCACCCTGCTCGACGACGAGCAGCTCGCCCTGCGGCTCCGGTGCTCCCGGACGCCTGTCCGCGAAGCACTGTCGGACCTCGGGCACCTCGGACTCGTCGAGTTCCGGCCGAACCGGTACACCCGCGTCACGGTGCCCCGTCGTGACGAGCTCGTGCCGACCCTGCAGGCGCTGGGTCTGCTCTTCGGCGGCGTCGTGCGGACCACCATCGGCGACATGGAGGACCGAGACCGCGCAGCGCTCTTCCGCCGTGTCGGCCTCGTGCTCGACTGCATGGCGATGCCCACGTGGCAGTGGGGCGCCGACGCGATCACCCCGGTCTACCGGACGTTCATCACAGCGTGCGACAACCCGCTGCTGGCCTCGACCCTGAGCGGCGCCCTCGACGGCCTGACGTACCGCCTCCGGCACGACGACATCCGCACCGCGCTGCCGTGGGAGCACATCCGCAACGGGCTCGTGGCGCTGCGGGTCGCCATCGACTGCCGCGACGGGCGTCTGGCGGAACGGGCGACCTGGACGGTGCACCTGCTGCAGGACCCCGACCGCGGACGGGTCTGACGTGTGCGGTGACTGCCTCCGAGCCCTGATCGCCGACGTGCGGTCCCGCCGGACGGCGCGCTGCCTGCCCGAGGACGAACGACCGGCACCGCGCCGGTGCCCGGTGGTCGATGCCACCCTCGACGACGTCCGTTCGGACCCGGAGCCCTGACGCTCACCCTCCCCGGGCCGGGCGATGGGGGCGCGGACGAGGACGGGCCCGGGAACGCACCGCTCGGTGCGCTCCCGGGCCCGTGTCGACGGCCGGGTCCTCGATCAGGACGCCGCCACGACGAGCACCCGGTCGGTCGTCGTGTTCGCGCCCTTCGAGAGCGCGGTGGCGACGAGCCGGTGCTCCTCGATGGTGAGCGGTGTCGTCGTGATCGCCCACCTGCCGTCCGCGTCGGCGGTCACCGTCCCGTACCGGTCCGCGTCGCCGCCCTCACCGAGGCTGACCCGCGCACCGGGCTCCGCCGTGCCGCTGACCCGGACCGTGTCCCAGATCGGGGTGATCTGGAACCCGTCGGCGGGCGAGGAGATGCGCACACCGTTGCCGTAGTCCACCGGGACCTCGACCGAACCGGTCGGCTGTCCCGCGGTCGTCTGCGTGACCGTCAGGGTCTTCGCCCCCGACGCGTCCGGCGCAGGGATCGCCGCCGACCACGTGCCGTCGGACGCCACCGTCACCGGCTGGGGCACGAACCACGCTCCGCCGATCGAGACGGTGGATCCCGCCTGCCCCGTCCCCGAGAGCGTCGCACGCTGGGCGACGTCCTCCGGGAAGTGCACGGCGGCGGCGAACGGCCTGCCGACCACGGTCGTCGTGGTGCGCGCCGTCGTGTCGAAGGTCGCGTTCGTGAAGCCCCCGGCGAGCGTGCCGGTCATCGCACCCGAGGTGGTGGCGACGTCCGCCGGCGTCTCGACCCGGAAGGTGAACCGGAACTGCTGACCCGCCGCAACGTCCCAGTTGCGGCTCCCCAGCTGGTACTCGTACCGGGTCCCGTCGGTGGAGCGCTCGCCACCGACGATCGAGTTCCCGCCGAAGCGGCGCCACGTGTCGCCGTCGCGGTACTCGCCGCGCTGCTGGTCCTGCCCGGGTGCCAACGTCGTCCCCGCCGGCGCCTGCACCGTCAGCCGGCCGTTCGGCGTCGTGAACGCGGACTTGGCCGTGTAGGTCACGGAGACGTCCGACGTCCCACCCCGCGTGAGCTCGGCCGTACCCGTCTCCCCGACGATCTGGTCCGTCTTGACCGGGTCGACGATCGTCACCGTCGCGCGCTGCTCGTCCACGAACTGGTCACCGACGTACTGCTGGATCGTCCGCGTGTTCGATCCGAGCGACAGGCCGCCGATCGTCGCCGCCCAGAGCCCGTTGCCGTCCGCCCTCGTCAGCTCACCACCACCCGCGAGCCGGATGGAGGCGTGCTTCGTCGCCTGACCGGCGACGGTCATGGTGCGGGCCGCGTCGTCCTTGGTCGTCGAGTTGATCCGCAGCGGAGCGGTCTCGTACGGCCGGGTCACGGTGCCGAGCCGGGCACCCTTGTTCGAGTTCCAGTACCAGAAGAAGCCGTCGTACACCGAGCTGTACACGGTCCCGGCATCCCGGGTCTCGCCCTCCGCCCACGACGACGGCCACGGCACGAAGTACCCGCCCGTCGTGTCGACCCGGTTCGCGATGCGCTCGCCGTCACGGTCGATCAGGCTCTTGACGTTCCAGCACGCCCCGGTGCACTGCGGCTTGGCGTAGACGTAGTAGCCCGAGGCCGCGGGCCGGACGCTCACGCCGGACGGCGTCTGTGCGAACGCGAACTCACGCGGCTGCACGTGGTGATCCGCCGACGCCCGGGCGCCGGTCGCGGCGTCGAACAGCTGCTCGGACGACGCGTCGGGCGCCGCCGACGCGCCCGTGGCAGGGCTGACGAGTACGAGGGCGAGTACGGCGCAGGTGATCGCGGCCAGACGCCGCAGGGACGGTGTTCGCAAGGGTCCTCCTGGTGGTCGGTGGGGTCCGGATCGGACACCTCCACTGAACCAGAAGGTGGAATACCGTGTTTCAGCGCTGCGGTCGGTAGAGCACCACCGCAGTGTTCCGCTGGGGGCGCATGCCGGCCCGCAACGGCACGGCACCGCCGGTCGTCGTCGCCGCGAAGACGCGAGCGCCCGGGCGCGCGATGAGCTGGTCGGCCAGCGCCCGCTCGAGCTCGCGGACCCGGTCGCGCAGCAGCTGGTTCTCGTTCTCGAGGTCGAGCACCCGCCGGATCCCCTCCAACGACACCCCCTCGGAACCGAGCCGCGCGATCTCGCGCAGCTGCGCGACGTCGCGCATGGAGTAGCGGCGGGAACCGCCGCGCGTGCGGCCCGGCACGACCAGGCCGAGCCGGTCGTACTGCCGCAGCGTCTGCGGGTGCATCTCCGCGAGCTCCGCCGCCACCGCGATCGCGAAGACGGGCGAGTTCTCGTCCATGTCGGTCATGGTTCGTTCCTTTCCGTCGTCCGCGTGGTCCGGAAACCAGTCTGGAGGCCCGGTGACGGTTCCTGACGGAGCCGCACCGAGCCTCCAGACCGGTTGCTTGCTGTGGTTGCGCAGCGCTAGCTGCGCGCCTTGGCGAGGAGGTCCTCGCGGGGGTCCTCGTCGGGCAGTGCGGCGCGGAGGGCCTCGACGGCCTCGCGCTGCTTGTCCGACAGGTGCGACGGCACCGCGACCTGCACGGTCGCGAGGAGGTCGCCGGTGCCGCTCTTCGTCGTGACCCCGCGTCCCTTGACGCGGAGGACACGACCCGACGGCGTGCCGGGGGCGACCTTGAGCTTGACGGGCTCGCCGCCGAGCGTCGGCACCTGGATCGTGGCGCCGAGCGCTGCCTCGATGAACGTCACGGGGACGTCCACGCGCAGGTGCTGCCCGTCGCGCTCGAACACCGGGTGCTTCCGGACGGCGACGCTGACGACCAGGTCGCCGGCCTCTCCCCCGTCCGGGCTCGGCTCGCCGCGCCCGCGCAGGCGGATCTTCTGTCCGTCGGCGACGCCCGCGGGGATGCGGACGTTGACCGGCCGGCCGTTGCCCTGCGAGAGCTTGACGGTGTCGCCGGCGATCGCGGTGGTGAAGTCGAGCGTCGTCGACGCCGTGACGTCCCGGCCCTTGGTCGGACCACCGAAGCCGCGGAAGCCGCCGGAGTTCTGCCCGAAGCCGCCGCCACCGAACATGCCGCCGAGGATGTCCTCGAAGCCGCCGGCACCGCCGCCGCCCTGGCCGAAGCGGACGCGCTGCCCGCCACCGCCCTGCTGCCCGAACACGCCACCGAAGACGTCCTCGAAGCCGCCCTGGGCGCCCGGGCCGCCCGCGGTGAAGCGGGCGCCCGAGCCCATGGCGCGGACCTGGTCGTACTCGGCGCGCTGCTCCTTGTCGGAGAGCACCGAGTAGGCCTCGCTGATCTCCTTGAAGCGGGACTCGGCCGCAGCGTCACCCGGGTTGGAGTCCGGGTGGTACTGCCGGGCGAGCTTCCGGTAGGTCTTCTTCAGCTCAGCGTCGCTCGCCGTCTTGTCGACGCCGAGGACCTTGTAGAAGTCCTTGTCGAACCAGTCCTGACTGGCCATGAATCCCTACCTCCTCCCGGGTGTCAGGCCGGGACTGCGACGGCGACCTTGGCCGCACGGAGCACGCGGTCGCCGAGCTTGTAGCCCGGCTCCACGACGTCCGCGACGGTCTGGTCCGTCGCACCCGGCGTCGGCAGCTGCACGATCGCCTCGTGCACGTTCGGGTCGAAGGGCTCGCCCTTCTCGCCGATCTGCACCAGCTTGAACTTCTCGAAGCCGCCGCGGATCTTCTGGCCGATGACCTGCATCGGGCCCTCGGTCAGGTCACCGTGCGCCTCGGCGCGGGTGAGGTCGTCGAGGGCCGGCAGCAGGGCGCGGACGACCTCGGCGATGACGGCGTCGCGGTTCGCCTCCCGGTCGCGCTCGACGCGCTTCCGGAAGTTCACGAGCTCCGCCTGCGCCCGGAGCATGTCCGTGCGCATGTCGGCGACGAGGTCGCGGTCGGACTGGGAGAGCTTGTCCTCCTCGATGCCCCGGGCCGCGTCGTCGAGCAGGGCCTGGTCCTCCGGCGACAGGTCGTTGTCCGGCCCGCCGGCGGCGGGGGCGTCCGTCGGTACTTCGACGTCCGGCCCCTCCGCCTCGACGAGGTCCTCGGGCTCCTGCGCGTTGGTGGCGTCGCCCTCGACCTGGGGCTCGCCGTCCTCGGGCACGTTCTCCTTGGGATCCGTCATCGTTACTTCTTGTCCTTGTCGTCCTCGTCGTCCACGACCTCGGCGTCGACGATGTCCTCGTCGTCCGCCTGCTGCTGGCCCTGGTCACCGGCGGCCTGCTCGCCACCGGCCGCGGCACCCGCGTCCTGCTGGCTGTAGATGGCCTGGCCGAGCTTGCCCTGCGACTCGTTGAGCTTGTCGAAGGCGCTCTTCACGGCCTCGTCGTCGTCACCCGCGAGCGCGGACTTGAGGGCGTCGACGTCGCCCTGCACCTCGGACTTGACGTCCGCGGGGAGCTTCTCGTCGTTCTCCTTGATGAGCTTCTCGATCGAGTAGACGAGCTGCTCGGCCTGGTTGCGACGCTCGTTCGCCTCGCGGCGGGCCTTGTCCTCGGCGGCGTGCTCCTCGGCCTCGCGGACCATGCGCTCGATGTCCTCCTTCGGCAGCGACGAGCCGCCGGAGATGACCATCGACTGCTCCTTGCCGGTGCCCTTGTCCTTCGCGGACACGTGCACGATGCCGTTGGCGTCGATGTCGAACGTGACCTCGACCTGCGGGACGCCACGCGGGGCCGGCGCGATGCCGGTGAGCTCGAAGGTGCCGAGCGGCTTGTTGTCTCGGGTGAACTCGCGCTCACCCTGGAAGACCTGGATCGCGACGGACGGCTGGTTGTCGTCGGCGGTCGTGAAGGTCTCGCTCCGCTTGGTCGGGATCGCGGTGTTGCGGTCGATGAGCTTCGTCATCAGCCCGCCCTTGGTCTCGATGCCGAGCGACAGCGGCGTGACGTCGATGAGCAGGACGTCCTTGCGCTCGCCCTTCAGCACACCGGCCTGCAGTGCGGCGCCGACGGCGACGACCTCGTCCGGGTTGACGCCCTGGTTCGGCTGCTTGCCGCCGGTCAGGCTCTTGACAACCTCGGCCACGGCGGGCATGCGGGTCGAGCCGCCGACGAGCACCACGTGCGCGATGTCGTTGACGCTGACACCGGCCTCCTTGATGACGTCGTTGAAGGGCTTCTTCGTGCGGTCGAGCAGGTCGGAGGTCATCTGCTCGAACTGCGCGCGCGAGATGGTCTCGTCGAGGTTGAGGGGGCCGTCGGCGGTGAGCGTCAGGTACGGGAGCTGGATGTTCGCCGACATCTGCGACGAGAGCTCCTTCTTGGCCTGCTCCGCCGCTTCCTTCAGGCGCTGCTTCGCGATCTTGTCGGTCGACAGGTCGACGCCGTGCTCGCTCTTGAACTTCTTGACCAGGTGGTCGACGATGCGCTGGTCCCAGTCGTCGCCACCGAGGCGGTTGTCGCCGGAGGTCGCGCGGACCTGGATCGTGGAGAAGTCGTCGTCCTTGCCCACCTCGAGCAGGGAGACGTCGAACGTGCCGCCACCGAGGTCGAAGACCAGGATGAGCTCGTCTTCCTTGCCCTTGTCGAGGCCGTAGGCGAGCGCCGCGGCGGTCGGCTCGTTGATGATGCGGAGGACGTTGAGTCCGGCGATCTCACCGGCGTCCTTCGTGGCCTGGCGCTCGGCGTCGTTGAAGTACGCCGGGACGGTGATGACCGCGTCCGTGACGTCCTCGCCGAGGTACTGCTCGGCGTCGCGCTTGAGCTTGCCGAGGGTGCGGGCCGAGATCTCCTGCGGCGTGTAGCTCTTGCCGTCGATGTCGACCTTCCAGTCGGTACCGATGTGGCGCTTGACGCTCGCGATGGTGCGGTCGACGTTCGTGACGGCCTGGCGCTTCGCGGTCTCGCCGACCAGGACCTCGCCGTCCTTCGTGAAGGCGACGATCGACGGCGTGGTGCGGAGGCCCTCGGCGTTCGCGATGACGGTGGGTTCGCCGCCCTCGAGCACGCTGACGACCGAGTTGGTGGTTCCGAGGTCGATGCCTACTGCACGTCCCATGTGTTGACTCCTCGCGTAGGGGCAGGTTGTTGGACTTGCGTCCGATTGGCTCAAGTCTACCCGGGCCGCAGGCTGCGTCAAGGGGTGCGACAGCAAGTTGCGTCGATCCAGCGCAAGTCTGCGCGGAGCGCCTACCGCCCTTCGAGCCCGACTGCCGCACGCTGGGGAGGTGATATTCTGTATATGCATTCACCGCCTAAGCGGTCTGACAAGAAGGACATCCTCCTCCCATGAAGTCATTCATCCGAGCGGCGACCGCGACCGGCGTCGCCGCTGCTTCACTCGCGGCATCGATCTCGTTCGGTCCGGTTGCCGTTGCGTCGCCGACGACCACCGGTACGGCCGGGAACGCCGCGCAATCCAACCCAAGTGAACTGTCCGCCCCGGAGGTCGTCGCCGCGAACAAGTACATCACCCCCGACGGCACCACCGCCTACCTGTACCAGCTACGCGGCCCCAAGGGCGCGACTGTCCAGCACGGCCGGAGCAGCCACGCCCTGTGGTACACAGACGGCACCTTCGACGACCGTGGGATGTACTTCCTCACCTCCACCCTGGACCCTGCCAGCGGCATGGATTTCAGATACAAGGTCGGAGACACCACCTCGGCGAAGACCCGTATCCCCGCGGCCCAGATCGTCGAAGCCTTGCCCGCACCGGTGGTCGTCGCCGCGAACAAGTACACCACCGCCGACGGCACCACCGCCTACCTGTACCAGCTGCGCGGACCCAAGGGCGCGACCGTCCAGCACGGCGCACACACCGGAACGTGGAACACGGCCGGCACCTTCGACGACCGTGGCATGTACTTCCTCACCTCCACCATCGTCCCTGACGGCGGCTACGACTTCCGATCCAAGATCGGGAACACCACGTCGGCGAGGACCACGATCCCCGCATCCCAGATCGTCGAGGCCCTGCCCGCACCGGAGGTCATCACGGCGAACAAGTACACCAACGCCGACGGCACCACCGCCTACCTGTACCAGCTGCGCGGACCCAAGGGCGCGACCGTCCAGCACGGCGCACACACCGGAACGTGGAACACGGCCGGCACCTTCGACGACCATGGCATGTACTTCCTCACCTCCACCATCGTCCCTGACGGCGGCTACGACTTCCGATCCAAAATCGGGAACACCACGTCGGCGAAGACGACGATCCCGGCGTCGAACATCACCAACGGCGTCGTCGCACCCATCGACGCCTCTGCGTCGTTCTCACCGGTCCTCGCCGAGAACGCCACGATCGGTGGCACCGCGACGGCGGGGGCCACGATCACGATCTCGAACGGTGAAGAGCTCGCGCACGCCGAAGCTGATGACGCCGGGCGGTGGTCGACGCAGGTCAACGCTCCGAACAAGAGCGGTGTCGCAGCCTTGACGGTCGCGCAGTCCGTCGGGCCCGTCGAGCTGTCGTCCCGCTCGATCTCCGTCGACTACGGGCCGGGTATCGTCATCAACGATCTCGACGACGATGTCGCTCCCGGCGATCCGATCACCATCTCGGGTACAGCGCAGGCAGGCGTGGAGATCCGGGTCTTCGAGAAGGGCGCGAACGATCCTCTGAAGAGTGCCCAGGCCGACGAGCACGGCGCCTGGCACGTCGCCGACCTGGAGCTCGAGGACCGGGAGTACCAGCTGGTTGCCGAGGGCGTATCGAAGGGATACAACCGCACCTCCGCTGAGATCACGGTCAAGCCCCGCAAGTCCCCGGTCCCCGCGCCGGTGTCGGTGAAGGGTGAGTTCCCGACCGACGTGCACCAGTGGGCCCACATCAAGGGCTCGGGCATCGCCCAGGGCGCAACCGTCACCATCAAGCAGGGCGACAACCTCATCGCCGAAGGCCCCGCGAACGGCACCAACTTCGACTTCCAGATCGACCCGTCCAAGGTCGGCTGGGGCACCCAGCACTTCACCGTCACCCAGACCGTGAACGAGAACACCTCCGCCGCCGCGAACGTCTCCCTGGACTACGCCCAGAACACGCCCCCGGTGATCACCAGCCCCGCGAAGTTCGGCAAGATCTCGCCCACCAACCAAGTCTTCGAAGGCACCGGCGTCGACGGAGCCGAACTCGGCATCCGCCGCGCCGCAGTCGACGGCTACATCGCCGAGACCAATCTCGAGGGCTCCGACAAGTGGACGATGACCGTCAACGACGGCATCACCCTCGACGACGGCTGGTACCAGTTCTACATCCACCAGTTCACCAAGGGCGGCAAGTTCAACCAGAACGACACCTCCCTCCAGGTCGGTTCCTGACCTGCACCCTCCTCGGTCGGGTAGGGCACCCGTGGTTGCCCTGCCCGACCCCCTTTCCTCACCACCAGACTCAGGGAGAACACCCGTGAACCGCCTGCTCCTGCTGCCCGCACTCGTCCTGACCGCCAGCGCAGCCCTCGCCGGATGCGCCAGCACCGATGGATCCCTGCACTCCGACTCCACCGCGAAGTCCAGCTCCGCACCGACGTCGAAGCCGGAATCGAAGGCGGTCACCACCGCCCCTCCCGTCCAGCTCGAGAAGGCAACGGTCCCCTGCACGGACGGGGTTGCGCACGTGAAGGACCTCAACAACAAGGAGGTCACCGTTGCGGACTGCGACACCGTGGACGTCTCGACGTCCAGTGCCCGGATCATCCTCGGCAAGACCTCGCACCTCCGCGTTTCGGGAACGGTGAACGGCATCACCGCCGCTGATCTCTCCGACGTCACCATCACCGGCGACGGGAACCAGATCACCTCCTCCTCGAAGCCGAAGGTGCACGACACCGGGAAGAAGAACACCGTGCACGACGGGAAGCGCTGACCCGCACGGGAACACGAGCCAGGTCCGGACCATCAAGGTGGTCCGGGCCTGGCTCGTTGCGTTGCGGGTGGCTCCCTCGACCCGGCGCGGACGACCGCTGCTCGACCATGGCTGCTCGACGCTGGTACCCACTCGCTCGCTGCTGGCGCGAAGTCGACGAACTCCCCACACGGTCGCCTCTCTCCGCGCCCTTCCGGGCACGCCAGAGGCACCACCGCTGCACTTCAGACGCGCAACGACCCAGCGCGGGGCCGACTGGACCGACCGAGCGGACCGTGTCCACGCCGCAGTGCTGCGGGGCTGGTCAGGCCGAAGGAGCCATCGACGGTCTGAAGGCGACGATGCGGCCCAATGCCGCGCGCTCCGGTCGACCGCGAGGAACAGCGGGGCCACAGGGCGCAACGCTGCGTCAGCCGTCCGCGCCAGGTCGGCGAAGTCACTCGGGTCGCCGCCTGTCGGATCAGCGATGTCCTCCGGCATGCCGACCGTCAGTCGGTGCAGTTGGACGAGCGCTGCCGGGCTCATGCCCGGATCGAGCCGGAATCCGCCGGCCTGGACGGCATCACCGACCCGCGCGAGCTCGTCGAGGGTGCACGTGCTCCGCAGCATCGCCGGAGCCACCGCGAGCGCAGCACTGCGCTGCGCGCGCTCCCGCGGCGTGATCGGTCGTCGCGACGTCAGCCGAACGACGCGCGCCGAGTACGGCGGCGGCTCTCCTTGATCGGTTCCGCGGAGGAGTAGTCGTAGTAACTGGCCGGCTTCCGACCGGCACGGACCCGGTTCGCGACCAGACCGACGACACGGGCGCCGACCGCGTCGATCGTCTCCAGGGACTGCTCGAGCTCGCGGACCGTCGTGTGACCGTCGGTGGCCGAGACCACGAGGACGCCGGTGGCGAGGGCACCGAGGACGGCTGGGTCGGTCACCGGGAGGGCGGGCGGCGCGTCGATGATGACGTAGTCGAAGGCGGCAGCGGCCGAGTCGACGATGAAACGCATCTGCCGTGAGCTGAGCAGCTCGCTCGGGTTCGGTGGGACCTGCCCGGAGGCCAGCACGTGGAGCCCGTCCCGACCGACCACCTGGACCGCCTCCTCGAGCTCCACCTGGTGCGCCAGGACCGTCGAGAGCCCGACGCTGCCCTCGAGGTCCAGCGCATCGGCGACGGTGGGTCGGCGGAGATCGCCGTCGATCAGGAGCGTGCGGTGGCCGTTCTGCGCGAGCATGAACGCCAGGTTGAGCGCCGTGGAGGACTTGCCCTCACCGGCGACGGCGCTCGTCACCACGATGACCTGGCACGCTCCGTCGAGGTTCGTGAAGGTCAGGTGGGTGCGGAGCTGCCGGTACGACTCTGCGAGTTCCGAGAACTTCGTCCCCACCTCGGGGCGCCGGAGTGCTACGACATCGTCGGCGACGGGGATCTCGGCCAGGACGCTGCGCTCGGTGGCGCGTCGGAGGTCGTCGACGGTCCGGATCCGGGAGTCGAGGGCCTCGCGCACCATCGCAGCGATGATCGCGAGGATGAGTCCGAGGAACGCCCCGACGACGACGTTCGTGGTGACACGGGGAGACGAGGGGGCCGACGGGGTCTCGGCGTGCTGGTAGACGCTGAGCTTCACGAGCGATTCGCCGGCCGAGTCGGTCTTCTCGATCTCCCCGACGAGTTCGACCGTCTTCTCGGCGATGGCGTCGGCGAACGCTGCTGCGCGCTGAGGGTCGGGATCGGTAGCGGTGATGGTGAGGATCACCGTCTCGAGGCTGGAAGCCACCCGGACCTGACGTGACAGCTGCTCGATCGTTCCCTCGACGTGCGCTGCCGCTGCTGCTGCGCGGAGGACGGACGGGGATGCGGCGAGTTCGGCGTAGGAGGCGACCCGCGACTCGGAGAAGGAACCGCCCTGGCTCAGGTCGCTCGCCGTCGGTCCCGCGTCGACGGAAACGAACACCTGCGCTTGCGCGCGGAACATCGGCGTCATCACGAGGGTGAGGGTCGCGCCCACGCCGATCCCGACGAGTGTCAGGACGACGAGCGACGACCACCGTCGACGGAGGACAGCGGCGAACTGGACGAGCGTCATGGAGGATCTTCCCTGGCTTGATCGGGCGGTATATCTGATGCATGATACATCTGTCGACCGGAAGGGGAAAGATGACGGTACTCGGTGCACTCTTCGTCGGAGTGGCCCTCGTCGGCCTCCTCCTCCGGCGTGATCGTGTGGTCGCCGTCGCCCTCGGTGCCGCTGCCGCGTTCCCGCAGAGCGCCGGCGTCGCGCTGGGCTCGGTCGCACCGGTCCCGGTCTTCGTGTGCGTGGCCGCGGTCGCGGCCGTGGGCGGGCTGCTGACGAGGGATCCACGCCGCTTCCCCAGCGGCTTCGGGCTGCTCGTCGTCTTCGCCCTGTTCGCCTGGACCTGGACCGTCCTCGGCCCGTGGGTCTTCGAGGGCGCGCTCGTCCTGGGCCCGCGGGGCGGACTGAACAACCCCGAGCGCGTGCTCGTCCCGCTCGGCTGGTCCGAGACGAACCTGACGCAGTCCGTCATCCTGCTCGCCGCCCTCTGCGCGGTCTTCTTCCTGGCCAGGACGGGGACCGCACTGTTCACCCTCGAGGTGTCGGTGTGGACGTGCGTCGCGGCCAGCTTCGTCCGCGAGCCGCTCCGCCTCGCCGGCGCAGACGTGCTGGCTCCGTACATCGACACCCTGAACGCCTGGTACGCCGTCTACGAGGTCCGGTGGCGGGGCGTGTTCAGCGAACCGAGCCTGCTCGCCGGCTTCGCCACCGCGGTCGTCGTGTTCAGCGCTGCGCGAGCGCTCACCACCGGGAGCGCACGGACCAGGGTGGCGTCCGTCGTGCTCGCCGCAGCCGCAGCGGTCCTGCTCGTCGGCGCCGGTGCCGGCACCGGTGCGGTCGCGATGATCGTGATCGCGCCGACAGCCGGCGTCCTGCTGGTCGTCCGGTTCGTGCGGTCGGGAGGGAAGGGCGCGCCGTGGTACGTCCTCGGGGCGCTCGTGGCGGTCCTCGCCGCGCTGACCGTCGGGAGCACGGCCGTGTCCGGCGTGGTCGAGGTCGTCACGGCGAAGGTCGGCACGAACTCCCAGGTGTCGCGGGGCGGCTCCGACACGATCGGGCTGGACCTGCTCCTGCACACCGTGGGGCTCGGCGTCGGCCTCGGTGGGAACCGGTCGTCGTCGTTCGCCGTGTCCCTGCTGTCGACCGTGGGTGTCGTCGGTTCGGTGCTGTTCATCGCCGTCGTCGTCGCAGCGGTCCGTGGTGCGCACCGGGAGCCGACCCGGGTCGCCGCGGCTGCCGGGCTGCTCGCACTGCTCGTCGCGAAGGCGGTCGCGCTCCCCGACCTGGGTGATCCGCTCCTCTGGCTCCTGCTGGCGGCCTCGTGGCCCGGCCGAGGATCGGTAGGCTCGGACCCGTGCGATGGAGTCGAGTGGGCTGGCCCGGCGTCGGCTACGTCTCCCTCGAGGACGTCGAGGGCTACGCCGAGCACCTCGCCCGCCTGGTCACCGACGCACCCCCGTCCGTCGCCGCACTCGCGTCCGTCACCTGGAACGAGGCCCGCATCGCCGCGTGGCACGTCACCGAGACGCCGAGCGGCGACACCGCGGGCATCGACGCAACGCCCGTGCTCACCGTGCGGACGACCGTCGTGGTGCGGACCGACGAGGTCCTCGACACCCCGGACGGCCTGTGGCGCCGGTGGAACCACGCCCGTGTGACGCTCGAGTTCCACCGCGCCGTCCTCGAGCCCGCGGACACCGGTCCGCTCGCGGTCCTCGCCGGCGACGTCCAGGTCTCCCGCGGGGAGATCGCGCACGTGGACGCCGACGTCTGGGAGCTCCGCCTGCTGCTCTCCCCCACCGGCGAACTCGCCGTGCACTTCCGCGACGTCGTCGTCGAGGTCCGCCCCGTCGCGGAGTCGGCGTGGTCCGGCCTGGAGGCACGCCCCACCCACGGCTGGTACGGCCCGGTGCCGGACGGCTGGCTCGAGTGGGCCGCTCCCGCGGTGCGCGCCGCGGGTCACGGGGACGTCGGTGGGCTCTCCCTGGAGCTCGACGGGTACGGCGCGGACCCGACCGGTGTCGACGAGGTCGACCCGCGCTGGGGCTTCGCCCCGCTGCACGCCGCCGCGTGGTTCGACCGCCGCGGCACGACCGAGGCGCTCATCGAACGCGGCGCGGACGTCTCCGTGCTCGACGCCGAGGGGCGGACGGCGCTCGACCTCGCCCGCGAGCGCGGCTCGCGGAAGGCCGAGGAGGTCCTGCTCGCCTGGTTCGACGCGCACGCCGTCGGTGAGGCGTACGTCGCCGACGATCCGTCGAGCGACGAGGCGACCCGCTGATCGCGGTCTGACCAGGAGACGGACGGGAGGCTCGTGGCGGCGCCGCCACGAGCCTCCCGTCCGCAAGGGGGACGCGTCAGTCGCGACGCGTCTCGAGCGCGTTCGCCTGCGCGACCTTCCCGTACCAGCGCGCCGAGTCCTTGGGCGTGCGCGCGAAGGTCTCGCGGTCCCAGGCGACGAGCCCGAAGGTCGGCCGGTACCCGGAGGCCCACTCGTAGTTGTCGAGGAGCGACCAGTGCTGGTAGCCCAGCACCTCGATGCCGTCCTCGATGCAGCGGTGGATGCCCTCGAGGGCGCCCTGCGTGTAGGCGATCCGGCGGGAGTCGTCGGCGGTGGCGATGCCGTTCTCGGTGATCATCAGCGGGACGTGGCCGGACAGCTCCCACGCGCTGCGGAGTCCGTCGGCCGAGGCCTCCGGGTAGAACTCCCACCCGGTCAGGGTCGTCTCGCTCGTCTCCACGACCGGCACCGGACCGGTGGCGCCGATGAACGTGCGCGTGTAGGCCTGCACGCCGAGGAAGTCGTCACCGGCGGCCTGCTCGAGGTACCAGTCGTCGCGCGGGTAGCCGTACTCGCGGAGCATCTCCTCGGAGCCCGGCTCACCGTTCGCGCGGAACGCCTGCGTCGCGATGGTCCAGCCGGACTGCAGGCCGGAGACCTGCGACAGGACCTCGCGGGAGCGCCGGTGCGACGCGAGCAGCTGGTCCGCCACGTGCAGGTCGGGGTTCGGCAGGCCGTACGCCACGAGGTTCGACGCGTCCTCTCCCCCGGCGAGCATCGCGGCGATGTTCGGCTCGTTGATCGTGCAGACGTAGCGGACGCCGTCCTGCACGACCGGCAGCGCGGCCTCGGTGTAGCGGGCGAACAGGTCGGCGGCGTCGGGGGCGCGCCAGAAGCCGTCGCGCTCGAACCAGCGCGGCACGGTGAAGTGCATGAGCGTGACGATCGGTTCGACGCCGGCCTCGTGGCAGGCCTCGACCATGCGGCGGTAGTGGTCGATCTCGGCGCGGGAGACGAAGCCGCGCTCGGGCTCGATGCGCGCCCACTCGATGCTGAACCGGTAGGAGTTCAGGCCGAGGTCGGCGGCGATGCGGATGTCCTCGCGGTACCGGTGGTAGCTGTCCGCGGCGTCGCCGGAGGGTTCGACGATGGTGGTGTCGGGCTCGTGCTCGTGCACCCACCAGTTGCTGTTGACGTTGTTGCCCTCGATCTGGTGCGCGGCGGTGGCGGCACCCCAGAGGAAGCCGTCGGGGAACTGCAGCGTGGTGATGATGGTGCCTTTCAGGTGCGAGCCGGTGTGTGCCGGCCGAGGAAGTCGTCGAAGAGCGCGATGGTCGCGGCCGGGTTCTCGACGTGGGGGCCGTGGTAGCTGGTCGGGACGACCTCGTAGCGGGCGCCGGTGTCCTCCGCCATCTGCCGCTGCCACGGGATCGGCCAGGCGCCGTCCCACTCGCCGTGCGCCACGAGGACGGGGAGCCCGGTCGCCCGGAGCTCGGCGGACGAGTCGGTGTGGTCCTCGAGGATGTGCCCGCCGGCGACGACGCTCAGCGGGCTCGTCGCGTCGAAGCGGTCGCGGACCATCCGGACGTCGTCGGGGAGCTCCTCGTCGGGGCGGTACGCCCACAGGGGGTTCGTCGAGTCGAACAGCTGCCGGTTGTTCCCGCCGGTGTCGTGCAGGATCGTCAGCTCGGTGACCTTGCGGTACGGCCAGCCGTACGGGCCGGAGCAGAACTGGACCACTGACCGGAACGACTGCGGGGACGCGATCGCGGCTTCGCGGGCGATGACCCCGCCGAGCGAGTGCCCGATCAGGTGCACGGGCGCGCCGTCGTCGAGCAGCGCCGCGACCCGGACGACGTCGGCCGCCTCCTCGTCGAGGGAGTAGTCGGACGGCGAGGTCGGCGCGACCGAGTCGGCCTGGCCGCGGCGGCTGATCGCGACCGCGGTCCAGCCGGCCTCCCGGAGGAGCGGCATGAAGGTGCGCCAGTCCTCCTTCGACCCGGTGTACCCGGGGACGATCAGGACGGTGCCCTTCGAGGATCCGGCCGGCACGACCCGGTAGGCGGTGAGCCGACCGACGGGCAGGTCGATGCCGACGACGTCGACACCCTCGGGTGTGGGGAGGTGGCCGAAGGGAGCAAGAGCGGGGAACGTCATGCGAGCAGTGTCCGCCGCGGGTTCGGCACCGCGTCCAGCAGCGCGACCGTGTAGTCGTCCTGTGGGTGCTGCAGCACCTCGGCCGTGCGGCCCCGCTCGACCACGGCGCCGTCGTGCAGCACCATGACGTCGTCGGTGATGAGCCGGGCGCTCAGCAGGTCGTGCGTGATGTAGAGGAGCGAGACGCCCCACTGCTCGCGCAGGTCCTCGAGCAGCGCGAGCACGCCGGCGCGCAGCGTGACGTCGAGCATCGACACCGGCTCGTCCGCGATGATCACCTGCGGGTCGCTCGCGAGCGCCCGGGCGATGACCACGCGCTGCCGCTGCCCGCCGGAGAGCTGGTGCGGGAGCTTCTGCGCGAACTGCTCGACGGGCGTCAGGCCCACGGTCTCGAGGATCGCGAGCATCCGGCGTCGGGCATCGCGCCCGCGGAGTCCGGTGTAGTTCGCGATCGGTCGGGACAGGATGTACTCCACCGTGTGCAGCGGGTTGAGCGCCGCGTACGGGTCCTGGAACACCATCTGCACCTCGGAGCGGAGGTCCTGCAGGCCGCGCCTCCCGAGCTTCGTCACGTCGGTGTCGCCGAACCGGACGGTCCCGCTCGTCGGCTGCTCGACGCCGGTGAGCATCTTCGCGATGGTCGACTTGCCCGAGCCGGACTGGCCGACCAGGGCGAGCGACTGCCCGGGCTCGAGGGTGAACGACACGTCGCGGACGGCCTGCACGGGCTGCTCACCGCGACGGGGTGCCGGGTACGTCTTGACGAGGTGGTCGACGACGATCGGGTTCTTCGCGGCGCTGCGCTCACGCGACCCGACCGTGCTGAACGACGACGTCGTCTCCTGCCGGGTCTGGTCCGTGCCGCGCAGCGACCGGTCCGGGAACCCCGGCAGGCTCACGACCTCCGCACGAGGGTCGGCGTAGTGCGACAGCAGCATCTTCGTGTAGTCGTCCTGCGGGTCACGGAGGACCTCGAGCGAGCGGCCGTCCTCGACGATCCGCCCCTCGTGCATGACGAGCACGCGCTCGGTGGCCTCGAGGACGATGCCGAGGTCGTGGCTGATCAGGATCGCCGTGAAGCCCTCGGAGCGCTGCAACTCGATGATCGTGTCCATCACGGCGTGCTGCACGAGGACGTCGAGGGCCGTGGTCGGCTCGTCGAACACCATGAGCTGCGGCTCGAGCGACAGCGCGATCGCGATCGAGACGCGCTGCCGCATGCCGCCGGAGAGCTCCCCGGGGTAGCGCGCGAGCATCGACTCGGGCAGCTTCACCTTGCCGATGAGCTCCCGCATCCGGGCGTCCCACCGCTCGCGTGGAACGTGCCCGTGCGCCCGGAAGACGTCGACGAAGTGGTTGCGGATCGTGCGCACCGGGTTGAGCGCGTTCATGCCGGACTGCAGGACCATCGCGAAGCCGCCCTGGCGCTGCTGGCGCAGGGCCTCGTCGTCGAGGTCGCGGATGTCCGCTCCACCGAAGACGATGCTGCCCCCGTTGGTGCGCGCCGGCGGCTTCTGCAGCCGGGTCAGCGCGTAGCCGAGGGTCGACTTGCCCGAGCCGGACTCGCCGACCAGGCCGACGAACTCGCCCTTGCGCAGCTGGAAGGAGACGTGGTCGACGGCCTGGACGGCCGTCTGGCCGGCCGATTCGTAGACGACCGACAGGTCGCGGACGTCGAGCAGGACGTCCTGCTGCTGCGTGTCGGACGGGAGGCGCGTGGCGGCGCCGTCCCGCGCCTCCAGGCCGTCGGTGGTTGCGCCGCTCATGCGGTGACCTCCTTGCGCTTGCGGCGCGCGCCCTCGCGCAACCGCGGGTTGGACACGGCGTCGACGCCGAAGTTGATGAGGGTGAGGCTCATCGCCAGGAGAGCGATGCAGAGACCGGGGGCGAACAGCAGGATCCACTGGCCGGTGAGCAGCGCGTTCGAGTTCTGCGCCCAGTAGAGGATCGTGCCCCAGCTGACGATGGACGAGTCGCCGAGTCCGAGGAACTCGAGGCCCGCCTCGGCGAGGATCGCGCTCGTCGCGGCACCGAAGAAGCTGCCGACGATCAGGCTCGTCATGTTCGGCAGGATCTCGCGGAACACGATGCGCGTCGCACCGTCGCCGGAGAACTGCGCCGCGGTGACGAAGTCGCGGCTGCGGAGGGACTGCGTCTGGCTGCGGAGGACGCGCGCGCCCCAGGCCCAGCCGGTGACGACGATCACAGCGATGATCACCGCGATGCCGCCGTTCTGCAGGTACGCCGCGATGACGATCATGAGCGGCAGGCCCGGGATGACGAGGAACAGGTTCACGATGAACCCGACGACCTCGGCGACCCAGCCGCGGATGTAGCCCCAGCTCAGGCCGATCGCGACGGCGACGAGGGTGGACAGGAAGCCCGCCACTGCGCCGACGAGCACGGAGACCCGGGCGCCGTAGATGAGTTGGGAGAGGACGTCCTCGCCGGCGGCGGTGGTGCCCATCCAGTGCGCCCAGGTGGCGTCGGCGTTGCGCGCGAAGCCGTTCTGGCTGGCGCCGTAGGGGGCGAGGAGCGGGGCGGCGATCGCCACGAGGACGAAGAAGGCGAGGATGCAGAGGCCGATGCGGGCCTTGGTGTTGCTCCAGACGACGCCGAACTGGCGTGCGGCTGCTCTGAGCTTGGAGGGTGCTTGCTGTTCTTGCTGGGTGTCCTGCGTCCGGACGGCAACTGTTGCGTCGGGTGCCTTCGTGTTGGTCATCGGCGCGTCCTCGGGTCCAGGACGCCGTAGAGGACGTCCACGATGAAGTTGGCGATGAGCACCGACACGGTGATCATCAGGAAGAGGGCCTGCATGAGCGGGTAGTCCTGCCCGATCACGGCGTTGAACAGCAGGTAGCCGATGCCCGGGTAGCCGAACACCTGCTCGACCAGCACCGAGCCGCCGACCACGCCGCCGAGTGCCAGGCCGAAGCCGGTCAGGTTCGGCAGGATCGCGTTGCGCGCGGCGTACCGGACGGCGACCGTGCGACCGCGGAGGCCGTTCGCCTCGGCGAAGGTGACGTAGTCGTCACCGAGGGTGTTGATCATCGCGTTGCGCATGCCGATGATCCAGCCGCCCAGGCTCGTCACGAGGATCGTCACGGCCGGCAGGACCGCGTGCCGCAGGACGTCGCCGATGTAGGTGCCGTTCCAGCCCGGGACGCTCGTCGCGGACGACGCCCCGGTGGTCGGGAACCAGTGCAGGACGTAGCCGAGGAAGAACAGCAGCAGGAGTGCCGTCCAGAAGTACGGGAACGTCGACATGAACGAGCCCGACAGGGTCGGGAGCGAGTCGAGCCAGGTGCCGCGCTTCCACGCGGCCGCGACGCCGATGAGCGTGCCGATCACGAACGCGAGGACCGTGACCGTCCCGACGAGCACGAGCGTGTAGGGCAGGGCGCGACCGACCAGGTCACCGACGGGCTGCGGGTAGAACGTGTAGCTCGTGCCGAAGTCGAGGGTGACGACCTGGTGCAGGTAGCTGACGTACTGGTCCCAGAGGTTCCCGCTGGGGACGCCGAGCTGGGCCTCGATGGCCTTCTTCGTGGCGTCGGTGACCGGGCCGTTCTGGCTGAGCTTCGCGAGCGCCGCGTCGGACGGGCTGCCCGGCATGAGGCGCGGGAGCACGAAGTTCAGCGTGACCGCGGCCCAGAGGGTCAGGACGAAGAGGACGAGTTTCTGGAGGATGTACTTCACTTGCCTGCCTCCTTCTGCTGGTGCTTCGTCTCTTCGAGGATCGCCTTGCCTGCGGCGCTGTCACGGAGTCGGAGCTTCGTGAAGATGAGCAGCGGAGCCGAGTCGTAGTTCTGCGGCGCCATGTACGGGTCCTCAGCGCTCGGCCACCCGACGAACTTGCCGGTGTTGAACAGCCCCCAGAGGCCGCCGTAGTACACGCCGATCACGGGCAGGTCGTCGTACACGACGGCCTGCAGCTGGTTCAGGATGCGCTGCTGCTCGGACTTGTCCGTCGTCGCCTTGTACGCGTCGAGCAGCTGCTGCGTGTCGGCGTTCCGGTACCGCTCGAAGTTGTTCACCGTCGACTTGCCGACCGGCTGGTAGAAGTCGCTCGACAGCAGCGAGTTGTAGGCCTGGAACACGTCGCCGTTCCCCATGCCGCCCATCGCCATGTCGAACGTGCCGTTGTTGATGTTCTGCTGGTAGCCGGCGGGCTGCGGTGCCTGGATCTGCACCTTCACGCCGATCTTCCCGAGGTCACGCTGCACCTGCTGTGCGGCACGGAGCCAGTCCGAGTAGCCGTTCGCGGTCATCAGGTTGATCTCGAGCTGCTTGCCGTCCTTGACGAGCTTGCCGCCCTGCTGCTCGTAGCCGGACTTCGCGAACTCGGCGAGGGCCCGGCTGGTGTCCTGCGTGATCAAGCCCTTGTCCGGGATCGACGGGTCGAGGTACTGCTCCTGGTTCGGCAGGATCAGCCCGGTCTGGCCCGCTGCGCTGAGGTTGCCCTCGGAGGCGGTCTCGGCGATGCCGTCGCGGTCGAGTGCGTAGGAGATGCCCTTGCGCACGTTGACGTCGTCGTACGGCGCCTTCGTCAGGTTCGGGATGAGGCCGATCACGCCGCCGGCCGGGAACCACCACTTGTTGTCGGGTGACGCGGCACCCCACGTGCCCTTGACGTCGGAGATGAACGAGTACGCCCAGTCGTAGCCACGGGTGACGGTGTCGAGCTGCGTGTTCGTCGCGGGGAGCACGAGGTGCTGGATCGCGATCTCGTCGGCCTGCCAGTACCTCGGGTTCTTGTCCATCGAGTACTGCTGGTCGGAGTAGTTGCCGAGCACGAACGGGCCCGTACCGACCGGGTTCGGATCGCGCCACGTGACGGGGTCCTTCACCCCGCCGTAGTGGTGCTCGGGGAGGATGTACGTCGCGCCGATGATGTTGAGGCTCGGCACGTCCTCGCTCTTCAGGTGGAAGACCAGGTGGTCGCCGTTCCGCTCGATCCGGTCGATGTGCTGCCAGGCGCCCTTGACGTCCATCGCGGGGAACTTCTTGAGCAGGTCGAAGGTGAAGAGGACGTCCTCCGGGGTGAACCGGGTGCCGTCGGACCACTCGACGCCCTTCCGGATCGTCATGTCGATGGTCTTCGCGTCCGGCAGGTCCCACGAGCTCGCGAGCCACGGGGTGCCCGCGCCGTCGAGCGGGTTGATCTCGATGAGGGGCTCGTACATCCACTTGCTCGCGGTGCGGGCGTTCGGGATGTACGGGTTGAAGTTGCGGTCGAACAGCGGGTTGCCGCGGTCCGCGTTGATGAGCATCGTGTCCTTGCCGATGCTCGGGTCCGGCTCCGAGCGGACCTGGATGCTGCAGCCGGTGGCGGCGAGGGCCACGACGGCGATGCCGGCGAGCGCGGTCAGCAGCCGGCCGCGGCGGCGCGGGCCGTGCTGCGTGCGCTGTGGGGGAAGCGTCATTGCTCGGTCGACCTCCGTGTCGAGTGGGTGCTGCGCCCCAATGTATGCGCTTACATCGCAGCGCGCAACATGCGGTGCCCGTTCCGAGGCGGCGGGTGGTCGGCCTGTCGGCGACCGGCGGACGAGCTGCGCACCGCCGTCAGAGCGCCGGCGGGCAGCTCTCCCGCAGCAGCACCTCGACCGGCAGCCGCACGGCACGCGGCGCTCCCTCCGGGCGCTCGAAGCGGTCGACGATCGCCCGGACCGCCGCGCGCCCGAGCTCCCCCATCGGCTGGTGCACGGTGGTCAGCGGCGGCGCCGAGAACCGCCCCGCGTCGATGCCGTCGAAGCCGGTGACGACGACGTCCTCCGGGACGCGGAGCCCGCGGGCACCGGCGGCGTCGAGCACGCCGAGCGCTGACTGGTCGTTCGAGCAGATCACGGCGCGCGGGAGCTCGGGTCCGTCGAAGAGCGCCGCGGCGAGCTCGCGTGCGCGGACCCGACCGAAGTCGCCGTGCACGGTCCGGACCGCGGACGAGGGCACCTCGTGGTCCGCCAGCGCCCGACGGAACCCCGCCGAGCGCTCGATGTCGTCCGGGGAGTCGATCGGCCCCGCGACGTACGCCAGCGACCGGATGCCGAGCCGCCCGATCACGTGCGACGCGAGGGTCCGCATGCCGGCGGCGTTGTCCACGCTCACGGAGTCGAACCCGTGCGAGCGCCGGTCGTCGGCGAGGACCACGACCGGGATGCGCCGGGCCACGTGCTCGAGCAGGTCGTCGGGCACGGTCTGCGCGAGCACCGCGAGGCCGTCCACCCGACCGGCGACGTCGTTCACGATGACGTCGCGTGAGGACCCTCGACCGGCGGCGACCATGAGCGCGAGGCCGCGCTGCCACGCCTCGGTCTCCGCGCCGCGGAGGACCTCGTCGAAGTACAGGTTCGACGAGAACGGCTGGGTGACGTGCCGGCGGTCGTCGACCACGCGGACGCCGCCGTCGGTCACGAGGTCGGGCCGCTCGTCCGGCACGACGTCGAACCCGGGCAGCAGGAGTCCGACCACGCCGGTGCGCTTGCCGGCGAGGGCCCTGGCGTTGCCGGACGGCACGTAGCCGAGGGTCCGGATCGCCGCCTGGACGCGGTCGCGGGTGCCCTCGCGGACGGCGTCCGGCGTGCGGAGCACGCGGGAGACGGTGGCGATCGAGACGCCGGCCTCGGAGGCGACGTCGTAGACCGTGGGCGGTGCGGTGCGCTGCCCGCTCATGCCGCGCCTCCCCTCCGACGTCCGTCCGGCCGCCACACCCGTGCGCGGCCGGACCATCCTAGGCACGGCCCCGGGACCGGTCGCTCCACAGGTCGGCGGAGGTGCTTGCGCGCGCCGGGCGGGCGGGCGCACACTGGGGCGACCTCAGAACGTCCCGTGAGGAAGCGCATCACCACCCGATGCCCACGCACACAGGAGGAACACGATGTCCCAGTCGACGCGGTCCGGCAGCAAGCACGCCATCCGACTCACCACCGACGAGGCCGAGGTGCGCGACGCACTCCTCGACCACACCCGGCACGGGGCGGTCGACGCCGCCCAGGACATCGACGGGTCCGAGGAACCGACGACGAGGGGCTGATCCCGCGGGAGTGGGCGCCGGCCGCCTTCGGCCTGTGGCGGTCAGCGAGCGGTCAGCGAGCGGTCAGGCGGAGCGGTCAGCGTCCGACGGGTCCGGCCTGCTCCGCCTCGGCGAACAGTCCGGTGCTCCCGACGATCGCCATGCCCGCCCCACGGAGGCGTCGGCGCTCCTGCCCGATCCACGCGAGCAGGCGGTCGTTCGTGCCCGCGACGTGCGCCGCGAGCAGTTCAGCGGCCCGGTCGGCGTCGCCGGCGCGGACGGCGTCGAGGACGGCGCTGTGCTCCTCCCACGCGGCCTCGCGGGCCGCAGCGGTGCGCACCTCGATCCACCGGGTGCGCTCGAGGCGGGTCAGGGCGTCGGCGATGGCATCGGTGACGAACCGGTTCCCGCCGAGCGCGGCCAGGTCGAGGTGGAACGTCGACCCCATCCGGATGCCCGTCTCGCGGTCGGGGCTCCCCCGCAGACCGTCGAGGTGCGCCCGGACCTCGTCGAGCTGCTCGGCGGACGCGCGCTGGACGGCGAGCCGTGCCGCGGCGGGCTCGAGCACGCCGCGGAGCTCCGCGAGCGACGCGATCTCGTCGAGGTCGATCGGCGTGACCGTCCACGAGCGCCCCTCGTGCAGGATGAGCCCCTCGCGCTCGAGGCGCGACAGCGCTGCCCGGACGGGCGTGCGCGACGCGTGGAAGCGACCCTCGAGGCCGCGCTCGGAGATCCGCTCGCCGGGCGCGATGTCGAGGGTCAGGATCGCCTCGCGCAGGTTGTCGTAGAGCTGGCTCGTCTGCGACACGGGCACGGCGTTCTCGGTCGTCTCGGTCACGGCGGACCAGCATAGTGCGGCCGCGTGACGGTTGGTATACCGTCGTGGTACACCAACCGCACCCAGGACGGGACCCGTGCCGCCGACCATCGCTGCTACCGCCGCGACGACCGTCCCGCGGCGCGCGTGGACGATGCTCGGCCTCGGGGTGGCCGCGCAGGCCGCCGGCACGCTGGTCGTCTCCGCTCCGGCGCTGCTCATCCCGCACCTGCTCGCCGGGGGCATGCCCTTCGCATCGGCCGGACTGTTCGCCGCTGCGCCGACGATCGGCCTCGTCCTGACGCTCATCGCCTGGGGCGCGGTCACCGACCGGGTCGGCGAGCACGTCGTCATCGCGGGCGGTCTGGCGCTCACCACCCTCGCGGTCGTGGCGGCCTGGGTGAGCGCCGGCGACCCGCTGCTGCTCGGGATCGCCTTCCTCGCCGCGGGCATGACGAGCGCCTCGACGAACGCCGCGAGCGGACGGGTCGTGGTCGGCTGGTTCCCGAAGGAACGCCGCGGGCTGGCGATGGGCATCCGGCAGATGTCGCAGCCGCTCGGGGTGACGCTCGCGGCGGTCACGGTCCCGGTGCTCACCGAGACGCACGGCATCCGCACCGCGCTCGTACTGCCCTTCGTGCTCTGCGCCGTGCTCACCGTGCTGTGCGCCGTCGGCATCACCGATCCCCCGCGAGCAGCGCGATCCGAGGGCACGAGCACCGTCCGGGCCGCGAACCCGTACCGGACGTCCGGCTTCCTCTGGCGGGTCCACGCGGTGTCCGTGCTGCTCGTGGTCCCGCAGTTCACGCTCTCGACCTACGGACTCGTGTGGCTCGTCGGCCTCGGCTGGTCGACACCCGCGGCGGGCCTCCTGGTCGGGGCGTCGCAGTTCGTCGGTGCCGTCGGGCGGATCCTGGTCGGCGCGTGGAGCGACCGCGCCGGGTCCCGCGTCGGACCGCTCCGGCTGGTGGCGGTCGCCGCGGCGGTGGTGATGGGCGTGCTCGCACTCGTCGACGTGTCGCACTGGGGAGCGGCGGCGGTGTTCCTCGTCGTCGCGACGAGCGTCACGGTGGCGGACAACGGGTTGGCGTACACCTCGGTGGCTGAGGCCGCCGGGCCATCGTGGTCGGGGCGGGCGCTCGGGACCCAGAACACCGGGCAGTTCCTCGCGGCGAGCGCCGTCGGACCGGGCGTCGGTGCCCTCGTCGGGGTGCTCGGGTTCGCGGCGTCGTTCGCGATCGTGGCGGCGCTGCCCCTGCTCGCGCTGCCGATCGTCCCGCACGCCGACCGCTCCCACGACTGACTCCCGCCCGTTCGTTCCCAGAACGGCCGCGGTGGAAGGCGGGAACGGGCGTACCTGGTCGTTCGGGACGACCAGGTACGCCCGAACTGGCCAGGTACGCCCGGGGAGGCCGGGCACGCCGGCGCCCGCCGGGCGGAGGGTCCCCGCGGCAGGTCAGGCGGGGACGGCGGGGCCGACCGGCCAGCGCAGGAGCGCGGACGCCGGCGCACCGCTCGGCAGCGACGCCGCGTTCACCAGGACGAGCTCGGCGTCGGTGAGCACCACCGCGCGCACGAGTGCGCACACGGCGGGCACCGGCCCGAGGACCGTCGCCCCAGCGGCCTGCTCGGGCGCGGTCGCCACCCACGGCGCGGCGTCGAGCGCCAGGAGCGTGCGGTCGCCGAGCGCGCCGGCGTCGAGCGCGACCACGGCCGCCTGCGCCTGCTGCAGCGCCGACACCACCGCGCCGAGCCCGCTGACGCTCTCGTTGTCGCCGCGGCCCTCGTGCGTCCGGAGCAGGTCCTGCACGTCGTGCCGGTGCGACGCCAGGATCCGCGCCAGGGCCAGGTCGACGTGCTGCACGAGCGCCTTCTCGGACGCGTCGTCGGCGCGGGGGTCGACCGCGACCTCGGTGACGAGCGCGCGGGTGGACGTCGAGAGCTCGCCGCGCAGCAGTTCCCGGGCCCGGATGTCCCCCGCGACGACGACGAGTCGCGGCGACGTCGCGCGGACGGCCTCCTCGATCGACGCGGCGACCTCGCCCGCGGTCTGCTTCCAGATCTCCTCGGCGTGCTGGTGCCAGTGCGGCTGCTTCCACCCGGCGCCGGACTTCGCCTTGTGCAGCGTGTCGGTCCGGCCCTGGATGCGCTGCTCGTCCTCGGCCGCACCGGTCGGGGCGTGCCCGAGGCGGTAGCTGCGGAAGCCGCCGCCCTCGCGGCCGACGGTGACGACCAGGAAGGGCAGGTCGAACGGACGGTGGGCGAGCAGGGGCAGCAGGTCCGGCACCGCTCCGGTGCCGACCGACTCCTGGCCGTGCAGGTGACCCGGCAGCACCTCGCTGAGCACGAGCTCGTCGTCGCGGACGAGGACGTAGCGCGCGACCGGTGCCGGGGCGCCGGGCTGCTCGGCGAGCTCGTCCTCGACGACCTGGACCGCCCGGTCGGACGTCCCCTGCTCGCGGAGCGCGTCCGAGACGGTCCGGCGCTGGAGTGCGGCGAGGCGGCGGGGGTCCTCGCGGTTGCCGGAGGCGTCGACGTACGCCCACGTCCAGGTGCCCGGGGCCTGCAGCGCCCGGACGACCTCGGGGTGCAGGGCGCTGGCCTCGCGGGTCGTCTGGGCCATCAGCGGCCCCCGTCCGCGTCGGTCCCGCTCGGCGGGACGTCGGCCGCGTCGGTCCCGCTCGGCGGGACGTCGTCCGCGTCGGTCTCGCTCGTGAAGACGGCGTCGGACCCGCCGTCGAGGACGGACCCGTCGTCCTGCAACGAGCCCTCGACCTCGCCGTCGTACCCGGATGCGGCGAGCGTCTCGGCGTCGTCGGTGTCGTCGGGCACCGCCTCGGCCTGCCGGAACTCCTCGACGTGGGCGTTGCTGCCGTGCCCCTGGACGATGCTCTGCGCCTCGTGCGCGAGCTCGTCGTCGATGCGGGGTCCGTTCGTGCTGCTGCCGCGATCGGTCATGGTCGGTCCTCCCGTTCGTGCCGCCGACGGCGCTGTCGGGCCGCTCGCGGCTTCGGTGTTCTGCGTGGGACCCACGCTGCGCGCCCGGCGCTGGTGGCGCTCGGAGGTCGGAGCGAACACGCAGGCACGGGCGTCGACACGCGCCGCCGTGAAACCTTCGTGAATGCACAGCATCGCTCGGTTTCGTGCTCTACTGGCAGGGAACCCGATCCGACGACGAACCGGAGCGCAGGCGATGACGCCGACACCATCCCGACGTGTGATGACGAGAAGGAACCTGCTGGGCCTCGGGCTCGGCACGGCCGCGGCGGGGTTGCTCGCCGGGTGCGCCGTCCCGGGTTCCACCAACGTGAACAAGGCACCCCTGGTGCCGGCCGCCGCCGGGGGCGGAACCGTCCAGATGACCTACTGGGCGTGGCTCAAGGACCTGCAGAAGGTCTGCGACGTGTGGAACGCGAAGAACCCCCGCATCCAGGTCACCGCGAACTGGATCCCCGGTGGCAACGCCGGCGGGTACCAGAAGATGTACTCGGCGCTCGCGGCCGGGGGTGGCCCGGACATCGGCCAGGTCGAGTTCCGGCAGATCCCGGAGTTCATGCTCGCGAACGGGCTCGTCGACCTCGCGCGCTACGGGGCGAAGGACGTGCAGTCGAAGTACGACGAGGCCGCGTGGTCGCAGGTGCAGTTCGTCGACGGCGTGTACGGCATCCCGCAGGACACCGGCCCGATGGGCTTCTACTACCAGACCGCGGTCCTCGAGCAGGCCGGCGGCGAACCCCCGACGACCTGGGACGAGTGGCGCGACCTGGCGGACAAGGTCCGGAGCACCGGCAACGGCAACTACCTCGAGGTCTTCCCGGTCGCCGACGCCTCGCCGTTCGCCGCGTACGTGCAGCAGGCCGGCGCCCGGTGGTTCCGCACCGACGGCGACGAGTGGGTCGTGGACATGACCGACGACAAGACGATGATGGTCGCCGAGTTCTTCGACGGCGTCATCGACGCGAAGCTCGTCGACACCAGCGCCGGGGCGTACACCCCGGGCTGGTACGCCGCCGCCGCGAGCGGGAAGATCGCCGCCGTCACGAGCGCGAGCTGGGGTGACGCGCTCATCCAGTCGGTGCAGGGCGGCGAGGGCAAGTGGAAGGTCGCGCCGATGCAGACCTGGGGTGACACGGGCTACGGCTCGAGCTCGATCGGCGGCTCGACGGCCGCGGTCCTGGCGAACGCGAAGCACCCGCGGGAGGCGCTCGAGTTCATCACGTGGATGACCACCTCGAAGGAGGGCGTCGACGCGATGATCAAGTACTGCGGCATCGGCTGGTCACCCGCCGCCGACTACATCGGCGCGGCCCGCCAGGAGCCGTCGGCGTGGTTCTCCGGGCAGAACTACAACGAGGACGTCTTCGTGCCGTCGGCGCAGGAGCAGAACCTCGACTGGTCGTGGTCGCCCGTCACGCAGTCGGCCTTCACGAGCCTGCAGAACCAGTTCCGCCGCAAGCTCACCGGCGGGCTGAAGCTCACCGACGCCGTCGAGCTGGCGCAGCGGGAGATCGTCCAGTCCTTCAAGGACAAGGGCCTGAGCGTGAGGACGGCACGATGAGCACCACCACCCGCGACCGCACGACCGGCTTCCGCACGTCGACCAAGGCCACGAGCGCCCAGAAGCGCGCGCCGTGGATCCTGCTCGCCCCGTTCCTCGCACTGTTCGTGCTGACCTTCGTCATCCCGATCATCAGCGCGCTGTTCCAGAGCTTCACCACCGTCGACCGCGAGGGCCTGTTCGGCGAGGACGGCGTCACCGGGCGGTTCGCCGGCTTCGACAACTACGCGATCGCCCTGCAGGACTCCGGCTTCGTCGCGTCGATCGGCCGGATGCTGCTGTTCGGCATCGTGCAGGTGCCGGTCATGATCATCGCGTGCACGATCCTCGCGCTGCTGCTCGAGTCCGCAAGCGCCCGGTGGCCGGCGTTCTTCCGAGCGGTGTACTTCATGCCGTACGGCGTCCCGGGCGTCATCGCGACGATCCTCTGGTCGTTCCTCTACGTGCCCGGGCTGTCGCCGATCGTGGCGCTGCTGCAGTCGATGGGGTTGCAGCCGGACTTCCTCGGCGCGAACAGCGTGCTGTGGTCGATCGCGAACATCGTCACGTGGACCTACACGGGCTACAACATGCTCATCATCGTGGCGCAGCTGAAGTCGATCCCCGGCGAGGTCTACGAGGCCGCGAAGATGGACGGCGCCGGCCCCTTCCAGGTCGCGTGGCGCATCCAGATCCCGCTCATCGCGCCGGCCCTGGTGCTCACGACGGTCTTCTCGATCATCGGTACGCTGCAGCTCTTCGCCGAGCCGCAGATCCTGTCGACGGTCGCGCCCGCGATCGACACCGAGTACACGCCGAACTACGCCGCGTACACGAACGCCTTCGCGTTCAACGAGTACGGGGTCGCGAGCGCGCAGGCCGTGATCATCGCGCTGGCCGCGTTCGTCCTGTCGTTCGTGTTCCTCGCACTGACGAACCGTCCGCCGAAGGACGAGCGGGACCGCCGGAAGCGGGCGAAGCGCGACGGCCTGGAGGCGCGGCGCGCGCTCCAGGGGCGTGCATCCGCCCGACTGGTGGTCACCACCCAGGCCGACCACGGCCTCCAGTCCGGTCGCGTCGCGACGACGGAAGGAACGGACCGATGACCAGTGAAGCCATCGAGGCGCCGGTGACGAAGCGGGCCGCCGAGCCCGTCGACACCACGTCGATCACGGCGCACCAGCGTCGCAAGCTCGACCGCTCACCCCGCTCGCAGATCGTCGTGACGGCGATCCTCGTCGTCGTCGCGGTCTACTTCCTCGTGCCGCTCTACTGGGTCGTCATCGCGGCGACGAAGACCACCGGCGCACTGTTCAGCACGAACGGGTTCTGGTTCGGCGGCGAGTTCGCCCTGCTCAGCAACATCCAGCAGGTCTTCTCGTACGACGGCGGCATCTTCGTCCGGTGGATCGCCAACAGCGTCCTGTACTCGGGCGTCGGTGCGGTCCTCGCGACCTACTTCGCGGCGGCCGGCGGCTACGCGCTCGCGAAGTACGAGTTCCGGGGGCGCCAGCTCGTGTTCGGCACGATCCTCGGCGGCGTGCTCGTGCCGGGGACCGCGACGGCGCTGCCGCTGTTCCTGCTGTTCTCGACGATGGGCCTGACCGACACGTACTGGAGCGTGCTCATCCCGAGCCTCGTCTCCCCGTTCGGGCTGTTCCTCTGCCGGGTGTACGCCGCCGCCTCGGTCGACACGGCGCTCCTCGAACAGGCCCGCATCGACGGCGCCGGCGAGCTGCGGATCTTCCACACCATCGTGCTCCGGCAGTTGACCCCGGCCCTGGTGACGGTGTTCCTGTTCCAGGTCGTCGGCATCTGGAACAACTTCTTCCTGCCGCTCATCATGCTGGCCGACCAGAAGCTGTACCCGATCACGCTCGGCCTCAACAACTGGCGAGCACAGGTCGATCGTCTGCCAGAGTTCTACCAGCTCACCACCGGCGGCGTGCTCGTCTCGGTCATCCCGCTGGTGATCGCGATCATCGTCCTGCAGCGCTTCTGGCGCGGGGGCCTCACGGAAGGATCGGTCAAGGGTTGACCATCGCTGCACTCGCCTCCACCACCCCCGGCTCCGGTTCGCGGCTCGCCCCGCGGGCCTCGCTGCACACGGACGCCCCGAGCGCGTCGCTGAACGGCGACTGGGACTTCCGGTGGTCGCCGGTCGCCGACGTGCCGCTGCCCGGGGCCGACGACACGTGGGGCAGCATCCCGGTGCCGTCGCACTGGGTCCTGCACGGGCACGGCGCGCCGAGCTACACGAACCTGCAGTACCCGTTCCCGATCGACCCGCCGCACC
This sequence comes from Curtobacterium sp. ER1/6, assembly GCF_001742745.1. Classification (GTDB taxonomy): domain Bacteria; phylum Actinomycetota; class Actinomycetes; order Actinomycetales; family Microbacteriaceae; genus Curtobacterium; species Curtobacterium citri. Next base: position 236,465 of record NZ_MJAK01000003.1, on the reverse strand, counting down.
CGCCGGAGGAGAACCCGACCGGTGACCACCGGCGCACGTTCTCGCTGCCCGCGTCGTTCGACGGTGCCGCCCGGGTGCTGCTGCGCTTCGACGGCGTGGAGTCGCACTTCCGGGTGTGGCTGAACGGCACCGAGGTGGGGTGGTCGACCGGGTCCCGGCTCGCCACCGAGTTCGACGTCACCCCGCTGCTCGTGCCCGGCACGAACGAGCTGCTCGTCCGCGTGCACCAGTGGAGCGCCGCCTCGTACCTCGAGGACCAGGACCAGTGGTGGCTGCCCGGCATCTTCCGCGACGTCACCCTGCTCGCCCGCCCGACGGCACCGATCGACGACGTCTTCGTGCGCGCCGGCTGGACCGCGACCCTCGGTGACGCCGCGACCGCCGGCACCGCCGCCTCGGGACGACCGGGCACCGGCACGGGGACCATCACGTTCCCGACGCTCGACGCCGCGTTCCCGGTGCGGTTCGCCGTGCCGGACCTGGGCGTCGACGTGACCTGGCAGTCGGCCGACGACGTCGCGCCGATCACCGTCGAGGGCGTCGAACCGTGGAGTGCCGAGGTCCCGAGGCTGTACGACGCCACCGTCGCCACCGGCACGGACGCCGGCGGCCGCGACGGCGGCGAGACCGTGTCGCTGCGGCTCGGCTTCCGCACCGTGGCGATCGAGGGTGACCGGTTCCTCGTGAACGGCGAGCGCGTGGTGTTCCACGGCGTCAACCGGCACGAGACCCACCCCGTGCGCGGCCGGGTCTTCGACGAGGAGCACGCCCGCGCGGACATGGTGCTCATGAAGCGGAACAACGTCAACGCGATCCGCACCTCGCACTACCCGCCGCACCCGCGCGTGCTCGACCTGGCCGACGAGCTGGGGTTCTGGGTGGTGCTGGAGTGCGACCTCGAGACCCACGGGTTCCTCTTCACCGACTGGGTCGGGAACCCCTCCGACGACCCGGCCTGGCGGGACGCCTACCTCGACCGGATCGCACGCACCGTCGAGCGCGACAAGAACCACGCGTCGATCGTCATGTGGTCGCTCGGCAACGAGTCCGGCACCGGGCGCAACCTGGCGGCGATGTCGCAGTGGGTGCACGACCGCGACGACGAGCGCCCCGTGCACTACGAGGGCGACTACACCGGCGCCTACACGGACGTGTACTCGCGGATGTACCCGACGCTGCAGGAGACCGAGTCGATCGGCGGCGGTCCGGAGACCCCGCTGCTCGGGTGCGGTCCGGCCGAGGCGGCACGGCAGCGCTCGAAGCCGTTCCTGCACTGCGAGTACGTGCACGCGATGGGCAACGGTCCCGGGCAGATCGCCGAGTACGAGGCGCTGGTCGACCGGTACCCGCGGCTGCACGGCAGCTTCGTGTGGGAGTGGCGGGACCACGGCCTGCTCGCGCAGACCGCCGACGGTCAGGACTACTTCGCGTACGGCGGTGACTTCGGCGAGGTCGTGCACGACGGCAACTTCGTGATGGACGGCCTCGTGCTGCCCGACGACACCCCGACCCCGGGCCTGGCGGAGTTCGCGGCCGTCGTCGCCCCGGTCCGGGTCGCGCTCGGCGACCGCACCGTGCTCGTGGAGAACCGGTACCACTCCGCCTCCACCGCGGGACTGCGGTTCTGCTGGACCCTCTCGCGCAACGGCGTCGTCGAGTCGTCCGGCCGGTTCGCCCCCGGCGTGGTCGCCGCACGGCAGTCGGCCACGGTGCCCGTGCCGGACGAGGTGCTCGCCGCCGCGACGGCCGAGCTCGCACCCGCGGACGAGCTGTGGTTCGAGGTCACGGTGGAACTGGCGGGGCCGACCGCGTGGGCGGACACCGGCCACGTCGTGGCACGCAGCCAGCGGCTCGTCGCGTCGCGCGCTGCGGACGTGCCCCGCGCCTCCCGGCAGGGCTGGGACGGTGACGTGCTCGGGGACGGGACCTTCAGCGCCCGGGGCGACCTGGTGTCCTGGAAGGGGCACGAGGTGGCCGGGCCGCGCCTGGAGCTGTGGCGTGCACCGACGGACAACGACAGCCTCGCCTCGCAGGGCGGCTACGAGACCGCCGACCCGGTGCTGACGAAGGGTGTCGGCGACCCGTCCGCTCCGGCGTCGGCGGTCCGCTGGCGCGAGCGCGGGCTCGACCGGTTGACGCACCGGCTCGTCGCGGTGACGCGGAACGAGCACGGACTGGTCCAGCGGGTCCGGGTCGCCGCGGCGAACAGCGGATGGGGCGTCGACGTCACGCACCGCTGGACGCTGTCCGGCGACGGGCTGCTCCTGCAGACCGACGCGGTGCCCTTCGGCGCCTGGGACGTCACGTGGCCGCGGGTCGGCGTGCGCTTCGACCTGCCGGCGTCGTTGCTCGACGGCGAGGCCTCGTGGTTCGGCACCGGGCCGGCGGAGTCGTACGCGGACTCGTCGCACGCGGCCCGGGTCGATCGGTTCACCGCCCCCGTGCGCGACCTCACCGTCGACTACTCGATGCCGCAGGAGACCGGGCACCGGCCCGGGCTGCGAGCGCTGTCGGTGGGCCCGTTCACGGTGTCGACCGTCGGGACGCACCGGGCGGGGTTCACGCTCACGCCCTGGACCGCGCAGCAGGTCGGGCGAGCGATGCACCCGTACGAGCTGCCGACGCCGGACCACACGTACCTGTACCTCGACGCGTCGCAGCACGGGCTCGGGTCGCGGGCCTGCGGGCTCGACGTGCTGCCGGAGCACCAGCTGTGGCCGCAGGCGTTCTCGTGGAGCGTGGTGCTCGGGTAACGAGGGGGGCGGCCGGGCGCTCGCATCGGCCGCCCGCGTCGGCCGCCCGCTCGGGTCGAACCACGGAACCGACATCGAACCAGCCCCTGAGCCGCGTTCGATGTCGGTTCCGTGGTTCGGTGGCGGGCGCCCCGCCCCGCGCTACTCCCCGGCGGTGAGGGCGCGGAGCGCCTCGGGGTCCGACGCGTCGAGGAAGTCCGTCAGCCGCTCGGGCTCGCCCGGCTCGTCGATCGCCTCGGCCGCGCGGCGCAGGGCGAACAGCGCCCGGAGCACCCCGCGGTTCGGCTCGTGCGACCACGGCACCGGACCGGCGCCGCGCCAACCGGCCCTCCGCAGCGCGTCGAGGCCGCGGTGGTACCCGACGCGGGCGTAGGCGTACGACTCGAGGGTGGCGCCGCGTTCCCAGGCCTCGTCGGCGAGCAGTGCCCACGCCAGGCTCGAGGACGGGTGCGACACGACGACGCTCGACACGGGGGCGTCGGCGGCGAGCGCGGCGGTCACCTCCGGCTCCTCGGGCAGCAGGGTCGCGGGGTTCGCGGTCGGGTTCGGCAGCAGGTTCTCCGGCATGCGTCCAGCCTGTCACCTCTTGCCCCCGGCCGGGTCCGGTCGTACCGTGGATGACACCTCGTCGTCACCGCGGGGCCGCCGGGGCGGGAGACCGACCGGCAGCACGGGTGGCGGTCACGGGGGTCCCCGACGGAACGAGCAGCCTTGCAGTCGATCACCGGTACCGCGCAGTCCTCGCGCTGACACCGTGATCGTCGCGCCCCGTCGGGCGCTCCGCGCGCCGACCCCTCCGGTCGCCGCGGGTCCGGTGTCGTGCGCCCAGCTCACGATCCGGGAGGCACACCCATGCCCGCAACACCGTCCGTCGTCCTCGACGACCTCATCTTCACCTGGCCCGACGGCTCCGTCGCGCTCGACCACCTCACCACCGCCTTCGGCCGTGGCCGCACCGGCCTGGTCGGGAGGAACGGGGCCGGCAAGTCCACGCTGGTCCGGCTCGTCACGGGGCGGCTCCACCCCACGTCCGGCTCGATCCGAACCTCCGGTCCGGTGGACCACCTGCCCCAGCGGCTGCACGCCCGCCCCGGGGACACCGTGGCGGACCTGCTCGGCGTCCGAGCGACCCTGACCGCGCTCCGGGCGGTCCTCGGCGGCGATGCCTCGCCGGACCACTTCGACGCGATCGGCGACGACTGGGACGTCGAGGAGCGGGCCGCCGCCGCGCTCGCGCACGTGCCCGGGCTCGGCGGCGCCGACCTCGACCGGCCCGTCGGGACGCTGTCCGGCGGCCAGGCGGTCCTGACGGCCGTCGCCGGCATCCGGTTGCGCGGCCGGCCGATCGCGCTGCTCGACGAGCCCACGAACAACCTCGACCGACGGGCCCGCGCCGCGCTGCTCGACCTGGTCGACGGGTGGAACGGCACGCTCGTCGTCGTCAGCCACGACCGCGAGTTGCTCGAGCACGTCGACGAGACCGTCGAGCTGCGTTCGGGATCGGCCACGGTGTTCGGCGGGACGTTCAGCGCCTACGAGGAGCACCTCGCCGTGCAGCAGGCCGCCGTCGAGCGCGAGGTCCGGGTCGCCGAGCAACGGCACCGTGCCGAGCAGCGGCAGCGCATCGAGGCGGAGACGAAGATCGCCCGCCGGGCCCGGGCCGGCCGCGAGGCCGCGCGCTCGATGCCGAAGATCCTGGCGAACGAGCAGCGTAAGCAGGCCGAGCAGACCGCCGGTCGGTTGCGTGCGGCACACGGCTCGGCAGAGGCGCAGGCACGGTCCGCGGTGCAGGAGGCCGAGCTGCGACTCCGCGACGACGAGTCGCTGCACGTCACGCTGCCCGACCCGCGGGTCCCCGCGTCACGGCGCATCGCGACCGTCACCGTGCGTGGCCGGTCGGTCGTCGTGCAGGGGCCCGAGCGCGTCGCGGTCACCGGGGCGAACGGTGTCGGCAAGACGACGTTGCTCGAGCAGCTCGTGGGGCTGCCGGGCGCGCGCGAGCACCCGCTCCCGGACACCGCCGCGGCCCCGCACGTCGAGCCGATCGGGTACCTGCCGCAGCGGCGGGACGCCCTCGACGACGGCGCGACCGTGCTCGAGAACGTCCGTCGGGCGGCGAGCCACGTCCCCGATGCCGAGCTCCGCAACCAGCTGGCGCGACTCCTGGTGCGCGGGGACACCGTGGACCGCCCGGTGGCGACCGTGTCGGGCGGCGAGCGCTTCCGGGTGGCGTTGGCGACCCTGGTGCTCGCGGACCCGCCTCCGCAGCTCCTGGTGCTCGACGAGCCGACGAACGACCTCGACCTGACGAGCGTCGACCAGCTCGTCGACGCGCTCCGGGCGTACCGAGGAGCCCTCGTCGTGGTCAGCCACGACGAGGTGTTCCTCGACCGGCTCGACCTGACGGCGCGGCTCGAGCTCGTGTAGCCCGGGTCAGCGCTTCCGGGTCGGCCGGATCGCCAGGGACTCGATCGTGCCGCGCTCGGGCAGGTCGACCACGGTGCGGACGGCTGCCGCCACGTCCTCCGGCGCCAGGTAGTAGGCGGTGTCGTAGTCCTCGCCGAGCTTCTCGGTCAGGGCCCGCTGCATGTCGGAGTCCGTCCGGCCCGGGTGCACGCTCGACACCCGGACGCCGTTCGCCCGTTCCTCCTCGCGCAGCGCGTCGGCGAACGCGCGGAGGGCGAACTTCGACGCCGCGTACACGCCCCCACCGGGACCGGCGACGAAGCCCGACCCGCTGTTGACCGGCACGACGATGCCGCGCGCCGCCCGGAGCGCGGGGAGCGCCAGCCGGGTGAGCTCGGCGACCGCGAAGACGTTCGTCGCGAAGACCTGCTCCCACACGTCACGCGGGGTGTCCGCGATCCGGGTCCCCTGCTCGACGCCGGCGCTGTGCACGAGGACGTCGAGCCGGTCCGGCAGCGCGGGGACGTCGCCGGCACCGAGGTCGCCGACGAACGGCGCCGCGCTCGGCAGCTCGGCCACCAGGGCGTCGACCGCGGATGCCGTCCGGCCACCGACCAACACGTGGTGCGTGCGCCCGAGCTCGATCGCGATCGCGCGGCCGATCCCCCGGGTCGCCCCGGTGACGAGTGCGGTCGGACGGGTGACGGGAGGCGCGGTGTCGGTCATGCAACCCACCCTACGGAGGGAGGCGTGGCGGACCCGCACCGCGCCTCCAGGCCGTGGCGGGGGTGCGTCAGTCCTTCGAGCGTCCCGCGCTCTCGCGGATGCGGATGCCCTCGAGGACGTCCTGGGCGTGCTTCTCGTCCTGCTTCTCGATCTGGCGCGTGTCGCGCTCGGGGAGCTGGATGTCCTCCTCGGCGCGGATGCCGGCCTGCAGCTGGCGGCCACGCTCGAGCTCGGCGTCGAACTCGGCGCCGAAGAGCAACGCGTTGTTCGTGATCCAGATCCACAGCAGGAAGACGATCACGCCACCGAGCGACCCGTACGTGGCGTTGTAGTTCGAGAAGTTCCCGACGTAGAAGCCGAAGCCGACACTGGCGATGATCCAGATGCCGATGCCGACGAGGGCACCGCCGCTGACCCACTTGAACTTCGACTGGCGGACGTTCGGCGCCCAGTAGTACAGGACCGCGACGACGACGATCATCACCGCGAGCAGGATCGGCCACTGCACGATCGACACCACGAGCGCGGCGGCGTCACCGAGGCCGATGACGTCGCCGAACGTCCGGGCGAGCGGTCCGGAGACGAGCACGAGCAGGCCGACGACGAGGAGCACGACGGTGAAGACCGTGACGCCGAGCATGGTCGGGCGGAGCTTCCAGATCGGCCGGCCCTCGCGCACGTTGTAGATGCGGTTCATCGCGCGGCCGAAGGCGCCGACGTAGCCGGAGGCCGACCACAGGGCGCCGAGCACACCGACGATGAACGTGATCGGGGCGGCGGGCGAGCGGACGAGACCCTCGACCGGGCTCCGGAGCAGGTCGGCGACCTGCCCGCCGCCGACGTTCGTGATGACCTCGAGCAGGCTGTCGATCGTGTCCTTCGGGTTCGACACGAGCCCGAGGATCGACACCACCGCCAGCAGTCCGGGGAAGAGCGCGAGCACCGTGTAGTACGTCAGGCTCGCGGCGAGGTCGGTGCACTGGTCGCTCGAGAACTCGCGGAGCGTCTTCTTCAGCGTGTACGTGAACGACGGCTTGGTGAGGTCCGTCGGGCTGTCCGGCTTCCGGGGGTCGTCCGGCGCCGGCTTGTGCTGCATGTCCTGCTGCAGGTCGTGGTCCTTACGCGCCATGGTCTAGCCCCTCGCCTTCGCCGCGGCCTTCGCCGCCGCCTTGGACCGCTTCGCGGCCTGCTTGCGGTTCTTGGTGGCCCGGCGCTGCACCGCGGCGATGCCCGCGCGCTGCTTGACCCGGTTCTTGTGCACCGGGTCGCGCTCGAGGGACTCCTCGGCGGCCTTCCGGCGGGCCTTCCTGCCCTTGCGGCCGTCCTTCGTCTGGTCGGCGTCGAGCTCGCCGCGCGGGCCGAACGGCAGCAGCGCGGTGAACGCCGTCGAGGCCGCGGGACGGTCGAGGTGCCCCGCGTCGGTCCGGCCGATGCGCGTCCCGAGGACGATCGCCGCGAGGCCGGCCGCCGCGGTGACCCCCATCGCCACGAGCGGGGTGGGGTCGCGGTGCCAGCGCTGCCGTGCCTTCGCGACCGCGAGCCGGGTGCGCGCGGGCACGTCCGAGCGCCGCCGGATCTCGGTGACGCTGTCCGTCAGACGCTCACGCGTGCGCACGTTCGCGAGTTCCAGCTCGGGGATGCTGTCCTTGGCCATGCATCGTGCCTACCAGGCGGGGGCCGGACCCGCCTCCAGCGGCCGCGGTCTACGGTGCAGGCCATGCTGTTCCGGGACGTCGCCGAGGGGATCCACCGCCTCGAGATCGCGCACACCAACACCTACCTCGTCGAGACCGGCGACCGGTTGCTCGTCGTCGACGCGGGGCTCCCCGCCGCGTGGCCGCACCTGCTCCTCGCCGTGCACGACCTCGGCTACACCGCGGCGCGGGTCGAGGCGCTGCTGCTCACGCACGGGCACTTCGACCACGTGGGGACCGCGGCCCGGATGCACCGGGAGTGGGGCACGCCGGTGTACGTGCACCCGGGCGACCGGGACCTCGCGGCGCACCCGTACTCGTACCGCCCGCAGACGAACCGGTTCGGCTTCGTCGCGGTGCACCCCGGCGGGCTCGCGCCCCTCGGCCGGATGCTGCTCGCCGGGGCGGCCACCGTCGACGGGATCGACGACACCGAGCCGATGGTGTCCCGCGCGGACGTCCCCGGCAACCCGTGGATCATCGAGACGCCCGGCCACACCGACGGCCACGTCGCGCTGCACTTCGCCGACCGCGACGCGGTGATCGCGGGCGACGCCCTCGTCACGCTCGACCCGTACACGGGCGGGATCGGTCCGCGGATCGTCGCGCCGGCCGCGACGGTCGACGTGGACACCGCGGTCGCGTCGCTGTCCCGCCTCGAGGACACCGAGGCCCGGTACGTGCTGCCCGGCCACGGCCCCGTGTTCTCGCGCGGTGTGCGTGCGGCGGTCGCGCAGGCGCGTCGCGCCGCCGGCGCCGCGTAGCGCGCGGGTCAGGCCGAGTCTCGGGCCCAGCGACGGTCCTCGCGCTCGCACGCACGAGGACCGTCGCACACCGCGAGTCTCGTGCCCCCATGTCGGACGGGAGGCGCGGTGCGGGCCCGCCCCGCGCCTCCCGTCCGTCGGGTGGGACGTCCGTGCTGCGGGTGCGCGCGCTGGTCGGCGCGCCCGCGCGGCCCGCGCCCTACTCGGCGCGCCCGTTCCTTCCCAGGACGGCCGCGATGGCAGGTGCGATCGGGCGTACCTGGCGCGACCGTCCGACGAGGTACGCCCGATCCGACCAGGTACGCCCGATCCGCCCCGGTACGCCCGATCCGACCCGGCGCACTCGGGAGCGCGCGCCCGAGCGGCCCGGCTCGGCCCGCGCGGCCCGCGCCCTACTCGGGCAGGACGACGTCCTCGGGGACGCCGGACACGGCGGAGCGCCCCGCTGCCTCCATCACCGCGAGGCTCCGCAGGTTGTCGCGCCCGCTCGTCTCCGGCGCGGGCCCACCCTCGACCGAGCGCGCGAAGGCCTGCAGCCCGCCCTGCCGGTCCGTGTGCTCGAGCGTCGGCAGCTCGACGGCCTCGGCCTCGGCGTCCTGGTCGGCCCGCAGCGTCACCCGGTCGCCCGCGATCTCGCTCGGCGACCCGTCGCGGCTCGTGAACCAGAGCTCGCCGTCCTCGCCCTGGATGCTCCACTCCCCCGCCCACGCGGTCCGGGGTGCGCGCGAGAGCCAGCTGCCGCGGTAGCTCACGACGAGGCCGCCCTCGAGCTCGATGATCATCGACGTGACGGCCTCGTCCTGGTACTTGCTGTGCTCCGGGTACGAGGCGCGGGCGTACACGCGGACGGCCTCGAGCCCGGTCACCATCCGGATCAGGTCGAAGTGGTGGATCGCCATGTCGTTGATCATCGGGTGCGGGAACCGGTAGTGCGGGTAGGTCTCCACCGGGGCGTCGTTGTCCCACTGCCGGAAGTCGATGCTGATCGCGGAGAGCTCGCCGAGCGTCCGTGCCGCGAGCAGGTCCTTGACCGCCCGGGGCGCCGGGTACCAGCGGTAGTTCTGGCTGACCTGCAGCACGAGGCCGAGCTCCTCGGCACGGCGGACGGCCTGCAGGGCTTCGTCGGTGGAGTTCGCGAAGGGCTTCTCGACGAGCACGTGCTTGCCCGCATCGAGGGCCTCGAGCGCGAGCGGCACGTGCGTGACCGCCGGTGCGGTGATGACGACGGCGTCGGCCTCGACCCCGGCGAGCGCCTCGGTGAGCGAGGCGAAGGCGGCGGTCGCGGGCAGCCCGAGGTCCGTGCGGACGGCCTCGAGCGTCGCGGGGACCGGGTCGACGAGCCCGACCACCTCCACTTCGGTGACCTGCGGGATGGCGGTGCGGGCCCAGTTGCCGCCCCACCCTCCGAGACCGACGTGGATGATGCGGACCGTCATGCGTGCACTCCTTCGTGACCGGCGCACCACGGCTCCCGTGGCGCGTCCCTCCAGTCTGTCAGGGGCGTCGGACGCCGCACGCAGGCCCGGCGGGCGCGGCGCGGACGGCCGTCAGTGCGTGAAGGCGTACCCGATGAGCGCCATCGTGACGACGGCGCCCGCGACGTAGTTGATCCACAGGAAGCGCTTCCAGCCCGCGTTCGCCGACTCCGCGCGCTCGTCGGTGACGTTCCACCACGGCAGCACGTTCAGCGCGTAGGGCACGACGACGACCGCCGCGATCGGCCCCGGGAACGCCGAGAACAGCAGCGCGACCCCCGCGACGAGGTACGCCACGAACGCCAGGCGGACGGTCGCCCGCGCACCGATGACGGTCGCGACGGAGCCGATGCCGCCCGCGCGGTCGGCGAGCACGTCCTGCACGGCACCGAACGCGTGCGAGGCCACCCCCCACAGGAAGAACGCCACGCACACCGCGACGAGCTGTCCGGTCCAGTGGGGTCCGGCGAGCGCGAGACCGAACACCGCGGGCGACACGAAGTGCGTCGACGAGGTGAGGGAGTCGAGGAACGGCCGCTCCTTGAACCGCAGGCCCGGTGCCGAGTACGCGACGACCGCGAAGACGCTGATCGCCAGGACGGCCCACGACCACGGACCGTTGCCGCTCAGCGCGCCGAGCACGACGAGTGCGACGAGGAACGGCACGTTCGTGACGACGACCGCCCACAGCGTGGCGCGGTGCACGCTCTTGTCGAGCAGGGCCCCCTCGACGCCGCCCTTCCGCGGGTTCCGCAGGTCCGACTCGTAGTCGAAGACGTCGTTGATGCCGTACATCGCGAGGTTGTACGGCACGAGAAAGTACACGACCCCGACGATGAACGCGGCGAGCGAGAACCCGCCACCACCGTCGAGGCCGACCCCGCTGCCGAGCAGGTACGCGGCACCGAACGGGTACGCGGTGTTCACCCAGCTGATCGGCCGCGACGACACGAACAGTGCGCGCAGGGTCGACGGTCGGGAGGCACGGCTCACGGTCACGGGGTCTCCTCCGGTCGGTGGGTGGGCTGGCCCGGGCGCTCCGACCGTACCGGGCGCTCGAGCAGCACCCAGCAGCTCGGCAGCAGCAGGGCGGCCCCGACCGAGTAGGCGAGGTCCTCCACGGGGAACAGCCCGATCCGCGCCCCCGAGACGAGCGCGGGGTCGTACGCGACGATCCCGAGCCCGACGATCACGTTGTTGAACACGCCCGTCATGACGAGCAGGACGGCCCCGGCGACCACGGCGCTGACGATCCCGACCCGACGTCCGCCGGCACCGCGACGACGGGCGGCGACCGCACCGGCGGCCACCGCGACGAGCGCCGCGACGCCGAGGAACGGCACCGCGAGCAGCGCGTACGTCGCCGACCCCGTCACGACCGGCTCCGGTCGAGCCGCCGCGCGACGACGGGACGCAGGGCGCCGAAGAGGTCCATCGTCGTCCAGCACAGGAGCACGAGGAAGAAGACCTCCTCGAGCGGCACCTCGGGGGCGAGCAGCACCCCGGTGAGCAGGTCGTTCCGGCCGATGAAGAAGACGCCGAGGTGCACGCCGGCGACGTCCCACACGAGGAAGAAGACGAGCCCGACGACCATCACGGCCGCCGCCCGCAGGGGACTCCGCCAGAAGAACAGTCGGTACCGGGCGTCGAGCACCGCGATGCCGGCGATCGACACCACGAGTCCGATCAGGTAGACGCCCGGCATCGGCTACGCGACCGGCGCGGCCGCCGGCGCCGGCAGCGGCGTCGGGAGCGGCTCGGTCGAGGTGTCGCCGTGGATGCGCTTGAGCAGCACCTCGGCGCTGATCAGGCACATCGGCAGACCGATGCCCGGCGTGGTCGAGGCACCGGCGTAGTAGAGCCCCTCCACCTTGCGGGAGACGTTCGCCTCGCGGAAGAACGCGCTCTGCGCCAGGGTGTGCGCCGGCCCGAGCATCGAGCCGCTCCACGCGTTGTAGTCGTCCGCGAAGTCCTGCGGGCCGATCGTGCGGCGGACGCGGATGCGGTCGCGCAGGTCGGTCACACCCGAGCGCTCCGCGATGACCTCGATCGCCCGGTCGGCGATCCGCTCGACCTCGGCGTCGCCGGCACCGTCGATGCCGCCCTTCCCGATGGACAGGTCGGCGGGCAGCGGCACGAGGACGAACAGGTTGCTCGACCCCTCGGGCGCGACGGAGTCGTCGGTGAGCGAGGGCGCGCAGACGTAGATCGACGCGGGGTCCGGCACGTGCCGGTCCTTCCCGAAGATCGCGCCGAAGTTGGCTTCCCAGTCGGCGGTGAACACGAGCGTGTGGTGGAGCAGCCCCGGCACCTCGCCCTCGACGCCGAGGTAGACGAGCACGGCGCTCGGCCCCGGGTCGCGCTTCCGCCAGTGCGGTTCGGGGAAGGTCCGGTGCTCGGCGTCGAGCAGCTGCAGCTCGGTGTGGTGCAGGTCGGCGGCGCTCACGACGAGGTCGGCGGGGACGGTGTGCGACGAACCCGCGGCGTCGCGGTGGACGACGCCCGTGACGTGCCCGTCCTCGACGACGATCCGCTCGACCGGCGCGCCGGTGGTGACCGTGACGCCCTCGCGGCGGGCGACGCGCTCGACGGCGGCGATCACCTCGGTGATGCCGCCCTTCGGGTAGAGCACCCCGTCGGCCAGGTCGAGGTGGCTCATCAGGTGGTACATGCTCGGCGCCGCGTACGGGCTCGTGCCGAGGAACACCGCCGGGTAGCCGAGGACCTGCCAGAGCCGACGGTCCCGCACGGCCTTCGACGCGAACGACGACAGCGGCTGGAGCAGCAGCCGGGCGAGCTTCGGCAGCCGCCGGAGCACGTCGGGCGCCGCGAGCTTCGTCAGGTCCTGGAAGGTCGTGTAGAGGAAGCGGCGGACCGCCATGGCGTAGGTGTCCTCGGCGGAGTCGAGGTACTTCCGCAGCCGGTCGCCGGCGCCGGGTTCGATCGACTCGAACAGCGCGATGTTCGCCTCGCGGTCGGCGAGCAGGTCGATCGGCTCGTCGTGTCCCTCGCTGTAGACGCGGTAACCCGGGTCGAGCTCCACGAGGTCCATCTCGGCGTCGGCGGTGGTGCCGAGCAGCCGGAAGAAGTGGTCGAACACCTCGGGCATGAGGTACCAGCTCGGCCCCGTGTCGAACCGGAAGCCGTCCCGCTCCCACGACCCGGCGCGGCCACCGAGCTGGTCGCGCTGCTCGAGCACCGTGACGGCGTAGCCGTCGCGGGCGAGCAGCGCGGCGGACGCCAGTCCGCTGATCCCGCCGCCGACGACGACGGCACGACGGGCCGGCACCGTGCGCTTCGGGGCGGGTGCGGTCGGACGGGAGGCGCGTGGCGCGGTCATGCGGAGCCTCCCGGCCGGTGGGCGGTCGCCCGGGACCGCAGCGGCGCGCGTCCGGCGAGCACCTGCGCGGCGAGCCGCGCCTTCACCGGGTTCGGCACCCGGACCCGGGTGGTGACGAGCCGCTCCGCCGGGCAGGCGGCGATGCGGTCGTTGAGCTCCTGGAACAGTGCGTGCGCGAGCCCGACGGCCTTGCGGGCGTCGGCGGGCAGCAGCGGCACCGTCAGCGCAGCGCGGTCGAGGTCGGCCTGCACGTCGGCGACCAGGCGGCGCTTCGTCGCCTCGTCGAACGTGCGGACGTCGACGCCCGGGAAGTACGAGCGACCGAGCACCTCGAAGTCGGCGTGCAGGTCGCGGAGGAAGTTGACCTTCTGGAACGCCGCACCGAGGGCCCGCGCGCCGTCGACGAGGACGGCGTCGTCGAACGTCGGTCGACCGGCGCGGTGCACGAACGCGCGCAGGCACATCAGCCCGACCACCTCGGCGGAGCCGTACACGTAGCGGTCGAACGACTCCTGGTCGTGCTCGGTGCGCTCGAGGTCCATGCGCATCGACGCGAAGAACGGCTTCGTCAGCTCGGGGCCGAACCCGGTGACGCGGGCGGTGCGGGCGAACGCGTGCACGACCGGGTTCACCGAGAAGCCGAGCGCGATCGCGCGTTCGGTGTCCGCCTCGAGCTCGTCGAGCACGGTGCGGGCGAGGTCGTGGTCGAGCCCCGCCTCGGTCGCCGGGCCGTCCACGACCTCGTCGGCGACGCGGACCAGGGCGTAGACGTTCCGGATGTGCTCGCGCGTGTCCTTCGTGAGCAGCCGGCTCGCGAGCCCGAAGGACGTCGAGTAGCGCTCGATGACGACGCCGGACGCAGCCTCGGCCGTCGCGTCGTACAGGGGCAGACGCGGTGGTGCGGTCTGGGTCACCGCACGCGCTCCAGCAGTTCGGACACCAGGTGCTCCAGTCGTTCGGCGAGCTCGTACGGCAGCGCCGACAGCTCGGCACGGGCCAGTGCGGCGTGCTCGGCGATCCGGGACTCGGCCGCCGACCGCGCGCCGCAGGTCTCCAGGGTCGCACGGAGTTCGGTCGCGCGCTCCTCGGTCAGGTCCGGGTCGCCGAGGTACGGCGCGATGTCGTCCCAGCAGTCGGTCGTCGCCGCGTAGGCGATGAGCATCGTGCGCTTGCCCTCGCGGAGGTCGCCGAGCACCGACTTGCCGGTGACCGTCTCGTCGCCGTACACGCCGAGCAGGTCGTCGACGATCTGGTAGGCGATGCCGATCTCGCGGCCGAACGCACCGAGCGCCTCGACCACCTGGTCCGACGCGCCCGCCAGCACGGCACCGGACTGCAGGGGCGCCTCGAACGAGTACACGCTCGTCTTCGCCCGCTCCATCGCGAGGACCTCGTCGACCGACGGCATCACGCCGAGCGCCAGGTCGACGTCGGTCATCTCGCCCGCGGCGCTGGCGAAGACCGCGTCGTCGAGGATCTCGAGCAGCCGCGTCCGACGGTCCCCGGTGACCCCCGAGGCCTCGACGAAGCGCGTGGTGGCGGCGAGCGCGAGGTCGCCCGCGATGACGGCGGCGCTCATCCCGCGGTGCTCGGCGGTCGGCAGGGCGAGGCCGCCGGTGGTGCCGGTGTCGCGGAACGACCCGGCGACGTTCGGCTCGCCGCGCCGGGACCAGTCGCGGTCAATCACGTCGTCGTGCACGACGAGCGCGGTGTGGAGCAGCTCGTAGGCGGCGGCGACGTTGGCCGCCGCGTGGGCGTCGGTCCCGCCGAGGCCGCTGTACGCGGTGAGGACCATGCGCGGCCGGAAGCGCTTGCCGCCCATGCTCGCGCGACGGAGCACGCGCCACAGTTCCTCGGACGGTCGACCGAACCGACGGGCACGGGCCGACGACACCACGAAGAAGCGTTCGATGCACTCGTCGACCAGTGCGAGGTCGATGTGCGTCACGGTGGCCGCTTCCTCGCTCATTGGCCTAACCTATCGGGGCAGATGAACACTTTCCCGGAAACCGTCGTCCTGCTGGCCGAGGACCGCACCCCGGTCGGCACCGCGGACAAGTTCGCGGTGCACACCGACCACACACCCCTCCACCTCGCGTTCTCGTGCCACGTGCGGAACACCGACGGCCAGGTCCTCGTGACCCGCCGCGCGCTGTCCAAGAAGACGTGGCCGGGGGTGTGGACGAACACGTTCTGCGGGCACCCCGGCCCCGACGAGGCGTTCGAGGACGCCGTCGCGCGGCGCGCCTCCCGCGAGCTCGGCATCACCGTCCGCGACGTCGAGCTCGTGCTCCCCGACTTCCGCTACCGCGCGGTCGACGCCTCGGGCATCGTCGAGAACGAGGTCTGCCCGGTGTTCCGCGCCGTCACGGACGACGTGCCGGCCCCCGCGGACGACGAGGTCGCCGAGTACGCGTGGGTCTCCGAGGACGACCTGCGCGCCTCGGTCGCGGGCGCGCCCTTCGCGTGGAGCCCGTGGCTGGGCTGGCAGCTCGCCGAGCTCGAGCAGCAGGGCCTGCGCGTCACGCGCTGACCCCTCGGCACCGCTCCCGCCCCGTCCGCCGCGGGGCACCGCCGGACCACGGCTGGTGCTCGGCGTGCGGACGTGCATAATGATCTGGCTCGGAATGTGAACGTGCACATCGAGGTGCCACGGCCCCGGGCGGGAGAGAGCAACGATGGCGTCACCGCGGACAGAACAACCGCGCTCGCCCAGCATCCGCGACGTCGCGCGGGTCGCCGGCGTCTCGCACCAGACCGTGTCGCGGGTGCTCAACAACTCCGGCGCGATCCGCGACGAGACCCGCGAGCGCGTGCGCGCGGCGATGGAGCAGCTGCAGTACCGGCCGAACCGGGCCGCCCGTGCCCTCGTCACGAGCCGGACGCACACGATCGGCGTGCTCACGGCGCAGCGGTCGCACTACGGACCGGCAGCGACCATGCAGGCGATCGAGGACGCGGCGGTCACCCGCGGGTACTCCGTCACCACCGCGAACATCGCCGACGCCACCGACGTCGCGGTGCGGGACGGCCTCGGCCACCTGCTCGACCAGGACGTCGAGGGCATCATCGTCATCGCCCCGCAGCAACGCGTCTTCGACCTCATCGAGGAACTCGGCATGCGGACGCCCTACGTGGCACTGCGGACGAGCATCGGGGACGGCCCGACCACGCTCTTCGTCGACCAGATGGAGGGCGCCCGACTCGCGACGGCCCACCTGCTCGACCTCGGGCACGAGTACGTCCGGCACATCGCCGGGCCACGGGACTGGATCGAGGCCGAGGCCCGCATGCAGGGCTTCCTGCGCGAGATGAGCGACCGGGACATGCCGGTCGTCCCGCCGATCCTCGGTGACTGGACGGCGGACTTCGGCTACCACGCGGGCCGAGAGTTGCTGCGGTACCGGGACTGCACCGCGATCTTCTGCTCGAACGACGCGATGGCGCTCGGCGTGATGCACGCCGCCCGCTCGTACGGGCTCGACGTCCCCGGCGACCTGTCGGTCGTGGGCTACGACGACATCCCCGAGGCCAAGCACCTCTGGCCGCCCCTCACCACCGTGCAGGTCGACTTCCCCGAGCTCGGTCGACGCTGCGTCGAACTGCTCCTGCCCGCCGCGGAGCAGGCGCTCCGTCCGGTCGACCTCGTGCCGCAGCTCGTCGTGCGCGGGTCGACGGGCGCACCCCGCCGCCGCTGACGCGACCCACGGTCGGCCGGGAGGCGCGGGACGGCCCGTCACGCGCCTCCCGTCCGCTCCGGGCGACGACCGACCACCCCACCTCGGGGGCCGTCAGCACGCGGATCAGGCCGGATCACGCGGGCCGTTACGAAAACGCGACCGAACCGAATTGACAGCCGCGACGGGGCTGTGCGTAAATTACCTCCGTTCCGCCGATGTGAACGGTCACATGACCGTCACACGATCGGGACACCGGACGCGACAACGGGGTCCGCACAGGACTCCTGTGCCCCCGATGCCGCAGCTCACCACCCGAAGGACTGCCGCACCGCAGCGGCAGAAGGAGATGCACCGTGGCGTCAACCCCACAGGGACCGGACCTGGCCACCAGGTCCGTCACCAGCGCCGAGACCCTGCTCGAGATGCGCTCGATCACCAAGGAGTTCCCTGGTGTCAAGGCGCTCTCGGACGTGTCGCTGAGCGTCCGCGCCGGCGAGATCCACGCGATCTGCGGCGAGAACGGGGCCGGCAAGTCGACCCTCATGAAGGTGCTGTCGGGCGTCTACCCGTACGGCACCTACAGCGGCGAGATCGTCTACGAGGGCGAAGAGGTCCGCTTCAAGGACATCAAGCAGTCCGAGCAGGCCGGCATCGTCATCATCCACCAGGAGCTCGCGCTCATCCCCGAGCTGTCGATCACCGAGAACCTGTTCCTCGGCAACGAGCCCGGCCGCTTCGGCGTCATCGACTGGACCGCCGCCCAGCTGCGCGCCCAGGACCTGCTTGCCCGCGTCGGCCTGAACGACGACCCGGACACGCAGATCAAGAACCTCGGTGTCGGCAAGCAGCAGCTCGTCGAGATCGCGAAGGCCCTGCACAAGGACGTCAAGCTCCTCATCCTCGACGAGCCGACCGCCGCGCTCAACGAGAACGACTCGCAGCACCTGCTCGACCTGATCGTCGGACTGAAGTCCCGCGGCATCGCGAGCATCATCATCAGCCACAAGCTCAACGAGATCGAGCAGATCGCCGACGAGATCACGATCATCCGTGACGGCAAGGCGATCGAGACGCTCAACGTGAAGGGCGACGGCGTCAACGAGGACCGCATCATCCGCGGGATGGTCGGCCGCTCGCTCGAGAGCCGGTTCCCGGACCGCACGCCGAAGATCGGCGAGGTCTTCTTCGAGGTGAAGAACTGGACCGTCCAGCACCCGCAGGACTCGTCCCGCCTGGTCGCCAAGGGCTCGAACTTCCACGTCCGTCGTGGTGAGATCGTCGGCTTCGCCGGCCTCATGGGTGCCGGCCGCACCGAGCTCGCGATGAGCATCTTCGGGCGCTCGTACGGCACCTTCATCGACGGCCAGATCATCAAGGACGGCCGCGAGATCAAGGTGGCGAACGTCCAGCAGGCCATCGCGAACGGCCTCGGCTACGTCTCCGAGGACCGCAAGGCCCTCGGCCTGAACCTGCTCGACACGGTCAAGCGCTCGACGGTCGCCGCCGACCTGCCGAAGATCTCGAAGGCCGGCGTCGTCGACTCCCTCGAGGAGTACGACGTCGCCGAGCGCTACCGGAAGATGCTCCGCACGAAGGTGCCGACCGTCGAGGAGAACGTCGGCAAGCTGTCGGGCGGGAACCAGCAGAAGGTCGTCCTGTCCAAGTGGATGTTCACCGACCCCGACCTGCTGATCCTCGACGAGCCGACCCGCGGCATCGACGTGGGCGCGAAGTTCGAGATCTACGGCATCATCCAGCAGCTCGCGGCACAGGGGAAGGGCATCATCCTCATCTCCTCCGAGCTCCCCGAACTCCTCGGCCTCTCCGACCGGATCTACACGATCTTCGAGGGCCAGATCACGGCCGACGTCCCCGCGGACCAGGCCGATCCCGAAACCCTCATGCGCAGCATGACCTCCGCGCGGAAGGGCGCACTGATCTCATGAAGAACCTGAAACTGCTCTTCGGCAAGGGCAACAGCATCGGCCAGTACGGCATGATCATCGCGCTCATCGCGATCCTGATCCTGTTCTCGATCCTGACGAACGGGCTCATCCTCGAGCCGACGAACATCATCAACGTGTTCCTGCAGTACTCCTACATCCTCATCCTGGCGCTGGGGATGGTCATGGTGATCATCGCCGGGCACATCGACCTGTCGGTCGGTTCGGTGGCGGCCTTCACCGGCATCATCGTCGCCCAGTCGATGGCGCAGTGGAACTTCCCGGCGTGGGCCGCGATCATCCTCGGCCTCGCCGTCGGTGCCGCGGTCGGTGCCTGGCAGGGCTTCTGGGTCGCGTTCGTGAAGGTCCCGGCCTTCATCGTGACCCTGGCCGGCCAGCTGATCTTCCGCGGTGCGAACCAGATCATCGGCAACTCGACCTCGCAGCCGGTGCCGGACGACTACGCGCAGATCGGTTCGGGCTTCCTGCCCGACTTCGGCCCGGACTTCGGGTTCTCGAACGGCACGCTGATCCTCGGCATCGTCACCTGCCTCGTGCTGATCTTCCTCGAGATGCGCGGCCGTCAGCGTCGCAAGAAGATGCAGGCTGAGCTCGTCCCGCTCTGGGTCTCGATCGTCCGCACGGGCATCCTGGTCGCCGTCACCCTCGTCGCGACGTACCTGTTCGCCGCCGGTCCCGCCGGCACGTCGATCCCGATCGTCGCGATCATCCTCGGCGTGCTGACCATCGTCTACGGCTTCCTCACCAAGAACACGATCTTCGGCCGCCAGGTCTACGCGGTCGGTGGCAACGCGAACGCCGCCGTCCTGTCCGGCGTCAGCGCCCGCAAGGTCAACTTCTTCGTCATGATGAACATGTCGGTCCTCGCCGCGATCGCCGGCATGGTGTTCGTCGGCTACTCGGGCGCCTCGGGCCCCGCCGACGGCACCGGCTGGGAGCTCGACGCGATCGCCGCCGTGTTCGTCGGTGGCGCCGCGGTCGCCGGTGGCATCGGCACGATCTCCGGATCGATCATCGGTGGTCTCGTCATGGCCCTGCTGTCCAACGGTCTGTCGCTGGTGGGCCTCGAGTCCAACCGCGTCCAGATCATCCGCGGTCTCGTCCTGCTCGTCGCCGTCGCCTTCGACGTCTACTCGAAGTCGCAGGGTCGTCCGTCCCTGATCGGCGGGATGTTGAAGCAGTTCCAGCGGAAGGACACCGAACAGAACACGGTGGCCGCGCAGCAGCCGCGGAGCATCGAGGACCAGCCCGAGAAGGTCAACGTCCAGTAACACGTGGCGGGTGGCCACCCCGGTGGCCACCCGCACGATCCCCGCACCACACAGCACCACTCCTCAACGAAGAGAAAGCAATCTCATGCGCAAGAAGCTCATCGCCGGCATCGGTCTGGCACTCGTCGCGGGCCTGGCCCTCAGCGGCTGCTCGGCCCGCGGCAACTCGGACGCCGGCTCCGGCTCGACCGGCGGCGCCTCGAACGTCCAGATCAAGAAGGGCGACCTGATCGGCGTCGCGCTCCCCGCCAAGACCTCGCAGAACTGGGTGCTCGCGGGCGCCGCGTTCGAGAAGTCGATCGAGGACGCCGGCTTCAAGGCCGACATCCAGTACGCCAACGCCGGCAACCCGGTCCCGGACCAGCAGGGCCAGATCCAGTCGATGGTCACCAAGGGCGCGAAGGCGATCATCATCGGTGCCGCCGACGGTTCGCAGCTCGGCACGCAGGTGCAGGCCGCCAAGAAGTCCGGCGCCGTCGTCATCGCCTGGGACCGCAACATCCTGAACACCGAGAACGTCGACTACTACGTCGCGTTCAACAACTTCAAGGTCGGCCAGCTGCAGGGCCAGGCCCTGCTCGACGGACTCAAGGCCAAGAAGCCGAACGGCCCGTACAACATCGAGCTCTTCTCCGGCTCGCCCGACGACGCCAACGCGAAGGTCTTCTTCAACGGCGCCATGGACGTGCTCCAGCCGAAGATCGACGACGGCACGCTCAAGGTCGTCTCGGGTCGCACCAGCTTCTCGGACACCAACACGCAGGGTTGGCTCGCGCAGAACGCCCAGTCGCGCATGACCGACATCCTGACGAAGTCGTACACGAACACCGAGCTCGACGGCGTCCTGTCGCCGAACGACACCCTGGCCCGCGCGATCCTGACCGCCACCAAGGCGGCCGGCAAGCCGAACCCGGTCGTCACCGGTCAGGACTCCGAGACCGCGTCGATCCCGCTGATCATGCAGGGCGAGCAGTACTCGACCATCTACAAGAACACCACCGAGGAGGCCCAGGCCGCCATCGACCTGGTGTCGGACCTCGCCGACGGCAAGACCCCGAAGACCACGGACGACAAGAACAACGACAACGGCAAGAAGGTCGTCCCGGCCGTCGAGCTGACGCCGGTCCTCGTCACCAAGGAGAACGCGGTCGAGGCGTACAAGGGCAACGACACCCTCGAGGAGCTCGCCAAGAAGGGCTGATCCCCTTCCGCAGCAGCACCACAGCACCGCAGAAGGCCCCGTCTCGCTCCGGCGAGACGGGGCCTTCCCGCGTCCCGGGCGCGAGACGACCCGGTTGCTCTCGTGGGCAGGCGGCGGACGGGAGGCGCGCGGCGACGCCGCCACGCGCCTCCCGTCCGTCAGCTGGTCGGGTCGGCGCGGAGCGCGTGACGGTCGCGGAGCCGGGCGGCCGCCTCGCGGAGCCGCGGTGCGTCCACCCGCGCGGTCCAGACCAGCACCGGCGGCGAGACCGGACGTCGGCCGTTCGTCAGGCGGTCCCCGATCGCGGCCAGCCGCCGCCACGGGATGCCCGGCTCCGAGGCCGTCAGGTCGTCCGGGAGCGCGGCGACCGCCACCCCGATCTCGACGAGCCGCATCCGGACGGCGTCGAGCACGAGGTCCGAGGGCGGCGAGTCGTCGACGTACCGCTCGATGGCCGCGCAGGCCTCCACGACCTCGTCGAGCAGCTCCCCCGTGCCCGGTCTCACAGCGGCACGGCCTTCCGACAGCGCTCCGGGTCGGTGCCCGCGCCGTCCAGCACCTCGACCTCGGCGTCGAGCAACCGCTCGGCCTCGTCCTGGATCCGCATGAGCGTGAAGATCCCGGCGCCCGGCTCGAGGTCGACGATGAGCCCGAGCGCGTCCCGCTCCCGGGACCGCTCGTGCGCGCGGCGCTCGGCCGGGACGAGCCGCGGCCGGGTCCCGCCGTTCCGACGCACCGCCGTGATCAGGTCGTCCCGTGCCGCGGCGACGCGGTCGTGCAGCGGCGGGGGTGCGCAGGACGGGAGCAGGTCGATGGAAGCCTCGAAGCCCGCGGCGCGCACGAGGCGTTGCAGCGCGGTGAGCGAGGGCTCCCGTCGGCCGTTCTCGTAGGTGCTGATGACGCTCTGCGTGACCCCGGCGCGCGCGGCGAGCTGCACCTGGGTGAGCCCCGCGCGCGTCCGGGCGTCTCGGATCAGCTCGGACGCCGGGATCGGCCGCGGCACGGGGACGGGGACTTCGGCCATGCGGCCACGATACACAGAATGCGAAATGTTGCCCGATGATGACGCGCACCGTGTCACGAAGGACGACCGGAGTTCGATCGGCCCCGGCTCGGGTCAGTCCCGGCGGGAGACGTCCGCGCGGTGGAAGTTGAGCGCCGAGCGCGATGGCGTCGGGCCGCGCTGCCCCTGGTACCGCGACTGGTACTCCGCCGAGCCGTACGGCTTGTCCGCCGGGCTCGAGAGCTGGAAGAAGCAGAGCTGGCCGATCTTCATGCCGGGCCAGAGCTTGATCGGCAGCGTGGCGACGTTCGACAGCTCGAGCGTGACGTGCCCGGAGAAGCCCGGGTCGATGAAGCCCGCCGTCGAGTGCGTGAGGAGCCCGAGACGGCCGAGCGAGCTCTTGCCCTCGAGGCGCGCGGCGATGTCGTCCGGCAGGGTCACGACCTCGAACGTCGAGCCGAGCACGAACTCCCCCGGGTGCAGCACGAACGCCTCGTCCGGGTCGGTCTCCACCAGGCGCGTGAGCTCGGGCTGGTCCTCGGCGGGGTCGATGTGCGGGTACTTGTGGTTGTCGAACAGCCGGAAGTACTTGTCGAGCCGGACGTCGATGCTCGACGGCTGGACGAGGGCGGCGTCGTACGGATCGAGGCCGATCCGGCCGTCGGCGAGCTGGGCGGTGATGTCGCGGTCGGAGAGCAGCACGCACGAAGCCTAGCGGCCGGTGGCGCGCCCCCGGTATGCTGCGAGGCTGCCCACCGGGGTGGCGGACGACGGCCGTCCGACCGGCCGCACGAGGGGGGCACCCGTGACCGGCACCACCGACACCACCGACACCACCGACACCTGGACCGTCGAGGAGCTCGACGTCCCGACGACGATGGACGACGACCCGACGCGGGTGCAGGCGTTCCGGGACTGGCTCGCGGTGTCCGACGCCGCCGAGTTCGCGGTGCACGGACTGCGCGAGGTCTCGTGGACGCCCGCCGAGTACCTGCCGATGTGCCACGAACCCGGGGCCCCGAGCCGCCTGTTCGTCGTGCGCCACGATGCGGGCGAGGTCGTGGCGTCGGGGGCGTACGACTCGAGGACCGAGCCGGGCACGACGAACTGCTGGCTGTCGCTCGGCGTCCGGCCCGACCGGCAGCGCCGCGGCGTCGGGACCCTGCTCGCCGACCACCTCGAGCAGCTCGCCCGTGCCGAGGGCCGCACCCAGTGGAAGACCTACGCCGTCTCGCGGCAGGTCGGCCCCGGTGCCGGGCCCGGGTACGTCGCAGCACCCACCGGCCACGGCGCCGTGCCCGCGGACGAGGCCGGCGTGCGCTTCCTGACCGGCCGCGGCTGGCGCTTTGGTCAGGTCAACCGGATGAGTCGGCTCGGGCTGCCGGCGGACGGGTCGGTCGTGCGCGCCCTGCACGAGCGCGCGGCCACGGCGGCCGGCCCCGGTTTCCGGGTGCACACGTGGACCGGCCCGACCCCGGACCGGTGGCTCGACGACCTCGCGCTCCTGCACACGAGGATGAGCACCGATGCCCCCGAGGGCGACATGCAGGAGCCTGAGGACGTCTGGACCGGCGAGCGCGTCCGCGAGTCCGAGGAGCAGTTGGCGACCGGCCCGCACACGATGCTCACGATCGCGGTCGAGCACGTCGAGGACACCGCCCTCGTCGGTTTCAGCCAGCTCAAGGTGCCGGAGAACCCGGAGCGCCCGGTCATGCAGTGGGACACCCTCGTGCTCCGTGAGCACCGCGGGCACCGGCTCGGGTGGCTGCTCAAGGTGGTCGGGATCGAGACGATCGAGCGGGACTTCCCGGGCCGGCCGTCGATCGTCACGTTCAACGCCGAGGAGAACCGGCCGATGCTCGACGTCAACGAGGCCGTCGGCTTCGTCGGGGTGGGCAGCGAGGGGATCTGGGAGCACCGGGACTGACGGGCCCGCCCGCTGCCGGACTGGGATGGTGGTGTCAGGCGGCGGACCTACCATTGGACGGTCATGACCGTCACGTCAGCCGCCACGCAGCCCGGGGACACGGCACCCGAACCCGCCCCCACCACCGCACGGTCCACCACCGTCGCGACGGTCCTGGTCATCGCCGTCCCGCTCGCCGTCGCCGGCGCCGTGCTCGGCATGACGCTCACCGGCGCGTTCACCGCGTCGCAGCAGCTCGTCTCCGCCGGTGACCTCGTGGAGTACGGCCTGCCGGTCGCCCGGGTCGTGCACGACACCGCCGCGGCGCTGTCGATCGGGCTGCTCGTCGTGGCCGCGTTCGCGCTCCCCGCGAAGAAGCAGGACCACCGCACGATGTCGTCCGTGCAGCACCGGGCCGCCCGTTGGGGTGCCGCGGCCGGTGCCGTGTGGTTCCTCGCCGCGGTCGTGGGGATCGTGTTCACCGGCGCGAACACGCTGGGTGTCCCGCTCACGAGTCCGGTGTTCGCGCGCAACTTCCTGCTCTTCGCGTTCCAGGTCGAGATCGGGCAGGCACTCGTCGTCTCCGCCGTCGCGGTGCTCGTCGCCACGCTCGTCGCCGCCTTCGCCACGCGGGTCACCTCGCTGGCGGTCGCGACGGTCGCCGGGCTCTTCGCGCTGCTGCCGCTCGCCCTGTCCGGTCACGCGGCCGGTGCGCTCGAGCACGCGAACGCGGTGAACTCCCTCGCCGTGCACCTGGTCGCCGTGTGCGTGTGGGCCGGCGGGCTCGTCGCCGTGCTGCTCCTGCGCACCCGCACGAAGGGCGCCACGGGACGCGTTGTCGCGCGCTACTCGACGCTCGCGGGGTGGGCGTTCGCCGCGGTCGCGTTCTCCGGCATCGTCAACGCCTCGCTGCGCCTGACCGGTCCGGCCGACCTCGTGACGACGACCTACGGGTGGCTCATCACCGTCAAGGCGGTCATCCTCGTGCTGCTCGGGCTCGCCGGCGTCGCGCAGCGCCGGAAGCTCGTGCCGGGGCTCCTCCGTGCGCCGCTCGACCGCAGGTTGTTCGTCCGCTTCGCCCTGGCCGAGGTCGTGTTCATGGCCGTCGCGATCGGTGTCTCCGTCGCGGTGTCCCGCTCGCAGCCGCCGATCCCGCAGACACCCGAGACGGGACAGGACACCCGGTCCGGCCTGCTCGGCTACACCTACCCGCCGGCGCAGACCGTGCAGACCTACCTGACGCAGTGGCACATCGACTGGGTCTACCTGGCGGTCGCCGTCGTCGGAGCCGGCTGGTACCTGCTCGCGGTGCGGAAGCTCCGGCAGCGTGGCGATTCGTGGCCCGTGGGTCGCACCATCGCCTGGCTGCTCGGCTGCGTGCTGTTCATCTGGACGACCTCGGCCGGACCGGCGGTCTACGGCATGGTGCACTTCTCGTCGCACATGCTCCAGCACATGCTCCTCATGATGTTCGTGCCGCTGCCGCTCGTGCTCGGCGGCCCCGTGCTCCTCGCGCTGCGCACGCTCCCGGTGCGGAACGACGGCTCGCGCGGTGCCCGTGAGTGGCTCATGCTCTTCACGCACTCGCGGTACATGCAGTTCATGGCGAAGCCCGCCGTGGCCGGGACGATCTTCGCCGGGTCGCTCGTGGTCTTCTACTTCACGCCGGCGTTCCAGTACGCCATGCAGTCGCACGAGTGGCACGTCGCGATGGTCGTGCACTTCGTGCTGAGCGGCTACCTGTTCTTCTGGGTGTTCGTCGGCGTCGACCCGGGGCCGCAGCGCCCGCAGTACCCGATCCTCATCATCGCGCTGCTCGCGACCCTGGCCTTCCACGCCTTCTTCGGCGTCGCCGTGATGACCTCGCAGTCGGTGTTCGCGGCCGACTGGTTCCACGCGCTCGGGCAGACCGACGACCGCGCGCTCCTCGCCGACCAGCACACCGGCGGCGGCATCGCCTGGGGCGCGTCGGAGCTGCCGATGGTGTTCGTCGCCCTGCTCGTGGTGCGCAACTGGGTGCGGAGCGACAAGCGCGATGCCAAGCGCCTCGACCGCAAGGCCGAGCGCGACGGCGACGCCGACCTCAAGGCGTACAACGAGCAGCTCGCCGCGATGAACCGACGCGACTGAGGCTCTGCAGGGAGCACCCGCCCCGCAACGAGACAGCGCACCGTGCGGTTCCGCACGGTGCGCTGTCTCGTTGCGCTGTCTCGCTCCGCTCGAGCGACCCGACTAGCCCCGGGCCGCCCGGGTGCGACGGCCGAGCAGGAGCACGACACCGGCCACCAGCAGCGCGACGGCGAGGGCGATCCCCGTCCAGAGCGCGACGGTCGGGCCGGTGAAGGCGAGGCCGCCGGGTGCGGCTGCCGCCGTCGGGGCCGCGCTCGGCGTGGCGCCCGCCGGTGCCGCGCTGGGCGCTGCCGCCGTCGGGGCCGGTGCCGGGGTTGTCGGCGCCGTGGTCGGTGCCGGTGCCGGGGTGGTCGGCGCGGGGGTCGGGACCGGCACGACGGCCTCGGCCACGGTCACGTCGAACTCGTCCGAGGTCGACGCGGCGTACACCGCGTCGCCGGAGTAGACCGCGACGATCCGGTGACGGCCGGACCCGAGCCCGGCGACGTCGCAGCTCGCGACGGGGAGCGTGACGGCGCAGAGCACCCGGTCACCCTCGCGGAACTCGACGGTCCCCGTGGGTGCGGGCTGACCGGCACGTGCCGCGGGTCCGTCGACGGTCAGCGTCACCGGGGCACCGGCCGCGACGGGCTCGGAGGCGTCCGGCGAGGTCGCGGTGACCGCCGTCGGGACCTTCGACACGACGAGCGACCCCGTGCCCTCGGCGGTCGCGTGGTCGGCGTCACCGAGGTACGCGGCGGTGACCACGGTCCCGCCGGCGGTCGTCGCGGGGACGGTGCAGCTCGCCGTACCGTCCGTCAGGTCGGCCGTGCACAGCTCCGCACCCGTCTGCGCGTCGGTGAACCGGACGGTCCCGGTGGGGACGGTCGCGTCGGTCGTCGCGGACGACGAGACGGTCGCGCGGAGCGACGCGTCGTCGCCGACGGTGACGGCGGTGTCCTCCACCGTGACGACGGTCGTCTGCGGGGCGACCGTGACGTCGCGGGCGACGGTGATCGCCTCGGCGTCGATCGACGACACGACCGTCGACACCGTCGCGGTGCGGGCGGTGCCGGTCACCGTGAACGGGATCGTGAGCTCGGGCAGGTCGGTGCCCGGGGCACGGTCGGCGGCTGCCTGCTCGCAGGTGACGACCTGACCCGACACGGAGCACGTCCAACCGGTGCCGGTCGCGCCGTCGGCCGACGGGGTGACGCCGGTCGGGAACGTGGAGGTGGTGCGGACGGCACGCGTCTCGGAACCGCCGTCGGCGGAGATCGTCGGGGTGACCGTGACGGTGCCGGAGCCGGCGTGCGCGACGCTGGTCGCGCCTCCCGTCCGCGCCGTCAGCACCGGGACCGCGCCCGCGGCGGTCGTCGCGACGAGGTCGGTGACCTCGTGCACGTCGGTCGCACCGCCCGTGCCCGCGGTGAAGCCGTAGGTGAGCTTGTAGGGGTACCCGGTCGCCGGGTCGATCCACGAGGGGTCGATCCCCGCGACGTTGCTGCTCGGGTCGAGCTTCGGCAGGGCACCGGTGACGACCTGCCGCGCGCCGCCCACGCTCGTGAAGACGACGGCGTACTGCCCGGCCGCCACCGACACGTCCGGGTACCGGCGTGCCGTCAGCGCCGATGCGGTCGGGTTGACGACGACCTCGACGGGCACGGCGACCTCGCTGCGGTCGGCGAAGACGGAGCCGCGGAGCGAGCGGTCGGCGCGCGTGACCGACTGGACGCAGTACCCGGAGGACCCGTTGCCCGGTCCGCGGACCGTCACCGAGTTCTCCGCTCCGCCGCGGCTCTGGTCACCGACGCAGCCGGTGTAGTTCCCGGCGAACCCGCCGTAGGTGTCGAGCCCGACACCGAGGTACGCGTGCTCGAGGCCGTCGACACCGCCGGCGGGGTAGGCCGCGTAGCCGAGCGCACCGCCGGTGTAGCCGGTCCTCGTGGGCACGGCGGGGTCGTACGGGTCGGTCGCCGCCAGGTAGAAGACCATGCCGTCGGCACCGCTGCCGTCGTACTGGTAGGTCGTGAACGAGGCGTCGAGGCCCTTGTCCGTCGGCACGGCCTGCACGGCACCGACGGCACCGATCAGGGCCTGCGACGCCGACGTCAGGCGGAGCGCCCCGGACCCGGCGTCGTCGGCCGTGTCACCGCAGGCGGGGATCGAGCCCGTGCCGGGACCACCCGACGCACCGGCCGTCAGGCACGCGCTGTTCCCGGCGGCGGAGGGCGTCGACGGGAGCACCCAGCCGTCGCCCGCGCTCGTGCCGCGGAAGGTCTGGTCGGCGAAGGTCGTCTGCGTCGGGGCCGCGGCGCTGGCGGCGGTGACGTCCGCGCCGAGGAGCGCGAGACCGGCGAGACCGGCCACGGTGAGACCGGCGAGGATGCTGCGAGCGCGCGCGACGGCGCGCCGCTGAGGTCGTTGAGCCAAGGGAGCCCTGTTCAGTGAGGAGGGGTGCCGACGAGGAGCTGCCAGCCCGGCTCGTCGACTCGGGTCCTCACACCGTAGGGCGATCCGCGCGATGTGGAGCACCGGGGACGCCGGACACCCCCGTACTGGGGGTAGGGCACCTGTCCGGAGACCGCCGACCGCGAGGGACGCTCAGTCCCCGTGCACGATGCAGACCGCGTCGAGCTCCATCGAGGCCTCGAGCGCGGCACTGACGCCGGGCTCCCCCGCCGGTCCGAACGGGGTGACGGTGTCGACCCACCACAGCGGGGTCGAGAGGGCGGGCGCATCGGGCAGGATCCGCTCGACCTCGTCGAGCGAGTCCACCCGGCGGACGCCGAGGACCGTGATCACGGGGTGCCCCGCGTCGCGGCAGACCTGCAGCACCGGGCCGTCGTCGAGCGCACGGACGCCCCACGCGTCGTCGTGCAGCAGGAGCGCCTCCGCGACGTCCCGCGCCTGCACCGGCCCGCGGCAGAGGAGCGTCACGTCACGCGGCACCCTGACCGCCCGTCCGGTGGGCGGAGTGGGCGTGCGCGCCGCGGTCGTGTCCGTCGAGGGTCCCCTCGTCGTGCGCGGGGTCGAGCGGCGCGCCGCCGACGAGCTGGAGGAAGCGGTCCTCGTCGATGCGGTCGAGGAACGCCTCGAGGGCCTCCCACCCGTCCTCGAGCCGCACGACCAGGCCACCGCCGCCGAACACCGACGTCGAGGTCCGCGCCGGCGGCCACTCACCCGTGCGGTCCAGGAACCCAGCGGCCTCCGGACCGACCACGACCGCGAGCGGCGAGGGTTCGCCGTGTGCGACGGCCCGGACCAGGTGGTCGGCGTCGCCGCGGCGCTGCATCACGACGCCGAACACCGGCTCGACCTCGGCGGCGACCCGGTGCACGGCGTCCAGGAGCTTCGACGCGAGCGCGGGGTCGGTGCCGTCCTCGGGGATCGTGAGCACGGCGGACATCGTCTCGACGACGACCCCGTCGAGCAGGTGCGCGGTCATGGTCGCCGAGAAGCCCTCGCCGACGGCGTACGACGTCGACACGTCCGGGGCGTCGTGCTTGGCGTACTGCGTGACCACCCAGCGGTCCCACGGCACCGTCAGCGGTTCGCTCGTGCCCCACCGCGTGGGACAGGTGCCGACGGTGTCGCAGAGCGCCTCGATGGCGGAGCCGAGGTCGACCGCCCGGTCGGCGTGGTGCCGGAGCGTCAGGTCGATGCTGATCTGCCGGACGGACCCGGACGCGACCGGGTGTGCGGGCGACGGCGGACCGACGAGTTCCGGACCGAGGTGCACGAAGTCCTCGACGCCCGCGGCGCGGACGCCGGTGCGGCCGTCCCGCAGCGAGCCGTCCTGCTCGTCGACGGCCCACGCGGCTCCGTGCGCGCCCAGCGCGTGCCGCAGGGCGGGGCTGAGCGACGCCTCCCGGCCGGTGCGGAGCACGACCGTCCGCCCGGAGGCCGAGGCGCGTCGCAGGAGCGAGGCGAGCGAGTCCGTCAGCCACACGACCGGCGAGGCCGAACGGACCACGATGGCGGGGCCGACCACGTCGTCGATGAGGGGATGCCTGACCATCCGGGTCCTCCTCCGGTAGGGCGTCGGAACCCCCTGGACGGTACACACGGCGTCGACACGTGTCCGTCGACCCGGGGACCTCACAGGGGAGACACGGCGACCGGACGGGAGGCGCGACCCAACCCCGCCGCGCCGCGTGCGGCGCGCGCACGGCTGGCATCCAGCGGAGAATCCGCTAGGCTTGCCACGTCCCGCCGGGCGGGATGCGCGAGTGTAGTTCAATGGTAGAACTCCAGCTTCCCAAGCTGGTAGCGCGGGTTCGATTCCCGTCACTCGCTCTCCAGATGGACACGCTCCCGAGGGAGCCGCTTCCCGAACGCAGGGACCGGGTACCGCGGTCGTCGTGACGATCGTCGTGCTCGTCGGACCGGCGGCGGGCACGGTGCTCGGCGGAGTCGCCCGGACGAGCCAGCAACGGCCGCCGACCCGACGGCAGGAGCGTCGTGAGACCGGTGCCGGTCGGCTGCGTCGGCACTGCCGGTCGGCACCGTGGTGCCCGCCGTGCCGCTCGGTCCGGTGCTGCTCGAGCCGGTACTGCACCGCGCGCGCAGGTGTGCGCCGCGCCACCCGTGGGGGCGGAGCGGCGCACACCCGCCGTCAGACCGGTGCCTCAGCCGATCCCGGGGCTGCTCGTGATGCCGACGTTGCCCGCGGCGGCGAACCCGTCGGTCGCCGGCGAACCGGTCCACGTCCAGAGCGAGCCGGTGTTGGCCTCGACCGCGACGGCGAGGTGGTCGCCCTCGACGGCCGCGGACGGGCTCGACGCGGCCTGCATGCCGACGTTCGCCGAGTGCGCGAAGCCAGCATCACCGGGCGCGCCCTCCCACGTCCAGAGCTGCCCGGTGTTCGCCTGGGCGGCCACCGCGAGCTGTGAGCCGAGCAGGGCGATGGAGGGGCTCGTGCCGGCCTTCATCCCGACGGCGGTCTCCTTGGCGAGACCGGCCGTGCGCGGCGTCCCGGTCCACACCCAGAGCTTGCCGGTGTTGGCCTGCACGGCGACGCCGATCGTCGAACCGTTCACACGGGTGATCGACGGGCTCGTACCCGCCTTCATCCCGACGTTCGCCGATGCCGCGGTCCCCCGCTCCGTCGGCGGCCCGTACCAGGTCCAGAGGGCTCCGTCGGTCGCCTGGTAGGCGACCGAGACGCCACTGCCCACGGTCGTGATGGACGGGTTCGTGCCCGCCTGCACCGCTCGGCCGGTGGGGCCCGCGGAACCCGTCGTCCCGGGCACGCCTCGCCAGGTCCAGAGTTCCCCGGTGTTGGCCTGGAACGCGACGGCGTACTCCCCGCCGCCGAGCGAGACGATCGACGGGCTGGTCCCGGCCTTCGCACCGACCGCTGCAGACGCAGCCTTGCCCGTGGTGCCGACCTTGCCGGACCACGTCCACAACGTGCCGTCCGGCTTCACGAAGGCGACCGCGGCGTCCTGCCCGTCGTGCGCCGTCGCCGGAGACGTCCCGTCCGCGACGGCCTGTGCGGAGTTCGCCGCGAACCCCGGCGTCCCTGCGCTCCCGGCCCACGTCCACAGCGTGCCCGTGTTGGCCCGCACGGCGACGCCGTTCCCGCTCGAGTACGACGACGGTGAGATCGCCAGTGCCGTCGAGACCCCGCTGAAGTCGAAGTGCTGGTGGTTGCAGGTGTCGGTGAACTGCCGGGAGATGTGCGTGAACGTCCACGAGGAGCGACAACCGGACTGTCCGGCCTGGGAGCCGGAGGGCACGAAGGTGTCCAGGAAGTCGAGGAGTTCGTGCGTCCGGGTGTTCGAGCCCTGGACGGTCGTCCCGCCGACGGATCCGAAGTCGATCGCGACACTCGGATCAATGCAGTGCAACGAAGAGGGGTTCGAACTGCAGGTGTACGGATGCGACATCGCCGGGCAGGCCCGGTTCAGGTCGTTGACCTGCAGGGAACCGAAGTGCTTCGTCACGATCACCAGTGTCTGCAGGACACGCGTGTCGAGCTGGCACCCCGGGGTCGGGCTGCCACTCGCGATGGGCTGGATCTCACTGCGGTAGAGGTCGTTCGTGTTCCCGGCGCCACCCGCGGTCGCCCGGAAGCTGCCGTCCTGGACGAACCCCCCGAGCTGCTTCGCGAGGGTCGCCGGGTCGGCGGAGACGCCGTCACAGGCAGAGCCGCAGGACCCTGCGGCCTCTGCCGGGTACTGCGTCGTCATCAGCGTCGCGGAGACGGAGAGCGCGATCACCGCGGTGATCACCGTGGCGAGTCGCCATCGAGGTCGCCGCTCCGTGCGCGTCTGGAGGTGGTACATGGTTCCCCTGTTCTCGGAAGGGGCGGCCACCGCCCTTCGGTGGCGCCCCGTCGGCAAGCACGCTATTGACGGGACGAACCGCCACGAGGGAGCCACGACGGCGCGGCTGGTGAGAGTGTGCACAGACAATTCTGTTCGCGGCTTCCGTCCGCAGAGAGGTGCCCTGGACGAGGCGTCGCACCACTCGCTCTCCCGGCGCCTCCGCTCCCGAGGGAGCCGCTTCCCGAACGCGGGGTTGCCCTCTCCGCGTGCACGGCCTTGGATCGGGTCGGAGCACGACGGCTCCACCGGAGCAAGGAGGTGCGAGCATGCGTTCGCTCGTCTACACCAGCACGCAGACGCGTCCGATCACCGACTCGGAGCTCGCGCAGATCCTCGCCGTCGGCCGCGAGAAGAACACGCGCCTCGGCGTGACCGGGATGCTCGCGCACAAGGGCGACAACTGCATCGGGATCCTCGAGGGCGAGGACGACGTCGTGCACGACCGGTTCGAGCAGGTCCGCGTCGACCCGCGGCACACGAACGTGCGTGTCCTGCTCGACGAGGCGATCACCGAGCGGTCCTTCCCCGACTGGTCGATGGCCTTCCAGTCCCTCGACCCGCTCGTGCAGGAGGTGCCCGGGTTCAGCGACCTGTTCCGGGCGGGCCGACCGGCCGACCCGGCGTCCGCGGCGTCGCGTGCGCACGGGCTGCTCGAGTGGTTCCGCAAGCACCCGCTCGCGCCGCTGACGTCGCAGCAGACGATCGACGACGAGGCCCCGAGGACCCGGGCGATCAACGGCGCGATCACCGTGATCCACGACCGCGGTCCGGCCGGGTTCTCGGTCGAGGCCGTCGCCGATCGCAGCGGCATGTCCGTCGCGGAGGTCGACGCCCTCTTCCCGAACCCGCACGCGCTCCTCGCCGCGACGGTGATGCGCTGGACCCGCGCGGTCTCCCTCCCGCTGCAGCCGCTCGCCGCCGAGAAGGGCACCGTCGCGTACCTGCACGCCCTGCTCGTCGCGCACGCCGAGGAACCCGCGCTGATGCGGCTCATCGCCTCGAGCCTCGTCGTCGCCACCGACCCGGAGGCGCCGGGCGCGGACTACTACCGGTCGGCCTACCTGCAGTTCCGCGAGGTCGTCCGCGAGGCACTCACCGAGGACGTCCGGAGCGGGCGGGAGCCCGCCACCATGGACCCGGTGCGCGGCACGCAGCAGCTGCTCGCCCTGTACGACGGGCTGCGGTTGCAGTCCCTCCTGACGACGGACACCGACGTGGTCGACGCCTTCGACCGCGCGGCGACCCGGATGCGCCGCGGGTGGGCCGAGCAGTACGAGCAGCCGTCGTACTGGGATGCCCCGGTCGCACCGGCGCACTGACCACGGCGACGACGGCGGCGCGCACTACGCTGCCGTCATGCAGCCCGACCCGACCGAGTCCGACGTCCCGCACGTGGTCGTCGGCGGCGGGGTCGTCGGCGCCGCGACGGCGTACACCCTGACCGCCCGCGGCGAGCGCGTCCTGCTCGTCGAGCAGCACGGCCGCGGCCACCACGAGGGGTCCTCCCACGGTGCCACCCGGATCTTCCGGCAGGGCTACGCCGACCCGGAGTACGTCGACCTGACGACCCGGGCGCTCGCGCTCTGGGACGCGCTCGAGGCACGCTCGGGCACCACCCTGCTCGACCGCACCGGCGCCGTGGACCACGGGCGACCCGAAGTGGTCGACGCGATCGCCGCGGCACTGGCGTCGGCCGGGATCCCGCACGAGTCGCTCACCACGGGCGAGGCCGCGGCCCGCTGGCCGGGCATCGCCTTCGAGGGCCGCGTCCTGACCCACGCGACCGCGGGGCGGATCCGGTCCGCCGACGCGATCGAGGTCTTCCTGACCCTGGCCGAGCGCACCGGGCTGGCCGAGCTCCGCTTCGACACCCGCGTCACCGCGATCGAGGACCACGGTGACGACGTCACCGTGTCGCTCGGCGACGGCACGTCGGTCCGGACGCCGAGCCTGGTGGCGGCCGTGGGGTCCTGGGCGCCCACGCTGGTGGGTGCGCTGCTCGCGGCACGCGGGGCGCGCCTCCCGGCCGTCCGCGTCACGCAGGAGCAGCCCGCGCACTTCCCCAGCCGCCTGCCGGACAGGGCGTGGCCGTCGTTCGTGCACTGGGCGGACGGCGACGACGTCTACGGACTCCTCACGCCGGGCGAGGGCGTGAAGGTCGGGTTCCACGGGACCGGACCGGTCGTCGACCCCGACACCCGCGACCACCGGCCGGTGGCGGCCGAGGTGGAGCGTCTGCAGGCGTACGTCGCGCGGTGGGTGCCCGGCGTGGACGCCTCGCGGCCGAGCCTGATCAGCTGCCTGTACGACACCACCCCGGACGAGGACTTCGTGATCGACCGCCGCGGGCCGCTCACGGTGGCGACCGGGTTCTCCGGGCACGGGTTCAAGTTCGCACCGCTGCTCGGCGAGCTCGTCGCCGACCTGGCGACCGGTGGGGCGCCCCACCCGCGCTTCGCCCTCTGACGACCGGGCGCCCCGCTACGGTGGTCGGGTGCGCGTCGTCATCGCTCCGGACTCCCTGAAGGGCACCGCCACCGCGGCCGACACCGCTGCGGCGATCCGTGCCGGCTGGCTCGACGAACGCCCCGACGACGACGTCGTGAGCGCCCCCACGGCCGACGGCGGCGAGGGCACGATCGACGCGTTCGCCGCGGCCGTCCCGGACGCCGTACGCGTGCCGGTCACCGTGACCGGGCCCGCGGGGACACCGGTCGACACGGCGTGGCTCCGCCTCCCCGACGGGCGGGCGGTGGTGGAGCTCGCGGCGACGAGCGGCCTGCCGCTGCTCGGCGGACGGCTGCAGCCGGGGACGGCGACGAGCCGCGGCTTCGGCGAGGCGATCGCGGCGGCACTCGACGCGGGCGCGACCGGGCTGGTGCTCGGCATCGGCGGCAGCGCGTCGACCGACGGCGGACGGCCCGTGCTCGAGGCGCTCGGGCTCACCGCGCACGCCGACGGCTCCGTCGACCGGAGCCACCTGCGGCCGCTGCCGGACGGTGGTGCGGTGGTGCTGACGGACGTGACCTCGCCGCTGCTCGGGCCGGACGGCGCGATCGCCGTGTTCGGACCGCAGAAGGGCGTCACGCCCGAGTCGGCGCCCGCGCTCGAGGAACGGCTCGCCGCCTGGGCGCTGGCCCTGCCCGACGTGGACCCGGCGACGCCCGGGGCGGGTGCCGCCGGCGGCGTCGGGTTCGGTCTGCTCGCCTGGGGCGCGACCCTCGCCCCGGGCGCGCGTGCGGTCGCCGACGTCCTCGGGTTGCCCGCGCTGCTCGACGGCGCCGACGTGGTCGTGACCGGCGAGGGTCGGTACGACGACCAGAGCGCCGCGGGGAAGGCGCCGTCCGTCGTCCGGGCGCTCGCGGCCGAGCGCGCTCCCGGGGCGCGGGTCCTGCTCGTCGCCGGCGAGGTCGACGCACCGCTCGACGGGTTCGACGCGGCCGCCTCGCTCGTGGTGCTCGCGACGCAGACGACCGGGGAACCCGACGACGCCCTGCGCGAGCCGCTGCGGTTCGCCCGCATCGCGGGGCAGCGGTTGGCACGGCTCACGGGCTGACCGGCCGCGGCCCCGCGCCACGCCCGTCCCACCGCGCCTGGGGGTCCCCATCGCAACCTCCCTCGTCCAGGAGCGCTCCACCACACTGGAGGACGGGTCGCACCCGGCCCGCCAAGCAGCACCCCACGAGGAGACCAAT
This sequence comes from Curtobacterium sp. ER1/6, assembly GCF_001742745.1. GTDB lineage: Bacteria > Actinomycetota > Actinomycetes > Actinomycetales > Microbacteriaceae > Curtobacterium > Curtobacterium citri. Next base: position 200,143 of record NZ_MJAK01000003.1, on the reverse strand, counting down.
GCGCACCGTCAACGCGTACGCGGCACCGTCGGCCACCGAGCCGCTCGTCAAGACCACCATCACCCGTCGCGACCTCGGCCCGAACGACGTCGAGATCGACATCGCCTACGCCGGCATCTGCCACTCCGACATCCACACCGTCCGCGGCGAGTGGGGCCCGATCCAGTACCCGCAGGTCGTCGGCCACGAGATCGTCGGCCACGTCTCCGCCGTCGGCAGCGACGTCACGAAGCACCAGGTGGGCGACCGTGTCGGCGTCGGCTGCATGGTGAACTCCTGCGGCGAGTGCGAGCAGTGCGTCACCGGCCAGGAGCAGTACTGCCTGAAGGGCAACATCGGCACCTACGCCTCGGTCGACCCGGCCGACGGCTCGATCACCCAGGGCGGCTACTCCGAGGCCGTCGTCGTGAACGAGGACTTCGTGCTCCGCGTTCCGGAGTCGCTCGACATCGAGAAGGTCGCGCCGCTGCTCTGCGCCGGCATCACGACCTACTCGCCGCTGCACCACTGGAAGGTCGGCCCCGGCTCGAAGGTCGCCGTCGTCGGCATGGGCGGGCTCGGCCACATGGCCGTCAAGATCGCCGTCGCCCTGGGCGCCGAGGTCACCGTCCTGTCGCAGACCACCTCGAAGCAGGAGGACTCGCTCCGCTACGGCGCGAAGGCCCACTTCGCCACGAAGGACCCGTCGACCTTCGAGCAGCTGGCCGGCTCGTTCGAGCTGATCATCAACACGGTGTCGGCGAAGCTCGACATGGCGGCGTACCTCGGCCTGCTGCAGGTCGACGGCACGCTCGTCAACGTCGGCGCGCCGTCGGAGCCCCTCGAGGTGCCGGCCTTCGCGCTGATCCCGCGTCGCCTGAGCTGGGCGGGCTCCGCCATCGGCGGCATCGCCGAGACCCAGGAGATGCTCGACTTCTGCGCGGAGAAGGGCATCCTGCCCGAGACCGAGCTCATCTCGGCCGACCGCATCAACGAGGCGTACGAGCGCGTGCTCTCCTCGGACGTGCGGTACCGCTTCGTCATCGACACGGCGACCCTGGCCTGACGACCCGGTCCACGGGGGTCCGCTGACCCCCACCGGACGGGAGGCGCGCTGCCGGCGAGCAGCGCGCCTCCCGTCCTTCCCCTGGCCACCCCGCGGACGTACGCTGTCCCCGGAACGCGACCGCATCGTCCACGCCACGCGGCTCGTCGCCGCCGCGACCCGGACGCGAGAGGCTTGACGGATGGACAACACGACGAACGAGGGACTCCGTCCCCTGGTCTCGGTGTCCGGCACGGAGACCGACACCGCGATCGCCGACCTGGCCGGCATGTACGCCGGCAAGACCTGGCACTCCGGGCACGTCGACGACGACTACTGGTACCGGTACGTCGCGGTCGGCGACGACCGGATGAGCGTCCGCCGCTCGCAGATGCACGGCACCCTGCGCGGCGACGTCGCCGTCGAGGGCCAGGTCGTCGTCCAGTGGATCGACTCCGGCACCGCGACCGTGGACACCGGTCGCAACGCCGTCCGCATGCAGCCGGGCATCCCGGTGCTGTTCCCCGTCGAGCAGCGCTTCGACATGGACTACCGCGACTGGGACCAGCGGCTCGTGCACCTCGACCGCGACCTCGTGCTCGACGTCGCGTCGGAACGGCACCTGGTGGACGGCACGCTCGCGTTCGACCGCACGACGCCGCCGACGACGGCCGCGGTGGAGCGGTGGCGTGCCTCGGTGGCGTCCTCCGTCCGCGTCCTGCGTGACGAGGGCACCGCGTCGCTCGCGTGGGGCGAGCACCGCAACGCCCGCATCCGCAGCGCCGTCGAGACGATCCACGCCCGCGCGCACGAACCGCTCACGGTGTCCGAGATCGCCCGTGCGGCGGACCTCAGCGTGCGGGGCCTGCAGGAGTCCTTCCAGCGCACGCTCGACCGGACGCCCATGCAGTACCTCCGCGAGGTCCGGCTGCGCCGGGCGCACGACGACCTGCTCCGCGCCGAGCCCGCGACGGTGTCGGTGGCCGAGGTCGCGTCCCGCTGGGGCTTCACGCACATGGGCCGGTTCTCGGGCGAGTACCTGCGGCGGTTCGGCGAGTACCCGAAGCACACGCTGCGCCGCTGACCGGAGGTCGGGACGCACCGCGTCGCGTGGCGTCGCACGGCGTCCCGTCAGGTCGCGTCCCGTTCTCAGCCGACCTCGTCGCCGGAGGGCAGGGCACCGCACCAGTCGACCGACGACGCGTCCACGCTCGCCTCGAGCGCCCCGGAGGTCGCGTCGACGATGCTGACGAGGGCGCCCGACGCCGACGCGGTCGTGACGGCGAGGAACTGCGCGTTCGGCGACGGACAGACCGCGGTGACGCTCGCGTCGTCGGGCACCCGGACGGGCAGCCGGGAGGCGCGGTCCCCGTCCACGCGCACGGTGCGCTGGGCGAGGGTGCCGTCCGCCCGCACGTCGCCCACGACGCGGACGTAGGTGTCGTCGGTGAGCGGGGCGATCCGACCGAGGTACGGCGCGTCGATGCTGCCCGCGGGCGCGGTGATCGGCGTGCGCCGACCGTCCGTGAGGTCGAGGCGGACGATCCCGGTGCCGGTCTCCACGACGGCCGTGGTGCCGCTGCCGACGAAGCCGTGCAGGAACGTGGCGCTGCCGAGGCGCACCGGGTCGGTCCGCCCGCTCATGTCGACCAGGACGAGGTCGTCGGAGCCGGTGCGGACCAGGGCGCTCTCGGTGCGCGGCACGTACGCCCACTGGGCGACGGTCATCGGGACCGCACCCGTGGTGGGACGGCCGTCCTCGGCGACGGCGGTCGGCAGGTGGGTGCCCGTCATGTCGACGACGTACAGCCCGACGTTCCGGGACTGCCCGGTCGAGGTGTCGGCGTACTCGAAGCCGAACGACGCCCCGTCGTCGGCAACGTGCAGGGCCGTCACCCGTCCGGACGAGGTGGGGAGCGTCAGCCGCTCGACGGGTGTGCCCCGGTCCTGCACGCCGCCGGCGAGCGGGACGATCTCGACCGTCGAGCTGCCGTCGCCGCCGCGGACCACGACGAGCGACCGGCCGAGGCGCGCGTACTCAGTGATGCCCCGCGCCTGGAGGACCGTCGTCGCGCCGCCGGCGTCGAGGGACCGTCGCACGATCCGGTCCGGGGCACCCGAGGTCCCGGGCACGAGCGCGAGCACGTCGGTGCTCCCGGTGGTGATCGTCGTCCGGAGGTCCGCGGTGGCGGGCTGTCCGGGCGCGCGCACCCCGGCGACCGCGATCTCGTACGACCGGTCGTACGCGAGCGGACCGGCGAACTCGACCGCGATCGTGTTGCCGCTCGACGTCACGGTGTGCGGGGCCGACGGCGTCACCGTGACCGCGTCGGCGGACACGCGCTGGAGCGCCTGGTTCGCGGTGAGGATCACGCGCTGCGCGGGTCGCGACACGAGCCCGGTCGGGTCGTAGGTCACGTCACGGAGCCGTGGGCCCTGCTGCGACCCGACGACCGCGGCGACCGCGCCGACGAGGACGAACACCGTGAGCGACGCCACGAGCCGGCGGCGGTAGCGGTCGCGGGGACGCCGCCGGACCGGACCCTCCACCCGTGCGTCGGTGGTGCGCGGATCAGTACTCATACGGGTCCGTCGGCTGGTCGATCACCCGGACGGACGCCGCACGGACGACGATCCGCGCCTCCGCCGACTGGTCGGGGTTCGCGGCGAGCTTCCCGGTGACCCGGACCCACCGGTCGGCGTCGGGCACCGCGCCGCCGTCCGTGACGACGCCGAGGCCGACGGGCTGCGCGTCGACGGCGCAGCAGCTGATCACGAAGCGGGTGAGCGTGAAGGAGCCGTCGGCCCCGGGCACCACGAAGCCGGACAGCTCCACGGGCTTGCCGACGAGCGCCGTCGTGTCCGTGGTCTGGCGGATGAGCGCCGCCCAGTCCTTCACGCCGTACTCGGAGGTGTCGACGCCCTCGCTGCCGAGCAGGGCGACGTCCTGCGTCCCGGTCGCGTTCGACAGGGTCGGGGTGTCGACGCTCCGCTGCTGGGCGGTCCGGGCGGACAGGGTCGTCGGGGGCAGCACGAGCATCGCGGCGGTGATCCCGACCGTGACCACCGCGGCCGCGACGCCGAGCACGCGACGGGTGAGGCGGGCGGCCGTCGGTGCCCCGCGGCGGACGGCGCGGGCCGCGTCCGAGCCGTGCGCGTAGGCGGAGTCGGCGGCGTTGTCGTGCCCGTGCTCGTGCGCCGGTCCGTCGTCGTGCGCGTGCCCCGCCCCGTCGTGCGCGTGTCCGTGGCCCCGGGCCACCGCGACGAGCCCCGCGACGGACGCGGGCACCGCGACGGCGGCCAGCACGATCGTGAACAGGTCGTACCGCGGGTTGATGTACAGGTCGAGGTGCCCGACGAGCGCGAGCCACAGCGTGCCGAGCGCCACCGCGAGCACCGACCCGAGCCCCAGGTACGCGGGGCCCTGCTCAGACGAGGACATTCATCACCAACCCGACCGCCGCCGTGAACAGGACGCAGACGACCGCGAGCAGCACCAGGAAGCGTGCCCGGAAGGTCGTCCGGAGCAGGGCGATCATCTTGACGTCGATGATCGGCCCGATGAGCAGGAACGCCGTGATCGACCCGGGCAGGAACGTCGACGCGAAGGACAGCGCGAAGAACGCGTCGACGTTCGAGCAGAGCGAGATCGTCATCGCCAGGAGCATCATCGCCGCGACGGACAGCACCGGGTTCGCGCCGATCGACACGAGCGTCGACCGGGGCACGGCGACCTGGATCGCCGCGGCCAGACCGGCACCGACGAACAGCGCGGGCATCATCGTCGCGGTCTCGCCACCGAACTGCGACGCGCTCTCCCGCCAGCGGTGGCGGCTCTGCGGCGCACCGATCGCCGCGCGGCAGCGGGCCTCGAAGGCGGGGAGCAGGAGCTCGGCCGGACGACGGTGCGCGGCGACGATCCAGCCGACCAGGTTCGCGAGCACGAAGCCGCCGACGATCCGGACGACGAGGATCCACCCCGACCACCCGAACGCCTGCGCCGTGCTGATGATCACGAGCGGGTTGAGGATCGGCGCGGCGACCAGGAAGGTGACCGCCTCGGCCGGGGTGAAGCCGCGCATCATGAGGCCGCGCGCGAGCGGCACGTTCCCGCACTCGCAGACCGGGAAGAGCATGCCGATCAGCGAGATCACCGCGCGCCGCGGCACCGGACGCTCCGGGAGGATCCGTTCGAGCACCCCGGCGGGCACCCACACCTCGACGATGATCGACAGCACGATGCCGAGGACGACGAACGGCAGCGACTCGACCACGACGCTGATCGCCAGCGTCAGGAAGTCCTGCACGACGTCGGGCAGCCCGGCGGTCCCGACGCTCGGCGACACCACGCGCACGCCGAGCAGCACCACGACGGCGCCGAGCACCAGGCCGGGGCCGGTGCGCGTGCGGGAGGGTGCGGGGCGAGTGGGAGCGCTCGTCACCGGAACAGGATAGGCGAGCCGACCGCTGCGGGACCTGCAGCCGCGCCCGCCCGCCCGCCCGGCTGCCCGCTCCGCCACCCGGAGCCTGGCAGGCCGGGTCACCCGGTGGGCAGGCTGGCCAGGTGCCGGTCGAGCAGCGCGATCGCCCAGTCGTGGGACTTCCCCGCGTCGAGCCGCGTGACGTGCACCGCCAGGCCGTCGACGAGCGCGTGCAGGCGGCACGCCTCGTCGACGCGCTGGTCCTCGGGCACGCCGACGAGCGCGACGATGCGGTCGCACCACGCCCGCATCTCCGCGACGACCCGGTCGAGCGCCGGCCGGAGCGCGGCATCGGTGAGCGCGGCGTTGCCGAGCGCCAGGTAGACATCGAGCTCGACGACCCGTTCGTCGTCGAGCGGCAGCAGTTCGAGCAGGATCCGTCGAGCGGTCTCTGCGTCCGGCAGGTCGGCAGGCAGGGCGTCGATGCGCTCCCGCGTCCGGTCGAACACGAGCGTGATGGTGTGCTCGCGCATCGCGGCCTGCGTCGGGAAGACGTACCGGACGGTGCTCGGCGGCAGGCCGGCCGCGGCGGCGACGCCCCGCACGCTCAACGCCGCGAGGCCCTCGTGTGCGAGCACGCGGCACGCGGCCTCGGTCACGTCGATCCGCCGCTGCTCGAGGTCCTCACGGGTGGTCATCGACCCATACTCGCACGCTCGTGCGACTCGTGCTACCGTCGGTCCGGCAAGAGTCGCACGCCCGTGCGACTTACCGAGAGGAGCCTCGTGGCCTGGGTGGTGCTCGTCCTGTCCGGCGTGCTCGAAGCGGTGTGGGCCACCGCACTGAGCGCGTCGAACGGGTTCAGGAAGGTGGTGCCGACGATCGTGTTCGTCGCCGGCATGGTGCTCAGCATGGTCGGACTCGCGTTCGCCATGAAGGCGATCCCGGTCGGTACGGCCTACGCGGTGTGGGTCGGCATCGGGGCGTCCCTGACGGTCGTCGTCGCGATCCTCCGCCGACAGGAGGCCGCCTCGCTCACCCGCATCGCCCTCGTGCTCGGCCTGGTCGCCTGTGTCGTCGGCCTCAAGGTGGTGAGCTGAGGTGGCGTGGTTCGTCCTGTTCGTCAGCGCCACGCTCGAGACCGTGTGGGCCACCGCCCTCGGCGCGAGCGACGGCTTCACCGTGCCGGGTCCGACGGCGCTGTTCGCGGTCACCATCGTCGTGAGCCTGGTCGCGTTCGGCTACGTCCTCAAGCACATCCCGATCAGCACCGCGTACGCGGTCTGGACCGGTACCGGCGCGGCCCTCACGGTCCTCTGGGGGATGGCGACGGGCGCCGAGCCGGTCACGGTCCTGCGCCTGCTCTTCATCGCGGGGATCGTCGGCTGCGTGGTCGGCCTGAAGCTGGTGCCGGCCCGGCCGGCGGCACCCCGAGGCTCGTCTCTGCGGACACCTTCGCGCGGCGAGGACGCGAGTCCCGTCCGCTGAGGCGAGGCTCGGCATCCCGTCACACGCCGAGACGGACGGGAGGCGCGGTGCCGGCTGGCACCGCGCCTCCCGTCCGTCATCGGTCACGAGATCAGACGGACGCTCCCGTGAACTCGTCCTCGGCCGCGACGTGGTCGCTGCCCGCGGTCCCTGCGGCGAGCGCGGCGGCCACGCGGTCCGCGTGCGACGGCGGGTCCGACGGCACGTGTGCCGGGCGGTCCGCCTCGTTGATCTTCCGGAGCTCGGGGACGATGTCCTCGGCGAGGATGTCGATCTGCTCGAGGACCGTCTTGAGGGGCAGGCCCGCGTGGTCGACGAGGAACAGCTGGCGCTGGTAGTGCCCGACGTGGTCCTTCATCGCGGCGTACCGGTCGATGACCTGCTGCGGCGAACCGACGGTCAGCGGCGTCTGGGCGGTGAAGTCCTCCATCGACGGGCCGTGTCCGTAGACCGGGGCGTTGTCGAAGTACGGGCGGAACTCGTCCCACGCGTCCTGCGAGTTCTTCCGCGCGAAGAACTGGCCGCCGAGCCCGACGATCGCCTGGTCGGCGGTGCCGTGCCCGTAGTGCTCGAAGCGCTGGCGGTACAGGCCGACCATCTGCTCGGTGTGCTGGATCGGCCAGAAGATGTTGTTGTGGAGGAAGCCGTCTCCGTAGTACGCGGCCTGCTCGGCGATCTCGGGCGTGCGGATCGACCCGTGCCAGACGAACGGCGGGACACCGTCGAGCGGACGCGGGGTCGAGGTGAAGCCCTGCAGCGGCGTGCGGAACCGCCCCTGCCAGTCGACGACGTCGTTCTCCCACAGCTGTCGGATGAGCGCGTAGTTCTCGATGGCCAGGTTGACGCCCTGGCGGATGTCCTGCCCGAACCACGGGTAGACCGGGCCCGTGTTGCCGCGGCCCATCATGAGGTCCATCCGGCCGTCGCTGATCACCTGGAGCATCGCGTACTCCTCGGCGATGCGCACCGGGTCGTTCGTGGTGACGAGCGTGGTGCTGGTCGACAGGGTGATGTGCTTCGTCCGCCCGGCCAGGTAGCCGAGCATCGTCGTCGGGCTCGAGGCGACGAAGGGCGGGTTGTGGTGCTCGCCGGTCGCGAAGACGTCGAGGCCGGCCTGGTCGGCGTGCTCGGCGATCGTGAGGATGTCCTTCACGCGCGTGGTGTCGTCCGGGGTCGTCCCGGTGGTGGGGTCCGTCGTGACGTCGCTGACGGTGAAGATCCCGAACTGCATGGTGCACGCCTCCTGGCTGCTGGCCGCTCGTCGCTGGCTGCTGTCGCTGGCCGTCCGTTTCGATGCGTTTGCATCGACTTGCCGGGTACAACGTAGCGCAGCGGGAGGCATTCCCGCCAGTGCGGACGCGCTCCTCGGCGGTTCAGCCGCGCGGTGGCAGGGCCGCGACGTCGGTCTGCGCCGCGTGGTGCATCCCGTCGGCGATCCAGACCACGGTCACGACCGCCAGCACGCTCGCACTCGAGGCCATCCGTCCCGCGACCAGGACGGCCCCGTGCACGTCGGCGAGCTGGGCCACCGCCACGACCAGCGCCACCACGCCGACCAGGAGCGTGACGCCGGTGGCGAGGAGGAGCACCACCGTCACCGCGCGCCGGGGACCCAGTCGGCCGTCCCGGTCGCCGCGCTCTCCCCGGTCGACGCGTGGTCCGACCGCACGGACGAGCCCGAGCCAGAAGAGCGCGATCGCGCAGGCCCCGACGATGTCGCTCACCCGGTGCCACCCGTACACGACGGTCTGGTTCGCGACGAACACGGCGTACCCCGTCCCGACCAGCGTCACCAGGGGGCGGAACCGTCGCGGTGTCACCAACAGCACGGCGAACAGCGCGGCCAGGGCGATCGTGGCGTGCCCCGACGGGAAGGAGTTGGGCGTCGTCGACTCGGCGATCTCCGGGCGCTCGGCGATACGCTTGACGAGCGTCGAGGTGGCCGCCGAGGCGAGCACCACGACCCCCGCTCCGAGCCCCACGGCGAGACGGCGACGAGCGAGACCCACGGCGGCGATGACGACCACCAGCAACAGGATGACCGGCACCGAGATGACGTTGAGCGCAGTGTCCGACCCGAACAGGTCGGACTCCCGGACCCCGCCCAGTGCGGCGTCCTCGACCCGCTGCCCGATCGGCGTCAACACGGCGGCGGCGTAGACGAGAGGCACGATCACGAACCCCAGAGCTGCCAGCAGCGCCCACCGCATCCGTCGCGAGACACTCGGTCCACGCGACTCGGGTGCCGTGCGTTCGGGCGTGCGGGTCACCGGCGTGGTCCTCCTCGGCGTGGCGATCATCGGGCTCCTCGTCCGTCTCGTGCCGCGGCTGCGATTCGGACGGTCGGGGTCCGACACGATACCGTTGGTCCGCCGGTCCGCGCCTGTGAACCAGGGGTCAGCGACCTCCGGATCCGACGGCCGCACCGCCCGTGCACCACGGGCGGACGCACCGGCTCCCGTCGCCGGCCCGACCGGTGCCACCACCCTGTACCAGGAGGAGACCGAAGTGGCCATCAAGGAACCGAGCATCACGGCGTCGCCGAACCGGGCACTCGCCCTGACCGCCGGATCGCTCCTGGCGCTCTGGGGCTTCCTCGGCTTCTTCTTCGCCGCGGACGGTGACCCGGGCTTCTTCAGCCGTGAGGGCGGCATGCTCTGGAACGCGTTCGGCGTGAACCCGGCGCTGTGCCTGCTGTGGGTGCTGCTCGCCGTCGTGCTCCTCGTCACCGGACTCGGCACCACCATCGGTTCCCGGAACGGCAACCGGCTCGTCGGGGTCGTGCTCGTCGTCATGGCCGTCTACGGCTTCGCGTTGGGCAGTACCTCGGCCAACGTGTTCGCCCTGACGTTCGCCGACAACCTCTTCCACGCGATCGTCGGTGTGGTGCTGCTCCTCACCGCGTTCGGTGCGGACCGCGAGAACGTCCGGGCGCTGCGGGCGGCCGCGCGCGCCTGACCGTACCGTCCTCGACGCCCCGTCCACCTCTGGGTGGGCGGGGCGTCGTCGTGCCGGGCGGTGCGGGGTGCGCCGAGCGGGCAGGACACGCCGTGTGCTGGTCGTCCACTGGGCAGGACTCGTCGCCCGAGGGCACCGGGCGCGCCGGATGGTGCCCGCTCGGCGGAGCCGGCCGGGCGTCCGGAGCCGGCCGGGCGTCAGGCGTCGGCGTCGCGCGGCCGGGCGGCCTCGAGCTCGGTCGCCACGATCCGGGGTGCCTCGGACATGAAGCGCCGGACGTCCAGGTCCACGATGATGTCCTGCGGCCGGAGCGGTCGCGTCAGGTACAGCCCCTCGAGCGACGTCAGGCGTGACAGCGCGACGTAGGTCTGTCCGGCGCTGAACACCCGGTTGCCGAGGTCGACGACAGCTCGGTCGTAGGTGCTCCCCTGCGACTTGTGGATCGTCACGGCCCAGGCCAACCGCAACGGGAACTGCTGGAACTCCCCCACGGTGTCCTTCTTGAGCTCCTTCTTGTCCGGGTCGTAGGAGTACTTGAACTTCTCCCAGACCGACGGCTGGACCTCGAAGGACTCCCCGTCGACGTCGACCCACACCGTGTCCCGGATCGTCGTGACGACGCCGAGCGTGCCGTTCACCCAGCGCTGGTCGGGGTCGTTGCGCAGGAACATCACGTGCGCCCCGGGCTTCAGCTCGAGCGCCTCGTCCGCGGGGAAGTTCCGCCCGCCGAAGTCGCCGTTCACGTCGGCGCGGGCGGTCTTGACCTTGCCGGGCAGCCGCTCGAGCGCGGCCTTGTTGATCCGTGCCACCGTGTCGTTCCGGGTCGCGAGCGTGATCGCGTCGTCCGGTGCCGGCCGCGCACCCGCGGTGTTGAGCTGTCCGGCCACGTCCGCCGTCACGCGGCCGTGCCGGACCGCCGTGAGCATGGCGGCGAAGGCGTCGTCGCGCTGCCGGTGCACGGTCGCCAGCTCGACGATGTGCAGCTCCGTCTCGAGCCAGACCTTCGCGTCGAAGAACCACATGGACCGGTAGTGGTCGGTGAAGTACGCGCGCTCGTCGCCGTCCCCCGGCACGGGCGGGAGCTGGTACGGGTCGCCGAACATGACCACCTGCACGCCGCCGAAGGCCTCGAACTGCCGCCCGCGGGCCTTGCGGAGCGAACGGTCCATGGCGTCGAGCAGGTCGGCGTTGACCATCGACACCTCGTCGATCACCAGGGTGTCGATGGTGTTCAGGAGCTTGCGGGTCTCCGGCCCCTGACGGAGTTCCGCGTCGGCGATGAGCCCGATCGGCAGCCGGAAGAGCGAGTGGATGGTCTGCCCGCCGACGTTCAGCGCCGCGACGCCGGTCGGGGCGCAGATCACGACCTGCTTCCCGGTGTTCCACGACAGGTGGTTCAGGAGGGTCGACTTGCCGGTACCGGCACGTCCGGTGATGAAGACGTGGTCGCGGGTGTGCTCGATGTACTCGAAGACGGCCTGCTGCTCGGCGCTGAGCGCGATGCTCACCGTGCCGCCGCCTCGGACGCGGATGCCGGTGCCGGTGCCGGTGACTCCGGTCCCCGCTCGACGCCGCCGGGACGGACGCGGTCGCGCCGCAGCCGCACCAGCGCGACGACGACGACCGTCACGACGAGCAGGACTCCCGCGACGACGAGCACGACGCCGCCGCGGGCCTGGTCGACCAGCGGCGCGGGACCCCACTCGCGGCCCATCGCGCCGAACCAGGACGCCTGCAGCAGCCCGAGCGGCCCCTGCATCGCGATGCCGAGCGAGACCGTGCCGGCGGCGACCACGACGGCGCCCGCGACCCGCACGAGGACGGCACCGGTGCTGGCCGACCGGGCGCCCGCGGCGACCGGGGTGAGGAGCGTGGGCACGGCCAGCAGTCCGACGAGCAGCAGCCCCACGTCCACCAGGGTGCGTCCGGACGGGTCGCTCACCGACCAGCGGAGCACCTGCGTGGCGTAGAGGCCCCACCAGACCGCGGCGAGCAGCACGAACGACGGGAACGGCTGAGCGAGGTACCGCACCACGCCGTTGTCGACGAGCAGCCCGGTCCACTCCCGCACGCCGGTGGAGTCGTCGTCGCGCCGGTGCACCGCGGCGCGGACGAGCTGCACCGGTGCAGCAGCCCAGACGAGCGCGGGGACGACCAGGCCGAGGACCACGTGTGCGCCGACGTTCGCCGACACGAGGAAGCGGTCGTACGTGTGCAGCGAGCCGGAGGTCGCCAGGACGAGCGACACGACGGCGATCGCCGCCGCGACGGTGCGGTGGACGGGCCACGAGACGCCACGGCGGCGGAGCCGGACGACACCGGCCGTGTAGGCGGCGGCCACGAGCACGGCGGCCATCAGCCAGAACAGGTCGAGGTTCCACGCGGTCAGCCAGCCCCACGCACCCGGGTCGGCGGGCAGCGGGTCGTCGGTGAGGAGCTCGGCCGGCGTCGGGTTCGTCGTCTTGCTCAGCGCGACCTCGCCCGCGGGGGTGGCCGTGCGGCCGAGTGCCGCGGCGAACCCGCTGGCGACCCCCATCACCGCGAGCTCGACGAGCACCAGGGTCCAGAACGGGCCGCGCCGGTCGGGCGCATCGGTCAGCGCGCGGATGGCCCGGCGGCGCTGGACGGCGCCGAGGACCCCGATGCCGACGATCGCCGCGATCTTGACGAGCACGAGGACCCCGTACGGCGTCGCGAGGTTCGACAGTGCTCCGACGCGGATCTGCGCCGAGGCGGTGCCCGACACCGCGACGAGGACGAAGCACCCCAGCGCGATGCTCGAGTACCGCGCGACGACGAGCGGCAGCCGGTCGCCGGGAAGGACGTTCCGCAGCAGGACGACGAGCAGCAGCCCGCCGACCCAGAGCGCGGCGCCGACGAGGTGCAGCCCGAGCGCGGTCACGGCCGAGTCGTGGCTGGCGGTGCCGGCGGCGTGCCCCTGCTGCGCGAGCGGCACGAGCCCGATCATGGCGACACCGGCGGTGAGGGCGACCATGCCGCGCCCGCGCACGGCGAAGCAGAGCACCGTCACCGCGGCCGCGACGAGCACGGAGACGAGCCAGGCCGTCCCGAGGTCGGTCCCGGTGAGGAACACCCCCATCGACTGGCCGAACTGCTCGCCGATGCTGACGGGTGACCCGGCGACGGACAGGAACGTGAAGAAGGTGGTGACGGCAGCCGCCACGGTCCAGACGCCGGCGGCACCCGCGGCGACGTCGATCGCGCGGTTCCACTCCGGACGGCTGCGGGACAGTCCGACGACGGTGAGTGCCAGGCCGCCGATGGTCGCGGCGGCGGACAGGTCGACGACGAGCCGCGCGATCGGCAGCCCGAAGCGCACGACGGCGCCGGGGTCCGCGATGAGCGCACGGTCCGCCCCGCCGCCGATCACGAGGGCGACGAGGAGCGAGACGAACCCGACGAGCAGCAGCACGGCGGGGCCGGCGATGCGTGCGATCCGGTCCACCCGACAAGCCTAGGCGCTGCCCGCCCGACCACGGCACGCGGGTGGGCCGACCTGTGGGCGGTGACCCGCGCCTCCCGGCCGTGCAGGGGTGCCCGTGGACCGTGACGTCCTCCGGGAACGACGGAAGGGACGGCCGAGGCCGTCCCTTCCGGGTGGTGCTGCGGGGGTCCTACTTGACGGCAGCCTTGAGCTTCGAGCCGGCGCTGACCTTGACCGAGTCGCTCGCGGCGATCTCGATGGCGTCACCCGTCTGCGGGTTGCGACCGGTGCGCGCGGCGCGGTGGGTCTTCTCGAAGGCGATCCAGCCCGGGATGGTGACCTTGGTGCCGTCGGCGACCGACGACGAGACGACGCTGAACAGCGCGTCGACGACGCCGTTGACGGTGGCCTGGCTCTGGCCGGACTCCTGCGCGACGGCAGCGACGAGCTCGGTGCGGTTCAGTGACTTGTCAGCCATGGATGTCCTCCTCGGACTTCTTGCAGTGTCGGTGGGACGTTCGGGACGCCCGCCCGCCCGGAGCGGGTGCCCTGGACGTGGTGGCTCCACAGGCGAGCACGCCGGGCGGAACCGACAGCGAACCTACCAGCCAGCGGGTGTGCGGACGACCGACTCGCCCGGATTTCCGGGCTTGTCGAGGGTTCCGAGGGGTCCGAGTGACGGATGTGACGATCGTGACGGCCGCTCAGCGACCCGGGGGACGACGAACGCCCCGTCCCTCGGAGGGGACGGGGCGTTCGTGCGGGATGGTGCCTACCAGGAGCTCTTCGTGATGCCCGGCAGCTCGCCACGGTGGGCCATGTCGCGGAAGCGGACACGGCTGATGCCGTACTCACCGAGGTGGCCACGGGGGCGACCGTCGATGGCGTCGCGGTTGCGGTAGCGCACCGGCGACGCGTCGCGCGGGAGCTTCTGCAGGCCGACGCGGGCGGCCTCACGCGACTCGTCGGTGCCGTTCGGGTCCACGAGGGCCTTCTTCAGCTCGAGACGACGCTCGGCGTAGCGCGCGATGACCTCGGCGCGCTGGTTGTTCTTCGCGATCTTGCTCTTCTTCGCCATGCTTAGCGCTCCTCACGGAAGTCGACGTGCTTGCGGATCACCGGGTCGTACTTCTTGAGCACGAGGCGGTCCGGGTTGTTGCGACGGTTCTTCTTGGTCACGTAGGTGAACCCGGTCCCCGCGGTGGAGCGGAGCTTGATGATCGGACGGACGTCCTGACCCTTCTTGGCCATCAGATCTTCTCCCCACGGGCGAGGAGATCCTTGACGACGGACTCGATGCCGCGTGCGTCGATCACCTTGATGCCCTTTGCGCTGAGCGTGAGCGTGACGTTACGACGAAGCGAGGGCACGTAGTACGTCTTCTTCTGCACGTTCGGGTCGAAGCGACGCTTCGTCCGGCGGTGCGAGTGCGAGATGTTGTGTCCGAAGCCGGGGGTGGCTCCGGTCACCTGGCACACTGCTGCCATGGTTTCCTCCTGAGGTACCGAGCGACCGGACGGCCGCTCCCAAGTTCACTTGCCTGGCGCACACGCGCAGGTCCGTCGGAACGGGCTGCGAGGGGGTTGTGTGCACCGCCCAGACCCGCGGACCCTGTCGAAGGGGCTGCGAGCACCGCGCGACCGCGGCGTTCGCGACGGTCGGAGGGCTTGGAACAACTGGGTCTGCCACGCTGACGCGGCGGACCAGGGGTCAACACTACGCGACGACCGGGCGTGTCACAAGCCGGGGCGGGTCCGCACCATCCCGTCGAGCGGGCACTTCCTGTCACGCTCGACCTCTGCGGACGACGACTCCTGCCCGCAGGCCGCACGACCGACGGCATGTCCTGCCCACTCGGCGGCGCAGCCCCGTGCGAACGGGGCCGCGCCGGCCCGGCCCGGTCCGACCCTGCCGCGCCTAGAGCCCGGCGGTCGGCCGCGGCGCGAGCGCCTGCACCAGGAGCGCCCCGAGCTCCCCCGGCGCCGTGAACATCGGCCAGTGCCCGGTCTCGAGGCCCACGATGGTCAGGTCCTCCACCGCCGAGAGCTCGGTCGTCCACGCGTGGTGCTCCGCGACCATCGCCGCGAGCTCCGCCGCCGGGACCTCGCAGGACACCACGGTCGCCGGGATCCGGTGCCGTGCGGGGTCGGTGTAGTGGAACGGGTCGGAGGGCACGGCAGCCGGTTCCGGGACCGCCCGGCGTTCGAAGGCCTCGCGCAGCTCGGGCGTCATCCCCCGGACGGTCGCCGGCTCCCACACGTCCCACGACGGCACCGGCACGACGCCGTCCACCACGGGCAGCTCGTCGTTGACGCACCCGCCCTCGGGTCCGGGGAACGTGTCGACGTACAGCAGGTGCGCCACGAGCGCGGGTCGCCGGTCCGCGGCCATGAGCACCATCGGACCCGCTCCGGAGTGACCGGCGAGCACGACGGGTTCCTCGGGGGTCGCGACCTCGTCGAGCACCGCGACGATCCCGCCGACCTGCTCGTCGAGCGTCGTGCCGGTCCGCGTGACCGCCTGGACGGAGTGCCCGGCCTCCTGCAGCACGGGCGTCACCTCGTCCCACGCGCTCGCGTCGAGCCAGAACCCGGGCACCAGGATGACGTGCATGCGCGGGAGGTTACTCCCCGGTGCGCGCCGCGGTGCAGACCGCGCACTCGCCGAAGATGTCCACGACGTGGCTCGCGTTCGTGAACCCGTTCGCGGCGGCGACGTCCTGCGCCCACCGCTCGACGGGGTCGGCCTCGATCTCGACGGTCCGGCCGCAGTTCCGGCAGATGAGGTGGTGGTGGTGCCGGTCCGTCGTGCACGCACGGTAGAGCGACTCGCCGTCCTGCTGCAGCGAGTCGGCGTCCCCCTCGGTCGCCAGGTCGGCGAGCGCCCGGTAGACCGTCGCCAGTCCGATGGTGGACCCGCCGTCGCGCAGGTGCTGGTGGAGCGCCTGCGCGCTGACGAACCCCTCGGTACCGGACAGCGCGCTGCGCACCGCCTCGCGCTGCCAGGTGTTCCGCTTCGGCTTCTGCACGGCGTTCATGCGGTGACTCCTTCCCTGCGGGTCGCGTCGGTCGACGCGTCGGTCCCGGACGGGAGGCTCGGTGCGCCTCCGTCGGTCTGCTCGCGGTCCGCGATGCGGTCGCGTCCGCGCCGGTCCTTGCGTCCACCCACGATGCGGCAGACGACCCAGATCACGAACGAGATCGTCGTGACGTAGGGGCTGATCGGCAGGCCGCCGCCGAGTGCGAGCAGGATGCCACCCACGACCGACACCACGGCGAACACCGTCGAGAGCACGGGCACGACCACGGGGTGCGACGACAGGCGCAGCGCGGCGGCCGCGGGCGTGACGAGCAGCGAGAGCACCAGCAGCGCGCCGACGATCTGCACGGAGACCGCGGTGGCCAGGCCGAGGGCGAGCATGAACACGATCGCGAGGGTCCGGACCGGCACCCCGGCCGCCGCAGCGACGTCGGGGTCGACCGACGAGAACATCAGCGGGCGCCAGACGACCAGGAGCGTGACCACGACGATCGCGGAGACGACCACGAGCGAGGTCAGCTGCGGGTTGTCGACCGAGACGATCTGTCCGGTCAGCAGCCCGAACTTGTTCGCCGCCCGGCCCTTGTAGAGCGCCAGGCACAGGATGCCGAGCCCGAGACCGAACGGCATGAGCACGGCGATGATCGAGTTCCGGTCGCGGGCCCGCGAGCCGAGCAGCCCGATGAGCAGCGCAGCGACCACCGACCCGACGAGCGAGCCGGTGACGACGTTCACCCCGAACAGCAGCGCGGCACTGGCCCCGGCGAACGAGAGCTCCGAGATGCCGTGCACCGCGAACGGCATGTTGCGGGCGACGACGAACGGGCCGATGAGCCCCCCGACGATGCCGAGCACGGCGCCGGCCCAGATCGAGTTCTGCACGAGGACCAGGAGCTCGCCGTAGTCCTGGAACGAGAAGACGGTCGACAGGACGTCCATCAGATCCGCCCTTCGTCCGGTGTGGTGGCGTGCGGGTCCGGGTCGCAGTGGTGGTGCGCCCCGGTCTGGTCGTGGGCCTCGTTCGCACCGACGATGACGATGCGACCCATGGTCCGGACGACGTCGACGGGGGTGCCGTAGAGGTCGGAGAGGACGTCGGCCCGCAGCACCTCGTCGGGCGCGCCGATCCGGAAGCGCCCGCCCGCGATGTAGAGGACCCGGTCGACGACGTCGAGGATCGGGTTCACGTCGTGCGTGACGAACAGCACGGCGGCGTCCTGCTGGCGGCGCTGCCGGTCGATGAGCTCGGTGACCCCGCGCTGGTGCCGCAGGTCGAGCGAGATGAGCGGTTCGTCGCACAGCAGCAACGCGGGGTCGGCGGCGATGGCCTGCCCGACGCGGGTGCGCTGCTGCTCGCCCCCGGACAGCTCGGCGACCGGGGCGTCCGCGAACGCCGTCGCGCCGACCTCGTCGAGGATGCGGTCGATGCGCGCTCGCTCGGCACGACTCGCTGGCAGGACGCCCCAGCGCGACCCGGTGACCCCCTGCGCGATCATGTCCCGCGCGCGGAGCGGCGTACCGGACTCCATCAGGCGCTGCTGCGGGATGTACCCGATCCTCCGGTGTCCACGGCGGACGGGTCGGCCGAGGAACGACATCGTGCCGCCGGTCAGGCGCTGCTGGCCGAGGACCGTGCGCAGGAGCGAGGTCTTGCCGGCCCCGTTCGGCCCGAGCACGGCGACGAACTCCCCCGGTGCCACGTCGAGGTCGAGGTGCGACCAGAGCGCCCGCGAGCCGTAGGACAGTGCGGCGTCGCGGAGCGCGAGCACGGCGGAACCGCCACGGCCGGGAGCCGCAGCGGTTCGCGAGGGGGTCTGGACCGCGGTCACTTCGTGAGCGCCCCCTGGATCGCGTCGATGTTCGCCTGCTGCCACGAGACGTAATCCTCCCCCTTCGGGAGCGTCTCCGTGACACCGACCACCGGGATGCCGGCCTGGTCGGCGGCCTGCTTCACCTGCTCGGTCTCCGGGCTGGACGTCTGCTCGTTGTAGGCGAGCAGCTTCACCTGCTTCTCACTGAACAGTCGGAGCGTGTCGTTGAGCGCGGCCGGCGGGACGTCGTCGCCCTCCTCGATCGCCTCCGAGAACGCCTCCGGCGTGACGTTGTCGAGGCCCATCGCGTCGAACAGGTACCCGGGCACCGGCTCGGTGTACGACACCTTCTGACCGTCGACCTTCTGCTTGGCCGCAGCGGTCTGCGACTCGAGGTCGTCGAGCTTGCTGGTGAGCGCCTTCGCGTTGCGCTCGAAGGTGTCGGCCTGCGCGGAGTCGAGCTCCGTCAGGCGCTGCTCGACGTCGGCCACGAGCTTCACCATGGTCGGGTAGTCGTAGAACACGTGCTCGTTGAACTCGGCGTCACCGCCCGCGTCGAGGCCGGAGAGCTCCACCACGTCGATCGTGTCGGCCTTCGTGTCCGAGGCCTTCGCGAGCGTCGTCATGAAGTCGTCGTACCCGCCGCCGTTCTCGATGAGCAGGTCGGCCCGGGACACCGCGAGCTGCGTCCGCGCGCTGGACTCGAACGAGTGCGGGTCCTGCGACGGGTCGTCGAGGATGCTCGTGACCTCGACGTCGTCGCCGCCGACGGTCTTCGCGATCGAGCCGTACACGTTGGTCGAGGCGACGACGCGGACGGTGCCGTCGTCGCTGCCGCTCCCGCTGCCGGACGAGGACGTGGCGCACCCGGTCAGCACGAGGGCTGCGGCGCCGGCGACGAGCGGCAGGGCGAGGAGACGGCGGTTCTGCATGGGACGAGCGTACGGCTTGCTGATAACGGTTGTCAAAACCAGTATCAGCCGAACGACGGACGGGAGGCGCGGCGCCATCCGGCACCGCGCCTCCCGTCCGTCGCGTGGTGGCGACTAGGCCTTGGTGGCGGCGTCGATCGTGTTCTCGGCGATCGTGTCCTCCTCGCGGCCCGGGGTCCGCAGGTTCCACTTCTTGATGACGAAGCTGAACAGGAAGTAGTAGACGACCGCGTAGCCGAGGCCGATCGGGATCAGCCAGATCGCCCCGTCCGCCTTGCCGAAGTTCAGCACGTAGTCGATCGCACCGGCCGAGAACGAGAAGCCGTCGTGGATCCCGAGCGCGTTCACCAGCGCCAGCGACGTACCCGTGAGGACCGCGTGGATGACGTACAGCGGGAACGCGACGAACATGAACGAGTACTCGAGCGGCTCGGTGATGCCGGTGACGAACGAGGTGAGCGCCGCGGAGAGCATGATGCCGCCGACGAGCTTGCGGTTCTGCGGCTTCGCGTTCCGCCAGATGGCCAGGGCACCGGCCGGCAGCGCGAACATCATGATCGGGAAGAAGCCCGCCTGGAAGATGCCGGCCGTCGGGTCACCCGCGAGGAAGCGCGCGATGTCGCCGTGGTAGGTCACTCCGTCGGCCGTGAAGCTGCCGAGCTGGAACCACGGGAAGAAGTTCAGCAGCTGGTGCAGCCCGACCGGGATCAGCATGCGGTTCACGAAGCCGAAGATCCCGCCACCGAGGACGGCGTTGTCGGCGACGGCCTGGCCCGCGGCGGTCAGCGCGATGTCGAAGTAGCGGTAGACGAACGACATGAGGACGGCGATGACGAGACCGGCGACGGCCGTCAGGATCGGGACGAGACGGCGACCCGAGAAGAAGCCGAGGAAGTCGGGCATCTTCGTCCGGTGGAACTTCGACCACAGCCCGGCCGAGACGAGACCCATCACGATGCCACCGAGCACGCCGAAGTTGATCGTGGCCTGGTCGCCGTTCGCGTCCTTCACGCCCGCGAGCACGATCGGCGACATCGCCGCGAACACCTGGTACATGACCATGTAGCCGACGACCGCGGCGAGCGCCGTCGTGCCGTCGGACTTCTTCGCCCAGCCGATCGCGATGCCCACCGCGAAGAGCAGCGGCAACCACGTGAACACGCCGTTGCCGGCCGCGGCGATGATCGACGCTCCCTGCGCGAAGCCGGGGATCGCGCCGAGCATGTCGGACTGACCCAGACGGAGCAGGATGCCCGCCGCCGGCATCACCGCGATCGGCAGGAGCAGGCTCCGGCCGAGGCGCTGAGCGTTCGCGAAGAGCCTGGACTGCTTCTTCGGGGTCTTCTTCTCCGGCACGTCCGTTGCAGCAGCGGTGCTCATCGGCGGTCCTCTCGTCATCGGGTGGAGCTGTCGGCGGTGGGTGGGTTGAGTCACGCGTCCAGCGCGGGTAGCCTCGGCGGTACCGCCGGGTCCGGTCCTGTCCGGTCATGACCAGTTCCGTAGTCTGAACCGGTGACCGGATGTGTGTCAACCCGGCACGGAAACCGCAACGAGGAGGAACCGATGGCCGACATCAAGGCAGCCGACATCATCGCCGCGCTGGGCGGGGTCGACAACATCGAGGAGGTCGAGGGCTGCATCACGCGCCTCCGTGTCGAGGTCGAGGACGGTGACCTCGTCGACAAGGCCGCGCTGCAGGCCGCGGGCGCGCAGGCCGTCGTCGGTGGCGGCACCGGCTGGCAGGTCATCGTGGGCACCGTGGCCGACAACCTCGCGCAGGACATCCAGGACGAGCTGTGACGACGGTCCGGACCCCCTTCGCGGGGCCGGTCGTCGCCCTCGCCGACGTGCCCGACCCGGTCTTCGCCGGGCAGCTCGTCGGCGCCGGGGTCGCGGTCGACCCGACCGGTGTCGAGGACGCGGTGACCGCGGTCGCCCCGGTCGACGGCACGATCGTCAAGCTGCACCCGCACGCGTTCGCCCTGCAGGGCACCGCCGGGACCGACGTCCTGGTGCACGTCGGCATCGACACGGTGAAGCTGCACGGCGACGGCTTCGAGCTGCTCGCGGCGGAGGGCGACACCGTCCGCGCCGGCGACCCGGTCGTGCGCTTCACGCCCGCGGCGATCTCGGCCGCCGGCTACTCGCCGGTGTGCCCGGTCGTGGTGCTCGGCAGCGCGCCCGACTCCGTCGAGCAGTCCACGGTCGGCACGACCCTCACCGACGGCGCCACGCTCTTCACGGTCTGACGGCGCGGGCGGCGCTGCCGAGCCTCGCCCCTGCGGACAGTTTCGCGATCCGGTGACCGCGAAGATGTCCGCGGAGCCGAGGCTCGCGGCGCCGTTCGCACCCGCGCCTCACGCCGTGGGACGGGACGCCGTGACCTCCATCTGCACCCGGTAGCGGTCCGACCGGTACCAGGAGCGGGCGTGCTCGACCGGCCGGTCCCCCGAGTACGACACCCGGTCGAACTCGAGCACCGGCGCGCCGGTCCGCGTCCCGAGCAGGGTGGCCACGTCGTCGGCCGCTGCCTTCGCGGCCACGGTCTGCCGTGCCCGGTCGATCGGCGTGCCGTACTCGTCCGCCGCGAGCGAGTACACCGACCCGGACAGGTCCTGCTCGAGGAGCCCCGGGAACGCCGACGCCGAGAGCCAGGCGTCGTCGATCGACACCGGCACGCCGTCCGCCATCCGGAGCCGCTTCAGGTGGTGCGCCGTGTCCCCGTCGGCCAGCCGCAGTGCCGCGACGGTGTCCGCCGGCGGCACGCGCTCCTCGCGCACGAGCACGACCGTCGTCGGCACGTGCCCGAGCGCGCGCATCTCCTCGGTGAACGACGCCAGGTGGAGCGTCGACTGCACCGGGCGGCGCGCCACGAAGGTCCCCTTGCCCCGCACGCGCTCGAGGTAGCCCTCGTTGACGAGCTGTCCGAGGGCCTCGCGCACCGTGATCCGCGAGACGCCGTACTCCGCGATGAGCTGCCGTTCCGAGGGGATCGCCGCACCGGGGGCCAGCCGCGTGGTCGCGAGGTCCAGCAGGATCCGACGGAGCTGCTGGTGCTTCGGCTCGGCGCCCTCGGTGATGCGGGTCGTCATGCGGGTCCCCGTGCTCCGTCGCTCGTCGTGACCGGTCGTGCCGGTGGTCATGCGCGGACATGACCAGTTCCCTCACAGTAGCGAGTCGGTCCGCGTTCGCCAACGGCGTGTCAAGATGACGACCGTGACCTCGGTGGTGATCGTGGACGACGAGACCCTCGTCCGGTACGGCTTCGAACTCATCCTCGGCGCGGCGGCGGACATCGACGTCGTCGCCACGAGCGGCGACGTCGACGCCGTCGAGACGGTCCGTCGCCACCGTCCAGACGTCGTCCTGCTCGACGTGCGGATGCCGCGGGTCAACGGGCTCGAGGTCCTCGACGCCCTCCGCGCGCTGCCCGAACCGCCCGCGGTCGCCATGCTCACCACCTTCGACACCGACACACAGGTCGTCGCGCAGGCGATGGAATCCGGCGCGGCGGGCTTCCTGCTCAAGGACACCGACCCGGAGTCGCTCGCCGAGTACGTCCGCGCCCTGGCCCGCGGCGGGATCGTGCTCGCGCCCGGGCTCGACCGCACGCGGCTCTTCGCACCCCGTCCGACCGTCGAGGCGCCGGCGCTCTCCGCCCGGGAGCACGACGTCCTGCGCCTGGTCGCCGCGGGCGCGAGCAACCCCGAGATCGGGCAGCGCATCGGCGTGAGCACCGGGACGGTCAAGGAGGACGTGCGCGCACTGCTCGCCGCCTTCGGCGTCACGACGCGCGTCCAGCTCGCGCTGCGCGCCGCCGAGGCCGGGCTCCTCGATGACTGAGCGGACGCGCGTCGCGCGCGTCCGGGCACTGCTGGCGCGGACGGACGGGAGGCTCGACGCGCTCGTCGACGCCGGCCTGCGCCGTGCGCGTGCGCACCCCGCCCCCTGGTGGCTGGTGGACGCGCTCTTCCTCGCCGCCGCCGTCGTCGACGCGGTGCTCGACATCGCGGGTGCGACGGCGACCGAGGTCACCGTCTCCGTGGTCGCCGCCGCGGCCCTGGTCCTGCGGCGCCGGCTGCCCGTGCTCACCTTCGCGCTGACGATGCCCGCACTCTTCTTCGGGTCCGGCGTCGTGGCGGCGAGCGTCGCGCTGTTCACCCTCGGCGAGCGGACGGACCGCCGGTGGCTCATGCTCCTGGCGGCCGCGGTGCAGTTCGTGGGCTTCAGCGGCTTCGTCGTCGGACCGCCGCAGCAGCTCGACGAGATCGTCGTCTCGGTCGTCTACGCGCTCATCTTCGCCCTCGGTCCGCTCGCGATCGGGCTGCTCGTCCGGACGCGGGCGGACCTGGTGGACCGGATCGCCGAACTGCGGGCGTCCCGGAGCGAGGAACGCCGCCAGGCCGCGGCGGTGGCGCTCTCCCGCGAGCGCGCGCTGCTCGCCCGCGAGATGCACGACGTCGTCTCGCACCAGGTCACGCTGATCGCGGTGCAGGCCGGCGGTGTGCAGATGGCCGGACGTGACGAGCGCGAGCGCGCCTTCGCCAGGACGATCCGCCAGCTCTGCGTCGTCACCCTGCAGGAGCTCCGCGAGATGGTGCTGGTCCTGCGCGCGTCCGGCGGGACCGACCGTGAGACGGCTCCGCAGCCGGTGCTCGCCGACCTCGACCGGCTCGTCGCGGCGAGCGGGCTCGAGACCGAGGTGGCGGTCGACCTGCCCGACACCCTGCCCCTGCCCGTGCAGCGCGCGGTCTACCGGTTCGTGCAGGAGGGGCTCACGAACGTCCGGAAGCACGCCCCCGGCGCCCGTGTCCGGGTGAGCGGTCGGCTGCACGGCGACCAGGTCCTCGTCGACCTGGTCAACGGCCCGGCGCAGGCCGAGCGGCTCGAGCTCCCCGGCTCCGGGCTCGGCCTCATCGGCCTCGGCGAGCGCGCCTCGCTGCTCGGCGGCCACCTGGATTCCGGCCCGCAGCCCGGCGACGGGTTCGCGCTGCACCTGCGGCTGCCGGTCGAGCACCGTCCGGGCGTGCCCGTCCCCTGACGTCGCACCCGCGCCGGACCACCACCGCCCGGGGGATGCCCGGTGGCCGACCGGCCACCGCGGTTCACGCCGTCGCCCGATGTCCCGATCGGGCCACCCGGCTGTGATGGCAGTGTGGACCCCACAGCTCTCGTCGCCGCCCTCCGTCGGCACCCCGTCACGACCGGCGTCGCCGTCGTCGCGGTCCTGCTCGCCGTCACCGCACGGATCGCGCACGCCGAACCGGACTTCCCGCACCACCCGCCGGTCGCCTGGTTCGCCCTCGCGCTCGTCGTCGCGGCGACCCTGCTCGCCGAACGGACCCTCGGCCAGCTGCGCACCGTGCTGATCGGTGTCGGCGCACCCCTGGTCGCCGTCGGCGTCACGTCCCTCGCGGTGACCGTCGGGGTCGCCGTCGGCGAGGCGCACGCACAGGCCGCCTCCGGCGAACCGCTGTTCGCGCCGTCCGCGGTCGCGACCGCACTCCTGGCGGCCGCCTCGGCGACGATGCCGCCGGCCCGACGGCGGCGCGTCCGCGCGGTCCTCTGGACGGTCGTGCTCACGCTGGTGCTGTTCGCCGGGCACGGGTCCGACACCGCCCGCGCCCTGGCGACCCTGGCCGGGACCGCAGCCGGCGCGCTCGTGGTGCGCCGAGCCTCCCGGCCGGCACCGACCGCACCCCGCACCGACCGCACCGTCGTCACGGAGCCCCGCTCGGTCGTCGTCGCGACGCTCGTCGCGCTCGGTGCCGGCACCCTGGTCACGCTCGTCGTCCCGGACCCGGACGGTGTCCTCTCCCCCTTCGCCGACGCGATGAGCAACCGCGCGACCGTGCTCGTGGGCGTGCTCCTCGTCGGCGCGGCCTGCCTGGTCCGGCGCGGGCGTCGCACTGGGATCGTCCTGGCCGCGGGCCTGCTCGTGACGCTGTCGGCCGTGCTCGCGGACGTGTTCCTGATCGAACCGCTGCAGGACGGGTTCGTGCAGTGGCAGGGGCTGACGACCGACCAGGTCGAGTGGCAGGTCACCCTGCTCGGCGCGTGGGCCGTGCCCGCCGCGGTGCTCCTGGCGATCGTCGTGCTCCGCGGCCGGCTCGTGCGGGCCCGCTTCACCGCGAGCGCGACCTGCCCGGAGACGTACCTCGGCATGCTCCGCGAGGGCGACGCGGGCAGCCTCGGGCACATGGGCACCTGGCAGGGCAACGCGACCTGGACCCACCCGGACGGGCTCGGCGCCGTCGCCTACCGGGTGCACGGCGACGTCGCGCTGACCGTCTCCGACCCGGCCTGCGCCGCGGCGGACCGGGCCGAGGTCGTCGCCGCCTTCGCGCGCGCCTGCGAGCGCAACGGCTGGGTCCCCGCCTTCACGAGCGTGCACGAGCCGGTGCGCGCGATCCTCGCGGCGGAGGGCTGGGCGTCGTTCCCGGTCGGCGTCGAGTCGGTCCTCGACGTGACGACCTTCGACCTGCGCGGGAAGAAGCGACAGGACCTCCGCACCGCGTCGAACCGTGCCGACCGCGAGGGCCTCCGCGACGAGTGGACGACGCTCGCCGCACTCGACGCCGACCGGCGCGCGCAGGTCGAGGCGATCTGCACCCGGTGGGCCGCCGACCGACGCCTGCCGGAGATGGGCTTCACCCTCGGGGGCTTCCACGAGCTCGACGACCCGGACGTGCGCCTGCTGCTCGCGGTGACCGCCGAGGGGCGGGTGACGGCGGTGACGAGCTGGCTGCCCATCCACGAGCACGGGACGCTGACCGGGTACACACTGGACGTCATGCGACGCGGGGAGGACGGGATGCCCGGCGTGATGGAGTTCCTCATCGCGCGGACGGCCCTGCGTGCCCGCGAGGCCGGACTCACGACGATCAGCCTCTCCGGCACACCGCTCGCCCCGCACGCCGACGCCGGGTCGTGGGTCGCGCGCGGGTCGGCGCTCGTCGCCCGTGCCCTCGAGCCCGTGTACGGCTTCCGGTCGCTGCAGCGGTTCAAGGAGAAGTTCGGGGCCGCGCACGAGCCGCTCTGGCTCGTCGTGCCGAGTGCCCTGCAGGCACCCCGGGTCGCGCGCGCACTGACCACCGCGTACGTGCCCGGCCTCCGCCCGAAGCACCTCTGGGCACTCCGTCAGGCGCACGTCGGCGCGGGCTCCTCGCGCGTCGGCGCCCGCCCGTGAGCCCGACCGAGTGGCTGCTCGCGACCCAGCTGCAGGCGCCGTCGAAGCTCGTGCCGGCCGACCTGGCGTTCACCGCGCTGGCCGTCGCCGTCCTGCTCCCCGCCGTCCGGCAGTGGCGGTCGCGGCCGGCGTGGCGGCGGGTCGGCCTCCGGGCGGCGATCGCCGGTGCCGCCGCGCTCGTGGTCCTCGGCGCGTGCTGGTTCACCACGCAGGTCGTCGACCTGTTCGGTGTCGCCCTCAGCCCGGTGACGCAGATGTGGAGCACGTTCGCCGGAGCCGCACTCGCCCTCGCCGTCACCGGCCTCGTGCAGGGCGGCCGGTGGCGTCGGACACTCGCGGTCGTCCTCGTGCCCGCGGCGCTGCTCGTGCCCGCGCTCGGCATCAACGTGGAGTTCGCCAAGTACCCCACGCTCGGCACCGTCGTGCAGAGCGACCCCTGGCCCGCGTACGACCCGGACGCTGCGCCGCTCACGGCACCGCCGGCCGCCGGCATCGTGCGGACCGCCGAGATCCCCGGCACCCGCTCCCACTTCGCGGCCCGGCGCGCGGTGGTCTGGCTGCCACCCGCCGCCCTCGTCCGGGACCCCCGGCCGCTGCCCGTCGTGATCGCCTTCTCCGGGCAGCCGGGTGCCCCCGGCGACCTGTTCACCGCGGGTCGCCTGGCGGAACCGCTCGACGCCTACGCCCGTGCCCACGGCGGCCGCGCACCGATCGTCGTCAGCGTCGACCAGCTCTCGGCACCGGGGCGGAACACGATGTGCGTCGACTCCCGGCTCGGTGACGTCGCGACGTACGTGACGCAGGACGTGCCCGCGTGGATCACCCGGAACCTGCCCGCCACCACGGACCGGAAGGCCTGGGGGCTGACCGGCTTCTCGCAGGGCGCCACCTGCACCATGCAGTTCCTCACCGGACACCCGGCGGACTTCGGGGCGGCACTGGCCGTGTCGAGCGAGCTCCAGCCGGTCGACCAGGGCCCGCAGCACAGCGCCGACCAGGCGTTCGGTGGGTCCCTGGCGGCCTGGCGGGCCGCGGCGCCGATCGCGCAGATGCGGGCGAACGGGCTCGACGGGCACGCGCTGTGGCTGACGGCGGGATCGGCCGACCGGGAGTTCAGCGCGAACGCGCGGCGGCTCGGGACGGCTGCTCGTGCGGCCGGGGCGCGGGTGTCGATCGGGTCGGCGCCGGGGAGCGGGCACGACTGGAACACGGTGCAGTGGTCGTTCCGGACGGACGTCGCGCCGTTGGCGGATGCGTTGTTCGCGGCGGAGGGCTGATCGCCCGTCCTGCCGGTCGGTCCACCCGGCGGCGACGCTCCGGGGGCGTTCAGGCGTTACGGACGAGCCAGGCGAACTGGTCGTCGGTGAGCTCCCGGTCGGTCCACACCTGGCCCGACACCCCACCCGGTGCCGGCGTGGACGCCGGCCCCTGCCACACGAGCGACAGCCCGGCCTTCCGCAGCACCGCTGCCGATGCCGGGTTGTTCGTCAGCACCCGCCCGGTGACCGGCGCGCACGGGGCGACCCGGTTCGCCTCGGGCACCGCCGCAGCAGCGACCTCGCTCGCGTAGCCGTTCCCCCACGCCGACGGCGCGAGGCGGTAGCCCAGGTTCCAGACCCCCGCTGCGGTCATGTCCACGCCACCGATCCCGACGAAGGTGCCGTCGGGCGTCCGGACGGCCCAGGAGCCGAGACCGTGCCGTGCGCGGCCGCCGATCTTCCGCTGGACGAGGTCGACCGTGGTCGCGCGGTCGACGTGACGACCGGAGGGCAGGTGCGCCCACGTGCGGGCGTCCGAGAAGACCGCGTGCGCGTCGTCGATGTCGGCGGGCGTGAGCGGTGTGAGCACCAGGCGATCCGTCCGGATCTCCTGCTGTGGGGTCAGGAGCTGGTGGGCCATGCACCGATCATCACCCGCACCGCCGACAAGCCGGTGAACACCACGCGACGTCCGCGCGATCCGGCCCGGCGCTGCGGCATCGCGCAACACCGGGCCGGCTCCGTCGGTCGGATCGCTCGGCTAGTCGAGCAGGAGCGCCGGCTCCTCGAGCACCGAGGCGATGTCGTGCACGAAGCGCGATGCCACGTCCCCGTCGACGACCCGGTGGTCGAACGACGCACCGATCGTGGTCACCATGCGCGAGCGGACCTCGCCGTCGACGACCCACGGCTTCGGCTTGATCGTGCCCATCGCGACGATGGCGACCTCGCCCGGGTTGAGGATCGGCGTGCCGGTGTCCATGCCGAACACCCCGATGTTCGTGATCGTCACGGTGCCGTCGGCCATCTGCTGCGGCGTGGTCTTGCCGTCGCGGGCGGTCAGGGTCAGGTCCTCGAGCGCCTTCGCGAGCTCGAACAGCGACATGTCCTGCGCGTCCTTGATGTTCGGGACGATGAGCCCGCGCGGGGTCGCCGCGGCGATGCCGAGGTTCACGAAGTGGTGGACGATGATCTCCTGGTCGGTCCAGGTCGAGTTCACCGACCGGTTCCGCCGGACGGCCCAGATCACGGCCTTCGCGAAGACGAGCAGCGGCGAGACCTTCACCCCGGCGAACGTCGGCGAGGACTTCAGGCGCTTGACGAACTCCATCGTGCGGGTCGCGTCGACGTCGACGAACAGGGACACGTGCGGTGCCGTGAACTTCGACGTGGTCATCGCCTTCGCGATGGCCTTGCGGACGCCCTTCACCGGGATCGTCTCGCGGCGGACGTCGCCCCACTCCGGCGTCTCGATGTTGCGGAACACGCCGGCCTGCTTGGCGTGGCGGATGACGTCGTCGCGGGTGACCTCGCCGGCGAGGCCGGTCGGCACGACCTCGGCGAGGTCGACGTCGAGGTCCTTCGCGAGCTTGCGGATCGGGGGCTTCGCCAGGACGATGCCCGACACGACGGCCTTGCGCGGTCGGGAGCCCTGCTCGCCGACGGCCTGCGAGATGCTGTCCTCGCCCGGGTCGGCAGCCGCTTCGGCCGCGGCGACGGCGTCCGCACTGGAGGCACGGCTCGCCTCGGCCGCGAGCGCTGCGGCCCGCCGCGCGCCCGGCTTCCGGCGGGACGGCGACGTGGTCGCGGAGCCGTAGCCGACCAGGACGGCGCCGGACGACTCGTCGGTGCCGACGACGGTGGCGTGGTCCGCCACCGGCTGCGCCGGCGCGGCGTGCTCCGGCTGCGAGGCGGCGGGAGCGGCCGCCGCGGCGGGGGCGGGCGCTGCTGCGGGAGCGGGCGTCGCGGCGGCACGCGGGGCCTGCTGTGCCGGGGCCGGAGCGGCCGGAGCCTGCGCGACGGGAGCCGGCGCGGCTGCCGCGGCAGGCGGGGTGGCCTGCACGTCCGGCGAGGCCGGGACGCTGTCGGTCACCGGCGCCGTGCCTCCCGGCTGGGCCGCACCCGACGAGACCTGCGCGTCGGAGTCGACCCGGATGATCGGCTTGCCGACCTCGACGGTGTCACCCTCGGACACGAGCAGTCCGGTGACGGTGCCGGCGAACGGGGACGGAAGCTCGACGAGCGACTTCGCGGTCTCGATCTCGACCAGGACCTGGTCGACGGCGATCTCGTCCCCGATCGCGACGCGCCACTGCACGATCTCGGCCTCGGTCAGGCCTTCGCCCACGTCGGGCAGGGGGAATTCGGCGGCGGGCACTGCGGCTCCTTCGAACGTTCTGGTCGGCTCGGTCAGTATGCGAGGGCGCGGTCGACGGCCTCGAGGACACGGTCCGCGTCCGGCAGGTGGAGGTGTTCGAGCTTCGACACCGGGAACGGCACGTCGAACCCGGAGACCCGGATCGGCGGCGCCTGCATCGTGTAGAAGCACTGCTCGGCGACGGTCGCGGCGATCTCGCTGCCGACGCTCACGAAGCCGGAGGCCTCCTGCGCGATGACGACCCGACCGGTCTTCCGGACCGAGGCGAGCAGCGGCTCCCAGTCGATCGGGGAGATCGAGCGGAGGTCGATGACCTCGCAGCTGGTGCCCTCGGCCTCGGCGATGTCCGCGGCCTGCATGAGCGTGGCGACCATGGCGCCGTGGCCGACGAGGGTGACCTCGGTGCCGGTGCGGGCCACGCGCGTCGTGTGCATCGGGACGTGGCCGTCGACGAGGTCGACCTCGCCCTTCGGCCAGTAGCGGGACTTCGGCTCGAGGAACACGACCGGGTCCTTCGACGCGATCGCCTCCTGGATCATCCAGTAGGCGTCGTTCGGCGTGCTCGGGCTGACGACGCGCAGGCCCGGGGTGTGCGCGAAGTACGCCTCCGGGGACTCCTGGTGGTGCTCGACGGCGCCGATGTGCCCGCCGTAGGGGATGCGGATGACGACCGGCAGCGACATGTGCGCCGGCAGACGGTTCTGCATCTTGGCGAGCTGCGAGGTGATCTGGTCGAAGCCCGGCCAGACGAACCCGTCGAACTGGATCTCGACGACCGGGCGGTAGCCGCGCAGGGCGAGGCCGATCGCGGTGCCGATGATGCCGGCCTCGGCGAGCGGGGTGTCGCGGACGCGCTCGGCGCCGAAGCGCTCCTGCAGGCCCTCGGTGATGCGGAACACACCACCGAGCTGACCGATGTCCTCGCCCATCAGCAGGACCTTGTCGTCGGCGGCCATCGCGGCGGCCAGGCCGGCGTTGAGCGCCTTGGCCATCGGCAGGGTCTGCACGGGTTCGCTCGGGACCTCGCCCGCGCCCGGGTGGGCGCGGAGCGTGTAGTCGAAGAGCTGCTCGGTGGTGCTCATCAGTGGGAGCCCCCTTCGTAACCGGCCTCGTACTGTTCGAGCCAGGCCTTCTGCGCGGTGGTGACCGGGTGCGGCTCGCGGTAGACGTTGTCGAACATGACGTCCACCGACGGCGGGGTCAGGGCGACGGTCGCGCGGCGGACGTCGGCGGCGATGTCCTCGCCCTCCTCGTCGAACCGGGCGAGCTGCTCGTCCGTCACGCCACGGCTGCGCAGGTACGCGGCCGAGCGGGCGATCGGGTCGCGCTCGACCCACGAGGCCAGCTCGTCGTCGAGGCGGTAGCGGGTCGGGTCGTCGGAGCTCGTGTGGGCGCCGATGCGGTAGGTCTCGGCCTCGACGAAGGCCGGTCCCTGACCGCTGCGGGCGTGGTCGGTCGCGACGAGCGAGGCCGTGTACGAGGCGAGGAGGTCGTTGCCGTCGACCCGGACGCTCGGGATGCCGAAGCCGCGCGGGCGGTCGACGAGCGGCGTCGGGGACTGCACCGACACCGGCACCGAGATCGCCCAGTGGTTGTTCTGCAGGAAGAAGACGACGGGGGCCTGTGTCGACGCGGCGAAGACGTACGCCTCGTTCACGTCGCCCTGGCTCGTCGCGCCGTCGCCGAAGTACACGATGGTGCAGGCGTCGCGGTCCGGGTCGCCCGTGCCGACGTCGCCGTCGAGCTTCTGGCCGAGGGCGTAGCCCGTGGCGTGCAGCGTCTGGGAGCCGATCACCAGGGTCGAGATGTGGGTGTTGCCACGCTCGTCCGGGTCCCAGCCGCCGTGCGTCTGGCCGCGGTACATGGCGATGATCTCCATCGGCTCGACGCCACGGTGCATCGTGACGGCGTGCTCGCGGTACGACGGGAAGACGTGGTCCTGGTCGCGGAGCGCGAAGACGGAACCGACCTGTGCGGCCTCCTGTCCGTGGCTCGGGACCCAGAGGCCGAGCTGTCCGGTGCGCTGGAGGTTGTGGCCCGCGTGGTCGAACCGACGTGTCAGCACCATGCGGCGGTGCATCGCCAGCAGGGTCTCGTCCGGGATCGCCCGCGCGACGGCGGCGTACTCGGCGTTCTCGTCGGTCTCCACGAACCGGCCCTCGAGGTCGAGGATCCGGACGGTGGCCGTCGCGGGGGCCGCGGCGTGGAATGACATGTCGGTCAGCGTAACGCCAGGGGCTACCGGGCCGCCTGGAGGTCCCCCACAAGCGACCCCGCCGTTTCGAGGAGCGTTCCCACAGCCTCGTGCTCCCCGATCGAGACCCGGATCCCCTCGTTCCCGAAGGCCCGGACGACGATGCCGGCGGCCTCGAAGCGCTCGGCCGCGTGGGCCGTGAGGTCGCCCGTCGGCAGCCACACGAAGTTGCCCTGCGCGTCCGGCACGTCCCAGCCCTGCTCCCGCAGCGCGGCGACGATGCGGTCGCGGCTGGCGGCCAGCTCGGCGACCCGCTCGAGCAGCTCGGTCTCACGCTCGAGGCTCGCCAGCGCAGCGGCCTGCCCCTGCGCCGTGACCGACAGCGGGATCGCGCAGGCACGGACCGCATCGAGCACGTACGCCGGACCGAACGCGTACCCGACGCGCAGGCCTGCGAGTCCGTACGCCTTGGAGAACGTACGGAGGACGACGAGGTTCGGGTACCGCTCGAGCAGCGGCGTCCCGCGGACCGCGGTGGGCTCGGTGACGAACTCGGCGTAGGCCTCGTCGAGCACCACGAGCACGGTCGACGGCACACGGGCCATGAAGGCGTCGAACTCGGCGGCGGTGACGACCGGGCCGGTCGGGTTGTTCGGCGTGCAGACGATCACCATGCGGGTGCGCCCGGTGACGGCCGCTGCCATGGCGTCGAGGTCGTGCCCGCCGTCCGGGCGGTTCGGCACCTGCACGCTCGTGGCGCCCGCGACGGTGACGACGCCCGGGTAGGCCTCGAACGAGCGCCAGGCGTAGACGACCTCGTCGCCGGGGCCGCTCGTCGCCTTCGCCAGCTCGTGCAGGATCGCGACGCTGCCCGGTGCGACGTGGACCTCGTCGACGGTGAGCCCGGCGCGCTGCGCGAGCACGGCGCGAACGGCCAGGGCGGTGGCGTCGGGGTAGCGGTTGTAGGCGGTCTGCGCCTGCACGGCCTCGACGACGCCGGGCAGCGGCGGGAACGGGTTCTCGTTGCTCGACAGCTTGAACGCCTCGGGCGCGGCCTGCCGGCCCTGCTTGTAGGCGGGGAGGACCGCCACCTCGGGCCGGATGTGCACGCGCTCGTCATTCACGACAGTCAGCGTAACCGCGCGGACCCAGCGTGACAGGGGTGCCCACGGGCATCATGGCCGCATGCGATTCCTCGTCCGCCTCGTCGTCAACGCCGTCGCGCTGTGGCTCACCACCCTCCTCGTGAGCGGCGTCACCGTCACGCCCTTCGGGGACGGCGACACCACCGCCGTCGTGCTCACGTTCCTGCTCGTGGCGTTCGTGTTCGGGCTGGTGAACGCGGTCGTCGGCACGATCATCCGGATCGTCGCGTTCCCGCTGTACGTGCTGACGCTCGGGCTGATCTCGCTGGTCGTGAACGCCGTGCTCCTGCTCATCGTCGCCGGCATCTCGGACGCGATCGGCTTCGGGCTGCAGGTCGAGTCGTTCGGCTGGGGCATCGTCGGCGCGTTCGTGCTCGCCGTGTTCTCGTGGCTGATCGGGCTGATCGTGCGCCCGGTGCTGCGCCGCTCGCGTCCGTGACGGACCGTCGTCCCCGGGCGCACCGTCGTCGCGGAGGACACCCGGCTGCGCCATGATGTGCACATGACCGAGGACGGCCCTGCTCCCTTCCGCGTGTCGTTCGTCTGCAGCGGGAACATCTGCCGGTCGCCCATGGCCGGCATCGTGTTCGCCCAGATGGCCGAGGACGCGGGGCTGTCCGACCGTTTCCAGGTGGACTCCGCCGGCACCGGGGACTGGCACGTCGGCGAGCCCGCCGACGAGCGCACGATCGCGGCGCTGGCAGCACGCGGATACGATGGCAGCAGGCATCGCGCCCGCCAGTTCGACCCGGACCGGTTCCCGGACCTCGACCTGGTGGTCGCACTCGACCGCTCCCACGAACGCGTCCTGCGGTCGTGGGCACCGACCATGGACGACGCCGCCAAGGTGACGCTCCTGCTGCGGTACGACGACGCCTGGCCCCAGCAGACCGACGTGCCGGACCCGTACTACGCGGACCGGCACGAGTTCGACCGAGTGCTCTCGACCGTCGAGCGGGCCTGCCGGGCGCTCTTCCGCCAACTCGAACCGGCAGTCCGTCAGGGAGCCCCATGACCCCCCTTCCCCCGCAGCCGATCAGCCCGCTCGACGGGCGCTACTACCCGATCGTGCACACGGTGGGCGAGCACCTCTCCGAGGCCGGCCTCAACCGCGCGCGCATCGTGGTCGAGGTCGAGTGGCTCATCTTCCTGACCGACCACGCGATGTTCACCACCTCGCCGCTGAGCATCGACGACAAGGCCGCACTCCGTCGGGTCGTCGAGACCTTCGGCCAGCAGGAGATCGCCGAGCTGGCCGAGATCGAGGCGACCACGCGACACGACGTCAAGGCCGTGGAGTACTTCGTCCGCCGCCGGCTGTCCGACCTCGGGCTCGACGCGATCGCCGAGCTGACGCACTTCGCGTGCACGAGCGAGGACGTCAACAACCTCTCGTACGCGCTGACGGTCCGCGACACCGTCGACCGGGTCTGGCTGCCGGCGTACCGCGCCGTCCTGGCGACGCTCCGCACGATGGCCGAGGAGCTCCGGGCCGTCCCGATGCTCTCCCACACGCACGGCCAGCCCGCGACGCCGACGACGCTCGGCAAGGAGCTCGCCGTCGTCGTCTACCGCCTCGAGCGCGTCCTGGCGCAGATCGAGGGCGGCGAGTACCTCGGCAAGTTCTCCGGCGCGACCGGCACCTTCTCGGCGCACCTCGCCGCCGACCCCGAGGCGGACTGGCCCGCGCTGTCGAAGGAGTTCGTCGAGGGCCTCGGCCTGACCTGGAACCCGCTCACCACGCAGATCGAGTCGCACGACTGGCAGGCCGAGCTGTACGACCGCGTGCGCCACGCGAACCGGATCCTGCACAACCTCGCCACGGACGTGTGGACCTACATCTCGATGGGGTACTTCACGCAGATCCCGGTCGCGGGTGCGACGGGCTCGTCGACGATGCCGCACAAGATCAACCCGATCCGGTTCGAGAACGCCGAGGCGAACCTCGAGATCTCGTCGGCGCTCTTCTCGACGCTGTCCGAGACCCTCGTGACCAGCCGTCTGCAGCGCGACCTGACCGACTCGACCACGCAGCGGAACATCGGCGTCGCGTTCGGGCACTCGCTGCTCGCACTCGACAACCTCCGTCGCGGGCTCGGCGAGATCGCCGTGAACGAGGGCCGGCTCGCCGAGGACCTCGACCACAACTGGGAGGTCCTGGGCGAGGCGGTCCAGACCGTCATCCGTGCCGAGGTCACCGCCGGGCAGTCGGAGATCGAGGACCCCTACGCGATGCTCAAGGAGCTGACCCGCGGCAAGCGCATCGGGCAGGCCGAGCTCGTGGCGTTCGTCAACGGGCTCGACATCTCGTCGGGTGCGAAGGCACGGCTCACGAACCTGACGCCGGGGACCTACACGGGCCTGGCGGACGAGCTGGTCGACCACCTGGACGTCTGAGCCCGCTCGCGGGTGGCGACGACGGGGCGGACGGGAGGCGCGGGGCGGCCCCGCCGCGCACCGCACCACCTCAGGTGGTGACGGCGCGCGCCTCGGCGACCAGCGCCTCCAGGACGGTGCGGACCGCGGGCCGGACCGCGCGGTCCGGGCGCACCAGCGCCTCGATGCGCCGCCCCGCGCGCACGTCGGCCAGTGTCGCCAGTCGGAACCGCCCCGGTGCCCGCGTCCCCGAGGTGTACCGCGGCACGAGCGCGATCCCGTGCCCCGCGGCGACCAGGTTCTCGATCACCGGCAGGTGGATCGTCCGGAACGCCACCGACGGTGGCACGTCCGACGCCGCCGCCAGCGCCGTCAGCACCCGGTCGATCGGGTAGTCCTCGGGCACGCCGATCCAGGTCTCGTCGACGACGTCCTCGACGCCGACACGCTCCCGTCCGGCGAGCGGGTGGTGGAGGGGCAGCGCGACGTCGAGCGGCTCCCGGAGCAGGGCGACCGTCTCGACCACGGCATCGTCCGCCCGTCGTGCGCCGTCGGGGCGGTGCCCGATGACGACGTCGTGGTCGGCGGTGAGCGGTGCGAACTCGCCCTCGCTGACGTCGACGTCGGAGAGCTCGAGCACGATGCCGGGGTGGTCCCGCATCCGTGTCAGCAGACCCGGGAGCAGGAGCTCGGCCGCCGAGGGGAACACCGCGAGGTCGACCGTGCCCGTCGCGCCCGCGAGGTGCTCCGCCCAGGCGGACTCGACCGTGGCCAGTGCCGTCGCCACCCCGGTCGCCATGCCGGCCAGTACCCGGCCGTGCGCGGTGAGCCGGACCCCGCGGCCGACGCGTTCGACGAGCGGAACACCGGCCTGCCGTTGGAGCGTCCGGAGCTGCTGCGACACCGCGCTCGGCGTCCGGTGCGTCGCTGCGGCGACCGCGGTGACGCTCCCCCGCTCGGCGAGTTCGCGGAGGACCGGTAACAGGGCGATGTCGAAGCCGACCATGCAGGGACCCTACAACGATGCTGTCGAACCCTGCGCTGGTGCTACCGCTTCCGCTCCGGCACGATCGGAGCGTGCTCCTCCGTGACCGTCTCCTCGCCCTCGTCGTCGCCGTGGCGTGGGGCCTGAACTTCCCCGCGACCGCGATCGCGCTCGACCACTGGCCCCCGTTCCTGCTCGCGGCTGTGCGGTTCACGCTGCTCGCGGTGCCGACGATCCTGTTCGTGCCGCGGCCGAAGGTGCCGTTCCGGTGGATCGTGCTCGTCGGGGCGACCCTGGGCGTCCTGCAGTTCGCGTTCCTCTACCTGGGCATGTCCGCCGGGATGCCCTCGGGGCTCGCCTCGCTGGTGATCCAGGCGTCCGCACCGTTCACGGTCGTGCTCGCCGGGGTGCTGCTCCGCGAGCGTCTGACGGCACGACAGGTCGTCGGGGTGAGCGTCGCCGTGGCGGCCCTCGGCGTGATCGCCGTGCACCGGGCGCAGACCGCCGCGTTGCTGCCGGTGGTGCTCGTGCTGTGCGGTGCCCTCGGTTGGGCGCTCGGCAACGTGGCGACGCGACGGACCGGACCGGTGAACCCGCTGCACCTGACCCTCTGGTGGGCGGTGGTGCCGCCGGTGCCGATGTTCGCGCTGTCCCTGCTGGTCGAGGGCCCGGCCCGCGTCGGGCAGGCGTTCGGGACCGCGTTGACCGCCGAGGCACTGCCCGCCGACCTCGGGGTGCTCTACATCGTGCTGGCCGCGAGCGTCGTCGGCTACGGGATCTGGTCGCGGCTGATGGGGAAGTACCCGTCGAGCACGGTCGCGCCGTTCTCGATGCTCGTGCCCGTGGTCGGGGTCCTCGCGTCGTGGGCGGTGTTCGGCGAGGTGCCGGACGTGGTCGAGGTCGTCGCCGGCGCGGTGGTCGTCGCCGCCGTGCTCTGGTCGTCGAGGACACCCCGGCTGCTGCGGGGTGAAGTGGGCGAGACGCCGCAGGAGTCCCGTGACGCCGCCGGATCCGGGACCGTCTCGGCGCCGGAGGACCGTCTCGCGCAGACGGCGGCGTCGCCCGCGGTCAGTCCCGGTGCTGGCGGCGCTCCGCGATGATCCCGGCGAGGGCCCCGCGGAGGTCCGGGTACCGGAACTCGTAGCCAGCCTCGACGAGCCGCGTCGGCACCACCCACCGGCTCTTCAGCACGAGCTCGGTCTCGGTGCGGATCGCGAAGGACCCGAGTTCGAGCATCCAGCGCCACGTGGGCAGCCCGAAGCGCCGACCGACCGCCTCGCGGATCGTCGCCATCACCGTGCGGTTGTCCGACGGCTCCGGGCTCGCGACGTTGACCGGTCCGTCGAGGTCCTCGTGGTCGCGGACGAACCGGATCGCCCCGAGGACGTCCGCGATGTGCACCCAGCTGAAGCGCTGGCGGCCGTGGGTGTGCCGGTCGTGGTGGTACGTGCCGGCACGGAGTCGTGCGCGGGTCGGGAACCACGGTCCGTCGAGCTGCGGGCCGCCGAGACCGGCCTGCGCGAGCCGGAGCAGCGGCACGAGGGCGCTGCCGTCGCCGAACACGATCGTCATCCGCAGGGCGACGCGGCGGGTGTGCGGCAGGTCGGGGGTGAACAGCGCGTCCTCCCAGGCCTTGGCGACCGAGACCGAGAAGCCCTCGCCGAGCTCGCCCGTCGCCTCGTCCTGCGGCCGGTCGTCGGCATGGCGGTAGATCGTCGCGGTCGAGGCGTTCACCCACAGCGGCGGCGGGTGCTCGGCGCCGCGGATCGCCTCGGCGAGTTCCAGCGTCGTGTCGACCCGGGAGCGCACGATCTCCGCCCGGTTCCGGCGTCCGTACCGGCAGTTCACGCTCTTGCCCGCCATGTTCACGACGAGCGCGGCACCGTCCACCAGCGCGCGGATGCGCACCGTGTTGCCCCACACCGCGTCGCCGGTGCGCCCGACCGTGACGACCTCGTACCCCTCGTCGCGGAAGGCGTCCTGCAGGTACCGCCCCACGAACCCGCTCGCTCCCGCGATCACGACACGGCGCTGCTCGTCGCTCATCTCATCCCCGTCCTGTGTCCGGCGCGATCTCGTACCGGAACGCCCCCTCGTACCGGTACAGCGTGCCGAGCACCGGGGCGCTGAGCACCAGGGACACGCGCTGCACGTCGGCATCGTCATCGAATCGTTCCACGAGCGTCACACGCGGTGCGAGGACGGACGGGAGGCTCCGGTCGCGTCCCAGCGCACGCACCGTCACGCGCGTGGAGACCAGGCGCAGGGCGCCCGCGTCCGGGCCGTCGACGTCGACCTCGGCCCGCAGGGTGGCGCTCAGGCGGCCGCGGTGCCCGAGGTGGTCGACGAGGCCCTCCGGCTCGGCGGTGATCGCGTCGACCATGGTCCGGTCGCCGGAGCGGAACCGGAAGGTGCGGTGGGCGCGGACGGCCACGCTGCCCGCCGCCCCGGGGTGGGACCCGGCCGGCGTCGAGGTGGGCCGTCCCGCCGGGGTGGGGTGTGCCTCCCGGCCGGTGCCGCCGCGGCCGACGCGCGCCGGGCGGTTCTCGACCGTGAACGGGACGGCCCGCTCCCACACCGGGAACACGATCCCGTCGCGGGCGAGCCAGGCGAGGACCGGCCACAGCCACCGGCGGGGCGTGCCGACCACGTCGAAGACGCCCTCGCCGCGGCCGACACTGCCGGGCCGGACCGGGCCGAAGTACGCGCGGAGACGGGGGTGCAACCGGTCGAGCACGTGCGACGGCGTCGTCAGCTGGTACGGCGACGGGAGCACGGCTCGAGCCTGGCACGTCGTCGGTGCGACTGCCTACGATCGAGGCATGGGACACGACCACGGCGGAGGCCACGCGCACGGCCACGCCGGTGCCTCGGAGCGCGCACTGCTCGTCGCGTTCTGCATCTCGGCGACGATCCTGCTGGCCGAGGTCGTCGGCGCCGTCGTCACCGGGTCGCTCGCGCTCCTCGTCGACGCCGGGCACATGGTCGTCGACACGGGCGGCCTCGGCATCGGGCTCGTCGCGACGCGGCTCGCCCGCCGGAGCCCCACCGCGCAGCGGACGTGGGGGTTCCAGCGCGCCGAGGTGCTCGGTGCGACCGCGCAGGCGGCGATCCTGCTCGCGGTCGGCGTCTACGTCGTGATCTCGGCGGTGCAGCGGTTGTTCGTCCCCGACGAGGTCCACGCCGGGCCGCTGCTCGTGTTCGGCGTCGTCGGACTCGTCGGCAACCTCGTGGCGTACGCCGTGCTGCTGCGCGCCTCGGGCGAGGGCTTCACCTCGCGCGCCGCGCGGCTCGAGGTGCTCAACGACACCCTCGGCTCGGTCGCGGTCATCGTGGCGGCCGTCGTGCTCATGGTCACCGGGTGGGAGCGCGCGGACTCGATCGCGGCGATCCTGATCGGGCTCCTCATCCTGCCGCGGGCCGTCCGGCTGCTCCGCGAGACGGCGAACGTGCTGCTCGAGTCGACCCCGCCCGGGCTCGACCTGGACGACGTGCGGGCGCACATCCTCGAGCTCGACCACGTCATCGAGGTGCACGACCTGCACGCGACGCTCGTGTCGACCGGCGTGCCGAACCTGACCGCGCACGTGGTGGTCGACGACCACTGCTTCTCGACGGCGCACGCCCCGCGCATCCTCGACGACCTGCAGCGGTGCGTGGCGGAGCACTTCGACGTGCCCGTGGAGCACTCGACCTTCCAGCTCGAACCCGTCTCGCACCGGCGGCACGAGCACGAGGTGCACGCGTAGGAGCGCCTCGCGGGGCTCGGGTCAGCAGCCGCCGTCGTCGGTGGGGAAGGCCGTGATGACCCGGTCGGTCGTCGCGGAGACGATCACGCGGACGTTCGGCTCGGCCGCGGGTCGTGATCCGTCGTCGAACCGGACCGGTGCCGCGTAGCAGACCTTGCCGTCGCCGGCGTCCTGCGGGTAGCCGGTGGGCGGCGACTCGAGGACCGACTGCACGGCGGTGAGCATGGCGTCGTCCCAGTCGCGGTCGCTCCGCGGGCCGAGGACGTCCCGCCAGTCGACGGTGTGCCGGACGCGGATGTGCTCGTAGCCCTGGCCCGACGTGCCGCACTGCAGGACGACCTGCCCGAGCGCGGCGGTGTCGTACCGGGCGACCGTGGCGCGGCTGTCGGTGTCGCAGCGGTCCAGCACGTCGGCGCCCGGCAGGTCCGGCCCCGTGCGGGTGATCGTGACGGTGCCGTCGCGGGCGGCCCCGTCCGCCGCGGTGGCGCTCGGGGTGACCGTGGCCGCGCCGGCGCCGACCACCGGGTCCTCGCCGCTGCGCTGGGCGGTCAGGGCGAAGCCGCCGGCGACGAGCCCGGCCGCGATCAGTGCGGCGACGGCGGTGACGACCGGACGGCGGCGCTGCTGGGGCATGCGCTCCAGTATGGCGGTGCGGCGGCGGTGCGCCGGCCGGCGGTGCGTCGCCGGCGGCGCCGGCCGGGTGCGTCGAACCACGGATGCGACGTCGAACCAGGCCCTCGTGCTGGTTCGACGTCGCGATCGTGGTTCGTCGCGCGCTGGCCCTACCCGGCGCGGGACGCCAACCGCGTGCCCGCGACGAGCGCCAGCACGACCACGAACACCACGTACCCGAGGAGCACCGGCAGCGTCGGCAGCACGAGCAGCGCCGCCCCGACCGCCACCACCGGCACGGTCAGGCCCGCGTACGCGACGAGGAACGTCGCCGCCAGGACCCCGCCGCGCTGCTCCGGTCCGACCAGCGAGCCGGCGCGGGCGATCGCCGCGCGGAACAGCAGCCCCACGCCCGCCCCCGCGACGACCCCGCCGCCGATGAAGCCCGCGACCTGGAGGAGCACCGCCGCCCCGGCGAGCACGACCAGACCGCCCACGAGGAGCACCAGTCCGAGGCGGATCTGCCGCTGCTGCGAGAGCCTGGCGAACACGATCTGCGAGAGCGCACTCGCGGCGAAGACCCCGAAGGTCGTCGCCCCGGCCGCGAGACGGTCCGTCACGTGGAAGGTCGTGCCGAGGAACGTCGGGGCGACCGAGGTGAAGAGCCCCTGCACGGCCAGGGCGGCGAAGGCGGCCACCCCGGCGGCCCAGAACGCGCCCGCCTGTCCCTCGGAGGCGGCGATCCGCTGCGGCCGGTACGGCACGGGCTGCTCGGGCCGGTCGACGGTCTCCGGAGCGGCGAGGACCACCACGAACGCGACGACCAGGGCGACGACGAACACGACGTACGGCACGACGAGCGGCTGCCCGACGAACTCCGCCAGGGCACCGCCGACCAGCGCGCCGAGCGACAGGCCGCCGAGGTTGACCGCCCCCGCGACGACGCTCGCGCCCCGTGCGGCGTCGGACGAGCCCGTCGCCCGGACCCGGAGCTCGGCGAGGTGCGCCGTCGCGGTCGCGGTGACGAGCCCGACGCCGAGGCCGGTCACGAGCCGAGCGACGACCAGCCCGGCGACGTCGTTCCACACCAGGAACAGCACGGCCGCGACGAGCTCGATCGCGACCGACGCGAGCACGAGCGGCCGTCGTCCGTGCACGTCGCTGAGGTGTCCGGCCAGGAACAGCGAGGCGACGACGCCGACCCCGTACGCGGCGAAGACCACCGTGGTCGTGAAGGTCGGGAAGCCGTCGCGCGCCTGGTAGACGACGTAGAGCGGCGCCGGGACCGTCGCGAAGGCCATCACCGTGAGGAACGCGAATGCAACCGCCCAGGCTCCGACACCGTGCCGACGGCGGGAGTGCGCGCGGCGTCCGCGGGGCGCGGGGGCCGGTTCGGAGGGTGTACGCACGGAGGGAGCGGGGGCGGCGGTCGGGGACATGCTCCGATGATGTCCGTCGGCGAGCATCGAGTCCAACGGATGCTCTTGATGGCGACCATCGATCCGGTCGATACTCGCCAGGTGGAGACCCGTCTGCTCGAACAGTTCGTCGCCGTCGCGGCCGAGGGCAGCGTCACGCGCGCCGCGGAACGCCTGTGGGCAGCGCAGTCGACGGTGTCGGCCGGCATCGCGTCGCTCGAGCGCTCGCTCGGCGTGCGGCTCTTCGACCGCAGCGGCCGTCGGGTCGTGCTGACCACCGCGGGCGAGGACCTGCTCCCGCACGCACGGACCGTGCTCGACGCCCTCGAACGGATGCGCGACCTCGCGACCGTCGACGACGCCGACCTCCGCGGGCGCGTGCGGCTCGGCATCTTCACGAGCATGGACATCGTCGACCTGACCGGGGTGCTCCGGCGCTTCCGGCAGCGGCACCCGCTCGTCGCGGTGGAGCTGATGACCTCGCCGACGGGCACGACGGGTCTCGTGCAGGACCTGGTGGCCGGTCGGCTCGACCTCGCCTACACCGGGCTGCCGTCGGTCCCGGCCGGGGTCGTGGTCGAACCGCTGCGGGAGATGCCCTTCCGGGTGTTCACGGCCGCCGACCACCCGTTCGCCGGACGGGCGTCGGTGTCGCTGGCGGAACTCGCGGGCGAGCCGTTCATCGACACCGCGCACGGGTTCGGCAACCGGATGATCCTCGACGCCGCACTCGATCGGCTCGGCATCCGGCGACGGGTGGTCGCGGAGATGAACGACATGCCGGCGGTCATCCGGTTCGCGTCCGCCGGTCTGGGCGTCGGGGTCGTCCCGGACTCGGGCGTCCGGCACGACGGCGCCGTCATCGAGCTCGAGGACGAGGTCGAGCCGCTGCGCATCGGGCTCGCGATGCGGTCCGGCGCGGAGCCGAACCGGGCGACGCGCACGCTCGCCCGCGACATCGTCGCGGCGAGAGTGGGCTGAGATCTCGAGGTAGGTCGCGCTGTGCGCGTCCCACCGACGGACTGGAGGCGTGGGGTCGGGTCCCCACGCGCCTCCAGGCCGTCAGTCCCCCCAGATCTCCCCGACGACGGCGGGCAGGAGCCCGTTCGTCGGGAAGTCGGTCTGACCGATGCTCACCGTCAGGCCGTCGCGGTAGAGCGTCGTGGCGGTCTGCGGGGCGGTCGACAACTCATGAGTGATCGTGGTGGTGCAGACGCGTCCGCCGAGCCGGTCCGAGCACGTCCCCTCGGCTGCCACGACCTCCTCGTCCGCGCTCGTCCGGTGGATGTTGATCGAGAGCTCAGCGGCTGTCCCCTCGTTCCGCCACCAGCAGCTCAGGTTCCCGTCGGGAGACGTGAGCCCGTGGAGGCGGTCCTCCGGAGTGGTCTCCCGAGGGTCTCCGTCCTCGAACACCGTCTCGATCAGCCGAGCCGCGCCGAAGAAGCGCGCGTAGTCGCCCTCGGGCACCAGCGATGAGCAGGGCGCCGGGATCGGCACGACCGTACCCGCGGGCGCGGTCGGGAGCGAGGTCGGCCGCGGTGCCGGCGTCGCGGTGATCGGCGCGGACGACGGGATCGTCGCAGAGGGTGCCGGCGCAGGCTCCTGCGTCTGCACCGGAGCCGCCACCGGACGGTCCTGCTGCGTCAACGTCAACGCCACCGCTCCCGTCGCCGTCCCGAGCGCGAGCAGGGCCACCACGCCCGCCACGACTCCGTACCGACGGCGGTACCGCTTCGGGCGCGGGGTGGCGCGCTCGAGGACCGTCTGCTTCATCGAGACGAGCATGCGCTGCAGCTCGTCTCCCTCCGGGGGCTCAGTGTTCATCGTGCATCACCACCTTCTTCAGTCGGCGTCGGTTCCGCGAGACGCGCTGCGTGACCGCACCGACGCTCAGGCCGAGCATCGCGGCCGCCTCGGCG
The DNA here is from genome assembly GCF_001742745.1 of Curtobacterium sp. ER1/6. GTDB lineage: Bacteria > Actinomycetota > Actinomycetes > Actinomycetales > Microbacteriaceae > Curtobacterium > Curtobacterium citri. Next base: position 155,802 of record NZ_MJAK01000003.1, on the reverse strand, counting down.
TAGGAGTGGCCCTCGAGCAGGCACAGTTCGCAGATGCGGCGGTCGAGGTCCGGCAGCGCCGCGATCTCCGCGCGGACCCACCGCAGTCGCTCAGCGGCCTCCTCGTGGTCGCCCGGTGTCGCCAGCGTCTCCGGGAGTTCGTCGGCGCGGTGCTTGATGCGCTTCCGCCCGGCGTTGAAGGCGTGGTTCCGGCAGACGACGAGCAGCCACGGCAGCAGCGTCTGGGCGGGCAGCTCGAGCGTGGCGGAGCGCTGCCAGAGTGTCAGGAAGGCGTCCTGGACGATCTCCTCGACGTCCTGCCGGTCGTCGGCCAGCGCCCAGGCGTAGCGGGTGAGGGTGGCGGCGTACCGGTCGAACGCACGAGCCAGCGCCCCGCGGTCGCCCGAGGCCATGCCGCGGACGATCGCCTCGTCCGTCTCCGCGCTCACGTCCACATCCCACCTCCTCCACTCCAGAGGTGTCGCAGGCGCAGCGATCATGACGAGACCGTGGCGGAATCGTGATCCCGGGCGTGTCAGCCGGGCCGGCGCGATGCGTCAGCAGGACGCGCCGACACGACTCGTCAGTGGAACTCGTCGCCCTCGGTCCGCTCGGACGGCGACTTGTGCCCGCCGAGCATGTCGTTGTCGTCCTGGTCGCTCGAGGCGGCGAGCTGCAGCATGGCCAGCACGACCACCACGACGATGAACGCGACGCCGAGGAAGACCAGCGCGAGCGCGAACTCCCGTGTCGAGAAGAGGACGACCGCTCCGGTGAACACCGCGACGATCGCCGAGATCGCGAGGAGCTCGGCGGGGCGCAGGCGGTCGCGGCGGCTGGGGGTGGTCATGCGTGTGGTGCTCCGTCCGGGGCGGCAGCCGGAGCGGCCGTGCCCCACTTGTGCGAGAGTCCGGCGATCACGTGGAAGACCGCCGCGATGGCGAGGTAGGCGCCCAGCAGGCCGACGAGGACCACGGCGGCGTCGAGGGTGCCGGTGACGCGCTCCACCCCGCCGAGCTGCTGCGAGTAGTCGGGCGGCGTCAGGAGGAAGGCGATCGCGAGCAGCAGCGTGAGGCCGCCGACGGTCGTCCAGTCGCGGGTGAACGGGGACCGTCCGCGCGACCGGATTCCCTGTGTGAGTTCGAGTCCGCCCGCGAGGACCGCCCAGCCCACCACGATCGTGATGAAGGCAGGGAGGCCGGCACCGCTGAGGGCGAACGCGGCGATCCCGGCGACGAGTCCGATGACCGCCTGCGCCAGCGTCATCGAGCGGGACCGCGCGTCGAGGGGCATGCGTCGGAGGCCGGCGAAGCCGAGTGCGAGGGCGTCGACGACCACGAACGCGCCGAACAGGAGCAGGCCGTAGCCCGCAGCGTGGTTGGACGAGAAGGTGACGACGAGGGCCACGACCGCGGCTGGGACGGCCCGGAGGACGGGGATCGGCCAGTACCGCGCGCGCTGGCCGGAGTCGTCCACGGAGTCGGACACGAGACCTCTTTCGGGCATGCGGATCGTCGTCCGAGTCTACCGCCGGGCGAGCTGGGCACCGGCACCGAGGACGGGCCGGAGCCGGGCACCACCGGCACCGTGCCGGTGGTGCCCGACGGCGTCGCTCGGGGCAGGGGCCCGGGGCAGGGGCTCCGCCGTGCGGTCAGCTGCCGCCGCCAGCGGGCCCCGTCCACCGCTCGGTGACGGCCGGGTCGCCGGAGCTCGTCCGGCGCGTCCGTCGCCGCTGGAGCCACCAGGCCGTCCCGCCGAGTGCCACCGCGACGGCGCCGAGGCCACCGAGGAGCCCGAGGCCGTCGCTGCCGGTCCAGGCCAGTGCTCCCGATCGACCCGGACGGGTGCCGGCCGGGTGACCGTCGCCGCCGCTGCCCTCGGCACCGCCGCTCCCGCCGTCGTCACCGCTCCCGCCGCCGCTGCCCTCGGCACCGCCGCTCCCGCCGTCGTCACCGCTCCCGCCGTCACCACCGCCGTCGCCACCGCCGTCGTCATCCCCGTCGCCGCTGTCTCCACCCCCGTCGCCACCGCCGTCCCCGGGTCGGGTCACCCCGATGACGACCTCCGTCGACGGGTCCCCGCCATCGGGGTCGGTCGGCGAGGTCGCGGTCGCGACGTTCACGACGTCCGACCCGTCACCGGTGTAGCCCTCGTCGAGGACGGCCCGGAAGCGGAAGGCGACGTGCTCGCCCACGTCGAGGGACCGACCGGACCGGCAGGTGACGACCTGCCCCTCGGCGGTGCAGTCGTCCTCCGAGCCGACGAAGCGCAGCGCGGCGGGCAGCTCGTCGACGGCACCGACGTCCTCCGCCGGCGCCGGCCCGCGGTTCCCCGCGGTGACGACGTACTCGAGCTCGTCGCCGGGTCGCACACCCGTCGAGGGCGACACGGACTTGTCGGTCTCGACCTGCGCCGTCGGCGGCGGTGTGGAGTCGACGGTGCTCGTGACGACCGACACGTTGTCCGCCTCGTCGACGTCCGCCAGGTTCGCCGCCGGTGCGATCGTCGCCGTGCTCTCGAGCGTGCCGGACGCGTCCGCCGACAGATGGCCCGTCACCTCGATCGTCGCCGACCCGTCGCGGGGCAGGCCGAGCTCGGTGTCCACGTCCCCGGTGCCCTCGGAGGTGGCGCAGGTCGATCCGGGGACCGCCGTGCACGTCCAGGTGACGTCGGTGAGCGACGGCGGGACCGTGACCTCGAGCCGGCTCGGGTCGGAGTCGTTCGCGCCGTGGTTCCGCGCCGCGATCGTGTACGTGAACGGCTCGCCCGCGCGTCCGCTGGACGGCATGTCCTGGCTGACGCCGAGGTCGGCGGGCTGCGAGACCCGCACGTCGTCGATCTCGTGCACGTCGACGTGGCTCCCGGTCGCCGCCGCGAACCCCAGGCGGAGCGTCGCGGGCAGCGGCGTCTGGCCGTCGCCGTGCAGGGGCACCCGGTCGAGCACGGTCTTCATCACGCCCGCGGTCTCCGTGCGGACGCTCATGAACAGTTCTCCGGCGTCACCGGGCAGCAGGGTGACCCGGACCTTCCGCGTCCGCGGGCCGTCGGTGACGGTGCCGCCGGGAGCCGGTACGCCCGTGACGTACCGGTACCCCGTCACCCCGTCGCCGGACCCGCGGACGACGACCGAGTCCGGTCGGGCGCCGGGTCCGGACTGGTTGATGGACTTCGAGAAGTTGCCGTAGTGGTCGATCGCGACGGCCGCGAATCCCCCGGGGACACCCGGGAGGTCGCACGGCACGTCCCCACCGGTCGTCGTGCTCGCCCGGCACGCGTACCCGAGCGCCGCGCCGTAGGCACCGACGCCCTGCGGAGCGGATCCGTCCGCGAGGAACATCAGGAGTCCGTCGGCGCCCTCGTCGGGGGTCGTCGTGTACATGGCGTAGTCGAAGTCGATCTGGAGCCCCAGGTCCGACGGGAACGTGTCGTCCGTCGACCAGGCTCCGGCCTGGTCCTTCACCTGGTCGGTGAGCCGCAGCCGCTTGTCGTGGATCGTGGCGTCTCCGCTCAGCGTGCCGCCGTCAGCGTCGAAGAACTCCGCGATGTAGGGGAACGTCAGGGTGTCCGCCGTCGAGCTGGCCGGCGCGAGCGCCGGTGCTGCGAGGACACCGAGCGCGGTCAGGACGCTCGCGGTCGCGGCGAGCCGACGACGGACGGACGGTCGGTGGTCTGCTGGGTGCTGGGTTGCTGTCATGCCCCGATCGTCGCGAGCAGCAGTGCCCCGTCAGCGGCGACCCCGGTGACCTGGGGAGAGCGGCCAGAGTGCGCCCACCTGTGCAGGGACGAGACCGGTCAGACCAGCCAGACCGTCGTCTCCCCCGGGAGCATGCCCTCGCCGGCGTCGAGCGGACCCGACGCGACCGCCACGGTGCCCGCCGGCATCGGCACCGCGTCGGGGCCGAAGTTCGTCACCGACCGCCATCCGTCGTGCCGCGCGAAGGCCACGACGTCCGCACCTGCCTCGAACCAGGCGAGCTCCTCGCCACGCTGGAGCCGCCGGCGCGCCGCGGTCGCCTCCCGGTACATCGACAGGGTCGACGTGGGGTCGTCCTCCTCGGCCTCCACCGACGAGGCCCCGAAGTCGTCGGGCTGCGGCAGGTGCGGCGCGACGTCCCCGAAGCCGAACGACGGCCCGGTGCGCGTCCACGGGATCGGCACGCGGCAGCCGTCCCGCCCCTTGACGGTGTGCCCGGTCCGGATCCACTTCGGGTCCTGCAGCAGTGCGTGCGGGATCGCTGGGGCCTCGTGCAGCCCGAGCTCCTCGCCCTGGTAGACGTACGACGACCCGGGCAGCGCGAGCACGAGCATCGTCGCCGCACGCGCACGACGGACGCCCCGCTCACGGTCGAGCACCGGGTCGGTGCCGTCGGTCAGCAGCCACGCGTCGGTGTCGGTGCCCTCGGGGAGCCCGTACCGCGTCGCGTGCCGGACGACGTCGTGGTTCGACAGCACCCAGGTGCTCGACGCACCGGACTGCTCCGACGCGGACAGGTTGCGCTCGATGATCTCGCGGAACGACCCGGCGTCGAAGGGCGACTCGAGCAGGTCGAAGTTGAAGGCCTGACCGAGCTCGGTCGGCCGTGCGTAGAGCACGCGTCGCGGAGCGGGAGCCCACGCCTCGGCGACCGCGGCGCGGGGCGGGTCGTACTCGTCGAGGACGGCACGCCACGTCGCGAAGATCTCGTGCACCTCGTCGCGGTCGTACAGCGGGTCGGACCCGTCGAGCGGCAGCGCCTGCTCGTTCGACGGCCGGTACGGCGTCGACAGGTCCTTCGCGAGCCCGTGGGCGACGTCGACGCGGAAGCCGTCCACCCCGCGGTCCGACCAGGAGCGCAGCGTGTGCTCGAAGTCCGCGCGCACCTCGGGGTTCGTCCAGTCGAGGTCCGGCTGCTCCGGTGCGAACAGGTGCAGGTACCACTGCCCGTCGGGCACGCGGGTCCACGCGCTGCCGCCGAAGTTCGACACCCAGTCGCTCGGCGGGAGCTCGCCGGACTCGCCGCTGCCCTCGCGGAAGACGTACCGCGCACGCTCGGGCGACCCCGGAGCCGCGGCGAGCGCCGCACGGAACCACTCGTGCTGGTCGGAGGTGTGGTTCGGCACGACGTCGACGATGACGCGGATGTCGTGCTCGTGCGCGGTCCGGATGAACGCGTCGACGTCGTCGAGCGTGCCGAGCCGGGGGTCGACGTCGCGGTAGTCCGCCACGTCGTAGCCGCCGTCGGCGAGGGGCGACGGGTAGAAGGGCGACAGCCAGACCGCGTCGACGCCGAGCGACGCCAGGTAGGGCACGCGGCTCGTGATGCCGGCGACGTCACCGAGGCCGTCGGCGTCGGTGTCCGCGAAGCTCCGCGGGTACACCTGGTAGACGACGGCCTGGCGCCACCAGTCGGGGTCGGTCGTGCGCGGGCTGCTGGCGGGCGTCCGGGGGGTGCTCACCCGGCCACCGTACCGATCGGTCCCGGCGGCGGGAACAGGACCGGGTGACGTCGGGAATGCCACGCCCAGGAGATGCCTTGGTTGTCGCTGACACCATTCCGTGACCGTACGGTCACGAAGGAGAAGGGATCCCCATGACGAACGTCCTCGTCCTCGTCGGCAGCCTGCGCGCCGGCTCGATCAACCGGAAGCTCGCGGAGGCCGCCGAGCAGCACGCCCCTGAGGGCACCACGCTCACGACCTTCGACGGCATCGTCGACCTGCCCTTCTACAACGAGGACATCGACGGCGACACCCCGCCCGCCGCTGCGGTCGCCTTCCGCGACGCCGTCGCGACCGCCGACGCCGTGCTCCTCGTCACGCCCGAGTACAACGGCACGATGCCCGCCGTCCTGAAGAACGCGCTCGACTGGGGCTCGCGTCCGTTCGGCGCCTCGCCGCTGTCCGGCAAGCCGCTCGCGGTGATCGGTTCGGCCTTCGGCCAGTACGGCGGCGTCTGGGCCCACGACGATGCACGGAAGTCGGCCGGCATCGCCGGGGCGAAGGTCCTCGAGGACGTCAAGGTCGCCATCCCGCAGTCGGTGGTCCGGTTCGCCGAGACCCACCCGCGCGAGGACGCCGAGGTCGTCGAGCTCGTGCAGGGCGCGCTCCGCGCCCTGGCCGACGCCGCGGACGAGCGCGCAGCGGCCTAGTCGCACCGGTCGCCGAGAGGCGACCCGAGACGGACTGGAGGCGCGGTGCCGGCTGGCACCGCGCCTCCAGTCCGTCCCGCGATCGCCCGGCCACTAGACAGCCGAGATACCAGACGGGTTACCCTGATCGGCATGTCGACGCAGGAGATCACGGAGCCGTCGGGGTACTGGTTCCCCGACGACGACGCCACCCAGCGCGGTGTCGCGGTGCTCAACGCCCTGCGCCGCTACCGGTCCGCCGAGACCGCGATGCGTCGCCGGACGCGCGACTCGATGGGCATGGGCGAGACGGACCTGCTGGCCGTGCGCTACCTGCTGCAGGCGCAGCGCGCCGGACGGATCGTCAAGCCGAAGGACCTGTCCGCGTACCTGAAGATCTCGTCGGCCTCGACGACGATCCTCATCGACCGGCTCGTGCGATCGAACCACGTCCGCCGTGATCCGCACCCCACGGACCGTCGTGCACTGGTCATCACCCCGACCACCGAGACCGACGACGAGGTCCGGGCGACCCTCGGCATCATGCACCGACGGATGATGTCGATCGCCGAGGGCCTGTCCGCCGACGACGCCCGCGTGGTCGCCCACTTCCTCGAGCGCATGCGCGACGCCGTCGACCAGGTGGACCCGACGCCGCCGCACTGACGCCGTTGTCGGGCACCGCGGGGGACACCCCGCTTCCACGTGCTCTGAGAGCGCTCCACACGCGACCGCGTAGACCGGAACGGTCACCGACCGCGAAAGGAGCCGATCATGCATGCATCGGACACGCTCGCCGCAAACCTCCAGAAGGTCCTCGTGGACCTCATCGACCTGCACCTGCAGGGCAAGCAGGCGCACTGGAACATCCTCGGCCACAACTTCCGCGACCTGCACCTGCAGCTCGACGAGATCGTCGACGCCGCCCGTGAGTTCGCCGACGACATGGCGGAGCGCATGCGTGCGCTGTACGCCATCCCGGACGGCCGTTCCGCCACGGTCTCGGCGGGCACGCACCTCGACGCGTTCCCGGACGGCGAGATCGACACGCACGACGCGATCGACCTGATCACGCTGCGTCTGTACCAGACCACCGGCACCATGCGCGACGTGCACGACGAGGTCGACGACGAGGACCCGACGACCGCGGACCTGCTCCACGGCTTCATCGAGCGCCTCGAGCAGCTCGCCTGGATGGTCTCGGCCGAGAACCGCGAGCCGCGCACGCCCCTCGCCGCCGCCACGACCCCGGCCGTCGCCGAGGCCTCCGAGCACGAGTAGGGACCCCTCCGTGGACCTCGGCATCACCGGCAAGGTCGCGCTCGTCTTCGGTGGCGACTCCGGCATCGGCTGGAACACGGCTCGCATCCTCCTCGCGGAGGGTGCGACCGTGGTCGTCACCGACCTCGACCAGGGACGCCTCGACACGAGCGCGGACCAGCTCGAGGCGCCGCACGGCAGACTGTTCGCCTTCGCGGCGGACGTCACGGACGCCGACAGCCTCGCCGCCTTGCACACGAAGGTGCGCGACGCCGTCGGCGAGATCGACATCCTCGTGCAGTCCTCGGGCGTCACCGGCGCCCAGGGCATGTTCCACGAGATCGACGAGCAGGGGTGGCTCGACACCATCGACGTCGACCTCATGGGCCCCGTGCGGATCACCCGCGAGTTCATCGCGGACCTGCGGAACGGCGGCTGGGGTCGGATCGTCTACCTGGTGTCCGAGGACGCCTCGCAGCCGTACGACGACGAGCTGCCCTACTGCGCCGCGAAGGCCGGCGTGCTGTCGTTCGCGAAGGGTCTCTCGCGCTCGTACGCGTCGGAGGGCCTGCTGGTGAACACCGTCAGCCCCGCGTTCATCCACACACCGATGACCGACGCGATGATGGACAAGCGCGCGAAGCAGCTCGGGACCTCGTTCGACGAGGCGATCACCAGCTTCCTCGACGAGGAGCGTCCGTACATGGAGCTCGGCCGCCGCGGTGAGCCCGAGGAGGTCGCGAACGTCGTCGCCTTCCTGTGCTCCGACCTGGCGAGCTTCGTCAACGGTTCGAACTACCGGGTCGACTCCGGCTCGGTCGCCACCATCTAGGAGACCCATGACCGACTTCCGCTACCTCATCGTCGGGGGCGGGATGGTCGCCGACGCGGCCGCCCGCGGCATCCGCGAGATCGACGCCGACGGCTCGATCGGGATCGTCAGCGAGGAGCACGACCGGCCGTACGCGCGTCCGGCCCTGTCCAAGAAGCTCTGGACCGACCCGGAGTTCAGCTGGGACGAGAAGGTCGACCTGCACACCGAGGAGACCGGGGCGACGTTCGTGCTCGGGACCGTGGTGACGGCGATCGACCGTGCCGCGAAGACCGTCACGACGAGCGACGGCGACACCCACGGGTACGAGCGGCTGCTGATCGCCACCGGCGGGAAGCCGCGCAGCCTGCCGGGCCTGTCGCCGTCACCGCGCGTGCTCGACTTCCGCAGCGCCGACGACTACCGCCGACTCCGCGAGCTCGCCGACGCCGGGGCACACGTCGCGGTCGTCGGTGGCAGCTACATCGGCACCGAGATCGCGGCCGGCATCGTGCAGAACGGTGCCCGCGTGACGCTCGTGACCCCGGACGAGGTGCTCGGCGGCCACATGTTCCCGCAGGACCTCGCCGAGGCGTTCCAGCAGCGCTTCACCGACCACGGGGTCGAGCTGCGGACCGGTCGTCGCGTCGAGTCCGGTACGGAGTCGGGCGACGGCGTCTCGCTGACCCTCGACGACGGCTCGGTCCTCGAGGCCGACGCGGTCGTGGCGGGCCTCGGCATCGAGCCGCAGACGCACCTGGCCGCCGACGCGGGACTGACCGTCCGGGACGGCATCGTGGTCTCGTCCACGCTGCTCACCGACGACGACGCGGTCCTCGCGGCCGGCGACGTCGCCGAGTACCCGGACCGGATCCTCGGCACCCGTCGGGTCGAGCACGTGGACAACGCGAAGGAGCAGGGTCGGCAGGCCGGCCGGAACCTGGCCGACGCCGACGAGACGTACGACCACACGCCGATGTTCTACAGCAACGTCTTCGACGCCGGGTACGAGGCGGTCGGGCAGGTCTCGACCGAGCTGCACACCGTCGAGGACTGGCAGGAGCCGCTCACCACGGGCGTCGTCTACTACCTGGACGACGACGACACCGTGCGCGGGGTGCTCCTCTGGAACGTGTCCGACAAGACCGACGAGGCGCGCGCGGTCCTCGCCGAGGCGAACGCGCTGACGCGGGACATGCTGCCCGGGCGCATCGCGGCGTAGCCGCCGCGGCTGCGGCTGGAGCTCCGGCCTTCGGGACCACCCGGCGGGGACGGCGACGGCCTGGAGGCGCGGGGCCGGCCTGCGGAGGCGGGTCGCGTCTCCAGGCCGTCGCGTCGGGCGCGGGACGCGCCGCTCAGTCGTGCTTCCGAACCTCCGGCGCGACCTCGTCGACGACCGCCCGGCGGTCGTCCGGGTCGACCGGGATGCCGTCGCCGTCCGCCATCGCCACGGCGTGCGCGGACTTCGCGCGCTCGAGCTGCTCGTCGTCGCCCTCCGCCATGCCGAAGAGCTCCGTGAAGCGGGACTTCACGACCAACCAGGCGTCCTTCGGCCCGAGGCGTGCCAGGTCCGACGACGTCGTGTCGTCACGGACGCGCCGGAGCGACCCGACCCCGCGGTCCGTGATGCGACCCTCGACGTGCGCCACTGCGAGCCGGGCGACCGCGTCCGCCTGCGCGTGCATGACCGAGTGCGCTCCGTCGACGACCTCGCGGAGCACCGCGTGCGGGAACACCCGCGCGAGCGACCGGATCCAGTCGCGGGGCACGAGCGCGTCGTGCTCGCCGCGGACGATCAGCGTCCGGGCACGGACGTGCGGTGCGCGGTCCTCGATCGGGAACGCGATCATCTGCGGCAGCACCCGGCGGAACCAGTGCCAGCCGCACAGTGCGTAGGCCGTCACGGCGTGCCAGCGGACGGCGGCGGGCTCGTGCAGGGCCGAGCGGAGGAAGCGGAACGCCGCCTTCGGGATCGTGCGCGCGCGGTCGTCGGTGACCGGGCTGATGAGCACGAGGTCGCGGATGTGCGGGTTGCGCGCAGCGACCTCGGTCACCACCTGGGTGCCCATCGAGTGGCCGATCAGCACGGGGTCGGCGAGCCGGAGCTCCCGGAGGACGTGCTCGACCGCGTCGGCGTAGCGCTCGATCGACACCGCTCCCCCGAACTTCGGCACCCCGGCGAAGCCCGGCAGGTCGAGGGCGTGCACCGGACCGTTCTCGTTGAGGTGCGGCGCGAGGCGCTCGTAGTACGTCGCCGCGATCCCGAGCCCCGCGACGAGCACGAAGGCGCGGTCACCGGGCTGACCGATGGAGCTCACCCGGACGTACGTGCCGTCGACCGCGATCCGGTCCACCCGCACCGTGACGTCGGCGTCCTCCGACCGGGAGAGCTCGCCGGCGGGATCGGGCGCGGGCTCGGGTGAGCTGTCGTCGGCATCGTGCACGTCGGCCTCCAGGATCTCGGCGACCGCCCACGATACCCGTCGTTCAACCGCCGAACGCGGAAGCGGGGCTGCCGTGCACGCGGGTCTGCACAGCGAAGACGGCCCCGGAGTGCGGGTACTGCTCGAGCTGTTCCTCGGTGCTGTTCTCGCGGGCGGACGCGATGAAGAGCGTCGACATGTCCGGTCCGCCGAACGCCACCGAGGTGACGTTCGGGGCCGGCACCTCGACCGTCTCGAGGTGCGCACCGTCCGCGTCCCACCGCTCGACCCGTCCGGACCCGTACACCGCGGTCCAGAAGCAGCCCTCGTCGTCGCGCACGAGCCCGTCGTGGGCGGCGCCGCTGACGAAGGGCTCCAGCTCGCCGAGCTCGCCGTCCGGTCCGTAGGAGCCGCGGTAGATCGTCGACGTGCTCGTGTCGGTGACGTACATCACGCTGCCGTCGGCCGACCACTCGATGCCGTTCGTGACCCCGAAGCCGCCACGGAGCACGCGGGTGGTGCCGTCCGGCTCGACGGAGTGGAGCGCCCCGGCCGGGTCCTGGTCGGAGAGGTCCATGCTGCCGACGAGGAAGCGGCCAAACGGGTCGCACTTGCCCTCGTTGAACCGCATCGCGTCGGTCGCGTGGTGGACGCGGACGAGCTCGCGCTCGACGACACCGCGCTCGTCGGTGAGGACGACCCGGTCGCCGAGAGCCGCGACGAAGCCGCCCTGGGCACGCGGCTGGAAGCTGGCGAGGGGCGGCGGCAGGGCGACGCTCGACTCGACGGTGCCGTCGACGCGGGCGGTCGTCAGCAGACCGAGCGTGATGTCCGTCCACCGGAGCCGCTCGGCGGACGGGTCCCAGACGATGCTCTCCGCGAGCACCGCCTGCTCGTCGCAGAAGACGGTCACGGGGCCGGTCACGGCGTCGGTGTGCATGCCCCCCCGTCTACCGGCCGCCACGTGCACGGACGCTCAGAGGCGGGCGAACCGCGCCCGGAAGAAGCTCCACACCCCGTAGGCCAGGAACCCGACCCCCATCGCCACGAGCAGCACCGTCCCGCCCGGCAGCCGGTGGACCGCGTCGAACGCGGCGTCCAGCCCGGTGGCCTGCTCCGGGTCGTTGCGGAGCGCGGCGACGGCGACGAGCACGCCGACGACGGCCACCGCGAAGCCCTTGCCGACGTAGCCGACCACCGCGAGCACCGTCACCGGTCGGTCGAGGTGGTGCGGTGGCCGCACGATGTGCTTCCGGAAGGAACGGCGGCAGCCGATCACGACGAGCCCGACACCGATCCCGATCGCCACGGCGGCGACGGCGAGCAGCAGGAACACCCCGCCCGGCGTGGCGAGGGCCTGCGCCGCGGCGCTGCGGCTCGACCCGCTGGAACTCCGACCGGCGCCGAGCGCGAAGGACGCCGCCGAGTACGACACCGCGCCGTAGGCGACGGCCTTGCCGACGTCCTTGCCCCGGGCGGCCCACCCGCGAGCGCTGTCCGACCGGCCGCCGACGACCGCCTCGAGCAGGAGCCGCAGGGTCAACGCCGCGGTGCCCACGGCGACCACCCAGAGCAGGACGATGCCCCCGGGCACCGCGGCGAGCTGCTGGAGCGCACCCGACTGGTCGGTCTCGCTGCCGGACGACGCGTCGCCGAGGCCGAGCAGCACGACGAGGTAGCCGATGAGCAGGTGGACGATGCCGCTGCCGACGTACCCGGCGCGGGCCGTCGCCTCGAACCACCTGCTGTCGGCGACGCGCCTCGCCTGTCGTCCGGTCTCGCGTGCTGCTCGTTCCGCCTGGTCGCTCACCCTTCGAGCGTGCCCGACGCGTGGGGCGGTGTCCGCAGCGTCGCGCCCCGGCGTGCCGTACGGCGGACGGGAGGCGCGGTGCGGGCCCGCACCGCGCCTCCCGTCCGGCTGTCAGTCGCCCTTGACGTTGACGACCTGCCGCAGCGTGTGCCGGACCCGCACCAGGTCCGTCGCGTCGGCCATCACCTGGTCGATCGGCTTGTACGCCGCCGGGATCTCGTCGAGGAACGCGTCGGTGTCCCGGTACTCGATGCCGACCATCGCCGCGCGGAGCTCGTCGTGCGTGAAGGTCCGCCGCGCCGCCGACCGCGAGTAGAGCCGACCGGCGCCGTGCGGCGACGACTCGAGCGACGGCTTGTTCCCGAGGCCCTCGACGACGTACGACGCCGTGCCCATCGAACCCGGGATGAGCCCCGGCTGCCCGGCGGCGGCCTGGATGGCACCCTTCCGGGACACCCAGACGCTCTTCCCCCAGTGCGTCTCGCGCTGGGTGAAGTTGTGGTGGCAGTTGATCCGCTCCTGCTCGTCGACCGCGGTCCCGAGCACCTCGGACAGCTGCCGGACGACGCGGTCCATCATCTCCTCCCGGTTGAGCAGGGCGAAGTGCTGCGCCCACCGGAGCTCGGCGATGTACCGCTCGAACTCGGGCGTGCCCTCGACGAGGTAGGCCAGGTCGGGGTCGGCGAGCTCGATCCACCAGCGCTGCATCAGCCGCTTCGCGACCGCGATGTGCCGCTGCGCGATCTTGTTGCCGACGCCCCGCGACCCGGAGTGCAGGAACAGCCAGACCCGGTCCTCCTCGTCGAGGGAGACCTCGATGAAGTGGTTGCCGGACCCGAGCGTGCCGAGCTGGCCCCGCCAGCCGCCGTGGGCGCCGGCGGGGTCGAACCCGGCCGCCTCGGCCATCGTCTCGAGCTCCGCGATCCGCGGCGCCGCCGTCGCGACGACCTTCCGGTTCGACGCGCCGGCGGACAGCGGGACCGCCCGCTCGATCTGCTCGCGCAGGGGCTGCAGGTCCGTCGGCAGGTCGGCGGCCGAGAACTGCGTCCGCACCGCGATCATGCCGCAGCCGATGTCCACGCCGACGGCCGCCGGCATGACCGCGCCGAGGGTCGGGATGACCGACCCCACGGTCGCACCGAGCCCGAGGTGGGCGTCGGGCATGAGCGCGAGGTGCGGGAACACGAACGGCATCCGTGCCGTCGTCCGCGCCTGCTGCTCGGTGTTCTCCTCGAGCAGGGATGCCCAGCTCAGGAGCTTGTCGTTGATCTTCTTCACGGTCTCGTCCTTCGTCGTGACGGTCTCACGACGGCCGGTCGGCCGTCGTGGTGACGACCGGTGGTCGTCGTGGTGACGACCGGTGGTCGTCGTGGTGACGACCGGTGGTCGTCGTGGTGACGACCGGTGGTCGTCGGTGACGGTCCGGGGCGGACGGGACCCGTGTCCTCCGGTCGGTGCGGCTGCACGGACACGAGGGGAACGACGGGAGGGACGCCCCGGGCCGGGTGGGCACGGGACGTCGGGGACGGCGCGTGCCTACGCGGGTTCGCGGAGAGACTGGTTCGCGTACTGCACTGCGGACAACACGACGAGCGCACCGAGCTGTCGCTCGGTGCGGCTGCTGTGCTGTGCGGCGTGCATCGCGGTCCTTCCACGGGTGCCCGGGGCGGGCGGTCCCGCCCGTCGGGCAGGAGGACCGACAGTAGTGCGACACGCCCGGGCTGCACAAGTCGGCCGGGCGTGTCGCGGTCCGGCGGAGCGTTCCTGCACAGCCGGGAGGCGCACCTCGACCGTCCACAGCGGGGTACGTCCGGCTGATGGCCGGGCCCGTCCACCAGGCAGGCTGGCACCATGACCGAGCGGACACGCGACACCCCCGACGCGAACGACAACGAGGAACGCACCGACGGCTACGTGCCCCTGCGCTCCTACGGCGCGATCGGCGACGGTCGCACCGTGGCGCTCGTGGCGAAGGACGGACGGATCGACTGGCTGCCGATCCCGTCGATGGACTCGCCGCCGGTGTTCGCCAGCATCCTCGACCCGGAGCACGGCGGTCACATCGCGCTCCGGCCGACGGGCGACGCCACGGTCGAGCGCGAGTACCTGCCCGGTACGAACGTCCTCGTCTCGACCTGGACCACCGGGTCCGGGTCCTGCACCGTCACCGACGCCATGGTGACGGGCGTCGCCGGTCGGCTGCCGTGGGCCGAGGTCGCCCGCTGCGTGCAGGGCGTCAGCGGCTCGGTCGAGATGGAGTGGGCGGTCGTCCCCGGGACCCTGCTGAACACGGCCGAGCCGAAGCGCCTCGACACGGCGAACGGCACCGTGATCGGCATCGACGGCGTCACGATCGCCATCGTCGAGCACGGGTTCGACCCGGTGCACGACGACGGGCCCCGGTTCTCCGGGCGCTTCACCGCCACCGAGGGGTCGAAGTCGATCCTCACCATCGTCGGCACGCACGACGAACCGATCTTCCTGCCCGAGCCCGAGCGCACCCTCGACGCCGTGGACCGCACGATCGCGAACTGGTCGACGTGGTCCGAGGAGTTCTCCTACGACGGCCCCTGGTCGGACGCCGTGCAGCGCAGTGCCCTGGCCCTGAAGCTGCTCATCTACTCGCCCACCGGGGCGATCGCGGCCGCGCCGACCACGAGCCTGCCCGAGGACCGCACGGGCGGCAAGAACTGGGACTACCGGTTCGCCTGGGTCCGCGACCTGTCGTACACGGTGCACGCGCTGACCCGCTTCGGCCTGCGCGAGGAGACGCACGCGGCGGTCTCGTGGGTGATGCGCACCATCGCCGAGCACGACGAGACCATGCCGATCTTCTACGAGCTCGACGGCAAGAAGACCGACGGGGTCGAGGAACGCGACGTACCCGGGTGGAACGGCATCGGACCGGTCACGATCGGCAACCGTGCCGGCAACCAGCTGCAGCTGGGGGTGTGGGGGGACGTCTTCGAGATCCTCCGGCAGTACGTGAAGGCGGGGAACGTGCTCGACCGGCAGACCGCCGGCGTGCTCGAGCGGCTCGCCGACGACGCCTGCCACCGGTGGGAGGAGCCCGACTCCGGCATGTGGGAGCTCGAGGACACCCAGCACTACACGTCGAGCAAGATCGGCTGCTGGCAGGCGCTCGACGCCGCGGTGGAGCTGCACGACGCCGGCATGATCGACGGTCCCCGCGAGAAGTGGATCGAGAACCGCGAGCTCATCGAGCAGTGGGTCGGCGAGCACGGCTGGGACGAGGACCTCGGCCACTACGTGATGTACCCGGGATCGACGGCACTCGACACCTCGATCCTCATCCACGCGATGTCGGCGTTCGACCGCGGACCCCGCATGGCGTCCACCATCCGCGCGGTCGAGGAGCAGCTGCAGCACGGACCGCTCGTCTACCGCTACACCGGCATGGACGCCGAGGAGTCGCCCTTCGTCGCGTGCTCCTTCTGGCTGGCGGCCGCGATGGCCTGCACGGGCCGCGTCCACGACGCCCGGGCGCTCATGGACGACATGGTCGAGCAGGCGAACGACGTGGGCCTGTTCAGCGAGATGATCAGCGAGGACGGCGACTTCATGGGCAACCTGCCGCAGGGGCTGTCGCACCTCGCCCTGATCCAGGCGGCCCTCACGATCGAGGAGGTCGCGGCGGAGGCCTGACCCCGGGCGGGCCGCCTGCGGTCAGCCGAGGGTGATGGCCACGAGGCCGGCGACGCCGAGCAGGTACAGCACCACCACGACGAACGAGTCGACGCCCATCCCGAGGATCCGACGCTGCGGCCGGAAGACCAGGCCGACCGCGTAGACGATCGTCAGGAGGGCCGCCAGCGCGGTGAGGTACACGTCGCTGGCGTTCGCCTGGGGCAGGACGGCCTTGCCCGAGAGCACCGTCGCGACGAGGAACAGCACGGGCAGGAACGCGTTCCCGCCGAAGATGTCCGACACCGCCAGGTTGTCGTCGCCCTGCCGCACCGCCTGGATGCCGGTGGAGATCTCGGGCAGGCTCGTCGCGAGCGCGAGCACGGTGGCGCCGAAGAGCACCCCGGACAGGCCGATCTGCTCGGACGCGGCGTCACCGGCGCGCTCGAGCACGACGCCCGCCACCAGCGTCGCGAGGGCCGACAGCGAGAAGACGACCGCGGCCTTCCGTGTGCTCATGCGCGGCTGCTCCTGCTTCCGCGTGCGGTGGCCCGACGCGTGCGGGGACGCGTCGGGCGCCCGACCGTCCTGGTGCCACGGCAGCCCCTTGCCGGCGCGCTGCACGAGCAGGAGCCCGACGACCCAGATCGCCGCGATGAGGACGACGTCGGGGGTGAGCCGAGCGACGACGAGGTCCGGCGGCAGCTGGCTGCCCGCGACGACCACGGCGAGCACGGCCACGACGACGACCGCCTCGAGCACCAGGGTCAGCGAAGCAGCGCGCCAGGTGATCGGCTTCACGCCCTTCCCCCGCTTGCCGAACGCGTCGAGGATCGCGATCACCACGGTCTGCAGCGCGATGCCGCCGAGGATGTTGCCCGCGGCCACCTCGATGTTGCCGGACAGGCCCGCGCTCACCGTGATCGCGATCTCGGGCAGGTTCGTGGCGACCGCCAGCACGATCAACCCGCCCAGCGCACTGCCGAGGTGCAGGCGGTCGTCGAGGACGTCGGTGGTCTTGGAGAGCTGGACGCCCGCGACCCAGATCACCGCGGCGCCGGCCACGAAGATCAGGACGAGCGCCCACAGCGGGAGCGATGCCATGCACTCGACGGTGGACCTCGTCGCCCTCGGACGTTCCGATCCCGCGTCGAACGGCTGAGCGGGCCGTTCCCGACCGTCCGTCGGCGGTCGGGGGCATGATGGAGGGGCGATGAACGACGTCGACGCACGCATGGACCGGCTGCGACGAGCCGCCCGGTACCGGTACCAGCAGCTGGTGGACAGCGAGATCGAGCGCGGCTCCCTCGACCCGGACGAGGTCCGCGAGGAACGCCGTCTCCTGCGGCTGCAGGACGTCGAGCAGCACGCCCGCGCCCGGATCGAGGAAGCCGAGCGCCGCGGGCTCTTCGAGGGGAACCCGTACCACGGCAAGCCCCTGCCCGGGAACGACGGACGTCACGACCCCGACTGGTGGATCAAGGCGAAGATAGAGCGCGAGGACATCCGCGGCATCGCGCCGCCCGCCCTCGCCCTGCGGACCGAGGACGCCGAACTCGACGACCACCTCGACGCGCTCGCCGTCGAGGACGACGTCCGCGCGGTCCTCGTCGACTTCAACGCGCGCGTCAAGGACGCCCGACGGCAGCTGCTCGGCGGTCCGCCCGTGGTGACCCCGATGCGCGACGTCGATGCCGAGGTCGCGCGGTGGCACGAGCGTCGCGGTGCCCGGCGCGCCGCCGACGAGCAGGCGGCCGCGGAGCGGGCGGCGGCGGAGGCTGCTGCCCGACCGCGCCGGTGGTGGCGGCGGCACTGACCACGGACCGTCCGGCACCCGCGGGGCGGGACGGCGGAAGGCGCCGTCCCCGGATCCGGGGGCGGCGCCTTCGCGTCGTGGTGCTGCGGTGGTGTCCCGCTGGTGGTGCTGGGTGTTACTTGATCTGGGCGGTGATGGTGGCGGTGCCGACGAGCAGGCCACCCTTGACGGCGTCGGTCTTGAAGGTGTCGTTGAGCAGCTTCGCGGCGTCGTCGGAGACGTGGACGGTGGTGCCGGTGAGGATGGCGTTGTCACCCTCGAGCTGGAGCGGCTTCAGGGTGCCACCGTGCAGCGAGAACAGGTACGCGTTCGACACGGCGACCTTGCCGTTGACCAGGACGTCGCCGTAGAGCTTGGACGAGCCCGGGTTCACGACGAAGTTCTCCAGCGTGACCGTGGTGTCACCGGCCTGCAGCGTCAGACCCGAGTCGTCGTGGTTCAGCAGACCCTGCACGTAGGGGCGGTAGTTGCCGTCCGGGCTCCAGTACGTCACCGAACCCGACGTGATCGGGAACGAGACCGCACCGTTCTCGAGCTTGGCGTTGCCGGACACACCCGGGGTCAGCTTCAGCGCGGTCAGCGCGTCGGTGAAGCCGCTGTCGAGGGCGACGGAGGTGTTGCCGCCGAGGACCTCGGGCACCGACGCGACCGGGGCGGGGATCTTCGACTCGGACGAGGAGGAGATCGTGTGCACGTTCGGCGTCGCCGCGTTCGCGCTGGAGATACCGAACGCCGCACCGGTCAGGACGAGCGCGCCCGTGGTGGCGAGGGTGATCGAGGTCTTCATGGACTTGCGCATGGGATGCGTTCCTTTCGTCGTCGCGCTCGGCGCGGCATGCTGTGTGCGCGCCGAACACACCCCGACCAGGGGTGGAGAACCAGCTACGTGCGGCTGGTGAGCGCTCCGGGTGTTTCCCGGCTTGTGACAGTGGTTCGGCACCCTCGCCCGATCGGTTTGGGATCGTTCCTGGGGAAGTGCTGTCCCCC
Source organism: Curtobacterium sp. ER1/6 (assembly GCF_001742745.1). Classification (GTDB taxonomy): domain Bacteria; phylum Actinomycetota; class Actinomycetes; order Actinomycetales; family Microbacteriaceae; genus Curtobacterium; species Curtobacterium citri. Next base: position 136,964 of record NZ_MJAK01000003.1, on the reverse strand, counting down.
ACTCCGTACCGTGGGGGCATGGCCCCCGCACACATCCCGAGCACGGACCGGATCCGGGCGATCGACGCCTGGTGGCGCGCCGCGAACTACCTCACCGTCGGGCAGATCTACCTCCTCGACAACCCCCTGCTCACGCGCCCGATCGACCCGGACGACGTGAAGCCTCGCCTGCTCGGGCACTGGGGCACCTCCCCCGCGCTCAACCTCGTCTACGCGCACTGCAACGCGCTCATCGCCGAGACGGACCGCGACCTGCTCTACGTGTGCGGTCCGGGACACGGCGGCCCCGCGATGAACGCCAACGCGTGGCTCGAGGGCACCTGGACCGAGCTGTACCCCGACATCACCCCCGACCCCGAGGGTCTGCGGAAGTTCTTCCGGCAGTTCTCGTTCCCCGGCGGCATCCCGTCGCACGCGGCCCCCGAGACGCCCGGCTCCATCAACGAGGGCGGCGAGCTCGGCTACTCCCTCGCCCACGCGTACGGCGCCGCGCTCGACAACCCCGACCTCGTCGTGGCCTGCGTCGTCGGCGACGGTGAGGCCGAGACCGGACCGCTGTCCGGCTCCTGGCAGGCCCACACGTTCCTCGATCCCGTCTCCGACGGAGCGGTCCTGCCGATCCTCAACCTCAACGGGTGGAAGATCGCCAACCCGACGATCCTCGCGCGCATCCCCGACGAGGACCTCACCGCGTACTTCCGCGGGCTCGGGTACGAGCCGATCGTGGTCGACTCCGGTCGCGTCGACCACGACCCGTTCGCCGTGCACGCGCTCTTCGACGGCGCGCTGCGCCGGGCCCTCGCCACGATCGACGACATCCAGGCCGCCGCGCGGGCACAGGCCGAGCGCGCCGCCGCCGGGCAGCCCGCCGGTGCCGCCGACCTCCGGCCGCGCTGGCCGATGATCGTGCTCCGCACCCCGAAGGGCTGGACCGGCCCGCAGGAGGTCGACGGCGAGCGCGTCGAGGGCACGTTCCGTGCGCACCAGGTCCCCCTGCCCGCCGTGCGCGAGGACGCCGGGCACCGTGAGCAGCTCGAGGAGTGGATGCGGTCCTACCGTCCGGACGAGCTGTTCGACGCCGACGGACAGCCGACCGGCATCCTCACGACGATCCGGCCGCAGGGCGAGCACCGGATGAGTGCCACCCCGCACGCCAACGGTGGTCGCATCCGGACCCCACTCGACCGGCCGTCGCTCGAGCCGTTCGCCGTCCCCGTCGGCGAGGACGCCAGCGCCACCGCCACGCTCGGGCCGTGGCTCGCGGAGCTCACCTCGCGGAACCCCTCGGCCTTCCGCCTGTTCGGCCCGGACGAGACCATCTCGAACAAGCTCGACGCGGTCTTCGACGTGACGTCGCGGGTCTGGCGTGCCCGTCGAGCACCGGGCGACGAGCACCTCGGTGCGCGCGGCCGGGTCATCGAGGTCCTTTCGGAGCACCTGCTCGAGGGGATGCTCGAGGGCTACGTCCTGACCGGCCGGCACGGACTCCTCAACACGTACGAGGCGTTCGCGCACATCATCGACTCGATGGTCGGGCAGTACGCGAAGTGGCTCGAGTCGTCGACCGACATCGACTGGCGTGCCCCGGTGTCGAACCTGTCGATCCTGCTGTCGTCGCACGTGTGGCGGCAGGACCACAACGGGTTCTCGCACCAGGACCCCGGGTTCCTCGACGTCGTCGCCTCGAAGCAGCAGGACCTCGTCCGCATCAAGCTGCCGGCGGACGCGAACACCCTGCTCGCCGTCGCGGCACACGCGTTCGAGACGACCGACCGCATCGAGGTGATCGTCGCCGGGAAGCACCCGGAGCCGGTGTTCCTGTCGCTCGACGACGCCGTCGCGCACGCCGCGGCGGGCCTCGGCGTCTGGGACTGGGCCGGCACCGAGCAGACCGTGGGTCGCGCCGACGTGGTGCTCGCGAGCGCCGGGGACGTGCCGACGGTCGAGGCCGTGGCCGCCGCGGACATCATCCGGAAGCACGCGCCCGAGGTCGGTGTCCGCTTCGTCAACGTCGTGGACCTGCTGTCGCTCGGCGACCCACGGAAGCACGAGCACCCGGTCAGCGACGAGCGCTACGACGAGGTGTTCCTGCCCGGGACGCCGGCCGTCTTCGCCTTCCACGGCTACCCGTCGCTCGTGCACAACCTGACGTACCGCCGGCACGGACACGACGACCTGCACGTGCACGGCTTCCTCGAGCAGGGCACCACGACGTCGCCGTTCGACATGCTCATGCGCAACGACATGGACCGCTTCGCGCTCGCGCACGACGCACTGACCCGTGTCGACGCCGACGCGCACGCGGACCTGCTGACGAAGCTGACCGAGGCCCGCGAGGCCGCGCGCACCTTCGCCTACACGCGCGGCGAGGACCACCCGTCGCTGTCCGGGTGGGAGTTCCGGGCCTGGCCGCAGGACGAGCCGACGTCGGGTGGGACCGGTGGCGACCCGGGCGAGGGCGAGACCGAGGGCGCGGCTCCCGGCAACTGACATCCGTCCCGCCCCTCCTGCACATTCGGGAGGCACGGCACACCCTCCACAGGACCGGTCACGCCCGACGCGTGGCCGGTCCTGTGGCGTGAGGCTGGCCGCATGGACGTCGGGTGGGTGAGCGCGCTGGTCGCGCTGGCGGGGGCGGCGGTCGCCGCCGCGAGTGTGGTCGTGACCGTGCTCGAGGGGCGGCGGATGCGGCGAAACACGGAGTTCTCGGTGCACCGGGACCTGTGGTGGCAGCGTTGGACGTGGGTCGTCGAGCGCGCGCTGTCCGGCGACCCGCACGACCACGATGCCGCCGCGCTCATGACGCACGCGCTCACGACGCGGTCGTGGGTGACCGAGGACGACGAATGGGTCCTGTGGAAGGTCCAGCAGGCCGAGCGGCTCGGCGGAGCACGGCCCGCGCGCGAGACCGAGGAGGAGGACGACTCTGATGATCACCGATGAACCCGATCACCTGTTCAAGCGACGTCTGGACCTGATGGAGCGCACGTACCGCTCGCGACGGTGTCGCCCGCGGTGACCGTGCGGACGCGGCCGTCTTGGTCGCCGAGCTGCTCGACGACCGACGCCGGGCCGTGGACGACGACGTCGGCGTTGCGCTCGAGCCCCGCGCGGATCGCGTCGACGGCGAAGTGGTCGGCGTGTTCGTGGGTGACCAGGACCACCGTGGCCGCGGCGACGAGGTCGGCGGACTCCGGCGTGAAGGAGCCCGGGTCGATGACGAGCGAGGCGCCGTCCTGCTCGAGGACGACGGTGGCGTGGTTGTACTTCGTCAGCTGCATGCTGCCAACTGTACAACACTGTTGTACAAATGGCTGGTCGTTCAGTCGGCCCGGCGGGCCAGGCGCTCGAAGATCACCGGCAGCCGGGCCAGGAGGGCGCGCTCGTCGTCGTCGAGCTCCGCACGCATCGCGGTCGCGAGCCAGTCCGCACGGCCGTCCATGTCCTGCTGCAGCGCGGCTCTGCCCGCATCGGTGATGCGGATGACCGAGGCCCGCCGGTCCGTCTCGGACACGGCCCGCTCGACGTACTCCTGGTTCGTCAGCTCCCCCACCGTCCGGGACTGTCCCTGGTGCTTCACCCCGCGTCGCCGCGCGAGCTCCGCGATCGTCATCGGCCCCTCGCGTCCGAGGAACCCCAGCGTCGCCGAGTGCGCCGGCGGCAGGCTGTCGCCCTGGCGCCGGGCTGCGCGCACGAGGCGGCCGATCGACTGGCGCAACTCGGCGGCGAGCTCGTCGATCGGGTCCATGGGCCACGACGCTACCGCGGAACGGACGGGAGGCCCGTGGCGGTGTCGCCACGGGCCTCCCGTCCGGCCTGTGCTGACGTCCGTCAGCTGCTGCGCACGTCGTCCGCGGCGCTCTTCGCGTGGTCCTGGACGTCGGACGCGGCGCCCTGCGCCTCGTCCTTCACCGTCTGCGCGGCGTCCTGCGCGGTCCCCTTGAGGTCCTGCGCGTGCTCCTTCGCCACGTCGCCCAGCTGCGAACCGACGTCCTTCGCCTGGGACTTGACGTCCTCGACGAGGGGTGCCGCCTTGTCCTTGAGCTCACCGGCGAGCTGCTCCTCCTTGTCGGAGGTCGGGATGAGCGACGACGCGAGCCACCCCGCACCGAAGGCGATCAGGCCGACGGCGAGCGGGTTGCCCTTCGCCTTCCGGACACCCTCGTGCGCGACGTCCTTCGCCCGGTCGGTCGCACCCGAGGCGGACCCCGAGACGCTCGGGCCCGCCGAGTGCGCGGACCCCATCACGGAGTCGCGGACGCCCTGGAAGCGGCTCTTGACCTTCTCGCTCTGCCGGTGCGCGATGGACGAGGGGCTGACCTTGTCGGCCAGGGCGTCGACGTCGGAGCCGAGGGCACCGCGGGTGCGCTCGATGTCGGCACGGATCTCTTCTGGGGTGCTCATGGCTTCCTCCCGGTGTTCGGCTTGAGTGCTTCGGGGACTTCCTTGACGGTCTCGACCGTCTGCGGGGCGCCCTGGATCTCCTTGATCTCCTTGCGCCCACGGACGTAGAGGATCGCGGCGACGATCGCGTAGACCACGGCGATCACGACGGCCGACCACGCGTTGCCGATGAGGTACCCGAGACCCCACCACGCGGCGATGGACAGGAACAGCAGGGCGAACAGGGCGGTGAGCCCGGCGCCGCCGAACATGCCGCCGGCCTTGCCCGCCTTCTTGGCGGACTCGGTGAGCTCCGCCTTGGCGAGGGCGACCTCCTGGCGGAACAGCGACGACAGGTCCTTCGACACGTCGGTCAGCAGTTCGCCCAGGGGCGTCGTGGCGGCGCGTTCCTCGGGCGTCGGCTCGCCCAGCGGGGTCGCGCCCGGGACCGTGTGGCTCATACGCCGCTCCCGGTGCCGGTCGAGGACTCGCCGGCCTCCTTCTCGTGCTTCACCTCGGTGGCGAGGGCCTTCGTCAGGCGTCCGGCGAGGATGCCGGCGCCCGCGGCGAGCGCGATGAACGTGCCGGGACGCTTCGCGGCGAAGGACTTCACCTCGTCGAGGAGCGAACCCGGGTCGCGGTTCTCGAGGTACCCGGCCGCGGAGCCCGCCCGGTTCGACAGGTCGCGGACGACCTTCGCGGCGATGCCCTGCTCGTCGTCCTTGTCGGCCATGCGGCCGAGCTGCTCGCCGAGGCTGCGGAGGCCCCCGGCGGCGCGCTCCTGCTGGCCGGCCGCCTGCTCCTTGAGCGTGTCGGAGGCCTGGGAGTAGAGCTGCTTGGCGTGGTCGGTCGCCTCGGAGGCGACGTTCGACGCCTGCTCCTTCGCGGTACCGGCCACGTTCGCGGCCTTGTCCTTCGCGTCGCCGGCGACGTCCTGCGCGGCGCCCTTGGCGGCGTCGGCCTTGCCGCCACCGTCGGTGCCGCCGGAGCCCGTGCTGCCGGTGCTGCCCGTGCTGCCGGTGCTGCCCGTGCTGCCGGTGCTGCCGCCCGTGCTGGTGCCCACGGGCGGCAGGTACCCGGTGCTCGTCGTCGTGGAGTCGTGCAGCGGTGCCGACGCGCCGGCGGCGGACGGCGTCGCCGGGAGCTGCTCGTCGGCGGGCAGCGCGTCGAGCGGCTCGACGTCGTCGAAGCCCTCGGGTCGGCGCACGTCACCCTCGGGCAGGAGGACGTCGTCGAACTCGCGGTCGGCGTCGCGCGGCGCGGGGGTGTCGCTGCCGAACGAGGGCACGGTCACGCCCGGGTACACCTCGTGTCCCTCGGACGCGGCGGTGCGGTCGTGGATGGGCGTCCCGGAGTCGTTCCCGGGTGGGTTCGTGGTCATGGTCGGCCTTCCGGATCGGTCGCGGCGGGTACGGCACCCGTCGCGTTGGACCCGACGGTGCGCGACCCTGCCTGCGCCGTGCCACAGGAACGTCGGCAAACGCGGTGACGCCCGCGCCCGACGGCCCGTCCAGCACTCCTCCGGCAGGATCGGGGGGTGCCGCTGGTCTCCGTCGTCGTCCCCGTGCTCGACGACGCCGAGCACCTGCGCCGGTGCCTCGCCGCCCTCGGGGCACAGACGCGCCCCGTGGACGAGGTGGTGGTCGTCGACAACGGCAGCACCGACGACAGCGCCGCGGTCGCCCGGGCCGCCGGCGCGACGGTGCTGCACGAACCGGTCCGCGGCATCGCCCGGGCCTCGGCGCGCGGCTACGACCACGCCTCGGGTGACGTGCTCGTCCGGCTCGACGCCGACTCGGTCCCGCCGCCCGGGTGGGTGGCGACGGCGGTCCGCCTCCTCGGCGGTACGGGGGTCGTCGCGGTCACCGGCCCGGGCCGTCCGCACGACGGCGGTCCGCTGGTCCGACGGGTCTGGGACACGCTCTACATGGGCCCGTACTTCGTCCTGATGCGCGGCGCGCTCGCCCGGCCGCCGCTGTTCGGGTCCGCGACGGCGATGCACCGCTCGACGTGGCTCGCGGCACGCTCCCGGACGCACCGCGACGACCCCGAGGTGCACGACGACGTCGACCTCTCGATGGCACTCGACCCGGCGTGGCGGGTGGTCGTGGACCGGGCCCTGCTCGTGGAGGTGTCGGCGAGGCCCTTCTCCGGCGTCGCCTCGGCCGCGCTCCGCACCCGGCGGGCGTTCCACACGTTCCGGGTGCACGGCCGTCGGGCGAACCCGTGCCGACGGTGGGCGCGGCGGTGCCGTGCCGCGCTCCGCGCCCGCCTGGCGTCCCGCTCCCGGGGCGCCTGGTCCGGCCGCTGACGGTCGGGGGCGCGTCTCCCCGGTGACCCCTACCCGTCGTCGCGCCGAGAAGCGGGCCGGGACCGCACGTGCGCCCGCTCCCCCTGCGGCCCGTACAGGCAGAGCACCTCGGTGACCTCGTCCGTCGTGTTGCCGACCCAGTGCGGGGTGTGGGTGTCGAACTCGACCACCTCGCCGGGTCCGAGGTCGAAGTCGCGGTCGCCCAGCAGCAGCCGCAGGCGCCCGGACAGCACGTAGAGCCACTCGTACCCCTCGTGCGTCCGGAGGGTCCGGTCGCTGTCTGCGGGCTCCGGCTGCATGAGCTGCTTGAACGACCGGACGCCGCCGGTGCGCCGCGTCAGCGGGATCACCACGCGTCCGCCGTGCCGCTCGGGCTTGAGGTGCACCCGCGGGTCCCCCGTCTGCGGCGCCCCGACCAGGTCGTCGAGCGGCACCTGGTAGGCGCGGGCGAGCGGCAGCAGGAGCTCGAGGGTCGGCCGCCGCTGTCCCGACTCGAGCCGCGACAGCGTCGACACCGAGATCCCGGTCTCGTCGGCGAGCGCCGCGAGCGTGACCTGGCGACGCTCGCGCAGCGCCCGCAGGCGTGGGCCGACCGCGTCGACCACGTCCGCCGTCGTCGGCGGGGTGATCCGTTCCTCCCGGCTGTGCACCATGGCGGTCATGTTGCCAGACCGGCAAGCATCCTTGCTGATCTCGAGCAGGTCGCGCAGGCTGCGACCATGCGAGAGAACTTCGACGTCATCGTCATCGGCGGCTCGGTCGCCGGCCTGTCCGCCGCGCTCATCACGGGCCGGTCCCGCCGCTCCGTCCTCGTCGTCGACGCGGGCGAGCCCCGGAACGCGCCGGCCGCGGGCGTCCACAACCTCCTCGGCCGCGAGGGCGTCGCCCCCGCGGAGCTGACGCGCATCGGGCGGGACGAGGTCGCCGCGTACGGTGTCGAGGTGACGGCCGGGAGGGTCGTGGCGGCGTCCGCCACCGCGGGCACCGACACCGACCCGGTCGGCTTCTCGGTCACGCTCGACTCCGGCAGGGTCGTCACCGCCCGCCGGTTGGTCGTCGCCTCCGGCGCCGTCGACGTCCTGCCGGACGTCCCGGGTCTCGCCGAGCAGTGGGGGCGCGGGGTCGTCCACTGCCCGTTCTGCCACGGGTGGGAGATCCGCGACCGACGCATCGGCGTCCTCGTGACGACGCCGAACGGGGCGCACCAGGTGCAGATGTTCCGTGCCCTGAGCGACCGGGTCACCGCCTTCGTCACCGACCCGGACCTGCTCGACGACACCGCCCGCAGTGCGTTCCGGGCCCGTGGTGTCGCGGTCGTCGAGGGGCCGGTGGCCCGGGTGCTGTCGACGGACGGGGTCCTCACCGGGGTCGAGCTCGGGTCGGGCGAGGTCGTCCCGCTCGACGCCCTGGCGGCGGCGAGCACGGCGGAGCCGCGGGTCGCGTTCCTCGAGGGGCTCGGGCTCCGGGCCGAGGACGTCGTGGTGAACGGGTTCCGCGTCGGCGGCGGCCTGACGGTCGACGTGACGGGGCAGACGGGCGTGCGCGGGGTCTGGGCCGCGGGCAACGTGACGTCGCCGATGGTCACGGTGATCGCCTCGGCCGCCGCGGGGACCCAGGCGGGCGCCGCGGTGCACGGTGACCTCGTGCAGGCCGACATCGCGGCGGCGCTCGCAGCGGCCGCTGACCGGAGCGTTCCGACCGGTCAGTCGACGCGGTAGCCGGCCTGGGCCGCCAGGAGGGGTGCGAGGGCGAAGAGCTGGTCGGAGCCGATCGTGGCACCGCGGAGGCCCTCGAGCCGCTCCACCCGGTCGAGGTCGGCCTCCCGCAGGTCGACGTGCTCGATGCGGCTGTTCGTCCCCTCGACGGCGCGGATGCTCGTGCCGGGGAAGGACACCCGGAGCAGCCGGGCGTCGGCGACGTCGAGCTCGTCGACGACGCAGTCCCGGAAGACCACGTCGGTCAGCGTCGACCCGCGCAGGTTCACGAACCCGAGCTTCATCCCGACGAACTCGACCCCGTTGAGCGTCCCGTCGTACAGCTCGGCGGAGCCCACCCGGCCACCAGCGACCCGGACCTCCCGCCAGGAACTGCTCGACGCCCGGAGCACGGGGGCGTCGAGCGTCTCCACCACGGAGTCGCGGACGCGCAGACCGCGCAGGTCGGCGTCGCCCGCGCGGAGGGTCTCGACCACGCACTCCTCGAGCTCGAGGTCGGGCAGACGCTCTCCCGCCAGGTCGAGCACGGCGACGCGCTTGCCCTCGACGCGGTCACCGGTCAGCAGGTCGCCGGGGGTCGGCGTCCAGTCCTCGAGGTCACGGGGGTCGACCGGGGCGATGCGGGGAGCGACGGTGCCGGGGGGCTTGCCGGGGGTGCGGGCCATGCGCTCAGTCTGCCGTGGCGGCCCGACGTTCGAGCACGCTGTCGAGCCGGAGGTCCTTCGCCGGACCGCGGGCCTCCCAGCGCACCGTCCACCGGTCCGTGTCGCCGGCGAGCACACCCGTGTAGTCGTCGGGCGCACACGCGTGCTCGACCGACGCGCCCCACGCCCAGTCGTGGAACACCCTGCCGTCGGCGAAGTGCACGGTCCAGCGGTCGTCCTGGCCGCGACGCACGACGAGCGTCCGGGACACCGGGGTCTCGCGGCCGTCGAAGCGCATGACGCCGGCTTCGTCCCAGCGGACCTCGTCGGGCGTCACCAGTGTCAGGGACGTCGTCCCGGCGACGTCACCGGTCACCCCGGCCCGGCGGTCGACGACCGTCCGGCGCAGGGTCCACTCCCCGATCAGGTCCGTCGGCAGCACCCTGCCAGGCTACGCGCGGAGGGCCTCGGCCCGGGCCGTCCGGTGCTCGTCGTCGGAGATCACGCCACGACGGTGCAGGTCGTCGAGTTCGGCCAGCCGCTGCTCGAGCGTCGTCGGCGGTGCGAGCGTCCGGCTCTGCATCGCCCGGTACGCCAGGTCCTCCTGCAGGGTCAACGGGTTCTGACCGCGGTCGGACATGCGCTTGGCGCGGTAGATCGCCAGCACGATCGTGGCGACGATGCCGAGCACCACGATGACCCCGCCGACCGTGATGATCGTCGCGGCGACGTCGAACGCCGGCGGGATCAGCGGGTTGTTCCCCTCGTCCGGGAAACCGAAGTCGTCGATCGACATGACACCCTCCCCCTGGGGCACGGTCGCGCCCTCGTCGGGATCGTAACGCGCCCGTTCCTTCCCAGCACACCCGCGATGGCAGGTGGTTCCGGGCGTCCCTGATCGAACGGATCGACCGGGTACGCCCGGAACCACCGGATACGCCCGGAACGACCAGGCGTGCCAGGGCCGCCGTCGACGCTCGGAACCATCGGGTACGCCCGGAACGACCAGCAGAGACAGCTGCCGCCCGGGCCGCGCCTCAGCCGCGCAGCGGCCCCGACGCCTCCACGTTCGCGCCGTCCGCGAACCCGCCCACGAGCTCGCGCAGTGCCTCGTCCGCCGTGTGCCGCGGCTCCCACCCGAGCTCGCTCCGCGCCCGGTCGGTCCGCATGATCGGCACCTCCGCGGCGATGTCGAGCCACCCGGCGTCGGTCGGCTGGAGCCGGAGCCGCCAGGTGAGCGTGACGATCCCGCGGAGCAGCCGCAGCGGGATCCGCACGGCACCGAGCATCCCGAGGGCCCGTGCGATGCGCGGCGGTGTCAGCACGGGGGTCGCCGCGATGTTGAACGCGCCGGCGGCCCGTCGGTCGATCGTCCGCCAGAACGCGTCGGCCAGGTCGTCGGCGTGCACGGCCTGGAACACGAACGGCAGCGGGAGCGGCAGGACCGCCCAACGGACCCACCGCACGATCGACATCGGCACGAGGTGGCCGAGGAACAGTCCGCGGAGCTCGGCGGCGACCCCGCGCTGGAACACCAGGCCGGGGCGGAGCCGGGTCACGACGACCTCGGGGTGGGCGCGCTCGAACGCATCCATCGCCCGCTCGTTCTCGGCTTTGTGGATCGAGTACGTCGCCGTCGGGATGCCCGTCGCCGGGAACGACTCGTCGACCGGCGTGCGCTTCCCGTCGACGTCGACGCCGCGGTAGGCGCCGACCGACGACGCGACGACGACCTGCCCGACCCCGGCGCGGGCGACGGCCTCGAGCACGTTCGCCGTGCCGGTCACGTTCGTCCGGTGCTGCGCGGGGATGTCGTGCGTGGGCTGGAGCGCCCACGCCAGGTGCACGACGGCGTCCGCGCCCCGGAACACCGCGGTCAGCTCGTCGACCGCCCGCGGTGCCCCGACGTCGACGGCGCGCCACTCGGCGACGTCGTACGGTGCGACGCGCGCGTCGGGCAGGCGGCGGGCGACGCCGACGACCTGCAGGCCGTCCTCGTCGCCCGCCCGGCCGTCACCGGTGAGCCGTGCCGCGGCGAGGCGCCGCAGCACGGCGGTGCCGACGTTGCCGGTGGCACCCACCACGACGACGCGCATCAGCGCACCAGTCCCGACCGGTCGCCCGTCACGCCGCGGCCATCGAGGGGTCGAGCACGACCTTGATGCAGCCGTCCTCCTTCTTCTGGAAGACGGAGTACATGTGCGGGGCGTCCTCGAGCGCCACCCGGTGGGTGGTCAGGTCGAGGGTGCCGAGCGGGTCCGAGGGGTCGGACACGAGCGGCATGAGGTCGTCGACCCAGCGGCGGACGTTGCACTGTCCCTCGCGGATCGTGATCTGCTTGTCGAACAGGGTCATCATCGGCATCGGGTCGGCCATGCCGCCGTAGACACCGGACAGCGACACCGTGCCACCACGGCGGACGAGGTCGATCGCCGCGTGCACGGCTGCGAGCCGGTCGACGCCGGCGGTCTCGATCGCCTTCTGCGCGAGCTTGTCGGGCAGCAGCCCGGCCGCGCGCTGGGCGAACCCGGCGACGGGGTTGCCGTGCGCCTCCATGCCGACCGCGTCGACGACACCGTCCGGGCCGCGCCCGTCGGTCAGGTCGATCAGCTTCGACACCATGTCGTCGTCGAGGTCGAACACCTCGATGCCGTGCTTCGCGCCGAGGTCGCGACGGACCTGCTCCGGGTCGACGGCGAGCACGCGGTAGCCCAGGTGCTTGCCGATGCGCGCGGCGAACTGGCCGACCGGGCCGAGGCCGAGCACCGCGAGCGTGCCGCCCTCGGGGACCTCGGCGTACTGCACGGCCTGCCACGCGGTCGGGATGATGTCGCTCATGAAGAGCCACTGGTCGTCAGCACCGGTGTCGGGCACCTTGATGGGGCCGTAGTCGGCGTGCGGCACGCGCAGGTACTCGGCCTGGCCGCCGGGGACCTGGCCGTACATCTTCGTGTACCCGAAGAGCGAGGCACCGGTGCCGTACTCCTTCACCTGGGTGGTCTCGCACTGCGACTGGAAGCCGTGCTGGCACATCCAGCAGTGCCCGCACGAGATGTTGAACGGGACGACGACGCGGTCGCCGACCTTGAGGTTCGTGACGGCCGAGCCGACCTCCTCGACGATGCCCATCGGCTCGTGGCCGAGGACGTCGCCCTTGTCGATGTACGGGCCGAGGACCCGGTACAGGTGCAGGTCGGAGCCGCAGATCGCCGTGGAGGTGATCCGCACGATCGCGTCGGTCGGCTCCTGGATGGTCGGGTCGGGGACGGTCTCGACGGACACCTTCTCGGTGCCCTGCCAGGTCAGTGCGCGCACGTCGCGTTCCTCTCGTGGTCGCTTCCGAGCCGGCCGGGAGGCACGACTCGCGTGACCTCCTCGCTACGCGCCCGCCCCGTGGTGCGTTCCCAGCCCCGTCCGCAGCGCGCTGCGGCGGCGGTGGTGGGGCGGGCCTCCCGTCCGCGCCGGTGGCCGGTCGGCCACCGGAGGTCAGCCCGTCCGCCGATGTGCGGATCCTCGGGCTCGGCAACGCTGTGACCGATGGACCACGGCACCACCCGACGCGCACTCCTCGCCGGCGCGACCGGCGCCCTCGCGACGGGGGTGCTCGCCGCGTGCTCGACGGGCAGCCGACCCGCGGGGCGGACCGCCTCGGCGACCACCCTCCCGACGGCCACCGCCACGCGGACGCCGACCCCCACCCCGACACCGACACCGACACCGACGCGGCCCGCGCTCACCCGCGTCCCCCTGCCCGCGGGGACCGTGACCGCCCTGCCCGCCGGTACCCCCGGGATCGCGTGGACGGTCGACGACGGGGCGTCCGCGGACGTCGTCGCCGCCTACGCCCGCTCCGCTGCCGCCACCGGCACGCGGCTGACGTTCTTCGTGAACGGCGACCGGCCCGCGTGGACCGAGCACGCCGACCTGCTCCGCCCGCTCGTCGAGTCCGGGCAGGTGCAGCTCGGCAACCACACGTGGGACCACCCGGCGCTGACGAAGCTGAGCGACCAGGCGATCCAGGACGAGCTCACCCGGAACCACGAGTTCCTCGAGCGGACCTTCGGCGTCGATGCGCGCCCGTACTTCCGGCCGCCCTTCGGGTACCACGACGCCCGGGTGGACCGTGCGGCGGCGGCGGTCGGCTACACGACCCCGCTGCTCTGGTACGGCACGCTCGCGGACTCGGGCGACATCTCCCCGGACCAGATCGTCGGGTTCGCCGAGCAGTGGTTCCAGCCGGCGCACATCGTGATCGGGCACGCGAACTTCCCGGGCACCATCGGGGCGCTGCCGCGGCTGCACGCCCTGCTCGAGGAGCGCCACCTGGCGACGTACACGCTGGACGACGTCTTCTCGCGCTGACCTGTCCCCGTGCCCGTGCCGCGGAACGCAACGTCGGCGGTTCCTCGCAGTGCGGTAGCGCTGCGAGCAGTCGCTCCCGTTGCGTCTCGCGGGGTCAGGCGGGCTCGGCCAGCGCGAGGAGCGCATCCCGCGCGACCGCGAGCTCCCGTGCGTCGAGGTAGGGCGGGAGCGCCGATGCGGCGGCCAGCCCCTCGGCGGCGTGCCGCACCACGAGGGAGCGGTCCTCGGGCAGGCCGTCGCGGGCGAACAGCGTGCGCCAGTGCTCGGCGTCCGCCGCCACCACCGGCTCGATCCCCGGTACGGACATCAGGCCCGCCCACAGGGCGTTCGGCGAGAACACCGCCATCGCGCGCTCACTGCCGCCGCAGAGCGTCCGGACGTAGGCGCGGAGCACCTTGCCCGGCCGGTTCTCGGCGAGGTCGACGTGCCCCATCACCTCGTCGACGAAGGTCTGCAGCCCGTGCTCGGCGACCGCCACGAGCAGCGCGTCCTTCGACGGGAAGTGGTGCAGCAGGCCGCTCTTCGAGACGCCGGCGGCCTCGGCCACCTCAGCCACGCTGACCCGGGTGCCGCGCTCACCGAGCAGCCGTTCCGCCGCCTCGAGCACCGCCGAGCGGGTGCGTTCGCGGTCGCGGGTGCCGTCAGTGCTCACGCGGACCATCCTGCCGGTTCGGGATGACCCGCAACGCCACGACCGACGCGACCGCGAGCAGGACCGCCGCGCAGACCGACGCGAGCTGCATGCCGCCGGTGAAGGCGTGCTGCGCCTGCGCGAACACCGGCGACGTCGGGTCGAGCACCTGCGCAGCACTGGCGAGCGACTCCCGGACGCGGTCCGGCGCACCGGCGTCGAGGTTCGCCCGGTAGAACGCCGTCTGCAGGGACCCGAGCACCGCGATGCCCATCGCGACGCCGAGCTCGTAGCCGGTCTCCGAGATCGCGCTCGCAGCACCCGCGCGGTCACGGGGCGCCGCGGCGACCACCGCGTCCGTCGCCAGCGTCATCGACACCCCGACGCCGAGCCCGACGACCGCGAGGGCGATCGCGATCCCGACGTAGGTCGGCAGCCCCTCGGCGAACGCCATCCCGGCCATGCCGACCGCGGCCACGGCGAGCCCCAGGCCGATCGACCGCCCGGGGCCGACGTGCCGGGTCAGCAGCCCGATCACGGCGATGACCGCGATCGACGCGACCGTCGCCGGGAGCTCGGCCGCCCCCGCGAGCAGCGGGGAGAAGCCCCGGACGAGCTGCAGGTACTGCGAGAAGAAGAACAGGAGACCGGTCAGCGCGAAGACCGACAGCGAGTTCGCGACGACCGCGCCGGCGAAGGCCGGGATCCGGAACAGCTGCAGGTCGATCAGCGGCGTCGCCAGGCTGCGCTGGCGCCGGACGAACCACCACCCGGCACCGACGCCGACGAGCGCCGCGACCGGCACCGTCCAGTCCGCGCCGTGCCCGACGAGGTGCTTCACGGCGTAGACGAGCGGGACGATCGCCACGACCGAGAGCACGGCCGACAGCAGGTCGATCGGCGTCCGCGCGCCGCCCTTCGACTCCGGCAGCAGGAACGCGCCGGCGACGACGATCACGACGATGACGGGGATGTTGATGAGGAAGACCGAGCCCCACCAGAAGTGCTCGAGCAGCGCCCCACCGACGAGCGGACCCGCTGCGGCACCACCGGTCGCACCGGCCGACCACACCGCGATGGCACGGGTGCGCTGCCGCGGGTCGCGGAAGATCGCCCGGACCAGCGACAGCGTCGACGGCATCAGGGTGGCGCCGGCGATGCCGAGCAGGGCGCGGGCGGCGATGAGCACCTCCGGCCCCTGGGCGAACGCCGCACCGGCCGAGGCGAGGCCGAACGCGACCGAACCGACGAGGAGCAGGCGCTTCCGACCGATGCGGTCGGCCACGTTGCCCATCGTGACGAGCAGCCCGGCGAGGGCGAACGAGTAGACGTCCCCGATCCAGAGCACCTGCGTGGCCGTGGGGTCGAGGTCGGCGGTGAGCGCGGGGACCGCGAGGGCAAGCACGGTCCCGTCGATCGCGAGCAGCACGACGGCCAGGGTGAGGACCCCGAGGGAGGCCCACTCGCGGGTCGTGGCGCGGTGGGTCGGGGTGGAGGTCGTCTGCTGCATGCCGTCGACCCTAACCGACCGTGTGGTCGGTACTGCCGACTGCACAGTCAGTGCGCAGGCCTCAGCCGCGCAGGCGATCGCGTTCGGCCGGGGGCAGGTGCTCGGTCGCCGTCGCGCGCGCCGCCGGTGACAGGAACCGCCCCTGCCGCTCGAGGAACGCCACGAGCGCGGGCTCCGACGCCCGCTTCCCCGTCTCGCGCAGCACCCACCCGAGAGCGGACTGCACGGTGTCGCTGCGCTCCCGGACGAGCCGGCCGGCGATCGCGAGCGGCACCTCGGCGTCGCCCTGCTTCGCGAACGCCAGGGTCGCCACGACCGCGATCCGTCGGACCACGGCGACGTCGGACTTCGCGAGCGCGAAGAGCAGGCCGGTGGACCCACCGACGAGCGGCGCCCCGACGAGCTCCTCGGCGGCGATGTCGACGAGGACCGGGTCGTCGAACCGCTCGGCCTTGGCCGCGGCGAGGTACTCGTCGGTCAGCTCGGGGTCGGGGCGTGCACGCATCGCCTGGACGAGCAGCACGACGGCGACCAGCCGGGCGCCGGGGTCGTCGCTCCAGAGCAGCGCCGAGCGCTCCCCCTCGTCGAGGTCGGCGAACTGCCGGGCCACGCGGCGCGCCCCGGCGGCGTCCCCCGTGGTGCGGGCGAACGCGGCGAGGACGGTCTCGGCGTCCGTTCGCGCACCTCTCTCCACCACCTGCACCACGGTAGCCGGGCCGGCCGACCTCCCGGGCAGGAACACCCGCCCGGGGGGCGACGTGGATCAGCGGAAGTGCAGGTTCTGCAGCGGGTCGACGAGCGTGCCGTTGCGCCGTACCTCGACGTGCACGTGCGGCCCGGTCGACTGCCCCGTGTTGCCCGACTTCCCGAGCTGCTGCGTGACGGACACGATCTGCCCCTTCTTCACCGCGATCGTGCTCATGTGCGCGGTGAGGACGGTCGTCATGCCGTAGGTCACGACGACGTAGTTGCCGTACGACGCCGAGCTGGTCGCGGTCGTGACGGTGCCGGACGCCGAGGCGTACACGGGCGTCCCGGTGCCGACTGCCGCGTCGGTGCCCTGGTGGTAGCGCGGGACGTGGCCGGCGCCGCGGTCGTCGCCGTACTTGCCGCTGATCTTCGTGCTCGCGACAGGCCAGAGCAATCCGGTGACGGGCCGGGTCGACCACGAGCGGGTGTCGTTCTTGCCGTAGAGGACGACGTTGTCGTCGACCTGCACGAGGAGCGCACCACCGCCGGCCCGGCTCGTGTTCGAGGCCCAGATCGCCTTGCCGGCCGCCGTGTAGATGACGAGGTTGCCGTCGGTCTGCACCGCGGCGTAGGCGTTGTGGTTGCGGATGGTGCTCGCGGTGGTCCAGACGACGCCGCCGTTCACCCGCTGCACGAGCATGCCGTTGGTCATCATCGTGAGGGTGCGGTTGCCGGACGGATCCGCCCGGAGCGTGGTCCCCGGCAGGATCGTGTTGCCGGCGGGGACACGGGACTGGTAGCCGGTCCAGTTCACCACGGCAGTGGCGCCGGCCCAGAGGACCATCGTGCCGTCGCCGCGGACCTCGAAGCTGGTCGACTGCGGCTTGCCCGCGGTGGCCCAGCGGGCGACACGCTGCCCGTTGCGGACGATGTCGAGGGCACGGTTCTTGCCGACGACGGCGACCGCACCGGGCTGGTTCGAGGTGCCGGAGGACCAGAGCACGGCACCGCCGATGCCGTACTCCACGAGGTTGCCGTCGCCCTGCATGACGAGGCGGTACTGGCCGTTCGGCGAGGTGACCGAATCGCCCGGGGCAAGGGTGTTGCCCGCGGGGATCGAGCCCTTCCAGACGGCGGCTGCGGAGGCTGGTTCGGCGAGGCCGACGAGGGTGCCGGCGGCGACGGCGAACGCGAGGAGGGCCGCGGCGATGCGTGGGAGACGCCGTGTGCGCGCGACGGACGGTGTGCTGGTCAAGAAGAGAACCCCTGATCTGGATGCGGGCGGCGCCCCAGCGCCGTTCGGTCCGCGGCGCGCCCTGAACACGCCGACGAACGATGGTCGCTTCTCGTGTCGGGGCGCACAACCCCTTGACACCGGTCCTCCCGCCCCAGTGCGAGGGGCACGACAGGGAAGAGGAGAGGCACTCGGTGTTACACGACGGAAACACATCGTGTACAAAGCAGTGCATTCGGGTGTGATTGTATGCAATCACCGCACTCCTGAGCGCGGCTCCACAAGAGCCGCCACGCACACCGCACGCTCCAGGAACACGATGTCCAACTCCCCCGCTCGACGCCGCCGGACACTGCTCGCGCTGCCCGCCGTCGCCCTGGCCGCCACGCTCGCCCTCACGGCGTGCGTCCCGGTCCAACGCTCGAAGGCCGGCGGCGCCACGGCCGGCACCGTCACCACCGTCGCGATCGGCGACCACCCGGTCCGCGAGGGCGGTGACCTCGTGATGGCGCTCTCCGCCGAACCGGACCGGCTCGACCCGACCACCTCGTCGTCGCTCTACACCCGGTACGTCATGGAGACGATGTGCCAGAAGCTCTACGACATCGACGCCGAGGGCACGGTGGTCCCGATGCTCGCGACCGAGCTGCCGACGGTCTCCGACGGCGGGAAGACCGTCACGTTCCCGGTCCACACCGGCTACCGCTTCGCCGACGGCACACCCTTCGACGCGGCAGCAGTCGTGACGACGCTCGAGCGGAACCTGACGAAGGACGACTCGAGCCGGAAGAGCGAGATGGGTCCCGTCACGGGCATCGAGGCGGTCGACGACCACACGGTCCGCCTCCACTACAGCACGCCCTTCGCCCCGATCACCGCGGCGCTCGCCGACCGGGCCGGCATGGTCATGTCGCCGACCGCCCTCGAGCAGGAGGGCGACGGCTTCGGCGACGCCCCGGTCTGCATCGGCCCGTACAAGTTCGTCGAGCGGGTGCCGCAGACGTCGATCACCGTCGAGCGCGACCCGATGTACCACGACCCGGCGAGCGCGCACTTCGACCGCATCACGTACCGGATCATCACCGACGCGAGCATCCGCGCGCAGAACCTGAAGTCCGGGGACGTCCAGGTCGCGGACACGATCTCGACCCAGGACGTCGACGAGCTGATGAAGCGGAAGGACCTCGAGGTCCTGCGCACCGGCTCGCTTGGCTACCAGGGCATCACGATCAACCTCGCGAACCAGGACGGCGTCGGCACCGATCCGGAGCCCCTCGACACCCCGCTCGCCACCCAGCGGAAGGTCCGCCAGGCCCTGTCGATGTCGATCAACCGCGGCGAGCTCGTGCAGAGCGTCTTCCGCGGCTGGGCGGACGTCGCGTGCTCCCCGATCCCGGACACGAGTGCCTTCGCGACCGACGCGAGCAAGGCGTGCCCGGCGTACGACCCGGAGCGGGCCAAGGAGCTCCTGGAGGAGGCCGGCGTCGAGCAGCCCTTCCCGATCGAGATGGAGGTGACGAACACCCCCGACACGGTCCGGTTCGCCCAGGCCCTGCAGGCGCAGGCCCGCGCCGGCGGCTTCGCGATCACGATCACCCCGGTCGAGTACACGACCCTGCTCGACGACCAGACACGTGGCGACTTCCAGGCGCTGCAGCTCGGCTGGTCGGGCCGCGTCGACCCGCACGGCAACATCGGTTCGTTCCTCGGCACCGGCGGCGGCAACAACTACCCCGGGTACAGCGACCCCGAGGTCGACGACCTGATCAGCCGCGCGGCGCAGGCCACCGACCAGCAGGAGCGCGCCGACCTGTACGGCCAGCTCGTCACGAAGGTGCAGCAGGACGACCCGATCATCTACCTCTACCGGACCCGCAGCATCACCGGCGTCAGCACGGACGTCGCCGGTGTCTCCACCTACGCCGACGGCGTGGTCCGACTCAGCCAGGCGGCGTTCGTGGAAGGCGGCGACAAGTGATCCGGTACGTCCTGACCCGGCTCTGGCAGGCGGCGCTCACGCTCGTCCTCGCCTCGATCGTGGTGTTCTTCGGGGTCCGGCAGCTGCCGGGCGACCCCGCGCTGGCCCTGGCGGGCGAGGAGGCGAGCCCCGAACGCCTCGCCGCCGTCCGCGCCGACCTCGGCCTCGACGACTCCCTGCTCGTGCAGTACTGGCGCTTCGTCGTCAACGCGCTGCAGGGCGACCTCGGCCAGTCCACCCGGACGGGCACGCCCGTCACCGAGCTCCTCGGCGCGACCCTGCCGGTCACGCTGTGGCTCGCGCTCTACGCGATCGTCGTCGCGGTCGTCGTGGGGGTCGCCCTCGGCACCCTCGCCGAGCGCTACCGCGGCCGCTGGCCCGAGTGGATGGCGAACGCCGCCGCGCTCGTGGGCCTGAGCGTGCCGAACTTCTGGCTCGGCATCCTCGCGATCGTGTGGCTCGCCGCGGGCCTCGGCTGGTTCCCGGCGTCCGGCTACGTGCCGGTGACGAACGACCCGGTCGGCGCCCTGCACCACCTGACGCTCCCGGCCCTCATCCTGGGCACCTCGCTCGCCGCCGTGATCATGCGGCAGACCCGGGCGTCGATGATCGAGACGATGAAGACCGACTTCGTCCGGACGGCCCGAGCGAAGGGCCTGAGCCGTCCGCGGGTGCTGTTCCGGTACGGGTTGCGGAACTCGATGATCGTCGTCGTGACCATCGTCGGCCTGCAGCTCGGCGGCCTGATCTCCGGTGCCGTCGTCACGGAGCGCATCTTCGCGCTGCCGGGCTTCGGCAAGCTCACGCTCGACGCCGTCTTCACCCGTGACTACCCGGTCATCCAGGCCGTCGTGCTCGTCATCACCCTCGGCTACGTCCTCATCAACTTCGCCGTCGACGTCCTGTACTCCGTCATCAACCCGAAGATCCGCGTCGGAGGAACCGCATGACCACCATCACCGCACCCTTCGACCTCGGCTCGAGTCGCGGCCGGATCTGGAAGCAGGTCCGGACGAACCGGCTCGGCATGACCGGCGGCATCATGCTCGCGGTCGTCGTGCTCGCCGGGATCACGGCGCCGCTGGTCGCCCCGCACGACCCGACGGCGACCCACTTCGACCTGCCGTTCCAGGTGCCCTTCACCGTCGGCTTCGGGTTCGGCACCGACGACCTCGGCCGCGACATCCTGTCCCGGACGCTGTACGGCATCCAGGTCTCGCTCGTCGTGGGCGTGCTGTCGGTGCTCCTCGCGGTCGTCGTCGGCACCCCGCTCGGCCTGCTCGCCGGGTACTGGCGCTGGCTCGACGCGATCATCAGCCGCCTGACCGACGTCGCGCTCGCGTTCCCGTTCCTCATCCTCGCGGTGGGCCTCGCGGCGATCAGCGGTCCGAGCCTGACGAACGCCGTCATCGCGATCGGCATCTCGCACGTCCCGGCGATGATCCGCATCGTCCGCGGCGAGACGCTCCGGATCACCAGCGCCGACTTCGTGACGAGCGCGAAGACCCTCGACGCCGGCGGCGCGCGGATCATCCTGCAGCACGTGCTGCCGAACTGCGTCTCCGCGATCATCGTGCAGGCGACCGTGATCATGCCGGTCGCGGTCATCGGCGAGGCCCTGCTCTCCTTCCTCGGCCTCGGCATCCAGCCGCCGACGGCGAGCCTCGGCATCATGCTCTCGGACGCGCAGCAGTAC
Source organism: Curtobacterium sp. ER1/6 (assembly GCF_001742745.1). Lineage (GTDB taxonomy): Bacteria > Actinomycetota > Actinomycetes > Actinomycetales > Microbacteriaceae > Curtobacterium > Curtobacterium citri. The sequence continues at coordinate 115,810 of NZ_MJAK01000003.1, read as the reverse complement.
CTGGGCCAGGCCCCGTGGGCCGCCGTCGTGCCGGGCGTCGCGATCGCGGTCATCTGCCTCGGCTTCAACCTGTTCGGCGACGCCCTGCGCGACGCCCTCGACCCCACCGCATCGGACCGCTGAGAACACCGCCGAGAACACCGCTGAGGAGCACCAGCACCATGAGCACCAACCCCGCCTTCACCACACCGCCGACCGAGACCACCCGGCCGGACCTGCAGGGCACCTTCGGCATGGCCGCGTCGACGCACTGGATCGCCACCGCGACGGCGCAGTCGGTCCTGGAGCGCGGCGGCAACGCCTTCGGGCGGCGACATGACCGCCGTCTACGCGACAGCCGAGGGGAAGACCCCGACCGTGCTGGTCGGACAGGGTCCCGCCCCCGCGGGAGCGACGCCGGAGCACTACCGTGCCGAGGGGCTCGACCTGGTGCCCGGATCGGGTGCCCTCGCGGCCGCCGTCCCGGGCGCCGTCGACGCCTGGTTCCTGCTCCTCGCGGAGCACGGCACCTGGGAGCTCGCCGACGTGCTCGCCCCCGCCGTCGGCTACGCCCGTGACGGCCACCCCGTCGCACCCCGGGTGGTCGCCACGATCGCGACGGTCCAGGACCTGTTCCGGGAGCGCTGGCCGTCCTCCGCCGAGCGGTGGCTGCCGGGAGGCTCGGTACCGGTCCCCGGGACCATGGTGCGCAACGAGGCGTGGGCCGCCGTGCTGGAGCGGCTCGTGCAGGCCGGGTCCGGTGTCGACGGGGACGACGGCGACGCGCGCGTCGCGCGCATCGAGGCCGCCCGCACCGAGTGGGCCGAGGGCTCCGTCGCCGAGGCGGTCGACCGCTTCGTGCGCGACCCGCACCGGCACGCGTCGGGCACCGACCACGCGGGTGTGATCCGGGCGTCGGACCTGGCGGCGTTCCGGGCGACGACCGAACCCGCGACGACCGCCGAGTTCCGCGGGCACACCATCGCCAAGACCGGGCCGTGGGGCCAGGGCCCGGCGCTCCTGCAGACCCTCCGTCTGCTCGAACCGCTCGACGACGAGCGGCTCGACCCCTCGACGGTCCTCGGCGCGCACACGATCGCCGAGGCGCAGAAGCTCGCGCTCGCCGACCGCGAGGCGTACTACGGCGACGGCGACGTCCCGATGGACGAGCTGCTGTCCGACGCCTACTCCGCCGAGCGGCGGGCGCTCATCGGCGACCGCGCCTCGCACGAGCTCCGTCCGGGGACGGTCTCGGTGCCCGGCGGGGTGCTGCCGCCGCTCCGCGAGTCGTACACGCCCCGCGGCGGACCGGTCGCCGGTGTCGGGGAGCCCACCGTCCCCGGAGCACGCGGCGAGGCCGTGGCCGCCCCCGCCGAGGACGCACCCGAGCACGAGGACCGCGGCGAGCCGATCGTGATGGAGACCGGCGAGACCCGGGGCGACACGTGCCACATCGACGTCGTCGACCGCTGGGGCAACATCGTCAGCGCCACTCCGTCCGGCGGGTGGCTGCAGTCCTCCCCGACGATCCCCGAGCTCGGGTTCTGCCTCGGCACCCGCCTGCAGATGACCTGGCTCGAGGAGGGCACGGCGACGACGCTCACCCCCGGCGCCCGACCCCGCACGACGCTCACACCGACGCTCGTCCTGCGGGACGGCGAACCGGTCGTGGCGATGGGGTCACCGGGCGGCGACCAGCAGGACCAGTGGCAGCTGCTGTACCTGCTCCGCACGATCGTCGGCGGGTGGTCCCCGCAGCAGGCGATCGACGCCCCCGCACTGCACACGACGTCGTTCCCGGGGTCGTTCTGGCCCCGCACCTGGACCCCCGGCGGCCTCGTCGTCGAGGACCGACTGGGCGACGACGTCATCACCGGGCTCGAGGAGCTCGGCCACGTCGTCACCCGCGCCGGCGACTGGTCGCTCGGCCGCCTGTCGTGCGTGACGCGCGACCCCGACACCGGCGTCCTGGGCGCCGCCGCCAACCCGCGAGGAGCACAGGGCTATGCCGCAGGACGCTGAGAACGTGACCACCACCGCCGGGGCCGAGCCGCGCCTCCCCTCCGACACCGGAGCCGACCACCTGCTGTCCGTGCGCGACCTGCGGGTCGCGTTCGGCGACCGCGAGGTGCTGCACGGCATCGACCTCGACGTCCGCCGCGGCGAGCGCGTCGCGATCGTCGGCCAGTCGGGCTCCGGCAAGTCGACGCTCATCGCCGCGCTCCTGCGGCTGCTCCCGGGCGCCGGCCACATCACCGGCGGGGACATCCGCCTCGGCGACGACGACATCGCCCACGCCGACGAACCGCTCATGCGCCGCGTCCGCGGCGGACGGATCGGACTGGTGCCGCAGGACCCGTCGACGAACCTCAACCCCTCGATGCGGGTGGGTGCACAGATCGCGGACGCCCTGCGGGCCGGCGGGCTGCGCGGACGCGCGGCGCTCCGCGAACGGGTGATCGCCCTGATGACGGAGGCCGGCATCCCCGAAGCAGGGCGACGGGCGGACCAGTACCCGCACGAGTTCTCCGGCGGCATGCGCCAGCGCATCCTCATCGCGGTGGCCCTCGCCCGGCAGCCCGAGCTGCTCATCGCCGACGAGCCCACGAGCGCCCTGGACGTGACGGTGCAGCGGCAGATCCTCGACCACCTGCAGACGCTGGTGGACCAGCACGGCACGACGCTGCTGTTCGTGACGCACGACCTCGGCGTCGCCGCGGACCGGACCGACCGCGTCGTCGTGATGCTCGACGGCGAGATCGTCGAGCAGGGCGCACCGGAGACGATCCTCCGCGACCCGCAGCACGAGTACACGAAGCGGCTCATCGCGGCGGCACCCGCGCTGTCCGGGGTCGCACCGGAGCCCGTCGCGGCCGGCGAGCCGATCCTCGTCGTGTCCGACCTGGTGAAGGAGTACCGGCTCCGCGGCCGCGGTGCCGGCACGCTCCGCGCCGCGGACGGGGTGTCCTTCACGGTTCGCCGCGGCACGACGACCGCCGTCGTCGGCGAGTCCGGTTCCGGCAAGACGACCGTCGCCCGCATCGTGCTCGGGCTCGAGACGCCCACCTCGGGCAGCGCCCTCGTCGACGGGCTGTCGATCGGCAGCGCACGGGGACGGGAGCGGCGGGACGTCCGACGCCGGGTGCAGCCCGTGTTCCAGGACCCCTACGGCTCGCTCGACCCGACCTCGACGATCGAGCGGATCATCGACGAGCCGCTCCGGGTGTTCGGGATCGGCGACCGGGCCTCGCGCACCGAGCGGGTGGCGACGCTGCTCGACCAGGTCGCGCTGCCCCGGTCCGTGGCGCAGCTCCGTCCGAACGAGCTGTCCGGCGGGCAGCGGCAGCGCGTGGCGATCGCCCGGGCGCTGGCGCTCGAGCCGGAGCTCATCATCCTCGACGAGGCGGTCTCGGCGCTCGACGTGCTCGTGCAGGAGCAGATCCTGACGCTGCTCGACGACCTGCAGGACCGGCTCGGTCTGAGCTACCTGTTCATCACGCACGACCTCGGGGTGGTCCGCCGGATCGCGGACGACGTCGTCGTGATGCGTCGCGGCGAGGTGGTCGAACGGGGCAGTGTCGCGGCGGTGTTCGACGACCCGCAGGAGCAGTACACGAAGGACCTGCTCGACGCCATCCCGGGCCGGAGCCTCGCCGAGGCGGCCGCGTGAGACGATCGGCACCGTGCTGAACGGGACGAGTGTCATCGACGCCATCCGCCTCGACATCGTCGCCGGCGTGCTCCAGCCGGGGACCCGGGTGACCGAGGCGTTCCTCGCCGACCGCTACGGCGTCTCGCGGGTCCCGGTGCGCGAGGCGCTGCGCGGACTCGAGGGCGAGGGCTTCGTCGTCTCCCGTCCGAACGTCGGCTCCCGGATCGCCGGCATCCCGTTCGACGAGGCCGACGACCTGTTCGCGGTGCGGGAGTCGCTCGAGACCGCGACGGCCCGCCGTGCCGCCACCCGCGCGCGCACCCTGTTCGACCAGGCCGCCCCGCCCGAGGACTGGTGGCGGGTGCGCCGGGAGCTCGGCGCCGTCCTCGACGCGGGCGACGCCGCCGTCGAGCGCGAGGACCTCGACCAGCTCGTCGACCTGAACGAGCGCTTCCACCTGCTCGTCGCCGAGCTGTCCGGCAGCGCCACGCTCGCGACCCTGCTCCGGCAGCTCTCGCGGAAGATCGAGTGGCTCTACGCGCTCGACACCTTCTCGCGGGGCAAGCGGCTCTGGCCCGACCACCGGCGCATCCTCGCGGCGATCGACGCGGGCGACGTGGACGAGGCCGCCGAGCGCATGGCGTGGCACGTGCGCGAGAGCCGCATCGGCTACGCGGCCCGCTCCTCCCCCGAGCAGGCCGACGCCCTGCGCGAGGCCGGCCCCGCGGTCTGACGCGCCGGCCGCGCGGCCGAGGCTCGCGCCCGCGGACACGTTCGTGGCCCGGTGGCCGCGAAACTGTCCGCCCAGCCGAGCCTCGGGCAATCGCGCCGCCCCACCGCCCGCCGCTACAGCGTCGGGACGACCACCGCGCGACCGGACAGCTCGCCGGCCTCGAGCTTCCGGTACGCCTCGAGCGCGTCGCGCAGTGCGAACCGCTCGACGTCCGGCTCGATCTGCCCCGCCCGGTACATCGCGACGACCTCGTGCAGGTCCTCGATCGTGCCCCAGTAGGTGTTCGTGATCGTCGACTCGTACGGCGTCGAGAAGAAGTTCCACTCGACGGTCCCGCCGGCGATCCCGACGACCGTGAGCCGACCGCCGATCGCCATCGAGGCCTTCGCCGTCGCGATCGTCGGCGTCGCGCCCACGAAGTCGAACGCCGCGTCGACGCCCTTCCCGCCGGTGAGCTCGCGGATCGCAGCGGCCTGGTCGGGCCCCGCGGGCACGGTGATCGCGCCGCGGGCAGCCGCCCGCTCCATGGCGTCCTGCTTGGTGTCGGTCGCGATGACCGTGGCGCCGGTGAGCGCCGTCAGGATCTGCACCGCGATCTGTCCGAGCCCGCCGAGACCCACGACGAGCACGTGTCGACCACCGCCGGCCAGGTTCGGCAGCGCGGCCTTGATCGCGTGGTACGGCGTCAGGGCCGCGTCGCTGAGCGGAGCCGCCGCGATCGGGTCGGCGTCGCCGAGCGGCACGAGGTTGCGCGCCGGGACCGTGACGTACTCCGCCATGCCCCCGTCACGCCCGAGGCCGATGGCCGCGTACGGGTTCGTCGCGGCGTTCTCGCAGTAGGTGTCCTGCCCCTTCGAGCAGTACGAGCAGTGCCCACAGCCGACCGGCCCGTACACGAGGTACGCGTCACCCTCGGTGAACCCGGAGACGCCGTCACCGACGGCCTCGACCCAGCCGGAGTTCTCGTGGCCGAGCACGAACCCGGGGGCCTGCGCGCCCGGCTGCCCCTCCCGGAACTCGCGGTAGACGGCGACGTCGGAGTGGCAGGCTCCTGCGCCGGCGACCCTGAGGAGCACCTCCCCCGGGCCCGGGACGGGCTTCTCGACCTCGGTCAGGACGGGGAACGTCTGGTACTGCTCGAACACGACGGCGTGCATGGGTGTCCTCCTTCGACGTCATCCAGACTACGCCCGTCGCTCAGGACGACACGTGTTGCTCGGATGGAGGCTCCGGCGCAGGCGCGGACACCGCTGTCGACGACCAGGGAGCATCCCGCCGCCCCGCGAACGACCCCCGGTCGAACCGCGCCCCGTCCGGCCGCGACGACCGCAGCACCATCACGGCGAGCACGAGCGCGCCGAACGGCCCGAGGCACACCACGAGCAGGATCCACGCCCCGCTGTGGTCGCGGTCGTGCAGTCGTCGGACGAGCAGGGACCACCGTGGGACGAACGTCAGCGCGAGCCCGGCCAGCACGGCGAGGTCCCACCCGGACGGACGGACGTCGCGGCCCGCTCCGATCCCCCACCACGAGTGCTCCGAGGACACCAGCCGGAACGTCACCTGCGGCGCCGGGACGATCCCGAACGGGTCGGCCGAGAGCGTCCAGTGCGACGCGAGACCGGCGCGCTGCAGGAGCCACCAGACGCCGAGCGACACGGGGACCTCGAGGAGCAGGACCCACCAGTACTCGGAACGGCTCGCCCGCCCGTGGAAGCGCCACCCCTGTGTCCAGAACCGCAGCCACGCGACGACCGGGCGCGCCCCGACGTCGACCGGCCCCTGGTCGAGCACCTCGCCCCTGTCCCCCACGTGCCCGATCGTCGGGCAGACCTGCGTCTTCCCCGTGAGCCGGTTGCGAGAACGAGCGTTCTCCGATTGACTACCACACGTCGGCCCGCAGCGGGCCGGACCCCCACACGAAAGGAGCGGCCATGCCCACGCGCACCGCACGCACCGCCTGGAACGGCGGCCTCAACGACGGTTCCGGCCAGGTCGAACTGTCCAGCTCCAAGGTCGGCACCTACGACGTCTCGTTCCCGAAGCGCGCGGCCGACGAGGCCGGCGGCGCCACCAGCCCCGAGGAGCTCATCGCCGCGGCCCACTCGGCCTGCTACGCGATGCAGTTCTCCGCGATCCTCGGCGAGGCCGGCGGCACCGTCGAGGCCCTCGACGTCAAGGCCGACGTCTCGCTCGGCCCGGACAAGGACAACGGCGGCTTCAAGCTGACCGGCATCACCCTCACCGTCAACGGCGAGGTCTCCGGCATCGACGAGGCCGCCTTCCTCAAGGCCGCCGACGAGGCCAAGGCCACCTGCCCGGTCTCCAAGGCCCTCACCGGCGTCGACATCGAGCTCAAGGCGACCTTCGAGCAGTAGTCGTCACCAGCAGACGGACGGGAGGCGCGGTGTCGGCTGGCACCGCGCCTCCCGTCCGTCAGCCGCCTCTCCACAACACCGGCAGGCTTTCTTTCAAGTACGTCCCGCCCGGATATGCTTGCTCAACACCACCACAACAGGGAGCGTGCGCTTGCGATACCTCGGCGAGATACCGATTGAGAAGCTCCACCTAGACCTAGACAATCCGCGGCTGTCCCAGTTCCAGGGGCGTCGCACGGAAGGTGAGCTGCTGCGGGAGCTTTTCAAAACCGCGGCGCTCCACGAACTTGCAGAAAGTTACAAGGCCAACGGGTACTTCTCAAGCGAGCCGGTCATCGTTGGGGATGTCAGCAAAGATGGTGAATACACTGTACTGGAGGGTAATCGTCGCCTAGCAACAGCAATCATACTCACGGGCGACGAAAGAGCCCTAGAAGAGGGCCTTCGATTCTCCGAAGGTGCTGAGGGAACCGCCGCCGCAGAACTCACCGCGCTCCCCACAACGCAGGTTGACGATCCTGACGAGTTTAACGCATTCCTTGGCTACCGCCACATAAGCGGGTTGCGCGTTTGGGGTGCCGGTGAGAAAGCCAAGTACCTGTACGACGAGGTCAATCGCCTCAGAAGCAAGGAAGGCGACGCCACTTTCTACAGGATCGGTCGCACCGTGGGAAGCAATGCTCGGGGCGTGCGCTCGGCTTATGTCGCGTACGCTTTGCTTGCGCACGCCGCCGCCGAGGGACTACAGGCCGACCTTATCGATTACGTTCGCTCTCAGCGATTTGGCGTGTGGGTGCGGCTCCTTGGAACCGCCAACACTCCACGTTACTTCAATTACGATCCCGATGCGTCCACGCTGGGTGAAGTGGATGCCGCAATCAAGGCGGTCGACCTACGTAAGCTCACGGAAGTCCTCTCTGACCTCCGTCCGAAAGAAGGTCGAAGCCTTGCAGTCCTCAGCGATAGTCGACAAGTCACCGCGTATAGCGACGTACTCGCTCACGATACCGCGCGGAAGACCTTACGCCAGAATGACGATTTAGAGATTGCCCATTCAATCGCACGCGCTCCTAATCTGGCCGCCCAGTTGCGTCAAGTAGCAGACCGCCTTGGGAGCATCGTGGATCTTCTTGGTGAAGTCGACAGCGTGCCGCCGGACGCTGCGAGCGTCGCAAATCGTGTCGTGCGGCTAGCACGCCAGGTGTCGGCATCGGTTATCGCGTTCAACTCCGAAGAAGCGAGCGAGGATTGACTCAGCTCGCGCTATCTCTCGATCAATACGGACGGTACGCTCGCGGGTCTTGCCTCGCAGACTACATGGAACTTGTCGCCTTGAAGGGCACTGAAAGCGCCTCTGCAACCTCATTGGAGACAGCGCTGCGGCAAGCTGGATGGTGGAACACACGGCGAGGTTTGTTCACCGTCAATCCCGACATCGACCTCGATGAAGATCCCGAAGATAGCGAAGGCCTCGAAAGCAAAGACGATCCGGACTGGCCTGACTGGACTTTCAATCTACTGCGAGAGCGAGAGGAGGTGCTCGGCGAGCATTATCCCTTCGAGGTCAGGAGCAACGAGATCCACACGAAGGCTACGATCTCCGAGCACGCAGCCTACCTTCAACTGCTCGCAGTAACGGTCGCTCATTCGTACCAGGGCTCGACACGGAACGATCCGCGGCAGGTCTTCGAATTGATGGTCGTCTCTGCACTGCACTCCATGGGGCTGAGAGCAACGGGCATGGGGACAGCGACTACACAGGGCCGCGCGTTCCCCACAGAACTATTGGCAGCAGGGGAGAGAATCGGTCTCAAGCCATCCTTGGCGCCGTATCCTCGCAAGCGGTACGCGAAAGACGCCGGCGTCGACGCCGTGGCGGTCGCTGATTGGGCGGACCGGCGGACAGGGCAGCTCACCTTTCTCCTTCAGGCCACACTGGCGCGCAGCGAAGATTGGGAAAAGAAGATATCGGAGCCGCGTCCGGATCTTTGGGTGAACTATCTGAACGAGCGTTACCACCCAATCGCCGCCCTCGCCGTTCCTCATCACATAGAACGAGAACATCTGAATCACTTGATACGTGATAAGGCGACCGCCTTCGACCGCCTGCGACTCACGCGACTCGTAGATACCACGGTGGAGGGTATCGATGAGATTATCAATTGGCTTCTAGGCTGCGATGTCGCCTTGCTTTGATGTTGCCGGCGTTGCACCCAGTGCGCGCGCGAGACGCTTGGCAACCTCGGCAGCCAACGGCGGCGGTACCGCATTTCCAATCTGGCGAAACGCGACAGACCGAGGCAACACCCAGTCAATCTCGGTCGAAAAACCCTGCAGCCTCGCCGCTTCTGGAACGGAAAGTCGACGCCATGAACTTTCGATAGGTATCATTTTTCCAACGCGAAGAGCATCCATGTAGCGCCGAATCGAAGCTCCTCCCTCCTGTGGACTATCCAACCAAGCTTGGTCGACGATCGGCGTGTGATTCCCACCGAGGGAGGCGCTTATGGTTGGGGCGATACTGTCAAGGTTCAGGAATCTCCCCTGCCCGTTGAAAGGCATACCTGCGAAAGGTGACGTCCTCAAGACGGGCCGTGCGGCCGGAGTAATTTTAGCCGCACACTTGAGCGAGTCAGGCTGATCCTGAAAATGTTGAACTTCTTCTAATGCCTTCCGTACGCTTATCGAACACCTCGGAGAATTGGTACGAAGCTTTTGTAGATCTCGACGATTGCCGTCCCGTATGCCCATGAGAAACATACGCTTTCGCGACTGAGGCACTCCGTAATCCGCCGCATCGAGAACAATCAAAGCAGTAGCGTAGCCGCTTTTTTGCGCGGAGCGACGAACTGCCCGAAGCACCGGGATCCACCGCTCGTTTGTGGCAAGCGCGGCAACGTTCTCCATCACGAATGCGCGCGGTCTGACCGCGGCGACTGCTTCCATGAAGCGCCGAACATGCCTGGATCGCTCATCATTTGGATCCATTCTCCCGGCGCGAGAGAAACCCTGACATGGTGGGCCGCCGACAACAATTGCATCTTCGTTTGCAGCTAATTCGGCAAAATCTTCACTAATATCGCCCACCATATACCGATGTTCATCAGCCGCTTTCTTCTCAGCCACTGAATCAAGTACGGCTCGATAAGTAGATTCAGCCTTAGCGTCAATGTCATTGGCCATGAGCGGCTCGAACCCAACGCTAGCGAATCCTGAATCGAGTCCACCTATCCCCGAGTATAGAGAAATCATCGGTATATCGAGTCCCACTCGCAGGGCACCTTCCGCATTTGTAGCTGTCTCAGCCATCGCTTAGGACGATGATCTCACATCTGCGATCGCTCGTCTGCGCGCCCGCAGAGACGGCGCAAAGGGCGAATGTGCGCCGGCCGACGAGGCCGGCGGCGCCACCAGCCCCGAGGAGCTCATCGCCGCGGCCCACTCGGCCTGCTACGCGATGCAGTTCTCCGCGATCCTCGGCGAGGCCGGCGGCACCGTCGAGGCCCTCGACGTCAAGGCCGACGTCTCGCTCGGCCCGGACAAGGACAACGGCGGCTTCAAGCTGACCGGCATCACCCTCACCGTCAACGGCGAGGTCTCCGGCATCGACGAGGCCGCCTTCCTCAAGGCCGCCGACGAGGCCAAGGCCACCTGCCCGGTCTCCAAGGCCCTCACCGGCGTCGACATCGAGCTCAAGGCGACCTTCGAGCAGTAGTCGTCACCAGCAGACGGACGGGAGGCGCGGTGTCGGCTGGCACCGCGCCTCCCGTCCGTCCATCGGTACCGTGGGGCGCATGCGCCGCCTCTTCCGCACACCGACCCACGTCGTCCTGTGGACGGGGGTCCTCGTGGCCGTCGTCGGCGTCGTGCTCATCGCCACCACCCCGCAGTCGTTCGGCTGGTTCGGGTACGCGTCCTCGTCCGCGGAGCCGACGGACTTCGCCTTCGTCGCCGGTGCGCGGCCGTGGCAGTACGTCGTCGGACCGGTCCTCGTCCTCGTCGGTGCCGTCGTCGCAGCGTTCGCCGCCGGACGGTCCAGCGTCCAGCGCAACCGCTGAGCGCGTCCAGCCGACGTCCGGGCTCACGGCCGAGCGGCTGGCACCATGGACGGATGGCCGAGCAGTTCCTCCCGGGTGTCCCACGGCCCGGACGCCCCCCGCGGCCGGGCGTCCGCAACCTCGCACAGCACGACATCCGCGACGCCCGAGCGCGGCTCCGCGGCACGATCTACGAGGACGTGACTCCCGACACCCGGTCGCGCGAGCAGTACTCGCCCGTGCAGATCGTCGACTTCTGCCTCGACCTGGCCGAGGTGATGCTGGCCTCGGGCGCGGACACCCGCAGCGTCGAGACCGCCGTCGTCGCCGTGTCGACGAAGTGGAACCTCGCCCCGCTCGACCTCGACTTCTCGGGCAGCTCGGTGACGATCCAGTACGCCCCGTCCGACCACCCGCCGCTGGTGAAGGTCCGCACGGTGCAGTCCGACGGCTCCGACCTCGACCGCCTGGCACGGGCGAACCAGATCGTGGACGACCTCGTGCACGGCGTCCGGGACATGACCAGCGCGGTGAGCGCCCTGGTCGCCGTGCTCCGGATGCCGCCGCGGTGGCCGACGTGGCTCGCCGACGTCGGGCTGTCCGTGCTCGGCACCTCGATCGCGATGCAGGCCGGCGGCGGGTGGCGCGCGGGTGTCGGCGCGTTCGTGCTCATGCTCGGCATCATCGTGTCGGGCCGCTGGCTGACCGGCCGGGGCTTCCCGCAGTTCTTCGTCTCCGGCGCCCAGGCGGCGGTCGCCTCGGCGCTCGGCACGCTGGCCATCTGGGGCGACGTGCTCACGGCGACCGGCGCGGCGACCATGGTGGCGGCCCTGGTCGTCCTGCTCCTGCCGCACGTGTCCCTCGTCACCTGGGCCCAGGACGCGATCTCCGGCTTCCGGTCGATGGCGGTGGCCCGGGCGTTCTACATCGTGCTCGTGATCGCCGCGATCGTGGTCGGTGTCCCGGCCGGCATCGCGGTGCTGCACTGGCTCAGCATCGAGGTCGACCCGACCGGGATCGTCCTGCGCCCGCTGCCGCTCTGGGCGTCACTCTCGCTGACCGTCGTGTCCGCGGCGGCGAACTGCTTCGTGCAGCAGGCGAGCGCGCGGGTCATCCCCGTGGCGGTGGTCTTCTCGGTCGCGGCGGGGGCGTTCCTCTGGGAGCTCCGGCACCTCGGCATGCCGCTCCTCGGCGCGACCTTCGTGGCGTCGGTGCTGCTCGGCGTCCTGTCCACGATCGCGGCGGCACGGATGCGGACGGCCGTGGCGGCGATCGCGGTGCCGGCGTTCTGCGGCGCCCTGCTGCCCGGTGTCGCCGTGTCGAACGCACTGCTCAACTTCATGTCCGGCTCGTCCGGTGCCGCGCTCGACTTCATGGCGGCCGTGTCCGTCGCCCTGGGGATCGGCGCGGGTCTCGTGCTCGGCGGCCTCGTCGCGACCCCGGGGGCTCGACGCGCGCTGCGGCGGGCACGGCGGGTCACGGTGCACTCGGTCCACAACGACACGACCGCGATCCCGGTGCTGCGCGGGACCGGCTACGACCCGGGCAACGGCACCGTCCCGCGCTAGCCCGGCCGGCCCGGACACGAGACTCGGGCTGGGCGACCGTCCTCGGCCGGATCGGCTCGAGGAACGTCGCTCAGCCCGAGTCTCGGACCGCTCGGGCCCCGCAGGACGCAGGGCTCCGCGGATCAGTTCGCGTCGGAGACGGCCTTCGTCACCGCGGTCGGCGCGTCGTAGTCGCCGTCCGGGATGCCCTTGAGGGCCTCGAGGACGTCGTCCGGGGCGCTCTCCTTCTCGGCGGTCGCGACGATGTCGTCCTTCGACGCGGGGTAGTCGATGCCGCTGAGGTACTTCTGGACCTGGATCGGGTTCGGTGCTGCCATGTCGGCTCCTTCGCTCGGAGCGTCCAGCAGTACGCCGGAGGTCCTGCGTACCGGCCGGGCGAGTGCGTCCCCCGGCTCAGATCTCCCAGCTGCCGCCGTCGCTCCACCGCGAGAAGCGGGCTGCGGCCTGCGGCTCGTACCGCTCCATCCACCCGCGCTCGAGCCGTGCCACCGCCCGGTCGAAGGCGGGCACGAGGTCGAGGTCCGAGCGGAGCATGGCCTGCAGCTGCAGCCCCTCGTAGAGCGCGATGAGCTGCTCGGCACCGCGGCGCGGGTCCATCGTGTGGGGCGCCCGACCGACGGCGATGTCGTGCTCGAGACCGCGACGGATCTGTGACGTGAAGAGCTGGTAGCGCGAGCGCAGGTACGTGGCCATCGGGTGGGCGGGGTTCCCGGCGACGGACAGCAGGGCGACGAGGAGCCGCATGAGCGCCGGGTCCTCGGCGTTCGAGGCCACGATCGCCCGGAGCAGGTCGACCGTGGGGCCGCCGCCGACCTCGCGGGTGACCTCGTCCATCCGGTTGCCGTTCCACCGGTCGAGGGCCGCGAGCACGAGACCGTCCCACGAGGGGAAGTGCTGGTGCAGCTCGTCGACGGTGATGTCCATCCGGTCGGCGACCATGCCGGCGTGCGCCTCGTGGAAGGGCACGTCACGCAGCAGGTCGACGGTCGCCCCGACGATCGTGATCCGCAGGTGCAGGGTGGCGGCCGCGGCGGCTGCCGCCTGCGTGTCCGCACTGGTGTGTTCGAGCATCGTGCCCTCCGTCGTGCTGCGGACGTCCTGTCCGCTCCCCCATCAAACCGCAGACACGGGGGACACAGCAGCCCCGGTCCGGGTGTCAGCATGTCGGGGGACAACGACCGTCCCCGCAGCACCTCGTCGGGGTTCCGTGCGACCATGCCGGGATGCACCCGGAGGACCCCATCGCACAGGGACTCGCCACCATGGCGTCGGCGGGCTACGAGTTCGGCGGCGACGACGAACAGGTCGCGCACGACGTCCGGACGATGTGGCAGCAACTCGGCGCGCCCGAGGGCGCCTTCGACGCCGCGGCTCGGGCGATCGCCGGGTTGCCGCAGCGCCCGGAGGTCCCCGTCGCCGACCAGGCCCGGCGGCGGGCCTTCGAGCGCGCGGTCGGCATCAACCCGGTCGAGGTCGAGCTCACCGCGGCGATGTCCGCGCGCGAACTACTGGAGCGGATGGCGCGGTCCGTCGCCTGCTGAGACGACGGACGGCCTGGAGGCACGGTGCCAGCTGGCACCGTGCCTCCAGGCCGCGGACGGTTCCGTCTACGGGGTCGGCATGCCGCCGTCGACGTGGAGCGTCTCGCCGACCACGTAGGACGACTCGCCGCTCGCCAGGAACACGAACGCCGGCGCGAGCTCGGCGGGCTGGCCCCAGCGGCCGAGGTAGGTCTGCTCGCCCGCGGACGGCAGCGCCTCCGGCGGCTGGCCACCGGCCGGCTGCAGCGGGGTCCAGATCGGTCCCGGCGCGACGGCGTTGACGCGGATGCCCTTCGGCGCGAGCTGCGCGGCGAGGCCCTTCGCCATGTTGTTCACGGTCGCCTTGGTCGCGGCGTAGTGCACGAGGTGCGGGGACGGCGCGTAGGCCTGGATGGACGTCGTGTTGATGATCGTCGAGCCGGGCTGCAGGTGGGGGACCGCGGCCTTCGTGATGCGGAACGTGGCGTACGCGTTCGTCTTGAAGGTCTCGTCGAACTCCTCGTCGGAGATCTTCGTGATGTCGTCGACGTTCTGCTGCTTGCCGGCGTTGTTCACGAGGATGTCGAGCCCGCCGAGGCCGTCGACGGCCTGCTGGACGGCCTGCTCGCAGAACGCGAGGTCCTTGATGTCACCCGGGATCGCGACGGCCGTGCGACCGGCGGCCTCGATGAGCCCGACGATGCGGTCGGCGTCCTCCTGCTCCTCGGGGAGGTAGACGATCGCGACGTCGGCACCCTCGCGGGCGTAGGCGATCGCCACGGCGGCACCGATGCCGGAGTCGCCACCGGTGACGAGTGCCTTGCGGCCGGTCAGGCGACCCGAGCCGCGGTAGGTGTCCTCACCGTGGTCCGCGGGGACGTTCTCCGCCATCTCCTCGTCGGTACCGGCACCCGGGAGGTACTGCTCGTCGGGCTTCTTGTCGGCGTACATCTTCGTGGGGTCCTGCATCGTGTACTGGTCGATGCCGCCCTGGTCGTTCTGCTGCTCCGTCATGGCCTGGACGGTACGCACCCGGCCCGCTCCCGCCGTCCAGCCGGGTGTCCCCCGCGGTGGCGTCCTGTTGTGTCCCCGAGGTCACGAACACGTGACGACCGGGCTGCGATTCGGTAACACCTGTCGTCCGAGCAGTCGGGAGGTCGTACGGTCGAGTGGTGAACCTCCGTCCTGCGCTCGCGATCGGCACCGCCGTGCTCGCCGCCGTCGTCGGCACCGTGGGTGCGGACGCGAGCGGGATCGTCGCCGCGTCGCCGGCGTCCGCGGCCGAGGACCGCAGCGACCTCGTGTCGTCGCGACCCACCGTGCAGGTCACCAACCGCGAACTCCGACGGGTCGACTCGATCGAGCTCGACGCGGAGTCCCTCGTCTTCCGCGACGGGGACGACACCGTCGCCGACGTCTCCATGCGCGACTCCCGGTCGACGGTGGACCTGCTCGGCCGCCTGCTCGGCACGCCGTCCCGCACGCAGACCGCCGCCGGCGACGGGGGCGCGTGCTTCCCCGCCGGCACCACCTCGACGTGGGGCGGCGCGATCCGGGTCGCCGCGCTGCGGACCCCGGCCTCGGTGGGCAACGCCGTCGAGATCCGCGTGCTGAAGTCCTCGGTGCGCACCCGCATCGGGAGCCGCGTCGAGCTCACCGGGCCCGACGGCGTGCAGGTGGGCGACGACGTCGCGGACGAGCTGCACGACGCCCCGTCCGCCGACAAGGAGTCCTACGGCTCCGGCGACGCGCGCGCGTGGCAGCTGCTGCTCGAGCCCGGGTGGGAGGCGTCGGACGACGACGGGCCCCGGTCCGAGCACGACGCCGATGCCAACACCGACGCCGACGACCGCCATGGTGACGGCGACGACGAGCAGGGCTCGAACGGTGTGTCCGCGCTGACGGACGACACCGAGGTCACGGTCATCGGCGCCCCGATGCCCGTGCACGCCCGTCGCTCCTGCTGACCGCCCGCAGAAGCACGCCCGCTCAGACGCGCAGGGTGGCGACCACGGGGAAGTGGTCGCTCGCAGCCCAGGTCTCGGGACCGTCGTGGTCGATCACGACCCGCTCCACCTCGACGCCACCGCGGGTCAGCACCCAGTCGATGCGCTCCCCGGAGTCGACCGGTGCCTGCCAGCCGTTGAAGGACGCGGTGCGGTCGTCGGGATCGCCCGCGACGGCCCAGGCGTCCTGGTACCCGGCGTCGGCGAAGACCTGCCACGCCGGCCCCTGTCCGGCCGGCTCGTTGCAGTCGCCCGCGAACACCACCGGGCCCTCGACCGACCGGAGCCGCTCGACGACCAGGGCCGCGCTGCGCCGACGCACCTCGTCGCCGTGGTCGTTGTCCTCGTGGTCGAAGTGCGAGGTCAGGAGGGTGAAGGCCCCGCCGTCGACGTCGACGAAGAGCGCGTGGTTCGCGACGCGCGGGTACAGGCTGCCCCAGGTGTTCGACACCGGCTCGTCCGGGGTGTCCGACAACCAGAACGTGCCCGTGTCGACGGGGCGCAGGCGGTCGCGGCGGAAGAAGACGGCCGCGTGCTCGCCGGCGGTGCCGCCCTCGCGCCCCTGGCCGACGTCACCGTGGTCCGGCAGCCCGGCGCGGAGCGCGTCCATCTGGTGGTCGAACGCCTCCTGGACGCACAGCACGTCCGGGTCGTGTCGCCGGATGATGTCCAGGACCAGCGGCAGCCGTGCGGGCCAGTCGTGGCGGGGATCCGGGTTCTTCACGTTGTAGGTCATCAGGGTGATCGGACGCGCGACGTGGCTCACCGGTCGAACCTACCCGTCGACCCCCGTCAGTTGATGCAGACGCCTTCCTTGCCGTACGCCTTCACGTCGGTGGAGCTCGGCTTCGGCTCGGACGACCCCGACCCGTCGTCCTTCGGCGTCGCGGGTGCCGCGTCCTGCGTCCCGCCGTCAGCCGGCGCCGACGAGGCACCGCCGGCGGGGGCGGGAGCGCTCACGGTCTTCCCGTCGGACCCGAGCACCAGGGTCACACCGGTGACCCTCGTCGACCGGACCGCGACCGCACCGGGCACGACGGCGGCGACGGCCTTGGCCTGTGCCTCCTGCCCCGCCGGGTACTGCACCTGGGTGGTCTTCGTCGTCTCCGAGGAACCGGGGGCACCGGCCTGGAAGCCCCGCGCGGTCAGGTTCGCGCTCGCGGTGGCCGCGGCACCCTGGACCCCGCTGCCGTTCAGCACCGTCACGGTCGTGGACGCCGGCGCGGCGGCGGTGGCCTTCGTGTACTCCTCGGGCTCACCGACCAGGCCCTGCACGAACGCGGGGATGCCGACCGTGTCGACCTCGACGATGGACAGCGCGGACCCGTTCACGGTGATGGTCGGCGTCCCGAGGGTGGGGATCGTCGCCGACTGGATGTTGCCCGGGCGCAGGTCGCGCATCTGCGTCGCCAGGGAGACCAGGTCGGTGTCGGTCTGGATCGACCCGCCGACTGCGCTGAGGATCGCGTTCATCTTGATCGGGTTGAGGAGGGTGCCCGCCGAGAGCACCTTGCGGGCCTCCTGCGACAGGAAGTACTGCTGGCGGACGTTGCGGTCGAGGTCGCCGTTCGGCAGGCCGTGCCGCTGGCGGACGAACGAGAGCGCCTGCTTGGCGTCGAGCTGCGAGGTACCGGCGGGCAGGTCGACCCCGGAGTACGGGTCGTTCACCGCCTCGTTCAGGCACACCTCGACCGGCCCGAGCTCCTTGACCACCTGGTAGAAGCCGAGCAGCGACACCCGCACGTAGTGGTCGATCGACAGGCCGCTGAGGTCCTGGATCGTCTGGATGAGCAGCTTCGCGCCGCCGGTGTCGCCACCGCCGTTGAGGGTGCCGTAGTAGAAGGCGCTGTTGAGCTTGCCCTTGCCGACGCCGGGGATGTCGACGTACGAGTCGCGCGGGAAGGAGATCATCGTCGCCTGCGTGCCGTCGGCGTTGATGTGCAGGACGATCATCGTGTCGGTGTTGGTCGCACCACCGTCGCTGGTCGTGCTCAGCTCCGCCATCTGCTCGGGCGTCGCGTTGTCCGGCCGGTGGTCGTCACCGACGAGCAGGATGTTCTGGGCCGTGCCGTCCACGTCGTGGTCGCCCTGCGCCCGCGGGGCGATCGCGTCGATCTTCGTGACGCCGTTGTTCAGGCTCGTGAAGGCCGCCGCGGCGTAGCCGCCCATCAGGACCAGGCCCATCGTCAGCACACCGGCGATCGCGGGGAGGACGATCCCGCCCCCGCGCTTCTGGCGCCCGTGGCGCGGCGGCACGTGGCCGCGGCGTGCACGGCGCGTCGTCTGCTCGGGTTCGATGCTCACCCGGAAACCATAACCGCACAGCGTGGAACGGACAGGGAATCCGCTGAGGGTCGTGCGCGGACCCTGAGCGCGGTCAGTCCGCGCTGCGCGTGGGCAGGAGGTGGATGGCCTCCATCGCCAGCTCGGCCGCGATCGGGTCCTGTGCCAGCACGGCCGCGCGGAGCTCGTCGATCGCGGGACGGACCACGTCGGCCGGCACCATCTCGGTCAGCTCCGGCACGCGCAGCTTGAACGCCAGGCCGTCGGTGGTCGCCCGGCACAGCTGCGCGAGCGAGGCGTTGCCGCACGCCTCGACCCACATGGCGTAGATGTCGGAGCCCTCGCGGGCCACGTCGTCCATGTGCTCGCCGTCCACCCGCGCGGCGACGTCGTCGAGCATCGCCACGATCCTCTTCCGCTGCGCGGCCGTGAACCGCGGCACCGCGAGCCGCACGACACCGCCGTAGATGACGCCCAGCGTCCGGTAGGCGTCGAGGAGTTCGTCCTTCGTCGGCGCAGCGACACGGGTGTAGCGGTTCGGTGCCATCTCGATGAGCCCGGCACGCGCCAGCTCCGCCAGGGCCTCGCGGATCGGGGTCCGGGACACCCCGAGCCACGCGATCAGGTCGTCGTCGTTCAGGCGTTCGCCGGGCTCGAGCGTGCCGTCCATGATCGCTGCACGGATCTTGTCCTGCACGGTGTCACGGAGGAGCTTGCGTTCGGCGGCCGGCTGCGTCGAGGGGACTGGCATGGCACCAGCGTGTCACATGTGACGGCCGGTCGCGAGCAGGACGGTGGCCCCGGTTCCGCCCCGGCGCCGAGCAGTGCTGCCCGTAGGATCCGAGCATGCACGATCCCGCCGCGCAGTGGCCCCTCGGACGCCTGCTCTCGGCCGCCGCCCGTGCCGTCGAGCGCGAGTGGGACGAGCGTCTCCGCGCGGTCGGGCTGTCCCATGCGGCGCTCGTCGCCATCGACATCCTGCTGCGCACCGGGCCCACCGGCGCCGACACCATCGCCCGGACCGCGCGCGTGCAGCCCCAGACGATGTCGCGGACGCTCGAACGGGCTGAACGCGACGGCCTCGTGGCCCGCACAGCACACCCGGAGGACCGTCGTCGGCGGGTGGTGTCGGTCACCGCAGACGGTCGGCGCGCATGGGAGACCGCGCAGCACATCGAGCGCGAGGTCCTGCCCGAGGACGAGGGCCTGCGGGAGCGGCTCACCGCCCTCCTCCACAGCAGTACCGACTGAAATACTGCATCTGATAGACTGCCGGGGTCGGCGCAGGGCCGACCCGACCGGCAGGAGTCCCGCATGCCCGAACGTCGCGCCGATCGAGCAGCGGCCGCAGCAGCCCCGCCCGTGCGACGGCAGCGGCGACGGCGTCCGGTCCTCGTCGCACTGATCGCCTTGGTCGGGTCGCTCCTCGGCATCGCCACCGTCGTCGCGGTCGTGGCGGCGACCTTCGTGGGCGGTCTCGCCCGGAGCTTCGACGAGCACACCCAGGTCCTGGCCGAACCGTTCCCCACCGGGGCGCGTCCGTCGCCCACCGGGACCGCCGAGAACATCCTGCTCATCGGGTCGGACTCGCGGGCCGCCCTCGACACGGACGGCGACCACACGGCCGGCGGGCGATCGGACACCCTGATGCTCGCGCACGTCCCCGCGGACCGTCGTCACGTCTACCTCGTGTCGATCATGCGCGACTCGTGGGTCGACATCCCGGGGCACGGCACCGCGAAGATCAACGCGGCGTACTCCTGGGGCGGCATCCCCCTGACCGTGCAGACCGTCGAGCAGCTGCTCGACGTCCGGATCGACCACGTCGCCGAGATCGACTTCGCCGGGTTCGCCGGCATGACGGACGCCCTCGGCGGCGTCACGGTGCAGTCCTCCACCGACTTCACGGCGCGGGGTCACCACTTCACGCAGGGGCCGAACCACCTCGACGGCGAGCAGGCGCTGGCCTTCGTGCGCGAACGGTACGCCTTCTCCGACGGCGACCAGGCGCGTGTGCGGAACCAGCAGGCGTTCCTGCGGGGGGTGTTCCAGCAGGCGCTGTCCCGGGGCATCCTGACGGATCCCGGACGGATCGGGGACCTCGTGACCGCGACGAGCGAACACCTCGCGGTGGATCCGGGCCTCGACGTCCCGACGATCGCGCGCCTCGCGTGGTCGCTCCGGCACCTCGACGCGGACGACCTCGTCACGGTCACGATGCCGATCGAGGGGAGCGGGACGTCACCGGACGGACAGTCCTTCGTCCGGCTCAACGAACTCGAGCGTCGTGCGCTCTCGCAGTCCCTGCGGTCCGACGACCTCCAGCGGTGGGTCGATTCGCACGGGCGCTGACGCGCGAGCGGCGACACGACGCACGAGGCCCCGTGGCGTCGTGCCACGGGGCCTCGTGCTGGATCGGGAGGTCGATCAGGCCGGGAGCTGGAGCTCCTGGCCGGCGTAGATCAGGTTCGCGTCGTCCACGGTCGACGTGTTCGCGGCCCACAGCTTCATGTAGCCACCGTCGATGCCCAGCTGCGTCGCGATCTTGTCGAGCGTGTCGCCCGACTTGATCGTGTAGGTCTTGCCGCTGGTCGGGACCGCGGCCGGCTTGCTCGGCGCGGAGACCGCCGGCGCGGCCGGGGTGGTCGCCTTCGGGGCGGCCTGCTGCTGCGGCGCGGCCTGACGCTGGGGAGCGGCCTGCTGCGGGGCAGCCTGCTGCTGCGGCGCGGCCTGCTGGGGTGCGGCCTGCTGCGGCGCGGCAGCCTGCGGGGCGGCTCCGGCGGTACCGCTCAGGCCGAGCTTCGCGGAGCAGGCGGGCCATGCGCCCCAACCCTGGGACGCGAGGACACGCTCGGCCACGGCGATCTGGGTCGCGCGGCTCGCCGATGCGGGGTTGCCCGCGCCGCCGTTGGCCTGCCAGGTGCCGAGGTTGAACTGCAGGCCGCCGTAGTAGCCGTTGCCGGTGTTGATGGCCCAGTTGCCGCCGGACTCGCACTGCGCGAGGGCGTCCCAGGTCGAGCCGGACGCTGCGTTGGCGGGCGCTGCCGCGAGGCCGACACCGGTCGCGGCGATGCCGGCGAAGGCCAGGCCACCGACGATGGTGCGGGTACGGGAAAGCTTCTTCATGGTTGATCGCTCCACCGGGACCACGGACCGACGGACCGCCGGAGCGGTCTCGGTCGCCACTGCCCGTCCCGACCGATCGCGGTCGAGTTGTGGGGTGCGCCTCCGGGGGCAGTGGACTGGTGCCGGCGGCGTCTGGTCGGCAACCATAGGAAATTCGTCACTGTTATCAAACCGAGACAATGGGTTCTACCGGTAGATGCTATGTACCCCGACGGCGTTCCTGTACGTCCGCATCGGTACGGGGGCGGCGATCGGGACGTACCCGGGTACGCGACCTTGGCAGTTCCCTGGCAATGCCACGGACGGGAGGCCCGTGGCGGCCTGGCCGGGAGCCTCCCGTCCGCCTCCTGGTCACCGCCTGTTCACGCCCTGGACAGCAGGGTCACGGCTTCCAGGTGGCCGGTCTGCGGGAACATGTCGAGCACGCGTGCGCGCCGCAGGCGCAGCGAGGGCATGCGGGCGAGGTCCTTCGCGAGCGTCACCGGGTTGCAGCTCGAGTAGACGACGTGCTCGACCGAGGAGTCCTCCAGCCAGCTCGCGAGCGTCTCGCCGATGCCCCGTCGCGGCGGGTTCACCACGACGAGTCCCGGCACGGCGTCGGGGCGAGCACGGAGCGCGTGCTCGGTGGCGTCGTCGGCGGCGAAGCGGACGTCGGTCAGGCCGGCCTCCCGCGCCGACTGCTTCGCGGACCGGATCGCCTCACGACTCGTCTCGATGCCCGTGACCGCGCGGCCGGGTCGAGCGGCGTGCAGGGCGAACCCGCCGACGCCGCAGTACAGGTCCCACATCGACTCGGGCGCGACCTCGTCGATCCACGCGGACGCCTGGTCGTAGAGCTGGGCGGCGACGGCCGTGTTCGTCTGGAAGAAGCTCTGCGGGCGTAGGTGCATGGTGACCGCGTCGAAGCGCATCGGCAGGGTCTCCTGCTCCGTGAGCACCACCTCGCGGTTCCCCTCGGTGACGGCCTTGTGCTCGGGCAGCAGGTTCGCGGTCACCACGACGGCCTCCGGCAGCACCCGCCGCAGGGCATCGAGGTGGTCACGGAGCCGGGGCAGCTGCCCCTCCGAGCGCAGCACGAAGCGCACCATCAGGTCACCGTCGGGCGACTCCGTCACGAGGACGAACTTCAGCTCGCCACGGCGGGCGGCCACGTCGTAGGGGATGAGCCCGGCGTCGGCGACGAAGTCCGCCAGGATCGGCAGCGCGCGCCGGATGCCCGGCGTGCAGATCCCGCAGTGCCGCAGGTCCACCCCGCGCTGCCGGTGGTCGAGGATGCCCACCGTCGGCCGCTGCACCGTCCCACCGACGACCATCTTCGCCTTGTTCCGGTAGCCGGACTCGGGGCTGGTGATCGCCGGGAGCCACTCGACGGCCCCCGGGCCCCCGGACGCCTCGACCGCGTCGCGCAGGAGTTCGCGGGTGCGGATCTCCTTGTCGAGCACCTGGTCGGCGTAGGGCTGACCCATCAGGGTGCAGGACCGGCACACCCCGCGGTCGAAGTAGTCGCACTGCATGGCCGGGTCAGGATACGGCAGCGGCGTCCCGGGTCGTCGTCGCGATGCGGTACACCGACGTCGTCGCCGTCACGAACAGGGTCGTGCCGTCGTCGCCGCCGAAGCAGAGGTTCGCGACCACCTCGGGCACGGGCACGTCCCCGATGCGGGTGCCGTCCGCGGTGAAGACCGAGACGCCGCGGTGCGTGGAGGACCAGACGTTTCCGTGCTCGTCCACGCGGATGCCGTCCGGCACGCCCTCGCCCGCACCGAGCCGGACGACGACCCGGCCGTTCTTCACCCGGGCGCCGTCGACGTCGTACGCCCGCACGACCGGCTCGTCCGACGACGAGCTCGCGACGTAGAGCACGCGCTCGTCCGGCGAGAACGCGAGTCCGTTCGGCTCGTCGACGTCGAGGACGACCGGGCGGAGGTCCTCGCCGTCGGGACCGCACCGGAACAACCAGTGGTCGCCGTACTCCCGCTCGCCGGGGTGGCCCTCGCGCGGCTGCGTGATGCCGTAGGCGGGATCGGTGAACCAGACGCCGCCGTCCCGCGCGACGACGACGTCGTTCGGGGAGTTCAGCCGGCCGCCGCCCCACCCGTCGACGATGGGCGTGACGACCCCGTCACGGTCGCGCTCGACCCGTCGGCGTCCGTGCGAGCACTGGACGACCGACCCGTCTCGGTCGCGGGTGCGGCCGTTCGTGAACTCGACCCCGGCGGCGTACGTCGAGGTCTCGCCGGTGTCCTGGTGCCACTGGAGGATGCGGTCGCCCGGGATGTCCGACCACCGGAGCGTCCGCGAGGACGGGATCCAGCACGGCCCCTCGGCCCACGTGCTGCCGGTCGCGATCCGGTCGAGGGCGCTCGGGTCGGGGACGAGGTCGGTCAGCTGCACGGGTTCTCCTTCGAACGGCCAGCGGGGTCAGGCTGCGGCAGCGGCCTCGCTGCGTCGGCGCACGGCCTTCTCGATCGCCGAGATCGCGAGACCGAGCAGGATCGACGCCACGACCGCGAGCGTCGTGACGAGGAACGGCTGCTCGCGGCTCCAGTGCCCGGTGGCGGCGGCGATCCCGACGCAGTACGCGGCCCAGACGACGTCGGCGAGCGCGCAGCTGAGCAGGAACCGGCGGAGGTCGAGGCCGCTGTCGGCACCGACGAGGTTCGTCGTCAGTCGGCCCATCGGTATGAAGCGACCGAGGACCGCGATCCGGCCGGGCGCCCTGCGGTAGCGACCGTCGATGGCCTCGCGGGCCTTCCGGATCTTCGGACGCGTGAACCAGGCCCGGGAGCCGAGGTCGACGGAACGGGCCAGGCGCCAGAGCACGAGGTCCCCGAGCACCATGCCGACCGTCGCGGCCACGACGAGGAACAGCACGGGCAACAGACCACCGTCGCCCCCGACGAGCAGGGTGCCGATCGCGACGACCATCGCCTGGCTCGGCAGGAACACCGCGACACTGCCGACGGCGAGCACGAGGCCGACGGCGAGGAACGCCCACGGGGTGCCGACGAGCTGGACCACCACGTCCTGTGCTGCGTCCACCGGTCCACCTCCACGGGCGCGGGGAGGCACGCCGGCACCCATCATCCCAGGTCGGTGCGGGGTCCGTGCTCCGTCCGGTGCACGATCTCGCGCATCGTGTCGGCTGCGCCGTCCGCGTCCCCCGCGGCGACCGCCCGCGCGAGCGCGAGGTGGAGCCCGACGTCGTGGCGGTCGGGTCGGATGCTCCCGCGGTCCCGGAGGGCCTCGCCGACGACCCGGTGCAGTCGGCGGTAGAGGACGTTGCCGGACAGGTCGAGCACGCGCGCGTGGAACCGGATGTCCGCGCTCGTGAAGTCGAGGCGGCGGTCCTGGGCCGCGGCGGCGGCGAGCTCGTCCGCGGTGGCGAGCAGCGCCTCCCGTCCGGCCGCGCACTCGTCGAGCGACGCGCGTCGGGCCGCCGCGGCGGCTGCGAGCGGTTCCACGGCGGCACGGAGCTCGCGCAGCTCGGCCGATGCCCGCTCGCGGTCCGGGCCCTGCAGCCGCCACCGCACCACCCGCGGGTCGAGGACGTCCCACTCCACGGCGCCGAGGACGGTGATGCCGACCCGACGACCGGCGTGCAGCAGCCCGAGGGAGACCAGGACCCGGACGGCCTCGCGGACGATGCTGCGGCTCGCACCGGTCCAGGCGACCAGCTCGTCCGTGCTGCGTCGGCTGCCGCGGGCGAACTCCCCGGAGACGACCGCGGTGCCGATCGCGTCGAGGACCCGGTCGTAGGTGCTCGTCACCGCTGCGAGACGGGCGAGAGCACGAGTTCGTCGATCCGCACGTGCGCCGGCGACCCCAGCACGAACGCGACGGTCCGGCCGACGTCCTCCGGCTGGAGCATGCGCTGCCGCGCCGCTGCGTCGGGGACCTCGGGGCGCTGGTCGAGGAAGTCGGTCGCCACGTCGCCCGGGCAGAGGTGCGTCGCACGGACGCCGTGCTCGGCCTCCTGCTGGTTGAGCGTCCGGACGATCGACCCGAGCGCCGTCTTGCTCGCCGAGTACGCCACACCCGCGCCCGGCTGGAAGGACCACCCGGCGTAGGAGGACACCACGACGACGACACCGCCGGACGCCCGGAGCGCGGGCAGCGCGGCGTCGACGACGGTCACGACCGCGGTGGTGTTCGTGTCGAGGACCGCGCGGACGTCGGCGAGCGACTGGTCGGCCCACCGCCGGGCCGGGGTGTTGAGGCCCGCGGCAAGCACGAGGCCGTCGATCCGCCCGTGGCGTTCGAGCACCCGGTCCCGGGCGGCCACCACGGCGTCGGCGTCGGTGACGTCGAGCGGCAGCACCGTCGCGTTCCCGCCCGCGGCACGCACCGCGTCGGCGACCTGCTCGAGCCGGTCGGGGCGACGGCCGCTGAGCACGACCGTCCAGCCGTCCCGGGCCGCGGCGACCGCGCTGGCCGCACCCATCCCGCTGCCGCCACCCGTGGTCCAGAGCACCTTCGCCGTCATGCTCGAATAGTATGACCATTGGAGGCACGGGCGCCCACGGCACCCGGCCTCCGGAGAACGGGACCGACGGACCGGCCCGGTGAACGGGAGCGACGATGCACCTCGACCTGACCGACCGCGTGGTCGTCGTGACCGGAGCCGCCCGCGGCATCGGCCGGACCCTCGCCGCACGCTTCGTCACCGAGGGCTGCCGCGTGGTCGCCCTCGACCTCGCCTTCGACGACCCGGCGTCCCTCGGCGTCGACGAGGTGGTGTGCGACGTGGCCGACCCGGCGTCGGTGAGCGCCGCGATCGACGAGGTCGTCGCTCGGCACGGCACGATCGACGTGCTCGTCAACAACGCCGGCGTCAACGTCACCGGGACCGTCGCGGAGCTGGACTGGGACGCCTGGCGCCGGTGCATGGACGTCAACCTGGGCGGCACGTTCCTCGTCAGCCAGGCGGTGGCGCCCGTCATGCAGGCGGCGGGGCGCGGGCGCATCGTCAACGCGGCGTCCTTCGCGGCGATCGTGCCGAGCGTCGGCAGTGCGGCCTACGCGGCGTCGAAGTCGGCGGTCGTGGCGTTCACGCGCGTGCTCGCGTCCGAGCTCGGCCCGTGGGGCATCACCGTCAACGCCTACGCCCCCGGGATGGTCCCGACGGCGATGAACGGCTTCGCCGAGATGCCGACCGCCGAGCAGGACAGGCTGCTCGACACGTTGTCGCTGCGCCGGTGGGAGACCCCAGACGACGTCGCCGACCTGCTCGTGTTCCTGGCGAGCGACGCCGCGGGCTACATCACCGGCACGCTCGTCGACGTGTCGGGCGGGAAGTTGGCGACGCAGATCCCGGCGCGGGCGTACGGGCGCTGAGAACGGGACTGTCCGGCCGTTCAGGAAGTTGCCATCCGGCGTTCCGTAAGCTGTGAGGACCCAGTGAGCCGGACTGCTGCCCGACCCCGAGGAGGTGCCCGATGGTCTCCGTCCTCATCGCGTTCGCGATCGTCGCCCTGATCGTCCCCGCCCTGACCCCCCTGATCGGCCGCCGCGTCTTCTACGTGGCCGCACTCGCTCCCGCGGCCGCCGCGGTGCTGACGATCGCCCAGACCGACCGGGCGCTGCACGGCGGGGTGACGAGCCGGTGGCAGTGGATCCCGCAGCTCGACCTCGCGCTGTCGCTGCGGATGGACGCCCTGTCGTGGGTCCTCGCCCTCGTCGTCTCGGTCGTCGGTGCCCTCGTGCTCGTCTACTGCGCGTCGTACTTCGGCCGCGACGAGCCGGGACTCGGCCGGTTCGCCGGCGTCCTCACCGCCTTCGCCGGGTCGATGTACGGGCTGGTGGTCGCCGACGACGTCATCGTGCTCTTCGTGCTGTGGGAGGCCACGACGGTCTTCTCGTACCTGCTCATCGGCCACGACGCCGCGAAGCGTGCCAGTCGGGCGGCCGCGATGCAGGCGCTCGTCGTCACCACCGCCGGCGGTCTGGCGATGCTCGCGGGCCTCGTCGCGCTCTCGGTCACCGCGGGCACCACGAGCCTGTCCGGCATCATCGCGCAGGCTCCCGAGCTGGTCGACCGTCCGGGTCCGCTCGTGCCGGTGTCCGTCGTGCTCGTGCTGCTCGGCGCCCTGACGAAGTCGGCGATCGTCCCCTTCCACTTCTGGCTCCCGGCCGCCATGGCGGCACCGACCCCGGTCAGCGCGTACCTGCACGCCGCCGCGATGGTGAAGGCCGGCATCTACCTCGTCGCGCGCCTCGCCCCCGCGTTCGCCCTGATGACCGGCTGGCGCGAGACGGTCACGGTGCTCGGGGTGGCCGGCATGCTCGTCGGCGGGTACCGCGCGCTCCGGCAGACCGACCTCAAGCTCCTGCTCGCCTACGGCACCGTCGCGCAGCTCGGGTTCCTCGTGCTCGCCGCCGGTTGGGGCGCCCCCGCCGTGGCGCTGGGCGGCGTGGCGCTGCTCGTCGCACACGCCACGTTCAAGTCGACGCTCTTCCTGGTCGTCGGGTCGATCGACCACGTCACCGGCACCCGTGACCTCGGCAGGCTGAGCGGCCTCGGCCGTCGGATGCCGTGGCTCGTGGTGGTGGCCGTCCTCGCGCTGGCCTCGATGGCGGGGATCCCACCGACCATCGGGTTCGTCGCGAAGGAGGCCGTGCTGACCGGCTTCGTCGAGGAGCTGCACGGACCGCAGGGCGGGTGGGCCTGGGTCGCGCTCGTCGGCGTCACGCTCGGCTCGCTCCTCACCGTCGCGTACTCGCTCCGCTTCCTCTGGGGCGCCTTCGCCCGGAAGCCCGGCGTGCAGGAGACCGCACCGCACGGGCTGCACGGTCTCGGCGTCGTGCCGTCGGTCCTCGCGGTCACGGGCCTCGCACTCGGACTGCTCACCCCGGTCGTCGCGCACGGCATCGAGCCCGCGGCCACCGCGGCGGCGCTCCCCGAGGGCGAGGTCCCGCACCTGGCGCTCTGGCACGGCCTCGAGCCGGCGCTCGGCCTGTCCGCGATCACGCTCGTCGGCGGCGTCGCCCTGTTCCTGCTCCGGCGTCCCGTCGAGACCCTGCAGCACCGCCTCGCCGGCTCGCCGAGCGCCTCCGGCACCTACCGCGCGATCATGCGCGGGCTCGACCGCGTCGCCACGGGCCTGACCGCGGGCGTGCAGCGCGGGTCGCTCCCCTACTACCTGACCGTGATCCTCTCGGTGTTCGTCGCCGGGGCGCTCGCCAACCTCGTGCTCGGCGGCCCGTGGGCGTTCCACGTCCGGTTCGCCGACTCGTGGGGCCAGGTACCGGTCGTGATCGTCATGGCGGTCGCCGCGATCGCGGTGCTCACCGCCAAGACCCGGTTCGCCGCCGCCGTCCTCGTCGGGGTGACCGGCTACGGGATGTCCGTGCTGTTCGTCCTGCACGGCGCGGTCGACCTCGCGCTCACACAGCTCGTCGTCGAGACCGTCACGCTCATCGCCTTCGTGCTCGTGCTCCGTCGGCTCCCCCCGCGGATCGCGACGGCGAACCCCTCGCGCTTCCGGATCGCGCGTGCGCTGTTCGCCGCGCTGGCCGGCGTGACCCTGGCGA
The DNA here is from genome assembly GCF_001742745.1 of Curtobacterium sp. ER1/6. GTDB lineage: Bacteria > Actinomycetota > Actinomycetes > Actinomycetales > Microbacteriaceae > Curtobacterium > Curtobacterium citri. The sequence goes on along the minus strand of NZ_MJAK01000003.1, from coordinate 86,995 downwards.
TCGTCGTGATCGTCGCCGCCTCCGCACGGAACGCCGCACCGATCTGGCCGGACCTGCCCGCCCTGACGAGCTCGTTCGGCCACGGCCTGAACGTGGTGAACGTCGCGCTCGTCGACCTGCGCGGCTGGGACACCCTCGGCGAGCTGACGGTCGTCGTCGCCGCGGCCACCGGTGTCGCGAGCCTCATCTTCCTCGACTCGCGCGAGGACACGCTCCCCCGCCTGCGGGACATGCCCGCCAGCGTGGCCGAGGACAAGCACCGCCCCGACGGCGAGCCCCGCGCATGGCTGCCGACGAGCGCCGCGATCCCGACCGGGCGCTCCGCACTGCTCGACGTCGTCGTGCGGCTGCTGTTCCACGGCCTCGTGGTGCTCTCGCTCTACCTGCTGTTCGCCGGGCACAACGCGGCCGGCGGCGGCTTCGCCGGCGGCCTGGTCGCGGGCATCGCCCTCGCCGCCCGCTACCTGGCCGGCGGGCCCGCCGAGCTCGGTGCCGCCGCTCCGGTGCGTGCCGGTCGCCTGCTCGGGCTCGGCGTCGCGGTCGCCGCGACCACCGCCATCGTGCCGCTGTTCTTCGGCAAGCAGGCGCTCTACTCCGAGTTCTTCGAGGCGACCGTCCCCGTCCTCGGCCACGTCGAGTTCGTCACCGCCACCTTCTTCGACATCGGGGTGTACCTGGTCGTCGTCGGGCTCGTGCTCGACGTGCTCCGGAGCCTCGGCGCCGAGGTCGACCGGCAGCGCCTCGAGGACTCGCGTGCCCCGGTCCCGGACACCACCGAGGGCGACCCCGCCGACAACGTCGCAGCCACCACCCCGGAAGGGAGTGCCACATGACCATCACGCTGGTCCTCGTCATCGCGATGGCGGTGCTGTTCTCGTGCGGGGTGTACCTGCTGCTCGAACGGTCCCTGACCCGGATGCTGCTCGGCTTCCTGCTGCTCGGCAACGCCCTCAACCTGCTCCTGCTCGTCATGTCCGGCGCCGCCGGCAAGCCCCCGGTCGGCAAGTCGGCCGAGGGGATCACCGACCCGCTGCCGCAGGCGTTCGCCCTGACCGCCATCGTCATCACCTTCGCCGTCAGCGCCTTCCTGCTGGCGCTCATCCACCGGTCGTGGAAGCTCTCCCGCGCCGACGAGGTCGAGGTCGACGAGGCCGACGCCGCCATCGGCCGCGACCGCGACGACCCGGCCGACGAGGACCCCGAGATCGACACCGACCCCGAGGCCGCGCAGCGCGAGGAGGCCGCACGATGACCTGGCTCGTCCCGCTCCTCGTCCTGGTCCCGCTGCTCGGGGCCGCCGTCGCCCTCGGCCTCCTGCGCCACCGCAAGCTCCAGCGCGCGATCACCGTCGCGGTCCTCGCCGTCGCGGTGGCCGTCGCGGCGACGCTCATGGTGCTCGTCGACCAGCACGGCACCATCGTCGTGCAGGTCGGCGGCTGGCAGGCCCCGTACGGCATCTCGCTCGTGGTCGACCGGCTGAGCGCCCTGCTCCTCACCGTCAGCGCGAGCGTGCTCCTGCTCGTCCTGCTGTTCTCCATCGGCCAGGACCTCGCGCCCGACGACGAGGACGCCCCGGTCACGATCTTCTACCCGACGTACCTCGTGCTCGCCGCCGGCGTGCTCGACGCCTTCATGGCCGGCGACCTCTTCAACCTCTACGTCGCGTTCGAGATGCTGCTCGTGGCGAGCTACGTGCTCATCACCCTCGGCGGCAGCGAGCAGCGTGTCCGGGCCGGCACGACGTACATCGTCACGAGCCTCATCGCGTCGGCGATCTTCCTCGCCGCCATCGGCCTGGTCTACGGCGCGACCGGCACCGTGAACATCGCGCAGATCTCCGAGCGGGTCGCCGGTCTGCCGGAGCACGTGCAGCTCCTGCTCCACACGATGCTGCTCATCGGCTTCGGCATCAAGGCCGCCGTGTTCCCCCTGGCGTTCTGGCTGCCGGACTCGTACCCGACCGCACCGGCACCGGTCACGGCGGTGTTCGCGGGCCTGCTGACGAAGGTCGGCATCTACGCGATCATCCGGCTCGAGACCATCATCTTCCCCGGGCCGCAGCTCAACGACGTCCTGCTCGTCGTCGCGGTGCTCACGATGGTCGTCGGCGTGCTCGGCGCCGTCTCGCAGACCGACGTCAAGCGACTGCTGTCCTTCACGCTCATCAGCCACATCGGCTTCATGGTGATGGGCATCGGCCTCGGCTCGGTCGTGGGGACCGCCGCCGCGGTGTTCTACACCGTGCACCACATCGTGGTGCAGACCACGCTGTTCCTGGTGTCCGGCGTCATGGAGCGCATCGGCGGCACCACCTCGACACGGTCGCTCGGTGGTCTGCTCAAGGCCGCGCCGCTCCTCGCCGCGCTGTACCTCGTGCCGGCGTTCAACCTCGGTGGGATCCCGCCGTTCTCCGGGTTCATCGGCAAGCTCGGCCTCTTCCGGGCCGCGGCCGAGGACGGCTCCCCCATGGCGTGGGTGACGATCGGCGCCGGGGTCGTGACGAGCCTCCTCACCCTGTACGCGCTGATGCGCGTCTGGGACGCCGCCTTCTGGCGGCCCAAGCCGGCCGCCGAGGCGGCGGCGCCGCACGCCAGCACGGCGGAACCGCACGCGCACCTGCGGTCGCCGGAACCGGCGCCCCTCACCGTGTCCGAGGAGACCGGCGAGGCGTACCACCCGGGAGGCTCGACCACCGTCACCGACGCACCCCACGCGAGCAGTGCCTCCAGTCCGACCACCGGGCAGACCGCAGCGGTCGAGCCGTCGGCGCACACGCCGCTGCCGCGCATGCTGGTGGCCGTCACGACGGTGGCGGTCCTCGGTTCGGTCGCCCTGACCGTCGTCGCCGGTCCGCTCTACGGGTACGCGACCCGCGCAGCGGAGTCGCTGGAGTCGCCCGACCGCTACGTGCAGGCCGTCCTGGGAGGTGCACGATGAGCGACCTCCGCCGCACCTCGAACGCCCGACGCATCGCGCTCGCGTGGCGCTACGACGTCCCGCTCGTCGCCGGGCTGACCGTGCTGTGGGCGCTGCTCTGGGGGTCGTGGACCGTGCTGACGCTGCTCTGCGGCGTCGTGGTCGCGCTCCTCGTGACGCAGCTGCTGCCGCTCCCGCCGGTCCCGCTGTCGAAGCGCCTGTCGGTGCCGCGGCTGCTCTGGTTCCTCGTGGTCTGGGCGGGGCTCGTCGTCGTCGCGTCCTTCCGGGTCGCCTGGGTCGCCGTGCGACCGCGCGGTGTCCGCCGCAGCTCGATCGTGCTCGTGCAGATGCACACCACGTCCGAGATGACCTTCACGCTCGCCACCCTGGCGATCTCCCTCGTGCCCGGGTCGTTCGTCGCCGACGTCGACCTGCCGCGCCGTCGCCTGCTGCTGCACGTGCTCGACACCGAGCGCACCGAGCAGGTCGAGGCCGCCGCGCACGAGGCCCACCGCATCGAGGAGCTCGTCATCCGCGCCATCGGGTCGAAGCAGGACGTGTCCGAACTCGCCGAGCCGCTGCCGGCGGTGACCCGGTGAGCGCCGCCGTGGTCGTCATGGGCATCGGCGTCCTGCTCGTGCTCGCCCTGCTCGGGGCGACGCTCGCCCTGTCCGTCGGCCGGATCGTCCGCGGTCCGACCATCCTCGACCGCATGATCGGCTCGGACATCGTGCTGACCACCGCGCTCGTGGTGATCGCCGCGGCGATGGTCGTCCGGCAGGACCTGACCGCCGTCCCCGTGCTCGTGGTGATCGCGGCGACGAGCGTGTTCGCCACGATCGCCGTCGCCCGGATCGTCACGCCGTCCTCGGACCCGTCCGACGAGGGCGCCGACGCGACCACGCCGGAGCACGCCGTGGAGGAGGAGTCGAAGTGATCGCGATCCTGGAGTCCTTCGTCGACGGGGCCGGTGTCCGCGCCTGGATCGCCCTCGCGCTGCTGCTGGTCGCCTCGGCGCTCTCGCTCGCCGCCGCGATCGGCATCGTGCGGTTCCCCGACCCGCTCGTGCGCCTGCACGCGATGGCGAAGCCGCAGGTCCTGGGGTTGGCGCTCGCCCTCGCGGCGGTCGTCGTCGCGGTGTGGACGTGGACGGCGTTCTGGGTCGTCGTGCCGGTCCTCGTGTTCCAGCTGTTCCTGGTGCCGGTGTCGACGCACATGATCGCGCGCGCCGGTCTGCGGTCGAACGACTACCGGCACGAGGACCTGCTGGTGGACGACACCGAGGACTGACCCCGCCTGTTTCTAGGTTTAGACCGCTTTATCTGCGCACGATAAAGCTGCCGCAGCCGCTACCGCTGCCGTCGTCGCTGTCGGTGATCAACCGCACCGGACTGCGATCGAGCGTCGCCCGGCTCGAGCACGCGCGCATCGACGACACGGAGGACCGGCTCACCCCACGTGGGCCAGGACGGCGAGCTCGTCGTCGTCCGAGAGTCCTGCGCCGTGCGGGTGCACCGGCTGCAGTCGTTCCCACGCGAGCGTGTCCGCCAGCGTGTCGGCGAGTGGCCGCCGCGTCAGGCCTGCCGAGCGGGCGCGGTCCGAAGGACGGTCGTTCATGCCCTGGTGGTCGTCGTCGGGGATCCAGAGGGGCAGGGACCGCTCCCCCGCCCACGGTGCCACCCCGCGATCGAGAAGCACGTCGTCCGCCAGGGGCACGAGCTCGACGCCCGCGGCACCCGCGGCACGTGCGATCTCGAGGTGCCGCCCCAGCGTGACGACCCGACCGGTGACGTCGTGCACACCCGCTCGTCCACCTTCGGCCGCTCCGACGAGCCAGGCCGCGAGGTCACGGACGTCGATCACCGACGTGGGTCGCTCACTGCGCGCGGGGACGACCACCGCACAGCCGGTTGCGGCTGCACGAGCGAACCGCCACGGCCAGTACCCGGAGCGCCCGGTGTGGTCCCCCGGTCCGCCGACGAGTCCGGCTCGCGCGATCGACGCCCGCTCGGTCCCGAAGACGTCGAGGACCGCGCGCTCGCAGGCGACCTTGGCGGCCCCGTACTCGGCGGGGTCGTCGGACGACTCGAGGAGGGCGGTGTGCTCGTCGGCTCCCCGCTCCGCGTGTGAGGCGTACACGCTGACGGTCGAGACGAAGACGTAGCGCTCCGTCACGGGTTCGAGGGCACGGACGGATCGCCGCACGTGCTCGGGCGTCCGGGAGACGTCGACGACGGCGTCCCAGCGGACGTCGCCGGTCACCTCCGACAGTGCATCGTCCCGGTCGCGGTCGGCCACGACCGACCGGGCACCGTCGGGGACGTCGGAGCCCCGTGCCAGGCAGGTGACGTCGTGGCCGGCGTCGAGGGCGTGCTGGGCGACGGTCCGGCCGAGCCAGGCGGTGCCACCGAGGACGAGGATGCGCATGCCCCCAGCCTGCACCGCCCCCGGGTCAGGCGGTCGGCTCGGGCGCCGGCGAGCGGGTGTCCCGCCGCGCGAGCAGCAGGTCGGCCACGGCGGCGAGCACCACCAGCCCCGCCGCGAACGCCGGGAAGAGCATCGCGGCGCCCGTCCCCGCCCGCTCGGCGACCTCGCCGACGACCGCGGACGCGACCGACTGCCCGACGATGACCGCCGAACCGAGGATCGTCATCGTCGTCGCCGAGCGGCCGACCGGGGAGCGGTCCGACCCGAGGCTGTACTGCGCGACGAGCGTCGGACCGATGCCGATCCCCAGGATCCCGAGGACGAGCACGACGGACCCGATCGAGTCGGCACGGCTGAACGCGATCGCCCCGCCGAGCAGCACGAGGCCGAACACGAGCCAGCGCCACGTGACCCCGAAGGACCGTGGGAAGGCCGCCGAGCCGAGCGCGAGCGCCGCGGAGCCGATGCCCATGACACCGTAGAGCAGGCCCGCCTGGGACGCCTCGCCGTGACCTTCCACGAAGGCGGTCAGCGAGGTCAGCGTCGAGCCGAAGAACAGACCGACGCCGAGGATGCCGACGACCACGACGAGCAACCGGGGGCGGAGGAGCTGTCGGACGGGCGCCCGGGTCTCCTGCGCCGGCCCACCGACGACGAGCCTGCCGGTGGGGTGCAGCGCGAAGGCGGTGACGAACACGAGCGTCAGCGCAGCGGCCCCGGCGACGGCCACCCATGGTGCGATCGCACTCGCGAGCAGGCCGACCAGGAACGGGCCGATGATGAACACGGTCTCGTCGGCGGCAGACTCGTAGGCCATCGTGCCGCTGAAGACCCTGTCGCGACGGGCGGGCGACGTGTGGCGTCGGATGATCGCGACGAGTCGTGTCCGGGACATCGGGGCGACCTGCGGGGCGGTCGCGCCGATGCAGAACGACATCGCGAGGACCGCGAGGTCGGGCGCGGTCCCGGCGACGACGAGGGGCAGGACCCCGAGGAGGACGGCGTTCGCGAGGCCGACGGGCACGAGCACGGCGCGCTGGCCGAAGCGGTCGGCGGCGGCGCCGACGAGCGGGCCGAAGACGGCCGAGCCGATCCCGACGGACGCGGAGTTGATGCCGCCCAGCGCGACGGAGTCACGGGAGGCGACGACGAGTGTGAGGACGCCGACGACCATCATTGCGAAGGGCAGCCGGGCGATGAAGGCGATCGGGAAGTACCACCGACCGGCGAGGGAGACGAGGGACGCGTCGGCGCGACGTTCGTGGAGCATGAGGGGTGTGCCTTCTGGGGCCCGGCCTGGTCGGTCGACGGGCCCGTCGGGGTGCCGCCGTTGATCCGCCGGGGGTGCCGACGGCCGGTAGGTACACACTGCGTACTGTGGTGCCCGACCAGGGTAGCAAGCGTGACCGGGAGGCGGGCGGGAGGCGCGTGCCGGTCCCGCCACGCGCCTCCCGTCCGCCGTCAGTCCCGTCGGCGCAGGCCGTCGTCGATGCGCGCCAGCAGGTTCGCCGCTGCGGCGAGCCCCTCGTCGTCGCCCGCGAGGGCGGCACGGAGCCGCCCGGCCCAGTGCGCGTGCAGGCGCTCGATGCTCCCGTTCGCGCGGGACGTGGGGTGCAGCTGCACCGTGCGGGCGTCGTCCGGGTCGGTGCGGCGCTCGACCATGCCCTTCGCGACGAGCGAGCGGAGCGCGACGCTGCAGTTGCTGCGCTGGAGTGCGGTGGCGTCGGCCACGGCGCTCGGCGAGGCGCCGGGGTTCCGGTGCACCCAGCGCATCACGAGCGCCTCGGTCCCGGTGAGCGGCACGATGTCGGGGGCGTGCGGGCCGTGCGGGTCGACCTCGCGGCCGATGCGCAGGACGACGTCGGCGAACTCGGCGAGGGCGTCGTCGGAGACCGCTGGTGCCATGCCGTCACTGTACCGCTGCCGACGGATGAGTTATGGTTTCATAACCATGACGACCGACACCGGATCCATCCGCGCCGCGACGGCGAAGCCCTCCACCAGGCCGACGGGCATCACGACGCCGCTCCTGCTCGTGCTCGGCCTGCTCAGCGCGGTCGCGCCGTTCGCGACCGACCTCTACCTGCCGGCGTTCCCGCAGATGACGACCGAGCTCTCGGCGTCCGCGACCACCGTGCAGCTGACCCTGACCGCCTTCCTGGTCGGCGTGACCGCGGGGCAGCTCGTCTTCGGGCCGCTGTCCGACCGGTTCGGCCGCGTGCCGCCGCTGCTCGCGGGTGCCGCGCTGTGCGTGCTCGCGAGCGCGGCCGCGGTGCTCGCACCGAACGTCGGTGTGCTCGTCGTGGCACGCCTGCTGCAGGGCCTCGGCGGCGCGGCCGGCATGGTGATCGGACGCGCGGTCATCTCGGACCTCGCGACCGGCAGGCCCGCGGCCCGGGCGTTCTCGCTCATGATGATCGTCGGCGGGGTCGCGCCGGTGGTCGCACCGCTGCTCGGCGGGTTGCTCACCGGCCCGATCGGGTGGCGCGGGCTGCTCGCGATCGTCCTCGGCCTGTCGGTCGTGATGCTCGTGGCCGTGCTGGCGGTGGTCCGCGAGACGCACCTGCGCGAGCGTCGCGACGCACTGCGGGCCGAGCGCACCGCCTCCGGCTCCCCGCTCCGAGCGCTGCGCTCGCGGACGTTCGTCGGCTGGACCGCCGTGTTCGGCTTCGCGTTCGCGGTGATGATGGCGTACATCTCGGCGTCGCCCTTCCTGTACCAGGGCATGCTCGGCCTCGACACGGTCGGCTACGGACTCGCCTTCGGCCTGAACGCGCTCGCACTGATGGGCGTCAGCATCCTGTCCGCGAAGCTCACCGCGACCCGCTCCGTCGAGGGCGTCCTGACCCTCGGGATCGTCCTGGTGACGGCGTCGACCGTCGCGTTCGCGCTGCTCGTCGTCACCGGCGCGCCGGTCCTCTGGCTCGCGGTCCCGCTGTTCACCGCCGTCGGTTCGCTGGGCCTCGTGCTCGGCAACGCCACGGCGATGGCGCTCGGCGCGGTGCCCGGGGTGGCCGGCAGCGCCTCCGCCGTGCTCGGTGCGCTGCAGTTCGGGCTCGCGGCGCTCGTGTCACCCCTCGTGAGCATCGGCGGCGAGGGCACGGCGGCACCGCTCGCGATCGTCATGCTCGCCGCCGCGGTCGTCGCCGTCGTCGCGCTCGTCGTGGCGCGGCGCAGCCGGGCGTAGGACGTCGGCGGCGCGGCCGCGCGCGGGTTCGTCGGCAGGGCCGCGCGCGGGTTCCTCAGCGACGGACGCGCAGCGGGACGGCCGCTCCGTCGCGCGGGCGGAGGACCGGGATGCGCGGCATCACCCAGTCCACCCACACCACGCGCGCGGCGGGTGCCACGGCGACCGCCCAGAGGATCGACGCGGCCGCGTCGGTCGGGTAGTGCACGGCGTCGATCGACACCGACAGGAAGACGACCGCGATCGCGACGACGCCGAGGACCCGTGCCACCTGGTGCCACCGCGTCTCGCGGACGACCCAGACCAGGGCGATGACGAACGCGGTGATGTACACGGTGTGCCCGCTCGGGTAGCCGGGGTCCGGCTGCACGGGGAACGGGTGCGGCAGCAGTGCGACGTCCGGCCGTGCCCGGTGCACGAGCTCCTTCACCGCCGCCGACGGCAGCCAGGTGATCGCGATCGTCATGCCGAAGCCGAGGGCGGGGCGGACGTCGCGAGCCCGCCACCAGATGATCCCCGCGACGACGAACGTGATCGCGATCGCCGGCACCGGACTGATGACGTGGTAGACCGCCGTGGTGAACGCCCCGAGGGCGCCGACGTGCAGCGTGTTGAACGCCTTCGCGAGCCCCAGGTCGACCGTGCTGAGGAAGAACCCGACCACGGTGAGCACGAGCACGGCGACCACGGCGATCGCGATCGTCGACAGCGGACGGGGGTTCGGCTCGAGGATGCCGATGACGTCGGCCCTCCTGCGGCGGCGCTCGGGGTCGGTGCTCATCCGTCCATCGTCCCAGGGGATCGTCCGACCACCCGGCGTACCGGCCCCGCTCCGCATCAGAGACCGTTCAGCCCCGGCGCTGCGTTGCCACCGGTCGCGCATCCACAGGTCCCTCCGGGCGACTCCGCCCCGTGCGAGGCTGACGGGATGCTCGTCGCCTACGTCGATGAATCGTACGACCGCGACCGCTACTTCATCGGTGCCGCGATCGCGACGCTGGAGGGGTGGGAAGCGGTCTCATCGCGTCTCGCGGCGGTCCGGCAGCGAACTGCTCGTGAACACGGGACCGATCCCGAGATCGAGTTCCACGGGCACGAGCTCATGGGCGGCAGCGGCCCGTGGTCGCCACTGCGCGGCAAGCACCGCGAAGCCGCCGGCGTCTCACTCGCCGTCCTCGACGCCGCCCGGGACTGTGGCGTCCGGTACCTCTTCCGCGGCGTCGACGTGGCTCGACTCCATGCGCGATTCCGGTACCCGGCGCCTCCGCACGCCGTCGTCTTCGGTCACGTCCTCGAACAGATCGACCAGTACACCGCCGCGCACGGCGACGAGGAGCAGGCGATCGTGGTCGCGGACGAGATCGCGACACAGGCAGAACACCAACGCGCCTTCGCTGGCTACCAGGAGTTCGGGACGGGCGGCGCCGGATCGTCGATGCTCCGGCACATCTCGTCGCCGATCAACTTCGCCTGCTCCCGGTTCTCGGACGGGCTGCAGGTCGTCGACCTCGCCGTGTACGTCCACTTCCGACGTCAGCGCATCCACAACCCGCACCCCGCCGCCCGCCGGACGCTGGCCCGGCAATGGGCGGCGATCGCGCCCGCGGTGGCACACGAGCAGACCTGGGTGCCGTGAGCGGCACGACCCGGGCAGAACGAAGGCCCCGCGAGCGGGGCCTTCGGCTGGCGACGTCCCGGGAACCGGCCCGTCGTGCCCTCAAGGGTAGACGACTGTTCGCTCGCGCGCAGTCCGGGGGGTGCTTCGACTTCGCAACACCTAGGATGGACGGGTGCCCGCTCCCGTCCCGCCGCTCGACCCCGCCGAGCTCGGCGCGTACTTCTCGCTCATCGAGGTCAGCAGCCTGCTCCGGCACACGGTCGAGCAGCAGCTCAAGGACGTCGGCGGCCTGAGCTACGTGCAGTTCCAGCTGCTCGCGACGCTGGGCGACGCCCCCGACGGCAGCCTGCGCATGACCGACCTCGCCGACGGCGTCGTCTACAGCCGGAGCGGCCTGACCTACCAGGTCGGACTGCTCGAGCGCGACGGGCTCGTCGTGCGCGCGCCCTCGACCGAGGACGAGCGGAGCACCACGGTCGCGCTCACCGACGCCGGGCGCGACGTGCTCGGCCGGGTCTTCCCCGGGCACGTCGAGGTGCTCCGGCAGCTGTTCCTCGAGCCGCTGTCGGCCGACGACGTCCATGCCCTCGATGACGTGCTCGGACGGGTCCGCGACCACATGCGGACCGTCCCGCCGCGCTCTGCCCGTCCCCGACCGAAGCGCGGCTGACCCGCGCGTCAGTCGGCGACGTCGAACACCACGACCCGTCCGGCTGCCGCGCCGATCGCGTCGGCGACCGGGCGGTGCTCCGGGTGCGGCAGGTAGGCGGCGAGCGCGTCGGCGTCACGGAAGCGCACCGTCAGCATCCACCCGAAGTCCGCCTCGAGCCCCTCCGTGCTGATGCTCGTCCCCGAGTGCACCGACTCCACCCCGTCGATGCGCTGCAGGTGCTCGCGGCACAGCGCGTCGAGGCGCTCGGTGACACCTTTCCCGTCATCGGTCAGTGCCACCAGCACCACGTGCGTCACGCCAGCCATCCGCTGCTCCCGTCGTCGAGTCAACCCTGCCACCGGGGTACTGGGACACCACTCCGCCTGTGTCCGCACGCAACCCGGCGACCTACCGTCTCCCCCGTACGCAACGACGACGAGAGGCATCACCATGGCAAGTGGAGTGGCAGCGGTCTGGGTACCGGTCAGTGACATGCAGCGCGCGGTCGCGTTCTACCGCGACGCGCTCGGCCTGACGGTGAAGAGCGAGGACGACGACTGGAGCGAGATCGACGCGAACGGGCTGCTCATCGGTCTGAACGGACGAGAGTCGGCGGGTCCGTCGAGCGACGGCGGCGCGGTCGTGTCGTTCCAGCCGGACGGCCGCATCGAGGACGAGGTGGCCGATCTCAAGGCGAAGGGCGTCGACTTCGCGGGCGACGTCAGCGAGCACCCGTGGGGCAAGATCATCCCGTTCAAGGACAGCGAGGGCAACGACCTGCAGCTGTACTCGCCGCCGCAGGGCTGAGGCGAGCCGGTCGCAGACGCGACCCGGTGACGGACTGGAGGCGCGTGGCGGACCCGCCACGCGCCTCCAGTCCGTTGCTGGTCCTGCCTAGAACGCGGGCGTCCCACCGGCGATCGTGATGGTCGAACCGGACTGGTAGCTCGACTCCGGGCTCACCAGGTGCACGTACGCGGCACCGAGTTCGGCGGGCTGGCCCGGGCGACCGAACGGCGACTGCTCGCCGAAGTGCGCGACGGTCTCCGCGTCGTCGGAGCCGGGCTGCAGCGGCGTCCACACCGGACCCGGCGCGACCGAGTTCACGCGGATGCCCTTCGGGGCGAGCTGCTGCGCGACGGCTTCGGTGAAGGTCTTCACGGCGCTCTTCGAGATCGCGTAGTCGATCTTGTCCGGCGACGGCGTCGCGGCCTGGATCGACCCGGTGGTGACGATCGTCGAGCCGGGCTCGAGGTGCGGGACCGCGGCCTGGGTCAGCCAGAAGAGCGAGTAGATGTTCGTCTTGAACGTCGAGTCGAAGTGCTCGGTGGTGAGCGTGAGGATGTCGTCGTTGCTGTCCATGCGACCGGCGACCATGACGAGGGTGTCGAGCCCGCCGAGCTCGTCGACGGCCTTCTGGACGAGGTCCTTGCAGTACTGCTCGTCGGAAATGTCCCCCGGGACGAGGACGGCCTTGCGCCCCTCGGACTCGAGGAGGTCGCGGACCTGCTCGGCGTCCTCCTGCTCGTCGGGCAGGTAGGAGAGGACGAGGTCGGCGCCCTCGCGCGAGAGCGCGATGGCGGCGGCACGGCCGATGCCGGAGTCCGCGCCGGTGACGATGCCGCGGTAGCCGGTCAGGCGCTCCTTGCCGACGTAGCTCTGCTCGCCGTGGTCGGGCTCCGGGTCCATCTTCCAGGCGGCACCCGGCAGCGACTGCTCCTGCTCCGGGAAGGGAGGCTTCGGGTAGAGGCTGTTCGGATCGCGCTTCTCGTACTGGCTCATGGGGCCATGGTGCTCGCACGTGCCTCCGCGCCGGTCCAGTCGTCCGACTGTCACCCGGGCACCCAGGTGGCGCCAGGGCGACGGGCGTTGCCTGCTCGCCGTCACTCGAACAGCAACTGGAGGCAGCGAATGGCCAAGACCTGGTTCATCACCGGAGCGTCGAAGGGCTTCGGCCGCGAGTGGGCGGAAGCCGCCCTGGAGCGCGGGGACTCCGTCGCCGGCACCGCGCGGAACACCGACGACGTGCAGGCACTCGTCGAGCAGTACCCGGACACCTTCCTGGCGATCCGGCTCGACGTCACCGACAAGGCCGCCGACACCGCCGCGGTGCAGCAGGCCGCCGAGCACTTCGGTCGGCTCGACGTCGTCGTGAACAACGCGGGGTTCGGCCACTTCGGCATGGTCGAGGAGCTGACCGAGGACGAGGTCCGCGCGCAGCTCGAGACGAACTTCTTCGGCGCCCTCTGGGTCACGCAGGCGGCACTGCCGATCATGCGTGAGCAGGGCTCGGGCCACATCGTGCAGGTCTCGAGCATCGGCGGGATCAGCGCGTTCCCCACGGTCGGCGCCTACCACGCGTCGAAGTGGGCGCTCGAGGGCCTGTCGCAGTCGCTGTCGCAGGAGGTCGCGGGCTTCGGCATCTCCGTCACGCTCGTCGAGCCGGGCGGGTTCTCGACCGACTGGTCGGGTCCGTCCTCGAAGCACAGCGAGGAGCTCGACGCCTACGCGGACGTCCGCGAGGCCGCCTCGAAGCGCCCGTCCGCGTCGGACCCGGGCAAGCCCGAGGCCACGCGGTCGGCGATCCTCAAGGTCGTCGACGCCGAGCAGCCGCCGCTGCGGGTCTTCTTCGGCAAGGCGCCGCTCGGCATCGCGGAGCAGGACTACGAGTCGCGTCTCGCGACGTGGCGCGAGTGGCAGCCGGTCGCCGAGGAGGCGCACGGCGCCTGAAGCGAGCGTTGACGGACGGGAGGCGCGGTGCTGGCTGGCACCGCGCCTCCCGTCCGTCCGTGGGTTGCGCTGGTCAGACGCCCGCCGTGGAGCGGATCCACGAGGACGACTGCGACAGCAGCGCGTAGTTCGACCCTGCCTGGGTGTTCGCACCCGGGTCGGCGCTGTCGCCGGTGGAGCAGACGGCGACCACCTTGCCGTTGACGAGGAGCGGGCCGCCCGAGTCACCGTGGTTCGAGGCGCCGGTGACACCCGTGACGTGCTGCGCGCGACCGCTGTAGGCGTCCCGCGTCGAGCCGGTCAGGGACACCGTCGCCTGGTACAGCCCGTCCGACTGCTGCGCGTTCGCCCGCAGACCGTAGCCCTGGATGACGCCGGTCCCGCTCGACTTCGCCGCCGCCGTCAGGTCGAGGGGCGCGTAGGTGGAGAGCGCGTACGCGCTGCGCAGGTGCACGAGCGCAATGTCCCCGGCCGGTGCGGCACTGACCCGGTCGACGGCGACGGCGGACCCGCGGTTCGTGGTGGAGTTCGAGTGGTAGACGTTCATCGCACCGATGCCGTCGATGCAGTGCCGCGCGGTGAGGATCCACGAGGCGTTGATCTGCTCCCCCGTGCAGTTGCTCACGTAGCCGGACGGGATCGTCCCGCCGGAGGCCTCGAGCTGGACCGCCCAGCTCGTGGTGGGGGCCTGCTCGCCGCCGACGACCTCGATGTGCGCGGGCAGCGCGGAGGCGGGGGTGGCGGCGAACACGCCGCCGGCGACGACGGCGACGGCGGCGAGCGCCGCTGCGAGGGTGTGCTTCATGTGGACTCCTCGATCAAGGACCCTGCGACGTTGCAGGGTGCAACCAGGTGGCCATCCTGACCCTCGTCCGAGGGGCGTACCAGTCCGCACTTCCACCGACACCGGGGCTGCGTGACCGCTCCCTATGCTGATCCCGTGTCCGACCCAGCCGTCACCGCCACCGCCGCGCCCGCTGCACGTCGCCCGGTGATCGCGATCGCCGGACTCGCGATCGAGACGTCGACGTTCACGCCGACCCGCACCCTCGCGCCCGCCTTCCACCCGGACCGCGGCGACGAGGTCGTGGCGCGGTACCCGTTCCTGGCGTCGTACGCGGACTCCGCCGACTTCCGCGGGGCGCTCATCGGCCACGCACTGCCCGGCGGGGTCGTCGCCCGGCCGGCGTACGAGGAACTCGCCGACGAGATCGTCGCGCGCCTGACGGACATCGGGCCGGTCGACGGCCTCTGGTACGACATCCACGGCGCGATGGTGGTCGAGGGGCTCGACGACGCCGAGACCGACCTGCTCGGCCGCGTCCGTGCGGTCGTCGGGCCGGACGTCATCGTGTCGGCATCGATGGACCTGCACGGCAACGTCACGCGGGAGCTCGCGCACCAGGTGGACCTCGTCACCTGCTACCGGACGGCCCCGCACGAGGACGTCCTCGAGACGAAGGAGCGCGCGGTCCGGAACCTGGTCGACGTGCTCGCCACCCGGCCGGTCGGTCGACAGCGCCCGGTGAAGGCGTGGATCCCGATCCCGGTGCTGCTACCCGGCGAGCAGACGTCGACCCGCATCGAACCCGCGGCGTCGATCTACGCGCAGGTACCGGAGGTCGAACAGGAGGACGGCGTGCTCGACGCCGCGATCTGGGTCGGGTACGCCTGGGCCGACCAGCCCCGCGACCGTGCCGTCACCGTCGTCACCGGGTGGGACCGCGACGTCGTGGCCGCCGGCGCCGAGCGCCTGGCCCGGGCGTTCTGGGACGCCCGCGAGGACTTCGCGTTCGTGGCACCGACGGGCTCCTTCGACGAGTGCCTCGCCGCCGCGCTCGCACCCGGCGCCGCGCGCCCGTTCTTCGTCTCGGACTCCGGCGACAACCCGACCGCCGGTGGTTCCGGCGACATGACGTGGGGACTGACGCAGGTGCTCGCGCACCCGGCGTTCGCCGCGCCGGACGGCCCCACGCTGATCTACGCGAGCATCCCCGGCCCGGCCGCCGTCGCCGAGGCCGTGGCCGCCGGGGTCGGGGCGACCGTCACGGTGACCGCGGGCGCCGAGGTCGACGACGTGCACGCGGGGCCGGTCACGCTGACCGGTCGGGTGCACGCGGTGCGGCACGGCGACCGGGACGCCGAGACCGAGGTCGTGCTGCAGGTCGGCAGCGTCTTCGCGATCCTGACGACGCTCCGCAAGCCGTACCACCACGAGCACGACTTCACCGATCTCGACCTCGCCCCGCGAGACGCCGACGTCGTCGTGGTGAAGATCGGGTACCTCGAGCCGGAGCTGTTCGACATGGCGGCGGACTGGATGCTGGCGCTCACCCCCGGCGGCGTCGACCAGGACCTGCTGCGCCTCGGGCACCACCGGATCGAGCGCCCGGTGTTCCCCTACGATCGGGAGTTCGCGACGCCGCCGGACCTGACCGCGCGCATCGTGCCACCGTCGAACGAACCCCTCGGAGCCGCCTGATGTCCGTCGCCCTCGAGATCGCCGTGACCTCGCCCACCGGGGCACTGGTCGCCCGTGACGGGGGCGCCGACCGGGTCGAGCTCTGCGTCGGCCTGGAGCTGGGCGGACTGACGCCCTCGCAGGCCCTGGTCGAGGCCACGCACGAGACCGGGATCCCGGCGCACGCCCTGGTGCGCTGCCGGCCCGGCGGGTTCACGTACGACGACGGCGAGCTCGCGCTCATGGAGCGGGAGGTCCGCACGGTCCTGCGCTCGGGAGCAGCCGGGGTGGTGGTCGGTGCCCTCCGCCCGGACCGGACCCTCGACGAGGACGCCCTCCGCCGGTTCGTGGACGCCACCCGCTCGGTCTCCGCGCACGCCGAGGTCACGCTTCACCGGGCGGTCGACCACGCTGCCGACCCGGTCGCGACCGCCGCGCGGCTGGCAGACCTCGGGCTGACCCGGGTGCTGACGTCGGGCGGAGCCGCGAGTGCCCCGGCGGGGGCGGCGACGATCGCCCGGATGGTCGAGGCAGCCGGTCCGGTGCAGGTCATGGCGGGTGCGGGCGTGCGGCCCGAGGACGTCTCGGCCCTGGTGGCGACCGGTGTCGCCGCGGTGCACCTCTCCGCGAAGCGCCCGGTCGGCGCGACGGAGCACGGCGGTGTGCCGATGGGCAGCGGGGACGACGGTTCGACGTTCACGGTGACCGACCCCCGGGTGGTCGCCGCGGCGCGGGCCGCGCTCGACACCGACGGCTGACGCCGGAGCAGCCCGGAGCAGCAAGGGTCAGCCCGGAGCAGCCGGGTCAGTCGAGTGTCACGACCCGGTCGGCCGCCGTGATGGCCACGGGATCGTGGGCGGCGTGCACGACGACGACCCCGGCGGACGCCTCGTCGGCGAGCGCCGCCGTCACGAGTGCCGCCGACCCGGCGTCGACCCCCGCGGTCGGCTCGTCGACGAGCAGGACCGGCGCGCGCTGCGCGAGACCGAGGGCGACGAGCGTGCGCTGCCGCTGCCCGCCGGACAGCTCGTCGAGCGGCCGGTCGGCGAGGTCGGTGATGCCCATCCGCTCCAGCTGGGCGTCGACCACCGCGTGGTCCGCCCGTCCGAGCGGTCGCCACCAGGGCCGTGCCCGCCACCGCCCCATCGCGACGGTCGACCGCACGGTCAGCGGGAGCGCGGTCGGCGGGACGGCCTGGGTCACGTACGCGACACCGCCGGACGGGAGGCCCGACACGGCTCCGCCGACGGGCGTCACCACCCCGGCGAGCGCGTCGAGCAGGGTCGACTTGCCGGACCCGTTGGGCCCGGTGAGCGCCGTGACGACCCCGGCGGGGAACGTCGCGTCGAAGCCGTCGAGCACCGTCCGGTCGCCGCGTCGGACGACGAGGTGCGCGACCTCGAGGGCAGGGAGGACCGCGGTGGTGAGCACCTGAACACGCTATCAGTATCGATAGTCGTTTTCATGTAGCGTCTCGCAGCGTGACCTGGCTGACCGATCCGTTCTCCGTCGACTTCATGCTGCGCGCGCTCGTGGGCGGCACCCTGGCGGCGGTCCTCTGCGCGGTCGTCGGCACGTGGGTGCTCGTCCGCGGCATGGCGTTCCTCGGCGAGGCCCTGGCGCACGGCATGCTCCCCGGCGTCGCGGTCGCCACCCTGACCGGGATCCCGGCGATCCTCGGCGCCGCGGTGAGCGCGGGCGTGATGGTGCTCGGCGTCGGGGCACTCCGCCGCCGGGCGCGGCTGTCGTACGACACCTCGATCGGGCTGCTCTTCGTCGGCATGCTCGCGCTCGGGGTCATCATCGTGTCGTCGTCGCGGTCCTTCGCCACCGACGTGACAGCGATCCTGTTCGGGGACGTGCTCGCCGTGACCCGCGCGGACCTCGGCGGACTCGCGATCGCCGTCGTCGTCGCGCTCGTGCTCGCCGCCGTGTTCCACCGGCCCTTCACCGCGGCGGCGTTCGACGTCCGGAAGGCCACGACCCTCGGGCTCCGCCCCCGGCTGGCCGAGGTCGTGCTCATCGGCCTCGTGACGCTCGCCGTCGTCGCGTCCTACCGGGCGGTCGGCACCCTGCTCGTCGTCGGGCTCCTGCTCGCCCCGGCCGCGGCCGCCCGCGCGTGGACGAAGCACGTCGGGTCGACGATGCTCCTCGCCGCGGGCACCGGCACCGTCGCGGTCGCGGTCGGCCTGCTCGTGTCCTGGCACCTCGGCACCGCCGCCGGAGCGAGCATCGCAGCCGTCGCCGTCGCCTCGGTCGCCGTCTCCCGCGCCCTCGCGGCCCTCCGCCCGCGGGTGTCCGGCTCGCGACCGACCACACGCACACCAGCACCAGCACCAGCACCAGCACCAGCACCAGCACCAGCACCACGAGAGGCAGCATGAACCAGCCCACGAAGCGACGCACTCCCGCGCGCCTGGCCACCACCACCGCGATCGCGGCCGCCCTGGCGATCACCGCCACCGCCTGCTCGACGGGCGGGTCCACCGGGCCGGCGGCCGACGGACCGACCGGCACCGCGAAGCCCCACGGCTACGTCGCGGGCGCGAGCGAGGCACAGGAGCCGCAGGTGCGCCTCCTGGCCGTGTCCGCCACCGGCGCGACCGCGGTCCACGACCTACTCACCGGGGAGACCACCGACCTGGACAGGGTCGACGCCCCCGAGCACGCCGCCACCGACGGTCGCTTCCTCGTGACGAGCACCGACGACCGGACGACGATCGTCGACGGCGGCTCCTGGACGGTCGACCACGGCGACCACACGCACTACTACGCCGCGCGGCCGCGGGTCGTCGACACGATCGACGGCGGCGGTCCGGTCGAGGTGCACTCCTCGGAGACCATGACGACCATCACCTGGCCGGAGCGCGGCGAGGCGGTCGTCCTCGACCGCGCGGCCCTCGGGCAGGGCGAGGTCGAGGAGACGACCCGGGTCGACGCGACCGTCCTGCTGCCGTTCGGCGAGCAGCTCGTGGCCGGGGACGGTGACGTCGTCCGCCTGCTCGACGCCGACGGCGAACCGACCGGCACCGAGCAGGCGTGCGCCGACGCCGCGGGCGGCATCGTGACCCGCGCCGGGGCGATGGTCGGCTGCGCGGACGGCGCGGTCGTCGTCGGCGACGACGGCGGGACCGCCGTCGTCGCACTACCGGCCGGCGCGGAACGGCCGACGGCGTTCTCGGCACGCTCCGGGCGTCCCACGGTCGCCGGGCTCGCCGGGGACCGGGGCGCGTGGCTGCTCGACGTCCGTGAGGGCACCTGGCGCCTGGTCGAGACCGAGCGGCCGCTGCGCGCGGTGACGGCGGTCGACGACGAGGACGAGCACGTGGTGGGCGTCGACGACCAGGGACAGGTCGTGGTCGTCACGGCGTCGACCGGGGCCGTCGCCACCACGGAGCCGCTCCTGGACCCCGCTGCCGAGCCGCTCCTGCAGCTCGACGCGCAGCGCGCCTACGTCACGGACGCGTCCGGGGAGCAGGTGCACGAGGTCGACTTCGCCGACGGCGCCCGGGTCGCGCGGTCGATCGAGCTGCCCGAGGCCCCGGTGGCCCTCGCCGAGGTCGGGCTGTGACGCGCCGCCTCCGGGCCGCCGCCGCACTGGCCGTGGCCGCCGGACTCGTCGTGACCACGGCGAGCTGCTCGTCCGCCGGGTCGGACCGACCCCTCGTCGCGGTCACGACGAACATCCTCGGGGACGTCGTGACCGAGGTGGTCGGGGACGCCGCCGACGTCATGGTGCTCATGCCCGCGGGTGCCGACCCGCACTCGTTCGAGGTCTCCGCGAAGGAGGCCGCACAGCTGCGGACCGCAGACCTGGTCGTCGAGAACGGCCTGGGGCTCGAGGAGGGGGTCGCCCGTCACGTCGAGGCAGCTGCCTCCGACGGCGTCCCGGTGTTCACCGCCGGCGACCACGTCGACGCGCTCGAGTGGACGACCGAGGACGACAGCGGGCCCGACCCGCACCTCTGGACCGACCCCGAGCGCATGGTCGACGTCGTCGAGGCGCTCGACGCCGACCTGCGCGACGCCGGTGTCGAACCGACCGGCACCGACGCGTACCTCGACGAGCTGGCGACGCTGGACGGCGAGATGACCGAGGCGTTCGCGGGCATCCCCGAGGAGCGGAGGGCGCTCGTCACGAACCACCACGTGTTCGGGTACCTGGCCGACCGGTACGGCTTCCGCGTCGTCGGCGCCGTGATCCCGAGCGGCACCACGCTGGCCTCGCCGAGCGCTGCCGACCTGCGCGACCTGGCCACCGCGATCGACGAGGCGGGCGTCCCGACGATCTTCGCCGACCTCTCGCAGCCCGCACGGCTGGCCGAGGTGCTCGCCGACGAGGTGGACGTGCACGTCCGGATCCGGTCCCTCGCGACCGAGTCCCTGACCGCGGACGGCGACGCCTCCACCTACCTCGGGATGATGCGCTCCAACACGGATGCGATCGTCGCGGGCCTGTCGACTTCTGATTGAGAATGAGAATCAGTACAGTGATCGGCATGACACCACTGCGCACCACGCTCGCCCCCGCTGCCCTGCTCGGCGCCGCCGCCCTCGTCCTGACCGGCTGCTCGACCGGGCCCGCTGCCGAGGTCGAGGGCACCCGCACCACGAAGGCCGCATCCGCCGGAGGCGACCGCATCGTCCTCACCTACGACGGCGGCCTGCTCACCCTCGACCAGGACCTGCGGGTCGTCGCCGACGACGCGATCGACGGCTTCACCCGCGTGAACCCCGCCGGGGACGGCCGCCACGTGCTCGTCACGGTGCCCGAGGGCTTCCGGGTCCTCGACACCGCCGCGGCGCCCGCCCTGACCGACGCGGTCTTCCCCGCCGACACCGGCGGCCACGCCGTCGTCCACGGCGAGAAGACCGTCCTGTTCGCCGATGGTTCCGGCGACGTGACCGTGTTCGACCACGACGAACTCGACGGCGACCGCCTGCCCGACGTCGAGACCACGGAGTCCGAGGCCGCCCACCACGGCGTCGCGATCGTGCTGGAGGACGGCACGCTCCTCAGCACGATCGGCACCGAGGAGGAGCGCACCGGCGTCCGCGCACTCGACGAGGACGGCGAGGAGCTGGCCCGCTCCGAGGCGTGCCCGAACGTGCACGGCGAGGGGGCGGTGCAGGGCGAGGTCGCGGTCTTCGGCTGCACCGACGGCGCCCTCGTGTACCAGGACGGCGCGTTCACGAAGATCGACGCCCCGACCGAGTACGGCCGCACCGGCAACCTCTTCACCACCGAGGACTCGTCCGTCGCCGTCGGCGACTACAACGACGACCCGGACAGCGAGGGGTACCTGCTCGACCAGGTCGCACTCATCGACGCGGCCTCCGGCGAGTACCGCGTGGCGGACATGCCCGAGGGCGTCGGCTTCACCTTCCGCGACCTGGCCCGGGGCCCTGGCGACGAGGCCGTGGTCCTCGGCTCCGACGGCGCACTGCACACCTTCGACGAGCAGACGGGCGAGCCGATCGACTCCTTCGACGTCATCGACGCGTGGGAGGGTCCGACCGAGTGGCAGGACGCTCACCCCGCGCTCAAGGTCGTCGGCGACGTCGCCTACGTCACCGACCCGGCCGAGCAGAAGGTCCACGCCGTGGACCTGACCACCGGGAAGGTCGTCGCGTCGAGCGACGAGCTGCCGGGCGTCCCGAACGAGATCGCGGTCGCCTGACGGCGTACTGTCCGCGACATGCCCGCTCTCACCGACACGTTCACCCTGTCCAACGGCCTGCACATCCCGAAGATCGGCTTCGGGACGTGGCAGATCCCCACCGGCTCCGAGGCGTACGACGCCACGAAGACCGCCCTCGAGGCCGGCTACCGGCACATCGACACCGCGCTGGCGTACGGCAACGAGGCCAGCGTGGGCGAGGCGATCCGCGACAGCGGCATCGCGCGCGACGAGGTCTTCGTCACCACGAAGCTGCCCGCCGAGGTGAAGACCGCCGACGGCGCCCGCAGCGCCTTCGAGGAGTCGTCCCGCAACCTCGACCTCGGACACGTCGACCTGTACCTGATCCACGCGCCGTGGCCGTGGAGCGACATGGGCTCCGACCACCGTGACGGCAACGTCGAGGTGTGGAAGGTCTTCGAGGAGCTGTACGAGGCCGGCCGCACGAAGAGCATCGGTGTCTCGAACTTCGACGTCGCCGACCTGCAGGACCTGCTCGGCCGCACCGACGTCGTCCCGCACGCCAACCAGATCCGCTGGTTCATCGGCAACACGCAGGACGAGACCACCGCGTTCGACCGCGAGCACGACATCCTCACCGAGGGCTACTCACCGCTCGCGACGGGCGGCCTGCTCGAGAACGCGGCCATCCGCGAGATCGCCGGCAAGTACGACAAGTCGGTGGCCCAGGTCGCGATCCGTTACCTGCTCGACAAGGACGTCCTGCCCCTGCCGAAGTCGACCACGCCGTCCCGCATCGCGGAGAACGCGGACGTCGACTTCATGCTGTCCGCCGAGGACGTCGCGACGCTCGACGGGCTGCACGACACCGACAGCTAGCCCCTGCGCGCCCGTGGCCGCCCGGCCGAAGCCGGTGCCGGTGCCCTCCAATGGTCATACCATTGGAGGGCATCGGCGCGAGTTCCGGTCGCGGCTCGGGAGTCGATGCGACGGCCTCGTCCCGGGTCGTCGACGGCGACGAGTGAGCGAACCGCCGACCATCAGCGCCAGGTCCGTGCGACCACCCAACCGTCACCCTCGGGGACGATGTCGACGACGACCGCGTCCTCGTCGGCGCTCACCTGGAAGCGCCACCCGACCGTGCGCTCCGGCGCGTGCGTCATCGCCGACGGCAGGAACTCCGCCGTCGCGGTCAGCCGCGTCGGGCTGTCGCTCACCCGCCAGCGGCGATCCCGCCACACCATGCGGTCCGGTACCCCGCGCTCCCACCACACCGTGGCGACCTCGTGCGTCAGCATCATCCCGACCTCCCGTTCGAACGTGTGTTCGAATGCTAGACCACCGTCCGGACGTCCGCACGGTGCTCGCCAGGCCCACCGACCGTGAGCGGACAGCGTCATCAGCGGCCTGTGCGGTGGCGGGCGCACCATGGACCACGACCCGGGAACACGCGCCCGGGGTCGCCGGTTGCACCCGGTGATGCCGCAGCCAGCGGCAACGACGACGCCCAGGAGGCCAGCATGACCACGACCGAGACCGCCATCCTCGCCGGCGGGTGTTTCTGGGGAGCGCAGCAGCTCCTCCGCCGCCGACCCGGCGTCATCAGCACGCGCGTCGGCTACTCCGGCGGGGACACTCCGAACGCCACGTACCGGAACCACGGCGACCACGCCGAGGCCGTCGAGATCGTCTTCGACCCGTCGCAGATCTCGTACCGCGACCTGCTCGAGTTCTTCTTCCAGATCCACGACCCGTCCACCAAGGACCGGCAGGGCAACGACGTCGGTCGCAGCTACCGCTCGGCGATCTACTTCACCAACGACGAGCAGCGCCAGGTCGCACTCGACACCATCGCGGACGTGGACGCCTCCGGCATCTGGCCGGGCAAGGTCGTCACCGAGGTCGAGCCCGCGGGCGACTTCTGGGAGGCCGAGGAGGAGCACCAGGACTACCTCGAGAAGTACCCGGCGGGGTACACCTGCCACTTCGTGCGTCCAGGCTGGAAGCTCCCGCACCGCGACGAGGCGACCGCCACGGTCTGATGTCCTGATGTGACGGACGGGAGGCGCGGTGCCAGCTGGCACCGTTCTCCCTCGCAGGCTCGGTCGGCGCGTCCCGCGCAACGCTTCGCGTTGCCCTTGAGCGGGGCGCGCCCGTCCGTCGTCGGTCCGGCATGTCCGGGGTACGTCACCGACGCGCAGGGCACAGTCGCTGACCACTACAAGTGGGAGCATGACCACTTCCTCCCGCACCCCGCTCGGCGTGACGCTCGTCGACGGCGGCGCCAACGTCGCGCTCTTCTCCAGCACCGCCGAGCGTGTCGAGTTCTGCCGCTTCGACGAGGACGGCACCGAGCACCGCACCGAGTTGCGCAACCGCACCGGCTACACCTTCCACGACGTCGTGCCGGACGTGACCGTCGGCACCCGGTACGGCTTCCGCGTGCACGGCGCCTGGGACCCGGCGAACGGCCTGCGCCACAACGCCGCGAAGCTCCTGCTCGACCCGTACGCCACGGCCGTCGACGGCTCGTACGAGTGGGGCCAGGCCCTGTTCGGCCACGACATGGAGGACCCGGAGCAGATCGACGAGACCGACTCGGCGAGCGCCATGCCGAAGTCCGTCGTCGCCGACCGCGCGTTCGACTGGGACGGCGACCAGCTGCTCCACACCCCGTACGCCGACACGGTCGTGTACGAGGTCCACGTCAAGGGCTTCACGAAGCAGCACCCGGACGTGCCCGAGGAGATCCGCGGCACCTACGCGGGCCTCGCACACCCCGCCGCGATCAAGCACCTCACCGACCTGGGCGTGACCGCCGTCGAGCTGCTGCCGACGCACCAGTTCGTGCAGGACTCGACCCTCGCCGACAAGGGCCTCCGGAACTACTGGGGCTACAACAGCATCGGCTTCTTCGCCCCGCACGACGAGTACTCGTCCTCGGGCACGGCCGGCCAGCAGGTCACCGAGTTCAAGGAGATGGTCAAGGCCCTGCACGCCGCGGGGCTCGAGGTCATCATGGACGTCGTCTACAACCACACCGCCGAGGGCAACCACATGGGCCCGACGCTGTCCTTCAAGGGCATCGACAACGCGTCGTACTACCGCCTGGTCGAGGGCGACGAGGGCAACTACTTCGACACGACCGGCACGGGCAACAGCCTCAACGTCTCGCACCCCTCCGCGCTCGGGCTCATCACGGACTCGCTGCGCTACTGGGTCGAGGAGATGCACGTCGACGGCTTCCGCTTCGACCTCGCGACGACCCTGACCCGTCAGGACGGCGAGGCCGAGAAGCACTCCGCGTTCCTCGACATCATCCACCAGGACCCGGTGCTCCGCGAGGTCAAGATGATCGCCGAGCCCTGGGACACCGCCGGCTACCAGGTGGGCGGCTTCCCGGCCGACTGGTCGGAGTGGAACGGCAAGTACCGCGACGACCTGCGCTCCTTCTGGCGCGGCGACGAGGGCACGCTCGGCGACGCCGTGCAGCGCACCCTCGGCAGCCCGGACGTCTACGAGGGCTCCCGCCGCTCCCCGCTCTGCTCGGTGAACTTCGTCACCGCGCACGACGGCTTCACCCTGGCCGACCTCACGATGTACGCCGAGAAGCACAACGAGGCGAACGGCGAGGACAACAACGACGGCGAGAGCAACAACACCTCGTTCAACGGCGGCATCGAGGGCCCGACCGACGACGGCGCGGTGAACGACTACCGCGACCGCCAGCGCCGGAACTTCCTCGGCACGCTCATGCTCTCGGCCGGTGTCCCGATGATGCTCGGCGGTGACGAGATCGCCCGCTCGCAGGGCGGCAACAACAACGCCTACTGCCAGGACGACGAGATCTCGTGGTTCGACTGGGAGGCCGCCGACCAGGACCTGCTCGCCTTCACGACCGCGGCGATCGCGTTCCGCAAGCAGCACGCGGCGCTCCGCCCGATCTGGTACCGCACGGCGCCCGGCGACTCCGAGTCGACCGTGCAGGTGCTCCGCGCCGACGCGCAGGGCTTCGAGGACGGCGACTGGGCCGACGCGGGCAACCGTGCCGTGATCCTGGTGCTGCAGCAGGGCGACGACACCGTCGCGGTGCTCATGAACGCCTCGGACACCACCGTCGAGTTCACGCTGCCGGAGAAGCCGGGCGGTGGCACGTGGTCGCTCGGCCTGTCGAGCGACCCCGACCAGGCGGTCGAGGGTGACGCGACGTCGCTGCTCGTGCGCGACGCGTCCTTCACGGCGCTGGTGTAGTCGGGCACGACCCGCTGCGGACGGGAGGCGCGGTGCCAGCTGGCACCGCGCCTCCCGTCCGTCCTGAGGTCGTCTCGATGACTGGACAGGCGTTGTACATGTACACTCCTGTCCATGCCGGTCTCATCGAAGCGTCGTCTCGTCGCCGACGCGCTCCGCGACGCGATCGCGTCGGGCCGGTACCGCGCGGGTGAGCGCCTGCCCGGCGAGCACGACCTCGCCGAACGGTTCGCGGTGAGCCGCGGGACCATCCGGGCCGCCCTCGCCGACCTGGCCGACGACGAGTACATCGCCACCCGCGGAGGCATCGGCTCCGTCGTCACGTTCGACGGCGCCACACTCGACCCGCGCGGCGGCTGGGCCCGGTCGATCGCCGCGTCGGGCACCGAGGTGACCACGCGCATCCTGCGGCTCGTCCGGCTGGACGACCCGCGCCTCCAGACCGAGGTGGACGCGGCGGAGGCGACCTTCGTCGCCGTCGACCGGCTCCGCACCGTCGTCGGCGGGCGACCCGTGTCCCTCGAGCGCAGCGTGCTGCCGCACGTCGGGCGCCTGGCGGCGGCGACGACCGACGGCCTGGTCGACGACTCGCTCACCGCGACCATCGCCGAGGCCGGCCTCGTCCCCGCGGAGGCCGAGCAGTGGGTCGACGTCGTCCCGCTCGACGTCGACGACGCGGCGCTGCTCGACCGGCCCGCGGGCACCCCGTTCCTCCGGAGCCGCCGCGTCTCCCGCACCGCCGACGGCGCGTTCGTCGAGCGCGTCGACAGCCTCCTCGACCCCGACCGCTTCCGGCTGCACATGCGCTTCGGGACGGCACGATGACGACCCGACAGGACCCCGTGGACGACCAGACCGCAGCCCTCGCCGCCCTCACCGGACTCGCGATCGGCGACGCCCTCGGCATGCCGACTCAGTCGATGTCGCTCGCACAGATCCGCGCCGACCACGGTGTCCTGACGGGCTTCGTGGACGCCGGGCCGCACCAGCGGATCGCCGCCGGCATGCCCGCGGGCACGATCACCGACGACACCGAGCAGGCCGTGATGGTCGCCGAGCTGCTCCTGGAGGGCGACGGGCGCATCGACCCGACCCGCTTCGCCGAGGCGCTCATCGCCTGGGAGCGCGCGATGGAGGCGAAGGGCTCGCTCGACCTGCTCGGGCCGAGCACCAAGACGGCCGTGCAGCGGATCCTCGACGGCGTCCCGGCGTCCGAGGCCGGGTCGACCGGTACGACGAACGGCGCCGCGATGCGCATCGCCCCCGTCGGCATCGCCGTGCCGTCCGGCGACCTCGTCCGGCTGGTCGACGCCGTGCAGGACGCCTGTCGGGTCACCCACGACACCGGGCTCGGCGTGGCGGGTGCCAGCGCCGTCGCCGCAGCGGTCAGCGCGGGCATCGACGGGGCATCCCGCACCGAGGCGCTCGACGCCGCCGTCGCGGCCGCCACCATCGGTGCCGAGCGCGGCCACTGGGTCGCCGGTGCCGACGTCGCGGCGAAGACCGCCTGGGCACGCGGGTACCTGCCGACCGTGCCCGCGGCGGACCGGATCGACACGGTCTCGCGGCTCATCGGCACGAGCGTCGCCAGCCAGGAGTCCGTCGTCGCCGCACTCGCCCTCGTCGCACTCGACCTCGACCCGTGGGAGACGCTCTGCACCGCGGCGTCGATCGGCGGCGACACCGACACGATCGCCGCGATGGCCGGGGCCGTGCTCGGTGCCGTCCACGGTGCGGACGCCTGGCCCGCCGACGCCGTCGCCACCGTGACGACCGTCAACCACCTCGACCTCGGCCCGCTGGTCCACGGACTGCTCACGCTCCGCCACCGCGGCTGACCCTGACGCCGAGCGGTGGCGTCCCCCCTCGCCACCGCTCGGTCCCCTCCCCCACCCGCACCACCCCATCCGCACCACCCCTTCCGACGACGCAAGAGGACCCCATGGCCGACGCCACCACCACGCTCTCCAGCGGCACGCTGACGAGCATCGAACAGCGCGGCATCGAGCCCGTGCCCGCCGACGAGCGGAACGGCCGACCCGGCGCGCTCTTCTGGGTCTGGTTCGCCGCGAACATCTCGATCCTCGGGCTGCCGCTCGGCGCGACCCTCGTGGCGTTCCAGGGGCTGACCATCTGGCAGGCCCTCCTCGTCGCCGTGATCGGTGCGGCCGGGTCCTTCGCGGTGGTCGGCGTGATCTCCGTGGCCGGCCGTCGCGGCGGCGCTCCCGGCCTGACCCTGAGCCGCGCGGTGTTCGGCGTGCGCGGCAACGTCGGGCCGACCGCGGTGTCGCTGCTCTCCCGCCTGGGCTGGGAGACCGTGAACACCACCACCGCCGCGTTCGTGCTGCTCTCGCTCTTCGCGATCCTCTTCGGCACCGAGGGTGACGCCAAGGCCCACCCGGTGCTGACGATCGTCGCGATCCTGGTGTTCGTCGTCGCCACGGTGCTCGTCTCGGGCCTCGGCCACGCGTTCATCGTCGCCGTGCAGAAGTGGGCGACGTGGGTGTTCGGCGCCCTCAACGTCTTCGTCGCGGTCTTCCTGGTGCTCCGCGTCGACTGGGATGTCGTCGGCTCGCAGCCCGCCGGCCCGGTCAGCGCGATGGTGATCGGCATCGGCACGATCGCGGCCGGCACCGGCATCGGCTGGGCGACCGCCGGAGCGGACATCGCCCGCTACACCCGGACGTCCGTCCGGGCAGGGGCCCTCATCGCGGCGAGCGCCGCGGGCGCCGGGATCCCCCTCGTCGTGCTCGTCGGGCTCGGCGCGCTCGTGTCCGCCGGCGACCCGACCCTCGCCCAGGCCGGTGACCCGGTCGCCGCGATCCGCGACCTGCTGCCCGGCTGGATGGCGATCCCGTACCTCGTCGCCGCGTTCGGCGGCCTGCTGCTGTCGAACCACCTGTCCGTGTACTCGGCCAGCCTCACCACGCTCACCCTCGGCATCGCGGTCCCCCGCGTGTGGGCGGTCGCGGTCGACGTCGTCGTGACGACGCTCGGCGCGATGTACTTCATGCTCGTCGCCGACGGCTTCTACGCGCCGTTCATCACCTTCATCTCGGTGCTCGCCGTCCCGATCACCGCGTGGCTCGGCGTCTTCACCGCCGACATGCTGCGGCGCCGCTGGTACGACCCCGTCGCGCTCCTCGACCTCCGCGCCGGCGGCCGCTACTGGTACCGCGGCGGGGTCGCGTGGGGTGCCCTGGCCGCATGGGTCGTCGCGATCGTCGTCGGGTTCCTGTTCACCGCGGTGCAGGTGGGTGACGCCGACCCCGTGTTCGTCGGGGCGTTCTCGGCGAGCTGGATCGGTGCCAACGGCCTCGGCTGGATCGTCACCTTCGTCGTGGCCGCAGCCGTGTACCTGCTCACCGGCGGCGCACGCGGCCAGGTGCTCGCTCCCGAGCAGGGTCGCTGATGCCCCGTCTCGTCTCGGTCGGCAACGTGATCGTCGACATCGTCATGCGGGTCGACGCGATCCCGGAGCCCGGCGGGGACGTGATCGCCTCGGCGTCGACGATCACCGCGGGCGGCGGCCTGAACACGATGGTCGCCGCCGTCCGCGACGGCATCGACGTGGCCTTCGCCGGCCAGTACGGCACCGGCCCGTTCGGTGACGTCGTCCGCGCGGCACTCGCGACCTCCGGCGTCGAGGTCCTGCAGCCCGGCCTCGACGACGTCGACAGCGGCTACTGCGTCGCCCTGGTCGACGCCTCCACCGAGCGCACGTTCGTCACGAGCGTCGGCGCCGAGGGCCGCCTCGACCGGTCGGACCTCGACCGCGTGGAGCTCCGCTCCGACGACACCGTGTTCGTCTCCGGCTACGGCCTCGCACACGCCGTGAACGGCCCGGCGATCGCGGACTGGATCGGCACCGTGCCTTCCTCCGTCCGCGTCGTGCTCGACCCGTCGCCCCTGGTCGACACACTCGACCCGGCGGTCCTGGGGCCCGTCCTCGAGCGGGCCGACGTGGTCAGTGCCAACGGCCGGGAGGCGCGGCTCCTGGCCCCGACGGCCGCGGGACTCCCCGAGGCGGCCACCGCGATCGCCGCGTCCGCCCGCGGCACCGCCCTGGTCCGCGACGGCGCAGCGGGCTGCTGGGTCGCCGAACCCGGGGCCGCCCCGGTGCTGGTGCCCGGCTTCAGCGTCGACGCGGTGGACTCGAACGGCGCGGGGGACGCCCACGGCGGCGTGCTCGTCGCGGCCCTGTCCCGCGGTGCCTCGCTGCTGGACGCCGTCCGGCGGGCGAACGCGGCGGCGGCCCTCGCGGTGACGCGGCACGGTCCGGCGACGGCACCGACCGCGGCGGAGACCGACGCGTTCCTGGCGGCGCACCCGTCGGCCTGACACCGCCTGTCCGGTCGTCCCCCGACGGCCAGCGGGACACACGGGGCACACGGAGTTGACTGACCACTCCCCCACCAAGGAGACCCGATGCTGTCCCTCATCTACTCGAGCGTCGCCACCCGACCGCTGGACGACGACGACCTCGCCGGGCTGCTCGCGCAGAGCCGGCGCGCCAACGAACGGAACGACATCACCGGTGTCCTGCTCTTCCGCAACGGCTACTTCCTGCAGCTGCTCGAGGGGCCGGACCAGGCCGTCCGCGACAAGATGGCCACGATCAAGCACGACGAGCGCCACACGAAGGTCACCGTGCTGACCGAAGAGCTCATCGAGGAGCGGCAGTTCCCGGAGTGGACGATGGGCTACCCCGCCGAGGACACCGACGTTGAGCAGGCCCCGGGCTACCGCACGACCTTCGAGGACCTCGACGCCGGGGACGGCACGCAGTTCAGCTCCCTGCCGGCCCTCCGTGAGCTCATCCGCTGGTTCCGCCCGACCGGTCGCTGACCACTCCCGATCAGGCGCGTCCGTCCGTGTAGTACCCCGCCTCGAGGTCCTCGAGGTCCTCGAGGTCCTCGAGCAGGGTAGGTCCCGTCGGCCGCCAGTCGAGCAACTCCCGCGTCCGCACACTCGACGCCGGCTGGTCGCCGCCGAGGAGCGCGCCGAACACGCCGAGCTCCGTCGGGTCGACGGCTCCCACCGGCAGGCCGGTCCGCCGTCCGACCACCTCGGCGACGTCGCGCATCCGGACGCCCTCCTCGGCGAAGGCGTGCAGGACGGCCCCGGCGGGGGCGTCCTCGAGCGCCGTGCGGACGAGCCGTGCCGCATCGCCGACGTGTACCGCCGGCCACCGGTTCC
Source organism: Curtobacterium sp. ER1/6 (assembly GCF_001742745.1). Classification (GTDB taxonomy): domain Bacteria; phylum Actinomycetota; class Actinomycetes; order Actinomycetales; family Microbacteriaceae; genus Curtobacterium; species Curtobacterium citri. The sequence continues at coordinate 55,912 of NZ_MJAK01000003.1, read as the reverse complement.
GACCGTCACCGACGTACGCCGCCACGCCGAGCTGCCGATCGAGGCCGACGAGTGCCGCGATGAGTCCGTTGCGGTCCCCCTCCCCGTGCACCGTCCGCGGCATCCGGACGAGCCCGGCCCGGATCCCGCGGTCGGCGAGGCCGAGCACCGCCGAGGCCGTCCGCGCCCGGGCTCCCGCCGGTCCGTCCGGGTCGAGCGGATCGTCCTCGATGGCCGTCCCCGCGGCGTTCGTGGGCGTCCCGGAAGCGGCGAAGAAGGCCTTGCCGCTGTCCGCGAGGGCGTCGCCGACGGCGGCCAGCAGAGCGACCTCGTTGTCGATCGTCTCCTCGAACGCGCCGAAGTCGAGGGTGAAGGCCAGGTGCGCCGTGGCGTCCGCGAGCCGGACCTGCTCGACGATGCGGTCGTGGTCGGTCATGTCCCCGCGGACCGACCGCGCGCCCATGGTGTGGAGCCGTTCCTCCGAGGCGTCCGACCGGGCGAGGCCCACGACGTCGTGCCCGCGGGCGAGGAGGTCGCCGACGAGGGCGCTCCCGATCCATCCGGTCCCGCCGGTGATGAAGATGCGCATGAGTACTCCTTCGTGATGAGACTTGGTCTCGTCACCGTACACCCGATGAGACCGAGTCGCATCGGCTAGGATCGGAGCGTGGCACGCTGGGAACCGGACCCGCGCGGGCGGCTGCTCGACGCGGCGCTCGCGCTCTTCGGCGAGCAGGGCTACGACCGGACCACCGCCGCACAGATCGCCGAGCGCGCCGGGCTGACCAAGGCGACGCTCTTCCGACTCTTCGCGGACAAGCGGGAGATCCTGTTCCAGGGGCAGGCCGCCACCGTCGACACGGTCCGACGCGTGGTCGGCGACGCCCCGGACGACCTCGACGGCGCCGCGCTCGTCGAGGCGGTGCTCGATGCACTCGTCGCCGAGCACGTGCCCGAGCAGCAGGCCGTCGGCGCGGCCATCGCCGAGCTGACGGCGTCGAGCGAGGCCCTGCGTGAGCGTGCCGTGCACAAGCGCTTCGTCATCACCGAGGCGCTCGAGCACGCGCTCCGGAACCGACTGCAGGACGACGCCCGGGCCGCGGTCCTCGCCTGGACCGCCGTCCGCGCCTACTACGACGGCTTCGACCGGTGGACCGTCGCGGCACCGGGCGCGGACCTCCGACCGCTGGTGGCCGAGGAGCTCGCGCACCTGCGCGCTGCCGCGGCGGACCCGGCGGTGCGGACCGGCTGACGCTCAGTCGGCGAGCGCCTCCCGCAGCGCGTCGTACGCGGGGGTCGGGCTGCCGTCGTCGAAGAGCAGGTCGTGTCCCTGCTGCAGGCGGCCGTCCTCGTCGGTGAACCAGTCGTACCGGTCGTCCACGCCCCACGTCGTGTACGAGATGCAGGCCTCGGAGCGGAGGCACGTCGCCAGGATCGTGGCGTACTGCTCGGCCTGGGCGTCCTGGCCCTCACTGTCGGTGACGTCGTTCTCGGAGATCCGGACGAGCAGACCGGCGTCGTCGAACCGTTCGAGCGTCGTGGCGAGGTCGTCGACCGAGACGGTGTCGGTGTCGAGGTCGTAGACGTGCGCCTGCAGACCGACACCGTCGATGTACCCGCCCTGCGCGTTCGTGTCGAGCGCGAGTCGGCGGAGGGCGTCCTGCCGGGGCCCGGGCACGTCGGCCCCGTTCTCGTTGATGAACTGCCGGACGTCGGGGTCCGCGCCGTGCACCGCCTTCGACACGACCACCGGGTAGGAGGCACCGAACACCCTGTACCAGACGTTCTGCTGCAGGTCGGTCCCCTGGTCGACGTCGAACGGCTCGTTCACCACGTCGAGCGAGTCGAGCCGGCCCCGGAAGTGGGTGACCACCGTCCGCACGTAGTCGAGCAGGGCGTCCGCGCTGGCACGACGGTCCTCCGCGGAGTCGATGGGGAGGTCCCGCATCCACCGCGGCATCGCCTCCGTGAAGGCGATGGTGTGGCCGTGCACGGCGATGTCCTCGGTCGCCGCCAGGTCGAGCAGGGCGTCCGCCTCCTCGAACGTGTACACGCCCTGGCGCGGCGCGAGCGCCTGCGGTTTCATCGCGTTCTCCGGGGTCAGGGCCCCGAAGTTCCCCACGAAGTTGCGCGCGTACTGCCGGTCCGCGGCGAGCGGCCCGAGCGCCACCGCCGCACCGATCCGGAAGCCCGGCCTCAGCCGTGCCGCGAGCGCCTGGAGTCCGTCCGGAGACCGGTCCGCGTTCGCGGCGACGGGTCCCTCGACGGCCAGGGAGTCCCTCGCCGGCGCCGCAGCGGTGAGCGAGGACACCGTGAACGACCCCTCGTCGCTCGACAGCCCCAGCCAGAGCTCGCCCGAGTCGAACACGTCCCCGAGCGGCAGCGAGATCACGGCGTCGCCACCGCTCGTCACCGCGAGGTCGTCGCCGGAACGCTGCACGGACAGTTCCGCCTCGGGGTCGTCCACCCGCACGTGCTCGTCGCGCGCCGGCCGAGGGTGCGCCGCGTCGCGCAGCGGCGAGCCGTCGAAGACCACGACCTCGAGGTCGTCCCCGCGGAGCGTGAGGTGGACGCCGGCCGGCTCGATGCGGAACTCGTCCGCGATGACCGGCGGGCTGTCGTACACGGCGAGGGTCGCGTCGTCGGTCACGTCCCGCAGCGTCGTGCTGAGCGAGAAGTCACCGTCGGCCGACAGGTGCGTGCCGAAGAGGTTCACGGGCGGGTCCGGCTGCCCGCCGCCGCCGTCCTGCTCGACGATCCGGCGGGCGGTCTGCGTCACCCGGAGCGCATCGCCGTCGAGGGCGATGCCGGGCACGTGCTGCCAGTCATGGTGCAGGAGGTCGACGACCGTGTCGCGCTCGACCGGCGGCGGCGTCGTACTGCAGCCCGTCAGGAGGAGCGCGACGGCGGCCAATCCGCCGGCCGACCAGCTCCGGCTCCGCTGTCCCGCGGGGCGTCGTCGGGACCCCGACCGTGGTCGGTCGTCGGGCGCGGTCCGCATGCTCGGAGACTACGGGACGGGGAGCGTCCTACGCTTGCGGCGTGGGGACCTGGAGCGCCGAGCCGATCGGCAACGATGCAGCCGCCGACTTCGTCGCAGAACTCGACGGCGAGCGACGGTGGACGGTCGTCAAGGCCGCCTTTTCGACCGCGGCGAAGCTCGGCGACACCCTCGACAGCGACACCGCTGCCACCGCCATCGCAGCGGCGGAGGTCGTCGCCCACGGACTCGCGCGTCCCACGCAGACCGACGCCTACACCGAGAGGATCCAACAGTTCGTCGGCCGCGCAGATGTGCTTGCTCCGCAAGCCGAACTCTCAAATTTCCTCGACTCGGGACCGGAGCGATATGCAACTGACCTGCCGGGCGCTTTCTCCGTAAAGCTGCGATATGAGGACCGTGCAGGTACTGAACTAACTGATGAGTACAAGTTGGACTTCACGGCCGGTCGGGGCGATTTGAGGCCAGAAATCCACGGATTGCATCACATTGCCAAGACACTGCGCGCCATTGCAAAAAAGCAGGGTATCACGCACTTCTGATCGTTCGGACTGAAGCGCCAGGCAAGGTGAGTCGCTGGTTATATGCTATGCATGTCGGAATCGCCGGAGCCAGGGTTTACATTGGGACCGTCTTCGGATGTAGGTGACAGCCGACCATCCCGACCGGCCTGCTGGGTGGCAACCCAGCGTTCAAGGAGCTCGTCGACCTGCTCAATGGCCGCCGGCGCAGCCTGAGCGTCCTCGTCGCCCTTTCACCGATCGACCTGCGCGGCGGCGTCGCTCGGCTCCTGACCGGTCCAGCCGATCCCGGTCTGTCGGCGGTCAGGGCGTGCGTACGAAAAGCACTCCCTCCTGAGTCATTAACAGCCCGTGATGTGGGTCGACTGCTAGTGGATTCCGCTCGCGCTCCTGTTCGTAAACCCGAGGGTTGGCGCGGTCGACGATAATCACGTCATGGCGTTCGGACGCCAGCTGATTGAACATGCCGATCACTGCCGCGGCCAACTCTCGGAGGTCACGTCGCCGCGAAACCAGGCCCGCCTCGGCCGCAGCTCGAAGCAACCCGTCGACGTCGCCGATCGCGGAATCGCGCGCGCGAACTAGGCATAGCGTGACCAGAACGTTCGAAAGATCGTCGTCACGGTGGAGGCCTCGGAGCAGCTTCCGATCATGTTGAAACTGCGACATGATCGAGTACGCGTCCTCATACTGAGCAGTAAACGTTCCGATTCTCCAGAGCTCGTTGTCTGACTCTCTGAGGGAGCTTCGGAGATCCTCGAACTCCGTTGGGTCATACTTCCAGCCGTCAAGCATCTCGAGCCCGGCGCGTGCCTCTGCCTCATCGGTGGAGTTCACCTGGAACGCGTCCAGGCGGTTGCACGTCATCCACGTGTCGGCTGGCCTGGCTTCAAGGAACACAAACTCCGTCTCACCCTGAGCAAAGTAGTCATAGATGGCGCAAACGATGCGGCGCAATCGCGGCTCTTTCATGTTCTGTCTCAGTCCAGGGACAATCGGCTCGAGCGAAGAGCTTAAGCGTTCCAGCCGCTGCAAAGCAACTAGGATATCGTCCGCGGTCGCCGAGATTGGCGTTCCGTGCTTCGCGTCATTGCTAGTTCTACGTATCAAGTGAAGGTCGGGCGCGCCAGTCCAACCAAGCGTAGCGAGGTCCTCCGTCTGGTTGTAGAGATAAGTGTTCGTCCAATTATGGCCGCTCGCGACGAGAGTGGTTTCCCAAAGCGCACTCGCGTCTCGCGCGGCCCGTCCGACGTCCGACGTCAGATAGCCCGACGCGAGCTTCTCCTCGAGATTCCGACGAATGTCAGACGTGCCCAAAGCCAACTTCCCCAGAAGGTTCACATAGGCACTCTAGCGTGGCGCGTGAGCTTATCCCCAGCGCTACCGACGTTTGCCCACTGCGCGCTTTCGCGCGGTCGCACGTGCGATGGCGGCGATAGCGGCGACGGGTACCGTCCTCTGCCGCTCCGCGGCGGGACTGCAATGACGTCAAACGCAAGGCTGTTCAACTGGCCGGTGATGGGGGCCGTCCGGTGCCCGGTTGCTCACCGGACGCGGTAGAGGCGGCACTTGTCCGGTCCGAGGACGCGTCGAGTTCAAGGCCGGTCGGGGGACAGCACGGCCAAGCCCGACACCTCAGTCGACAGACTCGACGAAGACGGTCCGCACGCCTGCAGGAGCCTGTTCGAGGTTCGAACTTGCACGATTAATACGGGCCTCCGAACTGAACCGCATCCACACTCGGACCCAGCCGTCTGTCTGGCGGTCGGACGATGCTGTGAGGTCCGTGCCATGACGCCAGTCAGGGCCAACTTGCCGATCTGTCAGAGAGGCGACTGCCCTCGCGCCGTCAACCGGTTCGTGGTGCCAGCCGGTGGACACGCTAGGCATGAAGCGTTGATCGTTCAAGAGTCTCTCGACAACGCGCGCTGCACGCTCAGAGAGGCGATCAGCGACGAACCAGGGACCCGACGTGGGCCAGTAAACGCGCCACTCCCCTTCAACGCTGACCCCGTAAGTCTCAAGACGTCGGATGATCTGATCGAGCGATTCGTCGTCTGGGCCGACGTTGATCGCCTCGTTCACAAAGCCCTCGTACGTGATGGCGTGCACTTCTCTGATGTTCTTAGTCATGAACGCAACCTAGGGCAAGGACAAGAGCAGCTCCGCGCGCTGTCGTCCTTTCGCGGCGCTCTGTGTCGTGGGGCGTCCCTAGGGCGATCCTGTACTGGTCCCAATCAGCCGTGAGTGTTCACTTCGTCCACTCACTCCCGGGCCGGCCCGGCCCGGCCCGGGAAGTGCGAAGCCGAACACGGTGCGCGGCTGACGGGGAAGCACGACGGCACGACGGCACGACGCAGCGCCCCGTGCCATACAGCGCCCGCGTCATCCTCCACGTCCCGAGCGACCGGGGACCCTGCCCGGTCAGCAATCGGTCATCGTGCAGGTGAGGGACCGTGCTCGCGCAAGTCGCGCTGTCGGCTGTGGGCGACGTTCTCGCCTGCCTAGAGGCCTCGAAGGAAACCAGGTCATGGGCACCAGCCCAGCCCGCCGCCCACCGATCGGGGGCCTGTCGTGCAGCGGCCGTTTGTATACGCTCGACGAATGGCGATGACCGGGCTCCACGCGGCTGAGCAATCTCTCGACAAGGTTTTCTCGGACGACTACAACTTCTCCATCCCCGACTATCAGCGGCCGTACCGCTGGGGCGTGGAGCAAGCCGTCCAGCTGCTGGAAGACCTTGAGGAGAGCCTGAATCGAGGTGCAGGCGATGAGTACTTCCTCGGGTCGCTCGTACTGATCGAGCGCGACCGCACCACATATGACGTCGTGGACGGGCAGCAGCGCCTGACGACGTTGACGGTGCTGTTCGCCGTGCTCCGCGACCTCGCCGAGGACGACAAGGAGAGCCGGGAGCTCGGCGATCTCGTTTACGAGCCTGGCTCCACCATCCGAAACATTCCGCCGAAGGCGCGGCTCGCTGTACGCAAAGACATCTCGGACTTCTTCCGTGTCTACATCCAAGAAACCGGGAAAATCGCAGAACTCACGACCGCGAGCAAAGCGATTGCGGATCTGGAGCCGAAGCTGGCGGTTCGCGACAACGTGAACGCCCTTTATACGCGGCTCTCCTCGTGGTCGACGGAGAAGCGTCAGGCGCTCGCGACCTTCCTTCTGACGAAGACGTTCCTCGTGATCGTCACCACGCCAAGCCTGTCGAGCGCCCACCGGATCTTCTCCGTCATGAACTCACGCGGCCTCGACCTTTCGCCCGCAGACATCTTCAAGTCGATGGTGATCGGCGAGTTGCCCGCGCATTCGCCTCTCGCGGAGAGCTGGGAGGACAAAGAAGAGGAACTTGGCGCGGACGACTTCACCGAACTCTTCCGCGACATGCGTACGGTCGAGACCGCCCAGCGTGCCCGCCACGAACTGCTGCAGGAATTCCCCGAGCAAGTCCTCAACAAGTACTTGAAGAAGGGCAAAGCAGCCGAGTTCGTCGAGAAGATGCTCGTGCCGTACGCCGACGCGTTCCTGCGCACCGTCCATGCCGACTTCCCCGACGACAGCGAGTGGCAGCCGGTGAACCGGTGGTTGAAGCGGTTCTCACGCATCGACAACAGAGACTGGCGGCCGACCGCGATTTGGGCGCTCTACAACCACGGCGACGACGCTGCGTTCCTCACCAAGTTCTTCGCGAAGCTCGAGACGCTCGCTGCCAGCTTTCTCGTCCGAGGCATCTACACAACGCCTCGTATCGGCCGGTACCTTGACCTGCTCACCGAGCTTAAGGAAGGACAAGGGCTCGACGCGCCTTCCTTCGAGCTCTCCGCAGGAGAGATCGCGGAGACGCGGCACGCGATCAACGGGGACATCTACAACATGCAGAAGAGGCGCGCGCGTTATGTCCTCCTGCGCCTTGACGAGATGCTGACCACCGATGGCGCCGTCGAATACAATGAGCCGCTGATCCAGATCGAGCATGTGCTGCCGCAGACACCGACTGTCGACTACTGGCTCGAGCGATTCGACGAGGAAGCCCGCGAGACGTGGACCAACCGTCTCGGCAACCTGCTCTTGCTGAACGGCCGCAAGAACGCGCAGGTGAAGAACTACGCCTTCGACGTGAAGGCCTCGAAGTACTTCAAGGGTTCCGCGATCTTCCAGCTCACCTCACAAGTGATCCAGGAGACCGACTGGAACCTCGACATCGTGAAGCAGCGACAGCAGAAGCTCACCGAGACGCTCTACGACGCGTGGGGGTTGCAGTCCTACGAGGCGGAAGCCGGCGAAGTCACCGGAAGCTGAACGGGTCCACCGCGTCCGCAGAGCGCCCGAACGGGACGATCTGCGGGCTGGGAAGCGCCACAAAATGAATCGCGTACCGTCCGCACGCCGATCCCTCACCGAGATGGAGCGCCAAGGTTCAGCGAGGACGGCCTCCGTTGGATCGGAGCATCAGACGGGTGGTTCATACAGATGCAGCCTCCAGCCACTTCAAGGGGCGCGACTCGCATCGACGTTAATGGCCCTTATCGCAACTTTCCTGCGCAGGGGTCGAGCGGTTCTTCGTTCGGACGGTTGCTACTCTGCGGCTCCCAACCCCGCCTCCCCTCAGCTCACGAGGGAACACCGATATGCCCTCCTATTTCAGTTCTGGCAATTGAGGGCCTGCCAGCTGCCAGCCGCCAGCTGCCGACACAGGCTGGACGATCCACTAGCCGACCACTGTGGATATTGCACACAAAAGAGCAGCAATGGCGAGGGACCACAAAGCCAAACGAACTCCTCTATAATTTCGCACCACAATCTTCGAAATCTGTCCGAGCTGGTCTACCAACCGGTCATCCAGATTCTTGCCCGCAGCCCGAATGAGGCTCGCCAGTTCGTCCGAAGTTATATTCGCCATATCCGCATAGTAGCCGAAAATCGGACCTTCAGCAGGGCCAGAGCGCTTCGTTCGCGGAAACACCGAGTACCCAAGAGCGGCGATACCGACCGAAGCTGCAACCACGCCGGTCCACCACAGGTGCGCTCCGAGAAAGGTGAGTGAATTGGGTGACCAAGACCCGGCAAGAATCGCCGTCGAGACAGCTCCGACGGCTACGCCTGTAGCTGCGAGCAGCAAGGACGCCTTAGAGTCAGCGCGGACTAGCTCCTCACGTGTCTCAAGAAGTACTATCGCGGCTTGCTCTGCGGCACGCTTGGACAGTCTGGACCGGCTCAACGTTCCCCGCCCCTTGCTGTTGTGATGGACGAATCAGCAGAGAACTGGCGGCGAATTTCGGCCCGTCGACGAGCAAGAGTAACGAGCGTGGGACTGTAGCTGCCTCGGAGATTGCGCTCGCTTCTCAAGCCTTCGGGTACGTCAGGCCGGTACCTATCACCCTTGAGGATAGCGTGGCAGAATTCGTCGCCATGAACACTGCACCAAGGGCTGGATAACGACTGACCGAACCGCTCTTCGTCTGGGATTTTGTCCAGCTCCACGTCTTCCCAAAGAACACTCAGACCCGTGTGGTTCCCATTCCCGTCGCACCCACATGAGAAGCTGAGATAATCGTTCGATTGTATCTCATCCCAGACACTTGCCGTTATGACGAGGTTTCGGGGGTCGGTTTGCTGTGCGGCTTTTGCGGCGTAATTGACGGCATGGCCTGCCCATACCGGCTCTTGAAGATCAAGGTGCCTCGGTATGCCAACACGCTTTGCCATGATGGAGGAACTTGCAACTGCCACCTTGAATCCAGTCGAAGGAGCGGTTTTCCACTTTGCCTCGATCTGGGCGGTGAACTCGTCCGAGTAGGACCGAGTCGTGATCGCGGCGCACATGGCACGTTCATATCGCCGCTCGCCCCAGAAGAGACCAAAGCCGCCATCTCCCTGGATGTCTACAAAATCCACGTCAAACTCTCTCAGAATCCTTGCAACGCTTCCAACGCCTGCGTCGTAGATGCTGGCGGTGCTTGCAGCAGAGCGACCCTTCTCCAATTGGGTCGAGCCCCTCATGTCAAACACAACCGCTACGACGTCGCTAAGGAAGTGCCACGTTGCTGCGTCGATGGGCAACTTCGCCGGATCGAATGATCCATCCTTGAGTTCAACCTTTGGCTCGTGCGAGAGTTTCTCCGATGTGCGGTCGGCTACATCGGAAAGCAAGTTTCCTAGTTTCAGCACGCGTCCCTCCCTATGACATGAGCGCTTGTCACAAGCTAGCGGCTACAGCCGACTTCGCCCACTGCGGATGCGCGTCGGACTGGGCATACCTCAGTGCCACGGGCGCCGATGGCTGCGAGGTTGTAGTCCTGGACTCCGCTGCGGGCCGTCGACACCACGGATCTAGGCGCAGATCTAAAGCTTGCACAGCGCAACGTCGTGATCAGCTCGATCTCCCTCACCGCGGGAGTAGAGGTGTGAAGCCTCGGACTGGGCTGCCCGCGTGCTCAACGCACCGGGCTGACTCCAGCATGAGTTCGAAGAGACTTCGACTGTCCGGCGCGGGACGCCCTGAGCGAGATTTGCACCAAAGACGCATCACAGGCACTCGCCAAAACAAGAAAACCCCCGCGCGAACGGGGGTTTTCTGTGGCGGTACCGGTGGGATTTGAACCCACGGTGGAGTTGCCCCCACACATGTTTTCGAGACATGATCCTTCGGCCGCTCGGACACGGTACCGGGAAAGATCTTACACGATCCGGGAGGCCCGCTCGACCACCGCAGGTCGCCTCCCCTCCACAGGCGGTCCGATCCAGATCCCCGCTCACCCATCAGGCACAGCAGGGTCACCGACGAGGCAGCCCGCGTACGGTCTCCGGCATGAGAACCCGCACCCTCGTCGCATTGCTCACGTCCGTCATCGGTGGCCTGGCCGTCGTCGGCGGCGGGGCGTTCGGCGCCAGGGCCGGGATCCGCGGGCAACGAGCGGCCTCGCAGCGCGTGGTCGACATGCTGCCCGTGCACGCCGACTGGTGGCGGGAGCGCCTGCAGCACGAGGGGCAGCTGACCTACCTGGCGATCGGCGACTCCGCGGCACAGGGGGTCGGCGCCACCGCCCCCGGTCGCGGGTACGTCGGGCTCCTGGCGCGGCGGATCCGGCACCGGTCGCGCATGTCGGTCCGCGTGGTGAACCTCAGCATCTCGGGGTCGACGACGTGGGGCGCGAAGCAGGACCAGCTCCCGAAGCTCCGCAAGTACACGCCGGACGTGTGCACGGTTTCGATCGGGGCGAACGACATCGCCGACTTCCACCCGGACAAGTTCGAGCGGAACATCCGCGCGATCTACGGGGCCGTGCCCTCGCACGCGATCGTGGCCGAGCTGCCGTGCATGTTCGTGCCGGACCGGGAGCGCAAGGTCGCGGTCGCCAACGAGATCGTGCACCGCGTCGCGGGTGAGTTCGGGCTGACGGTGGCCCCGCTGCACGTCATCACGAAGCGCGTCGGGCTGCGGCGGACCTTCTTCAACAGCTACGGCGACCTGTTCCACCCGAACGACCGGGGGTACGAGATCTGGGCGAGCGCCTTCGAGCCGGCGGTCGACGCGCGGGTCGACACGGTGGCCGCGATCCGGCACTACCTGTCCGCTCGCGAGGCCGAGGACCTCGGTAGCGAGGCCGGCGCCGTCGCGAGCGCACGGGCGGAGCAGGACACCGAGCACGCGGAGGAGCTCGAGCACGGCGAGCGTCCGAGTCGGGTCGAGCGTCTGCGCCACCGCGTGACCGGCTCGATCCCGCTTCCAGTGCGGAGCGGCGAGCCCGAGCACGAGCGCAACCACAACGACGACGAACACGAGCACGAGCAGCCGCACGAGAACAAGCACGTGCAGGCGCAGGGCGCTCCAGCACCCGACACCGACGGACCCGGCACCGGCACCGGCACCGGCCACGACCGACCGCACGCCCCCGCACACCGCGCCGAGCCGGACGGGCAGCACGGTGGTGTCGGCGGAGCGGCATAGCCTCGATCCATGGCGCGCACCCAGTCCCTCTACCGCTGCACCGAGTGCGGGTGGACCAGCATCAAGTGGGTCGGCCGCTGCGGCGAGTGCCAGGCGTGGGGCACCGTCGAGGACACGACCGCCGCTGCCACCAGCTCCCGCGGCACCGCTCCGGTCGCCGTCGCCGGCACGCGTGTGGCCCGCCCCATCACCGAGGCACGCGGCACCGCGGTGCAGCGGTGGAACACCGGCATCGGTGAGTTCGACCGCGTGCTCGGCGGCGGGATCGTCCCCGGGGCTGCCGTGCTGCTCTCCGGTGAGCCGGGCGTCGGCAAGTCGACGCTGCTGCTCGAGGTCGCCTCACGCGCGGCGGCGACCGGTAAGCGCGTCCTCTACGTCAGCGCGGAGGAGTCCGTCGACCAGGTCCGGCTCCGTGCCGAGCGCACGAACGCCATGCACGACCAGCTCTACCTGGCGAGCGAGGTCGACCTCGGTGTCATCCTCGGCCAGATCGACCAGGTACAGCCCGACCTCGTGATCGCCGACTCCGTGCAGACGATCTCGTCGAGCACGATCGACGGCATCGCGGGCGGCACGTCGCAGGTGCGCGAGGTCGCCTCGACCCTGATCCGCGTGGCGAAGGAGCGGGGCCTCCCGGTCCTGATCGTCGGGCACGTCACGAAGGACGGCACGATCGCCGGACCGCGACTGCTCGAACACCTCGTCGACGTGGTCTGCCACTTCGAGGGCGACCGGCAGACGGCCCTGCGGTTCGTCCGGGCGCTGAAGAACCGGTTCGGCCCGACGGACGAGGTCGGCTGCTTCGACATGGCCGGCGACGGCATCCACGAGGTCCCCGACCCGAGCGGGCTCTTCATGTCACGGAACGGCACGCCCGTGTCCGGGACCTGCGTGACCGTGGCCCTCGAGGGTCGGCGCGCACTGCCGGTCGAGGTGCAGGCGCTCGTCGTACCGAGCTCGGCGCCGCAGCCGCGACGGGTCGTGAACGGGGTGGACGCGTCGCGCGTGGCGATGCTGCTCGCGGTCCTCGAACGTCGGGCGGGGCTGAAGCTCTCCGACGCCGACGTCTACGTCTCGACGGTCGGCGGCATGAAGCTCACGGAGCCGGGCGCCGACCTCGCGATCGCGCTGGCCCTGGCGAGCGCCGCCCGTGACCGCCCGTACCCGCACACGCTCGCGGCCGTCGGCGAGATCAGCCTCGCGGGCGAGATCCGCCCGGCGACCGGAGCGAAGCAGCGCGCGAGCGAGGCATCCCGGCTCGGCTTCACCACGGTGCTCGGCGCAGACGCGGAGCACCTGCGCGAAGCGCTGCGCGTCGCGTTCTCGCTGACGCAGTCCGTCCGCGAGCGCGAGCTCGACCGCGCGTTCTGACGGACGCGCGATCGCCGGTCGGAGGCGACCAGCGCCTCCAGGCCGGAGCCCGGAAGCGCAGCAAGCCCGGAGCCTCGGAGGATCGGGTAGCCGTGACCTACGCGCGCAGCGCGGCCAGCAGGTCCGCCGGCGCCGCCTGCATCGTGTGCGGCCCGGCGATGTCGAAGAACACGCCCTCGAGCGAGTCGAGGTGCGCAGCGAGGAACTCCTCGAGCCGGGGCCCGTCGTAGACCATGACCTGCCGGACCTTCTCGTCTGGCACCATCGCGGTGTAGGCGTCCGCCGACGAGAAGAGCAGCAGGATGCGCCTGTCGGAGCCCTCGCGCCCGAACACCCGGACCTGCATGTCCTTCTTCCCGGTCACGAGCCGCGGGACGATCACGATGTCGTTGCGCAGGGCGAACGCGACTGCGGCGACGTCCTGCTTCGCGAGGGCTTCCTCGAGCTGTTCGCTCCGGAAGCGCTGTTCCTTGTCTGCCATCGCCCCTAGTCCACCAGATCCTCGTGCGTCTGGCGACCAGGAAGGCGAACCGCCGGTGACCGGACCCGAACGGCCGTCATCGGACATCGCGACTGGCGATCTCCCGGATCCGCCGCTGATTTCTCCCCAGGACTCTTCCATTGCGGCGCTGGCGCGGTAGGTTGGTCACAACCGCTCCGGCGGGAGTCCATCGTTCTTCCGGTGCTCTGCACCTTCGAGCGCCATCGGTCACTGACCCTCTCAGGTCGCCTGGCCCCGAACCCGTGCCGCCGGCCCATGCCCGCGGAACGCAACGATCCGACGACACTCGTCGGCGGATCGGCGGCAGCAAGTGCCGTCCCGCAAGACAGGCAGCGAACGTTCGCCTGGCAAGAAAGTTAAGGAAACGCCATCATGGCAACTGGCACCGTCAAGTGGTTCAACAACGAAAAGGGCTTCGGCTTCATCGCTCCGGACGACGGCAGCGCTGACGTCTTCGCGCACTTCTCCGCGATCGCTGGCAACGGCTACAAGTCGCTCGAGGAGAACCAGAAGGTGGAGTTCGAGATCACCGAGGGCCGCAAGGGCCCGCAGGCCGAGAACATCTCGGTCATCGGCTGACCTCAGCTGCTCGGAACGGGCTCGTCGTCTTCGGACGGCGGGCCCGTTCGCTGTTCCCGGGGGCGGATGAGGGGCGGCCACGGCCGATCGGCGCACATTGCTAGACAACCTAGCGACGTGACGTACCGTTGACGCATGACTTCCTCGCACCCTGGGCCGGAAGACAGCGCGCAGCCGTTCGACCTGCAGACGTTCATCGACGACTTCCTGACCGGCCTCGACCCCGAGACCGTCGACGATCACCGGCACTAGCCCGGAACCGCGCTCGGGCCGGAGACGCTCGCGCGTTCTGGATACCCTGCTGCCATGACGCAGGACGCCCGCTGCACCTCGGTGTGGTGGCGGTTCTCCTGCAGCCGGTCGCTCGGCCACGGCGGGTTGCACCGGGACACGACTCCGGGCAGCCTCGCGGAGTGGAACGACGTCGGGTCCGGCAGTCAGTTCCGGGGGATCGACGACATCGCCGACCCACACCACCGGCGCACGAGTGGCCCGGGCCGGTCCGTCAGTTCAGGATGAACTGCGCCGACTCCTTCGACTCCAGGTCCCCCACCCCGACCTGCAGGTGGTAGCTGGCACCCCCACCGGTGACCGACGGCCGCGACGAGTCGCACGTCGTCGTCGACGACCGCGTGCGGTCCCACTCGATCGCCGGCGTCGTGAGCTCCTGGCCCGCCTTGATCGTCACGTCCTGGTTGGTGCCCCCGGTCTGGCAGTCCTTCGACGACCAGTACTGCTCCGTACCGGAGCTGATGGTGAGCACCTGCTGCGCCGAACCGAGGTCCATGTGGCAGGCGTCGGAGCCGGTGTTCTTGATCGACATCGCGATCTGCGGGTCCTCGGTGGGCCCGTAGGCGGTCTTGTCGAGCACCGGGGTGAGCTCGATCTGGTCGTCGGAGCAGGCGGCCGCATCTCCTGGAGCGGCGGAGGCGGACGGCGCCCCCGCGCTCGACGACGGTGCCGTAGACGGCGAGGACGACGGGGTCTGCGATGAACCCGCCCCGGTACCGGAAGCCGCTCCGGACGACTCCCCCGCGGAGGCCGACGCCCCCGGAGCCGATGCCGACGACGCCCCGCTCCCCCGCCCGACGACGATCAGGACGACCACGACGACGATGAGCAGCAGCACCCCGAGGACGAGCGCCCGACGACGCCAGTAGACACGGGACGACTCGGGTCCGACGGGGCGGCGGAACGACGACATGCGCACAGGGTAGGGCGAACCGGACGCCCGCCCGCGGCGCGACGCCGGAGCACACCCGAAAGCGTCAGAGGATCTTCAGCATGCGGGTGTTGCCGAGGGTGTTCGGCTTGACCCGGGCGAGGTCGAGGAACTCCGCGACCCCCTCGTCCGACGAGCGGACCAGCTCGGCGTACACGTCGGGTGCGACGACCTGCTCGCCGATCTCCAGGTACCCGTGCTTCGCGAAGAAGTCGACCTCGAACGTCAGGCAGAAGATCCGGGCGACCGCGAGCTCGCGGGCGTCGTGCTCGAGGGCCTCGAGCAGCCGGTGCCCGACCCGCTTGTGGATCCAGTCCGCGTCGAGTGCGAGCGTGCGGACCTCGGCGATGTCGTCCCAGAAGACGGCGAGGGCGCCGCAGCCGATCGGCACGCCGTCCGGTCCTTCGGCGATCCGGAACTGCTGGATCGAGCCGTAGAGCGCGACGTTCTCCTTGCCGAGCAGGATGCGCCGGTCGACGTACGGGGCGATGAGCCGCTGGATGTGCGGCACGTCGGAGGCCAGCGCCGGCCGCACCCGGATGCCGTGCTCGTCGCGCTCGTCGAACGTTGGTGTCCCGCTGCCACTCATCCCGTCGAGCATAGGCCAGCCCGACGAGCACAGCGTAGCCCGACGAACACAGGGCAGCCCGACGAGCACCGGGCAGGGGGACACCGCCCTGGACCGTGCCCAGCAGCACCGGCCTACCGTTCACCTCGAACCCGAACAGCACGACGAACGAAGGAGCGAGCATGCCCCAGATCATCGAGACCGTCGACGTCAACGTCCCCGTCCGCCAGGCCTACGACCAGTGGACCCGGTTCGAGGAGTTCCCCACCTTCCTCGACGAGGTCGAGAAGATCGTCCAGGTCGACGACAAGACGACCGACTGGACCGTCAAGGTCGCCGGCCAGGAGCGCGACTTCCGCGCCGTCATCACCGAGCAGCACCCGGACGAGCGCGTCGCGTGGACCGTCAAGGACGGCGACGTCGAGCACGCGGGCGTGGTCACCTTCCACAAGCTGTCCGACAACGAGACCCGCGTCACCGCGCAGATCGACTGGGAGCCGACCGGCCTCCTCGAGAAGCTCGGCTCGGCCGTGGGCGTCGGCGGCCACGCCGTCAAGAAGGACCTGCACAACTACAAGGAGCGCGTCGAGAACGCCCCGACCGACTCCGGCTGGCGCGGTGACGTCCAGGCCTAGGACGTCCAGTAGCGACTGACGGACGGGAGGCGCAGTGCCAGCTGGCACCGCGCCTCCCGTCCGTTCGTGGTCACCCCGCTGACGCGAACCCCGCGCTGGCAGAGTAGGGCCATGCAGCTGCTCCGCACCGCCCTCACCGGGACCGCGATCGCCACCGCCGGGAGCGTGGCCCTCGGGGCCGCTGCCGCTCGCCGGCTCCTCCACCCCGCCCCCTTCACGCCCGCAGAGTCGGAGCTGGTCTGGACCCGCGAGCAGGACGTCCCCGGCACCGAGCCGGACGGAGTCGCCCGCGTGCACGTCGTCCACGTGCACGGGCAGTCGATCGGCCCGCAGCAGGTCCTCCGCGGCATGCGGGTGTGGCGTGCGCTCGGCGCCGCGAACCAGGTGGTCGACACGACCGACCTGCCGCTGCGCTCCCTCGACCCGGTCGCCGTCGACCGCATCGCCGCCGCCGCGCACGCCGCCCGTGCCCGCGGCGCCGAGCGGGTCGTGCTGCAGGGCTGGTCCGCCGGTGCCCTCGCCGCGTCGGCCGCGGCCGCGCGCACGCCCGTCGACGGGATCGTCGGGGTGGCACCGCTGCTCGACGTCCGGTCGGCCCTGCGCGGCGCCGTGACCGCGGCACGGTTCCCGGCGGCCGTCGGCGTCGTCGCCGGCCGCATCGCCACCACACCCGGGCTGAGCCGCCTGGCGGGGGTGCCGTACCCGCTCACCGTCACACAGTGGCAGGACGAGGGCACGCCGACGCTGCTCCTGCACTCCGCAGCCGATCCGCTGGTCGCCGCGGACGACGTCGCCGCGCAGCGTGCCCGCGGGGCCACGACGGTCGCCTTCGACGAGGCCCACCACACGCTCGAGTGGAACGAGGACCCGGAGCGCTGGGAGACGGCCGTCCGCGACTTCGCGACTGCGCTGGACTGAGGCCGCGGGAACGGAAGTGGCCCCGGTCGGGGGAGACCGGGGCCACTGACCTCCGACCCGTTGGGGGGAACCGGTCGGACATCGGGTGCGAGGCGTTGGGGGGAACCCCTCGCTCCGCCAACGATACCCCCGGTCGAGGGCCACGTCCGCGCGCCGCCGCGAACACGCGCCGAGCGGAATGACGCGGCAACGACGGGAGACGCGGTGCCAGCTGGCACCGCGCCTCCCGTCCGTCGGCTGGTGGAGTCCTAGGACTCGATCTCGCCCTGCGGGGTCTCCGCGGACTCGACCGCGGCCGCCCCGGCGAGGACCTCTTCGCGACCCGGCTGACGCCCGGTCTCGAACTGGAACTTGCCCTCGGCGAAGTCGACCTTCACGTGGTCGCCGGCGTTGAGCTCACCCTGCAGGATGTGCTCGGACAGCTGGTCCTCGACCTCGTGCTGCATCGCGCGGCGCAGCGGTCGGGCACCGAGTGCCGGGTCGAAGCCGACCTTGATGAGCTGCTCCTTGGCGGGGAGCGTGAGCTCCACCGTCATGTCGCGGTCGAGCAGGCGGTCCGCCAGGCGCTTGACGAACAGGTCCACGATCTGCAGCAGCTCGGACTGCGAGAGCTGCGGGAACACGATCGTGTCGTCGACGCGGTTCAGGAACTCCGGCTTGAAGTGCTTCTTGAGCTCCTCGTTCACCTTCGAGCGCATGCGGTCGTAGCCGACGGCCGAGTCACCCTCGACCTGGAAGCCCACCGGGCCACCGGCGATGCCCTGCGAACCGAGGTTCGTGGTCATGATGATGACGGTGTTCTTGAAGTCGACCACGCGGCCCTGACCATCGGTCAGGCGACCCTCTTCGAGGACCTGCAGCAGCGAGTTGAAGATGTCCGGGTGAGCCTTCTCGATCTCGTCGAACAGGACCACGGAGAACGGCTTGCGGCGCACCTTCTCGGTGAGCTGGCCGCCCTCCTCGAACCCGACGAAACCGGGAGGGGCACCGAAGAGTCGCGAGACGGTGTGCTTCTCGCCGAACTCCGACATGTCGAGGGAGATCAGCGCGCCCTCGTCGTCGAACAGGAACTCGGCGAGTGCCTTGGCGAGCTCGGTCTTGCCGACGCCCGTGGGGCCGGCGAAGATGAACGAGCCCGAGGGGCGGTTCGGGTCCTTCAGGCCGGCGCGGGTGCGGCGGATGGTCTTCGAGAGGGCCGAGATGGCTTCCTCCTGACCGATGACGCGCTCGTGCAGGGCCTTCTCCATGAAGACGAGACGCGAGGTCTCCTCCTCGGTGAGCTTGAACACCGGGATGCCCGTGGCCTGAGCCAGGACCTCGGCGATGATGCCCTCGTCGACGGTGCCGGACGCGGCGACGTCACCCGCACGCCACTGCTTCTCGAGGCGGAGCCGCTCGCCGAGGAGCTTCTTCTCCTCGTCGCGCAGGCTCGCGGCCTTCTCGAAGTCCTGCTCCTCGATGGCGGCTTCCTTCTGCCCGCGGACCGTCGAGATCTTCTCGTCGAACTCGCGGAGCTCCGGCGGCGCCGACAGGATCGACAGGCGGAGGCGTGCGCCGGCCTCGTCGATCAGGTCGATCGCCTTGTCCGGCAGGAAGCGGTCCTGCACGTAGCGGTCCGCCAGGTTCGCCGCGGCGACGATCGCGCCGTCGGTGATGGACACCTTGTGGAACGCCTCGTACTTGTCGCGGAGGCCCTTGAGGATGTTGATCGCGTGCGGCAGCGACGGCTCGTTGACCTGCACCGGCTGGAAGCGACGCTCGAGTGCTGCGTCCTTCTCGAAGTGCTTGCGGTACTCGTCGAGCGTGGTCGCACCGACCGTCTGCAGCTCACCGCGGGCGAGGAGCGGCTTGAGGATCGACGCGGCGTCGATCGCGCCCTCGGCAGCACCGGCACCGACCAGCGTGTGGATCTCGTCGATGAAGACGATGATGTCGCCGCGGGTGCGGATCTCCTTCGTGACCTTCTTGAGGCGCTCCTCGAAGTCACCGCGGTAGCGGGACCCGGCGATGAGCGACCCGAGGTCGAGCGAGTAGAGCTGCTTGTCCTTCAGCGTCTCCGGGACGTCGCCCTTGACGATCGCCTGGGCGAGGCCCTCGACGACCGCGGTCTTGCCGACGCCCGGCTCACCGATCAGGACGGGGTTGTTCTTGGAGCGGCGGGAGAGGATCTGCATGACCCGCTCCATCTCCTTCTCGCGCCCGATGACCGGGTCGAGCTTGCCGTCGCGCGCGGCCTGGGTGAGGTTCCGACCGAACTGGTCGAGGACCTGCGAACCCTGCTGGGCGTTCTGCTGCTGCTCGCCGCCGACGGCGACCGCTTCCTTGCCCTGGTAGCCGGACAGGAGCTGGATGACCTGCTGGCGGACGCGGTTGAGGTCCGCGCCGAGCTTCACGAGGACCTGGGCGGCGACGCCCTCGCCCTCGCGGATGAGTCCGAGCAGGATGTGCTCGGTCCCGATGTAGTTGTGACCGAGCTGCAGCGCCTCGCGCAGGGACAGCTCGAGCACCTTCTTGGCGCGCGGCGTGAACGGGATGTGCCCGGTCGGCTGCTGCTGGCCCTGCCCGATGATGTCCTGGACCTGCTCGCGGACGGCATCGAGCGAGATGCCGAGCGACTCCAGCGCCTTGGCGGCGACGCCCTCGCCCTCGTGGATGAGGCCGAGGAGGATGTGCTCGGTGCCGATGTAGTTGTGGTTGAGCATCTTCGCTTCTTCTTGAGCGAGGACGACAACACGACGGGCTCGGTCGGTGAATCTCTCGAACATGTGCTCTCCCTTGCCGGGCTCGTGGGAGCTCGGTGACGTACATCGAGACTAACCAGCGGACCCCCGCAGGGCTGCCCCTGTTCGCCGTGGGCGTGACCTCTCTTCGCCAGGCGGGCAGCGGTCGGTCACGGACGTCGAGCTGCGCGCCCGAGGGCCCGTCGGAAGCGGCGGGGTTCGACCCCGATGCGCTCCAGCACGTCGTGCGCTGCTCCCCAGGACGGATCGTCGACACCGTCGCAGAGCGCGAGCAGCACGTGGTGCGGGCGCACCCGCTCGAGCGGGTCGGCGAGTTGCGCTGCCCGGGCCAGTACGCGGACCACCGCGGGCGTGCACGCGATGCGGTCGTCTTCGTGCGGCACCGTGGCACCGGCCCCGCCGCACGGACCGATCCCGTGCCGGACCGCCGCGACCGTCACGCCGTGCGCGACCAGGACGGCTCGGAGACGCGGCATGCCGGTGCACAGCGTGACGCCCGCGACGAGGAGGGAGATATCAGTTGCCCAGAGGGAGTCGGTGGAGTGGGCGGGTACGCTGCGGCCATGGAGCAGCCCGTCGTCGGCCTCGTCGTCCACCCCACCAAGAACGTGCAGGAGTCGATCGCGACCCTGCAGCGGTGGAACGCCTCCGGACGCGGCCAGCTCGTCGCCCGTCGGGCCGACGCGCAGCGCATCGGCGGGGGCGTCGACGTCATCGGCGACGACGACTTCACCGACCAGGTCGACCTGGTCGTCGCGCTCGGCGGCGACGGCACGATGCTCGGCGCCATGCGGCTCGTCGCCAAGCGTCCGGTCCCGGTGCTCGGCGTGAACTACGGCAACGTCGGCTTCCTCGTCGAGATCGAGCCGCCCGAGCTCGAGCACGCGCTCGACCGGCTGTCCGCCGGCGACTACCAGCTCGAACCGCACCACGCACTCGAGGCCCGGCTGTCCTGGAGCGGCGCCCGCACCGACTACCTGGCCTTCAACGACCTGACCGTGGTGCGACGACCCGGTGCCGGGCAGGTGTCCGCCGACCTCAGCGTCGGCGGGCTCGGCTACGGCTACTACCGTGCGGACGCCATCGTCGCCGCGACGCCCGCCGGCTCCACCGCGTACAACTACGCCGCGGGCGGACCGGTGCTCTCCCCCGCGCTGTCCGGCTCCGTCGTCACGCCGGTCGCACCGATGGCGGGCATCGACCGGTCCGTGGTCCTCGCGGCCCGCGAGCGCTACCGGTTCGACATCGCCGAGGGCACGCGGAGCGCAGCGCTCGAGGTCGACGGGCTCGTCGTGGGCGAGGTGGCGACCGGCGCGCAGATCGACGTCCGACTGCGGAAGGACGCCGGGAGCGTGGTGCGGCTCGACGCCGAGCGGCACGGACGCACCGGCCGGGTGAAGCTCAGCCTGCTCGACCTGCCGGTGCGGCCGGACCAGCTCATCGAGCTCATCCCGCACGACCTGCGCCAGAAGCTCGGCCGCGAGCTCGAGGACTAGCGGAGACCGCCGGGCAAGCTCCGTGCAGCTCCACCCCGGACAGACGAGTGGCCCGTCCAGGCAGTGCCTGGACGGGCCGTCCCATCACCCCACCGGGCAGCCTTCCCACAGGACGACCCGGTTCCCCCAGCCGACGCGCTCGCGTCGGCCGAAGCCTGCTGACCTCAGTCGGTCAGGTACAGCTGCATGTCCTGGCTCACGGCCTTCGCGAACAGGCGCAGCTTCGCACGCGACTCGACACGGCTGACCGCCTGACGGGTCGTGTGGACGATCTTCGAGATCTCGTCGAGCGTCATCGGCTTGTCGTCGTCCAGGCCGTAGCGCATGCGGATGACGTTGGCCTCGTCGCTCGGCAGCTCGGCGACGATGGAGCGGATGTCGCGGTGCAGGAGCGTCGTCTCGGTGAGCTCGTTCGGGCTCGCGGCGTCCTCGTCCTCGATGAAGTCACCGAGCTCGCTGTCGTCGGAGTCGCCGACCACGGTGTGGATCGACACCGGCTCGTGCGAGCGGCCCTTGAGGTCCAGGAGCTCCTCGGTGCTCATGCTGAGCTCGGCTGCGACCTCGTCGGGCATCGGCGCACGGCCGAGGTCCACGGTCAGGTCGCGCTCGGTGCGCGAGATCTTGTTGATGAGCTCCACGGTGTGGACCGGGATGCGGATGGTGCGCGCCTTGTCGGCGAGACCACGCGAGATCGCCTGGCGGATCCACCAGGTGGCGTAGGTCGAGAACTTGTAGCCCTGCGTGAAGTCGAACTTCTCGACGGCGCGGACGAGACCGAGGTTGCCCTCCTGGATGACGTCCATGAAGGGGAGGCCGCGCTGCGAGTAGCGCTTCGCGATGCTGACGACGAGGCGGAGGTTCGAGGTGATCATGCGCTCCTTGGCGCGCTCACCGTCGCGGACGAGCCAGCGCAGCTCGCGCTGCAGCTTCTTGTCGATGCCGGCCTCGGTGTTGAGCTTCTCCTCGGCGAACAGCCCGACCTCGATGCGGCGGGCGATGTCGGCCTCTTCCTCGGCGGTGAGGAGCGAGAGGCGGCCGATGTGGCGGAGGTAGTCGCCGACCTGGTCGACCGAGGCGCCGCGGACACCCGCGAGCTGCTCGTCGGCCTCGACCTCGACGGCCTCGAGCGTGGTGGTCTCCACCGCGGCGACGGCGGTCTTCGCGGCTGCTGCCTTCTTGCTGCGGCGCGCGGTGGTGGCGGTGGTCGTCGTCTTCGGTGCTGCGGTCGCGGTCGTCATGGTGACTCTCCCTGCGGTTCGACGGTGATGGCCTCGGTGGGGGGTGGTCATGAGTAAAGCGGTCGCAAGGTGTACCCCACAAACCGATCGGATCGATTCCCAGGGAACGCCGTGCTTCACCTCCCGAACTGTCCCCCGTGGGGTACAGGCCCGACGACAGCATGCCCCCGCTGCAGCCCCGCGCACAAGGCGATCGGGCCGGATCTCCGGTGTTACAGCGGTGTTTCATCGGTCGCGCAGAGGGTGTACCCCGAACCGCTGCGCGGAGCGGACACGAAAACGGGGTACGGCGTTCCGGATCGATGCGATCCGGACTCCGTACCCCGAAGACCGAGCGGCGGTCGGCGTCACCAGGAGGGTTCGAGCCACCCGTCCCGTCGCTCGGCGGTCTGGAGGTCGGCGTCGCGGTCGAACTCGTCGTACTCGCTCTCGAAGTCGCCGACGAGGCTGCGGCCGGTGAAGGCGTGCGTGCTGGACATGCGGACGATGCTCACCCCGGAGGGCGACGACTCGGTGAACGGCCGGTGACCGGTCGCGGTCGCTCAGACGTCGATGTCGTCGTCGTCGCCGTCCGACCAGACGGCATCGCTCGCGGGATCGGGCAGCACGGAGTGACCGAAGGCGTCCTCGGGGTCGAGGTCCGCCGGTTCGGTCGACTGTGCATCCGTCCGCGCTGCGTCCACACGGACGAGTCGACCACCCGCCGGTGAACGGCGGGTGACGCGACGAGCGCCCCGGGAGGTGCGGCGCTACTCCGCGGAGGTCGGTGCGGGGGCCGGGCGACCGTGCTCACGCTCGAAGCGTGCGCGCTCCTCGGCCTCGACCTTGGCGTAGGCGGACCGCTCGGTGCGGTCCGCTCGCATGATCGCGCGCATGACGAACCAGAAGATCAGGCCGACGACGACGGTCGGCGTCACGGCGAAGATGATCCCGGTCACGACTCCATCTGGCACCGGAGCATCGTACCTCGCTCCGCTGTGCCGGACGACGGCGCTACTTGACCAGCGGGAACAGGATCGTCTCGCGGATCCCGAGGCCGGTGATCGCCATGAGCAGTCGGTCGACGCCCATGCCCATGCCGCCCGACGGCGGCATGGCGTGCTCGAGGGCCCGCAGGAACTCCTCGTCGACGCGCATCGCCTCGGGGTCACCGCCCGCGGCGAGCTTCGCCTGCTCGACGAAGCGCTCGCGCTGCACGACGGGGTCGACGAGCTCGGAGTACGCGGTCGCGAGCTCGAAGCCGCGCACGTACAGGTCCCACTTCTCGACGACGCCCGGGCGGGTGCGGTGCTGCCGGGTGAGCGGCGAGGTGTCGACCGGGAAGTTCATCACGAACGTCGGGGCGTGCAGCTTGTCCGAGTTGAAGTGCTCCCAGAGCTCCTCGACGTACTTGCCGTGCGTGGCGTGCGCGACCTCGACGCCCTCGGCCTCGGCGAGCGCCACCAGTTCGGACAGCGGGGTCTCCGGGGTGACCTCGTGGCCGGACGCCTCGGACAGGGACTCGTACATGTCCATGCGGGCCCAGTCGCCACCGAGGTCGTACTCGGTGCCGTCCGGCAGCGTGACGACGAGCGACCCGCCGGTCACCGCCTTCGTGGCGTTCTGCACGAGCTCCTGCGTGAGTTCCGCCATCTGCTCGTAGTTGCCGTACGCCTGGTAGGCCTCGACCATCGCGAACTCGGGCGAGTGCGACGAGTCGGCACCCTCGTTGCGGAAGTTGCGGTTGATCTCGAACACGCGGTCGATGCCGCCGACGACGGCCCGCTTGAGGAACAGCTCCGGCGCGATGCGCAGGTACAGCTCGGTGTCGAAGGCGTTCGAGTGCGTGACGAACGGACGCGCCGAGGCGCCACCGTGCTGCGTCTGCAGCATCGGGGTCTCGACCTCGAGGTACTCGTGCCCGGTGAACGTCTGCCGGAGCGACGCCATGACGGCGGCGCGGGCGCGGACGGTCTCGCGGGCCTGGTCGCGGACGATGAGGTCGAGGTACCGCTGGCGGACCCGGGTCTCCTCGTTCAGCTCGTTGTGCAGGTTGGGCAGCGGCAGAATCGCCTTCGCCGCGATCTGCCACTCGTCGACCATGATGCTCAGCTCGCCGCGACGCGAGGAGATGACGCGACCGTGCACGAACACGTGGTCGCCCAGGTCGACGTACTCCTTCCAGCGGGCGAGCGACTCCTCGCCCACCTCCGCCAGGGAGACCATCGCCTGGATGCGGGAGCCGTCACCGGACTGCAGCGACGCGAAGCAGAGCTTGCCGGTGTTGCGGGAGAACACGATGCGGCCGGCGACACCGACGACGTCCTGGGTCTCCTCGCCCGTCTCGAGGTGCGCGTACTGCTCGCGGACCGCCGGGATCGTCGTGGTGATCGGCAGTTCGGCCGGGTACGCCTCGATGCCCGCGACGAGCAGCTTCGCCCGCTTGTCGAGCCGCACCTGTCGCTGCTCGCTGGTCTCGGCGGCGGCGAGCTCCTCGGCGGAGGGGCCGTCGCCCGAGGGCTCGGTGGCGGGTGCGGTCTCGTCGGTCATGCTGGTGCGGCTCCGATGGGTCGTGGGGATGCACCGATGGTACCGGCCGGTCGGACACGGTCCGGTCGACCGGCAGCACGCGACCGGATCGGGCCGGACCACGCAACCGATCCGGCCGGAGCTACGAGCCCGTGGACGCTCCAATGGTCATACCATTGGAGCGCCCGCGGGGCACCGCCTCAGACGGACCCCGCATGCCGCGGGTGCGCTACAGCGTCGCCTGGCCGTCGGCCGCGGCGAGGGCGTTGTCGACCGCCGAGCGGACGAGGGTGCCGAGGACCCGGCCGGGGTGCTCCACGCCGATCCCGGAGAGCGTGCCCGCGGACTGGTCGACGATCGCGGTCGAGAACGACACCGCGGCGCGCACGGCGTCGGCGTACGCGGGGCGGTCCTGCTCGGAGACGACGAACGGCTCGGCGCCCATCTCGACCACGAGCGCCTGGGCGATGGGGAGCACGGGCGCGGGAGCGGTCACGGCGCAGTACGCGTCACGGAGTCGGACGAGGTCGACGCTCGTGCCGGTGAAGGCCATCGCGGGGTGGATCGCGAGCGGGATGGCGCCGGCGGACATCGCTGGGCGCAGGACCTCGACGCCGTGGTCGGGGCTCGTGTGCACGACGAGCTGTCCCGGCTGCCAGATCCCCGCGTCGGCCAGGCCCTGCACGAGCGAGGCGAGCTGGTCGTCCGGCACCGCGAGCAGCACGAGCTCGCTGCGCTCCACGAGCTCCGGTGTCGCGAGGACCGGCGCGCCGGGCAGCATGGCCTCGGCGCGGTCGCGTCCCGCGTCGGAGACGGCGGTCACCCCGACGATGGCGTGCTCCGCGTTCGCCAGTGCCGCACCGAGGACCGGTCCGACCCGTCCGGCGCCGACGATGCCGACACCGAGTCGCCCGGCCCTCACCGTGCGGCCCCGGGTGGCGGGACGTCGGTCCACCGGCCGGGAGGCGCGGGGCGGGTCCCTCCGTCGGCGCGCGACGTGCCCGTGGGGGCGTCGGGGGCCGTGGTCGCCGCCCACTGCGGGTGCGGAGCGCGCGTGGCGGGACCGGGCCGGGCCTCCCGTTCGCGCCACCGGTGGGAGGTGTCGGCGGCGGCAGCCTCGACGGCGCGGTGCGCCGTCTCGGACCAGAGGCGCTGCGCGTCGCCCGCGTCGAGCGCGCCGATGCGGGGTGACACCGGTCCGGCGACCGTGTGGACGTGCGCCGAGGCGAGCCGGAGGACGCGCTCGAGCGGCCCCTGCTCGACCTTCACGCTCTGCACGCGCGGCAGCGGGACGATCACGAGCGACCGCCACACGGCGCCGAGGCGCAGGAGGACCGCGCCCTGGACGAACCGGTACCCGTTGCGGCGGGAGGAGAACGGCCGGAGCCAGGCACCGCGTCGGGGCGAGTGCACGAAGCCGCCGCGGTCCCCGGTCGTGGTGAGGCTGTCGTCGACCACGCCGACCGCCTCGGACGATCCCTCGCGGAGTGCCTCGCGGGAGGCGGTGGGGCCGACGACCGCGGCACCGACCAGTCCGGGGAGGATGATGTCGAGGACCTGCCGGACGTCCTCGGCCCGTCCGACGGGCAGCACGATCGACGACGCCTGCTGGTTCGTCGACGCCCCGTTGCCGGCGTTCGTCGCGCGGTTGATGCGGACGTCCCACCACCCGAACGGCCGCCACAGCAGCGGCTGCGCGACGCTCACGGCGTGGATGCGACCGGGCGGCAGCGTCTCGTTCGAGGTCGACACGAGGCCGAAGCCGATGCGGATGCCGTCGCGGGTCTCGGCGATCGTGTACTGCAGCGAGCGCGAGAACTTGCGGACGGTGTAGCCGCCGGCGCCGATCACCACGGGGAACAGGGCGAACAGGATGCCGTACTCACCGGTGACCGCGATGCTGACGACGATCGCCGCGACGACCACGACGAAGAACACGGTCGTGAACGAGAGCAGCATCGAGGCGATGAGCCGGCCCGGGTGGACCTTCACGACCCGGGTGGCCCGGACGGCGCCGGGGTCGAGCTCCGGCGAGAAGAGCTCGTCGACGCGGTCCTGCAGCACGCCGTTCGAGCCCCGGACCGCGGTCTGCTCGTCGTCCTGCGCGCCCGAGGCCAGGACGAGGATGCGCGACCGCAGGTCGTCCGCCGCGCGGGCGCCGAGGTAGGCGAGCTGCACGTTCGCGTCGTTGCCGGCCTGCGCGATCTCGAGCTTCGCGGTGCCGAAGATCCGCGGGACGACGGGTCGCGAGATGTTGATGCCCTGGATCCGGTCGAGCCGCGCCTTCCGGTGGTTCCGGAACAGCACGCCGGACCGGACCTCGACGACGTCGCCGGTCACGCGGAACTCGTGCATCCGCCAGGACACGTAGAAGAGCCCGATCAGCACGACGAGCAGCACCACGATCGCGAGCACCACCCAGCCGACGGCCCCGTGCTCCCACACGTAGCGGACGGGGTCGCCGTCGTCCTGCGGCCCGTCGCCCGGCACGAAGAACTCGAGCACCTGGTCGCGGAGGTTGTTCAGGACGTAGCCGAGGACGACGATCAGGAAGATGCCGCCCTTGAGCAGGGGCGTCAGGGGGTGCAGACGGTGCCACTCGCCGTCGGTCAGGGGTGCGGCGGCGGCCGCGTCGCCCCGTCGTGGTGGCGCGGGTGGGGGCGGTCCGGGTCGGAAGGTCATCGTCGCTCCCTAGAGCCCGGCGCGGCGGGACTCGGCGAGCTCGACGAGTCGGTCGCGCAGCTCGTCGGCGTCCGCGGCGGGGATGCCCGGGATGCGGACGTTGGTCGACGCGGCGGCGGTCACGAACTTCAGCTCGCTGAGCCCGAGGATCCGGTCGAGCGGCCCGCGGTTCACGTCGACGAGCTGCATGCGCCCGTACGGCACGGCGGTGAAGCGCTGCCACATCAGGCCGCGGCGGAGCACGAGGTCGTCGTCCCGCAGGGCGTACCCGATCGCGCGCACGCGGCGGGGCGTGAGGACGGCGGTGACCAGGGCGACGAGGGCCACCGCGATCGCGACCAGGGTCCAGACCGTGCCGGCCGGACCGCCGAAGCCGTCGAACAGCACCGCGAAGAGCACGCAGCCGGCGGTGACGACGATCCCGACCACCACGGTGCTGACGAGTTCGGTCCAGACGAGCTTCGTCGAGACACGCGTCCACTCGGTACCGGTCAGGCCGAGCCCCGCCTCGTCGAGTCGTTCGAGCGGCATCGCGGCCTCCTGCGGTCGTCGGTCAGTTCGCCGCCGTCCCGCCCCTCGGCAGGTCGTCATCGTCGTCGCCCGGTGGCGGCGCCATGCACATGCGCTCGGCGACGAGCGCGCACACCACGAGCACGAGACCGCCCCCGACCGCGACGGCGTTCGGCAGGACCGAGCCTAGCGGCGGCAGGGCCGAGCGGGTCAGGAGGTACACGAGCAGTCCGGCGGCGAAGGCACCGAAGAGCGCGCCCGCGATGCTCGAGGCCTTCGCGAGCACGACCACGCGGGTGGCGTACAGCGGGTCGACGGCGTGCTGGCGGGTCGCACCGTCACGGGCGTGCCGGCGGACGGGCCGGGCCATCGCGACGACGGCGACACCGATCAGGGCGAGGGTCACGCCGAGCGGCGTCGAGAGCAGGAGGGTCGGCGACTGGCGCGACGCGAGCACGGCGTCGAGGGCGAACCCGGCGACGGCGGCCACGACGGCGACGCTGACGAGGGTGGAGGCGCGGGTCGGCTTCACCGCGTGTGCTCCGGCCCCTGCTCGGTGCCCTGCCCGCTCCCCTGGCCGTCGAAGAGGCGCGGTTCGTCGATGCGCTCCGTGTCGTCGCCGAGTGCGGCGAGCAGGTCGGCGACGGGCCCGGCACCGGGCAGCTCGGCGTCCGGGTCGGCGTCGAGCCACGGGGCGAGCACGAACGCCCGCTCCCCCGCGCGCGGGTGGGGCACGGTCAGGGTCGCCGTGTCGATCCGGATGTCGTCGATGGCCACGACGTCGAGGTCGAGCGTGCGGTCGCCCCACCGGACCTCGCGGGTGCGCCCGTGGTCGTCCTCGATGCCGTGCAGGGCGTCGAGCAACGCGTCGGGCGTCAGGTCGGTGTCGACCACGACGACGGCGTTCCGGTACCGCGGCTTCGTCGTGTCGAGCCCGTCCAGCGTCAGGGCGACGGACTCGACCTCGCGGCTCGAGGCCACCGGTCGGATGCCCGGCACCGCGGCGATCGCGCGCGCGGCCGACCGCAGGGTGCTGCCCCGGTCGCCGAGGTTGGCGCCGAGGGCGATGACGGCGCGGGTCACTCTTCCTCCTCGGACACCGAGGCGGCGCCACGACTGCGCCGGATCGTGATCGACACGTCCGTGAACGGCACGGTGATCGGCGCCTGCGGCTTGTGCACGGTGACCTCGGTCGCCAGTGCCGCGCGGTGCGTCAGGACCGCGGCGGCGATGCGCTCGGCGACGGTCTCGATGAGGTCGACCGGGTCGCGTTCGATCTCGGCGACGACCTGCTCGGCGAGCACCCCGTAGTGCACCGTGTCGTCGAGGTCGTCGCTGCCCGAGGCCGCGCGGGCGTCGACCTCGACGGCGACGTCGACGACGAAGTCCTGGCCGTCCTGCCGCTCGTGGTCGAAGACGCCGTGGTGTCCGCGTGCGCGGATCCCGGTGAGTCGGATGGTGTCCCTCATGTTCGTGCTGCCCTCCAGGCATCCCAGACGTCGAGCACGGCACGGGTCGGTGCCGGGTCGTGCACGCGGACCCCCCACGCGCCGCGCTCTGCGGCGAGCAGGCTGATCGCAGCGGTGGCGAGGTCCCGGTCGGCGGGCGGCGCTCCCGCGGGGCTGCCGACGCCGTCGAGGAAGCGCTTGCGCGACGCCGCGACGAGGACCGGCAGCCCGATCGACGCGAACCGCTCGTAGCCGGCCAGGATCTCCCAGTTCTGCGCACCCCGCTTGGCGAAGCCGAGGCCCGGGTCGATGACGACCTGCTCCTCGCGCACCCCGAGGACGATGAGCTCCGCGACCCGGAACTCCACCTCGCGCCGGACCTCCTCGACCGCGTGCGTGTACTCGGCGTTCCGATACATACGGTCGCTGTGCCCGCGCCAGTGCATCACGACGAAGCCCGTGCCCGTGTCGCGGACGACGCGGACCATGTCGGGGTCGGCCAGCCCGCCGGAGACGTCGTTCACCACGACCGCACCGGCCGCCACGGACAGCTCCGCCGTGGAGGCGTTCATCGTGTCGACGCTCACCGCGATGCCCTCGGAGACGAGCTGCCGGACGACGGGCAGCACGCGCTCCTGCTCCACCGTCGGCGGGACCCGCTCGGCGCCGGGCCGGGTGGACTCACCGCCGACGTCGACCAGGTCGGCGCCGTTCGCCACGAGGTCACGGGCGTGGGCGACGGCGGCGTCCACCGCGAGGTGGAGGCCGCCGTCGCTGAACGAGTCGGGCGTGACGTTGAGGATGCCCATGACACGCGTGCCCGACTGTGCGGGGTGGGCGGCGCGGCGCACCTCGGCGAGCCGGCGCGCGCGCCTCGTCGGCAGGTCGGTCATGCCGGGCTAGGCGGGGGCGATACCCGGGTTGCCGAACGGACGACGACGGGGCTTCGACGACGACTCGGGGTCGCCCTGCTCCGCCGCGGTCGAGGCGGCCTTGCCCGGGAACTCGATCGCCGGCAGGTTCGAGACCGGCCGCTTGTCGCTCGAGAGCCACTGCGGGCGCTCGGGCAGCTTGCGGACGTCCTTGAAGATCTCGACGAGCTCCGGCGCGTCCAGCGTCTCCTTGTCGAGGAGCTCCCCGGCCAGACGGTCGAGGATGTCGCGGTTCGCGTTGAGCACCTCGTAGGCCTCGTCGTGCGCGGCCTCGAGCAGGGCGCGGGTCTCGGCGTCGACGGTCTCGGCGATGTTCTCCGAGTAGTCGCGGCCACTGCCACCGCTCATGTCGCGACCGACGAACGGCTCGCTCGAACCGGATCCGAGCTTGACGGAACCGACGGCACGGCTCATGCCGTACTCGGTGACCATCTTGCGCGCGGTCGAGGTGGCCTTCTCGATGTCGTTCGACGCACCCGTGGTCGGGTCGTGGAAGACGATCTCCTCGGCCACGCGACCGCCCATGGCGTAGGTCAGCTGGTCGAGCAGCTCGTTGCGGGTCACCGAGTACTTGTCCTCGAGCGGGAGCACCATCGTGTAGCCGAGGGCACGGCCGCGCGGCAGGATCGTGATCTTCGTGACCGGGTCGGTGTGCCGCATCGCCGCTGCCGCCAGGGCGTGGCCGCCCTCGTGGTAGGCGGTGATGAGCTTCTCCTGGTCGGACATGATCCGCGTGCGGCGCTGCGGGCCGGCCATCACGCGGTCGACCGCCTCGTCGAGGGCACGGTTGTCGATGAGCTGCGCGTTCGAGCGCGCGGTCAGCAGGGCGGCCTCGTTGAGGACGTTCGCCAGGTCGGCGCCGGTGAAGCCCGGCGTCTTGCGGGCGAGGAGCTCGAGGTCGACGCTCGCGGCGAGCGGCTTGCCCTTCGCGTGCACCTCGAGGATCTGCTTGCGGCCCTGCAGGCTCGGCGCGTCCACGCCGATCTGGCGGTCGAAGCGGCCCGGGCGGAGGAGCGCGGGGTCGAGCACGTCGGGACGGTTCGTCGCGGCGATGAGGATGACGTTCGTCTTGCCGTCGAAGCCGTCCATCTCGACGAGCAGCTGGTTGAGCGTCTGCTCGCGCTCGTCGTTGCCGCCGCCGATGCCGGCGCCGCGGTGACGGCCGACGGCGTCGATCTCGTCGATGAAGACGATGGCGGGGGCGTTCTGCTTGGCCTGGTCGAACAGGTCGCGGACGCGGCTCGCACCGACACCGACGAACATCTCGACGAAGTCCGAACCGGAGATCGAGTAGAACGGCACGCCCGCCTCACCCGCGACGGCGCGGGCGAGCAGGGTCTTGCCGGTGCCGGGAGGGCCGTACAGCAGCACGCCCTTCGGGATCTTCGCGCCGACGGCCTGGAACTTGGCCGGCTCCTGCAGGAACTCCTTGATCTCGTGGAGCTCCTCGATGGCCTCGTCGGAACCGGCGACGTCGGCGAAGGTGACCTGCGGGTTCTCCTTGTTGTTCATCTTCGCGCGCGACTTGCCGAACTGCATCACCTTCGAGCCGCCGCCCTGGGCGCTCGACAGGAGGAACCAGAACAGGGCGCCGATGATGAGGAACGGCAGGATGATGCCGAGCAGGGACAGGAACCAGTTGCCCTGCTGCACGGTGTCGTTGTAGCCGTCGGGGAGGTTCGCGTCGTTGACCGCGCTGATGACCTCTTCACCACGCGGCGTGGAGTAGTAGAACTGCTCCTTCGCGTTGCCGTCCTTGAGGGTGAGGTCGACGCGCTGCTCGGTCGAGTTCACGACCACGGACGAGACCTTGCCGTCGGCGAGCTGCTCGAGACCCTTCTGGGTGTCGATCTGCTGCGTGCCGGACTGCGCGATGACGCTCCAGCCGATGAAGATGCCGACCAGCGCGATGAGCACGTAGAGGTACGGGCCGCGGAAGATGCGCTTGAAGTTCATGTGATCCGGGCGCGATGGCCCGACACCTTTCTCTGCCGGAGTTGCGTGGTGGTCAGCATACGGCCGTCACTCTGTGGCGAGAATGGGTGTCCTCTGCGGGCGAACTGCACGCCCGCCCCCCCGTCAGGAGTACACGTGCGGTGCGAGGACGCCGATGCCGCGCAGGTTCCGGTAGCGCTCGTCGTAGTCGAGGCCGTAGCCGACCACGAACGCGTCCGGGATCTCGAAGCCGGCGTACTTCACGTCGACCTCGACCTTCGCGGCCTCCGGCTTGCGGAGCAGCGCGACGATCTCGACGCTCGCGGCACCGCGGGACGCCAGGTTCTGCTTGAGCCACGACAGCGTCAGGCCGGAGTCGATGATGTCCTCGACGATGATGACGTCGCGGCCGTGCAGGTCGGTGTCGAGGTCCTTGAGGATCCGCACGACACCGGACGACTTCGTGCCGGAGCCGTACGACGACACCGCCATCCAGTCCATCCGCGCCTGCATCTTGAGGTGCCGCGAGAAGTCCGCCATCACCATGACGGCGCCCTTCAGCACACCGACGAGCAGCGGGTCCTTGCCCGCGTAGTCGCGGTCGACCACCGCGGCGAGCTCGGCGAGCTTCGCGTCGATCTGCTCGGGGGTGAAGAGCACTTCGGACAGGTCTGCCTGGACGTCGGAGAGTTCCACCGGTCCAGGGTAACGGTCAGGACGCGGCGGTGAAGGCCACCCGCTCGCCCTCCCGCGTCGCCCGGACGCCCGGCAGGTCGATCGGTCCCTGCCCGCTCCAGTCGGTCACGAGCCGGCACACCTCGAGCGTCTGCACCCGGGAGAGCGTCACGCCGAACTCGCTCTCGACCGCGAGCCGGACGAGCCGTTGCCGCAGGGCCGGCGGGTTCGCGATGAGCTCGGGCACGGACAGCGAGATGCCGGCCTCGGAGTGCTCGGCGAGGTCCTCGGCCATCTCCTCGGCGAAGTGGTCGAGGGCGGCGGCGTCCTCGCGGAGCTGCTCGGCCGTGCGCGCGAGGGCCTCGGGCACGCCGGGACCGAGTTCGCGCTCGAGCGTCGGCAGCAGGCTGCTCCGGACCCGCACGCGGGCGTAGGCGTGGTCGTCGTTCTGCGGGTCGTCCCACGGCACGAGTCCCGCGGCGGCGCACGCCTGACGGGTCACGTGCCGACGGAGCCCGAGCAGCGGGCGGCCGTAGGCCGGACCCGCGGTCCGCCGCGCCAGCGGTGGCATGCCGGACAGTGCGTCCGGTCCGCTGCCGCGCAGCAGGCCCAGCAGCACCGTCTCGGCCTGGTCGTCCAGGGTGTGCCCGAACAGCACGAGCGGTGACCCGGTGGCGGACGCGACGTCCGTGACGGCGGCGTGCCGTGCCTCCCGTGCGGCGCCCTCCGGACCGCCGTCCGGGCCGACCGCCACCCGCCGGACCGTCACCGGGTCGAGCCCCAGTGCCGCGGCCTGCCGGGAGGCGCGGGTCGCCACCGCCTCGCTGCCCGCCTGGAGCGCGTGGTCGACCACGACCGCGCCGGCACGCAGGTCCTGCTTCGGCGCCTCGAACGCGGTGGCGGCGGCGAGCGCGAGCGAGTCCGGTCCGCCGCTCAGCGCTACCGTCACGAGGTCGCCCGACCGGACGACCCCGTCGGTCAGCGCCTGCGCGAGCAGCGTCCGCACCGCGAGGCGGGTCGCTGCGACGGCGGGGTCCAACCGGGGACGCGGAGAGATCACCCGGTAACGTTAGCCGCGCTTTCTTCCCGCACATGAGACCAGGAGCGCACCATGACCGCGTACGACGTCGTCGTCGAGATCCCCAAGGGCAGCCGCAACAAGTACGAGGTCGACCACGAGACCGGTCGCGTGTACCTCGACCGCGTGCTGTTCACCTCGTTCGTCTACCCGACCGACTACGGGTTCTTCGAGAAGACCCTGGCCGACGACGGCGACCCCGTGGACGCGCTGCTGCTGCTCGAGTACCCGACCTTCCCGGGTGTGGGCGTCAAGGTCCGTCCGGTCGGCGTCTTCAAGATGAGCGACGAGGCCGGCAACGACGCGAAGGTCCTCGTGGTCCCCGCGAAGGACCCGCGCTGGCAGCACGTCCAGGACATCTCGGACGTCGACGACCAGACGAAGGCCGAGATCGCGCACTTCTTCGAGCGCTACAAGGACCTCGAGCCGAACAAGTGGGTCAAGGCCGAGGGCTGGGGCGACGCCGCCGAGGCCGAGGCGATCGTGCAGGCCGGCCAGGCCGCGTACGTGCCCGCCGGTCACTGACGCACCGCGCACGCGAACGGCGCCCGCTCTCCGGTCGGAGGGCGGGCGCCGTTCTTCGTGTCGGTGCTCTCGGTGTCCGTGGCCCGGCTACATCGAGCCGCTCGGACGGGCCACGTAGGGCAGGAGCTGGCTCGGGGTCCAGATCGCCCGCTCGAGCACACCGCGCGTGGGGTTCGCGGCCTCGACCATCATCCCGCCACCGGTGTAGATCGAGTCGTGGTACGCCCCGCTGACCGAACCGTTGGTCGAGTAGAAGAGGATGTCGCCGGCCTGCCGCTGCGACAGCGGGACCAGGCGGCCGATCGACGCGAAGTGGTTGTACTGCCAGACGACGTTGTGGCCGCCCGTGGCGATGCCCTGGGAGTTGTAGGCCATCATCACCAGTCCCGAGCAGTCCCACTGGTTCGGGCCGGCGCCCCCGAAGACGTAGGCGTCGCCGATCTGCGCGCGGGCGTAGGCGATGGCGCCGGCGGCCTTGCTCGCACTCGGTGCGGGAGCGGGGGCTGGAGCGGGAGCGGGCGCCGGCTTCGGAGCGGGGGCGGGCTTCGGAGCGGGCGCGGGAGCCGGAGCAGGGGCGGGCGCGGGTGCCGGAGCGCTCGGGCTCGACGGCTTCGAGGTCGGCGTGCTCGTGGTCGGCGTGCTCGTGGCCGGTCGCGACGGGACGCTCGGCGACGACGGGTCGGTCCCGGTGCTCGTGCCGCCACCACTCGGCTGCCCGCCGGCGCTCGGCGCGGTCGTCGTGGCGCCGCCACCGTCCGCGTTGCCGTTGCTGTTGCCGTTGCTCGTGCTGCCCCCGCCGGCCCGGGCGGCGAGCTGCTGCTCGGCGCGGGCGGCCTGCTGCGCGTCCCAGTACGCCGTCTCGGTGGCGACGCTCGTGCCCTTGAGGAACGCGAGCTGCTCGAGCACCTCGGACTGCTTGGCCTGCTGCTGCTCGACCCGGCCGCTCGCCGCAGCCGCCAGGGCGTTCGCCTCGTCCAGCGCGCGTTCCGACTTCCGCGTCGCCTCGGCCAGGGCGGTGGTCGCGGCCTGCTGCTGCGCGGCGATCGACTCGACCGTGTTCTGGTCGGCCTGCGCCTGGGCGAGGACCCGGGCCGAGCGCTCGGACAGGTGCGAGACCGTGCCGACGCGGTAGAGCAGGTCCTTCGCGTCCGACGCGTCGACGAGCATCGAGGTCGAGAGGTCCCCACCACCCGTGCGCGAGAGCTCGACGACGAGCCCCGCGACCTGCGCCGCCGACTCGTCCGCTCGTGCACCGGCGCGCTTCGCCTGCGCGGTCAGGTCGTCGAGGGTGTCCTTCGCGTCCTGCTGCTCGGACGCCGCCATCGCGTAGTCCTGGCCCGCCTGGAGCTCCGCCACCTGCGCCGAGTCCGCGGCGTCCTGCAGGGTCTGCAGTCGGGCGCTCAGCTCGTCGGCCGTCTGCTGGGCCTGGGCGGTGTCCGCCTTGGCCTCGCGCACGTCGTCCCAGCTCGGGGCCGACGGCGCGGCCTGCGCGGGACCGGCGAGCACGACCGACAGACCGATGCCGAGGACGGCGACGACCGCGGTGCACGCGGTGCGGTGACGGGGGGAGGGCTTCATGTCGTGCTCAGGGCCTCTCGACGGCGCTGTTGCTCATACCGAGATCCCCCGCGCTGCCATGAAGGGGACCGGGTCGACGGCGGAGCCGTTCACCCGGGTCTCGAAGTGGAGGTGGCACCCCGTCGACCAACCGGTGGAGCCGATCTTCGCGATCTGCTGGCCGGCCTCGACGTGCTGCCCGACGGACACGAGGATGCCGCCGTCGACGATGTGCCCGTAGGCGGTGGAGATGCCGCCGCCGTTGTCGAGCACGA
Organism: Curtobacterium sp. ER1/6; assembly: GCF_001742745.1. Classification (GTDB taxonomy): domain Bacteria; phylum Actinomycetota; class Actinomycetes; order Actinomycetales; family Microbacteriaceae; genus Curtobacterium; species Curtobacterium citri. The sequence goes on along the minus strand of NZ_MJAK01000003.1, from coordinate 19,059 downwards.
CCTCGTTGCCGTAGCCGCCGCCGTTCGCCGCGAAGGTGACGGTGCCGGAGTGCGCCGCGTAGATCGGGGCGTAGCAGGCCGGCGCGAGGTCGACCCCGGCGTGCAGGGCGCGGTAGTGCGTGTACGGGTCGACGCGGTAGCCGTAGGGGCTCGTCTGGTAGCCGCCGGCGGGACGGACCCACCCGGAGGAGTTCGGCGTCCCACCACCGGAACCGCCCTGCGTGGTGGCCGATGCCTTCGCCGCCGCGGCCGCCTGCCGGGCCGCCGCGGCCTCGGCCGCTGCCCGCCGCGCCTTCTCGGCAGCGACGCCCTTGTCGTAGGCCGCCTCGACGTTCTTCGCGTTCGTCGTCAGCAGGGTGAGCTGCGCTTCGAGGCGGGCCTTGTTGTCGGCCTCGGCGTCGACTGCGGTCTGGGCGCGGTCTGCGGCGTCCTGAGCGGCCTGCATCTTCGCCTGGGCGGCGTCGGCGAGGGCCCCGAGGGCCTCCTTCGCCTGTTCGGCACGGTCGGCGAGGCCCTGGGCGACCCCGCGGTCCTGCGAGGCCTGCGAGTAGATGCCGTCCGCCTGCTCCGACAGCTTCGACATCGCGCCGAGCTCGTAGAGCAGGTCGCCGGACGCCGACGGGTGCGTGAGGATGTCGGTCGTCACGTCGTTCGCGCTCGCACGACCGAGCTGTGCGGCGAGCTGGCCCGCCTGCGCCTCCGACTGCTTCGCGGTGCGCTCGGCCTCGTCCGCCTGACCCTGCAGCGTCTGCTGCTCGAGGGTCGCGGCGTCGTACTTCGTCTGTGCGTCCTGGTACGCCTTGCCCGCCGCTGCGGCCGAGGCCCGGGCGGCCGATGCCTTCGACGTGAGGTCGTCGAGGAGCGCCTTGATCTCCGTCACCTTCGCCTGCTGCGCGTCCTTCGACGCCTTGGCCTGCTCGACGTCGGACCAGCTCGGGTACCCGGCGGCCGAGGCCGCGGCGACCGGACCGACGGCCGCGAGGGCCCCGGCGGTGAGCACGACGGCGACCGCGGCGGCGATCACGCGGCGGCGGGGGCGGAGGGAGGTGAGGGATTTCGACATCTGTCTCGTTTTCGTAACGGCACGGCGGGGCTCGCGCACGTGACGCTGTCAACAGACGCAACAGTAACAACAGCAGTCACACGGCGGACACCCCCGAGTGAGGGTGCCAGGACGCCCCGATGGTGGCACCGGGGACGCGTCGGGTCCGGGACGGGACGGCGCGACACGCCGGAGATGCACGCTTCGGGGGCGTTCGATTTGCACACCTCGCAGGGCATCCGTATGCTTGTCCATCGGTAGCGCACGGCGCAGCTTGCGGCCCTATCGTTTAGTGGCCTAGGACACCGCCCTTTCACGGCGGCAGCACGGGTTCGAATCCCGTTGGGGTCACTCAACTCGAGTGAGCAAGCAAGCAAGCGGAGCAACACCGAAGCAGTAACCACAACACAACATGGCCCTGTAGCGCAGTTGGTTAGCGTGCCGCCCTGTCACGGCGGAGGTCGCGGGTTCAAGTCCCGTCAGGGTCGCCACGGCTGGATAGCTCAGTTGGTAGAGCGTTCGACTGAAAATCGAAAGGTCCACGGATCGATGCCGTGTCCAGCCACGGTGAAGAGCCCCTCACGAGAGTGAGGGGCTCTTTTGCGTTCCCGGGCGGTCCCCGGGGACGCAACCGGGCCTAGGCCTCGCGGGTCTTCGGGCTGCTGTCGTTCGTCTTCGCCGGGTCGCGCTCGACGACCGACCCGAGGGCGTCGTCGATACTGGACATCAGCTCCGCGGGGATCTGCACCCCGGCAGCGCCGGCGTTGTCGTGCACCTGCTCCGGACGCGAGGCACCGATGATCGCCGACGCCACGTTCTGGTTCTGCAGCACCCACGCGACCGCGAGCTGCGCCATCGAGAGGCTGAGCTCGTCGGCGATCGGCTTGAGGTCCTGCACGGCGGTGAGCACCTCGTCGTTCATGAAGCGCTCGATCATCTTCGCGCCGCCCTTGTCGTCCGTGGCCCGGGAGCCCTCCGGCAGCGGCTGACCGGGCTGGTACTTGCCGGTCAGGACGCCCTGGGCGATCGGGGACCAGACGATCTGCGAGATGCCGAGCTCCTCCGAGGTCGGGACGACCTCGCCCTCGATGACCCGCCAGAGCGCCGAGTACTGCGGCTGGTTCGAGATGAGCTGGAATCCCAACTCCTTCGCCAGGGCCGCACCCGCGCGGAGCTGGTCCGCGGTCCACTCCGAGACGCCGACGTACAGCACCTTGCCCTGTCGCACGACGTCGGCGAACGCCTGCATCGTCTCCTCGAGCGGGGTCTCGTGGTCGAAGCGGTGCGCCTGGTAGAGGTCGACGTAGTCGGTCTGCAGGCGCTCGAGCGACCCGTCGATCGACTCGAGGATGTGCTTCCGGCTGAGCCCGGTGTCGTTGTGGCCCTTCGGACCGGTCGGGCCGAAGACCTTCGTCGCGATCTCGAGCGACTGGCGCCGCTCCCCCTTGAGGGCCTCGCCGAGGACGGTCTCGGCGCCGGTGTTCGCGTAGACGTCGGCGGTGTCGAACGTCGAGATGCCGACGTCGAGCGCGGCACGGACGCAGGCGATCGCCGCGTCGTTCTCGACCTGGGAGGCGTGGGTGAGCCAGTTGCCGTAGGTGATCTCGGACACCTTGAGGCCCGAGTTGCCGAGGTAGCGGTACTCCATGTGCGTGTCACTCCTGTCGTGGAGCGCGTCGGTGCGCCCCGCACGTGACGGTAGTCCTGCGGCCCCGGCACACGGCGGAGACGACGGAACCCCGGCGATGTGGCCAGAGCCAGTGATCGTTCCGGGGTCTACATCGTCAACCTAGCCGGCCTCCGTCTCTACGTCGAGGTCCAAGGCATCGTCGTCGCTCGGTGATCCGAGTCTCCGGTCACTCAGGTTGTTCACGTGGAGCGGGTCTTCGAGGTTGCGCGGCTCGCGACTCACACATTCCCACAAGCCGTCGATGTGCTCGTGGAGGGACTCGGAGATACGAGCCCACATCGGGTCGAGCACGAAGTCGATTCCTGCTCGACGCGCGTGCTTCGCGGCCGGAACGAAGTCGCTGTCCCCTGCGATCATGATGATCTGGTTGACGTGGCCGTTCGCCGCCAGGGTCGCGATGTCCAAGCCGAGGCGCATGTCGACACCCTTCTGCGTGATGTCGAGCGTGAAGTCCTGTTCCTCGAGATCCTCCACCGCGATCGACCCTGCCAGTAGCTTCTTGAGCTTCTCGGCCCGCAGCTGGTAGCCCGACTGAGTCTCCAACAGTTCACCTCGTCGCAGCGCGACCTTGCGTCGCTTGACGAGAGCCTTGTGGAACTCGACCATCCAGTCATGATCGGGCGTCTTGGCGAGATTGACACTCGTCCTCGTCAGCGGGTGGAACACGACCTTCTCGGACGGCGGGCAGTCGTAGTAGAAGATGCGGTAGAGCCGCGACTTCGCCTTCCGCGTGTGCCGCCGGCAATACTCGAGGAGTTCGTCCGCCCGCTGCTCCGGATCCTTGTGTCCGAACAAGCGTGCCGCCCGGCGCCGGTAGAACCCACCATCGACGAGGATCGCGGTGACCGGCTCGGCACGCACCGGAACAGGGGTGGAATCCACGTGCCCTGTGATCGATGTCAATGCCCCGCTTCGGCCTCGCCCGTTCGCCATGTCCGCCCCTCCCCACAGAGAAATACCCTTGTCATCGGCCTGCCCACAATCGGTAGGGCGGTCAACGGCAAGGGTTGTGCGTCGTAACTTACACGGAGTGTGCGCGTCCCGCCAGCCGACCTGGGCAACGCGATGACGCCTCTTCGTGGGTCCTCGACGCCCGACCCAGCGACTGAGGGGCAGGATCGTAGGGGCGCGGTGCACAGCGGCACCGCCGGAAGCAAGGGAGCATCCATGTCGGGACCGAGCGTGCTGTTCATCGGCGGCAGCGGCATCATCAGCGCCGCGTGCGTCCGCGAAGCCGTCGAGCAGGGGTTCGACGTCACCGTGCTCAACCGGGGCACGACCGACAAGCGGCCGATCCCGGAGAGCGTCACGCGCCTCCAGGCCGACGTGTCGGACCGCGCCGCGCTCGAGGCGGCGATCGGCGACCAGCGCTGGGACGTCGTCATCGACTTCGTGGCGTTCACGCCCGACCAGGTGCAGCGGGACGTCGAGGTGTTCACGGGGCGGACGAACCAGTACGTCTTCATCTCGTCGGCCTCGGCGTACCAGACGCCCGCGACGCACCTGCCGATCACCGAGTCGACGCCGCTGAAGAACCCGTTCTGGCAGTACTCCCGCGACAAGATCGCGTGCGAGGACCTGCTCACGAAGGCCTACCGGGAGGACGACTTCCCGATGACGATCATCCGCCCGTCGCACACGTACGACGAGACCCTCGTGCCGTTCTCCGGCGGGTGGACGGTGCTCGGGCGCATGCGCGCGGGGAAGCCGGTCGTGGTGACCGGTGACGGGAGCTCGCTGTGGACGATCACGCACGCGCGGGACTTCGCGGTCGGGTTCGTCGGACTGCTCGACCGTGCCGAGGCGATCGGCGAGGCGTTCCACATCACGGGCGACGAGGCGCCGACCTGGAACCAGATCGCCCACGAACTCGCGGCCGCCGCCGGCGTGGAGGACCTGCAGCTCGTGCACGTCCCCGCCGACGCCATCGACGCCCTCGATGCCGACTGGGGTGCGAGTCTGCTCGGCGACAAGGCGAACACCTCGGTGTTCGACAACACGAAGGTGCAAACGCTCGTGCCGGAGTTCGCGCAGTCGACGTCGATCCGGCAGGGTGCGCGGGAGATCGTGGCGTGGTTCGACGCCGACCCGGCGCGTCAGGTGACGGACGAGCACCTCGACGGGCTGATGGACCAGCTCGTGGAGCGGTGGCAGGTGCGCTGACGCGCGGCAGGACGGACGGGAGGCGCGGTGCCGGCTGGCACCGCGCCTCCCGTCCGTCAGGTGGCCGCGTCTAGCGCGCGGCCAGCACCTCGCCGAGGGTCCCGATCGCGAGACGAACCTCGTCGTCGGTGACGACGAGCGGCGGCGCGAAGCGGATCGTCGAGCCGTGCGTGTCCTTGACGAGCACGCCGCGGTCGGCCAGGTCGTGCGCGATCTCCTTGCCGGTGCCGAGCGCGGGGTCGATGTCGATCCCCGCCCAGAGGCCGGCGACCCGGTGCGCCACGACGCCCCTGCCGACGAGCTCGTCGAGCAGCCCGCGCAGGAGCGGCTCGCCGTCGAGCGCGCGCTGCTGGAACGTGCCCTCGTCGAGCATCGCGACGACCTCCGCCCCGACGGCGGCGGCGAGCGGGTTGCCGCCGAAGGTCGAGCCGTGCTCGCCCGGACGGAGGACACCGAGCACCTCGCGGGCACCGACGACCGCGGACACCGGGACGATGCCACCGCCGAGGGCCTTGCCGAGCGTGACGAGGTCCGGCCGGACACCGACGCGTTCGACCGCGAGGGTGTGCCCGGTGCGACCGAGCCCGGACTGGATCTCGTCGGCGACGAACAGCGCGCCGAACTCGTCGCAGACCTCGCGGACGGCCGGCAGGTAGTCGGCGGGCGGGATGACGACCCCGCCCTCGCCCTGGATCGGCTCGAGCAGCACGGCGACGACGGTCTCGTCCATCACCGCCCGGAGGGCCTCGGCGTCGCCGTACGGCACCGTGCGGAAGCCCGGCGTGTACGGGCCGAAGTCCTCGCGGGCCGAGGGGTCGTCCGAGAACGACACGATCGTCGTGGTGCGCCCGTGGAAGTTCCCGGACGCGACCACGACGGTGGCCTGTCCGGCCGGGACGCCCTTGACGCGGTAGCCCCACGCACGCGAGACCTTGATCGCGGACTCGACGGCCTCGGCACCGGTGTTCATCGGCAGGACGAGGTCGGCGCCGGTCAGGGCGGCGAGCGCCGAGGCGAACGGGCCGAGCCGGTCGTTCACGAACGCGCGGCTCGTCAGGGTGACCCGGTCGAGCTGGGCGCGGGCGGCGTCGAGCAGGCGGGGGTTGCCGTGGCCGAAGTTCACCGCGGAGTACGCGGCGAGTCCGTCCAGGTAGCGCCTGCCGTCGACGTCCGTCACCCATGCCCCCTCACCGGACGCGATGACGACCGGCAGCGGGCTGTAGTTGTGGGCGAGGGAGCGGTCCTCGACGGCGAGGGCGGCTGCGGTGGCGTCGCCGAGCGCGCTGGCGTCGCCGAGCGCGCCGGCACCCTGGTGGGTGCCGGCTCCGGTCGTGGTGCCCATGGCTACCGCGCGACCGAGGTGCCGGTGCCGACGGGGTGCAGGTCGAGCGTGCAGCACTTCACGCCGCCGCCGCCGAGCAGGAGCTCGGACAGGTCGACGCCGATCGGGTTGTAGCCCTTCTCGCGCAGCTGCTCGGCGAAGGTCGTCGCACGCGACGCGATCACGACGTTGTACCCGTCGGAGTACGAGTTGAGGCCGAGGATCGCGGCGTCCTCCTCGGTCGCGATGATCGCGTCCGGGAAGCGCTCGCGCAGGATCACCAGCGAGGGCTCGTCGAACGCGCTCTCCAGGTAGGCGATGTTCGACCGGCCGGACGCGTCGGGCTCGGGGTCGAGCACGGCGATGGCGGTGTCGAGGTGGTAGAAGCTCGGGTTGATCAGCTTGAGGGTGACGACCTCGCGGCCGTAGATGCGGGCGAGCTCCTCGTGCGAGGTGCTGTCGGAGCGGAACCCGGTGCCGGCGAAGATCGTGTCGCCGATGAGCAGGAAGTCGCCCTCGCCCTCGTTGGTCTCCTCGGGCTCGGCGACGGTGAGGCCGGCGCTGCGGAACCACTCCATGTACGCGGGACCCTCGGGCTGGCGCTCGGGGTACTGGAACTTCGCGCCGTACGCGACGCCGTCGAGCACGAAGCCGCCGTTGGCCGCGTAGACCATGTCCGGCAGACCCTCGATCGGCTCGATGTACGAGATGTCGAAGCCGAGCTGCTCGTAGACGTCGACGAGCGACTGCCACTGCTCGACGGCCTTCGACGTGTCGGTCGGCTCCTCGGGGTGCATCCACGGGTTGATCCGGTAGCTCACCGTGTAGTGCGTCGGCTTGCACATCAGGATCGTGCGCTTCGTGGCGACACGGGCCGGTGCTGCCTGCGGTTCGGTTGCGGTGTTCGACATCAGTTCCTCCTGGAAGGGACCGGGGCCCGAGCCTGCCAGGAACCACCACTCGTGAAGAGCTCCGGCGAGATGCAGGCTCACTCACCGCAGCGGACCAGGTCGACGCCGTTGCGATCCTCGCACGGATGGGCGCGCGCGTCGGGTCACGACTGGATCTCGGCTGGCACCCGTTCGGGTGACGCACGAATCATGCGTCGGACCCGGCTGCCTCGCAAGAAGCCCGCGTACGATGTTCGGCGATGGACACCCTCGACCACCGCATCCTGGACCAGCTCCGGGAGAACGCCCGCGCCGGGTACGGCGACATCGGGTCGGTGGTCGGACTCTCGGCCTCCGCCGTCAAGCGCCGCGTCGACCGGCTCGTGGCCGACGGGGTCATCCAGGGCTTCACGATCAAGGTCGACCCCGCCGTCGAGGACCGCGGCACCGAGGCCTGGGTCGAGCTCTACTGCCGCGGCACGGTCTCCCCCGACGAGCTCCGCACGCTGCTCGACACCGTGCCCGAGGTCGTCGACGCCGGCACGGTCACGGGCAGCGCCGACGCCGTCGTGCACATGCGTTCGCGGGACCTGTCGGCCCTCGAGCTCGCGCTCGACCGGGTGCGCCTCGCACCGCAGGTGGACCACACGCGCAGCGCGATCGTCCTGTCGAAGCTCGTGAGCCGCGAGTCCGCCTGACGCAGCGCGCGTAGGGTCGCGGTCGTGGGACACAGGAGGACGGCCGGGAGGCGCGGCGCGGCTCCCACGCGTCCGCCGGCGGCCCGGCGTCTGGTCACCGCGGCGGCCGTGGCCTACCTGGCGAACTGCCTGTGGGGCACCGCGGTCGCGGTCCGGGTGATCCGGACGAGGAAGCTCCGTGTCGTGCACCACGGCCTGTTCGTCGTCACCGCCGCCCTGACGGGCGCCGCCGCGACGACCCCGCTCTGGACGCGCGACCGGTCCGCCCTGTTCCTGCTGCCCGCGCTCGTCCCCCTCGCGGTCGCTCCACGCACCGACCCCCGTGCCGGAGCACACTGGAAGGTCGCGGTCGCCGCGGCACCGTCCTACCTGGGGGCGCTGCTCGCACGCGGCCGGCGAGGAGGGTGATCCGTGGAGCTGTTCGAGGCGATCCGACGACGACGGACGACCAACGGGGCGTTCCTGCCCGACCCGGTGTCCGAGGAGCACCAGCGGCTCCTCGTGGAGCTCGCCGGGCGCGCACCGTCGCAGCTCAACAGCCAGCCGTGGCGGTTCGTCATCGTCGAGGAGCGCGACACGATCGACCGGATCGCGGACATCAGCGGACGATCGATGACCCGGACCATGGCCGAGGGGTCGTTCTTCAGCCGCTACCGGCCGTACTTCCGGTTCTCGCAGGCCGAGATGGACGAGCGCCGCGACGGCATGCTGTTCGACAAGCTCCCCGGACCGCTCAGGCCCTTCACGAAGCAGGTCTTCACCCGTCGCGGCCAGCTGCTCATGAACGCGCTGCGCGTCCCGCAGACCCTCGGCGAGGAGAACCGGAAGCTCGTCGCCGGCTCGCCGCTCCTGCTCGGCGTGATGCTCGACCGCGACGAGTACCGGAAGGAGGCGCGCAACGCCTTCTACTCCGTCTTCAGCATGGGCGCGGCGATGGAGAACGTCTGGCTCGCGACGACCGAGCTCGGCCTCGGGATCCAGTTCGTGTCGTTCCCGATGGAGATCGAGGAGGCGTGGGCCGAGGTCGAGGACCTGCTGGCCGTCCCGCCGGAGCTCGAGCTCATGGCCGTGTACCGGATCGGGTACCTGCCGCCGGAGCGCCGACGACCCGCCATCGACTGGGTGTCGAACGAACGGAAGCGCCCGTCGCAGTACGTGTTCCGCGGGACCTGCGCGACCCCGCAGACCGGGTGGGACGACGTGTCGGAGGCGGGCGAGCCCGCGGAGAGGAGTGCCCCGTGACCGTGAGCCAGCCCGCCGGAGGTGCGCCCGACCTCCCGTCCGTCGCCCCCGGCCTGCCGGGCCGCCCCTGGATCGAGCAGGCGTGGCGTGACGTCGTCTTCGTGCACTGGCGGGTCGACGCGTCCGCCGTCGCGCCGCTGCTGCCGAAGGGCGTGCGGCCGGACACGCTCGGGGCCGACGGCGTCGACGACGGGGTGACCACCTGGGTGGGCCTCATCGCGTTCTCGTTCGAGGACACCCGGTTCCCACCCGTCTCCGTCGGCCGCGTCGGTGACTTCGTCGAGATCAACGTGCGTGTCTACACGGTCGACGACCGTGGACGGCACGGGGTCGTGTTCCTGTCGCTCGACGCGGGGAAGCTCGCGCCGACGGTCGGGGCGCGCGTCGCGACCGGGCTGCCCTACTGGTGGGCGGTCGCGCAGCGGCGTCGCGGAGCCGGGCGCATCGCCTACGCGATGCGGCGGCACGGCACCCGCCTGCGGTCGCGCATCGAGGTCGCGATCGGCGACGAGGTCACGGCGCCGACCCCGCTCGAGACCTTCCTCACGGCACGGTGGGGCATGCACGTGCGACGGCTCGGCGCGACGCGCTTCTGGCCGAACGAGCACGAGCCGTGGCCGCTGCACCGCGCCACCGTCCGACGGCTGCAGGACGACCTGCTCGCGGCCGCCGGGCTGCCGTTCGGGCTGTCGGGGCTCGAGCCGGACTCGGTGCTGTACTCGCCGGGGGTGACGACGCGGTTCGGGATCGGGCGGTGACCACCAGCGGGCCGGGAGGCGGTGGTCACGCTGCTGGGACCCGTCGCGGCGGTGCGTGGGTACGGTTCGACGCGTGACCGGAGCATCGCAGCAGCAGGACGTCCGCCGACGAGCCGGATGGCTCCCGCAGGACCAGTCGGGACTCGAGGCGTGGCTCCGTGGTCGCCGGGACCGCCACCAGCACCGCGACCCCGACCGCGCGCTGCACCCCGCGGTGTCCGCCCTCCGGGACCTCGTCGAGGGCGACCCGGTCCTGCGGATGCACGCGCACCAGATGATCGAGCAGGTCCCCACCGGTCGCGAGTACCAGGACCGGCACCTCGAGTCGTTCGACGAGCTGCTCGAACTCGTCGACGAGGTGATCACGTCCGCACCGGAGTACAGCGACGAGCAGATGGTGATGACCCCGCTCGACGGTGTGCTCGACTGGACGAAGGCCACGCCGGCCGGCTTCGCGTTCTACCGGGACCCCCGGGTGAACGACGCGCTCCGCGCGATCCTGCAGGGCTGGTGCGACTTCCTGTCGAGCGACAAGTCGCTCGGGGTGCTCGTGGACGCGCCGTCGGGCTGGCTGAGCGACGCCGCTCGTCGTGCGGTCGGCCTGGACCAGTTCGTGTACGACTCGGACGACGAGCACGGGGGCTTCGGCTCCTGGAACGACTTCTTCACCCGTCGCCTGCAGGACGGCGAGCGTCCCGTGGCCGCTCCGGACGACGACGCCGTCGTGGTCAGTCCCTGCGAGGCCACGCCGTACCGGATCGCGAGCCGCGTGCACCGGCGCGACGCGTTCTGGGCGAAGGCCGAGCCGTACTCGGTCGAGGAACTGCTCGCCGGCGACGAGGCCACCGACCTGTTCGTGGACGGGACGGTGTGGCAGGCGTTCCTGAGCGCGCTCGAGTACCACCGCTGGCACAGCCCGGTGGGCGGGACGGTCCTCCGCGCCTGGGTCGAGCCGGGGACCTACTACTCCGAGGCGTCGTCGCAGGGAGCCGAGGCCGCCGAACCCCAGCTGTCCCAGGGGTACCTGGCGCACGTCGCGACACGGGCGATCGTGCTCGTCGACGCGGACGACCCGAGCATCGGCACCGTCGCGGTCGTGTTCATCGGCATGTCGGACGTGTCGTCCTGCGTGATCGGCGACGGCATCGAGCCGGGCGCCCGGGTCGGCAAGGGCGACGAGCTGGGGTACTTCCAGTTCGGCGGGTCCTCGGTGTGCGTGCTGTTCGGGCCGGACGTCGTGGAGTCGTTCTCGCTCGAAGCGCTGCCGCAAGCGCCGGACGAGGAGCCGGTGCTGCTGCACGTGCGGTCACACCTGGCGACGGCGAGGCGGGCGGCGGGCGACTGATCGCCCGCCCTCCTGCGGTCACTCGAGCGGGGCGCGGCTCGCTCGTCGGGCGTGCACCGTTGCCAGGACGGCGCTGAAGAGCGCACTCGCGCCTCCTCCGCCGACCCAGACCGCGGCGCGCCAGTCGGGGAGGACCGGCTGCTCCGGCAGCGCCAGACCCAGCACCACGAGGACGACGGAGCAGGCTGCCACCGCGAAGAACGCCCAAGCGACGGCTGTGTAGTCGAATCGTGGGACGGACCGCGCGAACCGCGTGGTCTGCGAGAAGCCAGCGATCACGCCGAACGCCGTGGCGAACGGGAGGCCGACCGCAAGGCTCGCGACCATGACCGTCGCGCCGAAGGTCACCCCGACGCTGATCCGCGTGCGGTGCAGATCCCAGGACGCACCCCAGCTCTGCTCGTCGTACCCGCGACGAGCGGCGACGAACAGGAGGACCGCGCCGGCGACCACGACGAGGGCGGTCACGACACCGACGACGAGGGCGAGCACGTCCCCGAAGGCAGCACCGACCACGACGCTCAGCGCGGCCAGGACGAGCGCGAGCACCGGGATGTCCCAGACCTCTCGCCACCGCGTGGGCGTGCGCAGCACCCAGCCGGGCGGTGTCTCCTCGACCGGGTCCTCGTCGCGCGTCTCCACCGCGCCATCATGCTCCCCGTGGTGCCGTGCCGGGGGACGCCCGCTGAGTCGGCGGTGACCGTGCTCCGCGTACAACGGACAGCATGACGCGCGTGGCAGTGGTGACCGGTGGTTCGGCTGGACTGGGACGGGCGACCGTCCGCGAGCTCTCCGCGCGGGGGTGGGACGTCGCCGTCCTCGCCCGAGGGGAGGACGGGGTCGCGGCCGCCGTCGCCGAGGTCGAAGCCGCCGGACGTCGCGGGCTCGCGCTGGTCGCCGACGTCGCCGACCGCCAGGCGGTCGAGGCCGCTGCCGACCGCGCCGAGCAGGAGCTCGGGCCGATCGACCTGTGGGTCAACTGCGTGATGGTCGGGGTCTTCGGACGGTTCCTCGACACCGAGGCCGACGACTTCGAACGCGCGCTCGACGTGAACTTCCTCGGCTTCGTGCACGGCACCCGCGCGGCACTGTCGCGGATGGTCCCGCGCGACCGCGGACACGTCATCCAGGTCGGGTCGGCGCTGGGCTTCCGCGGCATCCCGCTGCAGTCCGCCTACTGCAGCTCGAAGCACGCCATCGTGGGCTTCACCGAGTCGGTCGTGTCGGAGCTCTCCGCGCAGGGGAGCAAGGTGGCTGTGAGCCGTGTGGACATGCCCGCGCTCAACACGGTCCAGTTCAACTGGGTGAAGTCGCTGCTGCCGCACCACCCGCAGCCGGTCGCCCCGATCTACCAGCCCGAGGTCGGCGCACGCGCGATCGCCGCCACCGCCGAGCGGCCCCGACGCCGCACCTGGGTCGGCGAGTCGACGGTCTACACGATCCTCGGCAACCGGATCAGCGGTCGCTTCGCCGACTGGTACGCCGCGAAGACCCTGGTCAGCGGGCAGCAGGCCGAGCAGAAGGACGGCGAGTCCCTGCCGACCAACCTGTACGAGCCGGTCGCGGGTGACCACGGCGCGCACGGTGTCTTCGACGACTCGGCGCACGCGTGGTCGCCGCAGACCTGGTGGGTGGAACACCGCCGACTCGGCAACGGCATCATCGGCGCCGCACTCGGCGCCGCCGGAGCGCTTGCGATCGCCGCGGGGAAGCGCCGATGAGCCGCCGCAGCCGCCGGGCACGCACCGAGCGTGCGCACTGGGTCGAGGGACTCCGCGCGGGCATCGGGATCGCGCACCTGATCGCGTCGCGCGGTTCGACGGGGCGCGTCGCCGTCTTCGGTCGGGTCCTCGGCGTGCGGCAGCTCGCCCAGGCGGCGCTGCTCGTCCGCGCGGGCTCGCCCGAGGCGCACGTGCTGGGCGCCGCCGTGGACGCCACGCACGGCGTCTCGATGGTGCCGCTCATCGCGCTCGACCGGCAGACCCGCGGGTTCGCCGTCCGGCAGCTCGTGGTCGCGATCGTCCTGACGGCGCTCGAGGTCGGGCTCGTCGGCACGGGAGGGCGTCGCCACGGCCGACGGTGACACACGGCTGACCGCGGTCGGGCAGGCAGCCGACCGCGGCCCGGCCGCTACTCGACCTCGGTGACCGGACCCTCGTCCTCGACACCGGTCTCGTCCATGCGGTCCCGCAGGTGGTCGGCCATGGCCCCGGCACCCTCGTCGCCGTGGTCGTGCTCGACCTGCTCCACCAGCCCGGAGAGCTTCTCCTCGTTGGTGGCCTCGGTGGCACCGTCCATCACTGGGGCGGTCTGGACCTCGTCGTCGTTCGCTCGTGCGTTCATGCATCGGACGGTACGCCGCCCACCGCGGCGACCGCTCAGAGCCGCAGGCGGCTGAACGCCGTCGAGACGTCGCCGTGCCGGTGCGCCGCGACGGACACGGTCTGCTCGCGCAGGAAGTGCAGCATCTCGACCAGGCCGGACTCCACCACCGGGTCGTCGTGGATCGTCGTGTCCGTCCCGGCTCCGAGCGCCGCCTCGAGCGCACGCGGGTCGCCGCCGAGCAGCCGCACGCGGGAGCCGGGGCCGCCGAACGCCGTGTGGCGTCGCCGCTCGACACCCTGGGCGAGGACGAGGTCGAGCGGGTCGAGGTCCTGCTCCGCCCCGTCCGACCAGTCGTCCTGCAGCAGGGCGCCGGACGCGGCACGGGCCAGGAACGCTGCGTCGTCCTCGACCAGCTGGTCGACGACGTGGAGCGGGGACCGCGCCGCGGAGAACAGCGGCAGCAGCTCGGCCGGCAGCGGGCGGGCGGTGCTGAGGAGCACGTGCGCTCGTGCCGCGGTCGCCGCGACGAGCACACGGACGAGGTCACCGGCACCGACGCCCGTCGACTGACGGACGACCACGGACTGCGGTCGGAACCGGATGACGTTCCGCTCGACGACGAGGTCGGCCGTGTCCCGTGAGCGACCGTAGAGGGTCGCACGCGCTGCCGCGTCACTCTCGGCGCCCGCACGGACGCGGTCGAACTCCTCGAACGACAGCCCGGCGCGCGCGGCCTCGATGACCGCCGTCACGCGGTTCCCGAGCCCCTGCAACTGGATGCTGCGCTGGGCGGTGCGCGCCGTCGGCCGCCAGCGGTCCGCTCCGAGCACGGCGAGCGGGCCCCCGCGGTGCACGGTGGGTCCGACCGCGGTCCGCCGCCATCCGCCGACCGGCTGTCGCCCGGGTCGGGCGCCGGTGGTCGGACGGTCGACGACGAGCAGGCCGGCCCTGGTGCGGTCCGACCAGGTGGCGACCTCGTCCGGGTCGAGCGTGTGCAGGGCCGCGACGGAGCCGCCGTCGACGGCTTCTTGCAGGGCGAGCGCGTCCTCGAGCGTGTCGACGCGGACGACGTCCAGCACGGGAGCGGGGACCGCGGACCGGGAGTGGTCGGCAGTGGGGCGCACGCCCTCCCGGACGCCCGGGGACCACAGTCGCCCGGAGTCGTCGAGGGCGGCGGGTTCGACGAGCCACGACTCCCCCGGCCGCAGTTCGGTCAACGCCGTCCGGACCGGACCGGACGGCTCGGCGACGAGCGGCCCGACCTGCGCGGACGGGTCCGTCGGCCACGCCGTGCGCAACCCACGGACCGCGTCGGCGAGCTGGTCGCGGAAGTGGTCGCTCTCGCCGACGGACCCGACGAGCACGAGCAGCGACACGGCGGCCGCCGACTGCCCGGCACGGTCGAACGCCGACGCCACGACGTCGCGCGCCGCCTGGTCGAGGTCGGCCGACGGGGTCACCACCGCCGTCACGACCCCGGTCAGCTCGGCGACGAGGGGCAGGTCGGCCCGCCACCACCGGTAGGACCGCGCCGTCTCCGGTGCCCCGGTGAGCACGACCCGGTCGACGGCGGGGTGGGCGACGAGGTCCCGTGCGAGGTCGCTGCCGTCGAGGTCGACGAGCTGGAGCAGGGAGTGGGGCACCCCGGCGTCCCAGAGCACCTCGGCGAACACGGCACCGGCCCGGCGCGCGGCGGTCGCGGGCTGCAGCACCACACCGCTCCCGGCGGCCAGTGCCGTCAGGACGCCGTCGGCGGCGTCGACGAGCGGGGCACTCCACGACGGCACGACCACGGTGAGCCGTGGTGGTGCCGGCTGCGCACCCGTGACGTCGACCAGGTGCCGGGTGCGGTCGGCGGCGTGCACGGCCGCGTCGACGGCGCGACTGACCTCGCCGTCGGCCTCGGCCAGGGTGAACCCGAGCTCGGAGACGACCACCTCGACCAGGTCGGCACGATGGCGTTCGACGGCGTGGGCGATGAGGTCGAAGAGCTCCGCCCGGTCCTCCGGTTCCTGCCGGCCCCAGTTCGCCCCGGCCGAGGCCGTGCGGGCGATCATCCGCTCGAGCCGCCCGCGGTCCGTGGTGCGCGCGGCGCGGATGGTGGCGGCACCGCGCTGGGACCCCGGCACGCGGGCGAGGACCTCGGCCGCCCACTCGCGGTTCCCCGGGACCGAGGGATCGGTGTCGGGCGTGCTGCCGGACCGGTCGAGCAGCCCCGGGTCGCCGGGGGGCCGGCGACGGTCCTGGATGCGACGGGAGGTCGGTGCCGGACGGACGAGTGCGGCGACGCCGTCGACGTGCGCGGCCAGCCCGCGGTCGTCAGCGGCTGCGTCGTCACCGTCGGACGTGGCGGCGACACCGTCCGCGACCTCGCGCAGGCGCCGGGCGAGGAACGGCACGGCCGCGTCGTACTCGTCGGGGCGGACGAGCGGGACGCGGACGACGACCCGGCCGAAGGAACCGCGGAGAGCGTCCGCAAAGCGGGTGGTGCCGAGGAGGACCTCGGGCTCCACCGCGTCGAGCACGCCGCGGCGTTCGGCGAGGACGGACGCGGCCGCCAGCGCGAACGGGTCGGAGGTGGCGACCCCGACGTGCACGGCGTCGGTGCGCTCGGGATCGATCGCCCGGTCGAGCAGTCGCAGGAACGCGGTGTCCGTCGCCAGGCGGTCGGCGGTGACCGCGAGCGGGCGGCTCTGCAGGACGGCGTCCACCCGTTCGGTCGCGAGGAGCGTGCCCGTGCTGAGGCGGACCCGGACGGGCGCTCCCCCGGCGGCACGGCGGTCCTGCGCCCGGGCCGTCACCTCGTCGAACGCGTCGAGCGACTCGGGCAGCTCGGCCGGCAGGGTCACGCCGAGGGTGACCCCGGCGGTGCCGTCGACCCGGAGCAGGGCGCAGAGCACCCCGACGGTCCGCTCGAGGTCGTCCGCCCGTCCGCTCTGCAGCGTGACGACCGGTGGGGTCGGACGACCCGCGGCGGTGCGCACGAGCGGTTCGAGGTGCTCGACGGCGTCGGCGACGGCCGCGTCGAGGTCCCACGGCGAGGTCGACGGCAGCACCGCGTCGAGGTCGACCGAGACGGCGTCGACGTCCTGCTGCACGAGTTCGGTGATCGCCGCGAGCCGACGGTCGCGCCCGGCGGGTCCGAGGACGGCCGGGCCGAGCAAGTCGACGTCGACCCGGGTGTCGGGTCCGCCCACCCGAGCCAGGGCCGCCGGGGTCCTGGCGACGGTCGCGTCGACGACGAGGTGTCCGGCGAGTCGACGGAGGACGCGGCGCGCCGAGGGCACGACGGCCCACGGCGCCATCGTCGCGAAGCCGCCGCCGACGGTCACCGCCCCACGGAGCCACCACGCGAGGTCCTCCGGCACCGAGCGGCTCGCCCGTTCCAGGTTGCGCGCGACGACCCGCGGGTCCTCCGGCCGGACGACGACGTCGACGAACTCCCGCGCGAAGTCGCGCCCGCGCGGGTCGGCGAGCAGCTCGGCCAGGCGGGCAGCAGCGGGGTCCGTCCGGACGCCGCGGCCGGCGTCGATCCACCCCTGTGCCCGTGCCACCACGTCGTCGGTGCAGTCACGGAGGTGCGGGGAGGGCATGGAACGATCGTATTCCGGCCCCCCGACGTGACCTCTGAGTACGCCGGGCGCCGACTCGGAGCGAGCCGGACGGATCGGCCGTGTGCTCGGGACGTCCGCTGCTGGCTACGCTGGCGGTCATGGCGGACGACGCTGGCGCAGGGCACGACTGGGCGACGTGGGACGCGTTCCACGACGTCTGGCGGCGACTCGACCGCGCGCTCGACCACGCGGTGCAGGAGGGCGCGGGCATCTCGATCCCCGAGTTCGAGATCCTCATCGGTCTCCATCGCGCTCCGGATCGCCGACTGCGGGTGCGTGACGTCGCCGCCGGCATCGGCTGGGAGAAGTCCCGGGTCAGCCACCAGGTCACCCGGATGGTCGGTCGCGGCCTCGTCGAGCGGGCCGACTGCCCGACCGACGGTCGGGGCAGCTGGGTCACGATGACGACGGAGGGCCGCCGTGCGGTGCTGGCCGGCATCCGCGCGCACACCGCGGCACTCGAGCAGCTGTTCTGGAGGCCCGTGGGGACCGACGCGGACACCCTGCGGTCCGTCTCCCACCGCCTCCTCGACGCGCTCGGCCCCGCGGACCCCGAGGACTGACCGGGACCCGGCAGTCCAGCCCGTCAGCGCCCGGAGGGCGAGGACGCGACGTCGGCGAGCACCCGCGCCACCGCCGCGGCGACGGCGTCCGCCCGCTCGTGGTCGTCGGCGGTGAGCGTCACCACCGCGTCGGCCAGGGGGTCGAGGAGCACGAGCTGCCCGTACGCGCCGTGCAGCCGCCAGAGCCGTCCGGGCCCGCCCCACCCGGCGAGGGCGTAGCGGTCGTAGGCGGGCGAGGACCCGGCCGTCACCCAGTCGCCGTGCATCGCGTCCACGATCGCCGCGGGCACGACCGGTCGCCCGTCGACGGTCCCCCGGTCGCGGAGGAGTCGACCGATGCGCGCGACCTCGGCGGTCCGGAGCCACAACCCCCCGCCGGCGACGACGTGACCGAGCGGATCGCGGTCCCACACGACGTCGGCGATGCCGAGCGGGGTGAACAGGCGGTCCTGCACGAAGGCGCCGACGTCCCCGACCCGCTCGGCGAGTGCTCGGACGGCGGTGTACGTGCTGGCGTTCGCGTACTGGAACCGGCGACCCGGGGTGGGCCGTCCGAGGAACTCCCGCGCCAGGTCGGGCCAGTCCGTCGCCTGCGTCGGTGACCACGGCATGTCGATGCCGCTCGTCATGGTGAGGAGGTGCCGGAGGGTCACGTCCTGCACGCCCGGACCGAGTCCCACGTCGGGCAGCAGTGCGCCGACGGGTTCGTCGAGCGCGACGACACCGTCGTCGACGGCGATCCCGACGGCCAGGACGGCGACGCCCTTCGCCACCGAGTGGACGTCGCGGCGGACGTCGGCGCTCCAACGCTGCTCGGAGGTGTCGTCGCCGACGAGGACGTGCAGGCCGTGCGCCCGGAAGCCGGTGCGTTCGACCTCGGCGACGACGGCGTCGCGGACGGGTTCGGCGGTGTTCACGGCACCATCATCGCGGCCGGACCCCTCAACCCTGGCGGAGGATCGAGACGAGGACGAGGACCCCGACGACGATGTTGAACGCGGTGAAGACGAAGCCGAGGACGATCGCCCACCGGGCGAGCGCGCGACCACCCTCACCCGTCCTGTCGATGTCGCGCAGGGCCAGGAACCCGACGATCGACCCGACGAAGGCGACGAAGAATACGAGGACGAAGGCGACGACGGCGAGTGTGTTGACCCTCGGGGTCACGTCCTGGGGTGCGGTCACCACTCCATCCTGTCGTCGAGGCGCTGGGAGGCGGGATCGGGGTACGACGGAAGGCGCCGTCCTCGTGCGGGGGCGGCGCCTTCCGGTGGTGGTGCTGGGTGTTACTTGATCTGGGCGGTGATGGTGGCGGTGCCGACGAGCAGGCCACCCTTGACGGCGTCGGTCTTGAAGGTGTCGTTGAGCAGCTTCGCGGCGTCGTCGGAGACGTGGACGGTGGTGCCGG
>NZ_MJAK01000002.1 GCF_001742745.1 Curtobacterium sp. ER1/6 | reverse complement strand
CTCGCCGCCGCGTTCACAGCGTTCGAGCGGTACGTTCTGCCCGGTCTCCGTGGCGCCGACCCTGCGGTGATGGACCGCATCGCCGCCGACTACGCATTGGATGCCCTGCCGGAGGAGCTCCATCCGGAACCGTTCACCGCTCCGGCCCTGCACCTGTTCGGTCGGCAGGACGACGTCGTCGGCTACGAGAACGGGCTCGCACTCCGGGACCACTACCCGCGAGGCAGCTTCGTCGTCCTCGACGGTGCTGGACACAACGTGCACCTCGAGCAACCCGGGATCACCGCCGCCCTGATCCGGGACTGGCTCGCGCGGATCGACCGATAGCCGATGGGCTACCGGTTCGCGATCTGCCCTCGACTCTCTCCCGCGCTGCGGCTGCTTCGTGAGAAGTCACTCCAACGGTCCTCGTACTCCCGATCGTGACGTTCTTCTAGCTGCTCGAACGCTCGCTCACGCGACTCGTCGTCAAGATCGCGACGGTAGACGAGGTCCATGAACTCCGCACCCCACCCGAACGTAACGCTTGCGAACTGATCGACGCGCTTCCACACCTGAGCGACCTTCTCGACCGTCAAGGACGGGAAGACCTCCTCGATGCGCGCGGGCATACGGCGTACTCGAATCATGAACGCGGCATCGAGCACGGTCAGCTCGCGCAGTTCCTCTGGGGTCACGTTGGCACCGTACCTCCAAGCGCCGCACTGTCTCGATAGCCGATCGGTCACCGGTCAGCCGGGGGACAGTGGACCGGCGGATACGCTGAGGACATGGACAAGTTCCTCGCTCCTGGCCTCCGCGAGGGAGTCTTCTGCGGCACATCGAGCCCAGTCGGGGCGAATGCCACGACTGCCACTGGCTGCGCCATCGGTGCATTCGCTGGTACCGCAGCCGCGGGATGTTCCTCGTGATCGTGAAGAGCGGGAAGGAGTTGCCCGCTGCCATCGTCGGGTCGGTGCTTCTCGTGAGCGCATGCACACTCCTCCTCTCCCCGCTGCGCGACGACGTTTCGCGGCATGGTCTTCCGGTCTGGTTGCTGGCTGTGGCGATCGCATCCGGGGGTCTCGTGCTGTGGCTCGGGGTGGTGCTGAATCGTGTTCGGCGTGGCAGATGAAGCAGATTCGTCGCGGTCGACGAGATGAGGACGATGCGCTCCGGCGGATCATCCGCATCTGCTCATGACAGAGACGTCCCCTTTCCGACGAACACCTGACACAGAGGTCAACTCGATCCGACCACCGATGCCCGCGGGCTCGATGCGTGGTCTCCGCATCGCATCCGGAGTCGTGACCAACCAGCCCGGCGCCCTTCCCTGACTCCGGCGCGTCGCAACGGACCGACAGGGGATCGGCGACCGGACACCAGGGCGCAGCGGCTGCCCAGCGCGATCTCACGGATAGAGTGCGGACTGACGGAGGGAAGCCGATGGTTCGCTGTGTCGTGCTCCCGCGCTCCGAGTTCCGCATCTTCCTGCCGCGGGAGGTTCCGGATGCGCCGCTCACGCTCGTGGAGGACGAGTACCTCGTCGAGTGGCGATCCGACCGTATCGGCCATCCGGGCTCGTACGGATGTCTCGGAGGGCGACTTGCCACTGGATCGCCCGCCCCAGTACACGCGGCCCGGGACGGCAGCCCGTTCCTGACGTCACTCGCGGGATCTGCCGACACCGTGCTCTGGGGGCTGCCAGACGAGTACCGCGCGGCCGTGGATGGTGTACCGCTGCGCTTGACCATCACCCGTGCCGCGCACGGAGAAGCGTCGTCATCGCTCGGTGTCTTCCGCGACCTGGCGCACGTCCTCTGGCTCGTCTGCAGTACTCAGAACACCGTGACCGATGGGCAGATCGAGGCGGCGAGAGAGGGAATCCCGTTCAGGTGATGGAAGCCGATCGTGCGCCACGTGACCTGGGCTCCATGCGCAACCGAGTCGCTTCGGTCGTGATGCTCTTCCTCGTCCCTGGCTCCGAGGACTGGTTCCCCCTCGCGCTCGTGGTCACGAGCGGTCTCCTGGTCACCGGGATCCTCCTCCGCGCGCAATCCGCGGAGTGACGACGGACCGGCCGATCGGAGCTGGCCGGTGACCCTCAGTGCCGCATGGCCGACCGAGGAGCCCCGGGACGAGGGGTGTCGCCGTCCCGGGACTCCCGCGGGTCAGGCCGCCATCGGTCCGTACCGTCGGTGGCCCTTGACGTCGTACCGGTCGAGCATCATCACCTTGTCCCACGCGGCGACGAAGTCGTGCACGAAGCGCTCGTGCCCGTCGGAGCCCGCGTAGACGTCGACGATCGAGCGCAGCTGCGCGTTCGACCCGAACACCAGGTCCGCGCGCGACGCGGTCCACCGGTGCTCGCCCGTGGACTGCACGGTGCCGGTGAAGGTCGACTCGGTGTCGTCGGTCTTCACCCACACCAGGTCGGTGTCCGTCAGGTTCACGAAGAAGTCCGTCGTCAGGGCACCGACCCGGTCCGTCAGCACGCCGGTCGACGAGCCGTCCCAGTTCGCACCGAGGACGCGGAGCCCGCCGGTGAGCACCGTCCACTCGGGAGCGGTCAGGGAGACGGCAGGAGGCCGTCCGCGAGGTGCGTGTGCCGCTCGAGCAGGGCGGTCTCCCGCTCCCGGTGCTCCAACCACTCGCCGGACGAGGTCGCGAGCGGCACGGAGACGAGCGCGACGAGGCCGATGTTGGGTGCACCGACCGCGAGCCAACGTCGGGCGGCCGGCCAGGCGGCCACCACGATCGCGCTCAGTGCCGCGACCGGCACCGACACCGTGGTCAGGTGCACGAGGAGCGGGTGCAGGGGGATGCCGTCGTACTGCCAGTCCATGGGTGCCTCTCGAACTCGTCGGGCGGTTGGTCCGACGTCCTGCGCCCAGTAGAGCGCCGGATCCGGTCCGGCGGACACCCGACCGCCGATCTGCGCACATTCGAGATCGCACACGGAGCGCGCGGCGCCGATCGTCCCGCCCGGGCGACGTGTCCACCGGATGCTCCGGTCGCGTGAGTACCGTGACCCCTCACAGACCGTGAAGGAGCACACCATGTCCGACGCCGACGGCACCCGCGACACCACCAACGACCCCGAGGGCACCGAGAAGCCCGACGGCCTGGGCGAGGACGGCACGATCCCGGCCCACCCCGAGGGCGTCGCCGCCGGCTTCACCGGCGACGACTCGCACTTCAACCCGGAGGAAGACGACCCGGCGGAGTGACGCGACCGACCACCTGACGGACGGGAGGCCCGTGGCGACGCCGCCACGGGCCTCCCGTCCGTCACGCTGGTCGCCGCGTCGTCACCGGTCCCGACCCGCGGATCGGTACCGTGTCGGCATGGCCCGCTTCACGCCCCCCGCTGCCGACGCGATGCGCGCGACCCTCCTCGCCGCCGCGCGCGACGAGTTCTCCGCCCACGGGCTGGCCGGGGCGCGCATCGAGCGGCTCGCCGCCGTCGCGGGCAGCAACAAGGCGCAGGTCTTCCACTACTTCGGCGGGAAGGACGGCCTGTTCGACGCCCTGCTCGTGCACGAGCTCACGGGCGTGCTCGACGCGGCTCCGCTCGACACCGCGGCCCTGGCGGAGTGGGCCGGGCGCCTGCACGACGTCACGGTCGAGCGCCCGTGGGTGCAGCGGCTCGCGACCTGGCACCGCCTCGAGCGACCGGACGTCGCCCTCGAGACCCTGGCGCAGCAGTACGCCGACGCCGTCGACGAGGTCGAGCGGGCCCAGCGGGCCGACGTGCTCCCGCGCCGCTTCCGGCCCGCGGTGCTGTTCGGACTCGTCGCGCACACGGCCGTGTTCTGGAGCGGACTCGCCCCCGAGGCGGCCGCATCCGTCGCGGCGGTCACCGCGCCGCGGCGCCGTCAGGTCGTGGTCGACGCCGTCGGCGCACTGCTCGGCTGAGCCGGACCGCGCCGCTGCAGCGTGGCGGAGGGGCGCTCGCCGAACGCGGCGGCGTAGGTGCCCGCGAAGCGGCCCAGGTGGGCGAAGCCCCAGGTCTGCGCGACCTCGGCGACCGTCGTCGACCCGGGGTCGGCCGCCAGGAGCACCGCCCGCACCCGGTGCAGTCGCACGTCGCGGAGGAACTGCATGGGGGCCGCCGCACCCGCACGGTGGAACGCGGCCTGGAGCCCGCGGGCGCTGAGTCCCGTCGCACGGCACACGTCCGCGGTGGTCAGCGGCCGGTGCGCGTTCGCGGCGATCCACTCCTGCGCCACCCGGACGGAGCCGCGAGCGGCGGTCGCGATGCCGGACGGCGGCGTCGTGTCGAACGCCTCGAGGACGGCCTCCGCGATCCGGCGGTGGCCCGCCGCGCGGGTCCCGGCGTCCGCCGACGGGTCCCACAGCGTCGTCGCCGCGCCGGCGATCGTGCGACGCAGCGGCGCCAGGGCCTCGGCGTCGGCCGTCGGGCGGAGCTCGAGGGGCCCGGGGAGGTCGGCGCGGACCGCGGCACCGATCGACTCGAGGAAGGGGCCGTCGAACCGGATGACGTGCTGCACTGCCGGTGCGGCGTCGAACGAGAAGGGGCGCCCGGCCGGGTACATCACCGGGACGTTCGGCAGCATCTCGATCGGTTCGCGCCGGTCGACGTCGAGCACCATGCCCGGGCCGGTCGCCCACGCGAGGACGTACTGGCGACCGGGGTTGATCGTGCCCCACCGGTGCGCGGCGACCGCCGAGGTCGCGGTCGTCACCCGGTCGTCGCCCACGGCGCGGTACCGGTAGGAGAACCCGTCGGTGACCGCTTCGCCGATGTTGATGTCGTGGCTGCTGTAGACGTCCTCGAAGAGCTCGACGGCGTCGTCGACCGCGGTGCCGTGGTGCTGGGTGGCGGTCGTCGTCCGGTCGTCTGTGCGCATGCGCCGAACAGTCTGCGCCCTCGACCCGGGGAGGCGGCTGCGCAGTGCGCGTCGCGGCGCTTCGCGACCCGATCCGGGGTCAGCCGACGTGCGGCCAGTCCGTCGACAGGTAGGCCTCGACCGCGCGGTTCCGGAACGTGTACGGCTTGCCGCGCACGATGATGCCGCGCACGGTGTCCAGGCGCTGCGAGAAGGGGCCGACCTGGGTCGGCGAGGGCAGGCCCATCTGTTCGGCGATGGCGGTCAGGGTGCGCGAGGGGAGCGGGAGCGCCGCCATCGCCTCGACAAACTCCCGTTCGCGGCTGGGGAGGCGGTTGAGGATGCGCTCGACGTGCGCTGATGCCTCGCCCTCGGCGCCCTGCCAGCCGCGTCGGACGTCGTCCTCGGTGATCACGGACGACGAGCCCGCGTTCCACGCCCGCTGTCCGGCGAGTTGGAAGAGGAAGGGCTCGCCGCAGCAGAGGGCGATCAGCGCGCGGACGGCGTCCGGGGTCATGCGCACGGCTTCGGCAGCGCCGGTCGTGGACGGTGTCTCCCACCCGTCGATCACGAACGGCTGCAGTGCCTGCGCGAGGTCGTCCTCGTCGATCGCGGCCAGGGTGACCGTCCGGAAGCGGCGGGCGAAGGTGGCGCCCTTGCGTGCCCCGGCCATGTCCTCGAAGTCGGGCAGGCCGGTGAGGTAGACCGCGATCGGCAGGTACCGTTCGACGACGACGCCGCCGGGTGCGACGACGTCGACCTGGTGCGCGAGCGCATCGCCGAGGGCGATGAGCAACTGGGAGAGCGCCGCTTCGTCGGAGATGTTCTGGACCTCGTCGATGTGCACGAGCACGACGGCGTCCTGCTCGACGGCCGCCTGCCCGATCTCGACGAGGAGTTCGAAGAGGCTGGTGAACGGTTCCGGTCCGTCGTGTCCGCGGAGCGTGACGGAGAAGCCGCTGACCGCGAGCTGTTCGACCCGCGCCAGGAGGTCGAGGACACCCTGCCGAGCCGAGCTGCGCAGCCCCGCTGTGTCGGCGAGTCGCAGGATCGCCGATGCGACGAGGCGGATCGGGTCGGCGCCGGCGGGCATCCGCAGCTGCGGCGTCACCCAGTCCCCGGCCTCCGCGGCGAGGCGCGCGATCCGCCGGACGAGGCTCGACTTGCCCGTTCCGGGTTCACCCAGGATGGTGCGACCTGTCTCGTACAGCCCCGCGTGTCGCCTCGGCCGGACGACGTCCCGCCAGTCACTGAGCTGCTCGACCCGGCCGGCCCACACGTCCGGGACGATGTCCGAGCCCGGTTGGAAGGGGTTCGTGACGGGTGAGCGCATGTTGTTAAGTTTATCACCGAGTACAGCGCGTTGATAAACTTAACAGCACCGGGCCGCGCCGGTCCTCACCGCAGGCACTCGGCCAGGAACGCCGCCTGTCGCTCCCAGTGCCGGTACCCGCCACCCTCGTGGCCGTTGTATGGGTACACCTCGATGTGCTTGTCGGTCGACCCGAGGGCGTTGTACGCCGCGAACGTCGTCCGGGGCGGGACCACGTCGTCCATGAGCGCGACCGAGAAGAGCGCCGGGGCGGTGATCCGCGCGGCGTGGTTGACCCCGTCGAAGTACGCAGCGGTGTTCCACACCGTGTCCGCGGCGTCGCGGTGGACGGCGAGGTAGCGCACCAGCTCCTGG
Organism: Curtobacterium sp. ER1/6; assembly: GCF_001742745.1. GTDB lineage: Bacteria > Actinomycetota > Actinomycetes > Actinomycetales > Microbacteriaceae > Curtobacterium > Curtobacterium citri. Next base: position 396,326 of record NZ_MJAK01000002.1, on the reverse strand, counting down.
TACGGGTCGCTGACGGCGACGTCCGCGCCGTGCTCCCAGTCGCAGAGGAAGGCCACGTCGGGCAGGACGGCGACCAGCGGGCCGACGTGTGCCTCGACGAGGGCCGCCGCGGCGATCGCGATGCCGCCGCCCTGGCTCCCACCGGTCAGGGCGATGCGCTCGGCGTCGACGCCCGGCAGGTCGCGGACGGCCTCGACCAGTCGGACGGCGTCGGTGAACACGCGGCGGTAGTGGTGGTCGGCGGGGGAGTCGATGCCGCTCGTCATCCAGCCGGCGATGTGCGGCCCGGAGCCGTGCGGGTCGGGGGTGTCACCGCCGCCCCAGCCGCTGCCCTGCCCGCGGGTGTCCATGACGACGTGCACGTACCCGGCGAGGGCCCACGCGACGCGCTCACCCGGGCGGGAGCGTCCGCCGTTGTAGCCGAGGAACTCGACCACGGCGGGCAGGTTGCCCGTCGCGCCGGCCGGCCGTGACACCCAGGCACGGACGGGGTCGCCGGCGAAGCCGGGGAACGTCAGGTCCTGCACGTCGAGCGCGGTGACCGGGGTCTCGGCGGGCGTCAGGACCGCGTCGGTACCCGCGCCGGCCGTCCGTGCGTCGGCGACGGTCTGCGCCCAGAACGCGTCGAAGTCGTCGGGGTGACGCACCTCGGGCCGGTAGGCGAGGAGCTGGTCGAGGGGCAGGTCGGTCAGGGGCATGGGGAGTCCTCGCTGGTGTGGGTCGTTCCGGGCGTATCGAGACGGATCGGGCGTACCTGGTCGGTTGTTCCGTCCAGGTACGCCCGATTCCATCAGGTACGCGGGGGCGCGGGTGGTTCCCGCTGTGTCAGCGCGCGGCGGCGCGGTACTGCTCGAGCACCTCGGGGTGCGGGTCCGCGGGCACGACGGTCGCTGCGACCTCCCACGACGGCAGGCTCCCGCCGAGCACCCATGCGGCCTGGCGTGCGGCCCCCGCGGCGACGTACTCGCCGGGCTCGGGGATCGACACGTCGCGACCGAACACCTGCGCGGCGACGGCCCGGACGGCCTCGTTCCGCGCGGCCCCACCGATGAGCAGCAGTCGGTCCACCGTCACGCCGGTGTCCTCGACCGCGGCGAGCCCGTCCGCGAGGGCGCACAGCATGCCCTCGACGGCGGCACGGGCGAGGTGCGCCCGGTCGGTCGTCTGCGGGGTCATGCCGAGCAGTGAGGCGGTCGCGTCCGGTCGGTTCGGCGTGCGCTCGCCGACGAAGTACGGCACCAGGACGAGTCCGTCCGACCCCGCCGGCGCCTGCAGCGCCAGCTCGCCGAGCTCACCGTGGTCGACGGCGAGGAGGCCGCCGATCACCTCGAGCACCCGGGCTGCGTTGAGCGTGGTGACGATCGGGAGGCGCGACCCGGTCCCGTCGGCGAAGCCCGCCACGGTCCCGCTCGGGTCCGTCACCTCGGTGTGGGTGACCCCGAAGACCGTGCCGCTCGTGCCGAGGGACACCGCGACGTCGCCGGGGCCGAGGCCGAGTCCGAGCGCTGCCCCGGCGTTGTCGCCGAGGCCCGGGCCGACGACGAGGCCGGCGTGGGCGGTCGCGTCGCCCGGCAGCTCGACGTCGGATGCCAGCGTGCCCATCGCCTCGTCGGGAGCCACGACCCGCGGGACCACGACCAGGTCGGCGTCCGGCGTGCCGACGCCGGCGACCCGCGAGGACCGTCCGAGCGCCTGCTCGAACAGCTCCGCGTCGTACTCCCGGCGCACCGGGTCCCAGTAGCCGGTGCCGCTGGCGTCCGAACCGTCGGTCGCCAGGGCGTCGAGGTCCGGTCCGAGCGGGCTCTCGTCCGCCGGGCCGTACCCGCGCAGGCGCCACGACAGCCAGTCGTGGGGGAGCGCGACGGCAGCGACGCGCGCCGCGTTGTCCGGCTCCGCGTCGCGGAGCCACCGCAGCTTGGTGCCGGTGAACGAGGCCACCGGGACCAGACCCGTCCGGGCGACCCATGCCTCCCGGCCGAGCTCCTCGACCATCCGCGCGGCCGCGTCCGCACTGCGCACGTCGTTCCACAGGAGTGCGTCGCGCACCACGCGACCGTCGGCGTCGAGCGCCACCATGCCGTGCTGCTGCCCGGCGATCGCGACGGCGGCGACGTCGTCGAACCCGCCGGCGTCCGCGATCGCCGTGCCGAGCGCGTCCCACCAGTGGCGGGGGTCGACGGACGTGCCGTCCGGGTGGGTCGCACGACCCTCCCGGACGACCGCACCGGTCGCCGCATCGCGGATGGTGACCTTGCAGGACTGGGTCGACGAGTCGACCCCTGCGACGAGGTCAGCCACGAGCGCCCATGAGGTGCTCGATCGCGAGCTGCTGCAGGCGCACGAAGCCGAAGCCCTTGCCGCCGAAGTACGCGTCGGCGTCGAAGTCCTCGTAGGCCGAGCGGTCGGCGAGGAGGTCGTCGTACGATTCGCCGCTGTTCAGCGTCGGGGTGCTCAGCTCGTCGACCTTCGCGGCGGACAGGGCCTCCTGCACCTCGGGGTCGGCGCGGAACGCCTGCGCGCGCTCCTTGAGGAGCAGGTACATGCGCATGTTCGCCTGCGCCGAGTCCCAGACGCCGGTGATGTCCTCGGTGCGGCTCGGCTTGTAGTCGAAGTGGCGGGGGCCGTCGTACGCCTGGCCGCCCTGCGGGGCACCGTGCTCGAGCAGGTCGACGAGCGAGAACGCGTTCTGCAGGTCGCCGTGACCGAAGACGAGGTCCTGGTCGTACTTGATGCCGCGCTGGCCGTTGAGGTCGATGTGGAAGAGCTTGCCCTGGTAGAGCGCCTGGGCGATGCCGGCCGTGAAGTTCAGGCCCGCCATCTGCTCGTGGCCGACCTCGGGGTTGATGCCGAACAGCTCCGGTCGCTCGAGCGTCTCGGTGAAGGCGATCGCGTGGCCGAGGGTCGGCAGGAGGATGTCGCCGCGGGGCTCGTTCGGCTTCGGCTCGATGGCGAAGCGGATGTCGTAGCCCTTGTCGGTGACGTACTGGGCGAGCAGGTTGACGGCCTCGCGGTAGCGCTCGAGGGCGGCCTGCACGTCCTTGGCGGAGTCGTACTCCGAGCCCTCGCGGCCACCCCACATGACGAACGTCTTCGCGCCGAGCTCGGCGGCGAGGTCGACGTTGCGGAGCACCTTGCGGAGCGCGAAGCGGCGGACGTCGCGGTCGTTCGAGGTGAAGCCGCCGTCCTTGAAGACCGGCGCCGAGAACAGGTTCGTCGTGACCATCGGCACGATGATCCCGGTCGAGTCGAGCGCGCCCTTCAGGCGGTCGATCTGCGCCTGGCGCTCGGCGTCGGTCGAGCCGAACGCGAACAGGTCGTCGTCGTGGAAGGTCAGGCCGTAGGCGCCGAGCTCGTCGAGCTTCTCGACCGCCTCGACCACGTCCAGCGCGGGACGGGTCGGGCCGCCGAACGGGTCGGAGCCGTTGTAGCCGATGGTCCAGAGACCGAAGGAGAACTTGTCGTCGCGGGTGGGCGTCGTTGCCATGGTGGATCACCGTTCGTCGTCGAAACAAAATGTTGCCGCGCCCAACATAAGCGGTAGTGTTGACTCTGGCAAGACGTGATCGCAAAGGAGCGAACGAATGGCATCGGACCGACCTGCGCAGGGACGACTGCGTGTGGCGATGGTGGGACACGGCTTCATGGGGGCCGCCCACTCGCAGGGGTGGCGGACCGCCCCGAGGTTCTTCGACCTCGGGGTCGAGACCGAGATGGCGGTGGTCGTGGGGCGCGACCCGGAGCGGACGGAGGCAGCGCGTCGCCAGTACGGCTGGCAGACGGCCTCGACCGACTGGCAGGCAGCGGTCACCGACCCGGACATCGACGTGGTCGACATCTGCTCGCCCGGCTCGTCGCACGTCGAGGTCGCGATCGCCGCGCTCCGCGCCGGCAAGCACGTGCTCTGCGAGAAGCCGCTCGCCAACTCCGTCGCCGAGGCCGAGGCGATGACCGAGGCCGCCGCGGCGGCCCGGGCGGACGGCGTCCGGTCGATGGTCGGCTTCAGCTACCGCCGGGTCCCCGCGATCGCGCTGGCCCGCCAGCTGGTGCAGGCCGGGAGGCTCGGGACCGTTCGTCAGGTCCGCGCGCTCTACCTGCAGGACTGGTTGGCCGACCCCGAGGGCCCGATGACGTGGCGCCTCGACAAGGCGCTCGCCGGCTCCGGCTCGCTCGGCGACATCGGTGCGCACGCGATCGACCTCGTCGAGCACGTCACCGGCGCACAGCTGTCCACCGTGTCCGGCACGCTCGAGACCTTCGTGCACGAGCGCCCGCTGATGGCCGAGGGCGTCGGGCTCTCCGGCACGGCGTCCGAGGAGCGCGGGCAGGTCACCGTCGACGACGCGGCGTTCTTCCTCGGTCGTCTGGCCGGTGGCGCCGCGGACGGTGCGATCGGCACCTTCGAGGCGACGCGGTACGCGACCGGCCGGAAGAACGGCCTGACCCTCGAGATCAGCGGCTCCGAGGGTGCGATCCAGTTCGACCTCGAGTCCATGAACGAGCTGCGGCTGTACGAGGCGTCGGCACCCGCGGGGGAGCAGGGCTTCCGGCGGATCCTCGTCACCGAGCCCGAGCACCCGTACATGGCGGCGTGGTGGCCGACCGGACACCTCATCGGGTACGAGCACACCTTCAGTCACGAGGTGAAGGACTTCGTGCAGGCGATCGTCGCCGGCGAGGACCCGTCCCCGTCCTTCGAGGAGGGGCTGCACGTGCAGCAGGTCCTCGACGCGGTCGAGCGCAGCGCGGCCGACGGCAGCGCCTGGACGGCGATCCGATGAGCGCCGCCGAGACCCCGCAGCGCCGGGCACTGGTCGTCCGCGGCGGGTGGGACGGACACATGCCCGTCGAGACCACCGACCTGTTCGTCCCGTTCCTGCGGGACAACGGCTTCGACGTCCGCGTGTCGGACTCGACGGCGGTGTACGCCGACGAGTCCGTGATGGCCGAGGTCGACCTGATCGTGCAGGTCGTGACGATGTCGACCATCGCGGACGACGAGTTCGCCGGACTCCAGAAGGCGGTCCTCGGTGGCGCCGGGCTCGCCGGGTGGCACGGCGGCATCGCGGACGCCTTCCGGAACACCGCCGACTACCTGCACATGATCGGCGGCCAGTTCGCGCACCACGCGGGCAAGCACCCCTCGGAGCGCACCGGCGAGCAGTCCGACAACTACATCCCGTACACGGTGCACGTCACCGAGGCCGGGCACGAGCACCCGATCACGCAGGGCATCGAGGACTTCGACCTCGTGACCGAGCAGTACTGGGTGCTCTCCGACGAGTACAACGACGTGCTGGCGACCACGACGCAGGAGGCCCGGGACTTCGACGCCTGGAACCGTCCGGTCACGGCGCCGGCGATCTGGACCCGGCAGTGGGGCGAGGGACGCGTGTTCGTCTCGGCACCCGGGCACCGGCTCGAGGTGGTCGAGTCGCAGCCGCTCCGCACGATCATCGAGAGGGGACTCCTGTGGGCAGCCCGTTGAAGGTCGGTGTCGTCGGGGTCGGCGTCATCAGCCAGCAGTACTTCGAGCACTTCCCGGCCCTGCCCGGGCTCGAGCTCACCGCCGTGGCGGACATCGACGTGGCGCGGGCGCAGGCGGTGGGCGAGGCCCAGGGCGTGCGCGGCTCCTCGGTCGACGAGCTCATCGCGGCCGACGACGTCGACGTCGTCCTCAACCTGACGATCCCCGCCGCGCACGCCGAGATCGCCACCCGGGCGCTCGAGGCCGGCAAGCACGTCTACGGCGAGAAGCCGCTGGCGATGTCGACGGCCGAGGCGCAGCCCGTGCTCGACCTCGCCCGCCGCTCGGGCCTGCGGGTCGGCAGCGCGCCGGACACCGTGCTCGGCACCGGCATCCAGACCGCCCGCCAGGCACTCGACAGCGGCGCGATCGGCACGCCCGTGGGGGCGGCGGTGTCGTGGTCGGCGCCCGGCCACGAGCTCTGGCACCCGGCACCGGGGTTCTACTACCAGCCCGGCGGCGGTCCGCTGCTCGACATGGGGCCGTACTACCTGACGAGCCTCGTGTCGTTCTTCGGCCCGGTCGTCCGCGTGAGCGGGGCCTCGACCCGCTCCGACCGCGAGCGCACCATCGCCAGCGGACCGGCCGCGGGCACCCCGCTGCGGGTCGACATCGACACGCACGTCGTCGCGGTCCTGGAGCACGCGAACGGTGTCGTCTCGACGGTCACCGTCTCGTTCGAGGTCTGGGCGACCCGGGCACCGCTGTTCGAGGTGTACGGCACCGCGGGCACCCTCGGCGTGCCCGACCCGAACCGCTTCTCGGACACCGTGTCGGTCGCCGACGCCGCCACGCGCGAGTGGTCCGACCTGCCGACGAGCGCCGGGTACGCCGACGCCGGACGTGGGTACGGTCTCGCCGACATGGCGCACGCGATCGCGACGGACCGCCCGCACCGGGCGTCCGGCGACCTCGCGTTCCACGTGCTCGAGATCATGGAGGCGGTCTCCACCGCCGCCCGCGAGCACACCGTGGTCGAGGTGCGGTCGCGCGTCGACCGCCCGGACACCGTGCCCGTCGGGGCAGAGCCGGGCACCTGGTGAACGAGCAGCAGGAAGCAGGAAGCAGCATGACGGACCCGACCCGTGCCTCCCGGCCGGTGACGCTGTTCACCGGACAGTGGGCCGACCTGCCCTTCGAGGAGGTCGCACGCCTGGCCGGGGAGTGGGGCTACGACGGGCTGGAGATCGCCTGCTGGGGCGACCACCTCGACGTCCGCCGGGCCGCGACGGAACCCGAGTACGTGGCGGGCCGCAAGGAGATCCTCGAGCGCAACGGGCTGCAGGTCTGGACGATCGCGAACCACCTGACCGGGCAGGCCGTGTGCGACGACCCGATCGACCAGCGGCACGAGGACATCCTCGCGCCGCACGTGTGGGGCGACGGCGATCCCGAGGGCGTGCGGCAGCGGGCGGCCGAGGAGTTGCAGTGGACCGCACGCGCGGCGGCCGCGCTCGGCGTCGACACCGTCACCGGGTTCTCGGGTTCGTCGATCTGGAAGACCGTCGCGGGGTTCCCGCCTGTGCCGCCGGCGATGATCGAGGCCGGGTACCAGGACTTCCACGACCGCTGGTCGCCGATCCTCGACGTGTTCGAGGAGGTCGGCGTCCGCTTCGCGCTCGAGGTGCACCCGTCCGAGATCGCCTACGACTACTGGACGGCTCGTCGGGCGTTGGACGTCTTCGCAGATCGGCCGGCGTTCGGGTTCAACTTCGACCCGTCGCACTTCGTCTGGCAGGACCTCGACCCCGCCGCGTTCCTGCTCGACTTCGCCGACCGGGTGTACCACGTGCACTGCAAGGAGTCGGTCAAGCAGCTCGACGGCCGGAACGGACGGCTGTCGTCGCACCTGCCGTGGGGCGACCCCCGGCGCGGGTGGGACTTCGTCACCGCCGGGCACGGGGACGTGCCGTGGGAGCGGGTGTTCCGCGTGCTCAACCACATCGGGTACGCGGGACCGACCAGTGTCGAGTGGGAGGACGCGGGTATGGACCGGCTCGTCGGCGGCCCCGAGGCGCTCGCGTTCGTGCGGCGACTCGGGACGATCGCCCCGCCCGACGCGTCGTTCGACGCCGCGTTCTCGCGGTCGCGCTAGCCGGCGCCGGGCTGCCTGCCCGCACGAGGCTCGGCCCGGCGGACAAGTTCGCGGACTTGCGCCCGCGAAACTGTCCGCAGAGCCGAGGCTCGCTCCGCCCCCCCACCCCGCACACCACAGGAGGACCCATGGCCCGGACGGCCACGACCACGCCCGGCAACGCCGCGCGCGTCCTCCGCATCGTGCACGAGGGCGGACCCGTCAGCCGCGCCGAGCTCACCCGTCGGACGGGGCTCAACCGGTCGACGGTGCTCGCACTGGTCGGGGAGCTCGTCGAGCAGGGCCTCGTGCACGAGGAACTGCCGACGGCCGGTGGTGGCGCCGGCTCCGAGCGCCCGGCCGGCGTGGGCCGCCCGAGCGCGATCGTCCGAGCGGCGCCGGACGTCGTGGCCGCGGCGGTGACGGTGGAGATCGACGCCGTCGGGGTCGCCCTCGTCGCGCTCGACGGCACCGTCCGTGACCGCCTCGTCGAACCGCAGACCACCGTGCCCGGAGCGGCGGACGCCGTCGACGCCGTCGCCCGCGTGCTGCGGACGCTCACCGACCGGGCGCCGTCGCTCCGGGTCGTCGGGGTCGGCGTCGCGGTCCCGGGCATCGTGCGGGTCGAGGACGGGGTCGTCCGCGACGCCCCGCACCTCGGGTGGCGCGACGAGCCCTTCGCCGGCCCCCTCGCCGAGCGCCTCGGGCTGCCGGTCCGCGCGGCGAACGACGCGAACCTCGGCGCCTGGGCCGAGCGGCTGTACGGCAGCGCGCGCGGTGTCGACGACCTCGTGTACCTCAACGGCGGCGCCAGCGGCATCGGCGGCGGGATCGTGAGCGCCGGCCGGCCGTTCAGCGGTGCCGACGGGTACGCGGGCGAGCTCGGGCACACCTTCGTCGCCGCGAACGGCATCCGATGCCACTGCGGTGCGGTCGGGTGCCTCGAGACCGAGGCCTCGCGCGGTGCCCTGACCGCCGTGACCGGGACCGCACCGGACGACCTCGACGCGCTCGCGACCGCGCTCGCCGACGGGCGGGACACCGTCGAACGGGTCGTCGACCGCCAGGTCGCTGCGCTCGCCACCGCGATCCGGAACGCCATCCACACGGTCGACCCCGAGGTCGTCGTGCTCGGCGGGTTCCTCGCCGTCCTGCTCGGGCACGTCGGCGACCGCGTGGAGGACGACGTCCGGGCCCAGACCATGGCGGCGATGACCGACCGACTCCGCATCGTGCCCGCCGCCCTCGGGCGCGACGTCCTCGTGCGGGGCGCGGCCGAGCTCGGGTTCGCCGACCTCCTCCGCGACGGCACCCTCCGCAGCACGGGCGTGCCCACGGACGCGGGCGTGCCCGCGAGCGTGGGCGAGCCCACCAGCGCGGGCGCCCCCGTGACCACCACCACCGACACCCACGAGACCACAGCCGACCGCGACGACGCGGTCGAGGAAGCGAGATCCGCATGAGCACCACCCCCGACACCCAGCGCGCGAGCGTCCTGCTCGGCACCGAGGACCTGACGGTCGAGGACCGCGCCGTCCCCGAGGTCGCACCCGGCGACGTGCTCGTCCGGGTCGCCGCCGTCGGCGTGTGCGGCTCCGACGTCCACTACTACCGCCACGGCCGCATCGGGGACTTCGTCGTCGAGGAGCCGCTCGTCCTCGGCCACGAGCTGTCCGGCACGATCGCCGCCGTCGGCGAGGGCATCGACCCGTCCCGCGTCGGCGAGCGCGTCGCCGTCGAACCGCAGCGCCCCTGCCACCGCTGCGCGCAGTGCCTGGCCGGCCGGTACAACCTCTGCCCGCACATGCGCTTCTACGCGACCCCGCCGGTCGACGGCGCCTTCGCCGAGTACGTCACCATCGAGGCCGAGTTCGCGCACACCCTGCCGGACAGCGTGTCCTTCGAGGCCGGTGCACTGCTCGAACCGCTGTCGGTCGGCATCGCGGCCGCCCGCAAGGCCGGCATCGTCCCCGGGTCGAGCGTGCTCGTCGCGGGCGCCGGTCCGATCGGCGTGATCTGCGCGCAGGTCGCCCGGGCCTTCGGCGCGACCCGCGTCGTCGTGAGCGACCTCGTTCCCGAGCGTCGCGAGCGTGCGCTGTCCTTCGGCGCCACCGAGGTCGTGGACCCGGTCGCGGTGGACGTCACGTCGGACATCGTGCCCGTCGACGCGTTCATCGACGCCAGCGGTGCGCCCCGAGCGGTGTCGGACGGCATCAAGGCCGTGGGACCGGCCGGCGCGGCCGTGCTCGTCGGCCTCGGCAACTCCGAGATGGTCCTGCCCGTCGAGCACATCCAGAACCTCGAGGTGACCGTCACGGGCATCTTCCGGTACACGAACACCTGGCCGGTGGCGATCGGGTTGGTCGCCTCGGGCCAGGTCGACCTCGACGCACTCGTCACCGGGCGCTTCGGGCTCGACGAGGTCCGCGAGGCGCTGGAGAGCGACACCGACCCGGCGTCGCTGAAGTCGGTCGTGTACCCGAACGGCGTGCCCGCGACGGACTGACCACGTCGTGACGACGTGACCGGTCGACGGACGGGAGGCGCGATGCCAGCTGGCACCGCGCCTCCCGTCCGGCCTGCGGTCCGGTCCGGCGACCGCGCCTGCCGACGCACCCGGACCGGGGGCACCGCCGCGACACCGCGACGCGCTACGGTTCGGCCATGACCGCGACACCGGCGGCGGCAGTGCCGCAGCGCACCGACCGACGGGCTCTCGTGTCCTGGGCGCTCTGGGACTGGGGGTCCGCGGCCTTCAACGCCGTCGTCACGACCTTCGTCTTCAGCACGTACCTCGCCAGTCGTGCGTTCGTCGACCCGGGGCTCGTCGCCGCCGAGGGGTCCTCGGCGGACGCCGCGCGCGCCGTCGAGCGCGAACTCGCGCACAACGCGGCGACCGTCTCGACCGCGCTCACCCTCGCCGGGATCGTGGTGGCGCTCGTCGCCCCCGCGGTGGGGCGGCTCGCCGACTCGTCCGGGCACCGGCGCCGGTCGGTGCTCATCGGCACGGTCGGCGTCGCGCTGTCCATCGGTGCCATGGTGTTCGTCGCCCCGCAGCAGCCGTACCTGGTGCTCGGCGCGGCCCTGCTCGGCATCGGGACGGTCGCGTACGAGATCGCGACGGTCGGGTACAACGCGATGCTCGGCCAGGTGGCGCCGGGCCCACAGACCGGCCGGGTGTCGGCGATCGGGTGGGCGGCCGGGTACTTCGGCGGCATCGTGCTGCTCGTCGTCCTGCTCGTGCTCTGCATCCAGGACTTCGGCGACGAGGGGGTCGCCGGACTCCTGCACCTGCCGTCGACGGTGGCGTCCGGGTCGTGGGACGTGCGCGTCGCCATCGGCATCGCCGCGGTGTGGCTCGCCGTGAGCTCGGTCCCGCTCTTCCTCACCGTGCCCGAGGCGGCACCGGACCGGACGCGCACGGGCGGCCTGCTCGGCGCCTACCGCGACCTCGGGCGGCACGTCGCACGGCTGTGGCGGGAGCGCCGGAACGTCCTGGCGTTCCTCGTCGCGAGCGCCGTGTTCCGCGACGGGGTCGGCGCGGTGTTCACCTTCGGCGGGATCGTGGCCGCGCAGGTGTTCGGCTTCACGCCGTCGCAGGTGATCCTCTTCGCGATCGCCGCCAACGTCGTCGCGGGGATCGCGACGTTCGCGTCCGGTCGGCTCGACGACCGCTTCGGGTCGCGCGCGGTCATCACGGTCTCGCTCGCCGGACTCGCGCTGACCGGGGTCGGCGTGTTCCTCGTGGGCGACGCGACCGCCGGCTTCTGGGTGCTCGGGCTGACCCTCGCGCTGTTCGTCGGCCCGGTGCAGTCGTCCTCGCGGGCGTACCTGTCGCGGCTCGCGACGCCCGGACGCGAGGGCGAGCTGTTCGGCCTCTACGCCACGACCGGGCGGGCGGCGTCGTTCCTCGCGCCGGCGCTGTTCGGGATCGCGGTCACCATCGGCGGCTCCACGCGCTTCGGGATCATCGGTGTCGTGGTGGTGCTCGTCGCGGGGCTCGTGCTCATGGCGTTCGTCCGGCGGGAGCCCGCGACCGCCTAGGGGGTTCGGGAGCCCGAGACCGCCGAGTGGGTGCGTCGCGTCCGTGCAGGCCGTGCGCCCGACGGGAGTGCTTGCGCCAGGATGGGTGCATGACCGACCAGCGCATCGCCGTCGTCGTCCTCGCCGCCGGGCAGGGCACGCGCATGAAGTCGTCCACCCCGAAGGTGCTGCACCGGCTCGCCGGCCTGCCCCTCCTCGCGCACGTGCTGCGGACGGCCGCCTCGCTCGAGCCCGAGCACCTCGCCGTCGTCGTCCGGCACGAGCGGGAGCGCGTCGCGGACGAGGTCGCCGAGCGCGCGCCCGACGCGATCGTCGTCGACCAGGACGAGGTCCCCGGCACCGGACGAGCGGTCCAGGTCGCGGTCCAGGCGCTGCCCGACGACTTCGACGGCACCGTCGTGGTGCTCTCCGGCGACGTCCCGCTGCTCGACGCGGTGTCGCTCCGCGCGCTCCTGAACGCCCACGCCGGCAACGCCGTCACGCTCGTGAGCGCGATCGCCGACGACGCCACCGGTCTCGGCCGCATCGTCCGCGACGCCGCCGGCGCCTTCGTCGGCATCGTCGAGCACAAGGACGCGACGGACGCCCAGCGCACCATCACCGAGTACAACGCCGGCATCTACGCCTTCGACGTGACGCACCTGCGCGCCGTGCTGCCGTCGCTCACCACCGCGAACGCCCAGGGCGAGCAGTACGTCACCGACGTGCCCGCCCTCGTCATCGAGCGCGGCGGTGCCGTCGACGTCGTCACCCTGACCGACCCGTGGCTCGTGGCCGGCATCAACGACCGCGCGCAGCTGTCCGACGCCGCCCGCGAGCTCAACGCCCGCATCGTCCGCCGGCACCAGGTCGCCGGGGTCACCGTGCAGGACCCGGCCACGACCTGGATCGACCTCGACGTCACGATCGAGGCCGACGCCGAGATCCTGCCCGGGACGCAGCTCGTGGGCGCGACGGCGATCGCCGCCGGCGCGGTGGTCGGGCCGGACACCACGCTCCGCGACACCGAGGTCGGTGCCGGCGCGGTGGTGAACCGGGTCGACGCGACCCTCGCGGTCATCGGCGACGGCGCCTCCGTCGGCCCCTTCGCCTACCTGCGTCCGGGCACGGTCCTCGGCGAGCGGGGCAAGATCGGCACCTTCGTCGAGACGAAGAACGCGGTCATCGGACGCGGCAGCAAGGTCCCGCACCTGTCGTACATCGGCGACGCCGAGGTCGGCGAGGAGTCCAACATCGGCGCGAACACGATCACCGCGAACTACGACGGCGTGCACAAGCACCGGACCGAGGTCGGGTCGCACGTCCGCACCGGCTCGCACAACGTGTTCGTCGCCCCGGTTAGGATTGGGGACGGGGCGTACACCGGCGCGGGTACGACCGTCCGCAAGGACGTACCGGCCGGGTCGCTGGCGATCAGCTACGCCCCGCAGCGCAACACCGACGGATGGGTCGAGGAACACCGACCCGGTTCGCCGGCGGCCGAGGCGGCTCGGCACGCGCACGGCGAACAGATCTGACGGCGGTCGGGTCGATCGAGACGACCCCGAGCGGGTCAGGGAGTGAGCACCGCACTTGTCCGGAATCAAGACCACGGGCCAGAAACGACTCGTCCTCGTGTCGGGTCGGGCCCACCCGGAACTCTCGGAGCAGATCGCCGAAGAGCTCGGTGTCGAGCTGGTGCCGACCGATGCACGGACCTTCGCGAACGGCGAGCTCTACGCGCGCTTCGACGAGTCGGTCCGCGGGTGCGACGCGTTCGTCATCCAGTCGCACACCGCGCCGATCAACGAGTGGCTCATGGAGCAGCTCATCATGGTCGACGCCCTGAAGCGTGCCTCGGCCAAGCGGATCACCGTCGTCGCGCCGTTCTACCCCTACGCGCGCCAGGACAAGAAGGGCCGCGGGCGTGAGCCGATCTCGGCCCGGCTCGTCGCGGACCTGTTCAAGGCCGCGGGCGCGCACCGGATCATGAGCGTCGACCTGCACGCGGCGCAGATCCAGGGCTTCTTCGACGGCCCCGTCGACCACCTCTTCGCGATGCCCGTGCTCCTCGAGCGCTTCCAGCAGATCCTCGACCCGAAGACGCTGACCGTCGTCTCGCCGGACATGGGGCGCGTCCGCGTCGCCGACATCTGGTCCGAGAAGCTCGGTGCCCCGCTCGCGATCATCCACAAGCGCCGCGACCCGCTCGTGCCGAACCAGGTCTCGGTGCACGAGATCGTCGGTGACGTCTCCGGACGGGTCTGCCTGCTCGTCGACGACCTCATCGACACCGGCCGGACCATCGCGAAGGCGGCCGAGGCGCTGAAGAACGCCGGCGCGACCGGCGTGGTCGTCGCCGCCACCCACGCGGTGTTCTCCGACCCGGCCACCGAGCTCCTGCAGAGCGAGTTCATCGACCGCGTGGTCGTGACCGACACGCTGCCGCTGCCGGAGGACAAGCGCTGGGACCGCCTCGAGGTCCTGCCGATCGCCCCGCTGATCGCCCGCGCCATCCACGAGGTGTTCGACGACGGCTCCGTGACCTCGATGTTCGACGGTGCTGCCTGACCGAGCCGGCCACGCGCCGTCCGTGAGCCGGGCGGCGGGCTGACGTCGTGCCTCCCGTCCATCCCGCCCGCGCCGCGCTCGCGGCGCGTCTCCGTGCCGCCGGCAGCGTCTTCGCCGAGGACGAGGCCGACCTGCTCCTCGACGCCGGTGACGGCGACCCCGTGCGGCTGCGCGGACTGGTCCAGCGGCGGCTCGCGGGTGAGCCGCTCGAGGTCGTGCTCGGGTGGGCGGCGTTCGACGGGCACCGTGTCCGCGTCGTGCCCGGGGTGTTCGTGCCCCGGACCCGCACGACGGTCGTCGTCGAGCACGCTGCGCGGCGGCTGCAGCGCTACGACCGGGTGGTCGACCTGTGCTGCGGCGTCGGTGCGGTCTCGGTGGCGCTGCTCGGACGCGTCGGAGCGCTCGACCTGGTCGCCGCGGACATCGACCCGGACGCGGTCGACGTCGCGGCCGAGAACATCGGCGACCGCGGGATCGTCGTGCTCGGCGACCTCTTCGACCCCCTGCCGGAGCGCTTCCGCGGCGCCGTCGACGTCCTCGCCGTGAACGCGCCCTACGTGCCGACGGGCGCGGTGGCGACGATGCCGACCGAGGCACGCGACCACGAACGGCGGGTCGCGCTCGACGGCGGCGCGGACGGTCTCGACGTGCACCGGCGCATCGCGGCCGGAGCGGGGGAGTGGCTGCGTCCCGGTGGTGCGGTCGTCATCGAGGTGTCCGCGGAGCAGGCCGCCGCGTCCGCCGCGGCCTTCGCAGCCGCGGGCTTCGCGATCGCGGTCGAGACCGACGACGAGGTCGACGGCACGTGCGTCGTGGCGGTCCGTCCGTCCTGACGCGCGGTGCCGCGGTCGGCAGGTCCGGCGCCGACCGTGGTCGTCGGGTCAGCTGACGCTGACCTGCACGGTGTGCCAGCCGGTCGCGCCGTTCGGTGCGGGCGGGCGCTGGACGCTCGTCTGCACCTGGCCGTCCGCGCTCGTCGCCCGGACCTCGATGCGGTGCGAGCCCGCCGACGGGGTCCAGCGGTGGACCCACTGCCGCCAGGTGTCCGCCGACACGGAGTCCGCGAGCTCGGCGTCCTGCCACGCCCCGTCGTCGATGCGGACCTGCACGCCCTTCACCCCGGTGTGCGGGTGCCAGGCCACGCCGGCGATCGCGACCGGCTCGCCTGCGGGCAGCGAGGCACCGCCGCGGGGCGTGTCGATCCGGGACTCGAGCTTGACGGGTCCGCGCTCCGACCAGCCGCGGGGCGTCCAGTAGCCCTGGGCGTCCGCGAAGCGGGTGACCTCGAGCTCCGTGACCCACTTCGTCGCGGAGACGTAGCCGAAGAGCCCGGGCACGACCATCCGCACCGGGAAGCCGTGCTCGGGCGGCAGGGGGTCGCCGTTCATGCCCACCGCCAGCAGCGCTGCCGTGTCCTCGTCCTGCAGCACGTCGAGCGGAGTACCGGCGGAGAACCCGTCGATGCTCCGTGAGAGCACCATGTCCGCGTCGTCGTGCACCCCTGCCCGTGCCAGGAGCGACCGGATCGGGTAGCCGAGCCAGAGTGCGTTGCCGATGAGGTCCCCGCCGACCTCGTTCGACACGCAGCTGAGGGTCGCCATGTGCTCCTCGAGCGGCAGGGCGAGCAACTCGTCCCACGTGAGCTCGACCTCCCGGTCCACGGCGCCGTGGATGCGGAGCCGCCAGTCGGCCGGGTCGATCGACGGCACCCGGAGCGCGGTGTCGATGCGGTAGAAGTCGGCGTTCGGCGTGACGTACGGGGTGACGCCGTCGACGTCGAGGGACGCGCCCGCGGGGACGGCGGTCTCGCGTGACGCCGCGGCCGGCAGGCGGATCGCTCGGCGGGCGGCCGCCGCCGCCTGCAGCGAGGCGGTGCCGATGCGGGAGGCCCCGCCCATCACCACAGCGGCGGCGGCTGTCGCGACGCCCCACACGAGGAAGGCCCGCCGTTCGGTCGCTGCCGGTCGCGGCGACGCGGACGGCACCGCTGCCGCCGCCTCCCACCGTCGGAGCTTCTGCAGCAGGACCCGGAGCACGACCACGGCCGCCGCGACACCGAGCACGGTCGGCGCGCCGTCCCACGTGCCGCTGCCCGACCGGGTCGTCACGCCGAACAGCGCGAGCGCGCCACCGACGGCGAAGACGAGGGCACCGAACGGCGGACGGGCGCGCTCGAGGACCCCCGCTCCCGCGCTCACGGCGACGGTGATGACGGCCATCAGCACGAACAGCGCGACCTTGTCACCGGTCCCGAAGAGTCCGACCATCACGTTCTTGGCAGCCGGGGGAGCGAGGTCGATGACCGCGGAGCCGACCGCGACGAGCGGACTGCCGGCACCGCCGAGCAGCAGGGCGCCGAGCTCGGCCACGGCGAGGAAGGCCACGATCGCGACGACCCCGCACGCGGCGGCGAGCAGGCGCGGCCGACGGAGCGGCGTCGGTGCTGCTGGCGGGGCCGGTGCCGTGCTCGGGGACGCTGTCGTGCTCACCCGTGCAGCGTAGGTCGACCGGGCCGCGGACGGGCTGACAGTCGGCGCGGCAGACGGGTTCGTCGAGCGTTCACGGCGGCGGGCCAGCGGCACCGGCGACGGCCGTGCGAGGATCGGGAGCGTGTTGGACCGACCAGACCGCCGAGCCCGTCGCGGTCCTCGGCGTCCGTCACGCCCGACGAGCCCGGTCGCGCGACGCCTCGCGGTGCTGCGCTGGGTCCTCCTCGGGATCTGGACCGCACTCGTCGTCAGCCGCATCGTCGTCGTCGCGTCCGCCCCGCACACCGGACTCACCTTCTTCGGCATCGCCGAGGCCGTCGCCGTGACCGTGGGGGTCGCAGCGGTCGTGGTCGCGGTCGTCCGCGCCCGGTCGGTGCGTCGTCGTCGCGCCGACGAGGCCCTCGCCCTCGCGATCCGGCGGATCGACCCGACCGTCTGGCTCGTCCCGGCCGCCCCCACACCCGAACTCCGTGCCGACGTGCACGACGCCCGTCCCGAGGCGACGCTCGGCGACCGGGTGACGTGGGCGTTCGGTGCGACCGAGGCCAGTCTGTGGGAGCTCGAGGAGCGTCGGGCCACGCGGCTGCTCGTGATCCGGTGGAGCCGGATGGTGCACGTCGGGATCGAGGACGTGACCGGCCAGCGGAACGCGAGCGCCGTCGCGATGCACTACGTGCGGCCGGACGACACCGCCGCGGTGGCGACCTTCTTCGTCCGGGCGGCTCCCGGTTCGCGGCGGCTGCTCGGCCGGGGGCCGCGGCTCACCCGGCTGGTCGCCGACCTGGCCCGGGAGCGCATCGTCGCCTGAGCCGGACGGGCGTCCGAGCCGGGCCGTCGGCAGCACAGGCCCCCGTCGTCCGACGGGGGCCTGTGCCGTGCGTGCAAGGAGACCGGCTCAGTGCGTGGACGGCTCCTGCTCGACCTCGCGGCGGTCGTCGTCCGACCACAGCGTGTGGAACGTGCCGTCCTTGTCGATGCGCTGGTAGGTGTGCGCGCCGAAGAAGTCGCGCAGCCCCTGGATCAGCGACGCGGGGAGTCGGTCGGACGCGAGCGAGTCGAAGTACGCGAGCGCGGACGAGAAGCCCGGTGCCGGGACGCCCGAGGCGGCAGCGATCCCGACGATGCGACGCCAGGCGGCCTCGCCCTCCTTGACCGCGTCGGCGAAGTACGGGTCCACCAGCAGCGACTCGAGCTCGGGGTCCTTGTCGTACGCCTCGACGATGCGGTTGAGGAACTGCGCGCGGATGATGCACCCGCCGCGCCAGATCTTCGCCATGTCACCGAGCGAGATGTCCCAGTCGTACTCCTTCGCCCCGGCGATGATGAGGTCGAAGCCCTGCGCGTACGCGACCACCTTCGACGCGTAGAGCGCCGCGCGGACGTCGTCCTCGAAGCCGTCCGGCACGTCGACCACGTCGGGGCGGTCGGGGAACGCCTGCTGCACGGCGGCGCGCTGGCTCGGCTTCGAGGACACCGCGCGGGCGAAGACCGCCTCGCCGATGCCGGACACGGGGACGCCGAGCCCGACGGCGTTCTGCACCGTCCAGACGCCGGTGCCCTTCGACCCCGCCTCGTCGCGGATGACGTCGACCAGGGCCTTGCCGGACTCGGGGTCCTGCTGCTTGAGGACCTCGCCGGTGATCTCGATCAGGTACGACTCGAGGTCGCCCTCGTTCCACTGCTCGAACACCTTCACCAGGTCGTCCGTGGAGTGCCGACCGACGCGGCGCAGCAGGTCGTACGACTCGGCGATGAGCTGCATGTCGGCGTACTCGATGCCGTTGTGGACCATCTTCACGAAGTGCCCGGCGCCGTCGGTGCCGACGTGGGTGACGCACGGCTCGCCCTCGGCGACCGCGGCGATCGACTTCAGGATCGGCCCCAGGGTCTCCCAGGCCTCGTCTGAGCCGCCCGGCATGATCGACGGGCCCTTCAGCGCGCCCTCCTCACCACCGGAGATGCCGGTGCCGACGAAGTTGAGGCCCTTGTCGCGCAGGTCGTGCTCGCGGCGGATGGTGTCGTGGAAGTTGGCGTTGCCGCCGTCGACGATGATGTCGCCCTCCTCGAACCGCTCGGCGAGCTGCCCGATGACGGCGTCGGTGCCCTTGCCGGCCTGCACCATGATGATCGCGGTGCGCGGCTTCGCCAGCGAGGCCACGAAGCCGTCGATGTCCTCGGACGCGATGAAGCCCATGTCCCCGTGCTCGTCGACGAGCTCCTGGGTGCGGGCGTAGGTGCGGTTGTAGACCGCGACCGTGTTGCCCTCGCGCGACGCGAGGTTGCGGGCCAGGTTCGACCCCATGACGGCCAGGCCGACCACGCCGATGTTCGCCTTGCCGCCGTCTCCGGGCTGCTCGTTCTCTGCCACGTCGTCTCCTTCGTCCTGGGTCTCGAGGGCCTGCGGTCCTCCCGCCACCGTACGACCGCAGCCCTGGGACGGCACGGGTGTCGCAGCAACTGTGGACGGGAACCGGACGGCCCGTACTGTGGAGGGATGACCGACCGCGACGTCCTCCCGCCCGTGCTCGTGATGGGGGTCTCCGGCTCCGGCAAGTCGACGATCGGTCAGGCGCTGGCCGACGCCCTCGCCGAGCAAGGCCAGCCGAGCACCTTCGTCGACGCCGACGACCTGCACCCCGCGGCCAACAAGGAGAAGATGCGGCAGGGCACGCCCCTCACCGACGAGGACCGGTGGCCGTGGCTCGACGCGTGCGCCGCACGCATCGCCGAGGTCCAGGCCTCCGGGCACCGGTGCGTGATGGCGAACTCCGCGCTCCGGCGCGTCTACCGCGACCGGTTGCGGACGGCCGCGCCGGACCTGGTGATCGCGTTCCTCGACGGCTCGCACGAACTGATCGCCGACCGGCAGTCCCACCGCCACCACGAGTACATGCCGTCCTCGTTGCTCGACTCGCAGTTCGCGACGCTCGAGCGGCCGGAGCCCGACGAGGCCGCCGTCGCGGTGTCGATCGAGGGGTCGGTCGACGACACCGTGGCGACGATCACGTCGGCGCTGTCGGTCACCTCCGGCTGAGCGTCGGCTCCGGCCGGACCTCACTTCCGGCCGAGCTCCGACAGCCGCGAGCGGTACTCCTCCGCGTCGATGTCGCCGCGTGCGAAGCGGTCGGCGAGCACCGCGCGGGCGTCGGAGCGGGCGCGCCAGCTGCCGCGGCGCAGGACGCCGAACGCGACGACCGCTGCCAGGAACACGAGCAGGAAGAACAGCGGGAAGACGGGGAAGGGGAACCCGCCGCCGTGCCCGTACGGGCCGACGGCGGCGATGGTCGAGAGTGCGGTGTGCATGGTGGCCTCCGGTCGTGGTGCGTCACCGGGATCGGTGACGGTGTCAGCCTGACGGCCGGGAGGCCCGTCCCGCGTCCGCCGTCGAGGCCCACTTCCCGCTCCTCCCGCGGTCGTACGGAGGCCGCCCCACCGCCGCCGTGTACTCCCCGGGGAGTAGTCCACAGCTCCTGCCCTCGTCCGACGGCACCGCGGCGGGACGACCCTAGGCTCGGGGCATGCGATCCGAACCGGCCGACCCCCTCGCGGTCTCCGACGACCGTGCGCGCGGCGTCCGCCGGTTCGCCCGGGTCGGGCGGGTGCTGCCGGTCGCCGTCGTGCAGGTCGGCGGCACGCTCCTCGCCGCCCGGTTCCCGGCGGGTGCGCCCGCGGGTGCCGGGGGCGGACCGCCCTGGATGCCGCACGGGCTCGGCGCGGCGGTGTCCGATGCGGCACAGCCCGGTCCGGTCGCGATCGCGCTGCTCGTCGCCGGGGTCGTCGTCCTGCCGTGGCGGTGGCGGTGGCCCAGCGCGGTGCTGCTCGTCACCCTGGTCACCACCGTCGGCTACGCCGTGCTCGTCAGCCCGCGCGGCCCCTTCGTCGCGGCCCTGACGATGGCGGCGGCCAACGCCTGGCTCCGGGGACGCCGGAAGACGGTCGTCGTCGTCATGGCGATCGCCGCCGCGGTGCTCCCGACCGCCGACGACCTGCTGGGACGGGGGTCCGGGCGCGGACTCGACAGCGTCTTCCTCGCGGTCGCCTGGGTGGCGGTGACGCTGTCCGTCTCCGAGCTCGTCCGGGTCCGACTCGACCGAGCCGCCGAGCGTCGTCGGCGCCGAGCCGCGGCGGAGCAGGGACGAGCACGGGACGAGCGGGTGCGGATCGCCCGCGAGCTCCACGACTCGGTCGCTCACAGCATGTCCCTCATCAACCTGCAGGCGGGAGTGGCGCTCCACCTCGGTGCCGACCTGCCCGACCGGACCCGGCAGTCGCTCGCCGACATCCGGGACACCAGCCGCGACGCCCTGGTGGAGCTCCGCACGATCCTCGGCGTCCTGCGCTCGGTGGACGGCCAGGGCGATCCGGGCACCGCGTCGGCGTCTGCGTCGGCGTCCGAGGGTGCCGAGCCCGAGCGGAACCCCGTGCCGGGTCTCGACCGCCTGCCCGACCTCGTCGAACGGGCACGTGCGGCGGGGGTCGACCTCCGGGCCGAGGTGGACGGCGACCCCGCGACGCTGGACCGCACCACCGACCGCACGGCCTTCCGCATCGTCCAGGAGTCGGTGACCAACGTCATGAAGCACGCGCACGACCACCACGCCGTCATCGGGGTCCGGATCGGCCCGGAGGTCGTCGAACTCGTCGTCGAGGACACCGCCGCACCCGATCGCACGACCGGCGCACCGTCCGTCGCTCCGCTGCTCGGCCCGTCCGGCAACGGGATCATCGGAATGCGCGAGCGTGCGAACGCCGTCGGGGGCACCCTCGCCGCGGGACCGACGGCGTCCGGCTGGCGGATCGCGGCACGGTTGCCCGTCACCGTCGCCCCGGGCACCCCGGCCACGACCGATGCGGCGGCCCGACGATGAGCCCGACGACGAGTCCGACGACGAGCTCGGCGGAGGACCCGATCCGGGTCGTGCTGGTCGACGACCAGGTGCTCGTCCGGGCGGGCCTCCGGGCGCTCGTCGAGGCCGAGCCCGGCATGACGGTCGTCGGTGAGGCGGGCGACGGGGACGCCGCCGTCGAGGCCGTCCGCCGGGAACGTCCCGACGTCGTCCTCATGGACATCCGGATGCCGGGCACCGACGGGCTCGCCGCGACGCAGCGCATCTCCGCCGACCCCGATCTCGACGCCGTGCACGTCGTGATCCTCACCACGTTCGAGGAGGACTCCTACGTCTTCGAGGCGATCCGCGGCGGCGCAGCGGGGTTCCTCGTGAAGGACACCGAGCCGGCCGAGCTGCTCCGGGCCGTCCGCACCGTGCACGCGGGGGAGTCGCTGCTCTCACCCGGTGCCACCCGTTCCCTCGTCGCCGCGTACGCCACCCACGCGAAGCCGTCCTCGCTGGCGCCGGCGCTCGACGCCCTCACCGAACGGGAGCGCCAGGTCATGCAGCTCGTCGCGCTGGGACTGACCAACACGGAGATCGCCGAGCGCCTCTTCGTCAGCCCGACGACCACGAAGACCCACGTCTCCCGCGCGATGATCAAGCTCGGGGCGCGCGACCGTGCGCAGCTCGTGGTCTTCGCCTACGAGACCGGACTCGTCACGCCCGGATGGCAGCCCTGATCACCTGCGGACGGCGGACACGGCCGCGTGCGGACGCACGCCGGGGTCGGTCCGCTGCTGCACGTCGACGACCGTGAACCCGGCGCCGTCGAGGACGTCGACCATCTGCGCCACGGGCCAGCGGTGGGCGGTCGTCACGGCGTGGTCGAACGGCTCGAGCGCCTCGCCCGTGAAGAACCCGACCAGCAAGCCGCCTCCGGGCACGAGGACCCGGCGGAACTCGGCCAGCGCTCCCGGGACACGGTCGGGGGCGTGGTGCACGAGCGAGTACCAGGAGAGCACTCCGCCGATCGAGTCGCCCGGCAGCCCGGTGGTTTCGAAGGAGCCCACCCGGAAGTCGACGTCCGGTGCCGCCGCGCGGGCGAGCTCGACGAAGCGCGGCACGCTGTCGAGACCGACGACCGGGTGCCCCCGTCCGGCGAGGTGCGCCGTCCAGTGCCCCGGGCCGCACCCGGCGTCCAGGACCGTGCCGGTGACCCCGTCCGCCCACGACTCGACGAGCGACCGGTCCGCCGGGTGCACGGCGTGCATCGAGCCGAGCACCTGCGCGTACTCGTCGGCTCGGTCGCTGTAGGCCTCGACGACCGGGCGTCCGGCTCGGCGAGCGCGGTCCCCACGGTCGACGGGGAGCGGGTCCGCGGGGTCCTCGTGCACACCCGCGACGTTACCGCGCGGCCGCGCCCGGACCGCTGCCGGTCACCACGGATCCACGTCGGACAGTCCGATGCCCGCCGCTCCTGCCTTGCGTACGACGCTCCACTCCGTGGCGATCCCGGCGCCCCCGGGGCAGACTCGACGTGCACGTCGCGCTCGCCGTGACCGCACCCGCACCGCCGCGGTACGCTCCGCGGTCCGCCGACGAAGGAGTTCCCCGCATGACCGACGCCAGCCACGCGAGCACCACGGACCCGGCCGCACCGCTCCCCGGCGCGGGAGACGGGGGATCGGCGAGCGGCGCGGGGACGGGGCGGCCGGACACCTGGGCCTCGACCGACCGCGGCCAGCTGATCGACCGGGCCGAGGTCGTCGTGACGAGCCCGGACCGGAACTTCGTCACGCTGCGGATCACGACCGTCGACGGCGTCACCGGGCTCGGCGACGCCACGCTCAACGGTCGGGAGCTCGCCGTCGCGGCGTACCTGACCGAGCACGTCGTCCCGCTGCTCGCGGGTCGCGACGCCGGGCGCATCGAGGACGCCTGGCAGTTCCTGTACCGCTCGTCGTACTGGCGACGGGGTCCGGTCACGATGGCCGCGATCGCCGCGGTCGACATGGCGCTGTGGGACATCAAGGCCAGGGTCGCCGGCATGCCGCTCTACCAGCTGCTCGGCGGCGCCTCCCGGACCGGGCTCATGGCGTACGGGCACGCCTCCGGCAAGGAGCTGCCCGAGCTGTTCGACTCGATCCGCGAGCACCAGGAGGAGGGCTACCGCTCCATCCGGGTCCAGACCGGCGTCCCCGGGCTCGAGAGCATCTACGGCATCGCCTCCAACAGGACGACCGCGGGGAACGCGGGCGTCCGCTACGACTTCGAGCCGGCACAGCGCGGGGCGTTCCCGGCGATGGAGGACTGGGACACCCGCGCGTACCTCCGGCACGTGCCGACGGTGTTCGAGGCGGTGCGGAACGAGTTCGGCCCCGAGCTGCCGCTCCTGCACGACGGACACCACCGGATGACCCCGCTGCAGGCCGCCAAGCTCGGCAAGTCGCTCGAGCCGTACGACCTGTTCTGGCTCGAGGACTGCACCCCCGCCGAGAACCAGGAGGCGCTGAAGCTCGTCCGCCAGCACACCACGACGCCGCTCGCGATCGGCGAGGTCTTCAACACGATCTGGGACTTCAAGGACATCATCCGCGACCAGCTCATCGACTACGTCCGCGGGGCCGTCACCCACATGGGCGGCATCACCCCGCTGCGGAAGACCATGGACTACGCCGCGCTCTACCAGGTCAGGTCCGGCTTCCACGGACCGACCGACATCTCGCCCGTCGGCCTGGCGGCGCAGATGCACCTCGGCCTCGCGATCCACAACTTCGGCATCCAGGAGTACATGCAGCACGGGCCGCGGACGAACCAGGTGTTCCGGCAGACCTTCACGTTCAGGGACGGCTTCCTGCACCCCGGCGACGAGCCGGGTCTCGGCGTGACGCTCGACGTCGACGAGGCCGGGAAGTACCCCTACGAGCAGGCGTACCTGCCGTTCAACCGCCTGGCCGACGGGACCGTCCACGACTGGTAGCGGCTCCCGGAGCGCCGGGCATGCTGGGTGCGTGGAGTTCGCGGAGGTGGCGAGGGGACTGCTGCTCGTCGCGCCCGCGGACTTCGTGCGCGAGCGCACTGCGCGACAGCGTGCGGCGCGGAAGGACGACCGGGCGCTCGCCACCAGGATCGGTGGCCTGCGGAAGCCCGCGCCCGCTGCCTGGGTGGTCGACCTGCTCGCGCACGAGGGCGCCCTCGACGAGGCCGTGGACCTGGGCCCGGCGATCCGGCAGGCACAGGCCGACGCGGACCCCGCGGCGATCCGGCAGCTCCGGCAGCAGCGCGCCGCGGTCGTGACGGCACTCGCGCAGGCCGGCGCCGACCTGGCCTCGGACGCCGGACACCCGGCGACGTCGGCGGTGCTCGACCAGGTCCGCGCCACGATCGAGGCAGCGATGACGGATCCGCACGCCGGCGCCGCGGTCCGCTCGGGACTGCTCGTCCGACCCCTCGAGAGCGCCGGGTTCGAGGCGGTCGACCTCGACGGCGCGCTCGCCGACCCGGACGCCGTCCCCGACGCGTGGTCCGGCACCGACGCCGAACCCATCCCGATCACCAGCGCGAGGCGGACGCGGAAGGCGAGCCGCGCCTCCAGGCCGGACTCCGGACCGCGAGCGGAACCGGAGCCGGAGCCGGAGGAACAGCCGACGCCGACGGCCGATCCGACGGCGGAACGCCGCGCCGCCCGCGAGGCCGAGTCGGTGGCGCGGAGCGAGTCCCGCGATGCCGACGCCGCGCTCGATGCCGCGGAGTCCGAGCTCGAGGCGGCCGAGGACCACCGCTCGGACCTCGAACGGCAGCTCGCCGAGGCGACGGCTGCGGTCGGACGTGCCGAGCGGACCCGCGACGAGGCGGAGGCCGCGAGCGACCGCGCCCGGGAGCTGCTGCGGGCCGCGCAGCGGCACCGTCGCGACGTCGGTCGCTGACGCAGGTCGGGCCTCATCCCCTCGGATGAAAGCGTCGCCGCCCGGTCGCTCCGGCCGCGACGCCCGCCCTACGCTCGCCGACATGACCTCCTTCCTCCGCCGCCGGGCACGGCACCTCCTGGCTCCCGCCGCGGGCGCCGTGTACCTGGTGCTGTGGATCGTCGCGGAGGCCGGCCGCAGCGACCTGACCGGCCACGTGCTCGTCGTCAGCGCCTTCGCGGTCGCGATCGGTCTGGCGAACTGGATGCCCGCCACGGCGCTCGGGCTCGTCGTGGTCGTGCCGCTGCTCCAGGCGCTGCACCTGCTGCCCGGACCGCGGGACACGACGTGGCCGACCTACCTGGCCGTCGCGATCGTCGTCGGTCTCGTCGGTGCCGGCCGATCGGGGCTGCTGCGCTGGCTCGCGGTGCCCGTCCTCGGGGTCGCCAGCGCCGCCGCGGCGTGGGCCATGGCGGTGCCGACCGTGGCCGACCCCGACGTGTGGGGGAACTGGACGGCCTCGCGCTCGGGCACCCGGAACGACGTCGTCCTGCTGACCCTGGCGCTCGCCGGCGCGAGCGGGATCGCGTGGGCGGTCGGCGTCGCGGTCGGTGCCGCGTGGCGGATCGGCCTCGCCCGCGTCCGCGTCGTCGAGGCCGAGCGGGAGACCGAGGTCACCACGGCCGAACTCCGTGCGGAGCAGGACCGAGCGCGCATCGCCCGCGACGTGCACGACTCGCTCGCGCACTCGCTCGCCGTGGTCGTGTCGCAGGCCCAGGGCGCCGCGGCCGTCGCGGGTCCGGACGGTCCGACGGCGACCGCCCTCCGCGACATCGCCGACGTGAGCAGGAACGCCCTCGGCGACGTGCGGTCGCTCGTCGAACGGATCCAGGGCTCCGGGCCGGACGCCGTGCACGGGCTGGCGGACGTCCCCGACCTGGTCGAGGACATGCGCGAGCTCGGGATGCGGGCGTCCTTCGAGCAGCACGGCGACCCGGTGTCGCTCGGGACCGCCGTCGGCGGTGCCGTGCACCGCATCGTGCAGGAGAGCCTCACGAACGTGCTCAAGCACCAGGGCCGGACCGCGACAGCGCGGGTCGTGCTCGACTGGCGCGGAGCCGGCCTCGGGATCGTCGTGACCTCGCGCGGCGATGCACCGCTCGTCCGGCTCGACGGCGTGGGGTCCGGCGTCGACGGCATGCGGGAGCGTGCCCGTCTCGCGGGCGGGTGGCTCCGCGCGGGCGTCGGCGACGAACCGGACGAGTTCGTCGTCACCGGGTGGCTGTCCACCGAGGGCACCCGGTGAGCGAGGTCCGCGTCGCCGTCGTCGACGACCAGCCCCTGTTCGCCTCCGGGATGCGGATGCTCGTCGACGCCCAGGACAACATGACCTGCGTCGGCACCGCGGCGGACGGCACCGCTGCACTGGCCCTCTGTGCGGAGGCGGAGCCGGACGTCCTGCTCCTCGACCTCCGGATGCCGGTGCTGAACGGCATCGAGACGACGGCACGACTTGCCGCACGCGGAGGCGACCGCCCGAAGGTCGTCGTGCTCACGACCATCCGTCGGGACGAGGCCGTGCTCGCGGCCCTCCGCGCCGGGGCCGCGGCCTTCCTGACGAAGGACGCGCTGCCCGAGGTCGTGCTCACCACGATCCGCGACGTGCACGAGGGGCGCCCGGCACCGACCGAGACCGAGGCACTCGACCTGCTCCGCGCCGACGGCACCCTCGTCGAGACCCCGCGTGCGGACGAGGTGCTCGACGTCCTGACCGCTCGGGAGCGCGAGGTGTTCCTGCTCGTCGCGAAGGGCCTGAGCAACCAGGAGATCGCGTCGTCGGTGTTCCTCAGCGAGGCCACCGTCAAGACCCACGTCCGCGCGGTGCTGACGAAGCTCGGACTCCGGAACCGGATCCAGGTCGTCATCACCGCACACGAACGCGGCCTCGTCCGCGCCTAGGGGGAACCATGCGCATCACCCAGCGTGCCGCGAAGACCGGCACCCTCGTCCTCGTCGTCGCCGGTCTCGGGGGAGCGGTCCTGCACAGCCTGCCGGAGCCCGCCGACCACGCCGTCCGCCCCACCGTCGAACGGGACCTCGACACGTGGTCGATGCCGCTCGACGGCTACGCGCAGCCGGCGGTCGACGCGACGTCCTACGCCGAGGAACTGGTCGCGGAGCCCTGTCTCGAGCGGCTCGGGATCGACGGGGCACCACCGTGGGCGACGGTCTCGGGGCTCCAGGCGCTGAGCGAAGCGGACGACCCAGCGGTTCGCGGCAACACGACCCCGGCGCTCGCGACGACGAAGCCACTGCTGCCCGCCCTGGCCGAGCGCCGCGGGTACCACGCGATCTCGACCATCGGCGCCAACGTCGAAGCCAGGCGGGCATGGGCCGGCTCTCCCGATCGGACGGCGGCGATCGCGGCAGCGCCGGAGGGAGCGGTCGAGGCCTGCTGGCGTCACGCCCGTCGGGCGCTCGGGACGAACGAGAGCGGCGTCGAGCAGAGCACTGCAGTGGCCGAGCGGCTCACGGCCCTCGCCGCCGACGACGCCCGGCGAGATCCGTCCGTCGCCGCGACCACGGGTGCGTGGCACCGCTGCATGAGCACGGCCGGTCTGGTCGACCTGCCCGGGACACCGAGCGACCTGCCGTCGCAGTCGATGCTCATGGACTACGGTCTGAACTTCCGCGAGGGCAGGATCACGGCCGCCGAGACCGCCCTCGCCGAGCACGACGTGGCCTGTCAGGAGTCCTCCGGCTACCGACGTGCCCTGTACGACGCGCAGTGGTCTCGTCTCCTGCACGTCACCGCGTCCGACGCCGCGGTCCTCGACGCCGTCCGACCGGACCAGGTCGCGGTGGCCGAGCGCGTCGCGGCGACGATCGAGCGGCTCGCGCCGCCGGCGCCGGAGGGCGTCGACTGAGCCGCGGTCGCGGGCAGGTGGTCCTGGGGGGACCGGCCCGCGGCCGCAGGGGACGCCGGACGGGAGGCGCGTGGCGGCGCCGCCACGCGCCTCCCGTCCGTCCGTGGTGCCGGGAGATCCGTCCGCGGCGCAGCATCCGGACGACACGCCCGGCAGCCCCTGCTAGACTCGTGAACCGACTTCGGCGAGGGCCGCGCATGCGCGGCCGTGATCGACGCGGTAGGGAGACCCGGCCCAGCCCTGGGAGCGTTCCTCACGCGTGCACGCGTTCGAGTTGCAACACCACAGACCCCCCGATGCCGGCACCCCGGCGTCGACCACGACACCAGGAGGCGCCACCATGGCCGACTACACCAAGCTCTCAGCGGAGAACCGCACCAAGTTCGGCAAGGGCGCAGCGCGCAAGCTCCGTGCCGCCGACAAGATCCCCGCGGTCGTCTACGGCCACGGCACCGAGCCGCAGCACATCAGCCTGCCGGGCCACGAGACGATGCTGCTCGTCCGTACCGCGAACGCCGTCGTCGACCTCGACATCGAGGGCTCGGCGCAGCTCGCCCTCGTCAAGGACGTCCAGCGTGACCCGGTGCGCCAGATCATCGAGCACATCGACCTCGTCGTCGTGCGTCGTGGCGAGAAGGTCACCGTCGACGTCCCCGTCGTCGTCACCGGTGAGTCCTTCTCCGGCACCATCCACGTGCAGGACCTCTCCTCGGTCTCGCTGCTCGTCGAGGCGACCGACATCCCGGAGCACGTGACCGTGGACGTCGAGGGCCTCGAGGACGGCACGCAGGTCCTCGCCTCGCAGCTCGAGCTCCCGTCGGGCGCCGAGCTCGAGACCGACGCCGAGGCGCTCGTCGTCCAGATCGTCACCCCGCGTGGCACCGCCGACGACGACGCCGCCGACGAGGCCGCTGCCGAGGCGGGCGCCGAGGCCGGTGCCGAGGGCGGCTCCGCCCCGGTCGACGCCGACTCCGAGTAGGACCCTCCGGAGAGATGGCACTCCGCGGAACGTCTGGCCGACGCTGATGACAGGAACGACCCTCGTCGTGGTCGGGCTCGGGAACCCCGGGCCCGACTACGCGGGCAACCGTCACAACGTCGGCCAGATGGTCCTCGACGAACTCGCGGCCCGCATGGGCGCGACGTTCAAGAAGCACAAGACGCCGAACCAGGTCGCCGAGGGGCGTCTGGTGCCGGGCGGACCGAAGCTCGTCCTCGCCAAGCCCGGCTCGTTCATGAACACCTCGGGCGGCCCCGTCTCGAGCGTCCTCGGGTTCTACAGCGTCACCCCGGCCGACCTCGTCGTCGTGCACGACGAGCTCGACCTGCCGTTCGACACCGTGCGCCTCAAGGGCAACGGCGGGCACGGTGGCCACAACGGCCTCCGCGACATCATCAAGGCGACCGGCACGAACGAGTTCAGCCGGGTGCGCATGGGGATCGGCCGTCCGCCGGGCCGTCAGGACCCCGCCGACTTCGTCCTGCGCGACTTCTCGCCGACCGAGAAGAAGACGCTGCCGAACCTGCTCGCCGACGGCGCCGACGCCGTCGAGGCGATCGCGGAGCTCGGCCTCCTCGCCGCGCAGCAGCGCGTGCACGCCCCCTCCTGACGGTTCCCGGCCGGGAGGCACGCCCCACCTCCGCCACGCGGCGCACCGCCCGGCGCGTGACGGCCCCGTCGCCGGGCCGCTGTCCGGTCGGCGCGTGGTCCCCGAAGTGGGGGACCACCCCGTACCCCGTCGGTCGGTAGGTTCGCCGCGGGGAGACCGTCCCCGACGAGGGGGACGACCGTGGGACCAGCACCGCACCGGGAACGACCGACACCGCGACTCCGGGCAGCCGTGGGCGTGGTGCCCGCGGCGATCGCGGTCATCGCGGTCGGACTGGCCTCGATCCTCACGCAGGACGGCGCGGTCGCCGCCACCGAGACCTGGACCCCGACGAGCGCGGAGACCGCCGCGCCCCCGGTCGCAACGCGATTCGGTGCACCGAACGACGTGCACCGGGCCGCCGACGGGTCGCTGCTCCTCGCGGACTTCTCGGCGAACGGGCTGCTGCGCCGCGCGGTCGACGGCACCTGGAGCGTGGTCGCGCCCTTCGGGACCGGCCGTGGTGACCTGTGGAACCCCTCGGCGGTCACGACCACCGCGGACGGTCGGATCGTCGTGGCCGAAGCCGGTCGTCCCGCACTCGCCGTGCTCGACGCCGACGGTCGCGTCCTCTCCCGCACGGCGCCGCCCGTCCGCCGAGCGGTGTCCGAGCTCGCGGTGTCGGACACGACCGTGTTCGCAGCGGTCCCGGGGAGCGGCTCGCTCTTCACCGCCGGAATCGGCTCCGACGCGTGGACGACGGTGGCCGGGCCGTGGACCGACCCGAGCGGCGTCGCGGTGTCGTCCGACGGCCGGACGCTCACCGTGACGGACGCCGGGACCGACGAGGTCTGGCAGGTCGACCGTGCGACGGGGACCGCCACGGCACTCGGCTTCCCGGGGGACGCGCAGTCGAGGCTCCGCGGTGTCGCCGTCGACGGGGCCGACGTCTTCGCGGTGGACAACGGACACGGTGTGGTCTGGGCACGGACAGCCGGTGCGTGGACCGCGGCGTTCTCGACGGCTCCGGACGGATCGACGCTGGCAAACCCGACCGCCGTGACGGTCGGACCGGACCGGACGCTCGTCGTCGCGGACTACAACCGGCAGCGGATCGTGACGGCCGCGTCCTCCGGTCGCGAGGTCGCCGTCCCGAGCCCGACCGCGACGACCGAGCCCACCGCCACGGGCACGCCGGTCCCCGACCCGACGGCCGACTCGACCGCGACGGTCGCGCCGACCCCCGATCCGACCCCACTCCCGACGTCGGAGCCGATCCTGACCCCGGCTCCGACGTCGGGTCCCACCGATCCGCCGACCACCCCGACCCCGACCCCGACGCCGACCCTGACCCCGGAGCCGGCCCTGACCCTGACCCCGACGGCGCAGGCGACCGCGACGCCGACGGCCACCGTCGCACCGTCGCCGACGGCGACCACCGGCCCCACGAGCGCCCCGCGACCGGACCCGACCGGCGCCCCCACGGCGGCCCCCGGCCCCGGGGCGACCCCCTCGGAGACCGCGGGCGGCGCGGACACCGGCACCGCGCCTCCCCGCCGACCGGCAGCCGACCCCGCGGCCACCGGCAGCGACACGGCCGCCGGACCCGACCGTGGCTCCCTCGCGTGGACCGGTGCGACCCCGCTCGCCCCTGCGCTGCTCGCCGCCGCGGTCCTCGTCGCGGCCGGCCTCCTGCTGCGGCGTCGCCGCCGCAGCTGACCGACGTGCGCGGCCCGTGTTCGCCGGCCGCGCACGCCGAACCGCGTGTCGGACGCCGCCGGTACCATCGTCTGAGTGACGATCTCGGGCATCATCCCTGCGCTCTCGCGCGCCTCCGCGTTCGATCGTGTCCTCCGCGCCGCCGCGCGTGACGCCGACTTCTCCGTCGTCGACGGCCTGCGCGTCCCGCTGCTCGGCGCCCTGCTCGCCGAGCGCGGCGGTCCCCAGTGCCTGTTCGTCGTCACGGCCACCGGGCGCGAGGCCGAGGCGGTCCGCGGCGCGCTGACGTGCACCGTGCCCGATGCCGAGGTCCTCGAGTTCCCCGCGTGGGAGACCCTGCCGCACGAGCGCCTCAGCCCGAGCGCGCAGACCGTCGGCACCCGCATCGCGACGCTCCGGAAGCTCGCGGCGTGGCAGGACGCCGACCCGGCCGACCGTCGCACGACCGTCGTCGTCGCGAGCGTGCGGGCCGCGCTGCAGCCGATCGCCGGCAACCTGACGTCGCTCGCGCCGGTGGCCCTCCGGACCGACTCGCGCGGCAACGACCTCGCGCAGATCGCGTCGCAGCTCGTCGACCTCGCGTACGCCCGCGTCGACCTCGTCACCCGTCGCGGTGAGTTCGCGGTCCGCGGCGGCATCCTCGACGTCTTCCCCCCGGGTGCCGACCACCCCGTGCGCGTCGACTTCTTCGGCGACGAGATCGAGGCGATCAAGGCGTTCTCGGTGGCCGACCAGCGCACCACCGACGACGACCTCGGGTCGGTCGAGCTCACCGCGTCCCGCGAGCTCCTGCTCAGCGACGACGTCCAGCAGCGGGCCCGCGAGATGCTCCACGAGTTCCCGAACCTGTCCCAGATGCTGGCGAAGATCGCCGAGGGCATCCCGGTCGAGGGCATGGAGTCCCTCGCGCCGGCGCTCGTGCAGGACCTCGTGCCGATCACCACGTACCTGCCCGACGCCGCGACGATCGCGGTCCTCTCGCCCGAGCGTGTCGCCGGGCGCGCGCACAGCCTCGCCGAGACGAACACCGAGTTCCTGCAGGCCGCCTGGAGCGCTGCGGTCGCGGGGGCACAGGCGCCCATCGACCTCGACGCGGGCAACTTCCTGTCCGTGCAGCAGCTCAAGAACACCCGCGGCCAGCGCACCTGGTGGACGGTGACGCCGTTCGACTCCGGACTCGACGAGGGCGACCGGGACCGCGTGCTCAGCGACGCCGAGGCCGCCGCGGAGGCCGGTGAGTACATCCGCGTTCGCGCCGAGGCCATCCCGAGCTTCGCGGGCAGCGCGGACGGCGCCGTCGAGCACGTCAAGCACCTCGTCGACGACGGGTGGGGCGTCGTCGTGACGGCGCAGGGCAAGGGACTCGTCGAGCGCGCGGTCCAGGTACTCGCCGACGCCGGTGTCGCCGCGCGTGCCGAGGACCTCACGGCACCGCCGGAGCCGGGCGTCGTGATCGTCACGACGGCCTCCGTCGAGGCCGGCTTCGCCACCCCCGACCCGCGGATCGCGCTGCTCAGCGAGGCCGAGTTCTACGGCCGCAGCGTCCAGCAGGGCGCCCGCACGGTCAAGAAGCTCGCCGGTCGCCGCAAGAACGTCGTCGACCCGCTGCAGCTGAAGCCGGGCGACGTCGTCGTGCACAACACCCACGGCATCGGCAAGTTCGTCGAGCTGGTCTCCCGCGAGGTCAGCTCCGGCGGCCGCAACGCCGTGAAGACGCAGCGGGAGTACCTCGTGCTCGAGTACGCGCCGTCGAAGCGGAACTACCCGGGCGACAAGCTCTTCGTGCCGACCGACCAGCTCGACCAGCTCTCGCGGTACGTCGGTGGCGAGAACCCGAACCTGTCGAAGATGGGCGGGTCGGACTGGTCCGCGGCGAAGTCGAAGGCGCGCAAGGCAGTCCGCGACATCGCCGTCGACCTCGTGAAGCTCTACTCCGCGCGCATGGCGTCGAAGGGCCACGCGTTCGGGCCCGACACTCCGTGGCAGCGCGAGCTCGAGGAGGCGTTCCCGTTCGCCGAGACCGCCGACCAGCTCACCACGATCGACGAGATCAAGCGCGACATGGAGAGCCCCATCCCGATGGACCGCCTGCTCTCCGGCGACGTCGGCTACGGCAAGACCGAGGTCGCGATCCGCGCGGCGTTCAAGGCGGTGCAGGACGGCAAGCAGGTCGCGGTCCTCGTGCCGACGACCCTGCTCGTGCGCCAGCACATGGAGACGTTCCAGGAGCGCTTCGCCGGGTTTCCCGTGCACCTGCGCGCGCTGAGCCGCTTCCAGAGCGAGAAGGAGTCGAAGGAGACGATCGCCGGGCTCGCCGACGGCACCGTCGACATCGTCATCGGCACGCACCGGATCCTGTCGCAGAACATCGCGTTCAAGGACGTCGGCCTCGTGATCATCGACGAGGAGCAGCGCTTCGGTGTCGAGCACAAGGACCAGCTCAAGAAGCTCAAGACCAACGTCGACGTCCTGGCCATGTCCGCGACGCCGATCCCGCGGTCGCTCGAGATGGCGGTCACCGGCATCCGCGAGATGTCGACGCTGGCGACCCCGCCGGAGGACCGCCACCCGATCCTGACCTTCGTCGGCCCGCAGTCGGACCTGCAGGTCGCCGCCGCGATCCGCCGCGAGCTCCTCCGCGAGGGGCAGGTCTTCTACGTGCACAACCGCGTGAAGGACATCCAGTCGGTCGCGTCGCACCTCGCCGAGATCGTGCCGGACGCCCGCATCCAGGTCGCGCACGGGCAGATGTCCGAGGGCACCCTCGAGCAGGTCATGGTCGACTTCTGGGAGCGGAAGTTCGACGTCCTCGTGTCGACCACGATCGTCGAGACCGGACTGGACATCGCGAACGCCAACACGCTCATCATCGACAAGGCCGACAAGTACGGCCTGTCGCAGCTGCACCAGCTGCGCGGTCGCGTCGGGCGTGGTCGTGAGCGCGGGTACGCGTACTTCCTCTACGACGCCGACAAGCCGCTGTCCGAGACCGCACAGGACCGGCTCGAGACCATCGCCGCGAACAACGAGCTCGGCGCGGGCATGCAGGTCGCCATGAAGGACCTCGAGATCCGCGGCGCGGGCAACCTGCTCGGCGGCGAGCAGTCCGGGCACATCGCCGGGGTCGGTTTCGACCTGTACCTCCGCATGATCGGCGAGGCGGTGTCGCAGTTCCGCGGCGACGTCGCCGAGGGCCAGACCGAGCTCCGGCTCGAGATCCCGGTCGACGCGCACATCCCCGAGGACTACGTCGAGTCCGAGCGGCTCCGGCTCGAGGCGTACCAGAAGCTGTCGGCCGCATCGGCCCCGGCTGCACAGCCCGAGGCGATCGACATGGTGCTCGACGAGCTCACCGACCGCTACGGGCAGCCGCCGCAGGCCGTCCTCACCCTCGTCGAGGTCTCCCGGCTCCGCCGCATGGCGCAGCAGGTCGGCCTGTCCGACGTGGTCGTGATGGGGTCGAACCTCCGCGTGGCGGGCAAGGAGCTCGCCGACTCGGCGCAGGTCCGGCTCAAGCGGATGTACCCGGGCGCACGCTGGTTCCCGCAGCAGGACGCCGCGAGCATCCCGCTGCCGAAGCCGCACGGCGAGTCCCTGCCCGACGCCGGGCTCATCGAGTGGGTGGAGAGCATCCTGACGGCGGTCTACGGGGCCTCGAAGGCCCCGGCGGAGACGCCCGCCGCCTGAGCGGCGACCACCCGACGGACGGGAGGCGCGGTGTCAGCCGGCACCGCGCCTCCCGACCGTCGTGTCGTTGCGCCCCGACCTACTCGGTCGCCTCCGCCTCGGAGAGCTCGCGACGCGCCCGGTACCGCCGCGCGCGAAGGCTGACGACGACCGCCGACGCGATCATCGCGATGCCGGATCCGACCAGCACGGCGAGGACGCCCTCGTCGAGGACCTCCTCGTTCCGGGCGAAGGCCAGTTCGTTCATGAGCAGCGACACCGTGAACCCGATCCCGCCGAGGACACCGACGGTGACGATCGACCCGAACGACAGCGTCGAGCGGCCCGGTGCCCGGAAGATGCGCGTCGCGACCGAGCCGAAGAGCGTGATGCCGATCACCTTGCCGACCGGCAGCGCGAGCACGACCGCCCAGAACGTCGGGGACAGCTCGCCGAGCCCCACGCTCGGGACCACCACGGCGGCCGAGGCGAACGCGAAGACCGGCAGCACGACCGCGTTCGACCACGGCTCGACCCGCTCGTGCAGCGTGTGCCCGGGGCGTCGGGGGAGCACCAGACCGAGGGCGACACCGGCGATCGTCGCGTGCACGCCCGAGTGGTACACGAGCCACCACGTGACGAGGCCGACGAGCACCATCGCGGCGATGACCCACCCCTGACCGGCGCGGCCGGGGCGGAGCAGCCGACCGAGGACGGCGAAGACGAGCAGGGCGACCGCCGCGCCGCCGAGGGCGGTGAGGTCCGTGCCGTGCGCGAAGACCACGGCGATGATGACGATGGCGATGAGGTCGTCGAGCACCGCGAGGGCGAGCAGGAACACCCGCACGGTCGACGGCAGTCCGCGGCCGAACACCGCGAGGACCCCGAGGGCGAAGGCGATGTCCGTGGCGGTCGGGATCGGCCAGCCGTGCTGGTACGGGGTGCCCGTCGTGACCACCAGGAACACCACCGCCGGGACGATCACCCCGCCGACCGCCGCGATCGCCGGGATGACGGCGCTCTTCGGGTTCGACAGCTCACCGTCGACGACCTCCTGCTTCAGCTCGATGGCGACCAGGAGGAAGAAGACGGCGAGCAGACCGTCACTGATCCAGTGCGAGACGGAGAGGTCGAGACCGACGGCGTCCCACGGCGAATGGGCGTCGAGGAGCCGTTCGAGGCCGGGCCCGAGCGCGGAGTTCGCGACGATCAGGCCGAGGACGGCGGCGGTGAGCAGCGCGATGGCGCTGAAGCGGGGCGAGCGGACGAGCGCCTGCACGGTTCTCCAGGTTCCGGGTACGGACGACGGACCGTCGACCAGACTTCCCGACACACCCCGTCCAGGGTACCGGAGCGGGCTGCGTGCCAGCATGACGGGATGACCGCCGTACCGGACCTCGTCGAAGTCGTCGACCGCCTGCTCGCTCCCGAGGGCGGGTGCGTGTGGAACCGAGCCCAGACGCACGCGTCGCTCGCGCGGTACGCGGTGGAGGAGTCGTACGAGCTCGTCGACGCGATCGACTCGGGGGACGACGCCGAGATCCGCGAGGAGCTCGGCGACGTGCTCTACCAGGTGGTCCTGCACGCCGGGATCGCC
Source organism: Curtobacterium sp. ER1/6 (assembly GCF_001742745.1). GTDB lineage: Bacteria > Actinomycetota > Actinomycetes > Actinomycetales > Microbacteriaceae > Curtobacterium > Curtobacterium citri. The sequence continues at coordinate 359,410 of NZ_MJAK01000002.1, read as the reverse complement.
GCGGCGGCCGGGCGCTTCGACCTCGAGGACGTCGCCGCCGAGGTCCGGGACAAGATGGTCCGCCGGCACCCGCACGTGTTCGGCGACGAGCACGCCGACACCGAGGAGGAGGTCGTCCGGGTCTGGCGAGCGGCGAAGGCGGCGGAGAAGGCCGCGCGGACGAGCGTGTTCGACGGTGTGCCCCGCGCGATGCCGCCGTTGGAGCGGGCTGTCAAGCTGCTCGAGCGGCTCGAGGAGCGGGGTGACGCGGAGGCGGTCGTCGGCGCTGCGGTCGGGGCGGGCCGCGAGCAGGAGGGCCGAGACGAGGCGTGGGGGAGCGCGATGCTGGAGCAGGTCGCGGCGGCGCGGGCGGCGGGGATCGATCCCGTGCGCGGCCTGCGTGCGGCGGTGGCGCGGCTCGAGGAGGTCGGGCGTGCGGGGGATCCCGGGTGATCGAGGTCAGGAGAGCGGGCACCCTCCCAACCCGAAAAAGGAGGGTGCCCGCGAGCGGGTGACGACGTGCCAGGGAAGTCACGTCGGCAGGGATACCCGCCCGAACCGCGGGACCCCGTTGCAGCACACCGGCCCCGCGAACGGCCCGGTGATCGGATCAGGAGACCACCGAACCGAGGTTCTGCATCCAATGTATCAGCGTGCCGGCACGCGTGCAAGCGGTCCGGTGCGTTCTGGCAGGATTGGCGCATGGCGACCACCGTGACGGCCCCCCGTGGCATGCGAGACCACCTCCCCGCGGACAAGGCACGACGGGAGCACGTCCTCGGAGTCATCCGCGGCGTGTACGCGCAGCACGGGTTCGACGAGATCGAGACGCCGGTCGTCGAGGAGGCCGCCCGCCTGCACTCCGGCCTCGGCGGCGACAACGAGAAGCTCGCGTTCGCCGTGATGAAGCGCGGGCTCACGACGGACGACGTGCGCCGTGCCGAGGCTCCGCTCGACCTCGCAGACCTCGGGCTCCGGTTCGACCTCACCGTCCCGCTCGCCCGCTTCTACGCCTCGCACCGTGCCGAGCTCCCGTCGGTGTTCCGGGCGGTGCAGATCGCACCCGTGTGGCGCGCCGAGCGTCCGCAGAAGGGGCGCTACCGCCAGTTCGTGCAGTGCGACATCGACGTGCTCGGCGAGCCCGGGCAGCTCGCCGAGATCGAGCTGATCAGCGCGACGACCGCGGCCCTCGACGCCCTCGGCATCGCGGGCACGACCATCCGGATCAACGACCGGCGGATCCTGACGGCGCTGCTCGGGTCGTGGGGCATCGTCGACCCCGCCGCCGCGGAGCGTGCCCTCATCACGGTCGACAAGCTCGACAAGATCGGGCCGGACGGGGTCGCCGCCGAACTGCGCGAGACCACCGGCGCCGAGCTGCCCGGGCTCGAGGACACGATCCGGTCGCTCGAGGCCGCCGACTGGTCCTCCGTCGCCGACGCCGAGTGGCTCGACGCCGAGGCGTTCGCCGACCTCCTGCGCCTCCGCGACGCGCTGCCCGGGGCCGACCTGCGCTTCGACCCCACCCTGGTCCGCGGCATGGGCTACTACACGGGCACGATCTTCGAGGTGGCGCACCCGGACTTCGGGTACAGCCTCGGCGGCGGCGGTCGCTACGACGGCATGATCGGGCGCTTCCTCGGCCAGGACGTCCCGGCAGTCGGGTTCTCGCTCGGGTTCGAGCGGCTCGTCGACCTCGTCACGCTGCCGGAGTCGGCCGAGTCCGACGCCGTCGTGCTCGTCTACGACAAGGACGTCGACCCCGTCCGACTCGCCGCGCTCAAGGACGAGGCGCTCCGGTCGCACCGTCGGGTCCGGCTCGAACGCCGGGTGAAGAACACCAAGAACCAGCTCGCCGGACTCGTCGAGCAGGGGTTCGACGCATTCGCGTCCGTCCGGGCGGACACGGAGACGCTCGAGGGCGTCGAGTTCCGTCCACTGTCCTGACGCACGACACCTCCGCTCCACCGCGCGTCGGTAGGATCGGACCCGCAATCACCACAACCGAACTCGTAGGGAGTACCCCGTGGCCCAGATCGATGCCGTAGGCGCACGCGAAGTCCTCGATTCCCGAGGCAACCCGACGGTCGAGGTCGAGGTCCTCCTCGACGACGGCGTCGTCTCGCGGGCGCTCGTCCCGTCCGGTGCCTCCACCGGTGCGTTCGAGGCGTACGAGCTCCGTGACGGCGACGCGAACCGCTACGGCGGCAAGGGCGTCCTCAAGGCCGTCGACGCCGTGCTCGACGAGATCGGCCCGGCGCTCGAGGGCTTCGACGCCACCGACCAGCGCCTCGTCGACGCCGCGCTCATCGAGCTCGACGGCACCGAGAACAAGTCGCGCCTCGGTGCGAACGCGATCCTCGGTGCCTCGCTCGCCGTGGCCCGCGCCGCCGCCGACTCGGCCGACCTCCCGCTCTTCCGCTACCTCGGTGGCCCGAACGCGCACACCCTGCCCGTGCCGCTCATGAACGTCGTCAACGGTGGCGCGCACGCCGACACCAACGTCGACATCCAGGAGTTCTTCCTCGTGCCCTACGGTGCCGAGAGCTTCTCGGAGGCGCTCCGCTGGGGCGTCGAGACCTACCACGCCCTCAAGGGCGAGCTGAAGAAGCAGGGCCTGGCGACCGGCCTCGGCGACGAGGGCGGCTTCGCGCCGGAGCTCGCGTCGAACCGCGCCGCGCTCGACTTCCTGCTCGCCGCGATCGAGAAGGCCGGCTTCACCCCGGGCAAGGACATCGCGCTCGGCCTCGACGTCGCCGCGACCGAGTTCTTCCACGACGGCAAGTACGCGTTCGAGGGCAAGCAGCTCTCGAGCGAGGAGTTCACGGGGTACTTCACCGACCTCGTCGCGAACTACCCCCTCGTCACCATCGAGGACGCCCTGGCCGAGGACGACTGGGAGGGCTGGAAGCACCTGACCTCCGAGCTCGGCTCCAAGCTGCAGCTCGTCGGCGACGACCTGTACGTCACGAACCCGAAGCGTCTGCAGCGGGGCATCGACGAGCAGGCCGGCAACTCGATCCTGGTCAAGGTGAACCAGATCGGCACGCTGACCGAGACGCTCGACGCCGTCTCCCTGGCGCAGCGCCACGGCATGACCGCGATCCTGTCGCACCGCTCGGGCGAGACCGAGGACACCACCATCGCGGACATCGCGGTGGCCGTCGACGGTGGCCAGATCAAGACCGGCGCCCCGGCCCGCTCGGACCGCGTCGCGAAGTACAACCAGCTGCTCCGCATCGAGGAGGAGCTCGGTGACGCCGCCGTCTACGCCGGCCGCACCGCGTTCCCCCGCGCCGCCGCGCTCTAGGACACGCACCGCACGAGACGCCGTCCTCCCTCGGGAGGGCGGCGTCTCGTCGATGTCGGGCCCGCTCGACGGTGGCGAGCGGGCCCGATCCGTCACACTCGTCGCCCTGCAGCGACGGTTCCTGCCCGCCCGGCGGACGTGAGCGGCACGTCCTGCACGCTCGGCCAGCGTCCGCGGTGGTGACCCGACTGCGGGCGGGACCGACGGGGCGGGCGCGTGCCGCGCCTCCCGGCCGCTGGGAGGGTGCCGAACGACGTGCGACGGTCCGCGTGCCGGGCCCCGCGTCGCACCCGGGCCGGGTTACCGTTGGACCGTGCCCAGCCAGAAGCCCCGTGTCCGCCGCGTCCCCGTGGCCGTGCCGGAGACCGGCGCGCACGAGCAGCCCTGGTACCGGTCCATCCGGTTCTCGGGCTTCAGCCTGCTCATGCTGGCGATCATCGTGCTCTTCGTGGTCGTGCTCGCCCCGTCGCTGCGGACGCTCGTGCAGCAGCAGGAGCAGATCGCACAGCAGCAGCGCGAGGTCGCGGCGCAGAAGGCCGACGTCACGCAGAAGAAGCAGGACGTCGCCCGCTGGGACGACCCCGCCTACATCGAGGCGCAGGCACGCGACCGACTGCTCTACGTGTACCCGGGCGAGGAGAGCTACCTCGTGATGGGTGCCGAGGAGGCGAAGGGGTCCGACCGTGCCCGGACCGACTCGGGCAGCCCGGTGAGCTCGACCGTGCAGACGCCCGAGGTCGACTGGGTGCAGGCGATGCTCTCGAGCGTCCTGCAGTCCGGGCTGACCGACAAGACCACCGAGGAGCTCGTCGCGCCGGACGTCTCCGGCACGGGCGATCCCACCGGCGCGGCCACCAGCGACACGAAGTAGGCCCGCGCCCGGGTCTCCGGTAGGCTCACGTGCCCGTGACCACCCCTCCCTTCGACCCGCCGTCCGACCGTGACGTCCAGGTCGTGTCGGCCCAGCTCGGTCGACCGGCACGCGACGTCGTCGGGATCGCGGCACGGTGCGTCTGTGGCAACCCCACCGTCGTCTCCACGAAGCCCCGACTCGAGAGCGGCACCCCGTTCCCGACGTTCTACTACCTGTGCCACCCCGCCGCCACCGCGGCCGTGAGCACCCTCGAGGCGAACCACGTCATGCCCGAACTCGCGGCACTGCTCGAGGACGAGACCGTCGCGGCGCAGTACCGCGCGGCACACGAGTCCTACCTGGCGGACCGCGAGTCGATCGAGCACGTCGACGAGATCGACGGCATCAGCGCCGGTGGCATGCCCACCCGCGTGAAGTGCCTGCACGCCCTCGTCGGCCACGCCCTCGCAGCCGGCCCCGGCGTCAACCCCATCGGCGACCTCGCGCTCGAGCGCGCGTCCTGGTCGCCCTCCCGGTGTGAGTGCCGGGCGTATGATGGCATCGCAGACGCCGGAGTCGGGGCGGGTGGCGGCGAACTCTGACCAGCCTCCCGGCAACCACCCCACTCCAAGGAGATCATCCCCCGTGCCCAAGATCCTCGTCGTCGGCGGCGGTTACGCCGGTTTCTACACCGCCTGGAAGCTCGAGAAGCACCTCCGTGAGGGCGAAGCCGAGGTCACCATGGTCGACCCGCTGCCCTACATGACGTACCAGCCGTTCCTGCCCGAGGTGGCCGCGGGGTCGATCGAGCCCCGGCACGCGGTCGTCTCGCACCGTCGTCACCTCAAGAAGACGCGTGTCGTCACGGCCAAGGTCACGAAGGTCGACCACGCCACGAAGACCGCGACGATCACCCCGGCCGAGGGCGAGGCGTGGGAGGAGTCCTACGACCAGATCGTCATGACCGCCGGCGCCGTCTCGCGCACCTTCCCGATCCCGGGCGTCGCGGACGAGGCCATCGGCCTGAAGACCATCGAGGAGGCCGCGGCGATCCGCGACAAGATCCTCACGAACTTCCACAAGGCGGCGAACCTGCCGGCCGGTCCCGAGCGTGACCGCCTGCTCACCGTCGTCGTGGTCGGCGGCGGCTTCGCCGGCATCGAGGTGTTCGCCGAGCTCCGCTCGTTCGCCTCGGACCTGCTGAAGAGCTACCCCGAGCTGTCCTTCGACGACACGCACTTCCACCTGGTCGAGGCGATGGGGCGCATCATGCCCGAGGTGTCGCTCGAGACCTCGCACTGGGTGCTCGAGAACCTCGCGTCGCGCGGTGCCGTCGTGCACCTCGACACGCAGCTCGCCTCGGCCGAGGGCGGCGTCTGCCAGCTCAAGGCCAAGGACGACTCGATCGAGACCATCGAGTCCGACCTCATCATCTGGACCGCCGGGGTCATGGCGAACCCGATGGTCAAGGGCACGGACCTCCCGCTCGAGCAGCGTGGCCGCATCCGCGTGCAGCCGGACCTCCGCGTGGTCGACGACAACGGCGTGGTCGCCGACGCGTGGGCCTGCGGCGACGTCGCAGCCGTGCCGGACCTGACCGGCGGCGGGGTCGGCGGCTTCTGCGTGCCGAACGCCCAGCACGCGGTGCGCCAGGCGAAGCAGCTCGCGAAGAACCTCACCGCGGTGATCCGCGGCGAGGCGACGAACGACTACAAGCACGAGAACCTCGGCGCCGTCGCGGGCCTCGGCCTCGGCACCGGTGTGTTCCAGTCCGGCAAGTTCGCGATGAAGGGCTTCCTCGCCTGGGGCGCCCACCGCGGCTACCACGGCCTGGCCATGCCGTCGTGGGAGCGCAAGTGGCGCGTCATCGGCGACTGGGTGGGCGGGTTCTTCCTCGGCCGCGACATCGCGTCGCTCGACGACCGCGAGACCCCCCGTGCCGCGTTCGAGACGTTCGCGTCGCGTCCGAAGGCCGCCGTCGAGGCGCCGGCGCCCGCCGCTGCCCAGGCTCCGGCCGAGGGCCAGCCGGCCGACGCCGCCGGCCCCGCCTACGCCACCCCGGCCGAGGACGTCTCGAAGGACGCCGCACCGGTCGCGGCCCCGGCGAACGCCGAGTAGGACCCGGCAGCACCACACAGCCGACACGACGGCCGTCGCCCCCGCGTGGGTCGGCGGCCGTCGTCGCGTCGGTAGGCTGTTGCGGCCCGCCCCCGTGGCCCAACCGGTAGAGGCATGCGACTTAAAATCGCCGAGTTGTGGGTTCGAGTCCCACCGGGGGTACCGCGAGTCTCAGGTCCGCGGCCGCGAGACTCGGCCTGAGCGACCGTCCTCGGGCCGCAACCCGCAAGTCCTGTCGCGCAGCCCGAGTCTCGGGACCAGCCCGCCGGGGCGGCGTGTCCGGCTGCGTACCATCGACTCTCGTGGTCGGACTCGGTAGCGCCCTCGCGAACCTGCGCAACGCGCTCAACCGTCCCGAGGCGCACGTCGAGGTCGTCGACGGCGAGACGGTCCCCGTCGGCATGCTGCTCGGCACCCTCGGCGCCCTGCTGCTCGACGCCGGCAGCTCCGTCACCGACGTGCGGTCCGCGCTCGAGAAGGCCCGCGACGCCGCCGGGGTCGGCCCCACGCTCGCCGTGGGCGTGCTCCCCGCGCTCGTCATGGTGAGCGAGGTCGCGACCGGGGCCGCGACGATCGTGAACGCCGAGGGCGTCGAGCTCTCGTCGCGCCAGGCGGCCCGCGCGAACCGCCTGGTGCTCGGCCTGGAACGCGGGTCGATCGCCCTCGCCGAGATCCCCGCGCGCGTCCGGGCGATCCGCGCCGGCACCGTGCCCCCGCCGGCCCTGCCGTGGATCACCGGGAACGCCCTGACCTCGGTCGGACTCGCCGTCGTCTTCCGCTGCCCCTGGTGGGCGATCGTCCTCGCGCTCGTCGTCGGCGCGCTCGTCGGCGTGCTCAGCCTGCTGCTCCGCCGCTTCCGCGAGGCCGTCGCCATCATCCCGTTCCTCGCGGCCTTCATGTCGACGACGGTCGTCGGTCTGGTCGCCGCCGGCACCGGGTTCGACCACGTCCCGCTCTTCGCCGTCTGCGCTCCCGTGGCGGTGTTCGTGCCGGGTGCGCTCATCACGAACGCCCTGCTCGAGCTCACCGCCGCCGACATCGTCACCGGGGCGTCCCGTCTCGTGCAGGGCCTCATCATGCTCGGCTTCATGGCCGCGGGCATCGCCGCCGGGAGCGCGCTGACCGGTCTCCGGGTCGACCCGTCCTCGGCGGCGCTCGTCGGCGAGGTCGCCGGTGTCGGCACGCTGCGCGGCGGGTGGGAGGCCGTGCCGTCCTACTGGGTGTCGTGGGTGGCCGTGGTCGGCCTGGCGGTGGGTCTCGGCCTGGTCTTCCGCTCCGGCTGGCGGCTCACGCTCGTGTCCGTCGCGGTGATGGTCAGCGCCTACGCGGTCGTGAGCGGGACGACGCCGCTCTGGGGCAGCGTCGTGGCGACCGGCGCGGCGGCGGCCCTGCTCTTCGTCGCGACCCGGCTCCTCGAACGGCTCGTGCCGGTGGTCCCCGCGACGGTGTCGTTCTTCCCCGCGTTCCTGCTGCTCGTGCCCGGCACCGTCGGGCTGGTCGCGGTGGCCACCTTCGACCCGGTCGCGCTCGGGACACCGCTCGCGACCTTCGTCAGCCTGTGCATCGGCACGAAGATCGGCGGGCTGCTGCCGGGCCTGTTCCGACGGGGCGTGCCGCACCGGACGCAGGCGCACGCCGCCGGGTGACCACCTGACGGACGGGAGGCGCGTGGCGACCCCGACACGCGCCTCCCGTCCGTGTGGTCAGTGGCGGGAGGTCGTCGGCCGGCCCCGGCGGAGCCAGGCCCAGCAGAGGGCGCCCCCTGCCGCGCAGAGCGCGGCGGCCACGGCGACCTCCGTCGGCGAGGGCGCGACGGGGGCGGGACCGGCGACGACCGCGGCGAGTGCGACCGCGGCCACGGTCAGGCCGACGTAGCGGGCGCGGGCGCCCGCGGCGAGGACGGCGCCCGCCGAACGCGGTACCGGGAGCAGGGTGGCGACGAGCGCGCCGACGGCGCCGACGCAGAGGGTGGTCGCGAACTCCGCGACGAGGGCCGACCAGAACCCCGAGCCGGACGGCACCGAGTGCAGCACCCAGCCGAGCGCCGCGACCACGAGCAGGCCGACCGACCGGGCCGTGGCGGTCCGGACGCCGGACGCGAGGGTCGACCCGAGGCGGAGCGCGCCCGTGTCCGCTCCCGGTCGGCCGACGGGGACGAGGACCGCCCCGACCACGAGGGCGGGGGAGAGGTCACCGAGCCGGGTCACGCCGCACGCGACCAGGGCCGCGACGACGAGCCACGGCGAGACCCGGAAGCCGACCGACGCGCGGTCGGTACCCGCCGCCCACCGCGTGGCGAGCACGACGACCGCGGTCGTGACCGCCGCGCCGAGGAGCACGGCGACCGCCAGGCGGACGTACCGGGCCTCGAACGAGGCGCCGACCGCGAGGAGCGTCGTCACCCCGACGACGCCGACCCCGATCGCGACGGCGGCCCAGGTGGGCAGCACGTCGTCGCCGAGCCGTCGCTCGGCGCGGGACCGGTTGCGCCCGAGGAGCCCGGCGAGCGGGTTGCGGAGCCGACCGCGCACGGACGCCCCGACGAGGGCGAGCGGTGCGGCGACGAGGAGGAGGAAGGCCGCGGCGACGCCGGTGGCGAGGAGGACCGTGCCCCACGAGAAGGACGCCTGGATCGTGGGGACGCCGCGGTCGTACGCCGTCGAGGCCGTCCAGTCGCCCGCGGGTCCGGACCAGTCGGGAGTACCGCGCTGCCCGTCGCCCGTGGCGCCGCCGGTGGTGCCGCCGCCCGTGGTGCCGCCGCCGTGCGCGGTGCCGCCGCCGGTGCCGCTCGCGCCGTCGCCCGGGGTGGCGCCCGCGCTGCCGTCGGTGTCGCCGGGGCCGACGCCCGGGGTCGTCCCGGGGGCCGACGGGGTCGGGACGCCGCTGCCGCCGCTGCCGCCGGGCGTCGCGGACGGTCCGTCCGTCGGCTGGGCGCTCCGCCCCGGCAGCAGGACGCGGACACCCGTCGAGGACCGGGAGGCGTTGCCTGCAGCGTCCTGCTGGACGGCGGTCACGGTGTGGGTGCCCGCGGCCACGGTCGACCCGGTGGTCGTGCAGGCCCAGCGGCCGTCCGGGCCGACGTCGCTCCGGCACACCGGTGCCCGGTCGAGGGAGGCGGTGAGCACCGCGCCCGGCTCGCCGGTGCCCCGCACCACGAAGGGCTGCGACGGCACCCGTTCGCCCCTTCCCGGTGCGGTGACGACCGGAGCAGCCGGGGCCGTGCGGTCGAGGAGCACGGTCCGGGGTGCCGACGCCGCACTGCGGAGGTCCGAGCGGAACCCGTCGGCCGTGCTGGCGGTCTGCACCGCGGAGACCGTGTGCCGACCGTCGCGGCCCGTGATCGCGACCGTCCACCGACCGTCCGGGCCGACCGTCGTCGTGCGGTCGCCGGCGCTCCCCGCCACCGACACGGAGACCGAGGCGCCCGGGAAGCCGGTGCCGGTGACCGGCCCGATCGTCGGACGGTCCGTCGTGACCGACGGTGGCACGACGACGTCCGAGGCGGGAGCGCTCGACGAGCCGAGTGCCGGGTCGGTGCCGTCCGTCACGGTGAAGACCTGCTGCGGACCGGAGCGGACGGTCGCGATGCACGACCACGCGCCGGAGGCCGGCACGGTCGCGGTGCACCCGGTCGATCCGGTCGCCGCCGGCCCGGCGACGCGGACGCGGTGGCCGGGGGTTCCGCGACCGTGCAGGCGCACCGTCGCGGTCGTGACGTCGCCGGGGTCAGCGATGGTTGGTCGGACGGCGGGACGGTCGGAGGGCAGCGGCGTCGGGGTCCCCGTGCCGGGCGGCAGGGTGCCGAACTGCGGGAACGTCGTCGGCGACGGGACCGGCGTCGGCGTCGCGTCGGCAGCGGATGCGCTCGGTGCGCCGAGCAGGACGGTGAGGACCACGGGCAGCACGGCGGCCAGGGCAACGGCCTGGGCACCGGCACCGCGGACCGACCGACGCGTCGACGTCCAGGGTCGCCGGACGGGACCGTCCGCGACGGCCCCCTCGTCCACGTTGTCCCCGAGCGTGTTCACCGGCTCCATCCCACGCGATCTCGCCGCGATGGTCAATCCACCACACGGATGATGTGTCCGCAGACCGACGTGGCCGGGCGGCGACCGGACGAGCGGTGGGCATCACTCGGGAATCACCCGTGAACCCCCGCCCACGGCAGGGACGACCCGGTCGGCCTCGGTAGGATCGTGCCCGGCCGTCCGACGGCCACGCACCGGCTGCGGTCCTCCCGCGTCGGACCCGACGCGCGAAGGAGAACGCCCCGATGGACACCGGACTCGTCACGACGCTGATCGTCGTCGGAGTGGTGGTGGTCCTGCTCGTCGTGGTCGGGATCTACCTCTGGGTGACCTACAACTCGCTCGTCACGCTGAAGGTGCGCGTGGACGAGGCCTGGAGCGACATCTCGGTGCAGCTCAAGCGCCGTGCCGACCTCATCCCGACGATCGTCGACACCGTGAAGGGCTACGCGACGCACGAGAAGTCCGTCTTCGACGACGTGACGAAGGCCCGGTCCGAGACCCTGACCGCGGGCGACGCCGGCAGCGCGTCCGCCGCCGAGGGGCACATGCAGAAGGCGTTGAAGAGCGTGTTCGCGGTGGCCGAGGGCTACCCGCAGCTGCAGTCCAGCCAGAACTTCCTGCAGCTGCAGTCAGAGCTCGTCGACACCGAGGACAAGATCCAGGCGGCCCGACGCTTCTACAACGGTGGGGTGCGCGAGCTGAACACGAAGATCCGCGTCTTCCCGAACTCGACCTTCGCCAAGAGCAAGGGGTTCACCGAGGCGACGTTCTTCGAGTCCGCCGAACCGGCGGCGATCGCCGAACCGCCACGCGTGCAGTTCTGACCCCAGCGGCGTCGGGCTGACCCGTGTACAGCGCCATCGCGCGGAACAAGCGCAACACCGTCCTCATCGTCCTGGTGTTCCTGCTCGTGATCGGGGCCCTCGGGTTCCTGGGCGGGTACCTCGCGGGCAACGTCTCGATCGGCGTCGTCGTGCTCGTCGTGGCGATCGGCTACGCGGCGCTGCAGTACTTCACGGCGGCGCGACAGGCGACCGCGATCGCGGGCGGCGTCGAGGTCGACCGGACCACCGAACCACGACTCTGGCGGACCGTCGAGAACCTGGCCATCACGACCGGGACGCCGATGCCGCGGGTCTTCGTGGTCGACGACCCGGCTCCGAACGCGTTCGCGACCGGGCGCGACCCGGAGCACGCCATCGTCGCGGCGACCACCGGACTCCTGGCACTGATGGACGACCGGGAGCTCGAGGGCGTCATGGCGCACGAGCTCGGGCACGTCCGGAACCACGACATCCGGGTCTCGACCATGGTGTTCGGGCTGGTGGTCGCCGTCGGGTTCATCGCGGACGTGCTGCTGCGGATCTCGGTGTTCGGCGGGCTGGCCGGACGTGGCCGGAACAACGACTCGGGCAGCAACAACCCGGTGCTCATCGTCGCCGGACTCGTCGCCGTGCTCGTGGCCCCGGTCGCGGCCGCGGCGGTCCAGGCCGCGGTCTCACGCCAGCGCGAGTACCTCGCCGACGCGACGGGTGCGATGACGACGCGGTACCCGGAGGGCCTGGCGAGCGCGCTCGAGAAGCTCGGCGCGTACGGACGGCCGACCCGGACGCAGAACTCCTCGATGGCGCACCTGTGGATCGCCGACCCGATGCGCCCGGGCGTGATGGACCGGCTCTTCTCGACGCACCCGCCGCTGCCGGACCGGATCACGCGCCTGCGGAACAGCCTCGACCGCTTCTGACCGCGGCCCGGAACGCCCTCGTCCCAGCGAGACGCCCAGGTGGCCGCGAGCCGCCGTCGGATGCCGCGGCGTGTCGGTGGGCGGAGGGCGTCCGGCGGACCGGAGGGCGTCTGACGGGGCCGGCACGGGCCTCCAGGCCGACGTCAGGTGGCGACGTCGTCGGCGTCCGCGTCGGCTGCCGCTGGATCGTCGGCGGCCTCGTGCGGGACCAGCGCGACCCCGAGCGCTCCCGCGACCGCGGCGGCGGCGGTGCCCTGATCGGTGACCTCGATCCCGTCGAGACCCTGCCACGCGGCCGCCCGACGCAGCGTGACGGCGAGCCGCTCGGCGTCCAGGTGCTCGCCGGGCTCCTGCCAGGCCGTCCGGACCCGGAGCACGCCACGCTGCCGGTCACTCTTCAGGTCGACGCGTCCGGTCAGCCGGTCGTCCTGCAGCACGGGCAGCACGTAGTAGCCGAAGACGCGCTTCGGGGCCGGCGTGTAGATCTCGATCCGGTAGTGGAAGCCGAACATGCGTTCCGCGCGACGACGGAACCAGACGACGGGGTCGAACGGGCTGAGCACCGCGTCGACGGTGACGTGGCGGGGGACCCGCGCACCGGCGTGCAGCCACGCCTGCTCGCGCCAGCCCTCGACGCGGACCGGCAGCAGCTCGCCGCGGTCGACGAGCTCGGTGATCGCTGCGGCGGTGTCGTCCGACCGGAGCCGGAAGTGGTCGGCGAGGTCGGCGCGGGTGCCCACGCCGATCGCCCGCGCCGCGCGGCGCACGAGTTCGGTGATCGCGGTGTGGCGATCGGGAGCGGTCTCGAGCGCACCGACCGGCAGCACCTGGTCGGGCAGGGCGTACACGCGCTCGAAGCCCGAGCGGCCGGCGCTGACGACCTCGCCCCAGCGGAACATCTGCTCCAGCCCGGTCTTGACGTCGCTCCACCCCCACCAGGGACCGCGTCGGACGTTCGCCTCGTGCTCGACGGCGCTTGCGGGCATCGGTCCCTCGGCGGCGAGCAGGGCCCGGAGCTCGCGCCGGACGCCGGCCGTGCGCTCGACCCCGGCGACCCGGTTCGGCCGTGCGTCCCGCTCGCGGTACGCGTCCATGCGCCAGCGGAAGAGCGGCAGGTCGGTCCGCGCGACGAACGCGGCCTCGTGCGCCCAGTACTCGGCGTACGGGCCGCGGCGGGCCAGGGTCAACCGGTCGAGGACGGCGCGGTCGTAGCCGCCGAGCCGCGCGAACAGGGGGCAGGTAGTGGCTCCGCTCGAACACGTTGACGGAGTCGATCTGCAGCAGGCCGAGGCGTCCGATCGTGCTCGTCAGCGTCCTGGTGGCGACGGCGTCGGCGGGCGCGGCCCCGAACCCCTGCGCGGCCAGCGTGACACGGCGGGCCTCGGCGGCGGAGAGCGTGGACCTGACCATGGGACCGACGCTACCCATGCCTGCCGACACGGTGCTCGCGGGCGTGTGCGCGGCCCGGAGCGCGGCCAGGACCCCGTCGCTACAGTGGCGGGATGGCATGGGGCAAGAAGCAGGCGCAGGCGCAGACACCGACGCAGCCGCCGACGCATCCCGATCCGGTGGTCGAGGACTCGGTCCCCACGGGCATGCGGATCGCGGGGGCGTGGTCGTGGCGCGTGCTCGTCGTGGTCGGCGTCATCGCGGTCTTCATCTGGCTGATGACGGTGTTCAGCCAGATCCTCATCCCGTTCCTCCTCGGCATCGTCGTGTCCGCGCTGCTGGTCCCCATCTCGAACTGGCTGCAGCGGCACCACGTGCCGAAGTGGTTGGCGGTCGTCATGAGCCTGCTCGGCGGGCTCGCGGCGCTCGGCGGCCTGATCTGGCTCGTCATCGACCAGATCATCGCGTCCTACCCGTCACTGCGTGACCGGACGGTCGAGCAGTACGCGAACATCCGCGACCTCGTGCTCAACTCCGGCCTCGGGATCACCCAGGGCGACGTCAACGGGTGGTTGAACGACGGCACGAGGTGGGTGCAGGAGAACTCCGGGCAGATCCTCTCCGGCGTCGCGAGTGCCGGCTCGAGTGCGACGCACGTCTTCGAGGCGCTCTTCATCATCCTGTTCACCACGATCTTCCTGCTCGTCGACGGCAAGAACGTCTGGCGCTGGACGGTCCGGCTGTTCCCGCGCAAGGCCCGGGCCGCGGTCGACGGCGCCGGGGTCGCGGGCTGGATCACGCTCACGAGCTTCATCCGCGTGCAGATCTTCGTGGCGTTCGTCGACGCCGTCGGCATCGGCCTCGGCGCGTACATCGTCGGCCTGTTCTTCGGCGGGATGCCGCTCGTGATCCCGATCGCCGCGTTCGTCTTCCTCGGTGCGTTCATCCCGGTCGTCGGCGCCATCGTCACCGGGTTCCTCGCGGTGTTCGTCGCCCTCATCTTCAACGGTCCGCTCGCCGCGGTGCTCGTCCTCGGCGTCGTCCTGCTCGTGCAGCAGATCGAGGGGCACATCCTGCAGCCGCTCGTGATGGGCAACGCGGTCAAGGTGCACCCGCTCGCGGTGGTGCTCGGCGTGACCGCGGCGTCGGGCCTGGCGGGGATCGCCGGCGCGTTCTTCGCCGTGCCGCTCATCGCGACGCTGAACGCGATGGTCACCACGATCTCGAGCGGGCGGTGGCGCGGGCTCGACTCCGACCACGTGCTCGAGGCGACGCCGAAGCGCGGGCAGCACGGCCGCATCCAGCTCATGCGCCGACGTCGGCACCAGGTCGGCGACGACGTGCCGCCGCCCGGGGCGGACCGGCAGCCGACGGCTGCTGAGGGAACCGCCAGCACGAACTGACGTCACGGGTTCGCCGTGACGGCCGCGAGCGACGATGATGGGTGGCGTGACCGACACCTCCGTGCCCCAGCAGCAGACCGTGGCGTTCCCGACGTTCGCGGACATCGAGGCGGCGCGGGAGACGATCGCGGGGGTGGCGCGGGTCACGCCGATGGAGACGTCGCAGTTCCTCGGCGAGCTGCTCGGCTCACCGGTGCACCTGAAGTGCGAGAACCTGCAGCGCACCGGCGCCTACAAGGTCCGCGGGGCCTACAACCGCCTGGCGGCGCTGAGCCCGGAGCAGCGCGCCGCCGGCGTCGTCGCCGCGAGCGCGGGCAACCACGCGCAGGGCGTCGCACTCGCCGCCCGGGAGCTCGGCATCCCCGCCACGATCTTCACGCCGGTGGGCGTCGCCCTGCCGAAGCTGCAGGCGACGCGGCACTACGGCGCCGACGTCGTGCTCCGCGGGCACTCCGTGGAGGAGGCCCTGAGCGCCGCGAAGGACTTCGCCGCCCGCACGGGTGCGGTGTTCATCCCGCCGTTCGACCACCCCGCGGTGATCGCCGGCCAGGGCACGCTCGGTCTCGAGATCGTCGACCAGGTCCCCGACGTCGACACGGTCGTCGTGCCGATCGGCGGCGGCGGCGTCATCGCGGGCATCGCGCTCGCGGTCAAGGGCATCGCCGAGCGCCAGGGCCGCCAGATCCGGGTCGTCGGCGTCCAGGCCGAGAACGCCGCCGCCTACCCGTCGTCCATCCGTGCCGGCCAGCCCGTCACGATCACGACGAAGCCGACGATCTCGGACGGCATCGCGGTCGCCCGCCCCGGCGAGCTGAACTTCCCGATCATCCGCGACCACGTCGACGAGATCGTGACCGTGTCCGACGACGACACCGCACGGGCGCTCCTGGTGCTCCTCGAGCGCGCGAAGCTCGTCGTCGAGGCGGCCGGCGCCGTCGGTGTCGCGGCGATCATGTCGGGTGCCGTGCGCGACACCGGGCGCACCGTCGTCCTGCTGAGCGGGGGCAACATCGACCCGCTCATGATGGAGCGCGTCATCACCCGCGGTCTCGTCGCCGCCTCGCGCTACATCGGCATCCGCATCATGCTGCCGGACCGCCCGGGGCAGCTCGCCCGCGTCGCCCAGGTGATCTCGGACGCCGGTGCGAACGTCGTCGAGGTGCTCCACACCCGGCACGGGCAGGGGCTCGTCATCAACGAGGTCGCCCTCGACCTGTCGATCGAGGCCCGCGGCCCGGAGCACGCGCAGGAGGTCATCCAGCGCCTGCACGAGGTCGGCTTCCGCCCGGAGCTGCTCGAGCACTGACGGCACGGCCGTCCCGTCAGCGGTCCGCACGGAGCGCGCGTCCGACCGTCAGGGTTCCGTTCGCGGCGGTGTCGCCGGCCGGGAGGCGCGTGATGCTCCCGTCATGACCCTCACGTCGATCCTGCCGTCACTCCGCGCCTCGCTGCCCGACCCCCTCGACCCGACGCTCTGGCCCGCGCGCACCGAGGCCACGATCGACGACGTCCGCGTCCGCGCCGTGTCGATGCAGCGCCTGGCCGCCGTCGCCGGGACGCCGTGCGTGCACACGGCCGAGCAGGCGCCGCCGCGGTACCGCCCGCGCGACTGGGTGCCCGCGGACGTCTGCGTGACCGTCGCCACCGTCACGCGGGTGCGTCGACCGTGGGGCGTGCTCTTCGTCGAGCTCGACGCCGTGGTCCCGGACTGCGCCGTCCTCGACGAGGCGCGGTTGATCGGCCGGCGGTCGGTCGCACCCCCGGTCGAGGTCACGGTGACGACGAACGCGACGGGCACCGCCGGCCGCGAGGCGCTCCTGCCGGGCGACGTCGCGGTCGGCGACCTCGTGTGCTTCCCGTGCGTGCGGGCGCTCACGCACCGCGAGGTCGCGGCGCGCTGAGGCGCCCGGCGGCGTCACGTCCGCGGGACCACCTGTACCGAACCACGGAACCGACGTGGAACCAGGGCGTGTGCCCGGTTCGACGTCGGTTCCGTGGTTCGACCCGGCGCGCGGCGCGCCCTACGGCTCGTAGCGCTCGACCTTCGTGACCTCGACGGCGATCTCCTTGCCGTTCGGGGCCGTGTAGCTCGTCTTGTCGCCGGCGCGGAGCCCGACGATGGCGGCACCGACCGGGCTGACCGGGCTGTACACGGTCAGGTCCGAGCCCTCGGCGACGATCTCGCGGTTGCCCACGAGGAAGGTGGACTCGTCGCCGGCGATCACGGCGGTCACGACCGTGCCGGGCTCGACGGTGCCGTCGAAGTCCGCCTCGCCGACGGTGGCGTGCTTGAGCAGCTCGGTGAGCTGACGGATGCGGGCCTCGATCTTGCCCTGCTCGTCCTTCGCGGCGTGGTAGCCGCCGTTCTCCTTGAGGTCGCCCTCCTCGCGCGCCGCCTCGATGCGGTCCGCGATCTCCTTGCGGGCGGGGCCGGAGAGCTGCGCGAGCTCGGCCGTCAGACGGTCGTGCGCCTCCTGGGTCAGCCAGGTGACCTGGGTGTCGTTGCTCATGTGGGGTTCCCTTCGACAGAGAACGAGACCGGCCGGTGTGGCCGGTCTCGTCCGCGAATCAGACGAGTCTAGGGAACCCAGCAGTCGTGGATCAAGCCGGTCACGCCGCGAGTCGTCGTGTTCACGTCGGTCGAGATGGTCCGGGTGCGCTGGTCGGACTCCGGGAGCGTCACGACCTTCCACCCCACGATCGAGTACGACTTGTCGAGCACCTGCACGGCGCACTTCGCCTCGGTGCCCGGGTCGACGGAGACCTGCGAGTGCACGACCGTCCGGTGGTCGGACACGACGGTGTACCCGACCTCGGTGTTGTCGAGCCCGTGCGAGGTCTGGTCGAGCCCGGCCCACACCACCCACGCGACGAAGACGAGCACGACGGCGATCGCCGCGAGGACGCCGAACAGCCGGCCGCGACGGCGTCGGTCGGGCGTCCGGCCGTACCGGTCGTCCAGGGTCGCAGCGGTGGCGGCCGACGACGCGGTGGTCGCGGATCCGGCGGGGTGCAGCGGTTCGGACAGTTGGGGGCTCCCGGGGTGATTATCCTGATCCCCAGGGTAGTTCACGCCCCGCTGTGCGCTGCCCGCATGCACGCGGACGCCGCGTGCGCGCCCCACTCGACTCGCACCCCGTGAGGAACACCGTGCCGTACCGCCTGCTGGCCGTCCACGCCCACCCCGACGACGAGTCGAGCAAGGGAGCGGCGACCGCCGCCCGGTACGTCGCCGAGGGGCACCAGGTCCTCGTCGTGTCGTGCACCGGCGGCGAGGCCGGGGACATCCTCAACGAGCAGCTCGGCGAACCGGCGACGAGCCGCGCGCACCGGGACATGGCGGGCTTCCGCCGCGGCGAGATGGCGGCCGCGCAGACGGCGCTCGGCATCGACCACGTGTGGCTCGGCTACCACGACTCGGGCCTGCCCGACGCCGAGCAGGGCGAGACCGTGCGCCCCGGCACGTTCTCGACGGTGCCGCTCGAGTACTCGACCGAGGCCCTGGTCCGCGTCGTCCGGCGGTTCCGTCCGCACGTGCTCGTCACCTACGACGAGAACGGCGGCTACCCGCACCCGGACCACATCCGGACGCACGAGGTCTCGATGGCCGCGTGGCGGGACGCCGCGGACCCGGCGAAGTACCCGTCCGCCGGTGCCCCGTGGTCGGTGTCGAAGCTCTACTACGAGCGCACGATGAACCCCCGCCGCTTCAGCACGATCTTCGAGGCGCTGCAGGAGCGCGACCCGGAGAGCCCGGCGCTCGAGCAGCTGCGCGAGTGGGTCGAGCGGTTCGCCGACCGGCCCGATCTCGCGACCACGCACGTCGACGTGCACGAGTACTTCGACGCCCGCGACGCCGCCCTCCGTGCGCACGCGAGCCAGGTGCCGCCGGACAGCGCCTTCTTCTACTGGCCGAACGACCTCCTCGCGACGGTGTGGCCCACCGAGGACTACCAGCTCGTCGAGGCACGCGTGCCCACCGAGCTGCCGGAGTCCGACCTGTTCGCGGGGATCCCTGACGACGAGGACACCACCGCGTGAGCACCATCCTGACGGCCATAGCCGCCGCCCCCAGCCCGAGCCCGTCGGTCGTGCCCGACGTCGACGTCACCCCCGGGGTCGCCGGCTTCATCGCCATCGCGGTCGTCGCGGTCGTGACGATCCTGCTGGTCGTCGACATGACCCGTCGCATCCGTCGCACGCGCTACCGCTCGGAGGTCCGGGAGCGGCTCGAGGCGGACGCGGGGTCCGGTGACCGCACGTCGACGGACGAGGCGGCGCGTCGCGCCGCCGAGGACGGCCGGGCCGACGTCGGCGACGACACCGAGCGCGGCTGAGTCCGCACACGACGGACGGGAGGCCCGTGGCGAGCGCGCCACGGGCCTCCCGTCCGTCGTGCTGTCGCGTCAGCGCGCCGGGTCAGCGCACCGGGATCAGCGCACCGGGTCCAGCGCCACGATGAGCACGCCCGCCCACTGGGCGGCGAAGGCCACGACCGTCAGGGCGTGGAAGACCTCGTGGAAGCCGAACACCGTCGGTGCCGGGTCCGGCCGCTTGAAGCCGTAGACGAGCGCGCCGATCACGTAGGCCAGCCCGCCGGAGAGCACGAGCACCGTCATCGGGACGCTCGCGGCGAAGAACTGCGGCAGCAGCCCGAGCGCGGCGCAGCCGAGCACGAGGTAGATCGGCACGTACAGCCAGCGCGGCGCGTTGATCCACAGCACGCGGAACGCGATGCCGAGTGCGGCGCCGGACCACATCACCCACAGCACGACGACCATCAGCGTGTGGGGCAGGGCGCAGATCGCGATCGGCGTGTAGGTGCCGGCGATGAGCAGCAGGATGTTGGTGTGGTCGATCCGCTTGAGGACCTTCTTCACCGCGGGGCCCCACGGGAACCGGTGGTAGGTCGCCGAGACGCCGAACATGAGCAGGGAGGTCGCCATGAAGACCGCGCTGCCGGCCTTCGCGGCACCGCTGTCCGCCAGGCAGATGAGCACGATGCCCATCGCGACGGCGAACGGGAACGTGCCGAGGTGGATCCAGCCGCGCCAGGCCGGCCGGGGTTCGGTGGCGGCCGCCTCCTCGGTGAACGGCACGTGGGGCAGCGTGGCGGTCTCGTCGTGCATGGGCCGACAGTAGGGCCCCTGGCCGAACGGCAGCCGAGCGTCGGCGGCGTGCCCGGCTCCAGCGCGGTCCGGTCGCGGTGCACTACAGTCGTGCCGTGACCGGCAGGGTGGGATGGGCAGGGCGCGGCGTCCTCTACCGTGCCTACCAGCGTCGTATCCGCCGGCAGATCGACACCCGGGCGATGCCGAAGCACGTCGCCATGATCGTGGACGGCAACCGTCGCTGGGCGAAGCAGCTCGGCCTCGAGTCGGCCGCGCACGGGCACCGGGCGGGCGCCGCGAAGATCCCCGAGTTCCTCGACTGGTGCGACGACCTCGGCATCGAGGTCGTGACGCTCTACCTGCTGTCCGCCGACAACCTGACCGGGCGCGGCGGCGAGGAGCTCGCGCAGCTCGTCGGCATCATCGCCGACCTGGCCGGCACGCTCGCCGACCACCGCGACTGGCGGGTGCAGCACGTCGGCGCGGACGAGGGGCTGCCCCCCGCCCTCGTGTCCGCCCTGACCGCCGCCGAGGCCCGGACCGCCGACCACACCGGGCTGCACGTGAACCTGGCGGTCGGCTACGGCGGCCGCCGCGAGATCGCCGACGCCATGCGGAGCATCGTGCGCGCCCACGGCGAGGTCGGCGGGACGCTCGACGACCTGGCCGAGGTCCTGACGCCCGAGCTCATCGGTGACCACCTGTACACGCAGGGTCAGCCGGACCCCGACCTGGTGATCCGCACCTCGGGGGAGCAGCGGTTGTCGGACTTCATGCTCTGGCAGAGCGCCCACAGCGAGTTCTACTTCGTCGAGGCGTTCTACCCGGACCTGCGCGAGGTCGACTTCCTCCGCGCGGTACGCGACTTCGGGCTGCGGTCCCGGCGCTTCGGCGGCTGACGGACGCCCCGGCACAGGACTGCGCCGATCGGCTCAGGTTCGCTCCGCCTCAGCCATCCCAGTAGACTCACAGGGTTCCCATCCCACGGAAGGTTGCGCCTGTGAACATCGCCGAGTACGTGAGCGGCTTCGCCGAGGAGCCCGGCTACCTCGACCACGCCGCGTTCGGTCCCGTGCAGACCGCCGTGCTCGAGGAGCAGCGGGTCCTCGGGACGATCCAGGAGCGCATGCGCTTCGGCGCGATGGAGACCATGGACGAGCAGGACGCCCGCGTCCGCACGGTCGCCGCACGACTCGTCGGTCGCCGCGAGGACCAGGTGGTCTCGCAGACCGCGACGACGCCCGGGCTGCTGCACACCGCATTCGGCCTGACCGGCGGGGTGCTGGTCGCCGCCGACGAGTACCCGTCGCTGCCGCTCGCGCTCGCCAGCGCCGCCTCGGCGACCGGCGGCCGGGTGCAGCCGGTCGTGGTGGAGTCCGGCGCCGGGTGGATGACCCCGTCGCTGATCGCGTCCCGCCTGACCGACGACGTCACCGCCGTGGCCGTCTCGCTCGTCGACTGGCAGACCGGGTACCTGGCCGACCTCGCCGCGATCCGCGAGGTGATCGGCGAACGCCTGCTCATCGTCGACGCGATCCAGGGCTTCGGCGTCGTGGACGCTCCCTACGAGGTCGCGGACGTCGTGGCCACCGGCGGCCAGAAGTGGCTGCACGCGGGGTGGGGGACCGGGTTCACCGCGTTCAGCGACCGGGCACTGAACCGGTTGCGGCCGGCGCTGTCCGGTCCGCACGGCACCACCGGCTGGCCGACCGAGGTCCCCTCGGTCAAGCCCGGTGCCGCCG
Organism: Curtobacterium sp. ER1/6; assembly: GCF_001742745.1. Lineage (GTDB taxonomy): Bacteria > Actinomycetota > Actinomycetes > Actinomycetales > Microbacteriaceae > Curtobacterium > Curtobacterium citri. Next base: position 337,730 of record NZ_MJAK01000002.1, on the reverse strand, counting down.
GGTACCAGATGACCCGCATCGACCCCGTGGCGCAGGCCCGGATGGCGGTGTCGCTCGAGCGGCTCGTGTCGGTCGGCGTCGGCGCGGTGCAGGAGCGCGTGGCCGAGCGGGTCGAGCGGGTGTTCGACATCGCCGACGAGTTCGGGCTCGAGGTCGAGTCGAGCCGCGACCCGCGCGAGCGTGCCGGCATCGTGGTGCTCCGACCGGCGCAGGGCCGACTGACGGCGCTGTCCGCGGCGCTGCACAACCACGGGGTCACGGTCACGACGCGCCTCGGGGTCGCCCGCGTGTCCGTGTTCGCGTCCACGACGGACGCGACGCTCGACGTGTTCCGCGACGCCTGCCTGTCCTACGCCACGATGCAGTAGCGCGCGAGCGCGAGCGTGCTGCGCGCTGCCGGCCCGAGTCTCGCGAGGGGCGACGGTCCTCGCGGCTCCGGCCGCGAGCAGTGTCGCCCACCGCGAGTCTCGGGCGCACCCGCACCCGCACCCGCGCCTCCGTTCACGCAACCGTAACCGGGGAGGCCGCGTGTCGCAGGCGGCCTGTCGGACGTGCGTCGTAGCTTGGCCGCATCGGGCACAGTGCCCGGTCGAAGCGGCCACGGTCGGTGCTTCGGGACCGCTCCACGGCCGCGTTCGAGGACAGTGACCGGGCCGAGCGCGGCCCGGGGATGGAGTGGTCGTGACCTCTCAGAACGTCTCTCGCGAACCCGCCCAGCGGCGCACCGCGGACCCGTCCACACCGGTCGCCCAGCGCACGTACGTGCTCGACACCTCGGTGCTCCTCAGCGATCCGCGGGCCCTGTTCCGGTTCGCCGAACACGCGGTGGTCCTGCCCGTGGTCGTCGTCAGCGAGCTCGAGGCCAAGCGCAACGACCCGGAGATCGGGTACTTCGCACGCCAGGCACTGCGGCTGCTCGACGACCTGCGCATCGAGCACGAGCGCCTCGACTTCCCCATCGCGCTCGAGGACGGCGGCTCCTTCCGCGTCGAGCTGAACCACTCCGAGCAGTCCGTCCTGCCGTCCGGGCTGCGACTCGGTGACAACGACTCGCGGATCCTGGCGGTCGCGTCGAACCTGTCGAACGACGGGCTCGACGTGGTCGTGGTGTCGAAGGACCTGCCGCTGCGCGTGAAGGCGTCGTCGATCGGCATGGCGGCGGAGGAGTACCGCGCCGAGCTCGCGGTCGACTCCGGGTACACGGGCATCACCGACCTGCAGGTGTCGGGCGAGCAGATGTCGGACCTGTACGAGCGCGAGGAGATCCGCTCGTCGCAGCTCGCGGGCGTCCCGGTCAACACCGGTGTCGTCATCCACTCCGAGCGCGGGTCGGCGCTCGGCCGCGTGCACGAGGCCGGCGCCGTTTCGCTCGTCCGCGGCGACCGCGAGGTCTTCGGCCTCCGCGGCCGGTCCGCCGAGCAGCGACTCGCGATCGACGCCCTGCTCGACCCGGAGATCGGCATCGTCTCGCTCGGTGGTTCGGCCGGCACGGGCAAGTCCGCGCTCGCGCTCTGCGCCGGGCTCGAGGCCGTGCTCGAACGGCAGCAGCACAAGAAGATCATGGTCTTCCGGCCGCTCTACGCCGTGGGCGGCCAGGAGCTCGGGTACCTGCCCGGCGACGCCGCCGAGAAGATGAACCCGTGGGGGCAGGCCGTGTTCGACACCCTCGGGGCGCTCGTGTCCGACAACGTGCTCGACGAGGTCGTCGAGCGCGGCATGCTCGAGGTCCTGCCGCTGACGCACATCCGCGGGCGGTCGCTGCACGACGCGTTCGTGATCGTCGACGAGGCGCAGTCCCTCGAGCGCAACGTCCTGCTCACGATGCTGTCGCGCATCGGGCAGAACTCGCGCGTGGTCCTGACGCACGACGTGGCGCAGCGGGACAACCTGCGGGTCGGCCGGCACGACGGCATCGCGTCCGTGATCGAGCGGCTCAAGGGGCACCCGCTGTTCGCGCACGTGACACTGACGCGCTCGGAGCGCTCGGCGATCGCGGCGCTCGTGACCGAGCTGCTCGACTCGCCCGACCTGGTGTAGCGCGGCACCGCGCGCCAGCGCGAGGCTCGGCTGGGCGGACAGGTTCGCGGTTGCGCGCCCGCGAAAGTGTCCGCTGGCGCGAGCCTCGCGCACTGACGCGACCGGACGACGGACGGGAGGCGCGGTGCCGGCCGGCACCGCGCCTCCCGTCCGTCGGGTGGGGACCCGCGTCAGTTCGGGTGCGTCATGCTCAGCACGTCGAGGGCGCTGTCGAGCTGCTCCTCGGTGACCTCGCCGCGCTCGACGTGGCCGAGGGCGACGACGGCCTCGCGGACGGTGATGCCCTCGGCGACGGCGTACTTCGCCACCTTGGCGGCGGCCTCGTACCCGATCACCCGGTTGAGCGGGGTCACGATCGACGGCGACGACTCGGCGAACGAGCGGGCCCGCTCGAGGTTCGCCTCGAGCCCGTCGATCGTCTTGTCGGCGAGGACGCGCGAGCTGTTCGCGAGCAGGCGGATCGACTCGAGGAGCGCCGTGCCCATCACCGGGATGGCGACGTTCAGCTCGAACGCGCCCGAGGCCCCGGCCCACGCGACGGTGGCGTCGTTGCCGATGACCCGCGCGGCGACCATGAGGGTGGCCTCGGGGATGACCGGGTTGACCTTGCCGGGCATGATCGACGAGCCGGGCTGCAGGTCGGGGATGTGCAGTTCGCCCAGGCCGGTGTTCGGCCCGGAGCCCATCCACCGCAGGTCGTTGTTGATCTTCGTGAGGCTGACCGCGACGACCCGGAGGGCACCGGATGCCTCGACGAGGGCGTCGCGCGCGCCCTGGGCCTCGAAGTGGTCGAGTGCCTCGGTGATCGGCAGGCCGGTGTCCGCCGCGAGCCGGGCGATGACCTGCTGCGGGAAGCCCTTCGGCGTGTTGATGCCGGTGCCGACCGCGGTGCCGCCGAGCGGGACCTCGGCGACGCGGGGGAGCGTCGCCTGCACCCGCTCGACGCCGAGCCGGACCTGTCGGGCGTAGCCGCCGAACTCCTGGCCGAGCGTGACCGGGGTGGCATCCATCAGGTGGGTGCGACCGGACTTCACGGCGTCCGCCCAGAGGGTCGCCTTCGCCTCGAGCGACGCGGCGAGGTGCTCGAGCGCGGGGACGAGGGTGCGGATGAGGGCCTCGGTGACGGCGACGTGCACCGACGTGGGGAAGACGTCGTTCGACGACTGCGAGGCGTTGACGTGGTCGTTCGGGTGGACGTCCGTGCCGGCGATGCGGGTCGCGAGCGTCGCCAGGACCTCGTTCATGTTCATGTTCGACGACGTGCCGCTGCCGGTCTGGTAGACGTCGACCGGGAACTGGTCGTGGTGCTCGCCGCCGATGATCGTGTCCGCGGCCCGCGCGATCGCGTCGGCCACCGCCGGGTCCACGATGCCGAGCGACCCGTTCACCACGGCCGCAGCCCGCTTGATCCGCGCGAGGGCGACGATCTGCGCCGGCTCGAGCCCGCTGCCCGAGATCGGGAAGTTCTCCACCGCGCGCTGCGTCTGCGCGCGGTACAGGGCGTCGACGGGCACCCGGACCTCGCCCATCGTGTCGTGCTCGATGCGGAAGCCGTCGGTCTGGTCGGTCTCGGTGGTGGTCACGTCGTCGTGGTCCTTCCTGTGGTGCACGGTCGGAGCGGTCGCTCCACTGGCTCGGTGCCCGGTCGGGGCGGTCGCCCCGCTGGCTCGGTGCCCGGGGGTGTCCGGGCGCTCGTGGTGGCGACCGGTCAGGCCTGGCCCACCACGGTGTCGATGGTGACCTCGCCCGTGGCGAGGTCGTAGGTCGCCCCGACGACCGCCAACCTACCCTCGGCGATCGCGTCCGAGACGGCGCCGGAGCGCTCGATCACCTGGCGGAGCGTGGCCTCGAGGTGCGCGGCGCCGACCGACTCCTGCGGGAGCTCGGCGTCGGTCGCCCGGACCTGCTCGACGCTGGGCGCGATCGCGTCGACCAGGGCCTGCAGGTGCGGAGCGGGGACGGGCTCACCGGAGCGGGCGGCGGCCACGGCACCGCAGCGCGTGTGCCGGAGCACGACGACGAGCGGGGTACCGAGGGCGACGACCGCGAACTCGATCGAGCCGAGCACGACGTCGTCGACGATCTGCCCCGCGTTCCGGATGGCGAACAGGTCGCCGATGCCGGCGTCGAACACGTGCTCGAACGGCACGCGGGAGTCGGAGCAGCCGAGCACGGTCGCGAACGGTGCCTGCGACCCGGTGAGCTCGCCGCGGCGGTCCGGGTCGATCCGACCCGTGCGGCGCTTGTCGGAGGCGAAGCGGGCGTTGCCCTCGACGAGCAGGCGGAGGGCGTCGGACGGGGTGGATGCGGCGCGGTCGGGCATGGTCTTCCTCGTGCTCGGGGTCGGTCGGGTCTGCTGCTACTGCTGCTGGTGGCTGCTACTGCTGCTGGGCGAACTGCTCGGTCACGGCGCGGGCGACGGTCGTGAAGGACCGGTCGTCGGCGGTGCCGGACAGGACGATCGTGTTGCTGCCGAAGGTGGTCACGAGGGAGTACGCGTGGTTGCCGGCGTCGCGACCCTCGTCGCGGCGGTCGTACACGGTCCACTTCGTGCCGTCGATGGTGCGGTCCCCGGTGGCCGGCTTCTGGTCGAGCTGGTTCGACACCCACGACGCGTTGGCCTGGATGCCCTGCTGCAGACCGATGTACTGCCGGTCCGGGGTGACGAGCCCGACCGTCCACACCCGCACCCCGTCGGACGTCTTGTCCTGGAAGTCGGCACGGTTCGACGTGAAGCCGTCGGGCAGGTCGGGCGCGGCCAGCGTCACGCCGGGCACGTCCGCACCGGCGGCCACCTGCTGGTAGTCGACCGAGCGATCCACCGTCTGGTCCGGTCGGACCACGACGAGCACGAGGAACAGCACGATGCCGAGCGACGCGATGAGGGCGATGACCAGGTTGAAGGCCGTCTGGTGCTCGCGGCGCGCACGGCGGGCGGCGTCCTTCCGCGCCCAGGTCTCCTCCGGGGTCTCCGGCCGACCGAGCTCGGCGACGACGGGGCGTCCGTCCTGGTCGGTCACCGGACCGCTCCGTCCTGGTCGCCCGCGGCCTGCGCGCGGTCGGCGTCGGCCGATGCGGCACGGGCGGCGTCGAGCCGGGCACGCGCGCCGACGAGCCACTCCTCGCACCGGGCGGCGAGCGACTCGCCCCGTTCCCAGAGCGCGAGCGACCGCTCGAGCGTGGCGGACCCCTGCTCGAGCTCGGCGACGACGCGCACGAGTTCGTCGCGCGCGGCCTCGTAGCTCAGCGACTGCACGTCGGACGGCACGGGTTCCTGCTGGGTCGACACCCCTCGATCCTACCGAGCAGCCCCCGACGCGACGTACCGCGGCCCGGGTCCGTGGAGGAGGTCGTCAGGCGTCGGAGCCCTCAGGTACCGGAGCCCTCAGGCGCCGGAGCCGTCCGGCCCCGGTCCGTCCGGTTCGAGCGTGCCGGTGGCGGTGCCGGCGCCGAGCGTGACGTGCACGGGCGTGGCGCCGTCGAGGTCGTCCGAGCCGCGCACCACCCCGCCGTCGACGGTCTGCACGATGGCGTACCCGCGCCGCAGGGTGTCCCGCGGCGACAGCGACCGGAGCCTGGCGGTGAGGTGGCCGACGTCGGCGTGCGAGCGCTCGAGCCGGCGGTCCACGAGCTCCCGCGCCCGGGAGAGGTCGCGCGCGACCTCTTCCGCCCGGGTGTCGACGAGCCACGCGGTCGACGCCAGGGCCGGACGGGAACGCAGGGCGGCGATCCGGTCCGCCTCCACGGCGAGCACGTGCGACAGCCGGAGGCCCAGTCGGGCGCGGGCCTGCCGGACGTTGGCGAGCTCCTCGGCGACGTCCGGCACGACCCGCTTGGCGGCGTCCGTCGGGGTGGAGGCCCGCAGGTCGGCGACCTCGTCGAGGATGGGGCGGTCGGCCTCGTGCCCGATGGCCGAGACGATCGGGGTCGTCGCGGCCGCCGCGGTCCGCACGAGCCCCTCGTCGCTGAAGCCGAGCAGGTTCTGGAAGTCGCCGCCGCCGCGCGCGACGATGATGACGTCGACGGTGGGGTCGGCGTCGAGCTCGACGATGGCGGCCGTGACCTCGCCGACGGCCCGCTCGCCCTGCACCGCGGTGTGGACGGTCCGGAACGCCACCTGCGGCCACCGCAGCTGTGCGTTCCGCTTGACGTCCTTCTCGGCGTCGGAGTCCTTGCCCGTGATCAGCCCGATCCGGTGCGGCAGGAACGGCAGGCGGCGCTTGCGCGACGGGTCGAACAGCCCCTCGGCCGCCAGGGTCCGACGCAGCCGCTCGAGGCGTTCGAGCAGGTCCCCGAGTCCGACGTGCTTCATCTCGACGACCTGCATGGTCAGCGAGCCGCCCTTGACCCAGTAGTTCGGCTTGACGGCGGCGACGACGCGGTCGCCCTGCTTCAGGTCCGCCGGCACCCGGGAGCGCACGCTCGACCAGATCGAGAACGACACCGTCGCGTCGACCTCGACGTCCTTGAGCTTGCCGTACACGTTGCCGCCGGCGACGTTCCACTGGGTGATCTCGCCCTCGACCCACGCGGTGCCGAGTCGGTCGATCCAGTCGCGGATCTTCGCGCCGAGCAGCGCGACGGGCCACGGGTTGTCGGCCGTCGGCGGGCCCTGTTCGATCGCCATGCCCCCATGCTGCCGCATCCCGCGGACAGCGCCGCACGGCCCGCACACCGCGGCCGGGTCGACACCCAGGCCGCACGCCCGCCCGACACCTATCATCGGGGGCGTGACGATCACCAACGGCCGCACGGTCCCGCTCGCCCCGCCCCGGGTGCACGCCGCGCGGGGCCGCCTGCGGGACGAGCCGGTCGCCGGCGCGAAGAAGGTGCTGCTCGCCGCCCCGCGCGGGTACTGCGCCGGGGTCGACCGTGCGGTCGTCGCGGTCGAGAAGGCCCTCGAGCAGTACGGCGAGCCCGTGTACGTCCGCAAGCAGATCGTCCACAACGTGCACGTGGTCTCGACCCTCGAACAGCGCGGTGCGGTCTTCGTCGACGACGTCGCCGAGGTGCCCCGCGGCGCGCACGTCGTCTTCAGCGCGCACGGCGTCTCGCCCGCGGTCGTCTCCGGTGCCGCGGAGCGCGACCTGCACGCGATCGACGCCACCTGCCCCCTCGTCACGAAGGTCCACCGCGAGGCCACGCGCTTCGCGAAGGGGGACCGCACGATCATCCTCATCGGGCACGCCGGCCACGAGGAGGTCGAGGGCACGATGGGCCACGCGCCCGAGCGCACGATCCTGGTCAACGGGCCCGAGGACGTCGCCGCGCTCCGGGTGGCGGACCCCGACAACCTCGTGTGGCTCTCGCAGACCACGCTGAGCGTCGACGAGACGATGGAGACCGTCCGCCTGCTCCGGGAGCGGTTCCCGTCGATCCAGGACCCGCCGTCCGACGACATCTGCTACGCCACGCAGAACCGCCAGGTCGCGGTGAAGAAGGTCGCCCCCGCGGCGGACCTCGTCATCGTGGTCGGCTCGGCGAACTCCTCGAACAGCGTGCGCCTGGTCGAGGTCGCGCTCGAGCACGGTGCGCGATCGGCGCACCGCGTCGACTACGCCGAGGAGATCCGTCAGGAGTGGCTCGACGGCGTCGCGACCGTCGGTGTGACCAGCGGCGCCTCCGTCCCCGAGGAACTCGTCGCCGAGGTGCTCGAGCAGCTCGCCGACGCCGGGTACGGCACGGTGGAAGAGGTCGTCACCGCCCACGAGGACCTCATGTTCTCGCTCCCCAAGGAGCTCCGCACCGATGCGTCGGGTGCCCCGACGCGTGCACTCGGCGGGCGACGCCGGTGACCGCGCCGCAGGGGGACTGGGCCGCGGTGCCCGTCCGCGACCCGGGTCACGTCGACGAGACGGCGCTCGGCCGGGAGGCACGACCCGCCTCCGCGACGTCGGCCGGCGGTGGCGCGGACGGCCGGGTCCACGGCCGTCCGGCACCGGAGTACGGCGAGTACGCACCCGAGGGCTGGGTGAACCCGGTGCTCGTCGAGCAGGAACGTCAGGCAGCCGAGCAGCAGCGGCAGGACGCGGCGCAGCGACGGGACGCCGATGTGCGTCGTGCGTCCGACCCGACCCGTCCGGCCTCCGACCAGCGCGACGGCCGGGGCGGCTCGTCGTCCGCCCCGGCGTCCGCACCGGTCAGCCCCTACGGTGCCTCGCGGCTCGACTTCGTGCTCACCGTCGGCCTGCTCTTCATCGGGCTCTGGTCGGTGTTCACCGCGCTGTCGACCGGCACGGTCGCGAGTGTGACGCGCGAGTACGTCACGGGACGGTTCGGCGAGATGGCGTCGCCTGCTGACCTCTCCTCGGCGGCGGTCGTCCGCGCGGTCGTCCTGGCGGTGACCTTCGCCCTCGTCGCCTGGTGGTCGGTCCGCCGCCTCCGGGCCCACCGGTGGACCTTCTGGGTGCCGCTGGTCGGTGGCGTGGTGGCGAGCGTCCTGGGCGCCGTGCCGATGCTCGTCGTGGTGTTCCAGGACCCGGCCGTGCAGGAGTCGATCCGGCGGGCGACCGGCGGCTGAGCCGCCGCTGGACTAGCCGGCCAGGAAGGCGGCGACCGCGCCGTGCAGTGCCGCGAGGTCGTCGACGTGCACGAGCTCGCGCACCGAGTGCATCGACAGCAGCCCGACGCCGATGTCGATGGTCGGGATGCCGAGCCGGGTCGCCGCGATCGGGCCGATCGTCGAGCCACCGGGGATCGTGTTCACGTTGACGAAGGGCTGCCAGGTCACCCCGGCGGCGTCGCACGCGGCAGCCCAGACCGCCTCGCCCTTCGCCTCGGTCATGTAGCGCTGGTTCGCGCTGATCTTCAGGAGCGGACCCGCTCCCGGCCGCGGGCGGTTCGTCGGGTCGTGCTTCTCCGGCTGGTTCGGGTGCACGAGGTGTCCGGCGTCGCTCGAGAGCAGCCACGAGGCACGAAAGGCCCGTGCTGCCTCCGAGCGGGTGGCGCGGAGGCCCTCCTGCACGCGGCCGAGGACGTCCTCGAGGAACGGGCCGCCCGCACCGGACGGGGTCGACGAGCCGATCTCCTCGTGGTCGAACGCGGCGAACACGGGGACGTGCTCACCGTCCGCCGGCGCCTCGATGATGCCGCGGAGCCCGGCGTGCACGCTCGTCAGGTTGTCCATCCGGCCGGACGCCAGGAACGCGCCGTCGATGCCGATGCGCGCCGGGGCCTGCGTGTCCGCGAGGAAGAGGTCCCACGAGACCGCCTCGCCGACGCGGCCGCGCAGCCAGTCGAGCACGTCCGTGCCGCCGAACGCGGCGTCGATCCCGACGACCGGCAGGGTGTGGCGCTGCCGGTCGATCTCCTTGCCGTCGTTCACGCCGCGGTCGAGGTGGATCGCGAGGTTTGGGATCCGGGCGACGGCGTCGGTCGAGAGCAGTCGCACCGTGCCGTCGGCGTCGACCACGCGGCCGGCGATGCGGAGGTCGCGGTCGAACCACGTCGACAGGAGCGCACCGCCGTAGACCTCGACGTTGAGCTGCTCCCAGCCGCCCGTGCGGACGCCGGGGTTCGGCTTGATCCGGAACCCGGGGGAGTCGGTGTGCGCCCCGAGGATCCGGAACGGCGTGGTCGCGGTCGCCGACTCCGGCAGGCGCCAGGCGATGACGGCTCCGTCACGGACGACGACGTAGGCGCCGGCTTTGGTGGGCCAGGCGTCGAGCTCCGACAGCTCGGTGAACCCCGCCGCCACGAGCTGGTCCCGCGCGACCGTGGCCGCGTGGAACGCGGTCGGGGACTCGGCGACGTACTGGGCGAACGAGGAGGCGATGGCGTCGGTGGTCACCCGCCCATCGTGTCACGGGCCGTGGTGGTGACCGGACGCGGAACGGGGCGCGTCCGTCGGACGCGCCCCGTGCCTCCCGGCCGGTGCCGGTGAGTGTCGGACTCAGCCCTTGGTGTTGCCAGCCGAGCCGAGGACCTTCGCGGCCTCGCCGACGCGGGCCGCCATCGCGGTCTCGGCGACCTTGCCCCAGGCGCGCGGGTCGTACTGCTTCTTGTTGCCGACCTCGCCGTCGACCTTGAGCACCCCCTCGTAGTTCCGGAACATCGAATCGGCGATCGAGCGCGTGAACGCGTACTGCGTGTCCGTGTCGATGTTCATCTTGATGACGCCGTTGCGGACGGCCTCGTGGATCTCGTCGTCGGTCGAGCCGGAGCCGCCGTGGAAGACGAGGTCGAGCGGGTTCTCACCGGTGCCGTGCTTCTCGGCGACCGAGCGCTGGATCTCGCCGAGGAGCTCCGGACGCAGCTTGACGTTGCCCGGCTTGTACACGCCGTGCACGTTGCCGAAGGTCAGGGCGGCGATCCAACGGCCCCGGTCGCCCAGGCCCAGCGCGTCGACGACCTTCTCGACGTCGTTCGGGGTCGTGTAGAGCGCGTCGTTCGTGCCCTCGTGCTGGACGCCGTCCTCCTCGCCGCCGACGACGCCGATCTCGACCTCGAGGATCGCGTTGATGTTGCGCGTCTTCTCGATCATCGTGCGGGCGATCTCGATGTTCTCGTCGAGCGGCACGGCCGAACCGTCCCACATGTGCGACTGGAAGATCGGGTTGCGGCCCTGGCGGACCTCCTCCTCGCTCGCGGCGATGAGGGGAAGGACGAAGCCGTCGAGGGCGTCCTTCGGGCAGTGGTCGGTGTGCAGGGCCACGGTGATGTCGTAGTTCTTCGCGACCTCGTGGGCGAAGCGCGCCATCGCGAGGGCGCCCGCCGCGCGGTTCTTCACGGTGTGGCCGGCGAAGTAGTCGGCGCCGCCCGTCGTGACCTGGAGGATGCCGTCCGAGCCGGCTTCCTGCAGGCCCTGGAGGACGGCGTTGATCGTCTGCGAGGAGGACACGTTCACCGCGGGGTAGGCGAACTTGCCGGCCTTCGCTCGTTCGAGCATCTCGGCGTACTGTTCCGGCGTTGCGATGGGCACTGCGATCTCCTTCGACTGGTGGTGTCCCGTGCGAGCCTAGTCAGCGAGCCCCAAGGGGGCACAGCGTGCACGTCCGTGCACCCGGTGCGGCTCCTGTGAGGGCGGTGGGTAGGCTCTGGTCGTGACTCCCACGACTGAGACCGGTGCCCTGTTCCTCCAGCCCGACCGCAACCTCGCGCTCGAGCTCGTGCGTGCGACGGAGGCCGCCGCGATCCGTGCGCAGCCGTGGGTGGGCCGCGGTGAGAAGAACCTCGCGGACGGCGCTGCGGTGGACGCGATGCGCAAGTTCCTCGGCACGGTGAACTTCGACGGCGTCGTCGTCATCGGTGAGGGCGAGAAGGACAACGCCCCGATGCTGTACAACGGCGAGCACGTCGGCAACGGCCACGGTCCGGCCTGCGACATCGCGGTCGACCCGATCGACGGCACCTCGCTCACCGCCGCCGGCCGCCAGAACGCCATCTCCGTGATGGCCGTCTCCGACCGCGGTTCGATGTACGACCCGTCGGCGGTGTTCTACATGGACAAGATCGCCGCCGGACCCGAGGGCCGCGGGGTCCTCGACCTCGATAAGCCGATCGGCGACAACATCCGCGCGCTGGCGAAGGCCAAGGACAAGGACATCGAGGACATGCAGATCGCCGTCCTCGACCGCCCGCGCCACGACGAGCTCATCCGTGCGATCCGCGCGACCGGTGCCGGCACGCGACTGCTGCTCGACGGTGACGTCGCCGGCGGCATCTCGGCGGCGCTGCCCGGTTCGAAGATCGACATGTGCGTCGGTGTCGGCGGCACGCCGGAGGGCATCATCACCGCCTGTGCGATCAAGGCGCTCGGTGGCGTGATCCTCGGCAAGCTGCAGCCGAAGGACGACGAGGAGCGCGAGAAGGCGATCGCCGCCGGGCACGACCTCGACAAGGTGCTCGACCAGGACGACCTGGTCACGGGCGACAACACGTTCTTCGTCGCAACGGGTGTCACCGACGGTGTCCTCGTGGACGGTGTCCGCCGCTCGCGCGGGGTCATCCACACGGACTCGCTCGTGCTCCGCTCGCGCTCGAACACGATCCGCCGGATCCAGGCGGACCACCGCGCCGAGAAGTGGTTCTGATCCGTTCCGCGTGACCGGTGGTGCCCGGCGACGACGTCAGGCGGTGCCCGGCAGCGACGTCAGGCACCGAACCACGGATGCGACATCGAACCAGGCCGATCGGCTGGTTCGATGTCGCATCGCTGGTTCGACGCGTATCTGCGCGCCGGCGGTCAGTCCTCGTCGAGGGCGCCGACGAGCTCGGGCGCGGTGAGCAGCCGCGGCTCGTCGTCGATCGTCGCGGGGTCGGCGAGCACCTTCGACTCGTCGAGCAGCGACAGCCGCCGGGCACTCGGAAGCACCTGCCGCTCGAGCGAGCCCACGAAGCGGTTGTAGTCGACGACCGAGCCGCGGATCGCCCGGCCGAGCTTGTCGACGTGTCCGCCCATGGTCGCCAGGCGGCCGTACAGCTCGCGGGACACCCGGAAGAGCTCGCGTGCCTCGGCGGTGACGACGTCCTGCTGCCACGAGAACGCGATGGTCTTGAGCACCGACCACAGCGTGACGGGTGACGCCAGTGCGATGCGCTTGCGGAAGGCGTGGTCGAGCAGCCCGGGGTCGGCGGCGAGGGCGCTCGAGACGAGGGACTCGGACGGGATGAACGCGATGGTGAGCTCGGGCGAGGCGTCGTAGCCCGTCCAGTACTCACGGGCGGCGAGGGCGTCGACGTGCGCCCGCAGGGCCTTGACGTGCTGGGCGATGAGCTGGTCGCGCCGGGCACCCTCGGCACCGGTCGCGCTCGCCGGGATCTCGGCCGCCTGCAGGTAGGCGCTGAACGGCACCTTCGCGTCGACCGCGATCGTCTTGCCGCCGGGCAGGTGCACGACCATGTCGGGTCGGGCGGTCCCCGCGGTCGTCGTGACCGAGGACTGCACGTCGAAGTCGACGCGTTCGAGCAGCCCGGCGGCCTCCACGACGTTCCGGAGCTGCGTCTCGCCCCACACGCCGCGGGTGCTGTTCGAGGACAGGGCGCTCGCGAGGGTGTCCGCCGTGGCGCGGAGGCGTTCCTCGGACTCGGCGGCGGAGCGGAGCTGCGCGGAGAGGGCCCCGTACTGCTCGCTGCGGGACTGCTCGAGCTCGGCGATCTTCGCGCGCATGACGTCGAGCGTCTGCGCGACCGGGCTCAGCGCGGAGAGCACCTTCGACTCGCCCTGCGTGCGCGCGGCGTCGGCGCCGTGCATGCGCTGCACGAGGTGCTCGAGCTCGGCCGCCCGACGCTCGAGCGAGTCGACCTGCCGGCGGTACTGGGCGTCCTGGGCGTCGAGCCGTTCCTCGGCGTCGGCGCGCGCGGTGTCGAGCTGCGCCCGCACGGCGTCGGCGGTGGCGCGTGCCGCGGCGGCGTCGACGCCCGCGCGGGAGCGCGCGAGCGACCACGCGACGACGGCACCGACGGCCGCGCCGAGGACGAGGCCGATGACCAGGGCGAGGATCTGCATGAGGCGACCCTGGCAGGTCCCACCGACACGCGCCTCCCGGCCCGCCGACGCCGCGAGCACGGGTCCGCACACGCGGTGTCGAACCATGTACTGACATTAGGGCAAAGTGCGTGTACAGTCGTGCTCGTCCGCCGAAGAAGCCGCACGGAAGGTCCATCGCGTCGCATGACCAACGAAGTTCCCCACGCCTACGACGTGATCACGATGGGACGCGTCAGCGTCGACGTCTACCCCCAGCAGACCGGTCCGCTCGAGGACGTCACGACCTTCTCGAAGTCCGTCGGCGGCAGCGCGACCAACGTCGCCATCGCCGCCGCACGCCACGGCGCGGAGACGGCCGTCGTCACCCGCACGGGCGACGACCCCTTCGGGCGGTACATCGCCAGGACCCTCCCCGAGCTGGGCGTCGCGAACGACTTCGTCGCCACGGTCGACGGGCTGAACACGCCCGTGGCGTTCTGCGAGATCTTCCCGCCGGACGACTTCCCGCTGTACTTCTACCGGGCCCCGAAGGCCCCGGACCTCATGATCACCGCGAAGTCCCTGCCGCTGCACGAGATCGAACGGGCGCGCATCTTCTGGACGACCGTGACGGGCCTGAGCGAGGAGCCGAGCCGGAGCGCGCACCACGCGGCGTTCGCGGCCCGGTCCGCGTCGACTGCTCCCACCCGGGTCCACACCGTGCTCGACCTCGACTACCGGGCGGTGTTCTGGGCGAACCCCGCCGCCGCGACGCGGGAGGTCGCCGTGGCCCTGGAGCACGCGACCGTCGCGGTCGGCAACCGCGAGGAGTGCGAGGTCGCCGTGGGCGAGACCGATCCGGTCCGTGCCGCCGACGCCCTGCTCGAGCGCGGCGTCGAGGTCGCGATCGTCAAGCAGGGGCCGAAGGGCGTGCTCGCGAAGACCCGGGACGAGACGGTCGAGTTCCGCCCGCACACGATCGACGTCGTGAACGGCCTCGGGTCGGGTGACGGGTTCGGCGGTGCGCTGACCCACGGCCTGCTGCAGGGCTGGAGCCTCGACCGCACGCTGGCGTTCGCGAACGCCGCCGGGGCGATCGTGGCCACGCGGTTCGAGTGCTCGACCGCGATGCCGACCAGCGACGAGATCGAGCAGTTCCTGCGGGACAACCCCGTGCAGGCGACCACGAAGGAGGGCATCGATGCCTGAGATCAGCCCCGCCGACTTCGCCCGGCTGCGGGACCTCCGCGCCGGCGCACCGGAGCGCGTCGCCGAAGTGCTGCGCGCGCGGACCCGGCGCCCGCTGCTCGCCGACGACGGCAAGCTGTTCATCGTCGCGGCCGACCACCCCGCGCGTGGGGCCCTGGCGGTCCGCGACGACCCGTCCGCGATGGCCGACCGCTACGACCTGCTCGAACGGCTCGTCGTCGCACTCGGTCGTCCGGGGGTCGACGGTGTCCTCGGCACCCCGGACATCGTCGAGGACCTCGCGCTCCTCGGCGCCCTCGACGGCAAGGTCGTCGTCGGGTCGATGAACCGCGGCGGGCTGCGGGGCGCCGCGTTCGAGCTCGACGACCGCTACACGGCGTACTCCGCGCGGGCGATCAAGGACGCCGGGCTCGACGTCGCGAAGCTGCTCGTGCGCGTCGCACTCGACGACGCCGGGACCGCGCCCACGCTCGAGGCCACCGCGCGTGCCGTGAGCGAGGCCGCTGCCCTGCGGCTGCCGATCATGCTCGAGCCGTTCATGTCGTCGTGGCGCGACGGCCGGGTGGTCAACGACCTGACAGCCGAGGCCGTGATCACCTCGATGGCGATCGCCGCGGGCCTGGGGGAGTCGAGCGCCTACAGCTGGCTCAAGGTCCCGGTCGTCGACGACATGGCGCGCGTGATGGCGGCGACGACGCTGCCGACGCTGCTCCTCGGCGGTGACCCGTCCGGCAGCCCCGACGAGACCTACGCCACCTGGGCTGACGCGCTCGCCCTGCCGGGCGTCCGCGGGCTCGTCGTCGGACGCACCCTGCTCTACCCCCAGGACGGCGACGTCGCCACCGCGGTCGACGTCGCGTCCTCCCTCGTCCACAGCCGGGAGGCCCGTGGCGAGTCCTCCACACCGGCTCGCGACCGACCCGGGTCGCCTGCCACGTCCACCACCCTGGACACGTCCGTCCCGGAAGGAAGCAACGCATGACCACCACGGAACAGCCAGCCACCGAGCAGGGACTCGCAACGGTCGGGCACTGGATCGACGGCGAGCACGTCGCGTCGACCTCGGGCCGGACGGCCCCGGTGTACGACCCCGCGCTCGGCGTCGTGACCAAGCGGGTCGCCCTGGCCGACGAGTCCGAGATCCAGCGGGCGATCGCGAGCGCGAAGGCCGCGTTCCCGGCCTGGAGCCAGATGTCGCTCGCGAAGCGCCAGCAGGTCCTCTTCGCGTTCCGCGAGGTCCTCAACCGCGACAAGGCCGAGCTCGCCGAGATCATCACGAGCGAGCACGGCAAGGTCACCTCGGACGCGCTCGGCGAGATCGCCCGCGGGCAGGAGGTCGTGGAGCTCGCGACGAGCATCCCCTCGCTGATGAAGGGCGAGTTCTCCGACCAGGTGTCGACCGGCATCGACGTCTACTCGATCCGCCAGCCGCTCGGCGTCGTCGGCATCATCTCGCCGTTCAACTTCCCGGCCATGGTGCCGCTGTGGTTCCTGCCGATCGCGATCGCGGCCGGCAACACCGTCGTGCTCAAGCCGAGCGAGAAGGACCCGAGCGCGGCGATCTGGCTCGCGCAGAAGTTCCGGGAGGCAGGACTGCCCGACGGCGTCCTCACGGTGCTCAACGGCGACAAGGAGTCCGTCGACGGCCTCCTCACCAGCCCGGACGTCGAGTCGATCTCGTTCGTCGGGTCGACCCCGATCGCGCAGTACGTGTACGAGACGGGGACGAAGCACGGCAAGCGCGTGCAGGCCCTCGGCGGCGCGAAGAACCACATGCTCGTGCTGCCCGACGCCGACCTCGACCTCGTCGCCGACAACGCGATCAACGCGGGCTTCGGCTCGGCCGGTGAGCGCTGCATGGCGATCTCGGTCGTCGTCGCCGTCGAGCCCGTGGCGGACGACCTCATCGCGAAGATCAGCGAGCGCGCGGCGACGCTGCGCATCGGCGACGGACGCCGGGGCTGCGACATGGGCCCGCTCGTCACCGAGCAGCACCGCGACAAGGTCGCCTCGTACATCGAGGTCGCCGAGCAGGACGGTGCGGAGGTCGTGGTGGACGGCCGCACCGTCCGACCCGACGGCGACGAGAACGGCTTCTGGCTCGGTCCGACGCTGATCGACCGGGTGCCGACGTCGAGTCGCGTCTACACCGAGGAGATCTTCGGCCCGGTGCTGTCGGTCGTCCGCGTGCAGACCTACGAGGAGGGGCTCGAGCTCATCAACTCCGGCGCCTTCGGCAACGGCACGGCGATCTTCACGAACGACGGCGGTGCCGCCCGCCGGTTCCAGCGGGACGTGCAGGTCGGCATGATCGGCATCAACGTCCCGATCCCGGTGCCGGTCGCGTACTACTCGTTCGGTGGCTGGCGGAACTCGCTGTTCGGCGACCACAAGGCGTACGGCGCGGACGGCGTGAGCTTCTTCACCCGGCAGAAGGCGATCACCTCGCGGTGGCTCGACCCCGCCGTGCACGGTGGCGTCGACCTCGGCTTCCCCGCGAACGGCTGACCCGGGGATGGCGAACGACGACTGGTTCGTCCGGGCGGGCAGCCGACCGGAGGACGGCTGGACCGACGTGGTCGACGGACGGGTGCCGGGGTGGGCGCACACCGGCCTGCGGACCGGCGCGCTGACCGACGGGGGCGAGCTGCGCCTCCCGGCCGCCGCCGTGGAGCGCATCGTGGTGCCGCTCGCCGGCACCTTCTCCGTCGCCTACGCGGGCGACGCGGGGACCGGGGAACAGGCACTGGCGGGACGCCGCAGCGTCTTCGACGGACCGACCGACGTCCTGTACCTCGGGTCCGGGTCGGAGGCGCGGATCACCGGCAGCGGTCGGCTCGCGGTCGCCGAGGTCCCCACCGACACGGTGAAGCGCTCGACGTACATCGCACGCGGGGACGTCCCCGTCGAGCTCCGCGGTGCCGGGCAGTCCAGCCGGCAGGTGCACAACTTCGGCACCCCGGCCGCGCTCGACGCCGTCAAGGCGATCGTGTGCGAGGTGATCACGCCGGCCGGCAACTGGTCGTCGTACCCGCCGCACAAGCACGACACGCACCGCCCCGGCGAGGAGTCGGACCTCGAGGAGATCTACTACTACGAGGCCGACGTGGCGCGTGGTGTCGACGCTCCCGAGAACGCCGAGCCCTTCGCCCTGCACCGCACGTACGCCTCGGACGACCGGCCGATCGACGAGTTCCGTCAGGTCCGCAGCGGCGACATCGCCCTCGTGCCGTACGGCTGGCACGGTCCGGCCGTCGCGGCGCCGGGCTACGACATGTACTACCTCAACGTGATGGCCGGGCCCGACCCGGAGCGCGTCTGGAACATCACCGACGACCCCGCCCACGGGTGGGTCCGTCAGGTGTGGGAGTCGGAAGCCGTCGACCCGCGCCTGCCCTACGAGAAGGAGTCCGACCGATGACCGCCACCCGCCGCATGACCGTCGGCCAGGCCCTCGTCGCGTTCCTCGCGAACCAGTGGACCGTCGACGGCGACCACCGCGAGCGCACGATCCCGGGGATCTTCGGCATCTTCGGGCACGGCAACGTCGCGGGCCTCGGTCAGGCGATCAAGCAGCTGCACGTGGAGCAGCCGGGTCTGCTGCCCTACCACCAGGCGCGCAACGAGCAGGCGATGGTGCACGAGGCCGTCGGGTTCGCGCGCATGCACCGTCGTCGTGCGACCTTCGCCAGCACGGCGTCGGTCGGCCCGGGCGCCGCGAACATGCTCACCGCCGCCGCCCTCGCGACGACGAACCGGCTGCCGGCGCTGCTGCTGCCGTCGGACACGTTCGCGACCCGGACCACGGACCCGGTGCTGCAGCAGATCGAGATGCCGCACGACACCTCGATCCAGGTCACCGACGCGTTCCGACCGCTGTCCCGGTTCTTCGACCGCGTCGAGCGTCCGGAGCAGCTGTTCTCGATCGCGCTCGCCGCCATGCGGGTGCTCACCGACCCGGCCGAGACCGGTGCCGTGACCATCGCCCTGCCCGAGGACGTCCAGGCCGAGGCCCTCGACGTCCCCGTCGCCTTCCTCCAGCCGCGTGAGTGGCACCTCCGCCGTCCGCTGCCCGAGCACGGTCCGCTCGTCCGGGCCGTCGAGGCGATCCGCGCCGCCGAGCGCCCCGTGGTCGTCGCCGGTGGCGGCGTGCTGTACTCGGACGCGGCGGCGGAGCTCGCCGCCTTCGTCGAGGCGACGGGCATCCCGGTCGGCACCTCGCAGGCCGGCGGCGGTGCGCTCGTCTGGGACCACCCGCAGTACCTCGGCGGCATCGGCGCGACCGGCACGGCGGCGGCGAACGCGATCGCCGCCCAGGCCGACGTCGTGATCGGCATCGGGACCCGGTACAGCGACTTCACCACGGCGTCGCGGACCGCCTTCCAGCACCCGGACGTGACGTTCGTGAACGTGAACGTCGCCGCGTTCGACGCGTACAAGCACGGCTCGCAGCTGCCGGTCGTCGCGGACGCCCGGGAGGCGCTGGTCGCGCTGACCGCGGCGCTCACGTCCGACCCGTCGTACGCGGTGGACCCCGGGTACGCCGCCGAGATCGCCCAGCGCAAGCAGGAGTGGGACGCCGTCGTCGACGCCGCCTTCGCCCCGTCCGGTCTCGCCCTGCCCGGTCAGGCGGAGATCATCGGCGCGGTGCAGGAGGCGTCGGACCCGCGCGACGTCGTGATCCAGGCGGCGGGGTCGCTGCCGGGTGACCTGCACAAGCTGTGGCGGGTGCGCGACGAGCTCGGCTACCACGTCGAGTACGCGTTCTCGTGCATGGGCTACGAGATCGCGGGCGGGATCGGCGTCCGACGGGGTGCTCCCGACCGCGACGCCATCGTGATGGTCGGCGACGGCAGCTACCTCATGCTGCACACCGAGCTCGTCACCGCCGTGGCCGAGGGCATCAAGATCGTGGTCGTGCTCGTCCAGAACCACGGGTACGCCTCGATCGGGCACCTGTCCGAGACCGTCGGGTCCGAGCGGTACGGCACCAGGTACCGGTACCTCGACGAGACGCAGTCGTTCGAGAACGGTGACCCGCTGCCCGTGGACCTGGCGGCGAACGCCCGCTCCTACGGCGTGGACGTCATCGAGGTCCAGCCGGGCCCGGACGCGATCGCGGACCTCCGGGCCGCGGTCCGGCAGGCGAAGGCGAACGACCACACCACGCTCGTGCACGTCAACTCCGACCCCCTGCTGTACGCGCCCGAGGGCGACGGCTGGTGGGACGTGCCGGTCGCGCAGACCTCCACCCTGCCGAGCACGCAGCAGGCCCGTACCGACTACGAGCAGCAGGTCGCCCACCAGCGGCCCCTGCTCGGCTGACCCTCCACACCACACCGGGCCGCGGCCCAGAAAGCGACAGCGACGTCATGACCGACACCGCCACCCCCGCCGGCACCCCGTCCACGGACGCACCGCCCGCCTCCATCCGGATCGGCACCGCGCCCGACTCGTGGGGCGTCTGGTTCCCGGACGACCCCGCCCAGGTGCCGTGGCAGCGCTTCCTCGACGAGGCGGCCGCGGCCGGCTACGAGTGGATCGAACTCGGCCCGTACGGGTACCTGCCCACCGACCCGGCGCAGCTGTCCGACGAGCTCGAGTCCCGCGGGCTGCGGCTCTCCGCCGGCACGGTCTTCACCGGGTTCCACAAGGGCGAGGACCAGTTCCAGCGCGCGTGGGACCAGGCGGTCGCGGTGGCCGGCCTCGCCGCGGCACTCGGTGCCGAGCACCTCGTGACCATCCCGGACCTCTGGCGCTCGGACGCGACCTCGGAGGTGCTCGAGGCGCGCACACTGACCGACGAGCAGTGGGAGCGCCTGGGCAAGGGGCACGACCAGCTCGGCAAGGCGCTGCTCGAGGAGTACGGCGTCCGCCAGCAGTTCCACACACACGCGGACAGCCACGTCGGCACGTACCGCGAGACCGTGCGCTTCCTCGAGGTGACGAACCCGGAGTACACGAACCTCTGCCTGGACACGGGACACTTCGCCTACTACGGCGGGGACAACCTCCGGCTCATCGCCGAGCACCCGGACCGCATCGGGTACCTGCACCTCAAGCAGGTGGACACCGAGCTGCTGTTCGACGTGCTGAAGAACGACGTGCCGTTCGCCACCGCCGTCGCGCAGGGGATCATGACCGAGCCGCCGCACGGCACGCCCGAGCTGGCCCCCATCATCGAGGCGGTCGCGGCGATCAACCCCGACGTCTTCGGCATCGTCGAGCAGGACATGTACGGCTGCTCGGTCGACGCTCCCGGCCCGATCGCCGAGCGCACCTTCCAGCACATCTTCGGATCCACCTCCGCCGCCCGCGCCTCCTGACGCGCCGTCACCACCCCGGGAGAACACCACCATGACCACGCAGAACCTCCGCGTCGCCGTCGTCGGCGCCGGCATGATGGGCGCCGACCACGTCCGTCGCATCACCGCGAAGATCTCGAACGCCGACGTCGTCGCCGTCGTCGAGCCGGACGAGGCCCGCGCCCGGGCTGCCGCCGACCTCGCACCGGGCGCCGTCACCGCGGCGTCCTTCGACGAGGCCCTCGACGCGACCGACATCGACGCCGTCATCATCGCGACGCCCGGCTTCCTGCACGAGCCGATCCTCGTGACGGCCCTCGAGCGCGGCCTCACCGTCCTGTGCGAGAAGCCCCTCACGACCAGCGCCGAGGACTCGCTGCGCATCGTCGAGCTCGAGCAGCAGCACGCCGCCCGTCCCGTGATCCAGGTCGGCTTCATGCGCCGCTTCGACGCGGGGTACCAGGAGCTCCGGGCGCTGCGCGAGTCCGGTGCCCACGGCGCACTGCTCGCCCTGCACCACGCGCACCGCAACCCGACGACCCCGCCGAACTTCAGCGAGTCGATGCTCATCCACGACTCGGTCATCCACGAGATCGACATCATCCCGTTCCTGACGGGGGAGCCGATCGTCGCGGTCGAGGTCAAGAAGCCGCGGAAGAACTCGCTCGCACCGGCGGACCTGCCCGAACCGCAGTTCGTGCTGTTCACCACGGAGTCCGGCACGATGGCGATCGTCGAGATCAACGTCAACGCCCAGTTCGGCTACCAGGTCACGACGGACGCCGTCTTCGAGTCCGGCGTCGCCTACATCGGTCGTGACACCTCCGCGACCGTCGTCGCCGCCGGGGCGACCGGCCAGGGCGTCACCCCGTCGTTCAAGGAGCGCTTCGGCGCCGCCTACGACGAGGAGGTCCAGCGCTGGGTCGACGCCGCACGCACCGGCGGCATCGACGGCCCGAGCGCCTGGGACGGCTACACGGCCTCCGTCGTCGCCGAGGTCGCGGTCCGTGCACAGCAGTCCGGCGCGCTGGAGTCGGTCGAGTACGCGGTCGCGAAGCCCGCGTTCTACGAGGCGGCAGGCGAGACGGCAGGCGAGACGGCCGCCACCGGTGCGCTCGCGGGGGCCTGATGCCGAAGATCGCCCTCGACCCGACCCCGTACCACCACGACCTCTCGCTGCTCGAGTTCCCGCGGAAGGTCGCCGACCTCGGGTACGAGTACCTGCAGCTCACGCCGCACCGCGACTTCATCCCGTTCTTCCGGCACCCGAAGGCCGACGACGACCTCGTGGACGCGTTCGCCGCAGCGTGCCGCGACGCCGGCGTGCAGGTCGCCTCGGTGCTGCCGGTGCTCCGCTGGTCCGGCCCGGACCGCGACGCCCGCGAGGCGGCGGTCACGAAGTGGAAGCGCGTCATCGAGATCACGAAGCGCCTCGGCGTGGACACGATCAACACCGAGTTCTCCGGTCGTCCCGAGCGCGCTGAGGAGTCCGAGGACGCCTTCTACCGCTCGATGGAGGAGCTCCTGCCGATCATCGAGGACGCCGGGCTCCGCGTGCTCATCGACCCGCACCCCGACGACTTCGTCGAGGACGGCCTCGAGGCACTCCGGGTGATCCGCGGACTCAACTCGAAGCACGTCGGGTTCGTCTACGTCGCCTGCCACACGTTCCACTACGGCGGGAACATGGACGAGGTCATCGACGCCGCGGGGGACTCCCTGCAGCTCGTCCACGTCGCCGACGCCTACGACCACACCCGGTCGCACGGCCTCCGGTACATCACCAACCCGCCCGGCAACCCGGTCCGCGTCCACCAGCACCTGCCGGTCGGCGCGGCGGACGTCGACTTCGACGCATTCTGGGCCGCACTCGACCGCGTCGGGTTCACGGCCCGCGAGGACACCGTGGCCGTGTCCAGCGTCTTCGCCGAGGACGAGGACGCCGACGCGGTGTCCCGGTTCCAGCTCGACACGATCACGAAGGGACTCACCCGATGACCGACACCCTCGAGACCCCGGCGTCCACCGGCGTCGACGCCCGGCCCGTCACCCTGCAGGCCGCGACGCAGACACCGACCGCACTGTGGAACGACTCGGCCGACCCGCACGAGCTGGCCGTCGCGATCGCCGAGTACGGCGCCGTCGGCGCGACGTGCAACCCGGTCATCGCCTACACGTGCATCCAGCAGGACCCGGCGACCTGGGAGCCGCGCATCCGGGCGATCGCGGCCGAGCACCCGACCGCGGGGGAGTCCTGGATCGGGTGGAAGGCCGTCGAGGAGCTCTCGATCGCCGCGGCCGCGCAGCTGCTCCCCGCGTTCGAGGCCTCCGGCGGGCGGAACGGCCGGCTCAGCATGCAGACCGACCCGCGCCTGCACCGCGATCGGGACGCCCTGGTCGAGCAGGCCGTGCGGTTCTCGCAGCTCGCCCCGAACATCATCGTGAAGATCCCGGCCACGGCGGTCGGCATCGCCGCGATCGAGGAGGCCGCGTACCGCGGGGTCTCGATCAACGCGACGGTGTCGTTCACGGTGCCGCAGGTCGTCGCCGTCGGCGAGGCCATCGAGCGTGCCCTCGACCGCCGCGCCGCCGACGGGCTGCCGGAGCAGGAGTTCGGGCACGTCGTCACGCTGATGGCCGGCCGGTTCGACGACTGGCTGAAGACCGTCGTCGGGCGGAACCACGTCATGGTCGACCCCGGCATCCTCGAGTGGGCCGGCGTCGCCGCCGTGAAGAACGCCTACCGGGTGTTCCGGGAGCGCGGCTTCCGCTCCCGGGTCCTCGTCGCCGCCTTCCGGAACGCCCTGCAGTGGTCGGAGTTCCAGGGCGGGGACCTCGTCGTGTCGCCCCCGTTCCAGTGGTCGCGGGACATCAACGCGAACGCCTTCCCGTGGCGCCCCGACGCCATCCACGACGAGGTGCCGGCGCACGTCATCGCGGCGCTGCGGGCTGCGACGCCGGAGTTCGCCCGCGGCTACGACGTCGACGGCATGACGGTCGACGAGTTCGACCGCTTCGGCGCAACGGTCACGACGCTGCGCCAGTTCCTCGACGCGGACGCCAAGCTCGACGCCCTGGTGCGGGACATCATCGTCCCCGCCGCATGAGCAGCGTGGACACCGTCGGCGTCGGCCTGGTCTCGGTCGGGTGGATGGGTCGGCTGCACTCCCGTGCGTACCGGGCCCTGCCGGACCACTTCCCGGAGCTCGGCGTGCAGCCGCGGCTCGTGGTCGCCGCCGACCCCGTCGAGGCCGCGCGCGACCAGGCCGTCACGCGCTTCGGGTACGAACGTGCGGTCGCCGATTGGCACGAGGTCCTCGCCGACCCCGCGGTCGAGGTCGTCTCGATCTGCTCGCCGAACTTCCTGCACCGCGAGATGGCCGTCGCCGCGGCCGAGGCCGGCAAGCCGTTCTGGATCGAGAAGCCGATGGGCCGGTACGCCAGCGACTCCCGGCAGATCCACGAGGCCGTGCAGCGCGCCGGCGTGATCACCAGCGTCGGGTTCAACTACCGGCACGCCCCCGCGGTCGAGCGTGCCCGTGAGCTCGTGCGGAGCGGACGGCTCGGCCGGATCACCAACGTGCGCGGCTCGCTCCTCGCCGACTACTCGTCCGACCCGGCGGCCCCGCTGACCTGGCGCTTCGAACGGGAGCGCGCCGGGTCCGGCGTGCTCGGAGACCTGCTGTCGCACGGGCTCGACCTCGCGCAGTACGTCGTCGGTCGGATCGCGAGCGTCAGCGCCCTCGCGGAGACGTTCATCACCGAGCGGCCGCTGCCCGGTGCCGGCATCGTCGACCGCTCGGCAGCGGCGACGGGGGAGCGGAAGCCGGTCGAGAACGAGGACTACGCGGCCCTGCTGTTCCGCTTCGAGGACGGTGCCGTCGGCACCATGGACTCGAGCCGGGTGATGCGCGGGCCGCACGCCGAGTACACGCTCGAGGTCTACGGCACGCGGGGTTCGGTGCGGTGGGACTTCCAGCGCCTGAACGAACTGCAGGTGTTCCTCGACGGGCAGGAGGTCGACGGGTACGCCACCCACTACGTGGCACCCGGCGACGGCGAGTTCGCCCGCTTCCAGCCGGGCGCGGGCACCTCGATGGGCTACGACGACCTGAAGACGATCGAGGCGGCGCAGTTCGTCGCGAGCGTCCGACGCGGGGAGCAGCTCGCGCCGTCGGTCGCCGACGGCCTGGCGGCCGCGTCGATCGTCGAGGCGGCGGAGGCGTCCATCGCCGACGGGGCGTGGCACGACGTGGCCCGCGTCGACGGGCCGGTGACGACGGACGCGGCGGCACCGGCGCTGTAGACGCGCGACACGACGGACGGGAGGCGCGGTGCCGGGCCGGCACCGCGCCTCCCGTCCGTCACGGGGCGACTTCCGGACCCGGGCCGGATAGTATGTAAGGACAAAGTTCCCGAACCAGGAGGCACCATGCCGCTCGTCCGTATCGACCTCGCCACCGGCCGCACCCCCGACGAGGTCCGCGCGATCGCCGACGCGATCCACACCGCCATCGTGGCCGAGTACGGGATCCCGGAGCGCGACCGCTTCCAGGTGATCACCGAGCACCCCGCGCAGCAGATCATCGCCCAGGACGCCGGCCTCGGCTTCGAGCGCACCGCGGGCGTCGTCGTCATCCAGGTCTTCACGCAGCGTGGGCGGAGCGACGAGGCGAAGCAGGGCCTGTACCGAGCGGTGCACGACCGGCTCGCCGAGGTCGGCGTCGCGAGCGAGGACGTCTTCATCGGCTACGTGGAGAACGGTCCGCAGGACTGGTCCTTCGGCTTCGGCCGCGCGCAGTACGTGACCGGTGAGCTCGGGGTGCCCGCCGCGGGGTGAGGCGTCGGCTCACGCGTCGGCGGGGCTCCTCGTCGGGGCTACTTGTCGACGAGGGTGACCTCGAACGAGTAGCGGTCCGGGCGGTAGCAGTGCACGCCGTACTCCACCGCCCGGCCCGACGCGTCGTACGCCGTCCGGCTCATCGTCAGCACCGGGTCGCCGTCCTCGATCTCGAGGAGGTCGGCCTCGTCGCCGCTGGCCGCACGCGCACCGATCCGCTGCTTCGCGACCCGCATCGTGACGCCCCGTCCGCGCAGGAGCTGGTACAGCCCGTGGGACCGTAGGTCCTCGTCGGTGACGTCGGTGAACTCCGGCGGCAGGTAGTTCTCGAGCACCGCCATCGGGACGTCCTCGGCGAACCGCACCCGTCGGATGTGGACGACCGTGGTGCCCACGGGGAGGCCGAGCGCCTCGGCGACGGCGTCGGGGGCGACGACGTCGTCCCGCGCGATCAGCTGCGTCGTCGGCGCCTGCGCCCCCTGCGCGAGGTCGTCGTACAGGCTCGTCAGCTCCACCTTGCGGGTGACCGGCCCGTGCACGACCTGCGTACCGATGCCGCGGCGGCGGACGAGCAGTCCCTTGTCGACGAGGTCCTGGATGGCCCGGCGGATGGTCGGACGCGACAGCCCGAGCCGCTCCCCGAGCGCGATCTCGTTCTCGAGGCGTGCGCCGGGCGGCAGGGCGCCCGAGCGGATCGACTCCTCGAGGCGTGAGGCCACCTGGAAGTACAGGGGCATCGGACCCGACCGGTCCAGGTCCATGAACAGGTCGGACGGCAGCTGGCCTTCGTTGGTCATCGCGGTCCTTCGGGGGAGACGGCACCGACGAGGGCGCCCGGGCGGCATTGTCGTGACAATACCACCGGCCGTTCGGCCACCCGGAGCGCCGCCCGGTGGTGCTCCGGCGTCAGTCTGCGAAGATCATCGGCCGGTTCGACAGCCGCGGCTGCCGCGGCTGTCCGGCCGCGCGGGGCTGCTCCGTCCGCGCGCGCACCGGCGCGACGTGCACCCGGGTCGCAGCGCCGAGTGCCTCGACCGTGTCGCACCCGTGCACCCCGGCGGCGTGCACGACGATCGCCGCGCAGGCCTCGGCGTCCGCGGACGCATCGTGGTGCTGGAACCCGACGTGGCCCGCCGCCCGCGCCGCCATCGGGAGCCGGTACGAGTCGAGCGTGTAGGTCTTGCGCGCCACCTGGAGCGAGCAGAGCGAGTGGTGCTCCGCGAGCTCGGTGCCCGTCGCCGAGCACCCGCCAGCGATGACCCCCATGTCGAAGCGGGCGTTGTGCGCGACCAGGACGTCCCCCTCGGCGAACGCCACGATGTCGAGGTACTGCTCCGCCCACCCCTTGGCGCCGACGACGTCCGACTCGACGATGCCGTGAATGCGGGTGTTCCACTCGAGGAAGGTGTCGTGCCCGGCCGGCGGCTGGATGAACCAGGACGCCCGGTCGACCACGCGGCCGCCACGGACCTTAACGAGACCGACGGAGCAGGCGCTCGCGGGCGAGCTGTTCGCGGTCTCGAAGTCGATGGCGGTGAAGTTCAACGGCACGGGCCCGATCGTCGCACGGGGTTCCGACATCATCCGGTCGTGCCCTCGGCGTTGCGGCTCGTGACCCTGGTGGCCGGTGCGGACGCGACGTAAGCTCACGGCATGGGGGAACCGGGGAAGATGGACGACCTGTTCGCCGGCGCGCAGCGCGTCGAGGCGGAACCGCACACCGCGCGTCGCGCAATCGGGCTGGGGACGGCGCTGGTCGCGACCGGTGCGACCGTCGCGCTCATCGTGTCCGGGACGGCCTACGGCCTCTGGGTCGGGTTCTGGAGTCTCGCGATCGGCGCCTGGCAGCACTGACGGCGTCGGTCTGGAGGCCCGGGTCGGCTCCGGCGGGCGGCCGCCGGTAGGCTGTGCTCCCGTGGCTCTCACCATCGGAATCGTCGGTCTCCCGAACGTCGGCAAGTCGACCCTGTTCAACGCCCTGACCAAGAACCAGGTCCTCGCCGCGAACTACCCGTTCGCGACGATCGAACCGAACGTCGGTGTGGTCAACCTGCCCGACCCCCGGCTCGACCAGCTCGCCGAGCTCTTCGGGTCGGAGAAGACCGTGCCCGCGCCGGTGTCCTTCGTCGACATCGCCGGCATCGTCAAGGGTGCGAGCGAGGGCGAGGGTCTGGGCAACAAGTTCCTCGCCAACATCCGCGAGGCCGACGCCATCGCGCAGGTCGTCCGCGGCTTCACCGACGACGACGTCGTGCACGTCGCGAACAAGGTCTCGCCGAAGGACGACCTCGAGGTCATCAACACCGAGCTGATCCTCGCCGACCTCGAGACCGTCGAGAAGGCCCTGCCCCGGTACGAGAAGACCGTCAAGCTCAAGCAGGCCGAACCGGTCGTGCTCGCCACCGCGCAGGAGGCGAAGGCGGCCCTCGAGGCCGGCACGCTGCTCTCCGCGACCTCGATCGACCTCACGCCGATCGCCGAGCTCGGCCTCCTCAGCGCCAAGCCGTTCATCTTCGTCTTCAACGTCGACGAGGCGATCCTGACCGACGAGACCCGCAAGGCCGAGCTGGCCGCGCTCGTCGCGCCCGCGCAGGCCGTGTTCCTCGACGCACAGGTCGAGTCCGAGCTCATCGAGCTCGATCCGGAGGACGCAGCGGAGCTCCTCGAGTCGACCGGGCAGACCGAGTCCGGGCTCGACCAGCTCGCACGCATCGGGTTCGACACCCTCGGCCTGCAGACCTACCTGACGGCCGGGCCGAAGGAGTCGCGGGCGTGGACGATCGGCAAGGGGTGGAAGGCCCCCCAGGCTGCCGGCGTCATCCACACCGACTTCGAGAAGGGCTTCATCAAGGCCGAGGTCATCTCGTTCGACGACCTCATGGAGACGGGCTCGATCGCCGAGGCGCGTGCGCACGGCAAGGCCCGGATCGAGGGCAAGGACTACGTCATGCAGGACGGCGACGTGGTGGAGTTCCGCTTCAACAACTAGCAGGCCCGGGATGTCGCCAATCCGGGGCTATTCGGCCGCCGCAGTCCGCGGAAAGTCCGCAGAATCGCCCGCGACCTCCTGCATGAGCCCTGCGGTTGCGGACCGGGTGCGGTCGTCCGCATTCGGCCACAAGTGGCTGTAGGTGTTCAGCGTCACCGATGCGGACTGGTACCCAAGGGCACGCTGCACTGTGACAACGTCGCATCCGGCTGCGATGAGTCCTGATGCGAAGAAGTGCCGGCAGTCGTGCAGCTTGAACGACTCAACCCCCGCCGCCCTGATCGTCTTCGATTAGTGGTAAGAGATCGTGTTGCCATGAGGCGGTTGACCATCTGGTCCGGCGAACAGCCACTACTCATCTCCGCGAACGCCCACTTGGGACACGTGCCAAGACAGGTGTCGCGTGAGTTCGTCGGGGACCGGCACTGTTCTTTCCGATCCGTACTTCGGCGCGGAGATGCGAACTGCCTGACCTCCGCTTCCGCGCTGAACCTGCCGGCGCACTCGAAGAGCTCGCTCGAGCCACGCGATGTCGTCTACTTGCACCCCAGAAACCTCGCCAAGACGTAGGCCCGCAAACGCTGCGAGCCGCACGTACGTTCCGAACCACATCTCAGGAAGGCGAGGTGCGGGTCTGCGGCCAGAGAAGTCGGGCCGGATCGCCATTTTGAGCTAGGTTCTCATGCATGGACATTGACTGGGGGAGCGCCATCTCGACGGTGCTGACTGGGGCAGTTGCAGCGTTGATAATTTGGCTTGCGCAGCGCGCGTTTCCTGTTGCGCGTTGGACGAAGGTGCTAGAGCGAGATTTAGCGTTACTAGCGGCTATGCCGGACTCGGATAGTGCGGCTAGGAAAGCGTTTGCGGCAGAGGTTGAAAGTCAGATCGCTCGCATCACGTATTATCGGAAGCAGAACAGGGGCTGGAATCGGGTCATACAGACGGTCATGGTGTTGTTCTGCCTGGCTTGGTATTCGGTCATGGTTGGGCTTGTGATTTGGAGCGCTCAATTGACGGGTGATCCCTTACAGGCAATCGGCTTTGTGCCCCCGTATCTTTGGCTGTGTGGACTTCTAGCCCTCGCTGTCATTCTTTGGGTGGTTGGTGGCGCTAACTACGGCAGGCTTGGCCAGTCCGGTGATCCGAGTCCTCGAATGACGGCGGCATCGACGAAGATTGAAGATTGGATCCGTGCTACTGCTCAAAAAGCCTGGCGCAAGATTCATCCTTCAGGTTCTTCCACCTGATCGAAGGCGTCCCAGCCCGTGGGTGTGCATTGAGCCGCGCGCGACTGGTTGAGTTGCGCGGGGCTCTTCCGCGTGCTCGAGACACCCTATGTCGGTGCAATTCACGGTAGAATTGACCTACGAATACGCCCGCCGGAACACTCGGGCATGAACGAGATCCGAGATCTGGGCATGCTAGTTCCGGCGGGCGTTTGCGTGCCGATTTCTCCTGGCCGAAGGAGAAGTGTGTATGGCCGAGAGGGTAGTGCAAGTCGCAATTCGTGCTTCCGTTCAGAAATGCATCACCGGCATGGAGCGGGCGCGGAAGGCGACCGCTGCTGCCGCGACTGAGGCTGAGAAGCTAGGTGCTGCATTCAAGGGGGTCGGCGGGACTGTTGCGACATTCGACGCCGCGGCTGTTGCTGCGGTCGGCCTGGTCGTGAAGTCTGCTGCGGACTTTGAGGCGCAGATGTCGATCGGAGTACGTATAGGGACTCTTCGCCATCCGGGCGGCGCGGAACAGGAGGGCCAGGTCATGTCCGGCCTGGTCCACGGTCCACGGTCCACGGTCCACGGTCCACGGTCCACGGTCCACGGTCCACGGTCCACGGTCCACGGTCCACGGTCCACGGTCCACGGTCCACGGCCCACGTCCCACTGCACGACGGCGACAGTGACCTTGGAGCTCGGCGTCGATGCTAAGAACATCGGCGACATCGATCTCGGCGACGCGACCCTGAGCGCGAGAGCTTTGCTCACGTAGTCGGTATGCTTCCGCCTTGTGTCAAGACTGCGGTTGCTGCTGCGTATCGGGGCCGCGGTAGTCGCCTTCGCTGTCGTGGCCGTCAAGAGCGCTGTCCTCGCCAAGGTACTTCCGTCCGACCCGCTACTCGAGTCTTGGACGCTGATCGTCGGAGCCACCCTGGTTCTGCTGGACAGCATCGTAACGATCATTAACGGGCAGCGCCTCAAGCACTCAGCGAAGCTCGACGCTGACGTGCGACGTCTACTTGTCGGGATGCTCGTCGCTCTGTCCGAGACTTCCACCCCGAGCGTCGATCTGACTCAACTCGGAGCAAGCGTCTTCCTCGTCAGGCATTCTCGGCTCCCGTGGCGTGCGGACAAGCTGGTCCGCCTAGTTCGCTTTCGCCTCAGGGACACGCCTCAGCCGAGCGACGTTGAGTGGGTGAAGGGGAAGGGTTGCATCGGCAAGGCGTGGGAGGACAAGAAGATCACGCACCACGAGATCCGACCGATCGCTGCCAAGTACGGATCGGCAGATCTCTCCGAAGCTAGCTTCGCGCGCGTCTCCGGTCGGACGCAGCGAGGCTTCACCCACGCTGAGTTCCGCAACATCATCGGCAAGTACGCCGAGGTGCTGGCCGTGCCAATTCAGAGCGACGATGATGCCACCGCCAAGGTGATCGGCATACTCTCCATCGACGTGCCGATGACAGTGTCGCACCCTGCACTGGGCAACATCCTCGCATCCGCATCTGCCGAGACAGTCGCCGCAACCTGCGCAAGCACAATCGGCCATCAGCTATCGAACGCGTAGAGTATGACTCACCAAGGGAGGGATCGACATGACGCACTCCGCGGCCGCTCGACTGACGCCAGACCAGGCAGTCCAGAGGTACTTCGAAGTGGTACGTGCATCGAGCCCGAGTCAGCAGACTCGGGCGGCTCTGGACAAGGCTGAGGCCGAGTACCGAGCCACAACGACGGACGAACGCCGGCAGGCCCGGCGCACTCGACGTCGTTAGTCCATCCAACAGAACGCCCCCACCTGTCGAGGTGGGGGCGTTCGTGCGTCCGGTGATCCGCACCCTCAGCGATGGGTGACGGACGCGTGGGTCAGCGTAGTGGCGTGTGGCGGCGTCAGGTCTGACAGCGGTGTCACCTCATCGCGCAAAGGACGAAACGCGCCCCACTCCTGAGTAGGAGATGGGGCGCATCGGTCGTGATAATCAGCGAGCAGAAGACGTTGGCAGCTGACTCGGCTTCCGGTTGGGGGAGGACCCTGCGACTTCCCACTCGCCGGTTGCTTCGTACCAACGAACGGTCTTGTAGTGGGACGCGAGGGCGGAGGTGACGGCACCGCGAACCACGAGGTACAGGATCACGAACGACAGGACGGCACCGACGATGTAGAAGATCAATTCCATACCTCGATACTGCCCTGACTCTTCCTCAAATCGAAGCATCGCGCGATGATCACCAGGTGCAGATCGCCGCCATGGTCCTCTTCGTCGTCTCCGCTGCATCGGAACTCGGTGGGGTGATGCTCATCGTCGGCGGCATTCGAGCGGCGAAGAGAAAGCTCGACACGCCCGTACCTCACATCATCGATGGCGGGGGAGCGGAGGGTGGCCACATCTGGGCACCGCGCGCATCGTCAGGATCTCCCGACACGTTCCTGCTTGAGGCGATAGAACGGCAGTGGCTCGCCGTGATCCTTCTCGTGATTGGCATCCTTTCCGGAACTGTGGGTAACTTCCTCACGCTCTAGAACGGACGGCATCGCGCCACAGCTAAGCGCTTTCAGCGGCCTGGCCGAAACCCCACTCGACGAGGACGGCCCGCTCCGTGTACGCGATGACGCGCGCCTCCACCTCGAGCATGCGATCCGCGAAGTGCACTCAAGCCAGGTAGCTGAATTTGACGCAGACGGCTCCGGCGCCTCGATCATCTACGACGTGCATGCCCTCGCGCGCCTGACGGGTTTGATGCGGGACGAACTGCGCGCTGAGCCGGCCTTCCTTCACGAGCGCGAGTTGACAATTCCCTGGCCGACAACCGAAGCGATCGGGCGAGCAGTCGCAGCCCGGTACCCGCAGAAGCTCTTGAGCCGGATCGAGCGTGAGGAGCGGGAACCTACTGGGAACGCCTTGCATGGCGTCACGCTGACCGATCTTGAGGGGGGAGGACCACCACCTGGGGTCGGTTGAGGTGTGTGAACGCTTCGAGAAGCGGCAGAAGCCGTACCTCGACGAGCTACGTGGGTGGATCGGTGTCGAGCGGGCTGCGGACTTACTCGAGTGGCGACAGCTCCTGGTGCGGCTCGGAAGAGTCGCGGCAGTCGCTACGGAAGTTTCGACGCCCTCGAGCCGACGCAGAAGCGCATCGTGTTGCGTCTCAGAGCCGAGCTAGCGCGGGCGCTCGACGGGGTGATGGCGTTGCCCGGCGACTGACGCGTGGTGAGGCTTACGCGGAACCGAAGTGTCTGTCAGTATCGGCGTCGTGATGGTCGCTACCGGTCCTGGTCCCCTCCTCTATGTCATCGCGTTCGTACTGCTCGTGCTGAACGTCTGGGCGACGATCGTCGTCATCCGGGCCGGGTCCCGATACCTCGATCGGACCCGGCCTTCTCGACCTCCTCGCCCCGAGCGGACGCCCCTGTTTCCAAAGGACGAGCCACCAAAGCCGAGCTGACCGCCCGGCGTCAAAGACACGCACAGGGTCTGCGACATCTCATCCCTGACTGCTCAACCGACCTACCTTGCGGACATGGAAGAACGCGCTATAACCGTGGCCGAGCTCGCCCAGATGCTCAGCATCTCCAAGTGGAAGGTACGGGAACTCGAGAAGGACCCCTTGTTCCCGTCCTTCCGCAAAAGGCAATCAGCACCGCTTCTGGCCCTCCGAGGTCAAAACCTGGGTACAGCAGCCACGCGATCCGTGGAAGCAGTCCGCTCAGTCGCTCGGACGGCGGCGCTCGCGAGACGGGGTTTGCTCAACCAGCTTCGTCGGCTGCGGACCTAGTCCGCAGCGCGTCTGCAAAAGATGCCATCGCGAGCCATCCCCCGGCATCGCATTGCGCAGAACCCCATCGCTCTGCGCCTAGCAATCAACCACAACACCCCGCACACTGCGGGTAGCAGTTCCGCTTCAACAACTGACGCCCGCCCCCCGGCAGGATGGACGCATGACGAACGTGCAGCCCGGCTGGTACGACGACGGCTCCGGGGCGACCCGCTGGTGGGACGGCTCCGCCTGGACCGAGCAGGTGCAGGACAGCCCGCAGCCCGCGGGCCCGGGGCTGGTCGACCGCCTGCGCGCCGAGGCCGACGCGGGCGCGCGTCCCCGCTCGGGCGCTGGGGGCATGGACTACGTCGTCCTGCAGGTCGTCCTCAAGGAGCGGCTCCTCGGCAAGGGGTCGAACAACCTGACCCAGCTCGAGGACGCCATCAATGCCCAGGCACGGCTCGGCTACCGCCTGCACACGATCACGACGACGACCTCCGGCAGCACGGGCTTCGGCGGCGGCGACCGGATCCAGGCGACGATGGTGTTCGAGCGCCTGGTCTGACGGCCGTCGGGGCCGACGGCGGGGTCAGTACCCGCCGACGACCTCGAGGTCCCACACCGGCGGCACGTACTCGCGCGACCAGCCCTCGCGCAGGCGGGTGACCGCGCGGTCGTACGACTCGAGCAGGTCCATCTCGGGTCGCACCATCGACTGCAGCTGCAGCCCCTCGTAGGTCGCGAGCAGCTGCTCGGCGCCGCGGGCCGGCTCCATGGTCTGCGGCTCCCGCCCGACCTCGATGTCGTGCTGCAGCGACTGCAGGACGAAGCCGTGGAACTTCCGCCACCGCATGTACAGCATCGGTGCGAGCGGGTGGTGCGGCGTCGCGGCGATGTTCAGCGTGGACGTGAGGAAGCGCATGAGCGAGGGATCGGCGACGTTCGCGCCGACGATGGCCCGGAGGAAGACGATCGTGCCGCTCCGTCCGGCGATGGGCAGCAGGGGCGTGGTGCGCTGGTCGTTCCACTGGTCGATGGTGGCGAGCAGCAGTCCGTCCCAGGTCGGGAACACCTCGCTGACGACCTCGACGGTCTGACCCGCCTCGACGGCGACGTGCTCGTACGACACCTCGTGCAGTGCGTTCGCGCGGAGCACGCGGATCATGGCGGCGACCACCTCGACCCGGAGCAGCGCGGACGTGTCGAGGGGCTGGAACGATCGCATGCGACCAGTCCACCGGTCGTCGGGGGTGTGCGACCACCCCCAGAACTGGGAAGAGCCGTTCTCCGCGTTCTGGCCCGATCGGCGTGGCGCAGGCGCCGCGTCTTCCGGTGTCCCCCGGATCGCGCCCGTTCCTGAGTACGGCTCGTCGGTGCCGCGTTCGATGGACAGGTGAAGTACGTGGTCTACGGAGAGAACCGAGTGTTGACCGGCGACGCGATCGCCGAGGCGGTGCTCGCCTACGCTGCGGCGCTCGGCGAGAACGGGACGACGGACATCGTCGAGATCCCGACCGCCGACGCCGAGGGCTACGGAACGACGGCCGAGGTGCTGCTCGGGCCGGCGTCCCAGATCATGGTCGAGGCTGCGCCGGACGACGAGCTGGAGCCGGAGGACGAGGACCTCGTCAACGAGCTCGCCCGTCGGACCACGGCGGTCGGCGGCGGACGGTTCTCCGACGCGGCGTCGTCGCACTCGAACGAGCCCGAGGCGAAGCGCCTGCGCACGGATCCACCACAGGTCTGAACCGCCACAGGTCCGGCCCGCCGCAGTACGGTGTGGCTGAACCTGTCCGAGGAGGAACCAGCCGTGCCGAACGTCGTCGACTTCGTGACCGTGTCCACCGAGGGCCTCGAGTCCTCACCGGTGGCCGACGCCCTCGCCGGGCTACGCGCGAACGAGGCGCGCTACTTCCGGAACAAGTACGACCACGTCTTCACGACGCACCCCGCGGCCGAGGTGCCGGAGCTCGTCGAGTACGTGGCCCGGGTCCTGCGCGAGGAACGCGGGATCGTCATCGCGTCCCCGGTGCTCGAGGCGACGCAGTTCGAGGTCGAGGGCGTCCGGTGGACGTACGTCTTCCACGAGTCCGGCCTGTCGATCAACGTCCTCTACGCGCTCGAGGCGGGCGGCAAGCGGGCGGTCGGGTTCAAGCTCTCGGACGGGATGGACGAGCCCGAGGAACTGCACGCGTTCAAGTTCGCGCGGCAGCGGTCGAAGCTCGCCGGAACGATCCGCGGTTCCTACTTCGTCGTCAAGGGCGAGTACTGACGGACGAGCGCGGGCCCGCCCTGGCCACGGAACGCACACCCCGGACGGCGTTGAGGTGCGGAAACCTACCGTCGGTGGAGAGATGAGGAGGGGACCGTGAAGTACATCCACTACGACGCCAGTCTGATCCTCACGGGGGACCTGATCGCGGACGCCGTCGCCGACTACGCGGCGGTGTTGGGCGCGAACTCCCGGACGGACACGATCACCGTGCCGAGCGTGGGCGACGACGGCTCCGTGTCGAGGTCGATCCTGCTGGTCGGCCCGGCGAGCGAGCTCTGCGTGACGATCGCGCCCGACGACGAACTCGAACCCGAGGACCCGGCCTTCATCCGGCGGCTCCGCGATGCGGCACGGCGCGCCGGCCCCGAGCGTCCCGTGAACGCCGACGGTGGTGTGCGCTTCCGCGGCGCAGAGGAGCCGTCGGCGCACACTGACGCCGACACGGACGTCTGACGACCACACAGGAACGACGAACGCCGCCGGCTCGAGCCGGCGGCGTTCGTGGTGTCGGGCCCGGCAGCGCGGGCGGGACGGGCCTAGGCGGCCAGGGCGAGCTCGCGCTGGTCGACGCGGCGGGCGAGCAGGATGGTCCGGCTCGACTCGCCCCGCCAGGAGCGGCCCGGCACGGTCCAGCCGGCCTCGCCGTCGACGTCCACGCGGGCGTCGCGGGTGACGAACAGGCGGAGGTCGTCGGCCGGGATGCGGACGAGGTACTCGCGCTGCGAGCGGTCGTCGCGCACGGGGAACTCGGCGATGCGGTCGGGGGAGACCACGGGTGCCGCGAGTGCGGTCCCGGAGATGGTGATGCGGTCGTTGCTGGTCATGGTGGTGCGGTACTTCCTGGTCGTTCGGCACCCGGCCGTGCTCTGGTCGGCGGACCTGGTGGTCCGGCACGACGCATCGGCTGCGGGTGCGCACGTCGTGTCTCGACGTGCTGCTCGTCCGTTCGGATCGAGCGGTGGTCTCGGTGGAATGCGACCCGGCGGGTCGGTGGCGAGACGGGCTGGTGTGCGCGAGTCAGATGGGTTCGCTGCAGTGCACCAACCAGACACTATACGGCACCTGCTCCGGAACGTCCAGGAGATCACGGACGACCACACGACGGACGGGAGGCGCGGCACCCGCTGGTACCGCACCTCCCGTCCGTCGTCGGTGCTCAGTTGAGGACCGGGGTGTCCTCCGGCACGACGCCGTCGCCGTACAGGTCGGTCGCCAGGTCGCGCAGCGCGCGCAGCGCGACGCGCTGCGTCAGCGGGCCGTAGGAGATGCGGGCCACGCCGAGCTCCTGGTACTCGGCGGCGGGGAGGGCTCCGGGCAGACCGATCACCGACAGCTTGCCGCGGCCGAGCCCGGCCACGAGACGCTCGACCACGTCGCGCTGGATCGCACCGGGCACGAACACGAGGGCAGCCCCGTTGTCGAGGAAGGCCTTCCCGCGCGCGATGGCGTCCTCGATGCTCTCGTCGATCGGACGGTCGCCGCCGCGGGCGATCGCGTCGGTCCGGGCGTTCAGCTGGAAGTCGATGCCCTCGGCCTGCGCCGCGGCGGTGATCGCGGCGACGCGTGCGACGGCCTCGTCGAAGGGGCGCAGTCGGTCCTCGACGTTGGCGCCGACGATCCCGGCGGCGATCGCGCGGCGGATCGTCTCCGCCGGGTCCTCGTAGCCGTCGTCGAGGTCGGCGGTGACCGGCAGATCGGTCGCGGCGGCGATGGTCGCGGCGCCGGCGAGGGCGACGTCGAGCGGCATCCCGCCGTCGTCGTACCCGGCGCTCGCGGCGATCGAGTGCCCGGCCGTGGCGACGGCCTTCGTCTCCGGCAGGTCGCTGACGACCTTCGCGCTGATCGCGTCCCACACGTTCACGACGCGGAGGATCTCGGGGGCTTCGTGCAGCTGCTTGAGGGTGGTGGCCTTGTCGGCGGTGCTCGTGCTCATGGAGCCGAACCTATGCGGCCGAGCCCTGCCGCGCCCGGGCGGCGACCGGAAGACGACGCGGGATGACGGGCGGAGTCGCGCGGGGCCTCCCGGCCGGTGCATCCTGGGACGCATGGCGGACGACGAGCAGGACCCGGTCGGGACGCTCCGCGGGGTGCGCACGAGCATCAAGTGGACGCGCTACGCACCCGAGGTGCTGCCGCTGTTCGTCGCCGAGATGGACCACGACGTCGCCCCGGCGATCCGGCAGGCGCTCGTCGAGCGCGTGCAGCAGTCGGACCTCGGGTACCTCGACGGACCGGGACCGCTGGCACCGGCCTTCGCGCAGTTCGCGCGCGAGCGGTGGGGGTGGGACGTCGACCCGTCCCGCGTGCACCTGGCGACCGACGTGAGCGTCGGGATCGTCGAGTCGCTGCGGCTCGCGCTGCCCGACGGCGGCCGCGTGGCGATCACGCCGCCGGTGTACCCGCCGTTCTTCGAGCTCGTCGAGGAGGCACGTTGTCGGGTCGAGGAGGTCCCGCTCGCCGAGCAGTGGGGCGTCTACCGGCTCGACCTGGCGGGTCTCGAACGGGCCTTCGCCGACGGGGTCCGGGTGTTCCTGCTCTGCAACCCGCACAACCCGATGGGACTCGTGCACGACCGCGCCGAC
This sequence comes from Curtobacterium sp. ER1/6, assembly GCF_001742745.1. Lineage (GTDB taxonomy): Bacteria > Actinomycetota > Actinomycetes > Actinomycetales > Microbacteriaceae > Curtobacterium > Curtobacterium citri. The sequence continues at coordinate 299,113 of NZ_MJAK01000002.1, read as the reverse complement.
CTGGTCGCGCTCGCCGAGCTCGCAGCGCGCTACGACGTGCTCGTCATCAGCGACGAGATCCACGCGCCGCTGACGCACCCGGGCGTCCGCTTCACCCCGTTCGCGATGGTCGCCGAGGCCGCGGGTGCCCGCAGCGTCTGCGTGACGAGTGCGAGCAAGGGGTGGAACCTCGCCGGCGTGAAGTGCTCGGTCATGGTCGCGGGCGACGAGCGGACCGCGGCCCTGCTCGACACGCTGTGGGAGGAGGTCGCCTGCCGGACGAGCATCCTCGGGCTGCACGCCAACCTGGCGGCCTTCACCCTGGCCACCGACTGGCTCGACGAGGTCGTCGCCCGGATCGTGGCGAACGAGCGGCTGCTCGGCACACTGCTCGCCGAACACCTGCCCGGGGTCGTCTACACCCGACCGCGTGCCGGGTACCTGGCGTGGCTCGACTTCCGGGGGATCGGCCTCGGGGACGACCCGGCGGTGCCGCTGCGGGAGCACGCGTACGTGGCGCTCAACTCCGGGCTCGGGTTCGGTGCGCAGGGGCGGGGGTTCGCGCGGCTCAACCTGGCGTGCTCACCGGAGACGTTGCGCGAGGCCGTGCTCCGCATCGCGGCGGCGTACCCGTCGGGCGCGCAGGAGGGGCTCGTCTGGCACGTGGCCTGAGCACGGCGCGCTGGGCGCTGCGGGTGGGGCGAGTCTCGCGCTCAGCGACCGGTCTCGGCCGTCGGCGCACGAGGGACGTCGCCCAGCCCGAGTCTTGCGCCGGACCGCACGCGGCCGGTCAGTCGTCGACGTACTGGTTGCGCCCGACGACGCGGATGCGCAGGTCGTCGTCCCGGTCCATGGCGAGGAACTCGCGGGCGACGGGGCCGACGGACGACCAGCGCAGGACCTCGGTGATCGGGGTCCCCTCGATGAACACCTGCCACACGCCGCGCTCACGGACGGCCTGCACCTCGTACGTCGCCATGCGGCGAGCGTACCGGCTCACCGCAGCCGCTTCTCGTACCACCGCATCACCGGCACCGAGCCGTCCGGCTTCGACCAGTCGGCGGGGACCCGGTGCGTCATCCGCCAGCCACGGCGCTCGTACAGCCGCCAGGCACCGGGGGTCTCCTCCGTGACGTCGAGCCGCAGGACCGGCGCGGCCGCCGAGTCCTCGACGGTCGCGAGCAGCGCGTCGGCGACGCCGCGCCCGCGGTGGTCGGGGTGGACGAACAGGCGTGTCACGAGGGGCGGTTCATCGACCGCGGGAGCAGCGAGGCCGACGTGGCCGACCGGGTCGTCGTCCACCGTGGCGGTCCAGGCGGCCAGGTGACCGGGCGGGGAGAGCCACACGGCGGGGTCGTCGGGCCACCGTGCTGGGTAGCCGCCCTCGTGCGTCCGACGCAGCACGTCGACGACCCGCGGGAGGTCGGACGCGGAGCGTGGCCGGATGTCCATCGGGGTCGACGCTGGCGGGCGCTCAGAGGTCGAGAACCATGTGCACGTCGGCGCGGACGTACGGGCTCGGTGCGACCTCGTCGTGGTCGAGGTACCGGAAGCCGAACGCCTCGTACAGGTGCACGGCGCTCGCCAGACCGCTGTTGCTCTCGAGCGCCACCCGACGCGCGCCCAGCGCCCGAGCACGGTCGAGTGCGGCGGTGATGAGCCTCCGGCCGGTGCCGTGCCCCTGGTGCGCCGGCGAGACCGCCATCTTCACGAGTTCGACCACGCCGTCACCGACGGGCATGATCCCGATGCAACCGATGACCTCGGTGTCGAGGCGTGCGACGAACACCGCCCCGCCGGGCTCGACGATGCGGCCGACCGGGTCGCCGAGGATCGCACGGTCCTCGTCCTCGAGCGTGAAGTACCGCTCGATCCACGCCTCGTTGAGCGTGCGGAACGCCTCGGCGTCAGCGGGGGAGGACAGTTCGGCGATGGTGAGGGTGTGCGTCGCGTCGGGCATGCGTCCATCCTCGATCGACGACGCAGTCGCGTCCAATACTCGTTCGTGCTGATCGATACGCTGCGTGCATGGATGTCGACCTCCGGCAGTTGCGGGCGTTCCTCGCCGTCGCGGACGAGCTGCACTTCGGGCGGGCGGCCGAGCGCCTCCGCATCGCGCAACCCGCGCTCTCGCAGCAGATCCGGCGGACCGAGCGCGACCTCGGCGTCGACCTGTTCGTGCGGACATCGCGGAGCGTCGCGCTGACCGCAGCGGGTCGCGTGCTCCAGGGCCGTGCACGGTCGCTGCTCGACCAGGCCCAGCGGGACCTCGACGAGGTCGTCCGCGTCGGGCGCGGCGAGGCCGGACGGCTCGACGTGGGGTTCGTCGTCTCGGCGCTGCCGCTCGGGCCGATCGAGCGCGTCCAGGCCTTCCGGCAGCGGTACCCGCTCGTCCGCGTCGAGCTGACGGAGGGCTACTCGTCGACGCTCCTCGCCCGGATCGTCCGCGGCGAGCTCGACCTGGCGGTCCTGCGCGACCCCGACCCGGACCCGGCCGTGCGCTTCCTGCCGTTCCGGACCGAGCGGTTCGTCGCGGCGGTCCCGCGCGGACACCGGCTCGCGGACCGGGCGGCGATCCGGGGTACCGAGCTGGTCGACGACCCGTTCGTGTTCTTCCCCGCGGTGGCCGGTGCGGTCGCGACCGAGCGCAACCTCGCACCCGTGGTCGTCGGCGGACGACGGCCGGAGGTCGTGCAGGAGGCGACGACCTGGGCGACCGTGCTGCACCTGGTCGGCGCGGGGCTCGGCGTGACGATCGCCCCGGAGAGCGCGACGCTCGCGGCACCCGACTCCGTCGTCCTGCTCCCGCTGCAGGACGACCCGCACCGCAGCGAACTGGTGTGGGCGGTCCGGGCGGACGACGACCGCGAGACCCTCCGGAACTTCATCGCCGCCACGGGGTCCTGACCGCGCGCCCGACGCTCGCGGCGCTTCCGACACGGTGTCGAACCAGGGAGCCGACGTCGAACCAGCCGGCGCGCCCGGTTCCACGTCGCATCCGTGGTTCGACAGCGGAGTGAACGGGTCGGTGCCCCGCCGGACGCGCTCAGCCGAGCGGCAGCACCGGAGCGCGCTGGTCGCCGAGTTCGTCCTCGTGCCACGGCCGGGCACCGCGCAGCGCCAACCCGAGCTGCACGAGCACGAACGCCACGTGCGGCTCGACGTCCGGGTCCCACGCGCCCTCGACCCCCAGGCCGAGCGCGGCGAGCTCGTCGTCGGCCTCGTCGCGGATGCTGAGGCCCCAGCGGCCGTCGCCCTGCTCCTCGACGACCGCCCACCGTGCGGTGGCGAACCGGCTCACGCGGTCTTCGCGACGTCCTCGGTGAAGTTGCGCACGCGCCCGAGCAGTGCCTCGCCGCGCATCGCGATCGTCGCCGGCGGGTTGAGGTGCGGCGGTGCCGTGCGGATGAGCATCGAGCAGCCGAGGTCCTCACAGATGTACGACCCGATGGTGTTGCCGTTCCGGCCGGATTCACCGGCGCGGGCGGCGGAGAACAGGCGGACCTGCGTCGCCGGCTGCGGGGAGTGGCAGAACGAGCACATCGCGGCGATGCCCGGGCGGAGCGAGCCCCCGGCGGACCGGACGACGATGCCCACCGGGTGGTCGTCGATCCAGGACACGATGTAGCCGCGGCGGGCGGCCTGCGGGTCGCGCCAGCCGAGGAACTCGCGCTCGTCCCACAGCATCTCGTGCAGGCCGGGGATGGGGAGCTGCTCGAGCTCGTCCGGGGTGGCGTTCACGAACGACGAACGGATGTCTGCTTCGGTCAGTGGCTTCACGGTGCCTGCAACCCTATGCCTCACCGCCGACGTGCGCGCGGCGGCCGTCAGCCCAGCCGGGAGGCGCGGATCGCCCCGAGCGCGCTCGTCCCGTCCGCCACGAGCACCGCTCGGCGCAGGGCGTCGCGTCCGACGCGTCGGGCCGCCGCGTCGTCGGCCGCGAACTCGACGAGCACGCGCGTCGAGCGCGCCATGGCGCGCGCGCCGGGCACCCACGGGACGGCACGCTCGATCGACTCGGCGACCGCGACGGCGACCGCGTGGCGCTGGGTCAGGTGCGCGCGCTCGTGGGCGACCACGGCCTCCAGTTCGTCGGTCCGCAGCAGGTCCGCGAGCCCGGTGCTCACGAGCACGCCGCCGGCGCGACCGGGCACCGCGCAGGCGAGCGCGTGGTCCGCCTCGACGAGCGCGACGGGGGTGCCGTCGATCTCGCGGTGCGGCGCGGCGCCGGACCGCATCGCCTGCCGGACCGCCTCGTGCTCGGCGCCGGGACGGACGCGGACCGCGACGACGAACGCGGCCACGCCGAGCAGCGCGACGCCGAGGTTCAGGCCGTGCGTCGGGGACTCGACGAGCCGGAAGGGGTCGAGCGGGCGGTCGGCCACGACGACGAGGGCGACCCCGACCACGAAGCCGACCACGCCGAGCACGACCGCGACGGACCACGAGACGAGCGCCGTCCGGGGCCGGTCGATCGTCCAGGCGGACCGGGTCAGGACGCGCGGGGCGACCACCACGACGACGAGGGCGAGGGCGATGAGGGCGACTCCGGCGACGACCACTGCTCGGTTCCGGTCAGGAGCGGGCTCGGGCGTCGAGGGCGCGGCGCAGGACGTCGAGGTCGTCCGAGGCGAGCGACCCGGTGAACTGCAGCAGTGCTGCCTCGCGGTCCGACGCGGCGGCGAGCGCGCTCGACATGAGGGAGGCGGTCTGCTGCTCCCGGCTGTGCACGGCGCGGAAGGTCAGCGGGGCGTCGTCGTGCTCGCGCCGCTCGACCTGGCCCTTGCGGCCGAGGCGGTCGAGCACGGTGAGCACGGTGGTCAGCGCCGGGCGCGGCTCCGAGAAGGCGTCGAGGACCTGCCGCGCGGTGCACCCGGAGTCGTCGCCGCCGTCCGCCGCGGCGCGCAGGGTCTCGAGGACGGCCTGCTCGAGCTGCCCGCGGGGGCGCGATCGCTGTCCTGCCATCCCCGCATTCTACGAGACGTCGAACGCCCGGCCGCGACACATGCCCGAAACGCGGGATCGGTATGCTCGTCGCAGCACAACTCAACACCGGCCGATCACCCGCCGCGGGAGAGCCGAGCGCACGCGCACGGCACCGAAGGAGCAACCTCCCCGTCAATCTCTCAGGTCCCACACCGCAGCGGACAGGCCACTCTGAAAAGCAGGCACGCGTCCCCGCCCGGGCGTCCGCGGTGTCTCGCCCACGGTGAAAGCCGCCGGACCTCACGGGCCGCGGTGAAACTCTCAGGCCCATGACAGAGGGGGAGTTCCCACCCGACGACGTCCGTCGGGTCCTGCCGATGCCAGGAGAACTCCGTCATGCGTTCCTCCCCACTCGAGTCCGCGCACGAGGCCGCGGGCGCCACCTTCACCGACTTCGCCGGCTACCGCATGCCCGTGCGGTACTCGTCCGACCTCGCCGAGCACCACGCGGTGCGCACGGCTGCCGGGGTCTTCGACCTGTCGCACATGGCCGAGGTCGGCGTCAGCGGCCCCGACGCCGTGGCGTTCCTCGACCACGCGCTCGCCGGTTCCTTCGGCGCGATGCCGGTCGGCCGCGCGAAGTACTCGCTCCTCCTGGCCGAGGACGGCGGCATCCTCGACGACCTCGTCGTCTACCGCACGGGGGAGGACGTCTTCCTCGTCGTCGCGAACGCCGCGAACCGGGCCGTCGCCGTCGACACCCTGACCGCACGTGTCGCGGGCCTCGACGTCGTCGTGTCGGACGACTCCGACAGCACCGCCCTCGTGGCGATCCAGGGTCCGGCCGCAGCGGGCACGCTCGACGCGCTGGTCGTGGCCGACCGGCTGCAGCCCGAGACCCCGCTGGACGAGCTCCGCTACTACCGGGTCCTGCACGCGCTGTTCGACGGCGCCGAGGTGCTCGTCGCGCGCACCGGCTACACGGGCGAGGACGGCTTCGAGATCTACAGCGACACCGACGTCGCGACCGCGATCTGGGACGCGCTGCTCGAGACCGGCGCCGACCGCGGCGTGGTGCCCGCCGGGCTCGCCGCCCGCGACACCCTGCGGCTCGAGGCCGGCATGCCGCTCTACGGGCACGAGCTCGACGCCACCGTGCGTCCGGCACAGGCCGGGCTCGGTCGGGTCGTCGCCACCTCGGGTTCGTTCGTCGGGGACGCCGGCGTGCAGCCTGCGGAGGACGCCCGCGTGCTCGTCGGCCTCGTGACCGAGGGACGCCGTGCGCCGCGCGCCGGGTACGACGTGGTGCACGACGGGCAGGTCGTCGGCACCGTCACGTCCGGGGCGCTCTCGCCGACGCTGGGACACCCCGTCGCCATGGCCTTCGTCGACCCGGCCGTGGCCGGCGAGGGACAGCTCCTGCACATCGACGTCCGCGGGACCGCGATCCCCAGCATCGTCACCCCGTTCCCCTTCTACCGTCGCACTCCGAGAGGCTGACACCGTGACCGACCAGACCGCACTCCAGTACACCGCCGACCACGAGTGGATCCTCGTCGAGGGCGACACCGTCACCGTCGGCATCACCGACCACGCCGCCGAGCAGCTCGGTGACGTCGTCTACGTCGAGCTGCCCGCCGTGGGCACCGCGACGACCGCCGGCGAGCAGATCGGCGAGATCGAGTCGACCAAGAGCGTCGGCGAGCTCTTCGCCCCGATCGAGGGCGAGGTGGTCGCGATCAACGACGCCGTCGTCGACGCCCCCGACACCGTCAACCAGGACCCGTTCGGTGCCGGCTGGCTCGTCAAGCTCAAGGTCGACGGCACCTCGTTCCCCGAGGACCTGATGGACCACGACGCGTACCGGGCGTCCATCGCATGACCCGGGCACAGCAGAACCTCCAGACGTCCTTCGCCGACCGGCACATCGGCACGACGGCCGCCGACCAGCAGGTCATGCTCGACGCGGTCGGACAGCCCTCGCTCGACGCCCTCGTCCGCGCGGCGATCCCGGCGTCGATCCACGCCGCTCCGGCCGAGCGCTCGACGATCCCCGCCGCCGTCGGCGAGACCGAGGCGCTCGCCGAGCTCCGCACGAAGGCCGGCCGCAACACCGTCCGTCGCGCGATGATCGGCCTCGGGTACCACGGCACCCACACGCCTGCGGTGATCCAGCGGAACGTGCTCGAGAACCCGAGCTGGTACACGGCCTACACGCCGTACCAGCCGGAGATCTCGCAGGGCCGCCTCGAAGCGCTCATCAACTTCCAGACGATGGTGTCCGACCTCACCGGCATGGCCACCGCGGGTGCGTCGATGCTCGACGAGGGCACCGCCGTGGTCGAGGGCATGCTCCTCGCCCGCCGCGCCTCGAAGGTGAAGGGCGACGCGTTCCTCGTGGACGCCGACCTCCTGCCGCAGACCCGTGCCCTGCTCGACCACCGCGCCGACGCCGTGGGCATCGCCCTGCGCGGGTTCGACCCCGTCGAGGGTCCGTCGGACGAGCAGCTCGAGGGTGCGTTCGGCGTCGTCCTGCAGTACCCGGGCGCCTCCGGCCGGATCGTCGACCCGTCCCGCACGATCGAGCGCGTGCACGCCGGCGGCGGCATCGCCGTCGTCGCCGCCGACCTCCTCGCGATGACGCTCCTCGCCAGCCCGGGCGACCTCGGTGCCGACGTCGCCGTCGGCACGAGCCAGCGCTTCGGCGTCCCGCTCGGCTTCGGCGGCCCGCACGCCGGGTACCTCGCCGTCCGTGCCGGACTCGAGCGCCAGCTCCCCGGTCGCCTGGTCGGGGTGTCCTTCGACGCCGACGGGCAGATGGCCTACCGCCTCAGCCTGCAGACCCGCGAGCAGCACATCCGTCGCGAGAAGGCGACGAGCAACATCTGCACCGCGCAGGTGCTCCTCGCCGTGATGGCGTCGATGTACGCCGTCTACCACGGGCCCGAGGGGCTGCGCTTCATCGCCGACCGGGTCGCCCGGACGACGTCGGCGCTCGCCGGGGTGGCCCGTGACGCCGGGTTCGAGGTGGTGCACGAGCGCTGGTTCGACACGCTCACCCTGCGTGCTGCCGGACGTGCCGGGTCGGTGGTGGACGCCGCGCGCGACGCCGGGTACCTGCTCCACCTGGTCGACGCCGACACCGTGCAGCTCTCGGTGGACGAGACGACCACGCCGGACGACGTGAGCGCGCTCGCCCACGTGTTCGGGGTCGTGGACGCGACCGTCCCGGCGGCGGAGGCCGCCGTGCGCGACGCGGGCACGGGCCTCCCGTCCGACCTGCTGCGGAGCAGCGAGTACCTGACGCACCCCGTGTTCAGCGCCCACCGCAGCGAGACCCGCATGATGCGGTACCTCAAGCACCTCGCCGACAAGGACTACGCGCTCGACCGCGGCATGATCCCGCTCGGCAGCTGCACGATGAAGCTCAACGCGGCGACCGAGATGGCGGCGGTCACCTGGCCGGAGTTCGCGAACGTGCACCCGTTCGCGCCCCGGTCGGACGTCGAGGGCTACCTCGACATGATCGGCGACCTCGAGACCTGGCTGGCCGAGGTCACCGGGTACGACACCGTCTCGCTGCAGCCGAACGCCGGCAGCCAGGGCGAGCTCGCGGGTCTGCTCGCCATCCGCGGGTACCACCGCTCGCGCGGTGACCTCGACCGGTCGGTCTGCCTCATCCCGTCGAGCGCGCACGGCACGAACGCCGCGTCCGCCGTCCTCGCCGGCATGCGGGTCGTCGTCGTGGCGTGCGACGAGGACGGCAACGTCGACCTCGCCGACCTCCGCGCCAAGACGGCCGCCCACGCGGAGACCCTCGCGGCGCTGATGATCACGTACCCGTCGACGCACGGCGTGTACGAGCACGACGTCCGTGAGGTCTGCGACGCCGTGCACGACGCCGGCGGCCAGGTGTACGTCGACGGCGCGAACCTCAACGCCCTGCTCGGGCACGCCCGCTTCGGCGACTTCGGCGGCGACGTGTCGCACCTCAACCTGCACAAGACCTTCTGCATCCCGCACGGCGGCGGCGGCCCGGGCGTGGGACCCGTCGCGGCGAAGGCGCACCTCGCGCCGTTCCTGCCGGGGCACGCGATGGCGCAGCAGGCCGACCGACGCCCGGGCTCGTCGGCCGACGGCACCGACGGCCGCCTCGCCCACGCCGGTGGCCCGGTCTCCGCGGCGCCGTACGGCAGCCCGAGCATCCTGCCGATCACGTGGACCTACGTCCGCATGATGGGACTCGAAGGGCTCACGCGCGCGACCGAGGCCGCGGTGCTCGGTGCGAACTACATCGCCTCGCGGCTCCGTGACGCGTTCCCGGTGCTCTACACGGGGGAGTCGGGGCTCGTCGCCCACGAGTGCATCCTCGACCTGCGTCCGCTGCGCGAGACGTCGGGCATCACCGTGGACGACGTCGCCAAGCGCCTCGTCGACTACGGGTTCCACGCGCCGACCATGTCGTTTCCGGTCGCCGGCACCCTCATGGTGGAGCCGACCGAGAGCGAGGACCTCGCCGAGCTCGACCGGTTCGTCGACGCCATGCTGGCGATCCGCGCCGAGGCGGCGGCGGTCGAGCGGGGGGAGTGGCCGGCGGACGACAACCCGCTCGTGCACGCCCCGCACACGGCGGCGTCCGCGATCTCGGGGGAGTGGACGCACCCCTACACGCGGGAGCAGGCGGTGTACCCGGTCCCGGGCATCAGCGCCCGGAAGTACTGGCCCCCGGTGCGCCGGATCGACCAGGCGTACGGCGACCGCAACCTGGTGTGCGCGTGCCCGCCGATCGAGGCCTTCGCCTGATCGACGTCATACGACGGCGGAGACGTCCTCGAACGCGTAGCGTGTGCCCCGTCCGGTGATCCGGGCGGGGCACACCCGTCTCCGCGGCCGGGAGTGGATGGGAGCGCTCCAGCTCCGGGCGAGGGCTGCTCGTCTTGCACACGGTCTGCGCTCGTGCAACATGTTCGATGCGGAAGCAACAAACCCGCACGGCCCCGGCGCGAGCGCCCGAATCTTGCATCCTCTCGCAACGATCCTGCAACTTGGTTTCCGGTTTGTAACCGATGGTCGCTGGGTTTGGTCGGGGGTCCTGGCACTGCCTACAGTGCAAGGACAAGCGCGCCCGGCAGCACCTCTGTGCCTGGCGCGTCCCATGCACCAGGAGGAACCTTGATCAAGAAGCGCGCTGGGCTCTCTGCCCTCGCCGTGCTCGGGGCCACAGCAATCGCCCTGACCGGCTGCTCCAGCAACGGCAGCAGCAACGGCGGTGACTCGGGCTCGACCAACGCGTCGGGCATCGTCACCACGAACGGCTCCGAGCCCCAGAACCCGCTCATCCCCTCGAACTCCACCGAGACCGGTGGCGGCAAGATCATCACGTCGATCTTCGAGGGTCTCGTCTCCTACGACGCCGACGGCAAGCCGGTGAACGAGGTCGCGAAGAGCATCGACACCGATGACTCGAAGACCTACGACATCAAGCTCAACACCGGCTACACCTTCACCAACGGTGAGAAGGTCACGGCCGAGTCCTTCACGAAGGCGTGGGACTGGGCGGCGCAGAAGTCGAACGCGCAGAGCGCGAGCTACTTCTTCGAGAACATCGTCGGCTACGACGCCGACAAGGACTCGAAGCTCACCGGCCTCAAGGTCGTCGGCGACGACGAGTTCACCGTCACGCTGAAGTCGGCGCAGTCGGACTTCCCGCTGTCGCTCGGCTACTCGGCGTTCATGCCGCTGCCGTCGTCGTTCTACGACGACACCAAGGCGTTCGGCGAGAACCCGATCGGCAACGGCCCGTACAAGCTCGACGGCAAGGGTGCGTGGACGCACAACCAGTCGATCAAGCTCGTCACGAACAAGGACTACGCGGGCAAGCGCAAGCCGAAGAACGGTGGTCTGACGATCACGTTCTACACCTCGCAGGACACCGCCTACGCGGACGTGCAGGGCGGCAACCTCGACGTCCTCGACGCGATCCCGGACAGCGCCTTCCAGACCTACAAGTCGGACTTCCCCGACTCGAACGTCAACCAGGCCGCGGCGATCTTCCAGGGCTTCTACCTGCCCTACTACCTGAAGCACTGGAGCGGCGACGAGGGCAAGCTCCGTCGTGAGGCCCTGTCGATGGCGGTCAACCGCAAGCAGATCACCGACAAGATCTTCGACGGCACGCGCACCCCGGCCAAGGACTTCACCTCCCCGGTGATCTCCGGCTGGAACGGCGACCTCGAGGGCTCGGACGTGCTCGAGTACAACCCCGACGAGGCCAAGAAGCTCTGGGCCGAGGCGAACAAGATCTCGCCGTACGACGAGACCCTGTCGATCGCCTACAACGCGGACGGCGGCCACGAGGCCTGGGTGACCGCGGTCACCAACTCGATCTCCAACACGCTCGGCATCAAGGCCGAGGGCAAGGCGATCCCGACGTTCCAGGAAGCCCTGGACGCGCAGACGCAGGACAAGCTCACGGGCGGTAGCCGCACCGGTTGGCAGGCCGACTACCCGTCGCTGTACAACTTCCTCGGCCCGACCATGGGTGAGGGCTCGTCGAGCAACTACGCGCGCTACGACTCGACCGAGTACAACGACCTGCTCGCGAAGGGCCGTTCGGCCGCCACCGTCGAAGAGGGCAACAAGATCTTCGACCAGGCCCAGGAGCTGCTCTTCAAGGACCTGCCCGAGATCCCGCTCTGGTACTCCAACGTCACCGGCGTCTGGTCGGCCGACAACGTGAAGAACGTCAAGTTCGGTTGGGACTCCGTGCCGCTGTACTACGACATCGAGGTCACCAAGTAACACCGGTCTCCCTGCGGTCGAACACCGCGGAGACCCACCGCGAGCAGGTATCCTGCTCCGCGGCCACCGGACGGGGGTCCGGAGACCACACGGTCTCCGGGCCCCCGTACCTCGGCGGCAACACCACCCCCACCACCGCGGGCGCCGCCGCCCGCACCGGACACCCGTGCCGACCCGCGAGCCGTCCACCCCTTCACGACATGAACCTGAACGACATGCGCCCCGCGCAGGACCGAGCGATCTGATGCTCTGGTACCTCGGCAAGCGCCTCCTGCAGCTCATCCCCGTCTTCTTCGGGGCCACGTTCCTCATCTACTTCATGGTCTTCTCGCTGCCCGGCGACCCGATCGCCGCGCTGTTCGGTGACCGCCAGCCGTCGCCGCAGGTGATCGAGCAGCTCCGGCAGCAGTACAACCTGGACAAGCCGTTCCTGGTGCAGTACCTGCTGTGGATCGGTGGCGTGTTCCGCGGCGACCTCGGTGTCACCTACTCGGGCCTGCCGGTGTCGCAGCAGCTCGCGTCGGCGTTCCCGATCACCGCGCGCCTCGCGCTCCTCGCCCTGCTGTTCGAGGCCGTCGCCGGCATCGTCGTCGGCGTCATCGCGGGGCTGAAGAAGGGCAAGTGGTTCGACACCACCGCCCTCGTCGTCTCGCTGCTGCTCATCTCGGTCCCGACCTTCGTCGTCGGCTTCCTGCTGCAGTACGTCTTCGGCATCCAGCTCGGGCTGTTCCGCGTGACCGTCTCCGGTCAGGCGCCGTGGTCGGAGCTCGTGCTCCCGGCGATCGTGCTCGCGACGGTCTCGTTCGCGTACATCGTCCGACTCACGCGTGCGAGCGTCGCCGAGAACATGAACGCGGACTTCGTCCGGACCGCCACCGCGAAGGGCCTGCCCCGTCGCCGCGTGGTCGGCGTGCACATCTTCCGCAACTCGCTCATCCCCGTGGTGACCTACCTCGGTGTCGACATCGGCAACCTGATGGTCGGCGCGGTCGTGACCGAGGGCATCTTCAACATCAACGGTGTCGGCGGTACGGTCTTCCGCGCCGTCAAGCTCGGCGAGGGCCCCACGGTCGTCTCCTTCGTCGCCGTGATGGTCATCATCTTCATGCTCGCCAACCTCCTGGTCGACCTGCTCTACGCCGTCCTGGACCCGAGGATCCGCTATGCCAAGTAACGCCGAACCCCGCTCCGCGACGCACTACGTCGCGCCGATCGAGGAGACGCCGCTGCAGGCGGTGGACCAGGTCGACGAGTCCGAGAAGACCCGGTCGACCTGGACCGACGCGTGGGACTCCATGCGCGTCCGACCGACCTTCTGGATCTCCTCGGTCCTCATCCTGCTCGTGCTCGTCGTCGCGATCTTCCCCGGGCTGTTCACCCACGTGGACCCGCGCGCGGCGAACCTCGACTTCAGCGACGAGGGTGCCCGTCCGGGTCACCCGCTCGGGTACAACCGCCAGGGCTACGACGTGTACGCCCGTGTCATCTGGGGTGCGCGCAGCTCGGTCATCGTCGGCCTCGTCGCCACGATCCTGGTGTCGCTCGTCGGCATCATCATCGGCGCCCTCGCCGGCTTCTACGGCGGCTGGCTCGACACGATCGTCTCCCGCATCGGTGACATCTTCTTCTCGATCCCGACCATCCTCGGCGCGATCGTGATCATGTCGGTCATCCCGGCGCGCAACGCGATCACGGTGGCCCTCGTGCTCGCCGCGTTCGCGTGGCCGCAGATCGCCCGCATCATGCGCGGCGCCGTGCTCAGCGCGAAGCAGTCCGACTACGTCACCGCCTCCGCGGCGCTCGGCGTCAGCCGCTTCACCACGCTGGTCCGCCACGTGATCCCGAACGCGATCGCACCGGTCATCGTCATCGCGACGGTGTCGCTCGGTTCGTTCATCGTCGCCGAGGCCACCCTGTCGTTCCTCGGCATCGGGCTGCCGCCGTCGGCGCTCAGCTGGGGCCTCGACATCGGCACCGCGCAGACGTCGATCCGCACCAACCCGTCGACGATCTTCTGGCCGTCCGCCGCCCTGTCCATCACCGTGCTCGCGTTCCTGCTCCTCGGCGACGTGGTCCGCGACGCGCTCGACCCGAAGGCGAGGGCCCGTCGATGACTGAGACGCTCACCGATCCCACCACCCGTCGTCCGGCCGGTTCCGGCGCGCCGCTGCTCGAGGTCTCCGGCCTGCAGGTCGGGTTCCGCACCCAGAGCGGTCTCGTGCAGGCCGTCCGCGGCGTCGACTTCACTCTCGAGCAGGGCGAGCGCCTGGCGATCGTCGGCGAGTCCGGTTCGGGCAAGTCGACCAGCGCGCAGGCGATCATCAAGCTGCTCGCCGGCACCGGCGAGGTCACCGGCGGGTCGATCAAGTTCAACGGGCGCGAGCTCGTCGGGCTGTCCGACAAGGAGATGGCCGGCATCCGCGGGAAGGAGATCGGCTACGTCCCGCAGGACCCGATGTCGAACCTCAACCCGCTGTGGTCGATCGGCTTCCAGGTCGAGGAGGCCATCAAGGCCAACGGCATGGCCACCGGCAAGCACGCGATCCGCGCCCGCGCGGTCGAGGTGCTGCAGGAGGCCGGCCTCGGTGACGCCGCCACCCGGCTCAAGCAGTTCCCGCACGAGTTCTCCGGCGGCATGCGGCAGCGCGTGCTCATCGGCATCGGTCTGTCGAGCCGCCCGCAGCTGCTCATCGCCGACGAGCCGACCTCGGCGCTCGACGTCACCGTCCAGCGGGTCATCCTCGACCACCTCGAGACGCTGACCCGCGACTTCGGTACCTCGGTCCTGTTCATCACGCACGACCTCGGACTCGCCGCCGAGCGCGCCGAGAAGCTCGTCGTGATGTACAAGGGGCAGGTCGTCGAGTCGGGTCCGTCCAAGGAGATCCTGGCGAACCCGCAGCACCCGTACACGCAGCGCCTCGTCGCCGCGGCCCCCTCGCTCGCGAGCCGCCGCATCCAGTCGAAGGTGCAGCACCAGCGGGTCGACATCGCGGACGCCGGGAGCGAGGACGACGAGCTCATCGCCCGCGCCCAGGAGCGGGAGCACCACCCGAAGCAGGACCTCATCGTGGTGAAGAACCTCCAGAAGGTCTACAAGCTCCGCGGCAAGAACCTGCAGTCCCGTGAGCTGAAGGCCGTCGACGACGTGTCCTTCGCGATCCCGAAGGGCACCACCACGGCGCTCGTCGGGGAGTCGGGTTCGGGCAAGTCGACCGTCGCGAAGCTCGTGCTGCAGCTCGAGTCCATCACGAGCGGGTCGGTCACCTTCGACGGCATCGACATCGGCGAGCTGAAGGGGAAGGACCTCTTCGACTTCCGCCGCCGCGTGCAGCCGGTGTTCCAGGACCCGTACGGCTCGCTGGACCCGATGTACAACGTCGGGAACACGATCGCCGAGCCCCTGGCCACGCACAAGGTGGGCGACAAGGCGAGCCGCCGGGCCCGCGTGCTCGAGCTGCTCGACCAGGTCGCCCTGCCGAAGTCGATGGTGAACCGCTACCCGAACGAGCTGTCCGGTGGCCAGCGGCAGCGCATCGCCGTCGCCCGTGCACTCGCGCTGAAGCCCGAGGTCATCGTGCTCGACGAGGCGGTCTCCGCGCTCGACGTGCTCGTGCAGGGGCAGATCCTCGACCTGCTGACCGAGCTGCAGACCGAGCTCGACCTGACCTACCTCTTCATCACGCACGACCTCGCCGTCGTCCGCCTCGTCGCGGACAACGTCTGCGTCATGCGCAAGGGGCAGATCGTCGAGAAGGCGACGACCGACGAGGTCTTCGCCTCCCCGCAGGAGCAGTACACGAAGGACCTGCTCGCCGCGATCCCGGGTGCCGGGTTCGAGTTCGGGCGCTGATCCGTCTGGGCACCACCGAGGCCGGACGTACCGTCCTCCGCGCAGGTCGCGGGGGAGCGGTCACGTCCGGCCTCGTCGCCGTCCTGGCCCTGCTGCTGCTCGTCGACGCGGGGGTGCGCGGGAGCTGGGACGTCGTGCTCGCCGCGGTCGGCCCGCTCGCGGTGCTGCTCTGGGCGCTCTGGGTCCTGACGTACCGGCCGTCGATCCGACTCGACGACGATGCGCTCACCGTCGTCAACCCGCTCCGCGTCACGCGCGTGCCGTGGGGCGAGGTCGCCGACGTCCGGCTGCGGTGGCAGATCGTGGTCGAGACGACCGACGGTCGGAAGGTCGCGTGCTGGGGCGGGCCGTCGCTGCCGCGCCCGAAGCCGGCGCGGCGGGGCGAGCCCCGGACGCTCCCGCAGCCCGACGAGATGCGGGTGCTGCTCGACCGCTGGGCGGCTCGGCGCGATGCCGGGGCCGCCGGCGGTGCGGTGCACCGCGGGTGGGACCGCGAGGCCCTGCTCGTCGGGGCGGTGGCCCTCGCCCTGCTCGCGGTCTCGCTGCTGAGCGTCGCCCTGCGCTGACCGCGCCGCGCTGACGGCGACCGCTCGCTGGACGGGAGGCGCGTGACGGGCCCGCCCCGAGCCTCCCGTCCGTCGTCGGCTCGCCGTCCCGCCCCGTCGCGAGCGGGCATTCTCCGTCCCGCTCACCGACGCGCACGGCGTCTTCCGCCCGCTCGCGGTCGCTCCTCCCGGACGGGCGGACCGTGCGCGGCTCGCGCCGAGCGGGCGGATCCTGCCGTGCGGACATCGGGGGGTGGTGCGGTTCCGCCCGCTCGACCGTCGGGCGCCGTGCTCGACGCTCCTCGGTACGCGAACGGGCGGTTCCCGTGGCGCCGACGCCGGCAGGCGGTGCGGTTCCGCCCGCTCGTGGCCGCTCCTCGCGAGCGGGCGGATCGTGCGGCACCGAGCCCGGTGCGCGGGCCGGTTCCGCCCGCTCGTGATCCGGCGCGCGCCGGGCGCACCGAGCGGGCAGGACACGTCGACCCGGCGGTCCGGACGTGACGGACGAGGCCCGCTCGCGCGGCGGACCGCAATCGGCACCACGACCCAGCGCCGCGGCGCGGCTCAGCAGCGCGGAACCACGCACCGGACGGGAGGCGCGGGGCCGCCCCGCCCCGCGGCTCCCGTCCGTCGGTGGGTCAGACCGCCGCTGCGGCCGCGTGCTCCGTCAGCAGGTGCTCCTGGTCGGTCTGCACGCACGCCACACCGCGACCGGCGACGTCCTGCAGCCGGGGGTCGATCGTCCGGCACTGCTGCTGACGACCCTCGTCGAGGAGCTGGTAGAGCGGGCACCGGGTGCGGAACCGGCAGCCGTCGATGCGCTCCGTCGGCGAGGGCAGGTCGCCCTGCAGCAGGATGCGACCTCGGTCGGCCTCGGCGTCGGGGTCCGGCACGGGCACGGCGGACAGCAGTGCGCGGGTGTACGGGTGCTGCGGGTCGTCGAACACGCGGTCACCCTCGCCGTACTCGACGATCCGGCCGAGGTACATGACCGCGACGTCGTCGGCGATGTGCCGGACGACGGACAGGTCGTGCGCGACGAACAGGTAGGACAGGCCCAGACGGTGCTTGAGATCCTCGAGCAGGTTGATGACGCCGGCCTGCACGGACACGTCGAGCGCGGACACGGGCTCGTCGAGCACGAGGATCTTCGGCTCGACGATGAGCGCCCGCGCGATGCCGATGCGCTGCCGCTGCCCGCCGGAGAACTCGTGCGGGTACCGGTCGATGTAGCTCGGCTCGAGGCCGACGAGCTCGAGGACGTCGCGCACCCGTCGGCGGATCTCGTCCTTCGCGACCCCGTGCACGGTCAGCGGTTCGCCGATCACCGAGCCGATGTCGAGCCGCGGGTCGATGGAGGCCATCGGGTCCTGGAACACGACCTGGATGTCACTGCGGAGTGCTCGGCGGTCGCGCTTCGACAGCGTGCCGGTGTCGACGCCGTTGACCCGGATGGTGCCCTGCTGGGCGCCGGCGAGCTCGAGGATCTCCATGATCGTCGTGGTCTTGCCGCAGCCGGACTCGCCGACCAGTCCGAGGACCTGCCCGCGCTTCAGCGTCAGCGAGATCCCGTCGACGGCGTGGACCTCGCCGATGCGGCGGCGGAAGACGGCACCCTTGGTGAGCGGGAACGTCTTCACGACGTCCTGCAGCTCGAGCACGACGTCGTCGCCGTGGTCGATCGTCGACTCGGGGACGTCCTCGGGGCGGGGGAAGATCTCGGAGCGCGCGAGGGTGCCGGCGGCGATCTCGTCGCGTCGGATGCAGGCGGCGACGTGGTCGTCGTCGAACGCGCCGTTCGAGATCGTCGGCACGGCTCCGGTGAGCACGGGGTTGTCCGCCCCGGCCGGGACGCTCGGCGCGAGCAGGGCCGGCTCGCCGTCACGGCAGGCGTCGAGGACCGCGGGGCAGCGGTCCGCGAACGGGCAGCCGGTCGGCTTCGCGGTGAGGAGCGGCGGTCGGCCCTCGAGCGGCACGAGCCGCTCGGCGCGCGACGAGGTCATGTTCGGCATCGAGCGGAGCAGACCGATCGTGTACGGCATCACCGGCTCGTGGAACAGCGGCCCGACGGGCGCCGTCTCGACGATCCGGCCGGCGTACATGACCGCGACGCGATCGGCGTTGCCGGCGACGACGCCGAGGTCGTGCGTGATGAGCACGACGGCGGCACCGGTCATGTCCTTCGCCGTCTGCAGCACGTCGAGGATCTGCGCCTGGATCGTCACGTCGAGCGCCGTGGTCGGTTCGTCGGCGATGATGAGCTTCGGGTCGTTCGCGATGGCGATCGCGATCATCGCGCGCTGCCGCATGCCGCCGGAGAACTCGTGCGGGAACGCGTCGAGCCGGCGGGCGGGGTTCGGGATGCCCACGGCGCGCAGGAGCTCCTCGGCGCGGACCCGGGCGGCTTGCGCGCTCAGCGCCCGGTCGTGCAGCTTGAGGCCCTCGATGATCTGCTGCCCGATCGTGTACACCGGCGTCAGCGCGGAGAGCGGGTCCTGGAACACCATCGCGATGTCGCTGCCGCGGAGCCGGGACATCTCGCGGTCGGAGCGGCCGACGAGCTCCTGGCCGTCGAACCGGATGCTGCCCTCGACGTGCGCGGAGGACGGCAGCAGGCCCATCACGGCCATGGAGGACACCGACTTGCCCGAGCCGGACTCGCCGACGATGCCGAGGAACTCGCCCTGGCGGACCGAGTAGTCGACACCGCGGACCGCGTGGACCGGCTTCGTCCTGGGGTTGAACGTGACGGACAGGTCGGAGACGGTGAGCAGCGGCTCAGTCACGGTTGGCTCCAGAGGTGGGGTCGATGGCGTCGCGCAGGGCGTCGCCGAGCAGGCTGGTCGACAGCACGGTCGCGACGAGGGTCGCGGCCGGCAGCACGAAGAGCCAGGGGCGGGTGACGGCGGACTGGCTGCCCGCGGCGAGCAGGGTGCCGAGGGACACGTCGGGCACCTGGATGCCGAAGCCGAAGAAGCTCAGCGCGCTCTCGGACAGGATCATCGCGCCGACGCCGAGCGTCGCGTCGATGATGAGCAGCGAGGCCACGTTCGGCAGGATGTGCCGGCGGATGATCGTGAACGAGGGCACGCCCATGAACCGTGCGGCCTTGACGTAGTCGCGCTCCCGCAGCGACATCGTCTGGCCGCGGATGACACGCGCCATGATCATCCAGCCGAAGATCGCCAGACCGATGATGAGCGCCACCCAGCTGAGGTTCTTGAACAGCGGGCTGAGGAGCACGAGCGCGTAGAACGACGGGATGACGAGCAGCAGGTCGATGCCCCAGACGAGCGCGCGGTCGACGAACCCGCCGAAGTAGCCCGCGATCGCGCCGACGATGCCCGCGATGAGCGTGGCGGCCGGCCCGGCGATGAGGCCGATGAGCAGCGACTTCTGCAGGCCCACGAGGGTCTGCGCGTAGATGTCCTGACCGATGTCGTTCGTGCCGAACCAGTGGGCGGCGCTCGGAGCGGCGCCGAACGCGAGCCCGTCGGAGTCGACGGCGTTCCAGTGGTACAGGTACGGGCCGACGAAGGCCCAGAGGAGTATGAGCAGCAGCGCGCCGCCGCCGATGCGGGCGCGCCAGGTGCCGAAGACCTTGCGCCAGAGCGGCGTCCGGCCGCCGGTGACCTCGACGACGTGCGCCGGCTCGCCGGCAGCGCCGTCGGTCGGGTCACCGGCGGTGGTCGTGGTGGTGGGGTCGAGTACGGACACGGGTCACACCCTCACTCGCGGGTCGAGCGCGGCGTAGAGCAGGTCCGCGAGGGTGCCTGCGATGAGCACGAGGACCGCCGTGAAGAGGATCGTGCCCGCTGCCGCGTTGATGTCGTTGTTGGTGATGCTCTGCACGAAGTACTCGCCCATGCCGTGCCAGCTGAAGACCAGTTCGGTGATGCTCGCGCCGGTCAGGATCAGCCCGAACGAGTACGCGAAGAACGTCGACATCGGGATGAGCGCGACCCGGACGCCGTGCCGCATGATGGCCGACCCGCGCGTCCGGCCCTTCGACCGGGCCGTCCGGATGAAGTCGTTCGACAGGACGTCGAGCATCGCCGACCGCTGGTAGCGCGAGTACGACGCGACGGCGCCGACGGTCAGCGAGATCGTGGGGAGCAACAGGTGCACGAGTCGGTCGCCGAGGACGGGGAGGAACCCGGTCACCCCCGGGGTGTACTCACCCGTGAAGCTGATCAGCTGCGTGCCGGTCGCGTTGTTGAGCGAGGTGGCCAGGATCATCAGGACGACCGCGATGACGAAGGGCGGCGTGGCCAGGACCGCGAACGACAGGTACGTCGAGACCTGGTCGGACGTCCGGTACTGCCGGACCGCGTTCCAGACGCCGAGCAGCACACCGAACAGCGCGCCGAGCAGCGTGCCGATGACGAGCAGGCGGAGGCTCGTGCCGGCACGGGCGACGATGTCCGCCGTCACCTCGGTGCCGCGGGCACTGATGCCGAGGGAACCGTGCGTGACGAGCCCGGTCCACCAGTCCCAGGTGCGGACGAGCAGCGGGGTGCCCGGGTCGGCGCCGAGCTTCTGCAGCGAGGCGTCGATCGTGCCCTGCGGCACGGCTGGGTTGCGGCCGAGGAACCGGGACGCCGGGTTCAGCGTGGAACTGGCGAGCAGGTACCCGAGGGTCGTCGCGACGATCGTCAGGATGACGTAGTTGACGATCCGCTTCGCGATGAAGGCAAGCATGGACGATGGACCTCGCTAGGGGTACGGACGGCGTTGTCGGTGACGAGAGCGTAACCCCATCCGACCACGTCGTGGTGATGCGAAGTGACGCTATGCAACATGTGTTACAGCCGTGTTTCGATTCCTCGCAGGGACTCTTGTGGTCGCTGCGGATGTGGTTAGGGTTCTCAACCAACAGACCCGACGGCAGGGGCCGTCGGGGTCGCAAGGCGCTCAGCGCAGACACATCGAAAGGGGATCCTCGCGATGCGAATGAGGATCAAGACCACCGCCGTGCTCGCCACCGCGGCCGCCGCAGCCCTCGTGCTCGCCGGCTGCTCCGGTGGTGGGACGGCGGGCGAGAGCAGTTCCGCCGTCGCCCAGTCGTCGCTGAAGTCGACCGGGTGGACGAGCGCGGACCGCGACTCGGTCAAGGACGGCGGTTCGCTGACGCTGCCGATCGACTCGGCTCCCGCCAACTTCCAGATCAGCAACCTCGACTCGGGGACGGTCGACGACCAGACGATCGCGGGGGTGTACCTGCCCGGGTTCATCCAGTTCAAGGAGAACGGCGACTGGGAGGCGAACCCGGACTTCGCGGACTCGGTGAAGCTGACGAAGGACTCGCCGCAGACCGTCGAGATCAAGATCAACCCGAAGGCCGTCTGGTCCGACGGCACGCCGATCACCGAGAAGGACGTCGCGGCGAACTGGAAGGCCCTCAACGGCACGAACCCGGCCTTCGCGCCGCTCGCCACGAACGTGTGGGAGGACGTCGAGTCCGTCGAGCAGGGCTCCGACGAGCGTGACGTGGTCATCACCTTCAAGAAGACGAACGCCGACTGGGCGAGCGTCCTCTCCGGCATCTACCCGGCCTGGGCCGTCGACACCCCCGACCACTTCAACAAGGCGTGGGCCAAGGGCCCGTACGCGGCCGACGGCAAGACCTTCGTCTCCGGCGGTCCGTACATCCTGAAGTCCTTCGACGCCAACGGCGGCGTGCTCACGTTCGAGAAGAACAGCAAGTGGTGGGGCGACACCCCGAAGCTCGACACGATCGTCTTCAAGACCGTGTCCCGCGACGGCCTCGCCCAGGCCTACGCCAACAAGGAGCTCGACGCCTTCAACCTCTACGGCAGCGCCGACAACCTGAAGACCGCGAACAGCCGGTCCGACTCGAAGATCGAGCGCTCGCTCGGCACCACCTGGCGCCACGTGACCCTCAACGGCACCTCCGAGGTCTTCAAGGACAAGGAGGTCCGCCAGGCCTTCGCGCAGTCGCTGAACCGCAAGGTGCTCGCCCAGGCGATCCTGTCGCCGGTGAAGAGCCCGGGCGACGTGCTCAACAACATGGTGTACCTGCCGGGGCAGAAGGGCTACGAGGACGACGCCTCGAAGGTCTACGGCTACAGCGTCGAGGACGCCAAGAAGAAGCTGCAGGACGCCGGGTACACCATCGGTTCGGACGGCTACGCGTCGAAGGGCGGCAAGGAGCTCGACGTCCGCTTCGTCATCCCGTCGGACAACCAGAACTCGGCGAACATCGCGCAGCTCGTGCAGCAGCAGACGAAGGCGGCCGGCTTCAAGGTCACGATCGACACCGTGCCGACCGACGACTTCTTCACGAAGTACATCACCACCGAGACGCGTGACTTCGACGCCACGTACTTCGCGTGGCAGGGCACGCCGTTCCCGGTGTCCTCGCTCAAGTCGATCTTCTACCCGGCTGACGCCGGACAGAACTACGCCGGTGTCACCGACGACTCGCTCGGCGACGCGTGGGACAAGGCGAACGCCGAACTCGACGCGAGTGCCCGGATCAAGGACGCCCAGGCCATCGACAAGAAGATCGTCGCGGTCGCCGGCACCATCCCGCTGTTCGCGGAGCCCTACGCATGGGGCGTGCGGAAGGACCTCGTGAACTACGGTCCGGCGCAGTTCCAGTCGAGCTCCGTCAAGTGGCAGGACGTGGGCTACAGCAAGTAGTCACCCCTCCACACGGGACCCCCGTCGCCTCCGGGCGGCGGGGGTCCCGTGCGTCCGGGGCAGGAGGCGTGCGGTCGGGTCAGAGCTGCGCGGCGGCCATCGACGCGGCGACGCCGAGGACGACCATCCCGGTCACCGACCAGCCGTGCGCCCGGTGCGCGATCCGCGCCGGGACCACCGTCGCGGGCGGTGGGCCGATCTGCTCGACCGGCGCGGGGACGAAGGTGCGCATCCTGCGGGCCGCGGCGTCGACGTCGAGGGGGGTGGTGCCTCCCGGCCGGCCGCTGGTCTCGCCGAGCCGCGCGGTGGGACGGGTGGCGAGCCAGGTGCGGCGGACACCCTCGCTGGTGACGACCTCGATGCCGTACTTCGTGCGGATCTCGGTGACGCGGCGCCAGTCGTAGGTGCTCGTGCGTCGGACGTCCACGATGCGGAGGTGGTCCGGGGTGCACTCGAAGCGGGGGCGCCAGAAGACGGCCCAGGCGACCAGGGCGATGAAGCAGCTCGGCACGGGGACCAACCAGGGGGAGCCGCCGCCGACGAGGGCGAGGGGCACGAGCACGACGGCGATGCCCCAGAGGACGACGGCGAGCCGGCGCATGCCGGGGGCGACGATCACGGTGGGGGTCACCCGACGATGGTAGGGGAGGGCTCCTGCGGGCGACCCGCTGCGCTCGGAGTGGAGAGCGCCGACCCTTCGCACGGTGCCGTGACGGCCGGGGGCGGGACTGACGAGAGCGCCTCCCCGGGGACGTCCGGGGAGCGGGCGTGACACACCGGCGCGTACCTCCGGACGACCCGATTCCCCGGGGAGGCGAGTCCGTGTGGACCGCTCGTCCCTCTGATGGTCCCCGTGCCCCGTTCGTGTGTCAACACCCACCGTGGAACCTTCAGGGGATCGACTGCCGTCGACCCGCTACGCGACCAGCTGCTCGATCTGCGCCCGGATCGTCGCCGCCTTCGGGAAGCGCAGCCCCACGAGGCCGACGTGCCGCCACCGCACGACGCCGTCCGGCCCGATGACGAACACCGAGCGGCGGAGTCCGATGCCGGGCGCGACGAGTCCGTACGCGCGGACGACGTCCCCGGCGGGGTCGCTCAGCAGGGGGAAGGTGAGCGAGGAACCGTGGGCGAAGGCCGCGTGCGAGTCGAGGGCCTGCGGGCTGATGCCCCACACCACCGCGCCGAGGTCGCCGAAGTCGTCGAGCTCCTCCTGGTAGCTGCAGAGCTGGGCGGTGCAGACGGGGGTGGCGTCGCCCGGGTAGAAGGCGAGCACCACCGTCCGGCCGATCTCGGCGGACAGCGCGTACTCGCCGTCGGTGCGGGCGCCGCCCCGCACCGTGGTGCCGGGCAGGGTGAAGCCCGGCGCTGGCTCACCGACCTCGGGGATCTGCATGCGCCCACGCTAGGGCGTCCGGCAGGGAACCACGCCCCGGCCCGCTGGACACGCGCTGGGCGGATGCACCGAGGTCCTCGCGCGGTCAGCGGGTCAGCGGAACAGCTGGGGGAGGGCCGCGGCCACGAACGGGTAGCCGACGAACACCACGGCGTCGAGCAGGCAGTGCGTGATGACGAGGGGCAGGAGCCGCCCCCACTTGGTGTAGATCCACCCGAAGACGACGCCCATGACGGCGTTGCCGACGAAGGCGCCGAACCCCTGGTACAGGTGGTAGCTCCCGCGCAGGACCGCGGTCGACAGGATGACCTGCCACCGCCCCCAGCCGATGCCGCCGAGGCGCTCGTACAGGTACCCGATGACGATGACCTCCTCCTGCAGCCCGGACCGGATCGCCGAGAGCAGCAGGACGGGGATGGTCCACCAGTAGGTGTTCAGCGCCGCGGGGTCGACGTCGACCGTGAAGCCGAGTGCCCGCCCGGTGAAGTAGAGCGCGAGTCCCGGGACCCCGATGCCGAGCGCGATGAGCGCGGCGCCGCCGAGGTCGGGCCGGACCCGGAACCGGTCGATGCCGAGCCGTCGGAGGTGCGGGCGGGTCGTGCTCCAGAGCAGGTAGCAGACCAGCGCGACCGGGGCGAGGTCGACCGCGATGCCGACGAGCTGCCGGGCGAGGTCGACGTACTGCACGGTCGTGGTCGACGTGTTGAGCGCCGTGGACTGCTCGCCGAGCGGGGTGGTCTGGGACAGGTCGTCGATGATCTGCAGGACCGAGTACAGCGCGCTGCCGCCGAGCGAGAGCATGAGGACGATCGTGATCTCGATCCACGTTCGCCGACGGCTCATGCGTTGTACTCCTCATGGTTGCGAACTACCGGTAGACTGGCGTGTCGGGCGTTCTGCCCGCGGGTGCCATGTGTCCACGACGACCGGCCGCCCGATCTTCTCCTGAACACCGAAGGATGTCCTGTATGGCGCTCGCCACCCGGTCCGACCTGCGCAACGTCGCCATCGTGGCACACGTCGACCACGGCAAGACCACCCTCGTCGACGCGATGCTCACGCAGACCAACTCGTTCGACGCCCACTTCGAGGGCGAAGACCGCATGATGGACTCGAACGACCTCGAGCGCGAGAAGGGCATCACCATCCTCGCGAAGAACACCTCGGTGCTCTACAACGGGAAGCACGCCGAGGAGTTCAACCCGGGCGGTCGCATCACGATCAACGTGATCGACACCCCCGGCCACGCCGACTTCGGTGGTGAGGTCGAGCGCGGCCTCTCCATGGTCGACGGTGTCGTGCTGCTCGTCGACGCGTCCGAGGGCCCGCTGCCCCAGACCCGCTTCGTGCTCCGCAAGGCGCTCGCCGCGAAGCTCCCGGTGATCCTGCTCGTCAACAAGACGGACCGCCCGGACTCCCGCATCGACGAGGTCGTCTCCGAGTCGCAGGACCTGCTCCTCGGCCTGGCCTCCGACCTGTCGGACGAGGTCGAGGACCTCGACCTCGACGCGATCCTCGACGTCCCCGTGGTCTACGCCTCGGGCCGCGCCGGTGCCGCGTCGCGCAACAAGCCCGAGGACGGCACGCTGCCGGACAACGACGACCTCGAGCCGCTCTTCGAGGCGATCCTGCAGCACGTCCCGGCGCCGAAGTACGACGACGAGCACCCGCTGCAGGCGCACGTCACCAACCTCGACGCGTCGCCGTTCCTCGGCCGCCTCGCGCTGCTCCGCATCTTCCACGGCACGATGAAGAAGGGGCAGACGGTCGCGTGGGTCAAGCACGACGGCACCGTCGCGAACGCCCGCATCACCGAGCTGCTCATCACGAAGGCGCTCGACCGCTACCCGGCGGAGTCCGCGGGCCCCGGTGACATCGTCGCCGTCGCCGGCTTCGACACGATCACCATCGGTGAGACGCTGTCCGACCCCGAGGACGTCCGTCCGCTGCCGACCATCACGGTCGACGCACCGGCGATCTCGATGACGATCGGCACGAACACCTCGCCGCTCGTCGGCAAGGTCAAGGGCCACAAGCTCACCGCCCGCATGGTCAAGGAGCGCCTCGACCGCGAGCTCATCGGCAACGTCTCGCTCAAGGTCGAGGACATCGGGCGTCCGGACGCCTGGGAGGTCCAGGGCCGTGGTGAGCTCGCGCTCGCCATTCTGGTCGAGCAGATGCGTCGCGAGGGCTTCGAGCTCACCGTCGGCAAGCCGCAGGTCGTCACCCGCCGTGACGAGAACGGCAAGCTGCAGGAGCCGTACGAGCACATGACGATCGACACGCCGGAGGAGCACCTCGGCGCGATCACGCAGCTCATGGCCGCGCGCAAGGGTCGCATGGAGAACATGACGAACCACGGCACCGGCTGGATCCGCATGGAGTTCGTCGTGCCGTCGCGTGGCCTGATCGGCTTCCGCACGTCGTTCCTCACGGAGACCCGTGGCACCGGCATCGCGAACGCGATCTTCCACGGCTACGACGAGTGGGCCGGCCCGATCCAGACCCGCATCAACGGCTCGATCGTCTCGGACCGCTCCGGTGTGGTGACGCCCTTCGCGATCACGAACCTGCAGGAGCGCATGTCGTTCTTCGTGAACCCGACCGAAGAGGTCTACGAGGGCATGGTCATCGGCGAGAACTCGCGCGCTGACGACATGGACGTCAACATCACGAAGGAGAAGAAGCTCACGAACATGCGTTCGGCGAACGCCGACTCCTTCGAGTCGATGACGCCGTCGCGCCAGCTCTCCCTCGAGGAGTGCCTGGAGTTCGCGCGTGAGGACGAGTGCGTCGAGGTCACCCCCGACGCCGTCCGCATCCGCAAGGTCGAGCTCGACGCGCAGGCCCGCCAGCGCTCGTACGCCCGCCTGAAGCGCCAGGACGCCTAGGCACGGTCTGGGCCCACGCCGCCGGTTCCTGAGCGACGCGCCAGCGGCGCTCAGGCCGTGCCGGTGGGGAGAGGCACGCCCTCCGTCCGACGGCCCGGTCACCTCACGAGGTGGCCGGGCCGTCGGCGTCGGTGCAGCCCGACGTCGGAGCGGTCCGGTCCGGGGTTACGGTGGACGGGTGACCCTCGATCTCCTCTCGCTGTACCAGGACCTGCACGCCCACCCGGAGCTCGGCTTCCAGGAGCACCGCACCGCCGGCGTCATCGCCGACCGGCTCGCCGAGCTCGGTGGGATCGAGGTGACCACGGGTGTCGGCGGCACGGGCGTCGTGGGCGTCCTGTCGAACGGCGACGGCCCGGTCGTGTGGCTCCGCGCCGACATCGACGGCCTACCCGTGCAGGAGCGCACCGGTCTGCCGTACGCGAGCACGCACACCGGCCGCGACGACGACGGAGCCGAGGTCCCGACGATGCACGCCTGCGGGCACGACATCCACGTCACGTGGCTGCTCGGCACCCTCGAGCGCCTCGTCGACGACCGCGGTGCGTGGCACGGCACGATCGTGGCGGTCTTCCAGCCCGCGGAAGAGGTGATCTCCGGCGCCCGCGCGATGATCGAGGACGGCCTGGTCGAGCGCTTCCCCCAGCCGGACGTCGTCCTCGGGCAGCACTCGGCCCCGGCCCCGGTCGGCGTCGTCGCGGTCGGCTCCGGCCCCGTGATGGCGTCGAGCGACCGCCTGACGGTCACGTTCAACGGCCGCGGTGCGCACGGCTCGGCGCCCCAGGCGTCGCTCGACCCGATCGTCACCGCCGCCAGCGCCGTCGTGCGCCTGCAGACCGTGGTCTCGCGCGAGGTCTCGCCGTCCGACGCCGGGGTCGTCACGGTCGGCTCGTTCCACGCCGGGACGCGCCCGAACATCATCCCGGACCAGGCCGTCATCGAGATCTCGACGCGAGCCCGGAACGAGGAGACCCGCGAGCGCATCATCGCCTCGATCGAGCGCATCGTGCGCGCCGAGAGCGACGCCGGCGGGCTGCCCGCCCCGACCATCGAGCGGGCACCGGGTGCCGAGGTCACGGTGAACGACGCGGACGCTGCGCGTCGGGTGCTCGACGCGCTCCGCGGGGTCGTGCCGGACGCCCGCGACCTGGAGATCGGGCTCGCGATGGCGTCGGAGGACGTCGGGCAGCTCGCGACGGCCGCCGGCGTGCCGCTCGTCTACTGGTTCACGGGGATCACCGACCCCGAGCTGTTCCGCCGCGGCGACGACGTCCCGAGCAACCACTCGCCGTTCTACGCCCCGCAGGCCGAGACCGCGATCCCCGTCGGCGTCGACGCCCTGACCGCCGCCGCCCGGGCCTGGCTGTCCTGAGGCGCGGCGGGCGGGAGATCCACAGCCAACGCACGCCGAGCCCGGCGGATGTGGCCCTAGGGTGCTGCCCATGCGCACGCCCCGGACCCTGATCGCCGCCGTCACGGCGGGCATCGCCCTCGCCGGCCTGACCGGCTGCTCCGCCGACGCCGTCCGCCAGGCCACCGACCTCGGTTCCTCGGTCGCGTCGAACGTGAGCGAGACGGTGCAGGGCATCGACGGCAAGGCCGTCCAGGACGGCATGGCCTCGGTCGCCGGCGGCATCGACGGCGCGCTCGACGCGGCGCTGTCGGGCTCGGGCGTGACGAGCGACGGGAAGGTCCCGGCCGGCTTCCCGACCGCGGACGTCCCGCTCGTCGACGGCACCGTCCTCGGCGGAGGGGCCGGCCCGGACGGCACCGGGTGGGTCGTCCAGGTCCGGGTGGCCTCGGTGGACGAGTTCGGCGCCGCGGACGAGCAGCTGGCCGCGGCGGGCTACACCGAGTCGGCGAAGCGTGCCGACGCGACGAGCGCGTTCGGGCTGTTCCGGAGCGACGCGTACCGCGTGGTCCTGACCGTGTCCGACTCCGAGGCCGGCGCCACCGCGACGTACATCGTCACGCCCCGGTAGCGAAGTACCCTGGGACGCGATGTCCAAGGCTCCCGCAACGCGTCCCGAGCGCGTCCTGTTCGTGCACGCCCACCCCGACGACGAGACCCTGTCGTCCGGCGGGACCATCGCCACCCTGCTGGAGCTCGGTGCCGAGGTCACGGTCCTGACCGCGACCCGGGGTGAACGCGGGGAGATGCTCACCGCAGCCCTCGCGCCGCTCTTCGGCGACGGTCCCCGAGTGGCCGCGCACCGCGAGACCGAGATCGCCGCCGCGCTGGCCGCCCTCGGGGGTCCGGCGCACCTGTGGCTCGGCGGCAGGGGAGCGCGCCCCACCGACCTGCCCGAGCGGCGGTACACCGACTCCGGCATGCAGTGGGGGCCGGACGGGCGTGCCACGGCCGCCGCCGACGCGCCGGTCGACTCGCTCACCGCGGCCGACCTCGGCGAGGTCGTCGACGACGTCCGCGCGGCGATCCGCTCCACGGGGGCCGACGCGGTGGTCAGCTACGCCGACGACGGCGGCTACGGCCACCCGGACCACGTGCGCGTGCACCACGCCGCGCGGTACGCCGCCCGCGCCGAGGAGGTCGCCTTCTCGATGATCGTCCCCGCGGACTCCGCCGAGGTCGACCTCACCGTCGACGTCGTCCCCGTCCGGGCGAAGGTGCGTGCCGCCGTCGAGCAGTACCGGTCGCAGGTCACGGTGGATCGCGTGGACCCGGCCGAACCGCAGCGCCTGACCTGGGTGATGCCGCACGGGGTCCGGCAGGCGGCCCCCGCGGTGGAGGCGTTCCGGCACGACGCCGACCCGGTCCCGCCGGCACCCGAGACCTTCGCCGACCTCGGCCGTCAGGGCAAGGTCACAGCGGTCGTCGCCGCGGCGGTCGCCGGGCTGGTCGTCGGAGCACTCGGGACCGTCACGCACCAGCAGCGGCTCGGGGGCTTCCCGGTCGGCATGGTCCTGACCACGCTCGTCGTGCTCGGGCTCGTCGTGGGACTGCGGCTCCTGTACCGCTCGCGGACGATGGTCGCGGCGGCCGGCATCGCGATCATCGTCGCCACGCAGGTCCTGGTGAGCGTCGGCGGTCAGTCGTCACCGCTCGTGCTCGCGAACCTCGCCGGGTACGTCTGGACCTTCGCACCCGCGGCGATCGCGGCGTTCGCGCTCGCGTGGCCCGACCTGTCCGGACTCCGTGCCCGCGCCGCAGCGGCGTCGGCTCCGTCGTCCTCGGACGCCGCGCCGTCCGGGGCTCCCGGGCGCCGCGGGTAGACTCGACCACGCTCAGTCCGAAGGGAGCACCCGCACCGTGACCTACGTGATCGCCCAGCCCTGTGTCGACGTCAAGGACCGCGCCTGCATCGACGAATGCCCGGTCGACTGCATCTACGAGGGTGACCGGTCGCTGTACATCCACCCCGACGAGTGCGTCGACTGCGGTGCGTGCGAGCCGGTCTGCCCGGTCGAGGCGATCTACTACGAGGACGACCTCCCCGACGAGTGGGCCGACTACTACAAGGCCAACGTGGAGTTCTTCCAGGAGGTCGGGTCGCCCGGTGGCGCGGCGAAGGTCGGTGTGATCCACAAGGACCACCCGGTCGTCATGGCCGAGCCCCCGCGCGGCTGACGCCGGACCGGATCGTGGCGCTCGACCTCCCCGACTTCCCCTGGGACCAGCTCGTCCCCTTCAAGCAGCGCGCCGCGGCGTACGAGGGCGGCATCGTCGACCTCAGCGTCGGCTCGCCCGTCGACCCGACCCCCGAGGTCGTCCGGACGGCGCTGGCGCAGGCGACCGACGCGCACGCCTACCCGCAGGTCGCCGGCACACCGGCCCTGCGCGAGGCGATCGTCGCGTGGTACGCCCGCCGACAGGGCGTGACGCTGACGCCGGACCAGGTGCTGCCGACGATCGGCTCGAAGGAGTTCATCGCCGGGCTGGCGCTGTGGCTCGGCATCGGACCCGGCGACACCGTGGTGTTCCCCGAGGCCGCGTACCCGACCTACGAGCTCGGCGCCGCCCTGGTGCGTGCCGAGGCGCTGGCGTCGGACGACCCCGCCACCTGGCCGGACACGACGAAGCTCGTGTGGCTCAACTCGCCGGGCAACCCCGACGGCCGGGTGCTCACGGTCGAGCAACTCCGTGCCGCGGTGGAACGTGCCCGTGCGCTCGGCGCCGTGATCGTGGGCGACGAGTGCTACGCCGAGCTCGGGTGGGAGCCGCCGTACGACGCCGCACCGACGCCGTCGATCCTCGACCCCCGGGTCGTGGGCGACAGCACCGACGGCGTCCTCAGCGTCTACTCGCTGTCGAAGCAGTCGAACCTCGCGGGCTACCGCGCCGCGTTCGTGGCGGGTGACGCCGCGGTCCTGGCCGACGTGCTCGCGGTGCGCAAGCACACCGGCATGATGCCGCCGCTGCCCGTGCAGGACGCGATGATCGTCGCGCTCGCCGACGACACCCACGTGCAGCAGCAGAAGGCCCGCTACCGGGCCCGGCGGAACATGCTCCGACGGGCACTCGAGGGCGCCGGCTTCCGGATCGACCACAGCACGGCCGGGCTCTACCTCTGGGCGACCCGGGGTGAGCCGGCACTCGACACCGTCGGCTGGCTGGCCGACCGCGGCATCCTCGTCGCGCCGGGCACCTTCTACGGTCCCGCGGGTGCGGAGCACGTGCGGGTGGCGCTCACGGCGACCGACGACCGGATCGCGGCGGCCGCGCAGCGTCTGGCGAGCGCCCGCCGACTGGCGGCGTCCTGACGGAGGCGCACCGCGCCTCCCGACCGACACCGCAACGCACGACTCGCGTGCTCCGCACAATCCGTGGAGTCCACCAAACCTTCGCCTCCGGGTGGTGCACGACCGACAGTCCTCGCAGTTAGGCTGTCCCCGTGACTGACACTGCCAACGATGCTCAGAAGACGGCCACACCGCCCACCACGCCCGTTCCCGTGAGCCCTGCCGCCGCCGAGTCGACGGAGACCGCGACGCTGACGTTCCCGGGTGGCACGGCGGAGTTCCCGATCCTGCCGAGCGTCGACGGCGCGTCCGCCATCGACATCTCGTCGCTCAAGAAGCAGACCGGGCTGAACACGCTCGACTACGGCTTCGTGAACACCGGTGCGACGAAGAGCGCCATCACGTACATCGACGGCGACCAGGGCATCCTGCGCTACCGCGGGTACCCGATCGACCAGGTCGCGTCCGGCTGCACCTACCTCGAGGTCGCCTGGCTCCTCATCTACGGCGAGCT
Organism: Curtobacterium sp. ER1/6; assembly: GCF_001742745.1. GTDB lineage: Bacteria > Actinomycetota > Actinomycetes > Actinomycetales > Microbacteriaceae > Curtobacterium > Curtobacterium citri. The sequence continues at coordinate 266,841 of NZ_MJAK01000002.1, read as the reverse complement.
CCCCACGGACGAGGAGCTCGCGGGCTTCGACGCCCGCATCCGCCGGCACACCCTGCTGCACGAGGACCTCCGGCGCCTGTTCGACGCCCTGCCGCACTCGGCGCACCCGATGTCCGTCCTGTCGAGCGCCGTGAGCGCCCTGTCGACCTACTACGAGGACGACATGGACGTCGACGACCCGGAGAAGGTCGAACTGCAGACCGTCCGGCTCCTCGCGAAGCTCCCGGTCATCGCGGCGTACGCGCACAAGAAGGCGATCGGTCAGGCGTTCCTGTACCCGGACAACAAGCTGTCGTTCGTCGACAACTTCCTCCGGCTGAACTTCGGCACCATGGCCGAGCCGTACGAGCCGAACCCGGTGCTGTCCAAGGCGCTCGAGCGGCTCCTGATCCTGCACGAGGACCACGAGCAGAACGCCTCGACCTCGACCGTGCGCCTGGTCGGATCGACGAAGGCGAACATGTTCGCGTCGATCTCCGCCGGCATCAACGCGCTGTACGGGCCGCTGCACGGCGGTGCGAACGAGGCCGTCCTCGAGATGCTCCAGCAGATCAAGGACTCGGGCGAGCCGGTGTCGCGCTTCGTCGAGCGGGTGAAGAACAAGGAGCGTGGGGTGAAGCTCATGGGCTTCGGGCACCGCGTGTACAAGAACTACGACCCGCGGGCGAAGCTCGTGAAGGAGTCCGCGCACGAGGTGCTGCAGTCGCTGGGCGTGCAGGACGACCTGCTCGACATCGCGATGGAGCTCGAGCAGATCGCGCTCGAGGACGAGTACTTCGTCAGCCGGAAGCTCTACCCGAACGTCGACTTCTACACGGGCATCATCTACCGGGCGATGGGCTTCCCGCCGCGGATGTTCACGGTGCTCTTCGCGATCGGGCGGCTGCCGGGGTGGATCGCCCAGTGGCGCGAGCTCAACAACGACCCGCTGAACAAGATCGGCCGCCCGCAGCAGCTGTACGTCGGGCACCCGGAACGGGACCTGCCGGCCCGCTGAGGCAGACGGCGCCGTGCCGTCGCCGGTACTGAGAAGGCCCGCTCGCGTTCCGCGAGCGGGCCTTTTCTGTCACCTTCGGGACGCGGCGGCGACGGACCCTGCCCACTCGACGACGCGCACACGGCGTGTCCTGCCCGCCCGGTGACGCGCTTGCGACGCGCGCGGCGGCGGACGGGAGGCACGGTGCGGGCCGGCACCGCGCCTCCCGTCCGCAGCCCCGCCCGTTCCTTCCCATCACGCGTGCCATCGCAGGCGGAATCGGGCGTACCTGGTCGTCTCGGCGGACCAGGTACGCCCGGTTCCGCCGGGTACGGCCGGTCCTCCCGAGCGCGCAGAGCGCGCCGGCGTCGGACCAGGGACGCGACGGACGGGAGGCGCGTGGCTGGGCCGTCACGCGCCTCCCGTCCGGCACCGGGATCAGTGCAGGGCGTCGAAGTCGTCCCAGATGGGCGTCGTCGGCTCGGGGTACGTGGCCATCTCGGCGCGCACGTCGTCATCGACCGCGATGCCCCACTCCGCGAAGAAGCGGGTGAGGTCCTGCTCCGTCACCTGGGCGGCGGCGCGGATGAACGCGCGGCTGTACGACCGGTCGCCGTCCTCGTTCGCGCGGGCGGTCGTCCGGGCGACGAAGCCGTTCCCGTACGCACGCCGCAGCTGGTCGAACATCAGGCTGCGCGTCGTCGCGTTCAGGTCGTTCGACCAGAAGTCACGCTGCTCGATCGGCTTCGCACGGAAGGCGCGGACCTTGTCCGTCCAGCCGTCGAGCCAGTTCCGCCCGTTGACGCGCTCCTCGATGACGAGGCTCGCGAGGTCGGCCGAGGTGTGGTCGTCCGCCTGCCCGAAGCCGTTCTTCCAGCGCGTCGAGCGCTGCTGGAAGACCTGCCCGATCGCGTGCCGCAAGTGGCCCTCGCCCGCCTGGCTGCGGTCGCCGCTCAGGAGGCCGTGGGGGTCGGCGTGGTCGGTCGGGAAGGACACGAAGCCGTTGTGGGCGTCGGCGTACTCGGAGCTGCCGGCGACGTCGTAGGTCGGCGTCGCGATGTGCACGCGGTGCTCGCCGCGCGCGCCCCAGAAGTCCGCGTTGGTCCGCACGACGTCGTCCCACGCGGCGAGGCGCGCGTCGAGGTCGTCGCCGTGGATGAGCTCCTCGTTCTGGTCGTCCTTCGGCTCGCCCGCGTGCCGGAGCACGTCCGCCTGGACCCGCTCGCCGATGAGCAGGAAGAACGGGCTCTGCGTCCACTCGCGCAGGTGGCGGTCGAACTTCGCCCGGTCGGTCTGCCCCTCCACGAACGTCGGCACCGGGTAGCCACCGGCGATGTGCACGGTGCCCTTGCGGGTGTCGCTCGTCTCGAACACCGAGACGAGTCCGTCGTGGGGTGCCGTGATCGCGGTGGTCTCGCCGCCGCGTGCCGCGAAGTGCACGACACCGACGTCCTCGCACTTGTTGATGCCGATGTGGTGCCCGTACTGGCCGATCCCGACGAAGACCGAGCCCATGCCCTCCGGCACCGTCACGGCGATCTGCTGGCCCTTGCGGATCCACCGGCCGGCCTGGCGGAGGTCGCTGCGGGCGTAGCGCGTGCCGTCCTCCCACTGGGCGTCCTCCGCGAAGCCGAGCGGCGCGACCGCGAGGTCCGAGGAGCTCGTCCGTACGATCGGAGCGGGGATGCCGACGGCGTCGACGTCGGACGCCGGTGCGGCGGCCGCAGCTGGGGTGGTCGGTGCGGGATCGGTGGCGGCGTTCGCGGTGGCGGGGACGAGCACCGTACCGAACACGGTGGAGGCGAGCACGAGGCCGCTCAGGACGACGCGGGCGCCGCGGGCACGGGAGGGGGACGAGGTCATCAGGACTCCTCGGTCGGGACAGGGACGCCGCGAGCGTACGGAGCCGTCGCCGCCGAGCCGTGTCCGCTTCCGGAGACGTCGTTCCCGCGTGCTGGTCCGGCGAGCGGGCGCGGCGGTGTCCCGCGGGGTCGTGTCCCGGTGACTAGGCGTGCAGGTCGTTGTTGAGCTGGATGCCCTGGCCCTGCCGCTGCGACGCCTCGACCGCCCCGGTGAGCGAGTTCCGCCGGAACAGCACGTTCGGCACCCCGGACAGCTCGGCCGCCTTGACGGTGCGCGGCGTGCCGTCGGGGGAGGGGGCCGTGCCGACGAGCACGACCTTCGTGCCCGCGGTGACGTAGAGCCCGGCCTCGACCACGGAGTCGTCGCCGAGCGAGATCCCGAGCCCGGCGTTCGCCCCGAGCAGCGCCCGTTCGCCGAGGGACACCCGGTGCGTCCCGCCACCGGAGAGCGTGCCCATGATCGACGCGCCGCCGCCGATGTCCGTGCCGACGCCGACGACCACGCCCTGGGACACCCGGCCCTCGATCATCGCGTCGCCGAGGGTCCCGGCGTTGAAGTTGACGAAGCCCTCGTGCATCACCGTGGTGCCGGGAGCGAGGTGCGCTCCGAGCCGGACGCGGTTCGCGTCGCCGATGCGGACACGGTCCGGCACGACGTAGTCGAGCAGCCGCGGGAACTTGTCCACCGCGTGCACCGCGATGCCGGCGCGCTGGAGCGACGGGCGCAGCCGCATCAGGGCCTCGGCGTGGACCGGTCCGGCGTTCGTCCACGCGACGATGGGCAGGTGCGCGAAGACACCGTCGAGCGAGACCTCGTTCGGCCGCACGCGCAGGTGGCTCAGCAGGTGCAGCCGCAGGTAGGCGTCCGGCGTGCTGGTCGGTGCCGCGTCGATCGCGATCTCGGTGGTGACCGCCTCGATCCGGACCTCGCGCCGGGGGTCGTCGCCGACGTGGGCGCGGAGCTCCTCGGGGAAGGCCGCGTCGGCGGGACGCTCGCCGAGGTGCGTCTCGGGGTACCAGGTGTCGAGGGTGGTGCCGTCGGCGGCGATCGTCGCGAGGCCGTGGCCCCAGGCGTGGGACGGTCGGGCGGTGGGGGTCGTCTCGGTCACGGGACCAGGCTAGCGAGCGGCCCGGGCGGCGGACCGTCCGGGCGGACGGCCCGGGGACGTGAACGGTCGTCGTCCACAGGTGTGCGGTCCCTCACGGAGCGCGCGAGGCCCGGCCGGTAGGCTGCCCGCATGCCGGAGCTGCTCGACCTCACCGCCTCGTCCATCGACATCACCCGTGCCATCTGCGACATCGAGTCGGTGTCCGGGAACGAAGGGCGTCTGGCCGACGCGATCGAGGCGTCGCTCGCGTCGCTGCCCCACCTCGACGTGGTCCGCGACGGCGACGCGATCGTCGCGCGGACGCAGCTCGGGCGGGAACGACGCGTCGTCATCGCCGGGCACATCGACACGGTGCCCCTGAACCACAATCTGCCGACGGAGTTCCGCACCGCCGAGGACGGCACCGAGATCCTCTGGGGCCGCGGCACGGTCGACATGAAGGCCGGCTGCGCGGTGCAGCTCAAGCTCGCGCACGACCTGACCGAGCCGAACGTCGACGTCACGTGGGTCTTCTACGACCACGAGGAGGTCAGCGACGCCCTGAACGGTCTCGGCCGCCTGGCCCGGACCCGTCCGGAGCTCCTCGCCGGCGACTTCGCGATCCTCGGCGAACCCTCCGGCGCGCAGATCGAGGGCGGCTGCAACGGCAACCTCCGCGCCGAGGTCCGCACCTCCGGCAAGCGCTCCCACAGCGCCCGCAGCTGGATCGGCGACAACGCCATCCACAAGACCGCCCCGATCCTCGCCACCCTCGCCGCGTACGAACCGCGGACGGTCACGGTGGACGGACTCGAGTACCGCGAGGGCCTGAACGCCGTCGGCATCACCGGTGGGATCGCCGGCAACGTCATCCCGGACGAAGCGATGGTGCACGTCAACTACCGCTTCGCCCCGTCGCGCAGCGCCGACGAGGCCGTCGCCCACATCCGCGAGCTCTTCGACGGGTACGACGTGCAGATCGTCGACCTCGCCGCCGGTGCCCGTCCCGGCCTCGACGCCCCGCTCGCGCAGCAGTTCGTCGCCGCCGTCGGGGGTCCCGCACCCCGCCCGAAGTACGGCTGGACCGACGTCGCGCGGTTCTCAGCGCTCGGGGTCCCCGCGGTCAACTACGGCCCCGGCGAACCGGTCTTCGCCCACCACGACGACGAGCAGGTCCCCGTCGACCAGATCACCGCGGTCGAGGACGGCCTGCGTCGGTGGCTGACGGCGTGACCACCGGCCCCGCGCCGGTCGTCGCGGGGCGGAGCAGCACCACGCGGTGGCGGGCCCGCTACCGGCTCGTCCCGTGGTGGGTCCGGGTCAGCGTGGTCTACCTGGTGGCGCGGCTCGTGACGGGCGCGATGCTCGTGGCGTTCGCGAGCGTGCAGACCGCCAACTCCTTCACCGTCCAGCACCCGTCGTACCTGTCGTTCGCGTCCATCTGGGACGGTGCCTGGTACCGGGTGATCGCCTCGTCCGGCTACCCCTCGACGCTGCCGGTCGACACCGCCGGGCACATCACCGAGAACGCCTGGGCGTTCATGCCGGCGTACCCGTTCCTGGTGCGCGGGCTCATGGTGCTCACGGGGGCCTCGTTCGAAGCGGTGGCGGTCGCGGTCTCGTTCGCGGCCGGGTGGGGCGCGGCCCTGGTCTTCCGGCGCCTGATGGGCCGCTTCCTCGACGACGGTCGGGCGACGTTCGCGACCGTGCTGTTCTGCGTCGCGCCGGTGTCCGCCGTGTTCCAGGTCGCGTACGCCGAGGCGATGGGGCTCTTCCTGCTGCTCGTCGCCCTGCTCTTGATGGTCGACCGACGCTGGTGGACGATGCTGCCCGTCGTGCTCCTGCTCGGGATGACCCGGCCGACCGGGCTCGCGTTCGCGCTCCTGGTGGTGCTCGTCCTCGGCGCGTGGGCGGTCCGTCCGGCATGGGTCCGGGAGACCGGACGGCTCACGGTTCGTCGCGCCGTCCCGCCCCTCGTGGTCGGGGTCGTCTCGGGGCTGGTCGGCCTGGCGTGGCCCGCGATCGCCTGGGCCGTCACCGGGGTGCCGAAGGCCTACACGGACACCGAGCTCGCCTGGCGGTCGTCGTACATCGGCTGGCAGGAGCTCGTGCCCTTCACCCCGTGGATCCAGGGCTTCGGCTGGTGGTTCCGGCAGCCGGCGGGCGGGGTCCTGCTCGCGGTGGCCGTCGTCGGGTTCGCCGTGTTCGTCCTCCACCCCGCCGCCCGCCGCATCGGCCTGGAGCTCCGGTTGTGGGGCATCGCCTACGTCGTCTACCTGCTCGCGGTGTTCTTCCCGCAGTCGAGCACGTGGCGGATCCTGCTGCCGATCGCCCCGCTGCTCGGCATCGTCGCGTTGCCGCGCTCCCGCGTGTACCGCGTCCTCCTCGTCGTCGTCTGCCTCGGCCTGCAGTGGGTGTGGCTGTACACCTGCTGGTGGGTCGACGGCTACGACTGGACCCCGCCGTGATCGGCCTCGCGGTCGTCTGACCGACGCGCGGCGGGGGTCGCGTCGTCCTGTTCCCCGGGGCGCCACTCGGCGGCGGCGTGCACCATCGCGTTCACCGTGGCGATGAACGGCACCGCGAAGAACGCCCCGACCACCCCGGCGATCGTCGTGCCCGCGGTGACGCCGAGCACGACGCCGAGCGGGTGCACCCGGACGGCCGACCCGGTGAGGAACGGGTGCAGGACGTGGCTCTCGAGCTGCTGCACGGCGACGACCACGGCGAGCATGATCAGCGCCGGCACCAGGCCGTTGAAGACGAGGGCGATGACCACGGCGACGATCCCCGCCACGATCGCGCCGACCACCGGCACGAACGCGCCGAAGAACACGATCACACCGATCGGCACGGCGAGCGGCAGCCCGAGGGCGAGGGCGCCGATGACGATGCCGAGCGCGTCCGTCACCGCGACGATGAGCTGCACGCGGATGAAGCTCGTCAGGGTCTTCCACCCGGCCTGCCCGGCCGCGTCGATGCGACCGCGGGAGCGGCGCGGGAAGATCCGGACGACCCAGGACCAGATCCGGCGCCCGTCGACCAGCACGAAGATCGTCGTGAAGACCACGATGAACAGGCCCTCGAGGGCGTGGACCAGCCCGCTGCCGGCCTCGGCCGCTCCCGAGAGGATCGACGAGACGTGGGCCTGCAGGAACGTCGTCGCCTCGGAGAGGTACTTCGTCACCTGGGCGGACGTGATGCCGAACGGCTCCGTGGCGAGCAGCGTCTGGAACGTCTGCACGTTGCTCCGGAGGCGGTGCTCGAGCGTCGGCAGGTCGTAGCGGATCTGGGCGGTGACGACCAGGGCGAGGACACCGATGACGACGAGGACGGCGACGAAGCACGAGAGCACCGCGAGCCACTTGGGCCACCCGTGCCGCTGCAGGAACGCCGACATCGGTGCGAGCAGCGCGCAGACGAGCAGGCCGACGAGGAACGGCACGACGATCTCCTGCAGCAGGACGACCAGGGCGACGACGACGGCGAGGGCGGCGACCACGACGAGGAACCGCCACGAGAACGCGCCGGCGATGCGCATGCCCGTCGGGACGGCGTCAGCGGTGGCCCGGTCCGGCGTCCGGGACGTGGAGGAAGTGTTCGGCACACGCCAAGGTGACCACTCCGACCCGCGAGAACGCAGCGATCCGCGGCCCCCAACCTGGGCGGTTTCGCAGTTGCCCCGCTGATACGGGATAATGGGCAGGCATGTACTGCACGAAAGGGGACATCTGGTGGCAGCAATGAAGCCGAGGACCGGCGACGGGCCGATGGAGGCTGTCAAGGAGGGTCGACTCATCATCGTGCGGGTTCCGCTCGAAGGTGGAGGCCGCCTGGTGGTCTCGGTCAACGACGCCGAGGCCAAGGAACTCCACGACGCACTCGCCGAGGTCGTCTCGGCCTAGTCCGTCGAAGCACCACGACAGGAGGCCCGGAGCACCCACGCTCCGGGCCTCCTGTCGTTCACGGCCCCCTGCGTCTGTCGGTGCCGTCGGACAGGATGGGTCGCGTGCCCCGCACCCGCCTGCCGATCCGCCGCATCGAGGAGTACGCGCCCGACCCGCTGTCGCGTCACTCCTGGCCCGGCACGCTCGCGCCGGTGCGGCAGGTCCTCGACGAGGGGCTCGACCTCGACCCGGTGACGGTCTTCGTCGGCGACAACGGGGTCGGCAAGTCCACCCTGGTCGAGGCGGTCGCCCTCGCGTACGGCATGTCGCCCGAGGGCGGCTCCACGATGTCCGGCCACTCGACCCGGCCGACCGAGTCGCAGCTGTGGGAGCACCTCCTGCTCGTGCGTGAGCCCGGTGCCCCGAAGAGCGGGTTCTTCCTGCGCGCCGAGACCATGCACGGCTTCTTCACGTACCTCGAGGGGCACGGCGGCCGGCCCGACGAACCGCGCTTCCACGAGCGCAGCCACGGCGAGTCGTTCCTCGACTTCGTGATCGACCGGTCGCGGTGGCCCGGTCTGTGGATCCTCGACGAGCCCGAGTCGGCGCTGTCGTTCTCCGGGTGCCTCGCCCTCATCGGCCTGCTGCAGTCCGTCGTCGACACCGGGATCGGCCAGGTCCTGCTCTCGACGCACTCCCCGGTCCTCGCCGCGTTCCCCGGTGCCGCGGTGCACGAGGTGGGGGAGTGGGGGCTGCGCCGCACCGCGTGGGGCGACCTCGACCTGGTCCGCGACCAGCGGGCCTTCCTGGCCGCGCCGGAACGGTACCTGCGCCACCTGGGGTGACCCGTGCCTCCAGACCGGGTTCCGCTACGCGGAGACCTTCGTCATCTGCAGCAGCCCGTCGCCCGCGGGCGAGAGGGCGCTGCGCACCGCGCCCGAGGTCGACACCTCGGTCAGCAGCAGGCGGAAGTCCGTCGTCGCGCGGTCCCGCCGCACCGGGTCGGCGACGCGGCCGCGCCAGAGCGCGTGCGGGACGAGCACCGTCCCGCCGACCCGTGCGAGCCGGAGGCCGTGCTCGACGTACTCGATGACGTGCTCCGGGTCGGCGTCGACGAGGACGACGTCGTAGGAGGCCTCGTTCATCCGGGGGAGCACGTGGTTCGCACGACCGGGGATCAGCCGCACCCGTGCAGGCGCGGTGCCGGCCGCGAGGTAGGCGTCACGCGCGTACTGCTGGTGGTCGACCTCGACGTCGATCGTCGTCAGGGTCGCGTCCGGGGCGCCGCGCAGCAGGTACAGCCCGGAGACGCCGAGCCCGGTGCCGATCTCGATCATGCTGGTCGCGCGGGACGCCGCGGCGACCACGGCCACCTGGGCGCCGATCGCGGGGGAGATCGCCTCGACCCCGAGTTCCAGGGAGTGCTCTCGCGCTCGGGCGATCACCTCGGGCTCCGAGACGATGTCCTCGGCGAACTTCCAGTTCGACTCTTTCTCTGACACGCACACTCCGTTCGGAGGACAACTCTACGGGTGCGGCGCAGTGTCACGGGTTACGCTCGTTGCCGTGTCCATCGACTTCAACAAGATCCTGATCATCGGGATCATCGCGGTGCTGCTGCTCGGGCCGCAGCGCCTGCCGATGTACGCGCAGAAGCTCGCCGAGTTCGTGAAGGCCGTACGCCGGTTCGCGGACACCGCGAAGGACCGGATGCGCGAGGAGATGGGCCCCGAGTTCGACGACGTCGACTGGCAGAAGCTCGACCCGCGGCAGTACGACCCGCGGCGCATCATCCGCGACGCCCTGCTCGACTCGGGCGACAGCACCGCGGCGGGCATGGCGGCCGTGCAGACCGCGCAGGTCACCGCGTCGAAGGTGCGCGCCACGGCACCGACGGTGCCGCTCGCCGAGGGCGAGGCCGCACCGTACGACACCGAGGCGACCTGACGAACGTCACGTGACCGCCGACGGACGGGAGGCACGGCGCCGGCTGGCACCGTGCCTCCCGTCCGTCGTCCGGTCGCGTCGGGTCAGTCCTTCGTCGCGACGATCGTGAACGTCGTGGGCACGCGGTCGCGGTCCCCGGCGGGCCACACCCACGAGCCGTGACCGTCCGCCTCCATGCGCGGGCTGAAGCGCCAGGGGAGCGTCCGGCCCTCGTCGAGCCGGCGGAGCCGCAGCCCGGCACCGAGCAAGGCGTTCACGACCTCGGAGAGCGGGTGCGGCCACTCGTACGTCCGGGTGTTCGCGACGGTGCCCTCCCCGACGTACGTGCCCGCGTCCTCCCACTGCTGCGCCGTGCCGTCCGGGAAGTACCGGTACCTGCTGACGAGCTCGGCCGCGTCCTCGTCGAGGGCGTACAGCGCGGGGTGCCCGTCGCGGATGAAGAACACGCCGCCCGGACGCAGGAGCGCGGCGACCTGTGCGGCCCACCGGTCGAGGTCGGGCAGCCAGCAGATCGTGCCGATGCTCGTGTAGACGACGTCGAAGTCGCCGGTGACGGCGGCACGGGCGTCGAGCACGTCGGTCTCGACCCACGAGACGTCGAGGCCGAGGCGTGACGCGAGGGCGGCCGCCGAGGCGAGGGCCGGCGCCGAGAAGTCGACCCCGGTCAGCCGTGCGCCCTCGCGCGCGAGCGAGACGGTGTCGGTGCCGATGTGGCACTGCAGGTGGCAGACGTCGAGACCGTCGAGCGAGCCGTCCGGCAGCCACGGGGCGAGCGCTGGCAGGTCGTCGCGCACGACGTCGGACCGGTACGCGGGGTCGTCGAGCGCGGCGACGTCGTAGGCGCCCTCGTGGATGGGCACGCGGTCGTCCCAGTTCGCGCGGTTCGTGTCCCGCGCGGAGTCCCAGTCGACGGTGACGTGGTCGGTGCTGTCCATGCCGACACGGTACCGAGGCGGCCGTCGGGGACGCGAGCGCCGCCCGGGAGCGCAGCTCAGGACAGCGTCAGCCCGAGCTTCCGGCCGGCGAGCCCGCGGCCCATCGTCGTGATTCGCTCGGCGACCCCGCGCAGGGCCACGGCCGCCGGGTCCTCGGGGGCGCCGAGCACGACCGGCAGGCCGGTGTCCCCGCCCTTCCGGAGCGGCACCGAGAGCGGCACGCGACCGAGCACCGGCACGGGCACGTCCTGCCCGCGGGACAGCCGCGCCGCGGTCTCGTCCCCGCCGCCCTCGCCGAACAGGTGCAGCACGGTGCCGTCGGGCTGCACGAGCCCGGCCATGTTCTCGACGACGCCGATGACCCGCTGCCCGGTCTGCCGCGCGACCACCCCGCTGCGCTCGGCGACGTCGGCCGCCGCGGCCTGCGGCGTCGTGACGACGAGCACCTCGGCGTGGGGGAGCAGCTGGCCGACCGAGATCGCCACGTCACCGGTCCCGGGCGGCAGGTCGAGCAGGAGCACGTCGAGGTCGCCGAACCACACGTCGGTGAGGAACTGCGCGACCGTCCGGTGCAGCATCGGCCCGCGCCAGGACACCGCGGTCGAGACGTCGTCGACGAACATGCCGATCGAGACGACCTTCACCTCGTGCGCGACCGGCGGCAGGATCATGCTGTCCACGCGGGTCGGCCGGGGTGCGACGCCGTGCGCGTCCGTCAGCCCCATGAGCCCGGGGACGCTGAAGCCGTGCACGTCGACGTCGACCACGCCGACCCGCTGTCCGGCGGCGGCGAGCGCGACCGCCAGGTTGACGGTGACGGTCGACTTGCCGACGCCGCCCTTGCCGCTGGTCACGGCGATGACCCGGGTAAGAGTGTCCGGGGTGAACTGCACACCGCGCGGCCGGTCGCCGCGCAGCCGCTCCGTGAGCGCGGCCCGCGTCGCCGGGCTCATCACGGAGACGTCGACGTCGACGTGGTGCACGCCGTCCACGGAACCGGCGGCCGAGCGCACGTCCCGTTCGATGGTGTCGGCGGCCGGGCACCCGACGATCGTGAGCTGCAGGTCCACGCGCACCGAGCCTCCCGGCTGCACGTCGACGCCGCGGATCATGTCGAGCTCCGTGACGGGGCGACGGATCTCCGGGTCGAGCACGCGGCCGAGCGCAGCGAGGACGGCTTCGCCGAGACGCTCCTCAGCCACGCGTGGTCGTGCCCGGCTCGTCGGCGAAGCCGGCGTCCTCGGTGTCGCGGCGGTCGAGCTCCTCGAGCAGGGACCGGAGCTCGGCACGGATGAAGTCCTTCGACGCCATGTCCCGCATCGCCAGGCGGAGGGCGACGACCTCGCGGGCGAGGTACTCGGTGTCGGCCAGGTTCCGCTCGGCACGCTGGCGGTCCTGCTCGAACTGCACGCGGTCGCGGTCGTCCTGCCGGTTCTGCGCGAGCAGGATCAGCGGTGCCGCGTACGAGGCCTGCAGCGACAGCACGAGCGTCAGCGCCGTGAAGCCGATCGCCGCGGAGTCGAACTGCCACGGCTTCGGGGCCAGGGTGTTGTAGCCCATCCAGACGGCGCAGAAGAGGGTCAGGCCGACGAGGAACCAGGGCGTGCCCATCGCGCGAGCGATGCCCTCGGTCGCCCGACCGAAGGTGTCACCACGGCCGCGACGGCGGGTCGGGAGCACGCGCGTGCGCATGCCCTTGGGCGAGTCGAGTCGCTCCTGGCGGTCGTCATCCGTTCGGGCCACGGGTGGTCCTCCTTCCCGTCGTCACGGGCGTCTTGCGCGGGCGTTGGCGGAGTCGCGAGGGGGATTCCCCCTCGCCCTGACTTCGCCAGTCGTCGGGCAGGACGTGGTCGAGGACGTCGTCGATCGTCACCACCCCGACCAGGCGGTGGGCGTCGTCGACCACGGGGACGGACACGAGGTTGTAGGTCGCCATGACGCGCGTGACCTCGGCGGCGCTGGCGTCGACCCGCACCGGTTCGGTCTGCTGGTCGATGAGCGTGCCGAGGCGTTCGTTCGGCGGGTAGCGGAGCATGCGCTGGAAGTGCACCAGGCCGAGGAACCGGCCGGTCGGCGGCTCGTACGGCGGCAGGGTCACGCAGACGCTCGCGCCGAGGGCCGGGGCGAGCTCGTGCCGGCGGATGAGCGCGAGCCCCTCGGCCACGGTGGCGTCGGCGGAGACGATGACCGGCTCGGTGGTCATGAGGCCACCGGCGGTGTCCGGCTCGTACTCCAGGAGCATGCGGACGTCCTGCGCCTCCTCCGGCTCCATGAGCTGCAGCAGTGCCTCGCTCCGGTCGTCGGGGAACTGCGCGAGCACGTCGGCGGCGTCGTCCGGCTGCATCTGGTCGAGGACGTCGGCGGCGCGGGCGTCCTCGAGCCGGGTCAGGATGTCGATGCGCTCCTGGTCGGGCATCTCCTCGAGCACGTCGGCCAGCCGGTCGTCGGGGAGTTCCTCGGCCACCTCGAAGCGGCGTTCCTCGGGCAGGTCGAGCAGCGTGCTGGCCAGGTCGGCCGGGACCAGGTCGGAGTACGCTGCGATGACGTGCTCGGCGGACTGGGCCTCGCCGGGGAGCTCGTCCTCGGTGACCTCGTTCCAGGTGGCGAAGGTCGTCGGCCCCTTGCCGAACGGCGACGGGGTCGTCTTCGGCTTGCGGAGGAAGAGCTGCGACACCTCCCAGTCGCCCTGCCCGCGGTCCTCGATCGCGACGTCCTCGATCGTGGCGCGGATGCGGTCGCGCGTCAGCAGGACCTTGCGTCCGAGCATCTCGGCGATCACCCGGACCTCGCCGCCGCGCTGCTCGAAGCGGCGCATGTTGACGATGCCCGTGGTGATGACCTGGCCCGCACCGATCGACGTGACGCGTCCGATGCTCAGGAAGATGCGGCGCTTGCCGGGAACCTCGACGATGAGCCCGACCACGCGTGGGGGATCGGCCCGTCGGTACACCACCAGGACGTCCCGGACGCGGCCGACGCGGTCGCCCGCGGGGTCGAAGACGGAGCACCCGGCGAGGCGGGCGACGAAGACCTTCGAGGCGCTCACCCGTCCAGCGTAGTCGGTGCCGGTCCGGGCGCATGCCCGACCGACGGCGCCGACCCTGAGGCATCCCGGAGGCGCCCGGAGGCGAAGTCTGCGCCGACGGAGCACCGCGGAGCACCCCGGAGACACCCGGGAGGCGCACGTGTGATCGCAAGGTGTCCGGTGGATGATGGCTGGGTGAGCAACCAGAGCCCGTTCGCCGGACGCACCGCCCAGGCCTTCCCGACGCTGCCGCGCGGGGACGTCCTCGGCACCTACGACAGCTACCCCGACGCGCAGCGCGTCGTCGCGAAGCTGGCGGAGGCGGACTTCCCCGTCGCGAAGATCGCGATCGTCGGCAACGACCTCAAGACCGTCGAGCGCGTCACCGGCAAGATGACGTACGGTCGCGCCGCCATCGCGGGGGCGCTGTCCGGCCTCTGGCTGGGCATCTTCTTCGGCATCGTCCTGACGCTGTTCTCGCCGACCGCCGGGGGCCTGATCATCGCCGCCGCGATCATCGGTGCCGCGTTCGGCATGCTCTACGGCATCGTCTCCTTCGCCATCACGAAGCGGCAGCGCGACTTCACGAGCGTGCACCAGGTGCTCGCCACGAACTACCAGATCGTCGTCGACCCGCAGCTGACCGGGCAGGCGCAGCAGATCCTCGGCCAGCACGGCGCGACCCCGTCGACGCACTGGAACGACGCCCCGCAGCCGGGAGCACCCGGCACGAGCGCGCGGCCCTTCCAGGGCCAGGAACCGTGGCGTCCGGGCCCGCAGCAGGGGTCGCCGTACGGCGGACACGCCACGCCGCACCGGCCGGGAGGCACGCAGCAGCCCGGCACGTCGGCCCCCGGTCCGCAGGGCGGTCGCCCCGGTGACGGCGGTCGCCCCCAGGACGGTGGCCCGCGGTACGGCACGAACGACGGCCCGCGGTACGGCACGAACGACGGCCCGCGGTACGGCACGAACGAGGGACCCCGCTACGGTGAGACCCCGCAGACCGCGCAGCAGCCCGCGCCGGCCGTCGACCCGCGGGTGCCGCAGTCACGGCCCGACGAGCGCCCGCAGTACGGCGAGCGTGTCACCGGTGCGGACGACGACCGCGGGCGCGGTGCCGACCGCGGCGGTGCTGCTGACGGTGCACCGGAGCAGCGGCGCGACGACGACCGCGCCTGACGACCCGAGGCCCTCGCCGACGGAACGACGCCCGCGACCGACCACCGGGTCGGCGCGGGCGTCGTCGTCCGTGCGGGGGTCCCGGCTACAGGACCTTCGAGTAGCAAACGGAGCGGGCAGCCCCGACGTAGGGGCCGAAGTTGGCGATGCGGGTGAAGCCCTCGCGCTCGTAGAACCCGATGGCGCGCTGCTGCTGGTCACCGGTCTCGAGCACGAGCGCCGGCGACCCGAGGTCGATCGCGGCCTCCTCGAGGCGACGGAGGATCCCGGTCGACACCCCGGCACCGCGCGACTCGGGTCGGACGTACATGCGCTTCACCTCGGCGATGCCGTCCTGCACGAGGCGCAGCCCACCGCAGCCGAGCGGCGTGCCGTCCTCGTCCCGCGCCACGAAGAACACCGCGATGGACTCGGCCGTCGGCTTCTCGCCGGGCTCGGTGTCGCCACCGTAGGACCGGTCGATCTCCAGGCGCTGCGCGGCCCGGAGCCGCTGCGCGTCCGGCGAGTCGAAGTGCTCGACGTCGATGGACAGCCCGCGCGGCACGGTGGTGCCGGTCGGTGCGGGGACCGCGGCGGGCGTCGTGCTGGGGCTGGTGTCGGGCATCGTCGTCACCGGTCCAGGCTAGCGGCCGGACCGCGCGATCCACCCCTCCACTTCCGAGGAGGTCCGGGGGATGCCCACCGAGAGGTTCTCGGCGCCGTCCTCGGTCACCAGGACGTCGTCCTCGATGCGGACACCGATGCCGCGGAACTCCTCGGGGACGGTGAGGTCGTCCTGCTGGAAGTACAGGCCGGGTTCGATCGTGAAGACCATGCCGGGCTGCACGGTGCCGTCGATGTACATCTCGCGGCGGGCCTTCGCGCAGTCGTGCACGTCGAGTCCGAGGTGGTGGCTCGTGCCGTGCACCATGTAGCGGCGGTGGAACTGGTTGTCCGGCTGGAGCGACTCCTCCGCGGTCCCGGGCAGGAAGCCCCACTCGGCGGTCTTCCGGGCGATGACCTCCATGGCGGTGGCGTGGACCTCGCGGAAGGTGATCCCGGGCCTGACGATCGCGAACGCGGCGTCCGCCGCCTCGAGCACGGCCTCGTAGACCATGCGCTGCACGTCGGTGAAGGTCCCGCTGACCGGCAGCGTGCGGGTGATGTCGGCGGTGTAGAACGAGTCGACCTCGACGCCGGCGTCGATGAGGATGAGGTCGCCCGGCGCCACGGCACCGTCGTTGCGGGTCCAGTGCAGGATGCAGGCGTGGTGGCCGGACGCGGCGATGGTGTCGTACCCCACCGTGTTGCCGTCGGCCCGGGCACGGCGGTTGAAGGTGCCCTCGACGATGCGCTCGCCGCGGGGGTGCGCCAGGACGGCGTCGAAGTCGGCGATGACGTCGTCGAACCCGGACTTCGTGGCCTCGACGGCCTTCCGGAGCTCGTTCACCTCGTACGCGTCCTTCACGAGCCGGAGCTCGGACAGGTCGCGGGAGAGCACGTCGTCGGTCGCGGGCGCGGCGTCGGTCGCCTCGGCCCCGCCCACCGCGGTGCCGAGGCGGGCGTCGAGCGCGCGGGTCAGCTCGTCGTCGGCGTCGCGGACGAGCAGCACCGAGGCGTCGAGACCGTCGGCGACCTCGGCGAAGGCGCCGAGGTCGGCCGTCGCGAGTTCGAGGTCGGCGGCGACCTCGTCGAGCGACGGACGCGGGCCGACCCAGAACTCGCCGATCTCGGGGTTCGCGTAGAACTCCTCGGAGTCGCGGCTGGCCGTGGCACGGAAGTACAGCGTGGCGTCGTGCCCGGACCCGTTCGGCGTCAGCACGAGCACGGAGCCGACGACCGTGTCGGTGCCCCAGCCGGTCAGGTGCGCGAAGGTCGAGTGCGGGCGGAACGGGAAGTCGCAGTCGTTCGAGCGCACCTTCGCCTGTCCGGCGGGCACCACGATCGTGCGCCCGGGGTGCAGCTCGGAGATCCGGGCGCGGCGCTCGGCTGCGGAGGCCGACTGCTCGCGGGGCTCGGGAGTGGGGCGCACCCGGTCCGCCCACTGCGACGCGATGTGGTCCTTGAAGGTCGAGGACCCGGGAGTGGTGGAACGGTTGCTCGTCGCGCGAGGGGTGGTGTCGGCCATGTCACCCATCATCGCACCGAGCTGACCGTGCGGCCTGAGCGGCTGTTCACCTGTCGCTAGCATGGTCGACGTGCCCGATCCGTTCATCGACCTGCACGCCCACTCGAGCGTCTCCGACGGCACCGAGCGCCCCGCCGCACTCGTTGCCGCAGCCGCCGCGGCCGGACTCGACGGCGTCGCCCTGACGGACCACGACACCACCGCGGGCTGGGACGATGCGATCGCCGCCGTCCGCGACCGACCGATGACGCTGGTGCCCGGCCTCGAGCTGAGCACCCGCGTCGGGTACCGGAGCGTCCACGTGCTCGGCTACCTCGTCGACCCGTCCGACCCGGGCCTCGTCGAGGAGACGACCCGCATCCGCGACGGCCGGTTCGCCCGCGCTCGGCGCATGGTCGAACGGATCGGCCGCGACCACCCGATCACCTGGGACGACGTGATCGCGCAGGCCAGCGACGGTGCGACCATCGGCCGCCCGCACATCGCCGACGCGCTCGTCGCCCGCGGGCTCGAGCCCGACCGGAGCGCCGCCTTCCGCGGGATCCTGCACCCGGCCTCCGGCTACTACGAGCCGCACGATGCCCCGACGCCCCTGCGCGGGGTGGAGCTGATCCGGGCGGCCGGCGGCGTCCCGGTCATCGCGCACCCGGCGGCGTCCTCGCGCGGGATCGTCATCGATGAACCGGCGCTCCGCGAACTCGTCGACGCCGGGCTCGGCGGCCTCGAGGTCGACCACCGCGAGAACCTCGCGCACGGCAAGCGCACCCTGCTCGACTGGGCGGAGCGGTACGGCCTGTTCGTCACCGGGTCGAGCGACTACCACGGCACCGGCAAGCCGAACCGCTTCGGTGAGCACCGCACGGCCCGGGTCTCCTTTGACGCGATCGTCGAGCAGGCGACGGGCAGCGCGCCCGTGCACGGCGCGGGCTCCCGCCTGGCCTGACCCCCGCCCGCCCCGGGCACGGCAGGCCGGCGCGTGGGCTGGGACGACGGAGGGCCCGTCGCGTCAGCGACGGGCCCTCCGGTCTGGAGGCGCTACTCGCCGTCCGACGACCCCTGCGGAGCCGAGGCGGTCGCCTCGGCGGAACCGCTGCCGCCGCGGCGACGGCGGCGACGCCGACGCTTCGCGGCGCCGTCGGTGGTCGAGCCCTCACCGGCGGGCTGCGCGGCGTCGGGACCCGTGGACTCGACGGCCGGAGCCGACGTGACGGCCTCGGACGAGCCTCCCGTCCGGGTGCGCGATCGCGGACGCGAGCCGCCCCGCTCGCCGCCCTGGCGGTCACCGCTGCGCTCGGAGCCGCGACGGTCACCGCTGCGCTGCGTGCCACGGCCGGCGGAGGAGCCGGCTTCGGCCGCGTGCGAGGGCGCGCCGGGCAGGCGACCCTTCGTGCCGGCGGGGATGTCGAGGTCGCTGAACAGGTGGGGCGACGACGAGTAGGTCTCGACGGGCTCGGGGATGCCGAACTCGAGGGCCTTGTCGATCAGCGTCCACTTGTGCAGGTCGTCCCAGTCGACGAACGTGACCGCGATGCCCGTCTTGCCGGCACGACCGGTGCGGCCCGCGCGGTGCAGGTACGTGTCCGGGTCGTCCGGGATGGTGTGGTTGATCACGTGCGTGACGTCGTCGACGTCGATGCCGCGGGCGGCGACGTCCGTCGCGATGAGCACGTCGCGCTTGCCGGCCTTGAAGGCGGCCATCGCGCGCTCGCGCTGCTCCTGATTGAGGTCGCCGTGCACGGCCGCGGCGTTGAACCCGCGGTCCTTCAGCTCCTCGACCAGCTTCGCGGCGGCGCGCTTGGTGCGCGTGAAGATCACGGTCTTGCCGCGGCCCTCGGCCTGCAGGATGCGGGCGATGACCTCGTCCTTGTCGAGCGAGTGCGCGCGGTAGATGACGTGCTTGATGTTCGCCTGCGTCAGGCCCTCGTCGGGGTCCGTCGCGCGGATGTGCACCGGGCGGGTCATGAAGCGGCGGGCGAGCGCGACGATCGGCGCCGGCATCGTCGCCGAGAACAGCATCGTGTGCCGCACCGCGGGGACGGCCTGGAAGATGCGCTCGATGTCCGAGAGGAAGCCGAGGTCGAGCATGCGGTCGGCCTCGTCGAGCACGACCTCCTGCACGTGGGAGAGGTCGAGGAGGCGCTGCCGCTGCAGGTCGATGAGGCGACCGGGCGTGCCGACGACGATCTGGGCGCCGGCCTTGAGCTGCTCGATCTGGCCCTCGTACGCCTTGCCGCCGTAGATCGACACGATCGTGGTCGACCGGTTCGAGGTGGCGAGCTCGAGGTCCTCTGTCACCTGCACCGCGAGCTCGCGGGTCGGGACGACGACGAGCGCCTTGACGCCGTGCTCCGGGTCGGCGCCGAGGCGCTGGATGAGCGGGAGGCCGAAGCCGAACGTCTTGCCGGTACCCGTCTTGGCCTGGCCGATGATGTCCTGGCCGGTGAGGGCGAGCGGGATCGTCTGCTGCTGGATCGGGAAGGGCTCGGCGATGCCCTTCGTCGCGAGCGCGTCGACGATGTCCTGCTCGATGTTGAGGTCTGCGAAAGTCAAAGAAGCACCTTAGTCCTGGTGGAAGTCCATGCCAGTCTACCGACGGTCGGCGACGAGCACGCCCGCGGGCCGGAGCGGGGCCCCACGGCCCCTATGCTGGTCGCGTGGTGTCGTGGTGGAACCGGAAGCGCGCTGCGCAGCTCGCGGCGGCGTGGCTGGCGTCGCGGAACCCGCGGAACGCCAAGCCCGTGGAGCGCCTGCAGCTGGACGACGTCAGTCCGGAACTCGACGTGTACCTGGGGCAGGCCGCCTACCTCCAGCTCTCGCTCTACGAGACGATGGGCCGCGCGGGTGCTGCGGCACCGACGATGTCGGGCCGCCTGGTGACCGGCGTCCTCGCGACGACCGCGCTCGAGCGGCACCGCACGCTCGTGGCCGAGATCGAACGGCACGGCGGGCAGCCCGCCGAGCTGATGGAGCCGCACCGCGAGGCGATCGACCGCTTCCTCGCCCGCACGAGCGGCGCCGACTGGTACGAGTCGATGCTGACCGGGTACGTCACCGCCGGCATCCTCAACGACCTGTTCGGCAGCCTGCTCCGCTCGCTGCCGGCCGACGTGCGGCAGCGCCTGCGGACGGTCTTCGACGCCCGCGAGGAACGCGCGGTCGTGGACGAGCTCGCGGCGCACATCGAGCAGGACCCGCAGGTCGGTTCGCGGCTCGCGATGTGGGGCCGGCGGCTGGTCGGGGACACGCTCCTCGTGGCGCGGTCGGCGCTGGCGTCGCACGCGCGTGAGGACCAGGAGCGGCTCGAGCCGGTGTGGACCGAGCTCATCGCGGCGCACTCGCGGCGGATGGACGCGCTCGGCCTGACGGCCTGACCGTCCGGCGGGTCAGGCGCGGGCGCGACGACGGTCCGGCGGGCTCAGTCGCGGGCGGTCCGGCGGGCTCAGGCGCGGGCGCGCTCGAAGAACGCGTCGTCCGCAGTCGTGCGCCGACGACCGAGCACCCACTCGGTGACCACCGCGACCACACCGGCACCGACCAGGGCGACCACCCAGATCCAGCCGCCGTCGTACCGCCAGCCGGCCCAGGTCAGGGCCTCCCAGGCCACGGCGGCCGTGATGCCGCCGACCGCCGGGCCGAGCAGCGCGCCCCGGGTCGAGCGCCAGGGCACCACGACGTGCGCGACGGCCCCCGCGAGGAGGCCGCCGAGCACGGCGAAGAGCAGTTCCACGTCAGGCGACGAAACCGATGCGGCGCGACTCCTCGGCGCCGACCTCGACGTAGGCGAGCGAGGCGACCGGCACGATGAAGCGGCGGCCCTTGTCGTCCTTGAGCGACAGGTGGGTCGACTGCGACTCGAGGGCCTGCGCCACGGCCTGCTCGATCTCCTCGGCGCTCTGGGCGGTCTCGAAGGCGATCTCGCGCGGGCTGTTGATGATGCCGATCTTGATGTCCACGAGCACAGCGTATCCGAGCACCCCGCGCGCGGATCGAGCGTTCGCCCGGGGCGCACTCGTCGCCGTCACCGGCCGCGGAAGTGGCAGCCCGCCCGTCGCGGCACCGGTGCGTCGGCCGGTGCTGTCGGCCGTCCTCGGTACCGTTGCCGCGTGCCCAGGACGACGCTGACGACCCTCCCCGAGGACGTCGGGGTCGCCCGCCCGCTCGTCGCCGACCCGACGCAGGACGCGGTGCTCGCGCTGCCGGACGGACGGCACGCGGCCGTGCTCGGGGCGCCCGGCACCGGCAAGACCACGACGCTCGCGCGGCTCGTCGCCGACCGGCTCGGCCGGGCCGACGCGGTGTCGGCGGACGGCCACTCGTCGGTGCTCGCCCTGACCTCGGCCCGCACGGCCGCCACCGCGCTCCGCGACCGTCTGGCCGCCGCGGCCGGCCGGGTCGTGCCCGGGGCCCTCGCCCGGACCGTGAACTCGCTCGCCTTCCAGGTCGTCGCGCACGCGGCCGCCCTCCAGGGACAGGAGCCGCCGACCCTGCTCACCGGCGGCGAGCAGGACCGCATCATCGCCGACCTGCTCGACGGGCACGAGGTCGACGGCACCGGGCCCGCGTGGCCCGCACCGATCACCGCGGTGGTCCGGGAGCGCGCCGGGTTCCGCACGGCCCTGCGCGACGTCATGATGCGCGCGGTCGCGGCCGGCGTCGAGCCGGAGGACATGCGGGAGCTCGGCGACGAGTCCGGACGACCGGAGTGGCGGGCCGTGGGCGACTTCGTCGACGAGTACCGGGCCGCGGTCACCGCGTTCCGCGGCAGCAGCCTCGACGCCGCCGAGCTCGTGGCCTTCGCGACCGCCGCGGTGCTCCGCGGCGAGGTCCCGGCGAGCGTGGCGGCGCTCCGGCTGGTCGTCGTCGACGACACGCAGGAGCTCGTCGAGGGCGAGGTCGCGCTGCTCGGCGCGCTCGCCCGTGCGGGGACGCAGGTCGTGGCCTTCGGCGATCCGGACATCGCGGCGTCGGCGTTCCGCGGCGCCGAGCCGGACGTGCTCGGGCGTCTGGCCGTGCGCCTCGGCGTCGAGCGGGTGGACGAGATCGTGCTCGGCACCGTGCACCGGCACGCCGCGCCCGTCCGCGCCCTCGTGAGCGCCGTGACCGCGCGGATCGGTGCCGCCGCCGCGGGTCGGCAGCGCACCGCGGCGGCATCGGCGACCGATGCCAGGAGCGACGCCGTGCTGCACCTCGAGGCGGCGAGCCGGTCGGCCCTGGTCGTCGCCGTCGCCCGTCGCCTGCGGGAGCACCGGTTGCTCGACGGCGTGCCCTGGCACCGGATGGCAGTCGTGACGCGCAGCGGCGCGGCGATCCCCGAGCTGGTCCGCGCGCTGTCCGTCGCCGAGGTCCCCGCCACGGCCGGCGCCGCCCCGATCCGACCGCGGGACGACGGTGCCGCGCGGGCGCTCCTCGACGCGGCCGGCGTAGCACTCGGCGTCGTGGCGCTCGACGCCGACCTCGCGACATCGTTCGTGACGGGGCCGCTCGGTGGCCTCGACACCCTCGCGATGCGACGACTCCGGTTGGCCTTGCGCCGCGAGGAGCTCGCCGGCGGCGGCACGCGCACGGCCGACGAGCTGTTGGTCGAGGCGCTGGGCGCGCCCGAACGGCTCGCGACGATCGACGCGGGGTTCGCCCGTCGGGCGACCCGGCTCGCCCGGAGCCTGGTCCGCGCGAACGCAGACGCCGCCGCGGACGCGAGCATCGAGGAGATCCTCTGGGGGCTCTGGGAGCGCAGCGGCCTGGCGACCACGTGGGGCGGGCAGTCGGCGGCCGGTGGGGTCGGCGCCGCCGAGGCCGACCGGCACCTCGACGCGGTCGTCGGGCTGTTCACCGCGGCGAAGCGCTTCGTGGAACGCACCCCGGACGCCCCAGCCCGCGTGTTCGTCGACGACCTGCTCGGCGCCGACCTGCCCGAGGACTCGATCGGACCGGACCGGACGGCCGGCCGGGTCCGGGTGCTGACCCCGTCGGCCACGATCGGGCTCGAGTGCGACGTCGTCGTCGTGCTCGGGCTGCAGGACGGGGTGTGGCCGAACACCCGGGTCCGCGGGAGCCTCCTCGACCCGGACGGCCTCGTCCGCGCGGCCGCGGGCGTCGAGCACGGCCCGGTGGACGACCGGGCGGCGGTGGTCGCCGACGAGCTGCGCCTCTTCGCCCGCGCCGTGTCGCGCGCGACGACGCAGGTGGTGATCGGCACCGTCGCCAACGACGACGAGGCACCGTCGCCCTTCGTCCGGCTCGTCCCCGTGCCGCCCGACCGGCAACCGACCGTGCACCCCCTGTCCCTGCGTGGTCTGGCCGGGTCGCTGCGCCGTCGCGTCGTGACCTCGGGGGACCACGAGGCCGCCTCGGCACTCGCACGCCTGGCCGACGCCGACGTCCCCGGGGCGTCGCCCGACGAGTGGTACGGCACCGCCGCACCGACGACGGACGCCCCGCTCGTCGACCTCGACGCCCCACCGGCACCGGAGCACGAGGGCGGCGAACCCGTGCCGCCGACGGTCGCGGTGTCGCCGTCGCGCATCGGCACCTTCGAGGAGTGCCCGGTGCACTGGTTCGCGCAGACCTTCGGCGGCGGGGCGCCGAGCCCCGCGATGGGCATCGGGACGATCGTGCACGAGGCGATGGAGCACGCGACCACGGTCGACGTCGAGTCCCTGTGGGAGCACGTCGAGGGCCGCTGGGACGAGCTCACCTTCGAGTCGCCGTGGGTGGCCGACCGTGAGCGCGCCCGGACCCGCCGGATGATCGAGGGGCTGAGCGACTACCTCCGGACGTTCGCGAGCGCCGGGCGGCGGCTGCTCGGCGCGGAGACCTCGTTCGCGCTCGTGACCGGACCGGCGCGGATGCGGGGCAGCATCGACCGCATCGAGGTCGACCCGGACGGCCGGGTCAGCGTCGTCGACCTGAAGACCGGGCGCTCGATGCCGAGCGAGAAGAACGACATGCCGGAGCACCCGCAGCTCGGCGCGTACCAGCTCGCGGTCGAGGACGGCGCGGTCGAGGGCGTGCCCGCGGGATCGTCGATGGCGGACGCCCGGCTCGTCTTCGTGCAGAACCCGCGGAGTGGTCGCGCCTTCTCGGAGCGGACCCAGCACGCCTTCGACGACGAGGCCCGCGAGGCGTACCGCGCCCGCCTCCACGGCGTCGCTCGGGGCATGGCCGGACGGACCTTCCTCGCGAACGTCGACGACCACTGCGACCGGGCACGCACCGGGGTCGAGTGCCGCATCCACGTGGTGGGCGAGGTGACCTGGTGACGACCGGCACCGAGCACGAGACCGAGCGGCCGATGGTGGCGGACACCTCGGCAGGCGCTCCCGCACAGCACGACGCCGACGCGATCGCCGACGCCCTCGGCCGACCCCGCCCGACCGCACAGCAGCGCGCCGTCATCGAGTCGCCGCTCGCCCCCGCACTCGTCGTCGCCGGCGCCGGCAGCGGGAAGACCGAGACGATGGCCTCCCGCGTCGTCTGGCTGCTCGCGAACGGGTTCGTCCGACCGGCCGAGGTGCTCGGCCTGACCTTCACCCGCAAGGCCGCCGGCGAGCTCTCGGTCCGCATCAACGACCGGATCCGTGCGCTCGAGGACGTCGGCCTGCTCGCCGCGGGCGACGCGTTCGAGGCGCCGACGGTGTCGACGTACAACGCCTTCGCGAACGCGGTCTTCCGCGAGAACGCGCTGCTCGTCGGACGCGACGGCGAGTCCCAGGTGCTCACCGAACCGTCCGCCTGGCAGCTGGCGCGCCGCGTGGTCGTCGCCGCGCGCGACGACCGGCTGGCCGGGCTCGACCGTGACGTCGACACCGTCACCGCAGCGGTGGTCTCCCTCGCGGGCGCGGTGTCCGAGCACCTCGTCGACCCCGCGGACCTGCGGCGCTTCGCGATCGACTTCGCGGGCCTGCTCGAGCTGCCCGGGAACGCCCGGGGCAACCCCTACAAGACGGTCACGGACGCGGTCGCGGCGATCGGCGCCCTCGAACCGCTCGTCGACCTGGTCGAGGAGTTCCGCCGGCAGAAGGTCGACCGCGGCTTCGTGGAGTTCTCCGACCAGATCGCCCTCGCGCTCGCCGCCGCCGAGTCCGCGCCGCGCGTGGTCGACGACCTGCGGCACCGGTTCCGCGTCGTGCTGCTCGACGAGTACCAGGACACCTCGGTGGTCCAGACCCGGTTCCTGGCCCGGCTGTTCCGCGGACACCCGGTGATGGCCGTCGGCGACCCGCACCAGTCGATCTACGGCTTCCGCGGTGCGAGCGCCGCGAACCTCGCACGCTTCCCGCGGGACTTCGGCGACGCGGGCCCCGCACCGGTCACGTTCGCCCTGTCCACGAGCTGGCGGAACCCGGTCGACGTGCTCGCCGGCGCGAACGCCGTCGTCGACCCGCTCTCCGCCGCGTCGGAGGTCGCCGTCGAGCGCCTGTCCCCGCGGCCGGGCGCGGACCGCGGCACGGTCACGGCGCTGTTCCCGGAGACCCTGCCGGAGGAGGCCGAGGGCGTCGCCCGGTGGTTCGCCGCGCGCCGTGCCGCGACGCCCGACGGCTCGATGGCGCTGCTGCTGCGCTCGCGGAAGGACCTGTCGGCGTTCACCGCCGCGCTCGCCGCGCAGCGCGTGCCGTTCCACGTCCTCGGGACCGGCGGCCTGCTGCAGCGGCCGGAGATCGTCGACCTGGTCGCGTGCCTGCGCGTGCTGCACGACCCGTCCGCGGGCAACGACCTGATCCGCCTGCTCGCGGGCGCCCGGTGGCGCGTGGGCGCGGCGGACGTCGTCGCACTGCACGAGCTCGCGCGGTGGTTGTTCAAGCGGGACCACACGCAGCAGCGGCTCGACGACGAGGTGACCGCGGCCTTCCGGGCGTCGGTCGCGGCCGGGGAGCACGGCTCGATCGTCGACGCACTCGACTTCGTCGCGACGGCCCCGGACGAGCACGGTGCCCTCGAGGGCATCAGCCCCGCTGGTCGGCAGCGCATGCGCGGCCTCGGGCAGCAGCTCGCCGCGCTCCGCTCCCGGGCCTCGGGGGACCTCGTCGACTTCGTCACGCTCGTCGTGCAGGAGATGCGGCTCGACGTCGAGGTCGCCGCGCACGAGCAGGGCAGCGCCGCGTTCCTCGACGCCTTCGTCGACGAGCTCGCGGGCTTCGCGGCCACCGACGACCGGGCGGACCTCGGCGCCTTCCTCGGCTGGATCGACGCGGCTGCCCGGCGCGACGACATGGGCCCGCGGTCCGAGGAGCCCGAGGCCGGCACGGTGCAGGTCCTGACCATCCACGGGTCGAAGGGCCTGGAGTGGGACGCCGTCGCGGTCCCGCGGCTCGTGGAGGGTGCGCTCCCGGCGCGACCGCAGGAGGGCTCGTCCGGCTGGCTGGGCTTCGGCCGGCTGCCCTACGAGTTCCGCGGCGACGCCGAGGAACTGCCGCAGCTCGCCTGGCGGGGGAACGCGGACCAGAAGGGCGTGGTCGACGCGATCGACGCCTACAAGGAGCAGGTGCGCTCCCGCAACGAGGACGAGGAACGTCGGCTCACGTACGTCGCGCTCACCCGGGCCCGGCACGACCTGCTCGTCTCCGGGTCCTGGTGGGCCGGCGGCGTGAAGCCGACCGAGCCGAGCCGCTACCTGCGCGACCTGGTCGAGGCCGGGATCGTGGACCCCGAGGCGGTGCCCGACCGTACCGTGCACGAGGAGGACCCGCTCGGCGAGGACGGCGCGACCCAGACCTGGCCGCACGTGCCCTTCGGGCAGCGCGGCGCCCGTGTGCTCGCCGCCGCCGACCGGGTGCGGAACGCGAACCCCGGCGCGGCCGGGCGGTTCTCGGCCGAGATCGACCTGCTGCTCGCCGAGCGGCAGGCGCGTCGGTCCGCCCGGCACGCCGTGGCGGTCCCGCACCGGGTCCCGGCCTCCGGCTTCAAGGACTACCTGGCGGAGCCCGGCGCCGTCGCCGAGCGACTGCGGCGTCCCATGCCCGAGCGCCCCTACCGGGCCACCCGACTCGGCACGCTGTTCCACCGGTGGGTGGAGCAGCGTGCGGGGAGCGGCGGGTCCCTCGAGACGCTGGACCTGTGGGACGGCGAGCGCGACCTCGACGCGGACGAGGCCGTCGACGCCTCCGCGGACGCGGCCGTGACCGACGACGACGCCCGACGGCTCGCGGCCTTCCAGGCGACGTTCGCCCGGTCACGCTGGGCCGGTCGGACGCCGATCGAGGTCGAGCGCGAGATCCACATCCCGTTCCTCGGCCACAGCATCGTCTGCAAGCTCGACGCCGTGTACGAGATCGACGGCCGGGCCGAGGTCGTCGACTGGAAGACGGGCAAGGCGCCGAGCGGTGCGGACGACCTCGCCGCGCGGCAGCTCCAGCTCGCGCTCTACCGCGTCGCGTACGCGGAGTTCACGGGTCGCCCGCTCGACGAGGTCGACGCGGTGTTCTACTTCGTCGCCGACGACCTCGAGGTCCGCCCGACCGAGCTGCTCGACCGCGCCGGTCTCGAGCGCGCGTGGCGGGACGCCGTCGGCTGACCCGACAGCGGACGGGAGGCGCGTGGCGGGGCCGCCCCGTGCCTCCCGTCCGACAGCCGGTCGGCTGCGCGGTCGCGACGCGCCGTGTGCGGTCGGGCCGCGTCGAGCGCTCAGCGGGCCGGGTCAGCCGTGGCGGCGTTCGGTCGACGACAGCAGCTGCTCGACCTCGCCGATCTCCATCGTCTCGGGGGAGACCGACTGCAGCGGCGCCGCCGTCGGCGTCTGCACCGCGTCGACGAGGCGGTGCATCATCGCGACGGCGTCGTCGACGACCTCGGTGCTCTTCGCCTGCACGCCGTGCAGCAGCCACTGCGCGGTCTCGAGCTCGTGGTACACCCGGGCACGCTGGGCGAGCTGGCGGTCACGACCGCCGCCGTTCGCCTCGTACGCGCTGAGGACGGTGTCGAACGCCTCGCGCTGCCCCGCGAGCACCCACGCGAGGTCCTTCGCGGGATCGCCGAGCCGGAGCTCGCCCCAGTCGAGGACACCGCTGACGGCGTCGCCGTCGACGAGGAGCACCCCGGTGCCGAGTGCGCCGTGCACGACGGTCGGCGTGAACTGCCAGAGCTGCTGGTCGCGCGCAGCGCCCTCCCAGCGCTCGACGAGCGCGGCGGGCACGAGCTTGGTCGCGACCGCGCGGTCCATCACTGACACGGCGGAGCGCAGCACCTCGAACGGGGTGAGGGAGGGCAGGCCGGCGTCCGTGACGAAGCTCGTCGGCAGCTGGTGCACGGCGGCGACGGCGCGGCCCACGGCGGTGGCGAGCTCCGGGCGCTCCCCGAGGTCGCGGAGCGTCGGGTGCGCACCGGGCACGAAGGTCGTGACGATGGCGCGCGTCGACCCGACCGGTGCCTGACCGCGGTACTCGGCCACCGCGAAGGGGAGCCGGGTGCGGATGCCGGCGCTCAGGGCGCGGATCGCGACGAGGTCGGCCGACTGCCGGGCCTCGGCGCGCTGGTTGCGCGGTCGGCGGATGGCGCTCAGCGCGCCGTCGGCGTCGCGGAGGACGGCCGACTCGTAGTCGCCGGACGCCGCCGAGCCGAGTGTGCGTGTGCCCGTGACGACCATGCCGGGAACGGCCGTCGTCGCCAACGCGGCTAGAGTGAACTGGGATCCCGCCATGTCCTCAGGGTAGGTCCGCGTCCGGGGGCCGAGCGCACGCCACGCTGGCCCGTCGAGCCCCGGAACGGTCCACGGGGTCCCGCCGGACGACAGCCGGAGACCCTGTCCCGACCGCAAGGAGCGCCCTGCCGTGACCGTCGAGTTCGCCGCAAGGCTCCCGCTGTCCCGCAACGAACTCGACCGTGACGCGGAGTTCCGGACCACGCCGGACCTCGAGCGCGTCCTCCGGGACGACCCGTCGACGCGGTGGCTGCCGGTGCGCGGCGCCGACCTGCTCCGCGAGCCGGACGGTGCGCTCCGCTTCGTCGACGTCACGGCCGTCCCGGAGGACGCCGTGGTGCTGTACCTCGGCCGCGCGGTCGCGGACGCCCCCGACGCCCCCGCCGGGACGCGCTTCGTCGCCGCGCTGCTCGGCACGGCCGCGGCCGAGGCGATCGAGTCCGACGACGACGCGTGGGCGAGCCTCCGCATGTTCGGCACCGAGCTGTCCGCACGCGACCAGGGCCTCGCGGTCGAGGCCGTGGCGATGGCCAACTGGCACGCCGTGCACGGGTTCTCGCCGCGGACCGGCTCGCCCTCGACGGTCGTCAGCGGCGGGTGGGTCCGCCGCGACCCGGAGGGGCACGAGATCTTCCCGCGCACGGACGCGGCGATCATCGTCGGCGTGACCGACGCGGACGACCGCATCCTGCTCGGCTCGAACGCGGCGTGGGACGCCGACCGGTACTCGCTGCTCGCCGGGTTCGTCGAGCCGGGGGAGTCCCTCGAGGACGCCGTGCGACGCGAGGTCTGGGAGGAGTCCGGCGTCCGCGTCGAGGAACCCGAGTACCTCGGGTCGCAGCCCTGGCCGTTCCCCGCCTCGCTCATGCTCGGCTTCCGTGCGCGTGCCCTGGACGGCGACCCGTCGACGGTCCGCCCGGACGGGGTCGAGATCCTCGACGTCCGGTGGTTCTCGCGCGACGAGGTCCGCGAACGCGCCGGTGACACCCTGCTGCTGCCCGGCCGGACGTCCATCGCCCGCGCCATCATCGAGGAGTGGTACGGCGGGCCGCTCGACCTGCCGTGACCGACGGACGCCCCGCCCCGGTGCGGCTGACCTCGCCCGACGAGCTCCTCGCCGCGCTCGACGCCGAGCAGCAGACCGTCGCTCGCACCCTGCTCGGCCCGGTCGCGGTCCTCGCCGGCGCCGGGACCGGCAAGACGCGGGCGATCACGCACCGCATCGCGTACGGGGTGGCGACCGGCACCTACTCGCCGAACCACGTCCTCGCGCTGACCTTCACCACGCGCGCCGCGGGTGAGCTGCGCTCCCGGCTGCGCGCCCTCGGTGCGGGCACCGTGCAGGCCCGGACGTTCCACGCCGCCGCGATGGCGCAGCTCAGCTACTTCTGGCCGGACACCGTCGGCGGGCACGCACCCCGGATCGTCGAGTCCAAGGGCCGGGTCATCGCGCACGCGGCCGACACCGTGGGGATCCACGTCGACACCCCGGTCCTGCGCGACCTGGCGGCCGAGGTGGAGTGGCGCAAGGTGCAGATGCTCACGTACGACGAGTACGAGGCCGCCGCCGTCGACCGGGTGATGCCACGGGACACCCCGGCGCGACGCGTCGTCGACCTCATGCGCGCCTACGAGCAGCTCAAGGACGACCGGCGGCAGCTCGACTTCGAGGACGTCCTGCTCGCCACGCTCGGGATGGTCGAGTCGGAGCCGCGCGTGGCCTCGTACGTGCGGCAGCAGTACCGGTTCTTCGTCGTCGACGAGTACCAGGACGTCTCACCCGTCCAGCACGACCTGCTCCGTGCCTGGCTGGGCGGTCGCGACGACGTGTGCGTGGTCGGTGACGCCAGCCAGACGATCTACTCGTTCGCCGGGGCCTCGAGCCGGTACCTGCTCGGCTTCGGCTCGGAGTTCCCGCGGGGATCGGTGCTGCGGCTCGAGCGGAACTACCGGTCCACGCGCGAGGTCGTCCACGCGGCGAACACCCTCATGCGCGGACAGCCGGGTGCGCTCGACCTCGTCGCGCAGACGGCCGAGCCGGGTCCTGCGCCCGAGGTCCTGGCGTGCGTGCACGACGGGGACGAGGCCCAGACCGTGGCACGGCGCATCGGCGAGCTCGTCGCGGGCGGCGCCCGGTTCGGCGAGTGCGCCGTGCTGTACCGCGTGGGGGCGCAGGCGGCCGCGCTCGAGTCCGCGCTCGGTCGTGCCGGGATCCCGTACCGCGTGCAGGGCGGCACCCGCTTCTTCGACCGGCCCGAGGTCAAGCTCGCCGTGCACCACATGCGCGGCGAGGCGGTCCGGCAGACGGACGACGAGCTCACCCGACGCGTCGGGCTCGTGCTGCAGCTGAGCGGCTGGACCCCCACCCCGCCCGACGGCACCGGCGCCGTCCGCGACCAGTGGGAGGCGCTGCAGGCGATCATGGGCCTGGCCGAGGCGTCGCCCGAGGGCACGACGATGCAGCAGTTCACGCAGGACCTCGTGGACCGTGCGGCGACCCACCACGAGCCGGAGCTCGACGCGGTCACGCTCGCCACGCTGCACTCGTCGAAGGGCCTGGAGTGGCCGCACGTCCTGGTGGTCGGTGCCGCCGAGGGGCTGCTGCCGATCTCGCACGCGTCCACCGACGACGAGGTCGACGAGGAACGGCGGCTCTTCTACGTGGGCCTCACCCGTGCACGCCGGTCCGTCACCGTCACGTGGTCGCGACAGGGTTCCACGCGAGGGGGTGCCCGGGCCCCGAGCCGGTTCCTGGCAGCGCTCGACACGCACACCGCGGGTGCGGAGCCACCGGCAGCAGGCTGACGGACAGGTCGTCGCGGTCGAACACGACCTGGTCCGTCCCCGGCTCCTGCGTCGTGCTCGGCAGCCGCTGCACGAGCATCCGGGTGGCGGCGGACGCGAGCGCGGCCAGCCGCCACGGTGACAGCGGCGCCGCCGGTCGTCCCCAGACCTGCGCGGCGAGTGCCGGCCACGCCGGGTCGGCGTCGACGCGTGCGTACTCGACGCACTGCAGGCACGGGCCCTCGCCGGGCACGAGCACCGGACCGAGGCGCACCCGGCCGTCGCTGACGACGAGCGCGAGGTGCGGCGTCCCGCGACGTGCCCAGGCCGCGCGGAGGGCCGGGTCGACGACGTGGTCGGCGACCACGAGCGCGAGGGACGGCGGCGGGTCGGGGAGCACCACCGGGCCGCCGCGCGGCGCGGCGGTCCTGGCGACGGTGACGCCCTCGCCGGAGAGGAGCTCCGCCACCGTGTCGGCGAGGGCGCCCGACCCGTGCACCTCGACCCGCGCGAGCGGTTCGGGCAGCACCTCGACCACGGCGGGCGAGGCGTCGCCGAGGATCCGCGCGGCGACCTCCGGGCGGCACCCGGTCGTGGCGGCGAGTGCGGTCAGCGCGTCACGGCTCGTCTCGCGGCGGAGTGCGCAGAGGAACCGTTCCTCGGCCGTGGACGGCACCGGGACGACGGCACGCGGCGGGTCGACGCCGAGCTGCACGGTCCCCGGGTCGCGCCAGACGAACTCGAGCGTGGGGTCGATGCGGATGCCCATGTCCCCACCGTGACGGAACGGCCGGCCCCGACGGGACCGGCCGTCGCCATCTGTGGAGAACTACTTGGGCGAGTCCCCGTCGCCGTCCCGGATGCCGCCGTCCTCCGGGCCGCCTGCTTCGTCGATCCCACCCGCTTCGTCCTCGCGCGGACGGTCGCCGGTCGTGTCGTTGAGCAGGTCCTCGAGCGCCCGGTCGAACGCGTCGTCCTCGGCGGACCGGCCGGGGTTGCGGAGCCGCAGGACGAAGGCCTCCGGGTCGTCGACGTCCTCGGAGGTGGGGACGGCGTCGAAGTGCGCCCACAGGGCGTCGCGCTCCTCGGCACCGAGCTCGTCCGTGACCCGCTGCCAGAGCGCGGCGGCCTCCCGGAGGCGGCGGGGCCGCAGCTCGAGCCCGACCAGCGTCGCGAACGCGGACTCGGCGGGGCCACCGGCGGCACGGCGGCGACGGACCATCTCGGCGATGGCGTCGGACCGCGGCAGGCGGACGGTCGCGGCGGCGGTGACGGTGTCGACCCAGCCCTCGACGAGCGCGAGCATCGTCTCGAGGCGGCCGAGCGCGGCCTCCTGCTCGGCGGTGCGCGGCGGGATGAGCGCACCCGACGCCAGTGCGTCGCGGAGCTGCTCCTGGTTCGTGGGGTCGATCTCCGACGCGAGCTCCTCGACACGGTCGAAGGGGATGTGGATGCCGCGCGCGTAGTCGGTGATCGACGAGATGATGTGCAGCCGGAGCCACTTCGCCGACCGGAAGAGCCGCGCGTGCGCGAGCTCCCGGACCGCCAGGTAGATGCGGACCTCGTCCTCGGGGACGTCGAGGCCCTCGGCGAACTCGGCGACGTTCTGCGGCAGGAGCACCGCGACCTGCTCGTCGAGGAGCGGGACGCCGACGTCGCCACCCGAGACGACCTCCTTCGCGAGCTGACCGACGACCTGGCCGAGCTGGACCGCGAACAGGGCACCGCCCACGCCGCGCATCGCCTTCGAGACGTCGCCGAGCATGGCCTTGAGCTGCTCCGGCGCGCGCTGGTCGATCGCCTCGGTGAGGGCGTTCGCGATGCTCAGCGCCACCGGCTCGGCGATCTGCGCCCACACCGGGGTGGTCGCGCGCGCCCACTGCTCGCGCGTCCAGATGCTCGGCGTCGCCGTGAGCTCGGGGACCGAGGTCGCCTCGTCGAGCCACAGCGCAGCCACCTGGAAGGCCTGCCCGGCGGCCTGCGAGGTCGCCGGGTCCACCGGGTGGCCGCCGTCGCGGGCGATCGCGGTCGCGCGCTCCGACGCGACCGAGAAGTCGATGCCGTCCCCGCCGGACTGCGCGGCCCGCTGCAGCTGACTCATGAGGTTTGCCACGAACGCCGGGTCGTTCGGCAGGCCGGCCGCGCCCGCGAGCTGCGACGGGTCGATCTGTCCCTCTCCGGAGAGCAGCTTGCGCAGCATCTCCTGGAAGTCGTCGTCCGGACCCCGCTGCGGTTCATCAGGCATGCCGACTACGCTAATCGCTGCTCACGGGACCGCGCCTGGGATGCCCCCGTGGGGTCGCCCGAACCGCTGCGCCGAGGGCGAACAGCCCGTGCACGCGCGGGCGCCCACCCCGTGGAAGGACGTCCGTGACCCTCTTCGCCCCTGCGCCCCGTCGCCGCTCCCGTTCACGTACCGTCGGGTGGGCGTTCGTCGTCGGGGCCGTGGTGCTCGGGCTCCTGGCGAGCTTCCTGCCGAGCCCGTACCTCATCGAGGTGCCGGGCCCGGTGTACAACACCATCGGCACCCAGCGGCAGGGGCAGGGGAAGGACGCGAAGGACGTCGAGCTCATCCAGATCGACGGCGCGCGGACGTACCCGACCGCGGGCGCGCTCGACATGCTCACCGTCGGGATCCAGGGCGACGCGACGAACCGACCGTCGTGGACGAGCGTCATCCGGGCGCTGTTCTCGCGCTCCGAGGCCGTCATCCCGGCCAGCGCGGTCTACCCGGAGGGCACCACGACCGAGCAGGTCAACCAGCAGGACGCCGCGGACATGCAGTCGTCGCAGCAGTCGGCCGTCGCCGCCGCGCTCATCCACCAGGGCGAGGACCTGCCCACCCGGCTCGAGGTCGGCTCGGTGCAGGAGGGGTCCGCCGCGGACGGCGTCCTCCGCAAGGGCGACGTCATCACGGCCTTCGACGGGCACCAGCTCACCACGAACGTCGACGCCGGTTCGCTGCGGGCGGCGGTCGCGGACCACGGGACCTCGTCACCGGCCACGGTCACCGTCGAGCGCGACGGCACGAGCCGCACCGTCGAGGTCACCCCGCGCGAGGAGCAGGGCACCGCACTGCTCGGCGTCGGCGTCATCGAGCACTACGAGTTCCCCTTCGAGGTGACGATCGCCCTGCAGGACGTCGGCGGTCCGTCCGCGGGCATGATGTTCGCGCTCGGGATCATCGACGAGCTGACGCCGGGCAAGCTGAACGGCGGCGAGCACGTCGCCGGGACCGGGACCATCACGGCCGACGGCGAGGTCGGACCGATCGGCGGCATCCGCCAGAAGCTGTACGGCGCGAAGGACGCCGGCGCGACCGTCTTCCTCGCGCCCGCCGAGAACTGCGACGAGGTCGTCGGTCACGTCCCCGACGGACTCGACGTCTACAAGGTCGCGACGCTGGACCAAGCCGTCACCGACCTGCAGACCATCGCGTCCGGGAAGAGCACCGCCGGTCTGGCGCGCTGCACGTCGTAGCACTGCACGTCGTCGGACCGGCCACCCGGTCCCCGCGACGTGCGCGCACGTCGCGATCCGCGCCTCCCGTCCGGACGGCCTGGAGGAGCGGATCACCTTCCTGAGTCCCCGCACAGCTTGGCTGTCGGCGGGGACCCGTAGGATCGGTGCACTGACGGCCCGCCGCGCCGGGCCCGCCGGTCCGACACGTCTGGAGCACATCAAGTGACGACAACCTCGTCCACCTCGGCTCCCTCTCCTTCTGGGCGGCGCTCGCCGCGGGTCCCGATCGTGGTCACGATCATCGTGCTGGCCGCACTGGTGATCGGCTTCTTCATCTTCGCCAGCCTGTACACCGACTACGCGTGGTTCGCGCAGCTCGGCTTCCAGCAGGTCCTCACCACGAGGTGGGTCGCGAGCACCCTGATGTTCGTGGCCGGGTTCCTCGGCATGGCCGTCCCGGTGTACGTGAGCATCGCGCTCGCGTACCGGTTCCGCCCCGTGTACGCCAAGCTCAACTCGCAGCTCGACCGCTACCAGCAGGTCATCGAGCCGCTGCGCCGGGCCGTCGTGATCGGCATCCCGGTGGTGCTCGGCCTCTTCGCCGGGCTCGCGACCGCCGGTCGCTGGAGCATGGTCCTCGAGTACTTCAACCGGACGTCGTTCGGCAAGAAGGACCCGCAGTTCGGTCTGGACATCGGCTTCTACGTCTTCGAGCTCCCCTTCTGGCGCTCGATCGTGGCGTACTCGTCGGCCGTCGTGCTCCTCGCCGGCATCGCCGCGCTCGCCGCGACCTACCTCTACGGTGCGCTCCGCTTCGGCGGGCGCGAGGTCCGCATCTCGCGGGCGGCGCGCATCCAGCTGGCCGTCACGGCCGCCGTCTACGTCGCGCTCCAGGCCGTCAGCCTCTGGCTCGACCAGTACGCCGCGCTGACGAAGGACAACCCGCTCATCACCGGTGCGCAGTACACCGACGTCAACGCGGTGATCCCCGGGCGCGAGATCATGGCGGGCATCGCCGCCATCGTCGCGATCCTCTTCATCGTGACCGCGGTCATCGGCCGCTGGCGCATCTCGATCGTCGGCACCGGCCTGCTGCTGGTCGCCGCGATCGTCATCGGCGGGATCTACCCCTGGATCGTGCAGCGCATCCAGGTCAAGCCCTCCGAGCGCACGTACGAGTCCGCGTTCATCGAGCGCAACATCAAGGCCACGCGCGACGCCTACGGGGTGAGCGGCGTGCAGGAGCAGAACTACGACGCCACCACCGAGGTCACCTCGGGGGCGCTCGCGCAGGACGCGCAGACCACGGCGAACATCCGCCTGATCGACCCGAAGATCGTCCCCGACACCTTCAGCCAGCTGCAGCAGTACCGGCAGTACTACCAGTTCCCGCGGGAGCTCGACGTCGACCGGTACGACGTGGACGGGCAGACCGAGGACACGGTGATCGCGGTCCGCGACATCGACCTCGAGGGCCTGAGTGCCCAGGCGAACACGCAGTACAACCGCACGTTCGTCTACACGCACGGCTTCGGCGTCACCGCCGCCTACGGCAACCAGCGCGCGAGCGACGGCAAGCCGGTGTTCCTCGAGTCGGGCATCCCCGCGAACGGCGCCCTCGGCGACTACCAGCAGCGCGTGTACTTCGGCGAGTCCTCGCCGCCCTACTCGATCGTCGGCGGCCCCGAGGGGACGAAGAACGTCGAGCTCGACTACCCGGCCGGTTCGGACGACAGCGACGGCGGGAACGCCACGACGACGTACCAGGGCAACGGCGGGCCGAGCCTCGGCGGGTTCTTCAACCGGCTCGTCTACGCGGCGAAGTTCCAGTCCGAGCAGATCCTGCTCTCCGACGCGGTCAACCGCGACTCGCAGATCCTCTACGACCGCGACCCGATCCAGCGTGTGCAGAAGGTCGCGCCCTACCTGAAGCTCGACGGCGACGCCTACCCGGCGATCGTCGACCACCGCATCCAGTGGATCGTGGACGGCTACACGACGAGCGACGCGTACCCGTACTCGCAGAGCCAGAGCATGTCGGACAGCGTCAACGGCACGGACTCGTCGGCGTTCCGCACCGACCAGGTGAACTACATCCGCAACTCGGTGAAGGCCACCGTCGACGCGTACACGGGCAAGGTCACGCTCTACGCGTGGGACACCCAGGACCCGGTGCTGAAGACCTGGCAGAAGATCTTC
This sequence comes from Curtobacterium sp. ER1/6, assembly GCF_001742745.1. Taxonomy (GTDB): domain Bacteria; phylum Actinomycetota; class Actinomycetes; order Actinomycetales; family Microbacteriaceae; genus Curtobacterium; species Curtobacterium citri. The sequence continues at coordinate 229,758 of NZ_MJAK01000002.1, read as the reverse complement.
CCCGGCACGACGGAGCCGGTGTCGCAGATGAGCGCCGAGCTGCTCGACCACGTGCGCTACCCGACCGACCTGTTCAAGGTGCAGCGGTCCATCCTCGGCACGTACCACGTGACCAACGCGAACTCGTTCTACTCGGGTGACGACGCGTGGAACACGCCGCAGGAGACCACGACGGGCACGACCGAGAGCGACACCGACTCGACGGCGGACAACGTCTCGCAGACGACGACCAACGCGCTCGGCACCCAGACCACGGCGACGCAGGGCAACCTGCAGGACCCGTACTACCTGACGATGAAGGTCCCGGGGCAGGACACCGCGTACTCGCTCTACACGACCTACATCCCGCAGCAGTCGGCCGGGGCGAACAACCGCAACGTGCTCACCGGGTACCTGGCGGTCGACTCGGACGCCGGTGGTGCCGGCAAGGGCGAGAAGGGTGCCAACTACGGCAAGCTCACGCTCCTGACGATGCCGAAGACCGACAACATCCCGGGTCCGGCGCAGGTGCAGAGCCTCTTCAACGGTGACACCACCGTGTCGCAGGAGCTGAACATCCTGAAGCGGGGCAACTCGACGGTGAAGCAGGGCAACCTGCTGACGCTGCCGGTCGGTGGCGGCTTCCTCTACGTGCAGCCCGTCTACGTGCAGTCGACGTCGAGCGGGTCCTACCCGCTGCTGCAGAAGGTGCTCGTGGCCTTCGGCGACAAGATCGCGTTCGAGGACACCCTCGACCAGGCACTGAACAGCCTGTTCGACGGCGACTCCGGCGCGGCTGCCGGCGACCAGGGCGCTGCGGACGGTTCCGGCTCGTCGTCCGGCTCGGGGTCCACGGACACCGGCGGCTCCTCGAGCGGGTCCACCGGCGGGACCTCGGGTGGCGCCAGTGGCGGTTCGTCGAGCGGCGGTTCGTCGAGCGGCACCGCGAACCAGGCGCTGCAGAAGGCGTTGAACGACGCCAAGAGCGCGCTCGACGACCGCCAGCAGGCGTACGCGGACAACGACCTGGTCGCCGCTGCCGAGGCGGACGAGCGCCTGCAGCGGGCGATCCAGGCCGCCACCGAAGCCGACAGCGGCAACTGACACGCCGTGGCGGGGCACTCGATTTGTGCCCCGCCACGGGCGTGTGTAGGCTGTAAGACGTGCCGCGGGGTGGAGCAGTTCGGTAGCTCGCTGGGCTCATAACCCAGAGGTCGTAGGTTCAAATCCTGCCCCCGCAACCAAGCGTCACCAGAAGGCCCCGGTCCACTCGGACCGGGGCCTTCGTCGTGTGCGGCGCCCGGGTACGCTCGCCGGATGGGCACCCTCACGATCGCCGCCGCGCAGTTCGCCCCCGTCGACGACACCCTCGCGAACCTCGGAACCGTCAGGTCCGCCGCCGAGGACGCTGCCGCCCGCGGGGCCGACCTGCTGGTCACGCCCGAGTACACGTCGTGGTTCGCCGCGGAGATCGACGACCGGTTCGTCGCCGCAGCGGAACCGCTCGACGGGCCGTTCGTGTCCGGGCTGCGTGAGGTGGCGCGGACGGTCGGCATCGCGCTCGTGGTCGGCGTCGCCGAGACGGCCGACGTGCCGGGTCGGTTCCGCAACACCCTCGTCGCGGTGCACTCCGACGGGTCGATCGCCGCGACCTACCGGAAGGTGCACCTGTACGACGCCTTCGGGTCGCGGGAGTCCGACCGGATCGAGTCCGGCGCGGTCGACCAGGTCCCCGTCTTTGAGCTCGGCGGGGTGCGGATCGGGCTGGAGACCTGCTACGACCTGCGCTTCCCCGAGGTGACCCGACGGCTCGCGGCTCCGGAGACCGGCGCGGCGGACGTCGTCGTCCTGCCGGCCGAGTGGGTCCGCGGTCCGGGGAAGGAGCACCACTGGCGCACGCTGCTCACCGCTCGGGCGATCGAGAACACCGTCTGGGTGGTCGGCGTCGGCCAGACCGGTCCGGTGGGGATCGGTGGGTCCGTCGTCGTCGATCCGTCGGGCGTCGCGGTCGCGGCAGCCGGTGCTGCGCCGGGCCTGCTGGTGGCGACGATCGACACCGCGACGACCGAGGCGGTCCGCGCGGTCAACCCGTCCCTGGCGCTCCGGCGCTTCGACGTGGTGCCGCGGAGCTGAGTCCCGGCCGGGGCGGCCAGGGTCTGGTGCCCCGACGGCTCTCCGGTCGCCGGGGTGCGCGGGCTGGGCGGCGAGCGGGCTCGGTTGTGTCGTTGCGTCGTTGCGTCGTTGTGTCGTTGCGCCGTTGCGCCGCGTTGCTGCGCCGGGGCGCTGCGGGTCCTGCGTCCTGATCGGCGCTGCAGGGCGTCCGGGGGCGAGCGGGCGGAAGGCGCACCAGGGCGTCGGTGACGGCGCACGTTCCGCCCGTTCGTGCAGTCGGGTGCTCCCGTTGCGGTGACCGTCCTCGCGTCCGGCGCGCGAGCGGGCGGAAGCGTCGCGGGGACGGGAGCGCGCCAGCAGGTTCGGCCCGTTCGGGGACGTGGGCGGACGTCGTGGATCCGGTGAACGTCTTGGACGTCGGGGCCGGCGAGCGGGCGGAAGCGACTGCGACGGCGTGGTCCCCGGACGTGTTCCGCCCGCTCGCAGCCAGGCGGGCGGGTTCGTGCGGGCGGGGAGGGGGCGGGGCGGACGCTGGGCTCGGCGGGCGGGCGGAATCGCCACCGGACACCCCGACGGGGTGCAGGATGCGCCCGCTCGTGCCCGCGGGCGGAGCGCTGTGTCGGCGAGCGGGCGGTTGAGGAGCTGCCCGAGCTCGACGCGCACCCGGTTCGCCCGCTCGGAAGCGTGACCGTCCGGGTCGGGACGATCGGCCACCGCGGCCGACGCAGCGGAGCGGTCGTGGGCTTCCGTGAGCGTGCGGGATCCGTCGTCAGCGACCGGTCAGCGGCGCAGGAAGCGCCCGCTCGACGCGGACACGGGTCCGGACGCGAGCGGATCGCGACCGGCACGCACTGTGACCGGGACGCAGCCGGTCAGCACGCAGCCGGTCAGCACGCAGCCGGCCGGGGCGCGGCGGCTCAGCGCGCGGGCGCGATTGCCGCGAGGCGCGTCGCCGCCTCGGCGAGCACGCTCCGCCGCTTGCAGAACGCGAACCGGACGAGGGACCGGTAGCCCGACGCGTGTTCCGGCCGGACGAACGCGGAGACCGGGACGCCGACCACGCCGGCGAGTTCCGGGAGGCTGTGGCAGAACGCCCGGGCGTCCTCGTGGCCGAGGGGTGCGGTGTCGGCGATGACGAAGTAGCCGCCGTCCGGGCGCAGCACGTCGAACCCGGCGGACCGGAGGCCGGCGGCGAGCAGGTCGTGCTTGGCGGACAGGTCCTGCGCGATGCCGTGGAAGACCTCGTCAGGGAGTCGAAGTCCGACGGCGACGGCGGGCTGGAACGGAGCGCCGTTCACGAACGTCAGGTACTGCTTCACCGACACGATCGCCTCGACGAGCGCGGGTGCGGCGGTGAGCCAGCCGATCTTCCAGCCCGTGGTGCTGAAGGTCTTGCCAGCGCTCGAGATCGTCACGGTCCGCTCGGCGGCTCCGGGGAGCGTCGCGATCGGCACGTGCGGCGTGGCGAAGGTCAGGTGCTCGTACACCTCGTCCGTGACGATGAGCGCGTCGTACCGCTCGGCGAGTTCGACGACGGTGGCGAGGACCTCGCGGGGGAGCACCCGGCCGGTGGGGTTGTGCGGCGTGTTCACCAGGACGACCCGGGTCTGGTCGGAGAACGCGGCGCGCAGGGTGTCCTCGTCGGGCAGGAAGTCCGGTGCGGTGAGCGGCACCGTGACGTGCGTGCCCCCGGCGAGCCGGATGAGCGCACCGTACGCGTCGTAGAAGGGCTCGAAGGTGACGACCTCGTCCCCGGGTTCGACGAAGGCGAGCAGCGTGGCGGCGAGGGCCTCGGTCGCGCCAGCGGTGACGAGGACCTCACGCTCGGGGTCGACGTCGATCCCGTACCAGTGCGCCTGGTGCTCGGCGACGGCGGCGCGGAGCCTCGGGGTGCCCCGGCCGGGCGGGTACTGGTTGACGCCCTGCCGGATGGCCTCGACGGCCGCGTCGAGCACGACGGCGGGGCCGTCCTCGTCGGGGAAGCCCTGTCCGAGGTTCACGGCGCCGGTGGCGGCGGCCAGGGCGCTCATCTCGGCGAACACGGTCGGCGCGGGGACGCCGTCCGGGCCGAGCAGCATGGCCCCCTCTGCGGCGCGCAGCCACGGTCCGGTGCGGTGCATGGGTCCTCCGTGCGCTCGACGTCGCGGTCCGTCCCAACCTAGCGCTCGGGCGGCACCGAGCCCGGGAGCCTCCCACAGCCGACGCATAAGATCGCCATAGGTCGCTTGCAGCCCCAGCAGGAGCACCGCACAGGTGGGTCCGGAAGACTGCACGAGCTTGAAAGGAGCACGTCCAGCATGACCGACACCACGCCTCACGGCCAGGGCGACGACAACCGCCCCCAGGACACCGACCACCGGGCCGCAGCCGAGGACGCCGCGCGCGACACCTCCGGCGAGGGCACGTCGGCGCCGGACTTCTCCCAGGAGCCGAACTCGCGCCTCACGGACCACGACCACACCGACGCCATCGGCCACGGTCGCGCCGACGAGACCGACGTCATCTCGACGCCGGGGGACCACCCGACCGACCGGTACACGGCGCCCTACCCGACGATCGGCGGCCGGTCGGACACCGACTCGCAGCAGACGAGCCCGTACGGGTCGGACAACGGCCACCACAGCCAGCAGCAGTACGGGCAGGGCCAGTACGGCCAGGACCAGGGTCAGTACGGGCAGAGCCAGTACGGCCAGGACCAGGGTCGGTACGGCCAGAGCCAGTACGGCCAGGACCAGAGCCAGTTCGGCCAGAGCCAGAGCCAGTACGGCCAGAGCCAGGGCCAGTACGGCCAGAGCCAGTACGGCCAGAGCCAGGGTCAGTACGGCCAGGACCAGTACGGCCAGCCGCGCTACGGCGAGTACGCACAGGGCGACTCCCGGTACGGCACGACCCACGACGCTCAGTACCCGGGCAGCGCCCAGTACCCCGGCTCCGCCCAGGCCCCGGCCTCCGCCAGCGCCTTCGGCGACGTCGACGGCTCGAACCAGCGCAACGGCCACTACTTCGGCGGTGCCGCCACGGGCGCCGCGGCGGGAGCAGCCGCCGGCTCCACGACGAAGCAGCGTGAGGGCCGCAACAAGCTCGTCCTGCCGATCGTCGCCGGCCTCGTCCTCGCCGGCCTCGTCGGCGGTGGCGCCGGCTGGGCCGCGGGTGCGTCGCACGGCGGCAGCGGCACCGTCGTCGGTTCCGGCTCGTCGCAGAGCGGTGGCAACCTCACGGTCAACGACTACAACAACGCCACCGTGGTCACCGCGGTCGCCGCACAGGCCACCCCGTCCGTCGTCACGATCAACGTGTCGTCGGGCTCCGCGGGCGGCACCGGCTCCGGCGTCGTGTTCAGCAAGGACGGCTACATCGTCACGAACACGCACGTGGTGACGCTCGACGGAGACAGCGCGAACGGCACCATCACCGTGACGACGTCCGACGGCAAGATCTACCCGGCGAAGCTCGTCGGCACGGACCCGACCGTCGACCTCGCCGTCATCAAGATCGACGCGACCGACATGAAGCCGATCTCGTTCGCCGACTCGTCCGACCTCAACGTCGGCGACACCGCGGTCGCGATCGGTGCACCGCTCGGCCTGTCCAACACCGTCACCGACGGGATCGTGTCGACCCTCGACCGCAGCATCCAGGTCGCGTCGAGCGCCCCCAGCCAGGGCGGCGACTCGAACGAGGGCGGCAACGGCAACGGCAGCCCGTTCGAGTTCCCGGGCAACGGTGGCGGCTCCGGCACCAAGACCACGGTCTCGCTCCCGGTCATCCAGACCGACGCGCCGATCAACCCGGGCAACTCGGGTGGTGCGCTGCTCGACTCCAAGGGCAAGCTCATCGGCATCAACGTGGCGATCGCGAGCGCCGGCAGCTCCCAGTCGTCCGACTCCCAGTCGGGCAGCATCGGCGTCGGCTTCTCGATCCCGTCGAACCTGGTGGAGCGGGTCGCGAACGAGATCCGCGAGAACGGGTCCGCCACGCACGGGCTCCTCGGCGCGACGGTGGGCGACGCCTCCGAGGACGCCAACGCCACCCAAACGGGCGCACTCATCAAGTCGGTGTCGTCCGGCGGCGCGGCGGCCGACGCCGGCCTCCAGAAGGGCGACGTCGTCACGAAGATCGGGTCCGCGACCGTCTCCGACGCGACCGACCTGACCGCGCAGGTCCGGTACTTCGCGGGTGGCGCGAAGACGACGATCACCTACGTGCGTGGCGGGGAGACCCGCGAGACGAACGTGACGCTCGGCACCTACAAGGGCTGACGCGGGACACGACGGACGGGAGGCGCGGTGCCGGCTGGCACCGCGCCTCCCGTCCGTCGCACTTGGCGTCCGGTGCCGTACACGGGTACCGGGAGCGGCGCAGGTGGGCGTTCCGGCCGCTTGATAGGCTCAGTGCTGCTCTCCGGGGCGGTGCCCCGTCGTGGTGCGCCCCGCGCACCAGCCCCGATCCCGAGGACCGCATGCAGACAGACGGACAGCCCCTGCCCGGGGTCTCGTACGTGATGCCGGTGCTCAACGAGGTCACCGAGGTCCGCGCCGCGGTCGCGAGCCTGCTCGAGCAGGACTACGCCGGCCCGTTCGAGGTCATCCTCGCCCTCGGCCCGTCGATCGACGGCACGAACGAGCTGGTCGCGGAGATGAGCGCCGCCGATCCCCGTGTGCGTGCGGTCGAGAACGTCGTCGGCTCGACGCCGGCCGGCCTGAACGTCGCCATCCGGGCGTCGGTGCACCCCGTCGTGATCCGCGTCGACGCGCACTCGGTGCTGCCGGCCGACTACACGCGCATCGCGGTCCGCGTGCTGCTCGAGTCCGGGGCCGACAACGTCGGCGGGATCATGCACGCCGAGGGGCGGACGCCGTTCGAGCGCGCGGTGGCCCTGGCCTACGGCAGCCGCGTCGGACTGGGTGGCACGCCCCACCACGTCGGTGGGAAGGCGGGTCCGGCCGAGACCGCGTACCTGGGCGTCTTCCGGCGCGAGCGCCTGTTCGCGGTCGGCCTGTTCGACGAGGGCATCAAGCGCGGGCAGGACTGGGAGCTGAACCGGCGTCTCCGCCAGACCGGTGGCACGGTGTGGTTCACACCCGAGCTCGTCGTGACCTACCGTCCGCGGCCGAGTCTGCGACGGCTCGGACGGCAGTTCGTGGCCACCGGCCTGTGGCGCGGGGAGCTCGCCCGCCGGTTCCCTGCGAACAACGGGCTCCGGTACTTCGTGCCCCCGGCGATGGTCGCCGCGATGGGGCTCGGTGTCCTCGCCGGCATCGTCGGCGTCGTGGGTGCCGTGCTCGGGTCCCCGGTCGCCTGGGCGATGCTCGGGTTCGTCGTCCCCGCGGTCTACCTCGTCTTCGTCGTGCTCGGTGCCGTCCTCGTGGCGCGGCGCTCGGGCCTGCCGACCATGCTCTGGCTGATCGTCGTGCTCCCGTGCATCCACGTCGGCTGGGGCATCGGCTTCATCATCGGGTTCCTCACCCGGACCTCCGAGCTGACCACGCACACGGGACGGTGACCTGACCTTGACCGACGACATCACCGGCCGCGGCAGCGCCCGGCCCTCCTCGATCGCGGAGCTCCGCGCGGTCGCCCAGCCGGACGAGGTCCGCTCGCGCGCGAACGCGGAGCACTGGACGGCGTCGCTGTACCTGCGTGACGTCTCCCCGTACCTGACCTGGCTGCTGCTGAAGACGCGGGTCTCGGCGAACCAGGTGACCGGTCTCATGATCTTGGTCGGCTGGAGCGTCGCCGCCGCACTGCTGATCCCGGGGATCTGGGGGGCGCTGCTCGCCCTCGTGCTCGGACAGCTGCAGATGCTCGTCGACTGCTGCGACGGCGAGGTCGCGCGGTGGCGGGGCACCCGGTCGCCGGCCGGCGTGTTCCTCGACAAGGTCGGGCACTACACGACCGAGGGGCTGATCCCGATCGCGCTCGGCGTCCGGGCGGCCACGTGGCCGATCCACGGTGCGGACTGGATGTGGACGACCATCGGTTGCGCCCTCGGACTCGTGATCGTGCTCAACAAGGCGCTCAACGACATGGTGCACGTCGCCCGTGCGAACGCCGGGCTCGAGAAGCTCGTCGACCGCCGTGACGCCGGCACCGTGCCCTCCGGTCGGCGGCTCGCGTCGCTCCGCAAGGCCGCGCGCTTCCTGCCGTTCCACCGGCTGTACCACTCGGTCGAGCTGTCGATCCTGGCGTTCGTCTTCGCCCTGCTCGGACTGGTGATCGGCCATCCGCTCGCCGACCGGATCCTCGTCGGCGCGCTGCTGCCGCTCGCGGTCCTGGCGACCGCCGGACACTTCCTCGCGATCATCTCGTCGAAGCGGGTCCGGGCGTGACGCCCGGCACGACCCGGCGCCACGCGGTCCCGCACCGCGAGCGGCCCCGCATCGCGGTCGTCAGCCTGTCGCAGGGCACCCGGCCGGACGACCTCCGCCGGGGCCTGGAGAGCGTCCTCGCACAGCAGGACGTCGAGCTCGACGTCGTCTGCGTCGGCAACGGCTGGGCGCCCACCGGTCTGCCGGAGGGCGTGCGTGCGCTCGCACTGCCCGAGAACGTCGGGATCCCGGCCGGTCGCAACGCCGGCGCCGAGGTCGTGGACGGCGACCACGTGTTCTTCCTCGACGACGACGCCTCGATCCCGTCGCCGACCTTCCTGCGCGATGCCGTCGCGCTGTTCGAACGGGACCCGTCGCTCGGTCTCGTGCAGCCGCGGGTGGTCGACCCGTCCGGCGTCGCCAACCCCCGCCGCTGGGTGCCGCGCATCCGCAAGGGTGCACCGACGGACTCGTCGCCGGTGTTCTCCGTGTGGGAGGGCGCCGTGGTCCTGCCGATGGACGTCTACCGCGCGGTCGGCGGCTGGGGTGCGCCGTACTTCTACGCGCACGAGGGCATCGAGCTCGCGTGGCGCGTCTGGGACGCCGGTCGACGCGCCTGGTACGCCGGGGACCTCGTCGCCCACCACCCCGCGATCGACCCCGCGCGGCACACCGAGTACATCCGGCTGAACGCCCGGAACCGGGTGTTCCTCGCCCGGCGCAACCTGCCCGCGGTGCTCCGTCCGCTGTACGTCGGCTCGTGGGCCGCGATCCAGGTCGCGCGCTGGTGGCGACACCCCGGTCGACTGCGCACCTGGTTCGCCGGTGTGCGCGAGGGCTGGACCGCCGACTGCGGAGCGGCGCACACGATGGGGTGGTTGACCATCGGCCGGATGTCGCTGGCGGGTCGCCCGCCGGTCGTCTGACCGCAGCGACTCCGGCGCCCGACAGCACAACCGACGTACCCTGAGGACCACCATGCCCGTCACGAAGGACATCCGGACCGCCATCCGCCTCGCCCAGCGCCTGGTGGCGTCGCGACGCAGTCGTCGCGAACTCGCCCGACGGCTGCCGTCCGTGCCCGCCCTCGCGCCGGGATCGATCGAGATCGCGGTGTACTTCGCCGACGGCCCGGTGAACATGTACCAGGTGCGGCAGTGGTACGCCCCGCTGGCCGAACTCGCCGCCGAGCACCCGGTGGCCATCGTCTCCCGCAGTCCCGGCACCATGACCACGCTGCTCGACGAGTCGCCCGTCCCCGTGGTGTACGCCCGTCAGGTCGTCGACCTCGAACGGTTCGTCGACGAGCAGGCACCGAAGATCGTCCTGTACGTCAACCAGAACGCCCGCAACTTCCAGATGATGCGGTACGGCCGAATGTGGCACGTCTTCGTCAACCACGGCGAGAGCGACAAGATGTACATGACGACGAACCAGTTCAAGGCGTACGACCACGCCCTGATCGCAGGTGACGCGGCACGCGAGCGCCTGGCCGCGGCGCTCTGGGGCTACGACGTCGACGCGCGGACGACCGCCATCGGTCGCCCCCAGGCGGACCACTTCGCCGGTGCCGTGCCCTACCCCGCGGACGACCGCACGGTCGTGCTCTACGCGCCGACGTGGGAGGGCGACCGGGCGGCGGCGGCCTACGGGTCGATCGCGACGCACGGCGTGACGCTCGCGGAGCGGCTGCTGGCGTCCCCGCGGCACCGGCTCGTCTACCGGCCGCACCCGCGCAGCGGCGTGCTCGACCCGACCTACCGCGCCGCGCACGAGCGAATCGTCGGCGCGATCACGACGGCGAACGCGGCCGATCCGTCCGCCCACCACGTGTACGACGACGGGCCCGAGCTCGGGTGGCAGCTCGCCGACGCCGACGTCGCCGTCACGGACATCAGCGCGATGATCTACGACCGGCTGGCCGTCGGGAAGCCGCTCATCGTGACACGGCCGGCCGCCCCGGGCGCCGACGTCGACGAGCGCGGGTACCTCGGCGACGCGAACTGGTTGCACGCCGCCGACGCGGGGGACGTCGTCGCCCGGGTGGACGCTGCCGCGACCGACGCGGAGGAGCTCGCGAAGCTCCGTCGCTGGGTGCAGCACTACTTCGGCGACACCACACCGGGCGTGGCGACCGCCCGCCTGCACGCCGCGGTGGACCAGCTGGTGGCTCGCTGGCACGAGGAGGCGGCGGCGCGCGGCGGGTCCTGACGGCACGGCGTCGGCCGTGCCGGCCGTCAGGAGGCGAGTCCGACCAGACGGTCACCGACGAGCGACATCCGCCAGAGGTACTCGGAGCGGTCGGGACGTCGCCACCGGACGACGACGATGCCGGTCTGTTCGGGGTCGGCACCGAAGACCGCGATGGACAGCGACCGCCCGGGGTCGAGCTGGTTCACGGCGAGCGGCGGGCAGTACCCGTTGCCGAGGTGGGTGAGCGAGATCGCGTGGAGCGGTTCGGAGCCGGTGTTCACCAGGTCGTAGCGACGTGGTGCCCGGGATCGGTCGACGGTGAACGGGACTGCGTATGCCGTTGGTGGGTGGTGCATGGGCGACACGTTAGGGGGAGGGGCCGACGTCGGGGGCCTCGGGCGACCGGTGCGCCGGTCGGCCTGTGGAGGAGCGTCGGGCGGCTCCCGGTGTGGAGGAGTGGTGGGTCAGGCACCGTGGTCCGCGGCGTACCGGGTGAGCGCCGCCTCGATGGTGTCGTCGAGCTGCAGCCGGCCCTTGTCGAGGTACAGGCCGCGGTCGCAGAACCGGCGGAGGTCCTTGTCGCTGTGGGAGACGAAGAAGAGCGTCCGGCCCGCGGCGAGCAGCTCCTCGATGCGCTTGTAGCACTTCTCGCGGAAGCCCTTGTCGCCGACCGCGAGCACCTCGTCGACCAGGATGACGGGTTCGTCGAGCCGCGAGATGACCGCGAACGCGATGCGCACCTTCATGCCGCTGGACAGGTGCTTGTACGGGGTGTCGACGAAGTCGCCGATCTCCGCGAAGGCGATGATCTCGTCGAACGCCGCGCGGATCTCGGCCCGGGACATGCCGTGCAGACCGGCCGTGAGCCAGACGTTGTCGCGTACCGACAGGTCGCCGACGAAGCCGCCCGTGATCTCGATGAGCGGGGCGACGCCCGCGTTCACCTGCACCCGGCCCTCGTCCGGGAGCATGACCTGCGCGACGAGCTTGAGCAGGGTCGACTTGCCCTGACCGTTCCGACCGACCACGCCGATGGCCTCGCCCGGACGGACGTCGAACGAGACGTCCCGGAGCGCCCAGAACTCGTCCGCGCGCTTCCGACGGTCGCTGCCGGCGAAGAGGTCCTTGAAGCTCCGGCTCGCGCGCCGGTTCCGCTTGAACCGGATGCCGGCGTCGCGCACCGAGATGACGGGGGCGACCGTGGTCGAGGGCGCAGTCCGGTCGGTGGTGGTCATCACAGCTCCTTCAGCACGCGGTGCTCGCTGCGCCGGAACACGACCAGCCCGACGACCAGCACGACGACGGTGACGACGACCGACACCCCGACCTCGAACCAGTTCAGCTGGTCCGGGAAGAAGGCCGATCGGTAGATCCCGAAGATGCCGCTCAGCGGGTTGAGGGCCGCGATGTCGCGCAGACGGTCGGGCAGCGCGTGGGTGCCGTAGATGATCGGCGACGCGTAGAAGAGGAAGCGCAGCACGAGCTTGACGGCCCGCTCGAGGTCGCGGAAGAACACGACGAGCGGCGCGACGATCAGGCCGAGGCCGTAGACCAGCGCGCACTGCAGGACGATGGCGAGCGGGTAGAGCGCGAGCTCCCAGTGCACGGTCGCCCCGGTCGCGATCGCGAACACCGCGAGCACCGGCAGGCTGAGGAGGAACTCGATTCCCTTCGACGCGTCGACGCGTGCCACCCAGATGCTCCGGGGGATGGTCGTCGACCGGATGAGCTTGCTCTCCTTGATGAAGGCACGCGTCGAGTCGGAGACCGCTCCCGTGAACCACATCCACGGCAGCAGGGCCGACAGGAGGAAGACGATGTACGGTTCCTCGCCGACCGACCCGCGGTGGAAGACCTGGGTGAAGACGAACCAGTAGATCGCCGACATGACCAGCGGGTCGAGGATCGACCAGAAGTACCCGAGTGCCGACGTGGAGTACCGGACCCGCAGGTCACGGACCGTCAGCAGCCAGAGCGCCTGACTGTAGCGCCGCCCGGCGCTCCGGGACGACGGCGGAGCGGTCGTCGCGGGCACGGTCGGCGCACTCGCTGTGGTCACGGCTTCCCTCCGGGCGGTACCGCCGAGGGACCCTGACGGTGGCTCAGGCGAACAGCTCGTTCGCGCGCTCGAGGTCCTCGGCGAAGTCGATCTCGACCGCGTACAGGTCGGAGATGTCGATCGGCGACCAGCGTAGCCCGTCCTCGGCGATGGCTGCCTCGATGCCGCCCTCGAAGTACTCCTGGTCGTCCACGCGGCCGAGCTGGCGGATCAGTGCCTGCTTGTCCTGCGAGGAGACGTAGTTGATGCCGACGGCCTCGCCGAGACCGCCCACGACCTGCTTCGACAGCTTGTGGATGCAGCCGTCCGCGTCGACCGTGTACTTGACCTCCTCGTCGGAGACCTTGTCGGTGTTGACGCTGACGAAGGAACGGTCCTGGTCCATCATGTCGGCGGCACGCACGAGGGCGCGCGGGTCGAACACGACGTCGCCGTTCATCCAGAGGACCCCGCTCTTGCCGGTCGCCTTGAGCGCACGCAGCAGGCTCTTCGAGGTGTTCGTGGAGTCGTAGGACTCGTTGTAGACGAAGTTCGCCTCGGGGAAGGCCTCGACGATGTACTCGGACTTGTACCCGACGACGATCGTGACCCGGGCGCTCGACCCGAAGGCGGCGCGGATGTTGTCGAACTGCTGCTGCATGATGGTGCGGCCGTCGCTGAGTTCGGTCAGCGGCTTCGGCAGGCTGCGGCCGAGGCGGCTGCCCATCCCCGCGGCGAGGATGACGATCTGCGTGGTCATGCTGGTCCCTTCCGGTGTCCGCCCGCACGCCCCGGAGGGCGCGGGCGGGCCTCGTCAGTGTGCTCGCGCAACGTCCGAGTTCTCCGAGAACGTCCGGGAACCGCGCCTTCCGGCGGGCGACGAATCGATCGGGGAACCCCGCGCGAGCAGGTTTCCAAGTGGTGAACACTCCGTCGTGCCCTGGTGAATGATACGGAACGAGCGGCCGTCGGGGTACGTCCCGGCGCGATTCGTGCCCGTTTCGTGACTCGGGTGTCCGGCGTCCGCCGTGTCCGGAACGCGTTGGTACGGTTGGGCCGTGGCTGCAGCTGATGACGACGACGTGTACGCGACGTCCGACGCCGCCTGGACGACCGAGGCGGACGACCAGGCCGGGGACGCCGCCGACGACGTGGGGGACGGGGATGCGCACGACGCCTCCGATGGTGACGAGATGACCGACGAGCAGACGGCCGCACCCGCGCCGGCCCGCACTCCGCGGAAGGGCAAGGGGAAGGGGAAGGGCCGTGCGTCCCGACCCGCCGGACCGGGCACCGCCGCCGCGACGGCACGCGATGACGGCTCCGTCGTCGCGGCCGACGCGACCACCGGGGCAGAGCACGACGGAGCCGTCGCTGGCGCAGCGGGCCGGAAGCGCACGCCGAAGCGCCAGCCGACCGCGACGGCGTCGGCCGCCCAGGCGGCGCAGCCGCAGCAGCCCGTCGTGCTGCGCGCGAGCGGCCTCGTGAAGCGCTACGGGCAGACCCTCGCCGCGGACGAGGTGGACCTGGAGATCCGCCAGGGCTCGATCTTCGGCGTCGTCGGACCGAACGGCGCGGGCAAGACCACGACCCTCTCCATGGTCACCGGACTGCTGCGCCCGGACGCCGGGACGGTGACCGTGCTCGACCACGACGTGTGGTCCGACCCGACCGCGGCGAAGCGCGCCCTCGGTGTCCTGCCCGACCGGCTGCGCCTGTTCGACCGGCTGACCGGCGGACAGCTGCTGCAGTACTCGGCGACCCTCCGCGGCCTGGACGGTGCGACCGCTCGGGAGCGCAGCGCCGACCTCGCCGAGGCGTTCGGCCTGGGGGAGGCACTCGGTCGCCAGGTCGCCGACTACTCGGTGGGCATGGCGAAGAAGATCGCGCTCGCCGCGACGCTCATCCACTCGCCCCGCGTGCTCGTGCTCGACGAACCCTTCGAGTCCGTCGACCCGGTGAGCGCGGCGACGATCACGGACATCCTGCGCCGCTACACGCGCGGCGGCGGGACCGTGGTGCTCTCAAGCCACTCCATGGAGCTCGTCCAGCGCACGTGCGACTCGGTCGCGATCATCGTCGGCGGCCGCGTCCTGGCCTCCGGCACGATGGCGCAGGTCCGCGGTCGTCGGAGCCTCGAGGACAAGTTCGTCGAACTCGCGGGCGGCCGCGTCGTGGCAGAGAGCATGGAATGGTTGCACAGCTTCTCCGACTGAGGGTCGACCTGCTCGCGGGCGAGGTCCGCGGCGGTGCCCGTCGGTCCGTGCTCGTCGTGCTCGGCAGCCTCCTCGGCCTGCTCGCCGCGGTGTTCGTCGCCGGCGAGCTGCTCGCCCTGCGCGGCGCACCCGTCGAGGTCGCGCGCTCGATCGCGGTGCCCGTCGGGACGTTCGTCTCCGTCGCCTTCACGCTCGTGCCGCTCGTCGTCGGACGCAGCGACCAGTTCGACCCGCGGCGCTTCGCGGTCTTCGGCATCGACCGGCGTCGCCTCGTCGTCGGTCTCGCCGTCGCCGGACTCGTCGGGGTCCCGGTGCTCGCGGTGGCGATCGTCGCCGTCGGCCAGGTCGGTGCGTGGTCGCGCAGTGGCGGGACCGCCGTCCTCGCGACCCTCGCCGCCCTGCTCGCCGTCGCCACGTGCGCGCTGCTCGTGCGCGTCGGATGCGCGGTTGGTGCCGTGTTCGTCGGCCCGCAGCGCTCCCGCGACGCCGGCTGGCTCGCCGCGCTCGTGATCGTGGTGCTCGGGCTCCCCGTCGTCTCGCTCCTGCTGCGCTCCGACTGGCTCGACCCCGCGAGCAGCGAGCTGCGCCGGGTCGCCGACGTGGCCGGGTGGACCCCGTGGGGTGCGGCATGGGCGGTGCCCGCTGACGTCGCGAGCGGCCGGGTGGGCGAGGGCGTGCTCAAGCTGCTCGTCGCACTCGCCGTCGTCGCCCTGCTCGCGTGGGCGTGGTGGGCGCTCGTCGGGCGTGCGCTCGAGGCCGTCGACGGTCGTGCGTCCACCCGTCGCTACCGCGGCCTCGGCTGGTTCGACCGGCTCGGGTCGAGTCCGCTCGGTGCCGTGGCCGCCCGCGCCCTGACCTACTGGGCCCGCGATCCGCGGTACCGGATGTCGTACCTGGTCATCCTGTTCGTGCCGATCGTCGTGCTGCCCCTCGGCGTCGCCGGTGTCCCGTGGCACTGGACGGCGCTCGTCCCGCTGCCGATCATGGCCCTCATCGCGGGCTTCCTGCCGCACAACGACGTCTCCTACGACAACACCGCGGTGTGGCTGCACGTCGCGTCCGGCGCCCCCGGGTGGAGCGACCGACTCGGTCGACTCGTGCCGGTGCTCGTCGTCGGGTTGCCCCTGGTCGTCGCCGGCGCGGCCGTCTCGGCGCGGCTCTTCGGCGACCCGACCGCCTTCCCGGTGCTGACCGGCATCGCCGTCTGCGCACTGCTCGCCGGACTCGGCCTGTCCAGCATCGTCTCCGTGGCCCTGCCCTACCCGACGGTCCGACCCGGCGACCACCCGTTCCAGCAGCCGCAGGCGGCCGGGACGACCGCGATGGTGGCGCAGACCACGATGGTCGTGGGGATCCTGCTGTCGCTGGTGCCCGCGGTCTGGCTGGCCGTGCTCACCGCGGTCGAGGGGCCGGAACCCTGGGCGCTCGCGACCCTCGTGGTCGGCTGCGCCGTGGGCCTGCTCGTCCTCACGGTGGGCGTCGCCGTCGGCGGCCGCCTCTTCGACAAGCACGGTCCGGACCTGCTCGCGGCGGCCCAGCGGAACTGAGCGGTACGCGTGGGAGGGGACGCGTCGCCGTCCCGTGACCACCCACCGGACGGGAGGCGCGTGGCGGGCCCGCCACGCGCCTCCCGTCCGTCGCGGCCGCAGCCGCACCGTCGTACCCTGGGGGCATGAGCATGACCGAACCCGGCGGCGGCCTCGACGTGATGGACCGCGAACTCGAGAAGCTCCTCGAGGAAGAGGCGATCGAGCCCGGTGACCACGAGCGCTTCTCGCACTACGTCAAGAAGGACAAGATCCTGCAGTCCGCCCTCACCGGCAAGCCCGTCAAGGCGCTCTGCGGCAAGAAGTGGATCCCGGGCCGTGATCCCGAGAAGTTCCCGGTGTGCCCGGACTGCAAGGCGATCTACGAGAAGATGAAGGCCGAGTAGCCGGGCCCGCTGCCCCGCTCAGATCACCAGGGTCGGGATCGCCGGGTCGCCGCGTCCGATGCGCGACGCGTCGGCCGGCAGTTCCGCCTTCGCGCGCTCGTGGTGCGCCCGTGCGGCCTCGACGCCGGCGACCCCGAGGAACGCCGGGTCGACCTCGCCGTGGGTCACCACCGGGACGAGCAGCGGGCGCTCGTCGGGCCCGACCCGACCGGAGGTGCGGACGACCTCCGCGGTCGCGATGCCGTTGCGGAGGCGACGGCCGGCCTCCTTGCGTCCGCCGGTCGAGGCCTTGTCCGCCGACTTCTTCGCGACCGGGACCCACTCGTCGCCGGACGGCGTCCGGTGGGCGACCAGCTTGAACACCATGCCCGCCGCCGGGTGGCCCGAGCCGGACACCACGCTCGTGCCGACGCCGTAGGAGTCGACCGGGGCGGCCCGCAGCGCGGCGATCGTGTACTCGTCGAGGTCGTTCGTGACCGTGATCTTCGTGGCGGTGGCACCGAGGCGGTCGAGCTGCGCCCGCACCGACGCGACCACGCTCGGCAGGTCCCCGCTGTCGATGCGCACCGCGCCGAGCCGGCCGTCCGTCAGCCGGACCGCGGTCTCGACGGCCGCCTCGATGTCGTACGTGTCGACGAGCAGGGTGGTCCCGGTCCCGAGGGCGTCGAGCTGGGAGCGGAACGCGGCCTCCTCGGAGTCGTGCAGGAGCGTGAAGGCGTGCGCCGCGGTGCCCATCGTCGGGATGCCCCAGGTGCGGCCGGCCTCGAGGTTGCTCGTCGCGCCGAACCCGGCGATGTACGCGGCTCGGGCGGCGGCGACGGCGTTCCACTCGCCCGTGCGGCGCGAGCCCATCTCGGCGAGCGGACGGCCGTCGGCGGCGGAGACCATGCGGGCCGCGGCGCCGGCGATGGCGGAGTCGGCGTTGAAGACGCTCAGCGCGAGGGTCTCGAGGACGACGGCCTCGGCGAAGGTGCCCTCGACCTGCAGGACGGGGGAGTTCGGGAAGAACACCTCGCCCTCCCGGTAGGCGCGGACGTCGCCCGTGAAGCGGTAGTCGGCGAGCCAGCGTGCGGTGCCCTCGTCGATCACGTTGCGGTCCCGGAGGAAGCCGATCTCGTCGTCGCCGAACCGGAACTCGGTGAGGGCGGTGAGGAAGCGGCCGAGACCCGCGGCGACCCCGTACCGGCGGCCGTCGGGGAGGCGGCGCGAGAACACCTCGAAGACGCAGCGTCGATCGGCGGTGCCGTCCTTGAGGGCGGCGTCCACCATGGTGAGTTCGTACTGGTCCGTGAGGAGCGCGCTGGTCACGCTCCCGACACTAGTGACGCGGAGGTGGGTGCGGCTGCGGCGCGCGGTCGGGACCGGTGGGGGTGCCCCGGCGCGGCTCGGTACGCTGGTGCGGTGACGGATGCACCGATCGGAGTCTTCGACAGCGGCGTCGGTGGGCTCACGGTGGCGCGGGCGATCATCGACCAGCTGCCCCGCGAGAGCATCCGGTACGTGGGGGACACCGCCCACTCGCCCTACGGCCCGAAGCCGATCGCCGACGTGCGGCGGTACGCGCTCGAGGTGATGGACGACCTCGTCGACCAGGGCGTCAAGGCGCTCGTGATCGCGTGCAACACCGCGTCGTCGGCCGTGCTGCGCGACGCGCGGGAACGGTACGAGCAGGCGTACGGCATCCCCGTCGTCGAGGTCATCCAGCCCGCGGCCCGGGCAGCGGTGAAGCAGACCCGCACCGGTCGCGTCGGCGTGATCGGCACGGTGGGGACGATCGCCTCGCGGGCGTACGAGGACGCCTTCGCGGTGGCCGCCGACGTCGACCTGACCGTGGCCGCCTGCCCGCGGTTCGTCGAGTTCGTCGAGGCGGGCGACACCTCGTCACCGGCACTCCGCGAGGTCGCGGCGCAGTACCTCGCGCCGATCCGTGCCGCCGACGTCGACACGCTCGTGCTCGGCTGCACGCACTACCCGCTCATGTCCGCGGCGATCCAGTACGTGATGGGCCCGGACGTGACGCTCGTCTCGAGTGCCGAGGAGACCGCGAACGACGTCTACCGCCGACTCGTGGAACACGGACTCGAACGCACCAGCCCCGGACCGCCGACCTACGCGTTCGAGGCGACGGGCGACGACGGCAACGGCTTCATCCGGCTCGCCCGGCGCTTCCTCGGACCCGAGGTCTCGAGCGTCGGACACCTCCAGACAGGGGCGATCACGCTGCCCCGCACCGAAAGGACCCCATGAGCACCCGCATCGACGGCCGCAGCGCCACCGACCACCGTCCGGTCAGCATCGAGCGGGGGTGGAGCACGCAGGCCGAGGGCAGCGCGCTCATCTCGTTCGGCAACACGAAGGTGCTCTGCACGGCGTCCTTCACGAACGGGGTCCCGCGCTGGATGGCGGGCAAGGGTTCGGGCTGGGTGACGGCGGAGTACTCGATGCTGCCCCGCTCGACGAACGAGCGCATGCAGCGCGAGTCGATCAAGGGCAAGGTCGGCGGCCGGACGCACGAGATCTCGCGCCTGATCGGCCGGTCGCTGCGTGCCGTGGTCGACATGAAGGGCCTCGGGGAGAACACCCTCGTGCTCGACTGCGACGTGCTGCAGGCCGACGGGGGCACCCGCACGGCGTCGATCACGGGCGCGTACGTCGCCATGGTCGACGCGATCGAGTGGGGTCGCGACAAGGGCTTCATCGCGAAGAAGGCCACGCCGCTGACCGACAGCGTGCAGGCGATCTCGGTCGGCATCGTCGGGGGGGAGCCGATGCTCGACCTGGCGTACACCGAGGACTCGGCGGCCGACACCGACATGAACATCGTCACGACCGGCTCCGGGAAGTTCATCGAGGTGCAGGGCACCGCCGAGCACGCGCCGTTCGACCGCGCGGAGCTCGACACGCTGCTCGACCTCGGGCTCGCGGGCAACCGGTCGCTCGCCGCCATCCAGCGGGACGCGCTGGGGCTGGCGTGACCGGGCGCACCGTCGTCCTGGCGACGCACAACCAGGGCAAGGTCGTCGAGCTCCGCGGGATCCTCGGCGAGGCGCTCGGCGAGGGGGTCGAGCTCGTCGGCTACGACGGGCCGGAGCCGGTCGAGGACGGCGACACCTACGCGGCGAACGCGCTGATCAAGGCGCGCGCGGCCGTGGCGCACACCGGGCTGCCGGCGCTCGCCGACGACTCGGGCATCGCGGTCGACGCCCTCGAGGGCGCGCCCGGCATCCACTCCGCCCGCTACGCGGGGACCCGGGTGGACGCCGACAACATCGCGCTGCTGCTGCGGAACCTGGAGGGTGTCGTCGAGCGCACTGCGGCCTTCGTCTGCGCGGCGGCCTTCGTCACCCCCGACGGCACCGAGCACCTGTTCGAGGCGGTGTGGAACGGGGAGGTCCTGACGGCGCCGGTCGGCGACGGCGGGCACGGGTACGACCCGGTATTCCACCCGGACGACGCGGAGGGTTCGGCGGCGCAGCTGACCCGCGAGGAGAAGAACGCGCTGTCGCACCGGTCGAAGGCGTTCCGGGGGATCGCGCCGATCGTACGGGAGTACTTCGGGGTCTGACCGGCCGGGCGGTCGGCCGGCCCCGCGGGCGGCTGCCCCCGGGCCGGCGAGACGCCCCCGGACGTGCGAGACGCCCCCGGTTCCGGGGGCGTCTCGGTCTGCGTGGGGCGTCTCGCCACTCGGCGTCCGTCCGCGGGGGCTCCGTCAGCGGATCAGGGGCGAGCCGGACCGTCGGTGGGCGCCTGGGTGGCCTGCTCGGCCTCGGCGGCGTGCTTCGCCTTCCGCGCCGTCCGCCAGTAGTGCAGCCCCGCGGGGACGACCGTGACGACCACCGCGAGGATGAGGATCACGTCGATGTAGTTGCGCACGACGTACGCGATCGGCGGGATGTACCCGAGGAAGTACCCGAGGAAGGTCACCCCGACGCCCCAGATCACCGCACCGATCGCGTTGTAGAGCGAGTACTTCTTGTAGTTCATCCGCCCGACGCCGGCCGCGATCGGCGCGAAGGTGCGCACGACGGGGACGAAGCGGGCGAGGATCACCGCGAGGGGTCCGAACCGGTGGAAGAACGCGTTCGTCCGGTCGACGTTCTCCTTGGAGAACAGGCCGCTCTCCTTGCGCTCGAAGATCGGCGGCCCCGCCTTCTTGCCGATGTAGTAGCCGAGCTCGCCGCCGAGGAAGGCCGCGGCACCGATCATCAGCGCCGCCATCCAGATCGGGATGCCGCCGATGGAGCCGCCCCGGTCGAAGGCGAACAGGCCGGTGATGACGAGGAGGCTGTCACCGGGGAAGACGAAGCCGATCAGCAGACCGGTCTCGGCGAAGACGATCGCGCAGACCACGAGCACGGCGATGGCCCCGAAGTGGTCGAGGATGTACTGCGGGTCCAGCCAGGGGATGAGTGCGAGAGCGACGGAGTGCATGGTTCTTCCGGTCGTGGAGACGGCGGGCACGGGGAGACTCCCGCGGAACGAGGGTACCGCCCGGGACCGCGGCGGCCATCCGTCGGAAGTGTGACTCCACCGAGGGTGCGGAAGGCCGAGGGTGCGGAAGGCCGAGGGTGCGGAACGGCCGAGGGTGCGGAAGGAGGGACTCGAACCCTCACGCCTGGGGCACAGGAACCTAAATCCTGCGTGTCTACCGATTCCACCACTCCCGCGAGCAGCGGCAGTCTACCGAGCGCGACGGACGGGGCGGGGTCGGGCCGCGCCTCCAGGCCGACCGACCGGACCGCGCACGCTCAGCGCAGCCGACGCGGCAGGTACCGCGGCACGTACCGGAGCAGCACGCCCGCGCCGACCAGGCCGAGCACGCCCATCACGCCGCTCGCGAGCGCCAGCGACGCGACGGCGGTGACCCCGGAGATGACGAGCGGCGCCGCCGCCGACCCGAAGTCACCGGTGAAGCGCCAGGCCCCGAGGAACGGAGCGGGGTTGCCGCGTGGCGCGAGGTCGGCACCGAGCGTCATGAGGATGCCGCTGCCGACACCGTTCGCCAGGGACATGCCGATCGCGATGCCGACGAACCAGCCGACCCTCGCGTCCAGGTGGCCGCTCCACGCGAGCAGGAAGTAGCTGACCGCCAGTCCGAGCATGCACGGCAACGCGCTCGCGAGACGGCCCCAGCGGTCCATGATCTGCCCGCTCGTGTAGAAGAGCGCGAAGTCGACCGCTCCGGCGATGCCGATGACCAGTGCTGCCGACGCGTCGTCGAGACCGACGCTGACCGCCCAGAGGGGCAGGATGACCTGCCGCCCGGCGCGGAGCGCGCCGATGAGCGCCGCACCGCTGCCGAGCCGCGCGAGGACCGCGCGGTTCTCGCGGATGGTGCGGAAGAGGCCGTGGGCCTCGCGTTCGACGAACTGCGCGCCGGTGTCGGTGGGCGGTTCGTCAGGGTGCGGCGCGGGTGCGCCGGTCCGGCCCGTCCCGTCGGGGCCGTGCTCCGGACGGGAGGCGCGGCTCGGCAACCGCAGACCGCGCACGCCCGTCGCGGGGTCGCGCAGGACGAGGAGCACCACCGCCGCCGCGAGGCAGCAGACGACGTGGATCCAGAAGGCGCTCTGCGTGGTGCCGGTCACGTGGACGATGCCGGCGGAGACGAACGGGCCGACGAAGTAGCCGAAGCGGAAGACGCCGCCGAGGCTGGAGAGGGCGCGCGCACGGATCCGCAGCGGGATGGCGGTCGTCATGTAGGCGTGCCGGGCGAGGGCGAACACCGCGGTGGACACACCGACGAGGAACACCCCGAGCGCGAGCACCCACGCGTTCGGTGCGACCACGCAGACGAGCAGACCGACGACGGACACCACGGCGGCGCCCATCATCGCGTTCCGCTCGCCGATCCGTCCGACGACGACCCCCGACGGCACGTCCCCGATGAGCTCGCCGACCAAGATGAGCGCGGCGACGAAGCCAGCGAACGCCAGGCTCGCGCCGAGCGAGTCCGCCGCGATCGGGATGATCGGGATGATCGCGCCCTCGCCGATCGCGAAGAGCGCCGCGGGCAGGAACCCGGACAGCAGGACACCGCGGCGGTCGAAGGGGGCGTTCGCAGTGCTCGTCATCGCGGACCACGGTACGCCCGTCGTCGGCGTCGGCTTACCCTGGATGCATGCGCGTACTTGCAGCGATGAGCGGCGGGGTCGACTCGGCGGTGGCCGCGGCCCGTGCCGTCGACGCCGGACACGACGTCGTCGGCGTGCACCTGGCCCTCAGCCGGATGCCCGGCACCCTGCGCACGGGCAGCCGCGGGTGCTGCACGATCGAGGACTCGATGGACGCGCAGCGCGCGGCGTCGGCGCTCGGGATCCCGTACTACGTCTGGGACTTCTCGGCGCGCTTCAAGGAGGACGTCGTCGACGACTTCGTCGCCGAGTACCAGGCCGGCCGGACCCCGAACCCGTGCATGCGCTGCAACGAGCGCATCAAGTTCGCGGCACTGCTCGAGAAGGCGCTCGCCCTCGGGTTCGACGCCGTCTGCACCGGCCACTACGCCTCGATCGTCACCGGACCGGACGGAGCGCGCGAGCTGCACCGCTCGGCCGCCTGGGCGAAGGACCAGTCGTACGTGCTCGGCGTGCTGACGGCCGAGCAGCTCGAGCACGCGATGTTCCCGCTCGGGGCGACCCCGTCGAAGGACGAGGTCCGGGCCGAGGCCGCGGCGCGCGGGCTGACCGTCGCGCAGAAGCCGGACTCCTACGACATCTGCTTCATCCCGGACGGCGACACCCGCGGGTGGCTCGCCGACCGCGTCGGGACGGCCGCGGGCGACGTCGTCGAGCGCGACGGCACGGTGGTCGGGTCGCACGAGGGGGCGACGGGCTACACGGTCGGGCAGCGCCGCGGCCTGCACCTCGGTCGCCCCGCTCCGGACGGCAAGCCGCGGTTCGTCCTCGAGATCCGCCCGAAGGACAACACCGTCGTCGTCGGCCCCAAGGAGGCCCTCGACGTCCGGTCGATGGCCGGCTCCCGGTTCACCTGGGCGGGCACCGCCCCGGCCGACCCGTCGGTGCCGTTCGCGTGCGACGTGCAGATCCGGGCGCACGCCGACCCGGTGCCCGCGGTCGCGCGGGTGACCGACGGCGAGCTCGTGATCGACGTCGACGAGCCGCTGTCGGGCGTCGCGCCCGGGCAGACCGCCGTCGTCTACGTCGGCACCCGCGTGCTCGGGCAGTGCACCATCGACCGTGCCGTCAGCGCGGTCCCCGCGACCGTCTGACGCCGCTTGAGTCCGTCCGGCCCCGCTGCATCCGGGGTCGGCGGTGCACGGTAGAACTGAGGCATGAGCGACACGACCCCCGACTCCGCCGACTCGACGTTCGAGACGCTGGCCCCGGCCGACCTCGACGCCGCGCAGGCCCAGCGGGAGGTCGAGCGGCTGCGGACGCGCATCAACGAGCTGCGTGACCAGTACTACGAGGGCAACGGCTCGACGGTCTCCGACGGCGACTACGACGCGCTCGTTCGCCGGCTCGACGCCGTCGAGCAGCGCTTCCCCGACCTGCTCACGCCGGACAGCCCGACCCAGACCGTCGGCGGTCAGGCGCAGACGGTGCAGTTCGCGCCCGTCGAGCACGCCGAGCGCATGCTCAGCCTCGACAACGTGTTCAGCCCCGAGGAACTGACCGAGTGGGCCGCGAAGGTGCAGCGGGACGCCGGTTCCGAGCGCGTCCGGTTCCTGACCGAGCTCAAGATCGACGGGCTCGCGATCAACCTGCGGTACGAGCACGGTCGTCTCGTCTCGGCCGCGACCCGCGGCGACGGCGTCGTCGGCGAGGACGTCACCGGCAACGTCCGGACGATGGGCACGATCCCGGACCGGCTGTCCGGCGAGGGGCACCCGGCGATCGTCGAGGTCCGCGGGGAGATCTTCTTCCCGGTCGCGCAGTTCGACGAGCTGAACGCCCGGCAGCGCGAGGCGGGGGAGCGCGTGTTCGCGAACCCCCGCAACGCCGCCGCCGGCTCGCTGCGGCAGAAGGAGGAGGGCAAGTCCGAGGCGAAGCGTGCCCTCATGGTCGACCGCCTGCGCCGCCTCCGCATGCTCGTGCACGGCATCGGCGCGTGGCCGGTCCGCGAGCTCGAGCGCGACACCGAGGTGCACTCGCAGTCCGAGGTCTACGAGCTCCTGCAGACCTGGGGCCTGCCGACGAGCTCGCACTACCGCGTCTTCGACACCGTCGACGAGGTCCTGGGCTTCGTGCGGACCACCGGCGACCGGCGGTCCGCCGTCGAGCACCAGATCGACGGCGTCGTCGTCAAGGTCGACGACCTGGCGCTGCACGAGGAACTCGGCTCGACGTCGCGGGCGCCGCGGTGGGCGATCGCCTACAAGTACCCGCCGGAGGAGGTCCACACGAAGCTCCTCGACATCGTCGTCAGCGTCGGCCGGACCGGGCGCGCGACCCCGTTCGCCGTGATGCAGCCGGCCGAGGTCGCCGGGTCCGTCGTCCGCCAGGCCACCCTGCACAACCAGGACGTGGTGAAGGCGAAGGGCGTCCTCATCGGGGACACCGTGGTGCTCCGCAAGGCCGGCGACGTCATCCCCGAGGTCCTCGGCCCGGTCGTCGAGCTGCGCGACGGCTCCGAGCGCGAGTTCGTGATGCCCGAGACGTGCCCGGAGTGCGGGACCCCGCTCCGTCCGGCGAAGGAGGGCGACAAGGACCTGCGCTGCCCGAACGCCGAGAGCTGCCCCGCGCAGGTCCGGGGCCGCGTCGAGCACATCGCGTCACGCGGCTCGCTCGACATCGAGGGCCTCGGCGAGGTCGCCGCGGCCGCCCTGACGCAGCCGCTGCGTCCGGAACGGCCCCCGCTCGTGACCGAGGCCGGGCTCTTCGACCTGACGATGGAGGACATCGTGCCGATCGAGGTGATCGTCCGCGACGCCGAGACCGGCATGGAGAAGTCCGACGACGACGGCACCCCGAAGCGCGTGACGCCGTTCAGCCGTGCCCGCAAGAAGACCGACCCGCCGTTCGACCCGGACGCCCGCGGGGCGGACTACACGGGCGAGCCGAGCCGGTACCCGTCGAAGAACGCGTTCGAGATGCTCGCGAACATCGACGCCGCGAAGACCAGGCCGCTCTGGCGGATCATGGTCGGGCTGAGCATCCGCCACGTCGGGCCCGTGGCCGCCCGCGCGCTGGCGAACCACTTCGGCTCGCTCGACCGGATCCGGTACGCCTCGCGCGAGGAGCTCGCGGCCGTCGACGGCGTCGGCGGGATCATCGCCGACGCGCTGCTCGACTGGTTCGCGGTCGACTGGCACCGCGAGGTCATCGACCGGTGGACCGCGGCGGGCGTGCAGTTCACGACGCCGGACCACCCGGGCCCCGGTGCTGCGGTCGAGGGCGGTGTGCTCAGCGGTGTGACCGTCGTCGCGACCGGGTCCCTCGAGGGCTACACGCGCGAGGGCGCGCAGGAGGCGATCATCGCCGCCGGCGGCAAGGCGGCGTCGAGCGTGAGCAAGAAGACGGACTTCGTGGCGGCCGGACCGGGCGCCGGGTCGAAGTTGACGAAGGCCGAGCAGCTCGGCCTGCGCATCATCGACGCCGAGCAGTTCCGGGTGCTCGTGACCGAGGGGCCGGACGCGCTCGGTCCCGTCGCGTCGGACGACGCCGAGGCATGAGCACACCGGGGCGTCGACCGGGGGTCGCGACGCACCCCCGGTTGTCCCCAGTCCGGGGGGAAGTTGCAGCACGCATCCCGTTCGGGGGGCATCTTCCGTAGGATCGAACAAGCATCACCCGTCGCCTGAGGGGGACGACGGTACGGCCTTCCCGGGGGAGACCTGATTGCTGCTCATCGCTGCGGCCCTGCTCACCGCCTCGATGCACTCGCTGGGAGTGGTCGAGGCCCCCGTCGTGCCCGCGGTGCAGACGGCGGCCGTCGTGACCACCACCGCGGTCGCACCGGTCCAGCCGGTGCCGGTGCCCGTCTCCGCTGGTCCCGGGGACGCGGACGCCGTCGACCTGGAGACCCTCGCCCGTGCCCGCGGCCGGGAGTTCCTCGACGACCTCGTCGCCGTCGCCCCGCGGGACCTCGAGCGCGCCGACGCCGACGACCGGGTCCTCGCGACCGCACAGGACCACCCGCCGACCGCACTCGACGTCGCGACCTGGTGGGCGGGCCTCCCGTCGGCCACGCGCTCCCGGCTCGTCGCTGGCGTCCCGGCGGTGGTCGGGAACCTCGACGGCGTCCCGTTCGACGTCCGCGACCGGGCGAACCGCCTGACGCTCCGGACCGGTCTCGCCGATCCGGGGACGGACACCGCGAGGGCCGCCCTGCTCGGCCAGGTCGACGTCTCCCTGCAGCACGAGCAGGGCGGTGCGCCCCGCTCGCTCGTCGCGCTCGACACCCGGGGCGCGGGCCGGGCGGCGATCGCGGTCGGTGACCTCGACACCGCCGACGACGTCACGGTCGTGGTGCCCGGCATGTTCTACACGGTCACCGGTCAGATGCACGACCTCACCGACACGAGCGCGGGACTCCACGACGAGCAGGCGGCGGCAGCGGGAGCGGGACGCGGCGAGGCCGTCCTGGCCTGGATGGGCTACCGCACACCGGACATGTCGAACATCCTGTCCCTCGACCTGGCGCGGACCGGGGCCGAGCGGCTCGAGCGCGTGGTCGACGGGCTCGAGGCGGTCCGCGGCGACGACCGACCGCGGCTGAACGTCGTCGCGCACTCGTACGGGTCGACCACGGCGCTCATGGCGCTGTCGTCCGGCCGGATGCAGGCGGACACGCTGACGGTCCTCGGATCACCGGGCAGCGACGTGCGGACGGCGTCCCAGCTCGCCGTCCACCGGGGGCAGGTCTACGTCGGCGACGCGCACAGCGACCCGATCGCGGGCTCGGGGTACTTCGGCACCGACCCGGGGTCGCCCGGGTTCGGGTCGGTCGTCCTCGACCTGTCCGCCGTCCCCGCGCCCTCGGCGGACGGGGTGTTCCGGCGGCCCGTCGGGCACAACGACTACCTGAAGCCGGGCACGGCCTCCCTCCACGACGTCGCGCTCATCGCCGTCGGCCGGGGGGACCTCGTGCGTGACCAGGCGCAGCACGGCCGGGGCGGTGGACACGCGCCGGGGACGGCGCCGGACATGTACCTGGTGCGTCCGCAGGACCTCCAGCCCCGCGACTGAGCCGCGGTCTCGCTCCCTGAGCGGCTTCCTGAAGGCGGCTGCAGGAGGCGACCGCTCCGCAGCAGAACGACCCCAGACCGCCGCCGTACCGTGCGGCCATGCGTGGAATGCGGTGGCCGGTGGCCCTCTCGACCTTCGTCGCCATGTCGGGCCTGGCGGGTCTGCTCGTGGCGGTCGCGGTGACCCCCGCGGTCGCGGTCGCGGGCGAGGGGACGTCCGGCGCCGTGTCGCTGTTCGAGGACCTGCCGAGCTACCTCGACATCCAGACCCCGCAGCAGGTGTCGTCGGTCTGGGCGACGAAGGGCGGGCAGCAGGTCAAGATCGCGTCCTTCTACGCCGAGAACCGGACGGATGTCGCCTCGAGTGCGATGGCGGAGACGCTGAAGCGCGCGGCGATCGACACCGAGGACCCCCGCTTCGAGGACGAGGGCGGCATCGACGTGCTCGGCACCGTCCGCGGCGTCGCGGCCACCCTCATCGGTGGGGACGTGCAGGGCGGATCGAGCATCACCCAGCAGTACGTCAAGAACGTGCTCGTGCAGCAGTGCGAGCAGCTGAGCGGCAAGGATGCCGCCGCCACGAAGGCGAAGGTCGACGCGTGCTACCAGGACGCGGCCGGGGTGAGCCCGCAGCGCAAGCTGCAGGAGATGCGGTACGCCATCGCGGTCGACAAGAAGTACACGAAGGACGAGGTCCTCACCGGGTACCTCAACCTCGTCGGCCTCGGCGGGCGGGTCTACGGCGCGGAGGCGGGTGCCGAGTACTACTTCGGCGTGCACG
The DNA here is from genome assembly GCF_001742745.1 of Curtobacterium sp. ER1/6. Lineage (GTDB taxonomy): Bacteria > Actinomycetota > Actinomycetes > Actinomycetales > Microbacteriaceae > Curtobacterium > Curtobacterium citri. The sequence goes on along the minus strand of NZ_MJAK01000002.1, from coordinate 201,052 downwards.
CGAAGGACCTGTCGCTCCCGCAGTCGGCGACGCTCGTCGCGATCCTCAACAACCCGTCGAACCTGCGCATCGACCAGCCGGGGGACAAGGACAACGGGCAGGCGAACGGGTACGCCCTGACCAAGGACCGGCGCGACTACGTGCTGCAGCGCATGTTCGTGCACCACGACATCTCGCGGGCGCAGCTCGACCAGGCGAAGGCCACCCCGATAGCACCGAGGATCACCGACACCGCGAACGGCTGCTCCGCCGCGGCGAGCTCGTACGACGCCGGCTACTTCTGCGACTACGTGCGCAACCAGGTGCTGCAGGACCCTGCGTTCGGCAAGACCGCGGCCGATCGCATCGAGACCCTCGACACGAAGGGGCTCGAGATCCACACCTCGCTCGACCTCGACCTGCAGGCCCAGGCGCAGTCGGCGCTGTCGTCCTACGTCCCCGCGACGATGGACGGTGTCGACCTCGGCGGCACGAACGTCACGGTCGAGCCGGGGACCGGACGCGTGCTGTCGATGGTGCAGAACACGAGCTACACGCAGAGCGACAACGGCGGGGCGGGCGCGACCGCGATCAACTACAACGCCGACTCCGCGTACGGCAACTCGGGCGGCTTCCAGACCGGTTCGACCTACAAGGTGTTCACCCTGGCCGAGTGGCTCGCGTCCGGACACACCCTGTCCGAGTCGGTGCAGACGGGCGAGCACCTGTTCCAGCAGTCCGAGTTCACGAACTCGTGCGAGGCCCTCGGCGGGCAGCCCTGGTCCGTCGCGAACGCCGAGGCCGTCCCGGCGAGCATGTCCGTGCAGGCCGCGACGTCGGAGTCGATCAACACCGCGTTCGGCGCGATGGCCAAGCAGCTCGACCTCTGCAAGATCAAGGAGGTCGCCCAGGCGATGGGGATCCACCAGGCGAACGGCGCGGTACCGGCGTCGAACCCCGCGTCGGTGCTCGGCACGAACCCGCTGTCGCCCATCGACCTGGCAGAGGCGTACGCCGGCTTCGCGAACGGCGGGATCGTCTGCACACCGACCGTGATCGACTCGGTGCGGGAGTCCGACGGCACGACGATCACCCCGACGCCATCGAGCTGTACCCGCGGGGTGTCGGCGGAGGTCGCCGGCACCGTCGACTTCGCGTTGCAGGGCGTCCTGACCGGCAACGGCACGGCGGCGTCGGCGAACCCGGGCGACAGCACACCGAAGTTCGCGAAGACGGGCACGACCGACGGTGACACCCAGAACTGGCTCGTGACGTCGAGCACGAAGTACACGAACGCGACGTGGATCGGCAACGTGAAGGGCCTGGTCAGCCTGGCCCACACGTCCTTCCCCCAGGGGACGACCGGATACAGCGCGAAGTTCGGCGTCGGTCGCGCGATGATGTCCTGGCTCGACCAGCACACGGGCGGTGACGCCCTGCCCCAGCCCGACCCGGCGATGATCGGTGCGGCTCCGCGGGTGCAGCAGCAGACCGGTGATGGGTCGCCGTCGGCCTCCGCCGGTGCGGCCGCGGCGGACCAGACCCCCGGCGCGGCCGGCGCGACCCAGCAGGGGGCAGCGGACCAGGGCACAGCGGGTCAGGACACGACGGGTCAGGACACGACGGCTCAGGGCTCAGCGGGTCAGGGCACAGCGGGCCAGGGGACGGCGCCGACCGCGCCGACCGCCCCTGCCGGACAGGGGACGGCGACGGGCGGGACCTCCGCGGGCGGCGCGACCCACCACTAGGAGCGCGACGGTCTGGAGGCGCGGTGCTGGTCCGGCGGACCGGCGCCGCGCCTCCAGACCGGTTCTCCACAGCCCCGCCACGCTCCTCCACAGCCCGGCCCGACGTGGCGACGCCGCCGGAAGCGGCCAATAGACTGGTGCGCATTCCACGAACCGATCGACGGAGCACCATGCCTGACATCACGAGCGAGCAGGTCGCCCACCTGGCGGACCTCGCGCGCATCGCACTCACGCCAGACGAGATCGAGAAGCTGACCGGGGAGCTGGCGCACATCGTCGAGAGCGTCGCGAAGGTCGCCGAGGTCGCGACCGACGACGTGCCGGCGACGAGCCACCCCGTGCCGCTCGGCAACGTCACCCGACCCGACGTGGTGGGGCAGACGCTGACCCAGGAGCAGGCGCTGTCCGGCGCCCCGGACTCCGACGGCGAGCGGTTCCGCGTGACGGCCATCCTCGGCGAAGAACAGTAGGGCGGAAGACAGTGACCGACGACATCACCGGGCTGAGCGCCGCTGCGCTCGCCGACGCCCTCGTGGCCCGCGACGTCTCGAGCGTCGAGGCCACCCAGGCGCACCTCGACCGCATCGCTGCCGTCGACGGCGACGTGCACGCGTTCCTGCACGTCAACGAGCACGCCCTCGCGGTCGCGAAGTCGATCGACTCGCGCCGCGCCGCGGGTGACGACCTCGGGGCGCTCGCGGGCGTCCCGATCGCGATCAAGGACGTCCTGTGCACGCAGGACATGCCGACGACCTCGGGGTCGAAGATCCTCGAGGGCTGGCGTCCGCCGTACGACGCCACCCCCGTGGCGAAGCTCCGCGCCGCCGGCCTCGTGCCGCTCGGCAAGACCAACATGGACGAGTTCGCGATGGGCTCGACCACCGAGTTCTCGGCCTACGGCCCGACGCGCAACCCCTGGGACCTCGACCGGATCCCCGGCGGTTCCGGCGGTGGCTCGGCCGCCGCGGTCGCCGCGCACGAGGCACCGTTCGCCCTCGGCTCCGACACCGGTGGCTCGATCCGGCAGCCCGGCGCCGTGACCGGCACGGTCGGGGTCAAGCCGACCTACGGCGGCGTGAGCCGGTACGGCGCGATCGCCCTGGCCTCGTCGCTCGACCAGGTCGGTCCGGTCTCGCGCACCGTCCTCGACGCCGCGCTCCTGCACGACGTCATCGGCGGGCACGACCCGCGGGACTCCACGTCCATCCCCGACGCCTGGCCGTCGATGGCGGCAGCGGCGCGCGAAGGGCTGCAGGCCGACACGCTCCGTGGGCTCAAGGTCGGCGTGGTCAAGGAGCTGGCCGGGGGCGAGGGCTTCCAGGCCGGCGTGACGCAGCGCTTCCAGGAGACGGTGGCGCTGCTCGAGCAGGCGGGGGCCGAGGTCGTCGAGATCGACGCCCCGTCCTTCGCGTATGCCATCAGCGCGTACTACCTGATCCTGCCGGCCGAGGCCTCGTCGAACCTGGCGAAGTTCGACTCGGTGCGCTTCGGCCTCCGCGTCACGCCGGAGAACGGCGCGACCGTCGAGGACGTCATGGCCGCCACGCGGGAGGCCGGCTTCGGACCCGAGGTCAAGCGCCGCATCATCCTCGGCACCTACGCGCTGAGCGCCGGCTACTACGACGCCTACTACGGCTCCGCGCAGAAGGTCCGCACGCTGGTGCAGCGCGACTTCGCGGCCGCGTTCGACCAGGTCGACCTGCTCATCAGCCCGTCGGCGCCGACGACGGCCTTCCCGCTGGGGGAGCGCCTCGACGACCCGCTGTCGATGTACCTCAACGACCTCACGACGATCCCGGCGAACCTCGCGGGCGTCCCCGGCATGAGCATCCCGAACGGCCTCGCGCCCGAGGACTCGCTGCCGACCGGCGTGCAGCTGATGGCACCGCAGCGCGAGGACGCCCGGCTGTACCGCGCGGGTGCCGCCCTCGAGCGCCTGCTCGAGCAGCAGTGGGGTCGTCCGCTCATCGACAGCATCCCGGACCTCGACCAGTCTCAGCAGTCCGCTGCGCAGGAAGGTGTGATCTGATGGCGCAGAAGGACGCGCTGATGGACTTCGACGAGGCGCTCGAGCGCTTCGAGCCGGTGCTCGGCTTCGAGGTCCACGTCGAACTCGCGACGAAGACGAAGATGTTCTCGGACGCCCCGAACTTCTTCGGCGGCGAGCCCAACACGAACGTGACGCCGGTCGACCTCGGTCTGCCCGGATCGCTGCCGGTCGTCAACGAGCAGGCCGTGCGGTACTCCATCCAGCTCGGGCTCGCCCTCGGCTGCTCGATCGCCGAGTCCTCGCGGTTCGCCCGGAAGAACTACTACTACCCGGACAACCCGAAGAACTACCAGATCTCGCAGTTCGACGAGCCGATCGCGTTCGAGGGCGAGGTCGAGGTCGAGCTCGCCGACGGCACGATCTTCCAGGTGCCGATCGAGCGCGCCCACATGGAGGAGGACGCCGGCAAGCTGACGCACGTCGGCGGTGCCACCGGCCGCATCCAGGGCGCGGAGTACTCGCTCGTCGACTACAACCGCGCCGGTGTCCCGCTCGTCGAGATCGTCACGAAGCCGATCTTCGGCGCGAAGGACCGCGCGCCCGAGCTCGGGGCCGCCTACGTGCAGGTCATCCGCGACCTCGTGCGTGCCCTCGGGGTGTCCGAGGCGCGCATGGAGCGCGGCAACCTGCGCTGCGACGCGAACATCTCCCTGCGCCCGTGGGGCCAGGAGGAGCTCGGCACCCGGACCGAGACGAAGAACGTCAACTCGTTCCGCGCCGTGGAGCGCGCGATCCGCTACGAGATCCAGCGCCAGGCGGCGATCCTCGCCGCGGGTGGGACGATCACGCAGGAGACCCGGCACTGGCACGAGGACACCGGCCGCACCTCGGCCGGGCGCCCGAAGTCCGACGCCGACGACTACCGCTACTTCCCGGAGCCCGACCTGCTCCCGGTGGTGCCGGACCCGGCCGTCGTGGAGGAGCTCCGCGCCTCCCTGCCCGAGGCCCCGGTCGCGCGTCGCCGTCGCCTCAAGGGGGACTGGGGCTTCAGCGACCTCGAGTTCCAGGACGTCGTCAACGGCGGCCTGCTCGACGAGGTCGAGGCCACGGTCGCCGCCGGCGCCTCCCCGCAGGCCGCGCGCAAGTGGTGGACGGGCGAGATCAGCCGCGTGGCGAACGCGCAGGACGCCGCCGCGGGTGACCTCGTGTCGCCGCAGCACGTCGCCGAGACCATCGCGCTCGTGGAGTCGGGCGACCTGACCGACCGTCTGGCCCGACAGGTGCTCGAGGGTGTCATCGCGGGCGAGGGCTCGCCCGCGCAGGTCGTCGAGGCCCGCGGGCTCAAGGTCGTCTCGGACGACTCGGCCCTCACCGCAGCCGTCGACCAAGCCCTCGCCGCCCAGCCGGACGTGCTCGCCAAGATCCAGGACGGCAAGGTGCAGGCCGCCGGCGCGATCATCGGCGCGGTCATGAAGGCCATGCAGGGCCAGGCGGACGCCGCGCGCGTCCGCGAGCTGGTGCTGGAGCGCGCCCAGCAGGCGTAGCGCGACCAGCAGACGGAACGCGACCAGCAGCGGACGGGAGGCGCGGTGCCGGACGGCACCGCGCCTCCCGTCCCTCGTACCTGGGGACGTGACAGCGACCGGGTGACAGGATGGGTCGTGACCGCAACGATCCGCGCCATCGGGACCGCCGTCCCCACCACCACCCTCGACCAGGCGGCGGTGCGGGACCTCTTCGTCGGGCAGCCCGACCTCGGCCGCCTCGGCAGGCGCATCGTGCCCGCGGCCTTCGACGTCTCGGCGGTCGAGCACCGGCACACGGTGGTCGACGAGCTCGACGCGACGCGTCCGGGCGGCCTGTTCCGCGAGGACTCCGGCGCGCTCGTCTCGCCGTCCACCGGCACCCGGAACGACCGCTACCGGGACCTCGCGCCGGCCCTCTTCGTGGCCGCCGCACGCGACGCGGTCGAGCGGGCCGGCATCGAGCCCGAGCGGGTCACCCACCTCGTCACCGTGTCCTGCACCGGGTTCACGCAACCGGGACCCGACATCGACGTCGTCGAGCAGCTCGGTCTGCCGGCGGGGGTGTTCCGGCACCACATCGGCTTCATGGGGTGCTGCGCGGCGTTCCCGGCGCTCCGGATCGCGGCCGCGTTCACCGAGGCCGACCCGGACGCCGTCGTGCTCGTCGTCTGTGCCGAGCTCTGCACCCTGCACGTCCGTGCCTCGGACGACCCGGACCAGATCGTCGCGAACAGCGTCTTCGGCGACGGTGCCGCGGCGGTGGTCGTCGCGCAGGGCGGTCCCGGACTCCGGATCGAGCGCTTCGCCACGGCGACGGTGCCGGAGGGTGCGTCCGAGATGGCGTGGAACATCGGTGACGAGGGGTTCGAGATGGTCCTCTCGACGGCCGTCCCGAAGCTCGTCGGCGTGCACGTGCCCGCCGCCGTCACGTCGCTGCTCGGCGAGGGGGAGACCTTCGCCGACGTCCCCGTGTGGGCCGTGCACCCCGGCGGCCGTGCCATCCTCGACCGGGCGCAGGACGCCCTGGCGCTGCCGGACACGGCGGTCTCCTCGAGCCGTGCCGTCCTGCGCGACCACGGGAACATGTCGAGCGCGACGGTGCTCTTCGTGCTGCGCGACGCCGTCGAGCGCGGACTGCCGAGCGGCACCCCGCTGGCGGCGGTCGCGTTCGGGCCGGGCCTGACGGTGGAGAGCGCGAGGCTCACGGCGGTCGGCGCGTGACCGGCGGCGACCGGGACCCCGACCTGCGCGACGTCGACCTGAGCGTCCGGGACACCGAGCTGCAGGAGCTCATGGACGACCCCGCGTGCGACGCCCGTGCCCTCGACCGGACGTTCCGGCGGTTCGCCGTGGTGAACGCGCTGGTGAGCGGCTGGCGGGCGGTCTGGCGGACCCACGTCGTGCCGGCGCTGCCCCCGAGCGGGCGTGCGCGCGTGCTCGACCTCGGGTGCGGCGGCGGCGACCTCGCCCGCTCGCTCGTGCGGTGGGCCGGCAGCGACGGCTTCTCGGTCGAGGTCGTGGGCGTCGACCCCGACGAGCGGGCGATCACAGCGGCTCGGCGGTCGGCGCCCCGGGGCGTCACCTTCCGGCAGGCGTCGAGCACCGACCTCGTCGCTGCGGGGGAGCGCTTCGACGTGGTCGTGTCGAACCACGTGCTGCACCACCTCGACGACACGGCCCGTGTCGCGTTCCTCGCCGACTCCGAGCAGCTCGCGACCGGACGGAGCCTGCACTCCGACATCCGACGGTCACGGCAGGCGTACCGGGCCTACGCGCTGGCGTCCCCGCTCGTGTCGGCCGGCACCTTCGTCCGCGTCGACGGACTGCGCTCGATCCGCCGGTCGTTCACGGTGCCGGAGCTGCAGGGGGTGCTGCCCACGGGGTGGCGTGCCGAGCGGGCGGCCCCGCACCGGGTGCTCGCGGTGCGGGACGCCTGAGGGCCGGACCGCCGCGCTCGGGGTGCTCGGTCCCTACGGGCGCAGCAGCACCTTGATCGCGCGCCGCTCGTCCATCGCCGCGTACGCCTCCGCCGCCTGCTCGAGGGGCAGCTCGAGGTCGAACACCCGGCCCGGGTCGATCGCTCGCGAGAGCACGTCGGGCAGCAACTCCTCGATGTAGGCACGCGCCGGAGCCATGCCGCCGCCGACGGTGATGTTCTTCGCGAACAGGAACGGCATCGGCAGCTCGGGATCGCCCGCGGGCACGCCGACGTAGCCGACCGCGCCACCGGGCCGGACGACGCGGAGTGCCTGGTCCATGCTCTCGGCGGTGCCGACGGCCTCGAGCGCGCAGTCGGCGAGGTCGCCGCCGAGCAGCTCGCGCACCGCGGCGACGCCCTCGTCGCTGCGGGTCTCGACGACGTCGGTCGCCCCGAACTCGCGCGCGAGCGCCTGGCGGTCGGCGTGCCGGCTCATCGCGATGATGCGCTCGGCGCCCAGTCGCGACGCCGCGAGCACGGCGGACAGGCCCACCGCGCCGTCGCCGACGACCACGACGGTCTTGCCGGGGCCGACACCGGCCGAGACGGCGGCGTGGTGCCCGGTGGAGAACACGTCGGACAGGGTGAGGAGCGACGGCACCAGGTCGTCGTCCACCGGGCCCGGCACGCGGACGAGCGTCGCCGCGGCGTCGGGCACCCGGACGTACTCGGCCTGGGCGCCGCCGAGCGGGTGGCCGTAGGCGTCCGGCGTGACGCCGAACGTGGAGCCGTGGTCGCAGCCGCTCGTCATGCCGTGCGTGCAGGCCTGGCAGGTGCCGTCGTTCGTGGTGAACGGCGCGATGACGAAGTCGCCGATCGACAGGTCCGTGACGTCCGCGCCGACGGACTCGACGACGCCGACGAACTCGTGGCCGATGGCGCGCGGCTCCTTCGTGTCGCGGACGCCGCGGTAGGGCCAGAGGTCCGAGCCGCAGACGCAGGCCGCGGTGACCTTGACGACGGCGTCGGTGGGATCGATGAGGACGGGGGCGTCACGCTCCTCGACGCGGATGTCGCGAGGGGCGTGGATGACGGTTGCGCGCACGGTGGTGCCTTCCGGTCGGGGTGGTCGCGGCGCGTACGGGACGCGCCAGGGATCCGGCGCCGTTGCGGGACCCGTCGACACTACGCTTCCCGGGTGGACGACGACCGGTACGGCAGCGACGTGCTCTCGGGCGACTGGCGCGCGAAGGGCGTGAAGAAGGTGCGGCAGGTGCCGCTCGAGCGCGACATGGTCCTCGAGGACCCGGACTCCGGCTGGGCCGGGGCCGTCGTGGGGCTCGAGGCGGGCAACGTCTCCCTCGAGGACTGGAAGGGCCGCACCCGCGCCTTCCCCTTCACCGGGCAGTTCCTGCTCGAGGGCGAGCTCGTCACGCTCGGCCGCCCGCAGGCCCCGGTCGGTCGGTCTGCCGCGGCACCCGCCGGGCCGGCCGGTCGGATCGGTGCCGTCCACTCGGACTGGAGGCCCGGCTCGGCTCCGGCGGTCCGCCAGGCCTCCGGCGGTGGTCGCCTCCGCACCGCCTCCGGCTCGTTCGCCGTCGAGTCGCAACGTGCTCGCGTCGCCTTGCCCTCCCGGATCATGGTCGAGGGCCGGCACGACGCCGAGCTCGTGGAGAAGGTGTGGGGAACGGACCTGCGCGTCGAGGGTGTCGTCGTCGAGTACCTCGAGGGTGTCGACAACCTCGCCGACGTGCTCGACGAGTTCCGCCCCGACCGTTCCCGCCGCGTGGGCGTCCTGGTCGACCACCTCGTGCCCGGGTCGAAGGAGTCCCGCTTCGCCGACGCCGTGATGCGCGGGAAGTGGGGCGCGCACGTGCTCGTGGTCGGGCACCCGTTCGTCGACGTCTGGCAGTCGGTGAAGCCCGCGCGCCTCGGGCTCGAGGCGTGGCCGACGATCCCGCGCTCGATCGAGTGGAAGAAGGGCATCCTGCAGCACCTCGGGTGGCCGGCCGAGGACCAGGCCGACGTCGCCCGGGCGTGGCAGCGGATCCTCGGGCAGGTGCGGACCTTCGCCGACCTCGAGCCGCAGTTGCTCGGCCGGGTCGAGGAGCTCATCGACTTCGTGACGGAACCGCAGGGCTGAGGACCCGACCACCTCGAGACGCGTGCCGCGCGTCCGGCGGCGCCGCGCCTCCCGTCCGTTCCCCGACGCGCGAGCGGGCGGTCCCTGCTGGTCCCCACGCGCCTCCCGTCCCGTTCCCGCCCGCTCGTCGGCGTTGCGGGCGTGTTGCGTGCGCTCCCGCGCCGAGCGGGCGGATCGCGCGCCGGCGAGCCGACAGCGGGGTCCGCTTCCGCCCGCTCGTGGGTGGTGCGGGCGCATGGGGGTGCGGTCCTGCGCCGAGCGGGCGGTTCCTGCGGGGCCGTGCGTGCCTCCTGTTCCGTTTCCGCCCGCCCGGGGACGGGGACGGGAACGGACACGGCGACGAGCCCGACGGGGGCAGCGCCGCGTCGCGGACAGCGTCCTGCGTCGGGCGGGCGGAACCTGATTGGTGCCCGCGCCTCCCCTCCCGTTTCCGCCCGCTCGCGCGCGGCCCGGGGTGATCGCGGCCGCCCGGCCTAGTGTTGAGGGATGGACGGCATCGACGGGCGTGTGCGGGGCGCCGTCGACCTCTGGCTCCGCTGGCTGCCGCGGTGGCAGATCGGCACCGCCCGTCCCCGGACCCGGATCTGCCGGAAGTGCACGGGGTCGCCGATCGCGACGGCCGCGGGCTTCGGGCCGGACGTGCCGCACGCCGTGCAGCACGCACTCATCGGTCGGATCTCGACCATCGTCGAGGACGCCGTCGACGAGTACACGGCGAGGAACCTGCCGCTGCTGCAACGGGAGCTCGAACGCGCCGCGGCACGGAAGCGGCACGCGGGATACCAGCCGACCGAGGGCCTGTCGCCCGAGTTCCAGGGCCTCGACGTCGACCCGGAGCCGTCGCCCGGCGAGCCGTTCCTCTTCACCCTCGACGAGCTCACCGGCACCGGTGCGGGGCAGCAGGAGCCGCGCGAGCCGCTGTCCGACGAGGCGAAGGCCGCGCTCCGGCACGAGATCGCCCTGTCGGACGAGTGCGCCCGCGCGACGGGGACGGCGGTGTGCCTGGCGCTCGTGGAGCACCGGCCGCGGATCGCCGAGGCCGTGGAGCGCCTCGTCGAGCCGCAGATCGCCGCGCTCGTCTCGGACATGTTCCGCGGGTTCGACGGCCCGGAGGCGGGACGCGACGGCCTGTTCTGAGGGCGCCCGGCGGAGTGGGACGATGGACTCGTGACTCGCACCCGGGGCTGGCTCGCAGCCGTCGTCGACATCGTCCTCATCGTCGCGTTCGCGCTGATCGGGCGGTCGTCCCACGCCGAGGCCGCATCGCCGATCGGGCTCTGGACGACGGCGTACCCGTTCCTGGCCGGCTGGGCGGTCGGCTGGCTGGTCGTGCGCGGGTGGACCCGTCCGCTGCGCCTGTGGCCCACCGGCGTCGTCGTCTGGGTGGCCGCGGTCGCGATCGGGATGCTGCTCCGGGTGCTGACCGGGCAGGGCGACGTCGCCGGGGACCCGCTGCCGCTGTCCTTCGTCATCGTCGCGACGATCTCGCTCGCGGTGTTCCTGCTCGGGTGGCGTGCGGTCGTCCGCCTGGTCGCCGCCCGCTCGGCTCGACGGGGTCGCGGCCGGGTCTGATCCGGACCGCGTTCACCCGCTGGTCACCCGGAGGCCACCCCGGCCCGACAGCATGCCGGGATGACGACGCTCGACCAGGCCACCGTCGGACCGGACCGCGACGGACGCGGCGCACGGACCCTCCCGCGGCTCGTGGCTCGTCGGGGCGCTCCCCGGGTCCGGCGCGAGGACACGCTGCCGGCGATCGCCGTCGCGGAGGCACTCGGCGCCGACGTCGTCGAGGTCGACGTCCGCCGCACGGCCGACGGCGTCGCGGTGCTGCTGCACGACGAGACCCTCGGACGGCTCTGGGGTGATCCCCGCCGGGTCGCGGACGTCCCCTGGTGCGACGTCGCCCGTCTGGGGAACGGGCTCGACCGGATCCCGCGCCTCGACGCCGTGCTCGAACGCCTCGACGGGTGCCGCTCCGCGTTGCTCCTCCGGATCGAGGACCCGGCGGACGCCCTCGTCGCCACGCGCACGGTCGCGGCGTCGACCTGGGACACGGCCGTGGCGTGGACCGGGACGCCGGAGGTGCTCGCCACGGTCCGGGCCGCGCTGCCCGACGCGGACACCTGGTTGCCCTGGGAGTCCCTCGCGGCGCCGACCGCGGACGACACGGAGGGCCTCGGGTCCACCACGCTCGTGGTCGACGACGTCTTCCTGACGCCGGACACCGTCCGGGCCGCGCACGAGGCCGGGATGGCGGTCGCGGTGCGGACGGTCGACGAGCCGGAACCGGTTCGGTGGGCCGCGCGCCTGGGCGCCGACCTCATCGCGACGGACGACGTCGCCTCCGCGCGGGCCGTGCTGGCCGGCGGTGAGCGGGACGGCTGGGCGCGACCCGACCGTGAGCCGACCGAGGAGGAGGTCGCGACGCGTGCACAGGCCCTCGCGCACCGGATCGCCCACGAGGTCATCGCCTTCACCCGCGAGCACCCGGTCGGTCGGGTGTCGTCCGGAGGTGTCCCCACCGCACCGGTCACCGACGTCGACCGGGCGGTCGAACGCCTCGTGCGCGCCCGCGTCCGGGCGGCCTTCCCGACGCACGGCTTCACCGGCGAGGAGTACGGGGACGCACCGGGCGACCGGTACCGCTGGTACCTCGACCCGGTCGACGGCACGACGAACCTGGTGAACGGGCTGCCCTGGACCGCGATGTCGCTCTGCCTGACCCGCGGCGGTCGCCCCGTGGTCGGTGTCGTCGCGGACCCGTGGCGCGGTGAGGTGCTCGAGGCCCGCCGGGGTCGCGGGGCGGTCGTCCGCGACGTCCCGCTCCGTCTCGACGACGCCCCGCGTGCGCTCGCCGGTGCCGTGGTCGGCGCCGAGTCCGGCGGTCCCGGTGCCTGGGCCGCGCTCGGTGCGCTCGCTGAGGCCCTGGCCGACCGGTCGTGCGCCGTCCGGGTGATGGGCTCGAGCACGCTGACGATCGCGCAGGTCGCGGCCGGCCGCGGGATCGGCGGGTGCGTCCCCGCGTTCGACCCGGTGGACCACGGGGCGGCCGTGCTGCTCGTGCTCGAGGCGGGCGGCGTCGTGCTGACCCGCGCCGGTTCCGTCGACGGCTTCCCGCGCGTCGGTGAACCGTTCCTGGTCGCGCACCCCGGCGCCGCGGACGAGCTGCACGCGGTGTGGACGAGCGCGCTCGGCAGTCGCTGACGCGGCTCTCGGCCAGTTCTGTGCAGGCGTACAGTCAGCGGTCGTCGTCGCTGCCTACGGTGGGGAGCGACGGACCGACCCGACCGGGTCGGACCGCACCGAAGGAGCAACGACATGGGTTTCCTCGACCGACTGCTCGGCCGACCCGAGCGTGACCGTGGCCAGCAGGACCAGTGGGGACAGCCCCAGCAGCAGCAGCCCCAGCAGGGCTACCGGTACGGGCAGCAGTCCTACCAGGTGCCGCCCGTGTCGCAGGGGCAGGGGCAGCAGTACGGCGGCCAGCAGTACGGCACGCCGCAGTGGGGCGGCCCCGCACCGGGGACCGGCCAGCAGGGCGCCGGGCAGCAGGGGGGCGCGTCCTCCGAAGACGAGCGCGCCGTCGAGCGGTACCGCTACCTGCTCCGCACGGCCCCGCCCGAGCGCATCGAGGAGGTCCACGCCGAGGCGTTCGCGACCCTGACGCCCGAGCAGCGCCGGATGGTCTACGACGAGTTCACCCGGAGCGCTCCCGACGGCGAAGCCCCGCGCGGCGACGACCCCCGGTCGCTCGCCCAGGCGGCGACCCGGTCCGAGATCCGGCAGCCCGGCTTCATGGAGCGCTCGCTCGGCGGCATGAACGGCGGCGGCATGGGCGGCGGCATGACGGGCCAGCGCGGCGGCGGTCCGTCGTTCGGTCGCATGATCGGTGCGTCGATCCTCGGTACGGTCGCCGGCTACGTCATCGGGTCGACGCTCATGAGCGCGTTCCTGCCCGACGCCGGATCGTTCGACGGCGGTACCGACGCTGCGGGCGACGGCGGTTCGGAGGACACTGGTGCCCACTCCGGTGACGGTGGCGCGGCCGACGGTGGCTCCGGCGACGCGGGCGCAGCCGACGGCGGCGGGTTCGAGAGCGCGGGCTGGGGCGACGGCGGAGGCGACTTCGGCGGCGGGTTCGGCGACTTCGGCGGTGGCGACTTCGACGTCTGAGTGACGTCGACGCTCCCGCCGCCCCACGACGACGTGGACGACGAGGAGCGACATGGCCATCATCGAAGCCTCCGGGCTGACCAAGACCTACCGATCACGGTCGGGTCCGGTGCACGCACTGGCCGGACTCGACCTCTCCGTCCCCGAGGGCACGGTGACGGCGTTGCTCGGCCCGAACGGCGCCGGCAAGACCACCACGGTGAAGGTGCTCACGACGCTCGTCGTGCCGGACAGCGGCCGGGCGACGATCGACGGCGTCGACGTCGTGGCAGAACCGCAGGCGACCCGCCGGTCGATCGGCGTGTCCGGGCAGTACGCCGCGGTCGACGAGAACCTGACCGGAGCCGAGAACCTCGAGATGGTGGGCCGGCTTTACCACCTCGGCCGGCGGGCGGCCCGGGCACGGGCCCGTGAGCTCATCGAGGTGTTCGACCTCGCCGAGGCCGGCGACCGTCCCGTCAAGGGCTTCTCCGGCGGCATGCGGCGGCGCATCGACCTCGCGGGGGCACTCGTGGCGAACCCGCGCGTGCTCTTCCTCGACGAGCCGACGACCGGGCTCGACCCCCGGAGCCGGCTCGCGCTCTGGGGGATCATCGAGGGGCTCGTCGCCGACGGCGCCACCGTGCTCCTCACCACGCAGTACCTGGAGGAGGCGGACCAGCTCGCGGACGACATCGCGGTCATCGACGACGGCCGGGTCATCGCCGAGGGCACCGCGGACCAGCTCAAGGCCCAGGTGGGCGGCCACCGGGTCGTCGTCACGCTGGTCGACGAGGACGACCGGGAGGCGGTGGTCACCACCCTGCGTCGGTACGGTGTGGGTGCCGTGGAGACCTCGGCGGACGGGCGCACCTCCGGCATCGCGGTGGACGCCGGACCCGCGGCGCTCCAGCGGGTGCTCGCCGACCTCGACGAGGCCGGCGTCCGGCTGCACGACGCCGGCATGCGGCGGCCGACACTCGACGACGTCTTCCTGCGCCTGACCGGACACGCGGCCACGGCCGTGGAAGGGGAGGCGTCGGACGCGACGGGCGGGACGGACGCGGGGCGGGCCTCCCGGCCGGGCCGACGCGACCGCGGTGGAGCCGACGCGGTCGCGAGCGGCGACACGACGGACGCGACGCCGGAGCGTGTGCGGTGACCGCCGTCGACGCACGGACCCGGCGGCAGCTGCCGGTGGTCGTGACCGCGCCGGTGGCGATCTGGTTCGAGGACGGCTGGACCGTCACGAAGCGGAACCTCACGAAGATCAAGCGCTCGCCGGACATGCTCGTGTTCGCCGTGCTCCAGCCGATCATGTTCGTGCTGCTCTTCAGCCAGGTGTACGGCGGGGCGATCCAGGTGCGGGGGACCGACTACACGCAGTTCCTCATGGCCGGGATCTTCGCGCAGACCGTCGTGTTCGGGGCGACGTTCTCCGGTTCCGCGATGGCACAGGACCTCAAGGAGGGGCTCGTCGACCGCTTCCGCACCCTGCCGATGGCGTCGTCCGCGGTGCTCGTCGGGCGCACGAACTCGGACCTCGTGCTCAACGCGATCTCGATGGTGATCATGATGCTGACCGGCCTGGCGGTCGGGTGGCGCGTGCAGTCGGCGCCGCACGAGTTCCTCGCCGGGATCGGCCTGCTGCTGCTGTTCAGCTACGCGTTCAGCTGGGTGATGGCGCTGCTCGGGATGAGCGTCCGGACGCCGGAGGTCATCAACAACGCGTCCTTCATGGTCCTGTTCCCGCTGACGTTCATCTCGAACGCGTTCGTCCCGAGCGACACCATGCCGCTCGTCCTGCGGGTCTTCGCCGAGTGGAACCCGGTCTCGTCGCTCGTGCAGGCCGCGCGCGAGCTGTTCGGCAACGTCGGCACCGCCCCGGTGCCCGACGTCTGGACGATGCAGCACCCCGTCGCGACCGTGCTCGTCGGCATCGCGGTGCTGCTCGTCGTGTTCGTGCCCCTGGCCGTGCGGAAGTACACGCGGATCAGCGCGGGGTGACGCACCGTCCACCGATCCTCGACCGGGGGTCCCGGAGCGTGGTCCGGACCGCTTACCATCGTCTCTCGTGACCGCGACCGAAGCCGAGCGCGCCGCCCAGCGCGGTGCCACCGAGCGACCCGCCGAGCGCCGCACCCGGCTGCGTGGCTGGATGCTGCACGGTGCCGACCAGGGGGCCTCGCACCAGGGCCCGCACCAGGTGGAGGTCGAGAAGACCCACTCGTGGTGGCGCGTGATGTGCCTGACCGGCGTCGACTACTTCTCGACGCTGGGCTACCAGCCCGCGATCGCGGCGCTCGCCGCGGGACTGCTGTCGCCGATCGCGACCATCGTGCTCGTGCTCGTGACGCTGTTCGGCGCGCTGCCCGTGTACCGCCGGGTGGCGTCGGACAGCTTCAAGGGCGCCGGCTCGATCATGATGCTCGAGAAGCTCCTGCCCTGGTGGGCCGGCAAGCTCTTCGTGCTCGTGCTGCTCGGGTTCGCGGTGACCGACTTCATGATCACGATGACGCTCTCGGCCGCCGACGCCACCGCGCACATCGCCGAGAACCCGTTCACGCCGCACTGGTTCACCGAGATCCCGGTGCCGATCACGCTCGTGCTGCTGCTCCTGCTCGGGATCGTCTTCCTCCGCGGGTTCAAGGAGGCCATCGGCATCGCCGTCGGGCTCGTCGCGGTGTTCCTCCTGCTGAACGCCGTCGTGATCGTCGTCGCGCTGTGGCACGTGTTCGAGCGCCCGGTCGTGGCCACCGACTGGTGGTCGAACCTGACCGCGCAGCACAGCAACCCGCTCGTCATGATCGGCATCGCGCTCGTGGTCTTCCCGAAGCTCGCGCTCGGTCTGTCCGGCTTCGAGACCGGTGTCGCGGTCATGCCGCAGGTGCGCGGCGGCGCGGGCGACGACCCGAGCGGTCGACCGGAGGGCCGGATCCGCGGGACGAAGCGGCTGCTCACGACCGCGGCGATCATCATGAGCACCTTCCTCATCACGTCGTCGATCGCCACCACGTTCCTCATCCCGCAGCAGGAGTTCCAGCCGGGCGGCGGCGCGAACGGTCGTGCGCTGGCGTTCCTCGCGCACGAGTACCTCGGCAACGTGTTCGGTTCGGTGTACGACTTCTCGACCGTCGCGATCCTCTGGTTCGCCGGCGCGAGCGCGATGGCGGGCCTCCTGAACCTCGTCCCGCGCTTCCTGCCGCGGTACGGCATGGCACCGCAGTGGGCCCGTGCGACCCGACCGCTCGTCATCATCTTCACGCTCATCGCCTTCGCGATCACGATCATCTTCGAGGCGAACGTCGACGCCCAGGGCGGCGCGTACGCGACCGGCGTCCTCGTGCTCATCACGAGTGCGGCGGTCGCGGTGACGCTGTCGGCCCGTCGCCGGCAGCAGAAGAAGCGCACGATCGGGTTCGGGATCATCGCGGTCGTCTTCGTGTACACGACGGTGGCGAACGTCATCGAGCGTCCCGACGGCGTCCGGATCGCCGCGGTCTTCATCATCGCCATCGTCGTGGTGTCGCTCGTGTCCCGGGTCCGGCGGTCGTTCGAGCTCCGGGCGTCGTCGATCGAGCTCGACGCGGTCGCGCGGCAGTTCATCGAGGCCGACGCCGACCAGTTCAGCTCGGTCTGCATCATCGCGAACGAGCCGGGTGCCGGCACCGCCGAGGCGTACCGGTCGAAGGGGCGTGAGGAACGCCGCGACTCGGGCATCCCGGCGCGCGTGCCGACGATGTTCCTCGAGGTCCTGCAGGCCGACTCCTCCGACTTCGAGGAGGACCTGGTGGTCGAGGGACACGTCGTCCAGGGACACCGCGTGCTCCGTGTCCGGTCCGGCAACGTCCCGAACACGATCGCGTCGACGCTGCTCGCCGTGCGCGACATCGCCGGCGTGGTGCCGAGCATCTACTTCGAGTGGAACGAGGGCAGTCCGATCAGGAACGCCCTGCGCTTCGTCTTCACCGGTGTCGGCGACGTCGCCCCGGTCACCCGTGAGGTCCTCCGCGAAGCCGAACCGGACGTGCACCGCAGGCCGACCGTCCACGTGTCGTGACGCCCGTGGCGGGCGGCGGGCGTGCCTCCCGTCCGGTCGTCGGCGGCTCGGCGGCGGTCCTCGTCGCCGCGACGGTGTGGGGCACGACGGGGACCGCGACGCACTTCGCGCCCGGGGTGCCGGCGTTCGTGTTCGGGGCGGTGACGTTCGGGTTCGGCGGCCTCCTGCTCGCCGCGACGACCGGTCGCGGCGCCGTCCGTGCCCTGGTGCAGCGCGGCACGCGTCGCTGGGTGGTCCTCGGTGCCGCGTCGCTCGTCGTGTACGCGGTCGCGTTCTACGCGGCGCTGGCGGAGGCCGGGGTCGCCCTCGGCACGACGGTGGCGATCGGGTCGTCGCCGCTGTTCGCGGGACTCGTCGAGTGGGCAGCGGACGGGAGGCGCGTCTCCGGCAGGTGGGTCGTCGCCACCCTGGTCAGCGTGGTCGGCATGGTCGTCGTGACGGTCGCGCGGTCGGAGGCGCCGGGCAGCGGCTCGCTGCCGCTCGGGCTCGGGAGCGCGCTGGTCGCCGGCCTGACGTACGCGACGTACTCGTGGGCGGTCGCGCGGGGGATGCACGCGGCAGGCTCGCCCGACGTGGCGGCGGTGGCCGCTCGTGCGTCCGTTCCCGGGCACGCCGTCGTCGGTGCGGTGTTCGGGCTGGCGGCGGTCCCGCTCGTGGTGGCGCTCGTGCTCCGGTGCACGGTCGGCGCCGGACCGGACGCGCTGGCTCCCACCCACTGGCCGGTGTTCGGGTACCTGGCGCTCGTCCCGACGGTGCTCGGGCACTCGCTCTACGCCGCCGGTCTCCGCCACGTCAGCGCCTCGGTCGCGACCCTGCTGTCGCTCTTCGAGCCGGTCGTGGCGGCGGTCCTCGCGGTGCTCGTCGTCGGTGAGCACCTCGGCGCGGTCGGCTGGGCCGGCATCGGGCTCGTGGTGGTCGGACTGGGGCTGCTCGCGCTGCCGGGTCGTCGGGCACCCGGCAGCGCTACCGCCCGGTGATCTGGTCGCGCACCTTGCGACGGAGGACCTTGCCGATCATCGACCGGGGCAGGTCCTCGACCACGACGATCCGCCGCGGCACCTTGTAGGCCGCGAGCTGGTCGCGGGACCATGCGCGCAGGGCCTCGGCGTCGAAGGTCGCCGGGTCCTTCGGCACGACGGCCGCGACGACCTGCTCGTTGCCGGACTGGGTGATGCCGACGACGGCGACCTCGCGGACGCTGGAGTGCTTGAGCAGGGCGTCCTCGACCTCGGACGGCGACACGTTGAAGCCGCCGGTGATGATGAGCTCCTTGAGCCGGTCCACGATGCTGACGAAGCCGTCGGCGTCGATCGACACGACGTCGCCCGTGCGGAACCAGCCGTCGGGCGTGAAGACCTCGTCGGTCGCCTCGGCCTTGCCCCAGTAGCCGCGGAACACCTGCGGGCCCTTGACCTGGAGTTCGCCGGCCTCGCCCGTGCCGAGCACCTTCGACGGGTCGTCCGGGTCGACCACGCGTGCCTCGGTGGAGGACAGCGGCAGGCCGATCGCGCCGAGTCGACGCTCGGGCGAGACCGGGTTCGCCATCAGGACGGGGGAGCACTCGGACAGCCCGTAGCCCTCGACGAGGTAGCCGCCGGTGCGGGCCTCCCACGGCTCGACGACGCTCTGCGACAGGGGCATGGCACCGGAGATGCCGATCTCGATGCCCTGCAGCGAGACCTTCGCCGAGTCGGCGGCGTGCTGCAGGCGCGTGTAGATCGGTGGCACGGCCGGCAGGAACGTCGGCGGGTGCTGCTTCATGGCCTTGAGGACGAGTGCCGGGTCGAACGCGGGGAAGAGCACGAGCCGTGAGGCCATGCTCATCGCGAAGGTCAGGCAGAGCGTCAGGCCGTACGCGTGGAACATCGGGAGCACCGCGTAGACGGTGTTGTCGCCCCGGCGGATCGTCGGGACCCAGGCCCGTGCCTGTGCGGCGTTCGCCAGGAGGTTGCGGTGGCTCAGCACGGCACCCTTCGGCACGCCGGTCGTCCCCGACGTGTACTGGATGAGCGCGACGTCGGTGGTCGCCGGGCGCGGGTGGCGCTTCGACAGCTTCCGGGTCGACGCCAGGTCCTCCCACTTCGTCGTGCCGCGGACCGTCGTCGTCAGCTTCGCGCGGGAGGCGCGGGCCTTCGCGACGGGGAGCGACAGGGCGATCCGGGTGGTGCGGGGCATCGCGCGGGTGAGGTCGACCGAGACGATCGCGTCGAGCGCGAGGTCGGCGGGGAAGTCCTGCAGCGTCGCGACGGACTTGTCCCAGGCGATGGCGACCTTCGCACCGTGGTCCTCGAACTGGTGCCGGAGTTCGCGCGCTGTGTAGAGCGGGTTGTGCTCGACGACGATCGCGCCGAGCCGGAGCACCGCGTAGAACGCCACGACGTGCTGGGGGCAGTTCGGCAGCACGATCGCCACGCGGTCGCCCGCACCGACGCCGAGCTTGCGGAGGCCGTTCGCCGCACGGAGGATCTGTTCCTCGAGGTCGGCGTACGACGTCGTCCTGCCGAAGAACTCGAGCGCCACCCTCCTCGGGAACTGCTGCGCGGATCCCTCCACGATGTCGTACAGCGAGCCCGTGGGCTCGTCGATGTCGTGCGGGACCCCCGGGGCGTACGAGGCAAGCCAGGGACGAGGCGTGTCGATGCTCACCCGGCCAACCTACCGGCGGGGCGGTCGGCATTGTCAGGGCCCACTGTCAGGGCCCATTGTCAGGGCCCACTGTCAGGGGCACGACGGACGATGGGTGCATGCCCTCCGTGTCCGACGCGTTCCGTTCCCGCCTCAACGACACCTTCACCAACGGCGCGACCGAGCGTCCCGCCTGGATCGACGAGCTCGAACAGGGCTCCGACGCCGGCTTCTTCGGCCCCGGGTCCGCCACCTGGGCCGTGCACGGCGGCAACCACACCGTGCTCGCCGGGGTCCGGGCGCTGCTCGTGCAGGCCCTGCACCCCGGGGCGCTCGCGGGCGTCGCCGACCACTCCCGCTACCGCGAGGACCCGTTCGGCCGGCTCGCCGGCACCATCCGCTGGATCTACACGGTGTCGCACGGCGACACGCAGCAGGCCACGCACGCCAGCCAGTGGGTGCGGAAGCTCCACGAGCGCGTCGTCGGCGAGTACGTCGACGGGCACGGGGTCACCCGGCCCTACGCCGCGAACGACCCGGACCTCGCGCGCTGGGTGCACCTCGCCTTCACGGACGCCTTCCTCCGGAGCGCACAGCTCTGGGGCGCCCCGATCCCCGGCGGCGCCGACGCGTACGTCCGCGAGTGGGCCACGGCCGGGCGGTTGATGGGCGTCGACGACGCGCCGGAGTCCGACGCCGAGCTCCGCGCGCAGATGAACGGGTACCTCGACCGCGGGGAGCTCAAGGCCGACGCCCGGACCCACGACGTCGTGCGGTTCATCAAGGACCCGCCGGTCGCCAAGCTGCTGCGGCCCGGGTACCGTGCCCTCTTCGACGGGGCGGTCGCCTCGCTCGACCCGCGCCACCGTTCGATGCTCGGGCTCCGGACGCCGGCCGTCGGCCCGGTGGAGCTGCCGGTCCGCCGGGTCGCGGGCGTGGTGCTCGACGGGATCGGCGCGGTGCTCGGCACCACGCCCGGCACGGAGCGCGCAGCGCTCGTGCGCATCGCGCGGCTGCGGGAGCAGACGGACAGCGGCGCGGACCTGGGCGCGACCGCGTGACGCAACGGGAGGCCCGGTGCCAGCTGGCACCGGGCCTCCCGTCCGTCACGGCGTGACGTCAGAAACCGGACGGCACCCGGGGCGTGTACGCGGACTCGAGTCGCGACACCTCGTCGTCGGTGAGGTCGATCGCGGTCGCGGCGACCGCGTCGTCGATGTGGTGCTCCTTGGTCGCACCGATGATCGGCGCGGTCACCGCGGGCTTCCCGGCGACCCACGCGAGGGCGATCTGCGCCATGCTCGCGCCCCGCGCCTCGGCGACCTGCTGCACCGCGTCGACGATCGCGCGGTTCGCGTCCTCGTCCTGGCGGTACAGCGTCTTGCCGAACTCGTCGGTGTCCGAGCGACTGCCCGACCCCTGCGCGTCCCACGGGCGGGTGACCTTGCCGCGGGCGAGCGGGCTCCACGGGATGACGCCGACACCCGTCGCCTGCGCGAACGGGTGCATCTCGCGCTCCTCCTCGCGCTCGAGCAGGTTGTACTGGTCCTGCATGCTGACGAACTTCGTCCAGCCGTGCAGCTCGGCGGCGTGCTGCATCTGCGCGAACTGCCACGTCCACATGCTGCTCGCGCCGATGTAGCGGGCCTTGCCGGCCTTGACGACGTCGTGCAGTGCCTCCATCGTCTCCTCGACCGGCGTGTGCGGGTCGAACCGGTGGATCTGGTACAGGTCGACGTAGTCCGTGCCCAGTCGGGTGAGCGAGGCGTCGATCTCGTGCATGATCGCGGCGCGCGAGAGGCCGGCGCCGTTCGGGCCCGGTCGCATGCGGTTGAAGACCTTCGTGAAGACCTGGACCGCTTCGCGCGGGGCGATCTCCTTGAGGAGCTGCCCGGTGATCTCCTCGCTCGAGCCCGCGGAGTACACGTTGGCGGTGTCGAACGAGGTGATGCCGGCCTCGTACGCACGGCGGACGAAGGGGCGGGCGGCGTCGATGTCGACGCTCCACGAGTGGGAGCCCTGGTCGGGGGCGCCGTAGGACATCATGCCGAGGACGATCCGGCTGATCTCGAGGCCCGTCCGCCCGAGCCGCGTGGTGGGCACGGCCGCGGGGCTCGTGCTGGCGTCGGCGCTGGCGCCGGTGCTGGCGCTGGCGCTGGCGCTGGTGCTCGCGCTGGCGCTGGCGCTGGTGTCGGGCTGGGCCGAGCGGGCGCTTCCTGCTGCCTGCGCGTCCGGGTGAGGAGCGTTTCCGCCCGCTGGTGTCGAGCGGGCGTTGTCTGCTGCGAATGCGTCGGTGTGAGGTGCGTTTCCGCCCGCTGGTGTCGAGCGGGCTTCTTCTGCGGTCATGCGTTCACCTTGGCATCGCGGCCTGTGACGGCGAGCAGGCGGACGAGGAGCGGTGCGTCCGCGTCCACCTCGACCGGGGCCGCGTAGAGCCCGGTCGCCGCGAGGTCCTCGATCTGCGGTTCGAAGTACTCCCACACGGCGCGGACGAGCTCGTCCGGCAGGGCCTCGTCCGTGCCGGTCGCGCGCGCGAGGTCCCAGGTGTGGATCGTGATGTCGCTCGTCTGCTCGGTGAGGTACTGGTCGGCGCGGACGACGTCCGTGCTCAGGTGCACGGGGGTGTCAGCGGGCGCATTCCGCCAGGCGTCGGAGGCTGCCGCCGCGAACTTCGCCCACTCGCCGGCGAGATCGCGGCCGATCGGTTCGAGGTCTGCTTCGGCCTGGGCGTAGTCGCAGCCGGTCAGGAGCTTCGGGATCCACCGCTGCTCGTCGATGACGTGCGTGACGAGGTGGCGGGTCGTCCACTCCGAGTCAGGAGTGGGTGCATCCCAGTCGGTCACGGCGACGATGCGGCGGCCGAACTCCTCGGCGGCGAGCGACTGCAGTGCGATCCAGTCGGTGGCCATGGTGGTGCTCCTCTTCGTCGGGACGGGTGCCGGGTGCAACTGCCCTCGCGGACGGGCGATTCCCGCGCTCGCGCTCGGGCTGGACGACACGCTACGCCCGCTCGGGGACGTGGAGGGGCCGGGCTGGCAGTGGTGGGGGATGGTCGGCGTCTCGGCGTCTCGGCGTCTCGGCGTCTCGGCGTCCGCGCGAGCGGGAGCGGGGGAGCGGAGCGGGCTCCGGGCGAGCGGGCGGGCGGTCCGTGCGCATTCGCGCGAGTCAGGGGCGCGCGATCCGCCCGCTCGGCGTGCGACGACGATCCCGCTCGGGCCGGGCGTCCGCGCTCGTGACGAGCTCCCGGAGTGTTCCCGGCAGCGGGCGGGATCCGTGCAGGGACACACGAGTGAGCCCCGCGTGGGCACCCGTGGAACGCCGAACGGCCCGGCTCCGTGGGGGAGGAGCCGGGCCGTCCGCCGGGTACTGCAGAGCGTTCGTTCGGTGTCCCGCGGTCGATGCAGCGCTGGAGCGCCGCTCGACCGCGGTTCGAGCTACTCGGTGGTTCAGGCCGCCTGGAGGACGAACTGCACGTCGAGGTTGATGGTCACGTCGTTGCCGAGCGTGAAGCCACCGGCCTCGAGCGCCGCGTTCCAGTTCACGCCGAACTCGGTGCGGTCGATCTTCGTCGTCGCCTCGGCGCCGAGCTTGACCTGGCCGTAGCCGTCGGTGGTGACGCCGCCGAACTCGGTCTTCAGGGTGACGTTCTTGGTGACGCCACGGAGCGAGAGCTCGCCGTCGATGAGCATGTCGTCGCCGTCCTCGCGGATGCCGGTCGACTTGAAGGTCATCTGCGGGTGCTCCTCGGTGAGGAAGAAGTCACCGGTGGCGAGGTGCTGGTCGCGCTGCGCCTGGTTCGTGTTGATGCTCGCGACGTCGATCGAGGCCTCGAGGGAGGTGTCGAGGGGGTTCTCGGCCGTGACGAGGGTCGCGTCGAAGCGCTCGAAGGAGCCCTTGACCTTGCTGATGGCGAGGTGGCGGACCGAGAAGGTGACCTCGGAGTGGGTCGGGTCGATCTTCCAGGTGCCGGTCTGGTAGCCGGGGATGGCGGAGGCGTTGAGCGTCATGGTGACTCCTTACGAGGCGGTGGTCTGCGGTTCCCGAGCAGGCGGCAACTACATGCGCCTGCATCGATCAGATCGTAACCCATTCTGCACCTGTTTGGTTGAAGCGTCAACCAAAATTCACGAGATCGTCTGCAGGGGTCGTCTGTGACGGGTGTCGTGCCTCCCGTCCCTTCCCGATGCAAGGAGTCGACGGACGCGGTCGGCGAACCGGTCGGCGGCGTGACCGACGTCGTCTGACGTCGCGCGGACGAGCCACCAGTCGGCGTCCTTGAGGTCCTCGCCACGCGTCAGGTCCTTCCGGAACGTGCGTGGGTCCGTGCGGTGGAGATCGCTCTCGTACTCGATGGCGACGCGGGCAGAGGGGTAGGCGAGGTCCACGCACGCGACCCAGCGCCCGTCGACGACGACGTCGTGGTTCAGCGCCGGTTGCGGGAGTCCGCGACGGACGAGCGACAGGCGCAGCCGCGTCTCGCCGGGGCTCCTCGATCCGGGGCGGATCTCCGCGAGAGCAGCGCGAGCCCGCCGGATGCCCCGAGCGCCGCGGTGCCGACGGACCGCGGCAGTCAGCTCGTCCGGCGTGCACCAGTTGAGCCAGCCGACGAGTGCATCACCGGCCACGACGAGTTCGTCGACCGTGAGCACCCGCGCGAGCATGACGAAGGTGTTCGCGGGATCGACGATCCGCGTCGTGCCGGAGTGCACGACCGACGCTCGGCCGCGCTGGCTCCGGTGTCCGACCGTCCCGCGGACGCGGATGGCCTGGTCCGTGCCGATCGTGGTGACGTGGATGCGCCGGTCGCGTTCGAGGCGTCGTGGCAGCGGGATCCCGAGCAGATGAGCTGCCGTCGTGTGACTGAACGCCTGGTCTGGTCGGAGGCGGGGTGCGACGGCCAGTGCACGCTCCACGTGGCTGACCGGCGGGATCCAGCACCGGGTGCCGTGGAAGGGGCGGAACAAGTGCCGCGAACGGAGGCGAGCGGCGGAGACGCCGCGCTGGAGCGCCTCGCGGACGCGGAAGGGGCGTCCGCGGAGCGGGGCGGGGAAGCCTGCTGCGAAGTCCATGGAGACACGGTGCCGGAACCGGGATCGTCGGTGGTGGGTGTCGGCCGCTGCTGTGGAGGGCGGTCGGTCGGGGCGCTGTGTGCAGGGACCGGCCGGCCGGTCGGAGCGCCGTGGAACGGCTGGAGGCGGGGTGTGGGTGGGGATGGTGTGCGGGGGGGCTTGCCGGGCGGGCGGAACGTGCTCGGCTCGGCGGACGCGGGGCGCCGGTCCAGCCCGCTCGCGCGTCCGGGGAGCGGACTCCGGGCCCGCCCGCTCGCCGCCCGGACAGGGGTGCCTGCGCGCCCCACCTCACCCCGCACCCCACCCCCACCCAGGTACTCCCACGCCCCCTCACCCCGCCCCGCGCAGGACTAGCGTCGGACCCATGGAATTCAGGTACCTGGGCAACTCCGGACTCAAGATCTCCGAGATCACCTACGGCAACTGGCTGACGCACGGCTCGCAGGTCGAGAACGACGTCGCCACCCAGTGCGTGCGGGCAGCGCTCGACGCGGGCATCACCACGTTCGACACCGCCGACACGTACGCCAACACCGCCGCCGAGACCGTCCTCGGCGAGGCGCTCAAGGCCGAGCGCCGCCAGTCGCTCGAGATCTTCACGAAGGTCTACTGGCCGACCGGTCCGAAGGGCCACAACGACGTCGGCCTCAGCCGGAAGCACATCACGGAGTCGATCGACGGGTCGCTCGAGCGCCTGCAGACCGACTACGTCGACCTCTACCAGGCGCACCGCTACGACCACGAGACGCCCCTCGAGGAGACGATGCAGGCCTTCGCCGACGTCGTCCGGCAGGGCAAGGCGCTGTACATCGGCGTCAGCGAGTGGAACGCCGAGCAGATCCGCGCGGGTGCCGCCCTCGCGAAGGAGCTCGGCTTCCAGCTCATCTCGAACCAGCCGCAGTACTCGATGCTGTGGCGCGTCATCGAGGGTGAGGTCGTCCCCGCCTCGAAGCAGCTCGGCCTCAGCCAGATCGTCTGGTCGCCGATCGCGCAGGGAGTCCTCACCGGCAAGTACAAGCCGGGCCAGCCGGCACCCGAGGGCTCGCGCGCCACGGACGAGAAGGGCGGCGCGGACATGATCAAGCGGTTCATGCGCGACGAGGTCCTCGAGGCCGTCCAGCGCCTGCAGCCCGTCGCCGACCAGGCCGGCCTGACGCTCGCACAGCTCGCGATCGCGTGGACGCTGCAGAACCCGAACGTGGCCTCCGCGATCGTCGGGGCGTCGCGACCCGAGCAGGTCACGGACAACGTCAAGGCCGCGGGCGTCACGCTCGACGCCGACGCGCTCGCCGCGATCGACGACGCGCTGGGGGACATCCCCGAGCGCGACGCGAGCAAGACGGCGAGCCCGGAGCGGCGTCCCGCGTAACACGCGACCACCAGGCGGACGGGAGGCGCGGTGCCAGCTGGCACCGCGCCTCCCGTCCGTTCGTCACCAGCCCCACGGACCGTCCGGACGGACGGTCGACCTGCCGCTGATCAGCCGAAACGTTGACAGATGTTCACAGGTGAACGGCACGTGTCGCGGGCCTGGCAGCCTCCTGGCAGACCCTGTACCCCGACCAAACCGTCTCCCCACGTGCCCCCGAAGAGGGGGCATGACCCGAACCGACACCCCCGTTCTGGTGCCCCCCGGCACAGGCTCGGTGCCGACCCCCGTCGCGTCGTCCGCCCACCCAGCGGCGACCGGCACCCTCACGGCACCTGCCGTGCGGCCGGCCCTCGTCCCGCGGCTCCTCGCCACGGCGAAGCAACTCGCCTCCTTCGGCACCATCGGTGCCGTCTGCTTCCTCATCGACCTCGGCGTCTACAACCTGCTGCGCGCGACCGTCCTGCCCGACGGTCCGATCGCCGCGAAGATCGTCTCCGCCGTCGTCGCGACCGCGATCGCCTGGCTCGCCAACCGGTCCATCACGTTCCGCTCCCAGCGGCAGACCGGCCGGCGCGAGACCCTCCGCGAGGGGCTCCTCTTCGCGGCCACGAACGTCATCGGCCTCGGCATCGCCGCGGCCTGCCTGTTCGTCTCGCACTACGTCCTCGGCTTCACCTCCACCCTCGCCGACAACGTCGCCGGCAACGGGGTGGGTCTCGTCCTCGGCACCGTCTTCCGGTTCGCCGCGTACAAGGCCCTCGTCTTCCGTTCCACAGACGCTCACGCGAAGGAGCACGCCGCATGACCATCTCCGCCACGCTGCTGACGGCCGCCGGGCCGCTGCTGCAGCCGAACGAGGGGACGGGCCCGTCCGGGAACGTCCCGAACCGGGGCACCACGGACGTCCCGACGGGAGGCTCGGGGCAGGCCCCGCACGTCGCCTGGTCGCTGGGCGAGTGGATCGGCTACTCCGCGCTCATCGCCGTCTCCGTGCTGCTCACCGTGATCGCGCTGACGACGCTGTGGTGGATGCTGCACGCCTGGCGCTCGCGCGACGCCCTCAAGTCGACGAGCTTCAGCCAGACGCCGCGTCCGGCCGCACACCGCTTCACGCTCCTCGTGCCCGGTCGGCACGAGCAGGACGTGATGGGCGAGACGCTCGACATGCTCGCGCGCCAGGACCACCCGGACTACGAGATCATCGCGATCGTCGGCGAGGACGACCCGGAGACCGACGCCGTCGTGCGCGCCGCCGCGGCCCGGCACCCCGAGCTGATCAAGGTCGTGGTGGACGACACCGCGCCGAAGAACAAGCCGAAGGCGATGAACCTCGCGCTGCAGTACGCGACGGGCGACATCGTGGGCGTGTTCGACGCCGAGGACGAGGTCTACCCGAAGCTGCTGTCGCTCGTCGACTCCCGCTTCCAGGAGACCGACGCCGACGTCGTGCAGGGCGGCGTGCAGCTCATGAACTTCAAGTCGAGCTGGTGGTCGCTGCGCAACGTGCTCGAGTACTACTTCTGGTTCCGTTCGCGCCTGCACTTCCACGCCGGGTCGAAGTTCATCCCGCTCGGCGGCAACACCGTCTTCGTGACGAAGGAACGGCTCGAGTGGTCGGACGGCTGGGACGCACACTGCCTGGCCGAGGACTGCGAGCTCGGTGTCCGGCTCTCCGCCGACGGCGCGAAGGTCGTCGTGGCGTACAGCCCCGAGGCGGTCACCCGCGAGGAGACCCCGCCCACGTTCGCGTCCCTGCTCAAGCAGCGGACCCGCTGGAACCAGGGCTTCCTGCAGGTGCTCGGCAAGGGGGAGTGGAAGAAGCTGCCCTCGTTCCGCCAGCGCTTCTTCGCCCGCTACATGCTGACGATGCCCTTCATCCAGGCCGCGACCGGTCTGCTGATCCCGCTCAGCGTCCTGATGATCCTGTTCGTCAAGGTGCCGACCCCGGTCGCCCTCATCTCGTTCATCCCGGTGGCGCCGACGCTCATGCTCCTCGCCGTCGAGGTCGTCGGACTCAACGAGTTCGGCCGCATCTACAAGGAGAAGGTCCGCATCCGCGACTACGTGAAGCTCGTCCTCGGCCTGGTGCCGTACCAGGTGTTCCTCGCCGCAGCGGCCGTCCGTGCCGTCGTCCGCCACGTCAAGGGGCAGAACGGCTGGGAGAAGACCGAGCACACCGGCCAGCACCGCACGGCCTCCGCGACGCCCGAGGTCGTCGGCTTCGCGAACGCCGTCACCACCGACACCGACACGCAGCAGCGTGAGCTCGCCGGTTCGTCCGCAGGAGGTGCCCGATGACCGCCAGCATCACCCACACCACCGGGATCCCGGTGCGTGGCGCGGAGTCGTTCTCCGGCGTCCGCGGCTGGTTCCGCGTCCACGCGGCGAGCCTCGGCTGGCTGCTCCCCGTGCTCGCCGTGACGGTGGTGGTGCAGCTCTGGAACATGTCCGGCACGCCGCAGCGCATCGACGACGAGGGCACGTACACCGCCCAGGCGTGGGCGATCACGAACCTCGGCGAGATCACGCACTACACGTACTGGTACGACCACCCGCCGCTCGGCTGGATCCAGATCGCGGCCTACACCTCGGTGACGGGGGCGTTCGCGCGCTACCCGTTCGCCGTCGAGGCCGCACGCGAGGCGATGGTCTTCTTCGCCGCGGTGTCGAGCATCCTGCTGTTCGTGCTCGCCCGTCGACTGGGCGCTGGCCGTGCGACCGCCGCGGCCGCTGGTCTCGTGTTCGCCCTGTCGCCGCTGGCCCTGCAGTACCACCGCACGGTCTACATCGACAACGTCGCGACGCCGTGGCTCCTCGCCGCGTTCGTCCTCGTCCTCAGCCGGCGCCAGCAGCTGGCCGGGTTCGCCGGTGCGGCCGCGTGCCTCGGCATCGCGGTGCTCTCGAAGGAGACCTACCTGCTCGCGCTGCCGTTCCTGATCTGGATCGCGGTGCGTCGGGCCGACAAGAGCACCCGTCGCTACACGCTGAGCGTCGCCGGTGCCGTCCTCACGGTCATCGGCGGTGGCTACCTGCTGCTCGCCGCGGTCAAGGGCGAGCTCCTGCCGGGCGCCGGCCGGGTCAGCCTGCTCGAGGGCATCACGTACCAGCTCGGTTCCCGCACCGCGTCGGGGTCGATCTTCGACGGCGGGAGCCTCGCGAACCAGGCCGCCGCGCAGTGGTGGGCGCTCGACCCGGTGTTCATCGTCCTCGGGTCGGTCGCCGCGGTCGTCGGGCTCTTCCTGCGCCGGGTCCGCCCGATCGCCGCGATGCTCGTGTTCCTGCTCGCGATGATGTTCCGCCCGAACGGGTACCTCCCGGTGCCGTACGTGATCATGCTCGTGCCGTTCGCGGCACTGCTCGTCGCGTACACCGCCGAGCGTGCGGTCCTCGCCCTCGTCGGCCGGACGCGCTCGAACGCCCGGACCCGCGTCCGCGGTGCCGCTCGACGCGGCCTCGGGGCCACGTGGGCCGTCGTCACCGCAGCGGCCGTCGTCGTGGCGGTGCCGCTCTGGGGCACGCAGCTGCGCGGGTTCCTCCTCGGGAACCTCGACCTGCCGATGCAGCAGGCGGAGACGTGGGTCGGTGACAACGTCCCGAAGTCCTCGCGGCTCCTCGTGGACGACGCCATGTGGGTCGACCTGGTCCGGGACGGGTACAACCGCAACAACGTGATCTGGTACTACAAGCTCGACACCGACGCCGCCGTCCAGCGCCAGTCGCCGAACGGGTGGAAGGACTCGGACTACGTCATCACGACGGACTCGATGCGCACCGGCGGGAACTCCTCGCGGGACGTGTCGCTGGCCATCCAGAACTCGACGAGCGTCGCGACCTTCGGCACCGGCGACCAGCAGGTCGACGTCCGCCGCATCCACGCCGAGGGGGAGGCCGCCGCGAACGAGGCGATCACGACCGCGACGAACGGGCGGAAGACGATCGGCACCGAGCTCGCCGCCAACCCGGCCCTCGACGCGGACGCCGGCACGAAGTCGCAGTTCCGCGCCGGCCAGGTCGACTCGCGGGCGGTGCTCGCCCTCGGGCAGGTGCTCGCCGACCAGTCCGTCGAGGTGTCCCGCTTCACGCCGCTCACCGGCGAGACCGGTCAGCCGTTCCGTCGCCTGGTGCTCCAAGCCGGCGACCGGGCGGAAGCCGAGCGGGCGGCGGCCACGTTCCAGGCCATGAGCGGCGGACTCCGCCCGGCCGACGTCGAGCGGGACGGGGAGCGCGTCGTCGTGACGTACGCGCCGACCGACCCCACGACGACACCGACGAGCGCGTCCTGACCCGACCCGCCCGCCGCGAGTGGGCGGAACCGGAAGGCGCGGGGCGCGACCCCGCACCGGTTCCGCCCGCTCACCGGGCCGACCCGGGTCCGTCCCCGGCTCCACCGCCGCGAGCGGACGGAACGGAAGGCGCGGGGCGCGATCCCGCACCGGTTCCGCCCGCTCGACGGGTGGGCCCGACCGGCAGCAGCAGCACGACCAGGACCGACGCCGGCAGCACCGGCAGCACCAGCACGACGACCAGCAGCACCAGCACCACGACCAGCACCAGCCAGCAGCACCCGACCCGAAGGAGCACCACGATGAACGCACGCACCTCCGCACGCAGCACGACGGGCACCGCCGCCCGCCGCACCGTCCGCCGCCCGGTCGTCGTCGGCGGGATCGCAGCAGCGCTCGTCGCCGCGACCGTCGGCCTCGCCACCCCGCAGACCGCCACGGCAGCCACCGCGGGTGACGAGGGCTGGCTCCGCGTCGGCCACCTCTCGCCGGACACGAAGGGCGTCGACGTCGAGCTGACCAGCCTGTCCGGCGGCAAGAAGGTCTTCGAGCTCGACGACGTCACCTACGGCCAGGTCAGCCCGTACCAGGAGCTCCCGGTCGGCACCTACGTCCTCTCGATGCGCGCCGCCGACGCCCCCGACTCCACCCCGGTGATCTCGACCGACGTGACGGTCCAGCAGGGCGACGCGAACACGGTCGTCGCCTACGGCAAGAACGACGACCTCAAGACGACGGCGTTCACCGACGACCTGCAGCAGCCCGGCGACGGCAAGGCCAAGCTCCGCCTCGTGCAGGCGGCGACCACCGCGAAGGAGGTCGACGTGAGCACCTCCGAGGGCACCGCCATCGCCGAGGACGCCGCCTTCGGCACCGCGACGAAGTACGCCACCGTCGACGCCGGCAAGTGGCAGCTCGACGTCTCGGGCAGCGGCCAGCGCGGCACGGCGGACGTCGACCTCGCGGGCAACACCGTCTCGACGCTCTTCGTCCTCGACGACAGCAAGGGCGACCTGACGGTCGTGCCCGTCACCGACGCGGCCGCCACCGCGGCCACCCCGGCCGGCGGCGTCCAGACCGGCGGTGGCGGCGCAGCCGCCGACCGCCCCTTCACCGAGTTCACGCACGCCGTCGTCAAGGCGTTCCGCTCGCTGTTCCACTGACGGGCGGGCCGCTGCCGGTCCCGCGACCAGCAGCGGCCGTCCGGGAGGCGCGGATCACCGCCGCCGATCCGCGCACGTGCTCCGCGCCTCCCGTCCGACCTCCCCGACCACCCAGGAAGGTGCAGCCCGTATGACCCGCAGGACCTGGATCCCCGTCACCGCCGCGGCGGCGCTCGTCGTCGCGGTCGGTGTCGCACTCGTCGCCGTGCGTCCGTGGAACGACGCCGCCCCGCAGGCCCGCGGGACGTCGAGCGCCACCTCGTCGCCCGCGCCCGACGTCGACCGCAGTGCGGCGCAGCTCCGCACGGACTTCCTCGACGACTACGTGCAGGGCGGCCGCGTCGTCCGCACGGACCAGGGCGGCGACACCGTCAGCGAGGGGCAGGCGTACGGCTTGCTCATCGCCTACGCGAACGACGACCGCGAGACCTTCGACCGGATCTGGTCGTGGACGCAGCGGCACCTCCTCACGGACGACGGGCTGCTCGCGTGGCGCTGGACGCCGGACGACGGCGTCGCCGACGAGCAGTCCGCGAGCGACGCCGACCTCGACGCCGCGCGTGCCCTCGTGCTCGCGGGGGAGCACTGGAGGGACGAGCGCCTGACCACGGCCGGCACGACGATGGCTGCCGCGATCCTCGACCACGAGACCGCGCAGACCGACCTCGGCACGATCCTGCTGCCCGGCCCCTGGGCCGACACCGAGCCGTACCGGTACAACGCCTCGTACGCGTCGCCGGCGGCCTTCCGCATCCTCGAGCGCGCGACCGGGGACCGTCGCTGGACGGCGCTCGAGGAGGGCTCCACCGCCGCGACCGCAGCGGTGCTCGAGGGCAGCGACCTGCCGAGCGACTGGTCGCAGGTGCACGCCGACGGCACCGTGGACGCGATGCCCGCGACCGGCGACCAGGGGAGCGTCGTCTACGGCTGGGAGGCCATGCGGCTGCCGCTGCGGTACGCCGAGGCGTGCTCGGCGGACGACCGTGCCCTCGCCGGGTCGATCGCACCGACGCTCCGGCGGACCACGCAGCTCGCGGCACAGCTCGACCTCGGCGGCACCGCCGTCACCGGTGACACGAGCGGCCTGGCCTACGCGGCCCGGGCGGCGGCGGAGCACGCGGCCGGGTCGACGTCCGCTGCGACGGCGGACCTCCGACGGATGGACCGCACCGCGGCGACCACGCCGACGTACTACGGCGACGCCTGGGCGGCGCTCGGGGCGACGATGCTGACCTCGGACGTCCTCGGCGGATGCGCGACGGACGCGGGAGGCGCCTCGTGAGCGGGCGTCGTGCAGCGGCGCCGTCGCCGCGCGGCACGCGCCGACCCGGAACCCGCCGGCCCGGACGCCGCGGTGTCGTGCTGGCCGGGGTCGTCGCCGCGGTGCTCGTCGGCGGCGGGATCGCCGGCGTGGCCGTGGCGACCACCGGCTCCGGCCCCGCGGAGGCCCCGGTCGCCCGCAGCAGCGCCTCGGCGTCCACCGATCCGGGCGCAGCCGCGAACGGGTCCGGGACGGACGACACCTCCGGCTTTCAGGACCCGGCCGCCCCCGCAGCGCGGTCGACCGCGACACCGGTGCGCGTCGAGATCCCGGCGATCGGGGTGTCGTCCGGACTCGAGGACCTCGGTCGCGGTGCCGCCGGCGAGCTCGACCCCCCGAAGGACTGGGACAGCGCGGGCTGGTTCGCCGACGGGATCGTGCCCGGGCAGGTCGGTCCCGCCGTCATCGCCGGTCACGTCGACAGCCCGACGAGCGCCGCGGTGTTCTACCGCCTCGACGAGCTCGTCGCCGGCGACCAGATCCACGTCGGCATGTCCGACGGCACCACCCGCACCTTCACCGTCGAGCGTTCCGAGCGCGCCGCCAAGTCGGCGTTCCCCACGAGCGACGTCTACGGCAGCGCACCCACCCCGCAACTCCGCCTCATCACGTGCGACGGCACGTTCGACACCGCGACGGGGCACTACACCGACAACCTGATCGTGTTCGCAGACCTCTCGTCGGAGTGACGCAGGAGCGACCCGATACATTCGACCCGAAGCGCAAGGAGCACCATGAGCACGGCACTGGTCATCATCCCGACCTACGACGAGGCGGAGAACGTCCGTCCGATCGTCGCGCGCACCCTCGCCGCGACGGACGACAGCGTCCACGTCCTGGTCGTCGACGACAACTCGCCCGACGGCACCGGTGACATCGCCGACGCGATCGCCCGCGACAGCGGCCGCGTCCACGTCATGCACCGCACGGTGAAGGACGGTCTCGGCGGTGCGTACCTCTCCGGCTTCGCGTGGGGCCTGGAACACGGCTACGACCGGCTCGTCGAGATGGACGCGGACGGTTCGCACCACCCGGAGTACCTGCCGCGGATGCTCGATCTCGCCGAGTCGAACGACCTCGTGCTCGGGTCACGCTGGATCAAGGGTGGCCAGGTCGAGAACTGGCCGTGGTACCGCGAGATGCTCTCCCGCGGCGGCAACCTCTACACGCGGATGGCGCTCGGCATCGCGGTCCGCGACGCGACCGGCGGCTTCCGGGTGTTCACCTCCTCGGCCTTCGAACGGATCGACCTCGCCGGTGTCGCCTCGAAGGGCTACTGCTTCCAGGTCGACCTGTGCTGGCGTGCCCTCGAGGCCGGACTGCGCGTCGTGGAGACCCCGATCACCTTCACCGAGCGTGAGTTCGGTGTCTCGAAGATGAGCGGCAACATCGTCCGCGAGAGCCTGACCCTCGTCACGAAGTGGGGCATCGACCGCCGCATCCGCGAGCTCCGCTCCCTGGTCAAGGACCACCGCCGGCTGCCGTCGGTGCGGAAGAACGCGCACGCGGTCGTCGACACCGCCGCCTGAGCGCGAACCCTTCACGACGACGAGACCCCCGTGGGAAGCCCGCGGGGGTCTCGTCGTCCGTCCCGAAGCGGTCCGGTCGGTGTCAGCGCACGACGACCACGCCGCGGGACGCGAACCGCACCACGCCGGCCTCGACCGACGCCTCGCCGAAGCGGTAGAGCTCCTCGCCCGTCGAGTCCGGCACCGGTACTTCGGCGGCGTCGTCGGCGAGGTTCACCACGACGTGCACGGGCGCCCCGTCCGGTCCGAGCAGACCGCGGGTGAGCACGAGCCAGCGATCGTCCTCGTCGAAGTGCACGGCGTTCGCCTCGTAGCGGTGGTCGACGAACGCCTGCTCGGTCCGACGGAGGGCGACGAGGACCCGGTAGGCCCGGAGGATCGTCGCACCCCGCTCCGAGGTCACGTCCGCCCAGTCGAGCTTCGAGTTCGTGAACGTGGTCGGGTCCTGCGGGTCCGGCACGGCGGACTCGTCCCATCCGTGCTCGGCGAACTCGGCGATGCGACCCTTCGCGGTGGCCTCGCCGAGCGCCTTCTCCGGGTGCGAGGTGAAGAACTGCCACGGGGTCGACGCCGCGAACTCCTCGCCCATGAACAGCATCGGCGTGAAGGGGCCGAGCAGCGTCAGGGCGGCCGCGATGACGAGCGACTCGTCGTCGAGCGTTGCGGCGAGCCGGTCGCCGGCGGCACGGTTGCCGATCTGGTCGTGGTTCTGGTTCGCCACCACGAGCGCCGTCACCGGTGAGGTGCCGCGGTCGATCGGCCGGCCGTGCCGCTTCCCGCGGAACGACGACCAGGTGCCGTCGTGGAAGAACCCGTGCTCGAGGACCTTCGCGAGGGCCGACAGCGGGGCGAAGTCGGCGTAGTAGCCGTTCGTCTCGCCGGTCAGCGCCACGTGCACGGCGTGGTGGAAGTCGTCGGACCACTGGCCGGTCAGGCCGTAGCCCGCGGCCTCCTGCGGACGGAACATCACCGGGTCGTTGAGGTCCGACTCCGCGATCAGGGACAGCGGACGGCCGACGAACTCCGAGTACGCCTCGGTCTCCGACGCCATGTCCTGCAGCACGTGCGGCCGGGTGGTGTCGCGGATGGCGTGCACGGCGTCGAGCCGCAGACCGTCGACGTGGTGGTCGCGGAACCACATCCGGACGTTGTCGAGGACGTACCGGCGGACCTCGGGCAGCTCGACGTTGACCGAGTCCCCCCAGGTGTTGCCGAGCCCCTGCAGCAGGTACGGCCCGTAGAGGGGCAGGTAGTTGCCAGCGGGCCCGAGGTGGTTGTACACGACGTCCTGGATGACGCCGAGGCCGAGCGCGTGCGCGGTGTCGACGAACCGGTCGTAGGCGTCCGGGCCGCCGTACGGGTGGTGCACGGCGAACCAGCCCACCCCGTCGTAGCCCCAGTTCCACTCGCCGTTGACGGCGTTGACCGGGAGCAGCTCGACGAACTCCACCCCGAGCTCGACCAGGTGGTCGAGCTTCGCGGCGGCCGCGTCGAGCGTGCCCTCGGGCGTGTAGGTGCCGATGTGCATCTCGTAGATCACGCCACCACGGACGGGCCGACCGGTCCAGGCGTCGTCGGTCCAGGCGAAGCGCTCGGGGTCGACCACCTCGGACGGACCGTGCACGCCGTCGGGCTGGTACCGGCTGCGGGGGTCCGGTCGGACGTCCTCGTCGTCGTCGATGCGGAAGCCGTACCGGGCGCCGACCACCGGGGCGACCTCGTCGGTCGACCACCAGTCGTCGTCGCCGCGGGTCATTGCGTACTCGGTGCCGTCGACGACCAGGCGCACGCGCTCCGGGTTCGGCGCCCAGACGGCGTAGCGGGCGGGAACGCTCATGCGTGACCCTCCAGGATCTCGATCTCGGCCTGCTGGTCGGAGACGGTGGCACCGTCGGGACCGGCGCCGGAGGCGGTGGTGGTGCCTGCGCCGGTGGACGCGGGGGCTGATGCGGCGACGGCGTCGCCCGGGGTCGTGCTGTCCGCGACCTCGGCCGGCACGAGCAGCGCCACCGGGAGGTCGGCGAGCAGGTCGGCGAGGGCGATGCCGCGCGACGCGGGGAAGCGGCGGCCGGTGAGCAGGTCGACGCGGTCGAGCGGGACGGGGTGGACGAGGGTGTCGGCCCACCCGCCCACGCGCTCCAGGCCGACGGGCAGCCGGGTCGCGACCGTGACGGCACCGCCGCGGTCGAACGCGAGGACGTGGTCGGCTGCGACGCCCGTGGCCTCGAGCCCGAGGTAGCGGGTGAAGAGCTCCGGGTGGTCGCGACGCAGCCGCAGGGCACGGCTGACGACGAGGAGCTTCGCGGCGCCGTCCGGCCCGACCGCAGGCAGCCGCTCGGGGCCGTCGTCGTCGGGTCCGTCGAGCGTGGCGAGCACGTGCCGGAGCTCGGCGTGGTCGACCGGACGACGGTTGTCGGGGTCGACGAGCGAGCGGTCCCACGCCTCGGTGCCCTGGTAGACGTCGGGGACGCCGGGCATGGTGAGCTGCACGAGCTTCTGCGTCAGGCCGTTGGACCAGCCCGCCGCGTCGACCGTGCGGTCGAGCTCGTCGAGGACGGCGACGACCTCGGGGTCGTCGAACGCGGCGTCGACGAGCGCGTGCATCTGCTCCTCGAAGGCCTCGTCCGGCTCCGTCCAGGTCGTGCTGTCGCCCGCCTCGCGCGACGCCTTCTCGGCGTAGGCGTGCAGCCGCTCACGGCTGGCGGGACGGGCGCCGACGATCGCCTGCCAGAGCAGGTCGGCGAACACGGCGTCGTCGAGGGGGGCGAGGGACTGCAGGCGCGCGAGGGCCGCGGTCCACTCGGACCCGAGCTCCGCGAGCACGCTGATGCGGGCGCGGGTGTCCTCGCTGCGCTTGGTGTCGTGCGTGGTCAGCGTGGTCATGGTGTGCGGCCAGCTGCCCTGACGGTCGCGCTGCGCCTGGTGGAAGTCCTCGACCGACACCGCGAACAGGCTCGGGTCGGCGCCCACCTCGCTCAGGGTGGTCAGGCGCGAGGTCCGGTAGTAGGCGGTGTCCTCGACGCCCTTGGCCATCACCATGCCGGAGGTCTGCTGCAGTCGGACCGCCGCGGCGTGGCCGGGGTCGACCAGGGCGGGCGCGATCCGGTCGATCACGTCGTCGAGGTCCGGACGCGACTCGGCGGCTCGCTCGAGCGCGTCGATGAGGTGGTGGACGCCCTCGGGCAGGTACGTGCGGTAGACCTCGAAGGACGCCACGACCTCGGCGACCGCGTCGACGACCCGGTCCTGCGGCAGGTCGGGGACCTCGGGGGCGAGCAGGCGCGCCAGGCGGGCGACCTCGCTGCCGAGGATGCCGTCGGCGATGCCGCGGCGGGTGTCGTGCGTCAGCTGCTGCCAGTCGGCGGGCTCCGCACCGGACGCCGCGGTCAGGGCGTCCTCGCCCGCCGGGTCGACGAGCACCCGGTCGACCAGGGCCAGCGCGTCGTAGCCGGTGGTGCCGTCGACGGGCCACGACGACGGCAGCTGCTCGCCGGGCTCGAGGATCTTCTCGACCAGGGTGTAGGCACCGCCGGTCAGCTCGTGCAGGTCCTGCAGGTACCCGGCGGGGTCGTACAGGCCGTCCGGGTGGTCGATGCGGAGGCCGTCGACGAGTCCGTCGCGGAACCAGGCGCCGATCGCGGCGTGCGACGCGGCGAAGACCTCGGGCTCCTCGACGCGGATCGCCGCGAGCGTGTTCACCGCGAAGAACCGGCGGTAGTTCAGCTCGTGGTCGGCGCGCTTCCAGTGCACGAACTCGTAGTGCTGCCGGGCGTGCACCGTCTCGACGTCGTCGCCGTCCTGCACGGTGCCGGGTGCGGTCGGGTAGGCGGTCTCGCCCACGAACAGCCTGCCGTCGCGCAGTTCCACCGCGTCGAGCAACCGGTCGTCGAGGACCGGGACGCGGATGCGTCCGTCGCCGGCCTCCCAGTCGACGTCGAATGCCCTCGCCACGGCGGAGCCCTGCCCGGACTCGAGCAGCGACCACCACCAGGGGTTCGCCTCGGGCGTCGCGACGCCGACGTGGTTCGGGACGACGTCGACGAGCACCCCGAGCCCGGCGGCGTGCGCGGCCTCGGCCAGGGCGCGGAACGCGTCGTCCCCGCCCCGCTCGGTGTCGACGTGGGTGTGGTCGACGACGTCGTAGCCGTGCTGCGAGCCGGGCTCGGCCTGCAGCACGGGCGACAGGTAGACCCAGTCCGCGCCGAGGTCGCGGATGTGGTCGACCACGCCCTGCGCCGTCGTGAGGTCGAAGTCCGCGGTGACCTGCAGACGGTAGGTGGACGTGGGGACGCGGCGTGCGGTCACCTGGTGGCTCCTGTGGTGTCGGGTTCGTCGTGCTGGTCGGGCTGGTCGGTCTGGTCGTGCTGGTCGGGCTCGTCCGGGGACGCGGCGGTGCCGGCGCCGGCTGCGCCCGCGCCGGTCTGGTCGGTGGCCGACGCGGCGGGTGCCCCGGCCGGGTTCGTGGGCGTGGACTGCGGCGCTCCGGCCGATTCGTCGAGCGGCACGCTCCGGACCTCGTGGTCGGGCTCCGCACGGAGCACGATCATCGAGCGCGCGGGGACGTCGAGCGGGGTCCCCGCGTCGAGGACCGTCTCGCGGGCACCCGGGTCGGCCGTGTCGATGCGCACGGTCCAGCCGGGGGAGTACTCCTCCGGCGGCAGGGTGAAGGTCACGACGTCGTCGTGCGCGTTGTAGTACGTCAGGAAGGCCACGTCGGTCACCCGCTCACCCCAGCGGTCCCGCCCGCGGATGCCGTCGCCGTTCAGGTACATGCCGACGCTCTTGCCGAAGCCGGAGTCCCAGTCCTCGGGGTCCATCGCGTCGCCCGAGGGGGTCAGCCACACCACGTCGGGCAGCGGCTCGCCCTCGCCGCGGCGGACCGGACGGCCGTTGAAGTAGCGGGTGCGCCGGAAGGTCGGGTGGTCGTGGCGCAGCTTCACGACGTCGGCCGTGAACTGCACGAGGTCGTCGTCGGCGTGCTCCCAGTCGATCCAGCTGATGGCGGAGTCCTGGGCGTAGACGTTGTTGTTGCCGTGCTGGGTCCGCCCGAGCTCGTCGCCGTGGGCGATCATCGGCACGCCCTGGCTGAGCAGCAGTGTCGCGAGGAAGTTCCGCCGACGCTGCAGGCGGAGCGCCGCCACCTCGGGGTCGTCCGTCGGCCCCTCGACACCGGAGTTCCACGAGCGGTTGTGGCTCTCGCCGTCGTTGCCGTCCTCGCCGTTGGCCTCGTTGTGCTTCTCGTTGTAGGCGACGAGGTCGTACAGCGTGAAGCCGTCGTGTGCGGTGATGAAGTTGATGCTCGCCTTGGGCGTGCGGCCGTCGTGCTCGTAGAGGTCCGCCGAGCCGGAGATGCGCGACGCGAACTCGCCGAGCGTCGACGGCTCGCCGCGCCAGAAGTCGCGGACGGTGTCGCGGTACTTGCCGTTCCACTCGGACCACTGGGGCGGGAAGTTGCCGACCTGGTAGCCGCCGGGGCCGACGTCCCACGGCTCCGCGATGAGCTTGACCTGCGACACGATCGGGTCCTGCTGCACCAGTTCGAAGAACGCGGCGAGCCGGTCGACCTCGTAGAACTCACGGGCCAGGGCAGCCGCGAGGTCGAAGCGGAAGCCGTCGACGTGCATCTCGGTCACCCAGTACCGGAGCGAGTCCATGATGAGCTGCAGCGAGTGCGGGTGCCCGACGTTGAGCGAGTTGCCCGTGCCGGTGGTGTCGTTGTAGTACCGCTTGTCGTCCTCGACCAGGCGGTAGTACGCGGCGTTGTCGATGCCCCGGAACGACAGGGTCGGCCCGAGGTGGTTCCCCTCCGCGGTGTGGTTGTAGACCACGTCGAGGACGACCTCGATGCCCGCGCGGTGCAGCTCGCGGACCATCGCCTTGAACTCCTGCACCTGCTGTCCCCGGTCGCCGGAGGACGAGTAGTGCGAGTGCGGGGCGAAGAACCCGATGGTGTTGTAGCCCCAGTAGTTCGACAGCCCCTTCTCCTGCAGCGTGGAGTCGTTGACGAACTGGTGCACGGGCATGAGCTCGAGCGTCGTGACGCCCAGGCGCTTGAGGTGCTCGATGACCGACGGGTGCGCGACGCCGGCGTACGTGCCGCGCTGCTCCTCGGGGACGTCGGGGTGGGTCTCGGTGAGGCCCTTCACGTGGGCCTCGTAGATCACCGTCTCGCCGTAGGGGATGCCGGGTGACCGGTCGCCCTGCCAGTCGAAGAACGGGTTAATCACCACGCCCTTCATCATGTGCGGGGCCGAGTCCTGGTCGTCCGTCGAGTCCGGGTCGCCGAACGTGTACGAGAACAGTGCCTGGTCCCAGTCGATCTCACCGCTCGTCGCCTTGGCGTACGGGTCGAGGAGCAGCTTGTGCGGGTTGCCGCGCAGGCCGTTCTCCGGGTCGTACGGGGCGTGCACGCGGAAGCCGTACTCCTGCCCGGGCGCCACGTTCGGCAGGTAGGCGTGCCAGACGTGCGCGTCCACCTCGACCAGGTCGACGCACTCCTCGTTCCCCGCGTCGTCGAAGAGGCAGAGTTCCACGCGGTCCGCGACCTCGCTGAACAGGGCGAAGTTCGTGCCGCTGCCGTCGTAGGTCGCCCCGAGGGGGTACGGATTGCCGGGCCAGGTGTGCAAACGTTCCTCCAGGTGTGGGTCCCGCAAACGTATCGGCGACGCGCCTCCGCGTCCGCAGACAAGGCCCAGCAGTGGACACCGCACGGCGCGCCCCCGCCTGTGGAGGGACCGCCGAGTAGCCTCGCGCGCATGGCAGACATCGTGCAGCAGATCGCAGACAAGGTGCGCCCCGTGGGCGTCTCCACGAACTACGGGGAGCCGGTCGAGGTCGGCGACCAGACCCTCATCCCGGTCTCCCTCGGCTGGTACGGCTTCGGCGCCGGGGGCGACGGCGAGAACGGCGGCGGTGGCGGCGGCGGTGGCGCGTCCATCCCCGTCGGCGCCTACGTGCGCCGCCCGGGCCAGGACCTGCAGTTCGAGCCGAACCTCATCTCGCTCCTCGCCGTCAGCATCCCCACCATCTGGGTGACCGGCAAGGCCCTCGCGAAGGTGATCCGCGCGCTGAAGAAGTGACCGACGGTCGGACGGGAGGCGCGGTGCCGGCTGGTACCGCGCCTCCCGTCCGTCACCTGGGCACGTCACGCGGTCCTTGCCGCGTCTAGACTGCTGGGACACACACGGGAGTCCGGGACCGCCGGGCTGAGAGGGAGCGAGTGGCGCTCCGACCGTCGAACCTGATCCGGGTCATGCCGGCGCAGGGAGGAGTCAGCAATGATGTCTGCGACCACGCAGTCCGCAGTCCGGTCCACCACCCCTCGGCGCTCGCTGCGCTGGCGGGTCGTGGACATCGTCGTCGCGAGCGTGCTCGCGGTCGCGATCGGCGTCGTCTTCAAGCTCTGGGAGTTCGGCTACGAACCCCTGAGCACCGTCGCGGGTCTCGTCCTGCCCGGCACCCAGTCGCTGTTCGGCGGCGTCTGGCTGCTCGCCGGACCGGTCGTCGCGATCGTGGTCCGGAAGCCGGGCGCCGCGCTCTACGCCGAGATGGTCGCCGCCTCGGTCGAGGCCCTGCTCGGCACCCAGTGGGGCTGGCTGACGCTCGAGGCCGGCTTCGTGCAGGGGCTCGGCGCCGAGCTCGTCCTCGCACTGTTCCTCTACCGGTCGTACAAGCTGCCCGTGGTCGTCCTCGCCGGTGCCGCAGCCGGGCTCGCGCTCGGCATCAACGACACCGTCCTCTGGTACCCGGGCCTCGACGCGGCGTTCAAGGCGGTCTACGTCGTGTGCGCGGTGATCTCGGGTGCCGTGATCGCCGGTGTCGGGTCGTGGCTGCTCGTCCGGGCGCTCGCCGCGACCGGCGTGCTGTCCTCGTTCGCGGCCGGTCGCGAGCACGCCGCCGGTGAGCGGACCAGGCGCGGACCCCGTTCCGCCGCGTGACCGTGTCGTCGTCGGCCGCGTCCTCGTCGTCGGCCGCGGCACGCGTCGCCTTCGCCGACTGGGGCTGGCGGTACGCCGGGCGTGACGCCTGGGCGGTCCGTGGGCTCGACCTCGTCGTCGAGCCGGGGGAGCGGGTCGCGGTCGTCGGTCCGTCCGGTGCGGGGAAGTCGACGGTGCTCCGGGCCGTGGCGGCCGTCCTCGCCGACGAGCCGGACCCCGACGACGACACCGCCGCTGCCGTGCAGGGCTCGGTCCTGGTCGACGGCGCCGACCCCCGCGCGGCCCGCGGGCGTGTCGGCCTCGTCATGCAGGACCCCGAGGCCCACACGGTCATGTCGCGGATCGGCGACGACGTGGCCTTCGGGTGCGAGAACACCGGGGTGCCGCGCGAGGAGACCTGGGACCGCGTCCGGCACGCGCTCCGGGTGGTCGGCCTCGACCTGCCGCTCGACCGCTCCACCGGCCGGCTCTCCGGCGGCCAGCGGCAGCGCCTGGCGCTCGCGGGGGTGCTCGCGATGCGGCCGGGCGTGCTCGTGCTCGACGAGCCCTGCGCCAACCTCGACCCGGACGGGGTGCGACAGGTGCACGACGCCGTCCGCGCCCTGCTCGACGACACCGGGGCGACCCTGCTCGTCGTGGAGCACCGGATCGGTACCTGGCTCGACCTGGTCGACCGGCTCGTGCTGCTCGCACCCGGCGGCGGGGTCGTCGCCGACGGCGCGCCGGCAGCGGTGCTCGCGGAGCACGGGGATGCGCTGACGGCGGCGGGCGTGTGGGTGCCCGGTGCGGAGCCGTCGCGGGGGTCCTCCCGAGCCTGCGCGCGCACGTCCCGCCCGCTCGTGGACGACCCGTCGGCGGGTCGAGCGGGCGGAACCGTTCCCGACCCGTCGACCCGTACGCGCACTTCCGGCCCGCTCGCGGACGAGCGGGGCGGGCCCGGCGGCGACGCCGTGCTCCTCGAGGCGCGCGGGCTCGCGACCGCCCGCGGGGGCGTGCTCGGACGAGCGGGTGGCACCCCGGTGGGCAGCGGCATCGACCTCGACGTCCGTGCCGGTCGGGTGCTCGCCGTGACCGGGCCGAACGGCGTCGGCAAGTCGACGCTCGGCCTGACCCTCGCCGGGCTCCTCCGACCCGCCGGCGGCGTCCTCCGCGCGACGCCCCACCTGACGGGGAACGCCGGCCTGACGGGGGACGCCGGCCCGTCGGGGGACGCCGGCCCGACGGGCGACGCCGGCGACCGGCCCGTGCGCTGGACGAGCCGACAGCTCGCGCGGCGGATCGGCACGGTGTTCCAGGACCCCGCGCACCAGTTCGTGGCGCGATCCGTCCGCGAGGAGCTCGCCGTCGGGCCGCGCACCCTCGACCTCGACGACGTGGACGCCCGCGTGGAGGAGCTGCTCGACGCCCTCGCGCTCCGGCACCTCGCCGACGTCAACCCCTTCACCCTGTCCGGCGGGGAGCAGCGCCGGCTCGCGATCGGTACGGTCGTCGCCGCGCGTCCGCCGGTCGTCGTGCTCGACGAGCCGACGTCGGGACAGGACCGGGCGACCTGGCAGGCAGTGGTCGACCGGCTCGGAGCGCTGGCGGACGCAGGGACCGCGGTGGTCGTGGTCACGCACGACCGCGACCTGGTCCGGGCGCTCGACGCCGACGAGGTCGTGCTCAACGCGGACGGCGTCCGTGCCGTGCCGCCCGGGTCACCGGACGCGCCGCCGGACGCGGCTCCGGACGTGCGGTCGGGGCCGGCCACGGAGGTGGCACGGTGACCGCCCCGGGGACCGCGGCCGGCGCGTCCGGACGAGCCGCGC
The DNA here is from genome assembly GCF_001742745.1 of Curtobacterium sp. ER1/6. Lineage (GTDB taxonomy): Bacteria > Actinomycetota > Actinomycetes > Actinomycetales > Microbacteriaceae > Curtobacterium > Curtobacterium citri. The sequence continues at coordinate 156,426 of NZ_MJAK01000002.1, read as the reverse complement.
CTCCCGTCCGCACGGAACGCGGCGTCCGCGGGGTGCAACCGGTCGCCTCGATGCTCGGTGTACTCGCGCTCGGCCTGTGCCTCGTGCTGAGCCTCGACGTGGTGTCGGCCGCCGTCGCGCTCGTGCTCGAACTGCTGCTCCTGCCGCTGCTGCGCATCCCGGTCCGGACCCTGCTGCTGCGGACGTCCCCGGTGCTCGTCGCCGTGCCGCTGACCGCGCTGAGCATCGCGCTGTACGGACGGCCTTCGGGTCGGGAGTGGTTCGACCTCGGCTTCGCGCACGTGACCGACGGGTCGCTGGTGCTCGCCCTCGCGACCGCCCTGCGCGTGCTCGCGGTCGGGCTGCCGGCCGTCGCCCTGTTCGTCCGGGTCGACCCGACGGACCTGGCGGACGGGCTCGCGCAGCTGCTGCGGCTGCCGGCGCGCTTCGTGCTCGGTGCGCTCGCCGCGGTCCGGATGACGACGCTCCTCGGCGAGGACTGGCGCCAGCTGGCGATGGCGCGACGAGCACGGGGGACCGCGGACCACGGCCGGCTGCGGCGGGGGGCCTCGATGGCGTTCGCCCTGCTCGTGCTCGCGCTGCGGCGGGCGACGACGCTCGCGGTCGCCATGGAGTCGCGGGGGTTCGGCGCGCCCGGACGCCGCACGTGGGCCCGGCAGGCGCGGTTCGCCGGGCCGGAGTGGGCGATGGTCGCCGTGCTCGTCGGCATCGGTGTCGTGTCCGTCGGTGTCGCGGTCGCCGCGGGGACCTGGCGTGCCTGACGTCGACCGGGCGCTGGTCCAGGGGCTGGCCGCCGCCGCGTCGGGTGCGACGACCGCGTCCGGGCGCCGGCTCGTCGTGCTCGTCGACGGACGGTCGGGCACGGGCAAGACCACGCTCGGCACGGCGGTGGCCGCGGAGCTCGGCGCGGTCGTCGTGCACCTCGACGACCTCTACCCGGGGTGGGACGGCCTCCGTGCGGCTGCCGACGCGGTGGTCACCGACGTGCTCGGTCCCCGGTCCGGGTACCGGCGCTGGGACTGGGTGGCTTCGGAGCCTGCCGAGTGGGTGTCGGTCGACCCGGACGTCCCGCTCGTGGTCGAGGGCTGCGGGGCGCTCTCGCGGGCCTCGGCCCCGCTGGCGTCGCTGCGCGTGTGGCTCGAGGCGGACGACGTGGTCCGGCGGGACCGGGCGATCGGCCGTGACGGCGAGGTGTTCGCCCTCGAGTGGGAGCGCTGGGCGGCGCAGGAGCGGGCGTTCATCGCCGCCGAGGACCCGGCCGCGCTCGCGGACGTGGTGGTCCGGACGTAGCTGCGGGGCGGCGGCGCGGCGCGGCGCGCGAGCCTCGGCTGGGCGGACATCCCTCGTGGTCACGAGCCCGAGGAACGTCCGTCAGCGCGAGCCTCGGGCAACGCCCAACCGCTGCGCCACCCGCTCGGCCCGCCGCGCGGCCGCCACCGGGTCCACCGCGGCGACGGCGGCCACGATCGAGAGCACCGCGTACACCCCGACGTAGGCGCAGAGGATCCACGGCGAGCCCCCGCCCACCTCGACGAACACGGCCGCGAGCAGCGGCGTCAGCCCGACCGAGAAGATCGACCCGATCTGGTACCCCAGGCTCATCCCCGAGTAGCGGCGACCGGTCGGGAACTGCTCGGCGAACCACGCGGCCTGCGGCCCGTAGATGCTGTCGTGGAAGACGCACATCCCGACCAGCGCGACGAGCGGCAGCAGCACGAGGGGCCCGGCGTCGAGGAACGCGAAGAACGGCCAGACGAGCACACCGATCCCGGCCGCCGACGAGATCGCCAACACGCGCCGCCCGACGCGGTCGGACAGCCACCCCCAGAACGGCGTCGACGCGAGCGACACCGCCGAGACGACGAGCACGGCCTGCAGCCCAGCCGCCGACCCCTCCTCGCCGCGCTTCGCGAGCAGGTACGTGAGCGAGTAGGTCGTGAGGATCGAGTAGAGCGCCGGTTGCGCGAGTCGTAGCCCCGCCGTGACGAGGATCGCCCGCGCGTGCCGTCGGATCGCCTGCCACACCGGGTACCGCTCGACCTGCCCCGATGCGCGCAGCTCCTGGAACACCGGCGCGTCCTGCACCCCGAGCCGGATGACGAGGCCGACCGCGACGATCACCGCCGAGAACAGGAACGGCAGCCGCCAGCCCCAGGCCAGGAACGCCTCGTTGCCGAGCAGCGTCCGCACGAGCGTGAACACCCCGGTCGCCAGGAGCATCCCGCCGGCCGAACCCATCTGCGTGAACGCCCCGAACAGCCCGCGGTGGCGCTCCGGAGCGTGCTCGACCGACAGCAGCGCCGATCCGCCCCACTCCGCGCCGGCGGCGATGCCCTGCAGCAGTCGCAGCACCACGAGCGCGACGACCGCGCCGACGCCGATCGTCGCCGCGGACGGGATCACCCCGATGAGGGTCGACGCGATGCCCATCAGCACGAGGGACGCGACGAGCAGCTTCTTGCGGCCGATCCGGTCACCCAGGTGCCCCGCGACGATGCCACCGAGCGGCCGCGCGACGAAGCCGACACCGTACGTCGCGAACGACGCGATCACCCCGACCGCGGGCGTGACGGACGGGAAGAACGTCGGCGCGAACACGAGCGCGGAGGCCGTCGCGTAGAGGTAGAAGTCGTAGTACTCGACGGTGGTCCCGACGAACGACGCGAGCGCGACACGACGGCGGGTCGCGTTGGTGGACGGGGCGGCGGGACGGACGGGAGGCGCGGCTGCGGTCGTCGGGGTCGGCATGCCTCAGGAGCATGGTCGCCGCGTGACCGCGTCGGAAGACCGCTCGTAACGCGAGGTCACGTCACTGTCTTCGACCGGCCGCTCCCGGACACCATGGGACGCATGAGCGATGCACCGACCCGTCCGCTGCGCTTCGCGGCCTTCGTCATGAACACCACGTCGCACATCCAGCACGGCCTGTGGCGACACCCCGACGCCCGTCAGGCCGACTTCGACGACGTCACGCTGTGGACCGACCTCGCGAGGACGCTCGAGCGCGGGAAGTTCGACGCGATGTTCTTCGCGGACGTCGTCGGCACGTACGGCCCTGCGCGCGGCGACTACGCGACGAACCTCCGCGAGGGCCTGCAGATCCCCTCGAACGACCCGTCGGTGCTGCTCTCCGCGCTCGCCGTGTCCACGGAGCACCTCGGGCTCGCGTTCACGTCGAGCGTCATGCAGGCGCACCCGTTCGACTTCGCGCGCAAGGTCTCGACGCTCGACCACATCACCCGCGGCCGCATCGGCTGGAACGTCGTCACGAGCGCCCTCGACAGCGCGGCTCGGAACTTCGGTGCCGACCGGCTCGAGGAGCACGACGAGCGCTACGCCTGGGCCGAGGAGTACCTCGAGGTCTGCGCCAAGCTGTGGGAGGGGTCGTGGGAGGACGGCGCCGTGCTCAAGGACCCGGTGCGCGGCTACGCCGACCCCGAGAAGGTGCACCGCATCGACCACCACGGGAAGCGCTACGACGTGCAGGGGCCGCACCTGTCCGCGCCCTCGCCCCAGCGGACGCCCGTCCTGTTCCAGGCGGGGTCGTCGCCGGCCGGGCGGGCCTTCGCCGCGCGGAACGCCGAGGCGCAGTTCATCCTCACCTCGAACCGCGACGCCACCGAACAGCTGATCCGCGAGACCCGCGACCTCGCCGTCGCGGCCGGCAGACGCCGCGACGACCTCGTGTTCTTCCTCGGCCTGACCTTCGTCACCGGGTCCACCGAAGCCGAGGCGAAGGTGAAGGAGGCGGAGATCGACGAGTACCTGGCGGCCGACGGTTTCCTCGTGCACTCGAACCTCGGCTTCGACCCGGACACCGGCGAACCGCTCGACCCGGCGACACCGCTGTCCGAGGTCCGCACGCAGGCCGGGCAGTCGCACCTGCAGTGGCTCCGCGAGGCCGCCGGCGACCGCGAACCGACCATCGCCGACCTCGCCCGGCTGTCCGCGAAGCTCCGCGCCCGGGTGGTCGGGACGCCCGAGCAGATCGCCGACGAGCTCGCTGCATGGCAACGGGTCGGGGTCGACGGGGTGAACGTCATCAACTGGACGCTGCCCGGGTCGTACGAGGAGTTCGTCGACGACATCGCGCCGACCCTGCAGGAGCGGGGGCTCATGCAGTCCGAGTACCGGGAGGGCACCCTCCGCGAGAAGCTCTTCGGGCACCCGCAGCTGCCCGACTCGCACCCGGCCCGGCGCTGGCGGGGCGCGTTCTCCGGCGGTGCGGGCGGTACCGCCGCGGACGAGGCGCGCGACGCCGTGGAGGTGACCGCATGACGGACGCGACGACGACGGCAGGGGGCGGGCCGCGCCTCTCCCCACCGACACGGCCGGATCGCCGCTGGCGCGTCGATCCGAGACCGGCGGCGGGGGCCCAGGCCGATCGCCTGACGTCCCTGCGGGAGCGGTTCGCGCCGATCGTCGAGCGGATCCGGGCGGGTGCCGTCGACCGCGAACTCGCGTCGGGCACACCGGGCGAGCGCGAGCTGCCGCAGGCCGAGGTGCGGGCGCTGGCCGAGGCGGGCTTCGGGCGGTTGCGCGTCCCCGAGGACCGCGGTGGCTTCGGTGTGACGCTCGTCGAGCTGGTGCACCTCGTGGCGGACCTCGCCGCGGCGGACTCGAACATCGCGCACCTGTGGCGGGGGCACTTCGGGTACACCGAGCTCGTGCTCCTGCGACCGGATTCGCCCGCCCGTGACGAGTGGCTGCGGCGGATCGTCGACGGGGCGATCGTGGGGAACGCGACCTCGGAGCGGACCGGGACGACGCTCGCGGACATCTCGACGACCGTCGCCCCCGACGACTCGGGCACGTGGCGGCTCCACGGGCGGAAGTTCTACTCGACGGGTACCCTCTACGCCGACTGGATCTACCTGGCGGCGGACCGCGACGGCGAGCGCGTGACCTTCGCGGTGCCCACGGACGCGCCGGGCGTGACCGGCACCGACGACTGGGACGGGTTCGGGCAGCGGCTCACCGCCTCGGGGACGACGGTCTTCGACGGCGTCGCGGTCGACCCCGCCGTGGTCTCGGCGTACCGGGACGCCCCGCTGTCGCACATCCAGGCCTTCTACCAGCTGTACCTGCTGGCGGTGCTCGCCGGGATCGGGCAGGCGGTCGTCGACGACGCCGTGGCGTTCGTCCGGCCGCGCACCCGCACGTACATCCACGCGAACGCGGCGACCCCGGGCGAGGACCCGCAGGTGCTGGCGGTCCTCGGACGGCTGTCGGCGGGGGCCTTCACGGCGCGGTCGCTGGTCGTCGCGGCGGCGGGGATGCTCGACGAGGTTGTGGCGACGAACGAGCCCGGGGTCGGCGTCGATCACGCGCTGCTCGACGCTGCCGAGAACGCCGTGTACCAGGCGCAGGTCGAGATCGGGCCGCGCGTGCTGCGGTCGGCGTCGGAGTTGTTCGAGGTCGGTGGGGCCTCGGCGGCGGACCGGACACGGGCGCTCGACCGGCACTGGCGGAACGCCCGGGTGGTTGCGTCGCACAACCCGGCCGTCTACAAGGAGCGGCTCGTGGGGGAGTACGTGCTGCACGGGTGGGGGCCGGTGGACGCGTGGGAGCGGTACCACGAGGTGGGGCCGACGCGGTTCTGAGCGCAGGGCCGGCGCGCGCTCGTCGCGCGAGCCTCGGCTCGGCGGACGTGTTCGTGCTCACCTGACCGCGAACGTGTCCGCGGGGGCGAGGCTCGGCGCCGTGCCCTGCCCTGCCGTGCCCCGCTCTACGCCCAGCCGAGCTCGTGCAGGCGCTCGTCGTCGATGCCGTAGAAGTGCCCGATCTCGTGGACGAGCGTGGTGTGCACCTCGTCCCGGAGCTCATCGAGGGTGTCGCACTCCATCAGGTGCTGCTTGCGGAAGACGACGATCCGGTCCGGCAGCTCGCCGAAGCCGTACTGCCCGCGTTCGGTCGCCGCGACCCCGTCGTAGATGCCGAACAGGTCGGAGCCGTCCTCGGGTTCGTCCTCGACGACGAACACGACGTTGTCGAGCCCGTCGACCATCTCGTCGGGGAGCCGGTCGAGCTCGTCGGTCACGAGCTGCTCGAACGCGTCGGCGGACATCTCCATCACGGAGACGATGGTGGCACACCTCGATCCACCGACCAGGTCGTCTCACCGAGCGTCTGCAGGCTCCCCTCCCGGTTCACTGGCGTCACCCGGTTCACCGGCGTCTCCCGATGACGGCGACCCGCTGTCGGGGACCCCGAGGGCCCCGAGTGCCCGGGCGAGCGCAGGGCCCGCTGCTTCTGAGAACGTCGGTGACGCGTGCGTGACGTCGATCCTGGAGAGCTGGCCTCCGCTCAGTGCTGGACACACTCCCGCAAGGCACCAGAGTTCGTTCTCCTCGATGACCTGGTTGTTCGCAGCACTCCGGACCCGGCGGAGCTGTCGGTCGACGTTCTCCAGCTTGCTGGCGCAGTCCAACGGATGACCGCTGCTCTTGCACGTCGCCAACGGAGGTCCTGGTGGTGGTGGAGGAGCAACCACGACCGTGCCGACCCGGTCGCGGATCTTCGCGATCTGCCGCTCGAGGGCGTCGCCGTACTCCTGCTCGCTGACGTCCTTCATGTCCGTGTCGCTGCTCACCCAGAACCGGTTCGTGATCACCACGGCGTCGTACCGCTTCGATCGCAGGTGTTCCTCGACCCGTTCGTTGTGCCCGTCGCACGCCGTGGGCGCTGACGGCAGGCGGAGATCGATGAACGGGCAACCGTACCGGGCTGCCGCGCGCACTCGCAGACGGGAACCCGAGGCCAGTGCCGCTGCGCGCCAACCGGGCATCGTGAAGACTCCCGTCGAGTCCCCGACGACGAGCACCTCGGCTCCGTCCTCCGGCCCCCACTGACAGGCCGACCCGGTCCACTGCTCGCCCCGGTCTCCACAGTGCAGCGACCCGCCCCATCCGTCGCCGGCGATGAGGTGTTCCTGGTAGCCGGGAGCAGCGACCTCGTCGAAGGACGGGGAGAGGTCGGAAGGCCACGACCGCGCCGTGAGGCCCTGCGCCAGCGCGCGGCGACGGTCGTTGCGGACAGCGTCCGCTGGCTGGCTCGTCGTCTCGCTGTCCACGGAGTCGTCCAGTGCCTGGACGACCTCCGACGTCGGCCGGACCCTGTCGATCGCCGAGGTCACCGAGACCACGTCGGTCGCGAGGAGCAGGAAGACGAGACCCATGCGGAATGCTGGTCGGCTGCGGCGTTCGATCAGCAGGTTCGAGGCGACCCCGACCGCGACACCGGCCACAGCCAGCACGAGCGGCGGGGTCGGGACGATCTGCGGGAGCAGCACGATCACGGGCCAGTGCCACAGGTAGACGGAGTAGCTCGCATCTCCGAGGCGTACGAGCGGTACGACACGCAGGGCTGCGGCGGCGCGGCTCCGCCCCGTCGCGACGGCGGAGATGACGAGTGCACAACCGATCACGGCAGGGATCGCCAGCGGTACGGGAACGCCCTGGTCCTCGCGCCCGAGGACCACGGTCGCCACGATCAGTGCGGCCCCGAGGACGACACCGACCTCGCGGAGCGTCGGGCGATCTCGGAGGCCGCGGTCCACGGCGAGTGCCACCAGGACGCCGACGAGGAGCTCCCACGCGCGGGCGCCCGTGTCGAAGTACGCGGCGGTCGCAGAGGTACTCGTGGCGACAGCCGACCACACCACGGATGCGATCGCACCTCCGGCGAGGATGCAGCAGAGCACGGGTCGTCGCACGGTCAGCTTGCCCGACGCGAGGACTGCCACGACCACGAGTGGCAGGAACACGTAGAACTGTTCCTCGACGCCGAGGGACCAGAAGTGGCGGAACGGAGACGGCGTGCTCTCGCGGCCGAAGTAGTCGACCTGCTGGAGCGCGAACCGCCAGTTCGCCAGCCCGAGGAGCGACGCGAGCGCATCGAGCTGGATGTCCCGTCGTTGGCCGTTCCCGGCGAGCAACGAGGCGAGGGTGAAGGTCACGAGCACGGTCACGACTGCTGCGGGAGCGAGTCGACGAACACGTCGTCGAGCGAAGGCCAGGAGGTCGATCCTGCCGCTGGTGCGACGCTCCGCGAGCAACTGCCGCATGATCACGAACCCGGAGATCACGAAGAAGACGTCGACGCCGAGGAAACCGCCGGTCGGGTACCCGAGTGCGTGGTCGAGCACCACCGAGAGGACCGCGACGCCCCGGAGGCCCTGGATCTCGACGAGCTGCGGCAAGCGACCGACTGACATGCTGCGATGCTATGTTCCGGAAGCGGTATTCTCTAAGAATATTCTGCCTTGTGGATAGTTCGGCGGTTCGCTCGTGGTCGGTTCGATCGGCACCGGGACGACACGCTGCTGTCCAGGTCGACGTCAGTGGGCCCTCGCTCAGTGGACGACCAGACACGTGATCGTCGGAGCGCCGCAGATCGAGCGCGAAGGGTGGCGCGCTCCGGACCGGGGGCTCGGGGGAGTGGAGTCACGGGGGGGGCTTCGCGACCCTGCGGTCGGCGAGCTGACCGGCTCGAGGACTCGCGACAGCCGCGCCGTCGAGACCAGCGCGGGGAACAAGGAAGCGGATGGAGCCCCGTTCGTGGCCGGAACCTCCGACACGGGACTTCATCCGCTTACCGACTGGGGTGAATAACGGGTCTCGAACCCGCGACCTCCTAGACCACAACCAGGCGCTCTACCAACTGAGCTATATCCACCATGTTCGAACCGGCGGACCGGCGCGACCACTCAATAGTAGTACACGCCGGAGGTCCCGAAGAACAGGCGTGTCGTCACTCGGTCGCGGGCTGGGCGAGTCGCGGTTCCCACCGCTCGACGACCTCGGCGGCGACGGCGCGAACGTCCTCGGTGGTCGGCCCGGGCTCCGCGACGAAGCCGGCGCGGCGGTAGTACTCGAGCTCGCGGATCGACTCGAGGATGTCCGCCAGGGCACGGTGCCCGCCGTGCTTCTCCGGCGCGTTGAAGTACACGCGCGGGAACCAGCGGCGGCAGAGCTCCTTGATGCTCGACACGTCCACGCTGCGGTAGTGCAGGTGCCCGTCGACGCGCGGCATGTACTTCGCCAGGAACGCCCGGTCGGTGCCGATCGTGTTGCCCGCCAGGGGTGCGCTGCCCTCGGCAGGGACGTGCTGGAGGATGTACTCGAGCACCTGGTACTCGGCGTCGGCGAGGGAGATCCCGTCCGGGATCTCCTCGATGAGCCCCGAGGTCGTGTGCATGTTGGTCACGAACTCGTTCATGTTGTCCAGCGCCGACTGGTCGGGCTTGATGACGATGTCGAAACCGGCGTGCACGGGGACCAGGTCGAAGTCGGTGATGACGACGGCCACCTCGACGAGTTGGTCGACCTCGACGTCGAGGCCGGTCATCTCGCAGTCGATCCAGACGAGGCGGTCGTTCGCAGTTGCCATGCCGTCGATCCTATTCCGCGCCGGTGACGCTCCCGGTGCCGGACTGCCGTGCTGTGGAGGGTGCGCCGCTGCCCGCGTGCACGCGGGTCCCGCGAGCGGGCGGAACCCGCTCGCCCGGGCCGGCCCGGCGGCGGGATCCGCCCGCTCGTGCAGCAGGCGGTCCCGGTGGGTGACCCGTGCCTCCCGTCCGCCGGGCGGAACCCACGAGCGGGCGCAACTTGCGCTGTCGGAGCCGCCCGCAGACGGCATCCGCCCGCTCGCAGGAGGGTGACGGTCCGCGGCGGCGGTCGGCGGTCCACCCGGACCCCGCCCAGGACGCGAGCGGGCGGAAGCGGCGTGCGTCACGACCGCGAGCCGCCGTTCCCGCCCGCTCGCGTCCCGCCGGCGCGCACGCGGACCGGCCGCCCGCACGCGGACCGGCCGCCGACACCCGGACCGCCCGCGCGCACTCAGGTGGAGCGGCCACCGGCAACAGGAACGGACAGTTGCGGACCCTGCCGGGAGGCGCGCCCCACCCTCCCCGTCGTCCCGCCCCCGCCAGCCGGTCACCTCGACCTCGCGAGCGGGCGGGAACAGTGCGGGTCACGACCGCGACCAGCAGGTTCCACCCGCTCGCGCTCCGACCGCTCGGGGCCGAGCCCCTCGCCCCGAGCGCACGAGCGCGCCGCCCCCACGGGACGCACCCGAACGACGAACGGGCGGAACCGACCGCCGGACCTTCGATCCGACCACCGGTTCCGCCCGTTCGCGGAAGGCCGCAGCTCAGCCAGCAGCGTCGCCGCCCACGCCGCCGACGGAGCCAGCCCACCGCCCAGGCCCACGCCGCCCACGCCGCCAGCCCACATCGACCGCACGCGCGAGCGCGCGAGCGCGCGACCGCCCAGCCTCAGACCATCTCGCCCGCCGAGATCGCCTCGGCCTCGACCCGCTCGGGCTCCGCCCCGTCGTCCACACGTCGGAGCACCCGCGTCGTCACGACCACGACCACGAACGCCACGGCCACCGACACCCCGGCGAAGACGTACGCCGCAGAGGGGGAGTACGCGTCGGCCAGCAGGGTCGCCACGGGCGGGGCGATCGCACCGCCGATGAACCGCACGGCCGAGTACGCGCTCGACGCCACGGAGCGGGGGAGGTCCGTCGCCTCCATGACGCACTCGGTCAGCACGGTGTTGAGGACACCGAGCACGAGTCCGCCGATGACGACGCAGACGATCAGCCCGACCTGCGACGACACGACGACCGCGGCGGCGAACAGGTCGAGGGCGAGCAGCGGCAGGGCGATCTTCAGCACGGTCGTCCGGCGCATCCGGGCGGTCAGGGCCGGCGCGACCCACACCGAGGTGATCGCGAGTCCGACGCCCCAGCCGAAGAACGTGAAGCCGATGCCGAGCGCTCCGAACCCGAGCGGGAACGGCGTGTAGGCGAGCAGCACGAAGAAGCCGATGTTGTAGAAGAGCGCGGTGACGGCGAGGGCCGCGAGCGCCGGCTGCCCGAGCGCCCGGAACGGCGCGGAGAGCTTGGTGGGCGTCGGCTTCTCGAGCCCGGACGACTTCAGGAGCACCACGACCGCGATGAACGCGATGGCCATGAGGGTGGTGACGCCGAAGAACGGGCCGCGCCAGCTCACCGAGCCGAGCAGGCCGCCGACGAGCGGGCCGACGGCGATGCCCAGGCCGAGGGCCGCCTCGTAGAGGATGATCGCCGACGCGGTGCCGCCCGAGGCCGCACCCACGATCGTCGCGAGTGCGGTGGAGATGAAGAGCGCGTTCCCGAGGCCCCAGCCGGCGCGGAAGCCGATGATGTTCCAGACGCTGCCGGAGGTCGCGGCGAGCACCGAGAAGACGACGATGAGCGCGAGTCCGATGAGCAGCGTGTTCTTCGCGCCGATGCGGCTCGACACCCAGCTGGTGAAGAACATGGCGACGCCCGTGACCGCGAGGTAGCTCGTGAAGAGCAGCTCGGTCTGCGCAGCGGTCGCGTGCAACGAGGACGCGATCGCGGGCAGGATCGGGTCGACGAGACCGATGCCCATGAAGGCGACGACGCAGGCGAAGGCGATCGCCCACACCGCGGACGACTGCTTGAGGATGCTGCCGGATGCAGCGGGTGCGTGGGCGTTCACGCGGGGATCTCCGTTCTGGTGGTGGTCGTGGCGGGCGTGCGCTCGGCGACGATGGCGGCCGCGCGGTGCAGCACGTCCCACTCGTCGTCGCTCAGGTCGGCGAAGACCGGCCCGACCGTCTCGGTGATGGTGGCGCGCCAGGTGCGGAGCCGGTCGCGCCCGGTGTCGGTGAGCTCGATGAGCTGGCCGCGGGAGTCGTCCGGGTCGACGCTGCGCGAGACCAGCCCGTCGGCGAGCATGCCGGCGACGAGCTTGGTCATGGTGGGCTGCGCGACGCGCGAGGCGGCGGCGAGCTCGCCGAGGCGGAGCGGCTGCTCGGTCTCGAGGATCCCGAGGGTCCGCCACACGGCGGCCGTGGTCGGGTTGCCGGTGGCTCGTGCGGCGGCGCGGATCAGCCGGTTGACGGAGACGAGGAGCGTCTCCACCGTCTGTGCCCTTGTTGATTCCACTCCGGAACTGTATAGCAAGGCTATGCATCCGTCAACAGGGGCGTCCTGGTAGAAGGGACGCATGAGCGACATCACCATCTCCGAGGGCGACGAGTACACCGCGATCTTCCACGGCGGTCCCTTCGACGGCACGACCGACACCCGCACCGCCACCGGCGACGCGGTCGACGACGAGGTCACGGTGTACGCGGACGTCGAGGGCCTCCAGACGGCCTTCACCTACAAGGCCACCAAGTCCCGCCAGGTGCTCGACCAGACCTCGGTCGAGTACGAGTACGACGCCGCCGACTCCGACCCGGTCGACGACCTGCAGGACCGCGGCGACCGCAGCGGCGGGTTCGACCGGGAGTAGACCCGACGCCGCCCGCGTTGCACGAGCCGTGCGACTCGACCTCTGGACCTCCGCCTTCTGCGCCCCGTGCGCGGCCGCCCGCCGCGTGACCGGTGACGTGGCGGCGCTCGTCCCGGGGCTGCGGGTCACCGAGCGCGACGTGGCGGCACACCCCGATACCGCAGAGGACCTCGGCCTCCGTTCGACCCCCACGATCATCGTGCGGCGGGACGACGGGACCGAGGTCTTCCGTTCGCCCGGCGTCCCCTCTCGGGACCAGCTGCTGCTGGCGGTCGCGAAGGCGCTCTGACACCGACGCTGCCGCCGACGGCGTCCGGTCGGGAGGCGCGCCCGACCCCCGTCAGCCGCGTCCGGCCCGCGGGCGGTCGGCTCAGCCCCGTGGTCGCGCCCCGACGCCGGCCACCGGTTCGCCGTCCCGCTGCGACCGCGGAGCACCGACCTGCTCGGCCGTCGTCGGGACAGGGCGCACGATCCGCCGGAGGCGTCGCGCGATCCGCTTGGCCGTCCGGACCGGTGTGCCGAGCGCGAGCGCGAGCGCCCCGAGCACCGAGCGGTCCGCCGGCCCGAGGGCGTTCTTCCGCTCCCACGCGCGGCGGAGCGTCCCGCCGCGGCTCCGTCGCGCAGCCGGCCGGTCGACCAGTGCTCCAGCGTCGCGGAGGCGCATGAGCGCCTCCGTCCGCTCGGCCCAGTCGTCGTCGGCGGCCGGGTGGAAGTGGTTGTCGTGCATCCACTCCGGGCGGACGGTGCCGAAGCGCCCCTCGACGAGGTCGGTGGTGTCGCCCTCGAGGCCGCTGTCCACGAAGACCTCGTTGATGAGCGAGCGGGCGATCCCGAAGTCGGTCAGGGTGAGTGCCGGCACGCCCCGCGCCACGGCCTCGAGCACGGCGGTCGAGCTCACCGTCACGAGCGCCACCGCCCGGTCGAGGTGCTGCGCCATCGGGCCGCCGGCGACCACGAGGTTCGGCGGAGCGTCAGCCGGCACGAGGTCGGGGTAGGGGTACTGCTCGCGGTGCGTCTGGTGCTCGCCCGCCGCCGCGCGGACCTTCACGACCACGCGCCACTCCGGGTGCCGCCGTGCGGTCTCGACGAGCCGGTCGACGATGCGGCGCCGGTCGTGCTCGTCGGCGGGCACGCTCGGCTGCGCCGCGAACACGACGGCGTCGCGGGGGTGGTCCTCGGCGCTCGGCGGGCGCGGCGCCCGGTCGACGACGCCCGTCACGCCGCGCCCCGTCCGCGAGCGGGCGAAGGGCAACGTGGCGAGGGCGAAGTGCGGTTCGATCCCGCCCGCTCGCGCGAGCTCGCGGTACGCGCGGACCTCGCGGTGGCTGTGCAGCACGAAGAGGTCGGCGCGAGCGCGGAAGAACACGCCCTTCCACTTCGCGGGGAAGGAAATGCCGGGGAGTCCGGTGACGAGGACCGGTTGGTGCGGGACACGACGCGACACCTCGTCGATCACGAGTTCGGCGACGGGACCGATGCACGCGACGAGCACGGCGTCCGGCGGGTCCTCCTGCAGCCCGCGGACGATCGCGTCCACCTCGACCGGTTCCGGCGGCGCGGTCGCGAGGTGGGCCAGCCGTGCGTCGAGACCACCGAACGCCGCCCCGAGCTGTGCCCGGCTCGCGGACCGGGGCGTCGCGACGACCACGAGCTCGAGTCGCCAGTGCGCCGGTGCCGCGGCGAGCAGGTGCGCGCCCCACTTCGCGAACGAGTCCGTGTCGACCAGGCCGACCACGCGACGGACGCGGGGCGGGGTGCCGGACGGGAGGCGCGCCTCCCGTCCGTCCGTCGGCTCGCGCCGTCCGTCGCGGACCGGACCCGCGTGATCGGTGGACCCCACGCAGTCAGGCGCCGACGCGGCGCAGCTTGGCCATCGGCGCGCGCTCGCCGGGGAACACGCGCTTGACGCCGTCGCCGAGCGCGGTCTCGATGATCCGGACGTCGCGCACCAGCGTCCGGAGCCCCTGCGGCTCGAGCGACGCGGCGTGGTCCGAGCCCCACATCGTGCGGTCGAGCGTGATGTGCCGCTCGACGGCCGAGGCACCCAGCGCGACGGCGGCGAGCGAGATCTGGAGCCCGGGCTCGTGGCCCGAGTACCCGACCGGCACGCCCGCGTAGCGGAGTGCGAGCGTGTCGATCATGCGGAGGTTGGCCTCCTCGGCGGGCAGCGGGTACGTCGACGTGGCGTGCATGAGCACGAGTCGGCCGGTACCGAGGGTGTCGACGGCGCGGTCGATCTGCTCGAGGGTGGACATGCCCGTCGACAGGATCACCGGCTTGCCCGTGGCGGCGACGGCGGCGAGCAGCCCGAGGTCGGTCACCGATGCCGAGGCGATCTTGTACGCGACGACGTTCAGGTCCTCGAGGAAGTCGACGCTCGGCTCGTCCCACGGCGACGCGAACCAGTCGAGGCCGCGGAGCGTGGCGTGGTCGCCGATCTCGATGTACTGCTCGCGGTCGAACTCGACGCGGTGTCGGTACTCCAGGTAGGTCATCTCGCTCCAGGGGGTGCTCCGCGGGGTGGCCTTCATGTGCTCCGGCGTCGAGATCTCCGGCGTGCGCTTCTGGAACTTGACCGCCTGCAGGCCGGCGTCTGCCGCGACGTCGACGAGGCGCTTCGCGATGTCGACGTCGCCGTTGTGGTTGAGGCCGATCTCGCCGATCAGGTAGGCGGGGTGGTCGGCGCCGATGGTCGACGTGCCGATGGTGACGGTCATGGTGCTCCGTTCGCGGTCGGGGTGTGTGGGCGGTGCTCGGTCAGTGGGTGGCGAGGGCGTCCGCGTGGGCGCGGGCGGCGAGGGCCTCGGCGTGGGCGAGGTCGGCGAGGTCGTCGACGTCGACGGCGAGCACGGGGTCGACGACCACGAACTCGACCCGTCCGTGGAAGCGGTGCCGGTGCTGCCGGAACGCATCCGCACGGAAGACGGTGAAGGCGCCCGTCTCGCGGTACTCCGGCTCACGGTCCTGCCGACGCGGTCGGGTGGCGGCGTCGTGGTTGACCGCGACCGCACTGCCGTCGGCAGCCGCCCGCCACAGGAACGCGTGCGACGGGGTCGCGGCGAACACGACGTCCGCGGCGCCGGACCGCACGCGGTCGACCGCACGGTCCAGGTCGGCCGGGTCCACGAACGGCGAGGTCGCCTGCAGGAAGACGACCACCTCGGGCGCGGTGCCGTCCGTCCCGAGGACGTCGAGCGCGTGCAACAGGCCGGACTCCGACGAGGCCTCGTCGCCGGCGAGCTCCGTCGGACGCCGGACCACGGTCGCTCCGGCGTCTGCTGCCTCAGCCGCGATCGCGTCGCCGTCGGTGGAGACGACCACGGCGTCGATCGTCCCAGCGGCCCGGGCGGCGTCCACCGCGCGGCGCACGAGGGAGCGGCCGCCGACCGTGCGGAGGTTCTTGCCCGGGATGCCCTTGCTACCGGCCCGTGCCGGGATGATCGCCACGACGGATCCGGAGGAGCGCATGACCGGGACCGTACGGAGGGGCGGTGACCCTGAGACGAACTGCAGGAAGACGCGTGCCGAACCTTCCGCGACGCAGGTCCTCCGGTCGCGCCCCTGCGCGTTCCCGACCGGAGGACCCGAGCACGCGTCCTCCGTGCGGCCCCTCGGCGACCGACGGCGGTAGGATCGTCGCCGCCGGCCTCCGTAGCTCAGTGGATAGAGCAGGTGGTTTCTACCCACCGTGCCGCGGGTTCGATTCCTGCCGGGGGCACCGGAACGGACGAGGCCGCCATCCCCTCGGATGGCGGCCTCGCGCCGGTCGGTCTCGCGCCGGTCGGCCTCAGGCCGGACCGGCAGTGGTCGTCGTGTTCAGTCGTCGTCGCCGGCTCGGCGTCGCAGCTCGCTGGCGCTGATCGGCTGCGTGTACGGCGACGGTTCGTCGTCCCGCTCCGCCGCCGGGTCGTCCGCGTCGCCCGGGCGGGTGTCCTGGTCTGCCGTCCGGTCGAGGCCGGTTGCGGATCCGGAGGCACGGTTCACGTGTGCGTCCGCCGCCGTGGGACTGGCGATGCGGGGTGACGACGGCGTGCGGTCCTGGTCGGTCGCATCCACGTCGCGGGCGTCCGCGTCGCGGGCGTTCGCGTCCTGGCCACCGACGTCGTTCCGTGCGGCGGGAGCAGGGGTGCTCGGTCGACCCGGGGCGATGGGGGAGCCGAGCGGCGGTCGGATCGGAGCGCCGTCGAGCGGCACGGTCTCGCCCTGGCCGTACGGGCGGGTGCGGTTGTCCGGGTCGGGGCGGAGGTCGTTGATCGGGGTCGTGGCGTCCTGGTCACGGTCGGCCGGCCCCGGCCCCGGCCCCGGTACCGGCGCAGAGGGGGCGACGACGGGCTGCTGCTGCTGCAGCGTGGGGCGCAGTGCTGTCGTGGTCGGTGTGGCGGGCTGGGACGGCTCGTGGGCGTCCGCGGCTGCACCGCGCTTCTGCTGCTGGTTCGCGTTCCAGTCCTGCTGACGGCCGATCAACTCGGCGTCCGGGTCCGGCGAGTCGAACTTCCAGCGCTCGAGGTCGGACTTGAACAGCTTGCGCGCGCGGTTGGGCCGGGCGTTCCACTCGAGCAGACGGTCGCGCAGTTCGCCGAGCGACTGGTCCGTCGACGTGAAGGTCGACGAATTGCGCTTGATGTCGGCGATCTCGTGCTGCGCCCAGTCGGCCGCGAGTGCCGCGCCGCTGACGGGCAGCATGCGCAGGCGGATGTCGGCGTCCTCGGCGAGGTGGTCCGTGTAGGCCCGCTCCTCGTGTCCGAGTGCACCCCACCGCGATGCCTTCCGCGAGACCGAGACGATCCCGGCGACGGCGGCGTTCCGGCTCTCCCGGTCGTGCAGTGCGACGACGCGCTTCGTCGCCCCACGTCCGATCAGGGCGGCGATCACCCCGGCCACGACGATCGCGATGAAGGGGATGATCGCTCCGGAGAGCACCCGCCATCCCGTGTCGGACGCCGTCCAGTCGGTCAGGTCGTTCCACCAGTCCATGGGCGAACCCTACGCAGCGCACGGGCACGATCAGCGCAGGCCCGTCGGCGTTCCGCCGATCCCGACCGGTGGGACGCCCGTGCCGTGCCGTCGGGGCTCGTGCGCCTCAGCCCCAGCGGAGGAAGTCGACCGCGTCGTCCGCGGACCACGCGTTCGGCAGCTCCACGAACCGGCGCTCGGTGGCGACGTACCGCCGTGCGCGGTACGCCGTGCCGCCGGCGACGTCGAGGCGGTCGACGTACCCGACGATCTCGCCGTTCGCCCGCGTGACCCGGCTGAGGTCGTCGCGCACGTCGAGGATGCGGAGGTCGCCTCGGCTCCGCGCCACGGGCGTCGGGCGGGAGCGGAACGCGAGATCGGCGCTGAGCTGCACTGGTGCCTCCTGGTGGTCTGTCGTGTGGTGTACCAGTGACGGTACGGGCGACCACCGACACTCCCGAGGGCGTCGTGCAGCGCGGTGGAGGACACGTGGGGGAGCACACGCCGTGCAGGACGACGACCCCGTTCACGGTCCGCCACGAGCCCGGCGAGGTAGGTTCTGCGCATGACGACGTTCGTGCTCGCAGGTGGCTGCTTCTGGTGTCTCGACGCGGTGTACCGCACGCTCCAGGGCGTGCAGGACGTGGTGTCGGGCTACATCGGCGGCACCACCGACGCTCCGTCCTACGAGGCGGTCTGCACCGGCACGACCGGGCACGCCGAGGCCGTCGCGGTCACCTTCGACGAGTCCGTCATCCCCGCTGACGTCGTCCTCGACGTCTTCTTCACGCTCCACGACCCGCGGCAGCTGAACCGACAGGGTGCCGACGTGGGCACGCAGTACCGGTCCGCGATGTTCCCCGCCGACGCCGAGCAGGAGGCGCTGTTCCGTCGGGCGATCGACCGCGCCGGCACGATGTGGGACGGCGGCGTCGTCACGACGATCGAGGCGCCCGGGCCGTTCTTCCGTGCGGAGGAGTACCACCAGGACTTCTTCGCCAAGAACCCGGGCCAGGGCTACTGCATGGCGGTCGCGCTCCCCAAGGTGAACAAGGTCCGCAAGGCCTACAGTCAGTACATCCTGGCGTCCTAGGACGCGGCGCCGGGGCCACGAGGAGGTGGTCGAACGATGATGGACGACACCGGGACCTGGGTGGCCGTCGGTCCGGCGGGCGCGGTCGGGAGCATCCGCCGCGCGTCGGACGGGTTCCACGTCGAGCTCTACGGTCGGACCGGACGAGGCGGCACCTACCCGTCGCTCGGGTCCGCCAAGGAGGCGGTCCACGCGGCGCTCGGTCCGTTCGCCGACCGGCCCGAGTTCCGCGCGCACTGACCACGGTCGGTCTGGAGGCGCGGGGGACTCCTCCTGCACAGCCGACTTGATCGAGAAGACCGGTCACAGGACGAGGGCCGGGGCGCTGGTGCGCCCCGGCCCTCGCCGACGATCGAGTCATGAACGACACGATCACCGTCTGCGGCATCGTCGCGACCGAACCCCGCCACCTCGTCACCGACACCGGCATCGCCATCTCGAGCATGCGCCTGGCGTCCCCGTCCCGTCGCTGGGACCGCAGCACCTCGTCCTGGACCAACGGCACCACCAACTGGTTCACGGTCACCGCGTTCCGCTCCCTGGCCGCGAACGTCCACAAGTCGCTGAAGAAGGGCGACCGCATCGTCGTCACGGGGCGCGTCCGCATCCGCAGCTGGGAACGGGACGGTCGCGGCGGGACCTCCGTCGAGATCGATGCCGAGGGCATCGGACACGACCTCGCCTGGGGCATCAGCAACTGGATCCGGGTGCCGCGACACAGCACTGAGTCGACGGCGGTGCCGGGCGACCTGCCGGCGTCCGTGGACCCCCGGACGGGCGAACTCCGTGGTCCTGGCACGGCCGACCAGCGTGTGGAACCGTCCCGTGCGGACGATCTCGACGGCGTCGACGGCGCTGTCGCCCCCGACGACGAGCTGCCCGACCCTGCCGACGCGGCACGCCACGCTGCGGCGGCCCTCGGCGGTGACTTCACGCCGCCGTCCTCAGCGCCGTCCGGGCCGGACGATCCCGCGCTCGTCGAAGGACGTGACGCAGCGTGACGCGGCGGCGGTGCCAGCGCGTGCGGAGCCCCCGCCCCGCACGCGCCGTCGGTTCACCAGCGCTGCGCGATCATCGCGATGCCGGCCACCTCCGTCGTGTCCCAGTTCCCACCACGCGGCAGACCACTGACCTTCCCGGAGATCACGAAGGCGGCGCCCTGCACCGCTGGCGCGTTCGTCTGCCGTGCCTGCAGGCCGTGGAACGAGAAGCTCGTGTTCCACTTGCCGGCCAGGCCGGTGTTCTTCGCGGTGTCCCCGACGGTGATCGCGATGGTGTTGACCTGCGAGTTGACGGTGTCCCCGTTGAGCCGCGCGTTCGCTTCGGCGTTGAAGAACAGGCGTCCCTGCAGCTTCATGTCGATCGTCCCGACGGTCTTGCCCTTCAGCATGATCGCCGCGACGTTGTTCTTGTACCAGCGGATCCCGACGGCTTGCTTGGCGTGGGACGCAGCGCTCATGTAGCCGTAGGTGAACTTGCCGTTCTGCACGCGTTCCCAGATGAACCGCGGCTGGCCCTTGCTCTCCGTCGAGCCGGTGTCGGACTGGATACCGACCGAGAGAGCGTTGTTGTTCGCGTCGTGCACGTTGATGTACGACGAGTACCCCGTGCCGGTCCCCTTCTCGACGAGGAAGGCGGTGTAGGTGAGGTACGGCTTGCCGTGCGCGGTCGGTCCGGCGTGCGCGGGCGAGGCCGGCGCGACGAGGGCGACGACGAGCGCCGTCGCAGCGACGAGCGGGAGCGTGAGTCGTCGAAGGCGTTCCGTGTACATGTCCTGATCCTCTTCGGTGGTCGGTCGATCGGTACTCGTGGTGGACGAGCGGGGACACGCTACGTCGGAGTCGGCCAGTGCAACATCCCCCGTGCGGGTTCCGGCACCTCGGACCGAGCCGGTCGGCCGGGGGGAGCGCGATCAGCACCGGGGTCAGTAGACTCGACGCGATATGGCTGAGTACATCTACCAGATGGTCCGCGCCCGCAAGACGGTCGGCGACAAGCTGATCCTCGACGACGTCACGATGTCGTTCCTCCCCGGCGCCAAGATCGGCGTCGTGGGGCCGAACGGTGCCGGCAAGTCGACGATCCTGAAGATCATGGCGGGTCTCGACCAGCCGTCCAACGGCGAGGCGAAGCTCACCCCGGGCTTCACCGTCGGCATCCTCATGCAGGAGCCGGAGCTCGACGAGTCGAAGACCGTCCTCGAGAACGTGCAGGAGGGCGTCGGCGAGATCCACGGGAAGATCACCCGCTTCAACGAGATCTCCGCGCTGATGGCCGAGCCGGACGCCG
Source organism: Curtobacterium sp. ER1/6 (assembly GCF_001742745.1). Taxonomy (GTDB): domain Bacteria; phylum Actinomycetota; class Actinomycetes; order Actinomycetales; family Microbacteriaceae; genus Curtobacterium; species Curtobacterium citri. Next base: position 135,775 of record NZ_MJAK01000002.1, on the reverse strand, counting down.
ACTTCGACGCCCTCCTGGCCGAGATGGGCACCCTGCAGGAGGACATCGACGCCGCCGACGCATGGGACCTCGACTCGCAGCTCGAGCAGGCCATGGCCGCGCTCCAGTGCCCGCCGGGGGACGAGCTCGTCACCCACCTCTCCGGTGGTGAGAAGCGTCGCGTCGCCCTCTGCAAGCTCCTGCTGCAGAAGCCCGACCTGCTCCTCCTCGACGAGCCCACCAACCACCTCGACGCCGAGTCCGTCCTCTGGCTCGAGCAGCACCTGCAGCAGTACCACGGCGCCGTCCTGGCCGTGACCCACGACCGGTACTTCCTCGACCACGTCGCGCAGTGGATCGCCGAGGTCGACCGAGGCCGCCTCTACCCGTACGAGGGCAACTACTCGACCTACCTCGAGAAGAAGCGTGCCCGACTCGAGGTCCAGGGCAAGAAGGATGCGAAGCTCGCGAAGCGTCTCTCGTCCGAGCTCGACTGGGTGCGGAGCAACCAGAAGGGTCGCCAGGCGAAGTCGAAGGCCCGTCTCGCCCGCTACGAGGAGATGGTGTCGGAGGCCGAGCGCACGCGGAAGCTCGACTTCGAGGAGATCGTCATCCCCGTCGGCCCGCGTCTCGGGTCGCAGGTCATCGACGCCGACAAGCTCCACAAGTCCTTCGGTGAGCGCGTCATCATCGACGACCTGTCCTTCACGCTGCCCCGCAACGGCATCGTCGGCGTCATCGGTCCGAACGGTGTCGGCAAGACGACGCTCTTCAAGACGATCGTCGGCCTCGAGCCGCTCGACGGCGGCTCGCTGAAGGTCGGCGAGACCGTCGACATCTCGTACGTCGACCAGAGCCGCGGTGGCATCGACCCGAACAAGAACCTGTGGGAGGTCGTGTCCGACGGACTCGACTACATCCAGGTCGGCAAGACGGAGATCCCGTCGCGCGCCTACGTGTCGCAGTTCGGGTTCAAGGGGCCGGACCAGCAGAAGCGCGCCGGCATCCTGTCCGGTGGTGAGCGCAACCGTCTGAACCTCGCGCTGACCCTGAAGCAGGGCGGCAACCTCCTGCTCCTCGACGAGCCGACGAACGACCTGGACGTCGAGACGCTCGGCAGCCTCGAGAACGCGCTGCTCGAGTACCCCGGCTGTGCCGTGGTGATCACCCACGACCGGTGGTTCCTCGACCGCATCGCGACGCACATCCTCGCGTGGGAGGGCCTCAACGAGGACGGGACGCCGAACTGGTACTGGTTCGAGGGCAACTTCGAGGCGTACGAGGAGAACAAGGTCGAGCGTCTCGGTGCCGACGCCGCGAAGCCGGGTCGGGCGACCTACCGCAAGCTCACGCGCGACTGATCCGTGGCGAGGCTCCACGTTCCGATCCGCCTGCGGTGGAGTGACATCGACGCGTACGGGCACGTCAACAACTCCGCGGTGCTGCGCCTCCTCGAGGAGGCGCGCATCGCGGGGTTCTGGGGACACGACCCGTCCGACGTCGACGAGGACGGCGACCTCGCGGCGCCGATCATCGACGGTCGTCCGGGGTCGGGCACCATGACGGTGATCGCGGCCCAGCGGCTCGAGTACCTCGCCTCGATCCCGTACCAGCGGCGTCCGCTCGACGTGCAGCTGTGGATCGGGCGCACGGGTGGAGCGAGCATCGACGTCTCGTACGAGGTGTGGTCACCCGCAGGCGTCGAGCCCGCCGTCCTCTACACCCGGGCGACCACGGCCCTGGTGATGGTCGACGCGGCCACGGAGCGCCCGCGCCGGCTGACGGATGCCGAACGTGCCGCGTGCGCGCCGTACACCGAGCCGCCGGTCGTGTTCGCCCGCCCGTAGCGGAAGCGCCCGGCGCGCGCCGCCGCTCAGCGCGGGACGCGCAGCATGCCCTCCTGCGCCACCGACGCGAGCAGCCGTCCGTCGCGCGCGAACATCCGGCCGAAGGCGAGCCCCCTCCCGCCCTGCGCACTCGGTGACTCCTGCGCGTAGAGCACCCACTCGTCGGCCGGAGCGTCCCGGTGCCACCACATGGCGTGGTCGAGACTCGCGCTCTTCACGCCCGGGGTGCCCCAGGCGACGCCGTGCCGCCGCATGATCGGCTCGAGGATCGACATGTCGCTCGCGTACCCGAGCACGGCACGGTGCAGGGCCGGGTCCGCGGGCAGCGCTCCCTCGACCCGGAACCACACCGCCTGGTGGGGCACCCGCTCGCCCTGCACGTCGACGAACACCGGTCCCTCGACGTGTCGGAGGTCGATCGACCGCGCCGCCCAGGCCTGCGCGACCGGGTGGTCGATCGCCGAGAGGATCGACGCCGCGGACGGCAGGGTCTCCGGCTCGGGGACGTCCACGGGGAAGGGGTCCTGGTGCTCGACGCCCTCGTCCGGGCGCTGGAACGAGGCGATCATCGAGAAGATCGGCACCCCGCGCTGGTACGCCTGCACCCGCCGGGTGGCGAACGAGCGACCGTCGTGGATCCGCTCGACGGCGAAGGTGATCGGCAGCTCGGTGTCGCCCGGCCGCAGGAAGTAGCCGTGCATCGAGTGGATGTCGCGGTCATCGATGGTGTGCTGGGCGGCGACGATGCACTGCGCGAGCACCTGGCCGCCGAAGACCCGTCCACCGGGCGACCAGTGGCTGGCACCCGTCAGGATCGTCTCACCCGTGCTCGCGCCGGTGTCCTGCAGGCGGAGGGTGCTGAGGAAGTCGGGTTCGCCGTTCACACCCGCAGTCTACGAACCCGCCGCCGGTAGGATCGGTGGCGACATGGGCACCTCGTTCACGCTTCCCGACACCGCTTCGCTCGGTGACCTCCGCACCTACCTCGGGCGGGCCGCCCGGATCGAGGACGGATCGGTCCGGCTCATCGCGGACTCGCGTGTCCTGGCGGTCTACACGGCGATCCTCTACCCGCTCGGCCTGCTCGACGAGCTGCCGACGGTGCTCGGGCTGCGGACGTTCTCGCTCACGCAGCCGGTCACGATCGACGCGGTCGTGCCGCTCGCCTCGCTGCAGGAACGCCTCCGCGTGCTTGCCGAGGAGCAGGACGCCGCCGGTGCCGACGGCGCGGACCCGACCCGCGCCACCCCGGTCGAGGTCGAGCTGCCGCACGAGGTCAACACCGTCACCTGGGCTGCGATCTCGCCGCCCCGCGGCGGGTGGGTGCCGCTGCCCGACATCTCGCCGGAGCTGCTCCGCCGTGCCGCCCGCGACGGCATCGCCGAGGTCGCCGACGCCGTGCCGTCCAACGCCGGGGATGCGATCGTGCGCCGCATCCGTGCCGAGGTGTGGGGGCGCCCGGTACCCGGCATCGAGCACGTGCCGGCCGCCGCCGGGTTCGCGGGGGAGAGCCTCGGCTTCCTCGGCCACGACCCGGTGCGGCTGTTCGAGGCCGGTCGGTGGAGTCGCCTGACGACCTCCCGCGGTCACGTGCTGGTCAAGCGGCGCGCCTGGGGCCTCGCCGACTGACACCGGTCGACGACCGGTTCCCGTGGGTGTCGGCCCTCCGTCCACAGGTGGTCCGCCCGCACCCCGGCGCCGGAGCGGTCGTGGTTGGGTGACTGCATGCAGGTCTTCCTCACCGGCGCGTCCGGCTACATCGGTTCCTCCGTCCTCCGCGCCCTCGTCGCCCACGGCGACCGGGTGACCGCACTCGTCCGGTCCGACCAGAAGGCGCAGGCGGTCCGCGACGCCGGCGGCAGTGCGGTCGTCGGCGACGTGACGGACACGGACGGCGTCCGTCGTCTCGTGCACGACGCCGACGCGGTCGTGCACACGGCGTCGGCCGAGTCGGTCGACCCCGGGTTCACGGCGACCGTGCTCGAGGCGTTCTCCGGCTCGGCTCGACCGTTCGTCCACACCGGGGGCATCTTCACGTTCGGTGACTCCACCGACATCTCCGAGCAGTCGCCCGTCTCGCCGCCGGCGCTCACCGCGTGGCGTGCTCCCATCGAGGCGACGGTGCGAGCCAGCGACGTCCGCACCACGATCGTCGCGCCGGGCATCGTGCACGGCCGGGGCGCCGGGATCCCGGCGATGTTCGTCGGGGACGGGGAGCACGAGGTGCGGCTCGTCGGCGACGGTTCGCAGCGCTGGACGACCGTGCACGTCGACGACCTCGCCGAGCTCTACGTCCTGGCCGTCCACCGCGGTGAGCAGGACGGGTACGTCGTGGCGGCGAGCGGGGCCAACCCGACCGTGCGCGAGATCGCCGAGGCGGGGGCGCACGGTTCCCCCGTCGTCGCCGAGAGCGTCGAGGCCAGCCGGGAGCGTCTGGGCACCGACTTCGCCGACGCGCTGCTCCTGCACCAGGAGGCGTCCGGCGCGCATGCACGTGCGGCCTTCGGCTGGCGACCGTCGCGGCCGTCCCTGCTCGAGGACCTGGCCGACGGTTCGTACGTCCGGTAGACCGCACGGCGGATGGGCCGGAGGCCGCGTCGTGGACTCCACCGCAGCCACCAGCCGGACGGGAGGCGCGTAGCGGGCGCGGCCCGTGCCTCCCGTCCGCCCCGTGGTCGCGTCCGGTCGATCACGACGGCCACCACCGGGCCGAGACGCGTCGCGACGCGACGCGACGCGACCGTCAGTCGAAGGTGTTCGTCATCGCGTGCGCCGCACGGTCGAGGTACGCCCACAGCTCGGCCTCGTCCATCGGAGCCAGCTCGAGCGACTCGACGGCGTCGTGCATGTGGTGCAGCCAGCGCTCGCGGGCCTCGGAGGTGATCCGGAAGGGGTTGTGGCGCATCCGGAGCCGGGGGTGCCCGCGCTCCTCGCTGTAGGTCCCGGGGCCGCCCCAGTACTGCTGGAGGAACGCGGACAGCCGCCAGATCGCACCCTCGAGGTCGTCGGCCGGGTACATCGGCCAGATGACGTCGTCCTGCTGCACGCCCTCGTAGAACCGTCGGACGAGCCGGTCGAAGGTCGGCGCGCCGCCGATCCGCTCGTACAGCGACCCGGTGGCGGCGGCGCCTCCCAGCCCCACACGCAGCGTGATCGGCTGGCCGGGCACGGGCGTGGAGGGGTCGCTCACTGGTGGTCCTTCCCGGACTCCTGGTCGTCGGTGCGGATGGCCCGCCCGAACAGGTTCCCACGCTTCCCGCGGGACTTGGTGGGTGCCGGCGTCGGCTGGGTGCGCACGGTGCGCAGGCCGTTGATGGAGGTGGCGTTCTCCCACCCCTCGGGCATGATCATCGCCATCGCCGGCAGCGTCACGCCGAGCTCGTCGACGGCGCGCTTCAGGCGGACGCGCATCTCGCGACCGACGACGTCGAGTTCGGACGCGCGGGTCTTCACGACGAGCCGGAACACCATGCCGGCGTCGGTGATGGACTGCAGCCCCCAGATCTCGGGCTTCTCGACGATCCGCTGCCGCCAGCGGGGTTCCTGCGACATCGCGACCGCCGTGCGGAGGAGTGCGTCCTGCACGGCGTCGATGTCGGTGTCGTAGGGCACCGTGATGTCGACGAGCACTCGTGACCACCCCTGCGACAGGTTGCCGACGCGCAGGATCTGACCGTTCGGGACGAACCACAGGATGCCGTTGACGTCGCGGATCTGCATGACGCGCAGGCCGACGTTCTCGACCACGCCGGTCGCGGGGCCGGTGTCCACGACGTCGCCGACGCCGGCCTGGTCCTCGAGGATCATGAACACCCCGGACAGCAGGTCCTTCACGATGCTCTGCGCGCCGACCGCCAGGCCCGCGGCGACGACCGAGGCACCACCGACGATGCCGACCGCCGCCGTCGGGAAGGACGTGGAGATGATGATCGCGAGCGCGATCACGGCGATGACCACCGTCGCGAGGTTCTCGAGCACGCTGCCGAGCGTGCGGGTCCGTTGCACCACGCGGGCGGTCTGCACCGGCGAGGCGATGAGCGCCTGGGTGTCGTCGGCGCCCTGCCGTTTCTTCACGCCGTTCACGATCCGGTCGACGACCTGCTTGATCGTGCGACGGAGCAGCAGCCGGACGATGATCGCCACGAGGATCGTGATGACGATCGTGATCGGGGTCTGCCAGGTGTCCACGAACTGGGTGAAGGCGTTCGACGCCCACTTCGAGACGTCGTCGGTCGTGTTCGCTGCCGAGTTCACCATCCGGACGATGCTAGAGGGCGGGGCCTCGGTGTCCCGTGAGGATCACCGAGGCCCCGCCCGCCAGCAGCGTGTTCCGCTCCGATCAGGCGTCGGCCGCCTGGACCCGCAGCGCCCGCTCGGTGCCGGCGACGTTCTCCGTCACGATGCGACGCAGCGCCGGGGTCTCCGGGTGCGCCTCGAGCCAGGCGTTCGCCGCGTCGCGGAGCTCGACCGAGGCGAGCGGCGCCGGGTAGAGCCCGGTGACGATCGTGTCGGCCATGTGGTAGCTGCGCTCCGCCCAGATGCGGGTGAGGGCGTCGAAGTAGCGGGACACCAGACCCTCGAGGACGACGGGGCTGTTCGTGTGCTGGAACCCGACGGTGGTCTGCCGGACGATCGCGTTCGGCAGCTCGTCGGAGTCGACGAGCGACGTGAACGCCGCGAGCTTGCCCTCGGCGGTCGGGATCGTCGCACGGGCACGCGCGGCGGCCTGCTCGCCCGATGCGGTCTTGTCCGCGGCCAGCTCGGCGTCGACCTCGGCGTCACCGGCGGCGCCCGCGAGCACGAGGCCCTCGAGCAGCTCCCAGCGCAGGTCGGTGTCGACCTCGAGACCCTGCAGCGTGACCGAACCGTCCCGGAGGCCCTGCAGCGTGGTCACGTGCTCCGGCGTCGAGGCGATCTGCGCGAAGAACTTCACGAACTGGAACTGAGCGTCCGACCCGGACTCAGCCGACGCGGCCAGCTGCCACAGCGTGTCGCCCACGGTGCGGACGGTGGCGTCGACCTTCGCCGGGGCGACGTAGTTCCGAGCGGTGAGCAGCAGCTGCGACAGCGTCGTGCGGATCGTCGTCGACTCGGTCTCGGTGGCGATGTTGCCGAGCACCAGGCGGACGTAGTCGCTCGCGGGCGACTCGGCGTCGCGTGTGGCGTCCCACATCGCGCCCCAGACGATCGAGCGGGCGAGCGGGTTCGCGATCGAGGCGAGGTGCTCGATCGCCGTGCGGCGGGACTGCTCGTCGAGACGGATCTTGGCGTACGCCAGGTCGTCGTCGTTGAGCAGCACGAGGTCGCCGCGGTGCACGCCGACGAGCTCGGGGACCTCGGTGCGGGCGCCGTCGACGTCGATCTCGACGCGGTGCGCACGCTCGAGCTTGCCGCCGGACGAAGCGGTGTCGGCGCCGAACGGTGCGTCCGCGTCCTGCTGGAAGGCGTAGACGCCGATCGCGAGCCGGTGCGGGCGGAGCGTCGGGTGGTCCGCCGGGGCCTCCTGCAGGACGGCGAACGACGTGATCACGCCGGCCTCGTCGACCTCGATCTCGGGGCGCAGCGTGTTCACGCCGGCGGTCTCGAGCCACAGCTGCGACCACTCGGACAGGTCGCGGCCGCTCGTCGCCTCGAGCTCGACGAGCAGGTCGCGGAGCTCGGTGTTCGAGTGGTGGTGCTTCTTGAAGTACGCCGAGACGCCCGCGAAGAACGCGTCGATGCCGACCCACGCCACGAGCTGCTTGAGGACGGAGCCGCCCTTCGCGTACGTGATGCCGTCGAAGTTGACCTGGACGTCCTCGAGGTCGTTGATCGTCGCGACGATCGGGTGCGTCGAGGGGAGCTGGTCCTGCCGGTAGGCCCAGGACTTCTCCATGGCCTGGAAGGTCGTCCACGCCTCGGTCCACTCGGTGGCTTCGGCCGTGGCGATCGTGGAGGCCCACTCGGCGAACGACTCGTTCAGCCAGAGGTCGTTCCACCACTTCATCGTGACGAGGTCGCCGAACCACATGTGCGCGAGCTCGTGCAGGATCGTGACGACCCGGCGCTCCTTGATGGCGTCGGTGACCTTGGACCGGAACACGTAGGTCTCGGTGAAGGTGACCGCACCCGCGTTCTCCATCGCGCCGGCGTTGAACTCCGGCACGAACAGCTGGTCGTACTTCTCGAACGGGTAGGCGACGTCGAACTTCTCCTCGAAGTACGCGAAGCCCTTCTTCGTCGTCTCGAACACGTACTCCGGGTCGAGGTACTCGGCGAGCGAGCGACGCGCGAAGACGCCGAGCGGAATCGTCCGGCCGTCGCGGCTGGTCAGCTCGTCACGAACGACCTCGTACGGACCGGCGATCAGCGCCGTGATGTAGCTCGAGATGCGGGACGTCGCGGGGAAGACCCACGTCGCGACCTCGCCGTCGACGTGCGGCTCGGGCGTCGGGGCGTTCGAGACGACCTGCCAGCGGGCCGGGGCCGTCACCGTGAAGGTGAACTCGGCCTTGAGGTCGGGCTGCTCGAAGACCGCGAACATGCGGCGGGAGTCCGGCACCTCGAACTGCGAGTACAGGTAGACCTCGTCGTCGACCGGGTCGACGAAGCGGTGCAGGCCCTCGCCCGTGTTCGTGTAGAGCGCGTCGGCGACGACGACGAGCTCGTTCTGCTCCTGCAGCCCGTCCAGCTGGATGCGGACACCGTCGTTGACCGCGGCGACGTCGAGCGCGGCACCGTTCAGCTCGACCGAGTGCACGGCCTTCGTGATCGCGTCGATGAAGGTCGAGGCGCCGGGCGTCGCGGTGAAGCGGACACGCGTGGTGCTGCCGAACGTCTCGGCGCCGCGGGTCAGGTCCAGCTCGACGTCGTACGTCTGCACGGCGACGACCGCGGCACGTTCCTGGGCTTCGGTTCTGGTGAGGTTCTCTCCGGGCACGGACGCTCCAACTTCGCTTGCGGCGCGGACGATCGATGTCCGCGGTGAGGGGGAGTCCCGGCACGGCGTCGTGCGCCGTCGGGACGATGGGATCAGCCTAGCGAGCGCGCGTACGCTCGCACCGTGACCGAGACTGCTGTGGACAACACCGAGACCGCCCGCACCGCTGTGGAGTTCTGGTTCGACCCGAACTGCCCCTGGGCCTGGATGACGAGCCGCTGGGTCGACGAGGTCGCCCGCCACCGGGACCTCGACGTGACCTGGAACGTGATGAGCCTGTTCGTCCTCAACGAGGACCAGGACATCCCCGAGGAGTACCGCGAGCGCATCCACAAGGGACAGCTCTACCCGCGGATCGTCACCGCCGCGGCGCTCCGCCACGGCCAGGAGATCGTCAAGCCGCTGTACGACGCGCTCGGCGAGCACGTCCACCACCGCCAGGAGTCCGACCCCGAGCAGGTCGTCCCGGCCGTGCTCCGCGAGCTCGACCTCGACGCCGACCTGCTCGAGTACGCCTGGACCGACGAGGTCGACCAGGTCGTCCGCGCGAGCCACCAGGAGGGCATCGATCGCGTCGGCCAGGACGTCGGGACGCCCGTGATCGCCGTCGAGGGCACGGCCTTCTTCGGCCCGGTCATCTCCCCGGCGCCGAAGGGACAGGAAGCGGTGGACCTGTGGGACGGCGTCGTCGCCGTCGCGAAGTACCCCGGTTTCTTCGAGCTCAAGCGCTCGCGGACGGTCGGTCCGATCTTCGACACGGTCGCGTAGCCCGGCCTGCGTCGCGGACGCGACCAGCGGGCGGACGGGAGGCACGGTGCGGGCCCGCACCGTGCCTCCCGTCTGCTACGGTGCTGGCCGAACGCTGAAACATCACGAGCACGGGGGTCTCGATGGGGGAGCAGTACCGGGTCGACCGAGGGGCGACCGAACGGACGGTCGCGGACGTCCACGGCGCGGCCGAGGACGTCGCCGAACGGGCGGGGGCACTGGCCGAGGCGCTGGACGCCGTCACCTCGGCGGCGAGCGGTTCGGACGTCATCGCATCGGCCGTCTCGTCCTTCGCCGCTGCGCGCTCGGCCACCGCACCGCGGATCGGCGCGCACCTCGCGGCGGTCAGTGCGGTCGGCCGCGTCGCCCTGGCCGCGGTGGACGAAGCAGACGCGGACATGGCCGTCCGGGCCGAGCGGGGCGCCGTCCGGTGAACGCGCCGGTGACCGCGGGGCTCCTCGACGAGATCCGTCTCGACATGGCGGCGGTCGTCGCCGCAGCCGGTGTGGCGAGCACTGCTGGGGAGCGCGTCCGAACCGCTGCCGCGAACGGCGACCGTTCCTGGGCCGCCGTGCCGTCGGTCTTCGCGATGCCCGGGGTGAGCGAGGCGATGCCCGCGATGACCCGCCGGTCCAGCGATGCAGCCGACGGCCTGGCCGACAGCGTCACGGCCCTGCACCGGCTCCTCGACACGGCATCGTTCGAGTTCGCCGACCTCCGTTCCCGGCGGACTGCCCTGGTGGAACGGATCGCGTCCTTCACGGGAGGGATCGGCGATGCCGTGGCGCAGCACGACGCCTCGCTGGCTGACCCACCGTCGGCGGCGACGCCGTGGCGGCAGGTTCCCGGCCTCGCCGCCGAGGACGCCGCCCTCCGATCGGCGGCGGATGCGTGGAACGAGCAGTGGCGGGAGTGGCAGCGCGACCTGGCCTCCCGCATCGGTCGGATCGACGGCGGGGACTCGACGGACGGGCTCGCCACCGACGAGACCGACGTCCGGAACGCGAGCCTGGTGGCGCCGATGCCGCTCCCCGGGTTCCCCTCGACGCCGTTCCAGTTCCCGTGGCCGTGGCTCGGCGCGGCCGGCGGCACGGCCGCCGGGGCGGGGAGTGCGGCCGCCGGACTGTCCGCGCTCGAGCTCCTCGGGATCCTGTTCGGTCTGAGCGGTGACACCGCGAAGCAGACCCCGGCGGACGCGATGCGGCAACGGATGGCGCAGGCGGACGCCGACGCGTGGTCCTGGGTGCACGATCCACTCACCGGCAGGCCGCGCGAGGTCGCCGGTGGCGCTGGCATCATGACGGATGCGGTCGGGCCGATGACCGGGCCGGAGGCGAACGAGCACATCCGTTCGATCGGTCGTCCGGGGAAGACCGAACCGCACCGAGAAGTGGACACGCCCGAGGAGGTCGTGGCGGCGTGGCGCGACTTGAGTCGTGGCGGGAAGCTCGTCACCGGGACCGCTCGAGATCGCATCCAGGTGGTCCTTCCAGATGGCACGAGGGTGCAGTACCGGCGTGACAGCGGAACCGGGGGACCAGTGGTCGAGGTGCACAACCCGAAGTCGTCGGAGTGGGACAACGTGAAGGTGCACCTGCCAGAGCGCGTCGAACGACCCGGTCCGCACGATCTTCCTGACGACGCTCTACCGGAGGGCTGACGATGAACGAGTTCACCTACTACTGCCTCGCCAGTGTCGAAGATGGGACGGGAGACGATCTGTGGGCATGGTCCGGCAACATCGAGAAGGGCCGCCATCGCCCTCTCGAGGACACTCGCTCGTGGCTCCTCCGACGGCTTCAGCAGCTCCTCGAAGGCGATCTCGTGGCGGTCGGGAACTTCGAGGACGGCGACTCCGGCAGAGCCGTCTGGCGGCCGTGGACCGGCGACCCCGAGTCCCTGGTCGAACGCATCGCTGCGATCTACACGGTTGATGTCGAGCCTGATGAGGTGCAGTTCTGGGATTGCTATCTGATGAGGACGGAGCACGGCTCGGAGATGTACACACGAGAACGTACGCGGCGTCTGTCCGCTGGTCGGGACACGCTCCCACGGCTTCGGAACGTCTGGGATGCCGACGGGAACGTCATCGAGCCATGCGGTGACGAGATCACTGTCTGACGCCGAGCCGGGCACCCGCACGGACAGCCGATCCGGCGGCCCGACCATCGATGTCCATGCAAGCTCGCAGGACAGGATCGAGATCCGTCTCCCGGAAGGATCGGATCCGAACGACCCATCAGAGTCTGCTTGATGAACGAACTGACCTACCAACTCCTCGCCGACGTCGCGGACGGACTGGGTACGGACCTCTCCGAATGGCACACGACCGTCGCACACCGCACCGGCGAGGACGACGCGACCACGCGCTCCCGCGTGCTCGGCTGGATCCGGGCTGCGGTCGAGCAGGAAATCATGGGGCTCGGGTCTCTCGAACCTGATGAGGAGGGGCGGGGACGGTGGTCGAACTGGGACGGCCCGGTAGCCGATCGTCTCGAGCATGCTGGCGCACGGTACGGCGCGACCGGCACGCTCTGGAACGTCTTCGCGACCGACACTCCTCGAGGGATGGATCTCTACGAGGCCGAGCGGAGTTGCCGCGAGGCAGCGGGCATCGATCCGGATGCGCACGTCGGTCATCACCTCAAGGGGATCTGGGACGCCGAAGGCAACGTCATCGAGCCGCATGGGGACGAGATCGTTGTCTGACGCAGGCCTGGAGTACGTTGCGTTCCCGACCGTCGAGGTGCGGGAGATGCCCGACGGCTCGATCGCGGCGCTCCGCGAGCCGCTGCCGGGGTACGAGCAGTACATCGACGTGGTCCCACCCGCTGACGCCGAGGACCCGAAGGTGCAGCGGCGCAGTGTCCGGCGGGACGACGGCCTCCCGCCGAGCGCCGAGCCTGCACCGCGGACGCCCGAGGAACGGCTCCTGCTCGACGTCCTCGAGTTCGGCCGCAACGGGTGTGCCACGGACCTCCGCGCCGTACACCGGCTGGCGAGGACGGACCACGAGCCGGACCCCGGCGCCGCCCGTGCGATGGCACTCCGGGCGCTCGAGGTCGGCCTCCGTCGGGGCCTGCTGACGAGCGGGATGTTCGTGCGGGCACAGGGCGTGCTGGCGTTCGTCGAGACCGACCGGACGATCGCGGACCGGGTCGCCTTGCTGCGGTCCCGGTACGTGAGCGCGCCGGGAGTCGGCGAGTCCGACGAGGACCTCGCCGCGACGCTGTGGCTCATGAACGCGCCCGAGGGCGAGCGCTACGCACGGACGCACGGTGCGAGCGCGCAGCCGAGCACGGAGACCGCTACGCCGTCGGTCCCCTCGGACACCCCGGCCGTCGTGGTGCGCTCCTCGGGCGATGCGTGGGAGAACCGGCACCACGCGCTCCTGGCCGACAACGTCTTCGAGGAACTCCGGAACGGCTGGCTGTCGTGGGAGCAGGGCATCGAGGACGCTGCACTGCGCAAGCTGGCGTGGGGCATCGCCGCCGAGATCGTGTACGCCTTCGACGTCAGGTGGTCGCCGGACTGGGTGCCGGAGGGGCACCCACACCGCTGGCACGACGACGAGGGGTGGCACGCGCGGTGCAACGACTGCCTCGCAGAGAGCCCTGCGGAGGCCGAGGAAGCGTCCGCGTGGGACTGGTTCGCGACCCATCGTGCCGTTGCGCACGGCGACACCGCTCCGTCGTTCCGCCCGTCTCCACCGCCGATCGAGGTGCCGCTGCCCGGCAGCGAGTGAACCCCACCGGCCGTGCGCCTCAGGCGATGCGCAACTGCATGAGCGTCAGGTCGAGCCACCGGTCGAACTTCCGCCCGACCTCGGGCAGCACCCCGACGGTGACGAACCCGAGCCGCTCGTGCAGGGCGATCGAGCCCGTGTTCGACGAGCAGATGCCGGCCATCACGACGTGCACGTCCGCCGCACGGGCGTGTGCGACGAGGGCGTCCATGAGCAAAGTAGCGATGCCTCGGCCGCGGAACGCCGGCACGACGTAGACGCTGTGCTCGACCGTGTGGCGGTACCCCTGGTGCGGCCGGAACGCGCTGTAGGTGACGTAGCCGGCGACGACCCCGCCGACCTCGGCGACGAGCACGGGGAGTCCGGCGGCACGACGCTCGGCGAGCCACCCGTCGAAGTACTCCCGCGGGTGCGGCTCCTCCTGCCAGATCGCCGTCGAGTGCAGCACGGCGTCGACGTGCAGCGCGTGGACGACGTCGAGGTCGCGCGGCTCGCAGTCCCGCACGGTGACAGGGGCAGCGCCGGCCGTCGCATATGCTGTCGTCATGTCTCAGATCGTAGACGACGCGGGAGCGGCATCGGAACCGGCCGCAGAGCGCGCCGCCGGGAGCGCTGCCGAGACCGCCGACGACGCAGACCAGCGCCGCCTCGGGGAACGCCTGCAGCGCCTGCGGACCGAGCGGAAGTGGAGCCTGACCGAGCTCGCCGAGGAGTCCGGCGTCTCCCGCGCGATGATCAACCGCGTCGAGCGCGGGGTGTCGAGCCCGACGGCCACCATCCTCGGCCGGCTGTCCGGCGCGTTCGGTCTCACGGTCTCGCAGCTCCTCGACGAGACGCTGGAGCACGACGTCCCGCGCACGGCCGATCCCGACGAGGCGCGCGGCGTACAGCGCGGGGCGACCGCGGACTCCTGGACCGACCCCGAGACCGGGTACCGCCGGCGTCCCGTCTCGAGTGCGGCGTTCCCCGCGGACGTCACCGAGGTGCGCCTCCCGGCCGGCCGCGAGGTCGCGTACCCGGCGAGCGCCTACGCCTTCCTCCGTCACTGCATCTGGGTCGTCGACGGCGTCCTCGAGGTGGTCGTTGCGGGGGAGTCCACGCGGCTCGGCTCGGGGGACCGGATCGAGCTCGGCGACCCGGCGGACGTGGTCTACCGCAACCCGGGTGACGAGGCGGTTCGGTACGTCGTCGTCGTGGTCCGGGCGGCGTAGGCGCGGGAATAGGATCGAGGCCATGCGCATCCACCTCGGAACGGACCACGCCGGCCTCGAGTTCAACAAGACCCTCGCCCAGCACCTCACCGAGGCGGGGCACGAGGTGGTCGACCACGGTCCGACCGAGTACGACGCGCTCGACGACTACCCCTCGTTCTGCATCAACGCCGCGCACGCCGTGGTGCAGGACCAGCGCGCCGGTGTCGAGGCGCTCGGTGTCGTCTTCGGCGGTTCGGGCAACGGCGAGCAGATCGCGGCCAACAAGGTCGAGGGCATCCGGGCCGCGCTGGTGTGGAACGAGTCGACGGCGCTCCTCGCCCGCCAGCACAACGACGCGAACGTCATCTCGATCGGTGCCCGGCAGCACACCGAGGACGAGGCCATCCGCTTCGTCGACCTCTTCATCGCCGAGCCCTTCTCCGGCGAGGAGCGTCACGCCCGCCGCATCGCGCAGCTCGCCGAGTACGAGACGACGGGGCACATCGCCGGTCGGCAGATCGACGAGTAGTCCGGGTAGACAGGACCGATGCCAGAGGGTCACTCCGTCCACCGCATCGCGAACCAGTTCTCGCGGCACTTCGTCGGCAAGCGCTGCGAGGTGTCGAGTCCGCAGGGTCGCTTCGCGGCCGGTGCGGCGCAGCTCGACGGCAAGCGGATGACCGCAGCGCGGGCGGTGGCGAAGCAGCTGTTCCTCGAGTTCGAGGACGACCTGTTCCTCCGGGTGCACCTCGGTCTCTACGGAGCGTGGGACTTCGCGGGCGTGATCTCGTCGGCGGAGGCCCTGTCCGAGGACGGCGACGGCGAGGAGTCGCTCGCGTCGATCGGCGCCCCGCGGCTCGCCCGCTACCGGATGGCGGAGCAGGAGCAGGCCGAGGACCCGATCGAGTCCTTCCCGCCGGACCCGGTCGGCCAGGTGCGCGTGCGGATCCTCACCCAGGACACCGTCGCCGACCTGCGCGGTCCGACCGCCTGCGTGGTCGAGGACCCTGCCGGCGTGCAGAAGGCGCTGGACAAGCTCGGTCCGGACCCGATCAACGACGACGGCCCCGAGGCCGAGAAGACCTTCGTCGAGAACGTGCGGAAGCGCAACGTCGCGATCGGCCAGCTGCTGATGGACCAGTCGGTGGTCGCCGGCATCGGGAACATCTACCGCGCGGAGCTGCTCTTCCGACAGCGCATCGACCCGTACAAGCCCGGCAAGAAGATCACCGTCAAGCAGGCGAAGGCGCTCTGGCAGGACTGGTCGAAGCTGTTGCACGAGGGCGTCCGCGACGGCCTCATGCTGACGATGGACGACCTGTCCGAGGCTGATCACAAGAAGGCGCTGCGGTCGCGGAAGGACCGGCACTGGGTGTACCACCGCCAGGGGGAGCCGTGCCGGGTGTGCGGCACGGAGATCCGGATGGCGGACATGGCCGGTCGCAAGCTCTACTGGTGCCCGAAGGACCAGAAGTAGCGCCTCACACCGAGCGGTGCGTGAACCGCCCGGCGACGGCCGTCGCGAGCACCGGCATCGTGCGCAGCACGTCCGACGGCTCGGACACGGCGACCGCCAGCGGGTCCGCCGGCAGCAGCACGAGGTCCGCGACGTCACCGACCGCGACCGAGACCCGGCCGTCCGTGGACCCCTTCCACGCGGCGAGCGCCGACATCCGCTGCTCGGGGTGCCACGGCTCGCGGCCGTCCCGGTCCCGTCCGACCGCGGCCGCCATCGACACCCACGGGTCGAGCGGCGCGACGGGCGCGTCCGAGCCGAGCCGCAGTTCGGCGCCGGCCCGCTCGAGCGCGGCGAACGGGAAGGCCCGGTCCGTCTCGCCAGCCCAGTGCCGGTCGGCGATGTCGCGGTCGTCCATCGCGTGCTCGGGCTGGACGGACGCGGCGACCCCGAGCCGGGCGAACCGGTCGAGGTCGGCGCCGTCGAGCAGCTGCGCGTGCTCGATCGACCCGCGCGCGCCGACGGCCTCGAACACGTCGAGTGCGAGCGTGTTCGCCCGGTCGCCGATCGCGTGCACGGCCGGGACGAGCCCGGCGTCGACCGCCCGGCGGACCATCGCCACGAGCTCGTCGAACGCGTAGGCCAGGACGCCCTCGCCGGAGGCCATCGCCGCGGTCCGGGTACCGAGCGACCCGTCGGTGATCACCTTGAACGGACCGGTCGACAGCAGTCCGCCGGTGCCGTCGACGACCGCGCCGGTGCGGAGGCCGCGGGCGATCGCGTCCTCGAGCTCGTGCGGGTACACGCCGCACGCGACCCGGAGTCCGTCGGTGCCGGCCCTCATCCGCCGGGTCCAGCGGTCGAGGCCGGACCGCATCTCCAGGTCGACGACGCGGGTCACGCCGCGCGCCGTGGCCGCGTCGACGGCGTCGGACACGTAGCCGTCGAGCACGTCGTCGGGCACGCGGGAGAGCGCGGCCGTCACGTCGAACGCGTCCTGCTCGCGCAGCACTCCGTCGTCGCCCGCCACGAGCGGGCGGCCCACCGCCGCCGAGAACCGCTCCAGGGCGATCCCGTTGCACCAGACGGCGTGCAGGTCGCCGCTGATGACGACGGCCGGGAGGCCCGGCGCGGCCCGGTCGAGCAGCTCGCGTCGCGCGGGGCGGGGCCAGAGACCGTCCCGGTAGCCGTGACCGACCATCGTCGCGGCCGGACCGCCGTCCGGTCCGGCGGCACGCGCCGCCCCGGCGAGCAGGTCGGCGGTCGCTTCCGCGGAGTCGCAGCCGGACACGTCGACGCGACGGCGGACGAGGGCCCACTGGTCGAAGTGGACGTGGTGGTCGACGAGCCCTGGGCCGAGCCACGCGCCGTCGGCCTCGACGACCTCGGTGTCGGCACCGGCCACCGCGGCGGCGTCGAGCGTCCCGGCGGGGGCGACCGCGGTGACCCGTCCGTCGACGACGCGGACGTCCGCGGGGACGCCGGAGGTCCCGACCCGCCGGACGGAACGGAGCAGGAGGTCGGTCACGACGCCTCCCGGCCGTGTGCGCGGTCCATCTCGTCGGCGAGCGCCGGCGACGCGTAGGGGCCGTCCCCGCGCAGGCCCGCGACGATGCGCTCGACCACCTCGGGCGCCTTGTTCTGCGACAGCTTGGCGCGGGCGTCGGAGCGCGTGACCCGGATGCGGATCCCCACGGTGCCCTTCGCCACCCGTCGGGCGGTCTCCTCGTCGACGTCGAGCGAGACCGGCTCGGGCATGACGCGCTCGAAGTGGTCGACGAGCTCGCCGAGCACGCGGAAGTTCTCCTCGTCGGACAGGATCTCCGGCGTGCCCCACAGGTGCGCGGTCACGTGGTTCCACGTCGGGACGAACTGCTCCGGCGGGTACCACGCGGGGGAGACGTAGCCGTGCGGGCCCTGGAACACGACGAGGACCTCGTGCTGCCCGAGCTCGTGCGCGACCTCGTCGGGGCGGCCGACGTGCGAGACGAGCACGATCGCGTCCGGGTCGTCGTCGGGGCCGGGCGTCTCGAGGAGCACCGGGTAGTGCGACGCGACGATCCCGGCCGCCGTGTGGGACACGATCGTCGCCCACGGGTTCTCGGCGACCACGCGCCGCACCTCGGCGACGTCGGTCATCAGGAAGCGGGGTGTGTGGCGCATGCGACGAGCGTGGCACAGGACGGCCGCCTTCGCGACGGGTGTCGTTTCCGGCTCGTTTCCGGGCGGTAAAGGTTTCAGAGATCAGTGAAAGAAACCTTGTGCTCGGGTTTCCGCGGCCCCTACCGTCTCGACCACGACGACCGGGCCCGAACCGGACGCGCTTCGACTCGAGGAGCTCAAGATGCGACGCAGGACGATCGCGGCGGTGGCCGCAGCGGCCACGCTGGCGCTGGTGGCCACCGGCTGTTCGGCCACCGGGAACGGGAGCGGGGACGCCCAGGGCGGCTCCGGCGGGAGCCTGGTCTACGCGACCGGCGAGCCCGACCATCTGACCCCGGGCCGCCAGACGGTGGCCTTCACCCAGACGATGAGCCTGTTCGCGCCGCTCACCGAGACGGACGCGAAGGGTGAACTGCACGACGTCGCCGCGAAGAGCGTCGAGTCGAGCGACGCCACCACCTGGACGATCACGCTCCGCGACGGCTGGACGTTCCAGAACGGCGAGGCGGTCACGCCCGAGAGCTACGTCAAGGCCTGGAACCACACCGCGTACGGCCCGAACGCCTGGGAGAACAGCGGGCAGCTCGCCGCGATCGTCGGCTACTCGGACCTCAACCCCGCCTCGGGCACCCCGAAGACGAAGGAGATGTCGGGACTGAAGGTGACGGGTAAGGACACCTTCACGGTGACGCTCACCCACGCGGACAGCCAGTTCCCGCTCCAGCTCAGCCAGGCGCAGACCGCGTTCTACCCGATGCCCGAGGCCGCGTACAGCGACCTGAAGGCCTACGACGCGAAGCCGATCGGCAACGGCCCGTACGAGATGACCGAGAAGTGGACGGCGAACCAGCCGTTCACGGTCAGGGCGTGGTCGGGCTACGAGGGCACGAAGGCGAAGACGGAGGACGTCACCTTCAAGAGCTACGCCGACATGAACACCGCGTACACCGACGTGCTCGCCGGCAACGCCGACGTGCTGTTCCTGCCGACCGACAAGATGACCAGCGCCTCCGGTGACTTCGGGGACCGCCTGCACTCCTTCGACGCCCCGGGCATCGACTACCTCGGCTTCCCGCTGTGGGACGAGCGGTACGCCGACCCCGACGTCCGACGGGCCATCTCGATGTCGATCAACCGGAAGCAGGTCAACCAGGCGATCTACGGCGGCCTGTACGAGCCGGCCACCGCGCTCACCCCGCCGGGCATGTCCGGCACGCAGGAGGGCATCTGCGGCGAGGCCTGCGAGTTCTCGCCGTCGAAGGCGAAGGCGCTCCTGGCGAAGGCCGGCGGGTTCGACGGCTCGATCACCCTCGTCTACCCCGGCGGCAACGGCCTCGACTCGCTCTACCAGGCGTACGCGAACCAGATCCGGCAGAACCTCGGCGTCGACACCGAGGCGAAGGCCACCACCGACTGGGCGTCGTACTACTCGGAGCTGACCGACAAGAAGATCGAGGGACCGCACTTCGGGCACTGGGGTGCGCTGTACGCCAGCCAGCAGAACACCCTCCGGGCGCTGTTCACCAGTGCGGGCGGCTGCGCGCCGTGCACCGGCTACTACCAGTCGGACGAGGTCGACTCGCTGCTCGCGAAGGCCGACTCCGCGGGGTCGCAGGACGAGGCGAACGAGTACTACGCGCAGACGCAGGAGGCCGTGCTGCGGGACTTCCCGGTCGTGCCGACCTTCTTCGACAAGTACTCCTACGTCGTGAGCGACAAGATCGCCTCGCTCCCCGCCGTCGACGGCAGCCCGGTGGTCCAGGCCATCACCGTCCAGTAGCCGCAGGAAGCGATCCGCACCGCATGGACCAGCGCACCGTCCTCCGTCTCGTCACCGAGGTCCCCGACCGCGACGGCTTCCCGCTCGTCGACGACCTGCACGCCCGGTTCGCCGCGCTCGCCGCGGCGCACCCGGGGCAGGTCACGGTCACCCGGATCGGCACCAGCCGTCTCGGGGAGCCGCTCCACAGCTACCGGATCGGGTCCGGGTCGCACGCCGCCGTCGTCGTCGGCGGCGTGCACCCGAACGAGCCGATCGGATCGTGGACGGCGCTCCACCTGGCGACCTGGCTGCTGGCGGGCGGGACGGAGGAGCTCGACGTCACGTGGCACGTCGTCCCCACGATCGACCCCGACGGCATGCGCCTCAACGAGGCGTGGTTCGACGACCCGTACGACCGGGTGCACTACGCGCGGCACTTCTACCGGCCGGCGCCGGACAGCCAGGTCGAGTGGACCTTCCCGAACAGCCACGGGTCGGTGTACTTCGACCAGGTGCTGCCGGAGACGCTCGCGTTCATGCGGCTCATCGACGACACCGAGCCCGACCTGCTCGTGTCGCTGCACAACGGCGAGATGGGCGGCGTCTACTACTACCTCTCCGAGGACCTGCCCGGTGTGATCGACACCCTGCACGCCGTCCCGGCGGCACTCGGGCTGCCGCTCGACACCGGGGAGCCGGAGTCGCCGTTCCTGCGCGAACTCGCCCCGGCGGTGTTCGCCATGGACGGTGTGGAGCGGGCGTACGACTACCTGGAGTCGCTCGGCGTCGACCCCGCGGAGCACATCCACGGGGCGTCCAGCGCCGCGTGGGCGATGCGGCACGGCGCGCTGTGCGTGGTCGCCGAGCTGCCGTACTGGAGCCACCCGGACGCCGACGACCAGACCCCGACGACCGAGTCGTACGCGGACCTCCTCCGTCGGTGCGCGGACGACCTCGGCGCCGTGGGGGTCGTCCTGCAGGACGTGCTCGACGCCGCGACGCCCCTGCTCACGATCGAGACGCCCTTCCTCGAGGCCTCCCGTGCCTTCGTGCCGATGCTCGCCGGCATGGTCGAGACCGACCGGCTGCGGGCCGACCGGGAACCGGCCGCCCGGAGGGCCACCGTCGCCGAGCGCTTCGGCTGCGAGGACCTCGTCCGGTGCTTCGGGCTCCGCTACGGCGGCATGCTGCTCCGTGCGCTCGAGGCGGAGACGGGTGCCGGCACGGCACCCGCGCCGCTCCGGCGGCTGCGGGACCGGCTCGCGGCGCAGTACGCGCTCTGGCAGGCAGACGCCGGGACGGGGGCGGTGCCCATCCCGGTGGCGACGCTGGTGGGCGTGCAGTTCGGGGCGATCCTGGCCTGCGCGGCGCACGTCGTGGGCGACGGGACGGACGCACCACGCGCCTCCCGACCGTCCCTGGCGACGACGGGAGGCGCGTGATGCGTCCCACGCTCACGGTCGGCCGCCGGGTCGGCGGCCTGCTGGTCGTCTTCCTCGGCGTGACCTTCCTCATCTACGCGATGACGTTCGCGCTCCCCGGCGACCCGATCAAGGCGCTCGGCGGCGACCGGCCGCTCAGCGACTCCGTCGTGCGCGCCCTGCGGGCCGAGTACCACCTCGACCAGCCGCTGTGGCTGCAGTACCTGCAGTACCTCGGCGGCCTGTTCCGCGGGGACTTCGGCACGGACTTCAGCGGGCAGTCCGTCGGCGAGCAGATGGCGTCGCGCTGGCCGGTCACGGTCACGCTCGCGCTCACCGCGTGGGCGATCGAGATCGTGCTCGGCATCGGGCTCGGGGTGGTGTCGGCACTGCGCCGTGGCACCCTCCTCGACAAGAGCGTCCTGGTCGGCACGATCGTCGTCGGGGCCGTCCCGGTCTTCGTGCTCGGTGTCGCCCTGCAGCTGGTCTTCTCGGTGCGGCTGCACTGGTTCCCCGTCGCCGGGGCGACCGCGGGGTGGCCCACGGCGTACCTGCTGCCCGCGTTCGTCATCGCGCTCTTCGGCCTGGCGGCCGTGTCCCGGCTGACCCGGACGTCGATGATCGAGACGCTCGACGCCGACTTCGTCCGGACGGCGCGCGCGAAGGGGCTCACCCCCGGCCGCATCGTCGGCGTGCACGTCATGCGCAACTCGCTCATCCCCACGGCGACGTACCTCGCCACCGACCTCGGGTACCTCATGGGCGGGACGGTGATCGTCGAGGGCATCTTCAACCTGCCCGGCGTCGGGAACCTGCTGTTCCAGGGCATCCGGTCGCACGAGGGCGCCGTCGTCGTCGGCATCTCGACCGCGCTCATCCTGGTGTTCCTCGTCACGAGCGTGCTCGTCGACCTGCTGCACGCCGCCCTCGACCCCCGCGTCCGGACAGGAGCCTCCGCATGACCACCTCCGCCATCGGCGCCACCGTCCCGCAGGCCGTCGTCACCCGACGGCGACCGCTGCGCTCCGCGGTCCGGCGCCCCGGGTTCTGGCTGCCGGCCGGTGTCCTGACCGTCGTCCTGCTCGTCGCGCTCTTCCCGGGCTTCTTCGCCGGCCTCTTCGGGCACGGCGACCCCCGAGTGTGCGACCTCGGGAAGAGCGGTGCGCCCGCCGCAGCCGGTCACCCCTTCGGCTTCGACCTGCAGGGGTGCGACGTCTACGCCAACGTCCTCTACGGAACCCGGTCGTCGATCGCCGTCGCCGTGCTCACCACGGTCCTCGCCGGTGCCGTCGCCGTGGTCGTCGGGACCGTCGCCGGCATGGTCGGCGGGTGGGTGGACGCCGTGCTCGCCCGGTTGACGGACGTCTTCCTCGGGTTCCCGTTCCTGCTCGGGGCGGTCGTCGTCCTGAACAGCGTGGGGGAGCGGTCGGTACTGACCGTCTCGCTCGTCCTCGCCCTGTTCGGCTGGCCGACCATGGCCCGGCTCGTCCGCTCGAGCGTGCGGAGCGTCCGGAACGCCGAGTTCGTCCTGGCCGCCCGCACGATGGGCCTCTCCACCTGGCGGATCACCACCCGGTACGTCCTGCCGGCGTCGATCTCACCGCTGCTCGTCCTCGCGACGATCACCGTCGGTGGCGTCATCGTGTCGGAATCGTCCCTCACCTACCTCGGCATCGGGCTCGAGAGCCCCGCCATCTCCTGGGGGCTGCAGCTGTCCGCGGCGACGAGCCAGTTCCTCCGGGCACCGCACATGCTGGTCGCGCCCGCGGTGTTCCTGGCGGTGACGGTGCTGTCCGTCATCGCGCTCGGCGACACCCTGCGCGCCGCACTCGACCCCCGACGTCGCTGAGCGCGGCGCGGCGCACGCTGCGGCCCGCGACGCGACAGACTCGACCCACCGCTCCTCGAAAGGACCACCGTGACCGACACCCTCGACGCTTACCGCAAGACCCTCCCGTACATCCAGGAGTGGGTGTCGTACAAGGTGTGGCAACTGCGGGTCCCGGGCGTGCAGGTCGCGATCGGCCACGGGGGCGAGGTCCTGTTCGACGAGGCGTGGGGCCACGCCGACGTCGAGGCCGGACGGCGCCTCACCACGACCGACCTGTTCCGCATCGCGTCGCACTCGAAGACCTTCACCGCGACGGCACTCCTGCAGCTCGTCGAGCGCGGTGACCTCCGGCTCGACGACACCGTCGGCACCCACGTCCCGGCCCTCGTCGCGGGCGGGTCGCCGATCGCCGACGCGACCGTCCGCGAACTCATGGAGATGGGCGCCGGCGTCATCCGGGACGGTCACGACGGCGACTACTGGTCCCTGCAGCGCCCCTTCCCGGACGAGGAGGAGCTGCTCGCGCTCGTCCTCGACCGCGGACAGAAGGTCCCCACCGGGTCGTCGTTCAACTACTCGAACCTCGGGTACTCCCTGCTCGGGCTCGTCATCGCCGCGGTCTCCGGGCAGTCGTACGACGACTTCGTCCGTGCGTCGATCACCGAGCCGCTCGGCCTGCGGAACACCGGCCCGGACTGGGACCCGGCCCGGGCCGACGACTTCGTGGTCGGGTACACGGGCTTCCACACCGCCCGGACCCGGAAGCGCATCGACCACGTCGACACCCGCGCGATGGCCGCCGCCACCGGGTTCCACGGCACCGCGTCCGACCTCGTCCGGTACTTCTCCCAGCACGTCATCGGGCAGGGCACCCTGCTCAGCGACCACTCGAAGCGCCTGGTCCAGCGGAAGGCCTGGAGCGCCACCGACGACGACGCCGAGCGCGGGTACGGTGCCGGGTTCGTCGTCGACCGGATCGGGGGCCGGGACATCCGCGGGCACTCCGGCGGGTTCCCCGGGCAGATCACGCAGTCGATGTTCGACCCGGCGTCCGGGCTCGTCGTCTCGGTGCTCACCAGCGCCGCGGCCGGGCCGGCGACGCTCATCGCGACCGCGATCATCACGCTCCTCGACGCGGCCGTCGCGGACGACGCCCCGAACGCGGTCGTGCCGGACGACGTCGACGCCGCGACCTTCACCGGGCGCTTCGCCAACCCGTGGGGCGTCACCGACGTCGCCCGCATCGGCGACCGGCTCGTCGAGATCGACCCGTCCGCACCGGCGCCGCTCGACGCGCCGACCCGACTCGAGGTCGTCGACGCCGACACCCTCCGGATGACCCACGGCAACCGGTTCGGGTCCGTGGACGAGGACGTCACGTACGACCGCGACGCCGACGGCGGTGTCCGTTCGATCCGTGCCGGTGGCGGGATGACCATGGAGCCGTGGACGATCCCGACCGAGTCGCCCGCGGTCGCCGCCGGCCTCGAGGCATGAGCGCCGGGGAGCGCCCGTCCGCGGGCACGGACGTGCAGGACGACGTCGTCCTCGAACCGGAGCGCCAGGCGTTCGTCGAGGAGTTCGCCCTGATGTTCAGCGAGCTCGCGGGGACGCCGCTCACCGACGCACGGGTCCTCGGCTACCTCATGATGACCCGGGCCCCGCACTCGTCGTCGTCCGACCTGCAGCTCGCGCTCGGCGCGAGCTCGGGCGCGATCTCGATGGCCACCCGGCGGCTCGCGGACAGCGGCTTCGTCAAGCGGCACACCGTCCCGGGCGAACGCAGCCACTACTTCCGCGCCGAGGCCGACGTCTGGGGGTCTTGGCTCGCCGGGGAGCGTCGGTACCTCGACCGGCAGCGCGACGTCATCGGCCGCGGGCTCGCGATCGTCGAGTCCGGCGGCCACACCGCGGACGGCGACGTGGACGCCGAGGTCCGTGAACGCCTCCGCAACGGCCGCGACTACATGCAGTGGCTGCGCGGGTACCACGTCAAGATGCTCGAGGAGTGGGAGGCCTTCAAGGCGGCCCGCGACGAGTCCGACCGACCGGAGACCCCATGACCGACGTCCTCACCGTCGACCAGCTCACCGTCACGTTCGACGTGGACGGCGACGTCGTCCGCGCGGTCGACGGCGCCTCGTTCACCGTCGGCCGCGGCGAGGTCGTGGCCGTCGTCGGCGAGTCCGGGTCGGGCAAGAGCATGACCGCGATGACCGCGATGGGCATCGCGCCGGAGGGGGCCCGCGCCACCGGGAGCATCCGGATCGGGGACCTCGAGGTGCTCGGCGCCGACGAGCAGGTGCTCCGCGAGGTGCGCGGTCGCCGGGTGTCGATGATCTTCCAGGACCCGTCCGCCGCACTGAACCCCGTCTTCACGGTCGGGTTCCAGCTCGCCGAGGCCGTCCGCCGCGCCGAGGGCGGCCTCGACCGCGCGGCCGTCCGTGCGCGCTCGCTCGAACTCCTCCGCGCCGTGGAGGTCCCGGAGCCGGACCGTCGACTCGGGCAGTACCCGCACGAGCTCTCGGGCGGTCAGTGCCAGCGCGTCATGATCGCGATGGCGCTCGCCGCGGACCCGGACCTCCTCATCGCCGACGAGCCGACGACGGCGCTCGACGTCACCGTGCAGGCGGAGGTCCTCGACGTGCTCCGTGCGCTCCGCGACCGGACCGGCACCGCGATCCTCCTCATCACGCACGACATGGGCGTCGTCGCCGACATCGCCGACCGGGTGGTCGTGATGCGCCGGGGCGAGGTCGTCGAGCGCGGGACGGCCGTCGGCGTCTTCGCCGACCCGGCCGCCGAGTACACGCGGGAACTCCTCGCCGCCGTCCCGCGGATGGGCACCTCCGTGCTGGAGGCGCGGCCCACGCCCGCCACGGAACCCGCTGTGCCCGTCCTCGACGTCCGGCACCTCGTGGTCGAGTACGGCGGCGCCCTGCGCGGGCGCTTCCGCGCGGTCGACGACGTGTCGTTCGCCGTCGGTCGTGGTGAGATCCTCGGCCTGGTCGGCGAGTCCGGCAGCGGCAAGACGACGATCGGACGCGCCGCCGTCGGACTCGCGCCGATCACCGACGGGTCGGTCCTCGTGGAGGGGACCGACGTGGCGGGCGCGCGCCGCGCCTCCCGGAACACGATGCGTCGCCGGGTCGGGGTGGTCTTCCAGAACCCGCTGCGATCCCTGAACCCGCGGTACACGGTCGGGCAGACGGTGGCCGAACCGCTCCGCCAGATCCTCCGGTTGCCGTCGGCCGAGGTGGGCCCGCGTGTCGAGCGACTGCTCGCGGACGTCGGGCTCGACGGCGGCTTCCGCGAGCGGTACCCGCACGAACTCAGCGGCGGTCAGCGGCAGCGTGTGGCGATCGCCCGCGCCGTCGCGCTCGACCCCGCCCTGCTCATCGCCGACGAACCGACCAGCGCGCTCGACGTCTCCGTGCAGGCACGGGTGCTCGACGTCTTCCGCGAGCTCCAGGAACGCCTCGGGTTCGCCTGCCTGTTCGTCACGCACGACCTGGCGGTGGTCGACACCCTGTGCGACCGCGTGGTGGTGCTGCACCGGGGACGGGTGGCCGAGGAGGGGCCGCGCGACGCGATCCTCCGGGCACCGCAGGACCCGTACACGAGGCGGCTCGTCCAGGCGGCGCCGGTGCCGGACCCCGTCGAGCAGGCGGCCCGGCGTTCGGCGCGGCTCGCGGCGCTGTCCGGCTGAGGCGGGGCTCGTGCCAGGCTGGTCGGCATGGAGAAGCGCGCCGCGTACGAGTCCGTCCTGCCCTACGTCCGTGAGTGGGTCGCCTACAAGGTGTGGCAGTTGCGCCTGCCCGGTGTGCAGGTCGCGATCGGCTTCGAGGGCCAGGAGCTGTTCTCCGAGGCGTGGGGGTACGCCGACGTGGAGGCCGGTCGCCGCCTGACCACGACCGACCTGTTCCGGATCGCGTCGCACTCGAAGACCTTCACCGCGACCGCCCTGCTGCAGCTCGCCGACGCCGGCGCCCTGCGGCTCGACGACACGGTCGGCTCGTTCGTGCCCGCCCTGGTCGAGGCCGGGTCGCCGATCGCGGACGCGACGGTCCGCGAGCTCATGGAGATGGGCGCCGGGGTGGTGCGCGACGGTGCCGACGGCGACCACTGGGCGCTCGACCACCCGTTCCCCGACGCCGACCAGCTCGTCGCGCTCGTCGTCGAGGGCGGCGCGAAGGTGCCCGTCGGGTCCGCGTTCAACTACTCGAACCTCGGGTACGGCCTGCTCGGGCTCGTGATCGAGGCCGTCACCGGGACGTCCTACGCCGAGCACGTCGGGACCGCGATCACCGAGCCGCTCGGCCTCGCCGGCACCGGCCCGGAGTTCGACCCGGCACGCGAGGACGAGTTCGTCGTCGGCTACACCAGCCTGCACGACGCCCGCACCCGTCAGCGTGTCCCGCACGTGACGACCGGCGCGCTCGCCGCCGCCACCGGCTTCCACGGCACCGCGTCCGACCTGGTCCGCTACTTCTCGGAGCACGTGCCCGGTCGCGGCTCGCTGCTGTCCGACCGCGCCAAGCGCCTGGCGCAGCGGAAGGCCTGGAGCGCCGTCGACGACGACCCGGCGGCGCGCGGCTACGGCGCGGGGTTCGTCGTCGACCGGATCAACGGGCGCGAGGTCCGCGGCCACTCCGGCGGGTTCCCCGGGCAGATCACCCAGTCGGTGTTCGACCCGGCCTCGTCGCTCGTCGTGTCCGTCCTGACGAGCAGTGCGACCGGCCCGGCGGGCATGATCGCCACCGGGATCGTCCACCTGCTCGACGCCGCCGCCGACGAGCACGCCCCGGGGCCGGTGCTCCCCGCCGACGTCGACACCGACCGCTACACCGGCCGGTTCACCACCTTCGAGGGGATCACGGACGTGGCACGCATCGGCGACCGGCTGCTCGCGATCGACCCGACGCAGCCCGTGCCGACCGAGTCACCGGTGCGGCTCGAGGTCGTCGACGAGGACACGCTCCGGATGGCATCGGGCAACCGCTTCGGCTCCGTCGACGAGCTGATCAGCTACGTGCGGGACGGATCGGGCACGGTCACCTCGTTCCGGGGCGACAGCGGGATGACCCACCGCCCGTGGTCGGTACCCGAGGAGTCCCCGGCGGTCGCCGCCGCCCTCGTCTGACGGCGCGACGGGCGCATGGGGTGGGGACAACCCCACCCCCGATCCGGGAGACGGCAGGATGGGACGCGGGGACGGGCTCCGTGAGGCTGGACCCATGACCGACACCGACCGCCTCGACCAGGCCGAGACCATCCCGCTGGACCACTCCGCCGCCGACCGGGCACACACCGTCCCGCTGGACGACGCCGTGCCCCAGGGAGCCACGAAGCCCGTGCCCGAACAGCCGCTGACACCGCCGACGCCGCCGTCGTCGTGGTCGTCGACGCCCGCCGTCGGCGCCGAGCCGACGCCCGTCGTGGGACCGGGTGGCGGAGCAGGGTCCGGTCGGCGGACGACCGCCGGTGGCTTCTACCGCGAGGCCTGGCGGCGCCTGCCGCGCGACTTCGGGTACATGGCGCTGACGGCCGTGCTGCTCTGCACGCTCTACGTGGCGTTCCCCGCGGCGCTGTTCGGGCGGGGCTTGCGCGACCTGTTCAACCCGTTCGTCCTGCTGATGTTCTTCATCGCGCTGTTCGTGGCGCGGTGGGTCGGGCAGTTCGAGAAGCTCCGCATCGGGTGGGCGGACCCCCGGCCGATCCGCCCGGTGGACTGGACCCCGCGGTGGCAGCAGAACTGGTGGACCCGGACCGGCTCGGCGGTCGCCAACCCGCACTACTGGCTGTACCTGCTGCACGCGGTCGTCGTGTACCCGCTCGCGGCGCTCGTCACCGTCGGCGTCGGCGCCGTCCTGGTCGCGGGCTTCCTGTGGCCCATCCTGCTCGCCGGCGGCTTCGTCCTCGGCCGGACGATGAACGGCGCCCTGCCGTCGCTCGACTTCGTCGACAGCGGCGCGCTGGTGGGCATCGGCACCGCAGCCCTGCTCTCGATGGCGGCCTCGGTCGCGCTCTTCCCGCTCTGGGCCCGCGGCTCGGTCCTGGCCCACTACTGGATCGACGCCGGGCTGCTCGGCGGGTTCCGTGCCGAGCAGCTCGAGCAGCGCGTCGCCGGGCTCCAGGCCTCGCGTGCCGGGGCCGTCACGGCCGAGGGGCAGACGCTCCGGCAGATCGAGCGTGACCTGCACGACGGACCGCAGCAGCGACTCGTCCGGCTCCGCATGGACCTGGCCGCCGCCGAGCGCGCCTTCGACCGTGACCCGGAGAAGGCGAAGCGGCTCATCGGCGAGGCGACCGAGCACGCGCAGGACGCCCTCGACGAGCTGCGCGCACTGTCGCGGGGCTTCGCACCGCCGATCCTGCTCGACCGCGGGCTCGTCGCGGCGCTCGAGGCCCTGGTTGCGCGGACGCCGATCCCCGTCGGACTCGACGTCCGGCTGCCCGAGGGGCTCGAGCTCGCGACCGAGGTCCAGCGCAACGTGTACTTCACCGTGAGCGAGCTGCTGACGAACACGACGAAGCACGCGGGCGCCTCGGCGGCGGGTGTCTACCTCGGCCTCATCGTGGACGCCTCCGGGCTCTGGTACCTCACCGTCAGCGTGACCGACGACGGTCGCGGCGGTGCCCGCACGCAGGTCGGCCACGGGATCGAGGGGCTGACCGGACGGATGCGGGCCCTCGACGGCGAACTCGTCGTGAACAGCCCCGAGGGCGGCCCCACCGAGGCCACGGCCCGGATCCCGCTCGGCGCCCTGCACGGGGTCCCGGTCACGAGGGCGTGAGGCCGGGGGAGCGACCGCTCCCGCTAGGCTGGTCGGCATGAGCGACGGCCCGGGTGCAGCACGCATCCGGGCCGTCGTCGTCGACGACGCCGTGCTCCTGCGCGAGGGCCTCGCCCGCGTGCTCGACGAGGCGGGCATCGACGTCGTCGGTCAGTACGCCGACGCGGACGCCTTCCTCGCCACGCTGCCCGACGCCGCTCCGGACGTCGTCGTGATGGACGTGCGGATGCCGCCGACCTTCACCGACGAGGGCGTCCGTGCCGCCGTCGAGACCCGCCGGGTGGCCCCGCGGACCGGGGTCCTGCTGCTCTCGCAGTACGTCGAGGCCACCTACGCCGAGGACGTCCTCGCCGCCGGCGCGACCGGCATCGGGTACCTGCTCAAGGACCGCGTGACCCGGCTCGAGGAGATCGACGACGCCGTCCGGCGCATCGCCGCGGGCGGGACGGTGCTCGACCCCGAGGTCGTCACGCAGCTCATGGGTCGCCGCCGGGACCCGCTCGCCGCCTTGACACCGCGGGAGCGCGACGTGCTCGGGCTCATGGCCGAGGGCCGCACCAACGCCGCGATCGCGCGTGCCCTGGTGATCGGCACCGGCGCCGTCGAGAAGCACGTCACGAGCATCTTCGGCAAGCTCGCCCTCGAGGACACCGGCGAGGACCACCGCCGCGTCCTCGCCGTGCTCGCCTACCTCGGCTGAGCGGCGCTGTCCCGATGGCGACCGCGACCCGTGTCCCCGCGCCGCTCCTCGCGCTCGCCGCCATGGTGTCCGTGCAGATCGGCGCGGCGGTCGCGAAGACCCGCTTCGACGAGGTCGAGCCGGTGGGCGCGGCCACGCTCCGGCTGGTCATCGGCGCCGTCGTGCTCCTGCTCGTGGTGCGTCCACGCGTCCGGCACTGGACGCGTGCGCAGTGGACGGCCGCGGCGCTGCTCGGCCTGGCACTCGGCGGCATGAACGTCCTCATCTACGTCGCCTTCGCGAGCATCCCGATCGGCGTGGCGGTGACGATCGAGTTCCTCGGTCCGCTCGTGCTCTCCCTCGTGCACACCCGGCGGTGGCGGGACGTCACGTGGGCGCTGCTCGCGCTCGCCGGTGTGGTGCTGCTCGGTGTCGGTCCGGCCGCCGTCACCGCGGTCGGGGGCGTGCTCGCCGCGGTGGCCGCCGCCGCGTGCTGGGCGGGCTACATCGTCATGAACCGTCGCGTCGGTGCCGCGATCCCCGGTGTCGACGGGCTCGCGGTGTCGATGGTCGTGGCGATGGTCGTCTCGCTGCCGACGGGCCTCGGGCCGGCCGTCGAGGGCGTCGCCGCGCACCCGACGCTGCTGCTCGTGTTCGGCGCGGTCGCGGTGCTGTCGAGCGTCCTGCCCTACGCGCTCGAGATGCTCGCGCTCCGGCGGATGCCGACGCGGGTGTTCGGGGTGCTGCAGAGCCTCGGCCCGGGGATCGCAGCGCTCGCCGGGCTCGTGGTCCTGCACGAGGCCCTCGCGACGCAGGAGGTCGTCGCGCTCGCGTGCGTGAGCGTCGCGAGCATCGGCGTCACGCTGTCCGCGCGACGCGGCCGGACCAGACCGGACACGGGGCTGCCGCCGGGCGCCGACCAGGTGCCCTGATCCCGGGGACGTCCGCCGTGCCTCCCGGACGACCGGCTACTCGACGCGGAGGAAGTCCGCGTAGGTGGGCTCCGCCTGCACGCCCGACAGCAGTGCCGGGTCGTTGATCCGCCGCTCGACGTAGGCCGCGATGACCTCGGGCGGGGTGAGCACGTGGGCGACCCAGGACGGCACCTCGCTCTTCTTCACGGTGCCTCCTCGATGGTCGTCCGGTCGAACTACTCGATCGGTGAGTAGTTCGACCGACCGCTGTTGACTGAACGATCCTCGTCGCGGCGACGGAAGTCAATGCCGTGCGTCTGCCGGATGCCGATCGGCGCGGTCGGCGCGGAGGGTGCGGTGCTTCACGGCGGACCGCCAGACCCACGCGTCGGCCTGCTGCCCGAACTGCGCCCACTCGACGAGCACGGCGTCGCGGGTCCAGCTCTTCGCGAACCCCTTCACGCGGATGTGGAACGTCGGGAACTGGATCCACGCCCAGACGGGGACGGGCGTGACGGCGTGGCAGACGTCCGGCCCGCGGGCGTCCTCGGACAGGGAGTAGGCGCGCGGGCGTTCGACCTCCGGGTGCTCCGGGGGCTGCCACCGGTTCTCGCGACGCCGTCCCACACCGGTATTCGAACGTGTGTTCGAACCGTCGTCAAGTCCGGCGCGCGGTCACCACGCGGAGCGGTCGGTCGACGGGCGTGTCGGGGCGCGCCCGGTCGAGTCGCGGACGCTCAGGGTCAGCGGCGGCCCCGGACGCGACGGCAGGACCGTCCCGGTGTCGATCTGCTCCCGCAGGAGCACGGCGGCGCGCTGTCCGAGCTCGACGGTGTCGCGGGTCAGCGACGTGACGGCGGGCCGGACGAGCCGGACCATGGCGGAGTCGTCGAACGAGACGATGGACACGTCCGTGGGGACGGCGACGCCCATCTCGCTCGCGACGCCGAGACCGGCGACCGCGAGGACGTCGTTGTCGTACACGATCGCGGTCGGACGGTCGGGGTGGGACAGGAGCGTCCGGGTCGCCCGAGCGCCCTCGTCGGCGGAGTAGTCGGTCGGGACGGACACGGTCCGCTCGAGCCCGGCCGCGGCGGCGAAGGCCCGGAGGCGTTCCACGCGCATGGCGGTGTGCTCGAACTCCGGTCGACCCGAGACGTGGGCGATGTGCCGGTGTCCGAGCGCGTGCAGGTACCGCAGGACGGTGTCGGTGGCGTCCGAGTCGTCGATCCACACGCTGGGTGCCGTGCCCTCCGGGGTCGGGTGGGACCCGACGACCACGGCGGGCATCCCGAGCTCCGCGAGCAGGGTGAGTCGCTCGTCGGCACGACGGGGGTCGATCACGATGACACCGTCCACACGGTGGCCCCGCCACCAGTCGCGGTAGGTCGCGAGCTCCTCGTCGGCATCGCGGGCGACGAGGAGGGTCATGCCGACGTGCGTGCCGGCGAGCCCGAGCTGGATCCCCGAGATGAGGTCGCCGAAGAACGACTCCGTGCCGAGCGTCCGTGCCGGCCGGTTCAGGACGAAGCCGATCGACCCGGCCCGCGCACCGCCGAGCGCGCGCGCCGCCGTGTGCGGCTGCCAGTCGAGTTCGCGGGCGATCTCCAGCACGCGACGACGGGTCTCTACGGAGACCCCGGGCCGGTCGTTCAGCGCGAACGACACCGCGCTGATGGAGACGCCCGCGCGGGCGGCGATGTCGGCGATCGTCGTCCGACGCTTGGAAGCCACGGGTTGACTATAGCGCTTTAGTCGCGCACAGTGGCAGGCAGACACCGGTTCGGGAGATCAGCACTGAACCGCTTGAGCAGGATGACGAAGGAGTCACAACGCCATGAGGACCACATCGAGAGTGACGAGGGGCCGCGCGGCAGCGCTGCTCGCGACCGCAGCCGCAACCGCGCTCGTCCTGACCGGCTGCTCGAGCGGCAGCAGCGGCGCCAGCGGCGGGGGCAGCGGCGGGGTCGACGGCTCGATCACGCTGCAGACCTGGGCACTCACGCCGACCTACACGGACTACCTGCAGGGCGTCATCGACGGCTTCGAGCAGGAACACCCGGGTGCGAAGGTCAAGCTGCAGGACCAGCCGGGCGACGGCTACGCCGACAAGGTGCTCAGCCAGGCCTCGTCGAACTCGCTGCCGGACGTCATCAACCTGCCCCCGGACATCGCGCTGCCGCTCGCGAAGCGCGGGTTCCTGCAGGACGTCTCGAAGGACGACAGCAAGCTGAGCAGCACCTACGTGCAGGGCGCGTTGGACTCCTACGAGTACAAGGGCCTCGACGGCACCTACGGCTACCCCTGGTACCTCAACACCGACGTCGACTACTGGAACTCGTCGATGTTCGCCGAGTGCGGGCTCGACGCGGACAACCCGCCGAAGACGACCGACGACCTGTTCACCCAGGCGAAGACGATGCACGAGCGGTGCCCGGACGACTACCTGATGAGCCGGAAGCCCGGCCTCGGCGACTTCACGCTCGCCGGCGTGAAGGTGGTCAACGGGGACGGCACGAAGTTCACGTTCGCCGACTCGTCGAAGGCCGCCGACCTGATCGACCGCTACAAGACGGCGTACCAGGACGGCTACATGCCGTCCAACGTCCTCAACAGCGACTACCTCGGCAACTCGACGCTCTTCACGCAGGGCAAGGTCGCCTGGACCACCGGTGGTGCGACCGCGCTGGCCGACATGGAGAAGAGCAACCCGTCGCTCAAGGGCAACGTCACCGTCAGCCCCGCGCTCGACACCCCGCCGCTCTACGTGCAGGGTCTGTCGGTGTCGAGCAAGTCGAAGCACCTCGCCACCGCCGAGGCGTTCGCGCAGTACATGACGAACGCGAAGAACCAGGAGGCGTTCGCCCACCAGGTGAACATCTTCCCGTCGACCACCTCGTCGCAGTCCGACCCGTACTTCTCGAAGGACGACGGCACCGTGAACGGCAAGGCCCGCGTGCTCGCGAACGAGGCGCTCAAGGAGGCGAAGGTCCTCAACCCGGTCGAGGCGAACTCCGCGATGACGGACTTCCTCGACCAGCAGATCGCCCTCGCCATGAAGGGTCAGGTCTCGCCGGAGAAGGCCCTGCAGACCGCGCAGGACAAGATGAACAGCCTGCTGGCCAACGGCTGATGCGCGCCAACCGCTGGTTCACGCCCTGGCTGCTCGTCCTGCCGGCACTCGTCTGGCTCCTCGCGTTCAGCCTCTGGCCGTCGATCAACACCGTCCGGTTGTCGTTCACGAACGCCAGCCCGCTCGGGGGCGTGAGTCAGTGGGTGGGCGTCCGCAACTTCCAGACCCTGCTCGCCGACCCGCAGGTGTGGGAGGCGCTGCTCAACAGCGTCATCTACATGGCGATCTGCCTGCCGCTGCTCACCGTCCTGCCGCTGCTCATCGCGGTGCTCGTGCAGCAGAAGCTCCCCGGGATCGCGTTCTTCCGCACGGCGTACTACACGCCCGTGATCGCCTCGGCCGTCGTGGTGGGGCTCATCTGGACGTGGATCCTCGACGACCGCGGTGTGGTCAACGAGATCGTGAAGGCACTCGGTGGGGCGGGCATCCCGTTCCTGACCGACCGGTGGCTGCTGCTCATCAGCGCGATCAGCCTGACGGTCTGGAAGGGCCTCGGCTACTACATGATCATCTTCCTCGCGGCGCTCGGGAACGTCGGCAAGGACCTGCACGAGGCCGCCGCCCTCGACGGCGCCGGGGCGGTCCGCCGCTTCTGGTCCGTGACGATGCCCGGCGTCCGCGGCACCATGACGCTCGTCGGCATCCTGGTGTGCGTCAGCGCGCTCCGGGTGTTCAGCGAGCTCTACATCCTCACCAACGGCACCGGCGGACCCGGCGGGCAGGACAACTCGCTCGTCATGCTCATCCAGCAGTACGCCCGCGGCTTCACCGGCAACCTCGGCTACGCGTCCGCGCTCAGCCTGCTGCTCTTCGTGGTGACGCTCGTGCCGATGCTCGCCCTCGCGCGCATGAACAGCAAGGCGGACAAGTGACGAACACGACCAGCACCACGGAACCCGTGATCGGGGGCGCCGCCGGCGCCGCCGCACCCGCACCGGACGTGACCGGCGGGACGGGCGCGGGCCGGGCCTCCCGGACGGACGGACGAGACGGACGAGACGGACGAGACGGCCGCCGCCGACGCCGCCAGGTCTGGGGCGTCATGTCCACCCGCGAGAAGGTCGTCCGCTACGTCCTGCTGATCGTGGTCCTCTTCATCACGATCGGCCCGTTCCTCTGGCAGCTCTCCACCTCGTTGAAGGGCGCGGGCGAGGACATCTACACCGCGAACCCGTCGTTCATCCCGAGCGAGCCGACGTTCGACAACTACCTCAAGGTGGCGGCGGCGATCCCGGTCTTCCGGTACATCGGCAACTCGCTGCTCGTGGCGGCGATCGACGTGTTCGGCAACATCGTGTTCGCCACTCTCGCCGGGTTCGCCCTCGCACGCCTGCAGTGGCGCTTCCGGAAGCTCGTGCTCGGCCTGTTCCTGGCGACCCTGGTGCTGCCGGGCGAGGCGACGATCATCAGCCAGTTCGTCACCGTGAAGGACCTCGGTCTCGCCGACAACCTGGTCGGCGTCGCCCTGCCCGGCATGATCGCCGCGCTGAACGTGCTGCTGATGTTCAACGCGTTCCGGCAGATCCCCGAGGAGATCGACCAGGCGGCGGTGATGGACGGGGCGAACGCGATGCAGCGCCTCCGGTACATCTCGCTGCCCGCCGTGCAGGGGACCATCGCCGTGATCGCGATCTTCTCGTTCATCGGCGCGTGGGACGACTTCCTCTGGCCGCTCATCGTGCTGCAGTCGCCCGAGAACCTGACCCTGACCGTCGGGCTGCAGTACCTGCAGGGCACGTTCGCCACCGACCAGCGCATGATCGCGGCGGGCACCATGATCGCGTTCATCCCCATCGCCGTGATCTTCGCCGTCCTGCAGCGCTTCTTCTTCAAGGGCGTCGAAGAGGGCGGGGTGAAGGGCTGATGCGCTTCGGCGTCAACCACACCCCGTCGGTCGGCTGGTTCCACTCGTGGCTCGACTTCTCGGCGTCGGACACCGCGCGGGACCTCGAGCAGATCGCATCCCTCGGCGCCGACCACGTGCGCATCTTCCCGCTCTGGCCCGTCGTGCAGCCGAACCGGACGCTCATCCGGCAGCGGGCGCTGGCGGACGTCGCCACCGTCGTCGACATCGCCGGGTCGTTCGGCCTCGACGTGAACGTCGACGCGCTGCAGGGGCACCTGTCGAGCTTCGACTTCCTGCCGTCGTGGCTCGAGAGCTGGCACCGCCGGAACCTGTTCACCGACCCGGACGTGGTCGCGTCGACCGCGGCGTACGTCGAGGCGCTCGCCGCAGCGGTCGGCGACCGGCCCAACCTGCTCGGCATCTCGATCGGCAACGAGGTCAACCAGTTCGCCCACGCCCCGCACCCCGCACCGCACGCCACCACGGCGGAGCAGGGGCACACGTGGGCGGCGGCGATGGTCGCGGCGGCGCGACGCGGGCTGGCGTCGGCCACGTCGGCCGGCCGGGAGGCCCGTGACACGTCCGCCCCGACGGTCGCCACCGCCTCCGGGTCGCGTCCGACCCCGCTGGTCACCGTCGCCCAGTACGACGCGGCCTGGTACGACGACGCGCAGCCCTTCGGCCCGGAGCACGCGGCGGACCACGGCGACGCGACGGTCACGCACTCGTGGGTGTTCAACGGCTCGGCGGCACTGCACGGCGCACTCGGGGCGGGGTCGGTGCGGCACGGCGAGTACCTCCTCCAGCTCGCGGCGGCCTGGAACCGCGAGCCCGGGCGGCCGAACTGGCTGCAGGAGGTCGGCGCCCCGACGAACGTCGTCGACCCCGGCGACGCCGCGGCCTTCACCGAGCGGACGATCCGGCACGTCCTCGGCGCGCAGGACGTGCTCGGAGTCACCTGGTGGTGCTCGCACGACGTCTCCCGGTCGCTCGCCGACTTCCCGGAGCTCGAGTACGACCTCGGCCTGTTCACGAACGACGGCCGGCTGAAGCCCGCGGGGGAGGCCTTCGCCGCGCTCGCCCGCTCCGGTGCGACGTCGACGGCGGTCCCACCGTCGACCGCGATCGTCCTCGACGACGTCCGGCCCGACGGGTCACCGCGCTCCGACTCCCGCGCGGACTGCGCCCCGGGCGGTCGGTTCGCCGCCGCGTGGCTGGACTGCGCCGAGTCCGCGCCGGACGGCCGTGGTCCGCAGGTGCTGCTCCGCTCCCGCCTCGGCGACACCGCCCTGACCGCGGCCCGGGGCATCACGAGCATCGTGGACGTGCCGGACGACACGACCGGCTCACCGCTCGTGGTCGCGCACCCCGCCACCTTGCCCTGACGACCCGACGCCCTGACGCCCCGACGACCATCCGCTGCTCCCGTTCCTTGATGGAAGGACCCCATGCACGACGACATCCCCCTCACCACCGGACGCGCCCGACGGGTCCTCGACGAGCGGATCCTGCCCGCGGTGCACGCCGTCGCGACCCCGCTCGACACCGCCTGGCACGAACTGCCCGGGGAGCCGATCGCCCCCGCCTCCGGTCTGGAGCTCGCCTTCGAGCCGTACGAGGTCGGGACCCCGTGGGGAGCGGCCTGGGGCACGACGTGGTTCCGGCTGACCGGCACCGTGCCCGCCGAGTACGCCGGACAGCGGGTGGAGGCGGTGATCGACCTCGGCTTCGACAAGAACATGCCCGGGTTCCAGTGCGAGGGGCTCGTGTACCGGGCCGACGGCACGCCCGTGAAGTCGATCAACCCGCGGAACCAGTGGGTGCTCGTGACGGAACGGGCCGAGGGCGGCGAGTCGGTCGAGCTGTTCGTCGAGGCGGCGTCGAACCCCGTCCTGCTCGACTACCACCCCTTCCTGCCGACGCAGGAGGGCGACGTGCAGACGTCGTCGTCGAAGCGCCTGTACACGAGCCGCCGGATGGACCTCGCCGTGTTCGCGTCCGAGGTGCACGAGCTGTCCCTCGACCTCGAGGTGCTCCTCGAACTCCAGGCGCAGCTGCCCGACGGGCCGCGGCGGATGCGGATCCTGCAGGCGCTCGACGACGCCCTCGACCGGCTCGACCTGCAGCACATCGCGGCGACCGCCCCGGACGCCCGTGCGGCACTCGTCGACGTGCTCGCCGCGCCGGCGGAGGCATCGGCGCACACGATCTCGGCGATCGGGCACGCGCACATCGACTCCGCGTGGCTCTGGCCCGTCCGCGAGACGATCCGCAAGGTCGCCCGCACCACCTCGACGATGACCGAGCTCATCGACCAGACCGACGACTTCCTCTACGGCATGTCGAGCGCGCAGCAGTACGCCTGGATCAAGGAGCACCGCCCCGAGGTCTACGCGAGGGTCAAGGACGCCGTGGCAGCCGGCCGGTTCCTGCCCCTCGGCGGCATGTGGGTCGAGTCCGACACCGTGATGCCGACGGGCGAGAGCATCGTCCGGCAGTTCTCGCAGGGACAGCGGTTCTTCGAGCGGGAGTTCGGCATCCGACCGAAGGGCGTCTGGCTGCCGGACAGCTTCGGGTACTCGCCGGCCCTGCCGCAGCTCATGCGCCGCGCGGGGTTCGAGTGGTTCTTCACGCAGAAGATCTCGTGGAACCAGGTCAACAAGTTCCCGCACCACACGTTCCTGTGGGAGGGCATCGACGGCTCGCGGGTGTTCTCGCACTTCCCGTCGATGGACACCTACAACTCGCGGCTCAGCGGGGAGGAGGTGGCGAAGGCCTCCCGACAGTTCCGTGAGAACCGGCTCGCCACCGGGTCGATCGCACCGGTCGGCTGGGGCGACGGCGGTGGTGGCACGACCCGCGAGATGACCGGCACCGCCGCGCGGCTGGCCGACCTCGAGGGGAGCGCGAAGGTCCGGTGGGAGCACCCCGACGCGTTCTTCGACCGGGCGCGGTCCGAGCTCGAGCACCCGCCCGTGTGGGTCGGCGAGCTGTACCTCGAGCTGCACCGCGCGACCCTCACGAGCCAGCACCAGACGAAGCAGGGCAACCGCCGGTGCGAGCAGCTGCTCATCGAGGCCGAGCTCTGGGCCACGACCGCCGCGGCCCGCACCGGGTTCGTGTACCCGTACGACGAACTCGACGCGCTCTGGCAGCAGGTCCTCCTGCAGCAGTTCCACGACATCCTGCCCGGTACCTCGATCGCCTGGGTGCACCGCGAGGCGGTGGCGAAGTACGCCGAGACGGCCGCAGCGCTGACCGCGATCATCGAGGACGCGCTGTCGGCACTCGCCGGTCCCGGGACGGAGACCGTCGTCGTCAACCCGGCCCCGTTCCTCCAGGCCGGTGCTCCCGCGCAGGGTGCGGTCCCGGCAACCGACGTGCCGGAGGTGACCGCGGTGTCCCTGGACGAGCAGGACGGCGGGTTCGTGCTCACCAACGACCTGGTCCGGGTCGTCGTCACCGCCGAGGGGCTCGTGACGAGCGCCGTCGACCTGACCACCGGGCGCGACGCAATCGCCCCCGGCCGGGCCGCGAACCTGCTGCAGCTGCACCAGGACTTCCCGAACATGTGGGACGCGTGGGACGTCGACCGGTACTACCGGAACCGCGTCGAGGACCTGGTCGCCGTCGACTCGCTGGAGGCGTCGGTGGACGCGGCCGGGGTCGCACGCATCGTCGTGTCGCGCTCGTTCGGGGACTCCACGGTCACGCAGGAGATCGTGCTCGCGCCCGGCTCTCGCACGCTCGAGTTCGACCAGACCACCGACTGGCACGAGACGGAGAAGTTCCTCAAGGTCGCGTTCCCGCTCGACGTCCGTGCCGAGCACACCATCGCCGAGACGCAGTTCGGCGCACA
The DNA here is from genome assembly GCF_001742745.1 of Curtobacterium sp. ER1/6. GTDB lineage: Bacteria > Actinomycetota > Actinomycetes > Actinomycetales > Microbacteriaceae > Curtobacterium > Curtobacterium citri. Next base: position 95,463 of record NZ_MJAK01000002.1, on the reverse strand, counting down.
GAAGCGGGTGACGCACACGAACACCTCGTGGGAGGCCGCGAAGTTCGAGACCTCGATGCACCGCTACGTGCTCGTCGAGGAGCCCGGGTTCGGCGTCGCCCTCGTCAACTCCTCGGTCCACGGGTTCGACACCACGCGTGACGCCGAGGACGGGCACGTCACCACGACCGTGCGGCTGTCGCTGCTGCGGGCTCCGCGGTTCCCCGACCCGGAGACCGACCAGGGGCTGCAGACGCACCGGTACGGGGTCGTCGTCGGGACCGACCAGCTCGGCGCGACCGCGGCCGGCGTCGTGATGAACGCGAGCGCCCGGACGGTGACCGGCGCACACGGCTTCGACCCGCTCGTGCAGGTGTCCGGTGACGTCGTGCTGTCGAGCGTGAAGCTCGCCGACGACCGGTCCGGCGACCTGGTCGTCCGCGTGTACGAGCCGAGCGGCCGACGGGGGACCGGCGGGATCGCCGTGGCCGAGCCCGGCGTCTTCGGTGACCCGGTCGAGGTGACGCTGCTCGAGGAGGTCGACGACTCCCTGCCGGGCGTCGCCGCGGTCACCGACGGTGTCGCGGCCTTCCCGGTCGACGCGTACGAGGTGCGGACCTTCCGCTACCCGCGCGCCTGAGACCCCGCCGCCGGGGGTTCGGGTTCCCCGGCGGCGGCCCCCGGTCGACACCGGTCGACCGGTCCATCGCTCGACGAGGAGTGACATGAAGCAGTCCGTGAAGATCGGCATCGTGGCGGCGCTCGCCGCGATGCTCGCAGCACCGATGGTGCCGGCCGCAGCGTCGGCGGCACCGTCCCCGACCGGCCTCTCCCACGGGGTCGGCGCGCACCACGGCGTGGGGCACGGCGTCGGGCACGGGAAGCGGCCGCACGCCGTCCCCACCAAGGACGGCCCGACGAGCATCGCGTACGTCGAGGTCAACAACGACCAGCTCGCCAACGTCGGCCGCTACCAGCTCGCGAACGGCGCCAACGCCTTCGACGTGGCGATCATCTTCGCTGCCAACATCAACCGCGACGCGGACGGCGACGCCGTGCTGTACGCCAACGAGAACGTGCAGCGCACCCTCGACGACGCCGCCACGCAGATCCGCCCGCTGCAGGCGAAGGGCATCAAGGTGTCGCTATCGGTCCTCGGCAACCACCAGGGCACCGGGATCGCGAACTTCCCGACGCAGCAGGCGGCCGCGGACTTCGCCGCGCAGGTCTCCGCGACCGTCGCGAAGTACGGCCTCGACGGAGTCGACCTCGACGACGAGTACTCCGACTACGGCACGAACGGCACCCCGCAACCGAACCAGCAGTCGATCGGCTGGCTCGTCAGCGCCCTGCGCGCGGACATGCCCGGCAAGCTCATCTCGTTCTACGACATCGGCCCGGCGTCGGACGCCCTGTCGTCGTCGAGCAGCACGATCGGCTCGCAGCTCGACTACGCCTGGAACCCCTACTACGGCACGTACTCGGCGCCGTCGATCCCGGGCCTCGGCAAGGACCGGCTCTCCGCGGCGGCGGTCGACGTCCAGAACACCCCGGAGTCGACGGCGGTGTCGCTCGCGGAGCGGTCGCAGGCCGACGGGTACGGCGTCTTCATGACGTACAACCTGCCGGACGGGGACGTCTCGCCGTACGTGTCGTCGCTGACGCAGGTGCTCTACGGGCAGGCAGCGACGTACCACTGAAGTCGGTTCCGTCCGACCGCGCCCCGCGTCTCCTGGCTCCGGCCGGGAGGCGCGGGGCGCGTCCGTCCCGCCGTGTCGGTCGCGCGGAGGACACGGGTGTACCCCGTACGTGGGCTGTCGTATCCCTGCAACGCGGCGTGGAATGGATGGTGCGGGACGCCTCTGTGTGCTCCGCCGGAAGGAGCGGCATGACCGTCACGCTCTCGTCGTCCCTCCCGGCCTCCGTCGAGCCCGCGCCCGCCGACTCGGTCCTGCGCCCGCTCCCGCCACGCGCGGTGCGGTGGCTGCTCCGCGCCGCTTTCGCCGTGCCGTACGTCGTCCTCGCACTGATCGCCGCGCAGACCACGCCGACGACGCTCCTCGGGTTGACCGGCAACCAGGCGACGCTCGACCGCGCGACGACCGCGCTCGACGGCGGCGTCGTGCAGGCCATCGGTCAGCTCTACCCGCTGTTGTCGGGGGTGCTGCTCCGGTTCATGCCCTTCGGCGCCCAGGGCGCCGCGGTGCTCGGCGGGGTCGTCGCCGGTGTCCTGCTCCAGCTCCTCGCACAGGACATGCGCCGTCGAGGTCTGCGGATGCGGGAGGTCGTCGCCTTCACGATCGCGCTCGGCGCGAACCCGCTGTACGCGTTCGTCGCGCTGAACGACCTGCAGGCGTTCCTCGGGATCGCGCTCTTCGCGCTGGCGGTCGTCGACATGGTGCGCTTCTTCGCGTGGGGCGACACCCAGGCGGGGTTCCGCGCCGGCCTCGCACTCATGCTCTCCACGTTGGTCGACCCGATGGGGTTCGTCTACCTCGCCATCGCCGCGCTCGCCGCGCCGGTGCTCGACCTCGCACGCCACGAGCAGCGCGGGATCCGACGGGCGAACGTCCTGGTCCTCGTGTTCCCCAGTGTTGCGGTGGCGCTCTCCACCGCGGTGCTCGACACCATGGTGCTCCACGACCCGTTCGCGGCGCTCCGCGGGACGATCGACGTGTCCGGGCAGCGACTCGCGGGGCTGCAGCACCTGTTCGCCACGGCCGACGGCCTGCTCCTCGTCGCGATGGTCGTCGCGGGCGCGACGCTCGCGCTCCTCGTCGGTCGTCCGGGAGCGGTCGCCCTCGTCGTCGCGCTGTTCGGAGGGATCATCGGCGGGTACGCGATCGGCCTGGTCCCCGTCGCCGCGGCCGGCAACGTCTTCGTCACGATGCTCAGTGTCGCGATCGCGATCCTGCCACCCGTGCGGGGTCGGGTGACGAGCACCCTCGTCGTCGTGCTCGCCGTCCTGCAGGTGCCGCTCGCCTGGGCAGCCGCGTTCCAGCGCGAGGTCGTCGTCGAGTGGATGCACGCGCTCGTCGCGGTGGTGCTCGGATGACCGCGGTCGAGTCGCACATTGCCGATCCCGGCCCGCTCGTCCGGACCGCCCGACACCGGGGTACCGAGACCGACTGGCGGCCGCCGCACCGGTGCTCGGTCCAGCGTCACGTCGAGGAGGGCTGGGTCGCTTCGGCCCGCATCCGGGAGGGCGTGCTCGTCCTCACGAGCGGGCGGTCCGACCCGGACGTCCTCCGGGTGGCGCTCACCGAGGAGTTCGGTGAGCCCGTCGTGCTGCGCAGCGCGTCCGAGGCCGACGTCCGGCAGCGCATCGCCTACGAACTCGAGGAGGAGGTCGCCGACCTCGCCGCGCACGGGCTCGCCCGAACGAACCCGGCGCTCTCCGCCAGGACCGTCCTGTCACGCGGGCAGCAGGTCGGCGGGGCGGTCGCGCTGCTCCTGTTCGTGGTGTGCCTCGTCGTCGCACCGGGCAGCACCGTCGCCGTCGCGACCGCGGTGCTCTCGCTCGGGTTCCTCGCCGGCATCCTCTTCAAGTTCTGGGTGTCGATGGTCGGCGCGCGCTTCGACCTCGTCGAGCAGGTCTCCGCCGACGACGTCGCGGCCCTCGACGACGACGCCCTGCCGACCTACACCGTGCTCGTCCCGGTGTTCCGCGAGGCGAACATCGTGCACGACCTCGTCCGCAACCTCGAGGTGCTCGACTGGCCGAAGGACCGGCTCGAGGTCCTCGTGCTCGTCGAGGCCGAGGACCACGAGACGCGCGAGGCCGTGCTCGACGCCGAGCCGCCCGAGTGGATGCGCATCGTCATCGTGCCGCCGGGGTCGCCGCAGACGAAGCCGCGCGCCTGCAACGTCGGACTGGCCATCGCGCAGGGGGAGTACGTCGTCATCTACGACGCCGAGGACCGTCCCGACCCGGACCAGCTCAAGAAGGTCTTCCTGACCTTCGACCGGTCCGGTGACGACACCGTGTGCGTGCAGGCGGCGCTGAGCTACTTCAACGCCGACGAGAACGCGCTCACCCGCATGTTCACGCTCGAGTACTCGTACTGGTTCGACTACATGCTCGCCGGGCTCGACGCCCGGGAACTGCCGATCCCGCTCGGCGGCACCTCGAACCACTTCCGCACCGACCTGCTCCGCGAGCTCGGCGGATGGGACCCGTACAACGTGACCGAGGACGCCGACCTCGGCATCCGGGCGTCGGCCGTCGGGTACCGCGTCGCCGTCGTCAACTCCACGACGATGGAGGAGGCGAACACCTCGATCCCGAACTTCGTCCGACAACGATCGCGCTGGATCAAGGGGTACATGCAGACCGCGCTCGTGCACGCCCGGCGCCCACGGGCGCTCGTCGCCGAGATCGGCCTCCGCCGCGCCGCCGCCTTCGCCCTGCTCATCGCCGGCACGCCACTGACGTTCCTCGGCATGCTCCCCGGCATCGTCGTCACGATCGCGACCCTGGTGCTGCCGGCGGACTGGACGGCGCCGATGTTCCCCGCCCCGGTCCTCTGGCTCTGCGTGCTCGACTTCCTGCTCGGCAACGCCACGATGATCTACCTGACGATGATGGGGCCGTACAAGCGCGGACGCTTCGACCTGATGGGCTGGGCGCTGCTCAACCCGCTCTACTGGGTCCTGCACTCGGTCGCCGCGTACAAGGGGCTCTGGCAGCTCGTCACCAGGCCGCACTACTGGGAGAAGACGGAGCACGGGCTGACGAAGACGACCGCCTGAGCCGTACGATGCCCGCGTGGACATCGAGTTCGACGGTGACGTCATCGAGTGGCGGGGGCCCGCGCCGTTCGTCTTCGCGGTCGTCCCGCCCGACGTGGTCGACCTGGTGCACGAGCTGGTGTCCGAGCTGACCTACGGGTGGGGCGTCGTGCCGGCTGGCGTGACGATCGGCACCGTGCGCTGGACCACCTCGTTGTTCCCGAAGGACGGCGGCTACCTCGTGCCCCTGCGCACCGCGGAGCGGCGGCGAGCGGGGGTCGAGGTCGGCGTCACCGTCCACCTGGCCCTGACGTTCAGCGCTCCCTGACGCCGGCCACGGGCATCAGCGGACCGCCCGCGCTGCGGCTGCAGCAGCCCACGAGGCTCCCAGGATGATCAGTGCTGCGCAGACGAGCACGGCCCTGGTGTCGTTCTCGAGCCCGGTGACGGCGAACACCGCGCCGACGACGATGGCGACGGCAGCAGCGACGGCCGTCGGGAGGACGGCAGCCCGGTGCCCCCGGGTCCACGCTCTGTCATCACGCATGAGCGAGCGGGTCCTGATCCCGACGAAGGCGTTCCGCCCGATGACGCCCTGTGCAGGCAGCACGGTGGCGAGCACGATGATCACCGCGACCAGCATCTCCACGAAGACCATGACGTCGTTCCTTCCGACCGACAACTCCTGACCACCTGAAGTACCAGATGTGGAGGAGGCGTGGCAAGGGTAGGGCACGCGCGAACACCCCCTCAGAGCGCCGCGTCGCCCCGCGGCTCTGGGACGAGCAACGGACGACCGCGCGGAGCGCTGGAGAACACGGAGGGGATGACGGGAATCGAACCCGCGTGGCCAGTTTGGAAGACTGGGGCTCTACCATTGAGCTACATCCCCGCACTGCGGCACCAGGTCCGCAGCGCCACCATCGTAGCGGACGAACGACCACCCCCATGCCATCGAACGTGCTCCCGCAGCCCGACGGGTCGGACACACGCCGCATCAAGCGCTCCCGCGTCGTCTCCTTCGTCCTGTTGGCCCTCGCGGCCGTGGTGTTCTCCCTGCGGCCCGAGGCCTTCGGTGATCCCCAGGTGCAACCGCTGCACGCCCTGCTGCACGTCTGGCGGATCGTGCTCGGTGTCGCGCTCATGGTCGCCGCGCTCGGGGTCCAGGTCGTCGTCGGGGTGCGCTGGCGGCAGGGCCTGCGCCGGCGTGCGGAGGCCGACGCGCCCGACCCCGGCACGCCTCCCGGGAACCAGGCACCGGCGGACCGCTAGACTCGTCGCGGTCGTGCGTGCCCTCGGGCGTGCGCGACCACCCTGGCCCAGTCACGGGGCGTAGCTCAGCTTGGTAGAGCGCCCGCTTTGGGAGCGGGAGGTCGCAGGTTCAAATCCTGTCGCCCCGACCAGGTCCACTCGAACGTCAACCAACAGGAGTACATCCCTTGGCCACCAGCACCGTCGACAAGGTGAGCGACACCCGCGTCAAGCTCACCGTGAACGTGACGCCGGACGATCTCAAGCCGAGCATCGACCACGCCTACAAGCACATCGCCGAGCAGATCAACATCCCCGGCTTCCGCAAGGGCAAGGTCCCGCCGGCGATCGTCGACCAGCGCGTCGGCCGCGGCGAGGTCCTGAACCACGCCGTCGGTGACGCCATCGACACCTTCTACCGCCAGGCGGTGGAGGAGCAGGAGCTGCGCATCCTCGGTCGCGCCGAGGCCGACGTCGCCGAGCTCCCGAACGTGAAGGACTTCTCCGGCGACCTCGTCCTCACCTTCGAGGTGGACGTCCGTCCGGAGTTCGACCTGCCGAACTACGGCGAGTACGAGCTCACGGTCGACGCCGTGGACGTCTCCGACGACGAGATCGAGGAGGAGCTGCAGAACCTGCGCACCCGCTTCGGCACGCTCGTCACGGTCGACCGTCCGGCGAAGACCGGCGACTTCGCCCAGATCGACCTGACCGCCACCATCGGCGACGACGAGGTCGACTCGGCCACCGGCGTCTCCTACGAGATCGGCTCGGGCGACCTGCTCGAGGGCATCGACGAGGCGCTCGAGTCGCTCACCGCCGGTGAGTCGACCACGTTCGAGTCCACGCTGGTCGGTGGCGACCGCGAGGGCGAGACCGCGCAGATCGCCGTGACCGTCACCGCCGTCAAGGAGCGCGAGCTCCCCGAGGCCGACGACGAGTTCGCCCAGATCGCCAGCCAGTTCGACACCATCGACGAGCTCAAGGCGGACCTGAAGGAGCAGATCGCGAAGTCCAAGACCTTCGGTCAGGGCGCCGCGGCTCGCGACAAGCTCGTCGAGAAGCTCATCGAGGACGTCGACATCCCGATCTCCGAGCAGCTCATCGAGGACGAGGTGCACCGTCACCTCGAGCAGGAGAACCGTCTCGAGGACGAGGAGCACCGCAAGGAGGTCTCCGAGTCCAGCGAGAAGGCCTTCCGCTCGCAGATCCTCCTCGACGCCATCGCCGAGAAGGAGGAGATCCAGGTCTCCCAGGAGGAACTCACGCAGTACCTCATCCAGGCTGCTGCGCAGTACGGCATGGAGCCGGCCGAGTTCATCAAGGTCATCGACCAGAACGGCCAGATCCCCGGCATGGTCGGCGAGGTCGCCCGCTCGAAGGCGGTCGCGACCGTCCTCGCCAAGGTGACCGTCAAGGACACCAACGGCGACGCCGTCGACCTCTCCGCCTTCACCGCCGGTGTGGCGCAGGAGTCGGACGCCGACGAGTCGGCTGACGAGACCACCGAGGCCGACGCGAAGTAACGCGACGCGCTGACGGACGGGAGGCACGGTGCCAGCTGGCACCGTGCCTCCCGTCCGTCGTCCCGGCACCATCCGACCGCCCAGAGCGAACAGGCGCGATGTGGTGCGTTGCACCCGATAAGTTCGACATCAAGCGACAACTGAACGGGAGCTTTTCCATGGCCGAAGCGACACTGAACCCCAGTGTTTTTGACCGCCTTCTGAGAGACCGGATCGTGTGGCTCGGCTCTGAGGTCCGCGACGACAACTCGAACGAGATCGCAGCGAAGCTGCTGATGCTCGCCGCCGAGGACCCCGAGAAGGACATCTACCTCTACATCAACTCGCCCGGTGGTTCGATCACCGCGGGCATGGCGATCTACGACACGATGCAGTTCGTGCCGAACGACATCGTCACCGTGGGCATCGGCCTCGCGGCCTCGATGGGGCAGTTCCTGCTCTCGTCGGGCACCCCGGGCAAGCGCTACATCACCCCGAACGCGCGCGTGCTCCTGCACCAGCCGTCCGGTGGCTTCGGCGGTACCGCTGCCGACATCCAGACGCAGGCCAAGGTCATCCTCGACATGAAGCAGCGGATGGCGGAGCTCACGGCCGAGCAGACCGGCAAGTCGATCGAGCAGGTCCTCAAGGACAACGACCGCGACAACTGGTTCACGGCGCAGGAGGCCCTCGAGTACGGCTTCGTCGACCACCTCCGTGCCTCGTCGATCGAGGTCATCGGCGGCGGCGGAACCGTGGGCGACGGCGAGACGCCGACGTCGGCGGCCGAGCCCGAGTCCAACTGACCACCACCGAAGAGAAGGAAACGAGAATGCACCTCCCCATGCTCGGTGGCGCGCAGAACGTCCCGGCTCCGTCCGATCGCTACATCCTCCCCAGCTTCGAGGAGCGCACGGCCTACGGCTTCAAGCGGCAGGACCCGTACGCGAAGCTCTTCGAGGACCGCATCGTGTTCCTCGGCGTGCAGGTGGACGACGCGTCCGCCGACGACGTCATGGCCCAGCTGCTCGTGCTCGAGTCGATGGACCCGGACCGCGACATCGTCATGTACATCAACTCGCCCGGTGGCTCGTTCACCGCGATGACGGCGATCTACGACACGATGCAGTACATCCGCCCGCAGATCCAGACGGTCTGCCTCGGCCAGGCTGCCTCGGCCGCGTCGGTGCTCCTCGCTGCCGGTACCCCCGGCAAGCGTCTCGCGCTGCCGAACGCCCGCGTGCTCATCCACCAGCCCGCCGTGCAGCAGGGTGGCGGCCAGGCGTCCGACATCGAGATCCAGGCGGCGGAGATCCTCCGCATGCGCACCTGGCTCGAGGAGACGCTGTCGAAGCACTCCAACAAGACGCCGGAGCAGGTCAACAACGACATCGAGCGCGACAAGATCATGTCCGCCGAGGAGGCTCTGGAGTACGGCCTGATCGACCAGGTCCTCACGAGCCGCAAGAACCTTCCGGCGCTCGTCAAGTAGCACCGCGCCGCACGATCGAAGGCCCTGGACCCGATGGTCCGGGGCCTTCGTCGTTCTCTATTCAGGATACGATATTCCGTATGCTGAAGATCTTCTCCTGGTTCCGACGCCGGACCGTCGCGCGGCTCGCGGTCGCCGGGCTGCTGGTCTCCCTGCTGGGTTCAACCGGCGTCCTCGCTGCTGACGACGGTGCTGTAGCGGTCGGGTCGTCCGAGCAGCGATCGACGGACGTCGTGGACGTCACCGTGGACCCTGCCCGGGTCGGGCCCGGAGCGGTGTCGGACTGGATCCGCCTGGTGCCGTCGTCGCTCGTGCTCGGCGAGCTCCGCGTGACGGCACCGCCCGGGACGACGATCGTCGAGGCGGACGCCGACGTCCGGCCGTTGCGAGGATCGATCGAGTCGGACGGCCGGTCGGCTATGTGGACCGGGAAGAACTCGTGGTCGGGGGACTGGCGCGTCCCGAAGGTGCGCGTCCGGGTCGACGTCGAGACGCAGGCCGGGCGGACCTCCGGCACGGTCCGGGTGGCCGACCCCGCCGGTGGTCCCGACCTCGCGAGCGGCGCGCTCCCGCTCGACGTCACGTCGCCCGACGTCGCGATCCCGGTCGGGTCCACGCTGTTGTCCGTCGGGACCGAGTCGGACTGGATCCCGGTCGTCCCCGAGCGATCGGTCATCGGCGTCCTGACCGTGACGGCGCCGCCCGGCACCGCCATCGTCGCCGCCGAGGCGGACATCCGTCCCCTCAGTGGGCGGATCGCGGCGGACGGCTCCTCGGTGACCTGGCCGGACAAGGCCACCTGGTCGTCCGGTTGGCGAGCGGCGAAGATCCGACTCCGCGCCGCCGCGGACGCACCGTCGGGGTCGACGACGGGCGCGAGCCGGATCACCGAACACGGTGGGACGCGGGTTCTGGCCGCGGGTCCGGTGCCGGTCGACCTGACCGGGGACGTCCGCGTGACGGTACCGGCGCTGCCCTCCGGCACCGAGTCCCCGCGGGTCCCGGTCGAGGTGCAGGCGGACGTCCGTGGCGACCTGCGCGTCGACGTACCGGTCGGCTCCGTGGTCACCGGTGCGGGCATCGGCGGGTCGGGTACGGGTGCCGACGTCGCACCCGACGGTCGCTCCGTGGTCTGGCACGGCGACGGCGCGTCGTGGTCGGCGCCCTCGAGACGCCCGTGGTTCACGGTGCGGACGGTCGAGCGGCAGGACGGCGTGCGTCGGCCGGGCGAGGTCCGTGTGCTGGGGAACGGCGGGGCCGTGCTCGCACACGGACGCTTCACCGTCGTCGACAGCGGTCCGCGACCGGCGTCGATCGAGCCCTCCGACGACCTCGAGTCCACCGCGGTCCGCGTCCACGGCCTCGGCAGTGCCGCGGCCGAGCAGGCACGCGAAGGACGAGCGATGCGGCACAGCGACCTCCAGCCCACCGGGCGGTTCGTGCGCGCCGGCGAGCGGGTGACCGTCGACGTCCCCGCCGACGCGCCGTCGACCGGCATCCGGACGGGGCTCTACGGCGCGTACGAGGGCGTTGCGGCGACCTCGCTGTCGGCACTCGTGCCCACACCGAGCGGGACGTCGACGTCGTGGACCGCCGACCGGGACGGCATGGTCTTCCTGGTGAGCACCGCGCCGACGGGCAGTGCGGTGGTCCGCGTCCACGGCGGGCGTGTGGTCCCGACGTTCGTCCTCGGGCAGACCTCGGACGAGGAGTTCCGTGAGCAGCTCCGGACGATGCCGGACGCGCCGGTGGTCGAACTCGTCGGCGGACGGGTGTTCGGCGACTTCCAGCGTCGCACCGCGAGCGCGTTCCCGTCGGACATGACGGCCCGGCTCCAGACCTGGGACGACGTCGTGTCCCTCACCAACCGCATGCACAACCTGCACGACGACCTCGTCGGGACCGCCCGGAAGGCGCCGCACCGCATCTACATCACGTCACCGGACACGGGTGCGGGGTACGCCAGCGCCACGCAGGAGCGCGTCACGTTCCAGGTCGGCACCGGCGCCGCCGCGGACCTCTTCACACTGCCGGTGTCCGACCAGTGGGGGTTCTGGCACGAGGTCGGGCACACCTACCAGACCCCGGCCTACACCTGGGGCGGTCAGGGAGAGGTCTCGGTCAACGTCTCCGCCCTCGAGGTGCAGCACGCGATCGGAGCCGGCAACCGTCTCGACGGCAAGCGCGGCGTCGTCGACGCGTTCTTCGCGCAGCCGGTGGGGGAGCGGACGTACGCGGGTGCGGACCTGTTCGTCCGGGCGCTCATGTACGACCAGCTGCGGAGGGCCTTCGGCGGGCAGTTCTACCCGCGGCTCAACCAGGAACTCCGGGTGGCGAACGCACTCGGGGAGCTCGACCTCGGCACGAGCCAGGCGAAGATCGACACCTTCGCGACGGTGGCCGGCCGGCTCGCCGATCGCGATCTCCGGCCGTTCTTCGAGCAGTGGGGCATCCCGATCGGCGAGCAGGCCGCGGCCGAGCTCGCGGAGCATCCTGCCCTCGAGCAGGCGATCTGGGAGAACGTGGACACGTCGACGGACCGTCCGGAGCACATCCTGCCCGAGGTGGGCACCCCGGTCGGCGCAATCGTCGATGCCCCCGAGGTCGTCGTCGGGCAGCGGCACGTCCCCGACGTCCGTGTCGAGGGGATCGGCAGCAGCGACGGCGCGCCCGTGTCCGTCGGCGCGACCACGGCCTCCGCGGTCGACCAGGGCGACGGGAGCGTCCTCGTGGAGCTGGTGGATCCCCGAGGACCGCGCGAGGTGATCGACCGGACGGTCCGCGTCCGGGCAGGGAACCTCGTCGACCTCCTCGGGCAGCGAGACCGCCCGGTCGCGAGACTCGCGATCCTGCCCGAGGACCACGAGCTCCGGCTCGTGCCCCGCACGACCTACCAGGCCCACTCTTCGTGGGCCGGGCGCGAGTACATCGGCATCGAACTGCGGTCGGCCGACGACGAACGGTCGCTCGGCGACTGGTCCATCAAGGGTGACGAAACCGCGTACCCGCTGGCGGAACGGTTCGACGCGCACTGGCAGGAGGGGCAGATCCTGGTCATCCGGCACCAGCAGCACGACGGGGTGTTCCCGTGGCGGGACAGCGAGCGGATGCCCACTTCGACCGACCTCGTCCAGCGGTTCCGCATCGTCGACGGCGGGCTCGTGCGCGATGACGGCGTCTTCACCGCCGTGAGCATCGCGTCGCCGGAGGACGGTGCCGACACCGACCTGCGGCCGGTCCTGACGGGCCACGGGGAACCGGGGAGTGCGGTCGTCGTCCGCCGGAAGGAAACCGACGCCGTGCTCGGCACCGGGCACGTCGACCACCGGGGGGAGTGGACGATCCAGGTCGACTCGGACCTCGAGGAACGACGACAGACCCTCGTGGCCACGCAGTACGGGCCGGGCGACGACCCCGGGACCGCGTGACGGGCTGCCGTCCGGCCCCGGTCAGTCCTCGTCGTGGTCGTCGGCAGCGGGTGCCGGCCGGCGCCGGAGCAGCAGCAGGACCGCGACGACGACGCCGGCCAGGACGATCCCGCCGGCACCGATGAAGAGCGCGTCCGTCGCACTCGAGTCGTCGCCGGCGGCCTCGCTGCCGTTCGTCGAGCCCGGGGCGGCGCTCGACCCGTCACCGGTCGCGCACGTCGCCGGGGTCGCGGAGCCGCGGTCGGGCGAGAAACCGGCCGGCGCCTTCCACGTGAAGTCGTAGCGGTCGGAGACGGTGTGGCCGTCGGCGGAGACGATCTGCCACTCGACCTCGTACTCGCCGGAGCTCCCGAGGGCGGCCTTCGTGGTCATCGACGGGCCGTCCACGGAGACGCAGCCGTCCTCGTGGTACCTCCCGTCGGGACCGATCACGCGGAAGGCGAAGCCGGAGTCCGACCCGCCGATCGCCAGCAACCGGTCGTTCGTCGTGATGTCGAAGCGGTCGGGGAGCTCGGTGAGCGTCCCGCCTGCCTTCGGCGTCGAGGACACCAGGTAGTTGTGCGCGCTGGCGGGTGCGGCGAGGCCGAGGACCGCACCGCCCGCGACGGCGAGGGTCGCGGCGGTCGCGGCCACGGGCCTCCAGGCCGGACGTCGGGCCGTTCCGGACCGGCTGCCGTGTGTCGGACGCGATCCGAGGGTCACTTCGATGCGTCCCGGCGACGCGTCGCCGCGACCGCGACGACCAGTCCGACGGCGCCGACGACCAGGCCGCCGAGCCCGAGGAAGCGACCGACGAGGTCGGGCTGCGCCGCGGTCGTGCCGGTGTCGCTCGCGGTGGCGGTGGTTGCGTCGTCGTCGTCGCCCTGGGTGGTGGCGGCGGTCAGCACGATCGAGGGCGCGGGGTGCTCCGGCTCGGCCTTCCCGGACTCCTGCGCCTGGTCCCAGTCGACCGAGCCGCGCTCGCAGGTCTGCACCACGGGGAAGGACACACGGTCGCCGGGCTTGCCGTCCGGCAGTGAGAACGACAGTGCGAAGGTGTCGCGCTCGTCGGCGGGGAGCGGGGTCTTCGCGGTGTAGGTGACACTCGTGACGCGCTCGGCGCCGGCCTCGGTCTCCTCGTCGCTCGCGGCGCTGCTCGACGGAGCGGTGTACGGCTCGGTGGCCTTCGTGATGGTCCAGTTCGGGTTGACCGTCGGCGTGACCTCGATGACGGACTCGGGCACCTGGAAAACGAGCTTCGTGGTGGGGGAGCCGTCGCAGCCGTGCGGCACCGAGAACGTGGCCGTGGTGTACGAGTTCGCCGCGGTGGAGGTCGCGTCGGCCTCGACGTGGGCGCTGGCCGCAGCGGCGGTGCCGAGGACGATCGCGGCGGTGACGCCGAGGGTGCCGGTACCGAGGAGGGCGAGTCGCTTCGTCATGGGGGTCCTTCCGACCTCTACAACTTGTAGAGGAACCGGAGTCACCGTACCAGGTGTGCACGCCCTGGGCGAACGTGCCGGGACAGGCCGGACGGCGTCACGGTCGGTGTCACCGGATGCGGTTAGAGTCGATCCATCGGGCGGGTCACCAGCCTGCATCGGTCGACCGCACCGGTCATCCGCACCGGTCATCCAAGGAGGGCACCGACATGGCACGCATCGGGGAGAGCGCTGACCTGCTGAAGTGCTCCTTCTGCGGCAAGAGCCAGAAGCAGGTCCAGCAGCTCATCGCCGGACCGGGGGTGTACATCTGCGACGAGTGCGTCGAGCTGTGCAACGAGATCATCGAGGAGCGCCTGGCCGAGGCCGGCGAGGACACCACGGGCGGCGACTTCGACCTGCCGAAGCCCCGCGAGATCTTCGACTTCCTGCAGGAGTACGTCATCGGCCAGGACCCGGCGAAGCGTGCCCTCGCCGTGGCCGTCTACAACCACTACAAGCGCATCCGCGCGCAGGGGCAGATCACCGCCGCGGAGGACCGCGACGACGTCGAGATCGCCAAGTCGAACATCCTGCTCATCGGTCCGACCGGCTGCGGCAAGACCTACCTGGCCCAGACGCTCGCGAAGCGTCTGAACGTCCCGTTCGCGGTCGCCGACGCGACGGCCCTGACCGAGGCCGGCTACGTGGGTGAGGACGTCGAGAACATCCTCCTCAAGCTGATCCAGGCCGCGGACTACGACGTCAAGCGGGCCGAGACCGGCATCATCTACATCGACGAGGTCGACAAGATCGCGCGGAAGGCCGAGAACCCCTCGATCACGCGCGACGTCTCGGGCGAGGGCGTGCAGCAGGCGCTGCTCAAGATCCTCGAGGGGACGACGGCCTCGGTCCCGCCGCAGGGTGGACGGAAGCACCCGCACCAGGAGTTCATCCAGATCGACACGACGAACGTGCTGTTCATCGTCGCGGGGGCGTTCGCGGGACTCGAGGACATCGTGTCCTCGCGTGTCGGCAAGCGCGGCATCGGGTTCGGCGCGCCGCTCCACAGCCCGCTCGACCAGCAGGACCTGTTCGCGGACGTCCTGCCGGAGGACCTGCACAAGTTCGGTCTGATCCCCGAGTTCATCGGGCGTCTCCCCGTCGTCACCACGGTGTCGCAGCTCGACCAGTCGGCGCTCATGCAGATCCTGACCGAGCCCAAGAACGCGCTGGTGAAGCAGTACCAGCGGATGTTCCAGATCGACGGGGTCGAGCTCGAGTTCGACCGCGGCGCGCTCGAGGCCATCGCCGACCTCGCCGTGCTGCGGCAGACCGGTGCCCGTGGTCTCCGCGCCATCCTCGAGGAGGTCCTCGGGCCGGTCATGTTCGACGTGCCCTCGGACGACGACGTCGCGCGCGTGGTGATCACCCGCGAGTCCGTGCTCGAGAACGCGGCGCCGACGATCGTCCCGCACCCGCGGGCGAAGCGCGTCGAGAAGTCCGCGTAGCTCGCCGTTCGCGAACGGCCCGGTCCCCTCGGGCGTCGGGCCGTCCGTGTGTCCGGGGGCGGCGCTCCGAGCGGATGCGTCCGGTCCGTGCCGTCCGTCCCGTCCCTCCCACCCGGGATCGAACCACGAACACGACGTCGAACCAGCAGGGTGCCCTGGTTCGACGTCGCATCCGTGGTTCGACACCAACCGCCGGCCGCCGGGCCGCCCGGCCGGGCCGGTCGGGCCCCGCCGCGCGCCTACTCCAGCCCGCGGCGCCGCAGCAGCGGGCCGACCTCGGCGTCGCGCCCGCGGAACGCGCGGTAGGCCTCCAGCGGGTCCTGCGCCCCGCCGACGCCGAGCACCTTCGCCGCGAACCGCGCCCCGGCCTCCCGGGACAGCCCGCCGTTCTCGCGGAACCACTCCACGGTGTCGGCGTCGAGCACCTCGGACCAGATGTACCCGTAGTACCCGGCGTCGTACCCGCCCGAGAAGGTGTGCGCGAAGTACGTCGACGAGTACCGCGGCGGCACCGCGTGCACGTCCACCCCGGCGTCCGTCAGGGCCTGTCGCTCGAACGCCTCGACGTCGGTGACCTCGGCGGCTGCCGCCGCGGACAGTCGGTGCCACGCCTGGTCGAGGAGCGCCGCGGCGAGGTACTCCGTGGTCGAGAAGCCCTCGTTGAAGCCCGCCGAGTCACTCAGGCCGAGCACGAGCTCCGGCGGCAGCGGCGCACCGGTCTCGTGGTGCTTGGCGTAGTTCGCGAGCACCGACGGCCACGACACCCACATCTCGTTCACCTGCGACGGGAACTCGACGAAGTCCCGTTCGACGTTCGTCCCCGAGAACCGCGGGTACGTCGTCCGGGCGATGAGTCCGTGCAGCGCGTGCCCGAACTCGTGGAAGAGCGTCTCGACCTCGTCCTGGATGAGGAGCGTGGGGGAGCCCGCCGCCGGCTTCGCCACGTTGAGGTTGTTCACGACGACCGGCAGCGTGCCGAGCAGCTCGGACTGCTCGACGACGGGGTTCATCCACGCGCCGCCGCGCTTGCCGTCCCGCGTGTACAGGTCGAGCAGGTAGAGCCCGACCGGTGCGTCGTCGTCCGAACGCACCTCGAAGACCCGGACCTCGTCGTTGTAGCCGTGCAGGTCCGGACGTTCGGTGAACGTCAGCCCGTAGAGCCCGCCGGCCGCGTGGAAGACGCCGTCGCGCAGGACCCGGTCGGCCTCGAAGTACGGCCGGAGCGCCGAGCTGTCCGCGGCGAACTGCTCGCCGCGCAGGACCTCGGTCGCGTACGCCCAGTCCCACGCCTCGACGTCGAAGCCGACGGTGCGGGAGCGAACGGCCCGCTCGTCGTCGGCGTTCGCCGTCGCGGCCGGCACGAGCGACGACAGCAGGCCGTCGACGGCCTCGGGCGTCCGGGCGGTCTCGTCCGCGGTGACGACGGCGGCGTGGTTCGGGAACCCGAGCAGTTCGGCGCGCTCGGCGCGGAGGCGCACGATCCGCAGCAGCACGTCGCGGTTGTCGTGCTCGTTCCCACGGCGCCCGCGGGAGAGTGACGCCCGCATGACCCGCTCCCGGAGCCCACGGTCGGTCAGCGACGCGAGCCACGGGTGCCCGGTGTACAGCGGCAGGGTGATCAACCACCCGTCGAGCCCCCGGTCGCGAGCAGCCCCGGCAGCGGCGGACCTCGCGCCGTCGTCGAGCCCGTCGAGCTCCTGTTCGTCGGTGACGTGCACGGCGAGGTCGTTCGTGTCCTCGAGCAGGTTCCGCTCGAAGGTCGTGGTGAGCGTCGAGAGCTCCTGGTTGATCGCGGTCAGGCGCTCCTTGCCGGCCTCGTCGAGGCCGGCGCCGGCGAGCGTCATCTCGGTGTGGGTCCGCTCGACGAGACTGCGGTCCTCGTCCGTCAGGTCGGCCCGGTCGCCCAGCGCGGAACGCACCGCGTCGACGCGGGCGTACAGCCGGGAGTCGAGCGTGATCGCGTCACGGTGCGCGGCGAGCAGCGGGGAGACCTCGGCCTCGAGGTCGTGCAGCTCGGGCGTCGAGTCGGCGGAGGACAGGGTGAAGAACACGTGGGAGACGCGCGTCAGCAGCTGCCCGGAGCGCTCCAGCGCCACGAGCGTGTTCTCGAAGGTCGGGGCCTCGTCCGAGGCGGCGATCGCCTCGACCTCGGCGCGCTGCTCGGCCGTCCCGGCGTCGAACGCGGGGCGGAAGTGCTCGAGCCGGACGTCGTCGAACGGCGGGAGGGCGTAGGGGAGGGTGCTCGGTTCGTCGAACGGGGTTGCCATGGCCCCCACACTACGGACGGGAGGCACGGGGCGGCCCCGCCACGCGCCTCCCGTCCGTCACGTGGTCGCGCGCTCGACCCATGGACCGCGCGGGCCGTCAGCGCGTGGCGGCGTCGATGAGGGTCGCGGCGGCACGGCGCGCGTGCCGCGCCGGTGCGGTGTCGCCCGCGATGGCGGCCGTGGTCTGCGCCCCCTCGGCGAGCAGCGCGAGCTGCGCGGCGAGCTCCTCGGCGGTCTCCGCGTCGGCGACGACGTCGGCGGCCAGCCCGGCGACGTAGCGCTGGAAGGAGTCCTTGTGCGCCCGTGCGATCTCCGCCACCGCGGGGGAGGTCCCGCCGAGCTCCCCGAAGGCGTTGATGAAGCCGCACCCGCGGAACGTGTCGTCGCCGAACCACTGCTCGAGGAAGTCGTACATGACGAGGAGTCGGTCCCGCGGAGCGGTCGCAGCCGCGACGGCCGCGGTGATGCCCTGCTCCCAGGTGGTGTGCCGCCCGGCGAGGACCGCGGCGATGAGCTGGTCCTTGCCCGGGAACGCGGCGTAGAGCTTCTTCAGCGAGACGCCGGCACCGGTCCGGATGTCGTCCATGCCGACCGACTGGAACCCACGGGCGGCGAAGAGCGCGTCGGCGGTGGCGCGGATGCGCTCGCTCGTCTCCTGGTCCACGGCGTTCGCCAACGGTCGTCCTCCCGATCCCGTGCGGCGGTCGCTCCGAGCAGACGGGAACGGCCGTTCCCGAGTGTACCGGGGTCTGCTCGCTGCATGACGACTGCGGTGCATATACTGAACATGTGATATTCCAAGCAGCACTCGCGACGGGCGCCATCCCGCGACCCCACCGGTGGATCGAGCGGCTCGTCGATGGCCCGGACGTCCGCACCCGCCGGGTCCTCCGCGTCGCCGCACTGTCGTTCCCCCTGGTCGTGACGGCCTGGAGCACCTGGTACGACGCACTCGCGGCGCGGAAGGCGCCGGACGCCGGACAGCTGCTCGCGTTCCTCGCGGGTGGGCTGTCGCTGTACCTGGTCCGGCGACTCCCCGTCGTCCCGAGCGTGGTCGCACCGCTCGTGTGGGCCGCCACCGGGTCGTGCTCCTTCGTGATGGTGATGGCGGTCGTGCTCGGTGCCCGCCGTCCGCGGGGGTGGCTGCTGGTCCTCGGTGTGTACACGGTCCTGCACCCGCTCGGCCTCGTCCCCGTGCCCTGTTCGTTCCGAGCCGGGCACGTCGCGCTCCCCGAGGAGACCGCGCCGCTGCTCGGGGTCGTCCTGCCCGCGCTGGTCGGCGGTGCGGTGGGGGAGGCCTCCCGGCTCGTCGCGCTGCGCGAGGACCGCCTCCGGCTCGCCGCCGAGGTGGCCGCCGCCCGGGCGGCCGATGTCGTCGCGCACGAGCGGCTCCGCCTGAGCCGCGACATGCACGACCTCGTCGGCCAGAACGTCAGCCGGATGACCCTGCACGCGAGTGCGATCGCCGCGCGCAGTGCCGACGCCGAGGCCCGGACGCTCGCGGCCAGGATCGCGGACACGGGCGCGGACCTCCTGGAGGACGTGCACTTCGTCGTCGGGCTCCTGCGCGACGGCGCGGACGGCGCGGACCGCGCGACCGGCGCGGACGCCGCTGACGGCGCCGACGGCACCGACAGCACCGACGACGCGCACGTCGCGTCGTCGAGCGGCCCGGACATCGGTACCGGTCCCCGCGCACGGTCGTCCCGCTCGTGGCAGGAGTCGATCGACGCGGCGGAGCGCGACGGCACCGTGGTCCGTCGGCACGGGCCGGCGGCCGGTCCGATCGCCCGGACGGCCGGGCTCGACGACGCATCGAGTGCCGTCCTGGACGCCGTGCTCGCCGAGGCCCTCCACAACGCGACGAAGCACGCCCCCGGGGCGGCGGTGGACGTCCGCGGCGAGATCTGGCCCGACCTCGTCCGGGTCCTGGTCGAGAACCCCGTCACGGAGCACGCACCGGTACTGCCGAGCGGCGGCCACGGGCTGGCGGTCGCGGCCGAGCGCGCGGCGTCGGTCGGCGGACGCGTGACGCACGGCGTCCTCGGTGAACGCTTCCGGGTGACCGTCGAGGTGCCCCGGTGATCCGTGTCCTGCTCGTCGACGACGACGCCGACGTCCGGGCGAGCATCCGGCTCGTGCTCGAGTCCGAGCCGGACATCGTCGTGGTCGCCGAGTGCCCGGACGGGGAACGCGGCGCGGCGGTCGCCCGTCGCCTGCGGGTCGACGTCGCTCTCGTGGACCTCCGGATGCCCGGCGGACCGGACGGCATCGCGACGACCGGGCTCCTGCGGGCGCTCGAGGTCCCGCCCCGCGTCGTCGTGCTCACGGCGTTCGAGCACGACGACGCGGTGCTCCGCGCGCTCGAGGTCGGCGCGTCGGGGTTCCTGCTCAAGGGGGCCCGCCCGCACGAGCTCGCGACCGCGGTGCGGGACGTCGCAGCCGACCGCTGCGTGCTGGCGCCCGCGGTGGCGTCCGCGGTGGTCGCGCGGGCGGTGACCCGCCCGACGCTGACCCGCCCGACGGCGGCCGCGGACGCCGGATCGGGGGCCGACGACGACCTCGCCGACCTCACCCCGCGGGAGCGGGAGCTCGCGGTCGCCGTCGGCGAGGGGCTGACGAACGCGCAGATCGCCGCGCGGCTCGGCGTCACTCCGGCCTCGGCCAAGACCTACGTCTCGCGGCTCCTCGACAAGCTCGGTCTGCAGAACCGGACGCAGCTGGCCATCACGGCCCACCGCGCCGGGCTCGTCTGACCCACGGAGCGGAGGGACCCCGGGCGGATCGCCCGGCTCAGTCCTCCTCCGGCGCGTCGTCCGGGTTCGTCACCTGTGCGCGCCCCGCGGCGTCGAGGTGGATCGACGTGCCGTCGTCGAGCTCGACGACCGGCTTGCCCTCGAGGAAGGTGAGCGTCCACCGCCAGGTCGACGCGTCGACCGACTCGGCCGCCAGCTCGTCCTCGACACCGCGCACGGCGACGACGACCGTCTCCGGCAGTCGCGACGGCGGCTCCCCACCCACGTTCCAGCGCGTGCCCAACTGCATCCGTGCCTCCAGTCCGTCCCGATCCGTCATGTCGCAGGCCGGACCGCGGACGGTCCGGCCTGCTCCCGTGACGCTACGCCTGCTGCTCGGCGAGCTCGATCTCGGTGACGGCGAGCTCCTCGCCGTCCGTGAACGACAGGTTCTCGATGCGCCCGACGGCCGCAAGGTCGACCGCCGCACGCTCGATGAGCGCCCGCTGCTCGGCCGGGGCCGACACGACGGCGCGCGTCACCGGCGTCTTCTGCGAGGCCTTCGCGGCGGTCTTCGCACCGCGGATGCCGATGAGTGCCTGCCCGACGGCTGCCAGCAGGCCCGTCGGAGCGGCCTGCGTCGGCAGCTCGGCCGTCGTCGGCCAGGAGGCGCGGTGCACGCTGGTCTCGTGGGTCCAGGCCCACACCTCCTCCGTCGCGAACGGGAGGAACGGTGCCAGCAGCCGCAGCAGCGCGTCGATCGCGGCGCGCAGCGCCAGGACCGCACTCGCCTGCGTCTCGTGCGTCGCGTCGGTCGCGGTGCCGTAGGCGCGCTCCTTGACGAGCTCGAGGTAGTCGTCGCAGAACGTCCAGAAGAACCGTTCGGTGACCTCGAGCGCGCGGGCGTGGTCGAAGCCGTCGAAGGCCGTGGTGGCCTGGTCGATCACGCTCGCGAGCTCGGCGAGCATGTCGACGTCGAGCGCCTCGGTCACGCTCGTGGCCCCGATCGGGAGCTCGAACCCGTAGACGAACTTGGCGGCGTTGAGCACCTTGATCGCCAGGCGTCGGCCGACCTTGATCTGCTTCGGGTTCTGCGCGTCGAAGGCCGCGTCCGTGCCGAGCTTCGACGAGGCCGCCCAGTAGCGGACCGCGTCCGCGCCGTGCTGCTCGAGGATCGACAGCGGCGTGACGACGTTGCCCTTCGACTTCGACATCTTCTTGCGGTCGGGGTCGACGATGAAGCCGGAGATGCTCGCGTGCTTCCAGGGGGCCACGTCGGCCTCGAGCTGGCTGCGGAGCACCGTCGTGAAGAGCCAGGTGCGGATGATGTCCTGCGCCTGCGGGCGGACGTCGTACGGGAACACGAGGTCGTACAGCGCCGGGTCGGTGTCCCACTTGCCCGCGAGCTGCGGCGTGAGCGACGAGGTCGCCCACGTGTCCATCACGTCGAGCTCGCCCTGGAAGCCGCCGGCGACGCCGCGCTGGGACTCCTCGTAGCCGGGGGCGGGCTCGGACGCCGGGTCCACCGGGAGCTGGTCCTCGGTCGGGACGATCGGCTGGTCGAACACCGGGTTGCCGTCGGCGTCGAGCGGGTACCAGACCGGCAGCGGCACGCCGAAGAAGCGCTGGCGCGAGATGAGCCAGTCGCCGGACAGGCCGCCGACCCAGTTGTCGTAGCGGACGCGCATGAAGTCCGGGTGGAACGCGATCTCCTCGCCGCGCCGGTGGAGCGTGCTGCGGAGCTGCTCGTCGCGGGCGCCGTTGACGATGTACCACTGGCGGGTCGAGACGATCTCGAGCGGCTTGTCGCCCTTCTCGAAGAACTTCACCGGGTGGTTGATCGTCTTGACGTCGCCGACGAGGTCGCCGGACTCGGTGAGGGCGTCCACGAGGACCTTCTTCGCCGAGAACACCGTCTTGCCGGCCATCTCGGCGTAGAGCTCCTTGCCGCGGGCGGACTCGATCCAGGTCGGCTCGTCCGAGCGCACGCGGCCGTCAAAGCCGATGATCGCGCGGTTCGGCAGCTGGAGCTCGCGCCACCACACCACGTCGGTGGTGTCACCGAAGGTGCAGACCATCGCGATGCCGGCGCCCTTGTCCTGCTGCGCGAGGTGGTGCGCGAGCACCGGGACCTCGACGTCGAACAGGGGAGAGCGGACGGTCTTGCCGAACAGGTCCTGGAAGCGCTCGTCGTCCGGGTGGGCGACGAGGGCCACGCACGCGGGGAGCAGCTCGGGGCGGGTGGTCTGGATGACGACGTCCTCGCCGCCGTCGGTGCGGTGGAACGCGAGGCCGTGGTACGCGCCGGGCATCTCCTTGTCCTCGAGCTCGGCCTGGGCCACCGCGGTGCGGAACGTGACGTCCCAGAGCGTCGGGGCGTCGGCCTGGTAGGCCTCGCCGCGCTCGAGGTTGCGGAGGAAGGCACGCTGCGCGCTCGCGCGGGACGTGTCGTCGATGGTCCGGTACGACTGCGTCCAGTCCACGGACAGGCCGAGCGTGCGGAAGAGGTGCTCGAACTGCTGCTCGTCCTGCACGGTCAGGCGCTCGCACAGCTCGATGAAGTTGCGGCGCGAGATCGGCAGCTGGTCGGCGGCCTTGGCGGACTTGCCGTCGCCGCCCTCGAACGGCGGGACGAACGCCGGGTCGTACGGGAGCTGCGGGTCGCAGCGGACGCCGTAGTAGTTCTGCACGCGACGCTCGGTCGGCAGGCCGTTGTCGTCCCAGCCCATCGGGTAGAAGACGTGCTTGCCGCGCATGCGCTCGTACCGGGCCTTGAGGTCGGTGTGCGTGTACGAGAACACGTGGCCGATGTGCAGCGACCCGGAGGCGGTCGGCGGCGGGGTGTCGATCGAGTACACCGCGTCCTTCGTCGCGCTGTCGCGGTCGAAGCGGTAGGTGCCGTCCTGCTCCCAGACCGGGCCCCAGACCTGCTCGAGTCCGTCGACGGTGGGCTTCTCGGGCATGGGCTTCGACATGGCGGGGCCTTTCGATCGATGTGTGCGGCACCGAGTCCGTGGTGAGGTGCCTGAGTGACACGCAGGACGTGCGTGGTGAGCACATCGTAGCGGGCCGTCGCGTCGGAGCGCTCCATCTGCTAGGCTGTCGGAGTTTGTCCGGCGGACGCGGTTTCCGTCAGGACTGCACAGTCGCTCTCCGCCGGACGCCCGAAGGCAAGACACAGCACTACCGGAGGAACGAACTTGGCACCGAACGAATCCCACCAGCACGGCGATCGGCCGTTGCGCACGAAGGCCGCCGCGAAGCGTGCACGCCGCAAGCTGACCGAGGACGACGTCACCGTCGTCGAGGAGTCGCTGCTCAAGCGTGCCGTCGCCGCCGCGGCACTCGGCAACGCGATGGAGTGGTTCGACTTCGGCATCTTCGCGTACCTGACCGTCACGATCTCGAAGGTGTTCCTGCCCGAGGGCGACCCGACGTCCAACCTCGTCGCGACCTTCGGCTTCTTCGCGGCCGCGTTCATCGTCCGTCCGATCGGCGGTGCCGTCTTCGGCCCGATCGGCGACAAGATCGGCCGCCAGAAGGTCCTCGCGCTGACCATGATCCTCATGGCCGCCGGCACGCTCATGATCGGCCTCATCCCCTCGTACGACACGATCGGGTTCTGGGCACCGGTGCTGCTCCTCGTCGCACGCTTCGTGCAGGGCTTCTCGACGGGCGGTGAGTACGGCGGCGCCGCGACGTTCATCGCCGAGTACTCGCCGGACAAGCGCCGCGGGTTCATGGGCTCGTGGCTCGAGTTCGGCACGCTCGCCGGCTACGTGCTCGGCGCCTCGATCGTCACGGCCCTGCAGTACGCCCTCCCCGAGGACTCGCTGCTCAGCTGGGGCTGGCGCATCCCGTTCCTGATCGCCGGCCCGCTCGGGCTCATCGGCCTCTACCTGCGCCTGAAGCTCGAGGAGACCCCCGCGTTCCAGAAGCAGCAGGAGCAGGCCGCCGAGCGCGAGTCGCAGAAGACGCCGTTCCTCAAGCTCTTCGCCGAGAACTGGCGGTCGCTCCTCATCTGCATCGGTCTGGTCCTCGTGTTCAACGTGACCGACTACATGCTGCTGTCGTACATGCCGACCTACCTCGAGACGAACCTCGGCCAGAACGCGACGTTCGGCCTGATCCTCATCGTCATCGTGATGATCCTCATGATGGTCGTCATCACCTTCGGCGGCCGTCTGTCCGACAAGTTCGGTCGACGTCCGGTCCTCGCCGCGGGCTGCATCGGCTTCATCCTGCTGTCGTGGCCGGCGCTCAAGCTCGTGCAGTCCGGCACCGGTGCCGGCGTGTTCTTCGGGCTGCTGATCCTGGGGCTCGTGCTCGTCACGTTCACCTCGACCATGCCGTCGACGCTCCCGGCGCTCTTCCCGACGATCATCCGCTACGGCGCCCTCGCCATCGCCTTCAACGTCTCGGTCTCGCTGTTCGGCGGCACCACGCCCCTCGCGACCCAGGCGCTCATCGCCGGGGCGAAGGACGCCGGCCTGTCGTGGGCCGAGGACATCCCCGCGTTCTACCTCATGCTCGCAGCCGTGATCGGGCTCGTCGCCGTGTACTTCACGAAGGAGACGGCCGCGACGCCGCTGATGGGTTCCGGCCCGACGGTGGCGCACGAGGACGAGGTCGCCGGCGTGATCGAGGACTACAACGACCCGAGCTCGGAGCTCGCGCAGTCCGACTGGGCGAAGGACTTCTCGACGAGCGAGATCCCGATCATCTCGGGCGACGCCCCGAAGCAGGAGACCACCGGCTCGTAGCCGCCCCTGTCGGCCGGGAGGCACGGCGCACGTCCGCCACGGACGCGCACCGTGCCTCCCGGCATGTCCGCTCCGTGGGCATTCCCCGAGACTCGGCCCGGCGGACACGTTCGCGGCTTCGCTACCGCGAACGTGTCCGCCTGGGCGAGACTCGCCCGCTGGCGCGGCGCCGCGGCGCCGGCGGCAGCTGCTCAGGCGCCGGCGGCCAGGCGGGCGGAGGCCGTCAGCAGTCGCTCGGTCGCCGGGTGCTCGGGTGCGTCGAACACGCGGGACGCCGGACCCTGCTCGACGACCCGGCCCTCGTGCACGACGAGCACGTCGTCGGCCATCCGACGCACCGCACGGAGGTCGTGCGACACGAACAGCATCGCGACGCCGGTCTCGTCGCGGAGTCGCTCGAGCAGCGTCAGCACGGCGTCCTGCACCGTCGCGTCGAGGGCGGTCACGGGTTCGTCGAGCACGACCACCTCGGGCGAGGTCGCCAGCGCCCGGGCGATCGCGAGCCGCTGCCGCTGCCCGCCCGACAGCGTGCGCGGGGGACGGGAGCGCAGCGCCGGGTCGAGCCCGACCTGCCGGAGTGCCGCATCGACCCGGTCGGCGAGCGCACCGGTCGCCCGGCGTGCACCACCGTCCGTCAGGGCGTCGGCGAGCACGCGCTCGACCGTCCACCGCTCGTCGAACGTCGCCCCGGGGTCCTGCACGACTGCGGCCACCCGGTGCCGTCGGTCCCGGCGCTCCCGTTCGGGCAGCGGCACCCACGGCGCACCGTCGAGCGTCACGGTGCCGGCGTCCGGGGTCTCGAGCCCGAGCAGCATGCGCGCGACCGTGGTCTTGCCGGAACCGGAGGCACCGATCACCCCCGTCACCCGGCCCGGGCGCACCGTGACCGCGAGGTCCTGCACGGCGGGGACCTCGTCGAACACGCGGGTCAGCCCCACGCCGTCGAGCACCGGCGCACCGTTCGCCGCCGCCGCCGCCGCCGCGGCCGGGGCCCGGGAGCGGTCAGCGCCCGAGCGCGCCGCCCGCACCAGCGCCCGCGTCGCGGGGTGCGCGGGCGCGTCGAGGACCGCCGCGACCGGGCCGTCCTCGACCACCGTGCCGTCGTCCACGACGACCACGCGGTCCGCCCACCCGGCGACGAGGCCGAGGTCGTGCGTGATGACGAGGAGCCCGGCACCGCGCTGCTGCGCCGCACGCAACTGATCCATCACGGTGACCGCGACCGCCGCGTCGAGTGCGGTGGTCGGTTCGTCCGCCACGACGAGGGCCGGCGAGGCCACGGTCGCCGCGGCGATGAGCGCCCGCTGCCGCATCCCGCCCGACAGCGTGCCCGCGAGCCGCCCGTCGGTGGCCAGCGCCGGGTCGAGCCCGACGGCCGCCAGCGCCTCGCGCACCGCTTCGACCCGGTTGACGGCCCGCAGGTCGGTGTGCAGGCGCAGGGCGTCGGCGACCTCCCGACCGACGGGGCGGAGCGGGTCGAGCGCGCCGAGGGCCTCCTGTCCGACGTACCCGACGGTCGAGCCCCGGAGCCGCCGCCACCGGCGTTCGGACAGCCCGCGGACGTCGGTGCGGTCGAGGTCGAGCCGGTCCGCGCGGACGACCGCGCCCGGTGCCGACAGCCCGAGCGCCGCCCGGGCGGTGACGGTCTTTCCCGAGCCCGACGCGCCGACGAGGGCGACGCACTCGCCGGCGGCGACGTGCAGGGTGACGTCGTGCACCAGCGTGGCACCGCCGGTGGTCACGGTGAGCCCGCTGACGTCGAGCACGCGAGCGGTCGCCGTGCGCTCCGCGCCTCCCGTGTTCACCGTGCGGCCCCCGCTCGTCGCACCGCGCGTCCGAGCACCGTCACGGACGTGGCCAGGACGACGATCGCGAGCCCGGGGAACGTGCTCATCCACGGCGCGGTCAGCAGGTAGGTGCGACCGTCCGCGAGCATCGCGCCCCACTCCGGCGCCGGCGGCGGCGTCCCGACACCGAGGTAGCTCAGCGCCGAGGCCCACACGACCGCCTGCCCGACCCCGAGGGTGGCGACGGCGACGACGGGCCAGAGCGCCGCGGGCAGCACGTGGCGGAACAGGATCCGCCCGGGCGGGCGTCCCTGCAGCACCGCCGTCTCGACCACCTGCGAGGACCGCGCGGTGCGGACGAGGGCGCGGACGATGCGTGCGTACCCGGGTGCCGTCGCGAACCCGACCGCCAGCGTCGCCGGCACCGGTCCGGGCCCGGTCACCGCGATGACGACGAGCGCGACGAGCAGGAGCGGCAGGGCGAACGCCACCTCGGTCAGCCGACCGACCACCGCGTCGACGAGCCGTCCGCCGAGGCCCGCGACCGTGCCGAGCACCACACCCGTCGTGCCGCCCACCAGGGTGGCCACCACCCCGACCACGAGCGACGCGCGCGTCCCGGCGACCACCCGCGTCAGGACGTCGCGTCCGGACTCGTCGGTGCCGAACGGGTGCGCGCCGCTCGGCGCGGCCAGGGCGTCCGCCGGGTGCACCGCGAGCGGGTCCCCGCCGCCGAGCAGCGACGGCCAGACGGCCGCCACCACCGCGGCGGCGACGACGACCGCGGCCACCAGCCCCGCCGGCCCGAGCGTCCCCCCACGAGACCGCTCGGACCGTGCCGTGGCCGGCGTCGCACCGGCCTGGAGGCCCGGGTCGGCGATGCCGCTCACCGTGCGCCCGTCCCGTGGTGCGTCCCGACGGGTACCCGGCCCCGCCGGCGCGTCGCGGTCCGTCCGCCGGGACGGCCGCCGACGGGGGCGCCGGCCCGCGGGTCGACCAGGCGCTCGACGAGGTCCGCGACGGCGAGGACGACGACGTAAGCTGCGGCGGACACGAGCGCGATGCCGGCGACGAGCGGCATGTCCCGCTGCGTGACCGCGGTCACCAGGGCACGGCCGATGCCGGGCAGCGCGAACACCGACTCGACGACGACCGCGCCGGACACCAGCGACCCGAAGGCCCAGGCGGACAGGGCGATGCCGGGCAGTGCCGCGTGCCGCAGAAGGTGCCGACCGAAGAGTCCCGCGCGCGACTCGCCGCGACCGCGGGCGGCCAGGGCGAACGCCGAGCGCTGCGCGTCGACCACGCCGTCGCGCACGGTCTCGGCGAGGTACCCGGCGACGGGGACCGCGACCGTGAGCACGGGCAGCACCCAGCCTCGTACGGAGCCGTCCGAGACCGCCGGCACCCAGCCGAGGGCGCTCGCGAAGACGACGATGAGCACGCTGCCGAGCCAGAAGTGCGGGACGACGCTGGCCGTCACCGTGATCGCGCCGGTCAGGGCGGCGGCGACGCGGCCGCGCTGGGTGGACCACCACGCGGCGGCGATCGCGAGCACCCAGGCGACGACGAGCCCGGCCACGGCGAGCGTCAGCGTCATCGGGAGCTGCTGCGCGAGGAGCGTCGACACCGGGGTGCGGAAGGCGTATGAGTCGCCGAGGTGCCCGGTCGCGAGTCGGCCGAGGAACACCGCGTACTGGACGAGCACCGGCCGGTCGAGCCCGTACTCCCGGCGGACGGCGTCGACCGCCTCGGCCGAGGCCTGGGAACCCGGACCACCGAGGATCGCGAGCGCTGGGTCACCGGGGACGAGCCGGATCGCGACGAAGACGATCGTCGCGACGGCCCAGAGCACGCCGACGCCGCCGGCCGCCCGGCGGAGGCCCCACAGGACCCATGCCGAGCCGACGGCGGTCCGGTGCTCGCGTGTCGGACGCAGGGGGTGCCTCCCGGCCGGTGGGCTCGTCAGCGCGCGATCCACGCCGTGCCGAACCACGGTGTGGAGACCGACGTGGTCTCGATGCCGTGGACGGTCGACCGGTACAGGAAGTGGTTCTGCTGGTCGTAGAGCGGCAGCACGGTGCCGCTGGCGAGGATCCGCTGCTGGGCCTGACGGTACAGGTCCCCGCGCTCGTCGGCGTCGGCGGTCGCGGCCGCACGCTGCAGGAGGTCGTCGACCGTCGGGTCGTCGAGCTGCGCGAGGTTCGCGAAGTAGCCCGACGGCGCCGGCGTGATGCTCGCGCTGTCGTAGAGGATCCGGAGGACGTCGGGGCCGACCTTCGTGTACGGCGCACTGACGACGTCGTACTGGTTCGCGGCGAGCGCGGCGTACCAGCTCGACAGGTCGAGCTCCTCGAGCCGGACGTCGAACCCGACGGCCTTCTCGGAGGCCTGGACCTGCTGGAACAGGCTGCGTTCGGCGGGCACGGACTGGTTCGTCGACACCGGGAAGGTCACGGTGAGGCGCTCGCCGTCCTTCTGGCGGATCCCGTCGCTGCCGACCTTCCAGCCGGCCTCGTCGAGCAGGCGCTCCGCGGTCGTGGGGGAGTACTCGAACAGGGCCGGGTCGGAGTACCCGTCGGGCTCGACGCTCGACAGCACCGAGTACGAGCGCTTCGCGGTGCCGAGGAACAGGCTCCGGAGACCCGGGTCGATCTCGGCGCCGGCGATGAAGGCCTTGCGGACCGCCTCGTCCTGGAACACGCCGTGCCCGGAGTTCAGCTCGAGGCGGTTCGAGGCGCCGGGGCGCGGGGCGTCGAGGTCGCGGATCGCGCCCTTCGTGGACGCGGCCTTCAGCTGGTCGGGCTGGGCGTTGTCGATGACGTCGACCTGGCCCGCCTGCAGCGCCGCGTAGCGCGAGGTCGAGTCGGGCAGGAAGCGCCAGGTGATGCCGTCGAGGCGGGGTTCCGTCGACCCGGAGAGCGGCGTGTACCGGGTGTTCTTCGCCAGGGTGACGCGGTCACCGTGCTGCCACTTCGTCACGGTGAAGGGGCCGGTGCCGACCGGGGACTCGCAGTTGGTCGCCTGCGGACGATCGAGCGCCTTCGGGGACTCCATGCCGACCCACGGCTGCGAGAACGACTCGAGCAGCGCACTGTCCGGACGGCTCAGGGTCAGCGTCACCGTGTGGTCGTCGGTCGCGGTGGCCTTCGTGATCGACTGCAGGGCGAGGTAGCCCGTGCTCGACGCGGTCGTCGGGTCCTGCACGTGCTCGATGTTCGCGACGACGGCGGCCGCGTCGAACGGGGTGCCGTCCGAGAACGTGACGTCCTTCCGCAGGTCGAACGTCAGGGTCCTGCCGTCGCCGCTGGTCTGCCAGTCGGTCGCGAGGGCGGGGCTCGGCCGGCGGTCGCGGTCGAGGCTCGTGAGCGTCTCGATGTACTGCGTCGACAGCAGGGCCTGCGGGTAGTTGCCGCCGACGTGCGGGTCGAGGCAGGTGGGCTCCGCGTCGCCCGAGGCGTACGTGAGGGTGCCGCCGCTGACCGGCGTGCTGTCGGAGGTGGCCGCGCCGCCACCGGTGCAGGCGGTGAGGGTCAGCAGGACCGCGGAGGCGCCCGCGGCGGTGAGGAGGGCGCGGGCGCGTGTTTTCTGTACTCGGTCCAAGATCATGGCGCGTCGAGTCTAGCGGTTTACTGAGGGCATGGACGAGACGATGCGCCGCGGTGGCCGCCCCCGACGCTCGAGCGCCGGGGTGCTCGCCGACGCGGCGGCCGAGCTGTTCCTCGAGCAGGGCTACGGACGGACGACGGTCGACCACATCGCCGCCCGGGCCGGCGTCAGCCGTGCGACCTTCTTCAACTACTTCGGCGCCAAGTCCGACGTGCTCTGGCTCGAACTGGACGCCGCGGTCGCCGACATCCCCGCGTTCCTGGCCGCGTCGACCGAGCGGAGCCCGGTGCGCGCGGTGGAGGAGGCGCTCGTGGCGGCCGCGCGGGCGCACGACCCGGAGCGCGTGCCGTGGGCGATCGCGCAGGCCGAGGTGATGGACATCGGCACCGAGCTCGTCGCGAGCGTCGCCGCGCGGGTGATGGCGCAGCACGGGGCGGTGTCGGCGTTCGTCGGTTCCCGGACGGGGGAGCGCCCGACGGCGCTCTGGCCGCAGACGGTCTCCGGAGCGCTGCTCGGGGCGGCCGCGGCGGCGTTCGGGGTCTGGGTCGCCGACGGGGTCGGGCGACGCTCGCTCGTGGAGTACGTCGGCGCGGCGCTGACGCCGGTCGCGGCGGGGCTCGACGCGCGCTGACCGGCTCCGCGGTCGGGCCCTACGCCCGGAGCGTGCCCGCGCCGCCGGACGCGACGTCCTCGACCGTGCCGTCGCGGACGATCGCGGGGACCTCGCCGTCTCCACGAGCTGCGAGCGACGCATCGCCCGGGATGCTCAGCGTGAGCACCGCCTCCTCGATGTACTGACTGGTCTCCAGGGACTCCTCGACCCGACGCAGCCGCACGGCGACGTGCTCCTCGTCCTCGTTGCCGGTCAGGTCGACGGCGGCGACGAGGAACACCCGTGACGGTCCGACGAACTCGAGGTGCAGGTACGTGACCCGCTCCACCTCGTCGCGGCGGAGCAGCTCGGTGAGGACGGCGTCCTCCAGCTCGGGCGAGGTGGCCTCGCCGACCAGGAAGCGGCGGTTCCGCTCGATGAGGACGATCGCGACGACCCCGAGCAGCAGCCCCACCGCGATGGAGCCGATCGCGTCGAACACCGCCAGGCCGGTGACCTGGTGGAGGAAGACCCCGAGGAACGCGATGACGAGGCCGACGAGCGCGGCGGCGTCCTCGGCGAAGACGGCCCGGAGCGTGGGGTTCGACGACTGCAGCACGTGCCGGAGCACCGGCACGCGGCGCTTCGTGGCGGCACCGTGCGCCTGGCGGTATGCCTGCAGGAAGCTCGTGCCCTCGAGGACGAACGCGATCGCCAGCACGACGTAGTTGAGGACGACGTCCTCTGCGGGACCGGTCTCGCCGAGCTCGGTGATCCCGTGCCAGATCGACACGACGGCGCCGGCGGTGAAGAGGCCGAACGCGGCGAACATCGACCAGATGTAGGTCTCGCGTCCGTAGCCCAGCGGGTGCTTCCGGTCCCGTTGCTTCGCACCCCGGCGTTCCGCCACGAGCAGGAAGACCTCGTTGCCGGTGTCGGCCCACGAGTGCGCGGCCTCGGCGGTCATCGACGCCGATCCGGTGAGCATGGAGGCGACGGTCTTGGCGACGGCCACGAGCAGGTTGGCGGCGAAGGCGATGACGACGGTGAGCAGGGACTCCGGACGGTCCTGCTTCTCGGACGAGGGCATCGCTCCAGCATGCTCCGACTCTTGTAGACTCGTCCCACCAGGCGTCGAACCGGCCATCACCGGGGAGCCTCCGGAAGAACGCGGCAGCACCACCGTCGTCAGTAGACCCGGGCGGACCGGACCGCACCCCATCCGGCGAACGAGCGGTCGGTCGCAGCGCGAGCAGCGGCCGGCAAGCGAGGTGGTACCGCGGAGCACGCTCCGTCCTCGTGGCAGACGACCCCGACCACAGGAGCCATGCGGTGCGCTACCCCTTGAACTCGAACGCCGACGGCGTCACGCCCTCGCCGAGCTTCCCCGCCGTCGAGCAGGGGATCCTCGCCTTCTGGAAGGGCGACGACACCTTCCAGGCGTCGATCGACCAGCGCGAGGGCTGCACCGAGTGGACGTTCTACGACGGCCCGCCGTTCGCCAACGGCCTGCCGCACTACGGTCACCTGCTGACCGGCTACGCGAAGGACGTCTTCCCGCGCTACCAGACCATGCGCGGCAAGCAGGTGCACCGCCGCTTCGGCTGGGACACCCACGGCCTGCCCGCCGAGCTCGAGGCGATGCGCCAGCTCGGGATCACCGAGAAGCACGAGATCGACGACATGGGCGTCGACGTGTTCAACGCGGCCGCCAGGAAGTCCGTGCTGCAGTACACCGACGAGTGGCAGGCGTACGTCACCCGCCAGGCACGCTGGGTCGACTTCGAGGACGACTACAAGACCCTCGACGTCACGTACATGGAGAGCGTCCTGTGGGCGTGGAAGCAGCTCTGGGACAAGGGTCTGGCGTACGAGGGCTTCCGCGTCCTGCCGTACTGCTGGAACGACCAGACCCCGCTGTCGAACCACGAGCTGCGCATGGACGACGACGTCTACAAGATGCGCCAGGACCAGTCGGTCACGGTGTCGTTCCCGCTGCAGGGTGCCCGCGCCGCCGAGCTCGACCTGACCGGGGTCCGCGCCCTCGCCTGGACGACGACCCCCTGGACGCTGCCGACGAACGCGGCGCTCGCCGTCGGTCCGGAGATCGCGTACGCGGTCGTGCCGGCCGGGCCGGGAGGCGCGGCTGACGGTGGCGACGCCGGTGCGGCCCGGTACCTCCTGGCTTCGGACACCGTGGCGGCCCACGCGAAGGACCTCGGCTACGAGTCGGCCGACGACGCGCTCGCCGCCGTGCTCCGCACGGTCGCCGGCGCCGAGCTCGACGGCGTCGGGTACGAGCGGCTGTTCGACTTCCTGGCCGACCAGGAGGGGTACGAGCACGCGTGGCGGATCCTCGTCGCCGAGTACGTCGAGACGGGTGAGGGCACGGGCATCGTGCACCAGGCCCCGGCGTACGGCGCCGACGACCAGGAGGTCTGCGCGGCCGCCGGCATCCCGGTCGTGCTCTCCCTCGACGAGGGCGGCCGCTTCACCGCGCAGTTCGGTGAGGTCGCCGGCATGCTCTGGTCGGACGCGAACAAGCCGCTGACGAAGGCCGTGCGCGACATGGGTCGCCTGCTCCGCCAGGCGTCCTACGAGCACAGCTACCCGCACTGCTGGCGCTGCCGCAAGCCGCTCATCTACAAGGCGGTCTCGTCGTGGTTCGTCCGCGTCACCGAGTTCCGCGACCGGATGGGCGAGCTCAACCAGGACGTCAACTGGGTGCCGGACAACGTCAAGGACGGCCAGTTCGGCAAGTGGGTCGGCAACGCGATCGACTGGTCGGTCTCGCGGAACCGCTACTTCGGCACGCCGATCCCGGTCTGGGTGTCGGACGACCCGGCGTACCCGCGCCAGGACGTCTACGGCTCCCTCGAGGAGATCGAGCGCGACTTCGGTCGGCTGCCGGTGAACGCCGACGGCGAGGTCGACCTGCACCGTCCGTTCATCGACGACCTGACCCGCCCGAACCCCGACGACCCGACCGGGCAGTCGACCATGCGCCGCATCTCGGACGTGTTCGACGTGTGGTTCGACTCCGGGTCGATGCCGTACGCGCAGGTGCACTACCCGTTCGAGAACCGCGAGTGGTTCGAGGAGCACAGCCCCGCCGACTTCATCGTCGAGTACATCGGGCAGACGCGTGGCTGGTTCTACGTCATGCACGCCCTGTCCACGGCGCTGTTCGACCGCCCGGCCTTCCGGAACGTGATCAGCCACGGCATCGTGCTCGGCTCCGACGGCCAGAAGATGTCGAAGTCGCTCCGGAACTACCCGGACGTGTCCGAGGTGTTCGACCGCGACGGTGCCGACGCCATGCGCTGGTTCCTCATGTCGTCGTCGGTGATCCGCGGCGGCAACCTCGTCGTGACCGAGGAGGGCATCCGCCAGGGCGTCCGCGAGTTCCTGCTGCCGCTGTGGTCGACGTACTACTTCTTCACCCTCTACGCGAACGCCTCCGGCGACAACGGCTACCAGGCCTCGCGCAGCACGGCGAGCACCGACGTGCTCGACCGCTACCTGCTCGCGAAGACCCGCGTGCTCGTCGCCGACGTCACGACGCACCTCGACGCGCTCGACACCCCGCTCGCGGCGCAGGCCGTCCGCGACTTCGCCGACGTGCTGACGAACTGGTACGTCCGGCGTTCGCGCGACAAGTTCTGGCTCGGCGCGGCGTCCTCGCCCGAGGCGCAGGCGGCGTTCGACACGCTCCACACCGTGCTCGAGACCCTCACCCGGGTCGCCGCGCCGCTCGCACCGCTCGTCACCGAGGAGGTCTGGCAGGGCCTGACCGGCGGGCGCAGCGTGCACCTCGAGGACTTCCCGTCGCCCGACGAGTTCCCGGCCGACGACGCCCTCGTCGCCGCGATGGACCGCGTGCGGGACGTCGCCTCGAAGGGCCTCGCGCTCCGCAAGGCCACCGGTCGGCGCGTCCGGCTGCCGCTCGCCACGCTGACCCTCGTGGTGCCGGACCCGACCGCGATCGAGCCGTTCGCGGACATCCTGCGCGACGAGCTCAACGTGAAGCGGGTCGTGCTCGAGCAGCAGGAGGAGTCCTCGCTCGGCCGCTACGGCATCGAGCGGAAGCTCTCCGTCAACGCCCGTGCCGCCGGTCCCCGCATCGGCAAGCAGGTGCAGCAGGTGATCCCGGCCGCCAAGAAGGGCGACTGGGTCGCGACGGAGTCCGGCGTCACCGTCGGCGGCGTGGACCTCGTCGAGGGCGAGTACACGCTCGACCTCACCGTGACGGACGACTCCGTCGCGGTGGCGTTCCTCGACGGCGGTGGCTTCGCGGTGCTCGACACCGTGACCACGCCGGAGCTCGAGGCCGAGGGGCTCGCCCGCGACGTCGTCCGCGCCGTGCAGCAGGCCCGCCGCGACGCCGACCTCGACGTCAGCGACCGCATCGCCCTGACCCTCCGGGTGTCGGCCGACGCCGAGGGCCCGGTCCGCACGCACGAACAGCTCATCGCGGGGGAGACCCTGTCGACGAGCGTCGAGGTGACCACGACGACGTTCGCTCCCGGCGAGGGCTCGGACGTCGGCGACGGTGCGAAGGTGTCCGTGGAGGTGGCACGCGCATGAGCGACAGCAACGCGTACGACGACCACGACGACCCGGCCGGGGACGGCATCGAGATCCCCGTCGGCCCGTCCGGCGACCAGACCCCGGCCGATGCCCTGCCGTACGGCGGGGACGACGACGAGGTCCGGCGCGTCGAGGCGGCCCTGTACGCCCGGATCGGCGAGCAGGCCCCCGAGCGCCGGCTGACCGCGACCCGACGTGCCGTCGAACTCCTCGGCGACCCGCACCTGGCGTACCCGGTCATCCACGTCACGGGCACGAACGGCAAGACGTCGACCGCCCGCATGACCGAGAGCATCGTCCGCGCGCACGGGCTCCGGACGGGCCTGATGACGAGCCCGCACCTGGTCTCGATCCGCGAGCGAATCGTCATCGACGGCGAGCCGATCGCGGCCGACCGGTTCGTCGAGAACTGGGACGACATCACGCCGATCCTCGCGATGACCGACCAGGAGCTCACCGACCGGGGCGAGCAGCCCCTGACCTTCTTCGAGGCGCTCACCGTCCTCGCCCTGGCGTGCTTCGCCGAGGCGCCGGTCGACGTCGCCGTGATCGAGGTCGGCATGGGCGGGGAGTGGGACTCCACGAACGTCGTGCAGAGCCAGGTTCAGGTGATCACGCCCGTCGCCATCGACCACGCCAAGCAGCTCGGGTCGACCGTCGCCGAGATCGCCCGCACGAAGTCCGGGATCATCAAGCCGTCGTCGTCCGTCGTGTCGAGCGCGCAGACGCCCGAGGCGCTCGCCGAGCTCGAGCGTGCGGCCGAGCTCACCGAGTCGACGCTCGCGGTCGAGGGCACCGGGTTCTCGGTCGTGTCGGACACCCCGGCGGTCGGCGGCCAGCTCGTCTCCGTGCAGGGCATCGCCGGCCGGTACGACGACCTGTTCGTCCCGCTGTTCGGCCAGCACCAGGCGCACAACGCCGCGGTCGCGATCGCCGCCGTCGAGTCGTTCCTCGGTCGCGGGTCGCAGGCCCTCGACGAGGACGTCCTCGCCGAGGGCCTCGCCGCGGCGACGAGCCCCGGTCGCCTGCAGCCGATCGCACAGGAGCCGACCGTCGTGGTCGACGCCGCGCACAACCCGCACGGGGCCCGCGCCCTGGCCGAGGCGCTGCCGGTCGCGTTCCCGTCGGAGCACGTCGTCGGCGTCGTCGGGATCCTCGGCGACAAGGACGCCCGCGGCTTCGTCCGCGCGCTCGCTGACACCGTGCAGACCTTCGTCGTCACGCAGCCGCCCGGCGACCGCGCCCTGGACGCCGACGCGTTCGCCCGCGTCGTCGTGGCCGAGGTCGGCGAGGACCGCGTGGTCGTCGAGCCGTCGCTCGAGCAGGCGCTGCAGGAGGCGCGCGACCTGGCGGACGAGGCGGACGCCGAGGACGCCCTCGTGCTCGTCGCGGGGTCCATCGTGATGGTGGGCAAGGTCATGGACCTGGTCCACGCGGAAGGGCTGCGTTCCGGGGGAGGCGAGGCGGAGTGACGGACGCACCACGGGCCTCCCGGCCGGGCCGCCAGCCGCGCGTGCGGAAGCCGCGTCCGCAGCGCGGTGCCCGCGAGAGCCTGCTCGCCATCACCCTCGGACTCGAGGCCGTGATGTTCTTCTTCCCGATGCTCGTCGTGTACGGGAAGGGCACGCTGCCGCCGCTCGCGGCGTTCGGTGGCGGGATCCTCGCGATCATCGTCCTCGCAGCTTCCTCACGCCTGACGGGCAAGCCGGCCGGTGTATGGTTCGGGTGGCTGCTGCAGGCGGCCATCCTCGCCACCGGTTTCATCGAACCGTTCATGTTCGCGGTCGGCGCGGTGTTCCTGGCGCTGTGGGTGTTCTGCTTCGTCAAGGGCGGTCAGCTCGACCGGCAGAACGCCGCGTTCCGAGCCGCGCAGGGCGAGGACTGACGACCACCGAACCACAGGAGAACTGCGTGTCCGATCTCGAAGAGACCCTCGTCCTCGTCAAGCCCGACGGCGTCGCCCGCCAGCTCACCGGAGAGGTCCTCCGCCGGATCGAGGCCAAGGGCTACGAGATCGTCGACCTGAAGATGGTGACCGCCTCGCGCGAGCTGCTCGACTCGCACTACGAGGAGCACCAGGGCAAGCCGTTCTTCGAGCCGCTCGTCGAGTTCATGCAGTCCGGACCCGTCGTCGCCGTGCGCGTCGCGGGCAACGGCGTGATCCAGGGCTTCCGCTCGCTCGCCGGCACCACCGACCCGACCTCGGCCGCCCCGGGCACCATCCGTGGCGACCTCGGTCGTGACTGGGGCCTTAAGGTGCAGCAGAACCTCGTGCACGGCTCGGACTCCCCGGAGTCCGCCGCCCGCGAGCTCGCCCTCTGGTTCGCGTGACCCCCGGCCCCGACAGGATCCCGAAGCGATGACGAACAACGACCGACCGACCAAGAACGAGCGCCGTCAGCACGCCCGCGACGTCGCCCGCCAGCGCGCCGACGCCGAGAAGCGTCGCAAGCGCCGCAACAAGTGGTTCCTCCAGGGCGGCATCGGCCTGGGCATCGTGGCGGTCGCGGCCATCGTCGCGATCGTCGTGGTGAACGTCAACAACGGTGGTGGCTCCGTGTCGGCCGCCGGCCCGAAGAACATGGTCACCGGCGGCATCCAGTTCACCGGTGCCGACGGCAAGATCGAGCCGGTCACGACCGGTGGGGTCTCCGCCGACGGCACCCCGTCTCCGGTCCCGACCGCCGACAGCGACGGCAAGGTCAAGGTCGTCGAGTACGTCGACTGGGCCTGCCCGGTGTGCAAGCAGTTCGAGGGTGCCTACGCCGACCAGATCGCCGACTACGTCAAGAACGGTCAGGCGACGCTCGAGATCCACCCGGTCTCGATCCTCGACCGCAGCTACCTCGGGTCGCGCTACGCCAGCCGTGCCGCGAACGCCGCCATGTGCGTCGCGAACAACGAGCCGGACAAGTTCCTCGACGTGCAGACGCAGTTCTTCGAGAAGCAGCCGGAGGAGGGCACGAAGGGCCTGACGAACGCCGAGATCGCCGACCTGGTGAAGGCCGGCGGTGCCACGAGCTCCGCGGTCTCCGAGTGCCTGTCGAACGAGACGTACAAGGGGTGGGTCACGAAGGTGACGAACCAGGTGCTCGCCGACGAGAGCCTCAAGGGTCCGCAGGGCTTCGGCACGCCGACCATCCTCGTGAACGGGCAGCGCGTGAACACGCTCACCGACGTCGTGCCGACCATCCAGGCCGCCGCGAAGTAGTCGCTCCACGCCGTACGGCCCCGTCCCCCCGCTCCCGGGGGTGCGGGGCCGTCGTCGTGCCCGGGGTCGGGAGTTGGTCGGGCGCGCTCGCGTGCCTGGTCGTTCCGGGCGTGCCTGGTGGTTCCGGGCGTACCTGGTCTTTCCGGGCGTGCCTGGTCGATCTGTTCGACCAGGTACGCCCGTTCTCGCCAGGTACCGCACCCGTCATGGGAAGGAACGGGCACCGAGCACCCCCGGCGCGGAGGATGGGGGCGAGGGACAGGGCCGCGGGGATGCCTGGTCGGTCCGCGCATGCCTGGTGGTTCCGGGCGTGCCTGGTCGATCTATCCGACCAGGTACGCCCGTTCTCGCCAGGTACCGCACCTGTCATGGGAAGGAACGGGCGCGCACGGGTTCGCCCGCGGGCACCGGCGCCCGCGGAGCACACGGGCGTCAGCAGGGCGCGGCTCGAAAGCGCCGGCCGGCGTCAGAGCGTGGTGAGGACCCGGGGGAAGACGATCAGGATGCTGACCACGATCACGGCGTAGTTCGCCAGCACGAGCGCCCACGAGTAGGGCAGCAGTGCGCGCCCGACCCGCTGGAGCCCGGCGCCGAAGCGTCCCTGCGCGGCGTTCCAGGTCGTGAAGATCCAGAACATCGGGATCGTGACGCTCCACACGAGCAGGCACCAGGGGCACAGGTAGCCGATGACCCACACGGTCTGCGTGAAGAGCCAGGTCACGAAGACCCAGGCGAGGAGCACGCCCGCGTTGAACAGGACCCAGAACCACCGGTGTCCGTTCCGCATGCCGGCGAGCAGCATGACGCCCACGGCGATCGGGGCGACGAAGCCCATCACGCCCAGGAGCGGGTTCGGGAAGCCGAAGAGCGACCCCTGCCAGCTCGTCATCACCTGCGAGCAGTTCACGAAGGGACTGACGTCGCAGGACAGCGCCTTCGACGGGTTCTCGTACTTCGCGAACTCGTCGATCACCAGGTTGAACGCGGCGAAGAGGCCGACCGCGCCGGTGACGACGAGGAAGACCGCCATGGCGACGGGGCGGCGGGGCGAGGTTGCGCTCGTGCTCACGCCGTCATCATCGCATGCCCGTTCCGGTACTTTCCTGGCACGTCGTGCGACAATGGCTGGAGTCGCGCGGCCGATCCGTGCGGCGAGAGAGCTTTCCGGGCGCAGCCCGGACGATCAGGTGCGGTGAGAGCGCGCCGTGACCGGGACTCGCGTCACCTGGGACGCCGAGCCGGACGGGCCGGGTGCCCGACACGGAACGGCCGAGGACCACAACCCCAGGGCGGTGCGCACCGGTCGCAAGGAACGAACACGGGGACGTCGACGCCACCCGTGACAACCACAGAATTCCCGCCGTCCGACAGGGCGCGAGTGGGGCCGAGGAGTGCACCAGATCCATGGTGGAGCAGAACACCGACAACACGAACAACGAAGAAGTCGCACCGAAGCGCCGGGGACGCCTCTTCGGCAACCGCCGCGCGCGGTCCACCGGCCCGGAGGCCCGTGGTGACGTCGACGAGACCACCGCGGACGCCGAGACGGTCGCCGACGAGTCGATCGCACCGACGGCGCCCGACGCCGTCCCGGAGTCGACGCCCGTGGCGGTCGAGCAGGTCGCGGTCGCCGCGACCGAGCCGCAGGACGTGTCGACCGTGACCGGCAGCCAGCCGGTCGTCGGGACGCCGCCGGTGTCCGAGGACGCGAGCCCCGCCGCGGTGACGCCCGTGACGGAGGCGACCCCTGCCTCCCGTCCGGAGCCCGTGTCGGCAGCCGAGCCCGTGTCGGTAGCCGAGCCGGAGGAGTCGGCCACCGAGCCCTTCGTCCCGCGCGCGACGAGCACGCTCAGCCTGATCTTCCACGCGCCGGTCCTGCCGGACCTCCCGGTCCGCCCGGCCCGCGACGAGCACGACGACGAGGACGAGGACGACGAGCAGGGCGGCAACCGTCGCCGCTCGCGCCGCCGGGGCAGCAGCGCCGACCGCCAGGAGCGGGGCGTCCGCGAGCCGCGCGACCACCAGGAACCGCGTCGTCGCGAGCCCGAGCTCATCACCGAGCCGCAGCGCATCAAGGGCTCCACGCGCCTCGAGGCGAAGAAGCAGCGTCGCCGCGACGGCCGTGACGCCGGTCGTCGTCGCACGGTCATCACCGAGGACGAGTTCCTCGCCCGCCGCGAGAGCGTCGACCGCCAGATGATCGTGCGGTCGAGCTCGTCGAAGATCGAGATCGGCGTGCTCGAGGACAACGTGCTCGCCGAGCACTACGTCACGAAGTCGCACAACGTCTCGCTCATCGGCAACGTCTACCTCGGCAAGGTGCAGAACGTGCTGCCCTCGATGGAGGCGGCGTTCGTCGACATCGGCCGCGGCCGGAACGCGGTGCTCTACGCCGGCGAGGTCGACTGGAACTCGGTCGACACCGGCAACCACGGCCGTCGCATCGAGGCCGCACTCCGCCCCGGCGACAAGGTGCTCGTGCAGGTCACGAAGGACCCGGTGGGCCACAAGGGCGCCCGCCTCACCTCGCAGGTCTCGCTGCCCGGTCGATACCTGGTGTACGTGCCGAACGGCTCGATGAACGGCATCTCCCGCAAGCTGCCGGACACCGAGCGCGCGCGCCTGAAGAAGATCCTCAAGGAGGTCCTGCCGGAGCACGCGGGCGTCATCGTGCGCACCGCGGCCGAGGGCGCGACCGAGGAACAGCTCACCCGCGACGTGCAGCGCCTGACCAGCCAGTGGGAGGCGATCCAGAAGAAGGTCGCGAACGGCCAGGCACCGGTCATGCTCCACTCGGAGCCCGACCTGCTCGTGAAGATCGTCCGCGACGTCTTCAACGAGGACTTCACCAAGCTCATCATCGACGGCGACGCCGCCCGCGGCACGATCGAGGAGTACCTCGACGCCGTCGCGCCGGACCTCAAGGACCGCGTCGAGATCTACGACGGCCCGGACTCCTTCGAGGAGTACCGCCTCAACGAGCAGATCGAGAAGGCGCTCGACCGCAAGGTCTGGCTGCCGTCGGGTGGCTCGCTCGTGATCGACCGCACCGAGGCCATGACGGTCGTCGACGTCAACACGGGCAAGTTCGTCGGCTCGGGCGGCAACCTCGAGGAGACCGTCACGAAGAACAACCTCGAGGCGGCCGAGGAGATCGTCCGGCAGCTCCGGCTCCGGGACATCGGCGGCATCATCGTCGTCGACTTCATCGACATGGTGCTCGAGTCGAACCGGGACCTCGTGCTCCGTCGACTCGTCGAGTGCCTGAGCCGCGACCGGACGAAGCACCAGGTCGCCGAGGTCACGTCGCTCGGTCTCGTGCAGATGACCCGCAAGAAGATCGGTGTCGGCCTCCGCGAGTCCCTCGACGAGGTCAACGCGAAGGTCAACGACAACAACGCGGACCCGGGGCCGTCGAAGAGCCGGCGGAAGGCCCGTGGGAACAGCGGCCCGAACGGCGGCAACGGCAACGGCGCGTCGGGCAACGGCTCGCACGGGTCGAACGGCCAGTCGTCCCAGGCGCACCAGATCACCGAGGACGTCAAGAACGCGCTGTCCCGCATCGCGGCCTCGACGCTGCCCCATGACGAGGCCGCCGCCGGTGTGACCGGTGTCGCGGCTCCGAACGGTGGCCAGGCTCCCGCCGCGTCGACGGGCTCGCCGGTGTCCGCGCCGGAGCAGGGGACCGAGCAGGACGCGTCGACCCCCGCCGCCGACGGCCAGGGTGGCGAGCAGCCGTCCGGCTCGAAGCGTCGTCGTCGCCGTGGCGGCCGCGGCGCCGGTGCCCCGGGTGCGGAGCAGGCGTCGTCGTCGACCGACGAGCAGCCCTCGGCTGCTGTGGAGCCGATGGCTGCGGAGCCGACCGCTGCGCCCGAGCCCGCCGCCCGTGCGGACGTCCCCGCGGTCGCCGAGCCGACCACGGCCGACGAGCCGACCGCCGCGCCGACGAAGAGCGCCGCGCCGGCCCGACGTCGCGTGAGCTCGAGCGCCCCGGTCACCCCGACGGAGAACACCGTCGCGATCCTCGACATCCCCGTCGCGGTCACGAAGCGCGAGCCGCGGCCGGTCCGCGACGACGCCGAGTCGCTGCTCGACTCGGTGCTGCAGGCGCTCCCGGAGCC
This sequence comes from Curtobacterium sp. ER1/6, assembly GCF_001742745.1. GTDB lineage: Bacteria > Actinomycetota > Actinomycetes > Actinomycetales > Microbacteriaceae > Curtobacterium > Curtobacterium citri. Next base: position 52,494 of record NZ_MJAK01000002.1, on the reverse strand, counting down.
GAAGCAGCCCGGTCAGGGCCGTTCGCGGTCCCGGCGGGTGTCGTCCCCGAGCATCAGCGCGCCCGCGTCGTCCGGTGACGACGTGCAGGACGACGGCTCCGTGATCGTGGGGAACTGAGGTGACCGACCCGGGCGACCCGCGCGGACGGCAGCCGGACCGCGGGTTCTACGGTGCGGGCTGGTCACAGCCCGCACCGCCCGGGCCGGGGCCGTCCGCCGGGAACGCCTGGGCGGGGCAGCAGGTCCCGCAGCAGCCCGCCGGGCAGCAGGTCCCGCACCAGCCGTACGGGCAGCAGCCCGGCGGGCAGCAGGCGCCCGGGCTCCGGCCGCGGGATCGGGCCGGGCGTGGCAGCGGGGACCCGCGTCGTGCGTTCGCACCGGGTGCCTCGGTCGCCAACACGACGGGCGCGCTCATCGCCGTCGTGTCCATCGTGCTCGTCGAGTTCGTCTCCGGGGTCCTCGGACTGCTCGGGACGTCCCTGGTGGTGCACCCGTTCTCGACCTACGGCACCGGTGCGACCCTGCTCGGCAGCTTCGTCTCCGGCGTCTTCGCCTCGCCGTTCCCCTTCTACGCGGGGGCGTTCACGGCGCTGGCCTTCCTCACGCCGATCGCCCGCCGCAGCCCGCTGCCGACGGTGCTCCTCCGCGCCGTCCTCGCCGGTGCCGCCGGGACGGTCGCGCTCGCCCTCGTCGGGGTGTTCACCGGGTCCTGGGCGGCCGCCCGCACCGGCTCGGGTGCCCGGCTCGTCATCGACGTCGTCACCTCCCCGCTGCAGAACGGCGTCCCCTTCACCCTCATGCTCCTCGCGACGTCCACCGCGGCGTGGCTGTGGCTCGGCCGTCCCCGCGGACAGCGCACGGGACAGCAGCCCGGCGCGGGCCGCCCCGGGACCGTACGCCCCGCCGACGCAGTCCCGCCCTCGACCGTGCAGCCGGTGCCGGGTCCGCCGCTCCCGCGGGACCCGGGGCCGTTCGTGCCGCCCGTCGGCGGGCAGCAGCCGGGGCAGCCCCACGTGGGCGGACAGCAGCCGGTCCCGGGACCGGACGACCGCTGGACGCCGCCGACCCGCTGACCGGACCCGTCCCGCCGGAGCGGGGCGTGCCTCCCGTCCGGCGCCGTCTGGACTCACCGTCGGGGCGCGACCTCAGTGCGCGCGCTTGTCCCGCTGCGCCACCCGCAGTCCGCTCGCGATGAGGCGGAGCACCAGCTCACGCCCGGTGACGGCCGTGGCACCCGCGGCGACCAGTTCGTCGTAGCGCGCGAGGGGGACGTCGTAGTGGTCGTGGTCGAACGCCCGGCGGGGGATCCCGGCGCGTGCGGCGAAGGCGTGCAGCTCGTCGTAGGATCGATCACTGACGAGGTGCGACCAGACGGTGTCGTGGGCGGGCCACGTCGGCGGGTCGATCAGCACGGTCACGCGGCAATGCTACGTGTGTCGCCGTTTGACCGGAGCCGGGGACATCGAGTAAACTCGATCCCTGGTGTCAGCGGGCCGTTCTGCCTGCGTCGCCGATCGGGCCCGGGCTCCGGGAGCCGCTCGTGCAGAAGTGGGCACCCGAGACTTCCCTCAAGCAGAGTACGTAAGGAATTCCACGTGGTTTACGCAGTAGTGCGCGCCGGCGGCCGTCAGGAAAAGGTCGAGGTCGGGACGATCATCACGCTCGACCGTGCCAAGGCCGACGACAAGGGCAACATCGACCTCGCCCCGGTGCTCCTCGTGGACGGTGACAAGATCACGTCGGCGGCCTCCGAGCTCGCGAACGTGACCGTCACCGCCCAGGTGCTCGAGGACCTCCGCGGTCCGAAGGTCGTCATCCAGAAGTTCAAGAACAAGACCGGGTACAAGAAGCGTCAGGGTTTCCGCGCTGAGCTGACCCGCGTCAAGATCACCTCGATCGCGTAAGGCGGGAGTAGAAGATGGCACACAAGAAGGGTGCGAGCTCCACTCGCAACGGTCGTGACTCGAACGCACAGCGCCTCGGCGTGAAGCGCTTCGGTGGTGAGGTCGTCAACGCCGGTGAGATCATCCTCCGCCAGCGTGGCACCCACTTCCACCCGGGCGCCAACGTCGGTCGCGGTGGCGACGACACGCTGTTCGCCCTCTCGGCCGGTTCGGTCGAGTTCGGCACCAAGGGCGGCCGCAAGGTCGTCAACATCGTCAACGCGTAACACCAGCGACGACAGACTCTGCGGGAGGGGCGGGCCACGTGCCCGCCCCTCCCGTTCTTTCGTGCAACACCCGGCGGCACCGCTGCGACACCTCGTGGCCCCGCTGCAACACCTAGGAGTGGACCCATGGCGACCTTCGTCGACCGCGTGACCCTGCACCTCACCGCGGGGAACGGCGGCAACGGCTGCGTGTCGGTCCGCCGTGAGAAGTTCAAGCCCCTCGCCGGCCCGGACGGCGGCAACGGCGGCGACGGTGGCGACATCGTGCTCGTCGCCGACCCGCAGGTGACGACCCTGCTCGGCTACCACCGGTCGCCGCACCGTTCGTCGCGCAACGGTCAGCCCGGCATGGGCGACCACCGCAGCGGCGTGAGCGGCGAGACCCTCGAGCTGCCCGTGCCGATCGGCACCGTCGTGCACGACGAGGGCGGCGAGGTCCTCGCCGACATGACCGAGCCCGGCATGCGGGTCGTCGTGGCCCCCGGCGGCCAGGGTGGCCTCGGCAACGCGGCGCTCGCGACCACGAAGCGCAAGGCCCCCGGGTTCGCGCTCCTCGGCACCCCCGGGTGGACCGGTGACGTCAGTCTCGAGCTGAAGACCATCGCCGACGTCGCGCTCGTCGGCTTCCCGAGTGCCGGCAAGTCCTCGCTCATCGCCGCGGTCTCCGCCGCGAAGCCGAAGATCGCGGACTACCCGTTCACGACCCTGACCCCGAACCTCGGCGTCGTCGAGTCCGGCGACGTCCGCTTCACCGTCGCCGACGTCCCCGGGCTGATCGAGGGTGCGTCCGAGGGCAAGGGCCTCGGCCTCGAGTTCCTCCGCCACGTCGAGCGCTGCGAGGCGCTCCTGCACGTCATCGACTGCGCGACGATGGACCCGGGTCGCGACCCCCTCAGCGACCTCGACGTCATCCTCGGCGAACTCGAGCGCTACCCGGTGCCCGAGGGACAGACGCCGCTGCTCGAACGTCCCCAGCTCGTCGCGCTCAACAAGGTCGACGTGCCCGAGGCCGCCGAGCTCGCCGAGTTCGTCACCGCCGAGCTCGAGGAGCGCGGCTACCGCGTCTTCCCGATCTCCACGGCCTCCCGGCAGGGCCTGCGCGAGCTGACCTTCGCCATGGCCGAGGTCGTCGAGCGCGCCCGGGCCGAGCGACCCGCGGCACCGGAGCAGGAGCGCATCGTGCTCCGTCCGAAGGCGGTCGACGAGAAGCCCTTCACCGTGCGCGCCGAGGGCGGCGAGGAGCACCGCTTCTACCGGGTCCGTGGCGCCAAGCCGGAGCGCTGGGTCGTGCAGACCGACTTCACGAACGAGGAGGCGATCGGCTACCTGGCCGACCGGCTCGCGAAGCTCGGCGTCGAGGACGGCCTGTTCAAGGCCGGTGCCGTCGCCGGCTCCACCGTCGTGATCGGCGGCGACGGCGGCATGGTGTTCGACTGGGAGCCCACGCTCACCTCGACCGCGGAGCTCATCACGAGTGCCCGCGGCACCGACGCCCGGGTCGGCGGGTCCTCGCGACCCACCCGCAACGAGCGCCGCGAGGACTACTTCGAGCGCATGGACGCCAAGGCCGCCGCACGCGCCGAGCTCGAGCAGGAGCGCATCTCCGGCCTGTGGGCCGACGACGACGAGGACTGATCCCGGCATGACCGACACGAGCGCGCGCACCGACCTCGGACCCGTCACCCGGCGGCAGGACGTCCCGCGTGCACGTCGGCTCGTGGTCAAGGTCGGGTCGTCGTCGGTCAGCGGGGACAACACCGGGCAGATCGCGGCGCTCGTCGACGCGATCGCCGCCGCACACGCCCGGGGGACCGAGGTGGTCCTGGTGTCCTCCGGCGCGATCGCGACGGGCTTCCCGTTCCTCGGACTCGAGGGGCGGCCGGACGACCTCGCGACGCAGCAGGCGGCGGCGGCCACGGGCCAGAACGTGCTCATGTTCCGGTACCAGAAGGAACTCGACCGGCACGGGGTCGTCGCGGCGCAGGTCCTGCTCACCGCCGGCGACCTGCAGAACCCGACGCACCGGGTGAACGCCCAGCGCGCCGTGGACCGGTTGCTCGCGCTGCGGGTGCTGCCGATCGTCAACGAGAACGACACGGTCGCCACGGACGAGATCCGCTTCGGCGACAACGACCGGCTCGCGGCGCTCGTCGCCCGGCTGCTCGGCGCCGATGCGCTCGTGCTCCTGTCCGACGTCGAGTCGCTGTACACGCGACCGCCCGAGCACCCGGACGCGGAGCCGATCGACGAGGTCCCGTTCGGGGACGAGCTCGCCGGCGTCACGTTCGGGTCCACCGGGAAGGCCGGGGTCGGCACCGGGGGAGCGGGGACCAAGGTCGCCGCGGCACGGCTCGCGGCCGAGGCCGGCACCGCCGTGCTCGTGACGGCGACGGCGCTGGTGGACCGGGCGCTGACCGGCGAGCACGTCGGCACCTGGTTCCACGCGGCTCCGCGCGCCTGAGGCACCAGTCGGCGAGCGGCCGGGAGGCGCGGCGCCGGTCCGGCGTTCGGTCGAGCCGCCGGCGTGTGGCCGAGACGCCGCCGGATCCGGGCCCGTCTCGGCGCCGCCGGACCGTCCCGCGTCGACGGTGGCGTCACGACGGGCGTCACGATCCCGGCGGCGACCTATCATCGGACCATGTCGCCGACGGTCACCGCTCCCACGCTCACCGACAAGCTCGTCGCCGCCCGTGCCGCGTCGACCGCGCTGGTGACGGCCACGACCGCGGTCAAGGACCGGGCACTCCGGGCCGTGGCGGCGGCACTCCGGGACGGCACCGACGCGATCGTCACCGCGAACCACGACGACCTCGTGGCGGGCGAGGAGCGCGGCACGTCCTCCGGACTCCTCGACCGGCTGCGGCTCGACGCGGGACGGATCGACGCCCTGGCGGCAGCGGTGGAGCACGTCGTCGGCCTCACCGACCCGGTGGGGGAGCACGTGCGCGGGTCCCGGCTGCCGAACGGCCTGCAGCTCACCCAGGTGCGCGTGCCGTTCGGGGTGGTCGGGGCCATCTACGAGGCACGCCCGAACGTCACGGTCGACATCGCCGCCCTGGCGCTGAAGAGCGGCAACGCCGTCGTGCTGCGCGGCGGGTCGGCGGCGCAGCGCACCAACGCCGAGCTGGTGGAGCGGATCCGCGCCGCGGTCGCCTCGGTCGGGCTGCCGGCGGACCTCGTGCAGACGATCGACGAGTTCGGTCGGCAGGGCGCGACGGACCTCATGCGCGCCAGGGGCCTGGTGGACGTGCTCGTGCCCCGGGGGAGCGCCTCGCTCATCCAGACGGTGGTGACCGAGTCGCAGGTGCCCGTGATCGAGACCGGCGCCGGTGTCGTGCACGTGTTCCTCGACGCCTCGGCACCGCTCGCGCGGTCGGTCGACATCGTGCTCAACAGCAAGGTGCAGCGGCCGAGCGTCTGCAACGCGCTCGAGACCCTGCTCGTGCACGAGGGTGCCGCCGAGCGGCTGCTGCCCGAGCTGGCCGACCGGCTGCGCGCCGCGGGCGTCACCCTGCGCGGGGACGACGCCACCCGGACGATCGTGCCGGGCGTGCTGCGGGCGACCGAGGCGGACTGGGCGACGGAGTCCATGGACCTCGACCTCTCGATCCGCGTCGTGCCCGACGTCGACGCGGCGATGGCGCACATCGCGCGGTGGTCGACGCACCACACCGAGTCGATCGTCACGGACGACCTCGTCACGGCCGAGCGGTTCCTCGCCGAGGTCGACTCGGCCGTGGTGATGGCCAACGCCTCGACCCGCTTCACCGACGGCGGGGAGTTCGGCTTCGGTGCCGAGGTCGGCATCTCCACGCAGAAGCTGCACGCCCGAGGCCCCATGGGGCTGCCGGAACTCACGAGCACCAAGTGGATCGTGCGCGGGCAGGGTCAGATCCGCGGCTAGACTGGGCGGCGACTTCCCACCCGATCGAACGGAGCACCGGACCGATGACCTTCCTCGCTGAAGCCGCAGAGCACGCCTCCTCGGTCCCCGCGTTCGTCTTCCCGATGTGCGGCGCGCTCTTCTTCATCTTCCTCGGGTTCGTGACCTGGAGCTTCCGCGACGTCGCCTACCGCCACTCGCACAAGTTCGAGGCCACCCGCCACCACGAGACGGGTGTCGACGAGTTCGGTCACACCAAGCTCTGACCAGCCGCTCGATGCTCGAGAGCACGGGGCGCCCCCGCATCGGCGTGATGGGTGGCACGTTCGACCCGATCCACCACGGGCACCTCGTGGCGGCATCGGAGGTCGCCCGCGCCTTCGACCTGGACGAGGTCGTGTTCGTCCCGACCGGCCAGCCGTACATGAAGTCCGACGTCACGGACGCCGAGCACCGCTACCTCATGACGGTGATCGCGACGGCGTCGAACCCGATGTTCACCGTCAGTCGCGTCGACATCGACCGGCCCGGTCCGACCTACACGATCGACACCCTGCGGGACCTCCACGACCAGCGACCGGACGCTCAGCTCGTCTTCATCTCGGGCGCTGACGCCGTTCAGCAGATCCTCGACTGGAAGGACCACGATGAACTGTGGGACCTCGCGCACTTCGTCGCGGTCACGCGGCCGGGGCACGACCTGAGCATCACCGGTCTCCCCGAGCGTGACGTGAGCGTGCTCGAAGTCCCCGCACTGGCGATATCCTCGACCGATTGCCGCGACCGGGTCAGGCGCGGCCACCCGGTCTGGTACCTGGTCCCGGACGGGGTCGTCCAGTACATCTCGAAGCACCACCTGTATCGGAGCGTTGCATGAGTTCGTCCGACGCGCAGCCGCCACTGTCGCGGCGCGAGGCGCGCGAGCGGGAGCGTGCCGCCGCAGCCGGCGGGCAGCCGGTCACGCCGCCGCCCACCGTCGCCGCCCCCACCACCGGCGAGGCCGACGGGCCGCGTCGCCCCGGCTCCCACGTCGCGCCGTCGCCGAGCGGACCGGCGCAGTCCGCCGTCCGCCCGGGCAGCGAGAGCGGGCCGCGTTCCGCCGGCACCGCTCCGGCCGCGGGCGTCTTCCCGCTCACGCCGGCTCCCGCCTCCGCGACCGAGATCGTGCCGGGGACCGGGGGCCTCACCCGCCGGCAGCTCCGGCTGATGCGCGAGGCCGAGGGGCAGGCGGTCCAGCCCGTGCCCCTGCGTGCGCCGACGCCGCACTCGTCCGACCGCACCGTGCAGGACGTCATCGGATCCGTCGACGACCTGCACGGCGGCGCGCACGAGGACCCCGCGCAGGAGTCGTCGGCCGAGCCCGAGCAGCTCGACGCAGCGACCGTGGCGCAGGCCACCGAGGCCGACGGCTCGCCCGATGCCGTCGAGCCCCTGAGCGAGGCCGCCGCACACGCCGAGGAACCGCGCCGGCACCGCTCGACGTGGGCGCCGCCGGAGGACGACGACGCGCAGGACCACGACGCGCAGGACCACGACGCGCAGGACCACGACGCGCGGGGCCACGGCGCCCAGGACGCCGGTACCGGGTCGGCCGCTGCGGTGCCGACCACCGATGCACCGTCCTCCTCGACGCCCGTGGTCTTCCCGCTGTCGCTCGACGACGACACGAACGAGGTACCGGTCCAGCGGCCGACGCCCGCGACCGACGACCGCGACGACGACCGGAACGGTCGCGACGTGCCGGAGGCTCCCCGTCTGCCCGCCGCGTTCCAGCGGCCGACCGAGCCGAAGCCCGTCACCACTGCCTTCGAGCCGCCCGCCGGTCACTGGTCGCAACAGGCCCAGGACGGCGACGACGTGCACGACGCGACCGGGGTCCGCCGCCTGGCGGTGCAGGACACGAACTCGATCGTGCTGCCCGACTCGGCCCTCGCGGACCCGACGGGCGCGTTGAACGCGACCGGCGAGGTCATCCTGACCGGGTCGATCGACCTGCCCGCCTCGCTGTCGTCGACCGGGTCGCACCGACCGATCGACGGTGCCGAGGTCGACCGGCTGCTCGAGCAGCACGACGAGCAGCCCGAGACGGACGCCAGCCCCGTGCGGGCGAGCCGCGCGGTGTCGAGCCACACCTCCACGCGACAGGTCGTCCTCGCGGCTGCGAAGCCGAAGGAGTCCCGCACCCCGGTGATCCTCGGCGTCACCGTCGGCGCCGTCGGCCTCGCCGCGGCCGGCGTCATCATCGTCGCGCTGCTGACCACCCACTTCGGCGGCTGACCGCCCCCGACACCACCTCGGGTCCTCGTCCACCCCGCCGCACCGGCCTGGCCGCTGTCGGCGGGGTGGCCTATGATCGGGACCCACCACACGGAGCCGCACACGGCGGGTCCGTCGACCGGAAGGACTCCGTGACCGCCTCCCCACGTGCACTGGAACTCGTGCAGATCGCCGCCCAGGCGGCCGACGCGAAGCAGGCCGAAGACCTCGTCGCCCTCGACGTGACCGCCCCGCTGCAGCTCACCGACGTGTTCCTGCTCGCGACCGGTCGGAACGAGCGCAACGTGCTCGCCATCGCGGACGAGGTCGAGGACCGGCTCATCGCGGCCGGCGCGAAGCCCCTCCGTCGCGAAGGACGGACCGAGGGCCGCTGGGTCCTCATCGACTTCGGGGAGATCGTCGTGCACGTCTTCCACGAGGAAGACCGCCAGTACTACTCGCTCGAGCGGCTCTGGTCGGACTGCCCGACGATCCCGCTCGAACTGCCGGTCGACCACACCGCGTAGGTGCGACGCGCCCGGGTGGCGGCGACGATTTCGTCACCCGGGGTTCGCGTGGTGTACGCTTCCATGGTGCCTCCGGGAACGGTGACACGGAAGAACAGCAAGACGAACGGCAGTACCATCACGGGTCTGTGGCGCAGCTGGTAGCGCACCTGCATGGCATGCAGGGGGTCAGGGGTTCGAGTCCCCTCAGATCCACCCACAACGGAACACGCAGGAACCCCGTCGCGATGCGGCGGGGTTCCGTCGTTCCCGGGCGCCGGTCTCGGCGGTCCGACGCGGCTCCCGCCGCCACTACGCTGATCCGCATGAGCAACGACGCGCCCCTGTCCGGATCCGCCCTGACGATCACCGCCGGTGGGTACACCGCCGAGATCGCTTCGGTGGGGGCCTCGCTCCGGACCCTCCGCGTCGAGGGGCGTGACCTGGTCGTGCCGTTCGCTGCCGACGAGGTCCGCCCGGCCTTCCGCGGTGCCGTGCTCGCGCCGTGGCCGAACCGGGTCGTCGACGGACGCTACACGTTCGACGGCCGGGAGCACGAGCTCGCCCTGACCGAGCCGAAGCGCCACCACGCCCTGCACGGCCTCGTCGCGTGGACCGACTTCCGTGTCGTCGCGCACGAGCCCGACCGTGCCGTCCTCGCCACGACGGTGCCGGCGCAGGAGGGCTACCCCTTCCGCGTCGAGGTGCTCGTCGAGTACCGCCTCGACGCCGACGGCCTGCACACGACGATCACCGGCACGAACACGGGCGCCGACGCGGCACCGTGGGGGACCGGGCCGCACCCGTACCTCGTGGCCGGTGCCGGCCGGGTCGACGACTGGACGCTGACCCTGCCCGCGGCCGAGGTGCTCGAGGTCACCGAGGACCGCCTGGTGCCGACCGGTCTCGCCCCCGTGCACGACGCGTTCGACCTCCGCACCGCGACCCCGATCGGCGGCCGGTTCATCGACCACGCCTTCACCGGGTTCGAGCGCGACGCCGCGGGGACCGCCACCATCGTGCTCACCGCGGCGGACGGGCACGGCGTCCGGGTGTCCTTCGGTCCGGAGTGCGGCTGGGCGCAGGTGCACACCGCCGACCACGTCGTCCCCGAGTACCACCGTGTCGGGCTCGCGGTCGAGCCGATGACCTGCGCGCCGGACGCCTTCAACGCCGGGTCCGGGTCCGGCCTCGTCGTGCTCGCCCCCGGTGCCGCACACGCCGCGTCGTGGACGATCGCCGCGGTCTGAGCCGAGCGCGGGTCGTCGCGCGACGGCTCGACCGGACGCCGGACCTCGGCGCGCTCGCGGCGGCGACGACCGCTGACGTCGTCTGGCTCGACTCCGGTCTGCCCGACGGCGCCCCCGACACCGCCCGCGAGCGGGCCGCCTGGTCGGTCCTCGCGCTGACGGACGGTCCCTTCGCGACGCGGTTCCGGCACGAGGACCGCCGGGCCGTCCTCGACGTCCCACCCGCCGCCGAGCGGTGGTTCGGAGCGTCCCGCACGGAGGACCGCCGGGCGTTCGCCGTGCTCGGCGACCTGCTCGAGCGCACGCCGGTGCTCGATGCGCCCGTGCCCGGCTGCGGCTTCGCGCTCGGGTGGGTCGGGTTCCTCGGGTACGAGCTCGGCCGGGAGTCGGACGGTCCGGACCGCACCGCCGACGGGCACGCCGACGCGGACCTGCGGTTCGTCGACCGCGCGGTGGTCGTGCACGCCGACGGGCGCGCCTGGGCGCTCGCCCTGGTGGGCGAGGACGAGCCGACGGCCGGTGCGGCGAACCGGGCGTGGCTCGAGGACCCGCACGGGTCGCGGACGCGGGGCGACGCGCCGGACGCGACCACGGGCCTCCCGGCCGTCGCCACCGGGCGCGTGACGCGCGCCGCCTACGAGGCGGCGGTCGAGGACTGCCGCACCGAGATCCGCGAGGGGAACGCGTTCCAGGTGTGCCTCACCACCGCCTTCGCGGTGGGCACGGTCGGACGGGAGGCGCGGGTCGGCCCCGGCACGGACCCCCACCTGGACGAGTACCTGCGGGTGCGACGGGCGGACCCCGTGCCGTTCGGTGCGTACCTGCGGCTCGGCCCCCTGCGGGTGGCGAGCCGGTCGCCGGAGCGCTTCCTGCGCGTCGACGCGGCGGGCACGGTGGTCGCGGAGCCCATCAAGGGGACCCGGCGGCGTGACCCGGACCCGGCGCGCGACGCGGTCGTCCGGGCCGGACTGGCGACGAGCGTGAAGGACCGGGCCGAGAACGTCATGATCGTCGACCTGCTGCGGAACGACCTGCTCCGCACGGCGGTGCCCGGGTCGGTGCACGTCGAGCGGCTCTGCGCCGTCGAGACCTACGCGAGCGTGCACCAGCTCGTGTCGACGGTGTCGGCGGTGCTGCCGGAGGGGGTCTCGCGGGCGGCGGTCGTGCACGCGGCGTTCCCGCCGGGGTCGATGACCGGCGCGCCGAAGCGCAGCGCGACGGCGATCGCGGACCGGCTCGAGGGTGCTCCGCGTGGCGTGTACTCCGGTGTCATCGGGTACTTCTCGGCGGACGGCTCGGTGGACCTGTCGGTGGCCATCCGCACACTGGTCACGGTCCTCGACGGTCGGGGCGTCGAGCGGTCACGGTCGTTCGGCGCCGGTGGTGCGGTGACGTGGTCCTCGACGGCGGCGGACGAGGCCGACGAGGTCGAGACGAAGACCCGGTCGGTCCTCGGGGCGCTGGGAGCCACCCTGTCTTGGTGACGCCGGGCGTGTCGAACGCGTGTTCGACCGGCTCGTCCACGGATGTCGGACCCGGTTGACATCATCGAACACATGTTCGAATATGAGGGCATGCAGTCGGCGGCGGCACTCCTGTCGCCCGGGTCCGAGGGGACGTCCGGGCGGACCGGTCCTGCCCGGGCGGGCGCGGTGTCGCCCGCCTCCGCACGGCCGACCCGGCGCGTGGACCACCTCGGTGACGCGCGGGCGGCGCTCGAGCGCATCACCGCGTTGCGCTCCCGGGTGTCCGAGATGGAGGCAACCCGCGTCGACGTCCAGGGGCTGCCCACCGCCGCGGCGCTGCAGTCCCTGCTGCCCGGCGGTGCGATCCGCGTCGGCGGGTCCTACGCGGTGCAGGAGTCGGTGCTCCTCGCGATGACCATGCTCCAGGCCGCGTCGGCCGAGGGTGCCTGGTGTGCCGTCGTCGGCGTGCCGTCCTTCGGGGTCGAGGCCGCCGCCGCGATGGGGATCGACCTCGAACGGCTCGTGCTCGTGCCCGACCCCGGGGACCAGTGGCTCACCGTGACGGCCGCACTCGCCGACGTCGCGCAGATCGTCCTCACCCGGCCGCTCGGCCGCGTGGTGCCCGGCGACGTCTCCCGGCTCGCCGCACGGCTGCGGCAGCGCGGCGGGGCGCTCGTCGCGCTCGGGTCCTGGCCCGGTGCCGACGTCACGCTGCGGGTGACGGAGTCGGTGTGGAGCGGGATCGGGGACGGCCACGGGCACCTGGCGGAGCGCCGGGCGACCGTGACGGCCTCGGGGCGGGCGGGAGCGGGACGGCCGGTCAGCGCCGACCTGCTCCTGCCGGCGGCCGACGGCGCGGTGCGTCCCGCGGTCGTCGGTGCGGTCGGGGCTGCCGGATCTGTCGGGGCTGCCGGATCTGCCGGTGCTGCCGGGTCGTCGTCGCCCGTGCTGCGTCCCGTCGCGGTGGCGTCGTGAGTCCCCGCGGGCGCTCGCGGGCGACCGCGCCGCGGGTGGCGGCACGGTCGGGCGCCGTCGTGCCCGGTGCCGTGTCCGTGCGGGCCGATGCGCTGGCGCGCGGTGGAGCACTGCCGGAGCCGCCGCCCACCCGCACGATCGTGCTCTGGTGCCCGGACTGGCCCGTGATCGCGGCGGCCCGTGCGGCGGGCTCGCCACCGGACCACCCGTTCGCCCTGGTGGCGAAGGGGACGGTGTTCGCCAGCTCGGCCAGCGCCCGGCAGCAGGGCGTGGTGCGCGGGCTCCGCGTGCGGGAGGCCCAGGCACGCTGTCCCGAGCTCGTGGTGGAGCCCTACGACGACGCCCTCGACCACCGGGCGTTCGAACCGGTCATCCGGGCGATCGAGGAAGCCGTCCCCGGGGTCGAGGTCCTGCGGCCCGGCACGGTCGCCCTGCGCTCCCGGGGGCCGGCCCGGTACTACGGCGGCGAGCGGGCGGCTGCGGCGACCCTCGCCGGCATCGCCGCCGACCACGGCGCCCCCGGGGTGCGGGCCGGGGTGGCGGACACGCCGTTCGCGGCGGAGCAGGCGGCGCGTGCCCGTCCCGTGCGCCCGGGCGAGCGGGTGCGGATCGTGCCGGTCGGCGGGTCGGCGCCGTTCCTGGCGGACCTGCCGCTCGGCGTGCTCGGCGACCCCGACCTGGCGACGGTGCTCGGGCGGCTGGGCCTCGGCACCCTCGGCGACTTCGCCGCGCTCGGCGACGAGCAGGTGCGTGACCGGTTCGGCGTCGCCGGGGCGTTCCTGCACCGGCTCGCGGGCGGCCGTGACCCGCGCGAGGTCACGTCGCGTGCGGTCCCGCCGGAGCTCCGGGTCGAGGCGTCCTTCGAACCGCCGCTCGACCGCGCCGACCAGGTCGCGTTCGCCTTCCGACGGTCGGCGGACGACTTCGCCGCCCGGCTGCGCTCGGCGGGTCTGGTCGCCACCACCATCCGGGTCGGCATCGTCGACGAGCGCGACCTGCTGCTCGAACGGACCTGGGTGCACCCGCGGTGGTTCGACGCCGCCGACGTGGTCGACCGGGTCCGGTGGCAGCTCGCCGGCGGGGTGGACCCCACGGGGCTCGAGGCACCCGTCGTCCAGGTCGTGCTCGAACCGGTCGCGGTCGACGACGCGGCGAACCACGAGCGCGGGCTCTGGGGCACCGGACCCGACGAACGGGTGCACCACGCCCTCGCCCGTGTGCAGGGACTCGTCGGGCACGAGGGCGTGGTCACCCCGCGGATCGGCGGCGGGCGCACCCTGGCCGAACGCGTCGTGCTCGTCCCGTGGGGCGACGCCCCCGTGGGCGGCGAGCGTGCGCTGGCGACCGTCCGGGACCGACCGTGGCCCGGTCGGCTCCCCGGGCCGCCGCCCGCCACCGTGCTCGAGCGGCCCCGACCGGTGGACGTGGTGGCCGCCGACGGCGAGACCGTGGACGTCGACGACCGCGGTGCGCTGACCGGTGCGCCCGAGCGCTTCCGGGCCGAGGGGGAGCGCGGCGGACGGTTCGCCCCGGTGACGGCGTGGGCGGGCCCGTGGCCGCTCGTCGTGCGCTGGTGGGAGTCCGGCGGCCGGCGCCTGCACCGGCTGCAGCTGGTCGACGGTGACGGCCGTGCCTGGTACCTGGTGCTCGCCGACCACCGGTGGTGGGCCGAGGCGGTCGCGACGTGAGGGAGCACTGATGGGCTACAGCAACCCGCCGATCCCGTGGTCGGAGTTCGAGCGCGCGCTGTCCGACAAGCGTCCGGACAGCGCGCACGCCGGCGACGGCGGGGACAGCCCGGCCTGGTCGCGGAAGCGCTCCCGGTACGTCCCGCCGCCCTCGGCGTCCGACGACGACGTCCCGGTCGTGCCGTACGCCGAGCTGCACGCGCACTCGACCTTCAGCTTCCTCGACGGTGCGAGCGGTCCGGAGCACCTGGTCGAGGAGGCAGCGCGCCTGCACCTGCACGGCCTGGCGCTCACCGACCACGACGGCTTCTACGGGGCCGCCCGGATGGCCGAGGTCGCCGAGGCGTACCCGACCGTCGCCACCGTGTACGGCACCGAGCTGTCGCTCGGGCTGACCGAACCGCAGAACGGTGTGCCCGACCCCGAGGGCACGCACCTGCTGCTGCTCGCCGACGGCCAGGACGGCTACCACCGGTTGGCGGCGGCGGTCACCCGGGCGCACCTCGCCGCCGGTGCCGAGAAGGGGCGGCCGCAGTACGACCTCGACGAGCTCGCAGCACAGGCGGACGGGCACTGGCGGGTGCTCACGGGCTGCCGGAAGGGCACCGTGCGCCGGGCCCTCGAGCAGGGCGGCGAGTCCGCCGCCGACGAGGCCCTGCGCGCCCTGCTCGACCGGTTCGGCACGGCTGGGGTCGTCGTCGAGCTCACCGACCAGGGCGAGCCGCTCGACAGCGCGCGGAACGACGTGCTCGCAGCCCTCGCGGCACAGCACGGGCTGCCCGTCGTCGCGACCGGGAACGTGCACTACGCGACGCCCGACCGGTTCCCGGTGGCGACCGCGCTGGCGGCCGTGCGGGCCCGGCGGAGCCTCGACGAGATCGACGGCTGGCTGCCGGCCGCGCCGACCGCCCACCTGCGGTCGGGGGCCGAGATGGCCCGGCGGTTCGCGCGGTGGCCCGGGGCGGTGGAGACGAGCGTCGAGCTGGCCGACGAGCTCGGCTTCCGGCTGCGGACCGCGAAGCCCGGGCTGCCCGACGTCGAGGTCCCCGAGGGACACACCACGATGTCGTGGCTCCGGGAGCTCACCTGGCACGGGGCACGGCGGTTCTACCCGGGCAGCGCGGACGGCGTCGACCCGCAGAAGCGCGAGCGCATCGAGCGGGAGCTGTCCGTCATCGCGGACAAGGACTTCCCGGGGTACTTCCTGATCGTGCGGGACATGGTGCAGTACGCCCGCGACCGCGGCATCCTCTGCCAGGGGCGCGGGTCGGCGGCGAACTCGGCGGTCTGCTACCTGCTCGAGATCACCGCGGTCGACTCGATCCGGTACGGACTGCCGTTCGAGCGGTTCCTGTCGGCGATGCGCGACGAGGAGCCCGACATCGACGTCGACTTCGACTCGGACCGCCGCGAGGAGGTCATCCAGTACGTCTACGAGAAGTACGGACGGTTCAACGCCGCCCAGGTCGCGAACGTCATCACCTACCGGCCGAAGGGCGCCGTGCGCGACATGGCGAAGGCGCTCGGGCACAGCCCGGGGCAGCAGGACGCCTGGTCGAAGCAGGTCGAGCGCTGGGGGGCGGTCACCGAGAGCCAGGACCACGACATCCCGGACACGGTGGTCGACATGGCGCAGCAGGTGCTCGGGTTCCCGCGGCACCTCGGCATCCACTCCGGCGGCATGGTGCTCACCGACCGACCAGTGGGCGAGGTCGTGCCGATCGAGCACGCCCGGATGGACGGCCGGACCGTGCTGCAGTGGGACAAGGACGACTGCGCGTACATGGGGCTCGTGAAGTTCGACATGCTCGGGCTCGGGATGCTCGCGGCGCTGCAGTACTCGTTCGACCTGGCCGACGAGCACTGCGGTGAGCGCTGGGACATGCACTCCATCCCGAAGGAGGAGCAGGGCGTCTACGACCAGCTGTGCCGCGCGGACACGATCGGGGTGTTCCAGGTCGAGTCCCGTGCGCAGATGGGGACGTTGCCGCGCCTGCTGCCCCGACGGTTCTACGACCTGGTGATCGAGGTCGCCCTGGTGCGCCCCGGGCCGATCCAGGGCGGGGCCGTGCACCCGTACATCCGGCGGCGGACCGGCGAGGAGCCCATCACCTACATCCACCCCTCACTGGAGCCCGTGCTCGAGCGGACACTGGGGGTGCCGCTGTTCCAGGAGCAGCTCATGCAGATGGCGATCGCGGTCGGCGGGTGCTCCGGCGACGACGCCGACCTGCTCCGCCGCGCGATGGGGTCGAAGCGGGGGCACGAGAAGATCGAGCGGCTCCGCGAGAAGCTCTACGCAGGGATGGCGTCGAACGACATCCACGGCGCGGACGCGGACGCGATCTACGCGAAGATCCAGGCGTTCGCGAACTTCGGGTTCGCGGAGAGCCACTCGATCAGCTTCGCGCTCATCGTCTACGCGAGCGCGTGGATGCGCCTGCACTACCCGGGGGCGTTCCTGGCGGCGCTGCTCCGGGCGCAGCCGATGGGGTTCTACTCGCCGCAGACGCTGGTGGCCGACGCCCGGCGGCACGGCGTGCGCGTGCTCCGGCCGGACGTCCTGCGCTCGGGTGTCGACGCGACGCTCGAACCGCTCGACCAGCACGGCGGAGCCGCGCACCCCGGTGCCGACGCGTGCCTGGCCGAGGAGCAGCCCCCGGTGCTGCCGTTCGACGGCTCGCGGCCGGACGACACCGCCGAGCACCGCCGCGACGGGGCCTTCGCGGTCCGCCTCGGGCTCGCCGAGGTCGCCTCGCTCGGTCGCCGGAGTGCCGAGGCGATCGTCGTCGAGCGGGAGGCCCACGGGCCGTTCACCGACATGTCCGACCTCGCCCGGCGGGTCCGCCTGACGACGGCGCAGCTCGAGGCCCTCGCGGCGGCGGACGCGTTCGCCGGACTCGGCATCGACCGGCGCAGCGGCATGTGGTCCGCCGCCCAGGCCGCGGCGGAGCGTCCCGACCAGCTGCCGGACACGCAGGTGACGGTGCAGCCGCCGCTGTTCGGGCAGATGACGAGCGGGGACGTCCTCATCGCCGACATGTGGTCCACGGGCATGTCGACCGACGACCACCCCGTGCGACACGTCCGCCCGCGGCTGGACGCCCGAGGGGTGCTGAGCGTGCTGGACACCGCCACGGCCGAGACCGGGCGTCGCGTCGAGGTCGGCGGGATCGTCACCCACCGGCAGCGTCCGGCGACGGCGTCGGGGATCACGTTCCTCAACGTCGAGGACGAGACCGGGTTGGTGAACGTCATCTGCAGCGTCGGGGTGTGGGGACGGTACCGACGGGTGGCGCGGGAGTCGCCGGCGGTGGTGGTGCGGGGGATCCTCGAGCGGTCGCCCGACGGCGTGGTGAACCTGGTGGCCGACCAGATCGAGCACCTGCCGCTGGGGGTGCGGACGCGGTCGCGGGACTTCCAGTGACCGCCGCGTCAGGCGGTGGTCTGCGGAGGCACCACGGGCACCCGGACGGTGACCTCGAGCCCACCGGAACGCACGTTGCGGAGGGAGGCCGTGCCTCCCGACCGTTCCGCGATGGCGCGCACGATCGCGAGCCCGAGGCCGGAGCCGCCCGGCAGCGGGACCCCGCCCGTCGCCGGGTCCGGGTCGTGGCGTGACGTCCGCGCCTCGTCGGGGCGCGTGAACCGGTCGAAGGCGACCGGGATGAACGACTCCGGCACCCCGGGGCCGTCGTCGGTGACCTGCAGGACGCCCTCGGCCCCCTCGACGCGCCACGACACGAACACGCCGCCCCCGCGGGGGAGTGCCGCGACCGCGTTGCTCGCGGTGTTCGTCACGAGCTGCGCCATGCCGCCGGTGTCCAACCGGAAGCGCGGCTCGCCGGCGTCCGCCCCGACGCCACCGGGGACCACGCCGTCGGAGCGGTCCGACGACGCGTCCGAGCGCGGGGCCGCGACCGGTGCACCGTGCGGCTCGGACGAACCGGCCGGGCTCGTGGGTCCGGGCGGCTCGAGGTCGAAGTCCACCGTGATGTCCTTCGCCGACGCGATGAGCCGCACGCGGTCGACGGCGGCCATGACCTCGTCACCGAGGTCGCTCCACGTGGTCGTCGGCTGCGGTCCGCCGTCCTGTTCGCGTCGCTCCGAGTCCTCGATCCGGGAGAGCGTCAGCAGGTCGTTCGCGAGTCGGGACAGCCGAGCCACACTGCGCTTGGCGCGGTCGATGTGCGCCGCGAGCGCCGCGGCGTCGTCGCCGTCGAGCGACGCGAGGTCGAGCTGCGTGGTGAGGATGGCGAGCGGGGTGCGGAGCTCGTGGCTGGCGTCCGACACCATCTGTCGTTCGCGCTCGGTGGCCTGCCGCGTCCGGGCGAGGAAGGCGTTCAACGTGGTGGCGAGCGAGGCGAGCTCGTCCTGGGCCGGACCGACCGGGAGCTCGGCGCGCTCGGGGGCGACCGAGAGCCGTTCGGCCTCGCGGCGCATCCGGTTCACCGGGCGAAGTGCGGCGGTGGCGAGGATCCACGAGGCGACACCGAACGCGATGAGGATCGCGAGTCCGGTGAGCGAGAGGGTGGTGGTCAGGTCGTCGACGACGATCGCCTCGGCCTGGGAGTTGCGGGCGGCGATGACCGTCCAGCGGCCGGCCTGGTTGACCGGGTGCTCGATGACCACGCGGTACTCGGAGCCGGACACGTCGATGACCGAGGCGCCGGCCTGGGTGCTGGTCAGGCTGCCGAGGGCGCGTTCGACCCGGGGCGGCATCGTCGACAGGCGGATCTGTCCCGACGGGGCGACGACGGCGACGAGCTGGGCGTTGCCGGGTGCCGACAGGTCGGGATCGCTGTCCACCTCGAGCGTCGCCACGTACGGGTCGACGTCGGCGTCGAGGAGCGTCCTCGTGGCGCTCGCGACGACGCTGACGACCTGGAAGCGCATGACGAGCACGAGCAGGACGATGACGACCGCGGCGATCGCGGTCGAACCGATCGTGATCCGCGAGCGGAGCGACAGGTTCCGCAGCGGACGGGGCAGCCCGTGTCGGGATCCGGGACTCCCGGGGGTCGGAGCCGTGTCGGTCACGCCCCGAGCAGGTCGAGGCGGTACCCGCGACCCCGCACGGTCGAGATCGCGACGGTCGCCTCGTGCGACGTCAGCTTCTTGCGGAGGTACGAGATGTACTGCTCGACGACGTTCGGGTCGACGTGCTGCGAGCCGTCCCAGACCTCCTCGAGGATCTTCGGGCGGTCGACGACGGAGCCGACGGAGCGGGCGAGGAGCCGCAGGAGCGCGAACTCGGTCGGGCTCACGGCGACGCGCTGCCCCTTGATGGAGATGCGGCGGGCCTCGGAGTCGATCGCGACGTCGCCGACCTCGATCGTGCGCTGGCCGGCGGTCGACTCACGGCGACCGAGGGCGCGGAGCCGGGCGGTGAGCTCGGCGAAGGCGAAGGGCTTCGTCAGGTAGTCGTCGGCGCCGGCGTCGAGGCCGAACACCCGGTCGTCCACGGCGTCGCGCGCGGTCACGAGCAGGATGCGGACCGGGTCCTCGCGCTCGCGGATGCGTCGCGCGAGCTCGAAGCCGGACATGCCGGGCATCATGACGTCGACGACCGCGAGGTCGAAGGCCTGCTCGCCGAGGGCGATGAGCGCCTCGACCCCGTTCTCGACCGCGGTGACGCGGTACCCCTCTGCTGCGAGTCCCCGCTCCATGAGCGCACGCATCTCGTCGTCGTCCTCGACCACCAACAGGCGCATGATCGACCTCCTCGGACCCCATCGTGGCAGGGAACGGGCGGTTCGGGGCCGTCGGACCTCCGAAGTCGCTGAATCTCGTCTCAGTGACCCCCGCGGCTGCCGGTCCCCCGAGCAGCGCCCGGACGACGGGCCCGCCTTGCCGGTGTCACCCGGCCGGGGGCAGGACGGTGCGTCCCGTGGAGTGGGGAGTGATACCGAGCGGTACTCGTTGCTAGGCTCCGGACCGGACGCGGCGTACCCGACGCGGTGTCCGTGGGGGGAACCGTGCACGACCGATCAGACCACGCCGACACACCATCGCAGCACCACCCGGCGGTCGCGCGCCTGCTGGCCGAGCTCGACGCCGCGCGCGTCGGCATCGTCGTCCTCGACGAGCTCGACGCCCCGCGACGTGAGCGTGTCGTCGCCGAGCTCCGCACCGCGGTGCCGGACCTGGCGAGCCGCGCTGCGCACGAGGCCGGAGCGGAGCACGTCGTCGCAACGATCCGTGCC
Organism: Curtobacterium sp. ER1/6; assembly: GCF_001742745.1. GTDB lineage: Bacteria > Actinomycetota > Actinomycetes > Actinomycetales > Microbacteriaceae > Curtobacterium > Curtobacterium citri. The sequence continues at coordinate 32,094 of NZ_MJAK01000002.1, read as the reverse complement.
GTCGCCGACCGCGCTCCGGACGGCGACGGGCCTGGAGGCGCGGCCGCGACCGGGCTGTGGGAGGACATCGTGCACACGGCGGTCGAGGCAGCCCGGGCGGTCGGACGTCCGGAACCCGTCACCCTGGTCCGCTGACCGCAGCGACGCAGCGGAGCGTCCCTGCCGCCGTCAGTCGTCCTCGCCGAGCAGCTCCTCGCGCACGCGTCGGATGTCCTCGAGCAGCGCCCCGATGAGCACCCAGTGCCGCGAGTTGGGGCGGACGACCGCGAGCGGCGCCGTGAGCGCCGGCTCCACCGAGTCCGTGTCGTCCCGCTCCGCACCGACGAAGCCGTCGTGCTCCGCGTGGTGCAACCGCGTCGCCTCGACGCGTGCGCTCAGCGCCCGGACGTCCGCTCCGATCCGGGCGACCTCGGTCGCGATGCTGCCGACGACGGGGTCAGAGCGCAGGTCCGGCGCGGTGTTGTCACGGACGGCGCGCGTCATGCCGGTCACCCGCGTCACGAGGACCCGCAGGTGTTCGGCGACGGCGACGTCCCGCTCGAGGATCGTCCGGTGCCGACCGCCCCGCGGGTTCATCGTCAGCGACTCGCCGGCGGCCGTGAGTGAGGCCTCGGCGCGGGCGTGCTGTTGCCGGAGCGCCCGGGCCTGCAGGAGTGCCTCGTGCCACCGGTCGGCGTCCCACCCCTCGGTGAGCCCGATCGCGATCCGTTCGAACGCGGCCGCGGTGTCGCGGGCGAGCCGGGCGACCGCCAGGTGTGCCGGTTCGAGGAGCACGGGCGGCACGACGACCGCGTTGACCACGAGCGCGACGACCGCGCCGATCACCGTCTCGAGGATGCGGTCGGCCGAGTAGTTCGGCGTGACGACGCCCGCGGTGAGCACGAGCATGCCGCTGATGCCCACCTGGGTCGCCGACGTCGGGGTCAGCCGGAGCGCCCAGCTGAGCAGGATCGCGAGCACGATGACGACGAGCACGACCCAGACGGCGTCGCCGAACAGCAGGTGGAACCCGGTGGCCAGCACGACGCCGAGCACCACCCCGGCGCTCCGCTCCAACCCCTTCACGAAGGACTGGTTGATGCTCGGCTGCACGACGAGCAGCGCCGCGATCGCGGCGAAGGTCGGGAACGGTCCGTCGACGAGCACCCGGCAGAGCAGCACCGCCGCGACCACCGCCACCGCGGTCTTCACGACCTGCAGGAACGGCGTGCGGCTGGAACTGCGGAGGCGCGCGACCGGGTTCACGACGACCACGCTAGCCACGAGCCGCACGCCGAGCCGTGCACGATGGCGACGAAAGCACGTCCGCACGGTTGACTGGTCCCGTGTGGCCCAACCATGAGCGCGTCATCCCGCAGGCCTTCGCCGGCTCCGGGACCTCGGTGGTCGCCGCACGCGCGCACTCCGTCGAACCGTCGGGCAACGGCTACCTGTACGGGTACGAGGTCGACACCGTGGACCGGGCCGGCCAGCGCGCCACCGTCCTGACCTACGTCGACACCGGCGGCGCCCACGACCAGAACAGCGCCATCGTCACCGATCCCGCGACCGGCGAGCCCGTGTCCGTGTGGGCGTACCCGAACGACCCCGGCCTGCCCGTGCTGCCGCAGGTCACCTACCGTGACGCCGTGGCCGAGCTCCTGGCCGGCCTCGGCATGCCCGTCACCGACCCGGTGCTCTCCGTCGCGGCCTACCGCCCGGGCAAGCGGGCGGTCGTCCGCGTCGACGCCCCGGAGCGCACCCTCTTCCTCAAGATCGTGCGACCGCACCGGGTCGCACCGATCGTCGAGTCCCACGAGCAGTTCACCGCCGCCGGGCTGCCGGTACCGCGGGTGCTGTCGAGCCGCGGGGACGGCCTGCTCGTGCTCGAGCGGATCCGCGGGGTGCCGGCCGGCAGCCGCATCACCGAGATCGCCGACGACCCGCGTTTCGTCGCCTCGCTCGCGGCGCTCACCGGGCGGATCGCGACCGTGCCGATGACCCAGCAGGCACGCGCCGACGCGATGGACCACGCCGACTGGCACCGTCGCACGCTGGTCACCGCGCTGCCGCAGGACGCCGCCGAGATCGACGCGCTCTACGACGCGATCGGCCGCCGCTCGGTCGGCTGGGGGAGCGCGACGAAGCAGGTCGTGCACGGGGACCTGCACCTCGAGCAGGTCTTCGTCGACGAGGACGAGCCGTGGCGCATCTCGGGCCTGCTCGACATCGACACCGCCGGGTGGGGGTTCCCGGTCCGCGACATCGGCGCCGTGGTGGCACACCTCGTCGTCACGGGACTCTGGCACCGGTCGCGCGGCGACGCCGAGCGCGGTGCGGCCGCGGAGCGCCTCGCCGACGCCGTGGCGCGCGACTGGGTCGCGCGGAACCCCGGCGAAGCCGACCGCATCGGCCCGGCGATCGGTGCGCAGCTCCTCGCACACGCGGGCGGACAGGCGACGACCGGTTCGGCGAACGGCATCGAGACCGCGCAGCACCTGCTGACGGCGACGCGGGCGGCGCTCGCCGAGGCGTCGCCGGTCGTGCCGTCCGACGGCACGCTCCGTCCGCGGTCCGCACCGCAGGCCTGACCGCCCTGCCCCGCCCCGCCGCGTCCCGTCGGGCGTGCACCGCGTCGGACGGGAGGCGCGTGGCGGCGTCGAGCCGTGCCTCCCGTCCGACGCCAGGTCACCATCGTGGGCCGCTCGCGCGACCGCGCACCGGGACCGGTGGACGACCGCGACGCGCGCGGGTCCCGTGGACTCGCCTCCGTCGGTCGTCGGGGAGTAAACTGTGCCTGCACGCACCGTGTCGTCACGTGCCGCGTCGATTCCGGACGCGACAGTCGGTCGCTTGACCGACGTGGGGACCGGATCCGTGGATGCCCGACGGGCACCACGTGCGTGCGACGGCGCCGGATCCCGGCGCGGACCGTCGTGCCGGACACCCTCGGGGTGCGGGCGCGGGGCGGACCGCGGGACTCCACCGGACGTCCTGTGACGGGACCGGCGAACGAGCGGGCCAGGGTGGCCCGTGGGCCGGAGTCGCGCCAGGCGCCGGTCGATGACTTCCCGCCGAGACGGCGGCTCGCCCGGACACGGGCGGAACAAGGAGGAGCGTTGGCTCGATCAGGCACCCGGCGAGCAGCCGGCGGGACGCGGACCGCGTCGCGCCGCACCCGGCCGCTCGACAACGACGGCGTCATCCCCGTCCTCGCCCGCGCCGTGCGCGAGGTCGAGGCGGCGGCGCAGCGTGGACCGCTCAAGGCGTCGAACCGGTCGAAGTTCCAGGCCGTCGCGCTGCTCATGCGCGAGGAGCGTGCGCGGGTCAAGGCCGACCCGGAGCTCTCCGACGCGCAGCGCGCCGAGCAGCTCAAGCGGCTCGACGGGGTCGCGACGATCCTGGCGAAGACCGCGGCGCGCGACACGAGCGTCATCCAGCTGCTCACCGAGGAGGCCTCGGTCGGCGAGGCGACCCGGACCGCGAAGCGCGACATGATGATCGCCGGCGGCATGGAGCTGCAGCCGGAGGACCTCGTGATCGCCGCCGAGCCGTCGCCGGTCGTCGAGACGCCGGTGCGCTCGGTGCTGCCGCAGGCGGTCGTGCAGCGCCAGCTCGCGAACCCGTTCCTCGCGCCGGACTTCGCCCTCGCCGACCAGCCGGTCGCGCACCCGCGGCGCCTGGCGAACTGGGAACTGTTCGGGCCGCTCTTCAAGTCGTTCGAGTACGGCGCCGGCGGGGGAACGGCCTCGATGCCGCTGCCCGAGCCGTCGTCGCTGCACTCGCGGTCAGGTACCACGCTCATGAAGCACCAGGCGGAGCTCGTGGCGGCCGCCTCGCAGGGGCACCGCTCGTTCCTGCTCGCCGACGAACCGGGCCTCGGCAAGACCGCGCAGTCCCTGCTCGCCGCCGACGCCGCGAACGCGTTCCCGCTGCTCGTCGTCGTGCCGAACGTCGTGAAGACGAACTGGGCACGCGAGGCCGCCCGCTGGGTGCCGAACCGGACCGCGACGGTCATCCACGGCGACGGTGACGACCTGGACGGCTTCGCCGACATCGTCATCGTCAACTACGAGATCCTCGACCGGCACGCCGGCTGGCTCGGGAACTTCGGGTTCCGCGGCATGGTCGTCGACGAGGCGCACTTCATCAAGAACAAGGAGTCGCAGCGCTCCCGGTTCGTGCTGCAGCTCGCCGAGAAGATCCGCTCGCGGGTGTCGTCGCCGCTGCTCATGGCGCTGACCGGGACGCCGCTGATCAACTCCGTCGAGGACTTCCGCACCATCTGGGAGTTCCTCGGCTGGATCGACGACAAGAAGCCGCGCGCGAAGCTCATGAACGAGCTCGAGGAGATCGGGCTGACCCCGGCCGACCCCGGGTTCTTCGTCGAGGCGCGCAAGGCCGTCATCGACCAGGGCATCGTCCGCCGCCGCAAGGTGGACGTCGCCGCGGACATCCCCGCCCGACGCATCGCCGACATCCCGGTCGAGCTCGACGGGGAAGAGGGCCGTTCGATCCGCGACGCCGAGCGCGAGCTCACCGCGAAGCTCGTCCGCCGCTACCACCAGGCGCTCGACGCGCGCACCGGGCAGGACCCGGTCGTCGGCATCGACCACAAGCTCGTCCGCCAGGTCGCGCGGTGGGAGCTCGAGGACCAGGACGCCTCGTCGACCGGCGAGAACGTGTTCTCGATGGTCCGACGCATCGGTCGCGCGAAGGCGCAGCTCGCGGCGGACTACGCCGCGCAGCTCGCCTCGAACGTCGGCAAGGTCGTGTTCTTCGCGAAGCACCTCGACGTCATGGACCAGGCCGAGGAGGTCTTCGCCCGTCGGCACCTGAAGACCGCCACGATCCGCGGCGACCAGACGCCGGCGCAGCGCACGGCCGAGATCGACTCGTTCGTGAACGACCCCGACGTGGCCGTCATCGTCTGCTCGCTCACCGCGGCGGGCGTCGGCCTCAACCTGCAGGTGGCCTCCAACGTCGTGCTCGCCGAGCTGTCCTGGACGAGCGCCGAGCAGACCCAGGCGATCGACCGCGTGCACCGCATCGGGCAGGAGGAGCCCGTCACCGCGTGGCGCATCATCGCCGCGCAGACGATCGACACCAAGATCGCCGAGCTCATCGACTCGAAGGCGTCCCTGGCCGCCCGCGCGCTCGACGGCTCGGACGAGGAGGTCGCCGACTCGGGCGACATCCAGCTCGACGCGATGGTGGCGCTGCTCGAGGACGCGCTGGCGCGCTGACGCGGGGCGCTGGCGCGTGGGCGCTGGCGCCTCGCTCGCGGCTTCGAACCACGAAACCGACATCGAACCGGGGCTCGCGCCTGGTTCGATGTCGGATTCGTGGTTCGTCAGGGCCAGCCGGCCCCGCGCCGCGCCTCAGACGCGCGACTGCACCTCGGCCAACGAGGGGTTCGTCGCCGTGCTCCCGTCCGGGAACACGAGCGTCGGCACGGTCTGGTTGCCGCCGTTCACCTCGGCGACGAGCTCGGCCGTCCCCGGGGTCTGCTCGATGTCGACCTCGCGGAAGGGGACACCGGCCTTCGTCATCTGGTTCTTCAGCCGGGCGCAGTAGCCGCACCAGCTCGTGGTGAACATCGTGACGCCGCCGGCCTCGGGCACGAACGCGTCGCGGGTGATCGTCTCGCTCATGTCCACAGGCTAACCCCGCCGGTTCGGGGAACCCCGGACGCCCTGGTAGACAGGAGCGTGTGACGGACACCCACCTCGAGATCGAGCGCACCTACGACCTGCCCGAGGGCGACGACCTCCCCGACCTGGTCGGGATCGGCAGCATCGCCCGCACCGAGCACGAGGAACCGTTCGTCCTCGACGCCACCTACTGGGACACCGAGCGGTACGACCTCGTCGCGTCCCGTGTCACCGTCCGGCGCCGGACGGGCGGCCACGACGCCGGGTGGCACATCAAGCGCTCCGCGTCGGACACCGTCCGCCACGAGCAGCACTTCCCCCTGACCGAGGACGCCGACACCGTGCCGGACGAGGTCCTCGGTGCGCTCTTCACCGAGCGGCGCGGACGCGGCCTGCGCCCCGTCGTGCGGATCACGACCACGCGGACCGTCACCCGGCTGCTCGACGAGGACGACGAGCAGGTTGCCGAGCTGGCGGACGACGCCGTCGTCGCGCAGCGCCTCGACGACGCGGCACCGGCGACCCCGCGGACGTGGCGCGAGGTCGAGGTCGAGACGGTCGGTGCCGTCGACGAACAGGTCGCGCACGAGCTCTTCGCCTCGCTCGACGGACGCTTCGCCGCCGTCGGTGCCGCGCCCGCCGCGGTCGCGTCGAAGCTGGCGCGGGGGCTCGAGGGTGCGCCGGCGGCACGCCTCCGCACCGCCGACAAGCCCGAGAAGGGCACCGCGGCCCGTGCGCTCACGAAGCGGCTGCGGAAGCTGCGGACGGCACTCCTCGGACAGGAGGCCGTGCTCCGCTCCGGCGGGCCGGCCGACCTCCGCGGGACGGCCCGGACCGCCCTCGGCATCGCCGCCGTCCTGTCGGCCTACCGTCCGGCGTTCCCCGACACCGCCGCGGCCGACCGCGCCGCCGAGGCGGCGGACGCACTGGCGGCCGTCACCGCCCGTGCCGCGCTCGCGGAGCACCTCGTGGAGCGCCTGCCGTACGCGTCGTCACCGGCCCAGGACCTGCTCGTGGACGCGATGACCCGCGAGCGGATCCTCGCCGCGACCCGGGAGCGCCGCTCCGTCGCGGTGGGCGAGGTCACGGCCTTCCTGCACGGTGAGCCGTACCTCGAGCTGCTCGACGCCCTCGACGACGCGGTCGAACGGCCCGCACCGACCGCCTGGGCGCTGCGGTCGCCGAAGCACGTGGCGCAGGACGTGTCGGCGATCGAGAAGCCGCGCGTCCGGGAGCTCGTGCGACGGGCCGTCGCGGACGACGACGAGAGCGTCGGGCTCGTCGACCGCGAGGCGTCGGAGCGCACCGCGACCGAGGAGGCCTGGCGCGCGGCCACCCGGGCCCGCGCCGCGATGGACGTGCTCGGCGACGACGCCTTCCCGCACGCGCTGTGGACGCGCATCGGGGACGCGGCAGACGTGCTGACCGAGCGGGTGCGCTCGTTGCACGCGCTCGACGTCCTGCGGGTGCACTCGGGGATCGCCGAGCGCGGTGGGGAGGGGACGTTCGGGTACGGCGTGCTCGCGGGTGACCGCGTCCGCCTGGCCGAGGAGTCCTACGACCAGGCGGTGCACGCGCTCAACCGCGTCTGAGCGGCCGGGCCGGGACACGTCGTCCTGGCCCGACCCGGCCCGCGGTCCTCAGCCGGCGGCGATCGGCCGGGCGGAGGCCGCCGCCGGGTTCACGTCGGCGAGGCCGAGCACGTCGAGCAGCCAGGCCAGTTCGAACGCCCGCTCCCGCCACGAGTCGTAGCGGCCGCTCACGCCGCCGTGCCCCGCGGCCATCTCGGTCTTGAGCAGCACCGGGGCACCGACCTCGCGGAGCCGGGCGGTCCACTTCGCCGGCTCGACGTAGAGCACCCGTGTGTCGTTGATGGACGTCACCGCGAGGATCCGCGGGTACTGCACGTCCTCGCGGACGTTCTCGTACGGCGAGTACTCGCTCATGTACCGGTAGACCTCGGGGTCGTGGAGCGGGTCGCCCCACTCGTCCCACTCGATCACCGTCAGGGGCAGGTCCGGGTCGAGGATGCTCGTCAGGGCGTCGACGAACGGCACCGCGGCGAGGATGCCCGCGAAGCGTTCCGGCGCCAGGTTCGCGACGGCGCCCATGAGCAGGCCGCCGGCGCTGCCGCCCTCGGCCACCAGCCGGTCGGCGCTCGTGCGACCGGACTCGACGAGGTGCTCGGCGACCGCCACGAAGTCGGTGAAGGTGTTCTTCTTGGTGAGGGTCTTGCCGTCCTCGTACCAGTGCCGCCCCATCTCGCCACCGCCGCGCACGTGTGCCACCGCGAAGACGACCCCGCGGTCGAGCATCGACAGGCGCATCACGCTGAAGCCCGGGTCGATCGAGTGCTCGTACGAGCCGTACCCGTACAGGTGCAGGGGGGCCGGCTCGTCGGCGTCCACGGCGTCCCGCCGCCACACGAGCGAGATCGGCACCTTCGTGCCGTCGGGTGCGGTCGCCCAGTCCCGCTCCTGCACGTAGTCGTCCGGGTCGTAGCCGCCGAGGACCGGCTGGCGCTTCAGGACCGTCACCTCGCCGGTGGCCAGGTCCAGGTCGCTCACCTCGGACGGGGTGACGAACGAGGTGTACCCGATGCGGAGGGTCGGCTGGTCCCACTCGGGGTTGCCGCCGAGTCCGGCCGAGAAGAGCGCCTCGTCGAAGGGGACCTCGTGGGCGTCGCCGTACCCGTCGCCCTCGATCGGGATGATCGCGACGCGGGGGAGTGCCTCCGACCGGTACTCGAGCGCGAGGTGTCCGGCGAAGGCGTCCACGGACTCGATCCGACGCTCGGGGTGGTGCGCGACGACCACGCGGCGGTCGTGCTCGTCGGTCGGGTCGTCGGCGGGCACGTCGACGAGCTCGAAGTTCTCGGCACCGTCGTTGTGCAGCACCAGGAAGCGGTCGCTCCCGCCCACGATGGCGTGCTCGATCTCGTACTCGACGCCCTCGCGCCGCGGCCACACGACGCGGAACTCGCCGGTCGGGTCGGCGGCGTCGAGCACCAGGGCCTCGGACGTGATCTTCGAGCCGAGCTCGATGACGATGTACTGCGACGACCGGGTGACCCCGACGCCGACCCAGTACCGGTCGTCCGGCTCCTCGAAGACGACCACGTCGTCCGCCGCGGCGGTGCCGACGGTGTGCCGCCAGATGCGGTCCGGACGCCAGGACTCGTCGACGGTCGGGTAGAACACGAAGCGTCCGGACGGGTCGAAGGTCGCACCGGCGCCGGTGTTCGGGATCTCGTCGCCGAGCTCGGTGCCGTCGGTGAGGTCGCGCACGTGCAGCGTGTACCGCTCGTCGCCCTCGACGTCGACGCCGTACACGAGCCGCGTGCCGTCGTCGCTGATGTCGTAGCTGCCGAGCGAGAAGAAGTCGTGGCCCTCGGCGAGGGCGTTGCCGTCGAGGACGACCTCCTCGCCCGGCAGGGCCGCGCCGTCCTCGTCGACGGCGGGCGGGGTCCAGTCGTCCGGACCGGCGATCGGGGCGCGGCAGTGCACGCCGTACTGGCTGCCCTCGGCCGTGCGGGTGAAGTACCACCAGCCGCCCGTCCGGACCGGCACGGAGAGGTCCGTCTCCTGCACGCGGTCCTTCACCTCGGCGAAGATGCGGTCCCGCAGGGCGTCCAGGTGCTCGGTCTGCGCGTCGGTGTACGCGTTCTCGGCCTCGAGGTACGCCAGGGTGTCCGATGACTCCTTGTCCCGGAGCCACTCGTAGTCGTCGACGAAGTCGATGCCGTGGTGGGTCCGCGTGACGGGCCGCTTGGCGGCGGTCGGCGGGGTGACCTGGACGTGCTCGCTGCTCACCCCGCCACCCTACGTGCACGGGCCTCGACGCCGTCCCGCACGCGCTCGGTGAACGCGTCGAGCTCGGCCGCCACGGCGGGGGCGACCCAGGCGCGCCGGGAGCGGCGGGTCGTGACCGGGCGGAGCACCCCGACGCGACAGAGGTCGGCGACCGTGTCGTCGAGCACGGCAGGTGGCAGGTCCGCGCGAGGGTCCCCGAGCAGGTCCGCGGCGTGCTCCTCGGTCAGCACGGCGTCCTGCTCGAGCGCGCGCCCCAGGACCGCGTGCGGGCCGGACGTGCACGTGGTCGCCGCACGGTCACGCGCGACCTCGTCGAGCAGCAGGCCGGTGACGACCCCCTCGTCGGACACCGTCCCGACCGCGATCGCCAGGTCGCGCACCCACCCGTCGACCGCCCCGTCGCGGTACCGGGCCAGGTGGGCGAAGTACCGGTCGCGTTCGGCGACCAGGACGGTGGCGACCGGCGCACTGACCGTCCGGGTGCAGCCCCGTCGGCGCAGCACCGCGGCCACGAGCGCACGCCCCGTCCGCCCGTTCCCGTCGGTGAACGGGTGGATCGACTCGAACTGGGCGTGCGCGATCGCCGCCTGTGCCACGGGGTGCAGGTCGTCGCGCTCGAGGAACGCGAACAGGTCGGCCATGAGCGCCGGCACGAGCTCGGGCGGGGGCGGCACGTGGTCGGCGTCCCGCGGGGTGCGGCCGCCGCCGATCCAGTTCTGCACCGCGCGGTAGCGGCCGGCGTACCGGCCGTCGACCGGGTCGTGCCGCATGAGCCGCCGGTGTGCGTCGAGCAGCGTCGTCTCGTCGAGCCGGCCGTCGCCCGCCGCCGCGACGAGCCGCTCGAGCGCGTCACCGGCGTGCACCATCGCCGAGGCGCTCGGGTTCGCCCGCGACCCGACGAGGGCCCGCGCGACGTCGTCGACCCCGGCGGACTCGTGCTCGATGCGCGAGGTCGCCACGGCGTCGGTCCGGGCGAGCAGCCGGTGCAGCGGGCCGGCGCCGTCCGTGCGGTCCAGGGCGGCGAGGGCGTCGAGACTCCGGTCGAGCAGGGCCTCGGTGCCCTCGTCGGGTTCCCACCGGGCACCCGCGATGGCGGGCGGGACGGACACCCGCACGGACGTGGTCGTCCGGGTGGCCCGGTCGCCCCGGACACTGCTCCGCCACGGGCGGTCCTCGGTCCGGTGCGCCGGCCAGGCAGGGGGTGCTGCGGACGATCGGGAACGGCGACGGGCGTGGGTCACGGCACCTCCTGGATCGTGGTCGTACCCGGACGGTACGACCCGGCGGCGCACGCGCACCAGCGATCCGCATGTCGTGTGCACATCCGCGATCCGCGTGGCGCCTGCCCACCGCGGACGTAGCGTGGTGGCATGACCCACTCCTTCGTCGTCACCGGTGCCCACGTCGTCCCCGTCACCGCCCCCGCGTTCGACGGCGGCGCCGTCGTCGTCGAGGACGGCCGCGTCACCGCGGTCGGCCCCGACGTGACCCCGCCGCCCGGGCTGCCCGTCGTCGACGCCGCGGGCGCCTGGCTCGTCCCCGGCTTCGTCGAGGCGCACGGCCACGTCGGCATCCACGAGGAGGCGAACGGCTGGGCGGGCAACGACACGAACGAGATGACGGACCCGAACACGGCCGCCGTCCGGGCGATCGACGCCGTCGACATCGACGACGAGGGCTTCCGCGACGCCCTGTCCGGCGGCATCACGAGCATCGTGGTGAAGCCCGGCTCCGGCAACCCGATCGGCGGGCAGACCGTCGCGATCAAGACCTGGGGCGGGCGCACGATCGACGAGCAGCTCATCTCCGACGCGGTCAGCGTGAAGAGCGCCCTCGGCGAGAACCCGAAGCGCGTGTACGGCGAGAAGGGCAAGACGCCCTCGACGCGCCTCGGTGTCGCGAAGGTCATCCGCGAGGCCTTCGTCGCCGCGCAGGACTACCGCGCCGCCCGCGACGCCGCCGCCGCGAAGGGAGAGCCCTTCACCCGCGACCTGACGAAGGAGACGCTCGTCCGCGTGCTCGACGGCGAGCTCGCCTGGGACCAGCACGTGCACCGGCACGACGACATCGCGACCGCGCTGCGCCTCGCCGACGAGTTCGGCTACCGGCTCGTCGTCAACCACGGCACCGAGGCGCACAAGATCGCCGACGTGCTCGCCGAGCGCGACGTCCCGGTGATCTACGGCCCGCTGTTCACGAGCCGCTCGAAGGTGGAGCTGCGCGACCGCGGCATCCCGAACCTCGCGCGGCTCGCCGCCGCGGGCGTGCGCGTCGCGATCACCACCGACGCCCCGGTCGTCCCGATCAACATGCTCGTCGACCAGGCCATCGCCGCCGTCAAGGAGGGCCTGCCGTGGCAGACCGCGCTCGAGGCGCTCACCGTGAACCCGGCGGACTTCCTCGGCTTCGGCGACCGCGTCGGTCGCATCGAGCCGGGCTTCGACGCCGACCTGGTGCTCTGGGACGGCGACCCGCTGGCGGCGACCAGTCGCGCGACGCGCGTCTGGATCGACGGCGCGTCCGTCTACGAGTGGGCCGACGGGACGGGCGTCACCACCCCGCGCTGGTGACCCGACGACGGCCCGGAGGCGTCCGGCGAGCCCGCCACGCGCCTCCTGGCCGTCCCGGGGTACCGGCTACTGCTCGCGGGAGAGCAGGAAGTCGTTGATGCGCTCGGTCATCGGCAGGTCCATCCCGCGCGCGACACCGTTCACCGAGCGGATCGGCGCGGCCTGGCGGACGCTCGACAGCAGCCAGAGCGCGTCCGCCGCCTCGAGGTCGGCGAGCGTCAGGAGCTCGTACGACGTCGCGATGCCCTCTGCCTCGGCGAAGCGGAAGACGTCGGCCTGCGTCGTGCCGGCGAGGATGCCGATGTCCGTGCGCGGCGTGACGAGGCGCCCGTCGACCGAGGCGACGAGGTTCGCGCGGGTGCCCTCGAGGACGTAGCCGTCCGTCGAGACGAACAGTGCGTCGTCGGCCCCGCGACGCTCGGCTTCGCGCAGTGCCGCCATGTTCACGGCGTACGACAGCGTCTTGGCCCCCTGCAGCAGCCACGATGAGGTGCGCTCGACGTCGTGCCGGTAGCCGCGGTCGAGCGTCACGACCGCGATGCCCTCGGTGCGGGCGGGGGTCTGGTCACCCGAGGGTGCCGCGTACACCCAGCCCGTCGGACGCCCGGAGCCCTCGACGCCACGGGTCATGACGGTCTTCGCGAACGCCTCGTGCACCGGGTCGAGTCGGGCGCAGACGGCCTCGATCGCCTGCCGCCACGCGTCGACGTCCGGCTCCGGCAGGTCGAGCATCGCGGCGCTCCGGACGAACCGTGCCAGGTGCGGCTCGAGCGCCTGCGGTCGGCCGTCGACGACCGTGATCGTCTCGAAGACGCCGTCGCCGCGGATCGCGCCGAGGTCCTGCACCTGGAGGTGCTCCTCGAGCGGCTCCACCCAGGTGTACGCGTCGGCCGAGGGGTCGTGCGGGTCGGCGTGCCGCGAGGGCTGGTTGAGGACGGCGAGGACGGTGTCGGTCATGCCCCCATCCAACCGCAGCCGGCGTCCGCGCGGGTCAGCCGGCTCCGGGCAGCGCGCCCATGAGCTTCCACACCGCGGGCGTCAGCTCCGGGTGCAGCAGGGCGATGCGGCGCAGGCGGTGGTACTCCTCGCCGAGCTCGGTGCCCTGTCCGGACGCCGGGTGCCCGGCCCAGTGCGCGCTCCGCTGACCGATCGCGGCGTCGAGCTCGACGGCCTCGGCCCGCAGGATGAGCACGACCTGCTCGTCGACGGTCGGCAGCGTCGGCATGAACTCCCACGGGTCCTCGCCCGCGCGGCTCCGGTGCTCGACGAGCACCGAGATCTCCTCGGCGGCCTCGGCGCGCAGCACTTCGAGGCTGCGCCCGGTCCTGCGGGGCTCAGCCATGGTGCCCCCGCAGCACGCGTGCCATGAGGAGAGCGTACGACAGATCGTCCGACAGACTGGACGCGTGACCGAGCGCGACGAGAGCAAGTCCCAGCACGCCCCGGTGGTCGTCGTCTACCTGCTGCGCGACGGCGTCGCGGGTCCGGAGGTGCTGCTCGGCGAGAAGCGCCGCGGCCTCGGGACCGGGCGGCTCGTCGGCCCGGGTGGGAAGCGGGAGCCGGGCGAGCCGCCGGTGGCGGCTGCCGTGCGGGAGGTCCGGGAGGAGGTCGGCCTGCGGCTCGACCCCGCCGACCTGGAGGCGCGTGGCACGTTGGACTACCGGTTCCCGTACCGCCCGTCCTGGTCCCAGGTCTCGGACGTGTTCGTCTGCCGCCGCTGGCAGGGGAGCCCGACGGGCAGCGACGAGCTGGAGCCGCGGTGGATCCCCGTCGACGCGGTGCCGTACGACGCGATGTGGGACGACGCGCGCTACTGGCTGCCCGGCGTGCTCACCGGGGGGACGGTGGACGCGCGGTTCACCTTCGCCGCGGACGACGCGACGGTGTCGGGCTTCAGCGGTCGAGGGGTCTGACCCGGCGCCTGCTCAGCCCGACGTGTGCGTCCGGGAACGGCCGGTGCAGCCGCGGCTCAGCGCGACGCCTGCGTGCGGGTGCTGGCGGTCCGGGCCTCCTCGGCCGCCGCGAGGACGTCGGCGTCCCCGCTCCGACCACCGAGCGGGCGGACGAAGAAGTCGACGATCCCGACGACGATCGCGCCGATGACCGCGAACATCGCCCACCCCACGAAGAGGCCCGCGGTGTTCCGCCCGTCCGCGGGAGCCAGCAGCACGCTCGCGGCGTACAGCACGGCCGCGAGCACGAGGAACACGACGACCACGGTGACGAGCGTGCGGTGCCAGACGGTACGGGAGTCCATCCGGCCAGGATACGCCGGGTCGGACGCGCTCAGCGGTCCGCGTGCCGCCCGTGCGCCCGCTCCGCGGTGCGGGCGGCCTCCGTGCGCGGTGCCTCCGGTCGCGCGACCGGGCGGGTGCGTGGTCCGTTGCCCGCTCCGGGGGTCCGCGCCGGACCGGGTCGGTCGGCCGACCGCACCACGGGAATGCGGCCGGTCTGCGGTACCTGCCCCTCGAGCCCGTCGCGGGCCCCGGTGAAGACGTCACCGCCCACGCGTTCGTCCTGCCAGTCCTCGTCGCGCAGGATGCTCAGCGTGCCCGTCTCGGTCGACGTCAGGCCGTGCCGCTCGAGCTCGGCGTCGCGCTGGCGGCCGAGGAACTCCCGGTTCGCGGTCTGCGCGTCCTGGAACATCGTCGTGCGGTTCCCGACGATCGCCGCGATGCGCCGGCGCTCCCACCACGCCTTGCCGAAGAACATCAGCACGAGGCCCGCCGCGGCGTAGCAGGCCATCGTGACGAGACCGCGGCCGAACCCGGGGCCGACGCCGTAGATCTCGTGCTTGATCATGTCGACCATGCTCGAGCCGACCACGACGTGGTTGAGCCACGCGAAGGGCTCGGGCATGAACCACTTCGGGTACGCGCCGCCGGACGACGGCATCGAGAGGAAGACGAAGCAGATCATCGCGGGTGCGGCGATGAACCGGCCGACGAAGTAGCTCAGGCCGTTGACCGCGAGGCCGATCGCCACGATCCACCCCCAGGCGATGAGGACGAGCTCGATCCAGTGTCCGTGGATCGCCCCGAGCACGGGCCCGGCGAGCGTGTTCGTGATGAGCGAGATGACGAGGCCGCCGACGACGATCACCGCCATGCGGACGCGGTGGCGGAGCGGGCCGCCCATGATGCCGATGAACATCGCGACCATGTAGCCGCCGATGCACCAGGCGAGCATGACGTACATCGCGACGGTGCCGTACTCGTCGTACGCGGGCAGCGGCGCGAGCTCGGTGATCGTCGGCGCGGCGACGCCGATGCCCGTCAGCACGCCGGACAGCGTCGCCGGGACGAGCGAGGCGACCTGGAACTGGTGGGCGCTGGCCTTGAAGACCTCGTTCGTCGAGGGGTCGTACGCGACGGCCATCGTGCCGGCGAGCACGTCCCGCTTCGCCTGCGCGAGCGAGTCGACCACGTGGAAGACGTACTCACCGGGCAGGGCCTTGTCCACGGCGGCCACGAGCGTTGGGTCGCTCCCGACCAGCGCGACGGGGACGTCGTGCGGGTGCGGGGCGTGGAAGGCGAAGACGTAGCAGAGGCAGAAGCCGACGATGAAGAACAGCGGCATCCAGAGCTGCAGGCCGATCAGCTGCAGCGAGGGGTGGAGGGTGCCGTACCAGCGGCGGTACCGGCTGATGTGCTGCGGCTCCGGCACGGGGGCCTGGCGCACGCGGGAGCGGCCGCCCGCGCCGGTCCGGCTGCCGGCGACCGGGGCGCCCCGGCGGGGCTTCGAGCCGCCGCGGGTCGAGGGCCGGGTCTGCCGCTGCCTGGGGGCGGCGGTCTGCCGCGGCGCTCCGTCTCGTTCCGGGAGGTCGGTGTTCCTGGGGACGTCGTTCCGCGGCTCGCTCACTCGGCGCTCTGCTCCTCTTCCTGGGATCGGAGCGCCACGATACGCCCGGTCCGCTCACGGTGCGCCGGGAGCGGGACACCGGTCAGGAACGACTGCGGGAGGCCTGCGCCGAGTCCATCGCGAGCTCCTCGGCGTCGAGCGTCACGAGCACGCGGCGCATGACCTCCTCGTCGAGGTTGCCCTTCTCGCGCTCCTCGAGCACGATCTCCCGCCGCCGGTCGAGCAGCTCACGCCGGATGTCCTGGATCTGCGCCCCGCGGAGGCGCATCGGGGCGTTGCGTTCCTCGTCCTCCTCTTCCTCCGCGTCGCGGCGGAAGGTCTCGGCCTGCCGCTCGAGCCGGGCCTTCAACCGGTTCACGACGCTGTCGACCGCCTGGTGCCCGTACTGCTGGGCCCAGGCCGGACGCCGCCGCTCGAGCAGGGCGATCGCGGCCTCGGTCGTGCGCTGGTTGAGGCGCATCTCGCTCCGGACGTCCTCCTCGCCCTCCGCCGGGTCCTGCACCTTGAGCGCGCGGATGACGAACGGGAGCGTGAGGCCCTGCAGCAGGAGCGTGCCGACCGTGACGACGAACGCGATGATGAAGATCGTGTCCTGCGCCTTGATCTGCACGGGGTCGGCGACGACGGCCACCGCGGCGGCGAGCGTGACCACGCCGCGCATGCCGGTCCACGAGATGACGGTGAGCTCCCGCCAGTTCAGCTTCGGTTCGGCCGTGCCGCGCAGCCAGCGGAGCGACCGGTGGCCCCGGGACAGCCGGACCCGCAGGGGTCTGAGCCACAGCCGGTTCAACCGGTTGCGCGCGTACGACTCGAAGACGAAGAGGGGCCGGACGAGGATCACGACGGCGAGCACGACCGCGGCGGCGGTGAGCGTCTGCGTCAGGCTGCGGTCGCTCTCGAGGAGGTCCTGGACGACGGTCTTGAGCTGCAGCCCGATGAGGGCGAAGACGAACCCCTCGAGGATGACGTCGATGCTCGTCCACAGCGGGCGTTCCTGCAGCCGGGTCGCGTAGCCCTCCTTCGGCGAGTTGTAGCCGATGTAGAGCCCCGCGGTGACGACCGCGATGACCCCGGAGCCGGACAGGTGCTCGGCGAGGACGTAGGCGACGAACGGCAGCAGGATGCTCATGATCGTCTCGACGACCGGGTCGTTGATGCGCATCCGGATCCAGTGCACCGCGACGCCGAGGACGATGCCGACCACCAGGCCGACGCCGATCGCGAGCCCGAAGATGCCGAGGTCCTGCCAGATCGTCAGGGAGGTGCCCGCGGCGATGAGCGTGAACACCCGGACCAGGGTCAGCGACGCCGCGTCGTTGATGAGGCTCTCGCCGGACAGCACCGTCATCACGCGGCGGGGGAGGCCGAGCTTGCGCCCGATCGCGGCGGCGGACACGGCGTCCGGCGGCGCGACCACGGCGCCGAGCAGGATCGCGGCCGGCCAGTCCATGTCGGGGATGAGGATGTACGCCGCGAGTCCGACCGCCGCCGCCGTGACGATCACGAGGAAGATGCCGAGGCGACGGATCTGCTTGATCGACTGCCGGAAGCTCTGCCACGAGACGTCGAGGGCCGCCGAGTAGAGCAGCGGCGGCAGGACCACGGTGAGGATGACCTCGGAGTCGATCTCGATCTCGGGCAGACCGGGGAGGAACGACACCGCCAGCGCCACGGCCGTGACGAGCAGCGGCGCGGGGAGCCCCTTGGCGCGCGCGAAGCCGGTCACCGCGAGCGAACCGATCAGCAGGATGAGGAGTTCCGCGGTGTCCATGGGGTCCATCCTCCCATCCGGGTCGTTCCGATCCTGAACGATCCCGCAGGCCCG
The DNA here is from genome assembly GCF_001742745.1 of Curtobacterium sp. ER1/6. Taxonomy (GTDB): domain Bacteria; phylum Actinomycetota; class Actinomycetes; order Actinomycetales; family Microbacteriaceae; genus Curtobacterium; species Curtobacterium citri. The sequence goes on along the minus strand of NZ_MJAK01000002.1, from coordinate 14,393 downwards.
GTGAACGAGGGGTGAACGGCAGGGTTTGCCCCGAGGCCGATGGGCTGCGACACTTGCCCGCGGTGGACATCACACTCATAGTCGTCCTGGTCATCGCGTTGGCCCTCTTCTTCGACTTCACAAACGGATTTCACGACACCGCCAACGCGATGGCGACGCCGATCGCCACCGGTGCCATGAAGCCCAAGGTGGCCGTCACGGTCGCCGCGGTGCTCAACCTGGTCGGTGCGTTCCTCAGCACCGCCGTCGCGACGTCGATCTCGCACGGCCTCATCAACGAGGGACCCGGTGGGGTGGCGATCACCCCCGAGATGATCTTCGCGGGACTCATCGGCGCGGTCGTGTGGAACATGATCACGTGGCTGCGCGGCCTGCCGTCGTCGTCCTCGCACGCGCTGTTCGGCGGGCTCATCGGCGCCGCGATCGTCGGCGCCGGCTTCGACTCGGTCAACTACGCCGCGCTGCTGACGGTCGTCATCATCCCGGCCTTCCTGTCGCCGGTGATCGCCGCGCTGGTGTCGTTGCTCGCGACGCGCATCGCCTACCGGGTCACCCGCCGTCCGGTGTTCCCGAACGAGCGCGGCGGGTTCCGCATCGGCCAGGTCTTCACGAGCTCGATGGTGTCGCTCGCGCACGGCACGAACGACGCGCAGAAGACCATGGGCGTCATCACCCTGACCCTGATCGCCTCGGGCGCGCAGTCGGCGGACCAGGGCGTCCAGTTCTGGGTCGTCGTGGCGTGCGCCCTCGCGATCGCCCTCGGCACCTACACCGGCGGGTGGCGCATCATCCGCACGCTCGGGTCGGGTATCACCGAGATCCGCGCCACGCAGGGCTTCGCGGCCGAGGCGTCGACCGCCGCGACCATCCTCGCGTCGAGCCACCTCGGCTTTGCCCTGTCGACGACCCAGGTCTCCTCGGGCTCGATCATCGGCGCCGGTCTCGGCCGCCGTGGGTCGAAGATCCAGTGGTCGACCGCGGGCAAGATCGTCATCGCCTGGTTCATCACGCTGCCGGCTGCCGCGGCCGTCGGGGCCGTCGCGTCGGGGATCGCCCGGCTCGGGATCGGGGGCCTCGTGATCGACGCCGTCGTCGGTGCCGCCGTGATCCTGGGGCTGTACCTCTGGTCGCTCCGGAAGCCCCACGAGCAGGCCTCGGCCATCGAGGTCGACGTCGCCGCGAACGCGGTCTTCACCCGCAAGGAGCTGCGCGACCTGCAGCGCAAGAAGCGCGCGGCCCGGGTCGCCGAGCGTCGCGCCGAGCTCAGCCGCGAGCGCACCCTGCGCCGCATGGCCGGACGCAACGGAGGACGCCGCTGATGGGCATCGCCACAGACTCGCGCTGCTTCGCGTTCCTGGACGGAGGGACCTGCTGATGGGCATCGACTGGTTCGCCTTCCTCACCGTCGCGATCGTCGCGGTCGTCGCCGCGTGCTTCGTGGTCCTCGTCTACTCGATCGGCCTCCGCCTCTGGAGCGCCGCCGACACCCGCGCCGGCAAGTACACCGTGAAGGACGACGGCACGGTCGGCCCGGCCACGGCCGGTTTCCCGCAGCCCGGGACGGTCCAGCCCGGCGTCCGGGCGTTCCGCGCGCTCGCCGTCGCGTGCTTCGCCCTCTCCGGCCTGGCCGTGCTCTACGGGATCTACCTGATCGTCCCGCAGTTCCACTGACGGACGTCACCACCTGACGGACGGGAGGCCCGTGGCGACGCCGCCACGGGCCTCCCGTCCGTGCACCGGTCACCACGCGCACCGACCTGCCGGACCGCACCGACCGGACGGGCTAGCCTCATCAGGGTGACCGGCAACGAAGCACGCACCCGCACCGAGACCGACTCGCTGGGGACCCTCGAGGTCCCGGCCGACGCCTACTGGGGCATCAACACCCTGCGGGCCCTCGAGAACTTCCCGATCACCTCGGTGCCGATCGCGGTGTACCCGGACCTGATCGAGGCGCTCGCGACCGTCAAGCAGGCCGCGGCACGCGCGAACAAGGCGATCGGCGTGCTCGACCCCGAACGGGCCGACGCGATCGACCAGGCCGCGCAGGAGGTCCGCGACGGTGCGCTCCGCGAGCAGTTCGTGGTCGACATCGTGCAGGGCGGCGCCGGCACCTCGACGAACATGAACACGAACGAGGTGCTCGCCAACCGCGCCCTCGAGATCCTCGGGCGCGAGAAGGGCGACTACGCGCACCTGCACCCGATCGACCACGTGAACCGCAGCCAGTCGACGAACGACACCTACCCGACGAGCATCAAGCTGGCGATGATCCTCGGCGTGCGGCGCCTCACCGAGCAGCTCGAACTGCTCTCGGACGCCTTCGCCGAGCGCGGTCGGGCGTTCCAGGACGTCCTCAAGATCGGTCGGACCCAGCTGCAGGACGCGGTGCCGATGACCCTCGGGCAGGAGTTCACCGGGTTCGCGCACACGATCCAGGAGGACGTCCTGCTGCTCCGGACGGTGACGCCGCTGCTCGCCGAGACGAACCTCGGTGCGACGGCCATCGGCACCGGCATCACCGCGGACCCGCAGTACCGCGACGAGGTCCGTCGGCAGCTGCAGGTCGCCAGTGGGCTCGACATCGTCACGGCACCGGACCTCATCGAGGCCACGAGCGACGCCGGTGCGTTCATGACCCTGTCCGGCACGGTGAAGCGCAGCGCCGCGAAGCTCTCGAAGATCTGCAACGACCTGCGCCTGCTCGCGTCCGGCCCGCAGGCCGGCCTCGGTGAGATCACGCTGCCCGCGCGGCAGGCGGGGTCGTCGATCATGCCGGGCAAGGTCAACCCGGTGATCCCCGAGGTCGTGAACCAGATCGCGTTCGCCGTCGCCGGTGCCGACACGACGGTGACGATGGCGGCCGAGGGCGGGCAGCTCCAGCTCAACGCCTTCGAGCCGATCATCGCCCACTCGATCCTGCAGTCGCTGCAGTGGATGGCCAGCGGGTGCGCGACGCTGCGGGTGCACTGCGTGACCGGGATCGAGGCGAACGAGGCCAAGCTCGCGGCGCAGGTCGACACCAACGTCGGCGTCGTGACGGCCCTGACGCCCTACATCGGGTACGCGGCCGCCGCGTCGATCGCGCACACGGCGCTGACGACCTCGACGCCGATCGCGACGCTCGTGACGGCGGCGGGGCTCATGGACGAGGACCAGGTGCACCGCGTCCTGTCGCCTGCGCGGCTGTCAGGCATCGAGCTCGCGACGGGCGCGATCCCGGTCGTCACCGAGGAGATGCTGGACGAGGCCGCGCGCGAGCGCTGACCGCGGGCGAGTCCGCCGCCGTCCGCGTGCGGCCCGCGTGTGGCGCCGGCGTCGAACCACGTTCCCGACGTCGAACCAGGGCAGGTCGGTGGTTCGACGTCGCTTCCGTGGTTCGATCCGCCCGCTGGCCACATCGGCGGCCGCGCCGCGCGCGACGGCCGGGCCGCGCCCTACGGCAGCGGGCGTTCGCCGACGCGGACCTGCCGCGACAGCTCGCGCAGGCGCTCGGCCTCGAGGTCGGGCTCGTCGTCCTCCGCAGCCCGCTCGAGCGCGGCGGTGCGGACGTCCTGCGCGGCGCGGACGTCCTGGTCCCGCCACCGGGCGAGCGTGAAGTTCCGCGTGACGTCGCGGAGCGGGAGCCGGATCGTCTCGTCCGCCTCGATGCCCGCGAGCAGCTGCCGCAGCCGGATCACCTCGGAGTCGAGCTCCCCGCCGACCACGAGTACGAAGTTCGAGATGTACAGGTAGACGAGCAGCAGGATCGCGCCGCCCAGCCAGCCGTACGCACGGTTCCCGCCGCTGCCGACCGTCTCGACCCAGACCGAGAAGCCCACCGTCGCCAGCGCCCAGGTCACGATCGCGAAGGCCGCCCCGGCCGACACCCACCGCAGCCGCGGGGTCTTCACGTTCGGCGTCGCGGTGTAGAGCACCGCCACCATCACGACGAGGACGACGGCGAGCACCGGCCACTTCGCCACGTTCCACAGGTCGTCGATCCAGGGCGCCCACCCGAGCTGCCGCACGATCGCTGCCGAGACGCTCGGGGTACCGAGCAGGATGACGATCGCGATCGCCCCGCCCACCATCACGAGCAGCGTGACGAGGAGCATCATGCTGCGGAACTTCCAGATCCGGCGGCCCTCCTCGACCTCGTACGCCGTGTTCATCGCGCGACCGAACGCCGTCGCGTACCCGGAGAGCGACCAGAGCGTCAGCATGAGCCCGATCGAGAAGCCGACCCACGGGTCGTCGAGCGTCAGGAGCTGCCGGAGCGGCCCTTCGAGGTGCTGCGCGGTCTCGGGTCGGACGATGAAGCCGAGCACCTCGACGATGTCGCTCACGCTGTCGCCCTGTCGGTCGACGACGGACAGGGCCGACACGACGGCGAGCGCCGCCGGGAACGCCGTGAGCAGCGCGAAGAACGTCAGCGACGCGGCGGCGTCGACGACCCGGTGCCGGATCACCGAGTGGTAGGTGCGCCGGACGACCGCGCGGACACCGGTCCGCTGCAGGTCGCGCGAGGCGCTGTCGGGCATGGAGTGAACGGTACCGGACCCGCTCCACGAGACTCGGCCCGGCGGACACTTCCGCGGTGGCCGAGCGCGAGCCTCGTCCGCCGGGGCGAGTCTCGTCCTCCCGCCGGGGCGCGACGGCGGTCAGTTCGCGTGCGGGTGCAGCGCGTCGTAGCGGCGGAAGGACGGCACCGCGCGCAGCAGCAGCGCGACGAGCCCGATGATGAGCACGCCGCCGATGACCGGCGGGTACGCGATGCCGGCCGCGACGACGAGGCCGGCGTAGAGGTCGCCGAGCCGCGGGCCGCCGGTGACGACGACGATGAAGATGCCCTGGAGCCGCCCGCGCATGCCGTCGGGCGACGCCGCCTGCAGGATCGTGTTCCGGAACACCGAACTGACGTTGTCGGCACCGCCCGCCGCGGCGAGGAACAGTGCCGCCAGCCCGAGCGCGGGCAGGATCTCGGTGCTGAAGGCTTCGCCCGAACGACCGCCGAGCACGTGTGCGAGCGCGATGACCACGCCGAACGCCGCGATCGCCGCTCCGTACGCGGTGATCGCCCAGCCCACGGCCTCGCCCTGGCGCCGCACGTGGCCGAGCGGTCCGGAGAACACGCTCGACAGCAGCGCGCCGATGGCGTAGGCGGCGGTGAGCGTCCCGACCGTGATCGACCCGCCACCGATCACGAGCGCGCCGATCGCGGGGAACAGCACGCGGGGCTGCCCGAACGTCATCGCGACGATGTCGAGCACGAACGTCATCGTGATGTTGCGGGAGCGCCGGAGGAACCGCGCACCCTCGACGAGCGAGCCCAGCCCCGGGCGCAGGGCGTCGCGGTCGGCGGCCATCCGCGGCAGGGTGAGGACGCCGAGGAACGCGAACGTGAACAGGACGACGTCGATCGTGTAGGTCGGCGCGAAGCCGACGCTCGCGATGAGCACCCCGGCGATCGCCGGACCCACCGTGACCTGGAACCCGGAGGCGATGCCGCCGAGGGCGCTCGCCGCGGGGAGCAGGTCGGTGCCGACCAGGCGCGGGACGATCGCCGACCGCGAGGCGTTGCTCACCGTCGCGGCCACGGCGTTGACGGTCGCGAGCACGTAGAGCAGCGCGACGCTGTGCAGTCCGAGCCAGGCGTGCGTGGCGATGAGCGCGACCGCGACCCACGCGACGATCGACGACACCAGGGCCACGAGCCGCCGGTCGAAGGCGTCGGCGAGCATCCCGCCGTAGAGGCCCGCGACGATCATCGGCACGAGGGCGATGACGCCGACGAGCGCCACGGCGAAGGTCGAGCGGGTGATCTCGTAGACCTCGAGGCCGACGGCGACGGTGGTCATCTGCGTGCCGATGCCGGCGATCGCGGTACCGGCCCAGAGCCGCGCGAACGCGGGGGAGCGGCGGAGCGGGGTGAGGTCGGCGAGCAGGCGGCGGCGCGGGGCGGTGTCAGGTCGTGTCACGGTGGAACCATTCTGGTGCCCCTGCCGCGCGAGCGGGCGGAATCCGTCGCAACGGTCCGTCCACCGCGACGGATCGTGCCCGTTCGCGGGCAGCGAGACCACCGCGCGGCCCGGATCGGCCGTGCACCGACCTGGTTGACTGGCCGACATGACTGACCTCAACAGCAAGCCCGAGTTCGACGCCCCCGAGGGCCCGGCCCCCACCGAGCTCGAGATCACCGACATCGTGGAGGGGTCCGGCGACGAAGCCACCGCCGGCTCGACGGTCAAGGTGCACTACGCCGGCGTCGAGTACGAGACCGGCGACGAGTTCGACAGCTCCTGGAACCGCGGCGAGCCGATCGACTTCCCGCTCGCGGCGCTCGTGCGCGGCTGGCAGGAGGGCATCCCCGGCATGAAGGTCGGCGGCCGCCGCAAGCTCGTCGTCCCGCCGGAGCTGGCCTACGGCCCCGCCGGCGGCGGACACTTCCTGTCCGGCAAGACCCTCATCTTCATCATCGACCTGCTCGGGGTCCGCTGATGCAGGTCGGCGCGCCCACCATCGAGCTGAACGACGGCCACCGGTTCCCCGAGCTCGGCCTCGGCACCTACGGGCTGAACGGCGACGAGGGTGCCGCTGCCGTCGGTGCGGCGATCACGAGCGGCTACCGGCTGCTCGACACCGCGCTCAACTACGGCAACGAGGACGCCGTCGGCCGTGCCGTCCGCGAGTCCGAGGTCGACCGCGAGGACCTCGTCGTCACCTCGAAGCTGCCCGGTCGCCACCACGGCTACGACGAGGCGCACCGCTCGATCGACGAGACGCTCGGCAACCTCGGGCTGGACCGCGTCGACCTGTACCTCATCCACTGGCCGAACCCGTCGGTGGGCAGGTTCGTCGACACGTGGAAGGCCTTCGTGGACCTCCGGGACAGCGGCAAGGTCCGCTCGATCGGCGTCTCGAACTTCACGCCCGAGCACCTGGAGGCGATCATCGACGCCACCGGTGTCGCGCCCGCGGTGAACCAGGTCGAGCTGCACCCGTACTTCCCGCAGGCCGAGCTCCGCAAGGTGCACGCCGAGTACGGCATCGTCACCGAGAGCTGGAGCCCGCTGGCGAAGCAGTCCGAACTGCTCACCGAGCAGCCGGTGCTCGACGCGGCCGCCGCGCACGGGGTGACGCCGGGCCAGGTCGTCCTGCGCTGGCACGTCCAGCTCGGTGCCGTCCCGGTGCCGAAGTCCGGCGACGCGGACCGGCAGCGCGAGAACCTCGACGTCTTCGGCTTCGAGCTCTCCGACGACGAGGTCCGCGCGATCTCCGGACTCGAGCGCGGTCGCCTGTGGGACGGCGACCCGGACACGCACGAGGAGATGTAGGGCCGGGTGCCCGGGACGGGAGGCGCGTGGCGGGGTCCGCCACGCGCCTCCCGTCCGTCCGGCGTCACGACGCCCCTCGTGGTCGCCCGGCGGGACTACACTGGACACCCCTGTTTCCCGAAGGGTGGCGTGTGTCCGAACCGACCGAGATCGACCGTGAGCGTGGGTACGTGGACGGGCTCTTCGCCCGTCTGGACGAGCTGACGGCCGACGCCGAGCAGCGCCTCGCCGAGACCCGCCGGCAGGCGGTGGGCGGCAACCACCAGAGCCGCAGCGAACGCGATGCGTACGCCCGGCTCTACGAGGACACCGTCGCGACGCTCGAGCGGGTCGGCGACCGGCTCGTGTTCGGTCGGCTCGAGGTCGCGGACCCCGACTCCACCGAGGACGCCTTCCGCTACATCGGCCGCGTGGGCCTGCGCGACGACGAGCACCGGCCGCTCCTGCTCGACTGGCGCGTCCCCGGTGCGAGCGCGTTCTACCAGGCGACCGCGGCGCACCCGATGGGGATGCGCGCCCGCCGACACCTGACGCTCGAGGGCCGCACGGTCGTGGGCGTCGAGGACGAGGTGTTCGACGCCGCGCTCTACGACGACGAGCGCACCCACCTGCAGGGCGAGGGGGCGCTGCTCGCGGCCGTCACCGCCGAGCGCACCGGCCGGATGACGGACATCGTCGCGACCATCCAGGGCGAGCAGGACCGCATCATCCGGTCACCCCTCGAGGGCGTGCTCGTCGTGCAGGGCGGCCCCGGCACCGGCAAGACCGCCGTCGCGCTGCACCGCGCCGCCTACCTGCTCTACTCGCACCGCGAGCGGCTCCGCGGTTCCGGCGTGCTCGTGGTCGGTCCGTCGCCGGCCTTCCTCACCTACATCGAGCAGGTGCTGCCGTCCCTCGGCGAGACCGGCGTCGTGATGGCGTCGCTCGGGTCGCTCTACCCGGGCGTGCACGCGACGACGCACGACCACGGGGACGTCGCCGCGGTCAAGGGGTCGGCGCAGATGGCGTCGCTGCTCCACCGGGCCGTGCGGTCCCGCCAGGTCGTCCCGACGACCTCGGTCACCCTCGAGGTCGAGGGCGAGCGGCTCACCGTGCCGCCGCAGCTCGTCGCCGACGCGCTCAAGCGCGCGCAGGACCGGGGGAAGCCGCACAACGTCGCCCGCGTCACGTTCAACAAGATCGCGCTCGACGCCATGACCCGCCTGCTCGCCGAGCAGCTGCGGGCGCGCGGCACGACCGTGGACGAGGCCGACGAGAAGGTCCTGCGCGAGGACATCCGCAGCTCCTACGACGCCCGGGTCCTGCTCAACACCGCGTGGCTGCCGCTGCCCCCGGAGAAGTTCCTCGAGGACCTGTACGCGCGGCCGAACTGGCTCGCCTCGCTGACCCCGGACTGGACGCCCGAGCGCCGCGCCCTGCTGCAGCGCCCCCGCGGCACCGCGTGGACGATCGAGGACGTCCCGCTGCTCGACGAGGCCGCCGAGCTCCTCGGTCCGTTCGACCCGACCGGCGGGGCCGCGAAGCGCGCCGCGAAGGCGAGCCGGAACCGGGACATCGAGAACGCGCGCCAGGCGATCGAGAACATGGGCGTCGAGGGCATCGTCAGCGCCGAGCAGGTCGCGGGGTCCTTCGCCGAGGGCGGCGACCCGCGCACCACCGCCGAGCGCGCCGCCGAGGACCGCGAGTGGACCTACGGGCACATCGTGGTCGACGAGGCCCAGGAGCTCTCGCCGATGCAGTGGCGGGTGCTCGCCCGTCGGAACCCGCTGCGGTCCTTCACGATCGTCGGCGACACCGCGCAGGGCTCGTCACCGGCCGCCGCACGCACGTGGGACGACGTGCTCGGCGCCCTCGCACGCCGTCGTCGGGGCCGTGCGCCGGTCGTGCCGCTCGACCACCGCATCGAGGAGCTCACGGTCAACTACCGGACCCCGCGCTCGATCGTGCAGGCCGCCGGAGCGTTCGCCGCCGCCGCCGGACTGACCGTCACCCGGACCGAGGCCGTGCGCGACGGCGACCCGGTCGACCGCGTCACGGTGCCGCGTACGGCGCTGCTCGACGCGGTCGCCGAGCGGGTCGACGCCGAGCGCGACCGTATCGGCTCCGGCACCATCGGGGTCGTCGTGCCCGAGGCCGACGTGGCCGCGGTCCGGGAACGCCTGGCACGGACCGACGCCGACGTCCGCGGGCTCGGTTCGCCGCGTCCCGGCTCCGTCACGGTGCTCACCGGCGCCGACGCGAAGGGCCTCGAGTTCGACGGCGTGCTGCTCGTCGACCCGGACCGGGTGGGTGCCGACGCGGCGCGTGCGGCGGCCGCCGTCTACGTCGCTATGACGCGTCCGACGCGGCGGCTCGTGGTCGTCGACGTCACCGACTGACGGACGGGAGGCGCGTGGCGGCGTCGCCGCGCGCCTCCCGACGGGCACACGGCACGTCGGCACACGGCACGTCGGCACGCGGCACGTCGGCGCCCGGCGTCTCGGCACACGGCGCGTGCGCCCGCACCCCGCTCAGTCCGGGTCGCCCTCGTCGCGGACGCGGCGCACCAGGGCCGCCCACGGGCCGTCCAGCTGGCTGCCGGGGATGGTCACGGTGGTCCTGGCGACCGTGACCGTCCAGGTGAAGTCGTCGGGGACCACCCGTCTCCGTCGCACGGGCTCCTCGCGGGGGAGCGCGCCGACCAGGTCGTACCAGGCGTCCGGGTCGTCGCGCGACTCGGTGTCGACCCGCCAGCCCCGCGAGGTCCCGGCGAGTCCACCACTGCGGCGGACGACGATGTGCATGCTCCGGTTCTACGCCGTCACGACGCGGCGAGCACGCCCACCGTGCGCCAGGCGTCCCGCACCGCGGTGTGCTCCGCCGAGCCGTCGCCGAAGCGGTCCGCGGCGGCGCGCACCGTCACCCCGGCGAAGCCCGCGAAGTCGATCCCGGCGGTCGTCTCCGCCGAGGTGAGGGCGTCCCACCAGACGGCGCCGGCGCCCTCCCACGCGTGTCCGCCGATCGCGGTGGCGGCCAGGTAGAAGGCGTGGTTCGGGATGCCGGAGTTCAGGTGCACCCCGCCGGCGTCCTCGGTCGTCTCGACGTAGTCGGCCATCGTCGACGGCTGCGGGTCCCTGCCGAGCACCGGGTCGTCGTAGGCGGTGCCCGGGGCCCGCATCGACCGCAGCGCGACCCCGTGCACGGCGTCCGTGAAGAGGCCCTCGCCGATGAGCCACGTCGCCTGGTCGGCGGTCTGTCCGGCGGCGTACTGCGCGACGAGCGAGCCGAAGACGTCGCTGACCGACTCGTTGAGCGCGCCGGACTGCCCCTCGTAGGTCAGGTCCGCGGTGTACTGGGTGACGCCGTGCGCGAGCTCGTGCCCGATGACGTCGAGCGCGACGGTGAAGCGCCGGAAGACCTCGCCGTCCCCGTCGCCGAACACCATGCGGCTGCCGTCCCAGTACGCGTTGTCGTAGTCCTGCCCGTAGTGCACGGTCGCGTCGAGGGGGAGACCCGCGCCGTCGATCGACACCCGTCCGAACACGTCGAGCCAGAACGCGTGCGTCGCCCCGAGGCCCGCGTACGCCTCGTCGGTCGCGGCGTCGCCCGAGTCCGGGTCGCCCTCGCGCCGCACGACGGTGCCGGGCAGCGTCGTCGAGCCGTGCGCGTCCGCGACGGTGCGCTGCGGGGACCGGTCGACGGTGCCCGTGACGCCCTGCGGCCGGACACGGTGCTCGTGCTTGGGTGCGGCGACGGCCGACATCTCGGCCAGGGCGGTCCGTGCCGCCGAGGCGGCGCGGGGGTGCTCACCGGCCGCGGCGACGGCGCGCAGCAGGTAGGGCGGGACGACGGAGCGGCGACGGTCGGTGGCGGTCATGGCGTCATGCAACCACCGACGTCCGACGGGCGGTCAGTCGCGGACGCGGTGCTCGACCAGGGCCAGTGCGTACGACTCCCACCACCGCCCGGCCGCCGGTCCGCCGTTGCACGTGCCGTCGCTCAGCCCGGGCGTCTTCACCCACAGCAGGGCGTCGAGGCGGGTCGTCCCGCGGGTGACGTGCGGTGCCTGCCCGAGGCCGGCGCCCGCGGGGTTGCACCAGGTCCCGCGCCACCCCTGCCCGTTCCGCGAGACGTCGATGACGTAGTGGGGGTCGTCGCCGACGGCGTCGGCCAACCGGTCGGCGTAGGCACGCTCCTGGTCGACCCGGTAGAAGTTCGAGACGTTCGTGGCGAAGCCCTGCGTCCGGTCCACCCCGGCCCGCCGGAGCCAGTCGGCCATCGTCGCCACCGGCACCCGGTCCTCGTTGCCGCCGTCGAGGTAGACCGTCAGCCCGTGCCCGGCGAGCTCGTCGACCGCCCGGTCGAGCAGCCGCAGCCGGTCGTGCCCGAGGCGCTCGCAGACGTGGATCTGCGCGATCGAGTCCGGTTCCACGAGGACCACGGCGTGCGACCCGGCCATCGCCCGGACCGCCGACCGGACCCACGGCAGGTAGGCGTCGTCGCTCGTGCCGCCGGCCGAGTAGCTGCCGCAGTCGCGGTCCGGGATGGCGTAGAGCACGAACACCGGCGTGCGGTCCTGCTGCTCGGCGCTGCGGACGACCCGTCGGACCGTCTGCGCCGTGGCCCGCTCGGACGGGTCGGTCAGCCAGGTCGCCACCGCCTCGTCGGCGATGACGTCGATGCGTGCGGCGGTGGTGTCCCGCCCGTCCGCGCGCGCCTCGGCCGCCTGCCGCGCCGCCTGGTTGACGGCGGACGGCTGGCGCGCGAGACCGCCGGGGAACGCCTCGGCCGCCGTGGCTCTCGCCGCGACCGCCCGGTCACTCGTCCGTCCGTCGGGGCCGACCCCGTCCGGCGTGCGCGCGGGCAGGACGGCGAGCACGACGGCGGTGACGAGCCCGCCAGCGACCAGGGCGCCGACCCCGAGCCACGCCCACTGCCGACGACCGGCACCGGTCCGGACCGACGTCCGGTGGTCGCGCTTCCCCTGGTGCGGCATGCCCCCATGCTCGCAGGAGCGGGAGCCCTCGTGCCAGCGGGGCCGGGCGTCCACCCAGGTGGGACGCGGGCTCCTGCCAGGACGGCACGGCGATACTGACCGGATGTTCCGGAAGCTCCTGCTGCTCGCCGTCACCGTCGGCTACGCCTGGGTGATCTGGCGGATGACGCTCACGCCGCAGGTCTTCACCCACGCGCAGGGCGAGCTCGTGCAGCACGCCATCGCCTGGCTGCAGCGGCTGCCGCACGGCACGTGGTTCTCGTACGACCGCGTGGAGTTCCTCGCGAACATCGGGATGTTCGTGCCCGTGGGCATGCTCGCGGCGCTCTGGTTGCCGCGGCGCTGGTGGTTGCTCGGTGCCGTCGTCGCCGTCGGGCTCTCCGTCGGCATCGAGGTGGCGCAGGCGCTGTACCTGCCGTACCGGGTCGCCGACCCCCGCGACGTGCTGTCGAACGGGCTCGGCGGCCTGCTCGGCGCGACGCTCGTCGGACTGTTCCGGAGTCTGCTGCCCGCACCCCGGCGTCAGCGGCTCCGCGCCCGCACGGCCTGAACTCTGGTAGTCTCGTCCGGTTGCCGTCGAACGGCCGCGGATCAAGAGCGCTCGTGCATCAGGTACGGGCACCGCGCAACGGACAGAGAGGGGATCATCCATGGCACTTGACGCGAAGGTCAAGCAGGAGATCATCGAAGAGTACGCGACCCACCCGGGCGACACCGGATCCCCCGAGGTCCAGGTCGCCGTTCTGACGCGTCGCATCAACGACCTGAACGAGCACCTCAAGGAGCACAAGCACGACCACCACTCGCGTCGTGGTCTGCTGCTCATGGTCGGTCAGCGTCGCCGTCTCCTCGGTTACCTCTCCGACGTCGACATCAACCGCTACCGCGCGCTCATCGAGCGTCTCGGCCTCCGCCGCTAGGCAGTAGCGCCACTGGTCGACTCGCAGACACTGCGTGACCGAACGCCCCGGTCCTCCTCGTGAGGACCGGGGCGTTCCTCGTTCCCGGGGAATGTCGCCGTGGGCGGCGCGGTTCGGTACGATGTTCATGCAAACGCATTGAAAGACTCCCGAAGGGCAGTGCTCCCGTGACCACCATCGCCGTCGTCTCCGCCGGACTCTCCGAGCCCAGCTCCACCCGTCTGCTCGCCGACCGCCTGGCCAGCGCCGCGGTCACCGCCGTCGAGGCCGACCAGCCCGGCACCGCGGTGGACGTCCGGCACGTCGAGCTGCGCCCGATCGCCCACGAGATCGTCGACGCGATGCTCACCGGGTTCGCCGCGCCGGGGCTCGCCGCCGCGCAGGCGACCGTGCTCGAGGCCGACGCGGTCGTGTTCGTCACGCCGGTCTTCACCGCCGGCGTGAGCGGTCTCGCGAAGTCGTTCCTCGACGTGCTCGACAAGGACGCCGTGGCGGACCTGCCGGTGCTGCTGGCCGCGACGGGTGGCACCGCCCGTCACTCGCTGGCGATCGACCACGCACTGCGACCGGTGTTCGCCTACCTGCGCGCCGCCGTCGTGCCGACCGGCGTCTTCGCCGCCACGGACGACTGGGGGAGCCCCGAGGACGCGGCCGCGCTCGACGCACGCATCCGCCGGGCCGGGGTCGACCTGGCCTGGGCGATCCGCGCCTCCCGGCGGGCGCCGCAGCAGGCGGACGTGCTCGCGGCACCGACCGACTTCGCGTCGCTGCTCGGCGGCCTCGGCCACTGAGCGGGTCGCCCCCTGGGGGTCAGTACCAGTGCGGGTTCTCGCTCATCTCGTGGTTCCACGCGGCGCAGGGGGAGCCGTAGGCGTCGTGGATGTACGCGAGCCCCCAGTCGATCTGGGTCGCGGCGTTCGTCCGCCAGTCCGCCCCCGCGACGGCCATCTTGCTCGCCGGCAGTGACTGCGGGATGCCGTAGGCCCCGCTCGAGGCGTTGAGCGCGTTCGCCCGCCAGCCGGACTCCTGGTTCCACAGCGACACGAGGCACGAGAACTGGTCGCCGCCCCACCCGTAGGAGCCGATGGCGCCGCGGGCGTACGCCTGCGCGCCGGCGGGGTCGACGGCGACGCCGTCCGTGCTCGGGTAGGACGTGCCCGACCCGCCGCTCGTGGCGGCGGG
>NZ_MJAK01000019.1 GCF_001742745.1 Curtobacterium sp. ER1/6 | reverse complement strand
GGGCAGGTTACTCACGTGTTACTCACCCGTTCGCCACTAATCACAGGAGCAAGCTCCTGATCATCGTTCGACTTGCATGTGTTAAGCACGCCGCCAGCGTTCGTCCTGAGCCAGGATCAAACTCTCCGTAAAAAAATTACAGATCCGACACCCCGAAGAGCGCCGAACCGAGTTGAAACTGACTGTAAAGACTGTCTACTGACAATCAATTCAATCCAAAAGGAATTGTCTCCGTACCTCCACAAGTGAAGGCAACGGGGTCAATAAATTGGCATTGACAATGTGCACGCTGTTGAGTTCTCAAGGACCAGACGCACCCCCCACTCCGACCGCAGAACACGATCATCATCAGAGGGGCTGGAAGCTCGCTGCCCGGGCGAGACTCGGAGGCGACCTTCCGGCCGATCCGTTCTCCGCCTCAGCGGCAACGAGTGATTACTCTACACACGCCCCGGGGGTGCAGCGAACCGGGCCACCGCCCGGGCGTGTCGTCCCCCGACTTCCCCGCGGACTCGCGGATGTCGGGGTACTGGTGCTCTCCGCCGACGCCGGGAACGAGGGGAGGCGCGGTGCGAAACTCGCACCGCGCCTCCCGTCCGGAGCGGACCGTCTGGAACGAACCGTTCGAAACGGACGATCCGGATCGGACCGCCACCCGGCAATCCGAACAGCCCTCGCCTACTCGGCCGCAGCCAGCTGACCGCAGGCGCCGTCGATCTCCTTGCCGCGGGTGTCGCGCAGCGTCGTCGGGACGCCGGCCGCGTTGAGCCGGCGGACGAACTCGTCCTGCACGTGGGGCTCGGACGAGGTCCAGACCGAGCCGGGCGTCGGGTTGAGCGGGATCGGGTTGACGTGCACCCACCCCTTGCCCCGGGCGTTGAGCTTCTCCGCGAGCAGGTCCGCACGCCACGCGTGGTCGTTCATGTCCTTGATGAGGGCGTACTCGATGGAGACGCGACGACCGGTCTTCGCGTAGTACTCGTACGCGGCGTCGATCGCCTCGTCGGCCTTCCACCGCGAGTTGACCGGGATGAGCTCGTCGCGGAGCTCGTCATCGGGTGCGTGCAGCGAGAGCGCGAAGGTGAGGGGGATGTCCTCGTCCGCGAGCTTCTTGATCGCGGGGACGAGCCCGACGGTCGACACCGTGATGCCGCGGGCGCTCATGCCGAGACCGTGCGGCTGCGGGGCGACCATCGTGCGGACTGCCTCGATCACGCGCTTGTAGTTCGCGAGCGGCTCCCCCATGCCCATGAAGACGATGTTCGTGACACGCTCGGCGTCGACGCGGTCCTGCCCGCCCTTGCGCGGGTCGCCCCCGAGCTCGCCGGCGGCGATCGCGGCGTTGGCGCGCACGATCTGCTCGATGATCTCCGCCGTCGACATGTTGCGCGTGAGCCCCGCCTGGCCGGTGGCGCAGAACGGGCAGTTCATCCCGCACCCGGCCTGCGACGACACGCAGAGCGTGATGCGGCCCGGGTAGCGCATGAGCACCGACTCGACCAGGGCGCCGTCGTGCAGCTTCCAGAGGAACTTGATCGTGTCGCCCTTGTCCGTCGCCAGGCGCCGGGTTTCGGTGAGGAGCGGCGGCAGCATGCCCGCGACGAGCTCCTCGCGCTGGGCGGCGGGCAGGTCGGTCATCGTCGCCGGATCGGACGAGTAGTGCGTGAAGTAGTGCGTCGACAGCTGCTTGGCGCGGAAGCCCGGCAGGCCGAGCTCCTTGACCTTCTCCACACGCTCCTCGACCGTCAGGTCGGCGAGGTGCACCGGCGGCTTGCCGCGCTTCGGCGACGCGAACTGCAGGAGGGGTCGGCCCTCGGAGTCCTGCGCCTGGGTCCAGCCCTCGGTGCGTGGGCGCACCTGCGGACGAGCGGAGCGCTGCTCCTCGAACGGGGTGCGGGTCTCGGTGGCCATCACTCCAGTTTACGGGAGGTGCGCAACTCCCCGCGGACGCGGTCGGAACGGCCCGCCGACGAGCATGCGGACGGGAGGCTCGACTCGACTCCCCGGGTCCGCTCCATCGGGCGGACGGCCGGGTCACTCCCCCGCGGGCAGGAGGCGGGCGAAGTGGTGCGCGTTCGGGTACACCGGCACGATGTCGACCGGGTCGCCCGGGTGCGGCGCCTGCAGCACGATGCCGTCGCCGAGGAAGATCCCGACGTGGTCCTCGTTGTCGAACACCACCAGGTCGCCCGGCTGCGCCTCGGACTCGGGGATGGTCGTGGCGACCGCGTCCTGCGACGGCACGTAGTGCACGAGCGGGATGCCGACGGCCGCGTACGCGACCATCGTCAGGCCGGAGCAGTCGATGCCCGCGTGGCTCGCACCGCCCTCGACGTACGGGTCACCCATGTACTGCAGCGCCGTCGAGACGATCGTGGCGCGCTTGCCTCCGGCGGACAGGACCGCCGAGATGGCGTCCTCGGCCTGCTGCGTCGTGACGCCGTACTTCGTGACGATGGTCGGGTAGGACACGACGGTCGTCGTGGTGGTCATGCCGTCGGTCTGCACGACCGGGACCTCGACGTCGCGGGCGACGGTGAAGGACTGTGCGTCGTCTGCCGCGGTGGTCATCGACGAGTCACGCGACTGGTCGTGGGACGAGGTCGCCGGAGCCGCGTTCGCCGGCAGGGCGAGCGTCAGGCTCGAGGTCACGGCGAGCGCCGGCGCGAGCAGGAGCGCCGCCCGCTTGGCGTTCACGGCCCGACGGACGTGGCGGGGGTCGGCGGCGCGCTCGGCCCGCAGGACGGCCGTCCGGGTCAGCACCGCGGAGCCGGCGACGGCGGTCGACGCGAGCGGGCGCGGCACGGGACGGTGCACCGTGCGGGGCGAGGGGGCGTGCTCGACGCGGACCGCGCTGTCGGCGGTGGCGTCCGGGGCGGCACGACGGCCACGGGGACGACGCAGCTCCGCGGGACCAGAGGGGACGGACGGCGACGACCCGGGTGCTGCCGGCTCAGGTGCTGCCGATCGTGCAGCGTCGGGGGCTGCGGGCAGGGCGTGACGTCCCATGGTTCCTTCCGGGTCGGCCGAACGACTCGGGAAGACAACGTATTGGTAACGGTGCGGTCACAGGCTGGGCAGTGCCCCCGGGTTCCTGCGGTTCGTCTCAGTCTCGCGCGAGGTGCTCGGCGACCCGTTCCTGCACGGCCCGGGCGTCGTGGTGGTCCCACAGGGCGAAGTGCGTGCCGCCCGGCAGCGTCACGAGCTCGACGTCCGGCACGGCCGCCGCGGCACGGGAGCTGTGCCCGAACGGCACCTCGGTGTCGGCGTCGCCGTGCACGAGGAGCGTCGGCGCACGGACGGCCCCGAGTTCCAGGTCGTCCACCGCCCCGAGCACCCGCACGTCGTTGTCCCACCCGGGCCGGAACGCGCCGCCCGCGTTCCCGCTGGTCGACAGGTCGAGCACGTCCCGACGCCGGCGGAGGTCGTGCACGACCTCGGACACGTGGGCGGTCAGGGCGCGTCCGTGCAGGGAGCTGACCCCCGCCTCGACGGTGCGGACGACGACGGACGGCAGCACGCGGGCGGCCGTCGCGGCGACCGCGGCGCCGAAGGACGTGTGCGCGACGACCCACTCGGCGAGCGACGGTCGCGCCGGCGCCCAGCGGCCGGAGAGCCCGGCGGCGACCACGAGCGAGCGGACCCGGTCCGGGTGGCGGACCGCGAAGCGGTAGGCGACGGGTCCGCCGCCGGACCACGCGAGCACGGCGACGCGGTCGATGCCGGAGCGGTCGAGCAGGGCGGCGTAGCGGTCGGCCTCGTCGTCGAGCGACGACCGACCCGGGACGAGCGGCGTGCCCGGGTACCCGGGCCGGGCGACGGTGACGACCCGGAAGCGGTCGGACGGCAGGAACCGTGCCATGGCGTCCGCCGCGGTGATGCCGCCCGGGGTGCCGTGCAGCACCAGGACCGGCGCGCCGGTGCCTCGGACGGCGACCGCGACGCTGTCCGCACCGGTGGCGGGCGACGTTCCGGGCTGCATCCCTGCACGCTACCCAGGCGACCTCGCACCGGACCGGGCGGGCGCGGTGGACGCGCCGCGCGCCTCCCCTCCGACCTGCGGATCCGGACAGGCCTGCGCATCCGGAGACGCCTGCGGACGGGCCGGCCGCTCGACCGCCGAGGCGACCGCGATCGTCCGGCGCTGGCCGCGGAGGGTCTCGCCCGGGTGCTCCCCGTAGAGCGCGGCGTAGGACCCCGAGAAGCGACCCATGTGCCGGAACCCGCACGAGTGCGCGACCTCCGCGACGGTGGTCTCACGGGCATCGGCGAGCTGCAGCGCGATCCGCGCCTTCGCCAGCCGGAGGTCGCGGAGGAAGTCGGTGGGGGTCGTGGCCTCCTGCCGCTGGAAGGTCTCCTGCAGGGTCCGGACGCTCATCTCGGCAGCCCCGGCGATCTCGGCCGCCGTGAGCGGTCGGAGGAAGTGTGCGTACATGTAGGCCTTGGCCCGGTCGAGGGCGGCGACCGGCACGTCCGGCAGCCCGCCGTCGGGCGCGGGGTGGAAGGCGTCGATGACCGCCTCGGCGAGGGCGAGGTCGAGCGCGGCGCGGGAACCGTCGGCGACGGAGACGTCGAGCATCGGGCCGGCGACCTCCCGGAGCGTCCGCTGCAGCGGTGCGAGCCGGACCGACGGCGCGGAGACCGGGAAGGCGAGCGGGACCGGCGGTGCTGCTCCCCCGAGGACCGCGACCGCCTCGAGGAAGTCGGCGTCGAAGTGGACGAGGTGCACCGTGCCGGCCGGCGCGGACACCCGGAACGGGCGCCCGGCGGGGAGCATCACGGGGACGCCCGGTCGGAGGGTGACGCCGTCCTCGCGCTCGGGGTCCACCACGACGCCGCCGTCCGCCGACCACGCGAGCACGTACTGCCGCCCCGGCGTGAGGACACCCCGCAGGTGCGCGGTCGAGGACGCGGTCCGCAGGCTGACGCAGCCGTCACCGACCGAGCGGTACCGGAAGGCGAAGGCACCGTCGAGCGCGTCCGGACCGAACACGACGTCGCGCGCCCCGTAGACGCTTGATGCGATGTCCCGCGCCTCGTCGGGGTCGGTGCCGCTGCGGACGACCTCGTGGACGGCGGTCCGCCGCGAGGCCCCGGTCGGGGGGTCGGCAGGCGGGGCGACGGTCACGTGCGGTCACCGCGGCCCGGACCGCGCACCCGGGCGAGGTCGGCGAGCGACGGCGTGACCGCTCCGTCCGGCACCGCCCACCCGCGACGTGCGGCACGGCGGAGCGTGCGGTAGGTGGTCACCCGGACCTGCTGGACGCGGTGGTCGGACTCGTACGTCGACATGTCGTGCTCCCTGCATCACGACCGTCCCGCGTCCTGCCCGGTCCCGGGACCTCGGGGTCGGGTTTCCCGACCCGAGCAGCCCCGCGTGCCGCGGACACCGGACGATCTCGTCGTGTTCGCGACGGTACGCGCGGGGTGGACGGTGGGACGCGGGGCGCGTCCAGCGTCCGCGCAGATCGGACGGACCCGGACGGAACGGCGGCCGGACCGGGCGCGGCGGCGGTCGGTCGTGCACGGCGGCGGACGGGAGGCGCGGGTCGGGCCGGTGGCGCGCCTCCCGTCCGCCCCGGTGTCGGTCCCGCCGTTTGCCGGTCCGGCAACGCACCTTGCGCCCGTCGCCCGGTCCGCGGTGCACTGGGCGGATGCAGGCACACGAGCACACGGGCACCGGGGACGCCGGGACGGCACACGGCGGCGGCACGGTCGACACGGACGCCGTCGATGCAGGGACGACCGCCCGCGAGTGGTGGGAGGCCCGGTACGCCGCCGGTGACGGCATCTGGTCGGGTCGGGTGAACGCCGTGCTCGCGGCGGTGGCACCGACGCTGCCGCGCGGTGCCGGTCGGGCGCTGGACCTCGGCTGCGGGGAGGGCGGCGACGTGGTGTGGCTCGCCGAGCAGGGATGGACCGCGACGGGCGTCGACCTGTCGGACACCGCCGTGGAGCGCGGACGTCGTGCCGCCGCGGCCGCCGGTGTCGGGGAGCGCACGTCCTTCGTCGCCGCGGACGTCGCGACCTGGGCACCCGACGGCGACGACCGGTTCGACCTGGTGACCGCGTCGTTCCTGCAGTCGTGGCCGGTCGAGATCCCCCGCGCCGCGATCCTGCACCGGGCCACCGGCCTCGTCGCCGAGGGCGGGCACCTGCTCGTCACCGCCCACGCCGCACCGCCGCACGCCGACCTGCCCGAGGCGTTCCGCGCGTACCGCTTCCCGTCGCCGGAGGATGACCTCGCGTCGCTCCGGCTCGACGAGGGCTGGGAGGTCGTGGTCGCCGAGGGCCGCCCGCGCAACGCGACCGGAGCCGACGGGGAACGGCACGACACCGTCGACAGCGTGGTGCTGGTGCGACGCCGCGCGATCTGACCCGACGTCGGTGCGCTCCGGCACGGTCGCGTAGCCTCGGCCCCGTGTTCCTGATCTTCGGCACCCGCGGTACCGACACCCTGCTCACGGTCGTGCAGTTCGTCTGCGGGGTGTGCGGCGTGCACGCGGCGCAGCGCGTGGTGCGGCGCACGACCAAGCTCAGCCTGTTCTTCGTGCCGCTCGTCCCGCTCTCCCGCTCCTACCGGAACGAGTGCGTGAACTGCGGGGCCGTGACCCGGCTCACCGCGGAGCAGGCCGAGCACGCCCAGGGGTGGTCGGCGGGACAGCCGGGGGTCTGACCCCGGTCAGTGCCGGCCGCTGTCGACGGGTCGGCTGCTGTCGATGGGGCGGCCGCTGTCGATGGGCAGCGAGTCGCTCGTGGTGCGCAGGGTCTCCTGCCGGAGCTCGAGCTGCGTGACGGCCAGCGCCGCGAGGTCGCGGAGGTTCGCCAGGTCGGCCTCGGTCGCCTCGCGGGGACGGACGTCGAGGACCGCCAGGGTGCCGACCGCGGTGCCGTCGTGCCGGAGCATCGGCACGCTCACGTAGAAGCGGATGCCGAGCGGCCCGGTCACGAGCGGACTCTGCCGCATCTCCGGGTGGACGGACCCGTCCGGGATCACGACGGGCACGGGCACCGGTGCGAAGCCGTTGCGGAAGCTGATGTTCCGTGCGGCCTCGTCGACGCCGTCGGCGATCCAGGAGTGCGACCACTCGCGGTCCTCGTCGAGCACGTCGACCAGGGCGATCGGCGCGTCGAAGAGCCGGGCGGCCATCGCGACGGTGCGCTGGAGGGACTCCTCGGGCAGCGTGTCGAGGGTGGCGGGCCGGTTGCTGTCGACCGTGCCGGTGCCGGTGCCGGTCGCGGTGCCCGTTCCCGTGCCCGTGCCCGTGCCGCTGTCGGCCGTGTCCGGCGTGGACCGGCCGGCGGGCTCGGCAACCGCCGGGCCCGCGGAGCCCGACGCCGCCTCGTCCGCGGTCTCGGCGATGAGGACGTCTCGGAGCATCGCGACCAGCTGGCCGCCGAGCGGCCGTGCCGACGGGTCCTGCGCGGTCATCGCCCGGAGCAGGTGCTTCCACCGCTCGGGCAGCGGCTCGGGCACCACCGGGTCGCGGGAGAGCCGCGCGATCGCGGACTCCACCAGCGACCCCGGGAACTCCCGGCGGCGGGTGAAGCACTGGAGCAGCACGAGGCCGAGCGAGTAGACGTCGCTCGCCGGGCCGACGTCCGCGCCGCGGGCCTGCTCGGGACTGAGGTACGCGGCCGTGCCGGTCGTCACCCCGTCCGCGGTGAGCCGCTCGACCCCGGCGGCCAGGGCGATCCCGAAGTCGGTCAGTCGGGCCCGCGCACGCTCCGAGCCGTTGCCGTAGTCGACGAGCAGGATGTTCGACGGCTTGATGTCCCGGTGCACGACGCCGTGGGCGTGGATGTAGTCGAGGGCCTCGGCCATGTCGTAGCCGATCTCGGCGATGTGCCGCGACGCGAGCGGCCCCACCGAGAGCCGGGCCTCGAGGTCCTGGCCGAGGATGAGCGACATCACGATGAAGCGCTGCGACCCGCCGTCTGCACCCGTGACCACGCCGGCGTCGAGGAGTCCGACGAGGTTGTGGTGTTCGAGGGCCGCGAGCACGCCGAGCTCGCTCTCCTGCCGGGCGATGTCGACCGAGCCCGGGTGGAAGAGCTTCACCGCGACCGGTCGGTGCAGGACCTCGTCGGTGGCGCGGTAGACCACCGACATCCCGCCCTGTCCGATGGCGCCCTCGATGCGGTACCGGCCGTCGAGGAGCGGCGCGGCGTCGTCGTCGTGTCCCATGCGTTCCTCGTCGTCGGTGTCGGCAGGCAACGATGCATCTTCGCATCCCGCTGGCCGCATCGTCCGCCGCGCCACGTTCGGTGGACCGAACGCGTCGGCGGGGACCCCGAGCGACCACCGGCCCGCCGGTAGCGTGGTCGCCATGCACACGCACGGTGAGACGGCCTGGGAGGACCACGTCGCAGCACTCTGGGACGACACCGCGGTCGGGGACGAGGAACGGATCGCCCGCATGCGCGACCTCGCCTCGGTCGCACCACACCCGGCGCTCGGTGCCTTCGAGCTCGGAGGCGCCTTCGACTCCGGGGGCCGCGAGGCCGACGCACACGAGCGGTACGCGGCGGCGACGGCAGCGGGACTCGCGACGGTCGATCCCGACCGAGCGGCGCGCATGGTCGTGCAGCACGCGTCCACGCTCCGCAACCTCGGGCGGGTGGACGAGGCCATCGCCATGCTGCGGGACGCACCGCACCACCCGTCGACGGGTGCGGCTCCCCGTGTGTTCCTGGCGCTCGCGCTGCACAGCGCCGGCCGTGTCGACGAGGCACTGCGGGTGGCGATCGAGGCCGTCGAGCCGACGCTCCCCCGTTACAACCGATCGGTGCGGGCGTACGCGGCCGCGCTCACGGACGCAAGCTCCCGCTGACCAACGGGACCGAACGACGGACGGGAGGCGCGGTGCCAGCTGGCACCGCGCCTCCCGTCCGTCGTGGGGTCTCGCCTCAGCGCGAGGCGGCCTTCTCGATCTTGTTGCGGAGCTTCGCGCGCTGCTTGCGCGCGTGCGGGTCGTTCCAGGCCTTGCGAATGGTCTCGGCCGTGCTCGTCTTCTCGACGACGGGTCGGTTGGACCGGGAGCCGATCCAGATGCCGACCAGGGCGATGAGCCCGATGACGATGATGCGGTTGCGCATGGTGTCCTCCTGTGCGGTTCCTACTGGACGCGGGAGCTGGTCTGGCTGAGGGCGGTGCGGGTGCCGCCGGTGAGGTGGACCAGGACCGGTACCGGTCGGCCGAGGGTGCGGTCGAGGGTGGTGACGGCGTGGTCGACGGCGTCGAGGACGGTGACCGCGTCGCCGCCGCGGCGGACGTGCACCCGGATCCGGGCCGCCCGCTGCTTCTTCACCAGGTACGTGTCGACCCGCGACGAGACGACGTCGTGGACGTCGGCGAGTTCGTGGTCGATGACGTCGCGGACGAGGGCGACGTTCACGGTGACCTGGTCGTCACCGGTGCGTTCCCGGACCGCGACGGACGTGCCGCCACCACCACGGGTGAACACCACGACCAACGCGAGGACGATCACCACCGCGCAGATACCGGCGATGATCCACAGCGCCGTGCCCGGCACGGTGACCTGCTGCGGCAGGGCCACGTACTGCTGCACCGCGTCGCGGACGGGTTGCAGCACCCCGGTGCCGATCACGACCCCGGCGACGATGCCGATCAGGCCGATCAGGAACAGCAGGACCCGGTTGAAGCCGCGGTTCGTGGTGGTCATGCCAGGGTTCCCTTCTGTTCCACGGTGACCTGCACGCTGGAGCCGTGCTTGCCGCCGAGGCGGCTGAGGCGTTCCTGGACGGCTTGCTCGACGACGTGGGTGTCGACGGGGATGCCGGACAGGGGCACCACGTGCACCTGGGTGCGGTGCCCACGCGCCGACGCGCTCGTGTTGGCCTCGGGGACGTCTGCTGCGTGGGCGGCGGCGTTCGCGGCGGTGGAGGCGAGGATGCGGGTGTCGATGATCACCGCACCGCGTTCGTGGTCGATCGCGGAGCGGGGCTGCCGGCCGGGCCCCAGAGCCAGGACGACCAGCACGATGCCGGCGATGACGAGGACGGCGGCGATGACCTCGGCGATGGTCGTGAACGCGGCGTCGGGCTTGAGGGCGGTGTCGACGACGGTCTGCGGGTCCGCCAGCAGGGGTGCCTGACCGATCGCCTTGAGGACCGCTTCGGTGCCGATCCACGCTGCGACCAGGATCACGACGACCAGGGTCACGGCCAGGGCGGTGGACCGGGACCGGTGGATGCTGCGGCGTCGCAGCCGCTTCTCGAGCTGTTCGGTGCTCATGTGCTTCCTCCTACCGGACCCGGCCCTCGTGCTCACGCACGAGCCCGGTCAGTTCGATGTGCGTCCGACCCACCCGACGGCCGGCCAGCTCGCTGACGCGCTGCTTGATGTCGTCCGCGGCGGACGCGGCCGCACGGACGATGTCGGGCTGGTCCCGGATGGGGCCGGTCACGTCCAGTGCGAGGGATCCCTGCTCGTCGTCGATCCCCACGCGCAGCCGCTTCGCGGGCACCCGGAGGCGCTCCGCGGCGGCGGCCCGTGCCAGGGCCGTCAGAGCCCGGGCCGTGATCTCCACGCGGCCCGGGACGGCGCCTGCCGGGACGCTTCCCGAGCCGGTGCTCGCCGGGCCCGCGGTCACCGGGAGCTCCGGCGTCCGGTCAGCACGTCCGTCAGGGCACCCCGGTCGATCTTCCCGGTCACCAGCGCCGCCACGAGCGCACCGACCAGACCGAACACGACCACCAGGACGAAGCCCCAGAACCCGAACTGCAACGCCACGACGGCGAGGATCGCCCCGATCAGGGCACCGATCAGCGTGTTACTCAACGCGGGACTCCTTCTTGTCGTCGTTGTCGTCGTCGTCGCCCGGGATGAAGACGTCCTGCACGGTCACGTTGACCTCGGCGACCTCCATGCCGACGATCTGCTGCAGCGCACGCGCGACCGAGGAACGCACCCCGTCCGCGACCTGCTGCAGCGACACCGGGTACTCCGCGACGATCGTGATGTCAGCGGCGACCTGCTTCTCGCCGACCTCGACCTTGACACCCTGACCGTGGTCACGCTGCCCGATCGCGTCACGCAGCGCACCGATCGCACGAGCGGCACCGCCACCGAGCGAGTGCACACCGTTCACCTCACGCGCGGCGATCCCGGCGACCTTCGACACGACCGTGTCATCGATCGTGGTCTTGCCCGCAGTGCCCGAGGCGTTGCTGCTCGTGGTGCTGATGGTGCCCGTGGAACGGGTGGCGGCCGCGGTGGTCGCGGGGGTGGTGGTGGTGTCAGCCATTGGTTGCTCCCTTCGAGACCCGCCGGGACACGTTCCCAGCGGTTGCTGTTCACGGATGAGACGGGGTGA
>NZ_MJAK01000018.1 GCF_001742745.1 Curtobacterium sp. ER1/6 | reverse complement strand
CGGGGCCCGCCCCGCCCCTCCCGTCCGTCTGTCGGTGCGCGGGCGTAGCCTGCACCGCGTGACCCGACCAACCATCAGAACGGTCGGCGAGCTCCGCGCTGCTGGCTACGTCCAGAAGTCGGTCCGCGCCGAGATCCGCGACAACCTCCTCCAGGCCCTCCGCGAGGGCCGCGACCCCTGGCCCGGCCTGCACGGCTTCGAGACCACCGTCATCCCGCAGCTCGAACGTGCCCTCATCGCCGGGCACGACGTCGTGCTGCTCGGTGAACGCGGACAGGGCAAGACGCGCCTGCTCCGCACCCTGCAGGGCCTGCTCGACGAGTGGACCCCGGTGATCGCCGGCTCCGAGCTCGGCGAGCACCCGCTCGAGCCGATCACCACCGCGAGCATCCGCCGTGCCGAGGAGCTCGGCGACGCGCTGCCGGTCGAGTGGCGGCACCGCGACGAGCGGTACGTCGAGAAGCTCGCGACGCCCGACACGAGCGTCGCCGACCTGATCGGCGACGTCGACCCCATGAAGGTGGCCGAGGGGCGCAGCCTCGGCGACCCGGAGACCATCCACTTCGGACTCATCCCGCGCGGCCACCGCGGCATCGTCGCGATCAACGAGCTCCCGGACCTCGCCGAGCGCATCCAGGTCGCGATGCTCAACGTGATGGAGGAACGCGACGTGCAGATCCGCGGCTACGTGCTGCGCCTGCCGCTCGACGTGCTCGTCGTCGCGAGCGCGAACCCGGAGGACTACACGAACCGCGGCCGCATCATCACGCCGCTCAAGGACCGCTTCGGCGCCGAGATCCGCACCCACTACCCGATCGAGCTCGCCGACGAGATCGCCGTCATCCGGCAGGAGGCGCACCTCACCGCCGACGTCCCCGACGCCCTGGTCGAGATCCTCGCCCGCTTCACCCGTGCGCTCCGGCAGTCCAGCGCCGTCGACCAGCGCAGCGGCGTCAGCGCACGCTTCGCGATCGCGGGGGCCGAGACCATCTCGGCCGCCGCCGTCCACCGCGCGGCGCGACAGGGCGAGGAGCACGCGGTCGCGCGGCCGATCGACCTCGAGACCGCGGTCGACGTGCTCGGCGGCAAGATCGAGTTCGAGAACGGCGAGGAGGACCGTGCCGACGAGGTCCTCGAACACCTTCTCCGCACCGCCACCGCCGAGACCGTCCGCTCGCGGTTCCGCGGCATCGACTTCGGGGTCCTCGTCGAGGCGCTCGACGGCGGCACGATGGTGACCACCGGCGAGCAGGTCAGCGCGCGGGCCTTCCTCGAGGGCCTGCCGTCGATCGGCGAGTCCGACGTCTACGACCAGGTGTGCGAGCGCCTCGGCGCGGACGACGACGGCGAACGGGCCGGCGCGATCGAGCTCGCACTCGAGGGACTCTTCCTGGCCCGCCGGATCAGCAAGGAGTCGGGGGGCGGCGAGGCCGTCTATGGCTAGTCGGCAGAACCGCCGCCTGAGCCGCGACGCCCGCTACGGCAGGTACGAGGGCGGGCCGGATCCGCTCGCTCCCCCGGTCGACCTGTCCGAGGCGCTCGACGCCATCGGCGAGGACGTCATGGGCGGGACCTCGCCCGAGCGCGCCCTCCGCGAGTTCCTGCGCCGTGGCGGGGAGACGCAGCGGGGCCTCGACGACCTGATGCGCCGCGTGGCCGAACGCCGACGCGAACTCACGAGCCGGAACAACCTCGACGGCACCCTGCAGCAGGTGCAGCAGCTGCTCGACGAGGCCCTGCGCGCCGAGCGCGGGGAACTCGCCCGGAACGTCGACATGGACGACGGCGACCGCGCACTGGCCCAGTTGCAGCTCGACAGCCTGCCGCCGTCGCCCGCGGGCGCCGTGCAGGAACTGGGCGGCTACGACTGGACGAGTCCGACCGCCCGACAGAAGTACGAGGAGATCAAGGACCTGCTCGGCCGCGAGGTCCTCGACCAGCGCTTCGCCGGCATGAAGCAGGCGCTCGAGAACGCCACGGACGACGACCGCGCCGCCGTCGCGGACATGATGCGGGACCTCAACCAGCTGCTCGAGGACCACCGCCGCGGCACGGACACGCAGGAGCAGTTCGACGCGTTCATGGCGCAGCACGGGCAGCACTTCCCGTCCGACCCGCAGAACGTCGAGGAACTGCTCGACGACCTCGCCGCTCGGGCGGCCGCAGCGCAGCGGATGCGGAACTCGATGTCGCAGGAGCAGCGGGACGAACTCGACGCCCTGGCGCAGCAGGCCTTCGGCTCCCCGGACCTCATGGGGCAGCTCGGGCAGCTCGACGACAACCTCCGTGCCCTCCGGCCCGGCGAGGACTGGGGCGGCTCGGAGCGGATGGACGGCGAGCAGGGCCTCGGGCTCGGCGACGGCACCGGTGTGTTCCAGGACATCGCCGACCTCGACGCCCTCGCCGAGCAGCTCGCGCAGTCCGGACCCGGGTCCGACCTGGCCGACCTCGACCTCGACGCCCTGCAGCGCCAGCTCGGGGACGAGGCCACCGTCGATGCCCGGACCCTGCAGCGCCTCGAGCAGGCCCTGCGGAACTCGGGCGCGGTCAAGCGCGGCGCCGACGGGCAGCTGCGGCTCACGCCGAAGGCCATGCGGCAGCTCGGGAAGAGCCTGCTCAAGGACGTCGCCGAGCGGATGTCCGGTCGGCAGGGTGCCCGTGACCTCCGCCGCGCCGGAGCGTCGGGCGAGCCGTCCGGCGCGACCCGTCCGTGGGCGTTCGGCGACACCGAGCCGTGGGACCTCCCCCGTTCGGTCACGAACGCCCTCGTGCGCACCGCCGCCGACGGCCGGACCGGGCCCGGCGTCCGGCTGACGATCGACGACGTCGAGGTGCAGGAGACCGAGGCGCGGACGCACGCGTGCGTGGCGCTCCTCGTCGACACCTCGTTCTCGATGGCGATGGAGGACCGCTGGGTCCCGATGAAGCGCACCGCCCTCGCGCTGCACACCCTCGTCAGCACCCGCTTCCGCGGTGACGACCTGCAGCTCATCTCGTTCGGTCGCGAGGCCGAGGTGATGGACGTCGAACGACTCGTCGGACTCGACGCGATGTGGGACAAGGGCACGAACCTGCACCACGCCCTGCTCCTGGCGAACCGGCACTTCCGGAAGCACCCGACGGCGCAGCCCGTGCTGCTCATCGTCACCGACGGCGAGCCGACGTCGCACCTCGAGCCGAACGGCCAGGTGTGGTTCGGCTACCCGCCGGACCCGGTGACGATCGCGGTGACGGTGCGCGAGCTCGAGAACGCCGGTCGCCTCGGTGCCCAGACGACGTTCTTCCGGCTCGGGGACGACCCGGGGCTGGCGCGCTTCATCGACGCGATGGCCCGACGGGTCGACGGCTCGGTGGTCGCGCCCGAGAACGACGACCTCGGGGTCGCCGTCGTCGGTTCGTACCTCGGTGCGCGGCGCGGCGGTGCGTCGCTGTTCGGTGACGACTGGGCGGGATGAGCGCGACCGACTGACGGACGGGAGGCGCGTTGCATGCTGGCACCGCGCCTCCCGTCTGCGGTCAGAAGAGCGGCCAGGGGACGGCCGGGCCGTTCCCCGGCGGCGGCGGGAACATCCCGACCGCCCGCAGGGCCGCACAGCGCGCCCGCGTGTTGTCGATCTCCGCCGGGGTGAGGTGCTCCGCGAGCGCGTCGCCGAGGTCACCGCGGAGCGCCTCGGCGACGCGGTCGAGCCCCTCGAGCTCGTCCGGGTCGAGCGGTTCGCCGATCCACCCCCAGAGCACCGTGCGGAGCTTGTGCTCGACGTGGAAGGTCAGCCCGTGGTCGACGCCGTACCGGTGACCGTCCGGCATCGCGAGCACGTGCCCGCCCTTGCGGTCCGCGTTGTTCACCACGACGTCGAACACCGCCATGCGCCGGAGCGCCGTCGTGTCCTCGTGCACGAGCGTCACCGGACGGTCGTGCTCGTCGATCGCCTCGAGCACGGGGAGCCAGGGCGTGCCCTCGGCGTCCGCGTCGTCCGTCGGCACGAGGTCGACGGCGTCCTGGTCGGGGTCGACGTCCTGCCAGCGCTGGACCATGCCCGGACCGAACGGCCCGTCGCCCATCCACGTCGGCGGGACCACGCCCCAACCGAACGCCTCGGAGACCAGGTGCGCCGCGACCTCACGACCGGCGAGCGTGCCGTCCGGGAAGTCCCACAGCGGCCGCTCGCCCTCGACCGGCTTGTAGACGACGGACTCGCCGTCGAGGTCCGCCAGGAAGGTGGCGTTCGAGGCCTCGCGGATCCGCGCCCGGATCGTCAGCGAGCCGTCGCTCATGCGTCGTCGGGGCGACGACCGGCGGCGACGACCTCACGCGTGCGCTCGACGAATGCCCGCGCGCTGCCGACGGGGATCTTGACCTGGAACACCTCGGCCGGCTCGGGGATCTCGACGACGGACTCGACCTCGTCGCCGTCCTCGTCGGTCTCGGTGACGATCTCGAGTTCCTCCTCGATGGGGTACGCCTCGATGACCACCTGCGCGGTGGCCGGGTCGAACCCGAGGCTCAGGGCGCCGGCGCGGAACTCCGGCTCCACCGGCTGGTCGAGGGGCAGGGCGTCGCGGAGCTCGGTGGGCGCCGAGGTGGGGACGCTGAAACGGTTGTCGTCGACCGTCGCGACCTCGTCGAGGAGCTCGGCGACCTTGTCCGCGAGCACCGCGGACTGCTCCTTCTCGAGGGCGACGCTGGTGACGCGGCGGCCGTCACGTGCCTGCAGGTAGAAGGCGCGCTCGCCCGGGCGGCCGACCGTCCCGACGACGAGACGTTCCGGCCAGTCGAAGCCGTGCACGATGGTGGGCATGACCCGATTGTAGGAGGGGCCGCCGACGCCCGTTCAGGGTCGGGCGGTCCCCGGCTCGTCGTGCCCCGCTCCCCCGCCGACGGCGGCGTCGCCGGACGGCGCCGGAGCCGCAGCGAGCCAGGACAGGTCGCCGGAGTCGGTGTTCGTCGCGACCACCTCGGGCCGGTGCTCGCCGTAGCGCACGACGGACACCGAGGCCGGGCCGACGGCGATGCGCTGGAACAGGTCGAGGTGCATGCCGAGTGCGTCGGCGAGGACGGACTTCACGATGTCGCCGTGGCTCACCGCCACCCAGACCGCCGACGGCCCGTGGGCTGCCTCGACCTCGGCGTCGATGCGGCGGACCGCCGCGACCGCCCGGGACTGCATGGTCTGCATGGACTCGCCGCCGGGGAAGACGACGGCGCTCGGGTTGGCCTGCACGGTCCGCCAGAGCGGCTCCTTCGCCAGGTCGGCGAGCTTGCGCCCCTGCCACTGCCCGTAGTCCGCCTCGGTGATCGCACGCTCGACGCGGACCTCGGGGTCGCCCTGCTGTCGGGCGAGCACGGCGCGGGCGGTCTGCCGGCACCGCTCGAGGGGGCTCGTGACGAGCGCGGCGAGCGGGATCGGCGCGATGCGGTCGGCGGCACGGTCGGCCTGGTCGCGGCCGACACGGTCGAGGGCGACCCCGGCGGTCCGGCCGGCGAGCACACCGGTCGCGTTCGC
This sequence comes from Curtobacterium sp. ER1/6, assembly GCF_001742745.1. Classification (GTDB taxonomy): domain Bacteria; phylum Actinomycetota; class Actinomycetes; order Actinomycetales; family Microbacteriaceae; genus Curtobacterium; species Curtobacterium citri. Next base: position 10,009 of record NZ_MJAK01000018.1, on the reverse strand, counting down.
CGTGGTGCGCCCGTGCCGGAGGAGGAGGACGGTCGCCATGCGGACGATCCTACGGGCGCAGCCGCGACGCGGAGGGCGTTCGTCGGATCCTTCCTCGAGCGATGTGGTCGGGACGCAACGGTCGACGCTGCTCGGATGCGGTGCGCGGCACACCGGGACCATCGCGCAGCTCGCTGGCGTGCACCGTCCGCCGGGTCGTCAGATCCTGATCGTGTTCGTGCTGTGGAACGGGATGGTGCAGTGGACGTACTTGTTCCCGACGAGCTGGACGGCTCCGCCGATGGTTGCAGAGAAGTTACCCGAACCAGACACCGTGCGGCTCGTCGAGTAGTTCGTGCTGTACATCGGCGACACGTCGGCGAAGCTGCCGCCGCCGGCCGGTCCCCAGGCCACCGCGATCTCCCTGAGCACGATGTACCCGGTGTTGATGTGCATACCCCAGCTGACGCGGCCCTTGTGCGTACCGACCTTGTCGACGTAGATCGTCGACGTCCCGCACGTGCCCGACACGCTGCCGCGAGTTCCTGCTCGGCTCTCGGGGATGAATTCGCTGAGGTCGCAGTCGGGGTGCTCCGGTGCGCAGGTAGGAACCATCTGGACAGTCACGGCTGAATGCACCCGAGCACCCTCTTCGCGCAGCTCCTCGGCATGGGCTGCGGTCGGCGCGACGACGGAGGAGAGCACTCCGGCCGACATGAGCATGGCGGCGATTCGAACACGTCGTGAGATTGTGGACTTGAACATGGCTTCCCGATTCTCTCGATCGTGCGACCGATATGTCACACGTCACCACACTGTCAGCCGCGCGCCCCCTGGTCAACCAGGTCCCGCCAGTTCTTCAGCAACAAGCTGACGTCGTCCAGTTCGACGATCGTGACGTTCGACTCGGTGTCCGACCGGCAGAAGACGCCGATGAACGCTCCGTCGGTCCCGCCGACCCATGCCCGGCTGAACGACGGCGCGGACACCTCCTCGAACGCCACGACTTCCCCACGTCGGCTTCGCAACATCGGCACGGCACCGACCCGGTGCCGCGGGACCGGATCGAACGAACGGCGACGACGAAGATCAGCAGGTGATCCTGCGACTGCTATCTCGATCGGCGGCGCTTCGAGGCTCACCGGCCGCTCAGGCCAGCAGCCGGTCCAGACGAAGACCTGATCGTCGTCTGAGGTGTCGCTGTCGACGATCGCCGAGAAACCGTGCTCGCTCACGACATCGAATGCCCGAACGGATCGACCGTCCTCCGTGAAGCGACCCAGCGCCCTGTCGCGAGCGGCATCCCGTTTGTGTCCGGTGACATGTGACCCGTACATGCCCCCAGCGTATGCGCCGAACTCGGACGATGTCGAGGAACGGAGCCCGGCAGGTTCTCGCGCTCCCGGCGGGATACGGACAGCGATTCGCGCGGGAGGTCGACCGGCACCAGGATGGTCCGGTGCTCGTCTCCATCGTCTACATGAGCCGATCCGTCGTCCCCTTCGACGACGCCGCGCTCGCCGAGCTGCTCCGCGAGTCACGCCTGCGCAACGAGGCACTCGGCGTCTCCGGACTGCTCGTGGCGAAGGGCGGGCGGTTCATGCAGCTCCTCGAGGGCCCGGCCTGGAGCGTCGACGACCGGTTCGCCGCCATCGCGCGGGACGGCCGGCACAACGAGGTCAAGTCGTTGATCCGCGAGGACATCGAGCGTCGCCGGTTCGACGGCTGGTCGATGGCCTACCGCTCGCTCGACGACACCGACGTGGCGACCGAGGAGGGCTTCAGCCCGTTCCTGTCCGGCACGATGGACTTCGCACCGGAGTTCGACGGCACGAGCGCCGCGTGGCTGCTCAAGTGGTTCCGCGACCGGGAGCTCCTCGACCGCTGACCCCGGCGCGCCGTCTGAGCCGCGCCTCAGTGTGCCGTGCCGAAGGTGTCGGCCACCACCCGCAGCAGCCGCTCCCGGTGCGCGGGCGCCGCGGTCGCGTGCACGACGACGCGCCACATGACGGCGACCGCGGGGTCGAGGTCGACGCGGCCGCTCCGGACCTCGGCGACGAGCTGCACGCCCGTGAAGTACGGCACGACCGACCCGCCGAGCTCCTCCGCGGTGAGGTCGGTGCGGAGCTCCCCGGACCCGAGCGCCAGCCGGAACACGTCGACGATCCCGCCGATCCACTGCTCGTAGAACGACGACGTGGCGCCGGCGAACTCGCCGCGCTCCAGGGAGAGCCGGATGCCCGCGCGCACGATCGGATCGGTGCGCAGCAGGTCCGCGATGCCCTTGGACGCACCGATGAGGGCGGCCAGCGGCGAGGCGTCGGTGTGGCTCACGACGGCGAACGTGCGGGCGTTCTGCTCGTCGATCACGCCGAGCGCGAGGGCGAGCTTGGTCGGGAAGTGGAAGTGCAGACTCGCCGGCGCGACGCCGGCGCGACGGGCCACGGCGGCGACCGCCGTGGCGGCGTAGCCGACCCGGTCGAACTCCTCGGCCGCGGCCACCAGGATCTGCTCACGTCGTTCCACGGGACCAGTGTGGCGGACAGAAGGGTCGGTACCCGACGGCACCGACCCTCCCGACCGACCGTGTCGGTGTCTACGCGGCGTGCCGCGCCAGGCTCATCTGCTCCTCCGGCACGTCCTGCAGGTCACGACCGCGGAACCAGCGGAGCAGCCAGTCGGCGGGCGACCCGGCGAGCTCGGCCGGCAGCCCGGAGCGCTCGGAGAGGAACGTGTTGAAACCGGGCTCGTCGCGGACGTCGGCGTCGGAGGGGTTGCCGAACGCCATCGACCAGCCGTCGAAGCGTCGGGCGTCGATCGTCTCGCGGGACAGCGACTTCACGTCGCGGTGCCGCGGGTCGCGTTCGATGGCCGCGTAGCGGTCCTCGACGCTCCAGGCCGGGCCCTCGAGCACCTGCATGAAGCGGCCGCCCTTGGCGAGGAGGAGCCCCGAGACCCCGAGCGCGTCGTTGCGCAGGCGGGCTTCGCGGAGCATGGCGACCAGCTGGTCGTCGGTCAGGTCGTCGACGGCGACGGACATGTACACGAGTGAGGTGAGGTTGGTCATCGGCGCCAGTTTGTGTCCTCCTCCCCGACAGGGTCAAAGGCGTCGTCCGCACACCGCACCGGGATGCGGGTAGTGGACGGACGCGCCGATGGACGACGGACACCGAAGCCCTCTACGTCTTGTAGAGTCGGCGACCGTGCGGCACGGTGTCGCGCTCGACCCCGACAGGACCCGCGCCCCGATGCCCAGCACCGCTCCGCCGCCGTCACGGGGCTGGTTCGCCCAGCTCCTCCTCCGCCTGCACTTCCTCGCCGGGGTGTTCGTCGGGCCCTTCGTCCTGGTCGCCGCGCTGTCCGGCGCCGTCTACGCCGTGGCACCGTCGATCGAGCGGGTCGCGTACCAGCACGAGCTGACGGCGCCGTCCACGGCGACAGCACGCCCGCTCGCCGACCAGGTCGAGGCGGCGCAGCGATGGGTGGACGACCGGCACCCGGGTGACGCCGTCGTCGAGGTCCGTCCCGCTCCCGAGCCGGGTGCGACCACCCGCGTGATGTTCCACGAGGACGGGCTGCTCGAGTCGCAGACCCGTGCGGTCTTCGTCGACCCGGGCGACGCCGGGGTCCGCGGCGACCTGCCGGTGTACGGCACCTCGGGGTCGCTGCCGTTCCGGACCTGGATCAGCACCCTCCACCGGAGCCTGTTCCTCGGGGACGTCGGCCGGCTCTACAGCGAGACGGCGGCGTCGTGGCTCGGCATCGTCTCGCTCGCGGGTATTGCACTCTGGGCGTTCCGCTTCCGTCGTGCTCGCCGGAAGCGCGACCTCGTCCTGCCGGACAACCGGGTGACGGGGTACCGGAGGACGTTCTCGTGGCACGCGGCCACCGGTGCGTGGGTGCTCCTCGGCGCGGTGTTCCTGTCGGCGACGGGCATCACCTGGTCGCACTTCGCGGGCGACAACGTGACCGCGCTCCGCTCGTCGCTCAGCTGGCAGGCGCCCACCGTCGACACCGCGCTCGACGGCTCGTCCTCGATGTCGAGTGGCGAACACGCGGGGCACCACGGGGGCGGCTCGATGGCGATGGGTGCACCGACGACGACCCCCGAGCAGTTCGACGAGGTGCTCGCGGTCGCGCGCGACTCCGGTGTGCAGGCAGCGGAGGTCCGCATCCGCCCACCGGCGACGGCCGACACGGCGTGGACCGTCGAGGAGATCAAGCTGAGCTGGCCCGTCGCGATGGACGCCGTCGCGGTCGACCCGGGCACGATGACCGTGGTGTCGCAGGTCACGTGGGCCGACTACCCGCTCATGGCCAAGGCCGCCAAGCTCGGCATCAACACGCACATGGGGGCGTTGTTCGGCCTGACGAACCAGGTCGTGCTGCTGCTGGCCGCACTGGGGATCGCGGCGATGGTCGTCTTCGGCTACGCGATGTGGTGGCAGCGTCGATCCCCCGCAGCGCGCGTGGGTCGCGCTCCCGCGTCGGGTGCGCTGGCCCGCGCACCGTGGTGGGGCACCACCGCCGTGGTCGTCGTCGCCGTCGGGCTCGCGATGCTGCTGCCCACCGTGGGCGTGACGCTGCTCGGGTTCCTGCTGGTCGACGCGGTGGTCACCACGTTCGGCCGCCGTTCCCGGTGACCACGTGACGGACGGGAGGCGCGGTGCCCGCTGGCACCGCGCCTCCCGTCCGTCGTGTGATGCAGATCAGGCCGAGGCCGACTCCGAGATCGCGTCGCGGAGCGCGGACGCGGCGGCGGCCACGTCGTCGGCGCTGTAGATCGCGCTGCCGGCGACCGCGATGCGGGCGCCGGAGGCCTGCACGGACCCGATGGTGTCGGTGGTGATGCCACCGGCGACCGAGAACGGGACGCCCGAGGCCTCGCCGTCGCGGAGGAGCGTCTCGAAGGTGAAGCCCTCCTCGGCCTGCTCGTCGAGACCGGCGTGCATCTCGACGAACTCGGCGCCGAGCGCGACGACCTCCTTCGCACGGGCGGCCTTGTCCGGCACGCCGATCAGGTCGACGACGATGCCCTTGCCGTGCGCCTTCGCGGCCTTGACGGCGCCGGCGATGGTCGAGTCACCCGCGACACCGAGCACGGTGACGAGGTCGGCGCCCGCCTTGAACGCGATGTCGGCCTCGAGCTCGCCGGCGTCCATCGTCTTGAGGTCGGCGAAGACGACCTTGTCCGGGTGCGCCTCCTTGATCGCGGTGATCGCGGAGAGGCCGGCGCTCTTGATGAGCGGGGTGCCGAGCTCGATCACGTCGACGTACGGCGCGGCCTTGCCGGCGAGGTCGAGGGCGGCTTCGGTGGTCAGGGTGTCCATGGCGAACTGGAGCTGCATGGTGGTGTCCTTCCGGTGGTGGGTCATTCGAGGTTGGCGTGGCGGGGCCACAGGTCGTCGGCCGAGTGTCCGCTGCGCTGCCAGAGGGCGTGGAACAGGGCGTCCCCGAGCAGCGCGACGCCCTGCTCGAAGAGACCGCCCGCGTACTGCGCCGAAGCGGTGCCGGAGCGGTCCGTCTTCGTGGCGGCGGGCAGGACGAGCGTGGTGTCGGCGACCTCGGACAACGGGGACTCGTCCGTCGTGCTGACGGCGAGCACCCGTGCGCCGACGTCGGCCGCGGTGCGTGCAGCCTGCACGATGCCGCCGGTGGTGCCCGAACCGCTCGCGACGAGGAGCAGGTCGCCCTGCCGGATCGCCGGGGTCGTGACCTCGCCGACGACGTGCACGTCGAGGCCGAGGTGCATGAGGCGCATCGCGGTCATCCGCAGCGCGAGTCCTGAGCGTCCGGCGCCGTGGACGAACACCCGGTCGGCGTCGGCGAGCAGGTCGAGTGCACGCTCGGAGGGTGCCTGGTCGGCTGCGCGGACCGTGGCGATCAGGTCCTGGAGCTCGCCGCCGATCAGGTCGAGGGCGTCTCCGACGGTGGTGTTGGCCATGGCAACGATCGTGCTCGCCCCCGCCTGGGTGCGCCGCTGCCCGGCCAGGCGGTCCCCCCACCCGATCGGACGGGACCGTCCGTCCGGGTGGGACGGGTAGGTTCGTCCCCCGTGGGAACCGACGAGCACGCACCCGGCAGCCGGATCGCGGCGTCCGAGCACGCACGGACCGTCGCGGAACAGGCCGACCGGCACGCACTGACGCTCGAGTCCGTCCTCGCGGCGCTCCGCGCGACCCGCCTGTCCGACACCGCTGCCCGTGCCGAGGCCGTCGAGATCGCGTCCGCGGCGCTCGTCGAGCTCCGGACGGTGACGGACCGGCAGCGCAGCACCCTGCTCGAGCCGGTCACGGGTGCGTTCTCGAGGCTCCGCGCGGACCTCCGCCCGCTGGTCCGGTTCGGTGACCTCGACGTGCAGTTCGTCGAGCCGCCCGCCACCGGCCGCGCGCTCCCCGGCGACGTCGCGCACAGCGCCCGTGCCATCGTCCGGACCGCCGTGCTCGCCCTGGTCGACGACGGGGTCGCCCGACGCGTCCGGATCCAGTGGGACTGCGACGGACGGAACCTGCTCATGCAGCTGCGTGACGACGGCGGCGGCACCCTCGACACCCACGACGACGCCGTGCGCCCGATCGCCGAGCGGGTCGTCGCCCTCGACGGGACCATGCACGTCGACTCCACGCCCGGGTGGGGCTCGACGCTCGACATCTCGCTCCCCCTCGACCCGGCACCCGGGGCCGTCGACGTGCCCGAGGACACCGGCCTCACCGAGCGGGAGCGCGACGTCCTCCGGCTGGTCGTGACCGGTGTCGGGAACCGGGAGATCGCCGAGGGGCTGGGGATCAGCCCGAACACGGTGAAGTACCACGTGGCGAACCTGCTCCGGAAGCACGGTGCCCGGACCCGGGCGGAGCTCGCCGCCCTCGGCGCCCGCCCCTGAGCGCTGCCCGGGCGCGCCGGCGCGCCGCGCTCCGGGTGCGTCGGGCGCCGTCGAACCACGGATCCGACACCGAACCAGCGCCCCGCCCTGGTTCGACGTCGGGATCGTGGTTCGACGCGGTCGCGCACGACGGGAGGCACGTCGCGCCACGTCGTTCCACGGCGCGACGTGCTCCCCGTTGTGCAACGTGTAGCGGCCGCGCCCGCCACCCCCGCGTCAGGCGTCCGGCGCGAGCACCTGGAACATGACGTGGTCGCGCCACTCGCCCGCGATGCGGATGTACCGCGGCGCGAAGCCGTACCGCTCGAACCCGTTGCGCGCGAGCGCCCGCTGCGAGGCCGCGTTCTCCGGCAGGGTCTCCGCCTGCACCCGGTGCAGCCCGAGCTCCCGGAACGCGTGCCGCACCGCGAGACCGACCGCCCGCGTCGCGTGCCCCTGGCGCACCCGATCGGCACGGACCCAGTAGCCGAGCGCGCAGGACTGCAGGGCACCGCGGGTCACACCGCTCAGGGTGATCCGACCGAGCAGCTCGTCGTCGTCGCCGACGATCACGAACGGCACGCTCCCGCCGTTCTGCGCGGCCGCGAGCAGCGATCCGATCGTCGCGCGCTGACCGGCCTCGGTGAAGTAGGACTCCGGTCGCGTGGGCTCCCACGGCCGCAGGTGGTCGGCGCTCGCGCTGACGACCGCGGCGAGCTCGGCGGCGTCCGCGAGCTCGACCAGGCGGATGCGGGTCCCGGCGCTCATCGTGCGGAGGGTGTGGGATTCGAACCCACGAGACATCGCTGCCCACCTGTTTTCAAGACAGGCTCCATCGGCCACTCGGACAACCCTCCGTGACGCGACCACGTGGCGAGACGTGACCGCGTCCCGGGAAGTCTACCGGGCCTCCCGGCCGTCAGCGCGGGAGCGTGTCGAGGGCGGCTGCCAGGCCGTCGTCGGTGACCCCGCCGGTGCGCTCGTTGCCGGCCTCGACCACGTCGTCCGGTGCCTGCCCCATGACGACGCCGCGGCCGGAGGTCGACGCCCAGCGCAGCATGTCGATGTCGTTGCGCCCGTCACCGGCCGCGAGCACGCGGGACCGCGGGATGTCGAGCCACTCGCGGACGCGCTCCATGGCGGTCGCCTTCGTCACGCCCTCGGGAGCGATGTCGAGCCACGACGTCCAGCCGACCGAGTACGACACCTTCGACAGGCCCATGCGCTCGACGACCTGCAGGAAGTCCTCGGTGTCGTGCCCGGGCGAGATGACGACCACGCGGGTGGCCTCGGTGCCGAGCAGCCGCTCGAAGGGGACGTGCTCGCCGGAGACGGTCATGGTGTCGTCGGGGAACTCGCCCGAGAGCAGGAAGTGCCCGGTCTCGTCCTCGACGCCGAAGGCCGCGTTCGCCAGGGCGCCGTGGATGACCTGCAGGACGTCGCTCGGGTCGAAGCGCTCGACGTGGACGCGCTCGTACGACCCGTCCTCGCGGCGGGCCAGCGTGAGCGCGCCGTTCGCGCAGACGACGTACTTGGAGCGGATGCCGAGCCTCTCCAGGAGCGGGATCGTCATCGACTCGCTGCGGCCGGTGGAGAGCATGACCTCGTGCCCGGCGGCCTCGGCCTCCTGCACCGCGGCGATCACGGTGTCGGTGATGACGCCGTCCTCGCGCATGGTCGTGCCGTCGACGTCGAGCGCGACGAGCCAGCGCTTCGTCCGTGCCGGCACAGCAGCCGTGTCGGCCGCAGCAGCGCCGGAGGCGGCAGTGCCGGACGCGGCAGTGCCGGCCGCCGACGACCCGCCCTGCGCCGACCCGTCGACGAACCGCTCGTGTGCGCTCATCGGGGCTCGATCACCTCGACGCCGCCCAGGTACGGACGGAGCACCTCCGGCACCACCACCGACCCGTCGGCCTGCTGGTGGGTCTCGAGGATCGCGACGATCCAGCGGGTGGTGGCGAGCGTGCCGTTCAGGGTGGCGACCGGCGCCGTCTTGCCGGTCTCCGTCCGGTACCGGGTATCGAGACGGCGGGCCTGGAACGTCGTGCAGTTCGAGGTCGACGTGAGCTCGCGGAAGGTGCCCTGCGTCGGGACCCACGCCTCGATGTCGTACTTCCGCGCGGCACTCGTGCCGAGGTCACCGCCCGCGACGTCGATCACGCGGTAGTGCAGGCCGAGGTCCTGCATCATCGACTCCTGCATCGCGACGAGGCGCTGGTGCTCCGCCTCGGCCTGCTCGGGGAGCACGTACGCGAACATCTCGAGCTTGTTGAACTGGTGCACGCGGAGGATGCCGCGGTTGTCCTTGCCCGCGGACCCGGCCTCGCGCCGGTAGCAGGTCGACCAGCCGGCGTAGCGGATGCCCTCGCCCTCGGGGAAGGCGAGGATCTCGTCGGCGTGGAACCCGGCGAGAGCGACCTCGCTCGTGCCGGTGAGGTACAGGTCGTCGGCCTCGAGCCGGTAGACCTCGGCCGCGTGCTCGCCGAGGAACCCCGTGCCCGCCATCGTCTCCGGACGTACGAGCGTCGGGGTGATGAGCGGCTCGAAGCCGTGCTCGATCGCACGGTCGAGGCCGAGGTTCATGAGCGCGATCTCGAGCCGCGCTCCGAGACCCCGCAGGAAGTAGAAGCGCGACCCCGAGACCTTCACGCCGCGCGGGATGTCGATGATGCCGAGGTGCTCGCCGAGGTCGGCGTGGTCCTTCGGCTCGAAGTCGAACTCGGGCTTCGAGCCGACCGTGCGGAGCGTGACGAAGTCGTCCTCGCCGCCCTTCGGCACGTCCGGCAGCACCACGTTCGGGATCGAGCGGACGACACGGTCGAACGCCTCCTCCGCCGAGGTGACCTCGGCCTGGGCGTCCTTCACCTTCGCGGCGAGGGCCTGCGCCTGCTGCACGAGGGCGGCCTTCTCGTCCTTCGGGGCCTTCGCGACGGTCTTGCCGAAGGCGTTCTGCTCCGCCCGGAGGGCCTCGAACGCGGTGATCGCGCTGCGCCGAGCGGTGTCCGCGGCGACCGCGTCGTCGACGACGGACACGGAGGCGCCGCGCGCCTCCTGCGAGGCCTTGATGACGTCCGGGTGGTCGCGCAGGAGCTGGAGATCGATCACCGGATCATCCTAGGGGGACCGTGTGACCATCGGACGGGAGGCCCGTGGCGGGCCCGCCACGGG
>NZ_MJAK01000017.1 GCF_001742745.1 Curtobacterium sp. ER1/6 | reverse complement strand
CCCCCGTCCGCGACCTGCTGCAGCGACACCGGGTACTCCGCGACGATCGTGATGTCAGCGGCGACCTGCTTCTCGCCGACCTCGACCTTGACACCCTGACCGTGGTCACGCTGCCCGATCGCGTCACGCAGCGCACCGATCGCACGAGCAGCACCACCACCGAGCGAGTGCACACCGTTCACCTCACGGGCAGCGATCCCGGCGACCTTCGACACGACCGTGTCATCGATCGTGGTCTTGCCCGCAGTGCCCGAGGCGTTGCTGCTCGTGGTGCTGATGGTGCCCGTGGAACGGGTGGCGGCCGCGGTGGTCGCGGGGGTGGTGGTGGTGTCAGCCATTGGTTGCTCCCTTCGAGACCCGCCGGGACACGTTCCCAGCGGTTGCTGTTCACGGATGAGACGGGGTGACACCGACGTTCGTCACGCGACCGTCACGGGTTCCAGCGGTCTTCCAGGAAAGGTGCCAGAACGGCGGTTCTCGGTGTACCCCGGATCGAGCCGGTTCAGCGCCGGACGCTGGAACCGGCCGTCGTGTTGCGCGACGCAGCGTCCCGTGCGGCACGGACGACGGCCATCGGCGACTGCCCGCACTCCTCCTGGAAGAGCTGCTGCAGACGCCGGGGACGCACGCCGGCTGCCTCGGCGATCTGCTCGACCGTGAGGTCGCCACCCGCGTGCGCCTCGATGTGCGCGAGTGCCCGACGGACGCGCCAGGACGTCCGTCCGGACTCCGGACGCGCAGCCCGCGAGGCCCGCAGGGTCGCGGCCGGGTCCTCGCCGAACCGGTCCCGGTAGGCGGCGGCGAACCGACCGGGGTTGGTGAACCCCCATCGTCGCGCGACCGGGGTGACGCCGTCGTCGCCGACCGCACGGAGCAGCTCGCGGCGGACGCAGTCGAGCCGGTGGTCCCGGAGGAACCGGTTCGGCGTCGTGCCGAGCGTCCGGGCGAACACGTCCTGCAGTCCGCGCTGGCTGAGCCCGGACGCCTCGGCGATCTCCGGGACGGACGGCCGGTCGTCGGCGTGCGCCTCGATGTACCGGATGGCGTCCCGCAGCCGGTTCGCGACGGGGACGTCCTCGCCGCGGTTGCGGATCGGGAAGGTGTCGAGCACCACGACGGCCAGCCGACGGTTGAGCGCGGTGCGCATCGGTCCGACCACCCGGTCGTCGAGCAGCGCCGGGGCGAGGTCCTGCACGAGGCGTCGAAGGGGTTCGCGCTGCGCGACCGTGGCGTCCTGCTGGTCGAACAGGAGCGGTCCGTCCGGCAGGCGGTAGCCGAGCTCCTCGCCGACGGACCGCAGGAACGGGTCCGCCAGGTGCAGTCCGTTGTAGACCGTGTCCGCGGACACGAACCGGTACGCCTCGGAAGCCGAGGCGATGTAGGGGCTGCCCGGCTCGATCACGCGGGTGCGGTCGGCGAAGTGCATCTCGAGTCGGCCCCGGGTGAGCCAGAAGACGACGTGGTCGGTCCGCGGCGCGATGACCCCGCCGCGGCGACCGTTCTCGGAGCGCATGGTGCGGAGCGTGACGTCCTCGTCGCCGACGATCGTGTACTCGTACCGCGTGCCGTCGGTCACGAAGGTGTCGGACCCGAGGTCGCGGCCGTTCACCTCGGCCGAGAAGATGCGCGCGTAGTCGACGCCGTCGTCCTCGGTGAAGCGCAGCCGGCGGAAGCCGTGCGTCGTCGAGGAGCCCATCTGCGCATCATGCCAGCCCTGTCCGCTAAGCGCACCGCCCCCGAGTGGAGGGGGCGACGGACGGGAGGCGCGTGGCGGGCCCGGCTGCCTGCCTCCCGTCCGTCACGGATCACCGGTGCAGTGCCACCCGGAATACCCCGTGGGGGTACCCTGTTGTCGACACCGGAGGTCGGGATGCAGGAACACGCGCACGTCGGGTACATCGACGACAAGGACGACCTGCTCAAGCGGTTGCGTCGGGCCGAGGGGCAGGTGCGCGGCATCGCGCGCATGGTCGAGGACGAGACCTACTGCATCGACGTCCTCACCCAGATCTCCGCGGCGAACCGAGCGCTCGAACGCGTCGCGCTCTCGTTGCTCGAGGACCACCTGCGCCACTGCGTCGCGGAGGCCGTCGCCGAGGGCGGGGACGCCGCCGACGCGAAGGTGCGCGAGGCGAGCGACGCCATCGCGCGACTCGTCCGCTCCTAGTCACCGAGACGTCCAGGGACCCACACCGACCGGAAGGAACACCATGACCACCGAGACCATCGCCGTGACCGGGATGACCTGCGAGCACTGCGTGACGAGCGTGACCGAGGAGGTGTCCGAGCTGGACGGCGTCACCGGCGTCGCCGTGGACCTCGTTCCGGGCGGCTCCTCGACGGTGACCGTGACCGCCGACCACCCGCTCGACGACCAGGCCCTCCGCGGCGCGATCGCGGAGGCGGGGTACGAGGTCGTGTCCCGGTGACCGACGGCGTCGTCGACCTCGACATCACGGGGATGACCTGCGCCTCGTGCGCGAACCGCATCGAGCGCAAGCTCGGCAAGCTGCCGGGCGTCAGCGCCACGGTGAACTACGCGACCGAGCAGGCGCAGGTGTCCGTCACGGACCCGGACGCGGTCGACCCCGCCGCGCTCGTCGCCGCGGTCGAGGCGGCCGGCTACGGCGCCACGGTGCGCCTGCCGCAGCCGCCGGCCGGCGCGGACGACACGGACGAGGCCGACGCCGTCGACCCCGCCGCGCCCCTGCGTCAGCGGCTCGTCGTGTCCGCGGTCCTCGCGGTGCCGGTCGTGCTGCTGTCGATGGTGCCGGTCCTGCAGTTCCCGAACTGGCAGTGGGCGGCGCTCGCCCTCGCGGCCCCGGTCGCGGTCTGGGGCGCCCTGCCCTTCCACCGGGCCGCGTGGGTGAACGCACGGCACGGTGCCGCGACCATGGACACGCTGGTCAGCGTCGGCGTCCTCGCCGCGTTCGGCTGGTCGCTGTACGCGCTGTTCCTCGGCGACGCCGGGCGGCCCGGGATGCACATGGCCTTCTCGTGGTTCGCCACCGACCCCGAGGCGAGCGACCTGTACCTCGAGGTCGCCGCCGCCGTGACCGTGTTCATCCTCGCCGGTCGCTACATGGAGGCCCGGGCGAAGCAGCAGTCCGGCGCCGCCCTCCGCGCCCTGCTCGAGCTCGGCGCGAAGGACGCGTCCGTCCTGCGCGACGGCCCCACCGGTCCCGTCGAGACCCGGGTGCCGGCGGCGTCCCTCGTCGTCGGCGACGTCGTCGTCGTGCGGCCCGGCGAGCGGATCCCGAGCGACGGCGTCGTGCGCGAGGGGTCGTCGGCCGTCGACCGCAGCATGTTGACGGGGGAGTCGGTGCCGGTCGAGGTCGGCCCCGGTGGACACGTGACCGGCGCGACGATCAACCAGGGCGGTCGGATCGTCGTCGTGGTCACGGCCGTCGGTGCCGACACCGAGCTCGCCCGCACCGCTCGCCTCGTCGAGGACGCGCAGACCGGCAAGGCCGCCGTGCAGCGGCTGGCCGACCGGGTGTCCGCGGTGTTCGTGCCGATCGTCATCGGCCTGGCGGTGCTCGCCTTCGTCGGGTGGCTCGTGGTCGGCGGCTCGCTCACCGCCGCGTTCACGGCCGCCGTGGCAACGCTCATCATCGCCTGCCCCTGCGCGCTCGGGCTCGCGACGCCGACCGCCCTGCTCGTCGGGACCGGGCGCGGGTCGCAGCTCGGCATCCTCATCGGCGGTCCGCAGGCGCTCGAACGCACGCGCGGTGTGGACACCGTCGTGCTCGACAAGACCGGCACGGTGACCACCGGCGAGATGCCGGTCGACGCCGTGCTGGCCGCTCCCGGTGCCGGTCTCCGCGACGCCGGGCTGCTCGCCGTGGTGGCCGCCGCCGAGGACGGCTCGGAGCACCCGGTCGCGCGCGCGGTCGTCCGAGCCGCCCGGGCGCAGGGCCTCGCGGTCCCCGGCGTCGAGCAGTTCACCGCAGCGCCGGGGGCCGGCGTGCAGGCCGTCGTCGACGGCGAGGTCGTCGTCGTCGGCACCGCCCGGTGGCTCGCGGAGGCGTGGGCCCTGACCGTGCCCGAACCGCTGGCCGCACAGGTCGCCACGGCCGAGGCGGCCGGCGGGACCGCGGTCCTCGTCGCGCGGGGCGGCGGCGTGCTCGGCGCGGTCGTCGTGGCCGACACCGTGAAGTCCGAGGCGGCGGAGGCCGTGCGCCGGTTCGTCGCGCTCGGGCTCCGCCCCGTCCTGCTCACCGGCGACAACGAGGGTGCTGCTCACGCCGTCGCCGCGCAGGTCGGCATCGACGAGGTGCACGCGCGGGCGACGCCCGCGTCGAAGCTCGACACCGTCCGCCGGCTACAGGCCGAGGGGCGCAGCGTCGCGATGGTCGGCGACGGGGTGAACGACGCCGCGGCACTGGCGGCGGCGGACCTCGGCATCGCCATGGGTGCGGGCACCGACGCGGCGATCGCGGCGAGCGACATCACGGTCGTGAACGGTCGCCTGACCGTCGTCGCCGACGCGGTCCGGCTCTCGCGGGCGACCCTCCGGACGATCCGGGGCAACCTGTTCTGGGCGTTCGCGTACAACGTCGCGGCGATCCCGCTCGCCATGGCGGGGTTGCTCAACCCCGTGCTCGCGGGTGCGGCGATGGCCTTCTCGTCGGTGTTCGTCGTGACGAACAGCCTGCGGTTGCGCCGCTTCGCGCCCACGCCCTGACCCGACCTCCGCGGCCCTGTGCGCGGGGACACCGCCGCGGCACTACGCTCGGACGTGGTCCGCGACGCAGCGCTGCGGTGACCCGCGGTCCAGTACGTCCAGAAGGTACCCAGGAGGACCGAAGTGACCGAATCCGCTCCCGTCGACCCCACATCGACCGACGGCTGGAAGAAGCTCGCCGGCATCGCCGACGGATTCACCCCCGACCTGCGCGGTTGGTTCGACAGCGACCCCGGCCGTGCCGAGCGCTACACGTTCCAGGCCGCCGACCTGACCGTGGACCTGTCGAAGGGCCTCGTCGACGACGACATCCTCGCCGCGCTGCTCCAGGTCGCGAAGGACGCCGGTGTCGCCGAGCGCTTCCAGGCGATGCTCGCCGGTGAGCACATCAACGTCACCGAGGACCGCGCCGTGCTGCACACCGCGCTCCGTCGTCCCGAGGGCATCGAGCCGGCGCTCGTCGTCGACGGCCAGGACGTCGACGCCGACGTGCACGCCACGCTCGACAAGGTCTACGCCTTCGCCGAGAAGGTCCGCTCCGGTGAGTGGACGGGTGTCTCGGGCAAGCGCATCGAGACCGTCGTCAACATCGGCATCGGTGGCTCGGACCTCGGCCCGGTCATGGTCTACGAGGCCCTCAAGCCCTACGTGCAGGCCGGGCTCGAGGCGCGCTTCGTCTCGAACATCGACCCCGCGGACATCTACGAGAAGACCGCCGACCTCGACCCCGAGACCACGCTCTTCATCGTCGCGTCGAAGACCTTCGGCACCCTCGAGACCCTGACGAACGCGCGCCTGGCACGCCAGTGGCTGTGGGCGGAGCTCGGCCTGACCGACGCGAGCGACGACGAGAAGTCGAACGCCGTCGCGAAGCACTTCGTCGCCGTCTCGACCGCGCTCGACAAGGTCGCCGCGTTCGGCATCGACCCGGAGAACGCCTTCGGCTTCTGGGACTGGGTGGGCGGCCGCTACTCGGTCGACTCGGCCATCGGCACGAGCGTCGTCATCGCCATCGGCAAGGAGAACTGGCAGCAGTTCCTCGCGGGCTTCCACGCGATCGACGAGCACGTCCGCACCACGCCGCTCGAGCAGAACGTCCCCGTCCTCATGGGCCTGCTCAACGTCTGGTACACGAACTTCCTCGGCGCGCAGAGCCACGCGGTGCTGCCCTACACGCAGTACCTGCACCGCTTCGCCGCGTACCTGCAGCAGCTCACGATGGAGTCGAACGGCAAGCGCGTCCGCTGGGACGGAACGCCGGTCACGACCGACACGGGCGAGGTCTTCTGGGGCGAGCCGGGCACGAACGGCCAGCACGCGTTCTACC
Source organism: Curtobacterium sp. ER1/6 (assembly GCF_001742745.1). GTDB lineage: Bacteria > Actinomycetota > Actinomycetes > Actinomycetales > Microbacteriaceae > Curtobacterium > Curtobacterium citri. Next base: position 15,887 of record NZ_MJAK01000017.1, on the reverse strand, counting down.
AGCTCATCCACCAGGGCACGCGGCTCATCCCCGCGGACTTCATCACGGTCGCGAAGCCCGCTCGTCCGCTGAAGGACGAGTCCGGCGACGGGAAGGCCGTGCAGCCAGGCCAGGACGTCCACGCCCTCTTCCTCGCGAACTTCTTCGCGCAGACGAAGGCGCTCGCGTTCGGCAAGACCGCCGACGAGGTCCGCGCCGAGGGCACCACCGACGAGGGGATCGTCGCGGCCCGCACCTTCACGGGCAACAAGCCGTCGACGTCGATCCTCGCGCCGGAGCTCACGCCGAGCGTGCTCGGCCAGCTCATCGCGCTCTACGAGCACATCGTGTTCACCGAGGGCACCATCTGGGGCATCGACTCGTTCGACCAGTGGGGCGTCGAGCTCGGCAAGCAGCTCGCGCTGCAGATCGCTCCGGCCGTCGACGGTGACCAGGACGCGCTCGCGTCGCAGGACTCGTCGACCAAGGCACTCATCGCCAAGTACCTGGAGCTGCGCGGCGAGTAGTCACGCACCCCCACGACGGACGGGAGGCGCGGTGCCGGCTGGCACCGCGCCTCCCGTCCGTCGTCTGGTCGCGCTGGCCGCGGGGCGGCGCCGCCCGAGTCTCGCCCAGGCGGACAGTTTCGCGCTCTCCGGGCCACGAAACCGTCCGCAGAGCCGAGGCTCGCGCAGCGCGTCAGCGCGCGAGCGGGTCGAGGTTGAGCGACGTGCCCTCGTACAGGTACTGGTCGTCGCCGAAGACCTGGACGCCCTCGTTGCACCAGACGAGCGCCTTCACGCTGATGCCGAACCGGGCGGCGACGTCGCCGATCAGGTCGTTGCGCGCGACCGTGTAGGTCCGCGGTGCGCCCGAGCCGGTCTTCGCGGTGACCGGTCCGGCGGCGTTCGCGCGGGCGCCCCCGTCCACCGGGTGCACGTTCGTCTGCCGCGCGGGCACCGACCACCGGACCGGTGCGACCGCGAGCACCTTGTCCGCACCGATCTCGATCGGGACGTCCGCCTGGCCGGGCTGCGCGGCCGAGGAGACCACGAGGGTGACGAGCCCGGACGGGTCGACGCCGGACCCGTCGAGCGGCACCGACTTCGCCAGGGGCGACGAGGTCGGGCCGCCGAGGACGTCGTCGCCGACGCCGCGGTAGGTCAGGCCGTCGCCGATCTGCCGCTCGCGCTCGAAGAAGCCGACGTCGATCGGCACGGGCAGTGTCGACGTCACGCCGGAGTACTGCGCCGTGAAGGTGTCGTCCCCGTCCGCGACGACGCGGTAGTGGAAGTGGATGCTGCCCTTCGGCGAGGCGACGTCGCCCTCGGTCAGGACGGTGCCCGCCGGGATGGGCGTGAGCACGGGGTCGGGCACGGTGGCCTCGGTGGCGACCGGGGTCGGAGCGCGCGGGGTGGCCGACGCTTCGAGGAGGTCACCCTCCGACGCCGCGTCGGGCGTGGCTGAGGGCGTCGGTGCAGCGGAGCGGCTCGCCGTCGGTGGGTCCGAGGGCGCCGGGAGCGCCGTGTCGGACCCGCGCAACAGCGAGCACCCGGACAGTGCGACGACGGTGACCAGAGCGGCAGCACCGGTCGCGACGGTTCGGATCATGATTCCCCCTCGGTTGTCGAGCGTAGCGCGGGACGCCCCCGGTCTCGACGGCCCGGTCGGCCCGTGTGTCCGGGGACGTACGTGTCGGCCCGAGCGGCTACCGTCGAGGCATGGACCGTCACGACATCCTCGCCGCCGCAGCCGCCGCCCACGCCGCGCGCATCGCCGAGGCGGGCGGTGACGACACGGCCGCGCGTCGCCGTGCCGACGCGGTCGAGGGCCGGCGCCTCGGGACCGACGAGGCCGCCGCCGACGCGGTCCGGGCCGTCGAGCGTCGCCGTGCCGGCGAGGTCGAGCGTGCGGCCGAGCGCACCGAGGGTGCGCTGTCGGACTGGCACCGGATGGGCACGCGGCGCGGTGTGACGCCGGACGAGCAGCTCCGGAGCGCTTGGACGGTCACCGGCGTCCCCGAGGCGGGAGCGGCACGGGCGCTGGCGAACGTCCTGCTGTCGACCGCCGGCCACGCCGGACGTGTGGCCGACGCCGCGCGACGGAACCCCGCTCTCGGCGGTGCCGCCGGAGCCGCCGCCCGTCGGACGGTCCGTCGGTACACCGACCACGGGGCCGGGATGGCCTCGTTGGGCGACGTGCTCGGGGACGACCGGGGCGACGACGCCACCGGCTGACCCGGGGTCCGCACCGCCGCGACCGCCGTCTCCCGGGGTCGCAGGCGGCGGGGCCGACGTCACCGCATGAGACGCACTTGGAGCGCTCCCGCTCTGACCAGGTGTTTCGTGGACCGGTCCAAACGTCAGGTAGTCAGAATGTCCAATTGACAGGACATGGTTTCGGGTTACGATCGGCTCACGCGAAGACGCGCGATCACCCGACGAAGGAGTCATCCGAATGGTCGATATCAAGCCGACGCAACCGAGCGTCGCACTGCCCCCGGTCGGCGAGGGGCCGCACCGCCGCCGCCTCGGCGTGCTCGCCCTCGTGGCGACCTTCGGCGGCCTGCTCTTCGGCTACGACACCGGCGTGATCAACGGTGCCCTCCGGCCGATGACCGACGAGCTCGGGCTGACGACGATCACCGAGGGCGTGGTCACGAGTTCCCTGCTCTTCGGTGCCGCGATCGGGGCGATGCTCGGCGGTCGGATCGCCGACGGGTGGGGTCGTCGCCGCACGATCATCCTGCTCGCCGTCACGTTCTTCGTCGGCACCCTGATCTGTGTGTTCGCCCCGTCCTTCGGGGTCATCGTCGTCGGCCGGGTGCTCCTCGGTCTCGCGGTCGGCGGGGCGTCGACCGTGGTGCCGGTGTTCCTGGCCGAACTCGCGCCGTACGAGATCCGCGGGTCGCTCTCGGGCCGGAACGAGCTCATGATCGTCATCGGTCAGCTCGCCGCGTTCGTCGTGAACGCCGTCATCGGCAGCCTCTGGGGCGAGGGCAACGGCGTCTGGCGCGTCATGCTCGCCGTCTGCGCCCTGCCTGCGATCGCGCTCTTCGTCGGGATGCTCCGCGTGCCGGAGTCGCCGCGCTGGCTCGCGTCGAAGGGGCGGTACGGCGAGGCTCGGTCGGTGCTGGCGCAGATCCGCTCCGAGGAGCGCGCGACCGCGGAGCTCGAGGACATCAAGCGGACCAACGACATCGAGGCGAAGGTCCAGCAGGAGAGCGGGTGGCGGGTGCTGCTCGGCAACAAGTGGCTCATCCGCATCGTCCTCATCGGCGCGGGGCTCGGCGTCGCGCAGCAGCTCACCGGCATCAACTCGATCATGTACTACGGCCAGACGGTGCTCATCGAGTCGGGCTTCCAGGAGCAGGCGGCACTCATCGCCAACATCGCACCCGGTGTCATCGCGGTGATCGGCGGCTTCATCGCCATCGCGAACATGGAGCGCATCAACCGCCGCACGACGCTCATCATCGGGTTCTCGCTGACGACCGTCTGCCACTTCCTCATCGGGATCGCCTCGATGGTGCTCGTGTCCGGCAACCCCGCCCGTCCCTGGGTGATCCTGTTCCTCGTCGTCGCGTTCGTCGGCTCGATGCAGACCTTCCTCAACATCGCGGTGTGGGTCGTCCTGTCCGAGATCTTCCCGACGCAGATCCGCGCGCTCGGCATGGGGATCGCGGTGTTCTGCCTCTGGATCGCGAACGCCTTCCTCGGCCTGTACTTCCCGACCATCGTCGCCGCCACCGGCATCACGGGCACCTTCTTCGGCTTCGCCGCCGTCGGGGTCCTCGCGCTCCTGTTCATCTGGCGGTTCGTGCCCGAGAGCCGTGGGCGCACCCTCGAGGAGGTCGAGGAGGGCGTGACCACCGGCAACATCTTCACGGTCCCCGCGAAGCAGGCGCGCCGCTAGACCGGCCGCACGACGGACGGGAGGCCCGTGGCGGATCCGCCACGGGCCTCCCGTCCGTCGTGTGCACCGGTACCGCTCATCCATCCGTCGCTACGCTCGTCACTTGTCGCGGGACAACGACGGACGGAGGCGCTCGGTGGCGGAACTGCAGGTGGACGACCTGCCGACGGCCTTGACGGTCGTCTGTGCGCTGGTGCTCGTGGTCGCCGTGGGCTGTGCCGTGTTCGTCGCGGTGGACGTGGTGCGGCACCCGCCGCGCATGCGGGTGATGGCGCTGGTCTGGCCGCTCACCATGCTCTTCGGCAGCGTCGTCTGGCTGGTCTTCTACCTGCGCCGGGGGCGCGCGACGGTCGACGGACACGGGCGCTGGGCAGGGACCGCGATCGACACCAGTCACTGCGGCGCGGGGTGTGCGCTCGGCGACCTCGTCGGGGAGTTCGGGCTGGTCGCGGTCCCGGCGCTCGGCACGCTCGTCGGGCTCGGCACGCTCTACCAGGACCGCATCGTCGCCGGGTGGGTCGTCGACTTCGTCATCGCCTTCGCGCTCGGCATCGTGTTCCAGTACTGGTCGATCGCGCCGATGCGCGGACTCGGCCTGCGGGACGGGCTCGTCGCCGCGCTCAAGGCGGACACCCTCAGCATCACCGCGTGGCAGGTCGGCATGTACGGCCTGATGGCGGTGTGGCAGTTCGTGGTCTTCCCGTCGCTGTTCGGCGGCCGGGTCGGGGTGCTGACGCCCGAGTTCTGGGTCGCCATGCAGCTCGCGATGGTGGCCGGCTTCGTGTGCTCCTACCCGGTGAACGCCTGGCTGGTACGGCGGGGGCTCAAGGAAGCGATGTGACGACGGACGGGAGGCGCGGTGCCAGCCGGCACCGCGCCTCCCGTCCGTCCGGCTGCTCGTGCTACGGGCGCAGCAGCACCTTGCCGACGCGGCCGGCGGTGTCGCTGGCACGGGCCGCGGCGCGCGCGTCCTCGAAGACGAAGGTCTCCGAGACGGGGAGCGTCAGCGAGCCGTCGAGCACGCGCGTGATGAGCTCGCCGAAGAGCTGGCCCTTGAGCTCGGCGGGCATGGTCTTGCTGACGACCGCACCCCAGAAGCCCTTCACCGTGAGCTGGCCGAAGATGACCTTGCCCGACGGGATCTCGAGCGTCGGCGACGCCATCGCGCCGAAGACGACGAGCGTGCCGTTCTCGCCCATGACCGAGGCGATGTCGCCGGCGGCCTTCCCGCCGACGGACTCGACGCCGGCGACGATCGGGGCGCCGCCGGTGAGCTCGCGGACCTGGTCCTGCCAGCCCTCCGAGTCGGTGGCGACGATGCGGTCGATGCCCTGCTCGCGGAGCTCCTCGACGCCCTCGGCGCGACGGACCAGGCCGATGACGTTGATGCCACGGGCCTTCCCGAGCTGCGCGACCATGCGGCCGACGGCACCGTTCGCGGCGTTCTGGATGATCCAGTCGCCCTCGTGCAGGTCGAGCGAGTGCAGCAGGCTGATGGCGCTGAACGGCATCGACACGAGCTGCGACGCGGCCTCGTCGGGCATCGCGTCCGGCACCGGGACGAGCCCGGCGGCGTCGGCCACGTAGTACTCGGCCCAGACGCCGAACGTACCGCCGGCGACGCGCTGGCCGACCTGCAGCCGGTCGACGCCCTCGCCGAGCGCCTCGACGACACCGAGTGCCTCGGTGCCGCTGGCGGCCGGGAGCTCCGGCTTGAAGCCGTATGTGCCGCGGATGGTCCACAGGTCGTGGTTGTGGATCGGGGAGAGCACGGTGCGGACGAGCACCTGCCCGGGGCCCGGCTGCGGGACCGGGCGCTCGGCCACGGTCAGGACGTCGGCGGGCTCACCGAAGGTCTCGTGGACGACGGCGCGCATGGTGGTGGGGGTGGTGTCGGTCACGGGTCAGTCCTCCGAGACGACGATGGTGACGTCGATGTTGCCGCGCGTGGCGTTCGAGTACGGGCAGACCTGGTGCGCGGCGTCCGCGAGGGCCTGCGCCTGGTCGTGCTCCATGCCGGGGATGACGACCTCGAGCATGACGGCGAGCTGGAAGCCGCCCTGGCCGTTCGGGCCGATCTGCACGCGGCCGCCGACGGACGAGTCGGTGACCTTGACCTTCTGCGCACGTGCGACGCCCTGCAGTGCGGAGTGGAAGCACGCGGCGTAGCCGGCGGCGAAGAGCTGCTCGGGGTTCGCGCCGTTGCCGGAGCCGCCCATGTCCTTCGGGATCGCCATGTCGAGGTCGACGCGACCGTCGCTGGTGGCGACGTGGCCGTTGCGGCCCTCGCCCGTGGAGAGCGCTTCTGCGGTGTAGAGGACGTCCATGTGGGGTCCTTCCTTCCTTCGTGGGGGTCAGTGGGCCGGTGCCGCTGCGTGCATCGTGGCGGTCAGGCGTTGCAGGGTCGCGATGAGCTCGAGCGCCGAGCGTTCGTCGTGCAGGCCCATGCCGGCTGCGATCGCCGCGGGGACGTGCGCCAGCTCGGGACGGATCGACCGCCCGCGTTCGCCGAGGGTCACGGTGACGACGCGCTCGTCGGTGCTCCGGCGCTCGCGGCGGACCAGGTCTGCCTGCTCCATCCGGCGGAGGAGCGGGGAGAGCGTGCCCGAGTCGAGCTGCAGGTGGTCGCCGAGGCCCGAGACGGTCTGGTCGCCCTCGATCCACAGCGTGACGAGGACGAGGTACTGCGGGTACGTGAGTCCCCAGGGCTCGAGCAGCGCGCGGTACGCCTGCGTCGTCGCCCGGGACGCCGCGTAGAGCGAGAAGCACACCATCTCGTCGGTCACCGGCATGCCAACAGTATTGCACGCAACCGGATTGCGCACAACCTTCCTCAGCGGGCGGCCAGGCGGCTCCCCTCCCGAGGGTGTCCGGCCTCGGCCAGGGCGCGGCGGGCGTCGTCGAAGGACGAGTACGGCACGTGTGCGCCGTCGACGTCGCGGTAGTTCGTCAGGCCCGGTCCGGCCCAGTACACGGCGCCGTCGTCGCCGACGGCGCGGATCGCCAGCCGCACCGCCCGGGCCGGATCCGGCTCCTCGACGACGACCGCACCGGAGCCGACCGACCGCGCCCCGGCGAGGATCGCCGCGCGGATCGGTCCGGGCTCCTCGGTCCGCGGGTGGTGGTCCGCCACGACGACCACATCGGCCGAGGTCGCGGCCACGACGCCCATGGCGTGCCGCTTGCTGGGGTCCCGGTCGCCGTCCGCACCCAGGACGATCGCGACGTTCCCCGACACCACGGCCCGCACTGCGTCGAGGCTCTTGGCGAAGGCGTCCGGGGTGTGCGCGAAGTCGACCCAGACCCGCGGGCCGGTGGGCGCGGACGCGTCGGCCATGCGCCCCGGCACCTCGACGTCCAGCGGCGTGGCCGTGGCGGTGCGCAGTGCGGGCACCGGGACGCCGGAGACCGCCAGCATCGCGATCGCGAGGCCGGTGTCCGCGGCGGCGTGCACGCCCAGCAACGGCACCTCGAACGGCACGACCGAGCCGTCGGGTGCCGTGAGCTCCGCACGGGTGCCGTCGGGGCGCTGGTCGGTGACGCGCACGGACCAGTCGGCGGTCACGTCCGGGCGCACGGTCACGGTCGTCACCGGGACGCCGGCGGTCGCGACGATGCGTCGGCCGGCGGGGGAGTCGAGCGACACGACCCCGGCGCGGGAGTGGGCCGGCGTGAAGAGCTCGGCCTTGGCGGCCAGGTAGGCGTCCATGTCCGCGTAGTCGTCGAGGTGGTCGTGGGACAGGTTCGTGAACCCGGCGACGTCGACCACCACGCCGTCCGCCCGGCGACGGGTGAGTGCCTGGGCGCTGACCTCGAGCGCGAGGCCCTCGACACCCGCCTCCGCCGCGGCGGCCAGGAACGCGTGCAGCTCCGGAGCCTCCGGGGTGGTCAGGGCGCTCGCCACGGCGGTGTCCCCGATACGGCGGTCGACCGTGGAGCTGTGTGCGGTGCGTCGTCCGAGTCGACGCATGAGCGCGTCGAGCACGTGGACCGTCGTGGTCTTGCCGTTCGTCCCGGTGACACCGAACACGGGGAACGGCAGGGACGCCGTGCCGTACACCGCGGCGGCGACCGCGCCGAGGACCGCCCGCGGATCGTCGACGACCACGACGGGCAGCCCGGTCGCACCGGCACGTGCGGCCCCGGCCGGATCGGTCAGCACGGCCGCGGCGCCCGCTGCAGCCGCGGCGGCCGCGTGGTCCGCGCCGTGGGTGCGTCGTCCGGGGAGCGCCGCGAACAGGCTGCCCGGTCGGACGTCGGCGGCGGACACCGCGACACCCGTCACCTGCTCGTCGCCGTCGTGCAGGGTGCCGGCGACGGTCGCCACGTCGGTCAGCGGCACCGCCTCCGGGTGTCGTGGTGCGAACGCGTGCGTCATCGTCGCCTTCCGTGGGGGTCTGGTCGATGGTCCGCCGTGGTCGCCGGGACCGCGTCCAGCCGGACCGGGAGTCGGGGGACGACTGCGGCCCGGTGCCGGCGGGTCGCCGGCCTCGAGGTGCGGAGGACGGGTCCGACCTGCGCGGCGCACGCCGGGTCGGTGGCTCCGGATAGGCTGACGCGAGCCACGATGACCAACCACGACACCGACAGCACCGCGATCCCCGGAGCCGGAACCCCCCTCCGCACCGGGACCGCGTCGTCCCACGGCAAGACGATCCTGATCGGCGAGCACGCCGTGGTGTACGGCGTACCCGCGCTCGTGCTCCCCGTGCTCGACGTCCGGGTCACGGCGACCGCGACGCCCGTGGAGCCCGACGCCGGCAGCCGGCTCGAGTCGACCGTGCACACCGGGCCGCTCGACACCGCGCCCGCGGCCGTCCTGCCGACCGTGACGGCCGTCACCGCCACCCTGCGCCACCTCGGGGTCCCCGACCAGCACCTGCACGTCCGGGTCGACAGCGCCGTCCCCACCGCGCGGGGGATGGGTTCGAGCGCCGCGGTCGCCGCCGCCGTCACCGCCGCCGTGGCCGACGTCTTCGGGCGCACGCTCGACCCCGAGGAGCACCACGAGCTCGTGCAGGAGTGCGAGCGCGTCGCACACGGTCGGCCGTCCGGCCTCGACGCCCGCGGGGTCGTGGCGGACGTCCCCGTCTGGTTCGAGGACGGCCTGGTCGAGCCCGTGCCGCTCGGCGCCGCCTTCACGTTCGTCGTCGCCGACACCGGCGTCCCGGGCCACACGCGCGAGGCCGTGAGCGCCGTCCGCGAACGACACGACCACGATCCGCAGGCCGTCGACGCGGTCGTCGCGGCGATCGGGGACCTCGCCCGACGCGCACGGGGGACGCTCGTGGATGGCGATGCCCAGGCCCTCGGTGCCACGATGGACGCCGCGCACGAACTGCTCTCCGAACTCGACGTGTCGAGCACGGACCTCGACCGGCTCGTCGACGCCGCACGCCGTGCGGACGCCCTCGGCGCGAAGCTCACCGGCGGTGGGCGCGGCGGATGCGTCCTCGCGCTCGTCGCGGACGGGGAGCACGCCGACCGCGTGGCCGCCGCACTCCGCGAGGCCGGCGCGACGGAGACCTGGACCACCACGATCGGAGCCCGCGCTTGATGACCGCCACCGCCGTCGCGCACCCCAACATCGCGCTCGTGAAGTACTGGGGCAAGGCCGACGCGCAGCTCGCCCTGCCCGCGACCGGCAGCGTGTCGATGGGCCTCGACGTCTTCCCGACGACGACGACCGTGGCGCTCGACGGCTCGGCCACCGCGGACTCCCTCGTGCTCAACGGCACCGCGGCACCGGAGGGCGCCCTGGTCCGGGCGCAGCACTTCCTCGAGCTCGTGCGCGACCTCGCCGGGTCGACGACGCACGCCGCGGTCGAGACCGTGAACACCGTGCCCACGGGCGCGGGACTCGCGTCGAGTGCCTCCGGCTTCGCAGCCCTCGCGACGGCCGCCGCCGCCGCGTACGGACTCGACCTGTCCGAACGCGACCTCTCCCGCCTGGCCCGTCGCGGTTCCGGCTCCGCCACGCGGTCGATCCCGGGCGGGGTGTCGGTCTGGCACGCCGGCGACGACCAGGGCTCGTACGCCGAGCGCATCCCCGCGCCGCCGATGGCCATGGTCGTCGTGACGATCTCCGCCGGCGAGAAGGCAATCGGATCGCGCGAGGCGATGCGGCGCACGATCGCGACCTCGCCGTTCTACCCGGCGTGGGTGACGTCGACGACCGAGACCGTCGGGGAGATGCTCGACGCCTGCGCCGCGGGGGACTTCACCCGCATCGGCGAGCTCACCGAGAGCAACGCCCTCCGCATGCACGCCACCATCGAGGGCGCCTTCCCGCCCATCCGCTACCTGAACGCCCGCAGCGTCGCCGTGTTCGACGCGGTCGCCGAGCTGCGGGCGTCGGGGACCGAGGCGTACGCCACGGCCGACGCCGGCCCGAACGTGGTCGTGCTCACGAAGCCCGAGGACCGCGGGACGGTCGCTGCCGCGCTGGACGGGCTCGGCGACGTCATCGAGTCGGGCACCGGACCAGGCGCGCGGGTGGTCCGCTCCGAAGGGACGGAGGCACCCGGAGCGGGTGCCGTCCGACCGGAGGAGACCGCCGAGTGATCGAGTTCCGCGCCCACGGCAAGCTGTTCGTCGCGGGCGAGTACGCCGTCGTCGAGCCCGGGCAGCCGTCCGTGCTCATCGCCCTCGACCGGGCCATCACCGCCCGGGTCGCCGAGGGACACGGCGCGGGCAGCGTGCACTCCGAGGAGTACGGACACCTCCCGCTCACCTGGACCCGCGACGAGGACGGCCTGGCGCTCGACCGCGAGCACCACCCCTACGACTACGTGATGGCGACGATCGACCTGGTCGAGAAGCTCCGCGCCGAGCGGGGGATCGCCCCGCGCTTCCACGACCTGCGGATCGAGAGCCAGCTCGACGACGCCAGCGGCCGGAAGTTCGGGCTCGGGTCGTCGGCCGCCGTGACCGTCGCCACCGTCGGTGCGCTCGACCGCTTCTACGGCATCGGCCTCTCGCAGCGCGACCGCTTCCGGGTCGCCCTGCTCGCCACCATCCGCGTCAACCCGCGGGCGTCCGGCGGTGACCTCGCCGCGAGCACGTTCGGCGGCTGGCTCCGCTACAGCGCGCCGGACCGCGAGCGGCTCGCGGGCGTGCTCGACGACCACTCGGTGACCGACGTCCTGGCCGACGCCGACGCGTGGTCGGGCTTCGACGTGCAGCGCCTGCCCGCACCGGCGGACCTCGAGCTCCTCGTCGGCTGGACCGGCTCCCCGGCGTCGACGACGAAGCTCGTCAGCGTGGTCCGGAAGCACCGCAACGGCGGGTACCAAGCGTTCCTCGACGACAGCCGCGCCTGCGTCGACGACCTGACCACGGGCCTCCAGACCGGCGACGCGGCGACGACGCTCGACGCCCTGCGCCGTGCGCGCACGCTCCTGCAGCGGCTCGGCACCTCGGTCGGTTCGCAGATCGAGACCGAGCGGCTCGCGACCCTGTGCGACGTGGTCGAGTCGGCCGGCGGGGCGGCGAAGCCGTCCGGTGCCGGCGGCGGCGACTGCGGCATCGCGCTCGTCCCGGCGGACACCGACCTCGCCGGGATCCACCGCGCCTGGGAGGCGCACGACATCAGACACCTCAGCGTCGCGGTGCAGGCACCCGAAGGGAGCGTCGAATGACCGACCTGCTGACCCCGATCCCCACGAGGTGGGTGGGGCCGATCCGCGTGAGCGGCAACGCCGTGGAGGGCGAGCACGAGGTGCCCCTCGCCACGTACGAGTCGCCGCTGTGGCCGTCCGTCGGTCGCGGTGCCCGTGTGTCACGGATGGTCGAGGGCGGCATCGTCGCGACCGTCGTCGACGAGCGCATGACCCGCTCCGTCCTGGTGAAGGCCGACAGCGCCGCCGCCGCGCACATCGCCGCCGGCCGCATCCTGGCGCGGCAGGACGAGCTCGAGCAGCTCGTCGCCGGGCAGAGCCGCTTCGCGAAGCTCATCGAGGTGCACCCCGAGATCGTCGGCGACCTGCTCTTCCTGCGCTTCGCGTTCACCACGGGCGACGCGTCCGGGCACAACATGGTGACGCAGGCGGCGGACAAGCTGCTGCCGGCGATCCTCGCGTGGGAGCCGGGGCTGCGGTACGTCAGCGTCTCGGGCAACTTCTGCACGGACAAGAAGGCCACCGCGGTGAACGGCATCCGTGGGCGCGGTCGGAACACGATCGCCGAGATCGTCATCCCGGGCGAGATCGTCGAGAAGCGTCTGCGATCCACGCCGGAGAAGATCGCCGAGCTCAACGTCGCGAAGAACCTGGTCGGCTCGACCATCGCCGGAGCCCTGCGCTCCGCCAACGCGCACTACGCGAACATGCTGCTCGGCTTCTACCTGGCCACCGGACAGGACGCCGCGAACATCGTCGAGGGCTCGCAGGGAATCACCTACGCCGAGGCCCGCGGCGACGACCTGTACTTCTCCACCGCGCTCCCGCACCTCATCGTCGGCACCGTCGGCAACGGCAAGGGCGGCGACCTGCCCGTCGTCGAGGACGCCCTCGTGCGCCTCGGCTGCCGCGAGGACCGTGAGCCCGGCGCCAACGCCCGACGCCTCGCCGCCCTGTGCGCGGCGACGGTGCTCTGCGGCGAGCTGTCCCTGCTCGCCGCGCAGACCAACCCCGGGGAGCTCATGGCGGCGCACGTCGCCATGGAGCGCCGCGGAGCCAAGCCCGCAGGAGGTGCGGCATGAGCGGCATCGGCATCCACGACATCGCGATCGCGACCGGCCACCACGTGCTCGAGCTCGACGACCTGGCCGAGCGCCTCGGCGTCGACCCGGCCAAGTACCACGTCGGCATCGGACAGGACGCCTTCAGCGTGCCCGCCCCCGACGAGGACATCGTCACGATGGGTGCCGCCGCCGCGAAGGAGGTCATCGACCGCCACGGCGTCGAGGGCATCCGCACGGTGCTCTTCGCGACCGAGTCCGGCGTCGACCAGTCGAAGGCCGCCGGCGTCTACGTGCACCGGCTGCTCGGCCTGCCGCACAACGTCCGCGTGGTCGAGCTGAAGCAGGCCTGCTACGGCGGGACCGCCGCCGTGCAGCTCGCCCTCGGCATCATCGCCCGCGCGCCGCACGAGCGCGTGCTCGTCATCGCGGCGGACGTCGCGCGCTACGACGTCGACACCGCCGCCGAGCCCACCCAGGGCGCCGGCGCCGCCGCGATCCTGGTGTCCGCCGACCCGGACCTCGTCGAGATCGAACCGGCCGCGGGCGTCTTCACCGCCGACGTCGACGACTTCTGGCGGCCGAACGACCGGTCGACCGCACTCGTCGACGGCCGGCTGTCGGTGAGCGCCTACGTCGACGCCTTCGTCGGGGCCTGGGACGACCTGGCCGCGCAGGGCGGCCCGGCGTACGAGGACATCGCGCGGTTCGTGCACCACCAGCCGTTCACGAAGATGGCGCTCAAGGCGCACCGGAAGCTCACGCAGCACGTCGGCGTGCCCTTCGACGAGTCCGAGCTCGCGGTGGGCTTCACCTACAACAAGCAGACCGGTAACACGTACACGGCGTCGCTCTGGATCGGCCTCGCGGCGCTCCTCGACCTCGACGACGACCTGGCGGGGGAGCGGATCGCCCTGTTCAGCTACGGCTCGGGCAGCGTCGGGGAGCTCATCACCGGCATCGTCCGGCCCGACCACCGCGACCACCGTCGCGAGGGCCGCGTGCGCGCCCTGCTCGACGCCCGCGAGCCGCTGACCGTCGACGCCTACCGCGAGCTGCACGCCGCCGGTGCGGCGACGAGCGTGGACGTCGAGCGTCCTCGGGTCACCACCGCGCCGTACCGGTTCGCCGGGGTGCGCGGCGGAGCGCGGCACTACGAGGCGACGGCGCAGGACTGAGCGACCGGCGGCCGCCCGACGCGGTCGCGGACGGACGGGAGGCGCGTGGCGGGGTCGCCACGCGCCTCCCGTCCGTCGGTCGGTCGGGTCGCGATCACCGGTCAGGTGTAGAAGGATCCTCATGGGTCAGCTCATCTACGACGGCGAGGTGCTCGACCTCCGGGTCGACGACCGCGCACTCACGCACCTGCAGATCGTCATCGTGAACATGCTCCGGCGGGACCACCGCTTCGTGTTCTCGTGGAAGGACGACGTGCTGCACGGCGACGGCCGGAGCTCGATCTGGCTCCACCCGAACGTCAGCCTCCGCTTCACGTTCGGCGGCAGCCGCGTGCCGGCCATCAACCGCAGCTGGCTCGAGGACCTGTACGCCGCGGCGACGTCGGGAGCGGGGCTCGTGCTGACGCCGGAGCCGCCGGACACGAGCACGGCCGACGACTCGGCGTGGTCCCAGGCCGTGGTGCCGGGCGGCGTGCCGTCCTCCAGCGCCGGCGACACCGAGTAGCACGCGGCGGCGCCCGGGTCAACGGGTACCCGGGGCCGGGGTCGTCTCCGTAGCCTGCCGGTACCGCGGGTCCGTGCGTCCCCGAGACGGCGACAGGGCGCCGCGACGCAGGGACCGTGGGGGAGGGACCGCATGTCCGCGACGGAGAGCACGCACGACGACCGTGTCGCGACGGTCGTCGCCGCGGGCGGTCGGCACGAGGTCTGGATCAGGGGCCTCCTCGTCGAGCCGGACGGGTGCACGCTGTACTCGGACTTCTTCGTCGACGACGATGCGGACGCGCCGGCCGTCACCGGGTGACGGTGCGCCCTCCCGCGCCCCGGCCGTCGTTCCCCCTCCGGCGGCCGGGGCGCCCGTTCCTTCCCATCACGCGCGCGATGCCTGGTGAGATCGGGCGTACCTGGCCGTTCGGGTCGATCAGGTACGCCCGTTCTGACCAGGTACGCCCGTCCTGACCGGGACCCGCCGGCGCCTCAGTACACGTCGCGGACGTAGCGCCCGCCGCGCCGCAGGTCCGCCAGGTACGCCTGCGCGTCGTCGTCACCGCGCCCGCGCTGGCCCGCGACGACGTCGAGCAGGGCCTGCTCGACGTCCTTCGCCATCCGGGAGGCGTCACCGCACACGTACACGGACGCCCCGTCCTCGAGCCACCGGTACAGCTCCGCGGCCTGCTCCCGCATCCGCGTCTGGACGTAGACCTTCTCGGCCTGGTCCCGCGAGAACGCCAGGTCGAGCCGGTCGAGCACCCCCGACTCGCGGAACGCCGTCAGCTCGTCCTCGTACACGAAGTCGGTCGCCCGGTGCTGGTCGCCGAAGAACAGCCAGTTGCGACCGGTCGCCCCCGAGGCGGCCCGCTCGTGCAGGAACCCGCGGAACGGTGCGACGCCGGTGCCCGGGCCGATCATGACCATCGGCGCCGAGTCGTCCGCGGGGACCCCGAAGGCCGCGTTCGGCTGCAGGTAGACGCCCACCTCACCGTCGGCGCGCACGCGGTCGGCCAGGTACGTCGAGGCGACCCCGCCGTGCGTGCGCCGGGCGTCGCCGTACCGGACGCTCGCGATCGTCAGGTGGACCCGGTCCGGGTGCGCGAGTGGACTCGACGAGATCGAGTACTGCCGCGCCTGCAGGCCGCGGAGGTTCGGCAGCAGCTCGTCGAGCGACGGGGCGGCGTCGCCGGCGTCCCGGAGCAGGTCGAGGACGTCGCGGCCCCAGAGCCACCGGTCGAGCTCCTGCTTGTCGCCGTGGGCGACGACGGCCGCGAGCTCCGACGCGGGCGCGCGCTGCACCAGGTCGGCGACGAGGTCCTTCGACGGCGTCCGGATCTCCCGGTCCACGCGCAGGACGTCGGTCAGCGGCCGCCCGTCGAACAGCGCGGAGCCGTCGGCACCGAGGTGCTCGAGCAGCCGGTCGACGAGCGCCGGGTCGTTGTGCGGCACGACGGCGAGGGCGTCACCGGCGGCGTACGTGATCCCGGAGTCGCCGAGGTCGAACTCGAGGTGCCGGATCTCCTTCGCGCTGCCGGGTGAGGAGAGCAGTCGGTTCTCGACGAGCCGCGCCGGGTACGGGTTGCGCTTGTTCCACTGCGCGCCCGGCCGGGAGGCACGGCTCCCCCCCCCCCCCCCCCCCCCCC
>NZ_MJAK01000016.1 GCF_001742745.1 Curtobacterium sp. ER1/6 | reverse complement strand
GGCGCGACGCCTGGTGGCCGCCGCCCGCGCGGCCCGCGACTCCGCCACGACCTGACGCGACGGGTCCCGTGAGCGGGTCGCCGATCCGCTCACCGACCGGACACCGGACGGGAGGCGCGTGGCGGGGCCCGCCACGCGCCTCCCGTCCGACGGGCGGCCGGTCTGGTGCGTCTCCTGGGCCGGACGTCGTGACCGTTCCGTAGGCTCGCCTGCGTGACCACGGAACGCGTCGACGTCCTCGTCGTCGGCGGTGGCCCCGTCGGCCTGTTCGCTGCCGCACTGCTCGCCGCGCGGGGCGTCCGCGTCGCCGTCTGGGAACGGCGCGACGCGCCGCCCGTCGGCTCGCGCGCGATCGGGATCCACCCACCGTCGCTCGACGCCTTCGCAGCGGTCGGACTCGACACCGCGGTGCTCGCCGAGGCCGTGCTCGTCCGGACCGGCGTGGCCCGGAGCCGCGGGCGAACCCTCGGGACGCTGTCGTTCGACCGCGCGTCGGCGACGCACCCGTACGTCGCCACGCTCGACCAGCACCGCACCGAGACGCTCCTGCGCAAGCGGCTCGCGCCGGGCGTCCTGCGGACCGGAACGAGCGTGACCGGTCTGGACCGGCAGCGGACGCACGTCCGCGCCCACGGCACCGGACCGGGCGGCGAGCCCGTCGCGGTCGAGGCCGCGTTCGTCGTCGGCGCCGACGGCGCCCGGAGCGCCGTGCGCGACCTGCTCGGCGTCGGCACGACCGGGCGGGACTACCGCGACCGCTACGTGATGGGCGACTTCGCCGACCCGGAGCCGGCCGACGCCCGCTCGGCGGCGCTCGTCGACGTCGGGCCGGACGGCGTGGTCGAGTCGTTCCCACTGCCCCACGGTCGACGACGGTACGTCGCCCTCGTGCCGGAGGACGTCGCGCCGGCGGCGGCCGGAGGTGCACCGGACCCGGCGACGGCCGCGCGGCTCGCCGCGATCGTCGCGGAGCGGACGGGCGCGACCCCCGACCCCGCGACCTGCACGATGACGAGCGGGTTCCGCGTCCGGCGCCGTGCTGCCACACGGGTCGGCGTCGGCCGCGTGGTGCTCGTCGGCGACGCCGCGCACGAGATCAGCCCCATCGGCGGGCAGGGCATGAACCTCGGGTGGCTCGACGTCGCCGACCTGGCGCCGGTGCTCGCCGACGCGGTCGCCTCGGGGTCCGCCGGGCCCTGGCCGGGCTACGCACGACGGCGCCAGCGGGCAGCGCGGCGGGCGGGGCGACAGGCCGAGGCGAACATGGCGCTCGGTCGGCCGACGGGAGCCCTCGGCGCCTCGGGGCGGGAGGCGCTGCTCCGCGCGGTGCTGGCGCTCCCGACGGCCGAGGGGCTGGCGGGCGTCTACGCCATGCGCTGGGCCTGAGGGGGGTCGGGCGGTCGGGTCGCGCGGGCGATCGGGTCGCGTTCTCCGGCGGTCGGTCCGGGCGGTCGTCGCGGGCGTCGACCGGGGTCAGGCGACGAGTCGGGCGCCCGCCACGCCGAGCTCGACGACGAGCACGAGCGAGGACGCGATGACGAGCCGGAACAGTGCCCGGGTGGGCCGTCCGGCGAACACGAGCCGGATGCCGACCACGGCGAGCACGACGACCACGGCCGCCCCGACGACCGCGAGCACCACCCCGGCCCCTCGTGCCGGGTCGTCGCCGCCCAGCTGACCGCCGAGCACCAGGGCGGCGGCCACGACGAGCGCCGCGAACGCGAGCGTGCCGGCACCGCGGAGCCCCAGACGGTGCGGGAAGCCCCGTACCCCGGTGGCCGCGTCGTCGAGCAGGTCGGGCAGCACGTTGGTGCAGTGGATCGCGACGCCGAACACCGCGCCGGTGGCGATCGCCCACCACGTCGGCCACGCACCGCCACCGGCCGCCACCGCCACGACCGGCAGCAGACCGAACGCCACGACGAAGGGCGCGACCGACCAGACCGTCCGCTTCAGCCCGGCGTCGTACGCCCACCCCGCGGCCACGAGCACGACGTGCGCGAGTGCGGCGACCGGGCCGAGGAACAGGCTCACGACGACCGCCACCGCCGCGGTGACGAACGCCGCGGTCCGGACGGTCGACACCGCGACCAGCCCGCGGGCGACCGGCTTGTCGCTCCGGCCGACGGCGCGGTCGCGGTCGGCGTCGATCCAGTCGTTCGCCAGTCCGATCGAGAGCTGCCCGGCCACGACGGCGAGTGCGACGACGGCCACGAGCCACCACGGGTGCCCGACGGCGGCGGCGATCACGGCGGCGAGGACGGTCACCGTGACGGTCGGGCCGGGGTGCGACGACGCGAACAGCAGGCGGAGGGTCGAGGGCCGTCGGGTGTCGCTCACACCCGTGAGCGTACGGGTTCGACATTGGCCCCGAACTCTGGATATATCAGTGTTGCACTCCAGCACGTGCTCACGGAAGCTTCGAACGGAGCCGGCACGGTGCCGACCCGGGAAGGACGACTCGATGCGACTCGAGCTGCACCACACCACCATCCTCGCCAGCGCGGCGACCGTCGCGATCGCCGCATCCGCGGTGGTCGCCTCGCCGGCAACGGCCTCTGCGCGGACACCGGCCGAGCCCCCGCGGCTGGCAGAACGCACCGTGCAGGCGCTGTACGACGCGACCGACCCGCGGACGCACGTCTTCGACGGGGGCGCGGCGCGCGCTTCCGGGGTCGAGGCCGGACTCGTCGACGACTACGCCACGGGTTTCGCCGCCACCGGCGGATCCGTCCGCGGCGCTACGGTCGACAGCGCACGGCTCTCGTCCCTCCGCGCGGCAGGCGACGTCCGAGCGTGCTCCGGTCGGACGCGCTCCGACTACACCGGGGCCCAGCTGAACGTCTACCTGAGCAGTTGCAACACGAACCGGTTGCTCGCGGTCATCGGAGGGGGAACCGGCGTCGTCGGGACCATCGCCGGCATCCTCGCACCCACGGGGCTCGGGGCTGCTGCTGCAGGCGCCCTCGCCGGGGTCCTCGCCGTCGCCGGTGCGTTCCTCGGTGTGTGCGCCGCGAAGGGACGTGGGACGGTCATCCACAACATCCCACCGTCGACCATCACCTGGTGCAACTCGCAGTGACGACCGGACGCGAGAGAGGCCACCGCGACGGGTACCTCGTCACTTTGCTCGCCGTGCTCATCGGGGCGGGGGCCGGTGCCGCCCTCTCCCTGGCCGCGGTCGCGGGATGGGCGTTGCCCGCGGATGACCCCCTGTCCCTCCGGCTGGCACGGACGAGCGTCGCACTTGCGGCGGTCCCGGTCGTCTGCGCCGCCGCGCTCATCGTGGTCACGGCGAGGAGGAACCGCGGCGGACCGGTCGACGGCTCCGGGCGCTGATCGCACGATCGAGCAGCACGACGGGAACGGCCCGCGCCGCGTCGGAGACGACGGGGCGCGGGCCGGTGTGCTGCGGTGGTCAGGCCGCGGGGATGAGACCGTTCGGGTTGAGGACGTACTTCGTCGCCGCGCCCTTGTCGAACTCCTCGTAGCCGCGCGGGGCCTCGTCGAGGCCGATGGGCTTCGCGTTGACGTTCTTCGCGATGCTCGTGCGGTCGTGCAGGATCGCCATCATGAGCTGCCGGTTGTACTTCATCACCGGGCACTGTCCGGTCGTGAAGGACAGCGACTTCGCCCAACCGGTGCCGAGGCTGAGGGACAGCGCACCCTTCTGGGCGGCCTCGTCGACGCCGCCCGGGTCACCCGTGACGTAGAGCCCGGGGATGCCGAGGGCACCACCGGCCGCCGTCACGTCCATCAGCGAGTTGAGCACCGTCGCCGGGGCCTCGTGGCCCGAGCCGGAGCCGTGGCCCTTCGCCTCGAAGCCGACGGCGTCGATGCCGCAGTCGACCAGCGGCTCGCCGAGGATCTGGTCGATCTGGTCGGCCGGGTCGCCCTTCGTCAGGTCGACGGTCTCGCAGCCGAAGGTCCGGGCCTGCGCGAGCCGGTCGGCGTTCATGTCACCGACGATGACGACGCTCGCGCCGAGCAGCATCGCACCGGTGGCGGCAGCGAGACCGACCGGCCCGGCACCCGCGACGTAGACCGTCGAGCCGACCTCGACGCCGGCGGTCACCGCGCCGTGGAAGCCGGTCGGGAAGATGTCCGACAGCATCGCGAGGTCGAGGATCTTCTCGAGCGCCTGGTCGCGGTCCGGGAACTTCAGCAGGTTCCAGTCGGCGTACGGCACGAGCACGTACTCGGCCTGGCCGCCGACCCAGCCGCCCATGTCGACGTAGCCGTAGGCGCTGCCCGGACGGTCCGGGTTGACGTTGAGGCAGATGCCGGTCTTGCGCTCCTTGCAGTTGCGACAGCGGCCACAGGCGATGTTGAAGGGCACGGAGACGATGTCGCCGACCTTGATGAACTCGACGTCCGACCCGACCTCGACGACCTCGCCGGTGATCTCGTGCCCGAGCACGAGGTCGGTCGGTGCCGTCGTGCGCCCGCGGACCATGTGCTGGTCGCTGCCGCAGATGTTCGTCGCCACGGTGCGCAGGATCGCCCCGTGGTTGACCTTGCGTCCGACGTTCGCCGGGTTGACGCCGGGTCCGTCCTTGAGTTCGAAGGTCGGGTACTCGGTCTCGATGACCTCGACCTTCCCCGGTCCCTGGTACGCGACTGCGTGGTTGCTCGCCATGTGATCCTCCTCGATCGTCGGCGGCGGTGACACCCGCGGGTGCGGGCGTCGGGTGTGTGGCCCGTCGGCGCGCAGCAGTGCCGGACGCCGGAGGGCCACCGCTCAGGACACCGCGGCTCCGCTCACGGCGCTCCCGCGGTGCGGCTCCTCGACGACGGAGGCGGCGTCGGGCACCGGGTCGGATCGAACCCTGGTCCCCGTCCTGGTGGACACGTCCATGCCTGGTCCTCACTTGCGTCGTTGCGTCGTGGGATCCCGTCTGCGTCGGCGGTTGCTCGGACTGTACCGGGGCGACCCGGACGCGACAAGCACCGCGTGCGACGACCGGATGAGCGTCCGCGGAGGAACGGCCGTCCGACCGCAGGGCGTCCCTACCGGGCGCAGTCGACGAGACGCTTCTCGTACCACCGGTCCGAGTACGGCTCGTCGTTGAACGGGTCGACGCGTCCGTAGCCACGGCGCTCGTACATCGCACACGCCTCGGCGAGTTCCGCCCTGGTGTCGAGCCGGACCACGTCGATCCTGCGCGCTCGGCACGCCGCTTCGACGGTGTCGAGCAGCACCGTGCCGACTCCCCGTCCACGGTGCGTCGGACGGGTGAACACCTTCGTGAGCTCGCCGACACCGGAGCGGTACCGGACACCCGCACAACCGACCGCGTGACCGTCCTCCATCGCGACGAAGAACGCCCCGGTCGTTCCACGCAGGTCGTCGGACGGCTCGTCGGCACGTGCCCGCTCGACCTCGTCGTCCGTGGCCGACCGCCCGTACCACCGCGACGCGACCTCGGTCGTGTACGCCCTGATGACCTCCTGGGCGGCCGGCTCGTCCGGGTCCGCGATCACGATCGTCAGCACGAGGAGAGCGTAGGACGGTGCGACGATGGCGGGGTGGACGACCTCACCGAACCGGCACTCGTGCCCGAGCTGCTCGTGCGCGACCTCGACCGCAGCATCGCCTTCTGGTGCGGGCTCTGCGGCTTCGCCGTACGGTACGACCGCCCGCAGGAGCGCTTCGCCTACCTCGTGCGGGGAACCGCGCACGTGATGCTCGAGCAGGCCGGGGTCGGTCGCAACTGGCTGACGGGCCCGCTCGACGCCCCGCTGGGCCGCGGCGTGAACTTCCAGGTCGCCGTCCCGGACAGCGCCGCCCTCGCCCGACGGCTCACCGCGGCCGGGATCCCGCTCTTCACGGAGCCCGAGACGACCTGGTACGACGTGGGCGACGAGCAGGCGGGCGTCCACCAGTTCCTCGTGCAGGACCCGGACGGCTACCTGCTGCGCTTCCAGTCCTCGATCGGCCGGCGACCCGCCGGATCGGCCTCGACGCCGACACCGTGATCGGCGGCGGCACCTGCGAAGATGCTGCCGTGCGGTGGGGTGACAGCGGACTGGACGCGGCGCAGGTCGCGTTCGTCGAGCGGGTGCTGCCCGGTTCTGTGGTCGTGACGGACGACTCGTGGGGTCTGCTCGACACCCGGGTGCTGCACGTCCGGAGCTCCCACGGCGACCACACGGTGAAGGCATGCGGCCCGGACAACACGCACTTCCCCCGCGAACTGCTCGCCCACCGCTCGTGGACCGGCGAGCTGGTCCGGCACGGCGACACCGCTCCGCTGACGCACGCCGACGTCGAGGCCCGCGTCCTCGTCATCGACCGCATCCCCGGTCGCCTCGCCCTCGGCACCGACGACGAGACGTCGTCGGACCTCCATCGTCAGGCGGGCCGGATCCTCCGTCGGTTCCACGACCAGACGGCGATCACCGACCCGGACCACCTGGCCGTCGAGACCGCGAAGGCGCTCCGCCTGCTCGATGCCCCGCACCGGATCGACCCCGCCACGGTCCGACGCGTCCGGTCCCTGCTCCGGTCGGCCGAGCCGCACCCGGTCACGGTGGTACCGACGCACGGCGACTGGCACCCCCGGAACTGGATCGTGCACGAGGACCGCCTGCACGTCATCGACTTCGGGCGCTTCGCCCTCCGCCCGGCGGCGACGGACCTCACCCGGCTCGCCGTCCTGTACTGGGAGCGGAAGCCGCGGCTCGAACAGGCGTTCATCGAGGGCTACGGCGACGATCCGCGCGAGGCGGACGACTGGCGGTGGCTGCAACTGCGGGAGGCGGTGGGGACGGCCGTGTGGGCGTTCGCCGTCGGTGACCCGGCGTTCGAGGCGCAGGGCCAGCGGATGCTGCGGGCTGCCCTCAGCGCGTTCTGACGGCCGGGTCCGTCGCCGCGACGGACGGCACGACCCGCCGTCGCCCGCGCAGCACCCCGGACGCCAACGCGATCCCGAGCAGCACCACCAGCCCACCCACGGGCTCGTTCCACCGCAGCGGCTCCCCGAGCACGAGGACCCCGAGCGCCACCCCGACCACCGGCGTCAGGTAGGTCACGGTCGAAGCGCGCCCCGCGCCCCACGCGCCGACCAAGCGCGTGTTCCACGCGTAGGCCAGCCCCGTGCCCACCGCACCGAGCGCCACCATCGCGGCCACGATCCTCCAGTCCAGGTCCACCGGCCCGGTCGCGATGACCGGCGCGACCAGCAGCATGAGCAGCGCCGCCAGGGTGAGCTGCACCGTCGCGACCGTCGTCGGGTCCTGCCCGCTGCCGACGCCGAAGCGCCGGAGCCAGGCCAGTCCGATGCCGTAGGACGCGGTCATGCCGAGCAGTGCGACCTGGCCGGGGACGGTGGCGAGCACGGCGGGGTCGCCGACCAGGTCCCACGGACCGACGAGCACGAGGACGCCCGCGATCCCCAGCACGACGCCGCCGAGCTGGCGGCGGCTGAGCCGTTCCGACGGCACCAGCACCGCGAGCGCGAGGAGCGTCATGATCGGCGTCGTGGCGTTGTAGATGCTCGCCAGGCCCGACGGCACGGTCTGCTCGGCCCACGCCATGAGCGAGGACGGGACGGCGTTGAGGAACACCGCGACGACGAACAGGTGCCCCCAGACGCGCCGCTCGCGCGGCCACCGTCGACGGGTTGCGAGCAGCACCACGACGAGCGTGAGGGCTCCGAGGACCGTGCGGACGGTGGCGACCTGCTGCGGGGCGAGCCCCTCGAGCCCGATCTTCGCGAAGAAGAAGCTCGAGCCCCAGGTGAGGGCGACCAGGACGTAGAGGAGGGCGTTCACGAGCGCTAGCATCGACCACCGCCGGGTCATGTGTCGAACGAATGACCCGCATGACCCCATGAAGGAGCCGCATGACGCTCTCCGTCCCCCAGCTCCGCGCGTTCGTCGCCACGGTGGACGCCGGCTCCTTCACCGGGGCCGCCGCAGCGCTCGGTGTCGGTCAGTCGGCGGTCTCGCACGCCGTCGCGGGGCTGGAGCGCGAGGTCGGCGGACCCGTCGTCCGGCGCGGCGGCGCGGCCGTCGTCACCCCGCTCGGCGAGCGCATGCTGGCGCACGCCCGCAGCGTGGTCGCCTCCGTCGACGCCCTGGAGGCCGTGGTGCGGCCCGCCACGGCGCGCGGCACCGTGCGCCTCGCCGCCGTCCCCACGGTGTGCCAGGGCCTGCTGCCGCGGCTCCGCGAGCTGTGGGCGGTGACGCTGCCCGACGTCGACGTGCAGGTCTACGAGGGTGACGACGACGAGATGGCCGAGTGGCTCGAGGCCGGCACCGTGGACGCGGCCGTGCTCGTGGACCCGTCCCCGGTCCCCGACGGCGGCGTCGTGGTGGCGCGCGACGAGATGGGTGCGGTCGTCCGGCGGGACCACCCGCTCGCGGGGACGGCGTCGATGAGCCTGGACGACCTGCACGAGGACGGCCTGGTCGCGGGCGGCGGTGGCTGCGAGCACCAGATCGAGCGGATGCACGAGCTCGCCGGGCAGCCGTTCCGGTGGGCGCACCGGGTCCGGGAGATGAGCACGATGTTCGGGATGATCCAGCGCGGCGAGGGGGTGTCCATCGTGCCGTCGCTCGGGCGCGTGATGCTGCCGGACGACCTCGTCATGCTGCCCGTCGAGCCGCGGTACGTGCGGACGCTGGTGCTGAGCGGACCGGCGTCGCGTCCGTGGCACCCGCTGGCGCAGGCACTGGTCGACGCGGTCTGACGGTCCGCCGGTCGCTTCTTACGACCTTCGGACGATCCGCGCCGGCCCCGGTGTTCCTAGGCTCGAGGGCATGACCACGACCGCGCTCCGCCCGCCCGTGCCCGTCGCGAGCCGCGTCTGGGCCGAGACCTGGCGACTCGTGGTCGTCGTGCTCGTCGGGCTGTTCCTGTTCGCCACGGTCTGGTCGACCACGGAGGTCGACACGATCAGCGACAGCCGCCTCGGCGCGCACCTGCTCGTCGACTTCGCCGTCGGGGTCGTCGCCGTCGTCCTCGTACCGTTCCGCCACCGGGCACCGCTCCTCGTCGGCGTGCTCGTCGTCGCCGCCAGCACCGTGTCGACGCTCGCGGCCGGTGCGGCCGCGCTGGCCCTCGTGTCGCTCGTGACCCGGCGTCGGCCGCTGGAGATCGCGATCGGCAGCGCTGCGCTCGTCGCCGCGACGTTGGCCGGCGAGGACCTGTTCCCCGAGCAGGAGCCGACCCCGCTCTGGCAGGTCGCGATCGCGGCCGTCGTGTGCACCGCGCTCCTCGTGGCGGTCGGCATCGCGATCGGGCAGCGGCGGGCCCTGCTGGACGGGCTGCGCGAACGTGCCGCCCTGCTCGAGCGGGACCAGCAGCTCCGCGAGGACCGGGCCCGCGAGCAGGAGCGCGCACACCTCGCCCGGGAGATGCACGACGTGCTCGGGCACCGGCTCTCCCTCGTCGCCCTGCACGCCGGGGCGCTCGAGTACCGCGGTCGCTCGCTCTCCCCCGAGGAGACCGTCGAGGCCGCCGGCGTGGTCCGTGCCGAGGCGCACTCCGCGCTGACCGAGCTCCGCGACGTGCTCGGCGTCCTGCGTGACCCGGCCGACGCGACGACGGGCACCGCACCCCCGCAGCCGACGCTGCGAGACCTGCCGGCGCTGCTCGACGAAGCGCGCCGCTCGGGCGCCGACGTCACGGCGACGACGGCCCCGGCGAGCGCCGACGCACCGGACGCCGTCGGCCGACACGCGTACCGGGTCGTGCAGGAGGGCCTGACCAACGCCCGGCGGCACGCGGCCGGACAGCCGGTCACCGTCACGGTGGACGTCGTGCACGGGCCGGCGCTCCGGGTCCGGGTGACGAACCCGACGGCGCACCGTGCCGAGCAGGCGACGGCGACGCCCGACGCGGCGACGTCCGACGCGGCGACGCCTGACGCGGCTCCGGCGGGGCACGGCCTGCGCGGGCTGGCCGAGCGGGCGAGGCTCCTCGGCGGGTCCTTCTCGGCAGGTCGGGACGCATCCGGCACGCACGTCGTCGAGGCGGTGCTCCCGTGGACGGCGTGACCGCCCCCGTGCGCGTCGTCCTGGTCGACGACGACCACCTCGTCCGGGCCGGTCTCCGACTGCTCCTGAGCGGGGGCGACGGCATCGAGGTCGTGGGCGAGGCCGGCGACGGGCTGGAGGCCGAGGACGTCATCGCCGCGGCCGCACCGGACGTCGTGCTGATGGACATCCGCATGCCCCGGTGCGACGGCCTGGTCGCGACCGAGCGGGAACTCCGGAGGCGTCCGGAGCTCGCCGTGCTGGTGCTGACCACGTTCCAGGACGACGAGCTGGTGCTCGGCGCCCTGCACCGGGGAGCCCGCGGGTTCCTGCTCAAGGACACGCCACCGCACGAGCTCGTCGAGGCGGTCCGGGCCGTGGCCGACGGACGGTCGATCCTGTCGCCGTCCGTGCTCGACCGGGTGATCGCGGTCGCCGCCGGCAACGGCTCCGGGCCGGGCGCCGGTGCGACCCCGACCGACGGCGCACACGAACGACGGCTCCTGGCGACCCTGACCGAACGGGAGACCGAGGTCGCGCTCGCCGTGGCCGCGGGCGCCTCGAACGCGCAGATCGCCGCCGACCTGTTCGTGACCCTGGCGACCGTGAAGACGCACGTCGGGCACGTGTACGAGAAGTTCGGCGTCGACAACCGGGTGCAGCTCGCCCTGGTCGTGCACGCCGCCCGCCGGGGAGCCTGAACGCCCGACGAGCGCCGTCGGCAGGATGGGCACGTGCCCGAGATCCACGTGAAGACGTTCCGCGAACCCGACGAGGCGACCGCCGAGGCCGCCGGACTGGCCTGGCTCGCCGAGGCCGAGGAGACCGGCGGCACCCGGATCGCCCGCGTGCTCGACCACCCGGAGCCGACCGTGCTCCACCTCGAGCGCATCCGGGACGGCAGCCCGACGAAGGCCCAGGCCGAGCGCTTCGGACGGTCGCTCGCACGGACCCACGCGGCCGGTGCCGCCCACTGGGGTGCGCCGTCACCCGGGTTCCCGACGCGTGGAGGCCTGCGGATGGGCCGGTCGCGGACGCCGTTCACGAGCGCCGCCGACGCACCGGCGACCTGGGGCGCCTTCTTCGCCGAGTACCGCATCCGGGACTTCGTGCAGCGCATCGTCGACCGCGGTGGCTTCGACGCCGCCGAGGCCGCGGTGTTCGACCGCGTGGCCGACCGACTCGAGGACGGCACCCTCGGCTCGCCGCAGCCCGCGCTCGTCGATGACGCACCGGCGCGGATCCACGGCGACCTCTGGGCGGGCAACGTGCTGTGGCCGACGGACGCCTCGGAGCCGACCGGCGCCGTGCTCATCGACGCGACGCCGCACGGCGGGCACGCCGAGACCGACCTCGCGCTGCTGGCACTGTTCGGGCTCCCCCGGCTCGAGACGGTGCTCGCCGGGTACGACGCCGAGTCGCGGTTGGCGGACGGCTGGCAGGAGCGCGTCGAGCTCCACCAGCTCGCGCCGCTGCTGCTGCACGTGTTCCTGTTCGGCGGCTCGTACACCGAGCACGCACTGCGCGCTGCACGCCGCTACGCCTGAGGACCGTCCTGCGCGTGAGCACTGCTCGTCGTCCCGTTGACTTTGCGTTTACAGCGCTGTAAAACAGAGCGAGCGCGACGGAGCGCGAGAGGGAGCAACGATGGTCACCAGCAGGACGACGGCACGTGCGGCGCTCAGCCGCCGCGGGTTCCTCACGGGCGCCGCGGGCGGGATCGGCCTCGGTGCGCTGGCGCTCACCGGCTGCTCGGCGCCGTCCTCGGGCGCCGCGGCGGCGGGCGGGACGACGCTGCGCTTCTACGAGCAGAAGCAGGAGGTGATCGCCTACTTCGACGACCTCCTCCGACGGTTCGAGCGGGAGCACCGTGGCCTGCGGGTCGTCCACGACAGCACGACCGCCATCGCGCCGCAGTTCGTCCGCGGCGAGCCGGCGGACGTCGGCTGCTTCAACGACAACCTCGAGCTCGCCCGCTACATCGAGCGCGGCGTGCTCCGCGACCTCGGCGACCTGCCCTCGGCGGGCAGGGTCCGGAAGAGCATCGACGGCCTGACGAACCAGTACGCGACCTTCGAGGACCGCACCAGCGTCCTGCCCTTCTCGCTCGCCGCCGCGGGGGTCATCTACAACAAGCGGATCTTCGCCGAGCAGGACCTCCCGGTCCCGACGACCTGGAGCGAGTTCGTCGACGTCTGCACGGCACTCTCGAAGACGGACGTCACCCCCGTGTACGCGACCGACCGCGACACCTGGACGCTGTGGCAGGGCCTGTTCGACTACTCGGTGGGCAGCCTGGTCGACACCGGGGCGTTCTTCCGCAAGATGAAGGCGCTCGGCACGGACGTCGGGCCCGACGCCGAGGTCTCCTTCGAGCGCGACTTCGCCGTGCCGATGGAGCGCGCGAAGACGATCTCGACGTTCTTCAACCCGGACCACGCGACCCGCTCCTACGCCGACGGCAACCTGGCGTTCGGACAGGGCAAGGTCGCGATGTACCTGCAGGGACCGTGGGCGCTCAGCCAGATCGCGCTCGTCGACCCAGAGCTGCCCGTCGGGACCTTCGCGCTGCCGGTGTCCGACGACCCCGACGACCGGCAGGCCCGCGTCAACATCGACCTCGGGCTGTGGATCCCCACGACCACGACGCACCTCGACGAGGCGCGGGAGCTCGTCGAGTTCCTCATGCAGCCCGACGTCATCAACGCCTACAACCTCGACAACCTCGCGTTCGCGACGACCGAGGACGCGGCTCCCCAGACGGACGAGCGCGTGGCCGGCCTGCAGCAGTACGTCGACAGCGGCGACTTCTACCAGGGCGCCGGCACCTTCATCCCCACCTCCATCCCCCTCGGCAACTACCTGCAGACGGCGATCCGCAGCGGCGACTTCGAGTCGATGCTGCGGCGGCTCGACACCGACTGGCGACGCCTCGCCGGTCGTTCGGCGACGGTCTGACCGCCGCGACCCCGGCACCGCCGACCAGGACCCCAGGAGCGCTCATGACCGTCCAGACCCCGCTGACCCCCGGCACACCGGACACCGGTGGACCCCGTCCCGGTCCCGCCACCGTGGCGTCCCGCGTGCACCGACGCGTCGGCTCGCTGCGCCGCACCGAGGGCGTCTACTACCTCTTCCTCGTGCCCGCCCTCGTGCTGTTCACGGCGTTCGTCGTCGCCCCCGCGTGCGTCGGCGTCTTCTACAGCTTCACCGACTACCTCGGCTTCGGGCAGTGGCACTTCCTCGGGCTCGAGAACTACCGGGCGCTCGTGTCCGACCCGGCGATCCTCGGCTCGTACGGCTTCACCCTCGGCTTCGCCGTGGTGACGGTGATCGTCACGCAGGTGATCGCCCTGGCACTGGCCATCGCGCTGACGAAGCGCGTGCGGTTCGCGAGCGGGCTCCGCGCCGTGTTCGTGATCCCGATGGTCGTCTCCGGCATCATCGTCGCCTACGTCTTCAACTTCCTGTTCTCGAACACCCTGCCGGCCCTGGCGACCTCGGTCGGCTTCGGCCCGCTCGAGCAGAGCATCCTCGGCGACCCGGACCTCGCCTGGCTCGCGATCGTCATCGTCTCGGCGTGGCAGACGATCCCGGGTGCCCTGCTCGTCTACACGGCGGGGCTGACCTCCATCCCGACGGACGTGTACGAAGCGAGCTCGCTCGACGGCGCCGGCGCCTGGAAGCAGCTCCGGTCGATCACGCTGCCCCTGATCGGCGGCTTCATCGTCATCAACACGGTGCTCGGCGTGAAGGGCTACCTCGGCGCCTACGACGTGATCGTCGGCCTGACGAACGGCGGACCGGGCTCGGCGACGAGCAGCGTCGCGATGACCATCTTCACGGGCTTCACGAGCGGCGACTACGCCTACCAGATGGCGAACGCGACCGTCTTCTTCGTCATCACCGTCCTCATCTCGGTCCTGCAGCTCGCAGTGACCCGCGGAAGGAACCTCCGACTCGCATGAGCGCCATCGACACCCGGTCCCCCGCGACCGCCGCCGCACGCACCACGCCCGACCAGCCCCGCCGACGCCGGCTCGGTCGCGTCGACGTCCCGCTGACGATCGTCCTGGCGATCGCGTCCCTCACCGTCCTGGTCCCGCTCTACGTCACCGTCGCCATGGCGTTCAAGACGAGCGCCCAGGCCGTCGACGGCAACGCGCTGTCCCTGCCGTTCCCGTTCAACCCCGCCAGCTTCGCCGAGGCCTGGACGCTCACCCGCTTCCCGGTGTCGTTCTCGGTCTCGCTCGGCGTCGCCGCCCTCACCGTCGTCGCGACGCTGCTCCTCAGCTCGCTCGCCTCGTACGCGATCGTGCGGAACTGGCACCGCCGCTTCTTCCGCTGGTCCTTCGTCTACCTGCTCGCGGCGATGTTCCTGCCGTTCCCGGTGGTCGCCCTGCCGCAGATCAAGTTCACCGCGATGATCTCGCTCGACAGCCCGGTCGGCGTCGCGATCCTGCACGCCATGTTCCAACTGTCGTTCAGCGTGCTGCTCTACTCGGCGTTCCTGCGCTCGATCCCGGTCGAGCTCGAGGAGAGCGCACGCATCGACGGTGCCTCGACGTGGCAGATCTTCTGGCGCGTCATCCTGCCGCTGCTCGGACCGATGAACGCGACCGTCGGCATCTTCGCCTTCCTCGCCTCGTGGAACGACTTCATGATGCCGTCGCTCATCACCGCGGACCCCGGGCTGCAGACGCTGCCCGTCGTGCAGAACATCTTCCAGAGCCAGTTCGGCACGAACTACAACGTGGCGTTCGCCTCGTACCTCATGGCGATGGCCCCGACGATCGTCGTCTACCTGTTCGCGCAGCGCTGGGTGATCAGCGGCGTGACGCAGGGCGCCGTCAAGAGCTGACCCGAGCCTCCCGCACCGACACCGGCCGGAACGGCCGAGACAGGACCGAACCGACGTGCACTCCCCCACCGACGGCCCCCTGCCCACCATCCGCCCCTTCCCGGGTTCCGACCCGGTCGCCGACGGCGACGCCGTCGTGCAGGGCGACCACTGGCGGATCACCGTGCTGTGCGACGGGCTCTTCCGCATCGAGTGGAGCGACGACGGCGGCTTCGAGGACCGCGCCTCGACCTTCGCGGTGCGACGGCGCCTGCCGGTGCCCGAGTACACCGTCGTGCGGCGGGGCGACGGGGTCGAGGTGACCACGGACCGGGCCACCCTCCGGTACGACGGCCGGCCGTTCTCGGCGACCGGGCTGGTGGTCGAGACCTCGGGAGCGGACGCGAACCGGTGGCGCTGGGGCCAGGAGCCCCGCGACCTCGGCGGTACCGGCAGGACGCTCGACGACGTGGACGGGCGGATGCCGCTCGAGTCCGGTGTCCTGGCGCGCGACGGGATCGTCGCGCTCGACGACAGCGACTCGTTCCTGTTCGAGGACGACGGGTGGGTCGGCAGCCGCGTGCCGGGTCGCCGCGACGTGCACGTGTTCGCGTACGGCCGCGACTACGACGAGGCCCTCCGCGCGTTCCACGCGGTGTCGGGACCGCCGACCCGCCTGCCCCGGTGGGCGCTCGGGAACTGGTGGAGCCGCTACCACCCGTACTCGGACGAGTCGTACACGGCGCTGCTCGACCGGTTCGCCGAGGAACGCCTGCCCTTCTCGGTCGCGGTCGTCGACATGGACTGGCACCGCGTCGACTCCGTGCCGCCGCGGTTCGGCAACGGCTGGACCGGGTACTCGTGGGAGCCGTCGCTCTTCCCCGACCCGCCCGCGTTCCTGGCCGAGCTGCACCGACGCGGCATGCGGACCACGCTCAACCTGCACCCCGCCGACGGCGTGCGGGCCTTCGAGGACGCCTACCCGGCGATGGCGGCCGCGACCGGGATCGACCCCGACACCGAGCAGACGGTCGCGTTCGACCCCACCGACCCGGTCTTCCTCCGCGCGTACTTCGAGCACCTGCACCGGCCCCTCGAGGAACAGGGCGTCGACTTCTGGTGGATCGACTGGCAGCAGGGCCGCACCTCCGGCATCCCCGGTGTCGACCCGCTCTGGGTGCTCAACCACTTCCACCTGCTCGACTCGGCGCGCGACGGCGGGGCCGGCATGACCTTCTCGCGGTACGCGGGTCCGGGCAGCCACCGGTACGCGGTCGGGTTCTCGGGGGATGCCGTCGTCTCGTGGGCCTCCCTCGCTTTCCAGCCCGAGTTCACCGCCACCGCCGCGAACGTCGGGTACCCCTGGTGGAGCCACGACATCGGCGGCCACACCCGCGGGGTGCGCGACGACGAGCTCGCCACCCGCTGGGTGCAGTTCGGGGTCTTCTCGCCGATCATGCGGCTGCACTCCGCGAACAACCCGTTCATCCGCAAGGAGCCGTGGCTGTTCCCCGCGGAGCCGCGGGCCGCGATGGGCGAGGCCCTGCGCTTCCGTCACCGGCTCGTGCCCTACCTGCACACGATGAACCACCGCGCGGCCGCGGGCACCGCACTCGTCCGGCCGGTGTACCACCTCGAGCCGCACCGCGACGAGGCCTACCGGGTGCCGAACGAGTACGCCTTCGGGTCGGAGCTGCTCGTGGCGCCGATCGTCGAGCCGCGCGACCCGGTGACGCTGCGGGGGCGGGCCCGGGCCTGGCTGCCGCCGGGCACGTGGACGGACGTCTTCACGGGCACGACGTACGCGGGCGACCGGTTCGTCGACCTGCACCGCGGGCTCGACACGATCCCCGTGCTGCTCCGTGCGGGTGGGATCCTGCCGCTCGCGGCGCCGGACGAGTCGGACGCGACGGTGAACCCCGCCGCGCTCGAGGTGCTCGTCGCCCCGGGTGCCCCGGGCACGTTCACGCTCGTGGAGGACCGGGAGGAGCAGACCGGCAGCAGCACCGGCGGCAGCACCGGGACCGGGACCGGTGCGGGGCCGGACGGCGGCGTGTGCCGGACCACGCTCACGTGGGACCACGACGCTGCCGTGTTCCGGATCGACCCGGCCGAGGGCGACCTCGGCAGCGTGCCGCTCCGGCGTCGGTGGCGCGTCACGTTCCTCGGGGCGCCCGCGGCCGGGCAGGAGGTCGACGCGGTGTCGGCCGACCGGTTCTCGGTCGACCTGGACGTCGCGACGGACGCCGGCGCGGTCCTGACCCTCGCCGGGGCGCCCACCACCGGTGTCGACGCCCGCGACGCCGCACGCGAGCTCCTCGAGGGTGCCCAGGCGGGCAACGCGGAGAAGCTCACCGCGTGGGAGGTCGTCGACCGCGACGCACCCCGCGCCGACCGGATCGCCGAGCTCGAGACCGTCGGGCTGCCCGGGTCGCTGCGGAGCGCCCTGGTCGAGCTGCTCGGGAGCGTGCACCCCGGGGAGCGGTGACGGCGGCTGCTGCGCGGCTGCGCGGCAGCGGTGACGGCGGCTGCACGTCGTGCGACATCGCACGCGTCGATCGACACGTGCGATGTCGGACGATGCACGCGCACCGGGTGCGTGCGCACCGAGCGACATCCCACGCGTCGATCGACACGCGGAACGTCGCAGACCGAGCCGGCCGCCAGCCCGACCGGCAGCCCGACCACCCCGGCAGCCCGACCCGGCCGGCAGCCCGACCGCCGGTCGCGGCCCGCAGCCCCGTCGCCTAGCCTGGTCCGGTGGCGGACGAGCAGGCGGACACCCCGGTCCTCGCGTTCTTCGACGTGGACAACACCCTCGTCCACGGTGCGAGCGCGTTCCACCTCGTGCGCGGCCTCCGCGCCGCCCGCCTCATCACCCTGCGCGACATCGTCAGCGCCGGCTGGAAGCACGCCCGCTTCAAGGTCCGCGGCGAGAACGACCGGCACCTGGCCGCCGCGCAGACCCGTGGACTCGAGGTGATCACCGGCATCACGGTGGCCGACATGGCGGCGCTGTCCGACGACGTCTGGACCCGCCACACCGAGCCGTCCGTGTGGCCGGAGACCGCCGCCCTCGCGCGGGAGCACCTCGCGAAGGGCCACCAGGTGTGGCTCGTGACGGCGACACCGACGTTCCTGGCCGAGGTGATCGCACGCAGCCTCGGCCTGACCGGCGCGCTGGGCAGCGTGTTCGAGGTGGAGGACGGCGCCTACACGGGGCGCCTCGACGGGGCGTTCCTGCACGGGGAGCACAAGGCGGTCGCCGCGCGTGCGCTCCTGGCACGGACCGGCGCGGACCCCGCGCACTGCTGGGCGTACTCGGACTCCCGCCACGACATCCCCCTGCTGTCGCTCGTCGGGAACCCCGTGGTGGTCAATCCGGACCAGGGGCTCGCCGCGCACGCGCGGGCGGCGGGGTGGCCGACGATGCGACTGCAGCGCGCGAGCATCCGGGAGGCCCGGCGCCGGGTCCGACGGGAGGCCCCGGAGGCGTCGTCACGGCACGGCGGCCCGACGACGGTCCGCGGGGATCAGTCGACCGAGCCGTCCGGGTAGGGCGCACTCTCCCCCACCAGCAGCCGGTGGCCGACCGTCACCGCCCGCCCCTCGCCCGGGCGTCCCTCGATGCGCTCCTGCAGCCGGTCGAGCGCGGCCTCGGCGAGCGCGACCGTGTCCGGCGCGACCGAGGTCAGGCTCGGGACCAGACTGGCGGCCAGCCCGATGGCGTCCCACCCGACCACCGCCACGTCGCGCGGCGCCTCGAGCCCCCGCAGGCGCATCGCCCGCAGCGCCCCGACGGCGGCGAGGTCGTCGCGGCAGAGCAGCCCGTCGATCCGGAGCCCGTCGTCGAGGGCACGGCCGAAGGCCTCCTCCGCCCCGCGGGCGTCACCGACCGCACGCGCGACCATGAGCGACGGGTCGACGGGCAGGCCGGCCTCGGACAGACCGTCGCGGTACCCCTCCGTCCGGAAGGCCGAGGTGCGGGACTGCTCGCCCACCTCGTGGCCGAGGAACCCGATCCGGCGACGCCCGAGGGCCGCGAGGTGCGCGACGGCCTCGGCCGCGGCCCGCACGTTGTCGATCGCGACGAGGTCCGCGCCGTCCGGCCGGACGTCCTCGCCGAGGAACACGACCGCGGTGTCGCCCCGTGCGTGGTCGATCTCGGTGGGCGTGAGCACCTGCGGGTGGATGACGACCCCGTCGACGACCCCCGCCTCGCGCCCGCGGACGGCGGACAGCTCGCCGCCCGGCGCGCCGGCGGTCTCCTCGAGCAGCAGCTGGTAGCCCCGTGCGGCGCACACCTCCGAGAAGACGTGCGCGAGCTCGGCGAAGTACGGCCGACGCAGGTCGGGGAACGCGAACGCGAGCATGTTCGTGCGGCCGGTGGCCAGGCTCCGCCCCGTCACGTTCGGTCGGTAGCCGAGCGCGTCGACCGACGTCTGCACCCGGGCCCGCATGGCGTCGCTGACGTGCCGGTAGCCACGGACGACATTCGACACGGTCTTCATCGAGACGCCGGCGTGCTCCGCGACGTCCTGCAGCGTGACCCGGCCCACGCGCCCACCGTAGCGTTGACGATCCGTTTACAGCGCTGTAAATTGCCGGAGCATGAGCATCGTCGCCCCCGCGTCCTCCACCGACGTCGCCGCCGTCCCCCTCGCCAGCCGGCAGGACGGCCGGTACCCCAGGCCGCAGGTGATCCGTCGGGACTGGATCGACCTCAGCGGTCCCTGGTCGTTCCGGCACGACGACGATGACGCCGGGACGGATGCCGGGTGGGCGGCGGGGGTCCCCTCGCCGCGCACCATCACCGTGCCCTTCCCGCCCGAGTCGGCGGCGTCCGGCATCGGCGACCCGGAGTTCCACCCGGTCGTCTGGTACAGCCGGACGATCGGCCACGACGAGCTCGTGCAGGCCGGGCACGGCGCCGACCGGCCCCGTGTCCTGCTGCACTTCGGCGCGGTCGACCACCGGGCCAGGGTCTGGATCGACGGCCGGTTCGTCGGCGAGCACGAGGGCGGGCACACCCCCTTCACCTTCGACGTGACGGCGCTGCTCGCCGAGACCCCCGACGGGGCCGACCACGTGCTGGTCGTCCGTGCCGAGGACGACCCCGACGACGTCACGCAACCCCGCGGCAAGCAGGACTGGCACGAGGAGGCCCACGCGATCTGGTACCGCCGGACGACGGGCATCTGGCAGCCGGTCTGGCTGGAGGCCGTGCCCACCACCGCGATCGACGCACTCCGGTGGACCCCCGCCTCCCCCGCGTCGACGGCACTGTCGGTCCGCTTCCGCGGCCGGGTGCCCGCCGGTGCCCGGCTCCGGGTCGCCCTCCGCTTCGACGAGCGCGACGAGGACCTCGGCACGACCGAGTGGGACGCCACCGCCAGCCGTCCGACCCTCGAGGTCACCGTGCCGGTCGCCCGGCAGCGCAACGGCCAGGCCGAGGACGAGCTGACGTGGTCGCCGGAGACCCCGAGGCTCCTCGACGCCGTCCTCACCCTGGTCGACGCGTCCGGCGCCGTGCTCGACGTCGTCGCCAGCTACCTCGGCATGCGCAGCGTCGGCGTCGGCGGCGGCCGGTTCCTGCTCAACCGGCAGCCGTACCCGGTGCGCAGCGTGCTCGACCAGGCGTTCTGGCCGGAGTCGCACCTCGCCGCACCGCACCCGCTCGCGCACCGGCAGGAGGTCGAGCTGATCAAGGCCCTCGGCTTCAACGCCGCACGCATGCACCAGAAGATCGAGGACCCGCGGTTCCTCTACTGGGCCGACCGCCTCGGCCTCATGGTCTGGGGCGAGGCCCCCGCGGCGTACGAGTTCTCCCCCACGGCCGTCCGTCGGCTCACCGCGGAGTGGACCGCCGCCGTCGAGCGGGACGCCTCGCACCCGTCGATCGTCACCTGGGTCCCGTTCAACGAGTCGTGGGGCATCCAGCACGTCGTCTCGGATCCCGCGCAGCAGGCCTACGCGCGGGCGCTCGTCGACCTCACCCGGGCCCTCGACCCGTCCCGGCCGGTGATCGGGAACGACGGCTGGGAGCAGCAGGACACCGACGTCGTGACGATCCACGACTACGAGGGCGACGGCGCCGTGCTCGCGGACACCTACCGCGACGACGCGGCACGCACCCGCGCCCTCGAGGGCCTCGCCCCCTCCGGGCACCCCCAGTTCGTCGGCGGCGCCGTCGACCGCGGCCAGCCGGTGATGCTCACCGAGTTCGGCGGCGTCCGGTACCAGGCCGCCGGCCGGCGCACCGAGGGCTGGGGCTACACGGCGGCGGTCGACGGGGACGACTGGGTCGCGCGGATCACGGCGCTCTACGACGGGGTGCGGGCGAGCACGTTCCTGGCCGGGTCGTGCTGGACGCAGCTGACGGACACGATGCAGGAGACGAACGGCCTGCTCCACGCGGACCGGACCCCGAAGGTCCCGATCGAGCAGATCCGCCGGGCGGTGACCGGCAGCTGACGTCTTAGGAAGCTCCGAGGCGGTCCATCGGAACGGTCGACCGGGGACGGCGATGCTCAGCGTCATGACCACGTACCCGATCCCCGTGACCGACCGTCGCGACCGAGCGCACACGGGAGCGCCGACGCGTCGCCGAGCCGTCCCCCGGCTCTTCCTCGGTGAGCGGACCGACGCCCGTTGGCTCCGCCCGGCGTTCTGGCTGCTCCTCGTCGTCACCGCCGTCGTGTACCTGTGGGACCTCAGCGTCTCCGGGTACGCCAACACCTTCTACGCCGCCGCCGTGCAGGCCGGCACGAAGTCGTGGGAGGCGTTCTTCTTCGGCTCGCTCGACTCGTCGAACTTCATCACCGTCGACAAGCCCCCGGCGTCGCTCTGGGTGATGGTGCTGTCGGCTCGGCTGTTCGGGTTCTCGTCGACCAGCCTGCTGCTCCCCCAGGCGCTGATGGCCGTCGCCTCGGTCGCGCTCGTGTGGGGCACCGTCCGACGGACGCTCGCCCGCCTCGGAGCCACGACCGCGAACGTCGGTGCGCTGCTCGCCGGCTTCGTCGTCGCGGCGACCCCGGCGGCGGCGCTCATGTTCCGGTTCGACAACCCGGACGCGCTGCTCGTCCTGCTCATGACCGCGGGCGCGTACTGCACGGTCCGGGCACTGCCGAAGGGCAGCTGGCGGTGGATCGCCCTCGCCGGCGTCGCCCTCGGCTTCGCGTTCCTGACGAAGATGCTGCAGGGCCTGCTCGTCCTGCCGGCCTTCGGCCTCGTGTACCTCTTCGCCGCCCGCACCACGTGGGGGAAGCGCGCGATCGGCCTCGGCATCGCTGCGGTCTCCCTGGTGGCGGCAGCCGGGTGGTGGGTGGTCGCCGTGGCGCTCTGGCCCGCGGAGTCCCGCCCGTACATCGGTGGATCGACCGACAACACGGTCCTCGACCTGGTGTTCGGCTACAACGGCCTCGGCCGGATCTTCGGCGGCTCGGGCAACGGCGGCGGTGGCGGCGGCACGGGCGGCGGCACCGCGGGCTCGTCCTTCGGCGGCTCGACCGGGCTGAACCGGCTGTTCTCGTCGGAGATGGGCCTCGAGATCTCGTGGCTCCTGCCCGCGGCACTCGTCGCGCTCGTGCTCGGCCTGGTGGTCGTCGGCCGGCGGCACCTCGCCGACCCCGCCCGCGCCGGCCTGGTGCTCTGGGGCGGCTGGCTGCTCGTCACCGGACTGGTCTTCTCGTACATGTCCGGCACGATCCACCCGTACTACACCGTGGCGCTCGCCCCGGCGATCGCCGGCCTGGTCGGCACCGGTGGTGCCCTCCTCTGGCACGCCCGCGAGCGCATCACGGGCCGCCTCGGCCTCGCGGCCATGATCGGCGCGACGGCGTCCTGGAGCTGGTGCCTGCTGAACGAGAACGCGTCGTGGCTGCCGTGGCTGCGGTGGGTGGTGCTGGCCGGCGGGCTCCTGGCCGCCGCGGCGATCGTCGTCGGCAGTGTCCCCTCCCTCCGGAAGCTCGTCACCATCGGTGTCCTCGCCGGCACGCTGTTCGGGCTGACCGGCACGACGTCCTACGCCCTCGCCACGACGACCGTCGCGCACTCCGGGTCGATCCCGAGCGTCGGTCCGGCGGGCAGCGGCTCCGGCGGGACGGGCGGGTTCCCTGGTGGCGGCGGCCAGCCGGGAGGCACGACCGGCCCCGGCGGGTCGGCCGGCGGTTCCGGGGACGGCGGGTTCCCGGGCGGCGGCCCGCAGGGCACGCAGGGCACCCAGCAGGACGGCACCGAACAGGACGGCACCGGGCAGGGCCAGGGCAGCGACGGCCAGCCGCCGACCGGCTCCGCACCGGAGGGTGCGACCGGTGAGGCGCCCGCGGTGCCCGACGACGCGACCTCCGCGGACGGCTCGGGGACGAGCCTCCCGACCGGCGGCGGCACGGGCGGCGCGACGACCTCGTCCGCGCTGACGAAGCTGCTCGCCGCCTCGGACGCGAAGTGGTCCGCCGCGGTGAACGGCTCGCAGTCCGCCGCGCAGCTCGAGCTCGACACCGACACCGCCGTGATGGCCATCGGCGGCTGGTCGAGCGACCCCGCGCCGACGCTCGCCGAGTTCCAGGCCTGGGTCGCGGCCGGCGACATCGGGTACTACGTCTCCTCCGGTTCCGGCGGCGGCATGCGCGGAGGGTCCTCCACCGCGAGTGCCATCCAGGAGTGGGTCGCCGCGAACTACGAGTCGACGACCGTCGGCGGCCAGACCGTCTACGACCTGGGTGCGTCGGAGTGACCGGCGACGGGGACACGGCGGCAGCTAGGCTCCGGGGCATGTCGGACCGACCGCTCCTGCGCGCCGACGGCACGCCCGCCCGTGTCCTCGTCGTCGACGACGAGCACGCGCTCGCCGAGGCCGTCGCCCTCGCGTTCGCGGGCGACGGGTGGGCCGTGCGGGCCGTGCACCGCGGGCGCGACGTGCTGTTCGCGGCGCGGGAGTTCCAGCCCGACGTGGTCGTGCTCGACGTGATGCTGCCGGACATCGACGGCTTCGAGGTGCTCGACCGGCTCCGCGACGCCCGCGACGACGTCCGGGTCCTGTTCCTCACCGCGCGGGACGCTCCCGAGGACCGGCTCGCCGGGCTCACGGGCGGCGGGGACGACTACCTGACGAAGCCGTTCGGCATCGAGGAGCTGCTCGTCCGGGCCCGGATCCTCGCTCGGACGACCGCGCGGGTGGCGCCGCACGGCGGCTCGGTCGGACTCGTCGTCGGTGACCTGACGGTCGACGAGGACGCCCGCACGGCCACGCGCGGCGGCGAACCGCTCGACCTGACCCCGACCGAGTACGAACTCCTCCGGCACCTCGCCCGCAACCAGAACCGGGTGCTCTCCCGCGACCAGCTGCTGGCCAACGTCTGGGGCATGGACTTCGGGGCCGCCTCGAACCTCGTCGACATGTACGTGTCCTACCTGCGGAAGAAGCTCGACGTCGGACGCGAGCCGATGCTGCAGACCGTCCGCGGGGCCGGGTACGTGCTGCGGCCGGTGCCGTGAGCCGTCCCGACAGGGCGAGCCGCGCCTCCCCGTCGATCCGCATCCCGTCGCTGCGGTGGCGGGTCGTCGCCGCGGTCGCCCTGCTGCTCGTCGCGACGAACGTCGTCGTCGGCGCGGTGACCGTGGTCGCGTACCGCGGGTACCTGATCGGCCGCCTCGACGCAGAGCTCGCGACCGCCGCCGGACGGACGCCGGGGGGCGACGATCCGGGCGGTGTGCCCTCGGGGCCACCGCCCGGCTCCTCCGGATCCGAGGACCCGGACAACCGCTTCATCGGGGCGCCCGGGCAGGCGGCCGACACCGTCGTGGCGATCCTGCGCGACGGGGACGCCGTCCTCGCCGGGTACACCGACAGCGCCGGCGAACAGCACCGGCTGACCGCGTCGCAGCGTGCCGTGCTCGCCGACGTGACCCCTGACGCGGACCCCGCGACGGTCACGCTCGGCGCGCTCGGGACCTACCGTGCGCAGGCCGTCACCCGCGGCGGCGACGTGTTCGTGACGGCGCTGCCGCTCGGTGACCTGCAGGCCTCGATCGTCCGGCTCGTCGTGCTCGTCGGCGGCGTCACCCTGCTCGGGCTCGTGCTCGCGGCGTGGGTGCTCGCCCTCACGGTCCGTCGGTCGCTCCGGCCGCTCGAACGGGTCGCGGCCGTGGCGTCCGACGTCACCGCACTCGACCTCGAACGCGGGGACCCCGACATCCCCGTCCGCGTCGCGCCCGCCGACCTGACGGCGAACCGCGAGGTCGGTCAGGTCGGCACCGCCCTGAACCGGCTGCTCGGGCACGTCACCCGCGCGCTCACCGTCCGCCGTGACGCCGAACGGGGCATGCGGACCTTCGTCGCCGACGCCTCCCACGAGCTCCGGACGCCGATCGCCACGGTCCGCGCCTACGCCGACCTCTCCCGGTCGTCCGACGACGTCGACGACCTGCACCGGAACGCCGAGCGCATCGGCACCGCGGCGGTCCGGATGGGGGACCTCGTCGAGGAGCTCCTCCTGCTCGCCCGGCTCGACGCCACCGCGCTCGCCTCGGGTCCGGCGCCGGTCCGCGAGGACGTCGACCTGACGGCGCTCGTCGTCGAGGCGACCGTCGACGCCCGGACGACCGCTCCCGACCACCGCTGGGTCCTGCAGATCGCGGACGACCACCCGCTCGAGGTGTCCGGCGACACGGTGCAGGTGCGCCGGGTCGTCACGAACCTGCTCGCCAACGCCCGGGCGCACACCCCGGCGGGGACGACGGTCGTCGTCTCGCTGCAGGAGGTGCCGGGCGACGACGGAGCGCTCGTGCGCCTCGTCGTGGCGAACGACGGACCGCCGATCGAGGCGGACGTCCTGCCCACGCTCTTCGACCGGTTCACCCGGGGAACCGCATCGCGCTCGCGGGAGCACGGGACGAGCGGCCTCGGGCTGGCGATCGTCCGCGCGGTCGCCACGGCCCACGGTGGGACGGTCCGGGTGGTGTCGGAGCCCGGGCGCACGGCGTTCACGGTCGACCTGCCGGCGGCCCCCGGACGGGCTGACGGGTACGCTGCGGTCACCGACGGACGGGGGACGCGATGACGAAGCGAGACGGGGCACAGGGGCCCGGAGCCCAGCGGTACGGACACCTGCCGGAACGGGCGCGGCCCGAGGACCTGGTGGTCGAGGTCCCCGCGTTCGAGGACGACCGTCCCCAGCCCGAGCCCGAACCGCCGGCGGCCGCCCCCGAACTCGTCGCGGCGACGCGGTTCGCGCAGTCGTCGCACGCGGTCCCGACCATCCGGCGGACGCAGCTCCGTGCCGGTCTGTGGATCGCGGGGGTCCCGATCGCCGCCCTCGCCGTCATCGCCGTCGTGCAGGTCCTGCTCGGCGACTGACCGCTCGACGGCGTCGGCGTCGGCATCGGTGTCGGCGTCGAACCGCGGAAGGACGACGCGCTTCTTAGCGGCACCACAGGCTGCTGCTGCGGGGCGCATCGGGGCGCTGCCGAACCTGGTCGGCATGACGCACGCGGACCAGACCCTCGACATCGACATCGTCGTGCCCTGCCACGACGAACAGGACACGCTCGCCGCCCACGTCCGGCGGCTGCACCGCTTCTGCAGCGAGTCGTTGCAGCACTCGTGGCGGATCACCATCGCCGACAACGCCTCCACCGACGACACCGCCCGGATCGCCGACGACCTCGCGGCCATGCTGCCCGAGGTCCACGCCGTGCACCTGCCGCGCAAGGGCCGGGGGCGGGCGCTCAAGGCGGTGTGGAACGACTCCCCCGCCCGGGTGCTCGTCTACGTCGACGAGGACCTGTCGACGGACCTCGCCGCACTCGAGCCCCTCGTCGCACCCCTGCTCTCCGGACACTCCGACGTGGCGATCGGCACCCGGCTCGCGGGGTCCTCGCGGGTGGTCCGCGGCGGCAAGCGCGAGTTCATCTCCCGCTCGTACAACCTGCTCCTCCGCACCACGATGGGGGTCTCGTTCTCCGACGCGCAGTGCGGGTTCAAGGCCGTCACGCGCGAGACCGCCGACCACCTGCTCCCCCTGTGCGAGGACGACGCCTGGTTCTTCGACACCGAGCTCCTCGTGCTCGCCGAGCACGCCGGACTCCGCATCCACGAGGTGCCGGTCGACTGGGTGGACGACATCGACTCCTCGGTACACATCGCGTCCACGGCGACCGAGGACCTCAAGGGCATGTGGCGCGTCTCCCGCGGGCTGGCAACCGGCCGGATCCCGATCGCCCCGGTGTACGACGCGATCGGCCGCCGCCCGTTCACGACGCCGCACGTCGGGATCCTCGGGCAGGTGCTGCGCTTCGGGGCGATCGGCGTCCTGTCGACCGTGGCGTTCGCCCTGCTCTACGCCCTGTTCCGGCCGGCGGTCGGTGCGCAGACCGCGGACTTCCTCGCGCTGCTCGTCACGGCGATCGGGAACACCGCCCTCAACCGTCGCTTCACGTTCGGCGTGCGGGGTCGTGCCGGCGCGGGACGCCACCACGTGCAGGGGCTGGTCGTCTTCGGCATCGCCTGGGCGATCACCTCCGGGTCGCTCGTCCTGCTCCACGCGACCACGCCGGGGGCGACGCACGGCGCCGAGGTCCTGGTGCTCACCGCGGCGAACCTCGTGGCGACGGGCGTGCGGTTCGTCCTGTTCAAGGCGTGGGTGTTCCGCACGCGTCGGCGTCCCGTGCTCGTGCGTCCGGGCGACACCCCCGCGCCGCTCCCGGCCGCGCTCCCGGTCGACGAACGCGCGGCCTGAGCTCCAACGCGAAACGCAAGGTCGGCGGTTGCTCGCAGCGGAGTACCGCTGCGAGCAACCGCCCGCGTTGCGTTTTGCGGAACAGGCGCGACCGCAGGACGGGAGGCGCGTGACCGGGCCGCCACGCGCCTCCCGTCCGGCCGGTCTGTTGCACGCGCGGTATACCAAGCCGTAGCATCGGCTCACCGCACCACCCCCACCGGGCCACGACTGCCACCACCGGTCTGCCCGCGGCGAGCGCTCCACCGATGCAGCCCTGGCCGTCCGCAGCCTGCACCGCACCACTGGACCCGCCCGTGAACCCCTCATCCTTCGGTCTCCACGACCCTGCCCGCGAGTCGAGCGACTGCGGCGTCGGCTTCATCACCCGCCTCGACGGCACCGCCTCCCACGACGTGATCGTGCGCGGCGACGAGGCGCTCTGCGCCATCCCCCACCGTGGCGGCAAGTCCGCTGAGGGCGTCGGCGACGGCGCGGGCGTGAGCATCGACCTGTCGGTGGAGTTCTTCAGCGCGATCACCGGCGAGACCCTGCGCGCC
This sequence comes from Curtobacterium sp. ER1/6, assembly GCF_001742745.1. GTDB lineage: Bacteria > Actinomycetota > Actinomycetes > Actinomycetales > Microbacteriaceae > Curtobacterium > Curtobacterium citri. The sequence goes on along the minus strand of NZ_MJAK01000016.1, from coordinate 5,969 downwards.
GGACACTTCGGGGTCGCGAACTGCTTCGTGCCCTCGGACGCCGACGAGCGCGCCGACGCCGAGCGGGTCGTGACGGCGGCGATCGAGCACGAGGGCCTCGTGCTCCTGCTCGTCCGGGACGTCCCGGTGGACCACTCGGTCGCGCGTCCCGAGGCCGAGCAGTACCAGCTGCCGATCGTGCAGTGGGTGTTCCGGGCCCCCGAGCACTGGACCCGGACCGAGGTCGACGCCGCGGCGAACCGCGCCCTGCTGGCGGTCGAGGCGGCCTCGTACACCCGCGCCACCGAGGAGCGCGCCCCGCACGCCGCCCTGTACCCGCTCTCGCTCAGCGCCCGGACGCAGGTCCTCAAGGGACGGCTCAACTCCGGCGAGGTGATCGGGTACTTCACCGACCTCCGCGACCCGCGGCACTCCGTCCGCACGCTCTACTTCCACACCCGGTTCTCGACGAACACCGAGCCGCACCCGACGATGGCGCAGCCGTTCCGCCTGATGGCGCACAACGGCGAGCTCAACACGGACCGCAAGAACCGCCTGTCCGACGACGCCTCGGCCCGTGCCCGCACGCGGAGCATCGTCCGACCGCCCGGGCAGTCGGACTCCAGCCGACTCGACCAGACCCTGCAGAGCCGCGTGTTCGACGACGGGCTGGACATCGTCGAGGCCGTCGTCACCCTCATGCCGCCCGCGTGGGAGAACGACCGCACGCTCACGCCGGCCGTGCGCGACATGCTCGAGTACCACTCGCTCTACGAGGAGAAGAACGACGGACCCGCCGCCGTGATCTTCAGCGACGGCGACGTCGTCGGCGCTCGCCTGGACCGACTGGGGCTGCGGCCCCTGCGCACGACGCAGACGGCCGAGTACCTCATGGTGGCGTCGGAGTCCGGCCAGGTGACGTTCGCGCCGGACGAGGTCGTGCACCGCGGCCGCATCGAGGCCGGCGGCATGCTCGTCGTCGACCACCGCACGGGCTCGGTCCTGCGCACCCGCGAGGCACTCGAGGCCCTGGCCGCACGCCGGCCGTACGGCGAGTTGCTCGACGCCGCCCGCGTCGAGCTCGACGCCCTGCCCGCGCCGGCGTACGACCGGGGCACGGACACCCTCGGCTACGACGGCGACCTGTCCCTCGCCGGCCGGTACGTGGCGTACTCGCTGAACCAGGAGAGCTTCCGGTTCATGCTCGACCCGATGCTCGCGAACGGCTCCGAGCGCATCTCGGCGATGGGCTACGGCACCGCGATCAACGCCCTGAGCGACACCGAGGGCGGCATGGCGAAGTACTTCTCGCAGCGCTTCGCCCAGGTGACGAACCCGCCGCTCGACTCGATCCGCGAGGCGGACGGCATGTCGATGCGTGTGGCACTCGGCGCCAAGCTCGAGGCGCACGGCGGGGACGCGGCGACCACGCCGACCCGGCAGATCGTCGTGCAGTCCCCCGTGCTCGGGCACCTCGACATGGTGCGCCTGCGCGACCAGACCGTCGTCCCGCTCGAGCGCTTCGCCATGCTCTACGTGCCCGTCCCCGACGACGAGCACGCGAACGCCGACGCCGTCCGCTCGGCGGTCACGGCCCTGTGCGACGCCGTCGAGGCCTTCGCCCGCACCTCCGGCGGCATCGCGGTGCTGACCGACCGCGCGGTGTCCTCGACGCACGCGCCCCTGCCGGTGATCCTCGCCGTGGCCGCCGTCAACCAGCGGCTCATCGAGACCGGACTGCGCCTGCGGCTGTCGGTCGTCGCCGAGTCCGGCCAGCTGCCCTCGTCGCACCACGTGGCGACCGCCCTGGGCTTCGGGGCGTCGGCCGTGTACAGCCTGTCGGCACGGCTCCGCGCGGAGCAGCAGTACCCCGCCGACGCCGCGCCCGCCGGCGAGCGCACCGCGACCGACCTCGCGCTCGCACGGTTCCGCAAGGCCGCCGAGAAGGCCCTCGCCAAGACGATGGGCCGCGTCGGCCTGTGCACCGCGGAGAGCTACATCGGCGGCGAGTTCTTCGAGCCGAACTACCTCGACACCGGCGACGACCTGTTCGCCCGGGTCTTCCCACACATGCAGGCCCCGGTGGGCGGTGTCGGCTTCACCCGCATCGCCCAGGCGGCGACCGAGTGGCACGAGCGCGCCCGCTCCGTGCAGACCGAGGCGCAGGTCCCGCTGCTCGGTCTGTTCAAGGAGCGCTCCGACGGCGCCGGCCACTCGTTCGGCGTCGCGAGCGTCCGCGGCTTCGGCGGCATGACCGAGGAGCGCCCGGCCTTCGAGCGCTCCGGGGACTCCGAGGCCCTGCGGCTGCTCACCCTCGGGCAGCTCGACGACGCCTTCGGCATCACCGACACCGCGTACCGGAACACCGGCTACGACCGGCTGAGCGACGCCGAGATCGACGCGCACCGCATCACCCCGGGCTACGTCACGTTCCTGCAGACCACGCACGACGAGCGCTCGCGCCGTCCCGCGGCACTCCGCGACGTCCTCGCGCTGCCCGCCGACGTCACCGGCACCGACGAGGCCGAGGACTTCGCCCGGGAGCTCGGCCGCTTCTCGACGAGCGGCAACGCCAGCATCACGGTGCGCGGCCTGTCCGGCTCGCGTCCGTCGGACGACGGCGACCAGCCGGGAGGCCCGGTGCGGTTCCGCCTAGAGCTCACGTCGACGGGGACCACCGGTGCACGGCGTCACCGGGCCCTCGCCGACGGCCTCGCGCTGCTGCACCCGGGCCAGGTCGACGTCGACTCCGTCGACGACGACCAGGTGACGCTCCGCGCCACCGGTTCCGCGGTCGCCCTGCTCACCCTGCTCGTCAGCGCCCCGGCGAGCCTCGACCTCGACGCGGTCCAGCCCGCGCACGAGATCACCCGCACCCTGGCCTCCGGCGCGATGAGCCACGGCGCCCTGGTCGCCACCGCGCACGAGGCCGTGGCGCACGGCACGAACATGGTCGGCGGCATGTCGAACTCCGGCGAGGGCGGCGAGCACCACTCCCGCTACGGCACGATCCGCGGCTCCCGCATCAAGCAGTTCGCGTCGGGCCGGTTCGGCATCTGGGCGGGCTACCTCGCCGACCCGATGCTCGAGGAGCTCGAGATCAAGATCGGCCAGGGCGCCAAGCCCGGCGAGGGCGGCCAGCTCCCCGCGCCGAAGGTGACGGTCGACATCGCCGCGGCCCGTGGGGGCACGCCGGGCGTCGAACTCATCTCCCCGCCGCCGCACCACGACACGTACTCGATCGAGGACCTCGCGCAGCTCATCCACGACTGCAAGGCCGCCCGCGTCCGGGTCGTCGTGAAGCTCGTGTCCTCCGAGGGCATCGGCACGATCGCGGTCGGCGTCGCGAAGGCCGGTGCCGACGTCATCAACGTCGCGGGCAACACCGGTGGCACCGGTGCCGCCGCGGTCACGAGCCTGAAGTACGCCGGCCGCTCCGCCGAGATCGGGGTGGCCGAGGTGCACCAGGCCCTCGTCGCGAACGGCCTCCGGCAGAAGGTCACGCTCCGCTGCTCGGGCGCGCACCAGACCGGCTCCGACGTCGTCACGAGCGCGCTGCTCGGCGGCGACTCGTTCGAGTTCGGCACCACCGCGCTCATGATGCTCGGCTGCGTCATGGCGAAGAACTGCAACGTGAAGTGCCCGGCGGGCCTCACCACGAACGCCGAGGCCTTCGAGGGCGACCCCCGTGCCCTCGCGCAGTACCTGCTCAACATCGCGCACGACGTCCGGCAGATCCTCGCGCGCCTGGGCCTGCACTCCCTCCGCGAGGCACGCGGCCGCACCGACCTGCTCCAGCTGCTCGACCACCCGTCGAGCGTCGGCCGGCTCGACGTCCGGAACCTGCTCGCGCAGGTGCCGGAGAAGGTCGTGACCGACCCGGAGTACCTCGAGAAGGACTACCGGACCGACGACGCCCTGATCGAGCGGGTGCGCGCCGCCCTCGTCGACGGCCACGAGCACACGCTCGTCGTCGACGGCGTGCACCTCGGCAACGCGGACAAGTCGGTCGGCGGGCAGCTCGGCATCGACGTCGAGCGGATCCTCAACCACGAGCTGCGCGGCGTCGACCTGTCCGCACACCCGGCCGTCGCCACCGACGACCGGGGTCGGCGACGCCTGGTCGACGGCGCGGTCACGATCCGCACGAGCGGGTCCGCCGGGCAGTCCTACGGCGTCTTCACGAACGACGGCGTCACCCTCGAGCACACGGGCACCGCGAACGACGGTGTCGGCAAGAGCCAGTCCGGCGGCCGCATCGTCGTCCGTGCGCCGGGCGGCGGCAGCGCCGAGCGGGGCGGGAACGTCCTCGTCGGCAACTTCGCGCTGTTCGGCGCGACCGGTGGTCGCACGTTCGTCGAGGGCGAGGCGGGCGACCGGTTCGCGGTGCGCAACTCCGGCGCGAGCGCGGTCGTCGAGGGCCTCGGCGACTTCGGCTGCGAGTACATGACGGGCGGCGCGGTCCTCAACCTCGGCGGCTTCGGCAAGGGCCTCGGCAACGGGATGTCCGGCGGGTTCCTGTACCAGTACGACCCGTCGGGCGAGGTGGTCGACCGGGCGAGCACCGACTCGCTCCTGGTGTTCCCGGTGACCGAGACCGAGCGCGGCGCCTTCCACGAGGCGGCCGCGCGGCTGCTGCTCGAGTGGCACCTCGAGGCCACCGGCTCCGCACTCGCGGCGCGTCTGCTCGCCGAGTGGGAGACGGTCCGCGAGCACGTGTTCGTCGGCATGCCGCGCGCGCTCCTGCTCACCCAGGACGCCGACGCCATCCTCGCCGCGGCGACCCGGCCGGAGCTCCTCGACGAGCTCGCGTCCTCCGTCGCCACGGACAAGCTCCGCGCGTTCAAGACGGACTACCGCGACCAGCGCACGGTGCTCGACGGGCGTGCCCCGGCGCTGGGCGACCAGGGCGAGGACACGTTCTCGCTGCTGTCGTCGTACACGGTGCTCGGCGTCGCCCAGGACGTCGCACGCGAGCGCGTGCCCGGCGCCGCGGCGGGCGACCCCCGGCTCAGCGAGGCGGTGCGGAACCTCGTGCTGACCGAGGACTTCCAGGTGAAGCAGCGCGTCGTGAAGTACCTCCGCGGCACGCTCGACGCCTTCGCCGACGACGAGCTCGCGACCCTCATCGCCGTCAAGCGGCTCGACGACGCCAAGCGGGCGTTCGCGCAGCGGAACAACCGCAGCTCGGACGCACCCGGCACCACGGGGTGGATCATGCACCAGAACGCCAAGAACGACGGCCGCCGACGTGCCGCCCGGTTCGACGAACTCCTCGCGACGGCGGCCCTCGAGGACATCGCACGCCGCGCCGTGCCGGCGACGGCCGAGGCGGTGACGGCATGACGAACCTGCCGCCCTCCGGGTCGCTCATCCCGGTCGACGCACCGTTCTCCGCCGCGCAGGAGTCCTGGCTCGCCGGGTTCCTCGCGGGCATCGCCGCCGCGGGGCGTCGGTCCGCGTCGCCCGCTCCGACGACGACCGTCGACGTGCTCTTCGGCACCCAGACGGGCAACGCGGAGCTCCTCGCCGAGGACCTCGTCGCCGGCGCCCGGGCACGCGGGCTCGGCGGTCGGGCCACCCCGCTCGACGCCGTCTCGCCGGAGCAGCTCGCGGGCATGTCGCACGTGCTCGTCGTGACCTCGACGTACGGCGAGGGCGAGATGCCCGACAACGCCGGCCTGTTCTGGGAGGCCCTGCAAGCCACCACCGTGCCGCGGCTCGAGGGCCTGCGGTACGCGGTCCTCGGGCTCGGCGACACGAGCTACGACGAGTTCTGCCAGGCGGGCAAGCTGCTCGACCTGCGCCTCGAGCAGCTCGGCGCGACACGGGTCCACGACCGTGTCGACTGCGACGTCGACTACGAGGACCCGGCCGCGCTGTGGAGCGCCGCCGTCCTCGACCGCCTGGCCGCCGAGGCGGGCGCGACCGGAGCGCCCGTGGGGTCGGGCGCCACCGGTACGGCCGTGACCGGCGGGGCGGGCGCGAGC
>NZ_MJAK01000015.1 GCF_001742745.1 Curtobacterium sp. ER1/6 | reverse complement strand
CGGGCGTGGACGCCGCTGCGGCCGCCGCGGCCGCCGATGCCGCGGCTGCCGCGGCGGCTCGTTCGCGGGCGCGCTGCTGTGCCGCCTTCTGGGCCGCGACCTGCACGCCCAGCTCGTACCGCTGCTCCGTCTCGGCGGTGGTGTCCCGCAGTTCCGCGAGCTGGGCGTAGAGCTCGTCGCTGTGCTGCTGCGTGTCGGCGACGCTCTGTGCGGCCGCGTCCGAGGCGGAGCGGGCGTCGACCGACCGTTCCTCGGCGGCGCGCGCGAGCGTCGTCCGCTCGGACTCGGCCCGCTCGGCCTGGTCGTGCAGGGCGGACGCGGTGTGCCCCGCGACCGAGGCCTCGTCGAGCACGCCCTCCCACGTCGTCGAGAGCTGGTCCATCGCGCCGAGCTGGTAGAGCAGCTGCCGGGGGTCGTCGGCGGTCGCGATCCGCGTCGTCATCGCGTTGCCGCTGCCGTCCCGGTACAGGGTGGCGGCGAGCTGGCCGGCTCGTTCCCGGGCGCGGGCCGCCGTCCGGTCGGCGCTGTCCGCCTGGGACCGGAGGCTCGTCGCCGCCTGGGTGGCGGAGGCCAGGTCCGCCGCGGCGCGGTCGGACGCCGCTGACGCCTCGAGCGCGGCCTGCGACTTCGCCGCCGCGTCGGCCTGCACGGACCGGAGAGCGGACTGCACCTTCGTGGCCTCGGCCGCCGCGGCCTGCTCGTTGCCCTTCGCCCGCTGCACGTCCTGCCAGGTCGGGTACTGCTGGGTGTCCGCCGTCGCGGGGAGGGCGGTGGACACCGGGGCGACGAGCGCGCCGACGACCACGGCCGCCGCGACGAGCACGCCCCGCGAAGGGGTGAAGCGCATGGCGGCAGGCTACCGGGGACACGCCCGTTCGCCAGGAGCAACACCCGCGAGCGACCTGAGGACTGGTAAAGTCCTCCTCGTCCGGGGACCGTTTCCCCGGGCGTCACAACACACACTGCGCAGACCGGGCACGGAGCTGGTCATCGGTGGTGGCTCGCGGGCAGCACGGTCCGTCCCGAGTGCTTCTACTGCTGACCAGACATGCGTCCCGACCCCTCGGCGCGCACGCACCATCGAGTGCCGTCGCCCAGGTCTGCCGAACACGTCAAGGAGGCACCCTTTTGGAGGGTCCCGAGATCAAGTTCGCCGAGGCCGTCATCGACAACGGCAAGTTCGGCAAGCGCGTCGTCCGGTTCGAGACCGGCCGCCTCGCACAGCAGGCCCAGGGCGCGGTCGCCGCGTACCTCGACGAGGAGACCATGCTCCTCTCGGCCACCAGCGCCGGCAAGCACCCGCGCGAGGGCTTCGACTTCTTCCCGCTGACGGTCGACGTCGAGGAGCGCTCGTACGCCGCGGGCAAGATCCCCGGCTCGTTCTTCCGCCGTGAGGGCCGTCCGAGCACCGAGGCGATCCTCGTGTGCCGTCTGATCGACCGGCCGCTGCGTCCGTCGTTCGTCGACGGCCTGCGCAACGAGGTCCAGATCGTCATCACCGTCCTGAGCATCGCGCCGGACGAGTTCTACGACGCGCTCGCGATCAACGCCGCTTCCGCGTCGACGCAGATCTCCGGTCTGCCGTTCTCCGGCCCGATCGCCGGTGTGCGCCTCGCCCTCATCGGCGACCAGTGGGTCGCGTTCCCGAAGGCCTCGCAGCTCGCCGAGGCCGTGTTCGACCTCACCGTCGCCGGCCGCGTCGTCACCGACGACCAGGGCAACGAGGACGTCGCGATCATGATGGTCGAGGCCGAGGCCACCGAGCACGCCTGGGGTCTCATCCAGGGCGGCGCCACGAAGCCCGACGAGGCGATCGTCGCGCAGGGCCTCGAGGCGGCCAAGCCGTTCCTCAAGGTCCTCGTCGAGGCGCAGGCGAAGATGGCCGCGCAGTCGGCCAAGGAGATCCAGGACTACCCGGTCTTCCCGCCGTACGCCCCCGAGGTCTACTCGGCCGTCGAGGCCATCGCCCTCGACGAGCTCAAGGACGTCTACCAGATCGCCGGCAAGCTCGAGCGTCAGGACAAGGACGACGCCCTGAAGGCCCGCGTGAAGGAGGCCGTCGCCGCCAAGGTCGAGGCCGGGGAGCTCCCCGACAGCGCCAACGGCCAGGTCAGCGCCGCCTACAAGTCGGTCACGAAGAAGGTCGTCCGCGGCCGCATCCTGACCGAGCAGGTCCGCATGGACGGTCGCGGCCTCGCCGACATCCGTCCGCTCGACGCCGAGGTCGCCGTGATCCCGCGCGTCCACGGTTCGGCGATCTTCCAGCGCGGCGAGACGCAGATCCTCGGCGTCACCACGCTGAACATGCTCAAGATGGAGCAGCAGATCGACTCGCTGTCGCCCGTCACGAAGAAGCGCTACCTGCACCACTACAACTTCCCGCCGTACTCGACGGGTGAGACCGGTCGTGTCGGTTCGCCGAAGCGTCGCGAGATCGGGCACGGCTTCCTCGCCGAGCGCGCGCTCGTGCCGGTGCTGCCGTCGCGCGAGGAGTTCCCCTACGCCATCCGTCAGGTGTCCGAGGCCCTCGGCTCCAACGGTTCGACGTCGATGGGCTCCGTCTGCGCCTCGACCCTGTCGCTCCTCAACGCCGGTGTGCCGCTGCGCGCGCCGGTCGCGGGCATCGCGATGGGCCTCGTCTCCGACACCGTCGACGGCCAGACCCGCTACGCGGCGCTGACCGACATCCTCGGTGCCGAGGACGCCCTCGGCGACATGGACTTCAAGGTCGCCGGTACCTCGGAGTTCGTCACGGCGATCCAGCTCGACACGAAGCTCGACGGCATCCCGTCGTCGGTGCTCGACGCCGCGCTGAAGCAGGCCAAGGAGGCTCGCTCCGCGATCCTCGGCGTGCTGACCGAGGCGATCGACGCCCCCGACGAGATGGCCGACACCGCCCCGCGCGTGATCTCGGTGCAGATCCCCGTCGACAAGATCGGCGAGCTGATCGGCCCGAAGGGCAAGACGATCAACGGCATCCAGGACGAGACCGGTGCCGACATCTCGATCGAGGACGACGGCACGGTCTACATCGGCGCCGTCGACGGTCCGTCGGCCGAGGCCGCCCGTGCCCAGGTCAACGCGATCGCGAACCCGACGAACCCGGAGATCGGGGACCAGTTCCTCGGCACGGTCGTCAAGATCGCGACGTTCGGTGCGTTCGTGTCGCTGCTCCCGGGCCGCGACGGTCTGCTCCACGTCTCCGAGGTCCGCAAGCTCGCCGGTGGCAAGCGTGTGGAGAACGTCGAGGACGTGCTCGGCGTCGGCCAGAAGATCCTGGTCGAGGTCACCAAGGTGGACGACCGCGGCAAGCTGTCGCTCGCGCCGGTCGTCGCCGACGAGGTGGACACCGAGGGCCGCGACGACCACGCGACCCACGCCGAGGCGCCCGCCGAGGGCTGATCCCCCGGACACCCGAACGGCCGCCGCTCCTGCTGGAGCGGCGGCCGTTCGCCGTTGCGGGCCGTGCGAGCCGCGCGGGTCAGGACGCGGGGGTCTCCTGCGTGCCCACCAGCTGCGCGCGGCCGAGCAGGTGCTCGCGGAGCACGAAGCCGACGACCGCCGGGGTGGCGTCCGCCGGGGCCTCGAGCACGGGGACGTCGAGCGCGCTGAGCGTGAAGAAGTACCGGTGCGGACCGTGGCCAGCGGGCGGTGCGGCACCGAGGAACGTGTCGGTGCCGAACTCGTTCCGGCGGCGCAGGGCCTCGGCGGGCAGCAGCGCGTCGTCCGTGCCGGCGCCCTGCGGCAGCGAGGTCGCCGAGGCCGGCAGGTCCGTGAGGCTCCAGTGCCAGAAGCCGGACCCGGTCGGGGCGTCGGGGTCGTACACGGTGAGCACGTAGCTCTGGGTGCCCTCGGGCGCACCCTCCCACTCCAGGGCGGGGGAGCGGTCCTCGCCGCCACCGCCGGCGTCGGAGCCGCGTGCCCAGTCGGGCAGGACGCCGCCGTCGGTGAAGTCGGGGCTGGACAGGGTGAAGGACGGGACCTCCGGGAGGTTCCAGTTGGGGTCGTTGGCCATGGGCCCAGCCAACACCCGGGCCCTGGTCCGCGGGTGGGACGGACGGGAGGCGCGTGGCGGCGCCGCCACGCGCCTCCCGTCCGTCAGGCGGTCAGCGTCAGGCGGTCAGGACCCGTTCGGCGACCCGGCCGAGCGCCGCCGTCGCCGCGATCGCGTCGCCGGCGTACGCGCCGGCCATCGCGCCGTCGCGCGCGAGCATGAGCTCGTCGGCGCCGTCGCCCGCGAGCGGGTGTCCGGCGCGCTGCAGCAGCGACGCGAGCTGCTCGGTGTACCAGTCGCGGTGCGCGGCGACGACATGGCGGACCGGGTCGCGCGGGTCGTGGTACTCGGCGGCGGCGTTGAGGAAGGCGCAGCCGCGGAACTCGGAGCGGCCGACCTCGTCGGAGACGGCGGCGACCCACGCGCGGACGGCGTCCGTCGGGCTGTCCGCGTCGGCCACGAGCTGCTCGAAGGCGCGCTGGACCCGCTCGTCCTGCGACCGGATGTAGGCCAGGATCAGGTTGTCCTTCGACCCGTAGTGCTTGTAGAACGTCGCCTTCGTGACGCTGGCCTCGGAGATGAGGCGGTCGACGCCGACGCCGCGGATGCCCTCCTCGTAGAAGAGCCGCGTCGCGGTCTCGAGGATGCGGACCTTCGCGCCGCCGGAACGGGGAGCCGGGGGGACGCTCGACCCGTCCGGCGACGCGAGGTTCGTGCTCGGGCCCGGGAGACGCTGGACGGCCGGTTGGGGGGAATCGACCGTCACAGCGCTGCTCCTCGGACTCATCGGCTCCGCGGGGGAGTGGGGGGACTCCCGCGCGCAGGACTGATGTCCCGAGCCATCGGGTCGGAATCTAGGGGGGCTTCCGACCCGATGGAAGAAACTGTACCACAGGGAGGACAGACAGACGAGTCTTTCTATCCTCACCTGATGTACCCCACTTCGAGGCACGTGGGTCCAGGCTGGGGAAACTGGGCAGCGGGCCGTGGCGTGTCAGTAGGCTCCTACCCGATGAACCAGCCAGTGCCGTTGCCGCTCGGGTCGCAGGACACGTCGTTCCTGACGTCCGGCGGCGCATTCGTCCGTCGAACCGTGTTGTCGTCCGGGGTTCGGGTCCTGACCGAGTCGGTCCCGGGGGCGAGCTCGACGAGCCTCGGCTTCTGGGTCGGTGTCGGCTCCCGCGACGAGCGCGAGGGGCAGTTCGGCTCGACGCACTTCCTGGAACACCTGCTCTTCAAGGGCACCGCGAGCCGGAGCGCCCTCGACATCGCGATCGCGTTCGACTCCGTCGGTGGCGAGCACAACGCCGCCACCGCGAAGGAGTACACCTGCTACTACGCACGTGTGCGGGACACCGACGTCCCGATGGCGGTGGAGGTGATCGGCGACATGGTGACCGGCTCGGTGCTCGAGGCCGACGCGTTCGACGTCGAGCGCGGGGTCATCCTCGAGGAACTCGCGATGGCCGCCGACGACCCGGCGGACGTCGCGGGCGAGGCCTTCTTCGCCGCCGCGTTCGACGGGCACCCGCTGGGCCGCCCGATCGGCGGCACCCCGGAGAGCATCCGCGCCGTCGGCCGTGACGAGGTGCTCGACCACTACCGCGAGCACTACGCGCCGAACGGCATCGTCGTGACGGCCGCCGGTGCCGTGGACCACGACCGCTTCCGCGAGCTCGTCGAGCGGGTCTTCCGGGACGCCCCGAAGGCGTCGCCGCTCGCGCGTCGGACCCCGCAGCCCGTCGCCGACCCCGCCGTCCCGCGGCTCACCGTCGCGCACCGTCCGACCGAGCAGGTCAGCATGCTCCGTGGGTCGCAGGGCCTCGATCTTCGTGACGACCGGCGACCGGTGCTCAGCGTGCTCAACGCCGTGCTCGGTGGCGGCATGAGCTCCCGGCTGTTCCAGGAGGTCCGGGAGCGCCGCGGACTGGCCTACGCCGTCTCGTCCTTCGCGCCGGCGTACCTCGACAACGGCGCGTTCGGCGTGTACGCCGGGTGCGCGCCGGACAACGTCGCCGGGGTCGTCGAGATCATCGACGCCGAGTTCGCCCGCATGGTCGACGACGGCATCACGGAGGACGAGCTCCGACGCGCGAAGGGGCAGATCGAGGGGGCGCTGACCCTCTCGCTCGAGGACTCCGACGCCCGCATGACCCGGCTCGGGCGCTCCGAGCTCGGCACGGGCGAGTTCACCGACCTCGGCACCGCGCTGCAGCGGGTCGACCGCGTGACCGCCGCCGACGTGCTCGACCTCGCGCGGGACCTGCTCACCCGTCCGACCATCACCTCGGTCGTCGGTGCGGTGGAGCGGGACCGCCTCGCGGCCGCCATCGGTGCCGAGGGGTGACGGACGTGTCCCACTACCTGTACCTCGTGCGCCACGGTGAACACCAGGACGCCGAGCACGGGCTCCGCGACGGCAAGCTGTCCGAGCGGGGCAAGCGCCAGGCGATGCTCGTCGCGGACCGGCTCGGCGGGGTGCCCTTCGACGGCGTGTACCACTCGCCGCTCGACGCCCCGAGCGAGACGGCGTCGTTCCTCGCGCAGCGGCTGCCGGCCGTCCAGCCCGAGGCGTCCACGCTGCTCTTCGACTGCATCCCCTCGGGTCCGACCCCGGACATGCCGCACGCCTACCAGGGCTGGTACGGCGGCGTGACCGAGGAGGAGATCGTCGCCGGACAGGCGCAGATGGGCGACGCGGTCGCCGAGTGGTTCACCCCCGCGCGCGAGGACCGGCACGACCTGCTCATCACCCACAACGCGGTGATCGGGTGGTTCGTGCGCGAGGCGTTCCAGGCCCCGGAGTGGCGCTGGATGGGCACGAACGTCGCGCACACCGCGCTGACGATCATCCGCATCCGCTCCGCGAAGCCGGCCGAGGTCGTCACGCTCAACGACCTGGCGCACCTGCCCGTCGAGTTGCGCACGGGCCTGCCGGTCGACCAGCCCGTCTAGCGTCCGGCGTCCGGCGTCCGGTGTCCGGGCGTGCACCGGCCTGGAGGCGCTGCTCGCCTCAGCGCACCGGCTTGCGGTACCAGGCGGTCGCGTTCGGGTTCTCGTTGAACGGCTCGACCCGCTGGTAGCCCCGGCTCCGGTACATCGCTCCCGCGGCGACCAGGGAGTCGTTCGTGTCGAGGACCACGCTCGTGGCACCGAGGTCGCGCGCCGCCTGCTCGAGCGCGTCCATGAGCGCGGTCGCGACACCCCGTCCGCGTCCGTCGGGGGTGACGTAGACGTGCTTGACCTCGAACCGGACGTCGTCGCCGTCGTCCGCGATCCGTCGGAGTCCGCCGCAGCCGACCGGGACCGCGGTGCCGTCCGCGGTGTCGACCGCGAGCGCGAAGGTGCCGTTCGGAGCGACGAACTCGGCCGCCGGGGTGCGCTTCCGCGAGTAGGAGCCCTGCGCACTCGGGAACGTCGCCTCGCGCTCGTCGAGGTAGGCGTCGAGCAGGGCGTCCACCTCGGGGGCGTCGGCGGGCACGGACCTGACCTGGAGCGACATGGGTCGATCCTAGGATGGGGGCATGGTCACTCCCGTCGCCGTCGTCGGCGCCACCGGTCGTCTCGGGGGCCTCGTGGCCTCCGTCGTGGAGTCGCTCGACGGCTTCGAGCTCGTCGCGTCGTTGTCCTCGAAGGACGCCGTGCACGAGGCACCGCCGTCGGTGTTCGGGGGAGCGGCCGTCGTGGTGGACGTGACCGTGCCGGCGCTCAGCCCGGCGATCGTCGGTCACGCGCTCGCGAGCGGCGCGAACGTGCTCGTCGGGACCTCCGGCTGGTCACTCGACCGGTTGGCATCGCTCCGTGCCGGTCTCGAGGACCGGCCCGAGCAGGGCGTCCTCGTCGTGCCGAACTTCTCCATCGGCTCGGTGCTCGCGACGCACCTGGCCACCATCGCCGCGCCGTGGTTCCCGTCCGTCGAGATCGTCGAGACGCACCACGCCGGCAAGATCGACAGCCCGTCGGGCACCGCCGTGCGCACCGCGGAGCTGATCGCCGACGCCCGGCGCGACGTGGGCCCGGTCGACGCGCCCCACGTCGACCAGCGCGCCCGTGGGCAGCAGGTCGCGAGCGTCCCGATCCACTCGCTCCGGCTGCCCGGCGTGAAGGCGGTGCAGGACGTGCTCCTGAGCGGTCCGGGCGAGACCGTCACGATCCGCCACGACACGAACGACGACGTCGCGTACGTCGCCGGCATCCGCGCCGCACTGTCCGCCGTGGTCGGTGCCCGCGGGCTCACCGTCGGGCTCGGCAGCGTCCTCGGCGTCGGCTGAGCCGTGACGACGCTCTGGCGGTCGCTCCGCTCCCCGTTCTGGGGCGCCGCGCTGATGACCCTGCTCCTCGCGCTCTACATCGTGCTCGTGGGCCAGCGCGCGGTCGCCTTCGTCCGGACCGGGCAGCCGATCGGCATCGGCATCGGCGTGGCCCTGTTCGTCGTCGCCGCGATCGGCGCGCTGCTGCTCGTGCTCGAACTGCGCTTCGGCGTGCGCATCACCCGGCTCGGCGCGCGCCTGGAACGGGAGGGCGGCACCCCGGACGACGTCGTCCCCGTCCGTCCGTCGGGCCGTCCCACCCGCGAGGCCGCCGACGAGCTCTTCCCGCGGTACCGGGACGCGGTCGAGGCCGATCCCGACGACTGGCGGGGGTGGTACCGGCTCGGGGTCGTCTACGACGCCGCCGGTGACCGGAAGCGTGCCCGGGCGGCGATGCGGACCGCGCTGGCCAGGGCGGACCGGACCCCCGGGGCCGACTAGAAGGCGGCGTCGACCGCGTCCTCGGCGCGCTCGTACCGGAACCGGTAGCCGGACTCGGTGAGCTTCCGCGGGACCATGCGCTGGCTCGAGAGCAGCATCTCGTCCGCGGCCTGGCGGAGCAGCGTCCGCAGCGCGAAGGCGGGCACGCTGAACAGGTAGGGCCGGTGCAGGTCCTCGGCGACCCGGCGCGTGATCCGGGTCGCGACGGCCGCCTCCGGTCCCGCCAGGTTGACCGGCCCCGTCACCCCGGCCGCGTCCGGACTGGTGGCGAGGTGGACGATCGCGCCCACCTCGTCGTCGAGGGCGATCCACGGCCAGAACTGGCCGCCGGTGCCGAGCTTCCCGCCGAGGCCCGCCTTCGTCAGCGGCACGAGGGGCGCCAGTGCGCCGCCGCCCTGTCCGACGACGATCCCGGTGCGGAGCAGCACCACGCGGACCCCCTCGGGTGCGGCTGTCGCGGCGGCCTCCCACCGGGTGCAGACCTCCGCGAGGAAGCCCGTGCCCGCGGTCGCGTCGTCGTCGAGGACGTCGACCGGGCGGTCGCCGTAGACGCCCGACGCCGACCCGGACAGGAAGAGCGCCGGAGGAGTCGTCGCGTGCCGCATCGCCTCGACGAGGGTCTCGGTGGCGTGCACCCGGGAGTCGAGGATCTCCCGCTTGTAGGACTCGGTCCACGGCAGCTTGCCGATGTTCGCGCCGGCGAGGTTGATCACGACGTCGGCACCGTCGAGGATCGCGGGGTCGAGCGGGCGGGTGCCGGGGGACCAGCGGAACTCGGACGCCGAGCGCGGGGCGCGGCGCACCAGGGTCGTGACGTGGTGTCCGGCGTCGCGCAGGGCACGGACGAGGGGGGTCCCGATGAAGCCGGACGCACCGGCGACGAGGATCGAGAGCGGCTGGGTCGACATGACCGCCACGGTACTCACGCCACGTAGAGTCTTCGTGTGACCGAGACCGTGCAGCCCGACCCCGCCGTCCCGACCCCGGCAGTGCCCACTCCGTACGAGGACCTGCTGCGCCGGGTGCTCGAGGAAGGGACCCCCAAGGGCGACCGCACCGGCACCGGGACCCGCAGCATCTTCGGGGCGCAGCTCCGCTACGACCTGTCGCAGGGCTTCCCGCTCGTGACCACCAAGCGCGTGCACTTCAAGTCGGTCGCGTACGAGCTGCTCTGGTTCCTCCGCGGCGACGGCAACGCCCGCTGGCTGCAGGAGCACGGCGTCCGGATCTGGAACGAGTGGGCGGACGAGGACGGCGACCTCGGCCCGGTCTACGGCGTGCAGTGGCGCTCGTGGCCGACGCCCTCGGGCGAGCACGTCGACCAGATCGCGCAGGTGATCGAGCAGATCCGGACGAACCCGGACTCGCGACGCCTCATCGTCTCGGCGTGGAACGTCGCCGACGTGCCGGACATGGCCCTCGCCCCGTGCCACGCGTTCTTCCAGTTCTACGTCGTCGATGGCAAGCTCTCGTGCCAGCTCTACCAGCGGAGCGCGGACATGTTCCTCGGCGTGCCGTTCAACATCGCCTCGTACGCGCTGCTCACGCACATGATCGCGGCCCAGACCGGGCTCGAGGTCGGCGACTTCGTGTGGACCGGCGGCGACTGCCACGTCTACGACAACCACGTCGAGCAGGTCCGCGAGCAGCTGTCCCGCACGGCGTACCCGTACCCGACGCTCGAGGTCGCCCCGCGCGACTCGATCGACGCGTACGAGTACGAGGACTTCACGGTCGTGGGCTACGAGCACCACCCGGCGATCAGGGCCGCGGTCGCCGTCTGATGACCGGGACAGGCGCTTCCGGCTGGACCGAGCCCGTCCGCGGCGTCGGTGTGGTCTGGGCGCGCACCGCGTCCGGCGTGATCGGTGCCGACGGCGGGATCCCGTGGCACGTGCCCGAGGACCTCGCCCACTTCCGGCAGGTCACCGGCGACGGTGCCGTCGTCATGGGCCGCCGCACGTGGGACTCGCTGCCGCCGCGCTTCCGTCCGCTGCCCAGACGCCGGAACGTCGTGCTCACGCGTGACGCGTCGTGGTCCGCCGAGGGTGCGGAGGTCGTGCACGACCTGGCGTCCGCGCTCGACACCGACGAGTCGGTGTGGGTGATCGGCGGGGGAGCGGTCTACACCGACGCCCTGCCCTTCGCCGACCGGGTCTCCGAGACGATCGTCGACCTCGACGTACCGGGCGACACCCGCGCGCCCGGGCTCGACGACGCGTGGGAGCTCGTCGACGAGGGCCCGTGGCAGGAGTCCCGCGTCGACGGCACCCGCTACCGCTTCCTGGAGTGGCGCCGCCGCGCGTAGCGTGCCGCGCCGCTCGCGGTGCCCGGCCCAGCCGGAGCGTCGAACCACGGAACCGACGTCGAACCAGCCGCCGACGCTGGTTCGATGTCGGGAACGTGGTTCGACCCGGTGGACCGCCGCCGGTGCCGAGCGGGACCGGCCGTGGCGGGGGCGAGCCGCGCCTCCCGACCGCGCTTCCCGACCGTCCGGGAGCCGCGCACCGTCCGACCGGACGGCAGCCGCGGCGCGCATCCCCGGTACGCTGGTGCGCGTGTCCCCGCGTGAGAATCCCTTCGGTCAGGTCCTCGTCGCCCTCGTGACGCCGTTCACGGCCGACGGCGAGGTCGACTGGCCCGGCGTCGAGCAGCACATCGACGACTGCATCACGGCCGGTGCCGACGGCATCGTCGTGACCGGGACCACGGGTGAGACGAGCACGTTGACCGACCCGGAGAAGCTCCGACTGGTCGAGGTCGGCAAGTCCGTGGCCGCCGGTCGGGCGAAGATCATCACCGGCGGCGGCTCGAACGAGACCGCGCACGCGATCCACCTCTACAAGCAGAGCGAGCGGGCGGGGGCGGACGGCGTCATGATCGTCACGCCGTACTACAACAAGCCCACCCAGGCGGGCGTGCTCACGCACTTCCGGATGATCGCGGACGCCACCGACCTGCCGGTCATCCTGTACGACATCCCGGGGCGCACCGGCATCCCGATCACCTACGAGACCCTCGTGCGGGCGTCGAAGCACCCGAACATCCTCGCGGTGAAGGACGCCAAGGGCGACTTCGCCGAGGTCTCCCGGGTGCTCAACAACACCGACCTCATGTACTTCTCGGGCGACGACACGAACGTGCTCCCGCACCTGTCGATCGGCGCGACCGGGCTGATCGGGGTGACGGCGAACATCACGTCGACGCCGTACCGCACGATCGTCGACGCCGTGAACCGCGGCGACCTCGCGACCGCCACCGCCGAGCACAAGCGCGTCGAGCCGCTCGTCCGCGCGATCATGACCCACGTGCCGGGCACCGTCGCCGCGAAGTACGTGCTGCACGGGCTCGGGCGCATCGGCAGCCCGCGGGTCCGCCTGCCGCTCGTCGGCCCCGAGGACACCGAGGCCTACGCCATCGAGACCTCCCTCGAAGCGGTCCGGGACATCCCGGGTGCAGACTTCTCGAACTTCCGCCCGGACCGCAACGCGGCGGCCGGCGGCGCACTGCCGAAGGTGCCAGGCACCACACGTTAGGAAGACCGCGGCTCGCCCGGAGCGCGTCGCACGACAGTCAGGACCGAATGCCCACCCAGATCTCCACACCGCAGCCGCTCGAACCCGGCACCCTCCGCGTGATCCCCGTCGGGGGTCTCGGCGAGATCGGTCGCAACATGACCGTGTACGAGTTCGACGGCAAGCTGCTCGTCGTCGACGCCGGCGTGCTCTTCCCCGAGGAGCACCAGCCGGGCGTCGACCTCATCCTCCCCGACTTCGGGCCGATCCGGGACCGCCTCGACGACGTCCTCGGCGTCGTGCTCACCCACGGGCACGAGGACCACATCGGCGCCGTGCCGTACCTGCTCAAGCTCAAGGGCGACATCCCCCTGATCGGCTCCACCCTGACGCTCGCACTCGTCGAGGCGAAGCTCAAGGAGCACCGGATCAAGCCCTACACGCTCGTCGTGCAGGAGGACCAGACCGAGCAGCTCGGCCCGTTCCACCTCGAGTTCGTCGCCGTGAACCACTCCATCCCGGACGCCCTCGCCGTCGCGATCACGACCCCCGCCGGTCGGGTCCTGCACACGGGCGACTTCAAGATGGACCAGCTCCCGCTCGACGACCGCATCACCGATCTCCGTGCCTTCGCGCGGCTCGGCGAGCAGGGCGTCGACCTGTTCCTGCCGGACTCGACCAACGCCGACGTGCCGGGCTTCACCGCCCCGGAGCGCGACATCGGACCGGTCCTCGAGAACATCATCACGCGCGCCCGCAAGAAGGTCGTCGTCGCGAGCTTCTCGTCGCACGTGCACCGCGTGCAGCAGGTCCTCGACGCCGCGGCCGCCGCGAACCGCAAGGTCGCCTTCATGGGCCGGTCGATGATCCGGAACATGACGATCGCCGCCGAGCTCGGCTACCTGCGGGTGCCCGAGAACGTGCTCATCGACACGAAGAAGGCGAAGAACGTCCCCGACGACCAGATCGTCTACATGTCGACCGGGTCGCAGGGCGAACCGATGGCCGTCCTCGCGCGCATGGCGAACCTCGAGCACCAGATCGAGATCGGCGAGGGCGACACCGTCATCCTGGCGTCGAGCCTCATCCCGGGCAACGAGAACGCCGTCTACCGCGTGATCGACGGGCTGACGAAGCTCGGCGCGAAGGTGGTGCACAAGGGCAACGCGAAGGTCCACGTCTCCGGACACGCCTCGGCCGGCGAGCTGCTGTACTGCTACAACATCCTGCGGCCGAAGAACGTGCTGCCCGTGCACGGCGAGCACCGCCACCTGTACGCCAACGCGGACCTCGCGATCCAGACGGGCGTGCCGCCGCGGAACGTCATCCTCGGGCAGGACGGCATCGTCGTCGACCTGAAGGACGGCGAGGTCACGGTGGCGGGTCAGCTCGACATCGGGTACGTGTACGTGGACGGCTCGACCGTCGGCGAGATCACCGACGCCGACCTCAAGGACCGTCGCGTCCTGGCGGAGGAGGGGTTCATCTCCGTCTTCTGCGCCGTGGACTTCACCACCGGCCAGTGCGTCGTCGGACCGGAGATCCAGTCGCGTGGCTTCGCCGAGGACGACTCGGTCTTCGACGACGTCCGTCCGCAGATCGCCAAGGCGATCGCGGAGGCGGCCGCCAACGGAACCCGCGACGCGCACGCGTTCAGCCAGGTGGTCCGTCGGACCGTCGGCCGCTGGGTGAACACGAAGCACCGGCGTCGGCCGATGATCGTGCCGGTCGTCATCGAGGCGTAGGCACCGCGCAGCAGCCGGCCGGGAGGCACGGCGAGTGTTCCCCGCGGACGCTCGCCGTGCCTCCCGGCCGTTCCGCTGTCCGTGGCCGCGCCGGTGGTCGCGCCCGGCCGGTCGGACCGGTCGGCGCGCGAGTGGGCAGGACGTGCCGCTCACTTCCGCCGAGCGGGCGCTTCCGGTCGGTGCAGAGCACCGAGCCTGACGGATGCGGCCCGGTCGCCGAGACCGCGCGGCGGCCCACCCGCGGGACGGCCGCGATCTCCCGCAGGTGGCGGGGCGTCCACGGAATGTCCCGGACGGGGATTAGGGTCTGTCCCATGGCCGGAGGCACCAAGTCGACCACGCGCGCACGCGCGTCCACGTCGTCCCGCGGGAGCGGGGCGCGCGGCTCGTCGCGCACGCAGGCCACGACGAAGAAGCTGCCGCAGGCCGCACCCACCCCGGTGTTCCACGAGCAGAACCCGCTCGTGACCACCTGGCTCGCGATGGCGCACGGCGTCGGCGCGCTGTTCCGGCTGCTCGGCAAGGAGACCCTGGCACCCGAGGAACGGCGCGACGGCTTCCCGTTCCTGCTCTTCGTGCTCGCCATCGCCGGGGCCGTGGTCGAGTGGCTCAACCCGACGAACCCCGTGTCGATCGGCCTCGACGCGTACACGTTCGGCGGGCTGTTCGGCCGCCTGGCGTTCGCACTGCCCGTCATCATGGTCGTCTTCGCGGGCTGGCTCTTCCGGCACCCCGCGTCCGTGCACGACAACACCCGCATCGGGATCGGGCTCGGCCTCATGCTCGTCTCGATCGCCTCGCTCTGCCACGTGTTCGGCGGGCAGCCGAGCGCCGCGGACGGCATGGTCGCCCTCGCCGCCGCGGGTGGCGTGCTCGGGTGGGTCGTCATCAGCTGGCTCGTCGCCGTCGCGACCGTGTGGGTCGCGGTGCCGGTCGCCGTGCTGCTCCTCGTGCTCTCGCTGTTCATCATCACGAAGACGCCGCCGAACAAGACCGGTCGGCGACTCCACGAGCTCTACGCGTACCTGTTCGGTGCGCCCGCGCCGGTCGACGCGGCCGAGGTCGACGCCGAGGACGCCCCGGCGCCGCCGGCCCCGCGTGCCCGGACGTCGAAGCGCCGGACGAAGGACCAGACCGACTTCCCGCTGTTCGAGGACCTCGGGTTCGAGGACGAGCGGGCCGCCGCCGACGGCGACGAGGCCGAGAACACGATCCCCTGGTGGCGTCGGAACAAGTCCGGGCGCGAGGAGGACCCGGCGTACGACAGCCCCGTCCTGCCCGCGGCGGGTGCGCCGGCCGCTCCGGCTGCCGGTGCGAGCGCGGGTGCTGCCGCGGCGTCCCCGAACGCGGGCGCGGCGGCCGGGCTCGTCGACCACACCCCGGCCGAGCCCGCCTCGGTGAACCTCAACGACTCCGCCGAGCAGCACACCGTGCACGGGGCGGCGGAGGTCGAGCAGGACCTCGCCGTCGCCGAGCAGGCCCTCCGCGACTTCGGCACGCCCGTCCCCGAGCAGCCCGCCGCGGTCGCAGGCCCCGAGGCCACCATCGTCCCGAGCAGCGCCGGGCCCGTGGTCTCGCCGACCGCGCCGGAACCCGCGTCCGAGGGGCTGCCGTCGGCCGACGCCGCTGACGAGGACCCGGCGGCGCCGTACCGCCTGCCCGCGGCCACGACGCTCAGCGCCGGGACGCCCTCGGTGGCTCGGAGCCAGGCCAACGACGACATCGTCGCCGCGATCACCGGCGTGCTCACCGAGTTCAAGGTCGACGCGAAGGTCACCGGCTTCTCGCGAGGGCCGACGGTGACCCGGTACGAGATCGAGCTCGGCCCGGGCGTCAAGGTCGAGCGCGTCACGGCCCTGTCGAAGAACCTCTCCTACGCCGTCGCCTCGAACGAGGTCCGGATCCTGTCGCCGATCCCGGGCAAGAGCGCGATCGGCGTCGAGATCCCGAACACGGACCGCGAGATCGTCTCCCTCGGCGACGTGCTCCGGTCCGGCGCCGCGACGAAGTCGAAGCACCCGATGACCATCGGCGTCGGGAAGGACGTCGAGGGCGGGTTCGTCGTCGCGAACCTCGCGAAGATGCCGCACCTGCTCGTGGCCGGTTCGACCGGTTCCGGCAAGTCGGTCTTCATCAACTCGATGATCACCTCGTTGCTCATGCGCGCGAAGCCGTCCGAGGTCCGCATGGTCCTCGTCGACCCGAAGCGCGTCGAGCTCTCGATCTACGCGGGTGTGCCGCACCTCATCACCCCCATCATCACGAACCCGAAGAAGGCGGCCGAGGCGCTGCAGTGGGTCGTGAAGGAGATGGACATGCGGTACGACGACCTCGCGTCGTTCGGCTTCCGGCACGTCGACGACTTCAACAAGGCCGTCCGGAACGACGAGATCGTGCTGCCCGCGGGCAGCGAGCGGAAGCTCAAGCCGTACCCGTACCTGCTCGTCGTCGTCGACGAGCTCGCGGACCTCATGCTCGTCGCGCCGCGCGACGTCGAGGAGTCGATCGTCCGCATCACCCAGCTCGCGCGTGCCGCCGGCATCCACCTCGTGCTCGCCACGCAGCGCCCGTCGGTCGACGTCATCACCGGCCTCATCAAGGCCAACGTGCCGTCGCGCGTGGCCTTCGCGGTCACGAGCGTCACGGACTCCCGGGTCATCCTCGACCAGCCGGGTGCCGACAAGCTCATCGGGCAGGGCGACGGGCTCTTCCTGCCCATGGGGTCGTCGAAGGCCGTGCGCGTGCAGGGCGCCTGGGTGCAGGAGAGCGAGGTCGCCGAGGTCGTCGCGCACGTCACCCGGCAGGCCCGACCCGAGTACCGCCAGGACGTCCAGGCCGTGGTCGAGCGCAAGGAGATCGACGCGGACATCGGCGACGACCTCGAGCTCCTGCTCGCGGCGGTCGAGCAGGTCGTCTCGACGCAGTTCGGCTCCACCTCGATGCTGCAGCGCAAGCTCCGCGTCGGGTTCGCGAAGGCCGGACGCCTCATGGACCTCATGGAGTCCCGCGACATCGTCGGCCCGTCCGAGGGCTCGAAGGCCCGCGACGTGCTCGTCACGCCCGACCAGCTGCCGGGCGTGCTCGCGAAGCTCCGCGGCGAGGAGCCGCCGGCCGCGGCGTCCGCGCCGGTCGGGTCGGGAGGCCCGGCACCGGCCGACGGGTCGGGTGCGGCTGCGAGCGTGGTGGCCTCCGGCACAGCCGGCGCCGACGACGACCGGTACGGCTCGGACCCGGTGGCGGACATGACGCGCGGGTACCCTGAGGTCGAGGACGAGGGTCCGGACGAGGACGCATGGGGCCTGACGGGCAGGGAGTGAGCGCATGACCAGCTCGGAGACCACACACGGCGCACGGTTCCCGTGGCGCGGACGGCTCCTCCGCAAGGGGGAGGGCCCGGCCTCGACGGCGAACGTCGCGAACGTCATCACCGTGGTGCGCATCCTCATGGCGCCCCTCTTCTTCGTGATGCTGCTCGCCGACGGCGGCCAGGACACGTCGCTGCGCGTGTGGGCCGCGGTCGTGTTCGTCGTCGCGATCGTCACGGACAGCGCGGACGGCATCATCGCCCGCCGCCAGAACCTGGTCACCGACTTCGGCAAGCTCGTGGACCCGATCGCCGACAAGGTGCTCATCGGGGGAGCCCTCGTCGCCCTCTCGATCCTCGGCGAGCTGCCCTGGATCGTCACGGTCCTCATCATGGTCCGCGAGATCGGCATCACCGTCTTCCGGTTCGCGGTGCTGTCCGACCGGGTCATCCCGGCGAGCCGCGGCGGCAAGATCAAGACCGTGCTGCAGGCCGCGGCGATCACCCTCGCGCTGTTCCCGTGGTGGAACGTGGTCGGTGACCTGGCGCACTGGGTCAACGGCATCCTCATGACGGCGGCGCTGCTGGCGACCGTGCTCAGCGGTGCCGACTACCTGTGGCAGGCGTGGAAGCACAACCGCACGGGCGCATGACCGCCACGGGCTCCGGCACGGACGGCGACCTGGCAGCGGTGGCGCGGACGCTGGTCGCGCGACTGACCGCGCGGGGCGAGACCGTCGGCGTGGCCGAGTCGCTGACCGGTGGACTCGTCGTCGCGATGCTCGTCGGCGTGCCGGGGGCGAGCGCCGTCGTGAACGGCGGCGTCGTCGCGTACGCCACGCCGGTCAAGACTTCGCTCCTCGGGGTCTCCGCCGAGCTGCTCGCGGCGAACGGGGCGGTCGACCCGGAGGTGGCGCGCCAGATGGCCGCGGGCGCCCGCACCGCCGTCGCGGTCGACGGTCGACCGGCGACGTGGGGGATCAGCACCACGGGTGTCGCGGGGCCGGATCCGCAGGACGGCAAGCCCGTCGGCACGGTCTTCATCGGCATCGCGTCCGCCGAGCGCGCCGAGGCCGTCGAACTGCACCTCGACGGGGACCGCGGGGCAATCCGCGAGGCCACCGTCTCCGAACTCCTGGCACGGATGTCGGCGAAGGTCGGCCGCGGGGAATAGGCCCTGTTGCCACTGGGTTACATCCCACGCAATCTCCAGCAGGACAGCAGTTGCCGTGGTTAGCATGCTGCGAACGGCAACGCTACTGTTGCTGAACCCGACCAAGGTCACCGGGACCGGGGCGGGCGCGGAGACGACAGAGAGGAGGAGTCCACATGGTTCTCGTTCGTCAGGAGATCGGCGACGTGCTGCGGGACTTCCGCTTGCAGAAGGGCCGGACCCTCCGTCAGGTCGCGTCCAAGGCCAGCGTTGCTCTCGGGTACCTCAGCGAGGTGGAGCGTGGTCAGAAGGAGGCCAGCTCCGAGATCCTCGCATCGGTGGCCGACGCACTCGACACCCCGATCTCGACCATCATGCGTGAGGTCGGAGACCGTCTCGCGGTCGTCGAGGGACTCACCCCGGTCCCCGACACGCTGCCCGACGACCTCGTCGCCGAGTTCGACAACGACCTCGCGGTGCGCTGACGCACCGCTGCAACCGAACGCCCTCGCCGGTCCGCCGGCGGGGGCGTTCGTCGTTACGCTGGTCCGATGCGCGTGAGTGAGTTCTGGCGAGCCGTCGACCAGGTGTTCGGGGAGGCCTACGGCGCCGTGGTGTCGCGCGACGTCGTGCTCGAGGACCTCGGTGGTCGCTCGGCCGCGGACGCGCTCGACGCCGGCATCGACGCCCGACGGGTGTGGGAGGCGCTCTGCGACTCGCAGGACGTCCCCCTCGACAAGCGGCACGGCAAGGGGCTCGCGGAGCCGCGCGACTGAACTCGGCGCCCCCTGGGATGTCCGAACGTCTGTTCGGCGTGTTGCTCGAACGCGTGTTCGATCGGTGCTAGGTTCCTGCACAACGGCGCTGTCCTGACCTCGGTCCACAGGTCGCGCGGTCACGGGCAGTGATGTCGGTGGCCCGCCCTAGGTTCGGAGTCATCGGGAACAGCCCGACGCCTTGTCGCTCGACCACCGGCCCTGCAGCACCGGCCGGCCGAGCGCGACAGCCTACAGGCAGCCGACACCGAGCACGAAGGAGCACCCCATGCCCTCACCGGCAGACCGCGAGAAGGCCCTCGAGACCGCTCTCGCCCAGATCGACAGGCAGTTCGGCAAGGGCACGGTCATGCGCCTCGGCTCCGACGAGCGCGCCCCCGTCGCCACCATCCCGACCGGTTCGGTCGCCCTCGACGTCGCGCTCGGCATCGGCGGGCTGCCTCGCGGCCGCATCATCGAGATCTACGGCCCGGAGTCCTCGGGTAAGACGACCCTGACCCTGCACGCCATCGCCAACGCGCAGCGCGCCGGTGGCATCGCGGCCTTCATCGACGCCGAGCACGCGCTCGACCCGGAGTACGCCAAGAAGCTCGGTGTCGACATCGACGCCCTGCTCGTCTCGCAGCCGGACACCGGTGAGCAGGCGCTCGAGATCGCCGACATGCTCGTCCGGTCGGGGTCGATCGACCTGATCGTCGTCGACTCGGTGGCCGCGCTCGTGCCCCGTGCCGAGATCGAGGGCGAGATGGGTGACTCCCACGTGGGTCTGCAGGCGCGCCTGATGTCGCAGGCGCTCCGCAAGCTCGCGGGTGGGCTGAACCAGACGCAGACCACGATGATCTTCATCAACCAGCTGCGCGAGAAGATCGGTGTGTTCTTCGGCAGCCCGGAGACCACTGCCGGCGGCAAGGCGCTGAAGTTCTACGCCTCCGTCCGTCTCGACATCCGGCGCATCGAGACGCTGAAGAGCGGCACCGACGCGGTCGGCAATCGCACGCGCGTCAAGGTCGTCAAGAACAAGATGGCGCCGCCCTTCAAGCAGGCGGAGTTCGACATCCTCTACGGCACGGGCATCTCGCGAGAGGGCTCGCTGCTCGACTTCGGTGTCGACCACGGCATCGTGAAGAAGTCGGGCGCCTGGTACACGTACGACGGCGACCAGCTCGGCCAGGGCAAGGAGAACTCGCGCTCCTTCCTCATCCAGAACCCGGACACCGCTGCCGAGATCGAGGGCAAGATCCTCGCGAAGCTCGGCGTCGGTGGCGCGAAGGCCGACGCCGGTGACGCGTCGGTCGAGTCGATCGCGCCGAAGCTCGCGGAGCGCAAGGGCGCGTGACGGACGCACCCGACCACGGCGAGGGCCTGGCACCGGTCACCGATCTGTTCGGTGCACGGTCCCGCCGTGGTCGCTCGGCGCCGGAGACGGAGACGGACACGGACCCGGGTGGATCGCAGGACGCGGGGGCGACCTCCCCACAGGACGACGATCCGGCGACCGACGACACGGCCACCGGACTCCGCCCCGTGCCCGTGCCCGGCATCGACGACCCCGCCGACGCCCCGGAGGTCGTGCCACTGCGCGGGCAGCACGCCCAGGCGGAGTGGCTGTCGCCCGTCGTCGGCGACGGCTCGGGACGGAGCGCGCGCGCCGAACAGCGCGGGTACGACTCCGACACGGCGGACGCCACGGGCGCCTCGGTCTTCGCCATCGGCAGCGGCGACGAGATCGACCCGGCCGACGCGCCGCGGCCGGTCGACGAGCAGCGCGCCGACGCCGAGCGGGTGAGCATGCGCGCACTCGGGCGCAAGGGCGTGAGCGAGTCCGAGATGCGGAAGCTCCTCGGCGGACAGGACCTCGACGCCGACGTCGTGGAGCACGAGGTCGCCCGGCTCGTCCGCGTCGGCCTGCTCGACGACGTCGCGCTCGCGACCGACCTGGTCGACCGGCTCCACGAACGCAAGGGGCTCGGGCGGCAGGGCGTGGTCGCGGAACTCCGTCGCCGGGGTATCGACCAGGCGGCCATCGACGCCGCCCTGGACGCCGCGGAGGACGACGCCGACGACGAGTTCGTGCGGGCGATCGAGCTCGCGCAGAAGCGTGCCGGGCAGCTCCGCGGGCTCGACCGTGCGACCGCCGAGCGCCGGCTCAGCGGGTTCCTCATGCGCAAGGGCTACGGGTCGGGCGTCGTGCGGGTGGCCGTGCAGCGTGCCCTCGACGGACCGTCCCGCCGGCCGCCGTCCGGTGGCGGCAGCGTCCGCTTCGAGTAGCGCCGTCGGGGGCTGCGGCCGACCTACACTGGACGATCATGGCCACCGTCGCAGCCCGCCCCCGCACCTACGAGGTCCGCACCCACGGGTGCCAGATGAACGTGCACGACTCCGAGCGTCTGAGCGGGTCGCTCCAGGCGGCGGGGTACGTGGCAGCGGACGGCGGCCAGGCGGACGTCGTCGTGATCAACACGTGCGCGGTGCGCGAGAACGCGGACAACCGCCTCTACGGCAACCTCGGGCAGCTCGCCGGCATCAAGCGCGAGCACCCCGGCATGCAGATCGCGGTCGGCGGGTGCCTGGCGCAGAAGGACAAGAACGTCATCCTCGAGAAGGCGCCGTGGGTGGACGTGGTGTTCGGGACGCACAACATGGGGTCGCTGCCGACGCTCCTCGAGCGGGCGCGGCACAACGACGAGGCGCAGATCGAGATCCTCGAGGCCCTCGACGTCTTCCCGTCGACGCTGCCGACGAAGCGCGACTCGACGCACAGCGGGTGGGTGTCCATCTCGGTCGGGTGCAACAACACCTGCACGTTCTGCATCGTGCCGTCGCTCCGGGGCAAGGAGAAGGACCGCCGTCCGGGCGACGTGCTCGCCGAGATCCAGGCGCTCGTCGACGACGGTGCCGTCGAGGTGACGCTGCTCGGGCAGAACGTGAACTCGTACGGGGTCGAGTTCGGCGACCGGCAGGCCTTCGGCAAGCTGCTCCGCGCCGCCGGCCAGATCGAGGGGCTCGAGCGCGTCCGCTTCACGAGCCCGCACCCGGCCGCCTTCACCGACGACGTGATCGACGCGATGGCGGAGACGCCGAACGTCATGCCGCAGCTGCACATGCCGCTGCAGTCCGGCTCCGACCGGATCCTCAAGGCCATGCGACGCAGCTACCGCAGCGAGCGGTTCCTCGGCATCCTCGACCGGGTGCGCGCCCGGATCCCGCACGCCGCCATCTCGACGGACATCATCGTCGGCTTCCCCGGTGAGACGGAGGAGGACTTCGCGGACACGCTCCGCGTGGTCGAGCAGTCGCGGTTCGCGTCGGCCTTCACCTTCCAGTACTCCATCCGCCCGGGCACCCCCGCGGCGACGATGCCCGACCAGCTGCCGAAGGAGGTCGTGCAGGAGCGCTACGACCGGCTCATCGCGCTGCAGGACCGGATCACCGGCGAGGAGCACGCGAAGCAGGTCGGTCGGACCGTGGAGGTCCTCGTCGCGACCGGCGAGGGCAAGAAGGACGACACGACGCACCGGATGTCCGGGCGCGCCGAGGACTCTCGACTCGTGCACTTCGCCGTCCCGCAGGGGTCCGATGTGCCCCGTCCCGGCGACGTCGTCACCGTCGAGGTCACGCGAGCGGCCCCGCACTTCCTCATCGCCGACAACGAGGGGCCGCTTCGCATCCGCCGCACCCGCGCGGGCGATGCGTGGGACCGGGCCGAGGCCGAGAGCTGCGGCGTGCCCACCCCCGCCGCGGCGGGTGCGGGTCCGCGGCCGGTGTCGCTCGGTCTGCCGAGCCTCCGTGTCGGGCGATGAGGCCGCAGCGGCGGCTGCGACCCCGGACGACCTGCCGGACCTGATCGCCGTCGTCGGTGCGACCGGCACGGGCAAGTCCGAGGTCGCCCTGACGATCGCGGAACACCTCCGGGACGCCGGTCGCCCCGCCGAGATCGTCAACGCCGACGCGATGCAGCTGTACCGCGGCATGGACATCGGCACCGCGAAGCTGTCGGAGGACGAACGCCGCGGCATCGTGCACCACCAGCTCGACGTGCTCGACGTCACCGACGAGGCGAGCGTCGCCGCGTACCAGCGCGACGCCCGGGCGGACGTGGAACGGATCACCGCGGGCGGCGGCACGGCGGTGCTCGTCGGGGGCAGCGGCCTGTACGTCTCCGCCGTCCTCTTCGATCTCGCGTTCCCGGGGACCGACCCGGAGCTCCGCGCCGAACTCGAGCGCGAGCACGCCGAGCACGGACCGAACGCGCTCCTCGCACGGCTCCGCGCCCTCGACCCGGCCGCCGCTGCCGAGGTCGACGTGCGCAACCCGCGTCGTCTCGTCCGCGCCGTCGAGATCGCGAGCCGGTCCGAGGTCGTGACCCCGCGCCTCCCGTCCGCGCCGCGTCCCTGGCGAGCCGCCCGGGTGGTGCACCTGCACCGTGAGCGGAGCGAGCTCGTCGCGTCGCTCCACGAGCGCGCGGCACGCATGTTCCGGGACGGGCTCGTCGACGAGGTGGACGCCCTGCGGGCCGACGGGCTCGAACAGGGGCGCACCGCACGGGCCGCGATCGGGTACTCGCAGGCGCTCGACGTCCTGCACGGCCGGGCGACGTCGGAGGAGGCAGTCGCCGCGACCGCCGTCGCCACCCGGAAGTACGCCCGCCGGCAGGTCTCCTGGTTCAAGCGGTACGACGCCGGGGTGCTCGACGTCAGCGGGACCGACGTCGCCGGGCTGCGGGCCGCGGCCCGTAGGATCGTGCCGTGACCGAGCTGCACTTCACGAAGGGCCAGGGGACGGGCAACGACTTCGTCCTGTTCGCCGACCCCGACGCCACGGTCGACCTGACCCCGGAGCGCATCCGCGCCATCGCCGACCGGCGCTTCGGCGTCGGCGCCGACGGGGTCATCCGCGCGGTGCGCTCCGACGCGATCCCGGAGGGGCGCCCGCTCGTCGCCGTCGAGCCCGCCGCGACCTGGTTCATGGACTACCACAACGCCGACGGCTCGGTCGCCGAGATGTGCGGCAACGGCATCCGCGTCTTCGCCCGGTACCTCACCGAGTCCGGGCTCGTCGACCTCGCACCGGGGGAGACCCTCACGGTCGGCAGCCGCAAGGGGCTCGTCGACGTGCAGCGCACGACGAACGGCTTCTCGGCCGACCTCGGCCGGTGGGACCTCGGGATCGAGGGCGGCGGCGCGGACGACGTCATGGTCCGGGCGAAGGAGCTCGACGGTGCGCGCCCCGGGATCGGCATCGACGTCGGCAACCCGCACGTGGTCGTCGCCGTCGCGACCGAGGACGAGCTCGCCGAGGTCGACCTGACCTACGTGCCCGTGCTCGACCCGGCTCCGGCCGCCGGCGCGAACGTCGAGTTCGTGCTGCCCGGCGACCCGCTCGTCAAGGACGGGGTCGGCGAGATCACCATGCGCGTGCACGAGCGCGGGAGCGGCGAGACGCTGTCCTGCGGGACGGGCGCGGTCGCGGCCGCGCTGGCGACGCGGTACTGGGCGGGGTCGTCGGCGCCGGACACCTGGCGTGTGCGGGTGCCGGGCGGGGTGGTCACCGTGCGCATGTTCGCGGCGGAGGACGGCGAGCACGTGGCGCTCGCCGGGCCGGCGGAGCTGGTGTTCTCGGGCGACCTGACGGTCTGAGACGGCGCCGGGGCCCGTCCACGGCGCTGCTGCCGCGTCGGTGCACCCCGGTGGCGGTGCACCCCGGCCTCGGGTGCTACTCCGCCGTGCGGTGGACCCGGATGACGCGGAAGCCCTTGTCCGTCGTCGCCCGTGCGACCTGGAAGCCGTCGTCGAGCGTCTCCCGCAGCCACCGCTGCAGGGAGTCCCCGCCGAGGTCCTTCGACACGACGAGCCAGGCGTCCCCGCCGACCTCGAGCCGGGGGAGCCAGGTCAGCAGGATCGCGTGCAGCTCGTCCTTGCCCACGCGGATGGGCGGGTTCGACCAGATCGTCCGGAACCGCAGGTCCGCCGGGACCTCGTCGGGCAGGGCGACGGTCACGTTCGTCGTGCCGGCGGCGGCGGCGTTCGCCCGCGCCAGACCGAGCACCCGCTGGTTGACGTCGACACCCCACACGGCGGCACCGGGTGACTCCAGCGCCATCGTGATCGCGATCGGTCCCCAGCCGCAGCCGACGTCGAGCAGCGCGCCCTCGGCCGCTGGCGGCGGCACCGAGCCGAGCAGGACCCGCGTCCCGCGGTCGAGGCCGTCCGGGCTGAAGACTCCGGCGGCGGTCGACAGCGTGAGCGGTCGACCCGCGAGCGTGACGTGCACCTGGCGCTCCCGCACCTCCGACGAGGGATCGGCGGAGAAGTAGTGGTCGTTCGCCATGGAAGAACCGTACCGGTGCACCCGTGTGTCCCGGGCGTGGCGGCGGTACCCTGTGGAGAAGATGACGGAAACCACCATGAACGACGGACGATCCGACGACAGCGCCGAAGGTGTCGTGGAACGCGTCCTCCGCAATGCCGAGACCCGGGCGACGTCGGCGATCTTCGCTCCGGCCCAGGCCATCCAGACACGATCGGTCGACGAGCACGGCTGGTCCGGCGACGGCGACCAGTACGAGCGGGAGGACCGCGCGGCCCTGCGCCGCGTCACTGGCCTCTCCACCGAGCTCGAGGACGTCACCGAGGTCGAGTACCGGCAGCTCCGGCTCGAGCGGGTCGTCCTCATCGGCGTGTACCCCCAGGGCGACGCGCAGGACGCCGAGAACTCCCTGCGCGAGCTGGCCGCTCTCGCCGAGACCGCGGGGGCCGTGGTTCTCGACGGGCTGCTGCAGCGCCGACCGAACCCCGACCCCGCCACGTACCTCGGCAAGGGCAAGGCCGAGGAGCTCGCGATGGTCGTCAAGGCCACCGGGGCCGACACGGTCGTGGCCGACACCGAGCTCGCCCCCTCGCAGCGCCGCGCGCTGGAGGACGTGGTGAAGGTCAAGGTGATCGACCGCACCGCGGTGATCCTCGACATCTTCAGCCAGCACGCCACCACCCGCGAGGGCAAGGCGCAGGTCGAACTCGCGCAGCTCCAGTACCTCCTCCCGCGTCTGCGCGGTTGGGGTGAGTCGATGTCCCGCCAGGCCGGTGGTCAGGTCTCGGGCGGTGCGGGCATGGGTTCGCGTGGTCCTGGTGAGACGAAGATCGAGCTCGACCGCCGCCGCATCAACACGCGCATGTCGAAGCTCCGTCGGCAGATCGCCGGCTTCCGTCCGGCGCGCGAGGCCAAGCGCGCGGACCGGCACCGCAACGAGGTGCCGAGCGTCGCGATCGCCGGCTACACGAACGCCGGCAAGTCGTCGCTGCTGAACCGCCTGACGAGCGCGGGCGTGCTCGTGCAGAACCAGCTCTTCGCCACCCTCGACGCCACCGTGCGCCGCACGGAGAGCAGCGCCGGCCGCGAGTTCACGTTCGTCGACACCGTCGGCTTCGTGCGGAACCTCCCGCACCAGCTGGTCGAGGCGTTCCGGTCCACCCTCGAGGAGGTCGGCGAGGCCGACGTCATCGTGCACGTGGTGGACGGGTCGCACCCGGACCCCGCCGCGCAGCTCGCGACGGTCCGCGACGTGATGGGCGACGTCGGTGCCCGGGACATCCCCGAGGTCGTCGCGTTCAACAAGGCAGACTTGATCGACGAGGCGCAGCGCCTCGTGCTGGTCGGTCTCGTGCCGGACGCGGTGTTCGTGTCCGCCCGCACGGGCGAGGGTGTGCCCGAGCTGCTCGCCGCGATCGAAGCACGGCTGCCCGAACCGGACGTCGAGCTCACCGTCGTGGTGCCGTACGACCGCGGTGACCTCGTGTCCTCGCTGCACGACGCGGGCGCGGTCGAGTCCACCGACTACGTCGAGGACGGCACGCGACTGCGGGTGCGGGTCTTCCAGCGGCAGGTCGCGGAGCTCGACCCGTTCGTGGTCGCGCCGGTCGCGACGGCCTAGTCCCGCAGGCGGTCGCGCCGCACCTCCGGCCGGGAGGCACGGGTCGGCTCCGGCGCGCCGGTCCGGCCGCCATCGGTGGCGGCCACACCGTCTCCGAACCACGGAACCGACGTCGAACCAGTCCGAGTGGCTGGTTCGACGTCGGTTCCGTGGTTCGACGCGGGTACGGCGCCGAGCGGGCGACGCCGGCGTCAGATCGAGCGCAGGACCGCCACGACCTTGCCGAGCACGGTGGCCGCGTCGCCGAGGATCGGCTCGAACGCGGTGTTCCGAGGGAGCAGCCACGTGTGGCCGTCCCGCTGGCGGAAGACCTTCACGGTCGCTTCCTCGTCGAGCATCGCGGCGACGATGTCCCCGTTGTCCGCCGTCTGCTGCGAGCGGACGACCACCCAGTCCCCGTCGCAGATCGCGGCGTCGATCATCGACTCGCCCACGACCTTGAGCATGAAGAGGTCGCCCGTGCCGACGAGCTGACGGGGGAGCGGCACGATCTCGTCGACGTGCTGCTCGGCCGTGATCGGGACACCGGCCGCGATCCGCCCGACCAGCGGTACGAGGGTGGTCGCGTCGACGTCGGGGGTGTCGACGTCCGGGGTGGGCTCGTCGACGAGGACCTCGAGCGCACGGGGCCGGTTCGGGTCACGGCGGATCCACCCGCCCAGCTCGAGCTGCCCGAGCTGGTGCGAGACGCTCGACAGCGACGACAGTCCGGCGGCGTCGCCGATCTCGCGCATGCTCGGCGGGTAGCCCCGGCTGGCGATCGACGCGCGGATCGCGTCGAGGATCGCCTGCTGCTTCGCCGTCAACGGCTTCTGGACCCGCAGTTCGTCCGCCACGTCGTGTCGCCCTTCGTCGGTGCCGGGCGGTCGGGCGGGAATGTCGGTGGTCCCCGCTTGACTCGTCCCAGTCGATCGAAACAGTATCCGACCGGCGTAGGCCGGACAAACACCTGTTCGAGCGTGTCGGCAAGAAATCCCGCACCGATTCCTTCCTGGGACTTGTGTGGGGTCGCATTCGAAACTATGTTCGGTACACGACTTCGGTTCCTCCGAACGGGAAGGCAAGAACGACATGAGCACCATCGCCATCGCTGACCAGCGCACCGCGACGCCCGCCGTCCGTACGCGCCTGCGCATCACGCGCCGCGGCCGCATCGTCCTGACGACGCTCGTCGCGCTCCCGGTCTTCGTGATCGTCGCCCTGTCCGTGCTCAACGGCGGTCAGGCCTCGGCCGGAGACTCCTCCCGCGCCGGCGAGCCCGTGCACTTCGACACCGTGACCATCCAGCCGGGCGAGACGCTCTGGCAGCTCGCCGAGGAGACCGCGCCCCAGGCCGACCCGCGCGACTTCGTGCAGGACGTCGTGAGCCTCAACGCGCTGGACGGGTCCTCGCTGCAGGCCGGCGAGCAGATCGCCATCCCCGCGAAGTACACGACGGGCGACTGACCGCAGCCCCCAGCCCGGCGGACCCTGGCCCACCGACCGGCCGAGCGCGGCCCGCGGTGCGCGCGAGCACGGCCCACCGTCCGGACGGCCGGTCGCCGCACACGGGGCCCGGCCTACGATGGATCGGTGGCAACCACGCTCGAAGACCTCCCGATCCGCGACGACCTCCGTGGGCAGAGCCCCTACGGCGCTCCGCAGAAGCACGTGCGCGTGCAGCTCAACGTCAACGAGAACACGCATCCCGTGCCCGAGGACGTCGCCGAGGACATCGTGGCCTCGATCCGGCAGGCCCTGGCCACCGTCAACCGGTACCCGGACCGCGAGTTCACCGAGCTGCGTCGGTCGCTGACCGCGTACCTGAACGGCGGCCTCGCGGCGGACCAGCAGCTGACCCCGGAGCAGCTCTGGGCGGCGAACGGGTCCAACGAGGTCCTCCAGCAGCTCCTCCAGGCCTTCGGCGGCCCGGGCCGCTCGGTGCTCGGCTTCCCGCCCACCTACTCGATGCACTCGATCCTCGCCGCCGGCACCGGCACGCGGTGGATCCCGGCGCAGCGCGACGACGAGTTCCGCATCCCCCCGGAGACGGTGGTCGCGGCCATCGCCGAGCACCGTCCGGACATCGTGTTCCTCTGCGGCCCGAACAACCCCACGGGCACCCCGCTCGACATCGAGACGATCCGCGCCGCCTACGACGCGACGGACGGCATCGTCATGGTCGACGAGGCCTACGCGGAGTTCATGCCCGACGATGCCCCGAGCGCGATCACCCTGCTGCCCGGACGACCGCGCCTGGTCGTGTCCCGCACGATGAGCAAGGCGTTCGCGTTCGCCGGCGCCCGCGTCGGCTACCTGGCTGCCGACCCGGCGGTGGTCGATGCCCTCCGACTCGTCCGCCTGCCGTACCACCTGTCCGCCCTCACCCAGGCCGCCGCGATCGCCGCGCTCCGGCACGCCCCGGCGATGCTCGCGATGGTCGACGACATCAAGCGCCAGCGCGACCGGATGGTCACCGAGCTCGGGGCGATGGGCTACCGCACCTACGAGACGTGGTCGAACTTCGTGCTCTTCGGTGGCGTCGCCGACCCGAACGCCGCGTTCGAGGCGCTCCTCGAGCAGGACGTCATCGTGCGCGACCTCGGCATCCCGAACCACCTCCGGGTGAGCGCGGGGACGGAGGAGGAGACCACCGCGTTCCTCGAGGCCATGCGCCGCGTGTCCGCCGCGCAGCCGCCGGTTAGGGTTGACGCATGACCGCCCGCACCGCCTCGATCAGCCGGAGCACGAGCGAGTCGAGCATCGAGCTGTCGCTCGATCTGGACGGCACCGGTTCGTCCGACGTCTCGACGAGCGTGCCGTTCTTCGACCACATGCTGACCGCCTTCAGCAAGCACTCGCTGATCGACCTGCGCGTGCGGTCGACCGGGGACACCGACATCGACGTGCACCACACCGTCGAGGACACCGGCATCGTGCTCGGGCAGGCCCTCAAGCAGGCACTCGGCGACCGGTCGGGCATCGGTCGCTACGGCGATGCGCTCGTCCCGCTCGACGAGGCCCTGGCGCAGGCCGTGGTCGACGTGTCCGGCCGTCCGTTCCTCGTGCACTCGGGCGAGCCCGACGGCTTCGAGTTCCACCGCATCGGCGGCCACTTCACCGGGTCGATGGTCCGGCACGTGTTCGAGGCGATCACGTTCAACGCCGGGATCACCGTGCACGTCCGCGTCCTCGGCGGTCGCGACCCGCACCACATCGCGGAGGCGGAGTTCAAGGCCTTCGCCCGTGCGATGCGCCGCGCGGTCGAACTCGACCCGCGCGTCGACGGGATCCCGTCCACGAAGGGTGCACTGTGAGCGCCAGGCCGAACGTCGTCGTCCTCGACTACGGGTCGGGGAACGTCCACTCGGCGGCGAAGGCGCTCGAGCGTGCCGGTGCCGACGTGACGCTCACCGCCGACAAGCAGGAGGCCCTGCGCGCGGACGGCCTGCTCGTGCCGGGCGTGGGCGCGTTCGCCGCGGTCGTCGACCAGCTCGAGGGGGTGCGCGGCGGCGAGATCGTCGACCACCGCCTGGCCGGCGGGCGACCGGTACTCGGCATCTGCGTCGGCATGCAGGTCATGTTCGCCCGCGGTGTGGAGCGCGGCGCGGACGTCGAGGGTCTCGGCCAGTGGCCGGGCACCGTCGAGGAGATCCGGGCCGAGGTGCTGCCGCACATGGGGTGGAACACCGTCGAGGCACCGGAGGACTCCGTGCTGTTCGACGGCCTGCACGACGAGCGCTTCTACTTCGTGCACTCCTACGGCGTCACCGACTTCCCGCTCGACGCCTACGGCCCCTTCCGCGCCCCGCGGCTGACGTGGGCCGAGCACGGGCAACGCTTCGTCGCGGCGGTCGAGAACGGCCCGCTCACCGCGACCCAGTTCCACCCCGAGAAGTCCGGCGAGCCGGGCATCCGGCTGCTCCGCAACTGGGTCGACTCGCTCTGACCCGGACCGGCACCGTGTCCGACGCGACGGCACCGCCGGAGCCGAGCCGTGCCTCCCGGCCGCTCCGACCACCCGCGTGACCGCACCAGCAACAGAACCGACAGGACCATGACCGACCTCACCGCCACCCCGCCCCTCGTCCTGCTGCCCGCCGTCGACGTCGTCGACGGTCAGGCGGTCCGCCTCACGCAGGGCGAGGCCGGCAGCGAGACCGCGTACGGCGACCCGGTCGCCGCGGCCCGCACCTGGCGCGACCAGGGTGCCGAGTGGATCCACCTCGTCGACCTCGACGCGGCGTTCGGCCGCGGCGACAACCGCCGGCTGATCGCGAAGGCGGTCCACGAGGTCGAGGGCGTCTCGGTCGAGCTGTCCGGCGGCATCCGCGACGACGCCTCGCTGGAGGCCGCGCTCGCGACCGGGGCCGCCCGCGTCAACCTCGGCACCGCCGCGCTCGAGAAGCCGGAGTGGGCGGCGCGCGTCATCGGCGAGTACGGCGAGCAGATCGCCGTCGGCCTCGACGTCCGCGGCACCACCCTGGCGAGCCGCGGGTGGACCGAGGACGCCGGGGACCTGTGGGAGGTGCTCGACCGGCTCGAGGCCGCCGGGTGCGCCCGGTACGTCGTCACCGACGTCACGAAGGACGGCACGCTGCAGGGGCCGAACGTCGAGCTCCTCCGCGAGGTCTGTGACCGCACCGACCAGCCCGTCGTCGCCTCGGGCGGGATCTCGACGCTCGACGACCTCCGTGCCCTGCGCGAGCTCGTGCCGCACGGCCTCGAGGGCGCGATCATCGGCAAAGCCCTGTACTCCGGCGCGTTCACCCTGCCGGCCGCCCTCGACATCGCGTCGGAGTAGCCGCGGTGGCGGGCATCTCGAACGGGCGCGGCACCGGACCCGAGGCGCCGGAGCCGGGCGCGACCGACGACGCCCACACCCCGGGCGGCGCCGCCGACTCGGCGGGGAACCCCTGGGCGGGACGGACCTTCGACGCCCACGACGACGCCTACGCGGACGACGACGGCCTGGCCGACCCGGCACTCGTCGCCGCGATCACGGCCCTGCAGCAGGGCGGGTCCCAGGCCGCGGTCATCGAGGCCCTGCGCGGGGTCCGACTGCTCATCCCGCTCGTCGCCGAGGCCGGTGACGTCGGGCACACCGCCGAGGGCAAGCTCGTCGACAAGACGCAGGAGCTGTCGATCGTCACGGTCGCCGGACCCGACGGCCGCAGCGTGATGCCCGCGTTCACCTCGGCGGAGGCGATGCGCTCCTGGGACGCGACCGCGCGACCGGTGCCGGCGGACGCACGCCGCGTGGCGATGGCCGCGGCGAGCGAGGA
This sequence comes from Curtobacterium sp. ER1/6, assembly GCF_001742745.1. Classification (GTDB taxonomy): domain Bacteria; phylum Actinomycetota; class Actinomycetes; order Actinomycetales; family Microbacteriaceae; genus Curtobacterium; species Curtobacterium citri. The sequence continues at coordinate 3,621 of NZ_MJAK01000015.1, read as the reverse complement.
GACGCAGCTCGTCGTCCTCGACCCGACGGCACCGACCGAGTTCGTCCTGCGCCGGCCCGCGGTGTGGGCGATCGGGCAGGACCTGCCCTGGACGCCCTGCTTCGAGGACCCGGAGGTGGGGCAGGCGTTCGCCGACTCCGTCGCCGACGAACCGGCGGTCGCCCGCGTCGAGCTGTCGCCCGGCGACCCCCTCGGCCGTTTCGCGGGCGCCGAACTGACCGTCGGGTTGGCGCTGCACCCCGGACTCGACCAGGCGGACGTGCAGGCCCTGGTCGGCCGGCTGCAGCAGCGCTGGACGGCCGACCCCGTGATCGCCGACCGGGTGGACAGCATGCGGGTGGCGCTGCGGCGAGCGTGACGCCGGTCCGGGCACGGACGGGAGGCACGACTCGCGTCCGACGGTCCGGCTGTGGTCCGGTGGTCCGGCGGTCCGGTGACGCGGCGCCGCGGCGGTGCGGCCCGGGCCGGGCAGGGCACGCCGGTACGATGACCGGGTGAGGACGAACCCGACGAGCACCCCCGGCACCGGCGAGACCCCGGTCGGCCCCACCGGTCGGCCCGTGCGGCAGTTCCCCGTGCCCGAGGAACTCGACGGCCACGGTCCGGCTCGCATCATCGCGCTCTGCAACCAGAAGGGCGGCGTCGGCAAGACCACGACGTCGATCAACCTCGGCGCCGCGCTGGCCGAGTACGGCCGCAAGGTCCTCGCCGTCGACTTCGACCCGCAGGGCGCCCTGTCCGCCGGCCTCGGCGTCCGCACGCACGACATCCCCACGGTCTACGACCTGCTCATGGGCGCCGTGAAGGACCCGCGCGAGGTCATCCAGCCGACGAACGTGCCGATGCTCGACGTCATTCCCGCGAACATCGACCTGTCCGCTGCCGAAGTCCACCTCGTCAACGAGGTCGCTCGCGAGCAGATCCTCGCGAGCGTGCTCCGCAAGGTGTCGAACGACTACGACCTCATCCTCGTCGACTGCCAGCCGTCGCTCGGCCTGCTCACCGTCAACGCGCTCACCGCGGCGCACGGCGTCCTCATCCCGCTCGAGTGCGAGTTCTTCGCCCTGCGCGGCGTCGCGCTCCTCATCGAGACGATCGACAAGGTGCGCGACCGCCTGAACCCCGCCCTGCGGCTCGACGGCATCCTCGCGACCATGTACGACTCGCGGACCCTGCACTCCCGCGAGGTCATGGAGCGCGTCGTCGAGACCTTCGACGACCACGTGCTCGACACGGTCATCGGCCGGACCGTCAAGTTCCCGGACGCCACCGTCTCGGCACGTCCGATCACGCAGACGGCACCCGAGCACGCCGCGGCGCACGCCTACCGGGCGCTCGCCAGGGAGCTCGTCGAGCGTGGCGCCGTCGCCTGACGCGACCACGCCGTCCGGCTTCCGGGTCCGGCTGCGCAACTTCGACGGCCCGTTCGACCTGCTGCTGTCGCTGATCACGAAGCACGAGCTCGACATCACCGAGGTGTCGCTCGGCGCCGTCACCGGTGAGTTCATCCAGTACGTGCGCCAGGCGGAGTCCGCCGACGAGCTCGACGAGGCCAGCGAGTTCCTCGTCGTCGCCGCGACCCTGCTCGACCTGAAGATCGCCGGGCTCCTGCCGCAGGGTGAACTCGTCGACGCCGAGGACGTCGCCCTGCTCGAGGCCCGCGACCTGCTGTTCGCCCGGCTCCTGCAGTACCGGGCGTTCAAGCAGGCCGCCGAGTGGTTCGGGGAGCAGTGGCAGCAGGAATCCCGCCGCCACGTCCGCCGGGTGCGGCTCGAGGAGCGCTTCCGCGCGCGGACGCCCGAGCTCGTGTGGACCCTGTCCGTGCAGGACTTCGCGGCGATCGCGACGCTCGCGTTCGCCCCGCGGGAGATCCCGACCGTCGGACTCGAGCACCTGCACGCGCCGCTCGTGAGCATCCGCGAGCAGGCCGCGATCGTCGTGTCCATCCTCCGGACCCGTGCGGACGAGGACGTCTCGTTCCGCGAGCTGGTCGCCGGTGTCTCGGAGACGGGTATCGTGGTGGCTCGCTTCCTGGCGATCCTCGAGCTGTACCGGAACGCGTCGATCTCGTTCGAACAGCTCGAACCGCTGGGGGAGTTGACACTCCGGTGGACCGCCGAGGACTGGTCCGAGGAGAGCCTCGCGAACCTGGGAGCCGACTATGACGGATGACGCACGCGCCGCCGCCTCGAGCGCCGAACCCGGGGGAGCGGACGAGGTCGCCGACGCCCGCGCGATCGAGCAGGAGCTGCGCGACGCCGGCCACGCCCGCACGGAGCTCCCGGTCGACCGCCAGCTCGAGGCGATCCTCATGATCGCCGACGAACCCCAGTCGTTGGTGTCGCTCGGCGCCGCGGTCGGGGCGCCGGTCCCGGCCGTGCGCCAGGCGATCGAGCGGCTCGTCGCGGACTTCGACGGCGTGGCCGGCACCGTGCGCCGCGGCTTCGAGCTCCGCGAGGTCGGTGGCGGCTGGCGCTTCTACGTCCGCCGGGAGCTCGACGTCGTCGTCGAGCAGTTCGTCGAGGCGGAGCGCCCGGCACGGCTGTCGCAGGCGGCCCTCGAGACCCTGGCGGTCGTCGCCTACAAGCAACCGATCACCCGCTCGCAGATCGCGTCGATCCGCGCAGTGAACGTCGACGGGGTCGTCCGCACCCTCGTCGCGCGCGGTCTCATCGAGGAGTCGTTCACCGACGCCGAGACCGGCGCCATCAACTACGTCACGTCCGACCTGCTGCTCCAGCAGCTCGGCATCAACTCGCTCGACGAGCTGCCGCTCATCTCGCCCCTCCTCGAGGACGGCGTCGGCGGCTTCGAGCAGAACGAAGGGATCCCCGATGGCCGCGTATGAGGACGAACGACGAGGAGGCCCCCGACGGTCGGGACGCGACAGTGGGTCGGGTCGCGACGGCGGATCGGGTCGCGACGGCAGGTTCGGTCGCGACGGTGGCCGGACGGGAGGCACGCCCCGCGACCGCGACGGCGGCTCCGCCCGTGCGGGTGGCCGGTCGGGTGACGACCGTGGTGGGTACCGGGGGCGCGACGACCGGTCCGGTGGGACCGGCGGTGGGTACCGCGGGCGCGACGAGCGTCCGGGCGGCGACGACCGTGGTGGGTACCGTGGACGCGACGAGCGGTCCGGTGCAACCGGCGGCGGGTACCGGGGCGGCGACGACCGCGGTGGGTACCGGGGGCGCGACGAGCGGTCCGGTGGGACCGGTGGTGGGTACCGCGGGCGGGACGACCGTTCCGGCGGCGGGTACCGGGGCGGCGACGACCGCGGTGGGTACCGGGGACGCGACGAGCGGTCCGGTGGGACCGGTGGTGGGTACCGCGGGCGGGACGACCGTTCCGGCGGCGGGTACCGGGGCGGCGACGACCGCGGTGGGTACCGGGGACGCGACGAGCGGTCCGGTGGGACCGGTGGTGGGTACCGCGGCCGTGACGACCGTCCGGCCGGCGCCCGTGGCGGCGACGACCGGGGCGGGTACCGGGGTCGTGATGATCGCGGCACCGGCGGGTACCGGGGTGGCGACGACCGTGGTGGGTACCGCGGGCGGGACGACCGACCGGGTGGTGACCGCGGCCGCTTCGTGAGCCGCGACGACGACCGCCGCGGCGGGG
>NZ_MJAK01000014.1 GCF_001742745.1 Curtobacterium sp. ER1/6 | reverse complement strand
GCGTCATCCAGGACGCCGCCGCGTTCACAGCGTTCGAGCGGTACGTTCTGCCCGGTCTCCGTGGCGCCGACCCTGCGGTGATGGACCGCATCGCCGCCGACTACGCATTGGATGCCCTGCCGGAGGAGCTCCATCCGGAACCGTTCACCGCTCCGGCCCTGCACCTGTTCGGTCGGCAGGACGACGTCGTCGGCTACGAGAACGGGCTCGCACTCCGGGACCACTACCCGCGAGGCAGCTTCGTCGTCCTCGACGGTGCTGGACACAACGTGCACCTCGAGCAACCCGGGATCACCGCCGCCCTGATCCGGGACTGGCTCGCGCGGATCGACCGATAGCCGATCGGTCACCGAACGCGCGCCGTGGTTAGCGTGTGACCATGCTCCCTCTCTCAGTCGCCCTGCGCCCAGGGGGTGGAGGCTCACTCCCTGTCTGGATTTGGATTCCGATCGTCGCGGTCGTGATCGTCGCCGCAGTCGTCCTGTTCCTCCGGAGGAGCCGCTGATGACGTCTCGGTAGCCGATCGCCTACCGGACAGTGAGTTCGGCTGCATCGGGTCGTATCCGCTTAGCTCCGTCACCCGGAAGGGGGTTGCAGGCGCGACCGGGTTGCTCGCTAGCTTCTAGCCAAGTTCACAACCTGGGGGTCTCGTGGGAAAAGCATCACTGGCTGTCGCTGCAGTAACGGTCATCGGTTGCGTCGTGGCCTTGAGCGTGCCGACTGCAGCATCAGCTGATCCGGCCGGTCCGCCGGCGATTCGCGTTGACGTGCAACATCCCGACCGATTCGTCGATGTTGACGGCGGCGAGTTGACCGTCAGCGAGGACTCGGGAACCGCGGCCAAGACGCGTGTGGTGACAGGTCACACCTCTGACGGTCTGCCATTCACCGAGACTCTGTACTACGGCGCGAACATCACGCACGCACAGGAGACTCCCGCTGATGATTCCGGCGACGCCGAATCGGACCCGGACCCCGAGATCAGTGTGCAGACAATCGTTGCTACCACGCCCACAACGTTGTCGATCTCCTGGAGAGCACAATCGGACGCAAGCAGGTTCGAGCTGTTCGTCGATGGGACGTCACAGGGCGTTCAGGATGACTCGTCCTTCGTCGTGACTGGGTTGGACGCGGATACGTCCTACGCGCTGCGGACCACTGCGACGACGGTCGCTCGCACGGTGACGGCGGACACCTTCGATCCGGAGGCCTGGGCGGACAAGATCAATGCAGAGACCGCCGCGGAGGAAGCTGGCACCTCTGCGGATCCGACGGGAGATCCGACGGCGGGAGCTCCGACGGCGGACCCAACCGCTGACCCGACCGGAGATCCGACGGCTGAGCCGACGGCTGAGCCGACCGCCGAGCCGACGGCTGATCCGACGGCTGATCCGACGGCTGATCCGACCGCGGAGCCGACCGCCGACCCAACCGCTGATCCGACCGCCGACCCAACCGCTGACCCGACCGCCGACCCAACCGCTGACCCGACCGCCGACCCAACCGCTGACCCGACCGGAGATCCGACGGCTGATCCGACCGCGGAGCCGACGGCTGATCCGACCGCGGAGCCGACGGCTGATCCGACGGCTGATCCGACGGCTGATCCGACGGCGGACCCCAGCCCCAATGAGGCGCAGACCCCTGAATTCTCGACGTCTCAGAACCTGTCGGTACGCACGCCCTCTGCCCCTGCCACAAACTCAGCGCGGAAGCTGAACAAGGCGGCGCGAGCAGCGGCGCCGACACCGGTCAGCACCACAGACTTCAAGTACCGCACCTTCATCCCTTGGTCCACAATCGAAGATGGTGGTGACTGGTCGGATCAGGCAATTCAGAAAGCGTGCATCGCGCAGTCCAACGTCCGACGGCACGCGAACGAGTCAGCGGCTGACGCTGCGCACGAGACCTTCCTGGGGGACAACCGGAGCTTCCAGCAGCCCGCTGACGACGACGATCACCCCTACCGCACACAGACTGCCGTGCACGTCGATTGGGGCGAAGGTCATGTCATCACCGACAAAGACACCGGATACACCCGGATCCTCGACGAGAACACTGGGAAGGTTGTCGCCACCCGCCAAGCCGGCACCGACCACATCACCTTCAAGGTCAATTCCGACTTCGCCGAGGGCTACGCCCACGTGAACATCAAGCACTTCGCCAACGATCCGTTCTGCCCGGCTGTCAAGCAGTTCGGCTCCATCTCGTACCACGCGTTCGTGGACTTCTATGTCACCGGACTCGTCCGCGTTGCTGGCTGGCAGTACACCATGCCCTCGCATGAGGCGTGGGTGCGATGGAACGGTACGCAGAACTGGTCGAACCTGTTCCACTCCAGCGCCACCCATCTGTACTGCCTCGTGGTCGGTGGCGCTGAAGTACCGGTCGTTATCGTCCGAGGCGGTCAGCCCAGTGAGCACCCGACGTGGTGCGCGCAGCCCCTGAAAGCATTGACGAACAGGTCGACAGACCGATGGGCGGACGTGCAAAACGGTATGGGGATCACCCGTTCGGGCCAGATCTGGGGAGTCGGCGACACCGGCGTCCTCGGCAAATACGCCTACTACGGCTGCTCCGTGAACACGCTGGTCAACCCGTTCCAAGTAAAGGGCCTGCAGAGCCCGAAGCTCACCAACGCCAGCCGCGCCGCCTACCTGCTCACCTCGAACGGGCAGCTGTACTCATGGGGTGGCTGGTACGGCATGAACGGGCACGACCCGGACAGTGGCACCCCAACGGACAGTCCGCAAGGCGTCGATGGATCCTGGCGGTACTTCGACGCTCCGAGTGACGGCCGAACCGCGATCGGAGTGACCGACGACGGAACGATCAAGGTCTGGGGCGCCAATCCGGACTACGACTATGACGGGTACCCAGCGGACCCGTACCAATTCACAACACCTACCGCGATTAGCTCCGGTATTGACTTCGTGCAGGCCGCCGTCTTCTACCACGACGTCATCGGGCTCGATAGCGCCGGCAACATTTGGCACCGCGTCGACAACTACGACGCCGACTACGACGGCCACGCACATCACTACACGTGGGAGCAGTACGACGTCGGCGGGAAGACCTTCGACGAGATCGCGCAGGGCAGCGGTCGTGGTTGGGCGTTGCGAGGGGACGGGGAGATCTACTCCTTCCCCGACACCGGGGGCGACGTCGACGACGTCCCCACCTACGACACGACCATCGATGGCGCCACCAACCTGCGGTCCTCGGGCTACTCCGTCTCCGTCCTCAGCGGCGACAGCATCTCGGGCTGGAGCAGCTGGAGCGCGCTCAACGACGACTCGTACTGGACGGATGCCGCTCCTAACGTGCCCGGCAAGCTGACGTCAGCGAATGACTTCCTCGCTTCCGATGGCGACTGGTACTCCTTCACGGTGGCCTATAACGACATCACTGGCGAGTCGGTCGGTAGCTGGAGCAACGTAGGACTTCCGCCCTCGAGCTCACTCGCTCCAGATGAGGCGACTTTCCCGTGCCCGGTCAATACGTGACGCCACTGCCCGCAGCCTCTGGTGCGCCGGCCGGGCTACCGCCCGCCCGGCGCACCATCGGCGATCTCGTCGCATGGCCACTGGCTGCGATCGCGACGGGGATGTGGGTTGGTGTGATGGCCACTGTTCTCGAGGGGCTGCGAGACTCGTCGTTCAGCTCCGCGACAATCGGCCGCGACATTGGTGATGCCCTGCAGGCCAGCCTGATCGCAGCGATCCTCCCTGGGAGCCTCATCGGTGCCGTCTTCGCCCTCTTCTTCGCTCCTGCAGGTTTTGCAGCGTTCGGTTTGTGGCAGGCCGTCCGCCATACGCAGTCTCGTCCTGGTCAGAGGTGGCTCGTCGCTGCGACCGTCGCCTGCTTCTGCATGCCCGCACTAGTCGGATCGATCGTCGAGAATGCCTTCGACGGTTTCGACACACAAGGATGGTTGATCGTCCTCCTCAGCGTCGCTGCGTCCGCAGCGGTCGCGGCGGGAACAGCGTTCCTCCGGCGACCTTGTCGCTGACGGGATGAAGAGACCGAGCGGTGCCAGCTAGTGCCCGACCTCGCGTCGTTCCTTCTGGGCTTGGTGAGAGGCCAGCAGCGGTACCTGTAGCCGGCTCCTCGTCGACCTGCGTCGACCTGCTAGTCACGTGCCCGGTCAACGACCGGCTGGCGGGCGCTCGACGGAGGGTCGTGTCAGGATGCTGTTCGTGACGACCGTTCGCGTTACCGCCCAGGCGGACTTCATCGACCGCCTCATCAGCACACCAAGGGTTGGGCTGCTCGAGTTGATCTGGAATGCCCTCGACTCGGACGCCTCGCGCGTCGTCGCGGATCTGCATTTCGGCGCGCTCGGAGGGGTCATGGCCGTGTCGGTGACCGACGATGGTGTTGGGCTTTCAGCGGACCGAGCCGAGGAAGAGTTCGGATCAGAAGTCCCAGTCCTCGTCCTCCGTCACGACGGCCTTACCGATGACGTACGACGAGCCCGACCCCGAGAAGAAGTCGTGGTTCTCGTCCGCGTTCGGCGACAGCGCCGACAGGATCGCCGGGTTCACGTCCGTCGTCTCCTTGGGGAACATCGGCTCGTAGCCCAGGTTCATCAGCGCCTTGTTGGCGTTGTAGTGCAGGAACTTCTTGACGTCCTCGGTCAGCCCGACACCGTCGTAGAGGTCCTGCGTGTACTGCACCTCGTTCTCGTAGAGCTCGAAGAGCAGGTTGAACGTGTAGTCCTTGATCTCCTGCTTGCGCTCCTCGGAAGCGCCCTCCAGGCCCTTCTGGAACTTGTAGCCGATGTAGTACCCGTGGACGGCTTCGTCGCGGATGATCAGGCGGATGAGGTCGGCAGTGTTGGTGAGCTTGGCGCGCGAGGACCAGTACATCGGCAGGTAGAAGCCGGAGTAGAACAGGAACGACTCGAGCAGCGTCGAGGCGACCTTGCGCTTCAGGGGGTCGTCACCGGTGTAGTAGTCGAGGACGATCTGGGCCTTCTTCTGCAGGTTCACGTTCTCGGTGGACCAGCGGAAGGCGTCGTCGATCTCGGGCGTCGAGGCGAGCGTCGAGAAGATCGACGAGTAGCTCTTCGCGTGCACCGACTCCATGAACGCGATGTTCGTGTAGACGGCCTCTTCGTGCGGGGTGATCGCGTCGGGGATCAGGCTGATCGCGCCGACGGTGCCCTGGATGGTGTCGAGCAGCGTCAGGCCGGTGAAGACCCGCATGGTGAGCTGCTGCTCCTCCGGCGTGAGCGTGTTCCACGACTGCACGTCGTTCGACAGCGGCACCTTCTCGGGCAGCCAGAAGTTGTTGACCAGACGGTTCCAGACCTCGACGTCCTTGTCGTCCTGGATGCGGTTCCAGTTGATGGCACTGACCGCGCTGATCAGCGGGATGGACTTGCCCGTGGCGTGGACCGGGTCGGTGAGGGTCATGGGATTGTCTTCCGGATTCGAGATGGTGGTCTGATGACGGACTGGAGGCGCGGGGCGGGGCCCGCCCCGCGCCTCCAGGAAGAGAGCAGCAGCTCTACAGCATGCAGCTGACGCAGCCCTCGACCTCGGTGCCCTCGAGGGCGAGCTGGCGCAGACGGATGTAGTAGATCGTCTTGATGCCCTTGCGCCATGCGTAGATCTGCGCCTTGTTGATGTCGCGCGTGGTGGCGGTGTCCTTGAAGAACAGCGTCAGCGACAGGCCCTGGTCGACGTGCTGCGTCGCCGCGGCGTACGTGTCGATGATCTTCTCGGCACCGATCTCGTACGCGTCCTGGTAGTAGTCCAGGTTGTCGTTCGTCATGAACGGCGCCGGGTAGTAGACGCGGCCGAGCTTGCCTTCCTTGCGGATCTCGATCTTCGACGCGATCGGGTGGATCGACGACGTCGAGTGGTTGATGTACGAGATCGAACCGGTCGGCGGGACGGCCTGCAGGTTCTGGTTGTAGATGCCGTGCTCCTGGATGGACGCCTTCAGCGCCTTCCAGTCGTCCTGCGTCGGGATCGCGATGTTCGCGTCGTCGAACAGCGAGGCGACGCGCTGGGTCGCCGGCGTCCACGCCTGCTCGGTGTACTTGTCGAAGAACTCACCCGACGCGTACTTCGAGTCACGGAAGCCGTCGAACGTCTCCCCCGTCTCGATCGCGATGTTGTTCGAGGCACGCAGGGCGTGGAACAGCACCGTGTAGAAGTAGATGTTCGTGAAGTCGATGCCCTCTTCGGAGCCGTAGTACACGCGCTCACGAGCGAGGTAGCCGTGCAGGTTCATCTGGCCGAGGCCGATGGCGTGCGACTTGTCGTTGCCGTCCTCGACCGAGCGGACCGACGAGATGTGCGACATCTGCGACACCGAGGTCAGGCCCCGGATCGCGGTCTCGATGGTCTTGCCGAAGTCCGGCGAGTCCATCGTCAGCGCGATGTTCAGCGAGCCGAGGTTGCAGGAGATGTCCTTGCCGATCTCCTTGTAGGACAGGTCCTCGTTGAAGGTCGTCGGGGTGTTGACCTGCAGGATCTCCGAGCACAGGTTGGACATGTTGATCCGACCCTTGATCGGGTTGGCCTTGTTCACCGTGTCCTCGAACACGATGTACGGGTAGCCCGACTCGAACTGGATCTCGGCGATCGTCGTGAAGAAGTCACGCGCCTTGATCTTCGTCTTCTTGATGCGCGGGTCGTCGACCATCGCGCGGTAGTTCTCGGAGATCGGGACGTCGCCGAAGGGGACGCCGTAGACCTTCTCGACGTCGTACGGCGAGAACAGGTACATGTCCTCGTTGTTCTTCGCGAGCTCGAACGTGATGTCCGGCACGACGACACCGAGCGACAGCGTCTTGATGCGGATCTTCTCGTCGGCGTTCTCGCGCTTGGTGTCGAGGAACTTCATGATGTCCGGGTGGTGCGCCGACAGGTAGACGGCGCCGGCACCCTGACGCGCACCGAGCTGGTTCGCGTAGGAGAAGGAGTCTTCCAGCAGCTTCATCACGGGGATGATGCCCGAGGACTGGTTCTCGATCTGCTTGATCGGGGCGCCGGCCTCGCGGATGTTGGAGAGGAGCAGGGCCACGCCGCCGCCGCGCTTCGAGAGCTGCAGCGAGGAGTTGATGCCGCGGGAGATCGACTCCATGTTGTCCTCGATGCGGAGGAGGAAGCAGGAGACGAGCTCGCCGCGCTGGGCCTTCGCGGTGTTGAGGAACGTCGGGGTCGCGGGCTGGAAGCGGCCGGCGACGATCTCCTCGACGAGGTCGATCGCGAGCTGCTCGTTGCCCTGCGCCAGGCCGAGGGCGGTCATGACGACGCGGTCCTCGAAGCGCTCGAGGTAGCGCTTGCCGTCGAACGTCTTGAGCGTGTAGCTCGTGTAGTACTTGAACGCACCGAGGAACGTCTGGAACCGGAACTTCTTCGAGTACGCCAGGTCGTTGAGCTGCTGGATGAACTCCAGCGAGTACATGTCGATCGTCTCGCGCTCGTAGTACTCGTTCTCGACCAGGTAGTCGAGCCGCTCCTTCAGGTTGTGGAAGAAGACGGTGTTCTGGTTGACGTGCTGCAGGAAGAACTGCTTGGCAGCCTCACGATCCTTGTCGAACTGGATGTTCCCGTTCGCGTCGTAGAGGTTGAGCATCGCGTTGAGGGAGTGGTAGTCCATCCCCGTCTGCGGCGACGTCAGATCGACGTCTGCAACTGCTGCGTCCAAAATGCATCCAATCCTTGGTTGACCGCCTGGACGTCGTCCGGCGTTCCGAAGAGTTCGAACCTGTAGAGCAGAGGGACGCCGCACTTCTGCGCGATGACGTCCCCGGCGAGCCCGTAGGCCTCGCCGAAGTTCGTGTTGCCCCCGACGATCACGCCACGGATGAGCGAGCGGTTGCGTTCGTCGTTGAGGAACTTGATGACCTGCTTGGGCACCGCGCCCTGCCCGTTGCCGCCCCCGTACGTCGGCAGGACGAGCACGTAGGGCCCGTCGGCCTGGAGGAACGGATCACGCGGGTGGAGCGGGATGCGGTCCGCTTCCCTGCCGAGCTTCTCGACGAAACGGGCCGTGTAGCCGGAAACGCTCGAGAAGTAGACGAGGCGACTCATGCGCGCGCTCCTTGGTAGAGGTGCGGACAGCAGATCGGGGGTGGCCCGTCGGAGGCGGTGTGTGCCTCCCGGCCGGCGGAGGTGCGGGTCCCGTGACGGGACCCGCACGCATCACGCGAGTTCGGCGCTGAGCGTCGCGATCTTGTCGGGACGGAAGCCCGACCAGTGGTCGTCGTCGGTGACGACGACGGGAGCCTGCATGTAGCCGAGGCTCTTGACGTGCTCGAGCGCTGCCTCGTCCGCGGAGACGTCGAGGACCTCGTACTGGATGCCCTTGTTGTCGAGGGCGCGGTACGTCGCGGTGCACTGGACGCAGGACGGCTTGGTGTAGACGGTGACGGCCATGATCTCCCCTGGTTCTTGCTGGGTGTTCCGTTGCTGTGGAGGTGGTGCTGATGCTTGTCCGCAGACACGGTCCGGGAGGGGCCGCTGCGATGACTCCACACTACATCTAGTGGCTGGCCGCCGCACCGACCACAAGAGGAAGTGTTACAGCCGTGTAGTTCTCCACAAGCTCTCCACAGTGTGAACACCTCGGGGAGGCCCGTGATTCCGCCAGTCTGGGGCCGACCACCGACACTTCCCCACACACGTGGACAGGTTCGATCCACATGTGTGGAATCCGACGATCGGCGTGTCGCGGAGGGCCCTCCGGAGGTCGCTCGTCCCCAGTGCCCCCGGACGGGTGACAGCCCCTTCCGTCCGGTCCGTACACTCGTCTCGTGAGTGCCTACGGACCCCTGCTGAAGACCCCCGGCGTCGGTCGCGTCATCGCTGCGCAGCTCACCGCCCGGTTCCCGTTCGGCATGCTGTCGCTCGCGTACCTGCTGCACGTCGAGCACATCTTCGGCTCGTACGGCGCCGCCGGTCTCGTGCTCGCGACGACCAGCATCGGCCAGGCGATCGCCGGACCGCTCACCAGCCGGTGGATGGGCAGCTGGGGCATGCGCCCGGTGCTCGTCCTGACCAGCGCGGTCGCGCTCGTGAGCATGGGCGTCGTCGCGTTCGTGCTCATGCCGCTCTGGGCCTACGTGGTCGTCGGGTTCCTCGGCGGCCTCGCGGTGCCGCCCGTGCAGCCCGCGGTGCGCACCATCTACCCGAAGATGGTGACGTCGTCGCAGCTCACGCCCCTCTTCTCCCTCGACGCGAGCGCGCAGGAGCTCATCTGGGTGGCCGGGCCCGTCATCACGACGTTCGTCGCGACGCAGATCGGGACCGTGCAGGCGATCGTCGTCGCGATGGTGTTCCTGGTCGTCGGCGGCGTGTGGTTCATCGCCTCCCCCGAGCTCGGCCGCGTCCGCATCCCCCGGTCCAAGCGCGCGTTCGGCGTCGTGCTCCGGCGGCCCTCGGTCGTCGTGGCGACCCTGACCGGCCTGCTGCTCATCGGCGCGTGCTCCGCGGTCGAGGCGAGCGTCACGAGCGTCTTCGGCGAGGGCAGCCCGAACGCCGGCATCGTCCTCGCCGTGTTCGCGGTCGGGTCGCTCGCGGGCGGGCTCGCGCTCGGACACCGCCCGATCTCGCGCAACACCCTCTGGGCCCGCATGTCGATCGTCTTCGTCGGCCTCGCCCTGGCGGTCGGCGGCACCGACTTCTGGTGGCTCTGCCTGGCGCTCGTGATCGCCGGCGCCGGCATCGCGCCCGCCCTCGCGGTCATGTTCGGCTCGGTGTCGGCGACGGTGAAGTTCTCCGACACCGCCGAGGCCTACGGCTGGATGGGAACCGGGCAGCTCATCGGCGCGGCCGGCGGCTCCGCGGTGGCCGGGTTCCTCATCGACGCGAACGGCCCCACCGGCGGCATGACCGTCGGCGCCGTGATGGCCGCGGCCGGGGTGCTGCTCCCGCTGTTCACGAAGCGGTGGCTGCCGGACCTGCGTGGTCGCGACGCGAGCCCCCTGCCGGACACCGAGCCGGTCACGCTGCCGAGCTGACGCGACACGCCGACGGGGCGGACGCGCGTGGTCGAACCGGGCGTACCTGGTCGAACCGGGCGTCCCTGGTCGGATGATCCGACCAGGTACGCCCGATTGCACCTGCCAAAGCAGGCGTCATGGGAAGGATCGGGCGTCCGGCCCGTCGTCGATCCCGGAGCGGCCCGGCGTCAGGCGCGCGTGGCGTAGAACGGCGTCCAGAGGTCGGCCATCGGCATCAAGGAGCCGAAGAAGTCCTCGCCGAAGCGCAGCGCGTAGTCCTGCGACGGGCGGTCGCCCTCGGTCGGGAAGCGGATCTCGAACGACCCGTCGGCGGCGACCGGCGCCTGCGTCTGGTACCCCTTGCCCGCCGCCGCCTGGACGGCCTGCGGCTTGTTCTCCTGCGTGACGACGCCGCGCACCAGCACCTCGTCGCCCTGGATGACGCTCGTGGTGATCGTCACGTTGCGGTAGGCGATCGTCGGGCCGGTGTGATCGGCCTGCGCGCCGGCGGCGGCGACGGTCGGCGCGGCCTCGTGGGCGGTCGCCGCGGTGGCCGGGGTGGCGGCCAGGAGCGAGGCGCCGAGCGCGAGGGCGACGCCGGCGGTCGTGGCGAGTCGGGCGGACTTCTGCATGGGGTACTCCTCCAGGGTGACGGCCCGCTCCGTCGGCGGGCCGGGACGATGATGGCGGGCAGCGACTGTGGGTACTTCGTATGTCATGTCTTCGAAGGAGGACGGTCCCAGCAGGTCCGGGCAGGATGGCGGGATGCTGCCCGCGATCACCCTCCGTGACGGCGCGACGATCCCCGCGATCGGGTTCGGCGTCTACAAGGTCGACGACACCGAGGCAGAGACGGCCGTCGGTCTCGCGCTCGATGCCGGGTACCGGCACGTCGACACCGCCGAGATGTACGGCAACGAGACGGGCGTCGGGAAGGCGATCCGTGCCTCCCGGCTGGACCGCGACGACGTCTTCGTCACCACCAAGGTGTGGAACGACCACCAGGGGCGCGACGCGACCCTGCGGGCGTTCGACGCCAGCCTGGGACGGCTGGGACTCGATGCGGTCGACCTCTACCTGATCCACTGGCCGGCGGCGGCGAACGACCGCTACGTCGAGACCTGGCGGACGCTCGTCGAACTGCGCGAACAGGGTCGGGCGCGGAGCGTCGGCGTCTCGAACTTCCAGGTGCCGCACCTGCAGCGGGTGATCGACGAGACCGGCGAGGTACCGGCCGTCAACCAGGTCGAGCGGCACCCGTGGCTGCCGCAGCGGGAGCTGATGGCGTTCCACGAGCAGCACGGCATCGTGACCGAGGCGTGGTCGCCGCTCGGACGCGGGCGGCTCGTCGACGACCCGGTGCTCAGCGGCATCGCGGCGGCACACGGGGTGAGCGTCGCGCAGGTCCTCGTGCGGTGGAACGTGCAGCAGGGGGTCGTGGTGCTGCCGAAGTCGGTCACGCCCGCGCGGATCCGGTCGAACCTCGACGTCGACGGCTTCGTGCTGACCGACGAGGACCTCGCGGCCATCGCGACGCTCGAGTCCGGCCAGCGCACGGGGTCGCACCCGGACGCCGTGTCCTGACGGGGCAGGACCGGCGCCGACGCGCCGGACCCTGACAGCGTCGAACCACGGACACGACTCCGAACCAGGCCGCGGGGGTGGTTCGACGTCGCTTCCGTGGTTCGACCCCGGATCGGCTCGGGCTGACGAGCGGCGTACGACCCGCGCCGGTCAGCCCTTCCGGTCCTCCTCGGACTGCCACGGCAGGTGCAGGTCACCGGGCTCGGGCTCGACGTCGCCGGCGTCGTCCGCACCGCCGGTGCCCGGCGCAGCGACGACCCGCGACGGGTCGATCCCGTCCTGCTCGAGGTCCTCGTCGCTGCGCTGCTGCGTCTGCGACGCGACGGTCTCCCGTTCGCTCGACGGGCTGTAGGAGGTGTCGGCGGCGCGCTGCTCGGACTCGTTCACGCCGTCGCGGTCGTCACTGTGCGCAGCGTCGCGCAGCGCGTCGTTGCGCGCGCGGTCGTCGGATGGCTCGGGGCCGCGGACGTCGGGGGTGTTGTCGCTCATGCCCCGCACAGTAGGCGTCGACCCTGGGGTACCGGTTCGGTCACGACGGCGCTGATCCGGTTCCCGTTCGGGTACTGCCGCCCCGACGAACGGTGACGTCCATGGGTCGGACGAGGACACGAGGCGCGACGGCCGTCGCACCCGGTGGGCGTGACCACGCTGCGGTTGACGGGCTGCTCGGTGTTCGGCGACGACGCACCGTTGCCGGCGCCCACCGGCCACGCGGCACCGAGCGCCTCCGCGACACCGGCTCCCGTCGACGGGTCGGCTGCCGCCGACGACACCGCTCAGCCCGTCGCGGCGCCGCAGGCGGTCCCGACCGGCACGGTGGTCGCGGAGACCGACGCCGTGTCGAAGTCCGGCGACACCGCGGTCCACGTCGAGGTCGTCGCGAACGACCACGGCACCTTCGACGCGGAGCTCTCCGGCTACCGCACCACGCAGCCGCAGCCGATGTCGGTGGAGTTCCGGCGCACGGCGCAGTACGGGGACGGCTACGACGGCCGCGCCGTGAGCACGACGAGGTGGGGCGCGCAGGCGCAGCCCCCGGCCGTCGTCAGCCTGTCCGCAGCAGGGGCGGATCCGGACTGGCTGCGCACCGTCGTCCTCGTGCCCGACCAGTCCGACGGTGACGACAGCGACCGCCCGTGGGTCCACAAGGTGCTCGCGATCGGCACGCTGTCGTGGTCAATCCCGGACCCGGAGCCGGATCTCCACGTCACGCTCGGTGAGGCTCGCCCGGGCGCCTACGGCTACGCGTTCGACGCCGCCGACGAGACCCTCCGCGGGACCACCGGCACGCCGGTCAGCTACCGCGTCAACCAGGGTGACGACCTGATCACGATCGCGAAGCGCTTCGGCGTCACCGTCGCCCAGTTGCGGTGGCTGAACCCGCAGATGGAGACGGAGGGTGACGACTGGGTGATCAAGGGGACCCTGCTCAACCTCGACCCCGCCACGCGCTGACACCGGGCGCGGGCGCTGGTCCGTTACGCTCGACGGGCAGTCCGCACCACCCAGGAGGTCCCACCGTGACGATCGTCGCAGCCGCAGACGGCTCCGCACTCGGCAACCCCGGCCCGGCCGGCTGGGCCTGGTACGTCGACGACGACCGGTGGGCAGCCGGCGGGTGGCCGAAGGCGACGAACAACATCGGTGAGCTCACGGCCGTGCTGCAGCTGCTCCTTGCCACGAAGGACACCGGCGAGCCGCTGCACATCCTGTGCGACAGCCAGTACGCGATCAAGGCGTGCACCGAGTGGCTCGCCGGGTGGAAGCGGAAGGGCTGGCGCAAGGCCGACGGCAAGCCCGTGCTGAACGTCGAGATCATCAAGGAGCTCGACGCCGAGCTGCAGGGCCGGAAGGTCACGTTCGAGTGGGTCCGCGGGCACGTCGGTCACGAGATGAACGAGGCGGCCGACGTCCGTGCCCGCGGCGCTGCGACGGCCTACCAGAACCGCACCGAGGTCCCGACGGGGCCGGGCTGGCCGGGCGTCGAGGTCACCGAGCCGTCCGCGCTCCCCGAGGCGACTCCGCCTGCGACGCTGTTCTGACGCGCACGATGGCGGTGCCCGGGTGGCGGTCGCTGACGACCCCGACCGTGGACTTGCTCGTCCCGGAGCAGTGGGAGACGGTCGACCCTCGCGGTGCGGTCCTCGCCGTGGCCGAGCCCGGCGTCCGACGAGGTCGAGTTCCGTGCGAGCGCCGTCCTGGACGTCCGTCGTGCTGACGAACCCGTCGAAGCACTCGGAGCACGAGCGATCCGCGAGGCGCTCGCCCGTCCGGGGTGGACGCACGTCGTCGCCGACCAACCCTGGCTGTACGCGGACGACAACGAGGGTCGCGTGCTCGAGGCCCTCTACGAGGACTGCGGCATCTGCGTCAACCTCACCCGGTTCCTCTTGTCGACCGGATCCGTCATCGTCGACCTGCAGATGCGTGCGTCCGTGCGCGATCGCTTCCGCGTGGAGTCGCTGTTCGAGATGATCGCGGGCAGCCTCTCTGTGCAGGAGGACCGGTGACGGAGATCGAGCTCGACGTCCGCGCCACACAGCGTCGTGGCGCTCCGCGCGAGGCCCTCGAGTGGACAGCGGCGCAGCAGCGGTACCCGCACACCGGACCGCGGGCATCCGCAGCCGGGTGGGAAGCCCTGTGGCGTGCCAGGAAGGGAAGGTTCTCTCGCGTGCGGCCGACGTCGCCGGTGTCGAACGAGCTGCGGGAAGCGGGCCTCGTCACCGATGCCGGCGCCCCCGGTGCAGCTGCCCGGACGTACCTCGATGTCCGCGAGCGCGGGGTCCTCGCGATCAGTGCCGTGGCGCAGAGCGGGGCAGTCACGAGCAGATGGTCGTGCTGGGTCGCGCCAGACCGCGCGCTCGTCCTCGCCGGGCCGCAGCTGACCTCGCTCGGACTCCCGGTCGACCACCGCGAGACCCTCACCCTCACGACCGAGTCCCTCGCGACCGGCCTCCTGGTCTCGTGGATGGGCGACGGCCCCACGTGGACGTTCGATCACGGAGCTGGTCCGGACACGTACCTCCGTCGTGCTGTGCAGGCCCGCGTGGCCGCGGTGACGACGTTGCCGGCGACACCGGAGCGCGCGAGTTGGAGTGTCCGGCGCGCGTGGCAGGAGGGCCGCTGGACGGAGTTCGACCTGGGCAGCCGTCGAGCCGGAGTGCGTCAGCGACTCATCCGCGCCGGCGACCTCGACTGGTTCCGACCGGTCGACCGCCGCGGCGGACTCGTCGAGCTGCAGACCACGGCATCGACCGACGTGATGCGCGAAGTCCTGGCCGTGTACGAGAGCGTGAGGGGCGTCAGTACGTCCCGTCCCGCCGGTCCTGCCGCGTGATCTGCTCCCCCGACGCCGGGTCGACGCCCGACCGGGTGGTGGTCGTGGTCCGACGTCCGCCGAAGCCGACGGCGAGACTGATGATGAGCAGCACGACCCCGGCCGCCATCAGGATGTAGCCGATCAGGCGCAGGTCGACGCCCGCCACCTGGAAGTCCAACGCGAACGCGACGATCGCGCCGATGACGATCAGGGCGATGCTCGAGCCGATGCGCATGGCAGGTCCTTCCGATGGTCCCGTCCGCCGGGTGGCTCGGGGGTTCCCACCGAACCTACCGAGAGTTCAGCAGGGACGTTCCCACAGGGCGACGGTGCTCCGCAGGTGGTCGTACCGGTACGGCTTCGTCTCCCCGGTCGGCTCGTAGCCGAGGGCCCGCCAGAACGGCTCGGCCACGGCCGCGTTCGTCGCGACGATCCCGAGCCGCAGCCGGGTCACCGTGGGTGCCGAGCGCGCCAGGTCCACCACGGCGTCGTGCATCCGACGACCGAGCCCCCGGCGGTGGTCACCGCCCCGCACGACGAGCAGGCCGACGAACGCGACGGCAGGGTCCGGGTACCCGACGAGCACGTCCGCGAACGCCACGAGCTCGTCCCCGTCCCACAGCCCGAGGCCGCGCTTGCCGGACGGGTCGAAGCCGTCGGGCACGGTGATCAGGGCACTCAGCCCGTCCGACCGCCCAGGCGGGTACCCGGTGATGCGCTCCGCGTACGACGGCACACTCTCGAGCAGGCCCTGCAACGCCTCGACGTCGTCGGGACCCAGCAGACGGAGCGACAGCGCCACGATCAGTCCACGTCCACCTCGGACCAGCCGTCGAAGCGGCCGATCTCGGTGACCCGCACGACCGCCTCGCCGGTCTCGTCCGACGCGTCGAGGTCGATGGTGGCGGAGAACCCGAAGTCCTTGTCCCCTGACGGGTCGGCGAAGATCTGCCGCGCCCGCCAGGTGCGCCCTGCTCCGTTCTCGTCGAGCACGAGGTACTGCATCGAGCGGGCGTCCCCGTCGGTGCCGATGGTGTCGTGCTCGTCGTAGTACTCCTCGAGCACGGCGTCCCACTCGTCCTGACCGAAGCCCGCTGCACCGTCGAGGGCGGCGAGCCCCGCGACGTCGTCCGCCGCCGCGAGCAGCACGCGCTGGAAGAGCGCGTTCCGCACGAGCACCCGGAACGCCCGCGGGTTGCCGGTGAGCCGAGCGGGCTGCGGCGGAGCGATCTCGTCGTGTTCCGCCGCCGCCTCCGCCACGTCGCCGTTGACCAGGGCCTCCCACTCGTCGACGAGCGATGAGTCGGTCTGCCGGACGACCTCACCGAGCCACTCGATCAGGTCGTCGAGTTCGGGGGTCCGCTGTTCCTCGGAGATGGTCTGCCGCATGGTCCGGTACGCGTCGGACAGGTAGCGGAGCACGAGTCCCTCGGAGCGGGTGAGCTGGTAGAACCGCACGAAGTCCCCGAAGGTCATCGCCCGCTCGTACACGTCGCGCACGACGGACTTCGGGGAGAGCCGGAAGTCGAGCACCCACGGCTGCTCGGCGGCGTACGCCTCGTAGGCGGCGGTGAGCAGCTCGTCGAGCGGCTTCGGCCACGTGACCTCCTCGAGCAACTCCATCCGCTCCTCGTACTCGATCCCCTCCTGCTTCATCCGGGCGACGGCCTCGCCGCGCTCCTTGAACTGCTGCTGGGCGAGGATCGCGCGCGGGTCGTCGAGGGTCGCCTCGACGATGGACACCATGTCGAGCGCGTACGTGGGCGACTCCGGGTCGAGCAGCTCGAACGCGGCGAGCGCGAACGGCGACAGCGGCTGGTTGAGGGCGAAGTTGACCGGCAGGTCGACCGTCATCCGGTACTGCCCGTCGATCTTCTCGATCACCCGGGCGTTCACGAGCGTCCGTGCGATGGACAACGCGCGTCGGGCCATGTCGAGCTGTCGTGCGCGCGGCTCGTGGTTGTCGAACACGAGCGAGCGCACCGACGCGAAGGAGTCGCCACCCCGCGCGACGACGGCGAGCACCATCGCGTGCGTGATCCGCATCCGCGACACCATCGGCTCGGGCTCGGCGGCGATGAGCCGGTCGAACGAGGCCGGCCCCCACGACACGAAGCCCTCGGGGGCTTTCTTCTTCTTGACCTTGTTCTTCTTCTTCGGGTCGTCCCCGGCCTTGGCAACGGCGCGGGCGTTCTCGATCTCGTGCTCGGGGGCCTCGGCGACGACGTCACCCTCGGTGTCGTACCCGGCACGGCCGGCGCGACCGGCGATCTGGTGGAACTCGCGCGCGGACAGCTGCCGCATACGGGAGCCGTCGAACTTCGTCAGCCCGGTGAGCAGCACGGCGCGGATCGGCACGTTGATCCCGACCCCGAGGGTGTCGGTGCCGCAGATCACGGGCAGCAGTCCCCGTTGCGCGAGCTGCTCGACGAGCCGCCGGTACTTCGGCAGCATCCCTGCGTGGTGCACGCCGATGCCGGCCCGGATGAGCCGCGACAGGGTCTGGCCGAACCCGGCGCTGAAGCGGAACCCGGCGATCGCGTCGGCGATCTGGTCACGTCGAGCGCGATCAGCAACGCGGACGGACATGAGCGCCTGCGCCCGCTCGAGCGCCGCCGCCTGGGCGAAGTGCACGATGTAGACGGGCGCCTTGCCCTCCTCGAGCAGCCGTTCGACCGTCTCCTGCACGGGCGTGAGCACGTACTCGTACGACAGCGGCACCGGCCGCGAGACCCCGGTCACGCGGGCCGTCGGACGTCCGGTCCGGCGCGACAGGTCGTCGGCGATGGTGGTGACGTCACCGAGGGTGGCGGACATGAGCAGGAACTGCGCCCGCTCGAGCACGAGCAACGGCACCTGCCAGGCCCACCCGCGGTCGGCGTCGCCGTAGAAGTGGAACTCGTCCATGACGACGACGTCGACCTCGGCGTCCGGGCCCTGCCGGAGCGCGGTGTTGGCGAGGATCTCGGCGGTGCAGCAGATGATCGGGGCGTCGGCGTTGACGCTCGAGTCACCGGTCACCATGCCGACGTTCTGCGCGCCGAACAGGTCGACGAGCTGGAAGAACTTCTCGGACACGAGCGCCTTGATCGGTGCCGTGTAGTAGCTGCGCTTCCCCTCGGCCATGGCCGCGAAGTGCGCACCCGCGGCCACGAGGGACTTGCCGGTGCCGGTCGGGGTGCTGAGCACGACGTTCGCACCCGACACGAGCTCGATGAGCGCTTCGTCCTGTGCCGGGTAGAGCGGTCGTCCGCCGGCCTCGGCCCAGTCCGCGAAGGCCTGGTAGACCGCGTCGGGGTCGACGACGCCGTCGACCGCCGCCGGCAGGGCGGCGACGAGCGGCGGGGCGGTGGTGACGTCGGTCATGGGTCCATCCTCCCAGGTGGGTGGTGACCGGGCGACGGACGGGAGGCACGGTGCGGCCCCGCCACGCGCCTCCCGGCCGACGCCCTGTCACCTTTCGATGCATTCGCATACGATCGAGGCGTGCGCGAACTCGGCTTCCTCTCCTTCGTCCCCAACCACGGCGGCACCGCGGGTGCGGCCGCAGCGCTGGAGGACGGCCTCCGCCTCTTCGCGACGGCCGAGTCGCTCGGCTACGGCACCGGCTGGGTGCGCGGGCGCCACTTCGAGCCGTTCCTGACGAGCCCGATGACCTTCTTCGCCGCCGCGGCGCAGCGCACGAGCACCATCGGGTTCGGCACCGCCGTGCTCGGCATGCGCTACGAGGACCCGGTGCGCCTCGCCGAGGACGCCAGCACGGTCGACCTGCTCAGCGGCGGCCGGGTGCAGCTCGGCATCAGCACCGGCATCGCGGGGTACGGACCGATCCTCGACCCGGTCTTCGGCGCGTCGGAGCGCAGTTTCCGCGACGAGGCCGAGGCCCGCGCGGCCCGTCTGCTCGAGGTCCTGCAGGGCGATCCGCTCGGCAGTGCCGGCAAGGGCTACGAGAGCATCCCGGCCGGCGCCGACCTCACGCTGCAGCCCCTGTCGCCGGGCCTGCGCGACCGCGTCTGGTGGGGTGGCGGCAGCCTGGGCACCGCACAGCGCACCGCCGAGAAGGGCCTGCTGCTGCACTGCTCGACGCTGAACACCGAGGACACCGGCGCCCCGTTCGCCGAGGCGCAGGCCGACCAGGTCCGGGCGTACCGCGAGCGCTTCGCCGAGCTGCACCCGTCCCGAACCCCGAAGGTGGCGGTCGGTCGGATCGTCGTCCCGCTGCTCGACGACCACGACCGACAGGTCCACGAGGAGTTCCTCACCGGCTACGCGAGCGGGATGGACGACGAGGGTCGCCCCCTGAGCGGGCCGCCGTTCCGGTTCAGCAAGGTCCTGTCCGGCGGCGTCGACGAGATCGTCGACGCACTGTCCGCGGACCCGGCGGTGCAGGCGACCGACGAGCTCGTCATCACCCTGCCGGCGAACGGCGACGCGGCATCGCACGAGCGGATCCTGCGGATCGTCGCCGACGAGATCGCTCCCCGCCTGGCCTGACACCCGTTCCCCGGAGGGCACCCAGCCGGGGCACTGGTGTGGTGAGGACCCGGTCCCCGGCCGGATGGCCATCCCGTTCCTGATCCGCACGGGATGGTCGTTCCACTCTCCCACCGAGTGGAGTGTTTGTCACTATCGGGAACCGGATAAATGAGGATCATTCGGAGGGTTGCCAGCCGGCTCACGGAGCGGGCGGCGCCGAGCGGTGAGCTGCGCCGGGACGACGAATGCGCCCCCGCGCGGACGCGGGGACGCATTCTGGACGCATCAGGACCGAAGGGGCTCCGCGACCGGATCAGGAGGCCACTTCGCACGCACGACGATCCCTCGATGATGCGCGCGCCGACGGTAACCAGCCGTCAGGCGCACAGCAATGGTACTGAACGAAACCCTTCGTGCGCGGAAACCGGATCACTCCAGTTCGAGGGGAGTCGAACCGACGATGTCCGTCACCGACGCCCCGACGTGGAGCTCGAAGGTGCCGGACTCGTACCGCCAGGCGCCGTCCCAGTGCGCGAACGCCCGTGCCGGCACCTCGATCGAGACCTCGGTCGACTCGCCGGCACCGAGCCGCACGGGCGCGAAGCCCACGAGCCACCGCACCGGCCGGTCCACCACGGACTCCGCACGCGAGGCGTAGACCTGCACGACGTGCTTGCCGGCGCGGTCCCCCGTGTTCGCGACCGTCGCGGTCACGATCGCGGCGTCCCCCTCGGTCACGGTCGGCGAGGCCGAGACCCCGTCGATCGTCCAGGTTGTGTAGCCGAGGCCGTGGCCGAACGGGTACGCGGGCTCGGTGCCGGCGCGGAGCCAGGCCCGGTAGCCGACGTGCACGCCCTCGTCGTACGCGACCTTGCCGTCCACCGGGGTCACGTCGAGCACCGGGACGTCGGCCATCGTCGCCGGCCAGGTGGTGGGCAGGCGCCCGCCGGGCTCGGCGGCACCGGTCAGCACGTCGGCGAGGGCGTTGCCGTACTCCTGCCCGCCGAACCAGGTCAGCAGCACCGCGGCGACGTCGTCCCGCCACGGCATCTCGACCGGCGACCCGGAGTTGACCACCACGACGGTGTTCGGGTTCGCCGCGGCGACGGCGCGCACCAGGTCGTCCTGGTGCCCGGGCAGCGCGAGCGACGAGCGGTCGTACCCCTCGGACTCCACCTTGCTGTTCGTCCCGACCACGACGATCGCGACGTCCGCGCCGGTGGCGGTGGCCACGGCCGCGTCGATGAGCGTCGCCGGGTCCTCGTCGCTCGGCTCGGTGCCGAACTGGTACGCGAGCACCCCGCCGAGCGCCTCGTCCTGCACGATGTCGTACTCGATGCGGATCGCGACCTGCTGGCCAGCCTCGACCGACACCGGCACCGAGCGCGCGGGCGGGTTGAGGAACGCGGCGCCGAGCTGGTCGCCCTCGTACGGCACCGTCTCGTCGAGCAGGAGCTCGCCGTCGATCCACAGGCGCGAGTGCCCCGCGGCACCGATGCCGATGCGCACCGTGCCGGTGGTCTCGGCGGTGTACGTGGTGGTGATGTCGAGCCGGTCGGCCTCACGGGTCGGGGCGTCGCCGCCGAACCAGAACAGCGCGGTGGCGCGACGGTCCTCGACGTACAGCTCCTCGCCGCCCTTGACGAAGGCGACCCGCGCGCCCGGCTCGCCGGTGGACGGGTTCGTGATGGCCGACAGCGGGAACTCCGCGATGCCCTCCTGCACCACCGCGCCGATGGCGTAGTCGACGGTCGCGCCGGGGAACGCGGCGCGGATGCCCTCGATCGGCGTGACCACGTGCTCCGGGACCACGGTCGCCGAACCGCCGCCCTGGGAGCGGGCCTGGTCGGCGTTGTGCCCGACGAGTGCGATCCGCGACACGGCGCCGGCGTCGATCGGCAGCGCTCCGGTGTTGCGGACGAGGACGGTGCCCTCGGCCTCGGCCTCGCGGACGAACGCGACGCCGTCCTCGACGTGCACGGGCTGCGCGGCGACCGGCTCGAAGCCCTCGAGCGCGCCGACGCGGGCCGCCAGCGTCAGGACGCGGCGCACCTTCCGGTCGATCGCCTCCACCGGGACCTCGCCCGACTCGACCGCCGCCAGCAGCGGGCCCTCGCTCCACCACGGGTTCGGCCCGGGCATGGCGACGTCCTGCGACGCCTTCGCCGAGTCGACCGAGCGCACGCCGGTCCAGTCCGACACGACGATGCCGTCGAAGCCCCACTCGGAGTTCAGCGGGGTCTCGAGCAGGTCGTTCTCCGACGCGGTGACGCCGTTGATCGCGTTGTACGACGACATGACCGCCCAGGCGTGCGCCTCGGTCACGGCCTTCTCGAACGCGAGCAGGTACAGCTCGCGGAGCGCACGGTCGGACACCTCGGTCGAGGCGGTGAAGCGGTCGGTCTCGTAGTCGTTCGCGATGTAGTGCTTCGGGGTCGCGGCGACGCCGTTCTCCTGCACGCCCGCGACGTAGGACGCCGCGAGGTCGCCGGTGAGCACCGGGTCCTCGCTGAACGCCTCGAAGTGGCGGCCGCCGAGCGGCGAGCGGTGCAGGTTGATGGTCGGGCCGAGCACGACGTCGACGCCCTTCCGACGGGCCTCGACCGCGGCGGCGGCGCCGTAGCGCTTCGCGATCGCGCGGTCCCAACTGGCGGACAGGGCCGTCGCGGACGGCAGGTTGAGCGAGGGGTCGCGCTCGTCCCACACCTCGCCGCGGACACCCGACGGGCCGTCGGACATGAGGATGCGGCGCAGCCCGATCTTCTCGATCGGCCAGGTCGTCCAGAAGTCACGGCCGGTCAGCAGCTGGACCTTCTCCTCGGTCGTCAGCTGCGCGAGGAGCGCCTCGATGCGCTCGGTCAGCGGCGCGGCGGTCGGCCGGGAGGCGCGGGTGGTGTCGTCCACGGTGGTCACGATGGTCGGTCCCTTCGTTGTGCGACGGGCGCCGGGGCATGACCTCCGCGCGCCATCGTCGGCGGCTGGCGTCAGCGTAGCAGGCAAAACCTATCGGAGGTAGGTTTCTTCGCCGACAGACAGGGCGGTACGCTCGCGCCATGACACGACGGGGTTCGTACGCGAAGGGCATCGCGAAGCGCGAGGAGATCCTCACGGTGGCGCTCGACCTCGTCGCCCGCCAGGGCTTCCGTCGGACGAGCATCAAGGACATCGCCGACGCGGTCGGACTGACCCAGGCCGGGCTCCTGCACTACTTCGACTCGAAGGACGACCTGTGGGTCGAGGTCCTCCGTCGCCGCGACGAGATCGACAACACGACGGAGTGGGACGCCGCGGACCCGGCGGAGCTCCTCGCCGCCATCGTGCGGCACAACGCCGAGGTCCCCGGCCTCGTGCAGATGTTCGTGAACCTGTCCGCCGCAGCCGCGACCGACCCCGAGCACCCCGCCCACGAGTACTTCCGGGAGCGCTACGCCAGCTCCCGCCGGAACCTCGCGGCGGATTTCCGGGTCATGCAGGAGGACGGCCGCCTGCGTCCCGACGTCGACGTCGAGCAGCTCACGAGCGTGCTCCTGGCGATCTCCGACGGCATGCAGATCCAGTGGCTGTACGACCCGTCCCGCGACATGGCCGAACACGTCGAACTCGTGGCCCAGCTCGCCATCGCCCGCGCGTCGAGCACGACGGCGCCCGCGCCCTCCTGACACTCCGACGCGCCCGCCGGACAGGTACCGCCAGTGCCTGGTCCCCTCCGAGCGTCGCGCGGCAGGATGGGACCCGGCCGACCAGGCCGTCCGACGACGATGTGGAGTGACGCGATGACGCGTGTTGTGGTGACCGGTGGCAGCGGCAAGCTCGGTCGGGCGGTCGTCCGCGACCTCGACGAGCACGGGTACGACGTGGTCCTGCTCGACCGCGTGCCGTCGCCGGACAAGCCGGAGCGGGTGCCCTTCGTGCGCGTCGACCTGAGCGACTACGGCCAGGTGCTCGGCTCGCTGACCGGCATCGACGACCGCTACGACGCGATCGACGCCGTCGTGCACCTCGCCGCCGTTCCCGCCCCCGGCCAGGTGCCGGACGTGGCGCTCATCACGAACAACGTCACCGCGTCGATCAACGTCTTCCACGCTGCCCGCGTGGCGGGGATCAGGAACGTGGTCTGGGCGTCGAGCGAGACCCTGCTCGGCATCCCGATGGGCGAGCACCACCCGCCCTACCTGCCCGTCGACGAGGAGTTCCCCGTCCGGCCGCAGTCGTCGTACTCCCTCGGCAAGGCCGTCGAGGAGGAGATGGCCCGCCACTTCACGCGCTGGGACCCGGAGCTGAAGATGATCGGTCTCCGGTTCTCGAACGTCATGGACGAGACCGACTACCCGTCGTTCCCGTGGGACGCCTCCTCCGAGGCCAAGACGTTCAACCTGTGGTCGTACATCGACTCCCGCGACGGCGCCCAGGCCGTGCGGAAGGCGCTCGAGGCCGACCTCACCGGGTTCGAGGCCTTCGTCATCGCGAGCCCGGACACCGTGATGGACACCCCGACGATCGAGCTCGTCGAGCGCTTCGTGCCGGACATCGAGCGGCGCACGGACATCGACGGCACGAGCTCGCTCCTGTCGTCCGACAAGGCCCGCGAGCTCCTGGGCTACGCCCCCGAGCACACGTGGCGGAACCACCGCACGTCCTGACCGCCGTCCCTCCGCAAGACGCAACTGTGGCGGTTGCTCGCAGCGGTACAGCGCTGCGAGCAACCGCCGACGTTGCGTCTTGCGAGTGGGCGACGGACGGGAGGCGCGGCTCGCCTCACGACGTCGGTGCGAGCAGCAGTCCGTCCAGCACCAGGTCCCGCACCCGCGGCAGCAGGTCGGCCGTCAGCGCGTCCTCGTCGACCCCGGTGATCTGCGCGATCGCCCCGACGATCGCGGCGACCGAGAGCTCCCCGTCGCAGGCCCCGACGAACGCGGCGAGCGCCGTGTCCGCGTCGACCCGTCGACCGAAGCCGCCGCCCTGCACCAGCGTCATCACCGTCGGGTCGTCGTTGCCGGGCCAGTAGTGGCGCTCCTCGGTGACGTCGCCAGCGACCCGCAGGTGTGCGGCGGCGAGCGCGGTGTCGTCGTGCGACGCGAGCCACTCGGCAGCGTCCAGCACCCGGGCGACCGTCGCGCCGAGCCCCGCGGGGTTGGACCCGAGCGCCTCGGGGACGCGCTCGACGCGACGGAGGCCGGCCGCGCCTCCCGTCCGTGCGCGCACCACGACGTAGCCGAAGCCGACCCCGGTCACGCGCCGCGTGGCGAAGTCGTCGAGCCAGGCGTCGACGAGCGTGTCGAACTCGGCCGTGCCCGGCTTCGTCCCGCCGTCCCGGATCCAGGTCTCGGCGTAGGCGGGCGGGTCCTCGCGCTCCCGCTCGACGACCCAGGTGTCCAGGCCGTCCGCGTCGTCGAACCAGGAGCGCACGCGGTCGAGGCCGTCGACGCCCCAGTGGTACTCCCAGTTGCCGAGCAGCTGCGCGGTCCCGCCGGGCTCGAGGTGGTCGGCCAGGCCGTGCAGGACCGTCTCGACGAGTGCGTCCCCGACCATCCCGCCGTCGCGGTACTCGTACGCGGGCACGCCCTCGCGCCGCGGGGTGATGACGAACGGTGGGTTCGACACGATCCGGTCGAACCGCTCCCCTGCCACCGGCTCGTAGAGCGAGCCGAGCCGGAACTCGATGCCGTCGATGCCGTTCAGCTGCGTGTTGAAGCGGGCGATGTCGAGGGCACGGCGGGAGATGTCGGTGGCGACGACCTCGTCCGCGAAGCGTCGGGCGTGCATGGCCTGGATGCCGCACCCGGTGCCGAGGTCCAGCACCCGGCGGACGGGCACGGGGACCTGCAGCCCGGACAGCGTGGTCGAGGCACCGCCGATGCCGAGCACGTGCTCCTCGCCGAGCGCGGTCCCGAGCGCGAGCTCCCCGAGGTCCGACACGATCCACCAGCTGCCGGCGCCGAGGTCGTCGACGAACGCGTAGGGCCGCAGGTCGACCGTCGGGTGCACCAGGACGTGGTCGGCGTCGGGCAGGCCGGTGTCGTCGCGGTCCTCGTCGATCCGGAGCAGGCCGGCGGCGAGCACCGCGTCGAGCCCCGCGGACGGGAACGCCCGCTCGGCGTCAGCGCGGTCGACGGGCAACCCGAGCACGAACAGCGTCGCGAGGGTCGTCAGCGGCGTGGTCTCCCGCGCGGCGAGGGCACGGAGCGCGGCCACCCGCGAGCCGCGGTGCAGCGACGCGGCGGCCTCGGTGCCCCAGAGCCCGTCGATGCGGTCCACGGTGAAGCCGGCGGCGTCGAGGTCCGCGGCGAGCGCCGTCGTCACCGCCGGTTCGGCGACGATCGTGGGCAGGGCGTGGGCGACGCTCACGCGGGGACCGCCTCGCGCATGATCGCGGCCGGCACCTGCCACGCCGCGACCAGGTCGAGGAGCCCGGGGAACCGCTGCTGCACGTCCTCGACGCGCACGCGGCTCGAGCGGGTCAGCCCCTCCTGGTGCTGCTCGAGCAGCCCGGCCTCGCGGAGCACGCGGAAGTGGTGGGTGAGCGTGGACTTCGGGCGGTCGATGCCGACCCACCCGCAGCTCCGGACCCCGCCGGCGGCGTCCACCAGGTAGCGGTGCAGGATCGCGAGGCGGATCGGGTCGCTCAGCGCATCGAGCACGACGGGCAGGTCCAGCTCGGCGACGGCGGGTTGGGGCAGCCGTTCCGGGGCGTCGACGTTCGCGGGCATGCCCGAGACGGTAGCACCGTTCCGGTCATGTACGACTTGCGTCGTACTGCGGAACTGCTGTACGAATGCTCTCGTACAGCAGCTCGTCGGACGGGAAGGTGCCACCATGCAGTCAGCACGCGGAGTCGCGGGGTTCTGGATCCTCGCCGCCATGCTCTTCGTCGCGATGGCCTCGTCCTCGGTGCCCTCGCCGATCTACCCCGTCTACGCCGCGGAGTGGCAGCTGACCCCGCTCATGCTGACGGCGGTGTTCGCGATCTACGTCGCGGGGCTCCTCGTCACCATGCTCGTGGCCGGCCGGCTGTCCGACCACGTCGGCCGGAAGCCCGTCCTCGTCGCCGGGGGCCTGTTGCTCGTGGTCTCGCTCGCGCTCTTCACCGGAGCGGACGGGTTCGTCGCGCTCGTCGTCGACCGGATCGTGCAGGGAGTCGCCGTCGGACTGCTCATCGGTGCCCTCGGCGCGGCGCTCATCGACAACTCGCTCGAGCGCCACCCGTCGCTCGCGGGCGTGCTGAACGGCGCCGTCCCGCCCTTCGCCCTGGCGACCGGCGCCGTGTCGAGCGGCGCGCTGGTCGAGTGGGGGCCGGCACCGGAGCAGCTCGTCTACGTGCTCTTCGGCGCACTCCTCCTGCTGCTCGTCGCCGCGCTGTTCGTCGTGCCCGAGCGGGTCACCCGACGGCCCGGCGCGCTCCGTTCCCTACGCCCGACGGTGTCCGTCCCACGGGCCTCGCAGACGCTCTTCCGCGGAGTCGCCGGCGCACTCGTCGCCAGCTGGGCGCTCGGTGGGCTCTTCCTGTCGCTCGTCCCGTCGGCGCTCGGTGCCGTGTTCGGCATCCACGACCACTTCGCGGCCGGTGCCCTGATCGCGGTCGTCACCGGGGTCGGTGGCCTCACCGGGCTCGCGATCCAGCGCCTCGACACGCGTCGGAGCCTGTTCCTCGGACTCGTTGCGCTGATCGTCGGACCGGTCGTGACCGTGTCGTTCGTGTTCGCGCACTCGCTGCCCGGGCTCGTCGTCGGCAGCGCCATCGCCGGGGTCGGCTTCGGCGCCGGGTTCCAGGCGCCCCTGCGGATGCTGCTCGCCACGGCGGCGCCGACCCACCGCGCGGGGCTGCTGTCGTCGGTCTACGTCGTCAGCTACCTGGCGTTCGGCGTCCCGGCCGTCGTGGCGGGGCTCGTTGAACCGGCCTTCGGCTTCGTGCCGGTACTCGCCGGCTACGGCGCGTTCATCGTCCTCGCGGCGGCGATCGCGCTGGTGCTGCAGCTCGTCGCACGCGACGCTGCAGCGGTCGAGGAGCGCGCCGCCGAGGCGGTCGAGCGGACCGCGACCGGCTCCGTCCGGACCGTCGCGGAGTAGCGCTGCGCGAGGGTCAGTGCCCGGGTCGTGCCCGGTTGGGGCGCTGTGCACGCACCCCGGTGCTGCGGTGCGCATCGGCGTGCGCGGCGTCCACGTCGGCCTTCCCGCGGTCGGCCGCCTTCCGCAGCCACTGCGGGCCGTGACGCTTCGCCCAGTCCCAGAAGCGGTGCAGCTGCGCGCGGAGCCACGTGATGATCCGGTGGAAGAAGTGGAACTCGCTCGCGAGGATCGTCAGCCCGATGAACACCACCAGCCACCCGGGCCCGGGCAGCGGCACGAGGATCAGCCCGATGACCACGACGAGCCCGCCGACGATGCCGACGAGCACCTTGTAGAACAGGTGCCAGCCCGGACGCGCGTGGATCCACGCACGCATGCGGCGGAACCAGCGGAAGCGCTGGGAGCGGTCCTCGCCGTCGGTTCCGGGGGCCTCGGTGTCGGCACGCACGACCGCGTCGGGTCGCTCGTGGGTGTCGTCCATGTCGGCACCGTAGGGCGCGCGGCTGGGAAACGGCGGCGCAACCGGTCCACGCCACGTGAGCGGCGGGGCGGGCGCCTGCCGCGCCTCCCGTCCGCCGTCCTGTCGAGACACCGCGGCCCCACCGAGACGGTCCCGGAAGCGGCGGCGTCTCAGGCGCCCCGCGGTGTCCCATGCAGACGGGCCCGTCGCGCGCGGCAGCGACGCCGCACCCGGCAGACCCGTCGGTCGGGAGGCGCGTCAGGCGTGGGCGACGCAGGTCGCCGCCCACGGGACGGCGGCCAGGCGGGCCTCGGGGATCGGTTCACCGCCGACGGCGCACCGCCCGTAGGTGCCGGCGTCGAGCCGCGCGAGCGCGGCGTCGACCATCCGGATGCGGTCGCGGGCGGCGTCGCGGACCGCGCCCAGCGACCCGCGTTCCCAGGCCAGCGTCGCGCCCTCCGGGTCGTGCTCGTCGTCGGAGTTGGCGTCCTGCCGCGCATCGCTCACGTCGCGCATGCTCCGCTCGACGTCGGCGAGCAGGCGCTCGTTGCGCTGCCGCTCCGTCGTCAACGCGCCACGGGGATCGTCCATGGGGACGACGGTAGTCGCAGCGTCGCGCCGGCCGGGCGGAATGGCGGCGCCGCAGCATGCGTTCGCATCGGCATGACGAAGATCGGGTTCCTGTCCTTCGGGCACTGGCGCGACGTACCGGGCTCGCGTGTCCGCAGCGGCCGCGAGGCCCTCGTGCAGGCGATCGACCTCGCCGTCGCCGCCGAGGAGGCCGGGGTGGACGGCGCGTACTTCCGCGTGCACCACTTCGCACCGCAGCAGGCCGCTCCGTTCCCGCTGCTCTCGGCGATCGCCGCCCGCACCAGCCGGATCGAGATCGGCACCGGTGTGATCGACATGCGCTACGAGAACCCGCTGTACATGGCGGAGGAGGCGGCCGCGACCGACCTGATCTCCGGCGGCCGACTGCAGCTCGGTGTCTCGCGCGGGTCACCCGAGACCGCCCTCGCCGGGTACCAGCAGTTCGGCTACGTGCCCGAGGCGCACGACCAGAACGGCGGCGACATGGCGCGTTCGCACACGGACGTGTTCCGCCGCGCGATCGCCGGCGAGCCGATGGCGCACGCGAACCCGCAGATGACCGGCTCGGCCGGGTCGCTCGCGGTGTCCCCGCTCTCGGACACGCTCGGTGACCGGATCTGGTGGGGCGCCGGTACCCGCGCCACCGCCGAGTGGACGGCGGAGCAGGGCATGAACCTCATGTCGTCGACGCTCCTCACCGAGGACACCGGTGTGCCGTTCGACGAGCTGCAGGCCGAGCAGATCCAGCGCTTCCGGTCGACCTGGGCCGAGATGGGCTGGGAACGCGAGCCCCGCGTCTCGGTCTCGCGCAGCATCATCCCGATCACGGACGACGAGTCACGCCACTACTTCGGCGTGCGTGCGCAGGTCGAGGGGCAGGACCAGGTCGGGCACCTCGACGGCGGTCTCGCCCGCTTCGGCCGTTCCTACATCGGGGAGCCGGAGCAGCTCGTGGCCGAGCTCGCCGCAGACGCCGCGGTGCGTGCCGCCGACACCGTGCTCGTCACGGTGCCGAACCAGTTGGGCGTTAATTTTTGTGTACGAATGCTGACCTCGATCGTGCGCGACATCGCGCCTGCGTTGGAGACGCGCCTTTAACCCCGAGGGGCGGCACCTGTCAGGTCTCACGCGGCTTTCGGGAGCGCCCAGTCGTCAGATCGGCGCGCTAGCCGCGAGGATAAACGATCGTGACTCCAAGATGCGCGGCAAGCCCGGCCGAGGTGAGACTGACGAGGCGGTTCAGGAAAGCTATGCACGCTTCCGCATCCTTGAGAACCAGAGTTGGGTTCGAAGTGACTCCGGCATTTCGAACCGAGTAGAGAGCTTGATTGACGGGAAGCTCTTCGTGGCCATGCGCCAGCGCGTGTCGTATCTTCAGCCACTCATTCAGCCTGACGGAAACCATGTGAGGTGTCCAAGTTGTGCGCGGCCTTCCTTGGCCGCCCGCGATGGTATATGTCCAGAGTGGCTTCGGATCGAAACCTGCACTGATCATCAGGCGCTGGGTATTTTCCGCGTTAGGGGTTGCGAAGTCGCTTATCGCTTTCCTGGCGAACCCGGTCAATGCGTTGTAACGCGCGATGTCGATGGGAGTCGGCCCCGTCGGCCGTGCAGTGTCTAGTAGCGCCGTAGTGAGGTCTTGAACCGCGGCCTGCCACGCCGCCACTGCGAGCACGATGACCGCTCGGTCGATGGAGACCTCTTGATAGCGGCGTCCGCGATTCACTCCACCGTGGCCACGGTGAACGGCAACCAGGTTGTCACAGTGGTTGAGCGCGTTGTTGAACTGGTCTACCGCCTGCTGGATGTCCACGCACTCCATCCTCATGCATGGCGAACTACTTGAGCAACCTTCGAAGCCGAAGAGGCTGTCACGAGCCAACCACACCTTGGGCAAACGCAACACGGTGATGGCCAGCAGCGACACTTATGCACTGCGCTCACCATCTTCGGGATCGGCACCTTCTCGGCGCTGGCCTGATCCAGCCAAGTAACGATCTACGCCTGTCTCCGTGCTCACCTCCGGGAGCGTCGGGGCGACGCCTACGACTCGCTGGCTCCGGTCTTCACCAAGACCGATTTGCCCCGGCTCCGCCGAACCAGTTTTTTGTGTTGATTTTTGTGTGGGAATGCTGACGTCGATCGTGCGCGACATCGTTCCCGCGTTGGGCAAGCGCGTCTAAGCGACAAACGCACCCCCACAACGCGGCCGATTTGTCGGCGAAGTACCGATGCCCAACTCCATCGGTCAGCTCGCGACCATGCAGCCGACCTCGCGGCGCCTCCCGCAGGCGTTGCCAGCACCGACCCAGGGGTCAGCAGGAGAACAGCTCTCTGAAGTTCTTAACTGCGCCGACGGTCTCGTGAATCAGCTCTCGAGTTCGTCCAGAGCAAGGGATACATCATGCAACTCTTCTTCGATCGCTCGCACTCGCCGTTCCCAGAGGGCAGTCATCCGTTCGTCTCGTGGTGAGCGCTGCCTGATGCCACGCTCCAGGGTCTCTCTCCGTTTGGCCAAGTGCGCCAGTCGGGTCTCCACAGCGGCGCGCTCTTCATAGGTCGCAGTGACTTGGTGCATGTGCGCCTCGTCCCTGTAACTCGGGTCAACCTCGTCTACTTCATTGACGAGGCTCCGCCCTCGTGCTTCCAGGACCTGCCGCTGCGCCTCCAGGAACCGCTGCTCCTCGGTCAGGATTTCGAGCTCTGAATGCATGTCCGCCAGCTGTCTCAGGGGTTGGCCATCGGGGCGGTGCCGCTCGAGGTTCCGCAACTGGGCCTCTCGAAGGTGGACGAGCTGCTCTCGCCGCTCGTGCAGCACTCGTCGCGCCCGCTCGTTACCACTCGACACCTCCTCGACCTCATCCAGGGAGTTGTCGCTCACCGCGATCTGCGTTCGCTCTTTCGCATGCTTGAGGAACTGAAGCGGTTCATACAGGTGGATGCGCTGTTCAGCGGACGCCCAATACTCATCGATGAGTTCGGGCCGCGCGCCCTGCGTCTTCCCTCGCTCAATGAGCCACCAATCTTCCTTGGCGTCGTCGGTTACGAAGATGACTGGCTTCTTCATGCGCTCGCCGAGGCTCAGGATCTCCTTCCAGATGATGAGATCCCCGTACTCGTTGCCGTTTGTCTTGTTCGCGTCCTTGTACCCCGGCGGCACCTTGTTCTCGTAGCGTTGCTTGCCGTCATCCTTGATGGCGTCCAGCTCCTCGCGGGTGAACCCTTGCCCAACCCGCTGGTCATAGAGGTCACTGATACGGAAGAAGGTCTTTTCGGGATCGCCATCGCCCGCGATCCATTTCTCATGCTGTTCCGCCTGGGCGTCAACCTTCGCCGAGAAGCGTTCGAAGAGCTTGTCCAGCTCCCTTGTTAACTCATTGCGGTTGAGCGACGGGTGATGCTTGTACTCGTTGAGCTTGTTGTTGACGGCATTCTTTGCCGTGTCAACGGACGCCTTGATCTTCGAAAAGGCGTCAGCGGTATTGCTGATGACTTCGAGTCTTCGCCGCTGGAACTCAAGGCCGACCTGATGCGGAATCCAAAGTGAAGCGCGAAGGCTTTCTAGTACGCTCAAGAACTCGTCACGGGTACTTGGCGTGTAGCGGAAGAAGTTCAATAGCGTATTGGTATCCAGCACGATGATGCCCTCGGTCCAGAGAGCATCAAGTTCGTCGCCGGCGGGCGCATAATACGCCCTGAACACATCCCGCATGGTCATCCCTCCACCGCTGAGCGTTGCTCATCCTAGCGGTCCTGCACCGGCCGCCCGGACGGCTGGCGTTGGAGGCGACTGCGGATGGGCGGCACACCGCTACTCGGCGAAGGGATTGGTTTCCATGCTGACAACGGCTGTCTGTGTGCTGATCCTTGCTGGGGCGACTGTAGCTACTGCGCTGAGGGCCAGTACCGATTCGAGGATGAGCCGACGGGTGAACAGCCTCTGGAACTTCCACGGTTGTGGCGCAACTGCGCGGACGCTTCCGACACGCTCCGAACCAGCTCGGTGTCGACTTCAACGCCCGGCTGCTCGCGGCGACGAAGGCCGTGATGGACGAGGTGGACGCCGCGCCGGTCCCCGCCTGAGTCAGCCGACGGCGGGCGCTCCCGGCCAGAGCAGGCGGAAACGCTCGCACAGCACGGGCATGTCCGGCTCGTAGCCGCGAGGGTTCTCGGAGTGCTCGCGCCAGTAGCGCTCTTGGACGGCGCGCCAGTGCGCCAGCGTGCGGTCCCCCTCGCCCTCGGCTCGGGCGTGCTCCTCGCCGACCTGGTCGAACGGCACGACCCGCAGGTCCGTCGTCTCGATGACGGCACACGGCTCGCCCAGACCGTCGAGGATCACGCTGAGGTCGCCGACCCGGGGCAGCGGATCGCCGGTCGCCTCGTAGTCCCACATCGACGATGCCGTGCCGTCCTTGACCCCGCGGAGGACCAGGTCCAGCAGACCGTCCGCGTGCTCGGGCGTCGCGCCGAACGCCCACGCCTCCGGTACGGCCTCGGGAAGCTCCGGTGACTCGTCCCTGCGGGCCTCCCAGAAGGCGGACAGGGACGACGATGCGGTGATCATCCGACGACGTTAGCGCCGGGGTGGACCGGCGTCCCCCTTGTTGCCGACACCCGCTGTGGGACTGTGGACGGGCCTCCCGTCCGCGTAGCGTCGTCGTGCACCATCCACCGCACCCTCCAGGAGCACCCCGTGACGCTGCCGGCAGCCGGCTGGTTCCCGGACCCGCAGGACACCCACCGCCTGCGGTGGTGGGACGGGCACGCCTGGGGTGGCGAGACGCGGGTCCTGCAGGAGCGGACCGAGCCCGTCTCCCCCGCGGTCGTCGCGCCGGCCGGTCCGTCGTTCTCGGTCGAGGGTGCACCCGTGCACGCGGCGTCCTGGGCGTCCGGCAGCACGGTGCAGCGCGTCGGCGTCACGGCTGTCGCCGCGGTGCTGCTCGCGGTCCTGTCCGTGGTGTGGAACCCGGAGGGCGTGGCGAGTGCAGCGACCCTCGTCGCCGCCGTCGTCGGCATCGTGCGACCCGGGGCCACGGGTGGGTGGCGGGTGCTCGCGCGGAGCGCTGCGGCGAGCGCCCTCGTGGTCGCGGTCGCGACGGCGGCGGTCGCTGCCTCGCTGCAGTTCCACCTGTTCTGACGCTGCCGGCG
Organism: Curtobacterium sp. ER1/6; assembly: GCF_001742745.1. Classification (GTDB taxonomy): domain Bacteria; phylum Actinomycetota; class Actinomycetes; order Actinomycetales; family Microbacteriaceae; genus Curtobacterium; species Curtobacterium citri. The sequence continues at coordinate 11,630 of NZ_MJAK01000014.1, read as the reverse complement.
CCGAGCGCCCAGCGCCCCAGCGCTCGTCGTCCGTCGTCCGCACAACGGGGAGCACCTCGCGCCACGCGATCACGTGGCGCGACGTGCTCCCCGTTGTGCACGGGCACCCCGCACCGCCCCGCGCCCGCGCCGGCGCTACCGCCGCGCCCTCGGGTGCGCCGTCTGGTACACGTCCCGCAGCATGTCCGCCGTGACGAGCGTGTAGATCTGCGTCGTCGCGACGCTCGCGTGCCCGAGCAGCTCCTGCACGACACGGACGTCCGCCCCGCCCTCGAGCAGGTGCGTCGCGAACGAGTGCCGGAACGTGTGCGGCGACACGTGCGCGGCCAGTCCGGCACGATCCGCCGCCGCCTGGATCACGAGCCAGGCGCTCTGCCGCGACAGTCTCGCTCCCCGTGCGCCGAGGAACAGCGCCGGCGTCGAGGCCCCCCGCGCGGCGAACACCGGTCGCGCCCGCACCAGGTAGGCGTCGACCGCGGCCCGCGCGGAGCTGCCGAGCGGCACGACGCGCTGCTTGTTCCCCTTGCCCGTGACCCGGACCACGGCGAGCCCGTCGCCGCCGTCGTCCTCGTCCTCGTCCTGGGGATCGGACAGCGTCGTGACGTCGTCGACCGACAGCCCCACCGCCTCCGAGATGCGCGCACCCGTGGCGTACAGCAGCTCGAGGAGCGCCCGGTCCCGCAGCTGCACGGGGTCGTCGTCCGCCGTCCCCGCGGCACCCAGCAACCGCTCCATGTCGTGCACCGAGATCGCCTTCGGTAGCCGCGACGGCGCCTTCGGCGGGCGGACGGCGGTGCCCGGGTCCAGGGGCAGCCACCCCTCGGCGGCGGCGAACGCGGTGAAGGACCGCACCGAGCTGAGCATCCGGGCGACCGACCGCGGAGCGAGGGGCTGCTCCGGACGGGTGGTCAGGTGTGCGACGAAGCCGGCGACGTCCGCACGGGCGAGGCGCCCGACGTCGGCGAGCGCTGCCGCTCCCCCGGCGCGGTCGGCACCGTCGGACCCGACCGCCGGCGTCGACGCGAGCCACTCCGCGAAGACCGCGAGGTCCCGTCGGTACGCCGCGACGGTGTGCTGCGAGAGTCCCCGCTCGACCGCGACGTGCCGCAGGTAGGTGTCGACGGCACGACTGAGCGGGATCACCCCACAACGCTATCCGCGCCGACGCCCGGGCACGCCACTCAGTGCAGTGACTCGTCCGGCTCCCCGAACCGGCACCCCGTGAAGGACACGGTGAGCCCGGACCGTGTCGGCGCCGCGCAGAACAGCCCGGCGGCGACCACCGCACCGGGGTCGAGGTGCGCGACCCGGACGAGCCGGGGCTCCTCGCCGTCGGCCCACGCCCGGATCGTCACGGCGTCGCCCGAGCGGCTCGCCCGCACCGTCACCGTGCGGCCCGTCCACGCCGGCACCGGTCCGACCGACCAGTCCGACGTGCCGTGCGTGACCACGGCGCCGACCTGCGGCACACCGTCGGACCGTTCGACGCCTGCCTTGACCCACTCCCGCTCGTCGACGCGCAGGAAGAGCCCGGCCTGGTCGAACTGCTCCGTGAAGTCGAGGACGAAGGACACCTCGACGGAGAACGCCCTGTCGGTCGGGCGGAGCAGCGCGTGCTCGGAGTCGTGCACGAACCCGTACGAGGTGGTCCGCCAGGCGTCGCTGCCCTCGACCGCGGTGACGCGCAGGACGTCGCCGTCGAGCTCGGCCGCCGCCGGCTCGTGCGTCCACCGACCGTCCGTCAGCAGCGCGTCGAGCCCGGAGGCACTCACCGGCCGGCGCGCCGTTCGATCGCCTCGACCGCGAGCGTCGCCGCGACCAGGGCGGAGTTGTGCAGCCGTCCGTCGAGGATCGCGTCGACCAGTTCCTCGCGCGGCACCCAGCGGGTCACGATGTCGGCCTCCTCGGCCTCGCGCTCGAACGCGCTCTCCGTTGACCGGACCCCGCGTGCACGGAAGATCTCGATGAACTCGTCGCTGCCGCCGGACGACGTGTTGTACGTCAGGAGCGGCTCCCAGTGGTCCGCCGCCAGGTCTGCCTCCTCGCCGAGCTCCCGCTGTGCTGCGGTGAGGTGGTCCTCGCCCTCCTGGTCGAGCAGCCCGGCCGGCAGCTCCCAGTCGCGCAGCCCCACCGGGTGCCGGTACTGCTGGATGACGAGCACACGGCCCTCGTCGTCCTCGGCGTAGACCGCGACGGCGCCGGTGTGGTCGACGTACTCGCGGACCATGTCGTGCCCGTTGTAGTCGACGTGGTCGCGGCGGATGTCCCACACCACGCCCTCGTACACGACGGTGGACTCGGTGACCTCGTAGGAGGCCGATTCGTCGGCGATGGGGGCGTCAGCGTCAGTCACGTCCCCATCCAAGCACGCGTCGCCCGCAACGCACCCGCAACGGACGGGAGGCGCGGTGCCAGCCGGCACCGCGCCTCCCGTCCGCGACGGCGAGCGTCAGACGACGACCTCCGCCGACTCCTCGGCCGGGTCGAAGAGGCTGGACGCCTCGTGCCGCGCGATGGCCGCGTCGACGAGCCCCGCGAACAGCGGGTGCGCGTCCGTCGGCCGCGAGCGCAGCTCGGGGTGCGCCTGCGTGGCGATGTAGAACGGGTGCACGTCGCGCGGCAGCTCCACGTACTCGACGAGCGTGCCGTCGGGCGAGGTGCCCGAGAAGACGAGCCCGGCGTCCGCGATCTGCTGCCGGTAGGTGTTGTTCACCTCGTAGCGGTGACGGTGACGCTCGGAGGCCTCGGACGCGCCGTACAGCTCGGCCGCGAGGGACCCGTCGGAGAAGTGCGCCGGGTACAGACCGAGGCGCATCGTGCCACCCATGTCGCCGCCGGCGATGATGTCCACCTGCTCCGCCATGGTCGCGATGACCGGCGTCGAGGTCTCCGGGTCGAACTCGGTGCTCGACGCGTCGGTCAGACCGGCCTCGTGGCGGGCGTACTCGATGACCATGCACTGCAGGCCGAGGCACAGGCCGAGCGTCGGGATGCCCTGCTCACGCGCGAACCTGAGCGCGCCGAGCTTGCCCTCGATGCCGCGCACGCCGAACCCGCCGGGCACGCAGATGCCGTCGACGTCGCCGAGCTGCTTCGCGGCGCCCTCGGGCGTGGTGCAGTCGTCCGACACGACCCACTTCAGCGTGACCTTGGCGCTGTGGGCGAAGCCGCCGGCGCGCAGGGCCTCGGTGACCGACAGGTACGCGTCGGGCAGGTCGATGTACTTGCCGACGAGGGCGATCGTGACGGCCTTCTTCGGCTCGTGCACGGCGTCCAGCACCGGGTTCCACGCCGACCAGTCGACGTCGTGGGCGTCGAGCTTCAGGGCGTCGATGATGACCTGGTCGAGGCCCTGGTCGTGCAGCAGCGTCGGGAGGTCGTAGATCGACGGCACGTCCACGGCGTTCACCACGGCGTCCTCGTCGACGTCGCACATCAGGGCGATCTTGCGCTTGTTCGAGTCCGACACCGGGCGGTCCGACCGGAGCACCAGGGCGTCCGGCTGGATGCCGATCGAGCGGAGCGCGGCGACGCTGTGCTGCGTCGGCTTCGTCTTCTGCTCCCCCGAGGCGCTCATGAACGGCACGAGCGACACGTGCACGAAGAACACGTTGTTGCGGCCGAGCTCGTGGCGCACCTGCCGCGCCGACTCGATGAACGGCTGGGACTCGATGTCGCCGACCGTGCCGCCGACCTCGGTGATGATGACGTCGGGCTGCGGGTCGTTCTCGGCCTGCTCGCGCATCCGACGCTTGATCTCGTCGGTGATGTGCGGGATGACCTGCACGGTGTCGCCGAGGTACTCGCCGCGACGCTCCTTGGCGATGACGCTCGAGTAGACCTGGCCGGTGGTCACGTTGGCGGCCTGCGACAGGTTGATGTCGAGGAAGCGCTCGTAGTGGCCGATGTCGAGGTCCGTCTCGGCACCGTCGTCGGTCACGAAGACCTCGCCGTGCTGGAACGGGTTCATGGTGCCCGGGTCCACGTTGAGGTACGGGTCGAGCTTCTGCATGACGACCTTGAGGCCGCGCGCCGTGAGCAGGTTGCCGAGGCTCGCCGCCGTCAGGCCCTTGCCGAGGGACGAGACGACCCCGCCGGTCACGAAGATCTGCTTCGTGACCTTCGGGGTCGAGGTCGAAGAATTGGTTCCGCCGCTGAGAGTGTCCGCCACGGGATTCCATCGTACGTCAGAACGGCCGGGAGGCGCGACCCGCGTTCGCCGCGGGCGTTGCGTCCGGCACTGACGTCGGACGGGAGGCGCGTGGCGGGCCCGCCACGCGCCTCCCGTCCGGTCCGCGGATGCTCGATGTCTACGCGCGCTGGCCGGCGACGTCGAGGAGCTCGCGCGCGTGCTCGATGCCGCTCGCGCTGTCGCCGAGGCCGGACAGGAGCCGGGCCATCTCCTGTAGGCGGTCCTCACCCTCGAGCCGGCGCACGCTCGACGAGGTGACCGCGCCGCTGGCGTCCTTGACGACGTTCAGGTGGTTGTTCGCGAAGGCCGCGACCTGGGCGAGGTGCGTGACGACGATGACCTGCGTGCGCTCCGCGAGCTTGGCGAGCCGGCGCCCGATCTCGATGGCAGCCGCACCGCCGACGCCCGCGTCCACCTCGTCGAAGACGAAGGTGGGGACGGTCGTGCTGCCGGCCATGACGACCTCGATCGCGAGCATCACCCGGCTCAGCTCGCCACCGGATGCCCCCTTGCCGATGGGACGGGGGTCCGTGCCCGAGTGCGGCTGCAGCAGGATCGCCACCTGGTCGCGGCCGTGCCGGCGGTACTCGCCGGCGTCGGTGACCTCGACCACGAGGGTCGCCCCGGCCATCGCGAGGGTCCGCAGCTCGGCGGTGACCCGCTTCGCCAGGTCCGTCGCTGCCCTCGTCCGGGCGGTCGTGAGGGCCGAAGCGGCCTCTTCGAGCGCCTGTTCGTCCTGCTCGACGGCCTGCTGCAGGCCGGCGATGCGGTCGTCGTCACCGTCGAGCTCGAGCAGCCGGTCGCTCGCCCGCTGCCCGTACGCGATGACGTCGTCGACGGTGTCGCCGTACTTGCGGGTGAGGTTCGCCAGCAGCGCGCGACGCTCGTTGATCAGCTCGAGGTCGTGTCCCGCATCGGGCTCGAGCGAGCCGAGGTAGCTCGACAGGCTCGCCGAGGCCTCCGACGCCTGGATGCCGAGTTCGGTGAGCTGCTCGAGGACGGGCTGCAGCGCGGCGTCCGAACCGGCGACGCGTTCGACCGCGCGGCGGGCGGACTCGACGAGCCCGATCACGTCCGGGCTGTCGTCGAGCGACTCGCTCGACAGCGCCTCGTGCGCCAGCCCCGCGGACAGCCGGAGCTCCTCGAGGTTGCCGAGCCGTTCCGCACGCTCCGCGAGCTCGACGTCCTCACCCGGCTGCGGGTCGGCCGCCTCGATCTCGTCCGATGCCGCGCGGATCCGCTCGGCCTCGGCGACGCGGTCGTCCCGGTCGCGCACGAGCGTCTCGAGCTCGCCCGTGTGCGCCTGCCACGTGTCGTACGCGGCGACGTACCGCGCGAGTGCCTTCGCGAGCGCCGCACCGCCGAAGCCGTCGAGCGCCGCACGCTGCGCCGACGCCGAGGTCAGTCGGATCTGGTCGGACTGCCCGTGCACCGTGACGAGCTGGTCGGCGAGTTCGCCGAGCACCGCGACGGGCGCGCTGCGGCCACCGACGGTCGCTCGGCTGCGTCCCTCGGCAGAGACCGTGCGCGTGAGGATGAGCTCGCCGTCCTCGACCGTGCCGCCGGCGTCCTCGACGCGTTCCGCGACGGCGTCGTGCTCAGGCACGTGCCAGCGGCCCTCGACCACGGCGCTCGGCGCACCGCGGCGGACCGAACCGGCGTCCGCACGCGCGCCGAGCAGCAGCCCCAGCGCGGTGACGATCATCGTCTTGCCTGCACCGGTCTCACCAGTGACGACGGTGAATCCCGGCCCGAGCTCGAGCGTGGTCTCGCCGATGACGCCGAGGTCGGAGATGACGATCTCCTCGATCATGCGTCGTCCTCGACGGCGGGTCCGCGCCAGCCCGCGACCGGCAGCTGGAACTTCGCGACGAGACGATCGGCGAACGGGGCGTCCTTCAGCCGCGCGACCCGCACGGGGTCGGACGACCGACGGACCTCGACCCGGGCGCCGGGCGGGAGGTCGTGCGTGCGGCGGCCGTCGCACCACAGCACGCCGACACCGCTCGTGCGGCGGAGGACCTCGACCGCGAGGGTGCAGTCCGGTCCGACGACGATCGGCCGGGCGAACAGGGCGTGGGCGCTCAGCGGCACCATGAGCAGGGCGTCGACGTCGGGCCACACGATGGGTCCGCCGCCGGAGAACGAGTACGCGGTCGACCCCGTGGGCGTGGCGATCACGACACCGTCGCAGCCGAACGAGGACAGCGGCCGGCCGTCGACCTCGGTGACGACCTCGAGCATGCGCTCCCGCGACGCCTTCTCGATGGTGGCTTCGTTGAGCGCCCACGACGTGTAGACGACCTGGTGCCCGACGACGACGTCGACCTGCAGGGTCACCCGCTCCTCGACCTTGTAGTCACCGCTCAGGGCACGTTCGACGGTCGCATGCAGGCCGTCGCGCTCGCTCTCGGCGAGGAAGCCCACGTGCCCGAGGTTCACGCCCACGATCGGTGCGCCCGTCCCGCGGACGAGCTCAGCCGCACGGAGGATCGTGCCGTCGCCGCCGAGGACGATGACGATCTCGAGCTGGTCCGCCTGCACGTCCACGCCGAGGATGTCGACCTGCCCGACCGAGGCCTCGGCCCGGCGGACGTCCGCGTACTCGTCGAACGGCATGACCGGGGTCAGCCCGGCTGCGTGCAGGAGGTCGCAGACCTCGACCGCAGCGTCGATCGAGTCCTGTCGGCCGGTGTGGGACACGAGCAGGATGTGCCGGTCGTCGCTCATGCGAGTCCTTCGGTGAGTTCGGTGGCCCGACCGATCCAGACCGTCGGGTTCCCCCATCCTGCCGGATCACCCCCGACACGACGCTGGAAGTGGGCGAGGTACTCGTGGTTGCCGTGCGTCCCCACGATCGGTGACGACGCCAACCCGACCGTGCCGAGCCCGGCATCCCAGGCGGACCACAGCACGTTCATGAGCGCGTCGTTCCGGAGTCCGGCGTCGCGCACGATGCCCTCGCGCACGCCGCCCCGACCGACCTCGAACTGCGGCTTGACCAGCAGCACGAACTCGTCGGCGGGCACGGCCTCGGCGAGGACGGGCAGCACGAGGCGCAGCGAGATGAACGACAGGTCGCCGACGACCAGGCTCGTGCGGGGTGCCGCGACGTCGAGTGCCGCGTAGGCCTCCGGGGTGAGCTCCCGGGCGTTGCACCCCTCGACCACGCGCACGCGGTCGTCCAGGGCGAGCACCGGGTCGAGCTGCCCGTGCCCGACGTCGAGCGCGATCACCCGCTCGGCGCCGTGGTGCAGGAGGACCTGGGTGAACCCGCCCGTGCTCGCGCCCACGTCGAGCACGACCCGACCGCCCGGGTCGACGCCGAACACCTCGAGGGCGCTGACGAGCTTGCGCGCCGCCCGCGAGACCCACTCGTCCTCCGTGTCGACGACGAGCTCGGCGTCCGGGGCGACCGCGGTCGACGGCTTCACGACCGCGGTGCCGGACACGGTCACCCGGCCGGCCTGGACGAGCTTGGCGGCCGCGGTGCGGGACCGGACGAGCCCGCGGGCCGCCAGCAGGGCGTCGAGGCGCACCGGTGCACCCGCGCCGTCAGGGAGGCCGGCTTCAGGCACGGGGTCCGCCGTCGCGACGACCGCTGCCCCACACCTGGCCGGCGCCGGCAGCGCGGTCCGACCTGTGCCCGGTGGTGCGTCCTGCCGGCGGTGCCTGGCCGCTCTCGAGGCGGGTGCGCAGCTCGTCGTGCAGCGCGGCGAAGGCGTCGGCCCGTTCGGGCAGCGGCAGGTCCTCCGCCGCAGCGGTGCGAGCGGCGAAGTCGTCCGGGCCGAGCTGCTCCTGGTCCTGCACCCGCTCTGCCGGCGCCTGGTCCTGGTCCTGCACCCGCTCTGCCGGCGCCTGGTCCTGGTCCTGCGCCTGCTCCGTCTGCTCCTCTGGCACGTCGGTCAGGCTACTCGCCGCCGTACAGCGTCGGATCGACGTCGAGCCCGTAGATCGCCAGGCCCGACTCCCAGATCAGCGCGGCACCCGCACGGAGCCGGTCGATCGGTTCGCCGCGGTCCAGCACGCGGACGACGTGCCCGTGCATCGCGACGGTGGCGTCGCCGACGGAGACGTACCGGGTGCCGTCCGGGTCCTGCCGTCGGACCGTCACCGGGTAGGGCGCCGAGAGCCCGCGCAGGTCCTGCAGCAGGTACGTCGGACGCGACCGCTGGTCCGCGGCGAGCACCTGCTTCGCCTGGTCGATCCCGGTGAGCACGAGCACGCTCGGGATACCGGCGTCGTTGGCGCCCTTGATGTCGGTGTCGAGCCGGTCGCCGATGAACAGCGGGTGGTCTCCGCCGAAGCGGGCGATCGCCGCGTCGAAGATCGGTCGCTCGGGCTTGCCCGCCACCACCGGCATCCTGCCGACCGCCTGGTGCACGGCGGACACGAGCGTGCCGTTCCCGGGCGCGATGCCGCGCTCGACCGGGATCGACCAGTCCATGTTCGTCGCCACCCACGGCACGTCGGGGTCGGCGAGGGCGAACGAGGCCTCGGCGAGGTGGGTCCACCCGAGGTCCGGCGAGAACCCCTGGATGACCGCTGCCGGTGCGTCCTCGGCGCTCGTCGTCACCGTGAAGCCGGCCTCCTCGACGATGCTCGTGAGCCCCAGTCCGCCGGTGACCAGGACGGTGGAGCCGGCCGGCACCAGGGTCTCGAGCAACCGGACGCCCGCCTGCGACGAGGTGACGACGTCGTCGGCGGACACCTCGAGCCCGTAGCGCTCGAGGTGCTCCGCCACGTCGGCGGGACGGCGCGACGCGTTGTTCGTGATGTAGCCAACGCGCGCGTGCAGAGAGGCGCGCGTCAGCGCCTCCACGGCGTGCGGGATGGCGTTCCGGCCGCGGTAGACGACGCCGTCGAGGTCGGTGAGGACGACGTCCACACCGTCCGTCGGCGCCTTGGGCGTGTCAGCCGGCTGCGGAGCCGTCGATGTCGCGGGGGTTGTCGTCGTCGATCTCGCCGAGGTCGTCGTCGGGGTCGTCGCCGCCGAGCTGGTCGGTGTCGTCGAGTCCGTCGGCCCCGTGCTCGGGAGCGCCGAGCTCGTCCGCGCTGGGCTCGTCGGGCTCGTCGCTGCCGCGCTCGTCGTGTCCTTCGACTTCTTCCTCGACCACATCAACAGTCTCCCATGCGTTCTCGTCGGCGACCTCGGCGAGTGCTGCGGCCGCACGGTCGACCCGTGCCCACCACTCGTCGGCCTCGTCCTGGCGGCCGAGCTCCTCGAGCGTGGCCGCGTAAGCACTGTAGAGCGCCGGGGACCAGCTGTAGGCCGTGGTCGGGTCGAGCTGTGGGATCTCGAGTTCCCCCAGCGCCGCCGTGGGGTTCCCCAGGTCGAGGCGGGCGCCCGACATCGCGATCGCGAGCTCCACCTGCACCGCGGTGTCCAGCGCGGCACGGTCGATCGACCGCCCGAGCTCGAGCGCACGCTCCGGACGGCCCAGGCCGCGCTCGCAGTCCACCATCATCGGCAGCTGGTCGTTCTTGCCGGCGATGCGCCGGTACGTCCGCAGCTCCCGCAGCGCCGTCGCGAAGTCACCCGTGCGGTAGGCCGTGATCGCGGCGGTCTCCCGCACGACGGCCACACGACCGGCACGACGAGCGGCGCTCAGGGCGTGCTGGTTCGCCGTCTCCGGGTCGTCGTCGACGAGCAGCGCGGCCATGACGAGGTGCTTCGCGACCCAGTCCGCGTTGTCCTTGCTGAGCGTCTTGAGCTCGGCACGGGCGGCCGGGTCGAGGTCGCGCGCCGAGACGCTCTCGTCGATCTCGGGGTCCTCGTGCCGAGGGCGGATCGACTTGGTGCCGTACGGGTCACGGTCCTCCCAGTCGTCGCGCGCCGACTCACCGAAGCGAGCGCCGGCGTGCCGGGAGCCGTCACCGAAGCGGGGCCGCGCGCCGCGGTCGTCGTCGCGACGGGGCCGGTCGTCGCCGCGGAAGGAACGACGCTCACCGTCACGCTGCGGACGACGGTCGTCACCACCTGAGCGGTACGGACGGTCCCCGTCACGCGGGGGACGACGGTCATCGCCACCGCTGCGGAAGGGACGACGCTCCCCGTCACGAGGCGGACGACGGTCGTCAGCACCGGAACGGTACGGACGGTCGCCGTCACGGGGCGGACGTCGGTCGTCACCACCAGAGCGGAAGGGACGACGCTCGCCGTCACGCGCGGGACGACGGTCATCGGCACCGCTGCGGAAGGGACGCCGCTCCCCGTCACGAGGCGGACGACGGTCGTCACCACCGGAACGGTACGGACGGTCGCCATCGCGCGGCGGACGACGGTCGTCACCACCAGGGCGGAAGGGACGACGCTCCCCGTCACGAGGCGGACGACGGTCGTCACCACCGGAACGGTACGGACGACCCCCGTCACGCTGCGGACGACGGTCATCACCACCTGAACGGTACGGACGGTCGCCGTCACGCTGCGGACGACGGTCGTCACCACCGCGGTACGGACGATCCCCGTCGCGATGAGGACGGTCGGCACCACGCGGACCGTCACCCCGAGGAGGACGCGAACCACCGGAGCGGTCACCTTGGCCGGCCGGGCGCCGCCCACCGTCGCCGAACGACCGGTCCCCGTCGCGGAACGACCGACGCTCGTCACGAGCAGGACGGTCGCCGTCCCGACGCGGACGGTCGGCCTCGCGCCGTTCGAAGTCTCGAGGACCGGAGGACCAGCGACCGCCTTCGCGACGAGGGCCCCGGTCTCCGCCCCGATCGGGACGACTTGCGCGATCTCGGTCGTTGCGCTGCTGCTCGTCGTCGTTCGCCACCGTTGCTCCTCATCGCGTGCCCGTGCCGAGAGGCCGGGCTGTCGTCCGCTGTGTCGTTGTGGGGGGTACTGCGCGGTCGATCGCGCCCGTCATCAAGTCCATCACGAACCAGACCGCGCGTCGAGCGACCCACAGCACAAACAGATATGGCCACCAACCCACCCCGAGAACGAGGGTCTCCCCTACGAGTTCTCGATGGAGGGCCGATGGCCACATCACTTACGTTGAGTCCGGCGGCGTCCTACTCTCCCACAAGGTCCCCCTTGCAGTACCATCGGCGCTGAGAGGCTTAGCTTCCGGGTTCGGAATGTGACCGGGCGTTTCCCTCTCGCTATGACCACCGGAACATGTTCGACCCAAACCTGGATCCGAACCTTGTTCCTTCAAGCCGTTGCTGAAGTATTCAGTTCGATTCCCGATCGTCTGTCGGGAACCACAAAGTGGACGCGAGCCCCACACCCGAAGGTGTGGGAAATAGTTGTGTTGTCAAGTCTTCGGCTTATTAGTACCGGTCAGCTCCACGGGTCGTTAGTCCCCGCTTCCACATCCGGCCTATCAACCCAGTAGTCTGCTGGGAGCCTCTCACACTCAAGGTGCATGGAAATCTCATCTCGAAGACGGCTTCCCGCTTAGATGCTTTCAGCGGTTATCCGGTC
>NZ_MJAK01000013.1 GCF_001742745.1 Curtobacterium sp. ER1/6 | reverse complement strand
GCGAACAGGCCGACGGGGCCACCGCCGACGACGAGGACGTCGACGCGTTCCGTGGTCACGCAGGCGAGCCTACGGAACGGTCACGACGTCCGGCCCAGGAGACGCACCAGACCGGCCTCCCGTCCGGTGTCCGGTCGGTGAGCGGATCGGCGACCCGCTCACGGGACCCGTCGCGTCAGGTCGTGGCGGAGTCGCGGGCCGCGCGGTCGGCGGCGACCAGGCGTCGCGCCTCGCGGAAGCGACGCTGGGCCTTCTCGACCGGCACCTCGACGGCGTAGGCGGCACCGATCGCCACGAGGACCGAGGCGCCGACCAGCCCGACCTTCCCCCACGCTCCGACGGCGAACGGGTCGAGCAGCGCGATGACGAGGGGGTGCCAGAGGTACGCGGCGTACGAGACCCGACGGCCGAACCACGACACCGGTGTCCACGCGAACGCGACCGAGAGCGGGCTGCGCACCGAGACGAGTCCGGCGATGAGCACGGCGGAGACGACTCCGGTCAGCGGGAGGACGACGCTGAAGGTCCACGCGTGCTGCGCCCAGTCGTCGCCGATCCACAGCATCGTCCCGACGAGCAGGGCGAGCCCGGCCCAGGTGGCGACGTGGCCGGCGAGACCTGCGGCCCACCTCCGGATTCGCTCGTCGTCGAGCAGCAGGGCGAGCAGGCACCCGGTCGCGAGGGGCACGACGCCGAGCACGGGGGAGAAGTAGACGTCGGGCGTCGCGCCGCTGTTCGGCGTCCGGTACATCAGCCCGGCGGCCACCGAGCACCCGACGATCACCGCGCCGAGGCCGGCGAGCAGCCACCGCCGACGCGACCGCACCAGGAACAGCAGCACGAGGACGGGCGGCCAGACCAGGTAGAACTGCTCCTCCATGGACAGGGACCAGGTGTGCGCGAAGACGCCCTGCGTGGTGTCCCAGAACGACCGGAAGAGGTTGCCCGTGTAGGTGAGGGCGATGAACGCGGCCTCGCCGGGGCCGAACGACGCACCCTTGTAGTCGCCGACCCAGTTCCACAGGAGCAGGCCGACGGCGACGAGCGCGAGCAGCGCCGGGTACAGGCGGAGCAGACGCTTCAGCCAGAAGGACCCGAGACGGATGCGGCCGGTCCGCCGGTGCTCGCCGAGCAGCAGCGTCGTGATGAGGAAGCCGGACAGGGCGAAGAAGACGGTGACGCCGATGAAGCCGCCCTCGAACTGCGGGACGTGCAGGTGGTACAGGATCACCATCGCGATGGCGATCGTGCGCAGGCCGTCGAGGGCCGGCGCGCGGCGGGTCAGCGGCGGCGGCGGTGTCGTCCGGGTAGCGCCGGACCCGCGTCCGACCGGCGTGCTGCTGCCGGTCGGGCGGACGTGCTCGGGCGCGAGGGTGTTCGTCGCCACGGTTCCTCCCTGCGAGGATCGTTCGTACGGATGACGACCAGCGTGCTCCCTCCGAGTAAGAGGACGCTCAACGACCGGGGTGCACGACCTCGGCGAGGGCGTCGAGGCGCTCGTGCGCGATGGTCCCGAAGTCGCGGTCCTCGTCCTCCGCGATCCACCGGGCGAAGGACAGGTGGAACACGGTGACCGCCGTCTCCGCGGCGATCGTGGCGGCCGGCTCGGCGACCCCGTGCGTCCGCAGGGTGGCACCCAGGTGCACCTTCAGGTTCGCGAGCTTGCCGAGCTCCCGCTCGCCGAGCGCGGGGACGGCGTCGATGACCCGCTGCCGCGTCCGCGACCACGCCCGGCGGTCGTCGGGGAAGAAGGCGGCGGCGGCGTCGAGGGCGCGCCGGACCAGCTCGAAGGGCGGCGTGCCGGCGGGGGCGTCCTCGACCGGTGCGCTGAACATGCCGAGGAAGTCCTCCTGCCCGGCGAACAGGACCTCGCGCTTGTCGGCGAAGTGCCGGAAGAAGGTGCGCTCCGTGACGTCGGCGGCCGCGGCGATCTCCGCCACGGTCGTCTCGTCGTAGCCGTGCTCCGCGAAGAGCTGCAGGGCCGTGCCCTGGAGTCGCTCGCGGGTCCCCGGTTGCCATCGCGCCATGGAGGGGAGTCTACTGATGACAGTGCCTGACATCGAGTGCTACGGTGATGTCAGTCCGTGACATCAGGCCGCGGACACCTGTGAAGGGAACGCACATGCACGTGTTCGTCACCGGAGCCTCCGGCTGGATCGGCTCCCACACCGTCGACGAGCTGCTCGTCGCCGGACACGACGTCACCGGTCTCGCCCGGTCCGACGCCTCGGCCGCCGCCCTCGAGGCGAAGGGGGTCACGGTCCTCCGGGGCGACCTCGACGACCTCGACGCCCTCCACCGCGGGGCCGACGGGTCCGACGGGGTCCTGCACCTCGCCAACAAGCACGACTGGTCGGACCAGGCCGCGACGAACGCCGCCGAGCGCGCGGCGGTCGAGACGCTCGGCACCGCCCTGGCCGGGACCGACCGCCCCCTCGTCGTCGCCTCGGGCATCGCCGCACTCGCACCCGACCGCCCGGCGGACGAGAGCGACGCGTCGCCGTTCACCGGCGTCGACAGCCCGCGCGGGGGCAGCGAGAACCGTGCCTTCGACTTCGTCGACCAGGGCGTCCGCAGCATCGCGGCGCGGTTCAGCCCCACCACGCACGGCGTGGGGGACCACGGGTTCATCGCGTACCTGGCCGGCGTCGCGCTCGACCGCGGCGTCTCCGGCTACGTCGGCGAGGGCACGAACCACTGGGCGGCCGTGCACGTCACCGACGCCGCGCGCCTCGTCCGGCTCGGGCTCGAGCAGGCGCCGGCCAGCACCCGGCTGCACGCGGTGGCGGAGCAGGGCATCGCGACCCGTGACATCGCGGCCGCGATCGGCGAGGCGTTCGGTGTGCCGGTGGCGAGCATCGACCCGGCGGACGCGGCCGAGCACTTCGGGTTCATCGGCGGATTCTTCGCGATGGAGATGGCCGGGACCTCCGGGGCCACCCGCGAGCTGCTCGGGTGGGAGCCCACCGGACCGACGCTGCTCGAGGACATCGCCGCCGGGGCGTACGCGCACGTGGCCCGTCGCTGACCGCGTGGCGGCGCCGAGGCTCGGCCCGGCGGACACTTTCGCGGCCCGATGGTCGCGAAAGTGTCCGTCTGCGCGAGCCTCGGCGCCGCGCCGCGCCGCGCCGTGGGCGCCGAGCGCGCTACTCGGCCTTCTGCATCTGCCAGGGCTCGGGTTCGCGGTCGCCGTTCGGGCGCACGGGACGGACGTCGCCGACGATCGGGATCGACCGCTTCCGCATGAACCACATGTAGCGGACGAAGAAGTGGGACAGGGTCGACAGTCGGTTGCCGTTGCCGAGGAGCGACGCGATGTGCACCCCGACCCAGGCGATCCACGCGACCGGCCCGACCATCGTGATGCCGCCGCGCAGCTGGGCGACCGCGGCGTTCGTGCCGATCGTCGCCATCGTGCCCTTGTCGAAGTACCGCAGGTGCTCGGTCGGCTTGCCCTCGAGCAGGCGGACGACCTGCCGTGCGGCGTGCTTGCCGCCCTGGAGCGCCGGCTGCGCGAGCTGCGCGAGGGCGTCGTCCTGCGCGGCGATGTCGCCGGCGGAGAAGATGCGCTCGACGCCCTTGACGCTGAGGTCGTCGTTCACCTGGATGCGTCCGCCGTGCGTCTGCGGCAGGCCCCAGCCCGAGACCTCCTTGTGCGCGGCGACGCCGGTCGCCCAGATGACCTGCGAGGCCGGGATGAACTCGCCCGACGCCGTCACGACACCGTCCGGCTTGACCTCGGCGACACCGGTGTTCAGACGGAGGACGACCCCGCGCTTCCGGAGGATCTTCGCGGCGTACCGACGGAGCCGGGGCGCGAACGGCTTGAGCAGCTCGCCGCTGCGGTGCACGAGCGTGATCGAGATGTTGCCCCGCTCGATCTCCGGGTAGGCGCCCACGAGCGCCTGGTCGCGCAGTTCCGCCAGGGCTCCGGCCATCTCGACGCCGGTCGCGCCGCCGCCGACGATCACCACGCGGATCTCGTCCGGTCCCTGCTTCGCCGCGGCCTGCTCGAGCCGCGTGAACAGCTCGTCGCGGATGCGGAGGGCCTGCGAGCGGGAGTACATCGAGTACGCGTACTCGTAGGCGCCGGGGGTGCCGAAGTAGCTCGTGTTGACGCCGTTGGCGAGGATCAGCCAGTCGTAGTGCAGGTGCTCGCCGTCTGACATCTCCGCGACGCGGTGCTCGGTGTCGATGCCCGTGAGCAGCCCGTGCCGGAAGTCCGCGTTGGCCTGCTTGGCGCGCAGGCTCCGCAGGAAGTACGTCACGTCGCCGGCGTTCAGGCCGCCGGTCGCGACCTGGTACATGAGCGGCTGGAACATGTTGTAGACGTGCCGGTCGACGAGCGTCACCCGCACCGGTGCGTCGGCGAGCTCACGCATGGCGGCGATGCCCGCGAAGCCACCACCGACGATGACGACGTGCGGGCGGGTGTCCTCGGACATGGTGTCCTCCTGGTGGTGCGGTCGACGGCCACCCAGAAGGGTACGCCGGTCCGGGACCCCGTCGGTCCACCTGCCCGTCCCGCTGCCGATGGAGCGGTCCCCTCGGGTCGGCCTGGAGGCCCGGCTCGCCTCCGTCAGCCGGCGAACGGCGCGTAGGTGCTCAGGACGTTCCCCTTGCTGGTCACCACGCTCTGCACGAGCCGGAGCCGCGTGGGCGGGTCGGTCGGCTCGAAGAGCCGCCGTCCGGCACCGGCGATCGCCGGGTGGGTCATGAGCTGGAGCTCGTCGAGCAGCCCGGCGAACAGCAGGTGGCGCACCAGGGTGACGCTCCCGGTGACCGCGACGTCGCCGCCGTCGCCGGCACGGAGCTCGCGGACGAAGTCGTCGACGTCGCCCTGGATGCGGTGCGCGTTCTGCCACGACAGGTCGTCACCGAGGGTCGTCGACGCGACGTGCTTCTCGATGGGGTTGATCCACCGGCCGAAGGGATCGTCCTCGTGCTGTGGCCACCACTCGGACCACTCCAGGTAGCTCTGCTTGCCGAGCAGGACCGTCTCGGTGCGCTCCATCCACACCGTCATGGCGGTCCCGAGCTCGGCGTCGAACGAGTCGTACTGGTACTTGTACGGGTCCTGCACCACACCGTCGACCGATGCGAACAGCCCCGAGGTCACCTTGCGCATGCTGCGGAGCATAGGACCGCGCGGCACGCGGCGTCGAGACTGATCCCGCGCTGCGGGCCTCCGGGTAGGTTCGCAGCGTGCGCGCCCGGGTGGAGTCCTTCGAGATCGGTGGGCTGCCCGTGCGGCTCCGGACGCTGGCACCCGCCGGTCGACTGCGGGACGGCCTGGCGCCGACCGTCGTGCTCGTGCACGGCATCGGGATGTCGCACCGGTCCTTCGCCCGCACGCAGCGGATCATCGCCCGGACCCACCGCACGGTCGCCGTCGACCTGCCGGGCTTCGGTGGGGTGGAGCCGGTCGGCCGGACACTCGACATCGAGGAGCTCGGCGACCTCGTGGTCGAGGCGGTGCGGTCGCGCGGCGCCGGTGACCTCGTGCTCGTCGGACAGTCGATGGGATCGCAGGTCGTCGTCGCGGCCGCGCACCGGCACCCCGACGTCGTGGCGTCGGTCGTCCTGGTCGGCCCCGTCGTCGACCCGGCCCGGCGCACCCTCGTGCAGCAGGCGCTCGACCTCGGCCGTGACACCGTCGTCGAGTACCCGCGCATGAACGCCGTCGTCCTCACCGACTACGTGCGGGGCATGCGGCAGTACGTCCGGCAGCTCGGACCGATGCTCCGCTACCGGACCGAGGACGTCGTCCCGGCCCTCGTGCAGCCGGTGCTCGTCGTCCGTGGTGACCGCGACCCCATCGGTCGGCGGGACTGGGCGGCCGCACTCGCCGCATCGGCGCGACGGGGAGCCCTCGTCGAACTGCCCGGCGGGCACCACGTGCAGGACCGCCTGCCGGTCGCGTTCGCGCGGCTGGTCGACGAGTTCCGCCGGGTGCAGACGACCGAGGACGCGCTGACCGGTGGTGCGCCCGCCGGTGGAGCGACGACCGGTGACGCGCGGTGACCGGGGCGACCACCCCCGGGACCGGAGCGGGCCCGGCGACGGGGGACGGGCCTCCCGTCCGGGTGTCGCTGCTGCGACGCGCCTGGTGGGCGACCCTCGACTGGTGGTACGCGGCACTGTGGCAGCTCCGCAGCGCCGGCCCGACGACCGCCGACGACTACCGGTCGGGTGACGGGCAGCCGGTCGTGGTCGTGCCCGGGGTCTACGAGACCTGGCACTTCATGCGCCCCCTCATGGACGCCGTGCACGACGCCGGGCACCCGGTCCACGTGCTGCCCGTGCTGCGGCACAACCTGCGCCCGGTCCCGGAGTCGGCGCGCGAAGTCCTGGCGTACCTCGAGGAGCACGACCTGCGCGACGTCCTCGTGCTGGCCCACAGCAAGGGCGGCCTCATCGGCAAGTACGCGATGACGCTGCCCGAGGGGGAGCGGATCGACCGGATGGTCGCGGTCTCGACGCCCTTCGGCGGGTCGGTGTACGCGCGGCTCGCACCCGTCCCGCACCTCCGGGCCTTCCGGGCGGCGGACCCGGTGATCGCCGCGCTCGGGCGCGACCTGGCGGTGAACGCGCGGATCACCTCGGTCTGGGGCGTGTTCGACACGCTCATCCCGGGCGGCAGCGAGCTCGCCGGGGCCACCAACGTGCGGGTGCCCGTCGGCGGGCACTTCCGCATCCTCGGGGCGCAGCAGACGCGTGACGTGGTGCTCCAGGCCACCGCGGACTGACGCCGGGGCGGCCGGCGCGAGCGGCCCGGCCCGAGACTCGCGCTGACGGACACTTCCGCGCCGAGGGCCCACGAGTCTCGTCCGCCTGGCCGAGTCTCGCGCCGGTGCCGCGCCCCCGCCGCGCTCAGGCGCCGGGCAGGAACAGGCAGAAGGGGTGTCCGTCGGGGTCGAGCAGCACGCGGACGTCGTCCTGCGGCTGGAAGGCCGCCTCGGTCGCACCGAGCTCGACCGCACGGGCGGTCGCGGCGCCGAGATCCTCGACCTGCAGGTCGAGGTGCAGCTGCATGCCCTGCGTGCCGGGGGTCGGCGGCCAGGTCGGCGCCGTGTAGGCATCGTCGTACTGCACGGAGAGCCCGACCTCGCCGTCGGCCGGGCGCACACGGAGCCACGTCGGCCCGTCCTCGTGCACGACCCAGCCGGTGAGCGCACCCCAGAACCGTGCGAGGCGCACCGGGTCGGGGGACTGCAGCACGGTCGCGGTCAGGACGGGCATCGCGGGGTCGTCGGCGCTCATGCCGCGCACGGTACCGCGCCCGGGGACGAGCCGACCGCGGTCCGCGCACGGCGGCTGCACGGCGATGCGACCGTGGTGGTGCAGCGTCGCTGGTCAGCGCGTGGCGACGCTCGCGCGCTCGACGATCCGGTGCGGCACGACGACGGTCGACGGGGGTGCCTCCGGGGCCGCGATCCGCTGCGTGAGCAGGTCGAGCGCGGCGGTCGCGAACGCCCGCCGGTCGAACGACACCGTTGTCAGCGCCGGGATCGCGAAGGCGGCGGCGTCCACGTCGTCGAACCCGACGACGCTCACCTGCTCCGGGACGCGGACGCCCCGCGCTGCCAGGACGTGCAGCACGCCGAACGCGATGGAGTCCGTGTAGGCGAACACCGCGTCCGGCAGCGGGTGCTCGTCGAGCCACGCGGCGAACGCCGTCGCCGCCGCACTCGTCGTCCACGCCGGCAGCGGCACACGAAGGGACGGGTCGACCTCGAGGCCGACCGCGCCGAGCGCGTCCGCGTGACCCCGGTCGCGCAGCTCGCTCGTGGCGGTGGCGTCCGTGGGGCGCGCCGCTCCGACCACGGCGATCCGACGGTGCCCGTGGTCGAGCAGGTGGGTCGTGACCTCGCGTGCGGCGAGCCGGCTGTCCACGTGCACCTGGTCGACGTGCTCGGGCTCGACCTCGCCGATGACGACGATCGGCGGGAGCCCCTCGGTCTCGGCCAGGACACTCGCGCTGAGCGACACCGGGTTGAGCACGAGTCCGTCCACCAGGTGTGCGCGGGCCCGGGAGACGAGTTCGCGCTCGCGGCCCGGGTCGTGTCCGGTCTGGTCGAGCTGCACCGTCCACCCGCGCTCGCGGGCGAGCTCGACGAACCACTGCGCGAGCTCGGCCGAGTAGGCGTTGCCGAGCTCCGGCAGCGTCAGGGCGATCGCGCCCGAGCGACCGTTCCGGAGTCCGCGGGCGGAGAGGTTCGGCACGTAGCCGAGCTCGGCCACCGCACGCTCGACACGCTCCCGTGTCGCGGCCCGCACGGGTACACCGCCGTTCACCACGTTGGAGACGGTCTTCGGGGAGACCCCGGCGAGGGCCGCCACGTCCCGCACGGTCGCGCGCATCCGCCGAGCGTAGCGCGCCACCTGACGGACGGGAGGCGCGGTGCGGGGCCGCCACGTGCCTCCCGTCCGTCGCGGTGCCGGTCCGGTGCCGCTAGGCGTCGACCAGCTCGCGGCGCGCTGCCCGCCGCGCCCGGACGCGGCTGGTCACGGTGACCGCGACCACGACCGCCAGCACGGCGTACAGCACGATCGGGATCGGCCCGGCCACCAGGACCGAGAAGTCACCGTCGGCGCTCAGCGCCGCGTCGCGCAGGCTCGTCTCGGCGAGGGGCCCGAGCACCATGCCGATGATGAGCGGCGCGAGCGGCACGTCGAGGGCCCGCATGAGGAACCCGACGAGACCGATGCCGAGCAGCATGAGCAGGTCGAACACCGAACCGCTCGTGGCGTAGATGCCGAGTCCGCAGAAGACCGCGATGCCCGCGTACAGGTAGGCCCGCGGGATGCGCAGCAGCTTCGCCCAGAGCATCGCGAACGGCAGGTTGATGACGAGCAGCACGACCATCGCGATGAAGAACGACGCGAGCAGCGCCCAGACCAGGTCGGGGGAGCGGTCGAACAGCAGCGGGCCCGGCTGCAGGCCGTACTGGCGGAACGCGGCGAGCATGATCGCGGCGGTCGCCGACACCGGCAGACCGAGGGACAGCAGGGCGCCCATCGCCATGCCGGTCGTCGAGTTGCCCGCGGCCTCGGGCGCCGCCAGACCGCGGATCGCTCCCGTGCCGAACTGCGGGTCCTTCCGGCGCGCGTCGAGTCGCTTCTCGAGCCCGAAGGCCAGGAAGGTCGGGATCTCGGACCCGCCTGCGGGGACCACCCCGAAGGGCAGCCCGATCGCGGTGCCGCGCAGCCACGCGGGTGCCGCCTCGCGGAGTTCCCGCTTCGAGAGCCACGGGCGGCCCGTCGCCCGCACCATCCGGCCGTCCTTCAGGTGTCGGGCGAGACAGGCGACGTAGATGACCTCGCCGAGCGCGAGGACCGCGACCGTCACCGTGACGAGCGAGATGCCGTCGAAGAGCTCCGGGACGCCCATCGTGAAGCGCGGTGCACCCGAGATGCCGTCGACGCCGATGACCGCGATGCCGAGCCCGAGGCACAGCGACCCGAGGCCCTTCAGCGCGTCGTCGGTGACGACCGACGAGGTCGTGACGAACGCGAAGAGTGCGAGGGCGAAGAACTCGGCCGGTCCGAAGCTCGACGAGAACGATGCGAGCGCCGGTGCGAGGAACACGACCAGGACCGAGGCGATCATGCCGCCGACGAACGCGCCGATCGCGGCCGTCGCGAGTGCCTGGGCCGCTCGTCCGTTCAGCGCCATCTTGTGGCCCTCGAACGTCGAGGCGATCGCCGAGGCCTGCCCCGGCGTGTTCATCAGGATGCCCATCGTCGAGTCGCCGAAGAGGCCGCCGAAGTAGACGCCGGCGAACATGATGAACGCCGCCGTCGGGTCGAGCGAGAACGTCACGGGCAGCAGCAGCGCCACGGCCATCGACGAACCGAGGCCGGGGAGGACGCCGACGGCGGTGCCGAGGAGGCACCCGACGACGACCCAGAGCAGGTTGGCGGGGGTCAGGGCACCGGCGAAGCCGTCGCCGAGGAGACCGAGGACGTCCACGTCAGAACTCCCATCCGACGATGCCCGAGGGCAGCGACAGGTCGAGCAGCATGTCGAAGGCGATGTAGCTGATCGCGCTCACCGTCAGCCCGACGACGAGCGGACGGAGCCAGCCGGGCGCGCCGAGCCCCTTCGCGACGCCGAGGAACAGCAGCCCGGCGCCGACGATCCACCCGAGCACACCGAGCAGCAGCGCGAAGCCGGCGAAGGACAGGACGACCCAGGCCAGGGAGCGCCAGTCGACGCGGACCGAGCGCTGCTCGACCGAGGTGCCGGTCGTGTCGGTGTCGGCGGCGGTGTGCGCGTCGGCGCGTCCGGCGGCGTCGGCGCGGGCCTCCGGCGGTGTGCCGTCGGACCCGACCCGTCGGCCGCGCGCGGCCCGGACGGACCGCACGACCAGCAGGGCGGCGAGCAGCAGGAGCGCCGCGGCGACGAGTCCGGGGAAGACCGCCGGTCCGGGGAACGCTGTGCCGGCGGGGACCTCCATCGTGACGATGCCGACGACGAGGTAGACCGCGAACGCGGTGAAGAGCGCCGGGGTGGTCAGCTCCTTCGCGATCGCGGCGACCCGGCCCGGGTCGGCCCGGAGCGTGAGCCGCTGCCCGACGACCGCGGACGACGACGTGGGGTTGCTCGGACGGTTCATCGGCCCAGCTCCTCGTACAGTCCCTGGATCCGCTCGCGTTCCTCGTCGATGAACGCGTCGAGGTCCCCGCCGGTGATGATCCGCTCGGTCCAGTGGTACCGCTCCATCGCGTCCGCCCACTCGGGGGTACGGACCGTGTCGAGGACGATGTCGGTGAGCTGCGTCCGCTGGTCGTCGTCGAGCCCGCCCGGCGCGGCGATCATGCGCCAGTTGGTCAGCGTGACGTCGTGCCCCTGCTCGACCGCGGTGGGGATGTCGATGCCGTCGACCGGCTCCGCCGCGACGAGCGCGAGTGCCCGCAGCCGACCGGACTCGATCTGGTCGATGTTGTCCGGGTACCCGCCCGACGCCGCGGCGGCCGTGCCGTTGAGGAGCGCCTGGATCGCCTCGCCGCCGCCGTCCGAGGGGATGTAGTTCGTGTCCGTCGGGTCGATCCCGGCCGAGACGGCGAGGTCGGTGACGACGAGTTGGTCGAACGAACCGCCGCCCGTCCACGGCACCGAGCCGGGACGCTCGCGCCACGCCGCGACGAGGTCGTCGAGCGTCTCGTAGGGCGAGTCGGCGGGGACGACGATCACGTCGTACTCCTCGACGGTGACCGCGAGCGGCGTGATGTCGTCGTGGGTGACGGCGGAGCCGAACTGGATCTCCGCGGCGAGCAGTCCCGTCCCGCCGACGAGCAGCGTGTCGGTCTGCCCGGCGAGCCGCGCGACGTTGCCGAGGGCGATGGTGCCGCCGGCGCCCGGCATGTTCACGACCTGGACGGAGTTCACGATCCCGTTCGCGCGCTGGGCCTGCTGCATCGACCGGGCGACACCGTCCCAGCCACCGCCGGCAGCCGCGGGGGCGACGAGGGTCACGGACCGGGTGGGGTCCCCGCCGGCCGCTGCCGACGTGACGGACCCGAAGGCGGCGACCGCGATGGACACCGCGGCGACGGCCGCACCCACCACCCGGGCGACGGGACGACGGGCACCCGGCCCGGTCGGCGACTCCGTCGGCACGGACTGCCCTGGTCCGGACTGCGCCGGCACTGACTGCTCCGGCACTGACTGCTCTGGCATCGATGTCTCCCTCCTGCGCACGTCGTCGTGGCGCAGGTCGAGAAGTACGATGGCAGCCGCCGACCGGACGAGCAGCCGGCGGCGGAGATGTGCTCATTGACGCTCACGGCGTCGCGGCCGGAGGAGGACGCCACGGTGACCAGGGCACGTCCCGGACGGCTGCGGCGGATCGCGGTCCTCGCGCTCCCGAGCGTCATCGTGCTCGCGGCGACCGGCGTCACGACCGGGGTCGCCGCCGTGGTGCAGGAGCGCAGCATCCGGAGCTCCGTCGTCGACCGGGTGTCCGGGGTCGCCGCGAGCCTGGCCGATCTGCCCGAGGTGCGTGACGCGGTGTCGTCGGCCGCCGACCGGGGCACCCCGGGGGCGCTCGCCGACGCCGACGACCTCGCGTCGGCCACCGCGGCGCTGCAACCCATCGCGACGCTCGTCGAGGGCGCCTCCGGCGTCTCCTACGTCGTGGTCACCGACGACGAGGGCGTCCGCATCACCCACCCGGACCCCGCGGAACGCGGCGAGCCCGTGG
Source organism: Curtobacterium sp. ER1/6 (assembly GCF_001742745.1). Lineage (GTDB taxonomy): Bacteria > Actinomycetota > Actinomycetes > Actinomycetales > Microbacteriaceae > Curtobacterium > Curtobacterium citri. The sequence goes on along the minus strand of NZ_MJAK01000013.1, from coordinate 43,618 downwards.
AGACGACGATCGCACCCGTGCTCGGCGGTGCGCGGTTCGTCGGCACCGAGACCGGCCCGTCCGGCGCGACGCTCCGCGCCAAGGTGCCGATCCGCGACGACGGAGGCGAGGTCGTCGGCGTCGTCGCGGTCGGCGTGCTCGAGTCGACCATCGCGGCCGACCGGGAGCGGGCCCTCGGCACCCTGCTGCCGTGGAGCACCGGTGCACTCGTCGCCGCGACGCTCGCGAGCGTGCTCCTGTCGCTCGTGATCGCGCGCCGGTTGCGACGGGCCGACGCGGTCGACGCGGAGAGCCGACAGGTCCGGTGGACGACGGAAGCGCTGCGCGAGCAGGCCCACGAGTTCGGCACCCGGCTGCACGTGGTGCGCGGGCTCGTCGAGCAGGGGGACGACGAGGACGCGATGGCCTACATCGACGCCGTCGCGCCCGGGCTCACCAGCGGCGGCGGTGCCGGGTCGCCGCGGCGGGGTGCGGTGGCGACGGCGTCGGTCGCGGCGGTGCGGTCCGAGCTCGCCGCGGCCGCTGCCACGCTCGACCTGCGGGTCGCCGACGACGTCGTGCTCGACGACGCGGTGCTGCTCGTCGTCGCGAACCTGTGCCGCAACGCCGCCGAGGCCGGGGCGACCACCGTCGCCTGCACCGTCGCGGCTCGGGACGGGCGCACCACGGTCACGGTCGAGGACGACGGCCCGGGCATCGACCCGGCCGACGCCCACCGCGTGCTGACCCGCGGCTGGTCGTCGAAGTCCGACGAGACCGGGCTCGGGCGGGGCATCGGTCTGGCGGTCGTCCGGCGCACCGCCACCGACCGCGGCGGGTCGGTGGTCGTCGGGCGCTCGGCAGCGCTCGGCGGAGCCCGGCTCGACGTCGAGATGGCGGCGGGGTCGTGACGGCGTCCGGGCCCGCACCGCTGCGGGTGCTCGTGGTCGACGACGACGCGGGCGCCCGCGCACTCCACACCCGGTGGGTCGCCGCCACCGAGGGCTTCGCGGTCGTCGGGGCGGTCGCGTCCGGCGGCGCCGCGCTGGCCTCGGTCGAGCGCGGGGTCGACCTCGTGCTCCTCGACATGCGCCTGCCCGACATCAGCGGCATCGAGGTGCTGCACCGCATGCACGTCGCCGGTGTCGACCGGACCGACGTGCTCGTCGTCAGCTCCTCGCGCGACCAGGTCACCGTGCGGCAGGCGCTCGCCGCGCACCCGGTCGGGTACCTGCTCAAGCCGTTCGACCGCGAGGCCCTGCAGGACCGGTTGCGCGCCTACGCCGTCGAGCGCCGGTCACGCGACGACGCGCACCGCGACGTGCCGATGGGGCAAGGCGACGTCGACCGCCTGCTCGCCACGGGCTCGGTGCGCGTGGTCACCCCCGCCCGCGCCTCGGGCGGCACCTCCGAGGGCGCCCTGCCCAAGGGCGTCAGCGCCACCACGCTCGGTCGCGTCGTCGCGGCCCTCGACCCGGTGGTCGCCCGCTCGGCCGACGAGGTCGCCGGGGCCACCGGCACCTCACGCGCCACCGCGCGCCGCTACCTCGACCACCTCGTCGCGACGGGCGCCATCGACCTGGCGCACCGGTACGGCCGTCGTGGCCGTCCGCAGGTGCTCTACCGGCTGACGCCGGCTCCTTGAGACCGGATCACGGGTGGTCGCGATCCGTGTCGGACGGGAGGCCCGTGGCGGCACCGCCACGGGCCTCCCGTCCGTCCGTCGTCACCCCGGTCAGGACGGGTGGCGGGCGGTCCACTCGCGGAACGGCGCCGTCGGGTCGTCGACCCGGCCCTGCTCGGTCGGCAGGGCGCGGTCCTCGACCGGCTTCGCGTACTCGTCGTAGAAGGTCGCCAGCGTCATCAGGCGGTTGCCGTCCTCGTAGTGCTCGCCCTCCTGCTCGCGGGTCGCCGCGAAGACCACGCGGTCGGGCTGGGCGTAGTACAGCGCGCCGAGGCACATCGGGCACGGGTACGCGGTGACGAACACGTCGTACCCGGTCAGGTCGGTGATGCCCTGCTCGGCGGCGGCGCGGATCGCGCGGATCTCGGCGTGCGCCGTCGGATCGCCGGTCTGGGCGACGTGGTTGACGGCCTCGACCACGACCTCGCCGTCGCGGACGATCAGGCAGGCGAAGGGCTTGCCACCGTCGGCGACGTTGTCGAGGGCGCGGGAGACCGCGAGGGCGGTGAGTTCGTCGTCGTGCATGCCGACCACGGTGCTCCCGGGCGGTGTGCGACCGGGGGACGGGACGGTCAGCCGAGCCAGGACGGGTCGGCGAACAGCTCCTCGAGCTCGGTGACGAAGCGGGAGGCGTGGAAGCCGTCCACCGCCGCGTGGTTCACCCGCAGCGCGAGCGGCATCAGGGTGCGGTCGCCCTGCTGCCGGTAGCGGCCGAGCGTGACGATCGGCAGCAGGTGGTCCTCAGCGCCGGTCAGGTGCAGGGCGAAGCCGGTGAACGACGTGCGGGGGAGGGTCGAGACGTCGAACGTGTCCGTGCGACCCGTGCCCTGCGGGAACATCCGGTGGTCGTCCCGGTACGTCGCCGTCGTCGTGACCACCGCATCGTGGAACGCCCGCGGGTCGTCGTCGTGCTCGACCACGAGCACCGAGAACGTCTCCGTGTCGGGGTGGAACACCGTGAAGGTCGGGTGGACGACGTCCCACACGGCGGGCTGCCCGTCGGGGGTGAGCTGCATCCGGAACTCGGCGTGCCGGTTCACGACCGTGGAGATCGCCCAGATCTGGGACGGGTAGGTCTTCACACCGGCGGCTCGCACCGCAGCGACGAACGCGGTGACGTCCACGTCGACGGTCAGCTCCCACGCGCACGGCTCCCGGCGGTAGTGCGCGAAGTGCTCGCGCCGCGGCCAGGTGTCGAGGTCGATCGGTCGGAGTCCGTTCACGGGGCCAGTCTCGTACCCCGGGCTGCCGACGACCGTGCACCACGGGGCGGTTCACTCGGGCATGACCGAGACGCCGTTCTCGCCCGCGCTGGCGACGTTCTTCCGCGGGCTCGCCGCACACAACGAGAAGTCGTGGTTCGAGGACCACCGCGAGGACTGGGAGCGGCACGTCCGCGATCCCATGGAGGAGCTGCTCGAGGAGGCGTCGCGGCGGTACGGCCCGGGCCGGGTGCTGCGCCAGCACCGTGACCTGCGCTTCACGCCGGACGAGCGGCCGTACCGCGAGGACACCGGACTGACCGCGGGTGGCATGTACCTCAGCGCCGGGGCCGACGGACTGCAGGTCGGCGGTGGGCTCTACGGACCGTCGCGCGATCAGCTGCACGCCGCGCGCACCGCGATCGACGAGCACCCCCGGGCCGCGGCCGCCCTCCGTCGGGAGCTCGACGCCCTGGTGGACGCCGGGTACGAACTGGCCGGTCCGCCGCTGAAGACCGCCCCACGCGGGTACGACGCCGACCACCCGCGGATCGACCTGCTCCGGATGCAGCACTACGCCGCGCTCGTGCACCTGCCGCTCGAGAGCCCGCTCGACGACGTCACCGCGGCGTGGGACCGCGTGCAGCCGTTGGTCCGGTGGACGGTGAAGTGGGCGCGGGCGGACGACCCCGAGGCGTCGGAGGATCCGGCCCCGCCCGTGCCCGGAGCACGGTCGATCGACGAGCGCGCCTGACCGCCTGACCGTCCGTCCGTCGGTTGCTCCCTAGGCTCGGGGCATGCCGACGCTCGATCGTTCCCCTGCCCTCGTCGCCACCGGGTTCCTCGCGATCCCCGTCGCCCAGGCGCTCGTCGCGCTGCCGAGCGACCTGCTGTCGACGATCCAGGCGGCGCCGATCGACCCGGCCCTCGCTGACACCGCGGCGTTCTCCGAGGCGTACGGCTACCCGCTCGAGGGCGGCGCGAACTGCATCGTCGTCGTGGGGAAGCGCGGCGACGAGGTCCGCTACGCGGCGTGCGTGGTGCTCGCGTCGACGAAGCTCGACGTGAACCGGGTCGTGAAGAAGCTGCTCGACGTCCGCAAGGCGAGCTTCGCGCCGATGGACCAGGCGGTCGAGCTGACCGGCATGGAGCACGGCGGGATCACCCCGATCGGGCTGCCCGCGGACTGGCCGGTGTACGTCGACGCCCGCGTGCTCGGTGCTCCGGAGGTCGTCGTGGGCGCCGGGCTCCGCGGGGCGAAGGTGTTCCTGCCCGGTCGGACCCTTGCGGCGCTGCCGAACGTCACCGTGGTCGAGGGGCTGGCCGTCGAGGGGCTGGCCACCGACGCCGGCTGAGCCCGATCACCGGGCGGCGGCCAGGGCCTTCGTGATGCGCTGCAGCGAGACGGTCTCGGCGGTGCCGAGCTCCTGCGCGAACAGGCTCAGTCGGAACTCCTCGAGCATCCACCGGGCGTGCACGAGCTCCGGGTGCGCCCCGACGGCCGGCGGGAAGGTGCCGCCCGCGTCCGTGTAGCGGTCGGTCGCCACGGTGACCTCGCGCATCCACGTCGCGTCGCGCCCCGGGTTCTGCAGGAGCTTCTGCACGCGTGCGTCGATGCCCTGCAGGTACACCCGGATCCGCCGGAGCCGGTCGAGTCCGGCGACCGCGACGAAGCCCGGGAAGACCAGGCGCTCGGTCTGCTGGCGCATGTCGGTGAGTGCCGGGAGCAGCGCCATCGAGTTCGCCTGCTTCATCGACTTGTCGGCGGCGCGCTGCGCGGTGAGGACGGCCGCGACCTCGGACACGGCGGTGAACATCGTGTCGACCACCGTCGCGGACACGGCGTCGCGGACGGCCTCGAACTCCGCCCTCGAGAACACGAGCCCGTCCGGGTGCAGCCGTCGGATGCCGGCATCGACGACCGCCGCGAGCACGTCGTCGAACAGCGCCGCCGTCGAGGGGTACGGGCTCGCCGCCAGGGCCAGCTTCTCCTGTGCGGTCAGGTGCGACTGCACGTACGACACCGGGGACGGCACCGCGTGCATGACGAGCCGGCGGACACCGGCGGGCATCCGCACGGCCCGGTCACCGGGGGTCGCGAGGAGCTGCACGCCGACGGTCGCCTTCGGGCCCTCGCCCTCCTCGACCAGCGACGGGTAGGCGCGGATCACGCCGCCCGCCTGCTTCGTGTCGAGGACCTGCGGCAGGTCCTGGGAGGGCCAGGCGGTGAGGCCGGACCGTTCCACCTGCGCGCCGGAGGCCGCCCCGGCGACGCGTGCCGCGCCTCCCGGCCGTGCCGCCGCCTGCACCGTCGCGGAGGCGACGCTCTGCTGGGTCCGGTCCTTGAGCTTCGTCTGCAGTGCCGAGAGGTCCTTACCGGTCTCCACACGACGGCCGCGCTCGTCGACGACGGCCCACGTCGGCAGCAGGTGCGCCGGGACGCGGCCGAGGTCGAAGTCGGACTCGCTGACGGACACGTAGGTCATCCGCTGGATGGCCCGGGCGAGCGTCGCGCGGAACGACTCCGTCGGCTCGGTCGGTGCGTCGTCGGGCAGTTCGGCGACGATCTTCTCGGCCCAGTCCGCGGCGGGGACGACGTTCTTGCGGATCTGCTTCGGCAGCGACTTGATGAGCGCGGTGACGAGCTCCTTCCGGAGCCCGCGGACCTGCCAGTCGAAGCCCTCCTCGCGCATCCTGGGGAGCAGCGCGAGCGGCACCTGGACGCTCACACCGTCGTCCTGCGCGCCCGGCTCGAAGCGGTACTTGATGGCGAGGCGCTGGTCGCCGGAGCGCCACTGCGTCGGGTACTCCTGCTGGTCCTGCGCTGCTTCTGCCGCGTCCTCGTCGAGCAGGTCCGTCCGGCGCATCGTGAGCAGGTCGGGCTGCTCGCGTCGCGCCTGGCGCCACCACCCCTCGAAGTCGCGGGTGGTCGCGATGTCGGCGGGGACGCGGGCGTCGTAGAACTCGTACACGCGCTCGTCGTCGAACAGGATGTCGCGGCGACGGGTGCGTTCCTCGAGCTGCTCGAGTTCGCGGCGGAGCTTCCGGTTCGCCCGGTCGAACGCCTGCTGCGCGTCCCACTCGCCCTCGACGAGGGCGTGTCGGATGAACAGCTCGCGCGAGTGCTCCGGGTCCACGCGCTTGTACTGCACGCGCCGGCGCTGCACGATCGGGACGCCGAACAGGGTCACCCGCTCGTACGCGACCACCGCGCCCTGCTTCTTCTCCCAGTGCGGTTCGCCGTACGTGCGCTTCAGCAGGTCGCCGGCGAGCGGCTCCACCCAGGCGGGGTCGATCCTGGCGACCGTGCGCGCGAACAGGCGGCTCGTCTCGACGAGCTCGGCGGCCATCACGGCGTCCGGCTGCTTCTTCGCCAGGACGCTGCCCGGGAACACCACGAACCGGGTGTTCCGGGACCCGAGGTAGTCGCGCTTCTCCTTGTCGCGGAGCCCGATCTGGCTGAGGAGCCCGGCGAGGAGCGACCGGTGCACGGCGTCGCCGTCCTCGGAGCGGGACTGCCCCACGCGGACGTCGACCTGCTTCGCTGCGCGGGAGAGCTGCCGGTACAGGTCCTGCCACTCGCGGATGCGCAGGTGGTTCAGGAACTCGGCCTTGCACAGCCGTCGGAACGCGCTCGACGACATCTCGTCCTGCTTGTCCTCGATGTGGTTCCAGAGGTTGAGCAGGGTCAGGAAGTCACTCGTGGGGTCGGCGAACCGCGCGTGCAGCTGGTCGGCGTGCGCACGCTTCTCGAGGGGCCGTTCGCGCGGGTCCTGGATGCTCAAGGCGCTGACGATCGCGATGACCTCGCGCCCGACGCCCTGCCGGCCGGCCTCGAGCACCATCCGGCCGAGGCGGGGGTCGATCGGCAGGCGGGTCAGCTGCCGCCCGGACCGCGTGATCCGGCCGTCGGCGTCGACCGCACGGAGCTCGCGGAGCAGGTCGAGGCCGTCCTTCACGCCCCGGGAGTCCGGCGGCTGGAGGAACGGGAACGACTCGATGTCGCCGAACCCGAGCGAGATCATCTGCAGGATGACCGCCGCCAGGTTCGTGCGGAGGATCTCGGGGTCGGTGTACTCGGGGCGCCGGTCGAAGTCCTGCTCGGAGTACAGCCGGATCGCGATGCCCGCGCTGGTGCGGCCCGCGCGACCGGACCGCTGGTTCGCGCTCGCCTGGCTGATCGCCTCGATCGGCAGACGCTGCACCTTGGCCCGCGGGGAGTACCGGGAGATGCGGGCCGTGCCGGTGTCGACGACGTACTTGATGCCCGGCACGGTGAGGCTCGTCTCCGCGACGTTGGTCGCCAGGACGACGCGACGTCGGACGCCCGGCGTGGTGCGCTTGTCGAAGACGCGGTGCTGGTCCGCCGCGGAGAGCCGACCGTAGAGCGGCAGGACCTCGGTGCCCGGGTAGCGCCTGCCCTCGATGGCGTCCTGCGCGTCACGGATCTCGTTCTCGCCGGAGAGGAACACGAGCACGTCGCCCGGGTCCTCGCGCGCCAGCTCGTCGAGCGCGTCGGTGATGCCCTGCAGCACGTCGCGGTCGTCGGCGTTCCCGCCGTCGCCGCTGTCGTCCGTTCGCGGGTCGGTCTCGTCGGTGGTGTCGTCGCCGGTGTCCTCGGCCACGAGCGGTCGGTAGCGGACCTCGACCGGGTAGGTGCGGCCGGACACCTCGATGATCGGAGCACCGCCGAAGTGCTGCGAGAACGACTCGGGGTCGATCGTCGCGGAGGTGATGATCACCTTGAGGTCGGGCCGGCGGGGGAGGAGCCGCTTGATGTACCCGAGCAGGAAGTCGATCGTGAGGGACCGCTCGTGCGCCTCGTCGATGATGATCGTGTCGTAGCGCTTCAGGTCGCGGTCGAAGTGGATCTCGTTGAGCAGGATCCCGTCGGTCATCAGCTTGATCCGAGTGTTCGCGCTCACCTTGTCGGTGAACCGCACCTGGTAGCCCACGAGGTCGCCGAGCTCGCCGCCGAGCTCCTCGGAGACTCGCTCGGCGATGGTCCGGGCGGCGATCCGCCGGGGCTGCGTGTGCCCGATGGACTCGCGCCCCAGCTCGAGGCAGATCTTCGGCAGCTGCGTCGTCTTGCCCGAGCCGGTGGCACCCGCGACGATCACGACCTGGTGGTCGCGGATCGCGGCGGCGATGTCGTCCCGCCGCTGCGACACCGGCAGTTCGGGCGGGTACGTGATGACGGGCGTGGCAGACATGAGCATTCCAGGATAGCGGAGCGGATGGCGTCGGTGGGGTCGTCGTCCGCCCGCAGCGGAGTCGGCCAGCGGGGACGATCAGCGGAGCTGGTCGGCGAGCTCGGCGTCCGTGTGTGCCGGCAGGGCGCAGACGTGGTCGTGGCAGACGTACGCGGCGGGAGCGCTCCCGTCGCGACCGGCGAACAGGGAGAAGCCGGCGTCGGCCCACGCGCGGGCCTGCTCCGAGGTCACGGTCGCGACCACGGTCCCGGGTCGGCGGGCGTGCCGTGCGGGTCGGCGGAGGGGGTCGTCCGCAGCGGCCACGACGACGACCTCGCGCGACGGCCGCTGCAACGCGAGCGCCAGTCCGAGGGCGTCTGCGTGCCCGAGGGGCCGTTCCGTCCCCGTCCGCGCGCGGTCGGCCACGAGGGACGCCGCCGCCGTCCGCAGGTCGTGGTCCCCGGTGAGCGCCGCGAGCACCGCGGCCGCCGACGCCAGCGCCACGGTCCCCGAGCGCATCGCGGTCTGCGGCTGCTCGCCCGTCGCGGTCCCGGCGGCCGCCAGGACGGCATCGGCCTCGAACCGTCCGGCGAGCCCGTCGTCGACGAGGCTCCGCGCGGTGACGGCGTACCCGACCTCGCCCGTGACGAGTGCGAGTTCGAGCAGGCCCTCCGCCAGCAGTCCGACGTCCTCGATGGTGGGCGGTGCGGACGACGTGCCGTGGGCCGTGCTCGAGCGGACGACGACGTGGTCGTCCCGCACGTGTGCGGCGAGGACGGCGTCGGCGGCGGTCCGTGCGAGCGCGATCATCTCCGCGTCGTCGTGCCGCGCCCCGGCGACGGCGAGTCCGCGGATCGCCAGGCCGTTCCAACCGGTGAGCACCTGGTCGTCGAGGGGAGGCGGCGCGTACCGGCCCCGCTGGTCGAGCGGCAGCCGGTACCACTCGCCCTCGACCCGGCGGCCGTCGATGGTGGACTCGCTGTCCTGTGCGGCGACGAACGCACCGTCGGGGCGCCGCAGGGTGTCCCGGAGGAAGTCCGCGATGCCCCTCGCCTGGTCGCGGTCGGCGACCGCGAGCAGGCCCGCGTTGTCGTACAGCATCCGCTCGTAGTGCGGCACGCTCCAGTCCCGCTTGGTCGCGTACCGGAACACGCCGCCGTCGGCGTCGGTCAGCTCGGTCGACCGGATCGCGTGCAGGCTCCGGTCGAGCAGGCCGGCAGCGACGCGCTCGGCGTCGGCGTCGGCATCGGCGGTGTCGTCGGCCGCCACGTCGGCGAGGAACTCGAGCAGCGGTGCGCCGGGGAACTTCGGCGCGCCACCGAACCCGCCGTAGGTCGTGTCCTCCGCCGTGGCGAGCTGCGCGGTGACACCCCGGACCGCGTCGACGGACGGGAGGCGCGGCTCGACCCGCGCGGTCACATCGCCGCCCTGGGCGGCTGCGTCCGCCTCGGCACCCTGCCGGATCGCCGACGCGATGGCACCGGCGTTCGCGTCGACCTCGTGCCGACGCTCCGTCCACGCATCGAGCACCGCTGCGAGCACCTGACGGAACGAGCCGACCTGTCCCACCGGCGTCGGCGGGTAGTAGGTGCCGGCGAAGAAGACGCGGCCCTCCGGTGTGGCGAAGGCCGTGAGCGGCCACCCGAGCTGCTGCGTGAACGCGCTCGCCGAGGCCATCAGGCTGGCGTCCACGTCGGGACGTTCCTCGCGGTCGACCTTGACGGCGACGAAGTCGCGCCGCAGGAGCTCGGCGACCTCCGGGTCGGAGAAGCTCTCGCGCGCCATCACGTGGCACCAGTGGCAGGTCGCGTAGCCGACCGACACGAGGACGGGCACGTCGCGTGCGCGTGCCTCGGCGAAGGCCTCCGGTCCCCACTCCCGCCAGCCCACCGGGTTGTCGGCGTGCAGGCGGAGGTACGGGCTGACCGCGGTGCCGAGCCGGTTGTCGTTCATGCGTCCAGCCTGCCCCGGTCGCGCTGGACGGTGGTCCCGGCGTGCGGATCCGTGGACGGAGCGACGCCGTCCACAGGCCAGGGGCCTCGGAGTCTCAGGCGGGCAGCCAGCCGGTCAGCGCACCGAGCACGCGGGCGACCTCCGCCGGCGTGCGCCCGTCGGTGTCCACCCGGGTGACCGTGTCCGCGACGGCCGAGTCGAGCCTCCCGGCCGTCGCCGTGCTGTGGGCCGGTTGCGCCTGCGGGACGGCACCACCCGCGCGGCGGGCGAGACGTCCGGCGGTGGTGGTGTCGGAGGCACGGAGCAGGACGGCGGTGACCAGCGGGTCGTCGCCCATCGCCGCGGCGAGCTCGGCGGTCCGCAGCACGGACACGGTGTTCGTGACGACGAGCCGGTGGTGCCCGAGCTCGCGGTAGGCGGCCCACATCGCGGCGAGGTTCCGCTCCGCCAGGTGCGCAGCGGGGTGCGCGACGTGCGGTGCGGGGTGCGCGAGGTCGAGGAGGTCGCCCTCGACGACGGCGTGCGGCACGTCCGCGGCGACGAGCAGGTCGTGGAGCGCCTCGGCCGCGGTCGACTTCCCGACGCCCGACCGGCCGCCGACGAACAGCACCTCCGACCGGGGCACCGGCTCGATCCCCGCCTCAGTCCCGACCGAGGGAGAGGAGCGCCAGCGCGGCGTCCTCGGGGCCGTAGTCGAACATGCGGTCCCAGAACGGGTCGTCCGCCCAGGGGACGTCGCCGTCGGCGGGGACGGCGTGGGCGGTCTCGAGCAGCCACTCGACCGTGGGGCGCACGGCGTCGGCGTACCGGGGCGCCTGCCACCCGAGGGCCCGCGCCGCCGTGGTGTCGAGGACGAACGGCGCGGGTGAGCTCCACGGCGTCGTCCCGACGAACGCGGGGGCGTCCTGGTCGAGCAGCACCTCGTCGAAGCGGTGGTCGGCGAGCCCGGCGAGGGTGCGCACGATCTCGAGGACGTCGGGCGCGGTCTCGTCCGCGACGTTGAGGATGCGGCGGTCCGGGCTGTCCGCGACGAGTCGGACGAGGGACGCGATGCCGCTGGCCGCGGTCGTGTGGTCGACGCCGCGGCCGTGGTCGGCGAGCAGGATGCGCTCCCGTCCGTCGAGTGCACGCCGCACCACGAACCACTCGCGCGGACGCCCGATGCCGACGCCGTGGACCTTCGAGGGCCGCAGCACGGTGACCGGTGCGCCGTGGTCGAGGAGGACCTGCTCGGCGGCGACCTTCGCCGCGCCGTACCCGTCGCGCGTGGTCGGGTCGCCGTCGCCGGCCGTCACGGTGGGCTGGAGCTCGGAGACCGGACCGCCGAAGACGGGACGGTCGACCGAGTTCGCGTGCCGCCCCCGGTCGTCCACGTACACGGCCTTCGAGGACACGAACACCGTCGAGCCGACGTCGTCGAGGAACGGGCGGAGCTGCAGGGCGTCGTCACGTGTCAGTCCCACGGTGTCGACGAGCAGGTCGGCCCCGGGCCGCAGCAGGTCACGGAGCACCGTGGTGTCCCGCCGGTCGCCGGGGACGAAGGTCGCGCCCGCCGCGGTCAGGGCGTCGGCAGCGGGACCACCGCGGCGCGCGAGCACGTCCACCTGCCAGTCGTCACCGCCGCGACCCGAGACGTCGAGCAGGTCGCGGACCACCGCCGAACCGATGCCGCCGGTACCGCCGAGGACGACCGCGCGTCTGCTGCTCATGGAGCCCACGCTAGTGCGCGGCGGTGTCCCCGGTGGGGACGTCAGGACGCGAGCAGCTCCGGCTCGAGCCGCCACCACTCCGCCAGGGACCCGTCGTACACCTGCACCCGGTCGTGCCCGAGCACCGTCAGGGCGAGTGCGTCCACGCACGCGGCGCTGCCCACCCCGCAGTACGTCACGACCTCGTCGGCGCCGAGCACGGACGCGAACACCTCGGCGAGGGCCGGACGTCGTCGGAGCGTGTTCGACACCGGGTCGACGACGTCGTCCGTGGTGATGACCGTGCTGCCCGGGACGATGCCCGGGTGGTCGGTGCCGAGCGAGGACGCGGGCGCGGCGAGCACCACCGCCGCCGGTTCCTCGCCGTGCACGGCGCGGAGGACGCGGTCGTGGTCCGCCCAGACCGGCCGTTCCTCCCCGGCCAGGAACGGGTCCGCGCCGGTGGCGGCGGGCGTCGTGCGCACGGGTCCGACCCGGACGGGGCGCCCTTCGTCCCGCCACTTGGTGAAGCCGCCGTCCAGCACCGCGGCGGTGTCGAAGCCGAACGCGCGGAAGATCCACCACAGGCGTGCGGCCCACTCGCCGACGCCGTCGTCGTAGACCACGACCGTGCTCGACGCGGTGACCCCGAGGGCCCGCGCGGCGGCCTCGAAGTGCTCGGCGCCCGGACGGGTGAACGGCAGGTCGGCGTCGGGCGCCGAGAAGTCGTGGAGCAGGTCGGCGTACCGCGCGCCGGGGACGTGCCCGTGCTGCTCGTACGCGTCGTGCGCGCCCTGCCAGCGCGTCGCGGTCCCCGTGCCCTCGGTGCGCACCGAGGCGTCGACGACCACGAGGTCGTCGGCACCGAGGTGGTCGGCGAGCCACTGCGTCGACACGAGCGGCGAGGTCAGGACGGGGGCCATGGCCGTCACGATATCCGGCGCCCCTGACGCGAGCGAGGGTGTCCGACACGGGGCGCAACGCCACTGTCCCGACGGCGCGGTCATCCGGCGCGCAGGGGGCCGGAACGACGACATCCCACGCGTCGATCGACGCGTGGGATGTCGCAGGACGGGTGCCCAGCCGCGAGACCGGGCTAGTGCGCTGCCGTGGGGATGCTGCCCGTGGTCGCGCTCGACGCGTGCTCGAGCTTGGCGAGCCGCACCGACTGCCGGTTGATCAGGAGCCCGCCGGCGAGGGCGACGAGCACGAGCACGCCCGCCGAGATGCCGAACGCCACGTGGTACCCGTCGATCACAGCCTGCGCCTGCTGCAGCTTCGTCGGCGCCGCCGACAGCCCGGAGAGGCTGTCCGCCACGACGTCGGCGAAGATCGTCGACAGCAGTGCGGTACCGATCGATCCACCGATCTGCTGCATCGTGTTCACCGTCGCGGAGGCCACGCCGGCGTCCGCCCGGGCCACCCCCGTGGTCGCCGTGTTCATGGCGGACGAGAAGATCGTGCCCATGCCGAGACCGATGACGATGAGCGCGGGCAGGACGGTCCCCGCGTACGAGCTGTCGACGTCGGTGCGGAGGAGGAGCAGAAGCCCCGTCGCGGCGACCAGGCCACCGGCGAAGATGAGGACCTTCGGCCCGACGCGGGGGAGCAGACGTCCGCCGATCTGCGTCGCCGAGATCATGATCGACAGCGGCATCGGGAGGAACGCGAGCCCGGTCTGCAGCGAGCTGAAGCCGAGCGTCTGCTCGAGGTAGTAGGTCAGGAACAGGAAGATGCCGAACATGCCGATCGCCACCAGGCCGATCGCGATGAACGCGCCGCCGCGGTCGCGGTCGAGGACGACGCGCAGGGGGAGCAGCGGGTGTGCGACCCGTGTCTCGATGACCACGAAGGCCGCGACGAGCACGACGCCCGCGGCGAGCATGACGATCGTCAGCGGAGCGTCCCAGCCGTTCGACTCGGCGTTCGAGAAGCCGTAGACGATGCCGACCAGGCCGGCCGTGATCGTGAGGACGCCGGCGACGTCGATGCGGGGCCGCTCGACCTTCGGGGGCCGGGCCATGAAGACGAGCGCGCCGATCACGCCGAGCACCGCGAACACGACGTTGACGTACAGGCACCAGCGCCACGAGGTGTACTCGGTCAGGACGCCACCAAGGAGCAGGCCGATGGCCGCACCCGAGCCGGCGATCGACCCGAAGATGCCGAAGGCGCGCCCGCGCTCCTTCGGGTCACGGAAGGTCGTCGTCAGCATGCCGAGGGCGGACGGGGCGAGCAGCGCGCCGAACACGCCCTGCAGCGCGCGGGCCGCGACGAGCAGCCCGAACGAGTCGGCGAGGCCGCCGAGGACCGAGGCGGCCGCGAAGCCGACGAGCCCGACGATGAACGTGTTCTTGCGGCCGAAGAGGTCGCCGAGGCGTCCGCCGAGGAGCAGGAGGGAGCCGAACGCCAGCGAGTAGGCGGTGACGATCCACTGCCGCTGGTCGTTGCCGAAGCCCAGGTCGGCCTGGGCCGAGGGCAGGGCGATGTTCACGATGGTGGCGTCGAGCACCACCATGAGCTGGGCGAGCGCGATGACCGCGAGGGCGATCCACCGGCGGTTCGCCTTCTCGGGAGCGGCGCCCGAGCCGGAGGGGCTCGTCGTCGTGGGTGCTGCCCCGGTGGGGGTCGGCACGGTCTGTTCTGCCGTCACGGCAGCCTCCTTCGGTGAAGGGTGGAGGTGGCGGAGCACGCGCCGTCGAGCGCTTCGCGAGGAGGTGGAACCGGATGCGTCGCATCCGTTTGTCGTCAGTGTAGACCGAAACGGAGTCACCGCATCCGTTTGTTCCCAGAATCGTCAACTACCGTCGGCATCGTGAGCACCACCGACTCGGCGCGCGACCTCGAGCGCCCCCTGCGCGCCGACGCCGCGCGCAACCGCGAGCTGATCCTGCAGACGGCACGGAAGTGCTTCGCGGAACGCGGCCTGTCGGTGACCCTCAACGACATCGCGCACGAGGCCGGCGTGGGCGTCGGCACGGTGTACCGGCGGTTCGCCGACAAGGACTCCCTGATCGAGGCGCTGCTCTCCACCAAGTTCGAGGCCATGAACGCCGCCGCCGCCCGTGCCGCGGAGGAGTCCGACCCCCGCGAGGGGCTGCGCGTCTACCTGATGGGCGTCTTCGAGTTCCGGGCGCGCGACCGTGCCCTCGCCGACGCCATCGTTCGAGCCGGCAAGGCCCGCCCGTCCGTGGTTGAGGAGCGCGACCGGCTCGAGTCCCAGGTCAACGCGATCATCGAGCGGGCGCATGCGGCGGGCGTCGTGCGCGCCGGCTTCGCGTGGTCCGACCTGCCGATGCTCACCGTGATGGTCGGTGCCGTGGCGGACCGGACGCGCGACCACGACCCGGACGCCTGGCGGCGCTACGCGGAGGTCGTGCTCGAGGGGGTCCTGCCCCCGACGGGGCGGCAGCCGATGCTCGGTGCGCCGCTCGACCGTGCGACGATCGAGCACGCGCTCCACGGCCCGTCCTGACGCTGCCGCGGCGCGCGCCGGGACCTGACAACAGCCGGACGGGAGGCGCGTGGCGGCGCCGCCACGTGCCTCCCGTCCGTCAGCCGGTCCCGCCTAGAGCCAGCTCGGCAGCCAGTAGTGGGAACGGACGAAGTCCCACGGCATCTGCAGGCCGGTCCACATGGGGTACCAGTAGGCCGAGGCCAGCACGACGACGCCGAGGTACACGCCGATCCAGACGAGCGCCCGCGTGCGCCGGTGCCGCGGGTCGTCGCGGGAGCCGGCCACGAGCCCGATGGCCGCCGCGAGCGCCATCACCATGTAGGGCTCGAAGGCGACCGTGTAGAACTGGAACACCGTCCGGTCCGTGTACATGAGCCAGGGCAGGTACCCGCCGGCGACGCCGATCAGGACGAAGCCGTACTCCCACCGCCGGCGGAGGACCCAGAGCACGAGCAGGGCCACGACCGAGATCACCGATGCGTACCAGACGAACGGGTTCGCGATGCCGGTGATCGCCTCGCCGCAGCGGTCCGCCCAGCAGCCGTCCTGGCCGGCGTCCGTGCCCTGGTAGTACATGGACGTCGGGCGCTGCATGAGCAGCCAGAGCAGCGGGTTCGCCTGGTACGAGTGCGGGGTGTGCAGGCCGATGTTGAAGCCGTAGATCTCCGACTGGTAGTGCCACCAGTTCTGCAGGGAGTCCGGTACCCACGCGAGCACGCCGGTCCACCGCTCGCCACCGCTCGCGATCCAGTCGCGGTCCCACCCGCCCGACGTGCGGAACCACCCGGTCCACGACGCCAGGTAGGTCGCGGCGGCGATCGGCACCGTGAGGAGGAACGACACCGGTGCCTGCTGCAGGAAGGCGCTCGACGACCAGAACGCCACGCCGGCCCGGCGGCGCATCAGCATGTCGCTGAGGACGGAGTACAGCGCGAAGAACGCCAGGAAGTACAGCCCGGACCACTTCGTCGCCGACGCGAGCCCGAGGGCGATCCCCATGGCGACCAACCACGGTCGCCAGACCATCACCGGCCCCCAGAGAGTGTCCCGGCCGGCGGCGGCCCGGCGTCCCACCCAGGCGTCGAGTCGTCGCTGCGCCCACCGGCGGTCGAGCAGCAGCGCTCCCGCACCGAGCAGGACGAAGAACGTGACGATGCCGTCGAGCAGCGTCACCCGGGAGAGCACGATCGCCTGCCCGTCGACCGCGAGCAGGAACCCCGCGAGCGTCCCCACCGCGGTCGACCGGAACAGCGAGCGCGCGATCACCGCGGTCAGGAAGACGGTCGCGATGCCGAGCACGGCGACGGTGATGCGCCAGCCGAACGAGCTGTCGGCGCCGAAGAGCAGCATGCCGAGCCCGATGAGGTACTTGCCGAGCGGCGGGTGCGCGATGAACTCGGCCGCCCGCGAGTAGATGTCGGTCTCACCGTCGGCGAACCGCTGGTCGGTGGTCGGTGCCCCGTCGCCGGACGGGTTCGCCGGCCACGTGCCCTCGTAGCCGAGGTGCACGATCGACCAGCCGTCCTTGACGTAGTACGTCTCGTCGAACACCAGCGAGTGGGGGTGACCGAGGCCGGCCAACCGCAGCACGGCGGCGAGCAGCGTCACCGCGAGCGGGCCCGTCCACCGCCACACGGCCACGCGCCGGGACGTCGACAGGACCCGGCCCCACCAGTCGTCGAGGCGGGAGCCGACCGGCCCGTCGACGAGGGCGGCGCGGTCGTCGGTCAGCTCGCTGGTCATCGGCAGCATCCTACGGATCGCCCCGTGGCGGGACCTGCCACCACAATGGGGAGGTGATCGTCCTCGCAGCAACGCCCATCGGCAACCTCGGCGACGCGTCGCGCCGACTCGTCGAGACCCTGTCCAACGCGACCGTCGTGGCCGCCGAGGACACCCGCACCGCGATCCACCTCATGCGGGCGCTCGGCATCGAGAACCGCCCGCGGCTCATCGCCCTGCACGAGCACAACGAGCGGGCGAAGGCCTCCGAGGTCGTCGAGCTGGCCCGCGACGAGGACGTCGTCGTCCTCACCGACGCGGGCATGCCCGCGATCAGCGACCCGGGCTTCCCGCTCGTCGAGGCGGCCGCCGCCGCGGGCGTCACGGTCACCGCCCTGCCGGGCCCGTCCGCGGTGCTCATGGCGCTCGCCGTCTCCGGTCTGCCGACGGACCGCTTCAGCTTCGAGGGGTTCCCCACCCGCAAGGCCGGCGAGCGGCGTCGGCTGTTCGCATCGCTCGCGGGGGAGCAGCGGACGATGGTGTTCTTCGAGTCGCCGCACCGGCTCGCGGACACGCTGGCCGACATGGCCGCGGGCTTCGGGGACGACCGCCGTGCGGTGGTCTGCCGGGAGCTCACGAAGCTGCACGAGGAGGTCCGTCGCGACACGCTCGCCGAGCTCGCCGCGTGGGCGGCGGACGGCGTCCGCGGCGAGATCTGCGTCGTCGTCGAGGGTTCGACCGGTGCGCTCGACGTGACGAGCATCGAGGACGGCGTCCGGCTGGTGCTCGAGCGGGTGGCCGCGGGGTCGCGCATGAAGGAGGCCGCTGCGGCCGTCGCCGACGCGACCGGCCTGTCGAAGCGCGACCTCTACGAGGGCGCGCTCGCGGCGCGCTGACGCCACCACCCGTCGGCCGGGAGGCACGGGTCGCGTCATGCGCTCGCCGGCCGCCCGTAGGATGGTCCGCATGTCCGACGGGTCCTCGTTCAGCATCACCACGCCGATCTTCTACGTGAACGACGTGCCACACATCGGGCACGCCTACACCGAGGTCGCCGCGGACTTCACGGCGCGCTGGCACCGGCAGCGGGGCGACGACACGTGGCTCCTGACCGGCACCGACGAGCACGGCCAGAAGATCCTGCGCACCGCGAGCGCGAACGACGTCTCGCCGAAGGAGTGGGCGGACCGTCTCGTCACGGACGCCTGGAAGCCGCTGCTCGACACCGTCGACGTGGCGAACGACGACTTCATCCGCACGACCGACGAGCGCCACGAGCGCGGCGTCACGGCCTTCCTGCAGAAGCTGTACGACGACGGCTACATCTACGCCGGTGAGTTCGAGGGCTTCTACTGCGTGGGGTGCGAGGAGTACAAGCAGCCGAGCGACCTCGTGCCCGGCACGGGTGCGTACGAGGGGCAGCAGGTCTGCGCCATCCACTCGATCCCGGTCGAGGTGCTGGCCGAGCGCAACTACTTCTTCCGGATGAGCGACTTCGAGCAGCGCCTGCTCGACCTGTACGAGTCGAACCCCGAGTTCATCCAGCCCGAGAGCGTCCGCAACGAGATCATCTCGTTCGTCAAGCAGGGCCTCCGCGACCTGTCGATCTCGCGGTCGAGCTTCGACTGGGGCATCCAGATCCCCTGGGACCACGACCACGTGCTCTACGTGTGGTTCGACGCGCTCCTCAACTACGTGACCGCCCTCGGCTACGGCTCCGACGACGACGAGGCGTTCCAGCGCCTCTGGCCGAGCGTCCACATCGTGGGCAAGGACATCGCCCGCTTCCACGCGGTCATCTGGCCCGCGATGCTCATGGCGGCCGACCTGCCGGTGCCGAAGCGCGTGTTCGGCCACGGGTGGCTGCTCGTCGGCGGCGAGAAGATGTCGAAGTCGAAGCTCACCGGCATCGCCCCGTCCGAGATCACCGACACGTTCGGGTCGGACGCGTTCCGCTACTACTTCCTCCGCGCGGTCACCTTCGGGCAGGACGGCAACTTCAGCTGGGAGGACATCTCCGCCCGGTACGCCGCCGACCTCGCGAACGGCTTCGGCAACCTGGCGTCCCGGCTCGTCGCGATGCTGCAGAAGTACTTCGACGGGGCCGTCCCGACTCGCGGGGCGCTGACCGCGTCCGACGAGGCGATCGACGCCCTCGCGGTGTCCGTGACGGAACGGGCGGACGCCGCGGTCGAGGCCTTCGCCCCGCACGAGGCGATCGCCGCCGTGTGGGAGCTCGTGGACGCCCTGAACGGCTACATCACCGAGCAGGAGCCGTGGGCCCTGGCGAAGGACGACGCACAGCGCGAGCGCCTCGGCACCGTGCTGACGACGGCACTGCGCGGCCTCGGTACCGTGAACGTCCTCGTGTCGCCGGTCATGCCGAAGGCCACCGAGAAGCTCTGGGCGTCGATCGGTGCCGGCGGGTCCGTCGCCGAGCAGCGCGTGGACCGGGCCTGGGAGTGGCAGGGGGCGGAGACGGTCGTGCCGCTCGGGTCCGGACTGTTCCCGCGCATCGAGCAGCAGCCCGAGCAGGGCGCAGCGTGACCGACGCGGCCGACGCAGCGCACGTGCGGGCGCGCGGTGACGGATCGTCGAGTGGCTCGAAGCGCGACCTGAGCTACCCGCCGCTGCCGCAGGCGCTCGTCGTGCCCGTGTACGACAACCACACCCACATGGAGATCGCGGACGGCGTCGGCGAGGGCGGCGACGGTCCGCTCGACTACCGCGAGCACCTCGACAAGGCGTCGAGCGTCGGCGTGCGCGGCGTCGTGCAGGTCGGCACCGACCTGGCGACCTCGGAGTGGTCCGCGCAGATCGCCGCTCGTGAACCGCGCGTGCTGGCCGCCGTCGCGCTGCACCCGAACGAGGCCCCCGTCCTCGACGAGCAGGGGCTGCTCGACGAGCACCTCGCGGGCATCGAGCGGCTCGCCGCGCTGCCCCGTGTCCGGGCGATCGGCGAGACCGGACTCGACTTCTTCCGCACCGGCGAGGACGGCCGTGCCGCCCAGGTCCGGTCGTTCGAGGAGCACATCCGCATCGCGAAGGAGCACGACCTCGCGCTGACGATCCACGACCGCGACGCGCACGACGCCGTGGTCGAGGTCCTCGACCGGGTCGGTGCACCCGAGCGGACCGTGTTCCACTGCTTCTCCGGCGGACCCGACCTGGCACGGCTCTGCGCCGAGCGCGGTTGGTACATGTCCTTCGCCGGCACCGTGACGTTCAAGAACGCCGAGCCCCTCCGCGAAGCCCTCCGGGTCGCCCCGCGCCACCTGGTCATGGTCGAGACGGACGCGCCCTTCCTCACGCCGACCCCGTACCGCGGGCGGCCGAACGCGCCGTACCTGATCCCGCTCACGCTCCGGTCGATGGCCGAGACGCTGGGCACGGACGCCTCGATGCTCGCGGCGCAGATCGCGTCGAACACCGAGCTCGTGTACGGCGCGTGGGACGCCGAGCCCGTCACGGTGGACGAGTAGCCGTGGGCGCACTGCTCGGCCCGGCGGAGATCCGGGACCTCGCGGCGAAGCTCGACGTCACCCCCACCAAGAAGCTCGGGCAGAACTTCGTGCACGACGGCAACACCGTCCGACGCATCGTGTCGGCCGGCCGCGTCACCCCGGGGTCGCGGGTGCTCGAGATCGGCCCGGGACTCGGCTCGCTGACGCTCGGCCTCACCGAGACGGGCGCCTCGGTGACGGCGGTCGAGATCGACGGCCGGCTCGCGGCGCAGCTGCCCGCGACGGTCGCGGCGATCCAGCCCGACGCCCGGCTGCAGGTGGTCCACCAGGACGCGCTCGCCGTGACCGCCGACGAGCTGCCCGAGGCGCCGACGCACGTCGTGGCCAACCTGCCGTACAACGTGTCGGTGCCGGTGCTGCTCCACCTGCTCGCGACCTTCCCGACCATCGAGCGCGTGCTCGTCATGGTGCAGGCCGAGGTCGGCTACCGCATCGCGGCCGGCCCGGGCAGCAAGGTCTACGGCGCCCCGAGCGTCAAGGCGGCGTGGTACGGGTCGTGGTCGACCGCCGGACAGATCAGTCGCCAGGTGTTCTGGCCGGTGCCGAACGTCGACAGCGTGCTCGTCGGGTTCGACCGGCACGAGCAGCCGGGCGACGAGGCGCTGCGGACGCAGGTCTTCGCGCTCGTCGACGGCGCGTTCCAGCAGCGGCGGAAGATGCTGCGCCAGAGCCTGTCGGGCGTGCTCGGCAGCAGTGCGCGTGCGACCGAGCTGCTCACCGCCGCCGGCATCGACCCGACGGCGCGGGGTGAGGCCCTGTCGCCGGACGACTTCGTGCGGCTCGGTCGGACGGTCCTCGCGGCCTGACGGCGTCGCGTGCCGCGGGTGCGGCGCGGTGCGCTGCGGCGCGAGGTGACGGGGCACTGGCGTGACCTGCCCCCGGACAACCGCGAGCACGTCGCGCCGTGTACTTCCGCGGCGCGACGTGCTCGCGGTTGGTCCCCACGCGCCTCCCGGCCCGCCGGCCCGGCGCCTGCGCCTGCCGGTCCGGCGCCTTGGTCGGTCGCTACGACCCGTAGGCTCGCCACCGTGCGCGCACCTCGTTCCCGGACCGCTCTCGTCGTCACGATCACGGCGGCCGCCGTCGGCGCCGCGATCGTCGTCCTCGCCGTCGTGGCCCTCGTCCACGACGTCCGAGACGACGCCGCGTGGGCGGCACTCGTCCTCGGCGCTGCCGTCGCGGCATGGGGCCTGTGGTTCCACGCGCTGTCGGGTGGCGACGCGGACCGTCGTCCGCGGGTCGCCGTCACGGGTGTCGCCGCGACCGCCGGCATCCTGGGCGCGGGTGCGTACTGGGTGCTCAGGGGGCTGCTCGACCGGACCGTCGCGGAGGCCCTGGTCGTCACCGCGATCGTCCTCGGGCTCTGGGCGCTGAACCGGACGGTGGAGGCCGGGAACCGCCGACGGCGTGCTGCGGGCGACGAGGTCGAGTAGGCGGTTCCGGGAGGCCGGGCGACCCGCGTCCCGCGAGGACGCGCGGGTCAGCTGTGGCTCAGTGACCCCGGCCCGCCATCGCCTCGAGGATCTGCTGGTGCGTCCCGTCCCGCTCGGCCCAGCGCAGCGGCTGCACGTTCTCCACGAGGATCTCCGGCGCGGCACCGGCCTCGAGCAACCCCACGACCTCGTCGGTGAAGGCGTCGAGCGGCATCCCGCCGAAGTCCGCACCGCCCATCAGGTCGGTCTGCACCGCCGGCGGCGCGAGCTCCAGCACCTCGACGGAGCTCCCGACGAGCTGCTGGCGGAGCGCCTGCGTGTACGAGTGCACGCCGGCCTTCGTCGCGCTGTAGGTGGGGGTGGCGGTGAGCGGGACGAACGCCAGCCCGGACGAGACCGTGATGAGGGTCGCCGCCGGACGGCTCAGCAGGTGGGGGAGGAAGGCGTCGATGAGCAGGATCGTGCCCACCAGGTTCGTCTGCACGGTCTCGAGCGCGTCCGAGACGTGGCCCGGGTCGCGGAGGTCCTCGTTGCGCATGATCCCGGACATCGTGACCACGGTGTCGAGCTCCGGGTACCGGGCGATCACGTCGGTGGCAGCGGCTGCGATCGAGTCGGCGTCGGCGACGTCGATCGTGACGGTGCCGAAGCCGTGCTCCGCGGCGAGCGCGTCGAGGCGGTCCTGGCGGCGCCCGCCGATGACGACGGTGCTGCCCGCTGCCTGCAGGCGCTGTGCGAGGGCGAGCCCGAGGCCCGAGGTCGCGCCGGAGATGAAGACGGTGCTGTTCGTGGTGTCCATGCCGTCGACGATGCTCCCCGGACACCGGTGTCGCCAGGACGCGGTCATCGGGGGACCGCCGATCCCTGGCTCCGACCGGTCCGGACGGGCACGATGGTCGGGTGGACCGCCCCGCCCTCGCCGACTTCCTCCGCCGCCGCCGCGAACTCCTGCGCCCGGAGGACGTCGGGCTCGGCAGCGGGGCACGTCGCCGGACGCCGGGTCTGCGCCGTGAGGAGGTCGCCGCGCTCGCCGGCATGAGCGTCGACTACTACACGCGGCTCGAGCAGCAGCGCGGGCCGCAGCCGTCCGAGCAGATGGTCGCCGCCATCGCGCGGGCGCTCCGCTGCAGCCTCGACGAGCGGGACCACGTCTTCCACCTCGCCGGGCACACCGCGCCGGTCCGGATGCACCGCGCCGACCACGTCGACCCGGCGATCCTGCGGGTGCTCGACCGGCTCGAGGACACCCCGGCGATCGTCGTGAGCCACCTCGGCGAGACCCTCGTCGAGAACCGGCTCGCCCGTGCCCTGCTCGGCACGTCGGTCGACCTGCCGGGGAATGAGCGCTACCAGGCGTGGCGGTGGTTCGTGGCGGGGACGGAGCAGGCGAAGTACGCGCCCGAGCAGCACGAGCGGCTCGGACGGGTGGTCGTCGCCTCGCTCCGGGCCGCGGTCGGTCTCACCGGGCCGGGAGACCGTCGGGCGACCGCGCTCGTCGACGCGCTGCAGCAGCGGAGCCCGGAGTTCCGGGAGCTGTGGGAGCGCCACGAGGTGTCCACGCGGTGGTCCGACAACAAGACCATCGTGCAGCCCGAGCTCGGCCGCATCACCGTCGACTGCCAGGTGCTCCACACCGACGACCAGGCGCAGGCCCTCCTGCTCTTCACCGCGCCTCCCGGCAGCGAGGACGCGCAGAAGCTCGAGCTGCTCGGCGTCCTCGGCACGCAGCAGTTCGGCGCCGAGGCACCGGCGCGCTGACCCGCGCCCGGCCGAGCGTCAGCCGGCAGCAGCGCCCCGCGCCCGCAGCGCCTCGACGAGTGCGTCGGGGTCGTTGCACCGGAACCGGAGCGACCGTGCCCCGCGGATCGTGACCTGCACTCCGGGACCACCGTCGAGCAACACCGCGGTGCCGCCGGGGACGAGCCGGATGCCCAGTCCGCCGGAGTTGCCGCCCGTCACGTGCACGACCTCGGCCGAGGTGATCCGTTCCGGGGCGATGCGCCGCCGGTACCACCACGGGCGGACACGGACCTCGAGGACCTCGTCGACACGGACCGTCATCCGCATCAGCACCGAGCCGACGCCGAGCGCGACCGTGACGGCGAGCGTGACCACCAGGACGCCGACGTCCGA
This sequence comes from Curtobacterium sp. ER1/6, assembly GCF_001742745.1. Taxonomy (GTDB): domain Bacteria; phylum Actinomycetota; class Actinomycetes; order Actinomycetales; family Microbacteriaceae; genus Curtobacterium; species Curtobacterium citri. The sequence goes on along the minus strand of NZ_MJAK01000013.1, from coordinate 19,651 downwards.
CGCCGTCGGCGGCTGGTCCTGCCACCCTGCCGGCACCGCGAGCACGAGCGCCGCGATGCCGACGGCGGTCGCGATCACGGCCCACCCGACGACGGTCAGCGTGCGGCCGGGCCGGAGGGTCTCCTCGTGCACGGGGTGGGACATGCGTTCCACCCTCGCACACCGCTCCGCGCAACCCCACGTCACACACCTGGCACCCCCAGGGTCACCGTGCCTAGGGTGGCCGGGTGACAACTCCGCGCGTGTACGTCATCCACGAGAACCCCGAGTGGTTCCCGCCGTTCGCCGCTGCCTTCGAGGCGGAGGGCGTGCCGGTCGAGGAACTCCTGCTCACCGACGGCGGCGCCCTGGGCAGCATCGATCTCGGCGCCGAGCCGGCCCCGGGCGTCTACTGGTCGCGCATGTCGGCGAGCTCCCACACCCGCGGCAACGAGCACAGCAAGGAGTACGCCCGCGCGCTGCTCGGCTGGCTCGAGCGCTCCGGTGCGACGGTCGTCAACGGCAGCCACGTGCTCGAGCTCGAGGTGTCGAAGGTCGCCCAGCACGGGCTCCTCCGCGACGCCGGCTTCGACGTGCCCCGCACGACCGCGGTCTTCGGGTCGGCGGCCCTGCGGGACGCCGCGCGGACCTTCACGGACGGGCAGGACGTCCCGTTCATCACGAAGCACAACCAGGGCGGCAAGGGCCTCGGCGTCCGCCGCTTCGACACCCTCGCCGAGTTCGACGCCTACGTCGACAGCCCCGAGTTCGAGGCCCCGGTCGACGGCATCACGCTGCTCCAGGAGCTGCTGACCGCCCGCGAGCCGTTCATCACCCGCGCCGAGTTCGTCGGCGGCGAGTTCGTCTACGCGGTCCGCGTCGACACGAGCGCCGGCAGCTTCGAGCTCTGCCCCGCCGACGCGTGCGAAGTCCCGCAGACCATCGCGGGCGCCGTCTGCGACGTGCCCGGTGCGGAAGCGCCCGGCGCACCGGCCGCCTTCAGCATCCGCGACGAGGTCACCGCCGAGCACCCGCTCGTGCAGCAGCTCCGCACGTTCCTCGCCGACCAGCGCATCCAGGTCGCCGGCGTCGAGTTCATGGAGACCACCGACGGCCGCACGGTCGTCTACGACGTGAACACGAACACGAACTACAACCCCGCCGTCGAGGCGGCTGCGCCGGTCTCCGGCCCGCGCGCGATCGCGCGCTTCACGGGCGCGCTCCTCGAGCAGGCCTACGCCGCGTCGGCGACCACGGTCTGAGACGACACCACCCACCGGCCGGGAGGCGCGGGGCGGGCCCGCCCCGCGCCTCCCGGCCGTCACGACACACCTGAGGAACCACTCGTGCGATTCGGATACTGGACCCCGCTCTTCGGCGGCTGGCTGCGCAACGTCGAGGACGAGGACATGCCCGTCACCTTCGACTACGTGAAGCGGCTGGCGCAGCGTGCCGAGCGGATCGGCTTCGACCTGACGCTCGTGCCGGAGCTCAACCTCAACGACATCAAGGGGACGGCCGCGCCGAGCCTCGAGGCGTGGGCGCTCGCGGCCGCGCTGGCCGCGACGACCGAGCGGCTCGAGATCATGGCCGCGATGCGTCCGGGCTACCACCTGCCGGCGGTGACGGCGAAGCAGGCCGCGACGATCGACGAGATCTCCTGTGGTCGGTTCACCTTCAACGTGGTGAGCGCGTGGTGGGCGGAGGAGGCCCGTCAGTACGGCGGCATCTTCTCCGAGCACGACGACCGCTACGCGCGGACCGAGGAGTTCGTCGCGATCCTCAAGGGCCTGTGGTCCGAGACGCCGTTCTCGTTCACGGGCGAGTACTACGACGTGCAGAACACGCACCTCGAGCCGAAGCCGCGCGTCACGCCGCGCATCTACGCCGGCGGCGAGAGCGAGGCGGGCAAGAGCTCGATCACCCGCTTCGCCGACGCGTACCTTACGCACGGCGGCACGGTCGACGAGCTCCGCACGAAGATCGACGAGATGAAGCGCCGTCGTGAGGACGCCGGCGCCGCCCCCTTCGAGGCCTTCGGCATGGCCGCGTACGTGATCGTCCGTGAGACGGAGGAGGAGGCGCAGGCCGAGCTGGCCCGCATCACCGACGTGCGGCACGGCAAGGCGTACGAGTCGTACCAGGACTTCATCTCGAAGTCACAGCTCGAGCACGTGCCGTCGCTCGAGGACTACTCGGTGTCGAACCGCGGTCTGCGCCCCGGGTTCGTCGGCACGCCGCAGCAGGTCGCCGACCGCATCCGGGAGTTCGAGGACGCCGGGGTCGACACGCTCCTGCTGCAGTTCTCGCCGCAGGCCGAGGAGATGGAGCGTTTCGGCGAGCAGGTCATCCCGCTGGTGCGGCCGTCCGCCGGGGCCTCCGTCGGCGCGTCCGAGTCTGCCGAGCCGGTCGCCTGATGGCCGCCGAGGACGACTGGGCGTTCGAGACCCGGCAGATCCGCGCGGGCTACAAGGCCGATCCGGGCTTCGGCGCGAACGTGCCGCCGATCGCGCAGAGCGCGGCCTACGTCTACCCGTCGGGGGAGGACGCCGCGGCGCGGTTCATGCTCGACGCCCCGGGGCACACGTACACGCGCGTGAACAACCCGTCGGCGGCCGCGCTCGAGCGGCGCATCGCGGACCTCGAGGGGGGCGTCGGGGCGCTCGCGCTCGCGTCCGGGCAGGCGGCGACGTCGCTCGCCGTCCTCGGTGTCGCCCGTGCCGGTGACCACGTCGTGGCGTCGGCGTCGTTGTACGGCGCGACCTACACGCTCTTCGCGTCGACGCTGCGCGACCTCGGCATCACGTTCACGTTCGTGCAGGAGCCGACGGACCTCGACGCGTGGCGCGCCGCGGTGCGTCCGGAGACGCGGGCCTTCTTCGGGGAGTCGATCCCGAACCCGCGCGGCGACGTGCTCGACTTCGCGGGGGTCGCCGGTGTGGCGCACGAGGCCGGCGTCCCGCTCATCGTCGACAACACCATCGCGACGCCGTACCTCGTCCGGCCGTTCGAGCACGGCGCGGACATCGTCGTGCACTCGGCGACGAAGTACCTCGCCGGGCACGGCAGCGCCATCGCGGGCGTCATCGTCGACAGCGGCAACTTCGACTGGGCCGCGCACCCGGAGAAGTACCCGCAGCTGACGAGCGTCGAGCACTCCGGGTTCGCCGGCACCGACTTCGCGGCGAAGTTCGGTCGGCGCGCGTTCATCCAGCGCACCCGCTCGAAGCTGTCCGCCGACCTCGGTCCCGCGATCGCGCCGTTCAACGCCTTCCTGGTGCTGCAGGGCATCCAGACCCTGTCGCTCCGCATGGACCGGCACGTGTCGAACGCCGCGACGGTGGCGACGTGGCTCGACGCCCACGAGCAGGTGCAGCACGTGCACTACGCGGGGCTGCCGTCCTCGCCGTGGCACCACCTGCAGCAGCGGTACGTGCCGAAGGGCCCGTCGGCGGTGCTCGCGTTCGACCTGGCCGGCGGCGTCGAGGCCGGTCGGCGCTTCGTCGCGGCGCTCGAGCTGTTCGACCACGTGTCGAACCTCGGCGACGTGCGGTCCCTCGTCGTGCACCCCGCATCGACGACGCACGTGCAGATGACCCCGGAGGAGCGTGCCGCGGCCGGCGTCGGCGAGGGGCTCATCCGCCTGTCGATCGGCCTCGAGCACGTCGACGACATCCTCGCCGACCTCGCCCGGGGGTTCGCGGCCGCCGCACGGTCGGGCGCCTGACCCGGCGCGGACCCGTCGCGGGGAGGACCCGGCCGCGGGGAGGATAGGTTGGGGGCATGACCTCGCTGGCCGCACCGACCCGCGTGCGGGTGCGCGCTCCCGGCAAGATCAACGTGTACCTGTCGGTCGGCGCGCTGCAGGACGACGGCTACCACGACGTCGCCACGGCCTACCAGGCGGTGTCCCTGTACGAGGACGTCACCGCCGAGCCGGCCGACGACTTCTCGGTGCGCTTCACCGGCCCGATCGACACGACCGCGGTGCCGACGGACGGCTCCAACCTCGCGATCCGGGCCGCCCGACTGGTGGCCGAGGCCGCTGGACACCGGGGTGGCGTCCGGCTCACGATCGACAAGCAGGTGCCCGTCGCCGGCGGCATGGGCGGCGGATCCGCCGACGCCGCCGCGACCCTGCTCGCGTGCGACACGCTCTGGGGCACGGCGCTCGGCCGCGACGAACTCCTGCGGCTGGCCGCCCGTCTCGGCGCCGACGTCCCGTTCGCCTTCGCGGGCGGGACCGCGGTCGGCACCGGGCGGGGCGACGAGCTCAGCCCGGCCCTGGCGAAGGGGGAGTTCCACTGGGTGCTCGCGCTGAGCGATTCCGGGCTCTCGACCCCGGCGGTCTACCGGGCCCTCGACGAGCACCGGGAGCGGTACCGTGCGGACATCCGGCCCGCGCCGACGACCCCGGTGGTCGAGGCGAACGTGCTGCAGGCCCTGCGCGCCGGTGGCCCCGACCTGCTCGCGGACTGCCTGCACAACGACCTGCAGGCACCGGCGATGCGGCTGCAGCCGGCCCTGGCGACCACGCTCGAGGTCGGTGAGAAGGCCGGGGCACTCGCCGGGCTCGTCTCCGGCAGCGGACCGACGGTGGCGTTCCTGGTCGCCGACCGCGACGCCGCCCTGGAGCTCCAGGTCGAGCTCAGCGCGGCCGGACTCGTGGCTCTCCGGGCGACCGGCCCGGTGCACGGCGCACGCGTCGTGCACTGACCGGCGGGGCGGTCAGCGCTCCGGTCGTGGCGCGGTCAGCCGCGGACGTACTCCGTGATGACGACGCGGCCGGTCTTCCAGTGCTGCTCCGCGTGGAACCCGTTCTCGGCGAGGACGGAGGCGGTCTCGGGCTGGATGTTGCGCGCCTTCGGCGTCCCGCCGACGAACCACACCGTGTCGATGTCGCCGAGCCGGGCGGGGATCGTGGTCGCGAGGTCGCCGTTCTGGTTCCACAGCACGCCGGACTCGGCGCCGTCCTTCCGGACCCCGAGGTCGGTCAGCCCGGTGAACGCCCAGGGGTAGGACACCCGGATGATCTCGGCGGTCGTGCCGGGGTGCCCGTAGACGCTGCCGAAGACGACACCGCCGTTCGCACCCGGGGTCGCGCTCCGCTCGGCCTCGATGATCGACGCGGCGTTCGCCCACGTCGAGTCCTGCTTCGAGCGGGGGGTCTTCACGTCAATGGCACTCGGCACGCTGATCACGAGGAACACGGCCAGTGCCACCGCCAGGACCGCCCGTGGTCGCACGAGCGTGATCGCGAGGGCGATGAGGAGTGCGACGAACGGCAGGCTGAGCGACGCGTACTTCGGTGAGTACAGGTGCTCGCCGAGCGCGGTGGCACCGACGAGCGCGGCGGTCGGCAGCAGGGCGAGGGGCAGGGCGACGCGGACGGCCTGGGCGCGCAGGACCGCGCGCACCGAGGGGGAGCGACGGTGCGCGGCCGCCAGGCCCACGACGGACCCGGTGACCAGCAGTGCCCAAGCCACCGCGGCGTAGGAGTCGATGCCGCCGAACCACGACGTGGCGAAGACCTGCGGGAAGGTCCGCTCGCTGATGCCGGTGATCCACCCGACCTGCTTCGACTGCGAGACGACGACGAGCACGAGCGGGGAGACCACCACAGCTGCGGCGCCGGCGGCGACCACCCAGCGGACGAGCACGGCGCGCGGGAGGACCGGAGCCCGTCCGTCCGTTCGCGACCGCTGCGCCAGGAGCGTCCAGCCGAGGGTCACCGCGTGCGCGACGACCGCCAGCGAGAGGTACACGTTGAACGTGACGGAGAGTGCGGCGATCAGCCCGTAGGCGACCCACCAGCGTCGGCCGGAGCCCGTCCGGGTCCGCCGGACGGCCGTGATCCCGACGAGGGTCAGGCAGACGGCCAGCGTGGTGATCGTGGCGTAGGGACGGCCCTCAGACCCGGCCCACTGCACGCGGGGCAACGCCAGGAACACGAGCCCGGCGGTGATCCCCAGCCGACGCCCGCCGAGGCGCCGACCGAGGGCGACGACCAGTCCGGCCGCGACGCCGATCGCCAGGGCGCTCGGGAAGCGGAGGGTGAACGGCGTGTACCCCACGAGCCAGAACCAGGCGTGGATCAGCGCGTAGTAGAGACCGTGCACCGCGTCGACGGTGTGGAGCTCGGCCCACAGCTGGGGCCAGCTCCGCTGCGCGCTCGTGACCGTGGCGGCCTCGTCGTACCAGAGCGAGGGGACCCAGGCGAAGAGGGCACCCGTGACCACGCCGAGCGCGCCGATCGTGAGCTCCGGCGTCCGCACGGCGGCGATCCGGGCCGCGGCGGACGCGGACCGGAGGCGGGTGCGGACCGGCGTCGCGCCGGCCGAGGCGGGGACACGGATCGTCCCGGTCTGGGGTGCAGTCACGCCCGCGACGGTACCGCCCGGGGCTGGGCGGGGGCCCCGTGCCGAGCGGGTCCTCCGTGAGAGTTCGCGATGCCGTAGGGTCACGGACACCATGACGACACTCCGCATCCGCGACGCCGCTCGGTACCTCGGCGTCAGCGACGACACCGTCCGGCGACTGGTGGAGGCCGGCACCCTGCCGCGCGCCGAGGACCCCGCCGGCCGGACCGTGGTCGAGGGACGCGACCTGGCGGCGTACGTCCGCGGGCGCGACAGCGGGCTCGACGACCCGTCCGGCGTCCGCAGCTCGGCGCGCAACCGCTTCGTCGGCATCGTCACCGACCTGGTCGTCGAGGGGGTCGTCGCCCAGGTCGAGCTGCAGGCGGGACCGAACCGGGTGGTGTCGCTCATGACGGCCGAGGCGGTCCGGGACCTCGGGCTCGAGGTCGGCTCGGTCGCGGTGGCGTCGGTCAAGGCCACCATGGTGACCGTCGAGGTCCCCGAGTCGCCCGAGCGCGCGAAGTGACCGCCGACGCTCCCGACCAGGCGTCGCTCGACGCCCGTCGCCGCACGACCTCCCGCACGGCCGCGCTCGACGGCGCCGGGCAGCGCGCCCTCGACGCCCTCGCCACGGCACGGGTGCTCGTCGTCGGCGCCGGCGGACTCGGGGCGCCCGTGCTGACCTACCTGGCCGGCGCGGGACTCGGGCGCGTCACGATCGTCGACCACGACGTCGTCGACACCTCCAACCTCGCGCGGCAGACCCTCTTCTCGGCCGCCGACGTCGGTCGGCAGAAGGCCGTCTGCGCCGCCGAGCGGGTCCGCGGCGTCGACCCGGTCGTCGAGGTCGTCGCGCTGGCCGAACGCTTCCGGCCCGAGCACGTCGCCGGGCACGACGTCGTGGTCGACGCGGCGGACAGCGTCGAGGTCACCCGCGCCGTGTCGGACGCCTGCGCCGCCGCGGGGGTGCCGTTCGTGTGGGGGACGGCGCTCGGCTACGACGGGCAGGTCTCGGTCTTCCACGACGCGGCCGTGGAGCCGGTGGACTTCCACGACCTGCACCCCGAGGCGCTGCCCGACGAGGGCTCCTGCGCCGCGGACGGTGTGCTGCCGGCGCTCTGCGGGGCGGTCGGATCGGTGATGGCGGCCCAGGTGACCGCGCTCGTCGCCGGCCTGGGCGAGCCGCTGCTCGGCCGGGTGCTCACGGTGGACGCGCGCCGGTGGCGGTGGACCGAGAGTCCGCTGCGGCGCGGACCGGGATCGGTGCGTCCGGCGCTGCCGACCCTCGCCGAACCGCCCCGCATCGCCCCGGCGGAGCTCGCGCGGCGGATGCGGGAGGACGGCGACCGCGTGGTCCTCGTCGACGTCCGCACCGACGAGGAACGCGCGACCGGTGTCGTGCCGGGGTCCCGCACCCCGGACGCGCTCGATGCGGGGGACGGCAGCGCCGAGCTCGTCGTCGTCTGCGCGTCGGGTGTCCGCGCCACCGCCTGGGCCCGGACCGCCGCTGCCGCACGCCCGAGCGGGGCCGCCCCGGTCGTCGTGCTCGACGGGGGCATCACCGCCTGGCGACGCGAGGGACTCCCGACGGAGCAGTGACCGCAGGTGCGGCTACGATGAGCACGTGAAGCCGCTGGTGCGTTCCGCAACCCTCGCCCTCGTCCTGGTCGCCGGACTGGCACTGACCGCCTGCTCGACCGGATCGCCCTCCGGAGGAACGGCCGCGAGCGGCACCGGTTCGCCGAGCAGCAGCGCGTCCGGGGCCGCGCCGACCGGCACGATCACCGTGTTCGCGGCGGCGTCGCTCCAGCGCACCTTCACGGAGCTCGGGACGCAGTACGAGCAGGACCACGCGGGCACGACGGTCCGGTTCTCGTTCGCGGGCTCGAGCGACCTCGTCTCCCAGATCACGAACGGCGCACCCGCCGACGTGTTCGCGTCCGCGGACGAGGCGAACATGGCGAAGCTCTCGACGACGGACCTCGCCAGCGGGTGGCCGCGGGACTTCGCCACGAACACGCTCGAGATCGCGGTCGCACCGGGCAACCCGGAACACATCCGCGGGCTGCGGGACCTGACCGCGAGCGGCGTGCAGGTCGTGACGTGCGCGGCCCCCGTGCCGTGCGGTGCGGCCACGGCGAAGGTCGAGCAGGCAGCCGGTGTCGAACTCCGCCCGGTGAGCGAGGAGCAGTCCGTGACCGACGTGCTCGGCAAGGTGGAGTCGGGCGAGGCGGACGCCGGCCTGGTGTACGTCACCGACGTCGAGGGGGCCGGCGGCGGGGTCGACGGCGTCCCCTTCGCCGAGTCCGCGAAGGCCGTGAACACGTACCCGATCGGTGTCCTGAAGGAGTCGACGAACCCGGAGCTCGCGGCGTCCTTCGCGGCGTACGTCCGCTCCGACGCCGGACGGAAGGTCCTCGCCGACGCGGGGTTCGGCGCCCCCTGACGATGCCCGCCCCGCTCACGACAGGGCGCACCCCGACCCGGGGCACCGCGCCACGGCGCACCCCGACCCCGCGCACCCCGGTGCCGTGGTGGCTGCCCGTGCCGGCCGTGGTCGGCGGCCTGTTCGTCGTCGTGCCCGTGCTCGCGATGGTCGGCCGCGTCGACTGGTCGTCCTTCGTCGCACTCGTGACCGCGCCCGCCTCGACCACCGCGCTCGGGCTGAGCCTCGGCACCGCCGCCGCCGCGACGGGGGTGTCGTTCGTCCTCGGCTACCCGCTCGCCGTGCTCTTCGCCCGGTCGACCTCCCGCTGGGTGGGCGTGCTCCGTGCCCTCGTCCTGCTGCCGCTCGTGCTCCCGCCGGTCGTCGGGGGACTCGCGCTCCTGGCGGCCTTCGGACGGCTCGGCGTGCTCGGGGCGTTCCTCGACGAGCACGGTCTGCGCATCGCCTTCACGACCACGGCGGTCGTGATGGCGCAGGTGTTCGTCTCGATGCCCTTCCTGGTGTCGTCGATCGAGGGGTCGCTCCGCACCGGCGGGGGACGTGCCGAACGGGTCGCCGCGACGCTCGGCGCCGGTCCGACGCGGACCTTCCTCACCGTGACGACGCCGCGCGTGCTCCCCGGGATCACGTCGGGGCTGGTGCTCTGCGGCGCACGGGCCCTCGGCGAGTTCGGTGCCACGCTCACCTTCGCCGGCAGCCTGGAGGGCGTCACACGCACGCTCCCGCTCGAGGTGTACCTGCAGCGCGAGGTGGACCCGGACACGGCGGTCGCGCTCGCCCTCGTGCTGGTCGTGGTCGCCCTGGTCGTCATCGGCACGAGCACCCTGCGGAACCGGCCGGTGATCGCGTGAGCGGGGGCACGGGCGGCCTCGACGCCCACGTCGTCGTGCCGTCACGGGGCGTCGACGTCCGCCTGACCATCGGCCCGGCCGAGTGCGTCGCCCTGGTCGGCCCGAACGGGGCCGGCAAGTCGACGGTGGTCGAGGCCCTCGCGGGGCTCCTCGGCACCCGCGACGGCAGCGTCGTGCTGGCCGGCCGCGACCTCACCACGGTGCCCACGCACCGCCGACGCGTCGGCCTGGTCGCGCAGCGCCCCGACCTGTTCGCGCACCGGTCGGTCGCCGGCAACGTCGCCTTCGGTCCGCGGGCCACGGGTGCGAGCGGCCGGGAGGCGCGACTCCGGTCCGCCGCGGCCCTCGCCGCCGTCGGCGCGTCCGGTCTGGCCGACCGGTCGCCGGACACGCTGTCCGGCGGTCAGGCCCAGCGCGTCGCCGTCGCCCGGGCGCTCGCCACCGACCCGGCGCTCCTGCTCCTCGACGAACCGACCACGGCGCTCGACGTCGACGCCCGCGCCGAGGTCCGCGACGCCCTCCGCACCGCGCGGTCCGGCCGACCGACGCTCCTGGTGACGCACGACCCCCTCGAGGCCGTCGCGCTCGCCGACCGCATCGTCGTGCTGCAGGACGGCGGCGTCGTCGAGGAGGGCCCCACCGACACGGTCCTCCGACGACCGCGCACGCCGTTCTCCGCGTCCTTCTCGGGTCTGGTGCTCGTCCCGGGGACCGCCACCGCGACCGGGATCGCGCCCGACGGCGGGGGCGAGCTGCCGTCCGCGGCGCACACCGTGCCTCCCGGCCGGGCAGCCGTCGCCGCACTCCACCCGACGGCCGCCGTGATCAGCCGTGACGGTGCCGGGCTGGCGCGCGTCGTGACCGCGGTCGAGCCGCGGGACGGCCTCGTCCGGGTGCGCGCCGGCGACCTCGTGGTGGACGTGACCGTCGCGACCGCTGCCGGCGTCGGACTCGCGCCCGGCCTGCCGGTGCGCATCGCGGTCGACGCGGACGAGGTCAGCGTCTACGAGCCCGCCGGTGTGACGACCTAGCCCCCGGCGAAGGGCGGCATGACGTCGACGGTCGCGACGCCCGCCAGCGGCGTCGAGCGGTCACGGGTGGTCACGCCGTCCACCAGGTAGGAGCACCGCTCCTGCAGGGCCGTCCACCGGTCGGTGTCCGTGGCCGGGACGCGCTGCAGGGCGTCGTCGAGGGTCGCGGCGTCGACCGTGACCTCGTCCTGTCCGACGGCCGCCCGGGCCGCCGCGAAGAACCGCATCGTCGTCACCGTCATCCTCCGATCGCGCTCATGCCGCGGGCGGGGTGCACGATGCCGTCCGCGTCGTCGCCGTGGTCGCGGGGCTTCGCCCACATCGCCCGCCGCCAGGTGTCGAGCAGGACGTCGTCGTCGGCGCCGGCGCGCAGGGGTCCGAGCAGGTCGACCTCGTCGTCCGAGAACAGGCAGGAGCGCACGTGCCCCTCGGCCGTCAGGCGCGTGCGGGTGCAGTCGGCGCAGAACGACTCGGTGATGCTCGCGATGATGCCGACGGTGCCGAGCAGGGTGCCGTCGAGGGTGCTGACGCGGTAGCGCTCGGCCGGGGCGCCGTCCCGCGGTGCCTCGTCCGGCTCGAGCCGGAAGCGCTCGCCGAGCACGGCGCGGGTCTCCTCGGCCGTGACCATGGTCGCGCCGTCCCAGGCGTGGCCGGGGTCGAGCGGCATCTGCTCGATGAAGCGGAGCTCGTGGCCGCGCTCGAGGCACCAGGCGAGCAGGTCGACCGCCAGGTGGTCGTTGATCCCGCGGAGCAGGACGGCGTTCACCTTCACCCCGAGACCCGCGTCGGCCGCCGCGGCGATGCCCTCGAGCACGCGGTCGAGGAACGGGCGGCGGGTGACCTCGGCGAAGACGTCCGGGTCGACGGTGTCGAGCGAGACGTTCACGCGGCGGAGACCGGCGTCCGCCAGGGCCTGCGCCCGGTTCGCCAGGCCGATCGCGTTCGTGGTGATCGACAGCTCGACGTCGTGCGCGGAGCAGCGGCGGACGATGTCGACCAGGTCGGCGCGCAGGAGGGGTTCGCCGCCGGTGAAGCGGACCTTCCGGACGCCGAGCGTGTCCGCGGCGAGGCCGACCAGCCGCTCGATCTCGGCGGCGGTCATGAGCGCGTCCGAGGGGATCACCGGGAGGCCCTCGGCCGGCATGCAGTAGGTGCAGCGGAGGTTGCAGCGCTCGGTGAGCGACACCCGCAGGTCGACGGCGCGACGGGCGAAGCGGTCGACCAGCCCGGGGTCGTCCCCGGGTCGGGGAGGCAGGGCCGGCGACTCGCTGCGCACCCGGCGCAGCAGGCCGGTCGAGGGCAGGATCCGCGCCGTCATCCCGGTGATGCTACCCCGCGTCGACGCGGTCGCGGCTGCGGGGGTCCACGGACCGCCACCCGCGGGGGTCGAGTCGCCGTCCCCACCGGAGCCAGTCGTCGCGGCGGGTGCGGACGAGCGTGACCACGAGGATGACGAGCACCGCGGCCAGGAGCCACCAGCGGAAGGCCGGCGCCGACGGCCACACCCCGCGCAGGGCGATCGCGAGGTTCAGGGCCATCCACTCCCACCGGCCGGAGAGCACGACGAACGGGATGAGGAGCAGCGCGTACCAGGGGTAGCGCGGGGTGACGGCGAGGAACGTCACGCCGATCATGAACACCTCGGCGGACCAGGGGCGGGCCGGGTCCGCCAGGCGCCAGGACACCAGGGCGGCGAGGAGCACGATCAGCCCGACGACGACGGTCGCCGCGTCGCCCGTGACGACGGACGACACGAGGGCGAACCGGGAGCCGTCCTCGTAGCCCTCCTCGGACAGGTACCCCGGCAGGTACCCGAGCACCTTCGGGCCGGTGCTGATCACGTAGGGGACGTAGAGCAGGGCGAAGACGCCGATGCCGACCGGGACCGCCCACCAGTGCCGCCACCGGTTCAGGAGGGGTGGGTACACGATCGCGGGGATGAGCTTCGTCGCGGTCGCCGCCCCGAGGGCGATCCCGCCCCAGACCGGCCGGCCGAAGGCGACGAGCACGACGCCCGCGGTGGCGAGTGCGGCACCGACGACGTCGACGTGCGAGTTCGTGACCGCCTCGGACGCGACCAGGGGCGACCACGCCCAGAGCGCGGCCCACCAGGTGGGACGGCCGAGACGGCGCAGCACCATCACCAGGCCGACGGTGACGCCGAGCGACACGAGGAGCCCGGCGACCTGGAACGGCATGTACTGGGCGGTCGCGGGCACGAACGCCCGGACCCCGGCGAACCACAGCTGTGCCATCGGCGGGTAGATGGTGGTGACGTCGGGCCGGTTGATCGCCACGCAGTGCCCGTCGGCACCGTCGCCGAGGCCGCGCATCCGCGGTTCGAGGGGCTTGCACGTGCCGTCGATCTTGTCCGGGAAGAGCCAGTCCGGGCGCAGGTCGGCGAGCGCGTTCGACTGCGGTGTGTATGCGTACGGTGATGTACCGGCGTGCTGTACGATCCCGTCCCAGGCGTACCGGGCAGAGTCGGTGCTGGTGTTCGGCGGACCGACGAGCGCCGCGATCCCGACCACGACCGCACCGCCCAGGACGATCCGGGTCGTCCACCCACGGGGCACGAAGCGCAGCGCGACGACCGCCCCGGCGAAGACCGCCCAAGCGATCAGCGTCCAGGCAACGAATGGTGCACGATGACCGGCACGGAGGAACCCCAGATGCGTGATGCCGAAGGCGATGACGCCCGCCAGCGCCACCACGCCGACGACGGACAGGACGGTCGACACGACCGCGGTCGTCGGGACGGAGGCGGCGCGCGGTCGTCTGCTCATGGTTCCCCGAGGCTACCGATCGTGCGACGGGTCCTGCTGGACGCACGGGCGACCATGGCGTCCCCGAACCGGAACGCCCGGTCGGCCGTCGTCTGGGGTCGGCTGCTCGGCATCGCGTTCGTCGTCTGCTTCGGCACCGGCGTCTACAGCCACCTCCTGCAGGACCCGCTGCCCGGGATGCGCTTCCCGACGCGTCCGGCGCAGCTGTACCAGTTCACACAGGGCCTGCACATCACCGCGGGCATCGCGATCATCCCGCTGCTGCTCGCGAAGCTGAACGTCGTCATGCCCGCGCTGGCGCAGGTCCCGCCCGTGCGCGGGGTGCTCCACCTGCTCGAGCGGCTGTCGATCGCCGTGCTCGTGTCGGCGTCGATCGTGCAGGTCGGCACCGGGCTGCTCAACACGTACCAGTGGTACCCGTTCCCGTTCCCGTTCCGGCAGACCCACAACGCGATGGCGTACGTCATCATCGGGTCGCTCGTCGTGCACATCGCGTCGAAGCTGCCCGTGATCACGCGCTACTGGCGGGCGCGGGACGCCTACGACGCCGAGGGGCGGTTCGTCGCGGACCCGACGGTGGGCAGCGAGCTGCTGCCGGACGGCCGGGAGGCCCGCCCCGCGGTGGGCGAGCGGGCCGCGGCCGCGCAGACGGCCGGCTCGTACCCCCGTGGCCTGACCGGCCGCCTGCTCCGGTGGGTGGACGGCCCGGCGGCGTCGGCTGCGTCGGCTGCGCCGGCTGCGCCGGCTGCGCCGGCTGCGCCGGCGGGCGCTCCCGAGCGCGAGACTCGCCCTGGCGGACAGGTTCGCGGTCCCGAGACCGCGAATCGGTCCGCGGAGCCGAGGCTCGCGGACGGTACCGGCGGGACGGGGGCGGGGCGTGCCTCCCGGCCGGAGCAGGCGGAGCCCGCGACCAGCGGGCCGCGCCAGCGGATCGCCCGACGCGGCTTCGTGGCGGCCGTCACCGCCGCGACCGTCGGGGTCGTCGCCCTGACTGCGGGGCAGTCGAACCGGCTGCTCGAACCGCTCAACGTGTTCGGGGCGCGGCAGCGGCACGTCGGTCCCCAGACCCTCCCGGTGAACCGGACCGCGCGCGCCGCCGGGGTCCTCGCGACCGCCACGGCCGCCGACTGGACGCTCACCGTCGTCGGGAAGGACGTCACGCGGACGTTCTCCCGCGCCGAGCTCGTCGCCCTCGGGACCGCGACCGCCGACCTGCCGATCTCGTGTGTCGAGGGTTGGAGCCAGACGGCCTCGTGGCGGGGCGTCCGGATGCGCGACCTGCTCGCCTCGGTGCAGGCGGAGCCGGAGACGCCGGTGCGGATCACGAGCCTCGAGCAGAGCGGCGGCTACCGCGTGACCGAGATGGGTGCGGAGTACGTCGCCGACCCGACGACGCTCCTGGCGCTCGAGGTGAACGGGCAGACGCTCGACCTGGACCACGGGTTCCCCGCCCGGGTGATCGCGCCCGGACGGCCCGGCGTGCTGCAGACGAAGTGGATCGGGAAGATCGAGGTGATCCGATGAGGGCCACGAGGATCGTGCTCGTCGTGCTGGGCGTGCTCGTCATGGCGTTCGGCGCGTACGTGCTCGTCACGACCGTCCGACCGAACCGCATCGGGGGGCTGGCGACGTGGCTGCTCGCCGCGGTCGTGCTGCACGACGCGGTGCTCTCGCCGTTCGTCGTCGCCGTCGGGCTCCTGCTGCGCCGGACGGGGCGGCGGCTCGGCGTGGGTGTCCTGGTCGTCGTGCAGGCCGCCGTGGTGCTCGGGAGCGTGCTCGCGCTCGTCGTCCTGCCCGAGATCGCCGCCAAGCACCACGGGCAGAAGAACCCCACCGTGCTGCCGTTCGACTACACGACGCGACTGCTCGTGGTCGAGGGGGTGCTGCTCGCCGTGGTGGTCGTCGCCCTCGTCGTCGGTGTGGTCCGCGCCCGGCGGTCCCCTCGACCACTGGTTGCAGCGACAACCAATGGGTAGCATGAGCGCATGACCGACGAGACGCTGTGGCTCACCCGCGACCAACTGCGGGCGTGGATGAAGCTCGTCGCCGTCATGGAGCTCCTGCCCGCGGCACTCGACCAGCAGCTGCAGCGCGACGCCGACCTCACGCACTTCGACTACATGGTGGTCGCCATGCTGTCCGAGACGGACGGGCGGACCCTGCGGATGTCGGCGCTCGCCGCCGCCACGAACGCGTCCCTGCCGCGGCTGTCGCACGTGGTGTCGCGCCTCGAGAAGCGTGGGCTCGTCACGCGCTGCCCGTCCGTGGACGACCGCCGCGCCACCGACGTCCGGCTGACCGACGCCGGGTACGACGCCATCGTCGCCGCGGCACCGGACCACGTCCGCACCGCTCGCCGCTTCGTCATCGACGCGCTCGACGACGACCAGGTCGGGCAGCTCGACGGCATCACCCGTGCGCTGCTCGAGCGACTCGACCCCGAGGGGCGCTTCGCCGCGCTCACCTACCCGCGGGAGGAGGACGACCCGGCGCTGTGCGAGGCACGGCTGACGGGTGCGGAGGCCGGGGCCGCCGGTGCCGGGTCGGCGGGCGGCGCCGCGGCGGACCCGACGGGGGTGCTGTTCCGCGAGGTGACCGCCAGCGACACCGCGCTGCTGCGGCACGCGACACTCGCCGCGATGAACTGGCAGGCGCCGACCTTCACCGACGCCGAGCTCGACCGTCCGGACTTCGCCCACTACTTCGCCGACTTCGACCCGTCCCGCGACCACGGCGTCGTCGCGGTGGACGGCGACGGACCGGTCGGGGTCGCCTGGGTGCGCTTCCTGCCCGCCGACGACCAGGGCTACGGCTTCGTGTCCGAGGACGTCCCGGAGCTGACGCTCGCCGTCGAACCGCGCGGGCGGGGCCGCGGGATCGGCAGCGCGCTGCTGACCCGTCTGCTCGCCGCGGGGCGGACGGCGGACTGGGCCGGCGTGAGCCTCAGCGTCGAGGACGGCAACACCGGCGCGCGCATCCTCTACGAGCGCGTCGGCTTCCGGACCGTCGGGCGGAACGGCGACTCGGACACCATGCTCGTGCGCTTCCGACCCGCACCGGGTGGAGCGCTGGTACACCAGTAGGCTCGGCGCATGACCGACCGTGCCACGCCGTCCGACACGTACTCCTACCTCGGACCCGCCGGCACCTTCACCGAGGCGGCGCTCAAGCTCGTCGAGGCAGCGGCCGGCAAGCCGTGGCGCAGCGTCAACAACGTCGGCGAGGCGCTCGACGACGTCGTGAGCGGCCGCTCGGTCGGTGCGGTGATCGCGATCGAGAACAGCGTCGACGGCGGGGTCAGCGCGACCCAGGACGCCCTCGCCCGGATCCCCGGCGTGCGGATCGTGGGCGAGTACCTCGTGCCGGTGGACTTCGTGCTGGTCGCCCGGCACGGCACCGCGCTCGCCGACGTCCGGACCGTGAACGCGCACCCCGTGGCGTACGCGCAGACGCACCGGTGGCTCGAGCGGAACCTCCGCGGGCACGGGCACATCCCGGCGTCGTCGAACGTCGCGGCCGCGACCGCGCTCCTCGACGAGCACCCCGTCGCCGATGCCGCGGTCGCCCCGCCGGGCATCACCGACCACCACGACCTGGCGGTGCTCGCGTCGTCGATCGGGGACAACGCCTCGGCCGTGACCCGCTTCGTGCTCGTGTCCCGCACGCTCGCGATCCCGGAGCGCACGGGCGCGGACAAGACGAGCGTCATCGTCGAGCTGCCGAGCGAACACCCCGGCGCACTGGTCGACATGCTCGAGCAGTTCGCGACCCGGGGCATCAACATGGGACTGCTGTCGTCGCGCCCGATCGGTGACGAGCTCGGCCGCTACCGCTTCGTCATCGACCTCGACGGGCACGTGCGGGACGAGCGGGTGGCCGACGCACTGCTGGGCCTCCGGCGCTTCAGCCCGCGCGTGACGTTCCTCGGCTCGTACCCGCGGGCCGACGGCTTCCGCCCCGAGGTCTCCGCGCGCTACTCGGACGAGGCGTTCGTCGAGGCGCGCGACTGGCTCCGGGCGATCGTCTCCGGCGAGCCCGACCCGGCCTGACGCCCGCCCGACTTCTGGCGCACGTTCCGCAGAACGCAACGAAGGCGGTTCCTCGCAGCGGGATGACGCTGCGAGGAACCGCCTTCGTTGCGTGTTGCGAGGAAGGGACGACTCAGCTGTGCTCGGCCTCGACCCGGCGCGTCGCCCGCGTCTGGTCGTCGGGGCCGGCGACGCGCACGGTCAGACCGCCGGCGTCGATCCGTGCCCGGAACGCGACGACCTCGCCCACGGGGTCGCCGTCGATCTCGAACTCGTCCGGCCGCTCCAGGCGTGCGACGAACTCCTGGCCGCGGATGTAGCGCAGCGGGCGTTCCTCGCGAGCGGCGGTGGTGATGCGCTTGCCGACCGCGGTCTGGCCCATCTTCGAGCGGCGGAACGAGCGCAGGATCGCGTTCTCCCAGAGCATGCGGGCGGCGATCCGCACCCAGCCAAAGAAGCCGCGCGGCCGCATCACGACGATGTCGAACACGCCGTCGTCGATCTCGGCGTCGGGCAGCAGGGTCGCACCGGCCTGCAGCATGCCGCAGTTGCCGACGATCAGGGAGTGCGCGCGGACGGACTGGTTGCTCTCACCGTCGAGCTTGTACTTGAACTCGAACGCGTCGGCGTCGCGGAGGGACCGGACCAGCGAGTCGACGTAGGCGAGCCAGCCGACCTTCTTCTTGAGCTCCGGCTTGGTGTTCGCCAGCATCCGGGCGTCGAGCCCGAGGCCGGCCATCACGAGGAAGCCGTGCTGCTCGCGGTCGCCGGCCGCACGCTCGATCTCGAGCTCACCGAAGTCGATCGCCCGGTCCTCGCCGCGGAAGATCGTCCGGACGCTCGCGCCCAGGTCGTCGATCGGCGCGGGGATGTTGCGCGCGAGCAGGTTGCCCGTGCCGCTCGGCAGCAGGGCGAGCGTGGCGCCGGAGCCGTGCACGACCTCGGCGACCGCGCGGACGGTGCCGTCGCCTCCGGCCGCAGCGACGACGTCGGCCCCGGCCTCGAGCGCGGCCTCGGCCATCCCGCCGCCCGGGTCCTCCTCCGAGGTCTCGAACCAGAGCGTCTCGGCCCAGCCGGCCTCCTGCTCGTGCTTCGCGACGGTGCTCTTCAGGGTCTCCAGGTGCACCTTGACCGGGTTGTAGACGACGGCGGCCGTCCGTTGCTCGGTCGGGAGGGCGTCCTGGTCCGCGGGCGCGGTCTCCGATGGGGTCGACATGCCGCCGACGTTACCGATGTGCGCCTGCGAGGGGACGCCGTTCAGCGCCGGTCGTGCAGCGTCACCGGGTAGCCGTCCGGGTCGGCGAACGTGAACGTGCGGCCGAAGGGCCCGTCGAACGGCTCGGTGACGATCGTGTGGCCGTCCGCCACGAGTGCGTCGTGGACCGCCTGGACGTCGGTCGCGTGGAACCAGAGCGCGACGCCGAGCGCCGGCTGCCCGGCGGTCAGGTCGGTCCCGGGCACGAGGTCGCGGAGCGCGAACGCGATCGGCTCGGTCTGGAAGACGACGGCGTGCGGCGGGCCGGCGGGGGACCGGACGAGTCCGAGGTACCGCTCGTAGAACGCCTGCGAGGCGTCGAGGTCACGGACCTGCAGCGAGGTGAAGTCGATCCCGGTGGCGGGCATGGTGTGCTCCTTCATTCGGTGTCAGATGCCTGACACGAGGAGTATGTGTCAGAATCCTGACATGCGTCAAGAGCGGATCGACCTGGACAGCTCGGTCGGCTACGTCCTCAAGGAGGCCGCGAGCGCCCTGCGGCTCGCGATGGAGGACGCCCTCCGTCCGCTCGGCATGACGATCACGCACTACTCGTGCCTGGAACTCCTCGCGCAGCGTCCCGGTCTGTCCAACTCCGAGCTGGCCCGGGGCACCTTCGTGACCCGGCAGTCGATGAACACGCTCCTGCAGCAGCTCGAACGTGACGGCATCGTCAGCCGTCCGGCCACCGCGACCTCGGGCCGCGTCCTGCCGACGACCCTCACCGACGCCGGCCGACGGCAGCGCGAGCAGGCGAGTGCCGCCGTCCGCGAGGTCGAGCTGCGGATGACCCGGGACCTCGACGAGGCGGGCCGCGCAGCGGCCTTCCGCCTGCTCCGCGGGATGGTCGCCGCCCTGCGCGACCAGCCGCCGACGGACGCCACCGAATGACGGACGGGAGGCCCGTGGCGGGCCC
>NZ_MJAK01000012.1 GCF_001742745.1 Curtobacterium sp. ER1/6 | reverse complement strand
GGGGGGGCGCGACGGCCGGGAGGCGCGGTGCGCGCCCGCCCCGCCGGTCGCGGCCGGTCGTCGGTACGCTCACCGCATGTGGCCGACCGAGCAGGACTGGCGCGCGTCCGTCCCGCGGCTGCTCCGGCACGCCGTCGCGCGGTGGGACCTGCGGGCCGGCGCACCCTTCGGCGGCGGCAGCATCTCGCACGTGCTGCCCGTCACGACCCCCGACGGGCGCGACGCCGTGCTGAAGCTCTCCTTCCCGCACCGCGAGGCCGAGCACGAGGCGGCCGCCCTCGCCTGGTGGGACGGCGACGGCGCGGTGCGGCTCCTCGCGGTCGACCCCGACGACCCGTTCGTGCTCCTGCTCGAGCGCTGCGATCCGGGGGTGCGTCTGTCCGACCGTGTCGACCTGCCGGCGGCCGACCGGCTGCGGACCGCCGCCGAACTGCTCGGCGGCTTGTGGGCGGCCGGGGTGCCGGACGCGGACCCGTTCGAACGCCTGACGGACGTGGCCGCCGGGTGGGCGGACCTGCTCGAGGAGCGGATGCGTGCCCTCGTGCCGCCGTTCGACCCCGGGCTCGTCCGCCGCGGCGCCGAGCTCCTCCGCGCCCTGCCCGTCGGTGCGCGGCGCACCGTGGTGGTGCACGGCGACGCGAACCCGGGGAACGTCCTCGCGGCCGGGCGCTCGCCGTGGCTCGTCATCGACCCGAAGCCGATGGTCGGTGACCCCGCATACGACTCCGGGCCGCTCCTGGCGCAGGTCGACGGCCCGTTCCGCAGAGCCGATCCGACCGCGACCGTGCGTGCGCGCACCGCGCTGCTCGCCGACGTGACCGGGGAGCCCGTCGAGCGGATCGCCGCCTGGTGCACGGCGCGGGCCGTCGAGTCGGCGCTGTGGTCCGTCAGCCGTGGTGCGCTCGGCGACGGTCGGGACGCCATGGCCCGTGCGGCGGTCACGGACCGGCTCGCCGACTGACGCCCCGGGTCACCGGGCGGCGGCGGTTACGGCGTCGAGTGCGTCGTCCGCGGACCGCGGTTCGCGCCCGAGGAGCGCCCGGAGGGTCGGGTCGGTGCCGGCGAACCACCCTGCGCCCGCCGCCTCGTGCATGCCGAGCAGGAACCGGACCATCCGTTCGTCCTGGCCGGCGGCCACGGCGCGCTCGACCCATCGCTCGGGGTCGACGAGCTCGAAGCCGACCTCGTGACCGACGCGCTCGGACAGCCGTCGGGTGAGGTCGGCGAACGTCGGCGCCCGGGTCGCGGTGATCGTCACGGGCCCCTCGGCGGGGGCGTCCTGCAGCAGCAGCGTGGCCGCGGCTTCGGCGGCGTCCTCGCGCGCGGTCCACGAGACCGGACCGTCCGCGGGCACGGACACCGTCCCCGTCGCGGCCCACGGGCCGAGCAGCCACTGCAGGCTGTGCGCGTAGAAGCCGTTCCGGAGCGAGGTCCACCGGAGACCGGAGGCGGCGAGCAGGTCCTCGGTCGCCGCGTGGTGCTGCGCGGGGACGAACGGTGAGTCCGCACCCGCTCCCTGGTGGCTCGTGTAGAAGACGTGCCCGACGCCCGCTGCCACCGCGGCGTCGACCGCGTTGCGGTGCTGCGCGACGGTGTCGCCCGCCGGGTCGTTCGACGACACGAGGAGCAGCCGGTCCGCGCCCGCGGAGGCGGTGCGGAGCGTCGCGGGGTCGTCGTAGTCGCCCGGTCGGACCGTCACGCCGCGGTCGGCGAACCGCGCCGCCTTCGCGGGGTCCCGGGTGACGACCGTCAGGTCGGAGGTCGGCAGGTGACGGAGGAGGTGGTCGGCGGTCGCGCCGTTGAGGGCGCCGGTCGCTCCGGTGATGGTGATCATTGGATGCTCGTTCCTGTTAGCAGTGGTAACCGCGACGACCGTACGCGCTGCTTCCGGCGATAGCAAGACCCTGTTAGCGTTGGTCCATGTCGACCTCGGCCTCCGTTCCCGCACCCGACGCCGACCCGCGCCGGGACGTCCGCGACCGGGTCGTCGCGGCCGCGGCCGAGCTGCTCCGCGAGGACGGGGCCGACGCGGTCACGACCCGTGCGGTCGCCGGGCGTGCCGGGGTGCAGGCGCCCACGATCTACCGGCTGTTCGGCGACAAGGACGGCCTGCTCGACGCCGTCGCCGAGCACGCGATGACGGTCTTCGCCGCCGAGAAGGCCGCGCTCGTCGCCGACGGCGCTGCCGAGGGGACCGACCCCGTCGCCGCGCTCCGCTCGGGGTGGGACGCGACGATCGCCTTCGGCCTCGCGAACCCCGACCTCTTCGTCATCATGAGCGACCCGCGCCGCGGCCGGGGATCGCCCGCCGTCGCCGCCGGACTGCACGCGCTCGAGGAACGGTTGCGTCGCGTCGCGGCGGTCGGGCGGTTGCTCGTGCGCGAGGCCGACGCCGTGCGGCTCGTCCACGCGGCCGGGACCGGGACGGTGCTCGCGATCCTCGAGGAGGCCGACGAGGCGGAGGAGGCCGAGGACGACCGGCGCAGTGACCTCGCCGACCGGGCGTGGGCCGCGGTCGCGTCGCAGGTCCTGGTGGCCGAGGACGACGTGCCGGCCGGACCGGATCGCGCGCTGCGCACCGCCGCACTCACCCTGCGCGCCGGCGTCGACGGACTCGACGCGCTGTCGCCGGCCGAGCGTGCCGTCCTCGCGGAGTGGCTCGACCGCGTGGTCGACGGGACCGACGGGGGACCGGACGCGTCGGACGGCGGCGCCTGACCGGCCGTCAGTCGGTCGCGCCCCGCGGTGGATCGACCAGCAGGGCGACGCGGTCGCGCAGGTAGTCGGCGAGCGGCACCGCGGCACCGGCGGTCGCCGACCAGCGGACCACCGGCTCGTCGTCGACGACCGCGAGGACACCCGCGGCACCCACGAGCGTGTCGTCGAGCGGGACCGGCACCGCGCCGTGGTTGACGGTGTCGCCCTCGGCGAAGTTCCCCTTGGCCGCCGCCGCCCGGTACGCGCGCCGCACCTCCGCGGACACCGAGACGAACTGCTGGCGACCGGGGTCCGTGACCCGGGTGATCCGTCCGGTCGCCCACACCCGCCCCGCGGTCTCGGGGGAGGAGCCGAGCAGCAGGGCGCCGACGCGCCACACCCGCCCGAGCGACCGGATCGTCGGCTCGCGGCGGATGCCGAGGACGGCACGTGGCTCGACGTACTCGCCGAGCGCCTCGTCGCGGACGGCGGCCTCGCGCAGGCGGTCGGCGGCGTCGGCGAGCAGGTCCCGTGCGCGCCGCACCGCGTCCGCCGCGCCCTCGTCCGTCACGACCCCCGAGCCTAGACCGCGGTGTCACGCGGGGTCGCGGAGTCCACGGAATGCCGAGGTCGGTCCTACCGTTGGAGCGTCCGGGCCGTCGCGAGGCCCGGCAACGAGGAGGGTCGATGGGCATCGTCAGGTGGTTGTTCGACGCGCAGCTCGTCATCGGCGACCAGACCGTGCTCTGGCGTGAGGTGATCGGCAACGTGTTCGGGCTGCTCAGCGCGCTCGGCGGGATGCGTCGTCGGGTGTGGGCCTGGCCGGTCGGCATCCTCGGCAACGCCCTGCTCTTCACCGTCTTCATGGGCGCGCTCTTCGACACCCCGAACCCGGTCAACCTGCTCGGGCAGGCCGGCCGACAGGTCATGTTCATCGTCGTCAGCGTCTACGGCTGGTACCGGTGGACGCACCGCGCGGACGACGCGACGACCGTCGTCGAGCCGAGGTGGGCCTCCTGGTCGACCCGCGGGCTGATGGTCCTCGTCATGGTGGGCGGCACCGCCCTGCTGACCCCGCTGTTCCGCGCGCTCGGCTCCTACGAGCCGGTGTGGAGCGACGCCTGGATCTTCGTCGGGTCGGTGCTCGCGACCTACGGCATGGCGAAGGGCTGGGTCGAGTTCTGGCTCGTCTGGGTCGCCGTCGACCTGGTCGGCGTCCCGCTGTTGTTCTCGGCCGGGTACTACGCCTCCGGGCTCATGTACGTCTTCTACGGTGCCTTCACGCTGACCGGGTTCTTCGTGTGGATGTCGCAGGGTCGGAAGCCCTCCGCGGCGCCCGTCACCGTCGGCTGAGCCGCGGCCAGGCCGTCGCCGTGCCCCCCACACGGGGTGGAGACACGCGACGGCGCATCCTGTGGACTGTGGAGATGGCAGACTCCTGCGACGTGACGTACGACGACGAGGCGGTCCTGGCCGAACGCATCGTGCGTGGCGCGATCCGTGCGTTCCGTCTGCACCCATACCACGACGTCGACGCGAGCGTCGTCGCCGAGACGTCCGGGCTCGACACCGCGGTCGTCGAACGGGTCTTCCCGATCTGGGACGCGCTGCTGCTCGTGACCTACGACCGCTGGACGCAGTTGCGCGGGACCCGGCGCTCGGTCGAGCCGGCCTCGACCGTCGACCACGTCCGCCTGACCCTCGCCGAGGACGTCGCCGACCCGGGGCTCGTGCGACTCCTGGCCGGTGTCGTGTCCATCGCCGCGTCGGAACGCGACTTCGCCGAGCTCTTCCGCAAGCGGTTCGAGGAGCACGTCGAGCAGCTCACCGCGGGGCTCGAGCGGGACGTCGCATCCGGTGCCGAGCACATCGGCATCCCGACGCACCAGGCCGCGACGCAGCTGCTCGCCGTCCACGAGGGGCTGCAGGTGCAGATGCTCGTCCGGCCGTACATCGACGCACTGGTCGAGTTCGACCGCGCCGTCCGCACGCTGCGCCAGGGGTGGCGCGCGCCGGAGCCCGTGGCGTGGGACCTCGACTCCGCGCTCGCCAGCATCTGACGGAGCCGCGACCCGGCCGACCACGACCGGGTCGGCCACGACCGGGCCGGATCAGGCCGCCTGCGGTCAGCGCGTCCCGGGCCGTCCGCGGCGCCAGCCGGCGATCTGCCGCAGGGTGACCTTCGAGCCGTACTGCGCGACGGAGTGCCGGAACAGGTACTCGGCGAACCAGAGCAGCACCGCCGCGGTCGCGAAGACCTCGACGATGCACACCACGGACTCCACCACGCTGAGGGTGCCCACGGCGTTCCGCACCATCGCGGTGATCGGGGTGAAGGTCGGGAAGTACGTGAAGAACGCGGCCACCGGCGACGACGGCGTCGTCATCACGAAGAACGCGGCGTACAGCGGGATGATCAGCGCGAAGATCGCCGCAGACTGCAGCGTCGAGGCGTCCTTGATCGACGGCACCGCCGCACCCACCGCGACGAAGAGCCCGCACCCCAGCAGGACGCCGCCCACGAGCAGGAGCGCGCCCACGACCATCCGCCACGGGTCGACGCTCAGACCACCGAGCCGCGACGCCACGAACGGCAGCGCGGCCAGGGCGACGACGAGTCCCGGGACCAGGACGACGCCGACCTGCACGAGCCCGACGAGCAGCATCGCGACGACCTTGCCGCGGATGAGGTCGCCCGCCGTCACGGTCGTCAGGATCATCTCGGAGATCCGGTTCTCCTTCTCCTCGACGACCACGGTCACCATCCGCGTCGCGAGCAGGATGACGATGCCGAAGAACGCCGCCACGTAGAGGAACGGCGGCACGATCGACAGCCAGCCGGGTGCCACGCGGCCGTCGGCGTAGGCGGTGAGCTCGGTGACCGGCGGTGTCCGGAGGAGCGCGACGGCCTCGTCGTCGTCCACCGAGGCCGCGACGCTGCGCTCGAGCACCCGCTCCGCGAGCGAGGAGTACCCGCCGTTCTCGAACAGGCCGCGGTCGGCCGCGTCGAGTCGGATCGGCTCCGTCGAGGGCTTCGCGGGGTACTCGACGAACAGCTCCAGCGTCCCGGCGCGGACGGCCGCCCGGTCGGCGGCGGGGTCTTCGGACGGTGAGCCGCCCCACTGCGCCGCGACCGAGGCGGACACGAGGCCCGAGTGGTCGACGTAGTGGAACGGGGTCCGCGTCGCCGAGCTGCTCGACGACACCGAGTCGGTGCCGGCCGCCTGGCCGACCCCCACGAGCAGCGAGACGACGACGACCACGATCGGCAGGGCGAGGGTGCCGATCCAGAACGCGGGCTTCTTGACGGCGCGGACGAACTCGAAGCGGACGACCGTCCCGAGCCGGCTCACGCGGCGGCCCCGGTCCGTGCCGGGGCGGCGAGCGGCGCACGGCCCGGCGGGTGCGCGTCATCGGCACCGGCGTCGTGGCCGTACACCTGCACGAAGATCTCGTCGAGCGGGATGCGTCGCATCTCGAACCCGGAGACGTGCACGCCGGCGGTCACGAGCGACGCGAGGATGTCCGACCCGTCCGGTGCCGCCGCGGCACGGGGGACCAGGTAGGCGACGTGGCCCTCGTGCCGGGCGAGCCGGTACAGGGGCGAGGGTGGCACGCTCCCGTCGAGCAGCACCCGGGCGACGGCACCGCCGAAGGCGTCCTGCACGTCCGGGATGGTGCCGTAGGCGGCCGCTCGACCGTCCTTGAGCAGGAGGATCCGGTCGCACAGCCGTTCGACCTCGTCCATGTGGTGCGTGACCAGGATCACCGTCGCGCCGTCGGCCTTCCGTTCGTCGACCAGGTCGAGCAGGAGCCGGCGGTTCACCGGGTCGAGGCCCTTCGTCGGCTCGTCGAGGATGAGCAGGCGCGGCCGGTCCATGATCGTGATGCCGAGCTGCACCTTCTGCTGCTGGCCACCGGAGAGCTTGTCGACGCGGAGCTTCGCACGGTCGGCGAGCCCGATCCGCTCGAGGTACCCGGTGCTCCACCGCACGGCCTCGGGACGCCGGAGCCCGCGGAGCATCCCGAAGTACGTCATCACGTCGATGACGGACTCCTTGCGGTAGAGCCCGCGCTCCTCGGGCAGGTACCCGATGCCGCCGGTCGCCGGTCGGTACGGTGCGCCGTCGATCGTCAGGGAGCCGGCGGTCGGTGTCGTGATGCCGAGCAGGGCCCGGATGGTGGTCGTCTTGCCGGACCCGTTGCTGCCGAGGAGCCCGAACGTCTCGCCCGGTGCGACGTCGAAGGACAGGCCGTCGACGACGTCGCGGTCGCCGAAGCGCATCACGAAGTCCCGCACGCTGATGCTGGCACCGCTCATGGGGCCGACCCTACCGACGGACCCCGCGAGTTCCGCCCGCCCGTTCCTTCCCATCACGCTTGCGGTGGGAAGCGAGAACGGGCGTACCTGGTCGATCCGGCCGACCAGGTACGCCCGTTCTCGCCTGGCACGCCCGTCCCGGCCCGGCAGGCAACAGCCGCGACCACACGACGGACGGGAGGCGCGGTGCCTGCTGGCACCGCGCCTCCCGGCCGTCTCCTGGTCGCGACCCGTTCCGTCAGGAACGCAACCAGGCGGTCCCCACACCCGACAGCGCGCCGTCCGCCACCGGCGCGGAGGCGAGCAGGAGCTCGCCGGCGGGCAGCGCGTACGGCTCGTCGCCGAACACCGTGACGCTCGTCCAGCCGTTCGGCCGGCGGAAGGCGAGCACGTCGTCGCGACCGGTCTCGAGCCACTCGAGGTGCTCCTCGGACTGCAGCCGGCCGCGCAGGCCCAGCGCCTTCCGGTACAGGTTCAGCGTTGAGTCGGGGTCGGCGTCCTCGGCCTCGACCGAGACGTCCGCGAACCACGCCGGCTGCGGCAGGTGCGAGCCACCCTCGCCGAACCCGAAGGACGACCCCTGTCGCGTCCACGGGATCGGCACGCGGCAGCCGTCACGGCCCACGTCGACACCGGGGTTGCGGAAGAACGCCGGGTCCTGGCGGTCGGCGTCCGGGATGTCGCCCACCTCGTGCAGCCCGAGCTCCTCGCCCTGGTACAGGTAGGCCGAGCCGGGGAGCGCGAGCTCCAGCAGCGTCGCCGCCTGCGCACGCCGGAGCCCGAGCGCGCGGTCGAGGTCGTCCTGCGACCCGCCGGCGAGCAGCCACGCGGCACCCTGCTTCTGCTCGGAGCCGTCGCGGGCGGGGAGAGCGTACCGGGTGGCGTGCCGGACGACGTCGTGGTTGGAGAACACCCACGTGGTCGACGAGCCGGACTGCTCGGCCAGCCCGAGGTTGAACTCGATGATCGTGCGGAACTGCTGTGCGTCGAAGTCGGCCTCGAGGAGGTCGAAGTTGAACGCCTGTCCGAGCCCCTCGGCGCTGGCGTACCGCGCACGACGGTCGGCGGCGACCCAGGCCTCGGCCACCGCGGTGCGCGCCGGCGTGTACTCGTCGAAGACCTTCCGCCACTCGGCGTAGATCTCGTGCACGTCGTCACGGTCCCAGAGGATGTGCTGACCGTCCTTCGGCGCCGCGAGGACCTCGGCCCACGACGGCAGGGGCCCGGACGGCAGGTCCTTCGCCAGGCCGTGCGCGACGTCGATGCGGAAGCCGTCGACCCCGCGGTCCGACCAGAACCGCAGCGTGTGCAGGAAGTCGTCGCGGACCTCGCGGTTCGCCCAGTTCAGGTCGGGCTGCTCCGCCGCGAAGTTGTGCAGGTACCACTGGCCGTCGCCGACGGCGGTCCACGCCGGGCCGCCGAAGATCGACACCCAGTCGGCCGGCGCTTCGGACCCGTCGGGGCCGGTGCCGTCGCGGAACACGTACCGGTCGCGTGCGGGGCTGCCCGCCGGCGACGCGAGTGCCTCGCGGAACCACGCGTGCCGGTCGCTCGTGTGGTTGGGCACGACGTCGACGATCACCCGGATGCCGGCGCCGTGCAGGGCGGCGACCATGTCGTCGAAGTCGTCGAGCGTGCCGAGCCGCGGGTCGACGTCGCGGTAGTCGTCGACGTCGTACCCGCCGTCGGCGAGTGCGGACGGGTAGAAGGGGCTGAGCCAGACCGCCTCGATGCCGAGCGACGCCAGGTAGGGGACCCGCGCGGTCACGCCGGGCAGGTCGCCGATCCCGTCGCCGTCCGCGTCCGCGAAGGAGCGCGGGTAGACCTGGTAGACGCTCGCCTGACGCCACCAGGTCTCGTCGGTGGTGGTCGCTGCGGGCTGGACGGCGGTGTCGGTCACGACTGGCCTCTCGTTGTGGGTGGTGGTCGGGTTCGCGGTCGTCACTTGATCGCGCCCTGGGTCACGCCGGCCATCACCCATCGCTGGGTGACCAGGTAGACGATGATCGCCGGCGCCATCGCCATGAGGTACGAGGCGAAGGACACGTTGTAGTTGTTGCTGAACTGGGTCTGGAACATCTGCTGCAGCACCGGCAGCGTCTGCAGGGCCGGGTTCGAGGTGATCAGCGACGGCATCACGAAGTCGTTCCACGAGGCGAGGAACGCGAAGATGCCGACGGTGGCGCTCATCGGTGCGAGGAGCGGGAACACCAGTCGCCAGAACACCTGCCCCGTGCTCGCACCGTCGATGCGTGCACTCTCCTCCAGCTCGGCCGGGATCGACCGCAGGAACGCGGTGAAGAGCAGCACGCTGAAGGACAGCTGGAACATGACGTGCAGGATCGCGACACCGATCGGGTTGTCGAGCCCGGCGAGCCCGGTGAGCTTCACCTGCGACAGCGCGAGGACGGGGAACGGCAGGAACATCGCCGCGAGCAGGTAGAAGAACGACCAGCGGAACAGCCGGCGCTCCCAGTTGCGGGCGATCGCGTAGGCGGTGAACGAGGCGAGCAGGATCGTGCCGACGACGGTGATCGCGGCGATGAACACCGAGACCCCGAAGGCGCGGGGGAAGTCCGTCAGCTCCCAGGCCTGCACGAAGCCGTCGACGCTGAACGGCGCCGGCAGCGAGAACGCGTTGCCGTCGACGGCCTGCGCGGTCGTCTTGAACGCCATCGTGACGGTGACGTAGAGCGGGACGAGGACCGACAGGGCGCAGAGGGCCAGGACGATCGTGACGGGCCAGTTCGCCCGGTCGCGTCGGCCGGCGCCGCGGCCGCCGGCGGTGCGGTCGGCGTCGACGGACCGGACGCTGCCGGTCGCGGTGGTGCCGGGGCGGAGGGGTGCTTGCAGGGACATCAGAGCGCTGCCTTCCCGCGGGTGGCCCGCAGCTGGATCACGGCGATCACGACGGCGATCAGGAAGAAGATCGTCGCGTTCGCCATCTGGTACGCGTAGTCGCCGCCGCTGAAGCCCTTGAAGATGCTCATCGCCACGCTGGTGGTCGAGGTGCCCGGGCCGCCGTCGGTCAGGCCGACGATGATGTCGTACGAGTTCAGGAAGTTCTTGAACCCGATGACGAGGTTGATGAGGATGTAGCCCGCCGTCAGCGGGGCGGTGATCGAGACGAGCTGCCGCCACGCGCTCGCGCCGTCGAGCGCCGAGGCCTCGTACACCTCGCCCGGGATCGACAGGACCCCGGCGATGTAGATGAGGAGCGTCGACGGGATCGCCTGCCAGGCCGTCACCACGACGATCGCGACCCAGGCCAGGTCGGGGTTCGCGAGGATGCTCTGCTCGAGCGGCGCGAAGCCGAGCGCGGTCGCGAACGCCGGCAGCGAGTTGGCGAACAGGAACGAGAACACGTAGGCGATGACGATGCCCGAGATCACCATCGGCAGGACGAAGACCCCGCGGAGCGCGATCTTGCCGCGGATCTTCGACGTCAGCGCGATCGCCAGCAGGAACGCGACCGCGTTCACGACGAGCACGGTGACGAGCGAGAACCCGATGGTGAACAGGTACGCCTGCAGGATCGCGGGGTCGGAGAACACGGCGACGTAGTTCGTGAGCCCGGTGAACCGGAACTCGCCGAAGCCGACGGAGTTCGTGAAGCTCAGCACGATGCCCATCACCGCGGGGAGCGTGATCGCGAGCGTGAAGAGCACGAGCGTGGGGACGAGGAACACGAGGAAGAGCGGGTCGACGCGCTTCCCGCGTCCGCGGCTGCCGGCCTGGAGGCGCGGTGCGGCTCCGCCCCGTCGGCGGCGGCCCGCCGTCGTGATCGATCCGGTGGTCGTGGTGGCCATGGTCGTCTCCTTACGCGGCCGACCGGAGCGCGAGCCGCGCCCAGTCGCCGTCGAGGGTGCGGAGTTGCGGTTCGGGCGCACCGCCGAAGGCGATGGACTGCAGGTAGTTCGCCACCGGGATCTCGGCGGGGATGAGCTGCGAGGCGCCGAGGGAGAACGCGGCGCGGTCGTACGAGTCCTGCATGCCGCGGAGCGCGGGGTTCGACACCGGCGGCGAGTCCTTCCGGACCCCGAAGCCGTTGTTGTCGGCGTTGTACTGGTCGCTGACCGCCGGGCTCATCAGGAAGGACAGGAATTCGCGGGCGGCCTCCTGCTTCCGGGATGCCTCCGGGATCCACAGCCCGAGGTCGACGTTGACGCGCACCTTGTTGTCGGCCGGGTCGTCGGTCGCGGGGAACGGGAACGTGCCGAGGTCCATGTCGGGGTTGGTCTTCGCGATCTCGCCGAGTGCCCACGGGCCCTGCAGGTACATCGCGGCCTTCCCCTGCGCGAACGCCAGGTTGCCGTCGCCGTAGCCCCGGCTGGCCGCACCCGCCTGGTGCCACTGCAGCAGCTCCACCATGCGGCCGACCGGGGCGGCGAAGTCCCGCTCGAACGACACTGCCGACCCCTTGCCGACCGAGGTGCCCTCGCGGTCGAGTGCCGCGAAGGTCGCCGGCACGTCGAGCATGCCGCCGACCGAGTAGTCGAACATGCCCTGCGCGATCGTCCAGTTGTCCTTGTACGTGCCGTACATCGGCGTGATGCCGGCCCGCACGAGCCGCTCGCACACGTCCGTGAACGCGCTCCAGGTCGTCGGTACCTCGAGGCCCTGCTGCGCGAAGAGCGCCTTGTCGTAGATCACGGACGCGGCGGTGACCGAGTAGGGCAGGACGCTCGTGCGCCCCGGGTAGTCGGCGGTCTGCTGCATGAGCGGCCAGAGGTCCGGGTTGATCGTGTCCCGCTCCCGCGTGTCCGACAGGTCGGTCAGCGCGCCGTGCTCGACGAACGAGACCATCGCGTAGTTGTAGTTCAGGCACCCGAGGTCCGGCGGCCGGTTCCGCACGAAGTTCGCGGACATGTTCGACGTCGAGTCGCGGACGACCCGGATCTTCGACTGGCTCTCGTGGAACTTCGCGATGACGTCGTCGAAGTACCCGATGACCTCGGGCTTCGACACGTAGAACGTGATCGTCTCGGGGCGGCTGCTCGATCCTCCGAGCGGGGCGCACCCGGCGAGTGCCAGGCCCGCGCCGATGCCGCCCGCACCGAGCAGGAAGCCGCGGCGGGTGACCCCGGCCGTGCCCCTGGTGGTGGCGTGTGCTTGCACGTCGTCTCCGTCCGTCCGGACCCGGCAGCCCTGCCGTTCCGGTCTGCGGGCCGACGTCGGTGTCGGCTCGCCGGACTAAATGTACCCAGAAAATCTAATCGCGCAAGCAATCGGTCCCGCGGTAGGGTCGGCGCATGTCACAGCGCCGTGAGACCACCCGCGCGACCAGCGCCGAAGCGGTCCTGGCCTGGGCGTTCGGCACCGGCGCGTTCACCGCGTCCGAGGCGATCGACGCTACCGGACTCACCCGCTCGACCGTGCTCGCCGCGTGCACCGAGCTCGTGCGGCTCGGGTGGCTCCGCGACCTCGACGACGCCCGCGCCGCCGGGGAGTACCGCAAGGGGCGACCTGCGCGGCGCTCCGAGCTCGACGCGACCGCCGGGGTCGTCGTCGGCGTCGACGCGGGACAGCACCGGGTGACGGCCCTCGTCGCCGATCTCCGCGGCACCGTCCTGGCCCGCGCCGAGGGGTCGCTCGGCGAGTCGGGACTCGAGGTGCCCGTCCGTCTGCGCGTCGTCGAGGAGACCGTGGCGTCGGCGCTCGCCGCGGCCGGGGTGGGCCCGGACCACGTGCTCGTGACGGTCCTCGGCATCCCGGCGCCCGTGGACGCGGCGGGGGAGTCGCCCGCCGACGGCGGGTTCTGGGACAGCATGAACCCCGGCTTCGCGGCGGTCGTACCGCACGGCGTCGTCGTCGTGGAGAACGACGCGAACGCGGCGGCCCTCGCCGAGCGCCCGTCCTCCGGCGACGCCTCCTTCGCCGCCCTGCTGTCGGGCGAGCGCTTCGGTGCCGGTCTGGTGGTGGACGGCGCCCTGCTGCGCGGTGCCCGTGGTGGCGCGGGGGAGCTCCGCGTGCTCGACCTGGTGGACGGCGTCTCGTCGTCCGACGGCATCGGGCGCACGGCGCGGACGCTCGTGCGGCAGGCCCGCGCCGAGGGACGGGTCCCCGCGGACTCCCTGCTCGGCGGCGACGACGAACCGGACGCCGCCGTGGTCCTCGCCGCCGCGGCACTCGGGGAACCGCTCGCGCTCGAGGTCGTGGACGGGCTCGGCGACCGGCTCGCCCGGGTGTGCGTGCTGCTCGCGAGCCTGCTCGACATCGACCGGGTCGTGGTCGCCGGGGCGATCGCCGACGCGGCCGGCCCCGTGATCGACCGTGCCCGTGAGCACCTGGCGGCGTGGGACCTCGACCCGACGCCCGAGGTCGTCGCCTCCCGCCTCGGCGGCGACGTCGTCGCGCTCGGGGCCGTCGCCCGGGCGCTCGACGTGGTGCAGGCGGACCCCCTGGCGTTCCCGCTGCCCGCGGCCCGACCGGTCGTCACCGCCTGACCGCTCGGCCGCTCGCGCGCTGCCGGTGCCCGCGCGGGGCAATCGAACCACGATCCCGACGTTGAACCACGCGGTGCGGCCGGTTCGACGTCGGGATCGTGGTTCGACGAGACGTGACGACCGCGCGCGATGACCGGCGCGCGTCGACCGGCGCGTCAGCGCGGGATCGCCGCCAGGACCCCGGCGGCCCGGGCCGCGTCCTCGGCGCTGACGTCCAGGTGCGTCACGAGCCGGACGCTCCGCGGCCCGAGCTGCATCACCCGGACACCCTGCTCGGCCGCCGCCGCGACGAAGGCCGCGGGGTCGGCCACCTCAGCGAACACGATGTTCGTGTCGACCGTCGCCGGGTCGACGCCGAGCGCCGCCGCGAGCACCCGCGCGTTGGTGTGGTCCTCGGCGAGCCGTTCGACGTGGTGCTGCAGCGCGTACCGGCCGGCGGCCGCGAGGAAGCCGGTCTGCCGCATGCCGCCGCCGTACCGCTTCCGCCAGGTCCGAGCGGCGGCGACGTGCTCGCGGGAACCGACGAGCACCGAGCCGACCGGTGCGCCGAGGCCCTTCGACAGGCAGACGGACACGGTGTCGAAGCCGTCGGCGAGCTCGCGGAGGGGGACCCCGGACGCGACGTGGGCGTTCCAGAGCCGGGCGCCGTCGAGGTGCACCGCGATGCCGTGCTCGCGGGCGAAGGCCTGCACCGCCGTGACCTCGTCGCGGGGCTGGACGGTGCCGCCGCCGAAGTTGTGCGTGTTCTCGATCGCGATCGCCGTCGTCGACACGCTGTACGCCCCGGCGTTCGGCTCCGCGACCTCGGCCACCGCCGCGGCGACGAGCCGTCCGCGCTCGGACGGCCAGGTCCGCGTGGTGATGCCGGAGAACACGGCGGCCGCACCGAGCTCCGCTCGCACCACGTGGGCGCGGACGTCGGCCAGCAGTTCCTCGCCGGGGGCGACGTGCAGCCGCAGCCCGAGCTGGTTCGCCATCGAGCCGGTGGGGGTGAAGAGCCCGGCCTCGTGCCCGAGCAGGTCCGCGACCTCTCGCTCGAGGGCGTTCGTCTCCGGGTCCTCGCCGAAGACGTCGTCGCCGACCTCGGCCTCGGCCATCGCCCGGCGCATCGCCGGGGTCGGGCGGGTGACGGTGTCGGAGCGCAGGTCGATCGGGGCGTCGGTCACCAGGCAACGCTAACGCGCCGTCCAGACCGTGGACGACCGGCGTCGCTACCGTGTGCCGCATGCAGCCGCCCGCAGCCGGAACCCTCCGCATCCTCCACCTGTCCGACACGCACCTGACCGGTGACGGCGCCCTGCACCAGGGCTCGGTCGACACGACCGCCGCGCTCGACGCCGTGCTCGCCCACGTCGACGGCGTGCCGGGCATCGGGCTCGTCGTGATCTCGGGTGACGTGTCCGAGGACGGCAGCGTCGCGTCGTACCGCACGGTCCGCGAGCGCGTCGGCGGCTGGGCGGAGCGACACGGCGCCGCGTTCGTCGTCGTGCCGGGGAACCACGACCTCCGCGAGGGGTTCCGCCAGGTGTTCGCGAACGGGCACGTCCTCGGCGAGGGCGGTCGTCCGCTCGCCCACACGATGGAGTACCTGCCGCCGAGCGTCCCCGTCTCGGGCTGGTCGACCGTCGCGGGGTTCCGCATCGTCACGGTCGACACGAGCGTGCCCGGTGCCGGGTACGGCGAGGTCAGCGAGACCGCGGCCGAGCGGCTGCAGGCAGCGCTCACCGGGGACCCGGTGCCGCACGGCACGGTCGTCGTCCTGCACCACCCGCCGGTGCCGTCCCCGACGCTCCTGCACGAGGCCCTCCGCCTGCAGGACCCCGAGCACCTCGCCGCGCTCCTCGACGGGTCCGACGTCCGGGTCGTGCTCGGCGGCCACCAGCACCACCACGCGGTCGGGTCCCTCGCCGGCGTCCCCGTGCTCGTCGCCCCCGGCGTCGCCAACGACACGGACGTCGTCGGGCCGTACGACGAGGAGTCCGCCCACGTGGCGGCGGGCGCGCTGGTGGTGGACGTCGCGACGGACGGCTCGGTCTGGTCGACGCCGGTCCGCGTCCTGCGCCCGGACAGCGACCCGATCGCGTTCGTACTGGACCGCGAGACGGTCGCGCGCATCGCCGCGCAGGCGGGCAAGCCGTGACGCTCCGACGACCACCGGTCGGACGGGAGGCGCGTGGCGGCCGCGCCACGCGCCTCCCGTCCGACGGCCGTCGCGTCGGGCGCGTACCGGCCGTCGTCCCGTGACCGCCCGGTGGCCGCGGCGTGACGTGCCGATCCCGGCGGCGACGCGACTCCTGCACGCGTCCTCCGCTGCCCTCCTGGTGGTGCTCGCGGTGGTCATCGTCGTCCAGGACAGCGGTGCGTGGCCCTACGCTGCCGCGCTCGCGGTGGTCGCGGTGCTGGTCGTCACCCGGGGCCTGACCGCGGGGCTCGACCTGACCGACGAGGAACTGGTCGTGCACGACTACCTGGTCACCTGGCGTGTTCGCCGGGACCAGGTGATCAGCGTCGAACGCTTTCCCGCGATCGACTGGCGCACGAACGGCGGGACACCGCGGGAGACGGTGGTGCTCGCCTTCGTCCGGCAGGCGGCCTCCGTAGCCGCCGCGACGGACGATGACCGCGGATCGGCCCGCCAGACCCTGCGGGCGTGGTCCGAGGCGCCTCGCCCGTGACGGCACGCCACCAGGTCTGTCCGCACCCCGGGTTGGGGGCAGAGGCGCGCGGAGCCCTCCGGTAGCGTCGGAGCGACCAGGACAGGGGGACACGGTGGCCGCGAGCGCACGGGGACCGCAGCGTCGCACGGGCAGCGGAGTACGCCACGGGAAGCTGCGGCGCAGCCGACCGGTCGCGACGCTCCTCGGCGTCGTCGGCACCGCCGCGGTCGTCGCCCTGGTCAGCGTCGGCAGCATCGCGGCCATCGCCGCGAACGACCTCCGGGGCAACATCGCCACGGTCGAGCTCGGTCCCGGCGACCAGGCCCGGGCGGCGCGCCAGGACATCAACGCGATCCAGGGCGGCGCGAACATCCTGCTCATCGGTTCGGACACGCGTGTCGGCCAGGACGCCGAACCGGAGGACACCGAGGGCGCCCGCAACGACGTCACGATGCTCGTCCACATCAGCGAGGACCACTCGCAGGTGACGGCGGTGTCGTTCCCGCGGGACACGATGGTCCCGATCCCGTCGTGCACGGACCCCGACACCGGCGCGGTGAGCCCGGCGCAGCCGAAGGCGATGTTCAACACCGCGCTCGCCCAGGGCGGGCCGAACGGCGGCGTCGCCTGCGTGGTCCGCACCGTGGAGAACCTCACCGGTCTGACGATCCCGTACGCGGGGCTCGTCACCTTCGACGGCGTGATCTCGATGAGCAACGCTCTCGGCGGGGTGACGGTCTGCCTCGCGAAGCCGATCTCGGACGGCTCGTTCCTGAACCTGCCCGCCGGTGAGGTCACGCTCCAGGGCGACGAGGCGCTCGCGTTCCTCCGCACCCGCCACGGTGTCGACGACGGCAGCGACCTCGCGCGGATCAGCAACCAGCAGGTGTTCCTCTCGGCGATGCTCCGCAAGCTCACCGACGAGGACGCCCTCGCCAACCCGGTCACGCTGTTCCGGTTCGCGTCGGCGGCGACGTCGAGCATGACGCTCTCCGAGGGGCTGAACCGGACGAACACCCTCGTGTCCCTCGCGGCGGCGCTGCGGGACACCGACACGTCGGACATGCTGCTCGTGCAGTACCCGACGGCCGACGACCCGGACGACCGCAACCGCCTGGTGGTCGAGCAGGACGCCGCGCACCTGCTCAACACCGCGCTGCAGGACGACCGGCGCACGCAGCTCGCCGACGGCTCGATCGGACGCGGCGCCGTCGCGGCACCGGACTCCGCCGCGCCGGGCTCGTCCGCCGCCCCGGCTGCTCCGGCTCCGGACGCTCCGACGTCGAGCGCTCCGGCGGACGGCACGACCGCGTCGGGTGGCGGCACCCCGGCGGCGTCGACCCCGGCGTCGTCCGCTCCCGGCCCGGGCACGCCGACCGCACTGCCGTCGACGATCACCGGGCAGAGTGCGGCGGAGCAGACCTGCTCGAAGGGCTCCCGCTAGGTACCCCTGGCTCACGGACACCGCCCCGGGGTCGCGAGTACACCGGAGCCATGCCCACGGAAGGAGCCACCCATGCGCATCGGTAGTGCAGTGCAGTACGACCGGTACGGCGGGTTCGACGTCGTCGACCTCGTCCCGCAGGAACGTCCCGAACCCGGCCCCGGCGACGTGGTCGTCGAGGTCGTCGCCGCCGGTCTCAACCACGTCGAACGGTTCCTCCGCGAGGGGAAGCTCCGCGACCACGTCGACCTGACGTTCCCGGCCCACCAGGGCGTCGACTTCGCCGGCATCGTCCGTGCCCGAGGCAAGGAGGTGCGCGACCTCAAGGTCGGCGACGAGGTCATGGGCCACGCACCCGAGGGCGGCGCGCACGCGACCTGGATCCGCGTCCCGCGCGGCGCGGTCGTGAAGAAGCCCGAGCACGTCGGGTGGGAGGTCGCCGGCGGCCTCTACCTCGCCGGCGCCACCGCCGCGACGATCGTCCGCGGACTCCGCCTTGGGCCGGAGGACACCGTGGTCATCACGGCGGCGGCGGGCGGGGTCGGGCACATCGAGTGCCAGCTCGCCCACGACGCCGGAGCGACCGTCATCGCTCTCGGCAGCCCGCGGAACCACGACTACCTGCGGCAGATCGGCACACTCCCGGTGGCCTACGGCGACGGCGAGGAGGACCGCATCCGCTCGATCGCCGACGGTCGCCCGATCACGGCCTTCATCGACAACCACGGTGGCGACCGTGAGACCGGTCTCGCGGCCCGGCTCGGCGTGCCCGCGGAACGCGTCGTCTCCTCGGAGGACCGCCGCGACGTCGAGATCCGCTTCCTCCGCGCACCCGCCGAGGACGAGGAGGCCCGCGACCTGCTGACCATGCTCGCGAAGGCCGTGCAGGACCGTCGTGTGCAGGTGCTCATCTCGGGGTTCTACCCGTTCGAGTACATCGTCGACGCGTACGAGGACCTCGCCGAGATGCGCTCCCGCGGCAAGGTCGTCATCGGCATGCAGACCGTCGAGACCGGAGCGCGCCTCGACTGGTACCGCTCGGAGAAGGCCCGTGACCTGCGCGACCGGTACGCCGAGCAGCGCGGGTCGGAGACCGAGACGATGGCGG
This sequence comes from Curtobacterium sp. ER1/6, assembly GCF_001742745.1. GTDB lineage: Bacteria > Actinomycetota > Actinomycetes > Actinomycetales > Microbacteriaceae > Curtobacterium > Curtobacterium citri. The sequence goes on along the minus strand of NZ_MJAK01000012.1, from coordinate 64,865 downwards.
GCGGGTCGGCGAGCCCGTCGGCCTGACCGGCGTCCGGCCGACCGACGGCCCCGGCGTCCTGCGGAACGACGGGGCCGTCGTCGGGACGGCCCCGTCGCGTCAGCTCAGGACGTCCTTCGTGGCGAACCGGCCGTACGCCAGGGCGCCGAACACCGCGACGTACCCGAGCTGCAGCACGGCGTTCGACCCGAACGAGTCGAACGAGATCGGGTCGCGGAGCAGGTCGCCGAAACCGAGCCAAAGGTGCGAGAACAGGAACGGGTGGAGCCAGTCGAGCTGGGGGAGCTGGTCCAGCACCTGGGACACCCCGGCGAGCACCACCGTCGCCGCCATCGCCCCGACGGGCACGGTCGTCAGTGTCGAGGCGAACAGGCCGATCGCGGCCAGCCCGAGCATCGACAGGGTCACGCAGAGCGCGAGCAGGACCGCCCGTCCGGCGTACGACCACCCACCGACCTGCGTGCCCGAGAGCAGCGTGACCGGTCCGATCGGGAACAGCACGGCCCCGATCGCCGCGCCGACCAGCACGACCAGGAGCGTCGCCGCCAGGCAGAAGGCGACCGCACCGGCGTACTTGACGAGGATGAAGCGCACCCGTCCGGTCGGTGCGACGAGCAGGTAGCGGATCGTGCCGTGCGAGGCCTCGCCCGCGACCGTGTCACCCGCGACGACCCCGACCACGAGCGGCAGGAACAGCGGGATGGACACCGTGAGCGCGGTGAACGCCACGAACAGGCCGTTGTTCGTGATGTCGCCGAGGAACGCCGGCCCGCCGGCGTCCCCGTCGGTGGTGAGCCGCACCGCGATCGCGATGAGCACCGGCACGAGGGCCAGCGCGCCGAGCATCGCCCAGGTGCGGCGCCGGCGGAACACCAGCGCGAGCTCCGAGCCGAGCAGGGCGAACGGGCGGGACGGGCGTCGGACGACGTCAGGCTGCGACATCGAACCCCTCTCCGGTGAGCGCGACGAACAGGTCCTCGAGTGTGCCGCCACCGACGGTGAGGCCCCGCACCCGCACGTCGGCGTGCACGAGTGCTGCGGTCACCGCCTCGGGCTCCACCTCGGCGGGCAGGTCGGCGACGAGCGTGTCCACCCCGGCGTCGCGACGCGGCGCGAGCCCGAGCCGCGCGAGCACGGCACCGGCCGCTCCGACGTCCGGCGTCCGGACGGTCACGGTGCGGCCGCCCGTGGCGCGGAGCTCGTCGAGGGAGCCCTGCGCCACGAGCCGCCCGCTGCGCATCACCGCCGCGTGGGTGCAGACCTGCTCGATCTCCGCGAGCAGGTGGCTCGAGACGAACACCGTGGTGCCGTCGTCGGCGAGGGACCGGATGAGGTTCCGGACCTCGCGGGTGCCCTGCGGGTCGAGGCCGTTCGTCGGCTCGTCGAGCACGAGCAGGTCGCGGGGCGCGAGCAGCGCGTTCGCCAGCCCGAGGCGCTGCTTCATGCCGAGCGAGTACGCGTGTGCCTTCTTGTCCGCGGCGTGTGTGAGGCCGACGCGCTCCAGGGCCGTGGCGACGCGGTCACGGCGGGTGCGCGGGTCCGATGTCGGGTCGGCCGCGTCGAAGCGCTGCAGGTTCGCGCGACCGGAGAGGTACGGGTAGAACGCCGGTCCCTCGACGAGCGCCCCGACCCGGGGGAGCACGTCGTGCAGGGCCGCCGGCATCGGACGCCCGAGCAGCTCGATGGTGCCGCTCGTCGCCGAGGACAGCCCGAGCAGCATCCGGATCGTCGTGGTCTTGCCCGAGCCGTTCGGTCCGAGGAACCCGAAGACCGAGCCGCGGGGGACCGTCAGGTCGATGCCGTCGACGGCGCGTTGCTTCCGGAAGACCTTGACGAGCGAGGCGGTGCGGACCGCCGGCTCCGGCGTCGGGTCGTCGTCGTGCCGGTCCTGGCTCGCCTCGGCCGTCACTTCGCGGCGGCGACCAGTGAGGACACCGGGACGGCGCCGGCCAGGACCCGGCCGTCGTCGGTCAGGTAGACCGACACCAGCGACGTCTGCACGGCACGTCCGCCGTCGACCGACTTCGTCAGCTGGTCGAGCAGCGCGGTCGCGTCGGTGTCGGTTCCGGTGTCGGCGGTCGAGCGGTCGGCCGTCCCCGCGGGGAACTCCACGACGGTGTCCCACCCGGAGCCGGTCACGGACGGCTCGGCACCGCGGTGCGCCGCGCCGTCGTGGCCCGTACCACCGTGGTGGCCGCCCCGCTCCGAGAGGTCCTGCGTGCTGACGTCGGCACCCGAGGGCGGGGTGAAGTCGAACAGCCGGGCCGCGGGTGCGCCGTAGTCGAGGCTCGTGAAGCCGACCTGGAACGCGGGGTCCTCCTGCCCGGCGGCCGTCACGGTCACGCGCAGCGGCAGTCCGGTCTGCTGGTCGACCGCGAGCCGGACGGTGCCGACGAGCGTGTCCGACGACCGCGGGGTCAGCGTGACCTGCCACGCGGCGTGCCCGGCGACGCGGACCGCCGTCGGGTCGGACACCCGGGTGCTCGGCGTGATCGCGGCGATCGCGCGCTCCGCTGCGTCGGCGGGCGTCGTGGTGCCGGTCTGCGGCACGTCGGAACCCGCGGGCAGCGTGACGTGCACGGCCTTGCGCTCCTTCGAGTCCCACGTCCAGACGTCCGAACCGTTCCGCACGACGTCCTGCTCGGCAAGCTGCTGGGTGAGCTGGAAGCGCTGTCGGTCGGCACCGTCCACGTAGACGCGGGCGGTGTGCGACGCGGTCAGCAGGTCGAGCACGTCCGAGGCGTCGCCCTCGAGCGACGAACCACCGCTGCCCGACGGGAGCTCGGGGAGCCCGAGGTCGCTCGTCTGCGCCAGCTGGCCGGAGTACTGCGCGTCCCGCGACGAGGCCACGCTCGCCAGGACGGCTGCCGCGCTGGGGTCCTTCCCCGCGATCGGGTCGGCGGCGGCGTTCGCGATCACCGGCGCGGCGACGGCACCGGCCACGACGACCGGTGCGATGACTGCGGGCAGCCAGGCTGACTTCTTCATCGGGTTCCCTCCGGGAGGAGCTTCGGGACGAGGGAACCGTACGTCCGGCAGCCGACAACCGGCTGGGGATCGACCGGCTGGGGATCGACCGTCAGCGCAGCTCCTCGGACACCCCTCCCTCGTAGGCGCAGATCGCCCGGACCTTCTCGGCGCTCGGCGAGGCGGGGTCGAACGTGTACCCGAGCCACTCGCGCACGAGTCGCCGCGCCAGCTCGACGCCGACCACGCGCTGGCCGAGGCAGAGCACCTGCGCGTCGTTCGACAGCACGGACCGCTCGACCGAGAACGGGTCGTGCGCCGTCACCGCACGGATGCCGGGCACCTTGTTCGCGGCGATGGCCACGCCCAGACCCGTCCCGCAGACCAGGAGCGCCCGGTCGGCTCGGCCGTCGGCCACCATGCGCGCCGCCTCGACGGCGACGTGCGGGTACGCCGTGTGCCCGTCGGCGTCCACGCCCACGTCGACCACGCTCGCCACGCGGTCGTCGGCCTCGAGGTCGCGTCGGAGGACCTCCTTGTGGTCGAACCCCGCGTCGTCCGACCCGATCACCAGACGGAACGTCATGCCGTCACCCCTTCCCGGTCGTCCACGCGCGCGGCGAGCACCTCGCCGACGCACGTGAGCACCATCCCCATCGACGTCGCACCCGCGTCCGGGGTGCCGACGCTCTTCTCGGCGAGGGGCCGTGCCCGGCCCACACGCGGCATGAGTCCGGCGGTGGCGGCCGCCTGCTCGACGGCGACCGCGGCGGCCGTCCGCCACGCCTCGTCCAGCCGCGTGCCCGACCCCACGGCGGCACGCAGCGCGTCCACGAACGGCAGGAGCGCGTCGAGCAGGGTCTTGTCGCCGCGCTGCGCACCGCCGAGGTGCACGATCGCGTCGGCGAACGCCTGCGCCGCGTCGACGACGTCGGCCGCCGTGAGGCGGTCCGCGTCGTCGCCGAGCGACCGACCGAACGCCTCGAGCGCGGCACCCCAGAGCACCCCGGACGTGCCGCCGGCGGAGGCGGCCCACGCCTCACCGGCGCGGCCGAGGACGAAGGCGACCCCTGCCTCCCGGCCGGTCTGCTCGACCGCCCGTCGGGCCGCACCCACCCCCTTCACCATGCCGCGGCCGTGGTCGCCGTCGCCGGCGACCGCGTCGATGCGACCGAGCGTCTCCTCGGCGTCGCGCAGGAGCTCGTCCATCGCCACCACCGCGGCGCGTGCGGCTCCGGCGGCCGTCCGGGAGGCGGCGCTCGCCGCCGGCGCGACGGTCGCCTCCGCGGCGGCCTCGGCCACCGCCGTGGCCGGCACGAGCGCGGCGACCGGCGCCGCCACCTTGCGGTAGCCCGGTGCGTAGGCGTCCGCCCGCCACCGGCGCTCGAGGTCGTCGTCGAGCCACTGCAGGGTCAGGGAGCACCCGCCCATGTCCAGGCTCGTGACGACGTTGCCGACCTCGGGCTCGACGACCTCGAGGCCGGCGGCAACGAGCAGGGGGAGCACCCGGCCCCACAGGAGGAAGAGCTCCTCCTGCGTCGTGTCGCCGAGGCCGTTGAGCACCGGCGCGACCCGCGTGCCGACGCCGTCCGGACGCTCGTCGAGGAGCCGGTCGACGAGCAGGGCCGCGAGCGCGGTCGCGGAGAGCAGTGGGACGTCGCGGATGCCCGGCTCGCCGTGGATCCCGAGACCGAGCCCGAGGTGCCCGTCCGGCACGCGGAACAGCGGCCGCTCCGCGCCGGGCAGGGTGCAGCCGGAGGCCGCGACGCCGATCGTCCGGGTCGCGGCGTTGCAGCGTCGGCCGGTCCGCTCGACCTCGTCGATCGGTGCCCCTGCGGCGGCCGCGGCGCCCATGGCCTTGAACACGGCGAGGGTCCCCGCGATCCCGCGTCGGTCGGCGGGGTCCGCGGCCGAGGCGACGTCGTCGGTCACGGTGACGATCCGGGTGTCGATGCCCTCGGCGCGGAGCCGCTCGGCCGCGAGCCCGAAGTTCATCCGGTCGCCGGCGTAGTTGCCGAAGGCCAGGACGACGCCGCGTCCCTGGTCGGCTGCCCGGGCGACCGACCAGACCTGTGCGGCGGACGGCGAGGTGAAGACGTTGCCGACGACGGCGCCGGTCGCCAGGCCAGGGCCGACGAGCCCGCAGAAGGCCGGGTAGTGGCCGGAGCCGCCGCCGACGACGACGGCCACCTGCGGCTCGGCGCCGGCGGTGGGCAGGGCGACGACGCCGCCGTGGACGGGGCGGACGCGGTCGGCGTACAGCGCGATCCAGCCGGCGAGCTGGTCCTCGGCGAACTCCTCGGGAGCGTCGTGGATGGTGGTCATGGTGCTGGGGTCCTCCGTTGTCGGGGCTGGGTGGTCGGGGTCGGGGTCGGTGGCGCGGTGGCGCGGTGGTGGTCGGCGGTCAGTGGGCGGCGCGGTGCCCTCCGTCCTGCGGCACGACGAGGAAGTGGACCATCGCGAAGGCGCAGGCGTAGAGACCGACGAACGTCCACGTCACCGCCTCGCCACCGCCGCCCAGGGCGAGCACGACCGCCACGACCGCGGTGCCGACGAACGCCGCGCCACCCGCGGCCGTCGTGTACACCGCCATGGCCGCGCCCTCGTGCCCGGGGGCGAGCGCCGGCATGATCGCGCCCATCGGCACGAAGCCGGCGAGCATGCAGCCGAAGACGCACCCCGCCACGACCGAGAGCACGTAGCCCCAGTCCGACCCGGCCGGCACGAGCTGCGGGACGTACCACCAGGCGAGCAGGCCCGCGGCGGAGCCGACGACGCCGAACCACCGGACGGTGCGCTGCCAGCCGATCCGGTCGCCGACCCAGCCGAACAGCGCGTTCACGAGGATGTTCGTGGCGTAGACGCAGACGGTCATGAGCAGCCACCGCTGCTGCCCCCACCCGCGCTCGTCGGCGATCACGGCGGGCAGGACGACGAACATGCCGAACTCGGGTGCGGTGTCGATCAGCCGGACGGCGAACCCCATCAGGATCCGCGGTCGTGTCGCGAGGAGTCGGATGCCGCTCGTCAGCACGCGCCAGGTGCTCTCGTCCGCGGGGGCGAGGCGCGCGGAGCCGTTCGGCAGGCGGACGCCGAACAGCACGACGAGGAACCCGGCGGTGACCAGGACGACGGAGGCCGCCATCGCCCCGGTCTCGCCGACCGTGCCGCCGCCGAGGGCCGGGATGGCGCCGATCGCGAAGAGCGAGCCGAGCGTCGGCAGGCCGCCGGTGAAGGCGACGTAGAACCAGCCGACCGCCGCGCCGTTCCGCTGCGGCGGCGTGGTGATGCCGACCCAGACCAGGAACGCGAAGGCGAACAGTGGGTAGCCGAGGCCGCGGACCGTGTACGCGACCGCGGCGAACGGCACGCTGCCGGTACCGAGCGCCACGAGGAACAGCACCTCGGGCACGACCCAGGCGACGAAGCCGACGACCATCACCCGCCGCGGCCCGACCAGGTCGGACAGGGCGCCCGAGAGGTACGACCCGACGAGGGCAGCGAGGCTGGAGCAGGTGACGATCGCCGCGACGGTGGTCTCGGGGCTGCCGAGGGCCGCGACCACGTGCGGCACGACGAAGTTCGACTCGACCCCGACCCCCGTCATGAAGAGCAGGACGGCGACGAAGCCGAGGGCGAGCGGGCGGGGGATGCCCATCTGGTCCAGTCGACCCTCGGTCGCTCGGGCGGTGGGCGTGCGTCCGGTCGCGGTCGCCCCGGCGGTGGTGGTCGTGGTCGGTCTGGTGCGGGTCGTCGTCGACACGGGCTGGTCCTCCGTCGGTCAGCTGGACGTCCTCGGGACGACGAGGACGGACCGACAGTACAACGGGAGTACATCAATGCACAATGTCACGTACTGCTACCGTTCCCGTCATGACTGCAGACCACACCCCAGCGCTCCGTCCGGGTCCCGCGGACGTCGACCTCACGAACGACCTCACCGGTCGCACCGTCCTGGTGACGGGCGGGGCGTCCGGCATCGGCAACGCGATCGCCCGGGCCGCCGCCGCACGCGGTGCCCGGGTCGCGATCGTCGACGTCCGCGCCGACGCCGCCTCGTCCGCGGCCGCCGACCTCCCGCCGACCGGGGACGCGGCGCCGCACCTCGGCCTCGCGTGCGATGTCACCGACGACGGCTCGGTCGCCCGGACGGTCGCCGCGGTGGTCGACGAGACCGGCGCCGTCGACGTGCTCGTCAACTGCGCCGGCATCGTGGCGCTGGACGCAGCCGAGGACCTGGGGGCCGACGCCTGGGCACGGACGCTCGACGTGAACCTGACCGGGACCTTCCGGCTCGCGCAGGCCGTCGGTCGGCACATGCTGGCGGCGGGTCGGGGCCGCATCGTGAACATCGCCTCGCAGGCCGCCCACGTCGGGCTCGACCGGCACGCGGCGTACTGCGCGTCGAAGGCCGGCGTGCTCGGGCTCACCCGCGTGCTGGCGCTCGAGTGGGGCGGTCGCGGGGTGACCGTCAACACGGTGTCGCCGACCGTCGTGCTCACCGACCTGGGGCGCGCGGCGTGGGCGAACGAGGCCGGGGTGCGGCACCAGGACGAGATCCCGACCGGACGCTTCGCGACCCCGGCCGAGGTCGCGGCGGCGGTCCTGTTCCTGGCGAGCGACGCCGCCGCGATGGTGAACGGCGCCGACCTCCGGGTGGACGGCGGGTACACGATCCGCTGAGCGCTGCCGACTACGATCGGCGGTGTCCGACCGAGGTGAAGGGTCCCGCCGCATGTCCTCCGAGAGCACGACCGTGACGGAGGGGGCCAGGGGCCGCTTCCCGCTCGACACCGTCTACCAGGCGGCGCGGATGTACTACCTCGAGGACGCCACCCAGGGCGAGATCGCCGAGCGGCTCGGGGTGTCCCGGCCGACCGTCAGTCGACTCGTGTCCGAGGCGCGGCGCGCCGGGCTCGTCCGCATCGAGGTCGTCGACCCCTTCCAGGACGAGACGGTGGCCCTCGCCGAGCGCCTGCAGGTCGTGCTCGGGCTCCGCGCCGTGCACCTGGCGGCGGTCACCCACCAGGCGACCCTCGGCGCGGACCTGGCCGGACCGATCGCGACCGCGGTCGAGGGGATGGGGCTCGTGCCCGGGGACGCGGTCCTGATGTCCTCCGGCCGGACGGTCTCCGACGTCGCGCACGCGGGCATGCCGCCGCTCACGGGCGTGCAGCTCGTGCCGACCGTCGGGGGCCAGGCGGACCCGACGCCCTGGTTCCAGACGAACGAGATCACGCGGGCGGCAGCGCAGCGGTCCGGGGCCATCCCGGCGTTCCTGTTCGCCCAGGCGCTGCCGTCCGCGGCGATGCGGGCGACCCTCGACGAGGACCCGGCGTTCCAGCACGTCGTCGGGCTGTGGGGCCGCGCGAAGGGTGCGTTCCTGGGCATCGGTGCCCCCGTCCTCACCCGCGAGGCGTTCGCCACCGGGCTGCCCGTGGACGACGCCGTGCTCCACGAGGCCGCCGGTGACGTGTGCCTCAACTTCTTCGCGCCCGACGGGTCACCGGTCGAGTTCCCCGGCAGCGAGCGGATGGTCCGGACATCGCGGGAGGTCCTGGCCGGGGTGCCGCACGCCGTGGGCGTCGCGGTCGGCGCGGCCAAGGTGACGAGCATCGTCGGTGCCGTGCGCGCCGGCATGGTGAACGAGCTCGTGACCGACGCGGCGACGGCGCGCGCCCTGCTCGACACCCTGGGGTGACGGCGTCCCCGAGCGGCGGACGGGAGGCACGCTGCGGTCTCGCACCGTGCCTCCCGTCCGTCACCGGGTCACGACCACCGCCCTCAGGGGCGAGGTCACCGGGCGTCCGTAGGGTGGGCCCATGCGACTGCTGCTCATCCGCCACGGCCAGACCCCCGCCAACGTGAACGGCGTCCTCGACGCCGAGGTGCCCGGCCCCGGGCTGACCGAGCTCGGGCAGCGGCAGGCCGACGCGCTGCCGGCAGCCCTGGCCGACCGGGGGATCGAGCGGCTCTTCGTCTCCTCGATGGTCCGGACGCAGGTCACCGCCGCACCCCTCGCCGCCGCACTCGGGCTCGAGCCGGAGGCGCTGCCCGGGCTCCGGGAGATCGAGGCGGGCGACCTGCAGGGCAAGCACGACCGGACCTCGGTGCAGCTGTACATCTCGACCGTGCACGGTTGGTCGGCCGGCGACCGTGCCAGCCGGATGCCCGGCGCCGAGAGCGGGGAGGAGTTCTTCGCCCGGTACGACGAGGCGGTGCGGCACGTCGTCGCCTCCGGGGTCGGCGTCGCCGCGGCGTTCAGCCACGGTGCCGCGATCCGGACGTGGGCGAGCGCCGTCGCGCAGAACACCCCGGACGAGTTCGGGACGCAGCGCCACCTGGAGAACACCGGGATCGTCGAGGTCGAGGGCTCCTTCGAGGACGGCTGGCGCCTGGTCGACTGGGAGGGCGAGCCGGTCGGCGGCGACGAGCTGATCGACCGGACGGCGCAGGACCCGACCGGCGAGCGCTTCTGACCCGGCCACGTGACGGACGGGAGGCGCGGTGCCAGCCGGCACCGCGCCTCCCGTCCGGTCGTGTGGGGACTACGCGGGCTGCGCCGCCGTGTGCAGCGGGACGACCACGCCGTGCGACTCGCGCAGCACGTCGAGGGTGCGCTGGACCTCGTCCGCGCGCTCCTCGGTGGTCCAGCCGAGCGACCCGGCCATGACGTCGGCGAGCTCGTCGAGCAGGTCGATCGTCACGCCACCGACGAACGCGAGGTTCGTGCGACGCAGCACCACGTCCACCAGGTGGACCGCCTGCTCGTGCTCGGCGAAGTAGGCCACCTCGGCGCGGGTGAGCGACGGGTCCGACTCGAGCGCCTCGACCGGGCCGTCGGTCAGGACGTCCACGACCTCGGCGGCACGGGTGCCGTAGCGCTCGAGCAGACCGTCGACGAGCTGCTCGTCGAGGCCGTCACGGTGCGACTTGATCCACAGGGCACGCTGGGCGTCCGTGGTCGGGAAGTCCTTGCCGCCGCCGATCGGCATGCCGGTCGTGTCGACCTTCCGGGCCACGCCGAGCTTCGTCGTGACGTCGCTCGACAGGTGCGCCGCGAGGGCACGGAACGTCGTCCACTTGCCGCCGACGAGCGACAGCACGGTGGTCGAGGGCAGGCCCGCGATCGGGGTGTCGACGATCCGGTAGTCGCGGGAGACGAAGCCGGGGGCGGTGTCCTCGTGACGGGGGAGCGGCCGGATGCCCGAGTAGCTGTAGACGATGTGGTCGCGGGTGACCTCGATCTGCGGGAAGACGTGCTTCACGAGCCCGAAGAAGTAGTCGATCTCCTCCTCGGTGGTGGTCACCGGCTGCGACGGGTCGGCGTCGATGTCCGTCGTCCCGATGAGCACGCGGCCCTTGAGCGGGTAGATGAGGACGATGCGGCCGTCGTCGTTCTCGAAGAACAGCTCGCGGCCCTTGGTCGCCTCGAGCAGCTCGTCGTTCTGCACGACGATGTGGGAGCCCTTCGTGCCGCCCATGTACTTCGTCTCGCCGCCGAACGCCTGGTTCGTCAGGTCGGTCCAGGGGCCGGACGCGTTCACGACGACCTCGGCGGAGAACACGAACTCCTCGCCGGTCTCGCGGTCGCGGAGCAGGACGCCGCCGTCCCGGGTGCCGACGGCCTCGACGTAGTTGGTCGCACGGGCGGTCGCGGCGCTGCCGGTGCCCTGCGCGGCGGCCAGGCCGTCCTTGAGCACGTCGAGGGCCAGGCGCTCCGGCTCGTGCACCGACGCGTCGTAGTAGGTGCCCGTGTACTTCAGGTCCTTGTTGAGCGCCGGCATGTCCGCCAGCGCCGCCTTCTTCGTGAGGAAGCGGTGCTTCGGCACGGAGCCGCCGTCGCGCGAGAAGGAGTCGTAGATCGTCATGCCGATCTTGATGAGCGCGGCGCCGCGCTCCTTGGTCGAGCGCTGCTTGTGCGTGAGCATGCGCAGCGGGGCGTTCATGATGCCGGAGAACGTCGAGAAGATCGGCATCGTGGTCTGCAGCGGCTTGACGTAGTGCGGGGCGATGCGGATGAGGCCGTTGCGCTCCTGCACGCTCTCGCGCACCAGGCGGAACTCGCCGTTCTCGAGGTAGCGGATGCCACCGTGGATCATGTGGCTCGACGCGGCGGACGCACCGCCGGCGTAGTCGCCGCGCTCGACGAGCACGACGTCGACGCCCTGCAGGGCGAGGTCGCGGAAGGTGGCGATGCCGTTGATGCCGCCACCGACGATGAGGACCTGTGCGGTCGGGCGCTCGGTGAGCGCGGTCACGGTGTTCCGGGGCTGCGTCTTCTTCGACATGGTGCGTCGCTTCCTTGGGTCGGTTCCATGGGACGCCTTCGATCGTGCGCCTCCGTGAGAGGTCGGGCAACTCACGTGCACGAACGTGCAGCACACCTGTCAGTGTCCGCAACGGGGCGGGCAGGGGCGGCCGGGAGGCGCGACCGGGGTTGCAGAGGCCGTGCACGTCCGTGCATGCTCGGTTCCCATGAGCGACGCAGCGCAGCCGATGCGGACCCAGCAGGCGCTGCGCGCCGCACACCTGTACTACCTGCAGGACCTGACGATGGACGCCATCGCCGACGAGCTGGGGACGTCCCGCTCCTCGGTCTCGCGCCTGCTGAAGTACGCCAGGGACACCGGGCTCGTGGACATCCAGATCCGCTCGCCGCTGGACCAGGCCGCCGCGCTGAGCCGGAACATCCGCGCGCGCTTCGGCGTGCACGCGCACGTCGTGCCGGTGCCGGACCACACGAGCGACGTCGACCGGCTCGAGCGCGTCGCCCTGAGCGCCGCACGGATCCTCACGCAGTACGTCGAGTCGAACATGGTGATCGGCATCTCGTGGGGCTCGACCGTGAGCGCCGTCAGCCGGTACCTCGTGCCGAAGACCACCCACGGGTCGACGGTCGTGCAGATCAACGGGGCCGCGAACACCCGGACCACGGGCATCGTCTACGCGTCCGAGATCCTCCGTCGGTTCGGCGAGGCCTACGGCGCCTTCGTGCAGCAGTTCCCGGTGCCGGCGTTCTTCGACGACCCGGCGACGAAGGAGATGCTGTTCCGCGAGCGTTCCATCCGCCGCGTGCTCGACCTGCACGAGCGGATGGACCTCGTGGTGTTCGGCGTCGGCGCGCCGCAGGCCCCCGTGCCCTCGCACGTCTACTCCGGGGGCTACCTCGACCCGGCCGACCGCGACGAGCTCACCGAGGCGGGCGTCGTCGGCGACGTGTCGACGGTCTTCTACCGCGCGGACGGGTCGTGGAAGGACATCGGGGTGAACGCCCGCGCGGGGGCGCCGGACCTCGACACGATCAAGCGGTCGCCCCGGCGGGTGTGCGTGGTGGCCGGGCGGTCCAAGGCGGCCTCACTGAAGGGCGCGCTCGCCGCCGGACTGATCACCGACCTCATCCTCGACGAGAGCGTGGGGCAGGCGATCCTGCAGCCCTGAGTCAGCGCCTGACGTCCTTTGTCAGTGGTCGCCCGTAGGTTCTGGTGCATGGTGCTTCCTCGCGATCCCGGTCAGCCGGCTCCCGACACCAAGCGCCCGGCGGCACCGTCGTCGGCGCCGTCGAGCGGGTCGTCGCACGACGACGCGCGCTACTTCCGGCGGCTCGTCGGCAGTGACGTCGACGAGGCCCTGACGTTCTTCACGGGCGACTACGACTTCCGGACGCCGCGGGTCCGACGGACCCGGCAGCGCCCGCACTGGGACTTCGCGGGCGTCGGCGACGAGCGCATGTCGCTGCGGTCGTCACGCTTCCTGGTCGACCTGCGGACGGAGAGCATGGTCGACGACCAGTTCGTCATCGCGTGGCTGCGATCCGGCTCGAGCACGATCACCCACGGCGGACGGTCGGCCGACCTCGAGCCGGGCGTCCCCGTGGTGCTGCCCTTCGCCGAGGCGTACGAGCTGCACCACCGCGACATCGGCCTGAACCTCGTGCACCTCGACCGCGACCACGTGCGTGCGACCGTGGGCGACCCGGAGTTCGCGTTCGAGGCGATGCGACGACCGACGGCCGAGGGCATCCGGACGTGGCAGGCCGCCGTCCGAGCCCACGCGTCGACCTGGCTCGACGTCGAGCACCGGATGACCCCGACCGTGCAGCGGACCATCGCGGACGCCTTCGTCGCCGCCGCGGTCGAGGCGTTCCCGCGGCGCGACCGCTGGCAGTCGTCCGTCCAGGGGAACGGCCCGGAGCACGACCGGCTCCGTCGCGCGCTCGAGTACGTGCACGCCCACGCGCGGGACGCCATCGGCACCCCGGAGATCGCCGCCGCCGCCGGGTTGAGCGCCCGCGGGCTGCAGCAGTCGCTCCGTCGGCACCTCGACCAGACCCCGGGTGACCTGCTGCGGAGCGTCCGGCTCGACGGTGCTCGCGGCGACCTGCTGCGCGGCGACCGCGACGAGACGAGCGTCGCGGACATCGCTCGGTCGTGGGGGTTCGGGCACCTCGGTCGGTTCTCGGCGACCTACCGCGCGCGGTTCGGCGAACTGCCGAGCGAGTCGCTCCGGACCCGCTGACGACGGGTTCGGCCCGGCTGGCTGTGATCCAGGCGTGGCCGAACATCGTCGCACCGAAACCGGACCGACTGCGCAGATGTTCGGACGCAACGTGGTCGAAACGAACCCGAGCGCATCGTGGGAGGCACCTGCACCGCCCACGAAGGAGTCCGTGATGCTCATCGGCGTCCCCACCGAAGTCAAGAACAACGAGTACCGCGTCGCGGCCACCCCGGCCGGCGTGGGCGAGCTCACGCTGCACGGGCACGAGGTGCTCGTCCAGGCCGGAGCGGGGGACGGCTCGTCCTTCGCCGACGACGAGTACCGGGCCGCGGGCGCGACCGTCGTCGGCACCGCCGCCGAGGTGTGGGAGCGCGCCGACCTCGTGCTCAAGGTCAAGGAGCCGGTGGCGTCCGAGTACGACGCGATCCGTCCCGGCCAGGTGCTCTTCACCTACCTGCACCTCGCGGCCGACCGCCCCCTGACCGACGCGCTCGTGGCCTCCGGTGCGACCGCGATCGCGTACGAGACCGTGCAGCTGCCCGACCGGTCGCTGCCGCTGCTCTCGCCGATGTCGGAGATCGCCGGGCGCCTGTCCGTGCAGGTCGGGGCCCACCAGCTCATGCGGACGAACGGTGGTCGCGGCCTGCTGCTCGGCGGCGTGCCCGGCACCCCGCGCGGCCGGGTCGTCGTGATCGGCGGTGGCGTCGCGGGGGAGCACGCGGCGACGATGGCGCTCGGCCTCGGTGCCGAGGTCACGGTGTTCGACATCAGCCTGCCCCGCCTCCGAGCGCTCGACGCCCGGTTCGACGGACGCATCACGACGCTGCGGTCCTCGTCGCACGCGATCGCGGACGCCCTGCGCGACGCGGACCTGGTGATCGGGTCGGTGCTCATCCCGGGGGCCTCGGCGCCGAAGCTCGTCACCGACGCCATGGTCGCCGACATGCGTCAGGGGGCGGTGCTGGTCGACATCGCGATCGACCAGGGCGGCTGCTTCGAGGGATCGCGGCCGACCACGCACGACGACCCGACGTTCCGCGTGCACGACGCCGTCTACTACTGCGTGGCGAACATGCCCGGCGCGGTGCCGCGCACGAGCACGATCTCGCTGACGAACGCGACTCTGCCGTACGCGCTCGCGATCGCGGACCAGGGCTGGGAGCAGGCGACCGCCGCCGACCCGGCGCTCGCGAAGGGCGTGAACGTGCACGCCGGTCGCGTGGTGAACGAGGCCGTCGCCGCTGCCCACGGCCCGGCGCCGGCGGGCCGCTGACGCGCCGGCGCGCACGCCGCTACGCGCCTGGCCGAGCCTCGGCTGGACGGACACTTTCGCGAAGATCCTGACGCGGAAGTGTCCGCCTGGCCGAGCCTCGGGGCACGCCGCTACGCCGTGCGCGCCGGGGAGCCCGCCCGAGCACGAGCCCAGCCGGTGCGGGTGCGGACCACGAGCGTCACGACCACCACGACGGCGACGGCGACGACCGACGTCACCGCGGTCGGCACCGACACGAGCGGGCCGTCGAGCCGCGCGACCGCCACCCACGCGAGCCCCCACCCGAGCGCCGCGGTCGGGGCCAGGCGTCCGCCACCCCACACCGCGAGTGCGACGCCGACGAGTCCGGCCACCGCGGCGACGAGCACGCCCCACACGTCCTGCCCGAGCCCGAGGCCCCGAAAGCCCGCGGCCGTGAGCACCGCAGCGGTGTTCGCCGCCGTCGCGACGCACACCCACCCGAGGTAGAGCCCGAACGTGCCGTCCGTGACGACCGCTTCGACGGTGCCCGACGGACGGGTGCGACGGAGCACCACGAACGCCCACGCGAGCACGGCGAGCAGCGCGACGATGATCGGCTCGCTCGCCCACAGGAACCCGAACTGCACGGACAGGATCCACGCGGCGTTCAGGAGCAGCGAGAGCACCGCGGGGACGAACAGCCGCTCGTGCCGCTCGTCGTCGGCGGTCCGGAAGCACTGCCGCACCGCGTACGCGATGAGCCCGACGTAGACGACGCTCCAGATCGAGAACGCGGGACCGGCCGGCGCGATCGCGGTCGACGACGCCGACAGCGCCCCGCCCGCCGCGTCCTGGATCGGGGTCCCGCCCGCGGCACCCGAGCCGACGAAGGCCCCGACGACCGCCACGACCGCGCTCACGGCGACCGCGATGCGCTTCCAGATCTTCCTCATGTCCACTCCGTTCGTCAGCATGCTGATGAAATCGACCGTACGACGTCCACCGGCCGCGCGCGCAGCCGGCGTCCAGGAGAGCGGGGGACGGCAGCGGAGCGTCGCACGGGTGCGTACGGTGGCCTCGTGACCGTCGCGCTCAACACCGTCTACGTCGACCGGATCGCGCCGATGGCGTGCCCCTCGCTCGACGACACCTTCCGGCTGGTCGGCGAGCAGGGCGCCAGCGCGTGCATCGTGCTGCACGAGCCGGACGCCCAGGAGCTCGGCGACGTCGCGGTGGCCCTCGGCCTGCACGAGCTCGCGGTCGAGGACGCCGCCGAGGGACACCAGCGCCCGAAGCTCGAGCGGTACGGCTCGACGCTCTTCACCGTCCTCAAGCCCGCGGTCTACCACGACGGTGCGGAGGAGGTGGAGTTCGGTGAGGTGCACGCCTTCGTCGGGCAGGACTTCTTCCTCGCGGTCGTCGCCGCCGACCCGCGCGGCCGCGACGCCGTCCCGCGGGCCCTGCAGCGCATGAGCGGCAAGCCCGGCCTCGTGACCGCCGGACCGCAGGCGCAGCTCTGGGCGCTCATGGACTCGATCGTCGACGGCTACGCGCCGGTCATCGACGGGCTCGAGGAGGACATCAACCAGATCGAGGACCAGCTGTTCGCCGGCGTCACCGGGGTGTCGCGGCGCATCTACGAGCTCTTCGGCGAGGTCGTCGACTTCCAACGCGCGGCGCGGCCCCTCATCGGCATCATCGAGAACCTGCACCGGGGTGCCGAGAAGTACCACCTGCCGGTGGAGCTCCAGCGTCGGTTCCGCGACGTGCTCGACCACGTCATCCGCACGGTCGAGCGGCTCGACACCTTCCGGCAGCTGCTGCAGAACGCCCTGACGGTCGACTCGACGCTCGCGGCGCAGAAGCAGAACGACGACACGAAGCGCATCTCCGGCTGGGCCGCGATCCTGTTCGCGCCGACGCTCATCGCGGCGATCTACGGCATGAACTTCACGCACATGCCCGAGCTGTCGTGGACCTGGGGCTACCCGCTGTCCATCCTCGCGATGGTGCTGTTCGCGGTGGTCCTGTTCGTGGTGTTCAAGGTCAAGCGCTGGTTCTGATCCCCGTGCGCTGACCGCTCCCACGCGCGTCGGGTTGCGGCAGCGCGCACGGACCGGAAGGCTCGACACCGCCAACGACGCCGACCGGAGCACCGATGCCGACCACCACGCCGACCTCGCACGACCTCGTCCACCTCACCGCCGGGGGTGTCTCCCTCGTCCTCGACTGCCGTGCGAACGCGCTCCCCGCCGTCGTGCACTGGGGCGCCGCACTCGGGTCCCTCTCCGACGACGAGCTCGTCGTCCTCGCGGACGCCGACGTCGCCGTCGTGGCGAACAACGAGGCCGACGTCCCCGTCCGCCTCGCCCTGCTGCCCGAACCCCACCGCGGGTGGACCGGTCGTCCCGGGCTCTCCGGGCACCGCGACGGCCGCGACTGGTCGCCCGCCTTCACCGTCACCGCCCTCGACGTCGACGGGAACCGCGTGGTCGCCGACGCCGAGGACTCCGTCGCGGGGCTGACCGTCCGGGTGACGGTCGAGCTGCTCGAGTCGGGGCTGGTCCGTGCCCGCGCGGCGGTCACGAACGCCGCCGACGGCGTGTACACGGTGGACGACCTGACCGTCGCCCTGCCCGTGCCCTCCCGCGCCCGCGAGGTCCTCGACTTCGCCGGTCACTGGGGCAAGGAGCGCACCCCGCAGCGTCGCGCCCTCGTCGTCGGCACGCACGAACGCGACAGCCGCAAGGGTCGGACGGGCGCCGACGCCGCGACGGTCCTCAGCGTCGGGGAGCCCGGCTTCGGCTTCGCCCGCGGCGAGGTCTGGGGCGTGCACACCGCGTGGAGCGGCAACCACCGGCACTTCGCCGAGCGGCTCGCCACCGGTCGCCAGGTCGCCGGGGGTGGCGAGCTCCTGCTGCCGGGGGAGGTCCGGCTTGCGACCGGCGAGACGTACGAGGGACCGTGGGTCTACGCCGCGTACGGTGACGGCCTCGACGACCAGGCCCGGCGCTTCCACCGCTGGCTGCGCAGTCGGCCCCAGCACCCGTCGACCCCGCGTCCGGTCACCATCAACGTGTGGGAGGCCGTCTACTTCGACCACGACCTCGTGCGGCTGACCGACCTCGCCGAACGTGCGGCGCGGCTCGGGGTCGAGCGGTACGTGCTCGACGACGGCTGGTTCCGCGGTCGGCGCGACGACCACGCCGGGCTCGGCGACTGGTACGTCGACGAGGACGTCTGGCCCGACGGCCTCGGTCCGATCGTCGACCGGGTCCGCGCACTCGGCATGGAGTTCGGCCTGTGGTTCGAGCCGGAGATGGTCAACGAGGACAGCGACCTCGCCCGGGCGCACCCGGAGTGGATCATGCAGGCCGACGGTCGGCTGCCCGTCCGCTCCCGCGACCAGCAGGTGCTCAACCTCGCGATCCCCGAGGCCTCCGCGTACGTGCTCGAGCGGATGACGGCGATCATCGGCGAGTACGGCATCGACTACGTCAAGTGGGACCACAACCGCGACCTCGTCGAGGCGGGGCACCCGGGCGGTGGGGCCGCCGTGCACGAGCAGACCCTCGCGACGTACCGGCTGATGGCGACGCTCAAGGAGCGCTTCCCGTCGCTCGAGATCGAGTCGTGCTCGTCCGGTGGGGCCCGGGTCGACCTCGCGGTGATCGAGCACACCGACCGCGTGTGGGTGTCCGACGACATCGACCCCTTCGAGCGCCAGCAGATGCACCGCTGGACGCAGCAGCTCCTGCCCCCGGAGCTCCTCGGGGCGCACGTCGCCAGCGGCGTGAACCACACCACCGGGCGCTCCCACGACGTCTCCTTCCGTGCGGGCACCGCGATGATCGGGCACTTCGGCATCGAGTGGGACCTCGCCCGGGCCACCGCGGACGAGGAACGCACGCTCGCGTCGTGGATCACGCTGCACAGGGAGTGGCGTGCGCTCCTGCACGGCGGTCTGCTCGTCCGGGTGGACGAGGTCGACCCGACGCGGCTCGTGTACGGCGTGGTCGCCGAAGACCGCCGCCAGGCGGCGTTCTTCGTCGCCAGCACCGGTCGCTCGGAGGTGTCCGGCGTCGGCCGCGTGGTCTTCCGCGACCTCGACCCCGACACGCGGTACCGCGTCGACCCGGTGATCGTCGGTGCGGGCGACGACGTCCGGGCGCCCGCGTGGTGGTCCGGTGACCGCGTCTTCACCGGCCGCGTGCTCGAGCAGGTCGGCCTGCAGCCGCCCCTCGTGCCGGCCGACCGCGTGGTGCCGTTCCGCGTGACGGCCGTCTGACCGTGACGTGACCCGCTGCCGGACGGGAGGCGCGTGGCGACGCCGCCACGGGCCTCCCGTCCGTCCACCGGTCACCTGCCGGGCCGGGGGCGGCTCCGACGGGCCGCTAGGCTTCCGGACATGCCGCAGACCGGGAACGCGACACGCACGACCACGCCGGTCTGGGCCCTCAAGCTCGCCGTCATCACCGCGCTCGTCGGCCTCGCCGGCGGCGTCGCGGGCATCTCGGTGTGGCTCGCGCTGCAGGCCATCCAGTTCGTCGCGTTCGGGTACCCGTTCGGCGGGCACCTCGAGGCGGCGGACGCGCCCTCGGGGCTGAACCGCTTCCTCGCCCTCACCGCGGCCGGCGTGCTGACCGGCGTCGCATGGTGGGCGATCCGCCGCTGGGCGAAGCCCGTCGTGTCGGTGACCGCCGCCGTCGGGGGGAAGCGGATGCCCGCGCTCGCCACGGTCGGCAACGCCGCCGTGCAGATCCTGGCGGTCGGGCTCGGCGCCTCCATCGGCAAGGAGGTCGCGCCCCGCGAGATCGGTGCCTGGCTGTCGCAGCTCGTCACGGCGCGCGCCGGTCTGACCGCGCGCGAGACCCGCATCCTCGTCGCCTGCGGCGCGGCAGCCGGTCTGGCGGCGGTCTACGACGTCCCGCTCGGCGGCGCGCTGTTCGCCGTGGAGGTCCTGCTCGGCGAGCTGACCTTCGCGACGGCGCTGCCGGCGTTCGCGACGAGCGCGATCGCGGCCTTCACGGCACGGCTCGTGATCCCGGACGAGGTGCTGTACCACGTGCCGGCGATGCACATGTCGCCGTCGCTGCTCGTCTGGGCGCTCGTCGTCGGACCGCTCCTCGGCTTCGCGGGCGTCGGCTTCGTCAGACTCACGAACCGGCTGCAGGGGATGGCGCCGAAGGGGTGGCACCTGCTCGTCGTGCTGCCCGTCGTGTTCGCGATGGTCGGCCTGATCGCGGTGCCGTTCCCGGAGATCCTCGGGAACGGCCGGGCACTCGGGCTCGTGGCGATGAACGCGACCACCGAGGCGCCCGAGTTCGCCGGGCTGTCGCCGATCGTGTTCCTGCTGCTCCTCGCCGTGATCCGCACCATCACGACCTCGGCGACCATCGGCGCCGGTGCCGTCGGTGGCACGCTGACGCCGTCCATCGCCATCGGGTCCGCCGCCGGCGCCGCGCTCGGCGGGCTGTGGGTGCTGCTCTGGCCCGCCGACGGGTCGAACCTGGCGGCCTTCGCGTTCGTCGGCGCCGCGGCGTTCCTCGCGACGACGATGCGGGCGCCGTTCACCGCGCTCGTGCTCGTCGTCGAGTTCACCCAGGAGGGCACGGACATCCTCATCCCGTCGCTCCTCGCGATCACCGGTTCGGTGGCCGTCGGGTACCTGCTCGCCCGCCGGCGCAGCGCGCAGATGGCCTAGGCTCGCCCGACTCCCGTGTCCCGACCCCGGTCCGGACACCGGCGTGGACCGCGCCTAGCATCGACGGCAGGTCGGGGCAGCGGGCCCCGCACGAGTTGAGGAGCATCCCGTGGCAGGGTTCGACGACATCACGAAGAAGGCGCAGGAGTTCCTGAAGGACGGCAAGGTCCAGGACGCCCTGAAGAGCGAGAAGGCCGAGGGCGTCAGCGACAAGATCCTCGGAGGCGTTGCCGACGCGGTCAAGAAGGCCACCGGCGGCAAGTACGACGACAAGATCGACGGCGCCCGCGAGCAGGCCGACAAGCGCATCGGCAACGAGTAGCACCAGCGCTTCCGCTCTCAGCGATTGGACGGAGCGGGCGCGACGGACCACGATTGTGGGGTGACCGTCCTCGCTCCGAACCAGCCGCTGACCGACGCCGAGGTCGCCGCGATCAAGCGGGACTTCCCGATCCTCCAGCAGGAGGTGAACGGGCGTCCGCTCGCCTACCTCGACTCCGGGGCGACGGCCGAGCGACCGCGGCAGGTGCTCGACGCCGAGCGACGGTTCCTCGAGCACGAC
Source organism: Curtobacterium sp. ER1/6 (assembly GCF_001742745.1). Taxonomy (GTDB): domain Bacteria; phylum Actinomycetota; class Actinomycetes; order Actinomycetales; family Microbacteriaceae; genus Curtobacterium; species Curtobacterium citri. The sequence continues at coordinate 43,898 of NZ_MJAK01000012.1, read as the reverse complement.
AACGCGGCCGTGCACCGTGGCGCGCACACGCTCGCGGCGCTCAGCACCGACGCCTACGAGGACGCGCGCGCCACGGTCGCCGGCTTCGTCGGGGCGGCGTCGCCGTCGGAGGTCGTCTGGACGGCGAACGCCACCGACGCCCTCAACCTCGTGGCGTACGGCATCGCCAACGCCAGCCGGGGTCGCGGTGGAGCCGCCGCCGAGCGGTTCCGCATCGGCCCGGGCGACGAGGTACTCGTCACCGAGGCCGAGCACCACGCGAACCTCGTCCCGTGGCAGGAGCTCGCGGCCCTGACCGGTGCGACGCTCCGCTGGGTGCCGGTCGCCGACGACGGCACGTGGACCGCCGACGACGCGACCTCGCGCATCACCGACCGGACCCGGGTCGTCGCCTTCGCGCACGTGTCGAACGTCACCGGCATGATCGCGCCCGTGGCGGAGGTCGTCGCCGCCGCGCACGAGCACGGCGCCCTCGTCGTGCTCGACGCCTGCCAGTCGGCGCCGCACCGTCCGCTCGACGTGCAGCAGCTCGGCGTCGACTTCGCCGCGTTCTCCGGGCACAAGATGCTCGGACCGAGCGGCATCGGCGTGCTCTGGGGTCGGGGCGAGCTCCTCGACGCGCTGCCCCCGTTCCGCACGGGCGGGTCGATGATCACCACCGTGACGATGGAGTCGTCCGAGTTCATGCCCGCTCCCGAGCGCTTCGAGGCGGGCACGCAACCGGTGTCCCAGGCCGTGGCACTCGCCGAGGCCGTCCGGTACCTGCAGGCGATCGGCACGGAGCGGGTCCGTGCCCACGAGGAGCAGCTCGCGCAGCGCATGCTCGAGGGCCTCGCCGCGGTGCCCGGCATCCGCGTCGTCGGTCCGCCCGCCGGGGTCCCGCGGTCCGGGCTCGTGGCGTTCGACGTCGACGGCGTGCACGCCCACGACGTCTCGCAGTACCTCGACGCACAGGGCATCGCCGTGCGCTCCGGCCACCACTGCGCCCAACCGCTGCACCGTCGCCTCGGCCTCGTGGCGACCAGCCGTGCGAGCACGTACGTCTACACGACCGAGGAGGACGTCGACCGGTTCCTCGCGGCCGTCGCGGAGATCCGCCGCTACTTCGGAGCGGCCTCGTGAACGGGCTCGACTCGCTCTACCAGCAGGTCATCCTCGACCACGCGAAGGCCCGGCACGGCGACACCGTGCTCGCGGACGCCGACGCGTCGCACTTCGAGCGGAACCCGACCTGCGGCGACGAGATCACCGTGAGCATCCGGCTCGAGCCGGGCACCGACCGCATCGCCGCAGTCGCGTGGCAGGGCGACGGCTGCTCGATCTCGATGGCGTCGGCATCGGTGCTCACCGACATGGCACCCGGGCGCACCGTCCCCGAACTGCTCGAACTCACCGAGGCGTTCCGGACGATGATGCGGTCGCGTGGTGCCGGGGAGCCCGACGAGGACACCCTCGAGGACCTCGTGGCGTTCCACGGCGTCTCGAAGTTCGTCATGCGGGTCAAGTGCGGCATGCTCGCCTGGGTCGCCGCCGAGGCCGCCGCTCGCGAGGCCACTGCCGCGTGACGGGCACGGGGGACCAGGTCGCGGCGGACGCCGCGCGGGACCGACGGCGCTCCGGCCGGACCGCCGTCGTGGCCGCGCTGCTCACGTGTGCCGTCCCGGTCGTCATGCTGCTGAACGTGGTGGGGACGTGGACCCTGTACGGCCCCGACGAGACCCCGGCCCACGTCCGGACCTACGAGCTGCTGCTGGTCGCCACGCCCGTCCTGGTCGTCGTCGCCGTGGTGTCAGCGGTGCGCAGCGGCGTCCGCTGGCCAGCGTTCGTCGCGCTCACGATGGTGCCGATCGTGCTCGTCGCCGCGTACGTGCTCGCGGTACCGCAGGGACGGTGGGCGGACATCCCGAGCCTCAGCAACGACACACCCGCCTGCTGGAGCGGCACCGACAGCTGCGCCGAGTCCGGCGGCTGAGCCCGCCGCTCGCGTCAGATCGGCCGGGAAGCGCGGCGCCGCCGGTCGCACAGCCTCGCCGCCGTCAGCGTCAGGGCTCCGGCGACGACCGCTGCGGCAGCCGCACACAGGGTGACCGTCGCGAGGACGGCGCCGAGCGGCTGACGGACGACCGGCGTCGCCCAGCCGTCGACGAACGGGTACGTCAGGTCGAACGGGCGCTCGCCGAGGGACGGGAAGAGCAGTCCGGTGCGCGCGGCGACGAAGGCGGCGACCGCGGCCGCCAGCGCGGCCGCGACGACCGCGGCCCAGCGCCGAGCGGTCAGCACGCGCACCACGCCGACCACGGCGCCGGCGAACGCTCCGGTGAGGACGGCCCAGACCCACTCGAGGGTGATCGGGACGTCGGAGTCCCCGAAGCCCGAGCCGACGAACGCCGTCTCGGCGGGCAACCCCGACAGCAGCGGCACGCCCGATCGGCGCGCCGCCCATGCCGACACCCCCGCGAGCGCGCCGACGACGGTCCAGAGCAGGACGGTCCGTCCGACCCGGGCGGCGGGCAGCGGGAACCGGCCGCGTGCGGTGACGACCGTCACACCGGCGCCCGCGACCGCGCCGAACACCGCGGCGACGAGCTGCACGGCGTCCGTGGAGACCCCGGCGCCCACGACGACGACCTCCTTCGACACGAGCTGCACGGTGGCGGTGCCCCAGACGACGAACGCGAGCAGACCGACCACGACGATCGCGGCCGCACGAGGCGCGCCGCCGCGCCGGAGGGCCGGAGCGACCAGGGCGAGCGCCAGCCCCACGGCGAGGCCGAGCACCGCGCCGCCGAGGACGAGCGCGGGCGTGACCGCGAGCGATGCCGCGGCGAAGCCGGCCGCCGTGCCCTGGTCGGACGTCGTGGTCACCACCGCCACGAGACTCCACAGGAGGACCGCGGCGGCGGTCCCGACGGCGACGCCCGCGAGGGTGGCGCGGGTGATGGTGGTGGTGCGCTGCACGACTCGATCCTGGCGGAAGTGACGGCGACCAGCGCCGGACGTGCGTGGCGGGGCGGAGCCGGGGCGGGCCTCCCGGCCGTGTCACGGAGCGTCACGAGGCGTGACGGACGCGCCGGACGCACGTAGCGTCACCGCCGTGACGGACACGACGAACGAGCCCCGGCAGATCCGCTTCAACGCGTTCGACATGAACTGCGTCGCGCACCAGTCCTCCGGACTGTGGCGGCACCCCCGCGACCGCTCGCGGCACTACAACGACCTGTCGTACTGGACGGACCTGGCGCAGCTGCTCGAACGCGGGCACTTCGACGGCATCTTCATCGCCGACGTCCTCGGGACGTACGACGTGTACGGCGGCACGAACGAGGCTGCCCTGCGCACCGGGTCGCAGGTGCCGGTGAACGACCCGATCCTGCTCGTCTCGGCGATGGCAGCGGTGACCGAGCACCTCGGCTTCGGCATCACTGCGGGGACCGCGTACGAGCACCCCTATCCGTTCGCGCGGCGCATGTCGACGCTCGACCACCTGACGAAGGGCCGCATCGGCTGGAACGTCGTCACCGGGTACCTGCCGAGTGCCGCCCGGAACATGGGCCACACCGACCAGCTGAGCCACGACGACCGCTACGACGTGGCCGACGAGTACCTCGAGGTGCTCTACAAGCTGTGGGAGGGGTCGTGGGAGGACGACGCCGTCGTCGAGGACCGCGAGACGGGCGTCTTCACCGACCCCGCGAAGGTCCACCCGATCGAGCACCACGGCGCGCACTTCGACGTGCCCGGCATCCACCTGTCGGAGCCGTCCGTGCAGCGGAGCCCCGTCGTCTACCAGGCGGGCGCATCGCCCCGCGGGATCCGTTTCGCTGCGGAGAACGCCGAGGCCGTCTTCGTCGGTGCGCCGACGATCCCGCAGCTCGCGGCCACGGTGGGGAAGATCCGCGACGCCCTCGAGGCCGCCGGCCGCGACCGGTACGCGGCGAAGGTCTACACGCTGCTGACCGTCATCACCGACGAGACCGACGAGGCCGCGCAGGCGAAGTACCGCGACTACCTGTCGTACGCGTCTGCCGAGGGCGCGCTCGTGCTCAACTCGGGGTGGATGGGCGTCGACCTGTCGCAGTACGACCTCGACGAGCCGCTCGGCAACATCGAGTCGAACGCGATCCAGTCGACGGCCGCGAACCTGTCCGCGGCGACGGGGGAGGACGGGGCGAACTGGACGGTCCGGGACATCGCCGAGCACACCGCGATCGGCGGGCTCGGGCCGGTGGCCGTCGGGTCGGGAGCGACCATCGCCCAGCGGTTGATCGACATCCAGGAGCAGACCGACGTCGACGGGTTCAACCTGGCGTACGCCGTGACCCCCGGCACGTGGGAGGACGTCATCGAGTTCGTCGTCCCCGAGCTCCGTGCCCGCGGGGCGTACCCGGAGGAGTACGTGGCGGGGTCCCTCCGCCAGAAGCTGTTCGGCCGCGGAGACCGGCTCCCCGAGGAGCACCGTGCGGCGCAGTACCGCACGGGAGTCCGCGCGGCGGTCTGAGCGTCGACGGTCACGGTGCGACGTAGGGTGGTCCGGTGATCGGGACCACCTTCGTCGTGCGCACCGCGACCGGGGCGGACGCGGACGCGGCCTGCGTCGACCTGTGGGTCGCGGCCGTGGCCGACCGCGACGGTCTGCCTGCCTCGCCGGCGGTCCGCGAGCGCGCCCGGACGAAGTTCGCCGCCGACCGTGTCGCCCTCGTGGTGGCGGACGACCCCGCCGGAGCACCGGTCGGCTTCGCCCTGGTCACGGCCCCCGGCAGCGGTGGCACCCCGAGCGACGCCGCGTACCTCAGCCTGCTCGCGGTCGCGCCGACCGCGCAGGGGCACGGGCTGGGCCGCCGGCTGCTCGCCGCAGCGGTGGCGGCCGCGGCCGAGGCCTGGCACGCGCACTGCGAGCTGCACGCGCTCGACGACAACGCGCCGGCACTGGCGCTCTACGCCAGCGCTGGGTTCCGGCCCGTCGGCGACTCCTTCCCCCACGCCCTGAGCGGTCGACCGACCCGGGTCTGGAGGACCGGCGCGGACCGGTGAGGTGAGGCTGTCCTCACCAGGAAACCCCAGGTCAGGCATGCCTCACCTTGCTGGCGCGCGGCGCATGAGCGTGGTTCGATTGCCCCCATGTCAACCGCATCGGACCTCTCGCTCCCCGTCTCGGAGCACGACGACGCCGCCAGCGCCGCGCGACTCAACTGGCTCCGCGCCGGACTGCTCGGCGCGAACGACGGCATCGTCTCCGTGGCGGCCGTGCTCGTCGGCGTCGCCGGCGCGGGAGCGGGCACGGGGCCGGTGGTGGCCGCGGGGACGGCGGCGCTCGTCGGCGGTGCGATCTCGATGGCGCTCGGCGAGTACATCTCGGTGAGCGGTGCGCGTGACGCTCAGCGCACCGGGCAGGCCGCGGAGCAGGCGAAGCTCGAGGCCGACGCCGAGGACGCCCCCGCGCTCGCCGCGCACTACCGGTCGCTCGGGGTCGAGGAGTCGGTGGCGGTGGCGGTCGCCCGGGAGCTCGCGCGACCGGAGGTCCGCCGTCGCCGGGCCGAGGCCGCCCTGCGGGACGCCGAGGACGAGGTCGTGAGCCCGTGGCGTGCGGCCTGGGTCTCCGCCGCGACGTTCACGGTCGGGGCGCTGCTGCCGTTCCTCGCGATGCTGTTCGCCCCGGAAGCCGCGCGGGTGCCGGTGACGGTGACGGCGTCGCTCGTCGCGCTCGCGCTCACCGGGACCACCGGTGCCGTGCTCGGCGGTGCCCGGCGGGGGCGTGCGGCGTTGCGGGTCGTGGTGGGCGGGGCGCTCGCGCTCGCGGCGACGTACGTCGCGGGGGCGCTGCTCGGGACGCACGCGCTGTGAGGGCTCGGGTGCGGCAGATCTCGGACGACGAGTCCTGACCGTGCTCCCGGAGGAGGCGCGGCGGAGCGCGCGGATCCCCGTGACGCCTGGCGCCGCGGACGCCACCGGTGTCAGTACCGCGTCAGCAGGGTGTGAGTGGTCGGGCGGATGGTGGTCCCACCGACACGAGGAGTCCCCATGACCCGCATCCTGATCTCCGGCGCCAGCATCGCCGGTCCCGCCCTCGCCTTCTGGCTGCACCGCTCCGGCCACGACGTGACCGTCGTCGAGAAGAACGACGGCATCCGACCCGGTGGACAGGCGGTCGACTTCAAGGGCGCGACCCACATGCAGGTCCTCCGGGAGATGGGGATCCTCGACGAGCTCCGTCAGTACGACATCCGCGACGAGGACGCCGCGATCGTCGACGAGCACGGTCGCACGATCGGGGTCGCGCCCGGTGGATTCGGCTCCGGCGAGCTCAACGTCCCCCGGGACACGATCGCGACCGTCCTGTACGAGCGGACGAAGGACGACGTCGACTACCGGTTCGGGGACCGCATCTCGCGCATGGTCGACGACGGCGAGGGCGTCACGGTGACGTTCCGGAGCGGATCGGTGGAGCGCTTCGACCTGGTCGTCGGTGCCGACGGCGTGCACTCCGGGGTGCGCCGTCTCGTCTGGGGCCCGGAGGAGCAGTTCGTCGAGCACCGCGGACACCACTACGTGCTGGCGGACCTGGACCTGGGCGACGACGACGTCGTGTACAGCCAGCCCGGGATGACGGTCATGCTCGGCGGGTCGAAGGCCCCCACCTTCATCGTCGTCGCCGCAGACCGTTTCCCGGGCGCCCGTGACGACGTCGACGAGCAGAAGCGCCAGATCGCGGGCGCACTGCGGGAGGGGCGGTGGCGCATCCCGGAGATCGTCGACCGGTTCGCCGACGCGAGGTCGTTCTACACCGACTCCATCAGCCGGGTGACCGTGGACCGCTGGAGCCGAGGGCGCGTGGTCCTGCTCGGCGACTCCGCGTGGGGGAACGCCCTGAGCGGGTACGGCACGGGCCTCGCCCTGGTCGCCGCGTACGTGCTGGCCGGCGAGCTGCGTCTGGCGGACGGAGACGTCGCGACGGCCCTGGCGGAGTACGAGGCCCGTTACCGGCCGTACACGGCCGCGTCCCACAATGTGAACGCCGGCGCGCTCCTGGCGCCGAGGACGATGCGGGGGATCCGTCTCCGGAACCTGTTCTTCCGCGCCGCGTCGATCGCGTCGCCCCTCATGCGGCTCCTCGACCTGCCGGCCAAGGGACTCGACCTCCGTCGCTACGAGGGCGCAGCATCTCCCGTCCGGCGGTGACGGACCGTTCGTGTCGAGCGCTGCCAGGTGGTCCTCGCAGCCCGGGGACCTGCCGTGTCGGGTCAGGAGCCCGGACGGAGCGCGCTCGCGACGAGACGGAGCACGAGGGTGACCGCACCGACGACCGCGATCGCGGTGCCGACCACGACCAGGACCAGGACGCGCAGCAGTTCGTGTGTCGCCGACTCCTCCGCCTGCTGGGTGACCATCGTCGTGCTGATCAGCACGATGCCGGCGACGACGAGCAGGACGGTGCCGATCCAGGTCGCCGCACGGAGCGCGAGCGGTGCTCGGACGTGGTCCGTCGGTGTGCTGGGTCGTGCCCGGGCACCCTCGGCTTCCCAGTCGGCAAGGTTCGTCATCGTGTTCCCCTCCGTCGGCACGAGCGTAGGGGACGAGCGCAACCCGGCACGCACGGTGACCGGCGAGGCGGACGCGAGCCGTGCCTCCCGGCCGGCCGGACCGGTCAGCCCGTCAGGCCGGGTCCAGCTGCCGGAGCCGGTCCACGTCCGGCCAGGGCGCCCACTTCGCCCGGGGCGCGTGCAGCAGGTACGGCTGCGGTGTCGGGTAGGTGACGAGCTCGAGCGTCGACCCCCACGGCGTCCGGGTGTAGACGAAGCGGTTGCCCTCCCCGGCCTCCTCACCCCGCAGGGGCCGAGGGTCGCTGTTGCGGACGGCGCCCGCGGCCTCGAGCCGCAGGAGGGCCTCGTCGAGGTCGTCGACGTACAGCGCGAGGTGCTGCCAGCCGAGGTCGGAGGGATGCGCAGCGGCGCGCTGGTCGGGGCCGCGGTACTCGAAGAGCTCGAGTCCCGGGCCCTCGGGTAGGGCGAGCATGCGGATGGCTCCCTGCGCCATCGTGTCCGGGATGCCGAGGTAGCGGTGCGCCTCCGGTGTGTCGTTCGGCACGTCGGTGGTGCGGCGCACGTCGTAGAGCACGACGGCGTCGAAGGCGGCGGCGAAGAACGCCGTCGCCGCGTCGATGTCGGGCACGGTGACGCCGACGTGGTCGATCCTGATGCCCCTGGTCATGGGTCGATGATCGTGCCGCGGAGTGCTCCCGGGACGGCTCGTGCGGACCGGTGCGCCATTCCCTGCGGCATCCCGCACCCGACTGTGCGGTCGTTCAGGTCAGGGCCGCGGTTGCTCGGAACGATCGTTCCGGGCCGAGGAGCGCGTCACACGACCGTTACACGAGGGAAACGGGCAGCGCGAAGAGCCTCCATAGCGTCGTCCACGAGCGGGGACCCCCGCCGCCCACTCCCACGGAGGACGCCTTGGTCACAGAGATCGCGACACCCGTCGCCGCGCCCCACGCCCCCCGCACGACGTCGTCGGCCGCTGCCGGCGCCGGCGTCGTCAAGCCCGGGTACGACCCGTCGCTCACCAACGAGGACCTCGCCCCCCTGCGCGAACAGCGCTGGACGAGCTACAACATCTTCGCCTTCTGGATGTCCGACGTGCACTCCGTCGGCGGGTACGTCACCGCCGGGTCGCTCTTCGCGCTCGGGATCGCCAGCTGGCAGGTGCTCGTCGCCCTGGTCGTCGGCATCCTGGTCGTCCAGGTGTTCGCGAACCTCGTGGCGAAGCCGTCGCAGCGCACCGGCGTGCCGTACCCCGTCATCAACCGCGCGGTGTTCGGCGTCATCGGGGCGAACGTCCCCGCCGTCATCCGCGGGCTCATCGCGACGGCCTGGTACGGCGTGCAGACCTTCCTCGCCGCGCAGTCGCTGAACATCGTGTTCCTCAAGTTCCTGCCCGGCTCGGCCGCGCTCCTCGACCACGCGTTCCTCGGGCTGTCGGCGCTCGGTTGGATCTCGTACGGCATCCTCTGGGTCGCGCAGGCGGCGCTCTTCTCGATGGGCATGGAGGCGATCCGCCGCTTCATCGACTTCGCCGGTCCCGCCGTCTACGTCGTGATGATCGCGCTCGCGGTCTACCTCGTCGCCCGGGCGGGCATCGGCAACATCTCGCTCACGTTGCACACGGGTGCGCCGATGTCGTTCGGTGCCTCGATCCCGGTGATGCTCTCCGCGGTCGCGATCGTCGTCAGCTACTTCTCCGGTCCGATGCTCAACTTCGGCGACTTCTCGCGGTACGGCAGGTCGTTCGCCGCCGTCAAGCGCGGCAACCTCTGGGGCCTGCCGGTCAACTTCCTGTTCTTCTCGGTCCTCACGGTGCTCTGCGCCAGCGCCACCGTCCCGGTGTTCGGCAAGCTCATCACCGACCCGATCGAGACGGTCCAGGCGATCGACGCGCCCTTCGCGATCCTGCTCGGCGGCCTGACGTTCGTCATCGCCACGGTCGGCATCAACATCGTCGCGAACTTCATCAGCCCCGCGTTCGACTTCTCGAACGTCGCCCCGCGGAAGATCAGCTGGCGCACGGGCGGCATGATCGCCGCGGTCGGTTCGGTGCTCCTGACGCCGTGGAACTGGTACGGCAACGACCAGGCGATCCTGTACACGCTCGGCATCCTCGGCGCGCTGATCGGTCCGCTGTTCGGCATCCTGATCGCCGGCTACTACCTCGTCGCGAAGCAGCGGGTTGCGGTCGACGACATGTACTCGAAGGAGCCCACCGCCCGGTACTGGTACCGCGCGGGGTGGAACCCGAACGCGATGTGGACCCTGCTGGTCGCCGGGGCCGTGTCCGTCGCCAGCGCGGTCCTGCCGCCCGCGACCGGCGTCCTGCCGTGGCTGTCGAACTACAGCTGGTTCATCGGCTGCGGGCTCGGGCTCGTCGTGTTCTGGGCGCTCGAGCGCCGGTCGCCGCGGATGCCGCTCCTGGCGGCCGACGACCCCACGATCGACGACGGCGCCGCCGCGGGGCGCGCCTAGCGCGGCCCGGCCCGGCCCGTCTCGTCTCGGTTCGGCCCGGCTCGGCCCCTCTCGTCTCGGTTCGTCTCGGTTCGTCTCGGTTCGTCTCGGCCGGGAGGCCCGTCCCGCCTCCGCCCCGCTCGTCACCACCCGGCTCCACGCCCCACTTCCCCTCGTCACCACCCGGAGGACCCGCTTGCGCATCCGCGTCGTCAACCCCAACACCACCGCCGCGATGACGGCCACGATCGGTCGCGCTGCGGCTGCGGTCGCCGGGCCCGGGACCGTGATCGAGGCGGTGAAGCCCACCACCGGACCGGCCTCGATCGAGAGTCACTACGAGGAGGCGCTGGCGGTCCCCGGGCTCCTCGAGCAGGTGGCACTCGGGGAGCGGGACGGCGTCGATGCGTTCGTCGTGGCGTGCTTCGGCGACCCGGGCCTCGACGCCGCCCGGGAGCTCGCCACGGGTCCCGTCGTCGGGATCGCCGAGGCCGGCTTCCACGCCGCGGCCATGCTCGGTCGGCGGTTCGGGGTCGTCACCACCCTCGCCCGGACGACCGGCAGGGCGTGGGAGCTCGCCGAGCGCTACGGGTTCGCGCGGCTCGTCACCGAGGTCCGCGCGTGCGAGGTCCCGGTGCTGGCGCTCGACGACCCCGCCTCGGGCGCGCGAGCGCTCGTCGTCGAGGAGTGCCGCGCGGTGCTCGCCGGTGGTGCGGACGCGGTGGTGCTCGGGTGCGCCGGCATGGCGGACCTCTGCGCCGAGGTGTCCCGGGAGGTCGGTGCCCCGGTGGTCGACGGCGTGGCTGCGGCGACGGTGCTGGCCGAGTCGCTCGTCCGGCTCGGCCTCGCGACCGGCAAGCGCGGCGAGTACGCCCCGCCACCGCCGAAGCAGGTCACCGGGGTGCTGTCGGGCTTCACCGTGGCCGCGCCGACCGCCGTGCTCAGCGGGGTGTCCGCATGAGCGGCGCCGAGGCCGACCTCGTCCTGCGCGCTCGACGGTCCTGGGTCGACGGGGCGTTCCGCCCGGCTGCGGTGGTGGTCCGGAACGGGGTCGTCGACGCGGTGCTGCCCTTCGGGGACGCCGTCGACGCCGCGGAGGACCGGACCGTGTCCGACGAGCACGTGCTGCTCCCGGGGCTCGTCGACACCCACGTCCACGTCAACGAGCCGGGCCGCACCGAGTGGGAGGGCTTCGCGTCCGCCACCCGCGCGGCGGCGCTCGGCGGTGTCACCTCCATCGTCGACATGCCGCTCAACTCGATCCCGGCGACGACCGACGTCGACGCCCTGGCGGTCAAGCGGGCGAGCGCCCAGGGTCGCGTGGCGGTCGACGTGGGGTTCTGGGGCGGCGCGGTCCCCGCGAACGCCGGGACCCGCGGGCCGCTCCACGACGCCGGGGTGTTCGGGTTCAAGTGCTTCACCGCCCCGAGCGGCGTCGACGAGTTCCCGCACCTCGACCCGGAGCAGCTCCGTGCCGCGATCGCCGAGGTCGCGGAGCTCGACGCGCTCCTCATCGTGCACGCCGAGGACCCGGACCTGCTCGTCCCGCACGACGCGCTCGGCGGCCGGTACGCCGACTTCCTGGCGACCCGTCCGGGCAGCGCCGAGCGGTCCGCCATCGCGCGGGTCGTCGACGGTGCTCGCGAGACCGGTGCGCGCGTGCACGTGCTGCACCTCTCCGACGCCACCGCCCTGCCGATGATCCGTGCGGCGAAGGCGGACGGTGTACGGATCACCGTCGAGACCTGCCCGCACTACCTCGCCTTCGAGGCCGGCACGATCCCGGACGGTGCCACCGAGTTCAAGTGCTGCCCGCCGATCCGCGACGACGCGAACCGCGACGCGCTCTGGGCCGGGCTCCTCGACGGCACGATCGACTGCGTCGTCTCGGACCACTCGCCGTCGACGGCGGACCTGAAGACCGACGACTGGGGGCTCGCCTGGGGCGGGATCGCCGGGCTGCAGGTCGGCTTCCGCGCGGTGTGGACCGAGGCCGTCCGGCGGGGGATCCCGCTCGAGACCGTGCTGCCGTGGTTCACGACCGGACCGGCGGCGCTCGTCGGGTTCACGGACCGCGGTCGCATCGCGCCGGGTGCCGTCGCGCACCTCGCGGTCCTCGACCCCGCGGCCGAGGACGTCATCGAGGTCGCCGCCCTCGCGCACCGCAACCCGGTGTCCGCCTTCGCGGGCCTGCACACCCTCGGTCGGGTCGTGGAGACCTGGCTGCACGGGCGGCTCGTCGCGACGGCCGCCGACGGGGTGACCGCGGTCGAGGGCGTCCTGCTCGTCCGCCCGCAGCACACGCAACACGCACGAAACGATCGTTCCGGTACCATCCTGAACGGAACGGAGGCACCATGACGCAGCCAGTGAACCCACCCGCCCGACTCCTGATGGGTCCGGGCCCGATCGACGCCGACCCCCGGGTGCTCCGGGCGCTCTCGACGCCGCTCGTCGGGCAGTACGACCCGTGGATGACCGCCACGATGACCGCGACGCAGGAGCTGTACCGCCAGGTCTTCGGCACGCGCAACGACGCCACCGTCCTGGTCGACGGGACCTCGCGCGCCGGCATCGAGGCGGCCCTGGTCTCCCTCCTGGCACCCGGGGACCGCGTCCTCGTGCCCGTGTTCGGGCGCTTCGGGCACCTGCTCGCCGAGATCGCCGGACGCGCCGGCGCCGAGGTGCACACGATCGAGACGGAGTGGGGACAGGTCTTCCCGACGTCGGTGGTCGAGGACGCCGTGCGCCGCGTCCGGCCGAAGGTCCTGGCCGTCGTGCAGGGCGACACCTCCACCACGATGAACCAGCCGCTCGACGAGCTCGGCGCGGTCTGCGACCGGTACGGGGCGCTGCTCTACACCGACGCCACCGCGAGCATCGGCGGCAACCCGCTCGAGGTGGACGCGTGGGGGATCGACGTCGCGAGCGCCGGGCTGCAGAAGTGCCTCGGGGGTCCGTCCGGCAGCGCCCCGATCACCGTCTCGCCGCGCGCGGTCGCGGTGCTCGACGGCCGTCGGAGCATCGAGGCCGGCATCCGAGAGGCCGACGACGTCGTCTCCGACCACCCGATCCGGTCGAACTACCTCGACCTCGCGATGATCCTCGACTACTGGGGACCGCGGCGTCTGAACCACCACACCGAGGCAGCGTCGATGCTCTACGCCGCCAACGAGTGCGCACGCATCCTGCTCGAGGAGGGGCGAGAGACCGTCGTCGAGCGCCACGCGACGGCCGGCCGCGCCATGCTCGCGGGGGTGGAGGCCCTGGGTCTGCGGGTCTTCGGCGACGTCGCGCACAAGATGCACAACGTCGTCGCCGTGGAGATCCCGGACGACGTCGTCGGCGACCAGGTCCGCGGCGCGATGCTCGAGGACCACGGCATCGAGATCGGCACGTCGTTCGGCCCGCTGCACGGCCGCGTCTGGCGGATCGGCACTATGGGGTACAACGCGCGCAAGGACGCCGTCGTGACGACGCTCGCCGCGCTCGAGCACAGCCTCCGGCGTGCGGGGCACGCCGTCCCGCAGGGCGCGGGCGTCGACGCGGCGCTCGACGTGCACGCCGGAGCGTCCGTCCCGGTCGGGGCCCCCGCGTGAGCGCCGTCACCCCGACCCCCGTCCCGACCGCCAGCACGCGTGCCCTCGCCGACGCCGCGACGATCGTCCGGTGGTGCGACGCCCTCGCCGCGGTGTCCGAGGACGACGGCCGCACCACCCGCGTCTACCTGTCACCGGAGCACGCCCGGGTGAACGCGGTCGTCGCGGAGTGGATGCGCGACGCGGGCCTCCGCACGTGGCAGGACGCGGCGGGCAACCTGCACGGCATCGTCGACGGCGCGACGCCGGACGCCCCCGTGCTGCTGCTCGGCTCGCACCTCGACACCGTCGTCGATGCCGGTCGCTACGACGGGGTCGTCGGCGTCCTGATGGCGATCCGCACCGCGGCGCGCGTCACCGCGGCCGGCCCGCTGCCCGTCGCCCTGCAGGTCACCGCGTTCTCGGACGAGGAGGGCACCCGGTTCGGCAAGGCCCTGCTCGGGTCCTCCGCGGTCGCCGGGGTCTGGGACGAGGCGTGGTGGGACCTCGAGGACGGCGACGGGACCACCCTGCGGCAGGCCTTCACCGACTTCGGGCTCGACCCGGAGCGCGTCGGCGAGGCCGCACTGGCACCGGAGCGGCTCGTCGGGTACCTCGAGGCGCACATCGAGCAGGGTCCCCACCTGGAGCAGGCCGGACAGGCCCTCGGCGTGGTGACCAGCATCGCGAGCGCCCGTCGCTTCACGGTCGAGGCCGTCGGTGAGGCCCGGCACGCCGGCGGCACCCCGTACGAGCGTCGGCACGACGCCCTGCTCGCCGCGGCCGAGGCGGCCCTGGCCGTCGAGCGCATCTGCCGGGCGGAGCAGCACGTCGGCACCGTCGGGACGATGTCCGTCGAACCCGGGGCCGTGAACGTCGTGCCGGGGCTCGCCCGCTTCAGCGTCGACCTGCGTGGGGAGTTCGACGAGGGCCGCGACCGGGTGTGGGAGGCGATCACGGCGGCGTTCGACGAGATCGCCACCCGACGCGGCGTGGCCGTGTCGCCGACCGAGGTGCACCGTGCGCCGGCGGTGTTCTGCGCACCACGACTGATGGACGCGATCCGCGCGGGCATCGCCTCGACGGGGGAGACCGCGCCCGCCGAGCTGTTCTCCCGCGCCGGGCACGACGCCATGTCGCTCGGCCTGGTGACCGACGTCGCGATGCTGTTCCTGCGCAACCCCGACGGCATCAGCCACCACCCGGACGAGTTCGTCTCCGAGGACGACGTCGCGCTCGGTCTCGACGCGCTCGCCGTGGCCGTCGAGCGGATCGCCGACGACGTCGTCGCGGACGGCCGCGAGGTGCCGGCATGAGCGCCGTCCCCGACGTGCGCGCCCGCGTCGACGCCGTCTGGGACCGCCTGTCGCCCGCGGAGCGCCGGGTCGCCGCGATGGTCCGGCACGACCCCGAGCTGCTGCTCGTCGGCACGTCCGCCGAGCTCGCGGCCGAGTCCGGCACGTCGAAGGCGACGGTCTCGCGCCTGGTCCGCTCCCTCGGTTTCCAGGACGCCGCCGAGGTCCGGCAGGAGCTCATGTCCGCGCGGGGCAGCGGGTTGCCGTGGGCCGCGGAGGACGCCGCGCACGTCGACCAGCGGGCCGTGGAGGCGCGCAACCTCGACGCCGCGTTCGCCTCGCTCGCCCGGGCCGACCGCGTCCGGCTCGCCCGCCGGATCGTCCGTGCCCGACGGGTGCTCGTGTTCGGGGAACGCGGCGCGCACCCCGTCGCCATGCAGCTCCGCTCCCAGCTCGCGCAGGTCCGTCCGGACGTCCGGATCGGTCCGGCACCCGGGCAGCGCCTGGGGGAGGAGGTCGCCGACCTCGACCGCCGCGACCTCGTCGTGCTCGTCACGGTGCGGCGACACGCGGCCGGTGCCGAGCGGCTCGTTCGGCACTGCGTCGCGACCGGGGCGGACGTCGTCGTGCTCGGCGACCCGACCGCGGCGGTCATCGCCGCCCCCGCTGCGACCGCGGTGCTCTGCCCCGTCGACTCGCCGTCGGCGTTCGACTCCATGGCGGCGCTCTTCGCCGTCGTCGCCGCCATCGCGAACGACGTGTACGAGGCGTCCGGTCCCGCCGGTCGTGCCCGCGTCGACGCGGTCGCCGCGGCCTACGACTCGCTCGGGGAGCTCGCCGCGCGCTGACCGTCGTGCCCGCGCTCGAGCTCCGCGCGGAGCGTGGCGTTCCGCGCGGCGATGAGCCGCGGCATGTACCGCGCCAGCGCGAGCCGCTCGGCGAGCCACCCCAGCGGACCGAGCGGTGCGCGGAAGGTGACGTCGTCCACCATCCGCGTGCCGACGGCCGACGGCTCGAACCGGTGCTCGTGCCGGAAGCGGGCGAACGGACCACGCACCTGTTCGTCGACGAAGCGACCCGGCGCCTCCAGGGCGGTGATCCGGCTCGTCATCCGCCAGACGACCCCGAAGTGCCGTGCGCGCCACGTGACGCTCTCGCCGAGGCCGATGGTGCCGGACGTCGTGCCGGCCACGGCGCGTTCGTCGGTACCCGCCATCGAGCGTTCGTGGGCGCCGACGTCGAGCGAGAGCGCGAAGACCCGCTCGGGCGGTGCCGCGATCTCGGTGACCAGGCGGAAGGCGACGGTCACGACGTCGGCCAGACCTGCGGCCCGGACCGGTCGTCGTCCCGCAGCACCGCCGCGAGCAGTTGGTCGTGCCGGACACCGCGGTGCAGCACCGCCGAGCGTGCGCGTCCCTCGTAGCGCAGGCCGACCCGCTGTGCGGTGGCGGCGGAGGCGACGTTCGTCGCGATGGCCCGCCACTGCACCCGCTCGAGTCCGAGACCGGTCGGCGACGCCGCGAAGGCCCATCGCAGCACCCGCTCGACCGCCTCGGCGACGAACCCGTGCCCACGCCCGTCGGGGTGGAGTGCGTAGCCGACCTCGGCCGCACCGTCCGCGATCCCGAACAGCCCGACCGTGCCGAGCAGTCGCATGTCTTCCACGCGGCGGAGGCCGAACTCGGTGCGGGTGCCGTCCCGCCAGCCCGCGGCGACGACCTCCCGGGTCCAGCGCCGGGCCTCGGCGTGGCCGTACGGCACCGGTACCGGGGTGAAGGCGACGACGTCCGGGTCGTTCGCGTACGCGACGACGTCGTCGGCGTCGGCGTCGACCGGGACGGACAGCACGAGCCGGTCGGTGCGGAGCGTCACGGGGTGCACAGCGCGAGCCTAGCGAGCGGGTGGCGGCGCGGTAGCGTCGGCGCATGACGTTCGACTCCCTCGCCTTCCCCGTCGTCGACGGACACAACGACCTGCCGTGGGAGCGTCGCGAGTCCCACGACTCCGGCGTCGAGGGAATCGACACCGAGGACGGGACCCTGCACACCGACCTGCCGAAGCTGCGCGCCGGTGGCGTCGTCGGGCAGTTCTGGTCGGTGTTCGTGCCGTCGGACGACCCCGACCCGGTGCGGACGACGCTGCAGCAGGTCGACACCGCCCACCGGATCATCGAGCGGTACCCGGACGACCTGACCTTCGTCCGGACCGCCGCCGAGCTCCGGGCCGCCGTCGCTGCCGGACGCATCGCCTCGCTGCTCGGGGCCGAGGGCGGGCACTCCATCGGGGACGACCTGGCCGTGCTCCGCACGCTCGCCCGGCTCGGCGTGCGCTACATGACGTTGACGCACAACGACGACACCACCTGGGCCGACTCCGCGACCGGAGCCCGGGCGCACGGCGGACTGACCGACCGCGGGCGCGAGGTCGTGGCCGAGATGGAGCGGATCGGCATGCTCGTCGACCTCTCGCACACCGCACCCACCACGATGCGGGACACCCTCGACGTCGCCACGCAGCCCGTGGTCTTCAGCCACTCGTCGACGGTCGCGATCGACGACCACCCCCGCAACGTCCCCGACGACGTGCTGGCCCGCCTGGCCGACAACGGCGGGGTGGTGATGATCACCTTCGTCCCGAAGTTCGTCTCGCGCGCGTGGGCGGACTGGGAGGAGGCGGGTTCCGAGGGGACGCCGCCGCCGGTGACCGTCGCGGACGTGGCGGACCACGTCGAGCACGCGCGGGACGTCGCCGGCGTCGGGCACCTCGGGCTCGGCGGCGACTACGACGGGACGCCCGTGCTGCCGCCGGACCTGCGGGACGTGTCGCGGTACCCGGTGCTCGCCGAGGAGCTGCGGCGGCGCGGGTGGGGCGACGCCGACCTGCGGGCGCTCGCCGGCGGCAACGTGGTTCGGGTGCTCGAGGCGACGGACGGGCGGTTCGCGCGGAGCGTGGGGCGCTGACCCGGACCGGATGCGTGGTCGACGTCCGGCGCGTCAGTGGGCGTCATCGACGGGGGAGCACCGGGCGCCGTCGGTAGGATCACGGGGGACTGCAGCGTCGCCACCGTCGGTGGCGCCCATCGACCGGAGGACGAAGACGGATGACCGGCACCATCTACGACGACATCACGCAGGCGTTCGGCAACACCCCGCTCGTCCGCCTCAACCGCCTGCCGCAGCCGGACGGCGCCGAGGTGCTGGCGAAGCTCGAGTTCTACAACCCGGGGTCCAGCGTGAAGGACCGTCTCGGGGTCGCGATCATCGACGCCGCCGAGGAGTCCGGGGACCTCCGTCCGGGCGGCACGATCGTCGAGGGCTCGTCCGGCAACACCGGGATCGCGCTCGCACTGGTCGGTGCCGCGCGCGGGTACCGCGTCGTCATCACCATGCCGGAGACCATGAGCGTCGAGCGTCGAGCGCTCATCCGTGCCTTCGGCGCCGAGATCGTCCTGACGCCCGGTCCCGAGGGGATGAAGGGCGCCGTCGCGCGTGCGGAGCAGATCGTCGAGCAGACCCCCGGGGCGATCCTGGCGCACCAGTTCGAGACCTCCGCGAACGCGGCGATCCACCGCAGGACCACCGCCGAGGAGATCCTCCGCGACACCGAGGGGCACGTCGACGTGTTCGTCGCCGGTGTCGGCACGGGCGGCACCATCACCGGTGTCGGCCAGGTGCTCAAGGAGCGCGTCCCCGGTGTGCAGATCGTCGCCGTGGAGCCGAAGGACTCGCCGCTGCTGTCGGAGGGCAAGGCCGGTCCGCACAAGATCCAGGGGATCGGCGCCAACTTCGTGCCCGAGGTCCTCGACCGGGCCGTCATCGACGAGGTGTTCGACGTCGAGCTCGACGACGCCCTCCGCGTGGCACGGGCGCTCGGGACCGAGGAGGGCATCCTCGCCGGCATCTCGTCCGGTGCCATCGTGCACGCCGCCGTCGAGATCGCCGCCCGCCCGGAGAACGCCGGCAAGCGTGTCGTCGCGATCGTCTGCGACACCGGTGAGCGCTACCTGTCCACCCCGCTCTTCGAGGGACTCACTGCGTGACCCGTGCCGTCCGACGCGGCGTGCTGGGGACCGTCCGGGAGGACCTGGCCGCAGCACGCCGCGGTGACCCCGCCGCCCGGGGCGACCTGGAGAACGCGGTGGTCTACTCCGGCCTGCACGCGATCTGGACGCACCGCCTGACGCACCGGCTCTGGCTCGCGCGCGGTCTGCCCGGCTCGCGCTTCGCCGCCCGGGTCCTGGCGCAGCTCGCGCGCGCCGCGACCGGGATCGAGATCCACCCGGGCGCGCGGATCGGTCGTCGCTTCTTCATCGACCACGGCATGGGCGTCGTGATCGGCGAGACCGCGGTGATCGGCGACGACGTGCTGGTGTTCCACGGCGTGACGCTCGGCGGCCGCGGCGGCGAGCACGGACCGGGGCGGCGGCGGCACCCGGTCGTCGGCGACCGGGTGGTGCTCGGAGCGGGGTCGTCGCTGATCGGTGCCATCACCGTGGGGGCGGACTCGGTCGTCGGTGCGAACACTGTGGTGACGAAGGACGTCCCCGCGGGGTCGGTCGTCACCGGGGTGGCCGGCACGGCACGGCCGAGGTCGGGACACGAGGGTGTCCCGACGCTCTGACCGCGTGCGTCAGCTCTTCTCGCAGGCGATGCCGTCCTTGTCGGCGTCCATCTTCTTGTTCGCGTTGTAGAGCGCGTCGTCCTTCTTGACCGTGCCCTTGAGTGCGCGGTGCTCGACCTTGCCGGACTTGGTCTTCACGGTGTTGTACGTCACCGACTTCTTCGCGATGCCGCCGGAGTACACCTTCTGCACGGCGGCGCAGTTCGCGTAGGTCTTCGGCGCGGCGGACGCGGCCGTGGTGCCGCCGAGCACGACGGCGGCGGCGAGTGCGACGGTGGCGACGGTTGCGCCGAGGGTGCGGGTGGTCTGCACGGGTTCTTCCCCCTGGGAGGTGGTGGCCGCTCGCGCGACCGCCGCGTCGGGTGCGCGGCGGCACGATCGTAGCCGAGCAGGGCTCATCCGCGGATACCCCCGAGCGGGGCGGTGCGGCATGCTGGAGTGGTGGACGGCGCAGCACTGCACGAGGTGGCGATCCGGACGGCCCTGGCACTCCCCGCGGTCGAGGAGACGCAGCCGTTCGGCGAGGACTCGGTCGTGCACAAGGTGGTCGGCCGGATGTTCGTGCTCACCACGACGCTGCGGGGCGTGCCGATCGTCAACCTCAAGTGCGCGCCCCCGCACGCTGCCGCACTGGTCCGCGACCTCGTCGAGGTCACACCGGGGTGGCACATGGACAAGCGGCACTGGATCACGCTGGCGCCGGGGGAGGGGCTCGACGAGGCGATGGTGGAGGACCTCGTCGCGAACTCCTGGGAGCTCGTCGTGCAGGGGCTGCCGCGCGCCCGCCGTCCGCTCGACCCCGCGCGCCGGGTCGGGCCCTAGTCCCGTCCGCTCGACCCCGCGCGCCGGGTCGAGCCCGAGACCCGCCCGCGCGCGAGCACCTTCGAGACGTCGCGGACGACCTTCGGGGCCAGCCGATCCCCGGAGTCGAGCACCGCGCGGGCCTGCTCCGGCGTGAGGCCCGCGGAGATCTGGCCGATGGTCACGCCGTGCGCCGGCCGGTGGGTCACCACGACCGGGTCGCCGGCGGCAACCGGTCCGGACCGCAGGACGCGCAGGTACGTGCCCGGACGGTTCTCCTCGGCGAACCGGCGGACCCACCCGTCGATGCGCATCCGCCGCGCGAAGGTCCCGCACGGCACCCGCGGGATCGTGACCTCGAGCTCGAGGGTCTCGCCGATCCGCCACCGTTCGCCGGTGACCGCCCCGGTGACGTCGACGCCGCTCGTCCGCAGGTTCTCGCCGAAGAGTCCGGGCGGGACGTCGCGGTCGAGCACCTCGGCGAAGTACGCGGCGTCCTCGTCGGCGTAGGCGTACACGGCCTGGTCCTCGCCGCCGTGGTGCTTCCGATCGGCCTGCACGTCGGCGTGCAGGCCGAGCGGGCGCACCCGGACGGGGCCGTCGACGGGTCGCTTGTCGATCGCGGTGATGCCGATGGTGCCGGAGTCGCGGAGGAGCTGCTCGACGCGGCAGACGGCGGTGACGAGGGACACGACTCCACCCTGCCGCATGCCGGTCCCCGATCGCGACCGGCGTGCCGCGTGACGATCCGTCCCGTCCGACCGTCACACCGACGCCCAGACTTCCCCGAGGCGTGACCAGTAGAAGGTACCCGTGCCCCACCAGCCCCTCGCAGACCTCGACGACGCCGTCCTCGCCGGTCGCTCGTCGGGCGGCGACGTCCGGGCGTTCGAGGTCCTCATCCGCAGGTACACGCCGCTGCTCCGCGCGTACGCCCGTCGCACGCTCGGCTCGACGGACGAGCTCGACGACGTGGTGCAGGAGACCTTCATCACGGCGTGGAACCGGCTCGACTCCCTCGACGACGGTGCCCGCGTGAAGGCGTGGCTCATGCGCATCCTCAGCCGCAAGTGCCTCGACCGGATCCGCGCTCGACGCGCGCACGACGACGTCACCGAGATCGAAGTCGCGGCACCCGACGATGGTGCTCCGGACCGGGTCGCGGAGGCGCGGTCCCGTGAGGAGGCCGTGGAGACGGCGCTCGCCGAGCTCCCCGAGGCGCAGCGTCGGTGCTGGGTGATGAAGGAAGTGCTCGAGTACCGCTACGAGGACATCGCCGAGGAGCTCGACCTGCCGGTCTCGACGGTGCGCGGACTGCTCTCGCGCGCGAGGAAGAACATGATCCGTCTCATGGAGGCTTGGCGATGACCGGACCCGACGACCTGCGCCTCGACACCCTCGAGCCCGAGGACCTCGACGGCCACACGATCGACGAGCTCGCCGACTACCTCGACGCCGGCATGCAGCCGGCGGACCCGAGCATCGACGACTCGGCCGCGTGCCAGAACGCCCTTGCCGCGCTGGTGCGACTCCGGCAGTCCTCGATGGGCTCCCTCGACGCCGCTGCGGAGCACGAGGAACCGGCGGACGAGTCGTGGATCGGTGGCGTGCTCGCGAACATCTCGCTCGAGGCCCGCGCCGGACGCGACGTCCCGCTCCGCCCGGTCGCGCCGACCGAGCGGCCGGTGATGACCGAGGGGGCGATCCGCTCGATGGTCCGGACGGCGGGTGACGTCGTGCCTGGGGTCGTGATCGCGCGGTGCTCGCTCGAGGGCGACGTGACCGAGCTCGACGCGCCCGTGCGGGTGCTGGTCGAGCTCGCGGTCCGGTCGGGGGTACCGATCCACCCGGCGGCGGAGCAGGTGCGGGCCGCGGTCGCCGAGGTGCTCGCGGAGCAGACCGACCTGGTCCTCGCGGCGGTCGACGTGCGCGTCCGCGACCTGCTGCCCGCGCAGCCCGGGTCGGTCGACCCGCACGACGACGAGGAGGACCGCGCATGACCCTGGACGACGACACCACCGCGGCGATCGAGGCGGCCGTGCTCGCGGTGCCCGGCGTCGCGGAGCTCTACCGGGCGCGGCCCACCCTCGGCGACGTGCTCGGCAGCGCGGTCGACTCGGCGAAGCGGCTCGCCGCGCACACCCCCGGACCCCGGGTCGTGCTCGACGAGGACGTACTGCGCGTCGTGATCGGGACGGACGGGTCGCTGCCCGCACCCGCGACGGCGCGCGCCGCGCACCTGGCGGCCTGGGAGGCCGCCGCCGCTCGCGGCGTCGCGCTCGCGCGGGTCGACGTCCGCATCGCACGCGTGGGCTGACCCACCCACACCGTGACGGACGGGAGGCGCGGTGCCGGCCGGCCCCGCGCCTCCCGTCCGTCGACCGGCGCGCGTCGGCTCAGTAGAAGTTGTTCGCCTGCGAGTGCGCCCACGCCGCGCACGGGGTGCCGTAGGCGGCGCTGATGTAGCGCAGCCCCCAGGTGACCTGCGTCGTGGCGTTCGTCCGCCAGTCGGCGGCGACCGTCGCCATCTTCGAGCCGGGCAGTGCCTGCGGGATGCCCGTGGCGCCACCGTCCGGGTTGACCGCGCGGTAGTCCCATCCGGACTCCTTGGTCCAGAGGCTTTCGAGGCACTGGAACTGGGCCGCTCCCCAGCCGTACTGCGACGCGGCCATCGACGACGCGGTCGCCTTGGCGCCGGCGACGGTGTTGGCCGCAGCCTGCGCCCGCGCGGCCTCGGCGGCGCGTTCGGCGGCGGCCGCCGCCTCGGCCTCGGCCTTCGCCCGGGCCGCCGCTGCTGCTGCGGCGTCCGCGTCGGCCTTGTCCTGCGAAGCACTCGCGTCGGCGACCTCGGTGGTCGCGTCGACGGTCGACGCGATGCGCGCGGTGATCGCGCCGCCGGACAGTTCGCGGTAGTCCGACAGCGCGCGCACCCGGCGTTCGAGGGTGGTGGTGTCGGTCTTCTCGTTCGCGTCGGCCAGCACGGTCCGTGCCGTGACGATGGTCGCGGCCGCCTGGGCCCGGTCGAGGGACGCGCCGTGCAGGGCCGGGGCGCTGCTGGTGGCGGCGCCGCTCGCACTCGGGACGCCGAGCGCCTCGCCGATCGCGGGCTGCGTGCCGACGGTCGCGATGCCGCCGACGAGTGCCACGGCGGCTGCGCCCCCGACGAGCAGGGGGGCGCGGCGGCGGAGTGCGCGACGGCGACGGCGGTCCGGGGTGTCGAGCGCCTGCCGACGCGTGGTCGGGGTGGTCGCGCTGGGTTCGGGGGTGCTGCCTGGCTCGGGGGTGCGCTGGGGTTCTGCGGTGTTCTGGGTCATCGGTTCCGGTGGTCGGCCGGCTGGGGCGCGCCTCCCGGTCCGCGGCGGTGCCGGGCACGCGGGTGGGGTGGGCGTGCACGGTGCGTCGTGGGGGAGTCGCGAGCCGGGGAGGACCGGACGGTGGTGTGGGGCCCGTCCGTCCGCCGCTCGGGCGGCGCGGGGCCGCCTGCTCGGGCGAAGCCGACACGATGACGCGGCAGGCTGGGCATCGGGTCCAGGAGTGCTGGCAGGACGGCCCGACGGCCCCCGGGTAACGGTTCGGTAACGGCCCTGTCAGCGAGCGGAGGTGGGAATCTCCTGGGTGCGTTCGCCCTGCCCGATGCGCTCGAGTGCACCGAGGGCCGCTGCGATCGCCTCGACGTCCTCGCGCGGCAGGTCCGCGATGAGCTCGGCGACGATCCCGGTGCGGTCGGCACGGGCCCGGTCGACGGCGGCGATGCCCTCCACCGTGGCCGACACCATGAAGGCGCGGCCGTCGCGGGGGTCGGCCTCCCGGGCGATGAACCCGCGCTGCTCGAGCTCCGTCAGGATGCGGGTCATCGTCGGCTTGGTGACGACCTCGATCCGCGACAGGTCGCCGGGACGCAGGGGTCCCTCGGTCTGGATCGTCGCGAGCGCGGACACCAGGCCCCACCCGAGCGAGGCGGAGTCGGTCCGGGCGCGCCGGTTGATGCGGCCGACCGCGGCGGCCAGGCGTGCGGCGATCTCGGCGCGGTCCGGCTGGCGGTGGCTCATGCGGTGCTCCGGGTGGTCGAGGCGGGGTCGGGCCGTGCGGGGCCCGAGGCGGGTCCGGCCGATGCTACCGGTCCCCGACGGGCCGTGTCCGAGCGTGACGACCGGCCGCGGTGGACCGCTCCCGGTGGCGCCCGGACGGTGTTCCTGTACGACGGTACAGGTCGGGTCAGCGCTTCTCGCCGGGGAGCAGGTGGATCGCCTCCGTGGCGAGCTCGGCCGCGACGTTGTCGCCCGCCTCGGTGGCGGCACGGAGCCGCCGGAAGTCCGCCGTCATCCGGTCCCAGTCGACGAGTTCGTCGAGGTTCGGGAGGCGGAGGCGGAAGGCGAGGCCGTCCGAGGTGTCCCGGCAGACGCGCTGGAGGTCCGCGTTGTCGCAGGCGTCGACGTACAGGCCGAAGACGGCGAGGGCGTCGCGGTTCACCGCCGGGACGTCGTGGGCCTCGAGCTCGGCGATCGTGCGGTCGAGCTGCGCGAGGATCTTCTTCCGGGTCGCCGCGGTCAGGAGCGGCACCGCGAGCCGGACCACGCCCCCGAAGAGCACGCCGAGCGTCTGCATCGCCTCGACGACCTGCGCGGGGTCCGGCGTCGTCACCCGGGTGTACCGGTTCGGGGCCATCTCGATGAGCCCGGCGCGGGCGAGCTGGCTCAGGGCCTCGCGGATCGGGGTGCGGGAGACACCGAGCCAGGCGATCAGTTCGTCGTCGTTCAGGCGTTCGCCCGGTTCCAGCGTGCCGTCCATGATCGCGGCGTGGATCTTGTGGCGGACGGTGTCGCGGAGCAGCTGGTGCTCGGTGGGGGCGCTGCTGGGGACCGGCATGCGGGTGTCCTCGTGGTCGGTGGACGGACGTCGGCGGCACCCGACCGGGCGGTGAGGGCGCGGGATCACCGTACCGCTGCGGGGACGGTGGACGGTGCTGCCGCCGGGGTGTGTGCGCGCGGGCGCTCCGCCGGTCAGGCGTCGCCCTCGAGCAGCCGCACGGTCAGCGGATCCTCGCTGCCGTGGAACCAGCGGTCGAGCACGGCACGGAACGGAGCCGGGTCGTCGGCGGCCCGGGCGAAGAGCGTCATGGAGGACCGGGCCTTCATCGCGTCGACGCCGCCGAACAGGGCGTCCGCTCCGGACGCCGGAGCAGCGGCCGCCACCCTCGCCGCCTCGACGAGCCGCGGTCCGAGCACGGGGTGCGCCAGGTACGCCCGCGCCTCGGCCGGTCCGTCGATCGCGTAGTACTGGGCCGTCGTGCTCCTGCCGAGCCCCGCGAGCTGTGGGAAGACGAACCACATCCAGTGCGACTGCTTGCGACCGGCGCGCAGCTCCGCCAGCGCCCGGTCGTGCACGCCGTCCTGCGCACGCACGAAGCGGTCGAGGTCGTGCTCGTCGCCGCTCACCGGACCACGTCCCCCCACGCGTAGCGCACGGTGGTGCCGTCGACCACGAGCAGCGAGTCGGGCTCGCGGTCGAACAGCCCCGGCAGCCCGACGGCGTCGGGCAGGTCGCCCGTGAGCCGCTCGAGCCGTGCCGACCGGATCGTGAGCGGGGCGTGCTGCCGCTGCCAGAACACCGTCCGCGAGAAGAGCCGGGCGTGGATGCCGGCGCGGGTGGTCAGCTCGGCTGCGAGCGGGGTGTCCACGACCACACCCGCGGTGACGCGCAGGACGACGTCGTGCCGGGGCCGCGGTGCCGTCGGTCGACGGGTGTGCCGGACGTCACGCAGCCACCGGACGGGGTGGGCGGCGCGGGCGGGGTGCCGCACGGATCGGTGGTCGAGCGTGTCGCCCTGTCGTCGCGACCGCACGTGGGCGTACGTGTACGGCACCCCGAGCATCGTGTTCGCGGCGACGATCGCCGGGACGTGGCCGGTGTCGACGGTCCGGTAGGTGATCCCGCGGCGTCCACGGCGGTCGACCGTCGGGATCTCGAGCGTGACCTCCCGCATCGACCCGAGCCGGCGGGAGGGCGGGAACGGCGGGACCGCCGTCTGCCGGAAGACGTAGGCGGTCAACCCGACCCTGGCGCTGCCGTCCACGACGTCCGGTCGGGTGCCGCGCGGGACGAGGTGCTCGAGCGAGGCCGGGTCGCGGCGCCAGTGGGCGAGGACGATGTCCTCCCACGCGTGCTCGGCGACGGGGCGGTGGCGCAGCTGGGCGGTCGCTCGCGACGGGGCGGTCACCGTCGGGCCGCGTGTCGCCCGACGCGGACGGCCCAGCCGACCAGCGGTGCCTGCAGGGGGAGGCGCAGCACCGCGACGAGCCGCGCCGTGCGGGTGGACCGCGGACTGTCGAGCAGGTCGCGCGCCATCGTCACGTTGGCCGGGAACACCGCGAGGAACAGCGCCGCAGCGGCCCACCCGGACGCCCGCCGGGTCGCGGGCACCGTCAGGCCCGCCGCGACGGCGAGCTCGGCGACGCCGGACGCGAGGGTGGTGAGGCGGGGCGGTAGGCCCGCGGGGACGATGCGGTCGTAGCCGCGCGGCCGCAGGAAGTGGGTGACGCCGGCTCCACCGAGGAGCACGGCGAGCATCGTGGCCGTCCGGGTGGCGCGTCGGGTGCGCTCGCGTCGTCGCATGGTCCCATCCTGCCCGCCGCGGCCCGGACGAGTGCCAGGTCGGGCCAGGGCAGCTCGGGTCGGATCAGGTCAGCGCGGTGGCGACGAGGTCGAGCACCGCGGTGGCGACGTCGGCCTTGCTGCCCGAGGTCTCCCGCACGACGTCGCCGCCGGGCACCAGGACCTCGATCGCGTTCTCCTCGCGTTCGAACCCGGCGTCCCACCCGACGTGGTTCACCACGAGCAGGTCTGCCGGCTTTCGGGCGATCTTGGCGCGACCGAGCGCGATCCGGGCGTCGCGGTCGGGCTCGGTCTCGGCGGCGAACCCGACGATGATCTGCCCGGTGCGCCGGGCGGCGACGAGGTCGGCCAGCACGTCGGGGTTCCGGACGAGCTCGAGCGTCATGGTGTCGCCCTGGTCGTCCTTCTTCAGCTTCTCGGCACGGACCTCGGCGGGACGGTAGTCGGCGACCGCGGCGGTCATCACCACGACGTCGGCGTCGGCGGCCGCACCGTGCACGGCGGCCGCGAGCTCCTCCGTGGACCCGACCGGCACGACGGTCGCGCCGAGCCCCGCGGTCAGCCCGGCGTCGACGTTCGCGGCGACCAGCGTCACGGTGGCGCCGCGGCGGACGGCGTCCGCGGCGATCGCGACGCCCTGGCGACCGCTCGAGCGGTTCCCGACGAAGCGGACCGGGTCGAACGGCTCGCGCGTGCCACCGGCGCTCACGACGACACGGACGCCCGCCAGGTCGCCCTGGTCACCCCGCGCGGTGGTCCCGGAACCGGCCGGGAGGCGCGCCCCGCCCCCGTCCGCTCGGCTCGCCTCCGCTCGGCTCGCCTCCGCCGGCCCGTCGAGCACCGCCAGCGCGGCGGTCACGATGTCCTCCGGCTCGGCCATGCGGCCGATGCCCGCGTCGTCCCCGGTCAGGGCGCCGACGACGGGACCGACGAAGCGGACGCCGCGGTCCTGCAGGGTCCGGACGTTCGCGCGGGTCGCGGGGTGCTCCCACATCTGCGGGTGCATCGCGGGGGCCACGACGACCGGGGCCTCCGTCGCGAGCAGCGTCGTGCCGAGGAGGTCCCCGGCCAGCCCGCCGGCCATGCGCGCCAGGGAGTCCGCGGTCGCGGGGGCCACGACGACCAGGTCGGCCCGGCGTCCGAGGGCGACGTGGCGCACCTCGGCGACGTCGTCCCAGACGCTCGTCGTCACCGGGTTCCGGCTGAGCGCCTCGAGCGTCGGCAGGCCGACGAAGCGCAGGGCGCCCTCGGTGGGGACGACGTGGACGTCGTGGCCGCGCTTGACGAGGTCGCGGACGACCCCGACGGCCTTGTAGGCGGCGATGCCACCGGTGATCCCGACGACGACGGACAGACGGCGACCTGCTGCAGCATCCACGGCGGTCACGCTACCCGGACTCGCGCGTGCGAGGATCGAGTGCATGTGCACCGTCGTCGTCCGCGTCGACCCCGCGGCCGAGTGGCCCGTCACCGTGCTCGCGCTCCGCGACGAGTCCCCGGAGCGCCCCTGGGACCCGCCGGCGGCCTGGTGGCCCGAGGTCGACCCGACCGTCCGCGGCGTGCGGGACCGGTCGGCCGGCGGCGCCTGGCTCGCCGCGTCCGACGCCGCCGGCCTCGCGGTCGTGCTCAACCGTGCCGAGCCGGTGCCGACGGACGACGGCACCTGGACGACCCGCGGCGTGCTCCCGCTCGACGCGGTGACCGGGACCGTCCCGGGTGCCGACGGGCAGCTGCCGACCACGCGGGCGTTCAACCTGGTCCGTGCCACCGCCGAGGGTGCCGCGGTGGACACCTGGGACGGCACCGAGGTCCGGACGACGGTGCTCGGCCCCGGCGTCCACATGGTCACCCACGGGGCGCCCGACGACCCCGCCGCGCCGCGCATCGGACGGTGGCTCGACGCCTTCCGCGCCGTGCCCGCGCCCACCGGGCCGCCGGTGCTCGGGCCGTTCGACGAGCTCCGCGCCGCCGACGCCGGGACCGACCCGGGTGACGGGTGGAGCGGCTGGTTCGGGGTGCTCGCCGCGTCCACCGCACTGCCCGCCGACGATCCCGACGCCATCCTCCGCGACGCCGTGGAGCCGGACGGACACGTCGCCACGCTGTCCGTGGTCGCGGCGGCCGTCGGGCACGACCGGACCGTGCTGCAGCACGCACGCCTGGAGCGGCCGGGCCGGCTCGACGGGTCGGTGGAGCTGCACCGCGCCTGACCGCTCCCGGTCCCGAGGGCGCTCGTGCCGCCGACACGTCCGGCGATGCTGTGAGGAGCAGCAGCGCGCGGGACGTCCCGGACGGGCACGGGCGGCGTACGGTCCCGGACGTGACCCCGAGCACCCTCTCCACCGCCCACCCCCCGGCGGACCGCACCACCCGAGCACCGAGCCGCCCGCGACCGGTCCGCGCCGTCGCCGCGGCGGCGCTCGCCGCCGTGACCGCGCTCGCGCTCGTCGCCTGCAGCGAGGACTCCTCGATGGCGGCGCCCAGCCCCACCGCGACCGACCGCGCCTGGGACCACGCGCCCGGCGAGCGGATCGTGGTCATCGGTGACTCGGTGAGCGGCGGTCACGGCCTCACGCCGGAGCAGGCGTGGCCGGCGCTCCTGGCGCGGACGGAGCGGTGGCAGCTGACGAACCTGTCGTGCGACGGCGCGGGGGTGGTCGCCGAGGGCGACGCGGACGAGTGCGCGAGCGCCTACCCGGGGATCGTCCGCCGTGCGGTGGACCTGCGTCCGCGGGTCGTGTTCGTGCAGGCGAGCTCGAACGACCTCGGCGAGGACGACGCCCAGGTGACGAGCGCCACCGACCAGCTCGTGGCGCTCGTGCACCGCGACCTGCCGCGGGCACGCGTCGTCGGGCTGAGCGCGGTGTGGAACGAGCAGGCGCCGCCGGCGCAGCTCGCGACGATCTCGGCCGCGCTGCACCGCGCGGTCCGGAAGGACGGCGGCACGTACGTCGACATCGGGCAGCCCCTTTCCGGGCACGCCGACTTGATGCAGTCCGACGACGTGCACCCGACCGCGCGGGGCCAGCGCGCCCTCGAGGCGGGGGTGATCGACGCCTTCTCACGCGACCACCTGCGGTTCTGACGCTCCCGTGGCGGGGGCGGGGCGGGCCTCCCGTCCGGGACCCCGACCTCAGGCGGGCGCGCGCGTGTCCGTGAGGTCCTCGGCGACCGCCCACAGCGACCGGGCGAGGTCCGCGCTCCGGGCCGAGCGCGGCACCGACACCGTGGTGGTCGGCCCGGTCAGGCCGCCGAACCCGGACGGCCCGTAGTACGCGCCGCCCACCGCCGCGGGACCGACCGCCGCGTAGAGCAGCGGCTCCGCGCCCTGCTCGACCGCCTGCGTGAGCGGGAAGGCCCGGTCGCTCGACCGGACGGGGCGGGACCGGCCGAGCGAGCGGCCGGCCGACTGCAGGTTCGTCCGCGTGTACCCGGGGTGCGCGGCCGTGCTGACGAGCGACCAGTCCCGTTCCACGGACAGCCGGTGCAGGTGCAGCGCGAGGAGCAGGTCGGCGAGCTTCGACTGGGAGTAGGCGCGCCAGCCGTTGTAACCGCGCTCCCACTGCGGGTCGGTGAACCGGATGCTGCCGGGGATCGCGGCGAGGCTCGACATCGTCGCCACCCGGGGCGCCGGACCGGTGCCGTCCCGTCCCGCGCGCAGCAGCGTCGGCAGCAGCAGGTTCGTCAGGGCGAGGTGTCCGAGGAAGTTCGTGCCGAACTGCAGCTCGAAGCCGTCGGCGGTCTCGAAGCGCTGCGGCGGGGCCATCACGCCGGCGTTGTTCACGAGCACGTCGAGCGGCCGGTCGTCCGCCTCGACGCCGGCGGCGAACCGGCGCACCGACCCGAGGTCGGCGAGGTCGAGTTCGCGCACCTCGACGTCGGCGTCCGGGTGCTCGCGGCGGATGCGGTCCACCGCGGCGTCGCCCTTCGCGGGGGTCCGGACCGCCAGGACGACGCTCGCGCCGGCACCGGCCAGGCGCTTGGCGGTCTCCTCGCCGGTGCCGCTGTTGGCTCCGGTCACGACGATGCGGCGGCCGGTCTGGTCGGGGATGTTCGGCATGCGCGGCACGGTACGCGGTGGGCCTGGTGGGGTGCCTGGTGGAACGCCCGGGGTGCGCGGTGGGGTGCCGTGGGGTACCTGGTGCTCCGTCGCGCGCCGTGGTAGTTTCATGCGTACGCATTCACTTGGAGGACGCGATGAGCAATGCATTCGGAACCGGCCGCCCCTCGGACGTCCCGCCGCCCGCACCCGACCGCGTCGGCCCGGTGCAGCTCGGCCTCGACACCTTCGGCGACGTCACCGAGCGCCCCGACGGCTCCCTCCGGTCCGACGCGCAGGCCATCCGCGACGTCGTCGACCAGGCCGTCCTCGCCGACCAGGTCGGCATCGACTTCATCGGCGTGGGTGAGCACCACCGCGAGGACTTCGTCGTCAGCGCCCCGGAGGTCGTGCTCGCCGCCATCGCGGCCCGGACCTCGACGATCCGGATGGGCTCCGCGGTCACCGTGCTGTCCTCGGACGACCCGGTCCGCGTCTACGAGCGGTTCGCGACGGTGGACGCGCTCTCCGACGGTCGCGCCGAGGTGATCCTCGGCCGGGGCTCGTTCACCGAGTCCTTCCCGCTGTTCGGCTACGACCTGTCCGACTACGAGGTCCTGTTCGAGGAGAAGCTGCAGCTCTGGAACGCGCTCCGCGGCGGGGACGCCGTCACGTGGTCCGGCACGAAGCGCGCCGCGCTCACCGACCAGGACGTCTACCCGAAGCTCGAGCACGGTCCGATCCCGACGTGGATCGGCGTCGGCGGCTCGCCCCAGTCGGTCATCCGCGCGGCCTCGTACGGCCTGCCGCTCTTCCTCGCCATCATCGGCGGGCAGCCGGCGCAGTTCGCCCCCTTCTCGCGGCTCTACCGTCAGGCGCTCACGCAGCTGGAGCTCCCGCAGCAGCCCATCGCCATGCACTCGCCGGGCTTCGTCGCCGAGACCGACGAGGAAGCGGCCGAGCGCTACTGGCCGTACCACAAGGCCGTCACCGACCGGCTCGGACGCGAGCGCGGGTGGCCGCCCCTCGACACCGCCCAGTACCAGGCCGGGCTCTCCGCCGGCGGTTCGCTGTACGTCGGGTCGCCGGAGACGGTGGCGCGGAAGATCGCGCGCAACATGCGGATCCTCGGGGTCTCGCGCTTCGACATGCGGTACGCGACCGGTCGCCTGCCGCACGAGGACATGATGCGGTCGATCGAGCTCTACGGCACGCGGGTCGCCCCGCGGGTGCGCGAGCTCCTCGCCGAGCCGGTGCCGGTGCCGTAGGGCCGGTGCGTGTGCGGGACGTGCCGGTGCGGCTCGCTCCGGGCACACTGAGTACGTCCGGCAGCGTCGGTCGCCCGTCGTGGCGCGTCGTCGACCCGTCGTGACGCGGCCGGGAGGCACGGCTCGCCCCCGCCGCGTCGGCTCACGGGAGCGCCGGGTACGGTCCAGGGCATGTCGCCCCGCTCCAACATCGTCGAACGTCGGTTCCGTGGTCGGATCACGGGCGTCGGGACGACGTCGGGCGTGCGGTTCGTCGTCGGGATGTGGGAGCGTTCGCCGTTCGGTGCCTTCACGGACGTCTTCGTGGAGCAGCCCGACGGGTCGAGCGTCCTGCTCGCACCGGACGAGATCGTCGCCGCGTACGTGTCCGGCACCTACCGGTTCGACACCGTGTCCGTCGTCGACGTCGACGCCCGCCGCACCGCCCGCGGCATCGAGCTCGACGCCGGACCGCTGCGGGCCACGATCGACGTCGGCGCGATCTCGCCGCTCGGTCGGGTCCTGCGCATCGTCCCGAAGCCGGTCGCCCGGGACCCCCGGTGGCTCCGCGCGATCGACCCCGTCGCACGGCTCGTCGCGCCCGGTGCCGGGACCGCCGGCACGGCCGGGGGTGGGCGCCGCGAGTACTACGGCGTGACCGGGGCGCACGACGTGACGGCGGTCACGGGGACGTGGGCGGGGGAGCCGCTCGGGACCCTGGCGCCGCTCGACCCGCCCGTGGCGTTCGGCTTCGCGTCGATGCCGAGGGTGCCGCAGGTCGTCGACGTCGAGACCACGATCCGCGAACCCGCCTCCTGACGGGTCGGGCGCGCGTGCCCTGCGCCCCGCGCCCGAAGCTTCCCATCACACCAGCGATGCCTGGTCGATCCGGGCGTCCCTGGTCGTCCTGATCGACCGGGTACGCCCGGTCCCACCGGGTACGCCCGGTCCCGCCGGGCACGTCCCAGCGTCGAGGGGCACACTGGCCGGAACGGAACGCGCCCGGGCAGTGCCCGGCCGGACGTCGAGCACAACGGGGCGCACGACGAACAGGAGCATCATGACCGACACGCAGGCAGACCAGCGCGCAGCCATCTCGGACATCGTCCACGGCGCCCGCACCGCCCTGCTCACGACCGTCAGCGACGACGGTCAGCTGCACGCACGACCCCTGGCCGTGCAGGACAAGGCGTTCAACGGGACGCTCCGCTTCCTCGTGCAGGACGGCAGCGAGAAGGTGGAGGACATCGCCCGCAACCCGCACGTGAACGTCGCCATCGAGTCGCAGGGCGGGTACCTGTCCATCGCCGGGACCGCCACGGTGACGCAGGACGACTCCGTCATCGACGAGCTGTGGTCGCCGTTCGCCGAGGCCTGGTTCCCCGAGGGTCGTCAGGACCCCTCGATCCGGCTCCTCACCGTCGAGGGCGACTCGGTCGAGTACTGGACCCAGGACACCGGCCCGGTCGGGAGCCTCGTGCAGACGCTCAAGGCCGCGATCGGCAAGCAGAGCCAGCCCGACACCGGTCGCCACGGCACCGTCGAGCTGTAGCCGGGCGGCCCCGTCCGCCCGCGGCGCCCCCACATCGACGAGACGCCCCCGGAACCGGGGCGTCTCGAGGTGTCGGGGGCGTCTCGCGGTGTCCGGAGACCCCGCAGCCGGGGTCAGGGCGGGCCGAGCAGCCAGAGCACAGCGACGAGCACCGGCTGGCCGAGGACCGCGCAGCTCACGAACGTCCAGCGCATCCAGGGCCGCGCGACGAGCTCGGGGGAGCCGAACAGCGGCGCGAGCGGCATGAGCAGCCGCGGGGTCGAGGCCATCGGCAGCGACACCGCGAAGATGTAGAGCGCGTACGCGGCGGAGTACAGCACCGTCGTCGACCCCAGCCGGAGCGTCGACCGGCGGAGCAGCCACACCGGGTACGCCACGAGCAGGAACACCACGATGAGGATGCCGCCGACGCCGAGCCACCTGCCGGCGAGCAGGAACCACGGGGTCATCGGCGTGAAGTCGACCCGCCCGATGAAGTTCACCCACCACGACATCTCGGTCTCGAGGTAGGCGTCCGGCCGCCCGGTGACGTGCGACGCGATCACCGGCCACGCGACACCCGCGGCGGCCATCACCACACCGGCGGCCACGACCCGGACGCGCTCGGCGACGGGGAACGCGTCGAGCGACCGCACCCCGGTGCCCGCGGCCGCACGTCGGGCGCGCACCCACCGCACGAGCGCGACGACCCCGAGCAGCAGCGGGACGGCGAGCGCACCGGGCCGGGTGAACGCCGCCAGGACCCCGAGCAGCGTCAGCAGGCCGTACCGCCGACGCTCGAGGGCCAGGAGCGCACCGAACGTCAGCGCGAGGAACGTGCTCTCCGCGTACCCGACCTGGAGCAGGAACGAGAGCGGACCGCACGTGAAGAAGAAGACCGCCCACATGCCCGCCGCGTGCCCGGCGCGGTCACTGACCAGCCGGTGCAGCAGGAACGTCGCGACGAGCCCCGCCGCCAGCGCGACGAGCGGTGCGCCGACCTCGAACGGCACACCCGTCGACGCGGTCAGCGCCCGGATGGTGAACGGGAACGCGGGCAGGAACGCCCACGCGTTCTGCGCCACGTGCCCACCGGCGTCGAGCGGCAGCGAGGTCGGGTACCCGTGCACCGAGATCTGCTCGTAGTACTGCCCGTCCCACGCGGTGAGGAACGCACCGAACCCGTGCGCGTTGCCCCAGATGGCGTTGTCCGGCATCGCCCGGCCCATCAGCGGGTACGCGAGCGCGAGCCAGAGCGTCGAGACGATGCGGCCGCCGCCCCACACGAGCAGCACGGCCGCCCAGGCCGGCAGGCTCGTCGCCACGTCGACGACACGGCGACGACCGTTCGCGAGCGACCCGGTGACGGCACCGTCGGTGCGGCTCACCGGCCCGCTCCGACGGGCACAGGGCAGACGGTGGGCACCCGACGAGGGTATCCAGCCCGCCCGGGAATCCGGCGCACCGGCCGGGAGGCGCGCCCACGTTGTGCAGTCCGGAACGGCTCCGGCGGATGGCCGGGCTCCGCCGCGCACCCGCCCCTAGCCTGGAGGTCCCGTCGACCGACCACCGGTCACCGACCCGCGAGGAGCCCCCGTGCCGAAGACCGCCGTCACCACCGAGAACGCCCCGCAGCCCGCCGGCCCGTACAGCCAGGGCATCGTCGCGAACGGCTTCCTGTACACGGCGGGCTTCGGACCGCAGGACCCGGCGACGGGGGCGATGGCGGACGACGTCGCCGGCCAGACCGCCCAGGTGCTGGCGAACGTCGCGGCCGTGCTCGCCGAGCACGGCGCGACCCTCGACGACGTCGTCAAGTCGACCGTCCACCTCGAGCACTCAGACCGGGACTTCCCGGCCTTCAACGAGGAGTACGCGAAGCACTTCTCGCAGCCGTACCCGGTCCGCACGACGGTCCAGTCGCACCTGGCCGGCATCCTCGTGGAGATCGACGTCGTCGCGGTGCTGCCCAGCGCCTCCTGACGAGCAGCGCCTCCTGAGCGGAACCTCACCGACTCCCGGTGCCGCTGCCGGCCGTCCCCGATCCGGAGCGCCGCAGTCCGGTGCCGGGGGTCGCTCCGGTGAGGGCCCCGCCGGTGAGCACCGCGACGCCGGCGACCAGGACGTCGTCGACGCCGACCGCGGTCCGCGTCGGGTCCTCGTAGGTCGACCGCGCCGCCACCCGCTGCGGGTCGACCACGGCGAGGTCGGCGACGGCACCCGGTCGCACCACGCCGCGGTCGCCGAGCCGGTACCGCTCGACCGCGGTCGTGGCGAGGTGCCGCTGTCCCTCCGGCCACGACAGCAGTCCGGCGCGGACGAAGTCGCCGAGGTACCGCGCGAAGGTCCCGGCGGCCCTCGGGTGCGGGTGGGTGCCGACGTGGATGCCGTCGGAGCCCGCCGTGTGCCCCGGGTGCCGGAACAGCGGCGCGATGTCCTCGGGGGTGCGCGGGTGCGGCACGCGCATCACGGCGGTCACCTGGAGCGCGGAGGCGACCAGCACGTCGATCGCCAGGTCGACCGGGGTGGTGCCGGTCGCGGCGGCCGCCTCGGCGAGGGTCCGGCCCTGCAGGGCGTGGTGCGCCGGCGACGGGACGTGCGACAGCGTCACCTGCTCGGCCCAGCCGGCGCCGAGGTCCGCGCGGCCGAGCACCCGGTCGAGTGCGGCCGTCCGGACCCGGTCGCGCCCGGCGTCGTCGGCGACCGCGCGGGCGAGGTCGTCGGTGCCGGGGCGGGCGAGCGCCGCCGGGAGCAGCAGCATCGACAGGATCGTGCAGCCGCGCGAGTACGGGTAGGCGTCGAAGGACAGGGCGACGCCGTCCGCCGCCAGGTCCGCGAGCGCGCCGAGGGTGGTGTCGACCGGGGCGTGCAGGTGCGAGACGTGCGCGCGGACACCGCTCGTCCGGGCGATGGCCGCGACCTCGTCGAGGCCGACCCGCACGTTCGCCTCGTACCCGCCGCGCATGTGCGTGACGTACAGCCCGTCGACGGCGGCGACCTCGGCACAGAGCGCCGCGAGCTCGTCGGTGTCGGCGTACAGCCCGGGCACGTAGTCGAGCCCGCTGGCGAGTCCGACCGCACCCTCGTCCAGCCCCCTGCGGACGAGTCCGCGCATCGCCGTGGTCTCGGCGGCCGTTGCCGGGCGGTCCTCGTCGCCCACGACCTCGTGCCGCACGGTGCCGGCCGGCACGAGCGTCGCCACGTTCACCGGGGTCGTGCCGTCGTACGTCGCGAGGAGGCCGGCGATCCCGCCGCCGGTGTACCGCGGGTGCGGGCCGTCGATCGCCGCGAAGTACCGGTCCGCCCACGTACCGTCGCCCGGTGCCGGTCCGACCCCGTCCTGGCCGGTGACGATCGTCGTCACGCCCTGCCGCAGCAGCGCCTCCTGCACGTCCGCGTCGAAGACCCGCGACCCGGCGTGGGAGTGCGCGTCGACCCCGCCGGGCAGGACGAGGCGCTCGCCGCAGTCGAGCCGGTCGGCGTCCTCGGGGACCGCGAGCCGGGGGCCGACCGCGACGATCCGCCCGTCGTCCACGAGCACGTCGGAGCGCACCGGTCCGTCCGCGCCGACGACGGATCCGCCGCGGAGGACGACGGGGCGGCTCACCGCGCCAGCCCGGCGACGAGCCGTTCCGCCCGCGACCGGAGGGCGACGAGGTCGCCCGTGGTCAGGGCGTCGCCGACGAGCGGGGCGCCGAGGCCGACGGCGACGGCGCCGGCGTCGAGGTAGTCGGCGGCGTCGTCGACCCCGATCCCGCCGGTCGGCACGACGTCGACGAAGTCGAGCGGCGCGAGGACCTGGCGGAGGAAGGCCGGGCCGCCGAGCTGCGCCGCGGGGAACACCTTGACCGCCCGTGCGCCCAGCCGCCAGGCGTGCACGATCTCGGTCGGCGTCGCCGCGCCCGGGTACCAGCCGAGCCCCCGCTCGTGGGCACGGGCGCCGATCGCGGGGTCGAGGTGCGGGCTCACGGCGAACGTCGCACCGAGGTCGGCGGCCTCGTCGACCTGGCCCGGCTCGAGCACGGTGCCGACGCCGACGGAGACCGCGGCGCCGTGCTGCTGCGCGGCCCAGGCGGTGCCCTCGCGCCACCGCGGGGTGTT
Organism: Curtobacterium sp. ER1/6; assembly: GCF_001742745.1. GTDB lineage: Bacteria > Actinomycetota > Actinomycetes > Actinomycetales > Microbacteriaceae > Curtobacterium > Curtobacterium citri. Next base: position 6,082 of record NZ_MJAK01000012.1, on the reverse strand, counting down.
GGTCGTGAGCTCGATCGCGCGCACCCCGGCCTCGAGCAGGGTCGCGATGACCGCCTCGACGTGTTCGCCGGTGCCGCCTCGGAGGACCGCGACGGCGGGCCCGGCGGCGTGCCGCGCGCGGTGGTCCGGCCCGGGCGTGCCGGCTGGCGTGGTGGGACGGGTCTCGGTCATGGTTCGCGCTCCTCGGGTTCGTTCGGGTGCGGGTCGGTCGCGTCGGTGGTGGTCGTCGTCGGGCTAGCGGTCGACGCGGTCGTGGACGCTCGGGTCGATGCCGGGCCCCTCGTGGACTCGCCCCTCGTGGACGCGCCCGTCGTCGCCGCGCCCGTCGTCGCCGCGTCCGTCCCGCGCGGACGGGTGGTCGGCCGACCGCCAGTCGCCGTCGACCGTGCAGGCGAGGGCTCCGGCGTCGGCCGCCAGGTCGAGTGCGTCGTCCGGTGTCGCCCCGGTGAGCGTCGCCGCGAGCCAGGCCGCGACGAAGGCGTCGCCGGCCCCGACCGGGTCGACCACCCGCACCGGCGTCGCCGCCCGTCGGGTGACACGGCCGTCGACGGCCGCGACCGCCCCGCGCGAGCCGAGCTTCACGACCGCTCGGCCGCCTGCCAGCGCGGCGAGCCGCCGGGCGAGGTCCTCGTCCGTGGCGGGGTCGGGGTCCGCCGCCTGCGGGTCGGTGCCGAGGAGGAGGTGTGCCTCGTCGTCGCCGGCGAAGACCACGGCGGCACGTCGCGCCACGGCGAGGTAGTGCTCGCGTGCGGTGGCCGCGTCGAGCAGCTTCGGACGGTGGTTCACGTCGAAGGACACCGGGACCCCGGCGGCCTCGGCGCGGTCCAGGACCGAGCGCACCGTCTCCCGCGCGCTCTCGGAGAGCGCGACGGTGATGCCGCTGAGGTGCACGAGGGCCGCGCCCTCGACCAGGCCGGCGGGGACGTCGTCGGGGGTGAGTGCGGACCCGGCCGAGTGGCGCCGGTGGTAGGTCACGCGCGTCCGCCCGTCGGCGAGCCGCTCCTTCATCATCAGCCCGGTCGAGCGGTCGAGGTCGACGACGGCGACCACGTCGACACCGGCGCCCCGCACGTCGCGCACGACCCGGTCGCCGGCGGGGTCGGCGCCGACGCGCCCGACCCAGGTGGCCCGGACCCCGGCGCGTGCCACGCCGATCGCGACGTTGCTCTCCGCCCCGCCGGTACCGATGCGCAGGTGGTCGAGGTCGCCGACCTCGCCGACGCCGGTGCCGGACAGCAGCAGCATCGTCTCGCCGAGCGTCAGCACGCCGGCCGCGGTGTCGCGGGTCACCGGGCGGCTCCGACCGGCGCCGTGCGGGTGAGGGCGAGCCGCGCCGACGACGACCCGAGCGCCACCGAGATCTCGAGCGCGGTCCGGACGACGCGGTCGCCGGCCTCGCGGACCGCCGCTGCCGGGAACCGCGAGGCCAGACCGGAGATGCTCATCGCGCCGACCACCTGGTTCGCGTGGTCGAGCACCGGGGCGGCGACGCACCGGATGCCCGGCTCGTTCTCGCGGTCGTCGATGCCGTAGCCGCGGGCGCGGGTCCCGTCGACCTCCCGTACCCAGCGGTCGTCGTCGGTGATCGTCTGCTCGGTCGTCGCCTCGACGGGGACCGCCAGCACCGCACCGAGCAGGTCCGGGTCGCCGAACGCCACGATGGCCTTGCCGGACGCCGTGTTGCGCATCGGCAGTCGGTTCCCGACGCGGGAGCCCATGCGGACCGTGCCGCGGGTCTCGACCTTGTCGACGTAGACGATGTCCGTGCCGTCCGGCACCACGAGGTGACAGGTCAGCCCGGTCGCCTCCGCGGTCCGGCGGAGGAACGGCGCGGCCGCGGTGCGGAGGTCGATGCCCTCGAGGTAGCTCTGCCCGAGCAGGAGCGCACCGAGGCCGAGCGTGAAGCCGGCGTCCGGGGTGCGGCGGAGCAGGTCGGTCTCGACCATCGGCGCGGTCAGTCGCAGCACGGTCGACTTCGCCGTGCCGAGCGTCGCGGCGAGCTCGCCGAGCGACACCGAGACGGCACCGGTCCGGGTGCGCTCCGCGACGTGGTCGAGCACCCGGAGACCGCGACGCAGCGACAGTGCCGCGTTCCGGGCCGGCGGTTCCTCGGGAGGGGTCGTGCCCGCACGGTGGTCGGTCGCCATCAGAACCACGTCGCGATCGTGTCGGTGACGGTGTCGTCGTCCGCGAGCAGCTGCACCTGCCGCCACTTGTCGAACACCGTGCAGGGGTGCGAGACCCCCAGCACGACGACGTCGCCGGGCGTCAGCCCGGGCGCGGTGTCCGCCAGCGTGAGGTAGCAGTGCTGGTCGTCGAGGCGGGTGACGGTGACCGTCCCCGGAGGCGGGACGACCTGCGCGTCGTGTGCCGTGCCTCCCGGCCGGATCCCGCGGACCACCGGAAGGCCCTCGTCGAAGGAGACGTCGCGCTTGCCGACGGCGACGAGGGCCCGACCCGGTTCGGGGCACGACGTGACCCGGCCCCAGACCTCGATCGCGGGGCGGAGCGAGCCCTCCTCGGGTCGCCGGCGGAACGGGGTGCGCTCGGCGTAGAACCCGTCGTCGTGGGTGAGGTACGCACCGGAGCGGAGGAGCACGTCGACGTCGTCCGGCCGGTCCGCGACGGCGTCGACCACGCCGTCGAACCAGGCGCTGCCGCCCATGCTGAACAGCGACCGGTCCGCGGCGACGAGCGGACGGAGCTCCACCGCGACCGCGAGCACCTCCGTCACCCAGTCCCGCGCGGTGTCGACGTCGGGCAGCCCGCCCTCGTACCCGGTCACCCCGCGGAGCGTCAGCCCGGCGTCCACGGCCGCCCGGGCGACGGCGCGTGCCTGGTCGGCCGTTCGGACGCCGGTGCGTCCGCCCGGGAAGCCGACCTCGACGAGGACGTGCACGTTGCCGTCGACGTCGCGCTGGGCGCGGGCGGCCGCCTCGACGCCGGCGACCGAGTCGACGTTGCAGAGGACGTCGGCGGTCGGGTCCTCGGTGCGACGGGAGGCGAGCCAGGCGAGGCCGGTCGGGTCGAGCACCTCGTTGGCGACGAGGACGTGGTGCGTTCCGTGTGCCCACGCGACCATCGCCTGCTGCACCGACGCGACGGTGACGCCCCACGCGCCGGCACGCACCTGCCGGTCGGCGAGGGCGGGGGCCATGTGCGTCTTCATGTGCGGCGCGAGGAGCAGGCCGTGCCGCTCGGCGTAGGCCTGCACGACGGCCGTGTTGTGCTCCAGCGCGGACTCGCGCAGGGTCATCACCGGCAGGTGCGCGTGGTCGAGCACGTGACGGCCGACGGCGGGGGCGGCGGGGTCCGGCGCACCCTTCGTCGTGACGGTGCCGGGCGCGCGGGTCGCCGTGGCGGGGCGGTCGTCCGCGGGGGTGGTCGTCATCGGTCCTCCTGCGTGGTCGCGGTGGGGCAACGCTCCCGGTGACGGGGTCGGTCGGGCAACGTCGTCCTCCTGGTCATTGTGCGCTGCAGAACGGCAGCTGGGTCAGGGCACGTGCGCGGACGGAAACCGAGCGGGCATAGCATTCGACCTGATGACGACGATGACGACGACACGACGACCGGGCAGCACGGCGGTGGCCGTGCTCGTCGCGGGCACCTTCTTCATGGAGCTGCTCGACGGCACCATCCTCGCGACCGCGGCCCCGGCGATGGGCCGCGACCTGGGGGTCGACTCCGCGGCGATCGGCGTCGCCATCACCGCGTACCTCGTCACGCTCGCCGTGTTCATCCCCGTCAGCGGGTGGCTGACCGACCGCATCGGGTCCCGCACCGTCTTCGCCGGGGCGATCGCGCTCTTCACGGTGGCGTCCGCCCTCTGCGCGGCGTCGACGGGGCTCGTCGAGCTGACGCTCTGGCGCGTCCTCCAGGGGCTCGGCGGCGCGCTCATGGTGCCGGTCGGCCGGCTCGTCGTCCTCCGCGGCGCCGGGCGCGAGCAGCTCGTCACCGCGATCGCGATCCTCACCTGGCCCGCGCTCGCCGCGCCGATCATCGCGCCGTTCGTCGGCGGGGTGCTCGTCGACACCCTCAGCTGGCACTGGATCTTCCTCGTCAACATCCCGCTCGGCGTCGTCGCGTTCGTCGCCGCGCTCGTGCTCGTGCCGCAGGAGCGTGCGCCCGAGCGGGTGCCGTTCGACTGGCGCGGGTCGCTCCTGGCGTGCCTCGGCCTCGGGTCCCTGGTCGTGATGGCCTCGCTGCTCGCCCTCGACACGATCCCGCTCGTCGCGGTCGTCGTCTCCGGGGTCGTCGGGGCGGTGTGCTGCTGGGCCGCCGTCCGGCACTTCCGCCGGGCACCGCACCCGATCATGGGGCTCGAGTCCCTGCGGCTCGAGACGTTCCGGGTGTCGCACGCCGGCGGCAGCCTGTTCCGCCTCGCGGTGTCCGCGGTGCCCTTCGTGCTGCCCCTGCTCTTCCAGGACGCGTGGGGGTGGAGCGCCGTGCTCGCCGGTTCCGCCGTGCTCTGGGTGTTCGTCGGCAACCTCGGCATCAAGCCCATGACGACCCCGTTCCTCCGGTGGTTCGGGTACCGGCCGGTCATCGTCGTGTCGAGCGCGGTCGCGGCGCTCAGCGTCGTCGCGATGGTGTTCCTCACCGAGGACACGCCGTTCTGGCTCCTCGCCGTGCTGCTCGTCGTGAGCGGTGCCGCACGGTCCGTCGGCTTCACGGCGTACAACACGATCGCGTTCGCGGACGTCGAGCAGGCGGACATGACCCCGGCGAACACGCTGTCGTCGACGCTGCAGCAGGTCGCGGCGGGGTTCGGGGTCGCCGTCGCCGCCGTGGCGATCCGGGCGGCCTCGGGGCTCGGCGGCTCCGGACCGTACGACGTGGCGTTCTGGGTGATCGTGGTGCTGCTCGTGGTGGCCTGCGTCGAGGGGGTCCTGATGAGCCGGACGGCGGGGGAGACCGTGCGTCCGGCGGCCCGGGTGCGGCGCGTCGCCGACTGACCGGTCGCCCGCGGCCGAGCCGCGCGACGACCGTTCGTGCCGTGGTCACACGCACGAAACCCGCCGTGCGCTACCGTCACAGGAACTGCCCGCGACCGCCGAGTACGGTTGCCGCGGCAGGGTGACCGAGACACCCAGGACGGAAGGCAGCATGGCCGGGCCACAGCAGCAGGGATCGATCGCGGACGACACCGCCGTGGAACCCACCGAGCTGCGCGTCGTCAGCTACAACCTCCGCGAGCACACCGCGAACAGCGAGCTCGCCGCCCTGGCAGAGGCCTCCCAGGCCGACGTCATCTGCGTGCAGGAGTGCGACAGCAACGACCTCGCGCCGAGCGTCGCCGGTCTCTCGCTCGCCGCCTCGACCAAGGCGAACCGCCTCGGACTCGCGATCTACAAGCGCGACGACCGGTTCGAGGTCGAGGACTTCAGCATCCACTCGCTGCAGAAGTCGCTGCACGACCGGGTCCTCGCGCCCGCGCACGAGCGGCTCATCGCGATGCGCCTCCGGGACACCCAGGCGGACACCGAGGTCATCGTCGCGTCGTTCCACGCCTCGCCGCTGACCGCGACGAACTCGCTCCGTCGCAAGCAGATCGAGGCGGCGCACCAGTTCGTCCGCGAGCTGTCGGCCGAGGCTCCGGCGATCATGGTCGGCGACTTCAACTACCCGTGGTTCCAGACGAACCTGCGTCGCAAGATCGAGGAGCACGGCTTCGCGCTGTCGCTCTCCGACCAGCCGACGTACCTGCGCTACCGCAAGTTCACGGGCCACTTCGACTTCGCGACGAGCGTCGGGCTGCACATCGCCGGCGTGGAGACGCTCCCGGCGGGCATCTCCGACCACCGCCCGATCCTGGTGCGGGCCCACTACGAGCACGAGGGCGCGACGGGCGCCGTCGCCGTCCCGGAGGCCCCGGCCGCCTGAGTCCCGGTGCCGGGTGCCGGCAGGACTCGCGTCGGCGCTGGCGAGCGGGCAGGACACGCCGCGTGCGTTCCGCCGAGCGCGCACGACTCGTCGTGCGGCGGCCCCGAGCGTGCACGATCGAGCCCGCTCGGCGCCGGCATCGGTGACGGCCGGGTGCCGCCCGCTCGGCGCCGGCATCGGTGACGGCCGGGCGCCGCCC
>NZ_MJAK01000011.1 GCF_001742745.1 Curtobacterium sp. ER1/6 | reverse complement strand
CGGGGAGCACCCCGCCGCGCCCGTCGTGACGTGCCCGGTCGTCCGATCAGTCCGCGCTGGCCGTCTCCTGCTCACGGACGACGGCACGCGCCGCGGCCTGGCCGGTCGTGGTGCTCCTGACGATGTCGCTCAGCGTGAACCCCGCTGTGGTCCCGAGCAGCGCGTCCACCTCGCTGAACTGGCTCACGACGCTCTTGGACAGGGCACCGGCGCCGTCCGAGGACACCACGGTGAGCTTGTCGATGTTCCCCATCGGAGCGGCGAGCTCGCGGGCGATGCTCGGCAGCGTCTCGATGGCCTTGACGCGGAGGACGGCCTCGGAGTGCTGCGCGAGTGCGTCGGCCTGGGCCTTCGTCGCGTCGGCCTCGGCCTGACCCTTGGCGCGGATCGCGTCGGCGGCGGCCTCGCCCTCGGCACGGGAGGCGTCGGCCGCCAGCTTGCGGGCAGCTGCCTCGGCCTGCGCCTCGGCGGCGACGGCCTCGGCCGAGATGCGGCGGGCCTCGGCCTGGGCGCGGGCGGTCTCGATCTGTGCGGCCGCGGCGGCCTCGGCCTCGACCCGGGTCTTCCGCGCGTTCGCCTCGGCCACGGCGGAGACCTCGGACTCGAGCTCGGCACGACGGAGCTCGGCTCGCTTCTGCGCGGTGATCTGCTCCTGCTCGACGACGCCCTGGGACGCCCGGGCCTGGGCGAGCGGGCCGGCGGCAGCGGCCTCGGCGGAGGCACGGTCGGCGTCGAGCTGCAGCGCGGCACGACGGATGGCCAGGGTGTTCTCGGCCTCGGCGATCGCCTGGTCCGCGGTGGCCCGGGCCTCACGTGCCTCGCGGTCGGCCTGCGCCTCGGCGTTCTCGGCCTCGAGCCGCACGCGGGCACGCTCGGCCCGACCGAGGTCGCTGATGTAGTCGTTGCGGTCGGAGATGCCCTTGATCTCGAACGAGTCGACGTCGAGCCCCTGGCTGTGCAGGGCGTCCTTCGCAACGTCGAGCACCGCGACCGTGAGCTGGTCGCGGTTGCGGATGATCGTCGACACGTCGGTGGCACCGATCGAGGCGCGGAGCGATCCGGAGAGGACCTCCCGTGCGAAGTCGTCGATCTTCTTCTCCTGCCCGAGGAAGCGCTGCGCCGCCGCGCGGATCGACGCGTCGGCCTCGCCCACCTTGACGAGCGCCACGGCCTCGACGTCGATCGTGACGCCGCGGGAGTCCTGGGCGTTCACGTTGATGTCGATCGCCCGCGAGGACAGCGAGATCTTCGCCACCCGCTCGAAGAACGGCCGGACGAGCACACCCGCGCCGAGCACGACCTTGATGCCGGACTCCACCGTCTCGGTGCCGTCTGGGTTCTTGACCTTGCGGGACCGCTTGCCGGTGATGATGAGCGCCTCGTCCGCCCCGGCGTTGCGGTAGACGAGCTTGGCGTACACGAGCACGATGACGGCGAGGACGACGATCCCCACGATGACGAGCGGGACGGCGCCGAGCGCGAGCAGGACTTCCATGGTGATTCCCCCGAGCGGGCCCGCCACGGTCGGTCGTGACCGGGATTCCGCATCTGTTGTTCCGTTGCGCCCATCCTAGGAGTGCGGCGCGGTGCCACGGCAGCCCCGGGACGGGGGCTGTGGAGAACCCCGCCGGACACGACGGGAGGCGCGGTGCAGGTCCGGACCTGCACCGCGCCTCCCGTCCGGTGGTCGCGCCGGGTGCCTACGCGCCCTGCTGCCACCAGTCGTCGAAGGGCGTCGCGGGGACGCGACGCTTGTGCTCGGTCGCGCGGTAGCGCGTCTCGATCGCCTCGGCGACCTCGTCCGGCACGTCGTGCCCCTGCAGGTACGCGTCGATCTCCGCGTACGTGAGCCCGAGGTTGGCCTCGTCCGTCTGACCGGGCAGGTCGTCGAGCAGGTCCGCGGTGGGTGCCTTCTCGTAGAGGCGGGCCGGGGCACCGAGGTGCTCGAGCAGCTGCCGGCCCTGCGTCTTCGTGAGCCCCGTGAGCGGCGTGAGGTCCACGCCGCCGTCGCCGTACTTCGTGAAGAAGCCCGTCACGGCCTCGGCCGCGTGGTCCGTGCCCACGACGAGGAGCCCGAGCTGCCCCGCCACCGCGTACTGGGCGACCATCCGCGTCCGCGCCTTGACGTTGCCCTTGACGAAGTCGCTCAGCTCGACGCCCGACGCTGCCGTGTCCTGCACGACCCCGTCGACGCCGTGCTCGATGTTGACGACGATGCCCGGCTCGGCGGCGATGAACTGCAGGGCGAGCTGCGCGTCGTCCTCGTCCGCCTGCACCCGGTACGGCATCCGTACGGTGACGAAGCGGGCGTCGTGCCCCTCGGCCCGGAGGGACTCGGTGGCGAGCTGCACGAGGCGCCCGGCGAGCGTCGAGTCCTGGCCACCGCTGACGGCGAGGACGTAGCCCTTCGCACCGGTGGTGGTCAGGTAGTCACGGAGGAACCCGACGCGTCGGGCGACCTCCTGCTCCGGGTCGATGGTCGGCTGGACGTCGAGGTCCGCGGCGATGGCGGCTTGGAGTTCACGCACGCGACCAGTATCGCGCGCCGTCCCCACCGGCGCCCGGATTCACCGCGGGCACCCGGCTCCCGTTCACCGGGCCGACTCGTCCGGCCGGCCTCAGCCGATCGTCGGGGCGGCGTGCCGGATCGTGTTGTCGTGGTCCGCCCCGATCGCGCACGTGCAGACGACCCGCAGGGTCTCGTCGGTACGGCTCAACCGGAACCGCTCGACGTGCGGCGGTCCGATGTGACGGTCGAACGGATGGGTGTCGTGGTCGTGCACGTCGGGTCCTCCCTGATCCGGACTCCGCTGGTGAGGCGGAGGAGGGCTCCTGGGAGTCCTTGCCCGAGATTCTCCACGTGGGCCACACCGCGCCGCGATACCCCTGTCCGGGGGTCCCGCAGCGCGGCGGTCAGACCTGCTCGCCGAGGAAGTCGGCGTAGGACGGTTCGTCGTGGTCGGCGCCCGCCGAGCCCGCGGCGTCGGAGGTACCGCCGACGCGGTCGGCGATCATCTGGGCGACCTCGTCGGGGGAACGCAGGCCGTGCCGATGCCAGTCCTCTGCGAAGCGGGGCGTCACGAGAGCACCGACAGCGCGGTCGCGACGAAGGGGGAGGAAACGGGGTAACGGGTCTGGCCCGCGGAGAAGTCGAGGTGCGTGGAGCACGTGCAGCGCATGGCGGTCACGAGACAGCCTTCCGTCGGAGTGGTGCGCACTCCGGATCCGACCGGGCCGTCCCGCTGTGCCAGACCTCGCAGACCGCGAGGGCATCGTGACGACGGGACCCTGAAGGAGAACCCGGTGACTCCAGGGTAGGAGTGGGTGGATCACGCGTCCACGACGATGCGTTTACCGGCGACCGCATCCGCGTGCGCCCGTCGGCTGACCGCGCTCTCCACGGGTCCGTCGGTGCCCGACCCGAGGAGCCGCCGCGTCGGTAGCGTGGTGGCTCCGCACGACACCGAGGAGCCCCATGCCCCTGTTCGGCAACACCGCCGCCCCGTCCGACGCCACCCCGGGACCCTTCGTCCGCAAGTGGACGGACGGCTTCGGCAGCCTCGCCACCCGGTGCCTGCAGGTGATCATCGTGCTGGTCATCGCGATCGGCATCGTCTACGCCGCATCGACCCTCAGCGTCGTGACGATCCCGGTGCTCCTCGCGCTCATCATCGCGTCGGCCATGCATCCCGTGGTGTCCTGGCTGCGCCGTCACAAGGTGCCGTCCGTGCTGGCGACCCTGATCGTCCTCGTCGGGGTGCTGATCGTCCTCGGGCTCGTCGGCTGGCTCATCGTCGTCGCCGTGATCTCCCAGTGGCCTGACCTGCAGAAGTCCGCCGTCGAGGGCTTCGGCCAGCTGCAGGACTTCGTGGCGCACCTGCCGTTCGCGATCTCCGACCAGCAGGTCGACGAGGCCGTCAAGGGCGTCCAGGGCTTCCTGACCAGCTCGCAGTTCGGCTCCGGCGCACTGGCCGGGGCATCCGCCACCGCGAACTTCCTCACCGGCCTCGTGCTGATGATCGTGGTGCTCTTCTTCTTCCTCAAGGACGGCCCGGCGATCTGGGAGTTCCTGCTGCGCCCGTTCACCGGCGCCCGCTACGAGCGCGCCCGCCGGGTGGGTGACCGCGTCGTGCAGACCCTCGGCGGCTACGTCCGCGGCACCGCGAGCGTCGCCGCGGTGGACGCGGTCGGCATCGGCGTCGGTCTGGCGATCATCGGGGTCCCGCTGGCGCTCCCCCTGGCCGTCGTCGTGTTCATCACCGCCTTCATCCCGATCGTCGGTGCCACGGCCGCCGGCATCCTCGCCGCTCTCGTCGCGTTGGTCGCGAACGGGCCGGTCGCCGCACTCTTCGTCGTCGGCGTCGTGGTGCTCGTGAACCAGCTCGAGGGCAACCTGCTGCAGCCGGTCCTGATGGGCAAGACGCTCAAGCTGCACGGCCTGGTCATCCTCATCGGCCTGACCGCCGGCACCGTCCTCGCCGGCATCACCGGTGCGATCATCTCGGTCCCGCTGCTCGCGGCGGCCTGGGGTGCCGTGCAGGTGTGGGACGCGCCGGGCCAGCCGGCCCTGCCGTGGCGGCAGAAGCGTCCGGAGACCGCCGAGCGGCGGTAGTCGGTCACAGCAGACGGACGGGAGGCGCGGTGCCGGCTGGCACCGCGCCTCCCGTCCGTCTGCGGTGCGGGTCAGTCCGTGCCGGAGTCGAACGCGGCACCCTCGGACGCCGCGTCGGTCGCGCGGCCGAGCGCCTCGTCCTCGCTGGAGACGATCGCTCCGCCGAGGATCTCCTCCGCCTCGCCCGACTGCAGCTCGCCGACGAGCTCGCCCGTCGCGCCGCCGATCAGCCCGGCCGCCGCGTACTGCTCGAGGCGCGAACGCGAGTCCGCGATGTCGAGGTTCCGCATCGTGAGCTGACCGATCCGGTCGTCCGGGCCGAAGGCCGCGTCGCCGACGCGCTCCATCGAGAGCTTGTCGGGGTGGTACGACAGCGCCGGACCGGTCGTGTCGAGGATCGTGTAGTCGTCGCCGCGACGCAGGCGCAGCGTGACCTCGCCCGTGACGGCCGAGGCGACCCAGCGCTGCAGCGACTCGCGCAGCATGAGGGACTGCGGGTCGAGCCACCGGCCCTCGTACATCAGGCGACCGAGGCGTCGACCCTCGTTGTGGTACGCCGCGACGGTGTCCTCGTTGTGGATCGCGTTGAGCAGCCGCTCGTAGGCGATGTGCAGCAGCGCCATGCCCGGGGCCTCGTAGATGCCCCGGCTCTTCGCCTCGATGATGCGGTTCTCGATCTGGTCCGACGCACCGAGGCCGTGGCGACCGCCGATCGCGTTCGCCTCGTAGACGAGGGCGACGGCGTCGGCGAACTCGGTGCCGTTGATGGCGACCGGGCGACCGGCCTCGAAGCGGACGGAGACCTCCTCCGTGGCGACCTCGACGTCGTCACGCCAGGCGGCGACGCCCATGATCGGCTCGACGATGTCCAGACCGCTCGAGAGCTCCTCGAGGCTCTTCGCCTCGTGGGTCGCACCCCAGATGTTCGCATCGGTCGAGTAGGCCTTCTCGGTGGAGTCGCGGTACGGGAACCCGCGGGCGACCAGCCACTCGCTCATCTCCTTGCGACCGCCGAGCTCCTCGACGAACTCGGTGTCGAGCCACGGCTTGTAGACGCGCAGGCGGGGGTTCGCCATGAGGCCGTAGCGGTAGAACCGCTCGATGTCGTTGCCCTTGTAGGTGGAGCCGTCGCCCCAGATGTCGACGCCGTCCTCCTTCATGGCGCGGACGAGCATCGTGCCCGTCACCGCGCGGCCGAGGGGCGTGGTGTTGAAGTAGGTCTTGCCGCCGGAGCGGATGTGGAAGGCGCCGGTCTGCAGCGCGACGAGGCCCTCTTCGACCAGGGCGCTCTTGGCGTCGACGATGCGGGCGATCTCGGCGCCGTACTCCTTCGCGCGACCGGGGACGGCGTCGATGTCCGGCTCGTCGTACTGGCCGATGTCGGCCGTGTACGTGCAGGGCACCGCTCCCTTCTCGCGCATCCAGGCGACCGCGCAGGAGGTGTCGAGCCCTCCCGAGAACGCGATGCCGACTCGTTCGCCGACGGGGAGACTGCTCAGGACCTTGGACACGGGGTCAATCGTACGGGGCGCGCGGCCCGGGCTACCGTCCAGCGCGACGGTTGTGGAGAACCCGGCCCGGTTCGCTTCGAGATGGTGCCCCTGGAGGGACTCGAACCCCCAACCGTTTCCTTAGGACGGAACTGCTCTTCCGTTGAGCTACAGAGGCTGGCCCGTCCACTCTAGCGGCGGATCGCCCCGCGGTACGGCTCGAGGAACGTGCGGAGCTCCTCGACGTACAGCTCCGGCACCTCGAACGGTGCGAAGTGCCCGCCCCGGTCGAGTTCCCGGTGGTACACGAGGTTCGTCGTGCGCTCGAGCCACTCCCGCGGCGCCCGGACGATGTCGCCCGGGAACACCGAGAAGCCGGACGGCACCTCCACCCGCCGACTCAGCTGCGCGGCGGGGATCGCGGCGTTCGCGTGGTACATGCGCATCGACGAGCCGATCGTCGCCGTCGCCCAGTACTCGGTCAGCAGCGCCAGGACCTCGTCCCGCGTGTAGACCGACCAGAGGTCCCCGTCGCAGTCGCTCCACGACCGGAGCTTCTCGACGATCCACGCCGCGAGCCCGGCCGGCGAGTCCGTGAGGCCGACCGCGGCGGTCTGGGGCTTCGTGCGGTGCATCATCGCGTACGCGCCCTCCGCCGTGCGCCACTGCTCCGTCGCGCGCACGAACGAGCGCTCCGCGGGCGACAGCTCGGTCTCGTCGAGCCCCGGCCAGGCCAGACCGCCGTCGATCCGGTGCACGGCGACGACCCGGTCGGGGTGGTCGAGCGCGAGGTACCGGGCGACGTGTGTGCCGATGTCCCCGCCGGACACGACGAACCGCTCGTACCCGAGGTCGGTCATGAGCGTGGCCCACATGCCGGCGACCTCGCGGGCGTCGAGCACCCGCGGCGGCGCGTCCGAGAACCCGTACCCGGGCATGTCCGGCACGACGACGTCGAAACCGGCAGCGACGAGCACCGGCAGCACCTTCCGGTACCGCCACCCCGAGTCCGGCCAGCCGTGCGCCAGCAGCAGGGGCAGCGGGTCCTCGGTGTCGGCCCGGGCGTGGAGCACGTGCACGCCGATCCCGTCGACGACCACTCGGCGCGAGGGCAGTGCCGCCAGCGCCGCCCGGTGCGCGTCGAAGTCGAAGCCGTCGGCCCAGTACTCGACGAGCGGTCGGAGCTCGGCCACGTCGACGCCGAGCGACCACCCGGTGCCGGCGGGTGCGTCCGGCCAGCGCGTGGCACGGAGCCGGGTGCGGAGGTCCTCGATGGTGGCGTCGTCGATCACCGGCGTCTCGCTCATGCCGTGCACGCTACGCCCGCCCGTTCCTTCCCACGACGGTTGCGATGGGAGGCGGGAACGGGCGTACCTGGTGGTCCGGGACGACCGGGTACGCCCGATCCGCCCCGGTACGCCCGGAACCACCCGGCAGCAGCGCCCAGCGCCCACCGGCACCGGCACCGGCATCAGCACCAGCACCAGCACCAGCACCAGCGCGACCACGGACGGACGGGAGGCGCGTGGCGACCCCGCCACGCGCCTCCCGTCCGTCTCGGCGCGGCTGACCGCTACGCGGCCACCAGGTACTCGTCCCACTCCGACTGCGGACGCTCGATCCCGCGCACGACCCAGGACGCCCCGTGCGGTGCCTTCGGCCGGAACCGGAGGCGCCACCCCATCTCCTGCGGCGTGCGGTCGCCCTTGGTGTTGTTGCACGCCAGGCAGCAGGCGACGAGGTTCTCCCACGAGTCCTGACCGCCCCGCGACCGCGGCTGCACGTGGTCGATCGTGGTTGCGTGCCGACCGCAGTAGGCGCAGTGGTTGCCGTCACGCCGCAGGACGCCGCGGCGCGAGACGGGCACGAGCCGCGCGTGGGGGATGCGGACGTACCGGGTGAGGATGATGACGGACGGTCGGTCGAAGCTCGTCGTCGACCCAGTGACCGGGTGGTCGGCGTCGGCGGCGACGATGGCGGCCTTCTGGTTCATGACCAGCACGAGGGCCCGTCGGTCCGAGATCACCGCGAGGGGCTCGTAACCGGCGTTGAGGACGAGAGTGCGCATGGGTTCCCTTCCGACGGTGCCTGGACGGCTTCCAGGCGCTGCGGGTGCGTCGGGCCGAGCGTCGCCGACAGGGGACCGCGGTCTGCGACCACGCCCGGAACCACGAAGAGCACCACCCGGATGGGCAGTGCTCTCGTCAGACAGGGGCGTGATGGTGCACGCAGGGGGCGGTCGACCGTATGTCCACGAGCGCGCGCCGACCCGTGGTGCGGGTCGTGCGGAACGCTGACATGAGGTCTCCCGTGTTCGGGCCGGATCGGACCGGTGCGGGACCAGGCTACGTCAGGAACCGGCCCAGCACGAGGGTGTGCGGGCCGGTTTCCGGGAGTGTTCACGGGAACGACACGAGGGCCGTCCGACGTAGTGCGCGCGCTGGCGTCAGATGCCGAAGCGGACGATGTGGTAGTCGCTCGTCCAGATCGGGCGGATCGAGACGGCACCGCCGGGCTTCGGCGCGTCCATGATCATGCCGTTGCCCATGTAGAAGCCGTCGTGCGCCTCGTTGTTGAAGATGACGACGTCGCCGGGCTGCGCCTCGGACTCGGGGATCGTGGTGCCGGCCTGGTCCTGCAGCGGCACGGAGTGCGCGAGGCTGATGCCGTACTGCGCGTACACGTACATGACGTAGCCGGAGCAGTCGAAGCCGGACGGGTCGGCGCCGCCGAAGACGTACGGGGTGCCGATGTACTGCTTCGCGGTCGCGACGACCGCCGGGAGCGAGAACGGGGTGTTCGCGGCGGTGGCCGACGTGGCGATCTCGTCGGCGCTCGGGCCGCTGTACGACGAGTACTGCTTCGCGGTCTGGGCGCGCGCGGCCTGGGTGGCGGCCGCGTCCGAGGCCTGCTTCGCCGCTGCCTGCTGCGCTGCCTTCGCGGCGGCCTGCTGCGCTGCCTCGGCGTCGAGCGTCGACTGCGCGGTGGCACCGAAGCCGTCACGCGAGGTCC
This sequence comes from Curtobacterium sp. ER1/6, assembly GCF_001742745.1. Taxonomy (GTDB): domain Bacteria; phylum Actinomycetota; class Actinomycetes; order Actinomycetales; family Microbacteriaceae; genus Curtobacterium; species Curtobacterium citri. Next base: position 90,447 of record NZ_MJAK01000011.1, on the reverse strand, counting down.
CGGCGAGGGCGACGGCGTCGGAGACCGAGAACTGCTGCGCCTCGGCGGCGCGGACCTGGCGCTGTGCGGTCGCGGCGTCGGTCCCGGTCTGCTGCGTCGCCGCGAAGGCCGGGGCGACGGCGACGGTGCCGAACATGCCGGCGGCCACGGTGAGCACCACCGGGGCGAGGAAGCGACGCTTGCGGGCCGCGCTGCTCGCCTTGGCGGTCTCGGCGGCGCGGGCGGCCTGCGCCGCACGGCGTCCGCCGGGCAGCGGGGCGTCGCGGACCGGGGTGACGCGGCGGACCGGCGTCGAGGCCTCGCGGGCTGCTCGTCGGGTGAGCGGCGCGGCGGTGGCGTCCGCCGTGTTCGCGCGAGTTGCGGCCGTCGAGAGGGCGGGCGTCGGGGCTGCGGGCGTCGGGGCGTCCGCGGCGGAACCGGTCTGCGTCAAGGGCGGTGTCTCCGGCGTCTCGTCCCCCGTCTCCGCCTGGGTGGGGCGGAGGGGTGGACCCCATCCGTTCGTCATCGTCTCCGATCCAGGCAGGAGACGGGTCGAGACGTCCTGCCACGGGTCCTGGGCCTCTGTGGGCGGCCCGGGGACTCGACGAGTGTACGTGGGGGCCGTTACCTTGTCGAGACGAAACGGCCGTCCGGTAACGGAACGATCACGAAGCCCTGGTCAGGAGCGGGTCGCCGACACCAGCATGAGCCCATTCTCAGGCTCGGGCAGCCCCGGCTCGCCTCAGGAACGCTCGATGTAGACGTGCTGGGCGACCTCGGTCGGCAGCTCGATGCCGGCGTCCTCGCCCTCGACCCGGACCGCCACGTACGCCCCGGCACGCTGCACGCTCGCGACGCGACCGGGCATGACGCCCGCGATGCGCAGCTGGTGCAGCAGCTCGGGTTCGAACTGCACGGGCTCCCCGAGACGCCGCACGACGCCGGTCGCCACCGCGTCGGTGCCGTCCGTCGCCGCGACGATGTTCTGCACGCCGTCGAGGAAGTGTCCGGCGGTGGGACCGCCGATCTCGGCGAGCCCGGGGATCGGGTTGCCGTAGGGGGACTCGGTCGGGTTGCCGAGCATCTCGAGCAGGCGGACCTCGACCTGCTCGCTCATCACGTGCTCCCACCGGCAGGCCTCGTCGTGCACGAACGCCCAGTCCAGCCCGATCACGTCGGCGAGCAGGCGTTCGGCCAGACGGTGCTTCCGCATCACGTGGGTCGCGCGGGAGCGTCCCTCGCCGGTGAGCTCCAGGTGCCGGTCGCCGGAGACGACGACCAGGCCGTCGCGCTCCATGCGGGCGATGGTCTGCGAGACCGTCGGACCGGAGTGCCCCAGCCGCTCGGAGATGCGCGCGCGCAGCGGGACGATCCCCTCTTCCTCGAGGTCGAGGATCGTCCGCAGGTACATCTCCGTGGTGTCGACGAGATCGGTCACGCGTGTCGCCTCTCATGTCCGGGACCAGCCCAGTCCACCCTACTTGAGCAGGACGACGAGGCGGCACCGCCGGCACGCTGGACGGACGGGAGGCACGGCGCACCTCCACCCCGTCCGGCCGGTCCAGGGACGGGAGCGCTGGGATACCACTGGCTAGGATCGGCGCATGGCAGACATCGTCATCCCCGCTGAACTCCTCCCCACCGACGGACGCTTCGGCTGCGGCCCGTCCAAGATCCGTGGCGCACAGCTCGAGTCCCTCGTGACCCGCGGGGCGACGATCCTCGGCACGTCCCACCGCCAGAAGCCCGTCAAGGACCTGGTCGGCAGCGTCCGCCGCGGCCTGGCCGACCTCTTCCAGCTGCCGGACGGCTACGAGGTCGTCCTCGGCAACGGCGGCTCCACCGCGTTCTGGGACGCCGCCGCCTTCGGGCTCGTCGAGCGCCGTGCCGAGAACCTGTCCTTCGGCGAGTTCGGCTCCAAGTTCGCCAAGGCCGTGCAGACCCCGTGGCTCGAGGCGCCGCACGTCGTCGAGGCACCCGGCGGCTCCCTCGCCGCACTCGAACCGGTCGAGGGCGTCGACGTCTACGCGTACCCGCACAACGAGACCTCGACCGGCGTCATGGCCCCGGTCGTCCGGGCCGAGGGCGACGCGGGCGCACTGACCGTCGTCGACGCCACGAGCGCCGCCGGCGGTGCGGCGTTCGACGTCTCCGCGACGGACGTCTACTACTTCGCCCCGCAGAAGAACTTCGCGTCGGACGGCGGTCTCTGGCTCGCGCTGTTCTCCCCCGCCGCGCTCGAGCGCGTGGAGCGGATCGCCGCGAGCGACCGGTACGTGCCGGAGTTCCTGTCGCTCAAGAACGCCGTCGACAACTCCCGGCTCGACCAGACGCTCAACACCCCCGCGCTCGCGACCCTGCTGCTGCTCGACGACCAGGTCGGCTGGATCAACGAGTCCGGCGGCCTGGCATGGGCGGACACCCGGACGCGGACGTCGTCCTCCACCCTGTACGACTGGGCCGAGGCCTCCGACTACGCGACGCCGTTCGTGACGGACCCCGCAGCCCGGTCGCAGGTCGTCGCGACCATCGACCTCGACGACTCGATCGACGCCAAGGCCGTGGCCGCGACGCTCCGCGCGAACGGGATCGTCGACACCGAGCCGTACCGGAAGCTCGGCCGCAACCAGCTCCGGGTCGCGACCTTCACGGCGATCGACCCGGACGACGTCGCGAAGCTCGTCCGGGCGATCGACCACGTCGTCGACGCGCTGCGCGGCTGACGCACCAGCACGACGGACGGGAGGCGCGGTGCCGGCTGGCACCGCGCCTCCCGTCCGTCGTCCGTCAGGTCCGACCGGGTGACCCGCGGTCAGGCGCCGTGGCGCTCCGGGTCCGTCTCCCCCGGGTCGAGCCGGTCGACCTCGAGGTCCTCGTCGGGGTCGGTCGGACGGACGCGGGACGCCCGGCGGCGGGCGCCGCGGGAGCGTGTCGGCACGGCCTCCTCGTCGGCGGTGTCGGCGTCGTCCTGCTCGGCGGCGTCCTGCTCGGCGGCAGCGTCCACGTCGACCCCGTCGAGCTCGTCGTCGTCCGATTCCCCGAGGTCGTCCTCGTCGTCGTCGAAGTCGTCGTCGTCGTCGGCGTCGTCGTCGTCGTCGTCGTCGGAGGCGTCGTCGTCCGCCTCGTCGTCGTCCGGGTCCTCGTAGTCGGCTTCCTCGTCGAGGTCGTCGTCGTCGCCCTCGTCGTCCGACTCGTCGTCGTCGCCCTCGTCGCCCTGTCCGGCGCGGTACTCCGCCATCCGGTCGGCCCAGGGCACCCACTCCGGCGCGACGAGCGACCCGTCGCCCGGCATGAGCTCGACCTCGAGCACGGTGGGCTCGTCGCCCTCGACCTGCGCGACCGAGACCGTCCAGCGCCAGCCGGGGTACCCGGGCATGCGGTTCGCGAAGAGGACGGAGACGACCCCGTCGCCCTCGTCGACCGTGCCGACCTGCTGACCGACCGTCGACTCGGGCGTGACCTCGAGCAGCGCCGTGCGCGCGAGCTCCGTGACGTCCTCCATCAGGCGTCCAGCTGGTCTGCGACGTGGCGCAGGATCGCGGCGAGACGCTCGCCGTTCTTCGGGTAGTGACCGCGGCGGAGGTCCCCGCTGATCCGGTCGAGCTCCTTCACGAGGTCCTCGACGATCACCGCCATGTCGTCCGCCGAGCGCCGGGAGCGCTTCGACAGCGACGGCTGGGCCTCGAGCAGCCGCACGGTGAGCGCCTGCGAGCCCTTCTTGCCCTGCACGACGCCGTACTCCAGGCGCGTGCCGGCCTTGACCGAGGTGGTTCCGTCCGGCAGCGAGGACGCGTGCAGGAACACGGGTTCGCCGTCGTCGCCGGTGATGAACCCGAAGCCCTTCTGCTCGTCGTAGAACTTGACCTTGCCGGTGGGCATGCGTGGTCTCCTCGTGGTCGTGGAACGGCCGTGGTGCGTCGGATATCCTGGGCCGATGGCCAAGCCGACCCGATCCACCGGGACCCCCCGCGAAGCAGCGGAGCCCTCGATGACGTTCAATCGTACCGAACGCGTCCTCGGGTTCATGATCGGTGGGATCTTCGTCGCCGGGATCCTCTGCATCATCGCCATGGTCGTGATGTGGTTGACGGTGCCGAGCGCCAACGGCTCGATGCCCTGGCCGGTCATCATGGCGATCCCGCTGATCGGTCTGCCGATCGGGATGGTGCTCGTGATCGTCCTGCTCGGCATCACGTGGTCGAAGCGCGCCCGCGAGAACCGGTCGGCACGCTGATCCCCCGCGCCGACCGTCGGGGCGGACGATGACGACCACCGCCGACCTGGCCGCCCGGCTCCGGGCGATGCCCGACGACGAGCTCGAGCGGCTCGTCGTCGCCCGACGGCTGCCCGCGGCCGTCCTCGCCGACTCCGGGCCCCAGCACGCGTCCGACTTCTTCGACCTGGCCGAGGCGCTCCGCACCGACGACGCGGTGGACGCCGCGCTCGAGCACCTGCCCCGCGCCACGCTCCTCGCGCTCCGCGACGGCGCCGCGGACCCCGACGCACTGGCACCCGCGGTCGCACTCGGCCTGGCGGACGACGCGGGCGCCGTCGACGACGCGGTCGCCGCCCGCCTGGCCGCCTCCCCCGAGGTCACGGCGCTGCGGACGGGAGGCACGGAGCAGCCCCGCCCCGCGGCCGCCGCTCCGGAGACGGCCGACACCGACACCGACCCGGCCCGCGCCCGTGCCACCGGCGCGGAGCGCGCCTTCGCGACGATGACGGTGCTCGCCGAGCTGCTGCGCGCGGTCGACGCGGGCGAGGTCCGCGAACTGGTCAAGGGCGGCATCGGCACACCGCTCGCCCGGACGCTCGGCGAGCGCGTCGGCGCCGAGCCCGAGGTGGTGCCGGACCGCCTGGCCCTGCTCGGTCGGACGGGTCTCGCGGACGCCGGCGAGGGCCGGTGGAGCGTCACGGACGACGGTCGCTCCTGGCTCCGTGCCGCCTGGCCGGAGCGCTGGGTCGACCTCGCGACGCGGTGGTGGCGGTCGCTCGACCCTGCCGTGCACGACGTGCTCGCAGCCGCGGACGACGACCTCCGCGACCTGGTGTCCGTCGGTCGCTGGGCGTTCCCGGCCGGGGCGCGCTGGCTCGACGCGGTCCTGCTCGACGTCGGCGGCACGGCCGAGGTCCTCGGCACCGCGGTCGACGGCCGGGTGACCCCGACCGGCCGTGCGGTGCTCGGCGGCGACGTCGCGGCGGCCGCGGCGGACCTGCCGCCGACCGTCGAGGGCGTGTACCTGCAGCACGACCTGACCGTCATCGCTCCCGGCCCGCTCTCCCCCGCGGACGACGAGGCACTCCGGAGCGTCGCCGACCTCGAGGCGCCCGGCCTCGCCGCGCGGTACCGCGTCTCGGAGGACTCCGTCCGCCGGGCCCTCCGCGCGGGTGCGACCCGTGACGACCTGCTCACGCTGCTCGAGCGCCTGTCCGCGACCGACGTGCCCCAACCGCTGCGGTACCTCGTCGACCAGGTCGCGGCGCGCGACGGGGGCATCGTCGTCGACGTGGACCCGACCGGTACCGGGACACGGGTGGTCGGGACGCCTGACCAGCTCGACCTGGTCGGGGTCGACGCCGAGCTGCGGCAGCTGGGCTGGGACCGCCTCGACCTGACGACCCTCGCGACCGCCCACCCGCCGCACGTGGTGCACGCGGCGCTCGAGGATCAGCGCTACCCGGCCGTGCTGACGGCCGCGGCCCGGCCCGTGACGCAGGACGCGCCTCCCGTCCGTCGCCGTGCCGCCGGGCGGACGCCGGAGCAGGCCGCCCGCGCGCTCGTGGAGCGGCTGCGGCTGACGACCGAGCGCGGCGAGGCGGAGCCGGAGCAGGAGTGGCTCGGTCGGCAGATCGACCTGGCGGTGCGCGGGAAGACTCCGATCCGGCTCACGGTGCGGATGCCGGACGGCTCCGAGCGGCCGTTCTCCATCGTGCCGACGTCCGTCGCGGCCGGCCGCGTGCGGGGCCGGGACACCGCGGTGGACGTCGAGCGGACGCTGCCGCTGTCCCTCGTCGTGGCGGTCGACAGCGAGGCGTGAGGCCCCGGGCCGTCCTGCACACCCGTGCCGGACGGGCCGGTTCTCCACCACAGCGCGCTGACGGCGACTGCTCGCAGGCGCGCCGCCTAGGCTGATCCGTCATGAACGGACCGCTGATCGTGCAGAGTGACCGCACCGTGCTCCTCGAGGTCGCCCACCCCGACGCCGAGGACGCCCGGCACGAACTCGCGGCCTTCGCCGAGCTCGAACGCGCGCCCGAGCACGTGCACACGTACCGCATCACGCGGCTCGGTCTGTGGAACGCCCGCGCGGCCGGACACGACGCCGACTCGATGACCGGCACGCTCGAGCGGTTCGCCAAGTTCCCGGTCCCGCAGAGCGTCACGGTCGACATCCGCGACACGGTCTCGCGGTACGGACGGCTCGTCATCCGGCGCGAGGAGCGCGAGGACGCCCCGGCGATCGCGAACTCCCCGACCGAGGAGCTCGAGCGCCAGCCGGTCCTGCTGCTCACGGCGGAGGACCCGGCGGTGCTCGCCGAGGTGACCCGGTCGAAGCGCATCAAGCCCCTGCTCGGTGACCAGCGGTCCCCGAACGAGGTCGCGCTGCAGCCGTGGGCCCGCGGTCAGGTCAAGCAGGAGCTGGTGAAGCTCGGCTGGCCGGCGGAGGACCTGGCGGGCTACACGCCGGGGCAACCGCACCCGATCGACCTCGACACCGAGTCGTGGCACATGCGGCCCTACCAGGAGCAGGCCGTCGACACCTTCTTCGCGCAGGGGTCCGGCGTCGTCGTGCTGCCCTGTGGTGCGGGCAAGACGCTGGTCGGCGCCGGGGCGATGGCGACCGTGAAGGCGACGACGCTCATCCTCGTCACGAACACCGTCTCCGCGCGGCAGTGGCGCGACGAGCTGCTCCGCCGCACCACGCTCACGCCCGAGGACATCGGCGAGTACTCCGGCACCTCGAAGGAGATCCGACCGGTCACCATCGCGACCTACCAGATCCTCACCGCCCGCCGGAAGGGCGAGTACACGCACCTTTCGCTGCTCGACGCGCTCGACTGGGGGCTCATCGTCTACGACGAGGTCCACCTCCTGCCGGCACCGGTGTTCAAGCTGACCGCCGACCTGCAGGCACGTCGCCGACTCGGGCTCACGGCGACGCTCGTGCGCGAGGACGGTCGCGAGAGCGACGTCTTCTCGCTCATCGGGCCGAAGCGCTACGACGCCCCGTGGAAGGAGATCGAGGCCCAGGGCTACATCTCCCCCGCCGCCTGCTACGAGGTCCGCATCGACCTGCCGCACCAGGACCGCCTGGAGTACGCGGCGTCCGGCGACGACGAGCGCTACCGCCTCGCCGCGACCTCACCGGCGAAGACCCCGGTCGTGCGCGAGCTGATCGGCAAGCACCACGGCGAGCAGATCCTGGTGATCGGGCAGTACATCGACCAGCTCGACGAGCTCGCCGCGTCGCTCGACGCCGCCGAGATCACGGGGTCGACCCCCGTCGACGAACGCGAGCGGCTGTTCCAGGCGTTCCGCGAAGGATCGATCGACGTCCTGGTGGTCTCGAAGGTCGCGAACTTCTCGGTCGACCTGCCCGACGCCACGGTCGCGATCCAGGTGTCCGGCTCGTTCGGCTCACGGCAGGAGGAGGCCCAGCGGCTCGGCCGACTGCTCCGGCCGAACAAGGACGGTCTGCCGGCGTCGTTCTACACCCTCGTGGCGCGGGACACGGTGGACCAGGACTTCGCGCAGAACCGGCAGCGGTTCCTCGCCGAGCAGGGGTACGCCTACACGATCCTCGACGCCGACCAGGTCCTGGCTGCCGCCTAGCCATCACACGTCCCGCTCCCAGGAAACCTCTAGGGAACGGTCAGAGGATGGGTCCATGACCGATGGCCCCAAGATCCTGATCGTCGACGACGAACCGAACATCCGCGACCTCCTCACGACCTCGTTGCGCTTCGCCGGGTTCGCCGTCCGCGCGGTCGGCAACGGTGCCCAGGCGATCTCCGCCGTGCTCGAGGAGGAGCCCGACCTGATCATCCTCGACGTCATGCTCCCCGACATGAACGGCTTCGGCGTCACCAAGCGCCTCCGGTCGTCGGGCTACACCTCGCCGATCCTGTTCCTCACCGCGAAGGACGACACCGAGGACAAGATCACCGGGCTCACGGTCGGCGGTGACGACTACGTCACGAAGCCGTTCTCCCTCGACGAGATCGTCGCGCGCATCAAGGCCATCCTGCGTCGCACGATGAACGACGAAGAGGACGCCATCATCCGCGCGGGCGAGCTGACGATGGACCAGGACACGCACGAGGTCACCATCGGTGACGCGCAGATCGAGCTGTCCCCGACAGAGTTCAAGCTCCTCCGCTACCTCATGCTCAACCCGAACCGGGTGCTGTCGAAGGCGCAGATCCTCGACCACGTGTGGGAGTACGACTTCAACGGCGACGCGGGCATCGTCGAGTCCTACATCTCGTACCTCCGGCGCAAGCTCGACCAGTACTCGACCGAGCCGATCATCCAGACGAAGCGCGGGTTCGGCTACATGCTGAAGGCGACCAAGGCGTCCTGACGTCGGGCACACGGCGACCGTCCGGTTTCACCGGGCGGTCGCCGCTTATCGTTGGGGCAGCATGCACACGCGAATGAGCCGCTGGTGGGACGGGATCTCCCTGCGCACGAAGATCACCGGGATCACGGTGCTCCTCGTCGCGCTCGGACTCCTCGTCGCGGGGCTCGGCACCATGACGGTGCTGTCGACGTACCTCATGCAGCAGCTCGACAACACGGTCAAGCAGACGACCGAGCAGCTCGAGGGCCAGAACATCAGCGACGGCCAGCAGTACTGCACCCTGTCGATCGTGCTGTCGCAGAGTGCCTACGTCGCCGCGTACGACGCCCGCGGCGACCAGATCTGCCAGACGCGCGCGGCCAGCCGGCCCGACATCCGCAGCCTCGACTTCCCCGCCGCCGCGCAGTCGTCACAGCGGTTCTCGCTGTACGACAGCCAGCACAACCACGAGTGGCGTGCCCAGGTCATCCCCGCGTCGCTGCAGAACCAGTCGAGCGGGACCTCGGAGACGGGCTTCGTGCTCGTCGCCGTGTCGAGTGCGGACACCGACCAGACCATCGCCCGGTTCACGGTGATCTTCCTGGGCTTCGGCATCTCGGTCATCCTGCTCGGCGCGATGCTCACGCGGTTGCTCGTGACGGCGACCTTCGACCCGCTGCGCGACGTCGAGGACACGGCGGCACGCTTCGCCGCGGGCGACTTCAACCAGCGCCTCGAGGCGGACACTCCGAACACCGAGGTCGGTCGCCTCAACCGCTCCCTCAACGCGATGCTCGAGCGCATCGACTCGGCGTTCGAGGACCGCGAGCGCACCATCGCGCAGATGCGCCGCTTCGTCGGGGACGCCTCGCACGAGCTCCGGACGCCGCTCGTGTCCCTCCGCGGGTACGCCGAGCTGTACCGCATGGGTGCCCTGCGCAAGGACGAGGACGTCGCGCAGGCGATGGACCGCATCGAGAAGGAGGCCCAGCGCATGGGCCTGCTCGTGCAGGACCTGCTGCAGCTCGCCCGCATCGACGAGTCCAAGCCGCTCGAGCTCGGGCCGGTCGACCTCGTCGCGATCGCGCGCGACTCGGCGCTCGACACCATGGCCTCCAACCCGGACCGTGAGATCCAGGTGCTCGTCGAGGACTCGGTGACCGGCGTGAGCGTGCCGCAGGCCGTGCGGCCGGTCAGCACCGAGGGCTCCGACACCGGCGAGGCCCCGGTGTCGCCGCCCTCCGCCAACACCACCGGTCCGATCGCGTTCTCGCGGCAGACCATCGCCCGCCTGCGTGCCCGTCGGACCCGAGCCATGGGCCTCGACGGACTCGAGCCGTCCGACGAGACCTCGCCGCTGCCGACGGTCGTGCTGCCGGCCCGTCCGCCGATCGTCCTCGCCGAGGAGAACAAGATCCGGCAGATCGTGACGAACCTCATGGGCAACGCGATGCGGTTCACCGAGCACGACGACCCGATCGAGATCGGCATCGGGGTCGACGACGAGCGCGGCATGGCCCACCTCGACGTCATCGACCACGGCGAGGGCATCCCGCCGCAGCTGCGCGAGAAGATCTTCCAGCGCTTCTGGCGGGCCGACACCTCCCGCGCCCGCGACACCGGCGGCTCCGGCCTGGGCCTGGCGATCGTCTCCGGCATCGTGCACGCACACCGCGGCTCCGTCGAGGTCTTCGACACCCAGGGCGGCGGCGCCACCTTCCGCGTCTGGCTCCCCCTGCTCCCCCGCGACTACACCCCCACCCCCGCGCCCCCGGCGCCCAGCGCCTGACGCCGCCGGCAGGCCCGGCCGGTTCCCGCCCGTCCCGCCCCGCCCACCCGCTGCACCGCCGAGCGTGCAACATCGGCCACCGTCGCGCCGCCTGGGCGACAGGTCGTGCACTGCCGACGACTCACGCGCGGCGTGTCCTACCCGCTCGCTCAGCGAAGGCCCGGCGCAACCGCTCGAACAAGACCGCCGGTCGGGCGAGATCGACCGCGGTCGCGTGGATCACCAACCACCCGTTGACCGTGAACCCGTTGCTGCGCCGTTGGTCATTCCGGAACGTCTCCCGCTCGCGGTGGTGATCGCCGTCGTACTCCAGGGCGATCCGGTGTTCCTGCCAAGCCATGTCGACCCGGCCGAGGAAGGCCCCGTCATCACCTCGGACGTCGATGTTGAGCGCCGGCTCCGGGAAGCCGGCGTCGACGACGGCGAGTCGCAGGTGGGTCTCCATCGCCGACTCGGCACCGACACGGATCCGGTCGAGGGCCGCGCGGGCGGTCCGTGCTCCGCGGGACCCCGGTCGGACGGCAGCGGCCAGGTCGTCGAGCGTCGCCAGCTCGTTCCGCCCGACCATGTGGTCGCCGAGCGCGACGAGGTCCGCCACCGAGAGCATGCTCGCGCACTCGAACCAGGTGTCCGCGGGACTGCTCACCGGCCCACTGGGACTCTCCCGGACGTCCGGAGCCGGTGACCGGTGTCCGACCACGCCGACTCGACGCATCGCGACCTCGGTGCTGGACGAGACGTGCACGGTCTCGTCGTCGCGGTACGTGCGCGGCAGGGGCGCTCCCCAGATGCGCGCCGCGGTGACGTGGCTGAAGCGCTGACCGGGCCGGAGCACCGCGGCGACCGCCTCGATCGGACCGACCGGCACGCCCACCGGGGCACGCACCCCGTGGATCGGAGCGACGAGGTCACGGCGCCGGAGCCGCTCAGGACCGATCCCGGCGCGGAGTGCGTCTCCCACCGAGAAGGCGATCTGGCCGAAGGGAACGGGCAACGGGGACTGCTTCGACATGTCGACGATCGTCTGCCGCCCGTTGCCGGGGCCGGCCACGGACGGGCGGAGGTGTGAAGGACGACGCCGGTCGGGCCTCCTGTGCGGGACCAGGCTCCGACGCGACCGGAGCCCGACGCGACCGGGCAGGACATGCCGTGCGTCTTGCGCCGGGCGGGCAGAAGTCGTCGTCCGGTCAAGCCGAACGTGACGGAAAAGGCCCGCTCGCCCACCCCGCCCCGCCCCGGCACGCAGAAGGGCCCCGCACGCGCAGCGTGCGGGGCCCTTCCGTCAGGACCGCTTAGAAGTCCATACCACCCGTGGGGTCGCCGGCCGGCATGGCCGGGGTCTTCTCCGGCTTGTCGGCGACGACGGCCTCGGTGGTCAGGAACAGACCGGCGATCGACGCAGCGTTCTGCAGCGCCGAGCGCGTGACCTTGGCCGGGTCGATGATGCCCGCGGCGACGAGGTCGACGTACTCACCGGTCGCGGCGTTGAGGCCGTGACCCGACTCGAGCTCGCGGACCTTGGCGGCGACGACACCCGGCTCGAGACCGGCGTTCAGCGCGATCTGCTTGAGCGGCGCGTCGATGGCGACGCGGACGATGTTCGCACCGGTCGCCTCGTCACCCTGCAGGTCGAGCGAGTCGAGCGCGACGGACGCCTGGATGAGGGCGACGCCACCACCGGCGACGATGCCCTCCTCGACGGCGGCCTTCGCGTTGCGGACGGCGTCCTCGATGCGGTGCTTGCGCTCCTTGAGCTCGACCTCGGTCGCGGCACCCGCCTTGATGACGGCCACGCCACCGGCGAGCTTCGCCAGGCGCTCCTGGAGCTTCTCGCGGTCGTAGTCGGAGTCGGTCGCCTCGATCTCGGAGCGGATCTGACGGACGCGGCCCGCGATCTGCTCGTCGTCGCCGGCACCCTCGATGATCGTGGTCTCGTCCTTGGTGATGATCACCTTGCGGGCCTTGCCCAGCAGGTCGAGGGTCGCGTTCTCGAGCTTGAGGCCGACCTCCTCGGAGATGACCTGGCCACCGGTCAGGATCGCGATGTCCTGCAGCATGGCCTTGCGGCGGTCACCGAAGCCCGGGGCCTTGACGGCGACGGACTTGAAGATGCCACGGATCTTGTTCACGACGAGGGTCGCGAGGGCTTCGCCGTCGACGTCCTCGGCGATGATGAGGAGCTGCTTGCCCGCCTGGATCACCTTGTCGACGACCGGGAGCAGGTCCTTGATGTTGGAGATCTTCGAGTTGACGATGAGGATGTACGGGTCCTCGAAGACCGCCTCCTGGCGCTCCGGGTCCGTGACGAAGTACTGCGACAGGTAGCCCTTGTCGAAGCGCATGCCCTCGGTCAGCTCGAGCTCGGTGCCGAAGGTGTTCGACTCCTCGACGGTGACGACGCCCTCCTTGCCGACCTTGTCGATCGCCTCGGCGATGAGCTCGCCGATGGTGGGGTCGGCGGCCGAGATCGACGCGGTGGCGGCGATCTGGTCCTTGGTCTCGATGTCCTTCGCGTTGGCGAGGAGCTGGTCGGAGACGGCGGCGACGGCCTTCTCGATGCCGCGCTTGAGCGACACGGGGTCCGCACCGGCGGCGACGTTGCGGAGGCCCTCGCGGACGAGCGCCTGGGCGAGCACGGTCGCGGTGGTCGTCCCGTCACCGGCGACGTCGTCGGTCTTCTTGGCGACCTCCTTGACGAGCTCCGCGCCGATCTTCTCGTACGGGTCGTCGAGCTCGATCTCCTTGGCGATGGAGACACCGTCGTTCGTGATCGTGGGGGCGCCCCACTTCTTCTCGAGGACGACGTTGCGGCCGCGCGGGCCGAGCGTCACCTTCACGGCGTCGGCCAGGGTGTTCAGGCCGCGCTCGAGGCCACGACGGGCCTCCTCGTCGAAAGCAATGATCTTAGCCATGTGAGTTTCTCGTCCCTCCCGGACGTCGTGCATGGGGGTCCTGCTGGCACTCAGCGTGAGCGAGTGCCAACGCCGATTCTGGCACTCGCCGGTTGCGAGTGCAACACAGCCGGGAGGCACGGGTCGACTTCCCAGGACACACCCCGCCCGGCGTGGACCACCGCGGCCACGCGGACGGCGCGGCCCGCCGGACACGACGAACGCGCCGCCCCCGAGGGGACGGCGCGCTCGCAGTGGTTCCGGGACGTCAGGCGGGTCGGACGGACTCGGCCTGCGGCCCCTTCGAGCCGGTGCCGACGTCGAACGTGACCGCCTGCCCCTCCTCGAGGACCTTGTAGCCCGACATGTCGATCGCCGAGTAGTGCACGAACACGTCCTGGCCCCCTCCATCGACGGTGATGAAGCCGAAGCCCTTCTCGGCGTTGAACCACTTCACGGTTCCGTTGGCCATGATCTCTTGCTCCCTGGTGCTGCTGGTGCGAACGACGCAGTCGCCGTCTGGCGACGACTCTGCTGGAACGCACGCGGGAGGGCAAGAGGTGTGACGTTGTTTCACGACGATGCCGTCAGAAATCAACGTGTCGGAAACACGCCCGACACACGGGCGGTCGCCGATCGGGCTCAGCCGCGGTAGTCCGCCCCGAGCACGACGCTGACGTCGGCGTTCGGGAAGGCGGCGGACTGCTGCACGGCCGTGATGCCGAGCGCGTTCGCGATGCCCTGCGCCACCGCCTGCTGGTCGGCCTGCCGGTAGTACACGACCGACCCGGTGGCCCCGGTCGTACCGGCGTCGCCGGTCGAGGTCACGCGCCACCCGGCACTGGTCAGCGCCGTGCTGCCCCGGGCGGCGAGCCCGGTCGTGGTCGTGCCGTTCAGCACGACGACGCTCGTCGAGCCCTGGTCGGCGGGCGTCGCGGCGCTCGGCGCCTGCGAGGCGGAGGACGAGGACGAGGACGAGGACGACGCCGACGGCTCCCCGGACGGCGCGGCCGACGCGGAGGCCGAGGCGCTGGGCGTCGACGACGGCGAGGCCACGCCCGGGAACGACGTGCTGCCGTTCAGGAGCGCGAGCACGAGGACCCCGACGAGCACCAGGACGCCGGTGGCGAGCGCGGCCCAGGCGAACGCGATCCACCCGCGACCACGACGACGGGCACCACGGTGCGCGCCGACCCGGGGCCCGTCGGTCGCGTCGTCGAACCGGTCTCGCGGGAATCTCTGGGTCATCGTTCCTCTTCACGGGGATCGGGCGCGGGGGCGACGAAGGCGCGTGCCGCTCGTGCGCGGGTGCGTGCGTGCCGCAGGCGCTGCAGGCGTCCGACCAGCTGCGGGTCGAGGACGAGTGCGGCGGGCAGGTCGATCACGCGGTTGAGCACCTGGTAGTAGCGCGCTGGCGACATGTCGAACTCGACCCGGATGTCGGCTTCCTTCGTGCGGTCGTGCTGCGCCCGGTCGTGCTCGAACGCGAGCACGCGCTGGTCGAGCTCGCTGAGCTCGTCGGTGGGGAGGGCGGTCACGGCACTTCCGGTCACGGTCGGGTCACGGGTCTCGCACATCGTAGGGGTGGTCCGGGGCCGGACCCTGGCACGCGGCTGGACTGTCGCGAAGCCCGGTTCAGGCGAGCGGCCGGCGGAACCAGCGGACGCGGAGGCCGAACGGGTCGCAGACGGCGAGGGCGACGCCGTCGAGCGAGACCGTCGCGAACGCGTCGGGGTCCGACGGGTCGACGTCGTCGGGCAGCGTCGCGGCCACACCGCCGAGGATGCCGGTGCGTTCGAGGGCGATCCAGTGCACCCGCCGCTCCCGCAGCCGGTCCACGACGCGCTGCCGGTCGGCGCCGGGCACGTAGACCAGCGTGCCCGTCGTCAGGACGACGGGCCGCACGCCGTCCGGCAGGGCGTCCAGTGCGCGGTCGAGGTCGCCGGGCAGCGTCCCGCGGATCCGGACGGGAGGCACGGCGAGCGTCGCGCGCGCCGCCTCGCGCATCAGGGCGGTGCGGTCCGTCGCCTCGGGCGGGACCGCCTCGACCAGCCGCTCGAACGCGTCCGGGTCGCCCGCGTCGATCGGTGCCGGGTCGAGGGCGACCCGGGCCCCGATCCGGATCGGCACCGTCGCGGGTGCCGGGACCGTGCCCCGGACCTCGACGGTGAGGTGCAGGGCGGGCTCCTCGAGCGCGGTCGCGAACCGGACGGTGGCGTCCCCGGTCCGGTGGTCGAGCGTCACCCGGTCCGGGATCGAGCACAGCCCGGCGGCCGCACCGGCGTCGACGAGGCCGAGCGGCCGCGGGTCGCCGGTCTGCGCTGCGGCCGCGGCGAGCGCCGCGAAGAGCGGGACGACGGGTCCGAGCCGCCGCGGGTCGTTCGCCTGCACCGTGGCGGTCGCGAGGGCTCTCGTGAAGAGGAGCGGAGCCTCCCGTCCGAGCGCGTACAGCGCCCCGGGGTCCGACGGGTCGGCGCCGAGCCGCCGGGCGACCGCGAACACGAGTTCGGGCTGCCGCTGCTGCTCGGGCACGGTGTCGAGCAGCGCGACCAGGCCGTCGTCGACGGACCGGGCCCACGCGGCGTACGACGGCGAGACCGCGGCGATGCGGTCCGCGTACGCGGCGTAGCGCTGCCGGGTGCTCGTCACGGGCGGTGCATGCCGACGTGACGGATGCCGGCCTCGTCGTACGGCTCCCCGAAGCGGACGAAGCCGTGCCGCTCGTACAGCCCCGCGACGTACTCCTGCGCGTGCAGGACGAACGGTTCGTGCCCGTGCCGGTCGAGCACCGCGGCGACCAACCGACCCGCGATCCCCTGCCCGCGGTGGTCCGGGTGCGTGGCGACCCGTCCGATCACCCACGCCGGCGGCTGGAGACCCGAGGGGTGCGCCTCGTCCCGGGCGGGCCGGACGAGCCGGAGGTACCCGACCGGATCGTCGTCCGCTCCGAACCACCAGTGCTCCGTCTCGGGCTCGCGGTCACGGCCGTCGAGGTCCTCGGCGGCGACGCGCTGTTCGAGCGCGAAGACGCGGTTCCGCAACCGCACGATGCCGTACAGTTCGTCCGTCGTCAGGCGGGTCCAGCGGGCGTGGCGCACGGAATGCTCGGACATCGTGGCGAGTTTACTGAAGGGGTCGGGCACCACCATCGAGCCTCGACCGGAAGCAGGAGGAAGCAATGGCGTACAACGTCGACAAGTCCGACGCCCAGTGGCGCGAGGAGCTCTCCCCGGACCAGTACGCCGTGCTCCGGCAGGCCGGGACCGAGCGTCCGTGGACCGGTGAGCTGCTCGACGAGGAGCGCGCCGGCATCTACACGTGTGCGGCGTGCGGCAAGGAGCTCTTCAAGAGCGGCACGAAGTTCGACTCCGGCTGCGGCTGGCCCTCGTTCTACGAGTCGGTCGACCCCGAGGCCGTGCAGCTCATCGAGGACAAGTCCCTCGGCATGGTCCGCACCGAGGTCCGCTGCGCGAACTGCGGCTCGCACCTGGGCCACGTGTTCCCCGACGGCTTCGGTACGCCGACCGGCGACCGGTACTGCATGAACTCGCTGTCGCTGAACTTCTCGGCGGACTCCTCGGCCGAGTGACCACCCGACGCGCCCGTTGCGTCCGCCGCTAGGATGGGCGCGTCAGCCGGCATGGCGCAATTGGTAGCGCACCGTACTTGTAATACGGGGGTTGCGGGTTCGAGTCCCGCTGCCGGCCCCGGTACGAGGACGAAGGGCCCGGACGGAAGCCGTCCGGGCCCTTCGGCGCGTGGAACGCGGATCAGGGGGCGTTCCGGGCGCTCGACGCGGTAACCAGCCGGTCGTCCTCCGATGGTCGCACCGTTGGGCGTCCCGCGACCACCGATCCTCCCGGTTCCGCGGGTTCCCGCACGAATCTGCAGGAAGTGGCTGCCCCGTCTGCGTCCGGGCTGGGCGGTCGCCGTGCGGTTGCCCGACGACCGCCCGGGACGGACGCTCAGCGCCCGCCCGTGATGCGCCGCTCGCGCTGGCCGACGCCGGCCGTGCCGTACGGGTAGTCGTCGATGCGCGGTGCGCTGGCGTCCGTCAGGCTGCGGAGCTCCTCGTCCGTGAGCACGAGGTCGGCTGCACCGAGGTTGTCCTCGAGCTGCGACACGGTGCGGGCACCGAGGATGACGCTCGTGACCGCCGGGCGGGCGAGCAGCCAGGCGAGGGCGACCTGCGACCTCGACGCACCGTGCGCGTCGGCGACGGCGGACACCGCGTCGAGCACCTGCCACGTGCGCTCGTCGGCGTTCCGGGCCTCCCACGCCTCCATGCCGCGCTTCGGGTCCTCGCCCAGGCGGGTCGCGCCGGTGGGGGCCTCGTCGCGCTGGTACTTGCCGGAGAGCCAACCGCCGGCCAGCGGCGACCAGGGCAGCAGGCCGATGCCGGCGTCGAGGCAGGCCGGGACGACCTCGTGCTCGATGTCGCGAACGAGCAGGTTGTACTGCGGCTGCAGCGTCACCGGCGGTGCCCAGCCGTGCGCCTTCGCCTCGTAGACGGCCTTCGTCACCTGGTAGCCGAGGTAGTTCGAGAACCCGTAGGTGCCGATCTTGCCGGCGGACACGGCGTCGTCGAGGAAGCGCAGGGTCTCCTCGATCGGCGTCAGGGCGTCCCACGCGTGCATCTGGTACAGGTCGATGTGCTCGACGCCGAGCCGCTCGAGCGAGGCGTCGAGGGCGACCCGGAGGTGTCGGCGGGACAGCCCGAGGTCGTTCGGGCCGTCGCCCTGCGGGAAGCGGCCCTTCGTGGCGAGGACGACCTGCTGCGCCTCGGTCGGGTGCGCGGCGAGCCAGCGGCCGATGATCCGCTCGGACTCGTTGCCCGAGTAGACGTCGGCCGTGTCGACGAGGGTGCCGCCGGCGGCGACGAACGTGTCGATGATCTGGTGGGAGGTGGGTTCGTCGGCTTCGCTGCCGAACGTCATGGTGCCGAGGGTCAGCGTCGACACCGATGTCCCGCTGTTGCCGAGGAGTCTGTAGTCCATGGGCGGGACGCTACGCCCGGTCGGCTGGCCCCGAGGGGACCCGCCAGTACCCGTCAGGGGAGGCGCACCGCCCGGTCAGCGTCCCTGGGACAGGAAGGCGATGGCCGCTTCGCGGAAGTCGCGCGACGTCGGCGCGCCGAACCGTGTCACTGTGTGGTTCCGCCGCTCAGGAAGGCGATCGCTCGTTCGCGGAAGTCGCGCGACGTGGGCGCATTGAAGTGGTTCCGCCGCGGGATCTCGAAAAACGACGCGTCCGGCGCCGCCTCGGCCAGGCGCACCGCGCTGTCCCGGATGCCGTCCTCGCTGCCCGCCGCCATCAGGATCGGCTGCGCCGGCGCGTTCTCGGGCGTCGGCTCGACGCTGTTCCGCATCCCCTCGACCATCGCCACGAGCGCCCGCAGGTCGTTCCCCTCGACGTTCGCCGCCATCTGCAGGTACCCGCGCGTGACGCGGTCCTCGACGGGCGTGCCGTCCGCGATGTACGCCTTCGCCTGGTCGACCGCGACCCGTCGCATCGGGTCGGCGTCGGGGATCCCGCCGAGCACGGCCCGCGAGATCCGGTCGGGGATCTGCTCGGCGGTGTGCCAGCCGACCCGGGCGCCGAGCGAGTAGCCGAGGAAGGCGACGTCGGTGAGCAGGTACGTGTCGACGACCGTCGTGACGTCGGCGACGAGCAACTCCATCGAGTACGCCGACGGTTCGTGCGGCTTCGACGACGCCCCGTGGCCGCGCTGGTCGAGCGCGACGACCCGGTAGCCCGCGCGGACGAGGTCGCGGGTCCACCCCGAGGCGTGCCAGTTGAGGACCGCGCCGGAGGCGAACCCGTGCACGGCCACCACGACGGGGGCATCCGGGTCACCGAAGTCGTACGTCGCGAGCTTCAGGCCGTCCGGGGACATCACGGCACGGGGACGGGGCGCTTCGGGGACGAGTGACATGTCCCCACCAGGCTACCGGGGCATGGTGGTCCCCATGGACGGCTACGGCGGCGATCAGGTCCGGGCGGCGGAGCGGCCGCACCTCGAGGCGGGCGAACCCCTCATGCAGCGCGCGGCGGACGGGCTCGCCCGCATCGTGGGCGACCTGCTCGACGACCCGGCGGTGCGCCCGCAGGGCGGGCCCGGTTCCGTCCTGCTCCTGGTGGGCAGCGGCGACAACGGCGGTGACGCCCTGTTCGCGGGTGCGCGGCTGGCGTCGGCCGGGAGGCACGTGGCGGTGCTGCGCGTCGGCGCACGGGTCCACGAGGCGGGCCTGGCAGCGGCGCTGGACGCCGGAGCGCGCCTCCTTGACCGCCCGTCGGCCCGCGGGGCGGACCGTGACGACGCCGGTGCGGCCGACATCCTGCGGGCGGCTGCGACGCCGGACGCCGAGCGCCTGGCGGCCGCCGCCGCCGAGGCCGCTGCGGGGGCCGGCCTCGTGCTCGACGGCATCCTCGGCATCGGCGCCGGCGGCGGAACGCCCCTGCGCTCCCCCGCTCGGCAGGTCGTCGACGCGATCCGCGAGCTCGCCCGCGACCAGCGCGCCCCGTTCGTCGTCGCCGTCGACGTGCCGAGCGGCATCGACGTCGACACGGGTGCCGTCGCGGACGAGCACGTGCTGCACGCCGACGTCACGGTGACGTTCGGCGGGGTGAAGGCGGGACTGCTCACCGGCCCCGGGGCGACGCTCGCCGGACGGATCGAGCTCGTCGACGTCGGGATCGGTGCGGACCTGGCGACCGTGGAGCCGCTGGTCCGCACCTGATCGGTGGTGTCAGGCCGCGCCGGCGTCGACCCCGTCGACCACGTCCGGACGGGCCTCGAGCCAGGTGTCGACGAAGTGCCGGTAGTTCGCGGCGATGAGCTGCTCGGCCGCCTCGCGGTCGAGCCCCTGCTGCACGACGTCGTCGAGGGCGTCCTCCCAGTTGCTCCGACCGATCGCGAAGCCGACGAACCCGTCGACGGGTGCCGCGGTGCGGAGCCAGTGGTCGAGCTGCTCCTCGGGGGCGTCCCGACCGAGCACGATGCACTGCAAGCCGTCACGACCACCGGCACGGGCTGCGGCCACGACGCGCTCGGCGTCCTCGGCGCGGTCCAGGCCCTCGAGCTTCCACACGTCGGGCTCGACCCCGTGCTCCTGCAGGAACCCGATCGACTCGACGACGAGCCCGGGGCGGACGTCGCGGTCGTAGTCGTCGGCCTGCGCCTGCTGCTCATCGGTGCCGGGCACGAGCAGCTCGACCAGGAACTCCCGGTCGGCGTCGTGCAGCGTACGGGAGACCTCGGCGAGCCGCTCGGCCTGCGCCGTCCGGTCGTCGGCGTCGAAGGCGGGGTTGTCGCGGACGAGCACCTTCACGAAATCGGGGTCGAACGAGTCGACGTGCGCGATCCAGTCGTCGCCGTACTCGAGCTCGAACCAGTCGCGACCGGAGCGCTCGATCGGCATCGCGAGCTGGAGTCCGGCCTCCCGGACCAGCCGTGCGACGTCGGCGCCGTACCGCTCGTCGACGAGGACGCCGGTGCGTGCTCGTGACGCACCAGCGGCGAGCGCCGTCAGGACCCCGCGGTAGACCAGCTGCTTGCCAGCGCGGACGCGCTGGGCGTCGGCCTCGTCGGCCGGTTCGCCGGACTCGTCGCCGTAGGTGTGCTCGAGGAGCGAGGAACGCTGGTCCATCGCGAGGAGGAAGAGGGGGTGCTGTTCGTCGAGGTCGGCCATGCCGCCATGCTGCTCGCACCCCCTCGGTGCGGACTCAGTGGGCGCGGTACAGTTCCGGCGTCGGCAGGCCGTGCGCGGCACGGATGCTGCGCGCGATGCCCTCGATCGCGACGAGTGCGTCGACGACGGCCTCGGCGGTGATGGGGAACGGCATGTTGTGGATGGTCTCGCCCTCCACGGTGGCGGCCTCGGCGACCGCCTGCAGGACGTCGCGGTCGTCGACGGTCAGGCCGATCTCGGTGAGCGTGTTCGGCAGCCCGACCTTCGTGGTGAACACGACGAAGTCCTCGATCTCCTCGGCGGGGGCGCCCTCGAGGACGAGCTGCGCGATCGTGCCGACGTTGACCTTCTGCCCGTGCGCGAGCCCGTGCGCCTGGGGTGCGGCGGTCAGGCCGTTGTGGATCGCGTGCGCCGCGGCGAGGCCGCCCGACTCGAACCCGAGGCCGGAGAGGAGCGTGTTCGCCTCGACGACCTTCTCGAGCGCCGGCGTGACGACCTTCGCCTTCACGGACTCGATCGCCTGGAGCGCGTTGTCGTGCAGGAGCTCCCACGACAGCTTCGCGAGCGCGACACCGGTCTCGGTCTGCAGCCCACCCGCCATCGTGTCGGCGTTCGCGCGCTTCGCGGCCCGGGCCTCGACCCAGGTCGCGAGGGCGTCGCCGATGCCCGCGACGAGGAACTGCACGGGGGCGTTGGCGACGAGCTTCGTGTCGATGAGCACGAGGTCGGGGTTGTGCGGGAAGAAGCGGTACTCGATGAACTCCCCCTCCTCCGAGTAGACGACCGCGAGCGCGGAGGTCGGGGCGTCGGTGCTCGCGGCGGTCGGCACGCTCGCCCAGCGGATGCCGGCGAGGTGCCCGGAGGCCTTCGCGGCGTCGATCGCCGAACCGCCACCGAGGCCGACGACCACGTCGCTGTCGGTCGCGCGGATCGTCTCGACGAGGTCGTCGATGGCCTGCGGGGTGGCGAACCGACCGAAGCCGACGCGCTCGACGGGCAGGTCGGCGTCGGCGAACGAGGTGCGCACGGCCTCCTCGACGATGCCCCAGACGACGTCGTCGGCCACGAGGAGCGGGCGTCGGCCGATCGGGGCGACGAACTCACCGACGCGGGTGATCGCGTCCTTGCCCTGCACGTAGCGGGCGGGGCTCATGACGGTGCTGATCGGAGTGGCCATGGTGCTGCTTCCTTCCGGGTGGTGACGAACGCTTGCACGACAGGTGTCGGCTCAGACGACGAGCCCGACGCTACGCGGGCCGGCTGCGGGTACGGTCGGCGGCATGACGTTCAACGACGACTCGAAGCTCAGCGGCGGGAAGGTGCAGCGCCGCGGGCGGACGGCCGCGATCGGCGGTGGCACGGTCGGCATCGGCGCGATCGTGGTGTTCCTCATCGCGCAGTTCACCGGGTTCGACCTGAGCGACTTCGTCGACGACGGCACCACGCAGGTCCAGGACCAGGGTCGGACGGTGCAGCCGGCCGAGGAGTGCCGGACCGGCCGCGACGCGAACCAGCGGGTCGAGTGCCGGATGGAGGGCGCCGCCGAGTCCCTCGACGACTACTGGACCGACGAGTCCCGACAGCTCGGCATCTCCTACACGACGCCGGGGTTCTGGCTCTTCGACGGCTCGACCGGCACCGGCTGCGGCCAGGCGACCGCCGCGACGGGCCCGTTCTACTGCCCGCCGGACCGTGCCGTGTACCTCGACACCGCCTTCTACGACGACCTGCAGTCGCAGTACGGGTCGTCCGGCGGTCCGCTCGCCCAGATGTACGTCGTCGCGCACGAGTGGGGGCACCACGTCCAGCAGCTCCAGGGCACCTTCGCGGACACCGACCGCTCCGGCACCGGGGCGTCGTCGGGCAGCGTCCGCGTCGAGCTCCAGGCGGACTGCTACGCCGGGGCGTGGGTCGGGTCGGCCGCGACGACCGAGGACGCGGACGGCCAGACGTTCTTCGAGCCGATCAGTCGGTCACAGATCGCCGATGCCCTGTCCGCGGCGAGCGCGGTCGGCGACGACAGCATCCAGGAGCGGGCGACCGGTCGGGTCGACCCGGACTCGTTCACGCACGGCTCCAGCGAGCAGCGCCAGGCCTGGTTCACCCGCGGGTACGAGCGCGGCGCGACCGCGTGCGACACGTTCAGCGTGCCGGGGTCGTCCCTCTGACCGAGATCCGGACCGGCTGATCAGTCGCCGGAAGGGCTCGGGGTCGCGCTGGCCGACGGGGTCGGCGTGGGCGTCGTCTCCGTCGAACCGGCCGCCGACACCACGAAGGTGCGGAAGTCGTCGTTCGTGATGGGCGAGGTCAGCTCGTACTGCTTGCCGTTCACCAGCACCAGCGGCGGTCCGGGGAAGGCGTCGAGCGACGAACCCGGGATGTCGCCGTCCGTCACGTCGGTCGTGCGCTCGTCGACCCACTTCGCGTAGGTCTGGTCCTGGATGCAGTCGCGGATCGCCGCCTGGTCCTGCACGCCGTCGACGCCGGTGACGATCCGCTCGAGCTGCGCGTTCGTCAGACCGGACGTCCCCTGCTCGGGCTGCCGGGCGAAGAGTGCCTGGTTCACGGCGTAGAACTGCCCCGGGGAGCGGTCGGCCACGCAGGCCGCCGCGTTCGCCGCCCGGAGCGAGTACTTCGTCCCCTGCGACCGGTTGGTCAGCACGGCCACCGGGTGGATGTCGACCGTCGCGGCGCCGGAGTCGACCAGGCTGGCGATGTAGTCGCCGTTCGCCCGCTCGAACTGCGCGCACGTGTCGCAGAGGTAGTCGACGTACATGGTGATGCGCACCGGGTCCGAGGCGTCGGTCGCACTCGGCGACGGCGACGCGGACGCCCCGACGGGCTGCAGGCCCTGCCCGATGGTGATCCCGCCCTGCGACATCGTCGACGGGCCGGGGCCGGCGGGCTTGACGGAGTCGACGAGCACCAGCGTCACGACGGCGACCGCCGCGAGGAGCACCACACCGAGCCCGATCCGGAGCCCGAGCCGCGTCCCGCGCTGCCGACGCTTCTGCTGCGTCCGTGCTCGCTGGGCACGCTGCCGTGCGGCTTCTCGTCGTTCGTTGCGCGCGGCGCGTGCGTCACCCTCGGGGCGGTTGGTCATGCGTCGATGGTCCTCACGTTGATCCTGACGTCCGTGCGGCCTTCCCCCGGTACGCCGGACGGACCCACCGATGGTAGTGGTCCTTCCTGGGACCAGCCAACCAGGTCGCCCCCGACACTGGCGCTGCCCGGGGAAGTCGTGTTGTATGAGCAGCGATGGTCGACGGCGACCATCCGGGGCCCCCTCGGGCAACCGCTTCACAACGGATCGTCCGGCACGTACCTGCCGGTGAAGGAAGGATCGAACGCTCATGGCGTCCGTCACCTACGACAAGGCAACCCGTCTCTACCCCGGAGGCACCCGCCCCGCGGTCGACTCCCTCGACCTGGACGTCGCCGACGGCGAGTTCCTCGTCCTCGTCGGCCCCTCGGGCTGCGGCAAGTCCACCTCCCTGCGCATGCTCGCCGGCCTCGAAGAGGTCAACTCCGGCGCCATCCGCATCGGCGAGCGCGACGTCACCGACGTCCCGCCGAAGGACCGCGACATCGCGATGGTGTTCCAGAACTACGCGCTGTACCCGCACATGACCGTCGCCGAGAACATGGGCTTCGCGCTCAAGATCGCCGGCGTCGGCAAGGAGGAGCGCGCCACCCGCGTGCAGGAGGCCGCCAAGCTCCTCGACCTCGAGCAGTACCTCGGCCGCAAGCCGAAGGCGCTCTCCGGTGGTCAGCGTCAGCGCGTCGCGATGGGCCGCGCGATCGTCCGTCAGCCCCAGGTGTTCCTCATGGACGAGCCGCTGTCGAACCTCGACGCCAAGCTCCGCGTCCAGACCCGCACCCAGATCGCGTCGCTCCAGCGCCGCCTCGGCGTCACCACGGTCTACGTCACGCACGACCAGACCGAGGCGCTCACCATGGGCGACCGCATCGCGGTGCTCAAGGACGGCATCCTCCAGCAGGTCGGCTCGCCGCGCGACCTCTACGAGAAGCCGAACAACGTGTTCGTCGCCGGCTTCATCGGTTCGCCGGCCATGAACCTGCTCCCGGCCGACGTCATCGAGGGCGGCATCAAGTTCGGCACGCTCAACCACCCGATCGACCGCGACACCCTGTCGAACGCCCGCTCGGGCAACGTCACGGTGGGCATCCGCCCGGAGGACGTCATCGTGTCGGCCTCCGGCGAGGGCCTGCCCGTCACGGTCGACGTCGTCGAGGAGCTCGGCGCCGACGGCTACCTCTACGGTCACGCCGACGTGAACGGCCAGCGCACCGACATCGTCGCGCGCGTCGACGGCCGCTCGCACCCCTCGATCGGTGACACGATCGTCATCGCGCCGAAGCAGGGCCACGTGCACGCCTTCGACACCGAGTCGGGCGACCGCCTCGACGACAAGGCCGTCGTCAGCGCGTAACGCGTGAACAGCCGGACGGGAGGCGCGGTGCCAGCTGGCACCGCGCCTCCCGTCTGTCAGACCGCCGGACCGTCACCGGCCACCGCACCGACAGGAAGCCACCGTGCCCGACTCCCTCGCCATCACCGCCGCCACCGTCGACCCCGGTCTGCTCGACCTGCCGTGGGACGTCCCGCTGGAGGACTGGCCGGACGACGTCATCGTCGCCCTCCCGAAGGGCATCTCGCGGCACCTCGTCCGCTTCGTGCACCTCAGCGGGTACGTCGCGGCGGTGAAGGAGACGGGCGAGGAGGTCGCACGCTCGGAGTACGAGATGCTCCGCACCCTGCAGCGCATGGACGTGCCGTGCGTGGACCCGGTCGCCGTCATCACGAACCGCGTCGACGAGCACGGTGAGCCGCTGCACCCGGTGCTCGTCACCCGGCACCTGCGGTTCTCGCTGCCCTACCGCGCGCTGTACTCGCAGACGCTCCGCCCCGAGACCGCCACGCGCCTCGTCGACGCCCTCGCGCTGCTGCTCGTCCGCCTGCACGTCATCGGCTTCTACTGGGGCGACGTGTCCCTGTCGAACACCCTGTTCCGCCGCGACGCCGGAGCCTTCGCCGCGTACCTGGTCGACGCCGAGACGGGGAAGCTCTACCCCGGCGGCCTGTCGAACGGGCAGCGCGAGAACGACCTCGAGGTCGCCCGCGTGAACATCGCGGGCGAGCTCCTCGACCTCGAGGCCGGCGGGCGGCTCGACGAGAACGCCGACGCCGTCGACGTCTCGAACCGGATCGTCGCCCAGTACCGGACGCTCTGGAAGGAGCTCACCGGGACCGAGCAGTTCGACGTCAAGGAGCGGTGGCGCATCAACGACCGCGTCGAACGGCTCAACGCGCTCGGCTTCGACATCGAGGAGCTCTCGATCCACACGACCGAGGGCGGGTCGCAGGTGCGCATCCAGCCGAAGGTCGTCGACGCCGGGCACCACCAGCGCCGGCTGCTCCGCCTGACCGGTCTCGACGCCGGCGAGAACCAGGCCCGCCGACTGCTGAACGACCTCGACGCGTACCGGGCACGCAACGGCCGCGACCAGCTCGACGAGGAGATGGTGGCGCACGAGTGGGTGTCGCGGGTGTTCGAGCCCGTCGTCCGCTCGATCCCGCGGGACCTGCGGGGACGGCTCGAACCCGCCGAGGTGTTCCACGAGCTGCTCGAGCACCGCTGGTACATGTCCCAGGAGGAGGAGCGTTCGGTCTCGCTGCCCGAGGCCACCACCGCGTACATCAACGACGTGCTGCGCCACCGTCGTGACGAGCGCCTGCTCATCAACCCGCCGACGTCGTCGATGACCCTGCCGATCCCCGTCGTCGACGACGACGGGTCGGCGGACGAGTCCGACGACGTCGAGGACTGGCGCGCCTCCGTCTGAGGCCGGCGCAGGATCGCGGCGAGGCCGGTGCGGTCGCGCCCTGGTCCGCCAACGGGCCAGATCCGGCACGCTCGAGCACGCCGGACGACGGGTTCCGCCCGCTCGGCGACGCAGGCGCGGCGCGTCCTGCCCGCTCGCGCACGGACGGGAGGCCCGGTGCCGGTCCCGTGGACCGGCACCGCGCCTCCCGTGGCGCGCGGTGCGCTGGTGCGGGCCGCTACTCGGCGCGACGGCGCCGGGCGACCTCCCACAGCGTGACGCTCGCGGCGATGCCCGCGTTGAGGGACTCGGTCGCGCTCGAGATCGGGATCGAGACGACCGCGTCGCAGGTCTCGGTCACGAGTCGGGACAGCCCCTTGCCCTCGGAGCCGACGACGATGACGATCGGCCGGTCCGCGAGCTCGAGCTGGTCGAGTTGCACGTCGCCGTCGCCCGCGAGACCGAGCACGAAGAGCCCCATCGACTTGAGCGACTTCAGGGTCTGGGTCAGGTTCGGCGCCATCGCGACGGGCGTGCGGGCGGCCGCGCCGGCGGAGGTCTTCCATGCGCTCGCAGTCACGCCGACCGAGCGGCGCTGCGGGACGATGACGCCGTGCCCGCCGAACGCCGCCGTGGACCGGATGATCGCACCGAGGTTGCGCGGGTCGGTGATGCCGTCGAGGGCGACCATGAGCGGGACCTCGTCCCGACCGAAGGCGCGCTCGGCGAGGTCCTCCGCCACGGCGTACTCGTACGCCGGGACCTTGAGGGCGACGCCCTGGTGCACGCTGTCGTGCCCCGTGATGCGGTCGAGCTCCGGCCGCATGATCTCCATGATCGGGACGCCGCGGTGGTTGGCGAGCGCGAGGATCTCCTTGACGCGGTCGTCCACCTCGATGCGGGCGGCGATGTAGAGGGTCGTGGAGGGGGTCTTCGTGCGGAGGGCCTCGAGCACCGAGTTGCGGCCGGTCACGAGCTCCGAGTCGTCGGACTTCCGCTGCGGCGGGCGACCGGTGCGCTGCTGCGGCGAGCTCGACGCGCCGTGACGACCACGGGCGGCGTCGAGCCGCTCCTTGGCGGCCTTGCGCTTGCCGGCGGGGTGGTACGGGCGGTCCTCGGCCTTCGGCGTCGGCTTCCGGCCCTCGAGCGCCTGGGCGCCCTGGCCGCCGGAGCCGACCTGCTTGTTGCCCTTGCGGCCGGAGCGGACGGCGCCGGGCCGGCCCTTCCTGCTCCCCGAGACGTTCTTCATGCGTAGCTCCTGTTCGGCACTGCCGTGGTCAGGCGATGCTCCAGCGTGTTCCGGACGGTGTGTCCTCGATCGTGATGCCCGCTGCTGCGAGATCGTCGCGGTACCGGTCGGCGGCCGCGAAGTCACGTGCTGCTCGTGCGTCGGTGCGCTCCTGGAGGAGACGCTCGACGAGAGCGGCGAGCGGTGCGGCAGCGACGTCGTGGCCGGTGCCGGACCAGTGGGCTGCGCGCGGGTCGATGCCGAGCACCTCGACCATCGCAGCCACCTGATGGTACGCGGTTCCGAGCGCATCCGCATCGTCGGCGTCGAGAGCGGCGTTCCCGGCCCGGACGGTCTCGTGCAGCACGGCGAGGGCCTGGGGCACCGCGAGGTCGTCGTCCATCGCGGTCCCGAAGGCCTCCGGCACGCCCGGGGCGTCCCGCACCGGGACACCAGCGAGCCGGGCACCGGCACGCTCGAGGAAGCCCGCGATCCGGTCGTAGGCCGCCTCGGCCTCGACGAGGGAGCCCTCGTGGTGGTCGATCGACGACCGGTAGTGCGCGGCGCCGAGGAAGTAGCGGACCACGGCGGGTCGGGCGGCAGCGAGGAAGTCGGCGGCGAAGATCGAGTTGCCCAGCGACTTCGACATCTTCTGCCCCTCGACGGTCACGAGCCCGTTGTGCAGCCAGTACGACGCGAAGGGGTCACCGGCCGCGGTCGACTGCGCGAGCTCGTTCTCGTGGTGCGGGAAGCGCAGGTCGAGTCCACCGCCGTGGATGTCGAACGCCGGGCCGAGGTACCGCCGCGACATCGCGGAGCACTCGATGTGCCACCCCGGTCGTCCGGGGCCCCACGGGGAGTCCCACGTGGCCGTGCCCGGCTCGCCCGGCTTCGCGCCCTTCCACAGCGCGAAGTCGCGGGGGTCCCGCTTGCCGCGCGGGTCCGCGTCGGCCGCCTCGACCATGTCCTCGCGGCGCTGTCGGGTGAGGGCGCCGTACGCCTCCCAGCTCCCGGTGTCGAAGTACACGTCGCCCGAGCCGTCGGCCGCCGCGTAGGCGTGCCCGCGCTCGATCAGGCGCTCGATGATCTCGTGCATCTGCGGCACGCTCGCCGTCGCCCGCGGCTCGTAGGTCGGGGCGAGGATGCCGAGGGCGTCGTACGCGGCGGTGAACTCCCGCTCGACGCGGTACGCGCGGGCGAACCACTCCTCGTCGGTGCCGGCCGCCAGGTCGAGCACCTTGTCGTCGATGTCGGTGACGTTCCGGACGAGGGTCACCCGGTAGCCGCGGTACGTCAGCCACCGCCGCCAGATGTCGTAGACGAGGGCGGAGCGCAGGTGCCCGATGTGCGGCGACGACTGCACCGTGGGGCCGCAGACGTACATGCTGACCTGTCCGTCGACCAGCGGGACGAGGTCGACGACGGCTGCGGCGCGGGAGTCGTGGAGGCGAACGGTCACGCCCACCACCCTAGGACGTCAGACCGGACGGACGACGGCCGTCGCGATCGCGGCGAGCCCCTCACCGCGGCCGGTCAGCCCGAGGCCGTCGGTCGTCGTGCCGGAGACGGCGACCGGAGCGCCGACGACGGCGGCGAGTGCGGCCTGCATCTCGTCCCGCCGGCCGCCGATGCGGGGGCGGTTGCCGACGACCTGCACCGTCACCGAGGTGGGGACGAGGCCGGCCTGCCGCAGGAGCTCGACGGCGCCGCGGACGAACACGTCGCCCGCCGCACCGGAGTAGCGGGGGTCCGACGTGCCGAAGCGGCCGCCGATGTCGCCGAGCGCACCGGCGGACAGCAGGGCGTCGCACACCGCGTGCGCGACCGCGTCGCCGTCGCTGTGCCCGGAGAGGCCGGGTTCGCCGGGGAAGTCGAGGAGTCCGATGCGGCACGGCGATGCGGCGTCGAAGGCGTGCACGTCGACCCCGAGGCCGATCCGCACCGTCGGCGCGACGGCACCGGCGACGAGCGCCTCGGCCCGGGCGAGGTCCCACCGGGTCGTGATCTTGAACGCGTCCGCGCTGCCCGGCACGGTGCGGACCGTGCCGCCGGCGGCGCGGAACACACCGGCGTCGTCGGTCTCCGACCGCTGCGAGGACGCGTAGGCCGCGCGGAGCGCTCCGAGCGGGAACACCTGCGGGGTCTGCACCCCGACGAGCGCCGACCGGTCGACGGTCTCGACGACCTCGTCGCCGTCGACGCGCTTCACCGTGTCGGTCACGGGCAGCGCCGGGACCACGCCGTCACCGGTCGCACGGGCCCGGTCGAACACCGCGTCGAACTGCGTCGCCGGTGTCAGGCACCGCGCGGCGTCGTGCACACCCACCCACTCGACGCCGTCGGGCAGGGCGTCGAGCCCCGCCTGCACGGACGCGTGCCGGTCGGCACCGCCTGGCACGACCGCGGTCAGCCCCGCGGCCGGACCGGCGACGGCGTCGACCAGTGCACGGCACTCGTCGAGCCGTGCGGCCGGGGCGACGACCACGACGAAGGTCGGTTCGGCCGACGTGAACACCGTGCGGACCGCGCGGGTGAGCATGAGTTCGCCGGCGACGGGCACGAACGCCTTGGCGTCGCCGATGCCGAGCCGGGTCCCCGAGCCCGCCGCAACGACGACGACCGCCCTGCTCACCCGGTCGGGGAGCAGGACGGTCGTCGTGTGGTCCAGTGGTGACCCGCGCTAGGAGGCGAGGACCTCGTCGAGGACGGTCGATGCCTTGTCCTCGTCGGTCTTCTCGGCCAGGGCGAGCTCGGAGATCAGGATCTGCCGCGCCTTCGCCAGCATCCGCTTCTCCCCCGCGGAGAGCCCGCGGTCCTGGTCGCGGCGCCAGAGGTCGCGGACGACCTCGGACACCTTGATGACGTCACCCGACGCCAGCTTCTCCAGGTTCGCCTTGTACCGACGCGACCAGTTCGTGGGCTCCTCGGTGAAGGGCGCTCGCAGGACCTCGAAGACCTTGTCGAGGCCCTCCTTGCCGATGACGTCGCGGACGCCGACCAGGTCGACGTTGTCCGCCGGTACCTCGATCGTCAGGTCGCCCTGCGTCACGCGCAGCTTCAGGTAGACCTTCTCCTCACCCTTGATGACGCGCGTCTTGACTTCAGAGATGGTTGCCGCCCCGTGATGGGGGTAGACGACGGTCTCGCCGACCTCGAATTGCATGTATCAGGCTCCGTTCCCAGGATCCCCAGTTTACCACAGGGGCACCTCGGCCACGGGGGCCTGGGCACCTGCCCTCCCCGGCGATCGCTAGGATGGAGCCGGACCGTCCGGTCCACAACGTGATCTTCCGGAGGAATCTCTTGCGAGCTCGGGTACTCGTGTCCGTCGCCGTTGCGGCATCCATCGCGCTCGGCGCCACCGGCTGCGAGTTCATGTCGCCCGCGCACACCAAGGAGATCAAGCAGATCACCGACGGCGTGAACGTGACGACCGGCGACCTCGACATCCGCAACGCGCTCTTCATCTCCGACGACGCCGACGACGCCCGCTTCATCGGCACGCTCATCAACCGCGACGCCTCCGACGACATCACCCTGTCGATCGAGGTCGGGGGCGACACCCAGACCGTCGTGGTCCCGGCGAACGGTCGCGTCGACCTCGGCGCGAACACCCCGTCCGCGGCGAGCACCGCCGGCGGCGACTCGCAGGAGGGCGCCGGCTCGCAGGGCTCCGAGGTCGCTGACTCGAAGGCCGTGCTGTTCGACGCCTCCGACGTCGTCGCCGGTTCCCTCGTGAAGACCTACTTCTCGTACTCCGGTGCCGAGGGCGTCTCGGCGTCCGTCCCCGTCCTGACCAGCTCGCTCGAGGAGTACCAGACCCTCGCACCGACCCCCACCCCGTCGAGCTCCGCGACCTCGCCGTCGGAGAGCGGCACCCGCCCGACCGGCGACGCGACCGCCCCGGGTACGCAGCCGAGCGACTCGCAGACCGACTCGTCCGAGGGCGACAGCGGCACGAACTGACCACGTTGCGCGCCGGACCGGCGCGCACCAGACGCAACGCACCGGAGGCCCGGTGCCGGTCCCGAGGACCGGCACCGGGCCTCCGGTGCGTGACAGGCCGCGTCAGCCCTCGATCCGGTACCCCAGGCCGCGGACCGTCACCAGGATCTCCGGTGCGCTCGGCACCCGCTCGATCTTCGAGCGGATCCGCTTGATGTGCACGTCGAGCGTCTTCGTGTCGCCGAAGTAGTCGGACCCCCACACCCGGTCGATGAGCTGCCCGCGGGTCAGCACCCGGCCGGCGTTGCGGAGGAGCAGTTCGAGGAGCTCGAACTCCTTGAGCGGCATCGGCGTCTCGGACCCGTCCACCGACACCGTGTGGCGCTCGACGTCCATGCGGATGCCACCGACCTGCAGGATGCCGCTGTCGCCCGGGTCGTCCTCGGTCCGACGGCGCAGCACCGCCCGGATCCGCGCGAGCAGCTCCCGCGTCGAGTACGGCTTCGTCACGTAGTCGTCGGCGCCGAGCTCGAGCCCCACGACGATGTCCACCTCGGAGTCCTTCGCGGTGAGCATGATGATCGGGACGTTCGACCGGGTGCGGACCTGGCGGCACACCTCGGTGCCGCTCAGCCCCGGCAGCATGAGGTCGAGCAGCAGGAGGTCGGGGTTCTCCGCGTCGAACTTCGACAGCGCGGTCACGCCGTCCGCGGCGACGGAGGTCTCGTAGCCCTCGCGCTGCAGGAGGAACTCCAGGGGTTCGCTCAGGGCCGGCTCGTCGTCGACGATGAGGATCTTGGTCACGATGGCTGCTCTTCCAGTTGCTCTTCGAGTGCG
Source organism: Curtobacterium sp. ER1/6 (assembly GCF_001742745.1). GTDB lineage: Bacteria > Actinomycetota > Actinomycetes > Actinomycetales > Microbacteriaceae > Curtobacterium > Curtobacterium citri. The sequence goes on along the minus strand of NZ_MJAK01000011.1, from coordinate 57,676 downwards.
GTGGTGAGGTCGGGATCCGCCTCGGGCAGGCGGATCGTGAAGGTCGAGCCCTTGCCGGGCTGGGACCAGACGCGCACGTCGCCGCCGTGGTTGCCGACGACGTGCTTGACGATCGCGAGTCCGAGTCCGGTCCCGCCGGTGGCGCGCGACCGTGCCGGGTCGACGCGGTAGAACCGTTCGAACACGCGGTCGAGATCGGACTCTGGGATGCCGACGCCCTGGTCGGTCACCGCGATCTCGACGAACCCCTTCGACAGCCGCACGCCGACACCGACGCGCGTGTGGTCCGGGGAGTACTTGACGGCGTTCGCGATGAGGTTCGACACCGCGACCTGCAGCAGCCCCGGGTCGCCCATGACCCGGAGCTTCGACTTCTTCGCGCGCACCAGCTCGATCGACCGTGCCCGCGCGACGACCTCGTTCGCGTCGACGGCGGCCTGCACGACCTTGTCGATCGACGTCTCCTCGCTGTTCTCGAGCGTGTCGACGGACTGCAGGCGGGACAGCTCGATGATGTCCTTCGTCAGGGCGCCGAGCCGCTCGGACTCGGTGACGAGCTGCGAGGCGAACTTCTTCACGTGGTCCGGGTCGTCGGCTGCGAGCACGAGGGTCTCGGAGAGCAGCCCGATGGCGCCGATGGGCGTCTTGAGCTCGTGCGAGATGTTGGCGACGAAGTCGCGACGGACCTCGTCGATGCGCCGGCTCTCGGTCAGGTCGTCCGCCGTCAGGAGCACGTACCGGTTGCCGAGCTGCGCGGCCCGGAAGCTCAGGTAGCCGATCAGCTCCCCGCGTCGGCCGCGTGGGAGCTCGAGGTCCTCGGAGCCCATCTCGCCGCTCCGACGGACCCGGTCGACGAGCTCGACCAGCTCGTCGTGCACGAGCTTGCGCCGGACCACCAGCCCGACCGTGAGCGCCTGCGGGGACGCGGCGACGACCGTGTTCGACGGGTCGACGACCACGGCCGGGTTGTGCATCGTGGCGATGACCGCGGCGACACCGTCGGGCAGCGTCCGCTCGGCGACGTCGGCTGCCCGGGCCGTGCGCTCGGCCGTGATGATCAGCACCACGACACCCGCGCCGAACACCCCGCCGAGGAGCATCGACAGTGGCACGAGCCACGCGTTGTCCATGCCGCCAGTGTAGGGACGGTCACACGGGGTTCCGACGCCGTTCACCCGCCCGGGCCTGCTTTCCCGCTGCTCGGGACGAGGTGTTCAGCCGCAGGTCACCGTTCGTTCACCTGGGCTGACGACACTCGTCCGGTACGCATCAGAGAGGCACATCCCCCATGCGCGAAGTCTTCCAGCAGGAGCTCCAGGACGTCCAGGAGCGTCTGACCGAGATCGCCGGGCTCGTCGAGTCCGCGATCACCCGTGCGACCCAGGCGTTCAGCGAGTCCGACGTCGCCCTCGCCGAGGAGGTGATCGCCGACGACGCCAAGATCGACCAGGCGGCGAACAGCCTCGACGAGATCGCGATCGACATCCTCGCCCGCCAGGCCCCGGTCGCCCGCGACCTCCGTGTCGTCGTGACCGCCCTCCGCGTCAGCTCCTCGCTCGAGCGCATGGGCGACATGGCCGAGCACATCGCGCAGCTCGCCCGCCAGCGCTTCCCCGAGAAGGTCGTGCCGAAGGGCCTGCGCCCCACGTTCAAGCAGATGGGCGCGCACGACGTGCAGATGGCCCAGAAGCTCACGCGTCTGCTCGCCACCGAGGACATCGCCCTGGCCGCGGAGATCCGCGACGAGGACGACGCCGTCGACGAGCTGCACGCGAGCGTGTTCGACTTCGTGCTCGGTGAGACCTGGAAGGGCAACCCGATCGACACGGTCGACGCGACCCTCGCCTCGCGCTACCACGAGCGCTTCGCCGACCACGCGGTCTCGATCGCGAAGAAGGTCGAGTACCTGGCGACGGGCGACTGGGCCGGCGCGGCGTCGGTGACGACCTCCCCCGCCTGACGGGTTCTGCCAGGATCGTGGCATGGCTCAGGTCGCGATCGTCGTCAACGGGATGCCCGGTTCGGGCAAGAGCACGGTCGGGGCCGCCCTGGCCGAGGTGCTCGGCTGCCCCTTCCTGTCGAAGGACCGGATCAAGGAGCCCCTCGCCGACGTCGTCGGTCCGATGATCGGCTCCCGCGAGCTCGGGGGCATCGCCATGGACTCGATGTGGTCGATGGCACGGGCCGTCGAGAACGGGGTCGTCCTCGACGCCGTCTGGCTGCCGGCACGGGACCGGGACCGCCTGGAGGCCGGGCTCACCACCGCCGGGTCGCCGCGCGCCGTCGAGGTCTGGTGCCACGTCGACCGGGTCACCGCCGCAGAGCGGCTGCGCGACCGGTACGAACCCGGCACCCTCCCGGTCCGGCACGAGGTGCACGGCGACCTGACGGACGTGCTCGCGTTCTGGGACGAGCACGGCGACACCGCCGAGCCCGTCGCGCTGCCGGGCGTCCCCGTCGTGCGCGTCGACACCGGTCGGCCGTACGACGTCGGCGCGCTCGTGCAGGAGATCGCCGCGCACTTCGTCTGAGTCCGCGCCCGGGACGACGAACGCCCCGCCGGAGACCGGCGGGGCGTTCGTCGTCGTGCTGGTGCTACTTCTTCGCGCCCTGCGCGGCGACCGCTGCGGCACCGGCGGCGGCGGCCTCGGGGTCGAGGTAGTACGAGGGCTTCGTCGGGCGGAAGTCGTCGTCGAGCTCGTACACGAGCGGGATGCCCGTCGGGATGTTGAGGCCCGCGATGTCGTCGTCGGAGATGCCGTCGAGGTGCTTCACGAGCGCGCGGAGCGAGTTGCCGTGCGCCGTGACGAGGACGGTCTTCCCCTCGCCGAGGTCCTTCGTGATGTCCGACTCCCAGTACGGCAGCAGGCGGTCGATCACGAGCTTCAGCGACTCCGTGCGGGGCAGCTGGTCGCCGAGCTCGGCGTAGCGACGGTCCCCGGCCTGCGACCACTCGGCGTCGTCGGCGATGGGGGGCGGCGGGACGTCGAACGACCGACGCCACTCCATGAACTGCTGCTCGCCGTACTGCTCGAGCGTCTGGGCCTTGTCCTTGCCCTGCAGGTCGCCGTAGTGGCGCTCGTTGAGGCGCCAGTCGCGCTTCACCGGCAGCCAGGCCAGGTCGGCCTCGAGCAGCGCGATGTCGGCGGTCTGGATCGCCCGGGTCAGCAGCGACGTGTACAGGACGTCCGGGACGATGCCCGACCCGGCGATGAGCTCGCCGGCGCGCTTCGCCTCCTTCTCGCCCAGCTCGCTGAGTCGGACGTCGACCCAGCCGGTGAACAGGTTCTTCTGGTTCCAGTCACTGTTGCCGTGACGCAGCAGGACGAGCGTGGAGGTCATGCCCCGAGTCTACCGAGCGGGTGCGCCTCGGTACCCTGGGCTCCATGCCCATCGGGAACGTCACGCGCGGGACCACCGGGTTCAACCGGCTCCGTCGCGTCGACCGGTGGATCGCGACGCTGCCGGCGCTCCGGCGCACCGCCGACCCGCTCGTCGCGGACGTCGGCTACGGCGCTCGCCCGACGACCACCCTCGAGCTCCGCGACCGGCTGGCGCGGGTCCGTCCCGACGTCGAGGTGACGGGCATCGAGATCGAACCGGCCCGCGTCGCGCTCGCGAACTCGGTCACCCGGGACGGGGTGACCTTCCGGCTCGGCGGCTTCGAGACGCCGACGCCCGGCGGTCGACGGCCCGTCGTGATCCGCGCGTTCAACGTCCTGCGGCAGTACGACGAGTCCGCCGTGGTCGACTCGTGGCGGATCATGCAGGACCGGTTGCAGCCCGGTGGGGCGCTCGTCGAGGGCACCTGCAACGAGGTCGGCCGGGTGGCGTCCTGGGTGACGCTCGACGAGCACGCGCCGCACACCTTCACGGTGTCGCTGCGGGTCGCCGACCTCGAACTGCCGAGCATCGTCGCCGAGCGGCTGCCGAAGGCGCTCATCCACCGGAACGTCCCCGGGGAGCGGGTGCACGCGTTCCTGCTCGACCTCGACCGGGCGTGGGCCGTCGCCGCCCCGCTCGGCACGTACGGCCCGCGGCAGCGGTGGATCGCCACGGTGCAGGGCGTGCGCGACCGGGGCTGGCCCGTGCTGCACGGGGTCTCCCGGTGGCGCCTCGGCGAGCTCAGCGTCCCCTGGTCGGCCGTCGCCCCCGCCTGAGACCCGGCGCGGAGGACCGACGCGGAGGACCGGCCCGGCGTCGGTCGCCCGGGCTACGAGCGGCGGACGGCGCCGAGTCGCGGCAGACGCGGGACGTTCGCCGTCGCTCCGGCGCCGGGCGGCACGATGACCTCCTGCGCCGCGGTGACGACGACGTCGTCCACGGTGAGCGTCAGCGTCGCCGCGGGGTCGAGCGAGCGCTTCACGACGGCGAGACCGACCGGCCCGAGCTCGTGGTGGAGCGCCGACGCGGTGAGCCGCCCGACCTCGTTCCCGTCGAGCTCGACCGCGGTCCCCGGCGCGGGGAGCACGCCGTCCGAGCCGTCGAGGTGGAGCATGACGACCCGACGCGGCGGATGGCCGAGGTTGTGCACCTTGGCGACGGTCTCCTGCCCGCGGTAGCAGCCCTTCGACAGGTGCACGGCGGAGCGGAGCCAGTCGAGCTCGTGCGGGATCGTCCGGTCGTCGACGTCGGTCAGGGTCGGGCGCCAGGCGGCGATCCGCAGCGCCTCGAAGGCGAGCAGCCCCGCGACCGGCGCACCCGTCGCTGCCAGCGCAGCCGCGGCCTCCCGGGTGACCACGTCGATGCGGAGGGTCCAGTCGGAGCCGGGGTGGGCCTCCCCTGCGGCGTAGCCCCACCCACCGGGCGCGACCGACGACCACGGGTCGACCCACTCGACGACCACGTCGTCCGGGGCGGACGACCCGTCGAAGCGGCCGAGCGTGACGAGGTCCGCCGAGCGGTCCGCGACCTCGACGCGGAGCATGAAGCGCATCGTGTCGAGCCACGCGGCGAGCGGTGCCGCGTCGGCGGGCTCGGTGAGGAGCCACGCGACCGATCCGTCGTCGACGACGCGGGCGGCGTGCTCGACCCGACCGGACTGGTCGAGCACGAGCGTCTCGGTGCTCGCACCCGGCTCGAGCCCGGTGAGGAGCTGCGACGTGATCGAGTTGAGCCAGGAGAGCCGGTCGGGACCGCTGACCGTGACGACGCCGAGCCCGAGCTCGACGACCGCGCGACCGGCGACGAGCGCACGCTGCTCGCCGGTCGGGTTGCCGAAGTGCGCCGCGGGCCCCTCCGGTGCGGCGACGAAGCCCGGACGGTCGGCGAAGACGGCCATCAGTCGACCTTCGCGAGCTGCCCCGAGGCGTGGGAGGTGAGCTGCTGCCCGAGTGCGGCGATGTCCCAGGCCCAGAACAGCTTGCCCTCGACCAGGCCGTAGAGCCGGGTGGCGGCCGAGTAGTCCTTCGCGTTCGGCGAGCGCATCACCGCGTCGGTGGCCAGGTCGATCCGGCCCTTCTTGACGCGGCCGACGTAGAGCTCGTTGACGCCCGTCGGGTGGATGATCGCGGCCTCGACGTCGAAGCCGTCGGTGGTGTTGCGGAGCGCCTCGACGCTCTCCACCGTGGTGAAGGGCACCGGGCCGTCGCCCATCAGCATCGCGGGACCGCGGTCACCGGGCTCGCTCGGGCGGTCGATGCGCCAGTAGCCCATCTCGGCGGCGAGCGGCGTGTGCTCGTCGTCGAGCAGCCACGAGGTCGACGAGTAGTTGAGGTAGGGCAGCCCGTCGTGGCTGAAGCTCACGCGCTGGCCGAACTCGTACTTCCGGGGCTCGTCCTCGCCGTCCACGGGGTACTCGACGACGCCCGTGCCCTCCCAGACACCGACGAGCCACGACAGCGGGACGAGTTCGGGTGCCAGGCCCTCGGGCAGTTCGATCAACGCTGACCCTTGAACAGCTTCACGACGACGACGACCGAGATGAACGCGATCGCGAGCGACGCCAGGCCGAGGAGGCCCACGTAGAACAGCTCGAGCGCAAGCAGCGAATCCATGCCGCGAGTCTACGCGGGACGCCTGACGGCGCCAGGGCCGGGCACCGCGGGTCGCGCGGGCGGTCAGCGCGCCAGCAGGACCACGGCGGTCACGAGCACGACGACGAACGCCCCGGAGGACGCGATGCTGATCCGCTCGACCAGCCCGTCCTTCGTCGCGGTGATGAGCTGCAGCACGAAGCTGACGAGCACGCACAGCACGAACACGAGGAGCAGCCACGCGAAGGAGTCCTGCTGCGTGAGGGTGAGGACGAGCACCGCGCCGACGACCGCGAGCACCCAGACCGGCAGCACGGAGGTCAGCCGCAGACGGCGCTGGTCGAGGGGCGGGACGGGCTCGGTCACGCGCTCCATCATGACAGGGCCGCGCCCGCGTGGGCGTCGGACCGACCGGCCGGTCGGCGGGCGGTTCCGCGGGCATCACTAGGATGGCTCCACGACTCCCCCTCGTTCTGGAGGTCCTGTGGCCCAGCTCCTGGTACTCACCTCAGCCGCGCCCGGCGACGTCCTGCCGAGTCTCGGTCTGCTGAGCCACCGGATCCGTCACGTCCCCGCCGAGGCCGCGCAGCTGGTCAACGCGCCGCAGAGCGACCTGATGTTCGTGGACGCCCGCACCGACCTGGTCAGCGCGAAGGCCCTCTGCAAGATCCTCGCGACGAGCGGGTCGACGACGCCGATCGTCCTCGTCGTCACGGAGGGCGGCCTGACCGCCGTGAACAGCGAGTGGAACGTCGAGGACGTCGTGCTCGAGACCGCGGGTCCGGCCGAGGTCGACGCGCGGATCCGCCTGACCACGGGTCGCGCCGCCAAGAACCCGACGGGCTCGAAGATCCAGGCGTCGGGCGTCGTCATCGACGAGGCCAGCTACTCGGCGAAGGTGCGCGGACGCCCGCTCGACCTGACCTTCAAGGAGTTCGAGCTCCTCCGCTTCTTCGCCACGCACCCGTCGCGGGTGTTCACCCGCGAGCAGCTCCTCAGCGAGGTCTGGGGCTACGACTACTTCGGCGGCACCCGCACGGTCGACGTGCACGTGCGACGCCTCCGCGCCAAGCTCGGCGACCTCGAGTCGCTCATCGGCACCGTCCGGAACGTCGGCTACCGCTTCAACGTCCACGACGACGAGGCCGAGCGGCTGGCGGACCGGTAGTGCTCGCCGTCGTCGAGATGCTCGCGAGCGCGTCCGTCGCCGCCGGCGAGGCACCGCCGTTCTCCGACCAGACCCTGGTCGACGTGCGCGCCGGTCGCGCGACGGTGATCGGCGACGAGCGCGGGGTGGCGGTCGTCCGCGACGGCGAGCTGGAGCTCGTGGTCGCCCGGGAGGCCCGTGGCCAGGGCGTCGGCTCGGCCCTCGTCGCGCAGGTGCTCGCCCCGGGCGGCGGGGCCGCGACGCCGCCGGCCCCCGCACCCCGGCTCGCGTGGGCGCACGGGGACCACCCGGCCGCGCGCGCGCTCGCCGACCGGTACGGCTGGACCGTCGTCCGCACGCTCCTGCAGCTGCGGGCGCCGATCGTCACCGAGCCCGTCGACCCGCGGGTGCCGGAGGGCTGGAGCCTGGACGCGTTCCGCGCCGGGGACCCGGTCGACGAGGACGCCTGGCTGACCCTGAACGCGGCGGCCTTCGCGCACCACCCCGAGCAGGGGCGGATGACGCTCGACGACCTCCGTGCCCGCGAGGCCGAGGCGTGGTTCTCCGGCGACGACCTCCTGCTCCTCCGCGACGCCGACGGGGCGCTCGCTGGATCGTGCTGGCTCAAGGTCGAGGACGGCACCGGCGAGTTCTACGCGGTGGCCGTCCGGCCCGACCTGCAGGGGCAGGGCGTCGGCGGGGTGCTGATGCGCGCGGGGACGGCGCGCCTGGCGGGCCGGGGCCTGACCGCCGCAGCGCTCTACGTCGAGGGCGACAACGAACCGGCGCTCGCGCTCTACCACCGGTCGGGCTTCACCCGGCACGCGATCGACGTGCAGTACGCCGCGCGGTCCTGACCGGGCCGGTCCCGAGGGCCCGCGTTCACCCGCGCGCTCCTCAGCGTCCACCCGCGCTCCACCGACCGTGCCGGGCGGGTGGCAGGATGGCGACATGGACACCGAACCGCAGCTCGACGGCGAATCCGTCGCCCCCGACCTCGACGACTTCGACGAGGTCGTCGAGATCGAGCACGAGTCGCTGCCCTCGGACCGCTACTTCGACCGCGAGCTGAGCTGGCTGCGCTTCAACCAGCGCGTGCTCGAGCTCGGTGAGGACCGCACGCAGCCGCTCCTCGAGCGCGCGAACTTCCTGGCGATCTTCGCGTCGAACCTCGACGAGTTCTTCATGGTCCGGGTGGCCGGGCTGAAGCGCCGCATCGACACCGGCATCGCGGTGCCGACGAACGTGGGCCGCGCCCCGAGCGACGTCCTGCGGGACATCGCGGCGAAGGCGCACGAGCTGCAGGACCGGCACGCCCAGGCGTTCATCGACTCGCTCAAGCCGGACCTCGACGCCGCGGGCATCCACGTCGAGCACTGGTCCGACCTCGACGAGGCCGACCGGCTGCGCATGCGCGAGTACTTCAACGAGCAGATCTTCCCGGTGCTCATGCCGCTCGCGGTCGACCCGGCGCACCCGTTCCCGTACATCTCCGGGCTGTCGCTCAACCTCGCGGTCCGCGTCCGGAACCCGAAGTCGCAGCGCCAGGAGTTCGCGCGCCTCAAGGTCCCGCAGAACTTCTCGCGCTTCATCGCGCTGCCCGACGACGGCTCCGGCCGGATGCGCTTCATCCCCCTCGAGGACCTCATCGCGAACCACCTCGACGACCTGTTCCCGGGGATGGAGGTCCTCGAGCACCACGTGTTCCGGGTCACCCGCAACGAGGACGTCGAGATCGAGGAGGACGAGGCCGAGAACCTCATCCAGGCCCTCGAGCGCGAACTGCTCCGCCGTCGGTTCGGACCGCCGATCCGTCTCGAGATCACCGAGGACATGGACCCGGTGACCCTCGACCTGCTCGTGCGCGAGCTCGACGTCACCGAGCAGGAGGTCTACCGCCTGCCGTCGCCGCTCGACCTGGGCGGACTGTTCGAGATCGCCAAGATCGCCCGTCCCGACCTGCACTACCCGCGCCACGTGCCGACGACGCCCGTGCAGTTCCAGCCGGGCGAGCCGAACACGAAGCCCGACCTGTTCCGCGCGATCGCGGCGCGCGACGTGCTCGTGCACCACCCGTACGAGTCCTTCGCGACGAGCGTGCAGGCCTTCCTCGAGCAGGCCGCCGCGGACCCGAACGTGCTGGCCATCAAGCAGACGCTGTACCGGACCTCCGGTGACAGCCCCATCGTCGAGGCACTGATCGACGCCGCCGCGGCGGGCAAGCAGGTGCTGGCGCTCGTCGAGATCAAGGCGCGCTTCGACGAGCAGAACAACATCGGGTGGGCCCGGAAGCTCGAGAAGGCCGGCGTGCACGTCGTCTACGGCCTGGTCGGGCTGAAGACGCACTCGAAGCTGGTGCTCGTGATCCGGCAGGAGGGCGGCACCCTCAAGCACTACAGCCACATCGGCACGGGCAACTACAACCCGAAGACCTCGCGCATCTACGAGGACATGGGCCTGTTCACCGCGGACGACACCGTGGGCAAGGACCTGACGCGGCTGTTCAACGAGCTGTCCGGCTACGCGATCGAGAAGAAGTTCAAGCGCCTGCTCGTCGCGCCGCTGCACCTCCGCAAGGGGCTCGTGAAGCGCATCCAGGCCGAGGCCGAGAACGCCCGGGCCGGGAAGCCCTCCGGCATCCGCATCAAGGTCAACTCGATGGTCGACGAGCAGGTCATCGACGCGCTCTACCTCGCGAGCCAGGCCGGGGTGCCGGTCGACGTGTGGGTCCGCGGCATCTGCTCGCTGAAGCCCGGCATCGAGGGCGTGAGCGAGACCATCCGCGTCCGCAGCGTCGTCGGCCGCTACCTCGAGCACTCGCGGGCGTTCACGTTCCACAACGACGGCGACCCGCTCGTCTTCATCGGGTCGGCCGACATGATGCACCGCAACCTCGACCGCCGCGTCGAGGCACTGGTCCGCCTCACCGACCCCGCGCACACCGCCGAGGTCCAGGAGATGTTCGACCTCGCGATGGCGGACACGACGAGCTCGTGGCACCTCGAGTCCGACGGCGAGTGGACCCGCCACTCGACGGACGACGACGGCCGACCGCTCGCGGACGTGCAGAATGTGCTCATGCGGAAGATCTCGGCCCGGAAGCGCTCGGCTCGGTGAGCGGCGGCGCCTCGGGCCCCGTCGTCGCGGCGGGCGCGGTCGTCTGGCGCGAGCGCGACGGCGTCCCGCTCGTGCTGCTCGTCCACCGTGACCACCACCAGGACGTCTCCCTGCCGAAGGGCAAGGTCGACCCGGGCGAGAGCGTCCCGACGACCGCGGTCCGCGAGATCGCCGAGGAGACGGGGTACCGCGTGCACCTCGGTGCGCCCCTCGGCACGGCGGAGTACGTCCTGCCGAGCGGCCGCGACAAGGTCGTGCACTACTGGTCGGCGCGTGTCGGCTCGAAGGAGTTCGAGCGGGCCGGACGGTTCCGCCCCAACGACGAGGTCGCCGCCATCGACTGGGTGACGATCGACGACGCCCGCGCCCGGCTCACGTACGAGCGGGACGTCGCGATCCTCGACCGCTTCGCCGAGCGCGTCGCGGCCGGCGAGCACCGCACGTTCGCGCTCATCGCGCTCCGGCACGCGAAGACCGTGCCCGGATCGGACTGGGACGGCCCCGACGCCACCCGGCCGCTGCTGCCCGTCGGACGGTCGCAGGCCAGGGCCGCCGCCGCCCCGGTCGCGGCCTTCGGCCCGAAGAAGATCGTCAGCAGCACGGCGGCGCGGTGCCTCGCGACCGTCGAGCCGCTCTCGGCCCGGACGAAGATCGGTGTCTCGAGCACGGCCGACATCAGCCAGGACGCCCACGACCGGGGCGCGGCCGACGTCAAGGGCGTGGTGCAGAAGCGCATCGCCAAGGCGAAGTCGACCGTCCTGTGCTCGCACGGGCCGGTCCTGCCGGACATCGTCGCGCGCATCGCCGCGGCGACGGCCGACGACCGCCGTCGCTTCGACCTCCGTCGGGCCGCCATGCTGTCCGTCGGGGACTTCGCGGTCCTGCACATCGCCGGCGAGAAGCTCGTCGCGGTCGAGACCCACCGGAACACCGTCCCGGCCTGACCGGACGCGGACCGACGTGGCGGAGCTGCGCCGCGCCTCCAGACCGATGCATCTGCATGATCCGGAACAGCGCACAGCGAGACCGATCATGCACCCGCTCGCGCGTCCGCGCACGTGTTCCGGACCGGGCACAACCCCTCGTTCACCTCCCGTTCACCGATGAGCGCCATCCCCGTCACCTCGCGTCCCTACAGTCGCTCCCGGGTCAGCACCGGCCCGAGGGACCAGCAGCGGTCCCACCTGCAATGACATTCCCGAAGGGACCCCTGTGAACATCAAGCGATTCGGTTCGATCGCAGCGATCGCGATCGCCGGCGCCGTCGTGCTCTCCTCCTGCGCGGCGAACGAGGGCGGCAGCGGCGAGTCCGCGGCTCCGACCTCGAGCTCCGGCACCGACTACTCGAAGCTCTCGGGCACGCTGACCGGCTCCGGCTCCTCCGCACAGCAGACCGCCGAGGCCACGTGGGCCGCCGGCTTCCAGAACGTCGCCTCCGGCGTGACGGTCAACTACTCGCCGGACGGCTCGGGCGCCGGCCGCAAGAATTTCATCTCGGGTGCGGCGGACTTCGCCGGCTCCGACGCCGCGCTCAAGGACGAGGAGCTCTCCGGCTCCTTCGACCTCTGCAACGCCAAGGCCATCGACATCCCGGTCTACATCTCCCCGATCGCGATCGCCTACAAGATCGACGGCGTCAGCGACCTGACCCTCGACGCGAAGACCATCGCGGGCATCTTCTCGGGCAAGATCACCAAGTGGAACGACTCGCAGATCGCCGCGCTGAACGACGGCGTCGACCTGCCGGACGCGAACATCACGGTCGTGCACCGCTCGGACGACTCGGGCACCACGCAGAACTTCTCCGAGTACGTGTCGGCGAACGCGTCGGACGTCTGGACCGAGGCTCCGAGCCAGACCTTCCCGTACCAGGTCGGTGACTCGGCGAAGGGCACCTCGGGTGTCGCGTCGGCGATGGCCAGCGCCTCGAACGCCATCACCTACATCGACGACTCCGGCGCCGGTGACCTCGACAAGGCCAAGCTCATGGTCGGCGACAAGGCCACCGAGATCTCGGCCGAGGGCGCTGCCAAGGTCGTCGCGGACTCCGAGACGGTCTCCGGCCGTGAGGACAACGACCTCGCGATCGACATCAACCGCAAGGACACCGCCGAGGGGGCGTGGCCGCTGGTCCTCGTCTCCTACGCGATCGCCTGCCAGGAGTACAAGGACTCCGCCAAGGGTGAGCTCGTGAAGGGCTACCTCGACTACGTCGTCTCGAAGGACGCGCAGGACGCCGCCGCGAAGGAGGCCAAGTCGGCCGCCCTCTCGAGCGACCTCGCGGAGAAGGCCGCGAAGGCCGTCGCCTCCATCAAGTAACGCCCCCTGAGCACCCGGACGCCGGTCCCACCCAATCGACCGGCGTCCGGGTTCTCGCCCGTCCGGCCCAGCGCCCGACGCCAGTCCGGCCCAGCGCCCGACGACCGCCCGGCCCGAGGCCGGGAACCCCGCACCACCCCGTCGCCTCCCCCGGCCGCTCCTGACGGAGCACGGCCTCCCCTCCGACAGGAGTCCCATGACGACCGCACCGGCCCAGCCAGGGGCCACCGTCTCCCCCACCAAGCCGAAGGCCGTCGTCCGCGTCGGCGACCGGGTCTTCTCGACCGCCTCGGTGGTCGCGGGCAGCCTCATCCTCTTCGTGCTCGTGCTCGTCGCCGCCTTCCTGGTCTGGCAGAGCATCCCCGCGTTCAGCGCGAAGGTCGGCGAGCTGCCGAACAACGCGACGAGCTTCTGGGACTACGTCGGTCCGCTCGTCTTCGGCACGATCTGGTCCGCGCTCATCGCACTCGTCTTCGCGGTGCCGCTGTCGCTCGGCATCGCCCTGTTCATCTCGCACTACGCCCCGCGACGCATCGCGCCGCTGCTCGGCTACGTGATCGACCTGCTGGCGGCGGTGCCGTCGGTCGTCTACGGCCTCTGGGGCATCGTGGTCCTGGCGCCGTTCGTCAAGCCGTTCTACGGCTTCCTCAACGAGTACCTCGGCTGGTTCCCGCTGTTCTCCGGCCAGGTGTCCGGCACCGGCCGCACGATCCTGACCGCGTCGATCGTGCTCGCGGTGATGGCGATCCCGATCATGACCGCGGTCATGCGCGAGATCTTCCTGCAGGCGCCGACCCTCAACGAGGAGGCCGCCCTCGCCCTCGGGGCGACCCGGTGGGAGATGATCCGTCTGTCGGTCCTGCCGTTCGCGAAGTCCGGCATCGTGTCCGCGATCATGCTCGGCCTCGGCCGCGCGCTCGGGGAGACGATGGCGATCGCCCTGGTGCTCTCGGTGTCGACGAACGTCACGTTCCAGATGCTGACCTCGCTCAACCCCTCGACGATCGCGGCGAACATCGCGCTGCAGTTCGCCGAGGCGTCCGGCACCGCGTTGAACGCCCTCGTCGCGTCGGGCCTGATCCTCTTCGTCATCACCCTGCTCATCAACATGCTGGCGCGCTACATCGTGCGCAAGCGGGTCTCCTGAGAGGTCGCGCCCCGATGTCACTCGCTCTCCGTCAGACCGGCGTCGCCGGCAACGTCTACGCCAACGGCAAGCTGCACAAGTCCGTGCCGTGGCTGCTCCTCATCGGCTCGTGGGTCGCGCTGATCGCGGTCTTCGCCCTGCTCAACGCGGGCGGTGCCGTCCGTGACTTCAACGTCGTCGCGGCCCTGTTCCTCGGCACGGTCCTCTTCGACGTGCTCATCGTCGTCGTCTCGCGCATCGTCGAGGGCGGCCGCAAGGCGGTCGACCGCCTCGTGACGTCGCTGGTCGCCACGGCCTTCGTCGTCGCCGTCCTGCCGCTGGTGTCGCTCCTCTGGACCGTGATCGCCGACGGTGTCGCCCGCTTCGACGGCACGTACTTCAGCTCCTCGATGCGCGGCGTCATCTCCGAGGGCGGCGGGGCCCTGCACGCCCTCATCGGCACGCTCGAGATCACGCTCTTCGCGGCGCTCATCTCGGTGCCGATCGGCCTCCTCACCTCGATCTACCTCGTCGAGTACGGCAAGGGCGCCCTGGCGAAGGGCATCACGTTCTTCGTCGACGTCATGACCGGCATCCCCTCGATCGTCGCGGGCCTCTTCGCATACTCGCTCTTCGCGCTCTTCCTCGGTCCGGGCGCCCGCTTCGGCCTCGTCGGCTCCATCGCCCTGAGCGTGCTGATGATCCCCGTGGTCGTCCGCTCCACCGAGGAGGTCCTGAAGATCGTGCCGATGGAGCTCCGCGAGGCCTCGTACGCCCTCGGCGTCCCGAAGTACCTGACGATCCTCAAGGTGGTCCTGCCGACGAGCCTCGCCGGCATCACCACGGGCGTCATGCTCTCGATCGCCCGCGTCATCGGTGAGACCGCGCCGCTGCTCGTCACCGCCGGCTTCACCGCGAGCATGAACTACGACCTGTTCAAGAACCCGATGATGACCCTGCCGGTGTTCGCCTACACGCAGTACTCGCAGCAGGGCGCCAACCCGGTGCCGTTCGTCGACCGGGCCTGGACCGCGGCGCTCGTGCTCATCCTCATCGTGATGGTGCTCAACCTGCTCGCCCGCTTCATCACCCGACTCTTCGCCCCCCGGCTCCCGCGCTAGCGCCGAGCACGCACGGTCAGACCACCCCACCCCGAAGGAAACCACGTGTCCAAGCGCATCGAGGTCGACGGCCTCAACGTCTACTACTCGAAGTTCAAGGCCGTCGAGGGCGTCGACATGACGATCGAGCCCCGCACCGTCACCGCCTTCATCGGCCCGTCGGGCTGCGGCAAGTCCACCTTCCTCCGCACGCTCAACCGCATGCACGAGGTCATCCCCGGCGCCTACGTCGAGGGCTCGGTCAAGATCGACGGCGACGACCTGTACGGCGCCGGGGTCGACCCGGTGCTCGTCCGCCGCCAGGTCGGCATGGTGTTCCAGCGCCCGAACCCGTTCCCCACGATGTCCATCCGCGACAACGTGCTGGCCGGTGTGAAGCTCAACAACAAGCGCCTGTCGAAGTCCGAGTCCGACGACATCGTCGAGCGCTCGCTGCAGGGCGCGAACCTGTGGAACGAGGTCAAGGACCGCCTCGAGAAGCCCGGCATGGGCCTGTCCGGCGGTCAGCAGCAGCGTCTCTGCATCGCCCGCGCGATCGCGGTGCAGCCGGACGTCCTGCTCATGGACGAGCCGTGCTCCGCGCTCGACCCGATCTCGACGCTCGCCATCGAGGACCTGATCGAGGAGCTCAAGAAGGACTTCACGATCGTCATCGTCACGCACAACATGCAGCAGGCGTCGCGCGTCAGCGACAAGACCGCCTTCTTCAACATCGCGGGCACCGGCGCACCGGGCAAGCTCATCGAGTTCGACGACACGGCGACGATGTTCTCGAACCCGTCGGTGCAGGCGACCGAGGACTACGTCTCGGGTCGCTTCGGTTGATCGGCCGTCGGACCGTCGCCTGACGGACGGCCTGGAGGCCCGGTGCACGTCCGCCACGGACGGCACCGGGCCTCGCTGCGTCTGCTGGTACGACCTGTCGGCTGGTACCGCACGTCCGACGACGACGACGGGCGGGCAGCGGATGCTCCGCTGCCCGCCCGTGTCGTGCTGTGCCGTGCGCTAGGCCTGCGTGGTCGGGACCGCCATGATCGGCGTCGTGGTCGGCTGCTCGGAGCCGCCCTCGGGCTCGACCGTCATGCCGATGGTCGCGCCCTGCGCCAGCTGTCCGTCGAGGACTGCCGTGTGCACCCCGTTGCGAGCGCCGTCGACCAGACCGGCCGGGACGATCTTCCCGCCCTCGCTGCCGATGTACCAGAGCTCGTAGGTCTTGCCCTCGGGCGCCTGCTCGACACCGTCGAGGATCACCGCCGAGCGTCCCACGTCGTGCGACCAGACGACCGTGGCCGAACCGCCGCCGGCGACCTTCGCGGTCGAGCGCTGGAAGTCCGCCGCGGCGTAGATCGAGTCGAGCGTGCCGGAGGCCTGCGTGGTGCCCGGGCCGGTGCCCTCGGACTGGCCGAAGTTCGTCCCGACGCCGAGCCCGACGCCGAGGAACACCACGGCGACGGCGGCCGACGCCGCGAGGGCGGCAGCCGGCCGCTGGAACCAGCGGCGGCGGGCCGTCGCTGCCGCGCGACCCTCGGCCGGAGCCGTGGGAGCGGACGAGGCGAGGGACGTGACGGGGGCGGTCGGGGCCTCCAGGCCGGTGACCGGAGCGTCGGTGCCGAGGCCGGACGCCGGAGCGGTCTGCTCGGCGACCGGGGCCGCCTGCGGGGTCCGGGCGATCTGGGTCATCAGCGACGTCTTCAGCGACGACGGCGGCTCGATCGGTTCGACGGCGTAGGCCAGCTGCAGCGCGGTCTCGCGGAGCGAGTCCGCCTCGGCCTGCAGCTCGGGCGACGTCATGAGTGCGTACTCGAGCAGCGCGCGCTCGTCGTCCGAGAGGGCGTCCAGTGCGTGCGACCCGGTGAGCAGGGCGGGGTCGTCGTGTCGGGTGTTCATGACGTCACTCCCATCTCGTCTCGGAGTCGGATCATCCCGTCACGGAGACGGGTCTTGACGGTGCCGATCGGGACACCGAGCCGTTCGGCCATCTCGCTGTGCGAGTAGCCGCCGTAGTACGCGAGCTGCACGGCCTGCCGTTGGAACTCGGTCAGCTTGCCGAGCGCCCGACTGACGCGTTCGTGCTCGATCCGGATCTCGACCGACTCCGACACCTGGTCGAAACCGGCCTCGAGGTCGCGGATCCCGATCCGGGTGTCCCGATCGTGCGACGCCTGCGAAGCCCGGATCCGGTCGACCGCCCGTCGGTGGGCCATGGTCAGCACCCAGCTGGCGGCGGTCCCGCGGGAGCGGTCGAACCGGGTGGCCTGCTGCCAGACCTCGAGGAAGACCTCCTGCGTGACCTCCTCGGACTGCGCCCGGTCCTTGAGGAGCCGGATCACGAGTCCGAGCACGCGGCCGGACAGGGCGTCGTAGAGTTCGGAGAAGGCAGGCTGGTCGCCGGTGGCGACGCGGGCGAGCAGGTCGTCGGGCGACACGGGTGCGGGCTCGTCGGAGCGCCAGGCCTCGGTGTCATGTTCCACGAGCGCTAGCATTGCAGGTTTCCCCCCTCTCGGTGGCATCAGGGTCGACACACGCGTTCACTTCGCAGGGTCGGGTTCGGGTGATCGGGTCCTCGCGGCGGGTACGTGGGCGAGGGCAGCGCGACCCGCAGGGAATTGACCGGCGGGTACCGGACCGGGTCACGCTGGCCCTCACTGTGACGTCCGCGAGGAGCGTCACACCCTCTCTTCGGCACCGTCCCCTGAACGGATTGGGAGCAGCTGCGACGAACGCTCGTCCCGGCGCCGTCGGCAGGGGCACGCCGGGGGCGTCGGGGGCACGCCCGGCCGCGCATCGTGTCCACCGAGAGTGAACACGGTCGCTCGTCCAGCGAGCGTCTCGTACGATGGGTCTCGCCGGGCCGCAGCAAGCCCCGGGCTCCAAAATTCGCCGCTTCGAGCGGCCTCGCGCCGAGAGGCGCTTCTGCGGCCCGGTCTTCTGCTGTCCGGGCGGTCTTCTGCCTGTCCGGGCGGTCTTCCGCCTGTCCAGGCGGTCTTCTGCCTGTCCGGGGCGCTCGCGTCAGTCCAGGCTGTCGCGGCGCCAGAGCGCCGCCGCCTCGGTGAGGTCCGCGGCGAGCTCCGTGAGCCGGAGTGCGCGCCGGGTCAGCTCGCTCGCACGCGGTCCCGCCGTCAGGTCGGCGTCGTCGGCGACCGACGTCGCGCCCGCCGCGGTCAGCCGGCAGAACGCCGCTCCGCGGTCGAGTGCCACCGCGAGGTCGCCCGTGTACAGGCCGTGCAAGATGCGGTCCGCGAGCGTGAGGATCTCCGCCGGACCCGTCGGCTGCTCGGCACCAGCGACGGCCTCGTCGATCGTGCCGATCCGCTCCGTGCCGCGCTCGAAGAAGTACGCGATCTCCTCCGGGTTCTGCCGGATGACGACACGGACGAGGTAGATGCGCCACAGGGCGCCCGGCAGGGTGTGCGCCCCCACGCGCGCCCAGAGCTCGGCGATCGCGTCGATGCCGTGCACGTCCGTGTAGGTCACCAAGCGTTCGACCACCGACGGGTCCGGGTCCTCCCGCACGCGGTGCAGCAGGGCGTTCGCGGTCTCGTGCGCGACGCGGTTCACCAGCGCCGGGTCGTCGCCGCCCTGGATCGCGGCGAACTCCTTGTCGGTGAAGTGGACGGGGCGGTGGTGATCGCGAGGCACCCGGCGAGTGTAGGCACGGCCGCCGACGCCCGCGCCCCCCGTTCGCCCTGGACGCAACCCCGACCCGCCGCGTACCGTGCTCGGGCGGGGAGGCGGTCCCTCCCCGCCCGAGGAACCCGGAGTGAGGAAGAGGTCACCCCATGAACGCCCTGCTCGTGGTCCTGGCCGTCGTCGCGGTCGTCCTGCTGTTCGTCGGCGGCATCGTCGCGAGCCTGAAGCTCCTGCTGTTCGTCGGGATCGTGCTGTTCGTCGTCGCGCTCGTTGCGTGGATCGTGCGTGCCCTGACCGGGCGCCGGAGCTGAGGCGCACCCGGTCCCGCACGTGGGGCACCAACCGCTAGCCTTGCGGATGAGGGCCTCTAGCTCAGTCGGTAGAGCACCGGACTTTTAATCCGAGGGTCGTGGGTTCGAGCCCCACGGGGCCCACACGTCCGAGGGCGCCGGCTCTTCATCCGAGGGTCGTGGGTTCGAGCCCCACGGGGCCCACATGCGCGTGCTGCGCTGCCGGGAGCCACGAGCGTCGACCTGCGGCAGAGCCCCGACCGCCCGCCGTGCACGACCACCCTCTCCTGCGCCGACGTCGAGCGCTGAGCGGGGTACAAGTCGTCCTCAGCAGGTTCATGGTGCGTCTTGTGCACAGTTCAGTCGCCGTTCAGCGGACTGTTGGCCCCGCGCCGATAGTGTCGTGCCCGGTCCCGATCAGCGGACCGAGCACGAACGCAGCACGACAGAACGGACGGGGTACACCGTGACCGAGCCCATCGACGCCACGCAGGCCAGCACCACCGGTGACGCGCGCCGCATCGTGGAGCTCGCAGCAGCGACGAACACCACGATGAGCAACCAGCTCCTCCTCGACACCCTCCGCCGCAACGCCCGCGTCACGACGCGGCACATCCGCACGGACTTCCTCGAGGTCGCGACGGCCACGACCGTGCTCGGCTACGTCTGCCGCCAGGGCAAGGCGTACGTCGCCCTCCGTGGTGACGACCCGGCCTGGGCGCAGGAGATCGGCCGCTACGGCACCGAGTCCCTCGCGGTCGAGGCACTCCGGATGCGTCGCGCCTGAGCGCCTCGGATCCGCAGCGGTCGGTCAGGACCAGACGCGGCGGATGCCCCAGGTACCCGTCCACGACTCGTCCGGCTCGAGCCACCGGAGTCCCTCGCCGGAGTTGAGCGCGTTCGCGGGTGCTGTCATGGGCTCCACCGCCACCGCGAGTCCGGTGCCGTCGCCACGGGGGAACTCCCGCGAGGTGAAGACCTGCACGTACGGGAACGACGCGTCCTGCCAGAGCTCGACGCCGTCGCCCTCGGGCCCGTGCAGCGTCGTCCGTCGCACGCCGTCCGCGTCGGGCGTGACGTCGCGGTAGGCGGTGTCGAGGTCGGCGTCCCCGGCCCGCTGCCCGCCCCGCAGGTCGTACGGCGTGCCCTCGACCGGGACGGTGCCGTCGGGGATCTTGTGCTCGTCGACGGTGAAGGCGGTGGCCGCGTCGAGCGTCACGACGAGGTCCTCCGCCGGGGTGTCCCCGGCGCGCAGGTACGGGTGCGCACCGACGGCGAACGGCGCGCGGACGCCGGACCGGTTGACGATCGTGTGCGTCACGCGGATGCCGTCCTCGACGAGCTCGTGGTGCACGCGGGTCTCGAGCGTGAACGGCCAGCCGTGCTGCGGGTGGATCGTCGCCTGCTGCACGATGCCCGACCCGGTCTGCTCGACCACGCGGTAGGGCGAGAAGCGGAGCAGGCCGTGCGAGGCGTTGCCGTACTTCGGCTCGGTCACGTCGAGCTGCTGGCGCTTCCCGTCGAGCTCCCACACGGCACCGGCGACGCGGTTCGGCCACGGCACGAGGACGATGCCGTCCGCGCCGGGCGGGAGCGACGTGACGGGGAACGGCTCGGTCAGGTCGAAGCCGGCGACCCGGAGCTCCCGGATGCCCGCGGCGACCTCGGTGACGACGGCCTCGACGACACCGTCCGGTCCGGCGTGACGGAGGTGGTACTGCCCTCCGGTGGGTGCTGCTGCGGTCATGCGGTCCTGTCCTTCCGTGGTGCTTCGTCGTCGTGTCCGCCGTCGGCCACCACGACCTCGACCCCGGCCGCCCGGATCGGGGCGACCGCGTCCGCGGTGACCCCGGCGGTGACGACGACGTCGATGTCCTCGAGCGGGCGGACGCGGCCTCGGTGTGCCCGGCCGAACTTCGAGCCGTCCGCCACCACGACCGTACGCCCGGCGGTCGCGGCGAGCATCCGCTTCGCCTCGGTCTCGGGCAGGTTCACGTTGGTGAGCCCGTGCTCGACGTCGAGCCCGGTCCCGCTGATGAACGCCAGGTCGGCGGCGATCGCGGGCAGGACGGCACCCATGAACGGTGCGACGAGGGAGTGCTGGAGCGGGCGCAGGGTGCCGCCCGTGACGACCACCGTGAAGCGTGGGACGGCCGGTTCCAGGGCGAGCGCGGTCGTGAGCGAGTTGGTGACGACGGTGACGTCGGTCAGGTCCTCGCGCGCGACCAGGGCCGACGCCACGGCTGCCGGCGTCGTGCCGACGTCCAGCACCACGCACTGTCCGGAGCGGACGAGGTCCGCCGCGGCGCGCCCGATCGCGGCCTTGGCCACCTGGTGCTCGACGGCGGTCTCCTCGAGCGGACGCTCGCCGGAGCCGGCCCCGAGGCGGACGGCACCTCCGCGCACCCGGCGGATGCGGGCCTCCTGTCCGAGCGTCGCGAGGTCCTGCCGGACCGTCACCTCGCTCGTGCCGAGCGCGGCGGCCAGCGCCGCGGTACGGACGAGACCGGGGGCTCCCTCGACGATGGACACGATCCGGTCCTGCCGGAGGGGCGCGGGCAGCGAGCCGGCCAGGAAGAGGTCGTCGTCGCGCACGGGACGAGTTTCGCGCACTTGCGGAGGCTTTCGCAACGCTTCACGGACGCGCTAGGCTCGTGCGGTGATCACCAAGCGCGTGACGACGCTCGCCGACGGCCGCGAGCTCATCTACTTCGACGACGCCGACACGCAGTTGCCCGCCGAGCGCAGCATCGACGAGCGCGTCCTCGACCCCCGGCCGGAGACCGCGCGGATGCGGCAGGACGTCCTGACCGGCGAGTGGGTGTCCATCGCATCGAGCCGGCAGAACCGCGTGTTCCTGCCCCCGGCCGACCAGGACCCGCTCGCACCGCAGACCGCGGCGAACCCGTCCGAGATCCCGAGCCGCTACGACGTCGCGGTGTTCGAGAACCGCTCGCCGTCGTTCGGCCCGTTGCTCGAGGCCGAGGACGCCCCGGAGTCGCTCGGGTCACTGTCCGACGTCGGCCTGAACCGCCAGCTCCGGAGCGTCGGCCGCTGCGAGGTCGTGTGCTTCTCCCCCGAGACGAGCGGCTCGTTCGCCTCGATCTCCGAGTCCCGCGCCCGCACCGTGGTCGAGGCGTGGGCGGACCGCACCGCGGCGCTGTCCGCGATGCCCGGCATCCAGCAGGTGTTCCCGTTCGAGAACCGCGGCGAGGCGATCGGCGTGACGCTGCACCACCCGCACGGGCAGATCTACTCGTACCCGTACGTCACGCCCCGCACGCAGCGCCTGCTCGCGTCGATCGAGCGCTTCGGGCCGGACCTGTTCGAGCAGCACCTCGCGAACGAGCGGGCCTCGGAGCGCGTCGTGCTGCAGGGCGAGCACTTCACGGCCTTCGTGCCGTTCGCCGCGCGCTGGCCGATCGAGGTCCACATGCTGCCGCACCGGCACGTGCCCGACCTCGCCGGCCTGACCGACGCCGAGAAGGACGAGCTCGCGCACATGCACCTGCGGCTCACCCGCGGACTCGACGCGCTCTACGACACCCCGACGCCGTACATCGCGGCGTGGCACCAGGCGCCGGTGCACACCGCGCGCGACACCGTGCGGCTCATGCTGCAGATCACGTCCCCGCGCCGCGCGGCGGACAAGCTCAAGTTCCTGGCCGGCAGCGAGGCCGCCATGGGCGCCTGGATCGGGGACCTCGTGCCCGAGAAGGCGGCCGAGTTCATCCGAGGAGGGATCGAACGCGCATGACGTTCCAGCAGGTGTACGGGTACGAGCCGGCGGTGCGGTACTCCGCCCCCGGTCGCGTCAACCTGATCGGCGAGCACACCGACTACAACGACGGCTACGTCCTGCC
Organism: Curtobacterium sp. ER1/6; assembly: GCF_001742745.1. Classification (GTDB taxonomy): domain Bacteria; phylum Actinomycetota; class Actinomycetes; order Actinomycetales; family Microbacteriaceae; genus Curtobacterium; species Curtobacterium citri. The sequence goes on along the minus strand of NZ_MJAK01000011.1, from coordinate 35,088 downwards.
GTTCGCGATCGACCGGCGCACGGTCGCCTCGATCGGGCAGCGGGACGACCGACTGATCCGGGTCGCGTCGGCGTTCGAGCCGGACGCGGTGCACGAGCTGTCGCTCGACGAGCTGGACCCCTCGCGCATGCAGGGGTGGTCCGCCTACGTCTTCGGGATCGCCTGGGCGCTCCGCGAGCAGGCCGGAGCCGACCTGTCCGACAAGACCGGGTTCGACGTCTTCATCGAGTCGGACGTCCCGGTCGGCGCGGGCCTGTCGTCGAGCGCCGCGATCGAGTGCGGCGTCGCGCTGGCGTTCACCGACCTGTGGGAGCTCGGCCTCGACCGGAAGACGCTGGCCCGCGTCGGGCAGTACTCCGAGAACCACGCCGTCGGCGCCCCGACCGGGATCATGGACCAGTCCGCATCGCTCCTCGGTGAGCAGGACGCGGTCGTGTTCCTCGACTGCCGGACGCTCGACACCGCCGTGGTCGACCTGGCGCTCGAGGCGAACGGGCTCGAGGTCCTGGTCATCGACACCCGCGTCGAGCACGCCCACGCCACCGGTGGCTACAAGGCCCGACGGGAGTCGTGCGAGCGGGGCGCGCAGGTGCTCGGCGTCGAGGCGCTCCGCGACGTGTCCGTCGACGACCTGCCCCGCGCCCAGGAGCTGCTCGACGACGAGACCTTCCGCCGCGTGCGGCACATCGTCACCGAGGACCAGCGGGTCCTCGACACCGTCCGCACGCTCCGCGAGCAGGGTCCGCGCGCGATCGGTGACCTGCTCGTCGCCTCGCACGCGTCGATGCGCGACGACTTCGAGATCTCGGTACCGGAGCTCGACCTCGCGGTGTCGACCGCCCTCGAGCACGGTGCCGTCGGTGCCCGCATGACCGGTGGCGGCTTCGGTGGTGCCGCGATCGCGCTGGTCGACCGGGAGGCCCGTGACGCGATCACGACGGCCGTCACGTCCGCCTTCGCTGCGGCCGGGTACCGCGAGCCCACCGTGTTCACGGTGCACGCCGCGCAGGGCGCCCGGCGCGACTGACGCGCTGCGCGGGCGGGCCCGCCGGCGCCCGCATGTCGAACCACGGATCCGACGTCGAACCACTCCCCGAGGCTGGTTCGACGTCGGATCCGTGGTTCGATCCGTGCCGGTCGCCCGCGAGCGTCCGAGGCACGGGCGCCCGTCAGCCGTCGTGCGACGGGTACTCGACGGTGATCGACACGTCGCCGAGCATGAACGGGTGGAGCACGCCGTGGTCCACCGCCCAGAACGCCCACTCGTACTGCACGAGGAACAGCACCCAGACGAGCGCCGTCACACCGACCACGCCGCCGAGCCCGAGCGCCAGCACGCGGTCCTGGTCCCAGCGTCGGGCGCCGCGACGGGCGACCCCGACGACGAAGCCCCCGACCGCGGACCCGACGGTGAGGACGGTCCAGCCGATCCACGGCCGCGCCTGGAACGTCACCCACCCGAGCGAGACGTCGTCCGTGCTGCCGGGGAGGCGTGGTCCGGCCGTCCAGTTCTGCGCGAGCACCTGCAGGAACAGGCAGAGCAGGGTGATCCACACGAGCTTGCGGGCGTCGCGGGTGAAGAGGGACTCGCGGGGGGGCGCCCTCGGCGCTGGCCGTCATCGCGTCATGTGCCCGGTGGTGACGGTGACGCCGCCCCACGGGAAGCCGTGCGGTTCGAGCACCTGCCGGTGGACCTGGTCCATGACGACGTCGCCCTGCCACACCGTGTAGACCAGCGTGCCGGCGACGACGACCACGAGGACCGCCGCGTACGCCCCCCAGCGCACCGCCTCGCCGAGCGCAGGACGTCCGCGACGAGCGAGCGTCGGCGGGACGACCACGCCGACGACGACCACGAGCAGCAGGACCGCGAGCGCTGCCGGTGCCGTGTGCGCCACGACGTCGACGGTGGGCGGCGCGGTCGTGACGGGGTTGCCCGCGCCGTCGATCCACCCGCCGTCGGCGTCGACCCCGCCGTACCCGGAGGACACGCTCCACATCGTCGTGCCGGAGGTCAGGACGGCGACCACGCCGATGAGCACGAGCCCCCAGGCTCGTGGCCGGAACCGGCGCCCCTCGGGCGCCATCACCGGAGCGGCCAGGACCGTCTGCGTCTCCCCCATGGGGTGACCGTAGCACCACGGGAGGCGCGTGGCGGGGGTGGTCCGCGCCTCCCGTCCGGGGCTGGTGACGACCGTTCCAGCGGCGACCGTCCCGGTCTCAGTGCAGGTGGCGCTCGGCCGCCTCGACGACGTTCTTCATGAGCATCGCGCGGGTCATCGGGCCGACGCCGCCCGGCGTGGGCGACAGGAAGCCGGCGACCGACGCGACCTCTGGGTCGACGTCACCACGGAGCTTCGCCTTGCCGGTCGTCTCGTCGACGATCCGGCTGATGCCCACGTCGATGACCGCTGCCCCGGGCTTGACCCAGTCCGGACGCACGAGTCCCGCGACCCCGGCCGCCGCGACGATGATGTCGGCGCGACGGCACTCGGCGGCGACGTCCTCGGTGAGGGAGTGGGTGAGGGTTGCGGTGGCCTCGAGCCGGGTGAGCAGCAGGCCGAGCGGACGTCCGACCGTCAGGCCCTGGCCGATGATCGTGACGTGCCGACCCCGGATCGGGACCTCGTACGCCTCGAGCATCGCGACGATGCCCCGCGGGGTGCACGGCAGCGGCGCGTCGATCGTGCCGGCACCACCGGGCACGGCGAGCACGAGCTCACCGAGGTTGGTCGGGTGCAGGCCGTCGGCGTCCTTCGCCGGGTTCATCAGCTCGAGCATCGGGATCGGGTCGATGCCCTGCGGCAGCGGGAGCTGCACGATGAACGCGGTGACCCGGGGGTCGTCGTTCATCTGCAGGATCGCCGCGCGGATGTCCGCTGCACTGGCCGTCTCCGGCAGGTCGATGCGGATCGAGTCGAGCCCGATCTGCGCCGAGTCACGGTGCTTGCCCGCGACGTACGACACCGAGCCCGGGTTCTGCCCGACCATGATCGTGCCGAGGCCGGGCCGGAAGCCGTGGTCGTGCAGCCGGTCGATGCGGACCTTCAGGTCGTCGAGCGTGCGGGCGGCGAGGGCGGTGCCGTCGATGCGGACGGCACTGCCCTCCCCCGCCCAGAGCGCCCGCGGCAGGTCTGCCACGGCGCCGCTCACGCGTAGAGCGGGAACGCGTCGGTGAGGGCCTTCACCCGCGCCGAGAGCGCGGCGATGTCCGGCTCCGGCATGAGGGTCAGCGCGATGATGTCCGCCACCTCGGTGAACTCGGCGTCGCCGAAGCCGCGGGTCGCCAGCGCCGAGGTGCCGATGCGGACACCCGAGGTGACCATCGGCGGGCGCGGGTCGAACGGCACCGAGTTGCGGTTCACGGTGATGCCGACCTCGTGGAGGAGGTCCTCGGCCTGCTTGCCGTCGACCTCGGACTCGCGCAGGTCGACGAGCACCAGGTGCACGTCGGTGCCACCGGTGAGGACGTCGATGCCGGCGGCCTTCGCGTCGTCCTGCGTGAGCCGGTCCGCCAGCGCCTTCGCGCCACGGAGCGTGCGCTCCTGGCGGTCCTTGAACTCGGGCGTCGCCGCGAGCAGGAACGCGGTGGCCTTGGCGGCGATCACGTGCATGAGCGGGCCGCCCTGCTGGCCCGGGAACACGGCGGAGTTCAGCTTCTTGAAGAGCGACTCCTCGTTGGACAGGATGATGCCCGAACGCGGACCGGCGAGCGTCTTGTGCACCGTCGACGACACCACGTGGGCGTGCGGCAGCGGCGACGGGTGCAGGCCCGCGGCGACGAGCCCGGCGAAGTGCGCCATGTCGACCCAGAGCGTGGCACCGACCTCGTCGGCGATCTCGCGGAACTTCGCGAAGTCGAGCTGGCGCGGGTACGCCGACCAGCCGGCGATGAGGACCTTCGGCTGGTGCTCGATCGCCTTCGCGCGGATGTCGTCGTAGTCGACCTCGAAGGTCTCCGGGTCGACGCCGTACGACACGGCGTTGTAGATGCGGCCGGAGAAGTTGAGCTTCATGCCGTGGGTCAGGTGGCCGCCGTGGGCGAGCTCGAGACCGAGGATGGTGTCGCCGGCGGAGGCGATGGCGTGCAGGACGGCGGCGTTCGCGCTGGCGCCGGAGTGCGGCTGCACGTTCGCGTACGCAGCGCCGAAGAGGGCCTTCGCGCGGTCGATGGCGAGCTGCTCGGCGACGTCGACGAACTCGCAGCCGCCGTAGTAGCGCTTGCCCGGGTAGCCCTCGGCGTACTTGTTCGTCAGGACGGAGCCCTGCGACTCGAGGACGGCGCGCGGCACGAAGTTCTCGGACGCGATCATCTCGAGGGTGTCGCGCTGGCGACCGAGCTCGTTCTGCAGGACCGCGGCGATCTCGGGATCGACCTCGGCGAGGGGGGCGTTGAAGCTGGTCGGCATGGCGTTCGTGGGCTGCGTGGACGCAGCGGGCAGATCGGTGATGGACACGGGACTCCTCGTTGTCTGATCGCCGCGCGGACGCGACGAGGTGGACGGGTGGGCACTGCCCAGGCGTTCGGAATGGACACTGCCCAGGCGTACGGCAGCGCTCCGTGTCAGGTGTCGCTCCCCGATGGTGACCCATCCAACGCCAGTCGCGACCCGTCGATCGTACCGAGCGTGCCGGTTCGTGTCACCCTTGGTGCATGACCCTGAGCAGCCCGGAGCTCGACGAGCGCACCGATCTCCGCGCCCGGTACGACGTCCCGTGGACCACGGTGGTCTGGGACGACCCGGTCAACCTCATGTCCTACGTCACGTACGTCTTCCAGAGCTACTTCGGCTTCGGGCGCGAGCACGCGGACCGCCTCATGCGCCAGGTGCACGTCGACGGTCGGGCGATCGTCGCGACCGGGGCCCGCGAGGCGATGGAGCGCCACGTCGAGGCGATGCACGGGTTCGGGCTGCAGGCGACCGTCGAGCGCGCCCCCGGAGCGGACGCGTGATCCCGTTCGTGCGGCGTCGGGACGGCGTGCACCTCGGGCTGTCCTCCGGCGAGCGCTCCGTGCTGGCGAGCCTGGTCGAACAGCTGCAGCAGGTGCTCGGCGGCGACCTCGACGAGGACCCGGTCGCGACGCGCATGTTCCCGGTCGCCTACCCGCAGGACGCCGAGGCGAGCGAGGAGTTCGCGCGGTACACCCGCTCGGACCTCCTGACGCAGAAGACCACGAACGCGGGCGTCGTCCTCGCGTGGCTGACGGGCGCCCGTGACGGCGCGCTCGAGCCCGAGGACGAGCAGGCCTGGCTCCGCTGCCTCACCGACCTGCGGCTCACCATCGCGGAGCGGCTCGGCATCGTGGACGCCGAGACCGAGGAGTCGTCGTCCGGCGGATCGACCGGCGTCGGACTCCGCGACGTCTACGACTGGCTCGGGTACGTGCAGGAGCACCTGGTCACGACGCTCACCTCCGCGCGGTGACCGTCAGCGTCCGGGCGTCCACGGCAGCCGACCTGGAGGCCCTGCTCGCGTTCTCGACATCGGCTCCGGTCTCGTGGACCCGTCCGGACCGGTACCGGCAGGAGTCGCTGACAGGCAACCACCGACAGGAGTGGTCGTTCCTCGCGGTGCGCGACGGCCGACCCGTCGGTCGGGCGCTCTGGTGGGGCGGCGCCGACGCCGGTGCTCCGTCGACCCTGGACGACCTCCTGGTGGCGCCGTCGGACGAGGACGACCGGGTGACGATCGCGGCGGCCCTGATCCGGGCGGGTACCGCGTCCTTCGGCACCGTGCCCGAGTGGATCGTCGACCTGGCGGTGGACTGGCACGACGACCCGGAGGCGGTCGCGGCGGTGGCCTGGCGCACCGAGGCGGCCCGGCAGGCGGGGCTCGCCCGGTCGACCGAGCGGGTCAGCGTCGCGTGGGAGCCCCCCACGGCCGCCGTCGCGCCCACGTCGCCGCGCCTCCGGTTCCGCGGCGGCGACGACGAGTTCACCGACCTGTTCGCGCGGGTGACCGTCGGGTCGCTCGACGCCCACACCCGCGCGACCGTCGCGGAGCTCGGGGTGCGCGGCACCGCGCTCGACGACCTCGACTTCTACCGCAGCCTGCCCGGTCGACGCGAGGACTGGCGCATCGCCGAGGACAACGACGGCCTCGTCGTCGGCTTCGTGCTCGCGACCCGGACCGCCTACGACGCAGCGGTCAGCTCCATCGGCGTCCTGCCGCAGCACCGCGGGAAGGGCATCGTCGACGGGCTCCTCGCCGAGGCGCTCCGCGTCCACGCCGCCGCCGGGGAGCCGCGGGTCGTGGCGACGACCGACGCGGACAACGTCCCGATGCGGCGGGCGTTCGAGCGCGCGGGCGCCACCGTCACGAGGCGTCGGTTGGTGTTCGAGCGCTGAGGATCATGTTCGGAAGGCAACCTTGCAAGTTGGCCTGCTGAGGCGTAGCGTACCGGTGTGGAACCGGACTTCGCGCTCGCCGACGACCTGCTGACCCTGCACGGGCGCATCCGTCGCACGCTCCTGACGGGCAAGGCCGACGAGGTCACCGCATCGCAGACCGCAGCGCTCGGTCGGCTGCTCCGCCACGGCGAGAGCACGGTCGCCGACCTCGCCCGAGCCGAGGGCGTCCGCCCACAGTCGATGGGTGCGACCGTGCAGGCGCTCGTCGACCTCGGCCTGGTCGACCGCCGACCGGACCCCGCCGACGGCCGCCGCACGCTGGTCCGCGCGACCGAGACCGGGTCCCGCGCGCGCGAGGACGCATGGACCACCCGCACGCGCGTGCTCGCCGACCGGCTGTCCGCGCTGCCCGAGGACGACCGCGCGGCCGTCGCCCGGGCCCTCGCGATCCTCCTGCCGCTGACCGACGACTGACCCCACCCACGACCGACCCGCACCGATCCGACCCCGGGAAGAAGCCCACCACGTCCACCTCGACCTCCCCCTCGCCCACCGTCGCCCCCGGGGACACCGGCAGCGGCTTCGGCCCGAAGCTCCTCGTCCCGGTCCTGGTCGGTCCGCTCCTCAACCCCATCAACACGACGATGGTGTCGGTGGCCCTCGCGCCGATCTCCCGTGACCTCGGCATCGGGGCCTCCCAGGCGATCTGGCTCGTCGCCGCGCTGTACCTGGCGAGCGCGATCGCACAGCCGACGATGGGCAAGCTCGCCGACCGGTTCGGCCCGAAGAAGGTCTTCCTCACCGGACTCGTCATCGTCGGGGTCGCCGGCGTCGTCCCCGAGTTCCTGACCGGCTTCGGCGGGGCGGTCACCGCGCGGGTGCTCATCGGCATCGGGACCTCGTCGGCGTACCCGGCGGCGCTCACGACGCTGCGGCAGCACTCGGCACGCATCGGGAAGCCGACACCGCCCCTGGTCCTCGGGGCCCTCTCGATCACCTCACTCGTGTCCGCGGCCGCCGGACCGCCCCTCGGCGGCGCCCTCATCGCGGCGTTCGGGTGGCACGCGATCTTCCTGGTGAACGTCCCCCTCGCGGTGTTCGGCATCGTCGTCGCGGCGCTCTGGCTGCCGTCTGACCGGCTCCGCCCGCGGGACGCCGACCGGCTCCCGGTCCGCACCGCGCTCGATCCCCTCGGCATGGTCCTGATGACCGGGGCCGTCTCGGCGCTCCTGGTGTTCCTGCTCGACCTGTCCGCCGGGCTCTGGTGGCTGCTCGCGACCGCGGTCGTGCTCCTCGTCGCGCTCGTGCTGTGGGAGCTCCGGGCGACGAAGCCGTTCGTCGACGTGCGGCTGCTCGTCCGGAACGGGGCGCTGTCACGCACCTACGGACGGCTCTTCCTGACGTACCTGCTCGCCTACACGATGACCTACGGGTTCTCGCAGTGGGTGCAGGACGTGGCGGGCTACTCGAGCGACGTCGCCGGGTACCTGCAGCTGCCGGCCGCCGTCGTCGCCGGGGTCGTCTCGTTCCTGGTGGCCCGGAAGACCGCGATCCGCCGCCCCCTGGTCGTCGCGGCGCTCACCCCGCTCCTCGGCGCCGGCCTCCTCCTGCTCCTGCACGCCGGGTCGCCGCTCGTGCTGCTGATCGTCGTCCCGGCGCTGTTCGGGGTGCCGCAGGCCCTCGCCTCGGTGTCGAACCAGGCGGCGCTCTACAAGGTCGTACCGTCCGAGTACATCGGCACGGCTGCGGGCCTGTCCCGCACGAGCATCTACATCGGGGCGATCGCGGCGTCGTCGCTCATCGGCGGGGTGTTCGGCCAGGCCCCGACGACCCCGGACCTGCACGTGCTCGGCTGGGTGATGCTCGGCATCGCCGTGCTCCTCAGCGTCCTGACGCTCGCCGACCGGGCGCTCGCCCGGGCGGACGCCGCCTGACGCAGGCCGCCCGACGGGCGGACGCCGACGCCGTGCGCCGGTAGCGTGGCGGGCATGACGCACGGCGGCGGGTTCGACAGCAGCACCAGGGCCGGCGCGGTCTGGAACGTCGTGATCTGCGGGATCATCTGCATCGCCGCCCCGGTCTTCGCGGTGGTGAACGCCGGACGCGGTGCGACGTACGTCGGCATGGCGGTGGCCGTGACGGTGCTCGCGGTCTGCCTCGAGGTGTACTTCGTGCGCCGGCTCCTCGCGCACCGACGCTGACGACGGCAACCACCCCCTGACGCGACCCCGCGCGCCGGACGCACCCCGCGCCTCCCGTCCGCCCGACGCCCGCCGGAACGTGCCCACCCGGCCCGGTACCCTGATGCCGTGACCGACCCGACCCCCACGCACTGGACCCTCACGCTCGTCTGCGACGACCAGCCCGGGATCGTGCACGCCGTGTCCGGAGCCGTCGTCGCGGCACACGGCAACATCACCGAGTCGCAGCAGTTCTCGAGCGCCGACACGAACTCGTTCTTCATGCGGCTGCAGGTCATGGCACCCGTCGACCGCGAGACGTTCGAGCGGGCGCTGGCGCCCGTGGTCGAGCGCTACGACGCCCGGGTGCAGCTCGACGTCGTGGGTCGGCCGATGCGCACGCTCGTGCTCGTGTCGAAGGCGGGGCACTGCCTGAACGACCTGCTGTACCGCCAGCGCGGCGGGCAGCTGCCGATCGAGGTCCCGCTCGTCCTGTCGAACCACGGCGACCTGGCCGGCCTGGCGGCGTTCCACTCCGTGCCGTTCGAGCACCGGCCGGTCACCGACGCGGCCTCGAAGCAGGCCATGGAGCAGCGCATCCTCGAGGCGGTCGAGGAGCACGACATCGAGCTCGTCGTCCTCGCCCGCTACATGCAGATCCTGTCGCCGGAGCTGTGCGCCGCGCTCGCGGGCCGCGCGGTCAACATCCACCACTCGTTCCTGCCCGGCTTCAAGGGCGCGAACCCGTACCGGCAGGCGCACGCGCGCGGTGTGAAGCTCATCGGGGCGACGGCGCACTTCGTCACGAGCGACCTCGACGAGGGGCCGATCATCGAGCAGAACGTCGTCCGCGTGGACCACACGAAGGACCCCGCCGAGCTGGTCTCCATCGGCCAGGACGAGGAGTCCCGCACGCTCACCCAGGCGGTGCGCTGGATCGCCGAGGACCGCGTGCTCCTCGACGGCGCCCGCACGATCATCTTCAAGTAGGCACAGCGCATGACGAACGCACCGCAGAGCCCGGTCGACTGGGACGAAGTCCCGCCGCCGGTCGACGCCGACCGTCCCCGCCGTCGTGTGTCCGGGTGGACGGTGCTGCGGATCGTCGTGTGCGCGTTCGGCCTGTTCTCGCTGGCGTTCTGGGGGTACTGGTCGTGGATCCTGCCGTGGCCGGGCTACCTCTTCGCGATCGGGACGCCGCTGTTCGCGGCCGTCGTGTGGTTCCTGTTCCGGTCGCCGCGGTCGCCGATCGACACGGACGTGGTGGGCAAGGTCATCGTCGAGACCGCCCTGGTGATCGCAGCCGGCGCGTGCTGGGTCTCGATCGGCCTGCCGCTCGTGGGCCTCGTGTTCGTCCTGGTCGCGGCGCTGTCCGGGGTGGTCGCGTTCCGTCGGGAGACGGCGTGAGCGCCGGCCCCGGCTCGGGCTCCGGTCTGGAGGCGCGGCGCACGCTGGTCCGCGCCCGTCACCTCGTCGACGTGTCCGGCACCACGACCGACGGCTGGGTCCTGCTCGCCGGCGACGTGATCGACGCGGTCGGGTCCGGTACCACCGCGGTGCCCGCGGCGGACGAGGTCGTCGACCTCGGCGACGCCGTCCTCACCCCCGGCTTCGTCGACCTGCACGGGCACGGCGGTGGCGGGGCGGCCTACGAGGACGACACCTTCGCCGCAGCACTCGCGGTGCACCGGGCGCACGGAACCACCCGGTCCGTGCTGTCGCTCGTCGCGAACCCGATCGACGTGCTCGGCGCGTCACTGGCCCGCATCCGAGAGGTCGCCGCCACCGACCCGCTCGTGCTCGGCGTGCACCTCGAAGGGCCGTTCCTCTCCCCGCACAACAAGGGGGCGCACAACGAGTCGTTCCTCGTCGACCCGACCCCGACCGCGGTGGACGCCCTGCTCGAGGCCGGCGCGGGGGTCCTCCGCCAGGTGACGATCGCGCCCGAACTGCCGGGAGCGCTCGACGCCGTGCGCCGGTTCGTCGACGCCGGGGTCACGATCGCCGTGGGGCACACCGTCTGCTCGTCCGACCAGGCCCGGGCCGCGTTCGACGCCGGTGCGACGGTCCTGACGCACGCGTTCAACGCGATGCCGGGGATCCACCACCGTGCGCCGGGGCCGATCGTCGCCGCCGTGGCCGACGAGCGGGTGACCCTCGAGCTCATCCTCGACGGCGTGCACGTGGACCCGTCCGTGGCCGCGATGCTGTTCGACGCCGCACCGGGCCGGGTGGCGCTGATCACCGATGCGATGGGCGCGGCCGGCTCGGCGGACGGCTCCTACCTGCTCGGGTCCCTCGCCGTGACCGTCACCGACGGTGTCGCCCTCGTCGCGGGCACGGACACGATCGCGGGATCGACGCTGACCCAGGACACCGCGCTCCGGAACGCCGTCGACGGCGCGGGCCGGACCCTGCCGCAGGCCGTCGCCGCCCTGACGAGCGTGCCCGCCGCGGCGCTCGGACTCGGCGACCGCCTGGGTCGGCTGGCCCCCGGGTACGCCGCCGACCTCGTGGCGCTGTCCCCGTCGCTCGACGTGCGTCGGGTGTGGGGCGCCGGACGCGAGCTGACTCCACCCGACGCTTGACCACCGGGCTCGTGCGGCGGGACCATCACCGCATGAGCCTCTACATCGCCTGTCCGGTCGAGAGCGTCGAACGTGCGACCGCCTTCTACACCGCGCTCGGCTGGTCCCTGGTCGAGTCGATGTCGCGCGACGACGTCTCGTGCATCGCGTTCGGCACCGACCAGTTCCTCATGCTCAGCAGCCGCGAGGTGTACGCCAGCGTCGGGGGCACCGAGGACCTGGTCGGCGGCCCCGACACCCCGTCGAAGGTCACGCTGTCGTTCGACCTCGACAGTCGCGAGGCCGTCGACGAGCTGGTCGAGCGTGCCCGTGTGGCCGGTGGGCGGATCGGCGACACCGACGAGTACCCGTTCATGTACCAGCGGCAGTTCGACGACCCGGACGGGTACCACTGGTCGCCGTTCTGGATGGACCCCGCCGCGACCCCGGGCTCCTGACGCCGGCATGCACCCGGGGCTGCGCGGCGTCACTGGTGCAGGAAGTCCTGCCGGGCTGCGTCGTTCCCGGACGCCGTCGAAAACGTGGAAGTGGCCCCCACGGCTGGACCATCGACCGCGCTCCACGCATCACGCATCACGCAGATCCCCGCTCTTCACGGAATCACTGCCAGCAGTCAGCTGAGCGAAGCGCGCGCCGGTTCCAGAGAGCGCGTCGACCATTGCGTCATCGGTCTCCTCGAGCGCCGAGCGGAGCGCGTCAGCGAAGGGGAACTCGTATCGAAGGCGACGATTCTTCTCGGAGTGATCCTTATCGCACCCTCACACCCACCGCCGACACTCAGCTCTCCGACGGATCTTTCGGGATGCGACTCAGTCGCACTCCCCAGTCGCCATCCGAACACTGGTGTACGCGTCGGCGACACGGGTCTGCCCGTCCTGCTGGTACTGAATTCTGATGTCCCGTAACGAGCCGTTACCTGCGCCAGTGTGGTGAACGTGGATGATGAGGTCGTGGTGTTCGCCTGGTTTCAGTTTGGCGCCCCTGGCCTGACGGCGATTCGGCCACCACGAGTCCCCATCTACGATAGGCCACTTGACCGCACCGATCCGATTGTTCGGATCGATGGGGACCACCCAGGTCCCGTCAACACGCAAAGCGGACGCGTCGACCGCCTGAACCGACTTGATAGTGATCGGTTCGTCGCCGCGAGGGTCTACCCGAATGCCAACAGCCACATCCGGATAAGTGCTGATCGGAACACATATCTGCAGCTGGTTGTTGGTGTAGTGCAGTGCTGAAGGGGTCGTTGGACCGGAGGACCTGGCGCACGAGACCAGTCCGAAGACCAGTGCGCACGCCAGGGCCACCGATGTTGAGTGTCGAATCACTTCGTGACGGACCGCTGCGAGTTGGCGAAGTAGTCGTTGGTGCCGCAGATCTTCTTCGTCGAGCCGTTGTTCTTGTAGCTCAGCTTTGCGGTAGACGTGTAACCCGTCTTCGAGCTCAGATTGATGCCGATGGCGGCGTCAAGACTGGCACCGGAAGACCACGTGTTCGCGCTGTTCGAGCTGCGGGAGATCGTGAGGCCACCGCCGCCGAAGTCCGTGCACTTCGTCGCAGACGGCGTCGTCGAATTGTTCACGGTGCCGCCGCCCGCATAGGACGAGGGGCGAACCTTGAAGGCGTAGTACGAATCGATGTTCTTCTTGCCGCCCACGGGGTAGCAGTAATCTCCGTACTTGCCGAACTTGAAGTAGGTCGCGTACGAGTAGCCCCCGGTGCGGGTGCCGAAACCGACCGAAGCGTTCGACGAAGCGCTCGTGGTGCCGCTCTGGCTGTACGAGCCCTTGCTCCCGGAGTACGAGAAGCCGACACCGATGGTCGACGACGCCCCCGACGAGTACGTGAAGCTTCCGGTGGTGTTGCCGGCGACGGCGTAGCTGGAGCCGACGATCACCTTCTTCGACCCGAAGTCCTGCAAGTAGTCGGTCCCGCACACTTGGGTCGAGGAGGGGCTGTTCGGGCCAAGCCCACCAGGCCCCGTGCTGCTGGTCGGTTCCGGCGTCTCCTGGGACGGATCCAGAGGTTCGCCCCCAGTCCCATCAGTCGGGTCCTGGGACGGATCCTGCGGGTCAACGGGCAGCTCGTCGCTGGCAACTGCGATCACCCGTGCGGACTTCTTCACGGCCGACTTCGGAACCTTCGTTGCCGCGATCGTTGCTGGCTTGTTCGCTGCAGCAACCTGCGCGGTAGTTGCGGTAGTCGCATTGCTGTTCGAGAGGTCGCTTGGGTCTACGAGGGCGGTCGTCCCTTCGACGGTCACGATCTTCCGGCTCAGCGCGAACGGAGCGACATCAGTGTCGTCGGCTGCTCGTACTTCCAGGTTGAGCACGCCGTCCTTCGACGCGTACTTCGACAGGCTGGACACATCACTGATCGGCACGCTGAAGGAGCCGCTGCTTCCCACGACGCCGGTCGCGATCGGCGTGTTGACGAACGAGTCCCCAACCTTGGCTGCCGCCAATACGTCCTGAGAGGGGGTGGACCACACCACAACTGGCGTTCCTGCCGCAAAGGCGGATCCGTCGCTTCCTTCGATCTGGCCGGTGATGGACGACGTGACGGTCGTATCTGTGGCAGAGGCTACGGCTGGTACAGCGATCACGCTCACTACAAGGACCCCGGCGCCGAGCAAACTAATACCTTCATGGAACAAAGATCCCCCTAGGAATGAATTGTCAAGAAGGGCGTCGACTGACGCTGGACCGAACGTATTTGAAGGCGGCGCGGTTTCGCATGAGAGACCGTAAAGCATTGATCATGTGTCACTCCCTGAATGGTTCGAGACAGGAACTGATCGCGGAATCGTCAGGTCGCCCTCAGTCATGATCACCTGACAGGATGATTCGGCGTAGCCAGGTGGCCATGTGCGTAGTCGTCCTGCTCGAGTGGGAGTCTTGCCGAACAGGGTGCATTCCTCGTACCGGGGCATCTGGTGCGTTCCTGCGTTTGATCCTGCCAACGCTCCACCCTCCGCGCCGTGCGGGCGCTGCCGCGCCGGCCGCGGACGAACAGTGTCGGACGCGGTCGCAAGCCCCCTCGCACCGCCCGACATTCTTCGCCCTCGACCGGTCCCCCGCTCAGGCTCTCTGGCCTCCGCGCCGGCCGTTCTCTCCCACCGACAGCCGCCACCGGCCCGTCACCGTCGCCAACCGCGTCAAGACACTGGGCACCGATATTCGTAAGCTGAAACACCGTATCGTCGAGCCCCGCTATGACGCCGCGCGCGGCTCCGTCCCCGCGACCGCCGAGCAGATCGAAGCCATACACGCCCGCCTCACGTTGTACATCGACGAGAAGCGCGACCATCGCGCTGCGTCGGCCCGTAGAAGTCGTTCCACCGGGGGTCGAGCACGTCGGACTCGAACCGCGCACCGCCGTTCATGAAGAACCAGTGCTCGGCGCGGTGCCACGACGCGCCACGCACCATCCAGGCGTCGTCGACGGCGCGCGCGAGGTCCCCGAACACGTCGCGCTCCGTGCCCATCTACGCGGCGCTCCACCGCGAGTGGACGGTGTCGTACATCGCGAACCGTCGTGGTGCTCGGTCACAGGCACGACCACTGCGCTCCCGCGCGTCGGAAGAGCGCTGCCCAGGCCGTCGGGTCGAAGTGCTCCATCGCGAACGACGGGATGAAGTCCTTGTAGCAGAAGTCGCGCTGCGGTCCGTACGTAGCGACTCCGGGTCGAGGCCGGCGGAACGGTCCGGTGTGGGGCGGCCCTTCGTGCGTCGGACGCTGCACGGACCGCCTACCCGACGCGGTCGGGGGCTGGTCGGGTCAGCCGCGCGGACCGGTCAGGGGCGCTCGACGGTCACCGTCGCCGTGGACGGACCGCCGCACTGCTCGGTGCCACCGGTCCGGACCCAGGTGAGGCGCACGTCCCGCTGCACGAGCACGCGCTGGTCGGCGCCGAAGAGCGCTACCCGGCCGTGGTCACCGTCGTGTCCGGGTGTCTGCACCGTCCACACGTCGCCGTCGTGGATGGTCGACGGGCTGAGCGACGACGACGGTGTCGGGAGCGCGCCGGTGGGCGCGGCCGGCGTCGCGCCATCCGACGCCGTGGGTGCCGAGTCCACCTCCCAGGTGAGCAGCCCGGGCGTGCAGCCGTCCTGCTGGCAGAAGCCGACGCCCTCGACTCCCGAGCCGGGGTCGCCGCTGCCCGGTACGCGGACGTGGACCGTGTCGGTCCAGGCCTCCAGCGTGCAGTTGACAGGAGGCCAGCCTGCGCAGCCGCTCAGTGCGAGGACGAGCACGACGGCCCCGATGGTCGCACTCCCCGTCCGCCACCGCACCCCTCCATGTTCGCCGTCCCGGGACGATCGCGAGGTCACGATCCGGCAATCGATCAGGCGGCGACCACCGAGAGCAGGCGGAGTCGGTCGTGGCTCTCGGTGCCCGGGACCGCGGTGTACACGAGCAGCACGTGCGCCTGCTCCGGGTCGAGGAGCACCTGGCAGTGCAGCTCGAGCCGGCCGACGACCGGGTGGTCGTACCGCTTCACGGTGCCGGGTTGGAGTCCGACCTCGTGCCGGTCCCAGAGCGCGCGGAACTCGTCGGAGCGGCCGAGCAGGTCGTCCGCGAGCCGGGCAGCGGCGGAGTCCGGGCCGCGCCGTGCCACGACCTCGCGGAGCGACGACGTGTACAGCCGGGAGGTTGCCTCGCGGTCCTCGACCGGGAACAGGTCGCGGGCGCCCGGCTCGGTGAACCACCGCCATCCGCTCGACCGCTCATGGCCGGTGCGCTGACTCGCGTCGCCGAACAGGGCGGTGGCGAGCGGCGTCTGCTGCAGGGTCTCACCGAGCTCCGAGACGACCTCGGCCGCGGTGTCGACCAGCCGGTCGAAGATGCGCATCATGCCCGGGCCGACGTGGTCGGTGCCGACGCCGGACTCGGGCGGACGGTGCCCGGCGAGGCGGAAGAGGTGGTCGCGCTCCTGCCGCGTCAGGTGGAGCCCCTGCGCGATCGCGGCGACCATCTGCTCGGACGGCTGCGGTCCGGTCCCCCGCTCGAGCCGGGCGTAGTAGTCGGCGGACATGTGGCAGAGCGAGGCGACCTCCTCGCGCCGGAGGCCCGCGGTCCGGCGCCGCTGCCCGGGCGGGAGGCCGACGTCGGACGGTTGCAGCGCCTCCCGTCGGCCGCGCAGGAAGGCGCCGAACTCCGATCGATCCGTCATGCGTCCATCCTCCGGGTCCGCCGCCTCCGCAGCCACGGTTCGTCAGGTCCTGGTTCACGGTGTGGCGGCGTCGCAGGCTGGGACCGGCCCGGTCCGCGGGCGACGACGACGAGGAGACCACCGTGCCGAGACGACCCATCGAGATCACCCTCCCCCGCCTGGACGGCACCCGTGCCGTCGTGACGGGCGGCAGCGACGGCATCGGACTCGGCATCGCGACCGCGCTCGCCGGCGCCGGCGCCGAGGTCGTGCTGCCGGTCCGGAACCCCGCCAAGGGTGCTGCCGCACGCGACCGTGTCCTCCGCACGCACCCCGACGCGCGGGTCTCGCTCGGGACGCTCGACCTGTCCTCGCTCGCGTCGGTCGACGCCTTCGCCGGCGCGATGGTGGCCGACGGCACCCCGGTCGACCTGCTCGTCGGCAACGCCGGCGTGATGACACCACCCGAGCGGCAGACCACCGTCGACGGCTTCGAGTTGCAGCTCGGTACGAATCACCTCGGTCACGTCGCGCTCGTCCGCGGGCTCCTGCCGCTGCTCCGGTCGGCACGGGGGCACGTCACGTCCCAGATCAGCGTCGCGGCGCGGAGCGGTCGGATCAACTGGGACGACCCGAACTGGGAGCGCCGCTACGACGGCATGCGCGCCTACCAGCAGTCGAAGCTGGCGTTCGGCCTGTTCGGGCTCGAGCTCGCCCGGCGGAGCCACGAGCACGGGTGGGGCGTGACGAGCAACATCGCCCACCCGGGCGTCGCACCGACGAGCCTGCTCGCCGCCCGTCCGGAACTCGGTCGGAGCGGTGACACCGCGTCGGTGCGGGTGATCCGCTGGTTGTCCGGGCGCGGGCTGCTCGTGGGGACCCCGCGCACCGCCGGACTGCCGGCACTCGTCGCCGCGACCGACCCGGCCGTGCGCGACGGCGGCTTCGTGGGCCCCACCGGTCCGGGCGGTGCCGGCGGTGCACCGGGGACGCTCGACCCCTGGAAGCCGCTGCGCAGCGCCGAGGACGCCAGGCGCGTGTGGGAGATGTCGGAGCAGCTGCTCGGCGCACCCGTCCGCTGAGGGCACGCTGGCGAACGGGTGCGAGGATGAGCCGCATGAGCGTCATGGTCAGCGTCTCGGAAGCACAGCGGACGCGCACGAGCGAGAAGTACACCGCCTACCCGCCCGAGGTGCTGCCGATGTTCGTCGCCGAGATGGACTCGGTGCCGGCGGAGCCCGTGCGCGAGGCCCTCGAGCGCGCGGTCCGCGACGGTGACACCGGCTACGTCGGCCACACCCGGGTGCTCCCCGAGGTGTTCGCCGACTTCGCCGGACGCCGGTGGGGCTGGGACGTCGATCCCGACCTCGTCCGGACGACCACGGACGTGTCGGTGGCCGCGGTCGAGGTCCTCCGGCGCGTGGTCGAGCCGGGCGACCAGGTCGTCGTCATGCCGCCCGTGTACCCGCCGTTCTGGGAGTACGTGCGCGAGGCCGGGGGCACGGTGACCGAGGTCCCGCTCCGCGCGCCCGACGGCGACCCCGACCCGTTCGACACGACGGCGGGCTGGCGCATCGACCTCGACGGCATCGCTCGGGCCTTCGCCGACGGTGCCCGCACGGTCCTGCTCTGCAACCCGCACAACCCGCTCGGGCTGGTGCACGCACGCGACGACCTCGTCGCGCTCGCACGGCTGGCCGCCGAGTGGGACGCGGTCGTCGTGTCCGACGAGATCCACGCGCCGCTCACCCACGCCGACGCCGCCTTCACCCCGTTCCTGACGTGCGGTCCCGAAGCGGTCGAGCACGGCGTCGCCCTGACGAGCGCGAGCAAGGCGTGGAACCTGGCGGGCACCAAGTGCGCGCTCATGGTCGGCGCATCGGAACGGGCACGTGCCTGGTTCGACGGGCTGCCGGTCGAGGTCGTCGAACGGACCGGCATCCTCGGCTACACCGCGAGCGTCGCCGCGTTCCGGGACGGCGAACCGTGGCTCGCAACGCTGCTCGGCGAGCTCGCGACCAACCGACGAGTGCTCGCGGAGGAACTCGGTGCAGCCCTGCCCGGCGCGGGGTACCGGCAGCCGCAGGCGTCCTACCTCGCCTGGATCGACCTGCGCGCGCTGCCGTGGGGCGACGGGCCCGCCGCGGTCCTGCTCGAGCGGGCGGCGGTGGCACTGTCCGACGGGCGGGACTTCGGGCGCCAGGGCGCCGGCCACGTCCGGCTCAACTTCGGCTGCTCCGAGGAGACGCTGCGCGAGGGACTCACCCGGCTGGCGTCAGCCCGCTGAGCGCGGCCCGCCGAGCGGCAGCGCCGCGGGTCACTCGAAGCGCTGCCACTCCGGCTTGTTCGCGTACGTGTACCGGTAGTAGTCGGCCAGGCGCAGGCCGGCGGCCGCCTCCTCGTCGACGACGACGGTCGCGTGCTCGTGCAGCTGCAGGGCCGAGCCGGGCACGAAGGACGACAGCGGGCCCTCGACCGCGGCCGCGACGGCGTCGGCCTTCGCGGAGCCCTGCGCGACGAGGACGAGCTCACGCGCCTCGAGGATCGTGCCGAGCCCCTGGGTCATGCAGTGCGTCGGGACGTCGTCGAGGGAGTCGAAGAAGCGCGCGTTCGCCTCACGCGTCGACGGCGCGAGCGTCTTGATCCGGGTGCGCGACGCGAACGACGAGGTCGGCTCGTTGAACCCGATGTGCCCGTTCGCCCCGATCCCGAGGACCTGCACGTCCACTCCTCCGGCTGCGCGGATGGCGGCGTCGTACTCCTTCGCCGCGAAGGCCAGGTCGCCGGCGCGGCCGTCCGGCACGCGGACGCGCGACGGGTCGAAGCCGAGCGGCTCCACGACGTCGCGCTGGATCACGGACGCGTAGGACTCGGGGTGCTCGAGCGGGATCCCGACGTACTCGTCGAGGGCGAACCCGCGCGCGGCCGCGAACGAGACCTCGCCGGCCTCGACCCGTCGGCGCAGGTCGGCGTAGATGCCCTGCGGGCTGGAGCCCGTGGCGAGTCCCACGACGGCGGACGGCTTCTCGGCGACGACCGAGGCGATCTTGGCGGCGGCGACACGACCGACCTCGGCCGGCGTCGGCAGGATGATGATCTCCACGGGGCCACCCTACTGGTCATGACCAGTCGGCGACAGGGGTGATCGGTACCGTGGACCCATGCCGACCCCTGACTTCGTCCTGTCCCTGCGCGAGAAGATCGGCACCGACCTGCTCTGGTTGACCGGGGTCACCGCCGTGGTCACCCGCGGCGAGGGCGCCGAGCGCGAGCTGCTCGTCGTCCGACGCGCGGACACCGGCGCGTGGACGCCGGTGACGGGGATCGTCGACCCGGGCGAGGAACCGGCGGTGGCCGCCGAGCGCGAGGTCCTCGAGGAGGCCGACGTCGTCGCGGTCGCCGAGCGCCTGGCGTGGGTGCAGACCCTGCCCGAGATGACGTACCCGAACGGCGACCGCGCGCAGTACCTCGACCTCGTCTTCGCCTGCCGGTACGTCTCCGGGGACCCGTTCCCGGCGGACGGCGAGAACACCGAGGCGACCTGGGCCCGGCTCGACGCCCTGCCCGCGATGTCCGCGGACATGCGCGCACGTGTCGAGGCGGGCCTGGCCGACGAGCGCGAGGCGCGCTTCGAGCGCTGACCGCGGCGGACGGGAGGCGCGTGGCGGCCCCGCCACGCGCCTCCCGTCCGGCGGGGTGCACGGGCAGGGCCCGGGCCGGGTCGCGGGCCGGGTCGCCGGTCAGGCGAGCGGCGCGACCGCCACCGGCGCACCGAGCAGCCGCAGGGCCACGGGGTCGCCCGAGGTGCGGCGGTCGCCGACCTCGTGCTGCACCGTCACGACGGTGTCGTCGTCGAGTCGGACCGTCGTGCGGCGGATCGAGCCGAGGAAGCTCGACGCGACGACCGTGCCGGTGACGCCCTCGGCGGCGAACGCGACGTCCTCGGGCCGGACGAACGCGGTCACCGGGCCGTCGGCGGTCCCGGCGTCGAGGGCCGGTACCCGGAACCCGTACACGAAGACGTCGCCGTCGCGCAGGTCCCCGCGCAGCCGGTTCGACTGGCCGACGAAGTCCGCGGTGAACGCCGACACGGGGTGGCGGTAGAGCTCCTCCGGCGTGCCGACCTGCTCGATCTCGCCCGCGTTCATGACGGCGATGCGGTCGGACACGGCGAGCGCCTCCTCCTGGTCGTGGGTGACGAACACGGTCGTGATGCCGAGGTCGGTCTGGATGCGCCGGATCTCGTCGCGCAGGGAGACCCGCACCTTGGCGTCGAGCGCGGAGAGCGGCTCGTCGAGCAGGAGCACGCGGGGCCGGGTGACGAGGGCGCGGGCGAGGGCGACGCGCTGCTGCTGGCCGCCGGAGAGCTGGTGCGGCCACCGGTCGGCGAAGTCGACGAGGTGCACCATGTCGAGGGCCTCGACGACTCGCTCGCGTCGTGCGGCCGCCGGCACCCGACGCATCTCCAGGCCGAAGGAGACGTTCTGCCGCACGGTGATGTGCGGGAACAGCGAGTACTGCTGGAACACCATCCCGATGTCCCGCTGGTCGACCGGGACCGAGGCGACGTCCGCGCCGTCGATGCGGATGGCGCCGCCGTCGATCGTCTCGAGTCCGGCGAGGGCCCGGAGCGCGGTGGTCTTGCCGCAGCCGGACGGGCCGAGCAGCGACACGAACTCACCGGGTTCGATGCGGAGGGACAGCCCGGCGAGTGCCCGGTGCGTGCCGTAGTGCTTCTCGACCACCTCGAGTTCGACGGTCGCGCCCTCGGTCGAGAGCGATGCCGGGGCGGCGGGGGCGGTCGTGGTCATGCGGACTCCTTCGGGGTGCGCCGGCGGCCCGTCCCGACCCGGCCGATCAGCACGAGCAGGACGAACCCGAACAGCAGCGCGGCGAGCGAGAAGACCGCTGCGACGTACGGGTCGGTCGACTGCACGAGCAGCAGCGCGGTCTGGAACGTGGTGCGGGAGAGGAACGAGGCGAGGGTGTACTCGCCGAGGACGACCGTCACGGTGAGGAAGCACGCGGCGGTGATGCCGCGGCGGAGGTTCGGCAGCAGGATCCGCCACGTCACCGTCCACCACGAGGCGCCGAGGGACCGCGCCGCCTCGGACAGCACCGTGACGTCCACCGCGGTCAGGGCCGCCGCGATCGGACGGAACGCGAACGGCAGCGACACGACCCCGATCGCGAACGCCAGGGTCCAGGCACCGGAGCCGAAGACCTGGGAGACGACCCGGTAGACGGGGATGAACCCGACGACGAGCACCACGACGGGCACGGTGATCGGGACCAGGCACACGAACTCGAGCACCCGACGCAGGCGGGGGTAGCGCAGTGCCGTGACGATCTGCGCCGGCAGGAGGACGAGCAGCACGATCCCGACGGTGATCACGGCGATGAGCAGCGACGCGGCGAGACCGTCGAAGACCGGCTGGTACGTGACGGCGTTCGCCGGGTCGACGATCGCGGCGTAGTGGTCGAGGGTGAGGGCGCCGTCGGTGCCCTGCCGGAACGTGAACTGTGCCAGCGCGACCAGCGGGACCGCGAACACCAGTCCGACCAGGGTGAGCACGACCGCTGCGGTGCCCCGCGACGGGGCGACGCCGAAGCGGCGGGGGCGAGCCGAGCCTCCCGGCCGGGTCGCCGGACGCACGACGGCGCTCACCGCTGCCACCGGGCGGCCCGGCGCTGGAGCAGCGAGTACAGGGCCATGACGACCGCCATGACGACGACCATGCCGAGCGCGAGCACCCCGGCGACGTTCTGCAGGCCGATGATCGTCTCGCTGGTCAGCTGTGCGCGGATCGTCAGCGGGACGATGCCGCCCTGGGAGATGAGCGCGGCGGCGGTGGCGAACGACGAGAACGCGTTCGCGAACAGCAGCAGCAGCGAGCCCCAGAAGGCCGGAGCGAGGACCGGGACGGCGATGCGCCGCCAGTACGTCGCGCGCGAGGCCCCGAGGGTGGCCGCGGCCTCGCCCCACTGCGCCTGCACGCCCTCGAGTGCGGGCATGAACGTCAGGACCATCAGCGGGACCTGGAAGTACACGTAGGGGATCACGAGCCCCGGGACGGTGTAGAGGAAGGTGCCGTCGGCGTTGAGGTCGATCCCGAACGTGGACACGAGCCACGTCGTGACCAGGCCCTGCGCCCCGATCGTCGCGATGAAGGCGAACGCGAGCATGACACCGCCGAACTGCGCGAGGACGCTCGCGGCGGCGTCGATCACCGAGCGGACGAGTCCGTCCGGGCGGAGCGCCGCGAGCGCCCAGCAGACGAGCGCACCGACGACCGCGCCGATCACGGCGGAGACGGCCGACAGCCCGAACGAGCCACCGAAGGCGCGCAGGACGGACGGGTCGGTGAAGGCCGCGAGGTTCGCGACGGTGAACGCACCGTCGCCGGTGGAGAAGCCGCTGCCGACCGCGATCACGGCCGGGACGGCCAGGAACAGCAGCACGTAGGCGGCGAACGGGGTGAGGCCGAGCCAGGCGAGGCCGGAGCGGCCGGTGCGGCGGCCCCGGCCGCTCCGGCTTCTCGGCCCGGGCGGCGCGGTGGGAGTGGGCTGCGGACCGGGGGCGGGGGTGCCGCCGGCATCGGCCACCGAGCCGGCGGCGCTGGTGGCCGCAGCACTGGTCGCTGCGGGGGCGGGTGCCTGCCCCGGCACGGTCGCGCTGCCGCCGCTCGGGGCCGATGCGCGGGTCACGGGATCAGGACCCCATGGTGGCGGACCACTTCGCCGCCAGGACCTTCGCGGCCTCGGTGACCTGCGCGTCCGTCAGCTCGACGTAGTCCTTCGGCATGCCGCCGGCGGCCTCGAGCGCGTCCTTGTCGA
Organism: Curtobacterium sp. ER1/6; assembly: GCF_001742745.1. Classification (GTDB taxonomy): domain Bacteria; phylum Actinomycetota; class Actinomycetes; order Actinomycetales; family Microbacteriaceae; genus Curtobacterium; species Curtobacterium citri. The sequence goes on along the minus strand of NZ_MJAK01000011.1, from coordinate 11,976 downwards.
CCTTGCCCGACTGCTCCATCGCCGCGAGGGTCGACGGGAAGGCGCCGGCCTGCAGGTACAGGTTCTGCGCGTCCGGACTGGCGATGTACTCCTGCCAGAGGCGCGCCGCCGCCGGGTGCGGGGCGTCCTTGTTGATGGCCTGCGAGTAGTACGAGCCGAGCGCCTGCCCCTCGGGGACGACGGTCTTCCAGTTCTTGTTGCCCGATGCACCGGCAGCGGGGCCCCACGCGAGGTTGTTGTACGACCACTGGATCACGACGGGCGTCTCGCCCGAGGCGACGGTCGCCTGCGACGGCAGGACGTTCTGGAAGTTGCCGGCCTGCTTGAGCTTGCCGAAGAACTCCACACCCGGGGTGATGTCGTCCGCCGAGCCGCCGTTCTCCAGCGCCGCGAGGTACACCGCAGACGCCGCCTGGTTCGCCTGCGTCGGGTCGCCGGCGATCGAGACCTTGCCCTTGTACTCGCTGCCGAGCAGGTCGTTCAGGTCCTTCGGCGCGTCCGTGATCTTGGACGAGTCGTACCCGATCGACATGAGGCCCGTGTAGTCACGGGTCCATGCGCCGTCCTTGTCCTTCAGTGTGTCGGGGATGTCCGACCAGTTCGCCACCTTGTAGTCGGTGAGCAGGCCGAGGTTCTGCTGCATGACCGCGTTGCCGAGGTCGAGCACGTCGGGCGCGGTCGACTGGCCCTGCTGCGACTTCACGGCCGCGACCTCGTCGGCGCTCGAGCCGTTCGGGTTGGCCGAGTTGATCTTGATGTCGTACTTCTTCTCGAAGCCAGCGATGATCTTGCCGTAGTTCGCCCACGTCGGCGGGAGCGCGATGACGTTGAGCTGGCCCTCGGCCTTCGCGGCCTTCACGAGGGCGTCCATGCCGCCGGCGGACTCGGCGCTGGTGGCCGTCTTCCAGTCGGTGTCGCCGGAACCGGTGCTCGTGCTCGCCGAGCTCGTGGCCGAGCAACCGGCCAGGGTGACGACTGCTGCTGCGGCCAGGGCGATGCCGGCCAGGGTGCGGGTGTGCTGCACGGGGTGTGCCTTCCGGGTGCTGTGGGTGTTCGGGTGTCCGGGGGTCCGGGTTCGGCACGATCGTGGACGCGGCCGGTTTCGGGGTCGTGCTGCGGCGGTGAACGGTGGCGGAACAGCGGGTGCGGCTGTACGGTTTCGCTGCCGGGGACGGTCCCCGCGCACGCTGCGGTCGCGACCGCGGACAGCCGGGAGGCACGGGTGCAGTTCACGACGACGGTCCTGCAGGCGAGGAAGACGGCCACCGGTCTGCCCGTCCCCGAGGAGGTGGTCGACGCCCTCGGCTCCGGGAAGCGCCCCGCCGTGGTCGTCACGATCGACGGCGGCTACACCTACCGGTCGACGGTCGGGGTGATGGGCGGGCAGTTCCTGGTGCCGCTGTCCGAGGCCCATCGCACCGCAGCGGGCATCGCCGCCGGGGACACCGTCGAGGTCACGCTCGAGGTCGACACCCTGCCGCGGACGGTCGAGCTGCCGTCGGACCTGGCGGCGGCGTTCGACGAGGCCGGAGTCCGGGCGGCCTACGAGACCCTGTCGGCCTCACGGCAGCGGGCGCTCGTGGACCCGGTGCTCGCGGCGAAGGCCCCGGAGACGCGCCAGCGCCGGGTCGACAAGGCCGTGGAGTCGTTGCGCGGGTAGGCGCCGGGCGTGCGAGGCGGCGGCGGGAACCTGGTCCTTCCGGGCGTACCCGGTCGATCCGGGCACACCTGGTCGTTCGTCCTCACCAGGTACGCCCGATCTTGCCTTGTACCGCAGGCGTTCTGGGAAGGAACGGGCGGGATCAGCCGCCGAGTTCGACCAGGACGCGCGGGATCTCGGCGAGCAGCTCGCTCGCCAGGTAGCCGAGCGGCCCGACCTGCACCGCGAGGCGGTCCCCCGCGGCGGCGTGCACGTAGGAGGCCCACGCCACGGCCTGCGCCGGCTCCGCACCGCGCGCGAGCAGCCCGACCACCACGCCGGACAGCACGTCGCCGCTGCCGCTCGTCCCCAGGCCGCCCGAACCGGTGCCCTTCACCCAGGCACGGCCGTCCGGCGCGGCGATGACGTCGGACAGCGCCACGACGGCGCCGTACCGCTCGGCGATGTCGCGGGCGTCGGCGACGTCGTCGTCCCCGCAGTCCCGGCCGAGGAGGCGCTCCGCCTCGCCGCTGTTCGGCGTCAGCACGAGCCGACCGTGCAGGGGCGCGAGACGGTCCTCGACGTCCGCGGCCACGCCGAGCGCGAAGGCGTCGAGGACGACGTACGTGTCCGGACCGACCGCATCGGCGATGCCGGCGACGAGGTCGCGGGCACCGTCGGGCTCGTCGAGCCCGGGGCCGACGAGCACGGCGTCGGAGGACCCGGCGGTGTCGGCCACCGCGGCGAGCGCCCCGACCGCGACGTGCCCGTCCGCGTCCTCGGCGAGCGGGAGCACCCCGGACTCCGGCACGGCGACGGCCACGTGGTGCGCGACGCTCGCGCCGACCGCGAGGGTGAGCCGACCGGCACCGACCCGGAGTGCGGCGAGCGCGGACAGCATGGCTGCGCCGGGTGTGTACGAAGCACCACCGATCACGAGCACCTGCCCGCGCCCGTACTTGCCGGCGCCGGGCTCGGGCAGCGGCCACTCCCGCAGGACGTTCGGCGTGATGTGCTGCGGGGCCTCGGGCTCACTCGACACGGGCGTCGTCCTTCCGGCCGCTGTGCTCGGTCACTTCGTCGTCGTCGAGGTGCCCGACGGCGGAGAACTCCTCGAGCGTCCACGGCGCACCGGGGCCGTCGCGGTGGAGCCGGGTGAGCGAGGCGTTCGCGACGGTGTGGTCCTCGGCGAAGGCCATGAGCGCGTGCTCGTCGAGGTCGAGGCACACGGCCATCGCGAGCATGACGACCGCGTCGTGTGCGGCGACGAGGAGCCGCTCGGTCCCCTCGAGCCGGTCGACGTCGGTCATCACCGTGCGGAGCCGGAGCATGACGTCCGCCCACGACTCCCCGCCCGCGGGCCGGTGGTAGTACTTGCCGAGCCACTGTCGGCGGCGCTCCTCGTCCGGGTAGCGGTTGCGCACGCCCTGTCGGGTGAGCAGGTCGAGGACACCGAGCTCCCGGTCGCGCAGCCGTTCGTCGGTACGCCTCGGCGGCTCGGTCAGGCCGCCGGCCTCGAGTGCGATGCCGATCGTCTGCTGCGCGCGTCGGTAGGGCGACACCCACAGCGCGACCGGGACGTCGTCGACACCACGGTCGGCGAGCTCCTGCCCGAGCGCCCGCGACTGCTCCTCACCGAGGGGGCTGAGCGGGACGTCGGCATCGCGGTGGTCGACCTCGATGACGTCCGCGCCCGCGGCGTCCGCACGGGCGGCGGCGACGTTGGCGGTGGACTCCCCGTGGCGGACGAGCCAGATCTCGGTGACTGCCATGGGCGCGACGCTAACCCGAGGCCCCTGGGCCCGCTCCCGGTCAGGCAGCCGGTCGGGCGCTCCTGATCGGTCGCACCGGACACGGCAGGCCGGCGGCCCGAAAGCGGCGGACCAGGGCGTCCGGGTCGAACAGGTCTCGCCACTCGAGTCGGACGACCGCCCGGACCCCGGGGACCGTCAGCAGCCCCTCGTGCCGACGCTTCTCGTCGAGGAACACCTCGGTCGGGCTCCTGCCCGCGAGGTACCGCTCCTGCGTGTACTTCGCACGGCCGTCGATCTCGACGACGACGCCCTGGTCGGGGAACCAGAAGTCGACGGCGTACCGACGGCCGTCGACCACGAACCCCTGCTGCAGCACCGGCTCCGGCAGACCGAGCTCGAGGAAGACGACGCGGGCGAACGACTCTGCTGCGGAGCCGGACCGGCCGTCGGCGAGGTCGATGACCTGGTCGGCGCGTCGGCGCCCGCGAGACCGGTGGTGGACCGCTGCCCGGAGGCACCCGGTGCCGATGCCGCTGCGGAGGGCCGCATCGGCGACGACCACCGCGGTCCGGAGGTCGTCGGACATCGCGATGTCGACCACCGTCCGCGGCACGGACGTCACCGCGACGCCGTCCGCCTCGACCCGTTCGTCCGGCGGCACCGGACGCGTGTGCAGGACCAGGGTCGGTGTCCGGCCGCGGTACATCGACTCCGGCACGGTGGCGTGCACCGGGGCGTTCCACCCGGACAACGCCGGGAGCCCGTGGACCGCGGCCGCCGACACGTGCGAAGCGACGGCGGGGGTCCCGAGCCGTCCGAGCCGTGCGTACACGCGTGTGACGTACCGCTGCCGAGGGCCCGCGCCGTCCCACCGGACGCCCTCGACGAAGGCGTTCGGGCCGACGCGGACGAGCCGATCGGATCCGCTGGACCGGACGCGGCGACGCAACGTGGTCGGATCGCAGCCGACCTCGCGGGCCGGACCCGCACGGAGGATGGGGAGTGGTCGTTCCATGCCGGGAGCGTGCCCGGTCCCCACCGCGGGACCGGGGCCGGCGGGGCTGACTGTGGACGAGCCTCCCGTCCGCTCGCCCTGTGCAGGACGCCCGTTCCTTCCCATGACGGCCGCCATGGCGAGTGGGAACGGGCGTACCTGGTCGTCCTGTCCGACCAGGTACGCCCGTTCCCACCAGGTACGCCCGGATCGACCGGGCGAGACACCGCGGGCGACGCGGATCGACCGGACACGACGCCGCGGGCAATCCACGAGCGGCGCAGACCGCCCCGCAACGCAACGCGGCGCCGAGGGAACGCACCCGTGCTCCCCCGGCGCCGCAGCCCCTCCGGGCCGGCGGCGCCGGACCCGCTGCCACGGGCCCGGCACCGTCGCCTCAGCCCCGCCGCACCCGCAGCGTGACGATCTCGAACGGCCGGAGCGTCAGCACGACCGGTTCCCCAGCAGCCCAGGTCCCAGAGCCGACCGGCCGCTCGAGCAGGTCCACCGCGTCGACCGCGGCGACGTCGAACCCGAACGACACCCCGACGTCCGTCGCTCGACCGCCCGACGCCTCGTACAGCCGCACGACGACGTCGCCCGAGCGGTCCTCGGCGAGCTTGACGGCCTCGACGAGCACCTGCGGCGAGGACACGACGACCAGCGGCGACACCTCCGCCGACCCCGGCACCGAGCGCACCGGCAGGTTCAGCCGGTACCCGGAGTCCGCGGCGTCGAGCACCGAGGAGCCGACGCGCAGCACCGTCCGGAACACGTGGTGCCCCTGGTCGGCGTGCGGGTCCGGGAACGTCGGCGCACGCAGCAGCGACTCACGCACGAGCGTCGTCGTCCCGCCGTCCGCACGCGTCGAGCGGGTGATGTCGTGCCCGTACGTGGAGTCGTTCGCGACGGCGACGCCGAACCCCGGCTCCGCGACGTGCACCCAGCGGTGCGCCGCGGTCTCGAACCGCGCCATGTCCCACGAGGTGTTCTGGTGCGTCGGCCGGTCGATGTGCCCGAACTGGATCTCGCTCGACGCCACCGACGCCCGCACGTCGAGCGGGAACGCGAGCTTGAGGAGCTTCTGCCGCTCGTGCCACTCGACCTCGGTCTCGATGTGCAGCTCGGGCTGCCCCGCGGTCGCCGAGTACCGGGTGGTCACCGACGACGAGCCGAAGGGGCGCGTCACGACGAGCGCATCGCCGAGCACCTCGACGGAGGCCGCCGCCAGGACGGTCCCGTTCCGCTGGTAGGCGCGGTCGATGTCCCACGCCTCCCACTGGTTCGGGGTGTCCCGGAACACCGTGTACTGCGCGGCGACGGCGCCCGGTGCGACGGCGTCGCGTCCGGAAGCGTGGTCGACGAACGACACGACGTGCCCGCTCGCGTCGATGGTCGCCGTGACGACGCCGGTGTCGAAGACGAAGCGGTCGCCGTTCCGGACGGGAGGCACGGCCTCCTCCGCCGACGCCACGGAACCACCCAGGGCGGTCACCCCGCCCGCCGCGACGGGCGAGGCGTTGAAGCGCACCACGGTCCCGACCTCGGCGCTGCCCCCGGTCCCGACCGCACCCGCGCCCTGCGGCGCGTCGAGCCCGCTGCCGGCTCCCCCGGCGAACGCGGTCGCCGACGCCCCGACCCCGGCGAGCGCCGGCGCCCCACCGCTCGCGAGCGCGGTCGTCGACGACCCGATCAGTCCCTCGAGGACCTCGGCGACCCGGGCGTACTCGGCCTCGGCGTTCTCGTAGACCCAGGCGATCGACGACCCCGGCAGGATGTCGTGGAACTGCTGCAGGAGCACGGTGTGCCACACGGACTCGAGCTCGTCGTACGGGTACTCGGCGCCGAGCCGCACGGCCGCGGTCGCCGCCCAGAGCTCGGCCTCGCGGAGCAGGTGCTCGGATCGGCGGTTGCCCTGCTTCGTGCGGATCTGCGAGGTGTACGTGCCGCGGTGGAACTCGAGGTACATTTCCCCCGACCACACCGCGGGTTCCGGCAGGACGCGCTCGAGCTCCTCGAACACCTGCGCGGGGGTGCCGAGGTCGACCCGCGGCGAGCCGTCGAGGTCGTGCTGGCGTCGGGCCGCCGCGACCATCTCGCGGGTGGGCCCACCGCCGCCGTCGCCGAACCCGTACAGCAGCATCGACGTGTTCGCGACGCCGCGCTCCTTGTTGCCGCGTTCGCCGCGGAGCAGGTCGGCGGCGGAGACGTCCGAGTTGTAGGTGTCGGCCGGGGGAAGGTGCGTCAGGACGCGGGAGCCGTCGATGCCCTCCCAGTGGAACGACGTGTGCGGGATGACGTTCGTCTCGTTCCACGAGGGCTTCTGCGTGACGAACCACTTCGAGCCGGCGGCCCGGACGATCTGCGGCAGCGCGCCGGTGTAGCCGAACGAGTCGGGCAGCCAGGCCTCGGGGGTGTCGACGCCGAACTCCTCGAGGAACAGGCGCTTCCCGGCGACGAACTGGCGCGCGAGGGCCTCACCACCGGGCAGGTTGGTGTCCGACTCGACCCACATGCCGCCGACGGGGATCCAGCGGCCCTCGGCCACGCGCTGCTTGATGCGGGCCCAGATCGACGGGTACCCGTCGCGGATCCAGGCGTACTGCTGTGCGGACGAGCACGCGAAGGTGAAGTCGGGGTCCTGGTCCATCAGGTCGAGCACGTTCGAGAACGTCCGGGCGCACTTGCGGATCGTCTCGCGGACCGGCCAGAGCCAGGCGGAGTCGATGTGCGCGTGTCCGACGGCGACGGCGCGGTGCGCGGCGGCGCTGGCGGGCACGGCGAGGGCCGGGGCGAGCACGGCGCGGGCCTCCGCGGCGGTGCCCGCGACGTCGTCCGGGTCGAGGGCATCGGCGGCGCGCTCGAGCACGCGGAGCAGGTCGGCGCCGCGGGTGCCGTCGGTCGGGAGCTCGGCCATCAGGCCGCGGAGCACCCAGACGTCCTGCTGGAGCTCCCACACGGTGTCGTCGCGCTCGACGAGCTCGAGCGCGCGCAGCCGGTAGATCGGCTCCGTCCCGGCGGTCGACCGGGACCCGAGCGGTGTCGCGCCCTGGAAGTCGTCGCCACCGATGTCCGGGTTCGCGGCGGCCTCGACGTACAGCTCGAAGGAGCCGCCGGGGCCGACCTCGACGGGCACGGTGTCGTTGCGCGGCTCGATGCCCTTGATCGTCGAGCCGTCGGTGCGCCAGGCGAGTCCCTCGGCCTGGAAGCCGGGCTGCCGCTTCGAGAAGCCGAGGTCGACGCGGAGCTCGACCGTGGTGCCGGGGTCGGTGCCGAAGTCGTCGGGCACGGTGCCCCGCACGCGGAACCACGTGGTGCCCCAGGGGCGGCCGCCCCACGCGCTGCCGACCGTGAACGGCGTGTACTCGGCGGTGACGGCCTCGGCGAACGGGACGGGCTCGTCCGGCACGTCCCAGGCGTCGATGGTGATCGGGGCCGAGCGGCGGTGCACGGCGGGGTCGATGCGGTCGCGGACGAGACGGGCGATCCGGGCTTCGACGAGCGGTTCGTCGTGGTGCATGGAGGTGGTTCCTTTCCAGCAGGGACAGCGGTGGGACGAGCCCACCGCGGTCGGACGGGGTCAGCCCTTGATGCCGCCGGCGAGGGCGTTGCCGCCCCCGAGGCCGCGGGACACGAGCACGTAGAGGGCGATCACGGGCACGGAGTAGACGATCGAGAAGGCGGCGAGCTGCCCGTAGGCGACCGCGCCGTTCTGCCCGAAGAAGTTGAAGATGCTCACCGCGGCGGGCACCTTGTCGGGCGAGAGCAGCAGGACGAACGGGACGAAGAAGTTCCCCCAGGCCTGGATGAACACGAAGATGAACACGACCGCGATGCCGGGGCGCATGAGCGGCACGACGATCCGCGTGAGCGTGGTGAACATCGAGGCGCCGTCGGTCCACGCCGCCTCCTCGAGGGAGATCGGCACCGAGTCCATGAAGTTCTTCGCCATCCAGATCGCCATCGGCAGGCTCGTCGCGGCGAGGAAGAAGATGCAGCCCCACACGTTGTCGATCAGGTTGAGCGACACGAACAGCGCGTAGACGGGCACCATCATCGCCGTGATCGGCAGCCCGGTGCCGAACAGGATGCTGTACAGGAACGGCTTGTTGACGCGCATCTTGTAGCGGGACAGCGGGTACGCGGCGAGCAGCGCGAACACCACGGTGACGACCGCGGTGCCGCCGGAGAGCAGCAGGCTGTTCGCGAGCGGGATGAACGACAGCTCCGGGGTGAGCACCTGCGTGAAGTTGTCGAGCGTGAACTGCGTCGGCAGCTTCACCGACAGCGACGCCTGGGTGTCCACCGACGCCAGCACGAGCCAGAGCAGGGGCACCGCGAAGCAGACGGCGATGACGAGCAGGACGACGTTCGACACCCAGCGCATGGTCCGCCCGCGCGGGGAGGTCATGTGCAGTGCGCCGGGCGCGGTCACCGAGCGGGTGACGTTCGCGACGGGACGGTCGGCAGTGAGGGCCATGGTCAGTCCACCTCGGGCTTGAGCGCGCGGATGTAGATGATCGAGAACACCGCGCCGACGATCAGCAGGATCGTCGCGATCGCGGTCCCGAAGCCGAGCTGCGAGAACTTGAACGCCTCCTGGTACGCCAGGATCGGCAGGGTCGACGAGTTCGTGCCGGGGCCGCCGCCCGTCATCACGAAGATGAGGGTGAAGACCGACAGCGTCTGCAGCGTCGTGAGCATGAGGTTCGTCGAGATCGAGCGGCGGATGACCGGCAGCGTGATGTAGACGAGCCGCTGCCACCCGGTGGCGCCGTCGACCTCGGCGGACTCGGTGATCTCCTCGGGGACCTCGGACACGGCGGCCGCGTAGACGAGCATCGAGAAGGCGGTCCCGCGCCAGATGTTCGCCAGGATCACGGCGAGCATCGGGTACGTGTACAGCCAGTTCGCCCCGGTGATCCCGATGGACGCCAGGAAGGTGTTGAGCGTGCCGGTGTCGTTGAAGAACGCGTAGGCGGCGAACGAGGCGACGATCTCCGGCAGCACCCAGGCGGCGACGACGAAGGTGCCGACGATCGCGCGGACGACCCGGTTCGCGCCGCGCATGAGGAGCGCGAGCCCGAGGCCGAGGACGTTCTGCCCCACCACCGCCGAGGCGAGGAGGAACACGATCGTCAGGACGACGGACTTCGGGAAGTCCTTGTCCTGGAAGAGCTCGACGTAGTTGCGGAAGCCGACGAACTGCTGGTCGGCGGCGCCGACGCCGGTCAGGGCCGAGTCGGTGAACGACCCGTAGAACGACGAGATGACGGGGCCGAGCAGGAAGACGACGAGGAGGACGACCGCGGGCAGGAGCGGGACGACCCGCGTCGCGTTCCGCAGTGGTCGCCGCTTGCGCGGCACGGGTGGCTCGGTGCGCTTCGGCGCACCGGGCGCCGACAGCGTCGGCGCGAGGGGTGTTGTGGACACGCTGGATGCCTTCCGGGTGCGGAGGGGTTCCGAAGGTGGGGAGGGACGGACGGGAGGCGCGGTGCGGGATCGCCCCGCGCCTCCAGTCCGTCGGGTGGTCGCGCCGCTAACCGGCGTCGACGGTGTTGTCCTTGCCGACGACCTGTTCGACCGCCTGGTCGTAGTCCTTCGCGGCCTCGGCGGGCGTCTGCTGCCCGGTCATGACGGACTCCATCGCGACCTGGATCGCGTTCGAGACCTGCGCGTAGTCACTCGTCGCCGGGCGGAAGTTCGTGTGCTCCACCAGGCTCGAGAAGAACTTGAAGGTCGGGTTGGCGTCCGTGTACGCGGTGTCCTCGGCGACGTCCTTGCGGACGGCGATCTGGCTGTTCTCGGTGTCGTACTTCAGCGAGCCGTCCTTGTCGAGGAAGGTCGTGATGAAGTCGAACGCCGCCTGCGGGTTCTTCGACTTCGAGCCGACCGCGAGCGTCCAGCCGCCGGACATCGAGTTGTAGCCCGGCGCCTGACCGTTCTGGGTCGGGAACGCTGCCTGGCCCATGACGTCGTTCCACTCCTTCCACGGAGCGGTGCCGGACTCGAGCCACGTGCCGGACTGCCACGAGCCGTCGAGGTCGATGGCGAGCTTGCCCTCGGGCAGCCACGTCTGCGCGATCGTCGTGCCGACGTTCGTGTCGAGCGCCTGCTGCGGTGTCGGGCCGAGGCCGCCCTGGTAGACGTCCTTCACGAACTTCAGGGAGTCCTCGAACTGCTTCGAGCCGACGACCCACTTCTTGTCCTTGTAGAGGGTGTTGCCGTCGCCGTCCGCGCCGTACAGGAGCATCTCGAAGCCCTGCATGGTCGAGGCCTCGCCCTGCGCCTTGCCGGAGTAGATGTTGAACGGGATGACGTTCGGGTCCTTCTCCTTGAGCGTCTTCGCCGCGGAGAGCACGTCGTCCCAGGTCTTCGGCTGCCACGGCACGGGGAGACCGGCCTTCTCGAAGAGGTCCTTGTTGTACCAGAGGGCGCGGGTGTCGGTGCCCATCGAGACGCCGTAGATCTTGCCGTCGTCGCCCTGCCCGGCCTGCTTCGCGTTGTCGTAGAACTGGTCCCACTCGTCCCACTTGTCCGTGTACTTGTCGAGGGGCAGCAGGTAGCCGGCCTCGGCGTCGGACTTGATGAGGAAGGTGTCCTCGTACATGACGTCGGGGGCCGTCGCGGGCGCCTTGTTCATGAGCGCGAGCTTCGTGTAGTAGTCGTTGCCCTGCGCCTGGATCGGGACGAGGGTGACGGTTCTGCCCGGGTTCGCCTTCTCGTACGCGGTCTTGACCTCCTTCATCTGCGCATCGAGCTGCTGGAAGGCACCGAACTTCTGGTACGCGATCTTGATCGTGTTGCTCGAGGCGGACCCCGAGCTGGAACAACCCGCCAGTCCGACCGCGGCGACTGCCACGGCTGCGAGACCGGCGATGATTCGGGTGCGGCGTTTCATCGGTGCTCCTTTGCACGGGATGTCCGCGGGCTCCGTCACCCGCGCGCAGGATTAGTACAGCGTGTGGACTTATTCGTGTCAAGAGCTTTCGGTCACGGCTCCGCAACGGTGCCGAGCTCAGGAGCGCGCCCCTCGTGCCGGGCCGTGCGGGGCGCCCACCTGGTCGGAACGGGCGTACCTGGTCGGAACGGGCGTACCTGCCGTGACGGAACGACCAGGTACGCCCGGAACCGCTTCCCATCGCACCTGTTGTGGGAAGGATCGGGCGGGCAGGGCCGCGTGGCGAGCCTGTCGGCGCGTAGGCACCTGGTCGGAACGGGCGTACCTGGTCGGAACAGGCGTACCTGCATTGATGGAACGACCAGCTACGCCCGGAACCGCTTCCCATCGCACCCGTGATGGGAAGGATCGGGCGGGCGGGGCCGCCCGGAACCGCTCCCCATCGCACCTGTTGTGGGAAGGATCGGGCGGGCAGGGCCGCGTGGCGAGCCTGTCGGCGCGCAGGCACCTGGTCGGAACGGGCGTACCTGGTCGGAACAGGCGTACCTGCATTGATGGAACGACCAGCTACGCCCGGAACCGCTTCCCATCGCACCCGTGATGGGAAGGATCGGGCGGGCGGGGCCGCCCGGAACCGCTCCCCATCGCACCTGTTGTGGGAAGGATCGGGCGGGCAGGGCCGTGTGGC
>NZ_MJAK01000010.1 GCF_001742745.1 Curtobacterium sp. ER1/6 | reverse complement strand
TTGCGGGGGGGGGGGGTCAGACGGCGGCGGGACGCTCGGCCAGCGGGCGACGGCGGAGCTCGGGGCGGAGGAGCGCCGGCGGCTCGTACTGCTGGTCGAGGCGGGAGACGTCGGCCCCCGGCGGGACGATCGTGTCGATCCGGTCGAGGACCTCGTCCGTCAGCGTGACGTCGGCGGCGGCGAGCAGGTCCTCGAGCTGCTCCATCGACCGCGGCCCGATGAGCGCGCTCGTCACGCCGGGGTGCGCGATCGCGAAGGACAGCGCGAGGTGCGTCATCGGGATGCCCGTGTCCGCGGACAGCGCGGCGACCTGCTCGACGGCCTCGATCCGCCGCTCGTCGCGGTTGTGCCGGAACATGCCGACCCGGGCCAGGTCGCTCTCCTGCCCGCGCCGGAAGCGCCCGGTCAGCATGCCGCCGGCGAGCGGGCTCCACACGAGGGTGCCCATGCCGTACCGCTGTGCGACCGGCAGGACCTCGCGTTCGATGCCGCGGTTCAGGATCGAGTAGGTCGGCTGTTCGGACCGGAAGCGCTCGAGTCCCCGACGCTCCGAGGTCCACTGCGCCTCGACCTGCATCGAGGCCGGGAAGTCCGACGAGCCGATCGCCCGCACCTTGCCGCTCCGGACCAGGTCCGTGAGTGCCGAGAGCGTCTCCTCGAGGTCGACCGTGTCGTCCGGCCGGTGTGCCTGGTAGAGGTCGATGTGGTCGGTCTGCAGCCGGCGGAGCGACTCCTCGACCGCGGTGGTGATCCACCGCCGGGAGTTCCCGCGCCGGTTCGGGTCGGTGCCCATCGGGCCGTTGAACTTCGTGGCGAGGACGACCTGGTCGCGGCGGCCCTTGATCGCCTTGCCGACCAGGACCTCGGAGCCGCCCTGCGAGTAGCGGTCGGCGGTGTCGATGAGGTTGATGCCGGCGTCGAGCGCGCGGTGGACGATGCGGACGGAGTCCTGCTCGTCGCCGTTGCCGATGCTCCCGTCGGTGCCGAGCATCATGGCGCCGAGCGCGAGGGGACTGACCTGGATGCCGGTCCGGCCGAGGGTGCGGTACTGCATGTGGTGCCTCCTGTCGGTGGCGTCCCGGGGCCCGTCGCGGTATCGTGGCCGAAGCGGAACGCTCTTCCGGAAGGATACGGAACGGCTTTCCGTTTCCGCAACCCCCGATCGGAGGACCCGTGCGCGCCGACGCCCGCCGCAACCTGGACGCCCTGGTCGACGCCGCCCGCGAGGTCTTCGCCGACCAGGGGGTGGACGCCCCGGCGAAGGTCGTCGCCGATCGCGCCGGCGTCGGTGTCGGCACGCTGTACCGGCACTTCCCCCAGCGCTCGGACCTCGTCGTCGCGGTCTTCCGCCAGGCCGTCGAGGAGTGTGCGGACGCCGCCGACGAGCTCCGTGCCGCCCACACGCCGGACGAGGCGCTCGCGCTCTGGCTCCGGCGCTTCACCGGGTTCGTCGCCACGAAGCGCGGGCTCGCCGCAGCGCTGCAGTCCGGCGACCCGGCGTTCGAGGGGCTGCACCCGTGGTTCATCGACCGTCTCGGGGGCGCGCTCACCGAGCTGCTCGACGCCGCGTCGGCGGCGGGGAGCATCCGGAACGACCTCGATGCGGGGCAGCTGCTGCGCGCCGTCGCGGACCTCTGCCACGGCGCGCCGACGACCGAGCAGAGCCAGCACCTGGTCGGCCTGCTCGTCGACGGGCTCCGCTGGCGCGCGAGCGCCTGATCCGCCTCAGGCCGGCGGGTGGAGCCGCTCGCGGGCGGTGGCCCGGACCGCGTCGGTGACCCGCTCGAGCAGGGGCGACGCCAGGTTCCACCGCTGCCACCACAGCGCCACGTCCGCTCGACGGCCCGGCGTGAGCTCGACGAGCTCCCCGGTGCGCAGACCCGCGAGGCACTGCGCCTCGGGCAGCATCCCCCAGCCGAAGCCGAGCGACACCGCGCGGGCGAAGTCGGCCGAGGTCGGGACGAAGTGCCGCGGACCGCGAGGAGCGTGACCGAGCACCCGGCGGAGGTACCCCTGCTGCAGGTCGTCGTCGCGGTCGTAGTCGACGAGCGGGACCCGGTCGAGCCGGTCGGTCATCCGACGCTCGGTGTCGGCGCCGGCGAGGTAGCGGTCGACGAACGCCGGTGATGCGACGGCCCGGTACCGGTCGACGCCGAGCGGGACGGAGGAGCACCCCTGCACCGGGTCCGCCTCCGCCGTGACCGCGGCCATCACGGTGCCCGCCCGGAGGAGCTCCGCGGTGCGGTCCTGGTCCTCCCGGTGCAGGTCGAACACGACCTCGGTGTCGGCCCGCACGAGGGCGAGGGCGTCGAGGAACCACGTGCCGAGCGAGTCGGCGTTGACCGCCAGCGGGATCGACGGCACCGCCGGGCCGTCCGCGCCCCCGACGGCTCCGAGCGCCCGGGCGGTCTCGTCGTCGAGCAGACGTGCCTGCCGAGCGTGCCGCAGGACGACCTCGCCGTCGGCGGTCGGCGCCACCGGGGTGGTGCGCTGGAGGAGGACCCGTCCGAGCTGCTGCTCCATCGCCTTGATGCGCTGCGAGACCGCCGAGGGGGTGATCGCGAGCGCCCGCGCCGCGGCGTCGAGGGTCCCGTGGTCGACCGCGGCCAGCAGGGTCTCGAGGTGGTCGCGTTGCAGCCGGAGCATGCAGCGCAGCTTACGACGCTGCAGCAACGTGAGCTGGACTGCAGGTCGGGCCGTGCCTAGCGTCGAGATCGTGACCGCACTGCTCCCCCTGCTCGCCGGACTCGGCACCGGCCTCGCCCTGATCGTCGCGATCGGCGTGCAGAACACGTACCTGCTCCGGCTGGCCGTGAGCGCCTCCGTCCGGGTCGTCACCGCCGCGGTCGTCGTGTGCGCGGTGTCGGACGCGGTCCTCATCGTCGGCGGGGTGCTCGGCGTCGGGGTCGTGGTCGAACGGTTCCCGGCGGCGCTCGTGGTGGTCCGGTTCGTCGGGGCGGCGTTCCTCGTGGTCTACGGCGTGCTCGCCGCGCGGCGGGCGCTGCGGCCGTCGGGCGACGTCATGCGGGTCGAGGAGGACGCCGCGGACGACGGTGTGGTGGTGCCGGCCGGCGCCGCGTCGGCGGTGGGCGCGCCCACGCACGCGACCGACGGACGATCCGTGGCGGAGCGTCCGACCGTGTCCGGACCGGACTCGACCGACGGACCGGAGCCGGCGGGGCGGACGCGCGCCGTGCCTCCCGTCCGGTCGGCGGTACCGGTGCCGTCGCTGCGGACGGCCGTCCTGACCATGCTCGTGTTCACGTGGGCGAACCCGCACGTGTACCTCGACACCCTCGTGTTCCTCGGGTCGGTGGCGAACCAGCAGGGCCCCGAGGACCGCTGGTGGTGGACCGTCGGCGCGGTCGCGGCGAGCTGCGTGTGGTTCGGTGCGCTCGGGTACGGCGGCCGGCTGCTGCGCCCGCTGTTCGCGCGGCCGACGACCTGGCGGGTCTTCGACGGGCTGGTCGCCGTCGTGATGCTCGGCTTCGGCGTCGCGCTCGCCGTCGGCGCCTAGCCGACGAACCACGGAACCGACGTGGAACCAGCCCCGGGAGCTGGTTCGACGTCGGTTCCGTGGTTCGAAGCGGCGAGCAGGCGCGCCGTGCCGCGGCGAGCGGCCGCTACCGCAGGCCCTTGCCCACCCGGCTGTGCCGACGGCTGTAGCCGAAGTAGATCGCGAAGCCGATCGCCAGCCAGACGATGAACCGCAGCCAGGTCTCGACCTCGAGGTTGAGCATGAGCCAGAAGCACAGCACGGCCGACAGGATCGGCAGCACCGGCACCCACGGCACCCGGAAGGCACGCGGTGCGTCGGGGCGGGTCTTCCGGAGCACGACGATGCCGATCGACACGAGGACGAACGCCGACAGCGTGCCGATGTTGATCATGCCCTCGAGCTTGTCGACCGCGGTGAACCCGGCGATGAACGCGACGACGACGCCCGCGACGACCTGCACCCGGACCGGGGTCTGCGTCTTCGGGTTCGTCTTCGAGAACCAGCGCGGCAGCAGGCCGTCGCGGCTCATCGAGAACACGATGCGGGACAGGCCGAGCAGCAGCACCATGACGACGGTGGTCAGGCCGATGAGCGAACCGATGGCGATGATGCCCGCGGCCCACGGCAGCCCGACGATGTCGAACGCCGATGCGAGGGACGGCGCGTCCTCCTGGGCCAGGCGCTGGTAGGACACCATGCCGGTGATGACGATGCTGACACCGACGTAGAGCAGGGTCACGATGCCGAGGCCGATGAAGATGCCCCGCGGGAGCGTCTTCTGCGGGTTCTCGGTCTCCTCGGCGCTGGTCGCCACGACGTCGAAGCCGATGAACGCGAAGAACACGAGCGACGCCGCGGCGAGCAGGCCGAAGACGCCGTACTGCGCGGGCGCCTGACCGGTGACGAAGGACACGAGCGACTGCGTCAGCACGCCGCCCTCGGCGCCCTTCGACGGCTCGGCCGGCGGGACGAACGGGGTGAAGTTCGCGGCCTTGACGAAGAACGCGCCGGCGACGATCACGAAGACGACGATCGCGACCTTGATGACCGTGATGACGGCGGAGACGCGGGACGACAGGCGCGTGCCGAAGGCGAGCAGCACCGTGAAGACGCCGACGATGAGGACCGGCCCCCAGGTGAAGCCGATCGGGCCGAGCTGGATCGTCGACGGCAGGTCGATGCCGAACACCCCGAACGCGGTGCTCAGGTAAATGCCCCAGTACTTCGCGATGACGGCGCTCGCGGTGAGGGTCTCGAGGATGAGGTCCCAGCCGACGATCCAGGCGAGCAGCTCGCCCATGGTCGCGTACGTGAACGTGTACGCGGAGCCCGCGACCGGGATGGTCGAGGCGAACTCGGCGTAGCACATGATCGCCAGGCCGCACGTGACGGCGGCGAGCAGGAACGACAGGATGACGCTCGGCCCGGCGAAGTTCGCGGCGGCGTTCGCCCCGACCGAGAAGATGCCGGCGCCGACGGCGACCGCGATGCCCATCGCGGCGATGTCGAAGGTCTTCAGGGACCGCTTGAGGGAGCGGCCCTGCTCCTCGGAGTCGGCGAGGGAGGCCTCGATCGACTTGATGCGCAGGGGTGGTGCCATGGGGGATCCCGTCGTCGGCTGGCGGTGGACCCCGTGAGGGTACTGGTGTACCACTCCGGCTCGCAAAGTGTGTGACCGGCGGGTCGACGGTCGGGAGGCCCGGTGCCGGCCCGGCAGGACGGCGCACCCCGACCGCGGTGCGGGTCAGACCCCGCGGCGCCAGTCCGCCAGGAAGCGTGCGCCCGCCTCGTCGTGGATCACGCCGTCGGGCGCCGTCAGCACCGGGTACGGCGTCTCGGGCACCCCGTCGGCCGGACGCACGTCGACGTGCGCGACGTCGTGCCCGTTCGCGTGCAGCCAGTCCGCCATCGCGTAGTCGCTCCGCGAGTCGCCGACCGTCCGCCAGGTCACGGGCAGCTCGCCGTCCTGCGCGAGCAGCTCGAGCGCGCGCTCGGCACCCATGTCCTTGCCCGACCGGTCCGACTCCACGTCGGTCGAGATGATCGTCGGATCGACGCGCCACTGCACGGCGCCGTCGGCGTCGGGCCGGACGTCGTCGAGCCGGCGGACGCCGAGGCCCCGTCGCTCGAGCGCCGCCATCGCCTTCGCGTCGAACTCGGCCTGGCGGGCGAGGTAGGCGGCGTTCGGGACCTCGACCAGCTGCTCGATCGACACCATCGCGTGCTTCGTCTCGTCGAAGAACACCAGGTCGGCGTACTCGGTACGGACGAGCTCGCGCATCTCGTCGGCGAAGTCCCGCGGCAGGGCGAGGTCCTCGGCGATCTCGAGGTCGCTCATCCCGCCCTCGTACTGCGGCCCGATCGAGCACCACACCGCGCCCTTCTCGCACACGGCGTGCACCCGACCACCGGCAGCCAGACCGCCGTCGAGGAGCGGACCGACGACCTCCTGCCGGATGAACGCGTCGCTCCGGCCGGTGTTGAAGACGATCGGGACGCCCTCGGCGGCGAGCGCGACGAGGTCCGCCACGATCGAGGGGATCGCGATCGTCCGGGTCACCGGGCTCGCGATGGGTCCGTCGACGTCGAGCAGCAGGCCGAGGCGGGGAGCAGTCACGTCCTCATCCTCTCGCACGGACGACCGCCGGGCCTCACTCGGCGGCGGGGACCTCGGCGAAGCGGTCCACGAGGTCGCGGAGCACGCGCGCGTCGGGCACGTGCGCCTGCCCGGCGACGACGAGGTGGTGCGACCCCGGCAGCGCTTCGGCCAGGGCAGCGGCCGCACCGCGCATCCACTCGGGGTCGCCGTCGCCGGACGCGACGAGCACCGGCACCCCGATCGAGGCGACCACGCGCTCGGGCACGGACAGGCCGTTGAGCACGCGGACGTCCCGCGCCAGGACGTGCGCGTCGGCGAGGAGCGCGCGCCACAGCCCCGGCTTGAGCCGTGCGGCGGCGATGAAGGGGATCGGGACGCCGAGCACGCGGGACAGGAACGCGCGGACCGCCTGTGCCCGACGCCCGGCGGCGACGTGTCCGTCGAGGAAGTCGGCGAACAGGACGTCGTCGCCGTGCGGGTCGACCGTGGCGCGGTACGGCGGCTCCCAGAGCACGGCCCGACCGAACGGCACGCCGGCCGCGAGCCCGCGGAGCACCACGCCGGCCCCGACGCAGGAGCCGACGGCGTCGACCGGTCCGTCCACCGAGGCCACGACGGCCGCGAGGTCCTCGACCTCACGGTCGATCGACCAGGGGGCGGTGTCGCCGCTCGCACCACGACCGCGGCGGTCGTAGGTGACGACCCGGTAGCCGTCCCGCAGTGCCGCGACGATCTTGTCGACCGCCGGGGTGCCGTGGTGGTCCCACGCGCCGCCGACCACCACGAGCGCCGGACCGGAACCGGTCTCGGAGACCGCGATGGGGGTCCCGTCGGCGGACACCACCGTGCGGTCGACGTGGTCGGGTGCCCCGCCGGAAGGGGGGTGCTGGTCGGGGTGCGTCGATCGGGGCATGGGTCCTCACGAGGTGGTGCGACGGCGCTGCGTCGGGTCCTCGGGACGGACCGTGCGGGTCGGTACCCCGAGCATGGCAGCCCGGGTCTCCCCCGTCACCACCCGCAATGAGGGGGAGCGCTCCAGCCACGGACGGCCGGGTCGTGTCGCACGGATTGGTGTCACACGAGCGCGGTGACGCCGACCGACTCCCGCTCGAGGAGCGAGCGCTTCACGTCGAGTCCCCAGGCGAAGCCGCCGAGTGTGCCGTCCGAACGGAGCACGCGGTGGCACGGCACGAAGAGCGCGGGGGCGTTGCGCGCGCAGACGCTCGCCGCCGCACGCACGGCGTCCGGTCGGTCCATGGCGGCCGCGAGCTCGGTGTACGTCAGGACGGTGCCCGCGGGGACCGCGCGGAGCTGCCGCCAGCCCTCCGTGAAGAGCTCCGTGCCGTACTGCCGGACCGGCACCTGCATCGCGTGCTCGACCTCGCCCGCGTAGTAGGCGTCGACCGCGTCGGCCGCGGTGACCCGCCCCTCGGTGACCCGCTCCGGCCGGTGCCGGACGGCCAGGCGCCCGAGCAGCCGCGCGGGGTCGTCCGTCCACCCGGAGGCGAGCACGCGCCCCTCGCCGTCCTCGAGCACCGAGAACGGCCCGTCGGGGGTGTCCAGCGTCTGCAGGGTCGCCGTGTCGGTCCCGGCCGGCCGTGCCGTCGCGCGCTGCGCCGTCGTCCTCGCCGTCGTCGTCGTTGCGGTCATCGTTCGTCCTCCTGGTGGTTCGTCGTGGCTGCCGCCGCCTCGGCCGTCGCGCTCGCGCGGTCGACGATCGGACGCCAGCAGTGCATCGTCAGGTAGCTCCGCCACGGCGCCACCTGCTCCGACCGTAGGGAGAGCTCGCGCACGCCACCGGGCAGCCCGAGTTCCTGTGCACCGTTCCGCACCGCGAGGTCGCTGTGCAGGAAGACGTCGGGGTGGTGCCGCACCCGCAGGGCCACGTAGTCGGCGGTCCAGGGCCCGATGCCCTTCACCGCGAGGAGCCCGGCGCGCAGGTCCGCGAGCGACTGTCCGCCGTCGACGACGAGCGACCCGTCGGCGAGCGCCCCGGCGACGCGCAGGATCGTGTCGACGCGGGCGGCCGGACCGCGGAGGACCTCGTGCCCGCGGTCCGCGATCACCGTGGCGGTCGGGAAGAGCAGGCCGCCCTCGGCCAGCGCCGGGTCCACCGCGTCGCCCAGCGCCGCCACGAGCCGGGTCTGCGCGGTCCGGGCGGCGGCGACGGAGACCTGTTGGCCGATGAGGGTGCGGAAGACGACCTCGTGCGCGTCGACCGCGCCCGGCAGCCGGATGCCCGGGACGCGGGCGACCGCCGGGGCGAGGACGGGATCGGTGCCGAGGACGGCGTCGACCGCGACGGGATCGGCGTCGAGGTCGAACAGGGCCCGTACCCGCGCCACCAGTGTCGGGAGGTCGGAGAGCGTGGTGAGCCGGACGCGGAGGGCGAGTCCGGGGCGCCCCGCGCCCGAGCCGGCCGTGCCGGGGACGGGGGCCGAGGCGGTGAAGCGGGCCGGGCCTCCCGGCAGGGCGAGCAGGCGACCGTACGCGGTGACGCGCCCCGTCGCGTCGCGGTCGACGTGCTCGAGCCCGGGCAGGGCGTGGAGCGCGTGCCAGTCGAGCAGGCCCTGCAGGTCGAACGGCGGACGGGCGGGCAGGTGGACGTGCAGCCAGCCGTCGTCGGCGGCCGTCGGCGCGGACACCCGTCGGGCACGGAGCTCGGTGGGGGTGAGGGCGAAGACCTCGCGCACCGTGTCGTTGAACTGACGGACGCTGGTGAACCCCGCGGCGAAGGCGACGTCGGCGACGGGCAGGTCGGACGAGGTCAGGAGCGTGCGCGCCGTCTGGGCGCGGTGGGCGCGGCTGAGGGCCTTCGGTCCGGCCCCGAGCTCCTCGGTCAGGATGCGCCCCAGCTGCCGCTCGGAGTAGCCGACGCGTGCGGCGAGGCCGGGCACGCCCTCGCGCTCGACGACCCCGTCGAGGACGAGTCGGACGGCGCGGCCGGCGACGTCCTCGCGGAGGTCCCACTCGGGGCTGCCGGGTGACGCCTCGGGCAGGCAGCGCCTGCACGCGCGGAACCCGGCGAGGTGGGCGGCGGCGCTCGTCCGGTAGAACGTCACGCCCTCGGTCCGCGGGGTGCGGGCGGGGCAGCTCGGGCGGCAGTAGATGCCGGTGGAGTGCACGGCGGTGACGAACTGCCCGTCGAAGCGGGCGTCCCGCGAGGCGACGGCGCGGTACCGCTCGGCGTGGAGCGCGGCGCGGTGGGCCTCTGGCGGTGCGGGGTCGGTCACGCGGCCAGCCTGGCACGGGCGACCGACAGGCACTGGCGGGAATCGGACACGGCAGCGGCGGGCGGGCGGAGGGTCGGCCGAACGGGGGCGGGTGGTGATCGGGGTCGGCCGGGAGGCGCGACTACCGTGGGCATCGTGACCTCCGTCGACGACGTGACCGGGCCCGCCGACCTGCCGTACCGCACCGACGTCGAGGTGGTGGTGCTGCTCGTGTCCCCGCGGCACCGCTACGAGGGGCGGCCGGCGGACGGGGCGCTCCCCGCGGACGGGCCGGAGCTGCGCGACCGGGTCGCGGTGCGGGCCGGCCTCGGCATCGTCGGCGACCGGTACTTCGCCGCCCGGGCGCACGTGCACGCCACGGTCACCGTCATCGGTGTGGAGGGGCTCGAGGACGTCGGGCGCGCGCTCGGCACGACGGTCGACCCCGCTGCGACCCGGCGCAACGTGGTCCTCCGCGGCGCCGACGTCGAGGCGCTCCGGGGCGAGCCGTTCTCGTTGCAGGTGCCCGGCGAGGAGCCCGTGCTGTTCCGGGGGTACCGCCCGGCGAACCCGTGCGCGTGGATGGACCACGAGGTGGCTCCCGGCGCCTTCCGGGCGATGCGCGGGCGGGGCGGTGTGCGCTGCGACCCCGAGTCCGACGGCGTGCTCGCCCTCGGTCCCGCGGTCCTGCGGACGGCGCGGCCGGTCGCGCGCTGAGCCCTGCCCCGGTCCCGGTCCCGGTCCCGGTCGCGCTTCCGGTCGCGCTTCCGCGAAACGCAACGTGGGCGGTTCCTCGCAGCGGTACAGCGCTGCGAGGAACCGCCCACATTGCGTGTTGCGGCGGGGTCGGCGCGTCAGGCGGTGAGCGCCTGCTCGATCGCGTCGACGAAGGCCGGCAGGTCGTCGGGGTTGCGCGAGGTGATCAGGCCGCCGTCGACCTGGACCTCCTGGTCGACCCACTCGGCACCGGCGTTGCGGACGTCGGTCTGCAGCGAGGGGAACGAGGTGATGGTCTTGCCCTGCAGGACACCGGCCTCGATGAGGGTCCACGGGCCGTGGCAGATCGCCGCGACGGGCTTGCCGGCCTCGGCGAACGCCTTGACGAGCGCGACCGCGTCGGAGTCCTGGCGGATGGTGTCCGCGTTGATCGTGCCACCGGGGACCACCAGCGCGTCGTAGTCGCCAGCGCCGTTGACACTGCCGATGGTGGTGTCGACGGACACCGACTTGCCCGGGTCCTTGTCACCGACGAGGGTCTCGATCGAGCCGGACTCCTGACCGGCGACCGTCACGTCCGCGCCGCGCTCACGGAGCTGGTCGGTGGGGACGACGATCTCGTCCTGCTCCACGCCGTAGTTCGTCGCGATGACGAGGATCTTCTTGCCGTCGAGGGCTGCCATGGTCGCTCCTTCTCCGGGCCGGGATCGTCCGGCCGCACCAGCGGTCGAGGGTTCCGGCCGCTTGCTCCACGGTCGTCGGGTGCGGCTGGAGATGTTCGCAGTCCGGAGGCGGCGTTCAGCCCCGGATGCGGAAAGCGGACCCTTCGTGCGTGACCTCGAGTCCGTCGTACCCCGCGATGCGCGGCAGCCCCGCGGTGACCGGCGCCTCGAGCGTCCCGACGACGACGGTGGTCGCGCCGGAGGCGACGGCGGCCTCCACCCCGGCCGGGGCGTCCTCGAACGCCAGGCAGCGCTCGGCGGGGACCCCGAGCAGGGCGGCGCCCCGCAGGTACCCCTCGGGGTGCGGCTTGCTGCGCTCGGCGTCCTCCGACGGCACGAGGGCCTCGGGGACGGGCACGCCGGCGGCGATCATGCGCTTCACCGCGAGCTCCCGTGGGGCGCTGGTCACGAGCGCGACGGGCACGCCAGCGTCGACCAGGCGCTGCACGAAGGCCCCGGCGCCCGGCACCTCGACGATCCCCTCGGTGTAGTCGATCTCGGCGGCGATCATCGTGTCGACGATCACGCGCTGCTCGTCAGGCGTCAGGTGCGGCAGGAAGCGCTGCACGGTGTCGATCGTCTGGCGGCCGTGCGAGAACCCGAGGATCTCGGCCGGGTCGATGCCGTGCTCGGCGCCGAACCGGCTCCACGCGGCCTCGACCACGGTGGTCGAGTCGACGAGCGTCCCGTCCATGTCGAACAGGACCCCGGACACCACGACGTCGATCACACGCCCGACCCTAGCCGCCGCGAGACTCGGCCACGCGAGCCGCACCAGCACGCGCGCCTGCACCTACCGCGCACGCACCCACCGGGTCAGGAGCACCCCGCCGTCGCCGAGCAGCACGTGCGCCGGCCGCATCCGCCGGAGCTCCGGCGACGAACCCGTCGCGATCCGCGGTCCCTCGCCGCCCTCGAGCGACGGGTCGACCGTCAGCGTCAGCTCGTCGACCGCGTCCGCCGCGACGAGCGCCCCGAGGAACGACGGCCCGCCCTCGCAGTGGATCCGGTCGAGGCCCCGAGCAGCCAGGGCGTCCCGCACCGCACCCACGTCGACAGCAGCGGGACCGCACGCCACCATGTCGGCGACCGACGCCAGGGCCCGTCCGGACGACGACGCGGCCCCGTCCGCCGAGGTCAGCACGACCGGCCGCACCGGCGCCTCGGTGAACACCCGCGAGGACGCGTCCAGCGACCCGGAGTTCGTGACGATCGCGAACACCGGGTGGTCCGGCATGCCGTGCTCCCGGCGCCACGCGACGTCCTCGTCGCGCAGCACCATCGGCCCGTACTCCTCGTCGCGCACGGTGCCCGCGGCGACGAGCACCACGTCGGCCACGCGGCGGAGCAGGTCGAACACGCGCAGGTCGTCGTCGCCGCCGAGCGATGCGGTGCGACCCGATGCCGAGGCCGAGCCGTCGAGCGTGGCCACGAAGTTCACGCGCAGCCAGGGGCCGTCCGGGACGCCGTCCGTGTAGTGGTCGAGCAGGTCGTCGTCGGACAGGCCCGCGATCGACGTCGGCAGGAGGGACGTGCTCACGTGTTGTGCCTCGCTTCCACGGGTTCGCGCCAGCCGAGGACCGCCTCGACCATGCGCATGGCGTCGACGCTCTCGACGACGTCGTGCATCCGGACGATCCGCGCCCCGAGCATCGCGCTGACGGTGGCGGCGGCCAGCGATCCGGACAGCCGCGAACCACGGGGGCGCCCGAGGGACTCCCCCACGAAGTCCTTGTTCGACACCGCGGCGAGCACCGGGTAGCCGAGCGCGACGACCTCGGGCAACCGCCGGGTCAGCTCGAGCGTGTGCACCGTGTTCTTGTTGAGGTCGTGCCCGGGGTCGACCACGATCCGCGACCCGGGGATGCCCGCGGCGAGCGCCCGGTCCACCCGCTCGCGCAGGAAGTCCACGACCGAGCCGGTGACGTCGTCGTAGGTCGGGGGCGTCGGCAGCTCCTGGCGCGGTGGCGCGGTCGAGTGCGTGATGACGATGGTGGCGTCGGAGTCCGCGACCACGGACGCCATCCGCGGGTCGGACAGTCCGGTGGTGTCGTTGACGACGCTGGCACCGGCGGCGATCGTCGCCGCCGCGACCTCGGGCCGGAACGTGTCGACCGAGATCACGACGTCGGACTGCTCGGCGAGCCGGGACACGACCGGCAGGACCCGGTCGATCTCGTCCTCGGCGGACAGCTCCGGGCCGGGCGCGAACTTCACCCCGCCGATGTCGACCCAGTCCGCGCCCTGTTCGGCTGCGCGGACGGCGGCCTCGACGGCGCGGTCGAGCGCGAAGGTGGCGCCCTTGTCGTGGAACGAGTCCGGTGTGCGGTTCACGATCGCCATGACGGCGATGCGGTGGTCGAAGTCGAAGGTGCGCCGACCGATCGTGCGGACCGGGTCGCGCAGGTCCGGCACGACCCAGCCCGGTCGGTCGGCCGGAAGGCTCGGGGTGCGCTGCTCGTTCGTCACGCGTCCGCCCCGTGGTCGGCTGCGTGGTCGTGCCCCGCACCGTCGGCAGCGCCGACGCCCGCCCCGATCAGCGCGATCGCCTCGGCCCGCCCCGCCGCGTCCGCGAGGGTCCCGGTCGCCGCCACGGTGACCGTCGACGACCCGGACTGCCGCTCGCCGCGGGCGGTCACGCACTGGTGGGTGGCGTCGAGCACGACGAGGACCCCGGCGGCGTCGAGCCCCTCCGCCACGGCCTCGGCGACCTGCTCCCCCAGGCGCTCCTGCAGCTGCGGCCGCGAGGCGACGGCATCGAGCACGCGCGACAGCGTCCCGAGTCCGATGAGCTGCTGCCCGGGCGCGTACGCCAGGTGCGCGACGCCGGTGAAGGGCAGCAGGTGGTGCTCGCACATCGAGCGGAACCGCACATCGCGGACGACGACGAGCTGCCCGCGCTCCCCGTCCTCCGAGTGCACCGCCCCGGACCGGGCGATCGCGGTCGCGTCGACCCCGATGCCGGCGAAGAACTCGACGTAGGAGTCCGCGACCCTTACCGGCGTGCGCTCGAGCTCGGGGCGGTCCGGGTCCTCACCGACGGCGAGGAGGAGTTCGCGCACGGCGGCTTCGATGCGCACGCGGTCCAGGCGTTCGTTCACGCGACCATCCAACACCGTCGGTCTGGCCGCAGAGCGCGACCACCTGCCGGAGGTGCCGCGTTCCGCCCGGGTGGGCCGCGCCTCCCGGCCGGACGAGTGACCGACCTACCAGGGCGACGCGCCGCGCTCCCAGCGTTCTGTAAACTCCTTCGGTGAGCGCCCAGCAGACCGACACCCCGCCCCGCAACCGCTTCGCATCCGGCCTCGACCGCTTCTTCTCCATCACGCAGCGCGGATCGAGCATCCCCCGCGAGGTCCGTGGTGGCCTCGTCTCCTTCGTGACGATGGCGTACATCGTCATCCTCAACCCGCTCATCCTCGGCGGCTTCAGCCAGGACCAGGCACCGCAGGACGTCCTCGGCGGCTGGCTGCAGAACGCGCAGGTCGCCGCCGCGACCGGACTCGTGGCCGGTGTGATGACGATCGCGATGGGCCTCATCGCGAACCTGCCGTTCGGCATCGCCGCGGGCCTCGGGATCAACTCGTTCCTCGCCGTGAGCGTCGTGCACCAGGTGACGTGGGCCGAGGCGATGGGACTCGTCGTCATCAACGGCGTCGTCATCGTGATCCTGGCGCTCACCGGCATCCGGACGATGATCTTCACCGCCGTGCCCGCGCAGCTCAAGGCCGCCATCACGGTCGGCATCGGTCTGTTCATCGCCTTCATCGGGCTCGTCGACTCCGGCTTCGTGCGGACCACGAAGAACGCCTCGCCGCCGCTGCAGCTCGGCGAGGACGGCTCGATCGCCGCCCTGCCGACGATCGTGTTCCTGATCGGCCTGGTCGTCATCGGGACGCTCATGGCGCGCCGGGTGAAGGGCGCGCTGCTCATCGGCATCGTCGGCACGACGATCGTCGCGATCATCCTGCAGGCGATCTTCCAGGTCCCCACCTCGGTCGACTCCCCCACCGGCTGGAACCTCAACGCCCCGGGGCTGCCGAATGCGTTCTTCGCGGTCCCCGACCTGTCGCTCGTCGGGCACGCGGACGTCTTCGGTGCGTTCACCCGCATCGGTCCGATCGCCGCGTCGATGCTCGTCTTCACGCTCGTCTTCACGAACTTCTTCGACGCCATGGGCACGATGACCGGTCTCGCGAAGGCCGCCGGCGTCGCGAAGCCCGACGGCACGTTCCCGCGGCTCAAGTCGGCGCTCGTCGTCGAGGGTGCCGGTGCGATCGCCGGCGGTGGCGCCTCGGTGTCGTCGAACACGGTCTTCATCGACTCGGCGTCGGGCATCGGCGAGGGCGCCCGGACGGGCATGGCCTCGGTCGTCACCGGACTGCTGTTCCTCGCGTCGATGTTCCTCACGCCGCTGACGCAGGTCGTCCCGCTCGAGGTCGCGGCCGCCGGGCTCGTCGTCGTCGGTGCGCTCATGGTGGCGCAGGTGAAGGACATCGACTGGACGGACTTCGGCGCAGCGCTGCCGGCGTTCCTGACGATCGTCGTGATGCCGCTGACCTACTCGATCGCGAACGGCATCGGCGCCGGCTTCATCAGCTGGGTGCTCATCAAGCTGCTGTCCGGCCGCGGCCGCGAGGTCTCGTGGCTCCTCTACGTCGTCGCCGCCGGCTTCCTGCTGTACTTCGCGCGCGGGCCGCTCGAGGCGCTGCTCGGCGTCGGGTAGCGCGGGCCCGCTTCCGCGCGTTCCGCAAGACGCAATGTGGGCGGTTCCTCGCAGCGACATTCCGCTGCGAGCGACCGCCCACGTTGCGTTTCACGAGAGTGCGTCTGGCCGGGAGGCGCGGCGTCAGTCCCGCAGGTCCGCCGGCTTGGCCTCGTGGCGACGACGGCCCGGGGTGCGCCGGTCCTCCTTCATGCTCGCCTCGAACAGGTGGCGCTTCCCGCCCACGAGCTGGTCGCGGGCGGTCTGCTCGAGCTCCTTCGCGAGGGCGTAGTAGTTGTCGTCGTAGTCCTCGACGATCTGGAACGTCCACCGCCCGTCGATCACGTTGCGCCCCACCAGCTCGGTGTCGATCCGCTCCGCGAGCTCGGTGTGGCCGGCCTTCCGGAGCTGCTCGACGGCGTCGCCGAGGTTGAGGTCCGCGGTGCCGGTGAGCCGGTGGAACCCGTAGAGGAGCCCGCGCGCGTGCTCGAGCACCTCGAGCGCGGCCGACAGCGTGCCGAGGGCCTCGACGGTCGCCTCGGACACCCCCTCGGGCACCACGTGTGCGTCGTCCGGTCCCTGTCCGTCAGCAGCTGCGCCGTCGTCGTGTCGCTCGTCAGTCATGCCCCTCGTCTACCGGAGCGTTCCTCGACCCGCTCCGAGCTACTTCGTCGCGTTCAGGTGGTGCGTGTGGACGGCGAGGACGTGCACGGTCCGGGTCTCCTCGTCGACGGTGGACCAGATGCGCGCCCCGCGCTTCAGTTCGAACTGGCGGCGGACCCACTGGCGACCGGAGTGCGTGACCACCCCGAGCTCTCCGCGCAACGCGTGGCACGCCAGGTCCTCGGTGAGCGGGTCGGTCGTCAGGCGATCCCACGCCGCCGCGACGGCGTTCCGCTGTGTCGCGACGACGTCACGCCAGCCCTGTTCGGCTGCCCGGTTCGCGAGCAGGATCGTGTACTCCGTCGTCCGCAGGGGACGCGGCACGGCGTTCCGGCGCGCCGCGGGCTAGGGGCGGTCGACCCGGACCGGCTGGTCGACCACCGCCGACTCCGCGGTGCCCCATCCGGCGGCGATGGCTTCGGCGGTGTTGCGCCAGGCCTGCATCTCGAGCAGGAGCCTCCGTGGCTCGCGGAGGGCGAACGAGCCGCGTGCGACCGCGACGATCTCGCGGGCGCACCGCTCCTGGTCCTCCTTGCTGAGCATGCCGATCCACGGGTACGGGATCGCGAGCCGCTCGCGGAGCGGGAGTTGCTCGTTGATCGTCACGGCAGCGATGAGCTGTGCTGCGATGTCGAGCACGGCGTCGTCCTCGTCCGACCGCTCCTTCGTGGTGAGGACCAGCGCCTTGCCGTCGCGCCGGGTGACCTCGAGCGGCTCGATCTCCGCCGCGGCGAAGACGTCCTTCGCGTGGCGCGACAGGTCGGAGGACTGGACGGAACGTCGGGTCCGGGGAGCGGTGAGCAGCGTCATGGTCTCACGTTATTCAGAACGTGTTCTGACCGCAACCTCCGGCGCATCGGCGGGCTCGACGTCCTGACGGTCCACTGCGGCCGGCACAGCACGCGGCCGCTCCATCAACCGCCACGACCCGCCGAGCAGCGGGGTCAGCGTCACCACGGTGTAGACCACGGCGACCACGCCGAACGTCGTCGTCACCCCGACGCTGTCCGCCGCGATGCCGCCGAACAGTCCTCCGAGCGGGATCCCCGCCCACGAGCCGGCCGACAACAACCCGAAGACCCGCGCGCGCATCGCCGCCGGGATCCGCTCCAGCTCCACGGCACCGAGGATCGGGTTGAGCGCGCCCGCTGCGAGCCCGGACACCACGCACGCGCCGAGCACCCACGGCAGCCCGAGCCCGAGCGCGGGCACGACGAGCGACGGCCCACCGGCGAGGGCGAAGCAGACCACGAAGGTGATCCGTCTCGGCACCCGGTGCGCCACGTACCCGAAGACGAGGGACCCGAGGAAGGCGGCACCACCGAAGGTCCCGCTGACGATGCCGAGCGACTGCGCGCCGTCGAGCAACCGGTCCGCGTACAACGGCAGCAGGGCTGTGGACCGCGCCGCGTCGAGCAGGTTCGTGACGAGCACGAGCGCGATGACCAGTCGGAACAGTGGGTCGCGCGCGCAGAAGCGCAGCCCGGCACCGAGGTCCCGCCAGTACCCGGCCGAGGGCTCGACCGGAGTGTCCTCCGCCGCCGACGCGACCGTGGCACCGCGCAGGGTGAGCATCGCGAGCAGCGCCGCAGCGGTGAACACCGCGGCCGTCACGGCGAGGGCCGGCAGCGGCCCGACCGCCCCGACGAGGAGCCCTGCGGCCGGGGCGCCCAGCAGCACCGAGAAGCGCACCGAAGCCTCGAAGTGCCCGACCGCTCGCTCGAGCGGGATCCCCGCCGCATCGGCCAGGCCGGGCAGCAGGACCCGGCGCCCGGACTCCCCCGGGGTGTCGAAGAGCCCGCCGAGGAACACGAGCGCGAGCAGCGCCCAGCTCGGCAGACCGACGGTCCACGCCAGGAGCGGGATCGCGAGGAGCGTCCCCGCGCTGACGAGGTCGGATGCGACGCTCGACCGCACGAACCCGAAGCGCTCGACGAGGACGCCACCGAACGCGCCCCCGAGCACGATGGGGACGGTGGCCGCGAACGCTGCGATCCCGACGTCGGTCGCCGACCCGCCGCGGGACAGCACCACGAAGGGCACGGCGATGGTCGTCGCGACGTTGCCCGTCCGCGACACCACCTGGACCGCGAGGAGCGACCGCAGTCGCCAGTGCGCGTTCACGACCGGGCCGAACGGTAGGCCTGGACGACCGCGTTGACGCGCTCGGACCCGTCGCCCGGCTCGTGGTGACCGCTGACACCCTCCCACCGGTCGAGCACCGCCTGCAGCTCACTGCTGAGCGTCCGGAGCTCGTCGACCGTGAGGCGCAGACCGCGGTCCCCGCTCGTCGAGGCCGCGACCCAGTCCCGCCCCATGGCCGGTGCGCGGTCGACGAACGCCGCGTACTCGGTGGCGTACGCCTGCGCGACGGTCCGGTCCAACGCGGTCGCGGCGAGCATCCGGTCCGGGTCGTCGAACGCGTCGGCGAGGTCCCACGACGTGTGCTGCGCCACGGCCCGCCACCAGCGTTCCCGACGGTCGGTGCCGAGCTCGGGCGCGGGCTCGATGAACCCCACGTCGGCCAGGCGCTTGCAGTGGTAGCTGATCGTCCCCGGCGCCTCGTCGACCTGATCGCCGAGCATCGCGGCCGTCTGCGGCCCACCGGTCCGGAGGAGACCCACGAGCCGCAGCCGGGTCGGGTGGGCGAGCGCGCGCATCTGCGCCGCATCGTCGAGTCGCTGCACGTCCATGCCTCGACCGTAGATGCACAAGAGGTGTTGCGCAACATCGATTGTGGATCTGTCGGAAGGCTCGCTCCACGCCACCGACGCGCGCTACGGTTCCGACATGGTCGGGTGGATCGCGCTGCTGCGCGGGGTGAACGTGAACGGGATCACGATCCGGAGCGCGGACCTCGCGGCGCTGTTCCGCGACCTCGGGTACGGGGACGTCCGGACCGTGCTCGCGTCCGGCAACGTGGTGTTCACGGCCGACGGCGACGCCGCGAGCATCAAGAGCGCGATCGAGCAGGGCCTCCGTGACCGCTTCGGGTACGACGCGTGGGTCGTCCTCGTCCCGCACGGGGCGCTGGCCGCCGTGGTCGACGCCTTCCCGTTCCCGTCGGACGCCGACCGCCACGACTACGTCGTGTTCGGGTCCGAGGACACCGCCCTGGACGACCTGGTCGCCGACCTCGCGCTCGACGACGCGGTCGAGCGGGTCGCCCGCGGGGACGGGGTCGTGTACTGGTCGTGCCCGAAGGGCTCGAGCACCGACACCGTCTTCGCGAGACGGGCCGCCGCCGCGCGCTTCAAGCGCACGACGACGACCCGCAACACGAACACGCTCCGCAGGCTCCTGTGAACCGGGGTAAATTGCACCACGTCGAGGTCCGGGTCGCCGACCTCGACACCGCTGTGCGTGCGTGGGGCTGGCTGCTCGGTGAACTCGGGTACGCGCCGTACCAGACGTGGTCGGACGGCCGCAGCTGGCGGCTCGGTGCCCTGTACGTCGTCGTCGAGCGGGCGCCCCTCGGGGGATCGCACGACCGTCGACAGCCGGGTCTGTCGCACCTCGCGTTCCACGCCGGCGGTCCGGCAGACGTCGGGCGGCTGTGGGAGGCCGCTCCGGCCCACGGGTGGCAGCGCCTCTACGAGGACCGCCACCCGCTCGCCGGGGGCCCGGGGCATCACGCCGCCTTCCTCGAGGACGACGAACGGATGAAGGTCGAACTCGTCGCCGAGGAACCCGGGGCGGGGGCCACCTGACCTCAGGACTGCGCGGGCTGCCCGTTGCTCGCGGTGGTGCCGCCGTCGACCGGCAGGACCGCACCCGTGATGTAGCTCGCCGCGTCGCTGGCGAGGAAGAGGATCGCCGCGGCGACCTCCTCCGGCCGCCCGCCCCGACCGAGCGACACCCGCTCGGCGAAGGCGTGCTGCAGTTCCTCGTCCTCGGCCTGCTGCTGCGTCATGTCGGTCCAGATCAGCCCGGGTGCGACCGCGTTCACCCGCACGCCGAACTGCCCGTTGTCGAGCGCGGCGGCCTTCGTGAAGTTCGTCACGCCGCCCTTCGCCGCGTTGTACGGGCTCATCCGCCAGTCGGCGTCCATCCCGGAGACCGACGAGGTGTTGACGACGGAGCCCTTCGTCTCGCGGAGGAACGGCAGCGCCGCCCGCGTGCCGAAGAACACGCTCGACAGGTCGGTGTCGATCACGCGACGCCACTCGTCGGGTTCGATGTCGGTGATGTCACCGGAGGTGAAGGTGCCGGCGTTGTTCACGAGCACGTCGATCCGGTCCCACCGGTCGACGGCGTCCGAGACGATCGTCTCCCACGCTGCCGGGTCGGCGACGTCGGCCTGCAGCGCGACCGCACGACCGGTCGGCAGGCTGTCCGCGACGGCGCGGACCTTCTCCTCGACGCTGTCGACGAGCAGCACGTCGGCGCCCTCGTCCACGAAGGCGCGGGCGGTGGCCTCGCCGATCCCCGATCCCGCTCCGGTCACGATCGCGACCTTGCCTGCGAAGCGCTCGTCCATGGGTGTCTCCTCTCGTTGCACGGTGTGTACCGCAGGAGACGCCGTCGGCCCGGGGGCACGAGAGACCACGGTGCCCGGTGCCGGCTGGACGGACGCGGAGGCTCGGTCCGAGGCAGCGCGGTGACCGGATCGGCGGTCAGTGCGCCTCGTCCTCGGTGGGAGCGGCCACGGCTCGGGCGGTCCGGGCCAGGATGTGCAGGTCACCGCGGACCGACCGGTTGTCCACGTAGTAGAGGTCGAGCCGGATGGCTTCGCGCCACGGCAGCGCGGACCGACCCTCGACCTGCCACAGTCCGCTCATGCCCGGTCTCGTGAGGAGCCGGCGATGCGCGGCCTCCTCGTAGAGGGCGACTTCGGCGGGACGCTGCGGACGGGGACCGACGAGACTCATCGATCCGCCGAGGACGTTCAGGAGCTGCGGGAGCTCATCGAGCGAGTACCGACGCAGGACCCGGCCGACGCGGGTCACCCGCGGGTCGTCCCGCACCTTGAAGAGCGGCTCGACCACGGGCCCGTCCGCAGCGATCAGTGCCTCGAGTTCCGCATCGGCTCCGACCCGCATCGAGCGGAACTTGAGCATCTGGAACGGGACGCCGAACCGCCCGATGCGCTCCTGCCGGTACAGCACAGGCCCACGCGACGACACCCGGACGACTGCTGCGACTCCCAGCAACACGGGCGCCAGGACCACGAGGAGGATCGTCGATCCGACGATGTCGACCGCACGCTTCAGGGGCTCCGTCGACCGGGCCTCAGCCGTGGGGAGGTGGAGGAAGGGCCGTCCGGCGATGTTCCGGTGCTGCACCCGGTGTGGGGCGACCTCACCCAACGGTGGCGCCACAGCGAGATCGACGCGGCGGTCACGCAACGCCCAGCCGAGCCGACGCATCGCGTCCGGGCACATCACATCGGAAGCGGCCACGAGGACGGTGTCCACGCAGTGCGGGTGCACGGCGGCCAGGACATCGGGGACAGCATCCCCGCCGTTCGGTGCGTCCGGTCGCCCGATCACGAAGGTGTCGACGACCGTCACGCGGCCCGATCGATCCCGCTCCAGGTCCTCGACCATGCGCGCGGTCGAGCCGGCGCTCCCGACGACGAGCAACCGCTCAGCGCAGCGTCCGGCGCGTCGGGCACGGAGGAGCACGTGCTGCCAGACGAACCGCGCGACCAGGATCAGGATGGTCCCGAGCACACCGACCACGAGCACACCGCCGCGCGGGCCGTCCGGGACGACCAGCCAGCCCGCCACCGCGACCACGCCGACAGCCCATGCCACCCCCCTGAGCACCCGCGTGAACTCCGTACCGGTCCCGAGGATCCGAGGATCTCGACTCCCGACGAGAGCGAGGCAGACCAGGAGGACGGCGCAGGGACCCGCGCACCACGCGATCGTCGCCAGGGACGGGACAGGCGGAGCTGGTGACCCGACGACGAATGCGACGAGCGCACTCACCCCGAGCGCCGCCGCGTCGGTCAGGGCCCGGGCGGAGCTGTGGAACCCACGCCAGTCGTGTGACCGCGGCACCACGACGGGCGCGGTCACCAGATCGGGCACCTCGAGATCGCGGAGTGGCCGCAAGAGCATCCTCGCCGCTCGAGCGGCAGGACCGATCACAGACAAGGGCGGCCTCCTCCGGTTCGAACTGATCTGCCACCAATATACCAGGTGTGCAATACCAGCCGAACTTCGGAAGGTCCATGAGGAGCGAGATCACCGGCCGCCCCGGTCGAGCGTCACACCGATCCCCGGGCACGACTCCGCGCAGGCCGACGATCTGAGCGCCACCACCTCGGACGTCCTGCGGCCCTGAGCAGGGCGACGCGGTCGGCGCGCGAACGCTGCCGACCGCACCCGGCGTCAGGCCGTCGTCTCGTCGACGTCGAAGTCCCGGTCGAGGGAGATCATCGGGATCGACGCGGTGATCACCGACCCGTCCGCCCGCAGCGTGCCCTGGATGTCGCTCGTGGTCGGGGCGTGCCCGGTCATGCGCGGGCCGTGGTGCGGCATCGGCACAACGGTGGGTGCACCGGCGGTGACGTCCCACTGCTGGTTGTGCACCCACGCCGAGAAGCCCTCGCCGGTCTCGACCGTGAACGTCATCGTGTCCTCCTCGAGGTCGACGCGGACACGCGAGCCGTGCACCTGGATCCGGTACGTCAGGCGTTCCCAGTCCATCGGCAGCCGCGGGTTGAACGTCATGCGGCCGCCGTGGTCGCGCATGCCGCCGAAGCCGTTGACGAGCGCTCCCCAGATGCCGCCGGTCGACGCGATGTGCACGCCGTCCGAGGTGTTGCCGTGCAGGTCCGCCAGGTCGACGTAGAGCGCGGTGAGGAAGTACTGCGCCGCCAGGTCGTGGTAGCCGACCTCGGCCGCCATGATCGACTGCACGACGGCGGAGAGCGTCGAGTCTCCCGTCGTGAGCGCGTCGTAGTAGTCGAAGTCGCGGCGCTTCTCGGCCGCGGTGAACTCGTGCCCCTGGAGGAACAGCGCGAGCACGACGTCCGCCTGCTTGAGCACCTGGAACCGGTAGATGACCAGCGGGTGGTAGTGCAGCAGCAGCGGGCGCTTCGAGTCCGGCGTGTTCTCGAGGTCCCAGAGCTCCTTGTCGAGGAACTGGGCGTCCTGCGGGTGGATGCCGCGGTGCGGGTCGAAGGGGATCTCCATCGACTCGGCGGCGTGCTCCCAGTCGGTCACCTCGGCGTCGTCGAGCCCGGTGCGCCGGACCATCCGGCCGTACTCCTCCGGGTCGTCGACGGCGAGCTGCCGCGTGGCGTTGACCGCGAACCACAGGTTCGCCCGCGCCATCACGTTCGTGTAGAGGTTGTCGTCGACGACCGTCGTGTACTCGTCCGGGCCGGTGACGCCGTCGATGTGGAACTTCTTGTCGCCGTTCGACCGCCAGAAGCCCAGGTCCGACCAGAGCCGCGCGGTCTCGACCAGGATGTCGATCGCGCCGCGCTTCAGGAAGTCGGTGTCCCCGGATGCGCGGACGTACTGCATGAGCGCATGGGCGATGTCCGCGTCGATGTGGTACTGCGCGGTGCCGGCTGCGTAGTACGCGCTCGACTCCTCGCCGTTGATCGTCCGCCACGGGAAGAGCGCACCGCGCTGGTTCAGCTCGCGCGCCCGCGACCGTGCCGAGTCGAGCATGTTGTAGCGGAAGCGCAGGGCGTTCCGGGCGACGATCGGCGCCGTGTACGACAGGAACGGCAGGACGTAGATCTCCATGTCCCAGAAGTAGTGGCCGCCGTAGCCGGAGCCCGTGACGCCCTTCGCGGCGATGCCGTGCCCGTCGGTGCGGGCGGTCGCCTGGGCGAGCATGAAGAGGTTCCAGCGCACGGCCTGCTGGATCGCCGGCTGTCCCGGGATCTCGACGTCGCTGCGGACCCAGTAGTCGTCCATCCACGCGCGCTGCTTCGCGAACGTCTCCTCCACCGTCTCGGCGCGGGCGCGGTCGAGCGTGCGGTCGCAGCGGTCGGCGAGCTCGCGGGCCGGCACGCCGCGGGACGTGTGGTAGACCATGTGCTTCACGAGCCGGATCGGGACGCCGCGTCGAGCCTGGATCCGGTAGACGTGCTTCGCGAGGTCGTCGTCGATCGACGAGGCCTCGTCCCAGTGGTTCTCGGTCTCCAGGTGGTGCTCGACGCCGACGCAGATCGTCATGCCGGAGCTCGATGCCTGGTACCCGAGCAGGGAACGCCCACCGGTGCTGCGCTTGAGCTTGGGGTCGAGCACGCGCTCGGTGAACGCCTCGGCCTTGCGCGGGTCGAAGGCGTTCGCCGCGGCACGCATGCCGGCGTGGTACTCGTCCTGCACGTCCTGCCGGTTCAGGATCTGGCTGGACAGCAGGATCGAGGCGTCCCCGTCGAGCACGGTCACCTCGTAGTCGATGACGGCGAGGTGCCGGTCGGTGAAGGACACCAGGCGGCGCGCACGGATCAGCACCCGCTTGCCGGACGGCGTCGACCACTCGGTCTCGCGGTAGAGGTACCCGCCGCGGAACTCGAGGCGCCGCGTGTGGCGCAGGATGTCCGCCTCGGCCAGGACGAGGGGCTCGTCGTCGACGTAGAGCCGGATCACCTTGGCGTCCGGCGCGTTGATGATGGTCTGTCCGGTCTTCGCGAAGCCGAAGGCGTCCTCGGCGTGCCGGATCGGCCAGGTCTCGTGGAAGCCGTTGACGTACGTGCCGTACTGCACGCCGCCACGGCCCTCGTCGAGGTTGCCGCGCAGGCCGAGGTACCCGTTGCCGACGGCGAAGTTCGTCTCCGCGACGCCCTGCTCGTCCGGCGCGTACTCGGTCTCGACGAGTGCCCACTCGTCGACCGGGTAGCGGACGCGGTCGAGGGGGTCCGAGGTGATGGGGTTCATGCGGTTCTCTCCGTGGGGAGGGGTGGGTGTCTCGGGGAGGTCAGGCCGGGAGCTGGTCGACGAGCTCGGCGAGGTCGCGCACGACGACGTCGGCTCCGTGCTTGCGCAGGGCGTCGGCGCCGGCGCCGCGGTCGACGCCGACGACGAGCCCGAAGGCACCGTTCCGACCGGCTTCGACCCCGCTCGTGGCGTCCTCGACCACGACGCACTCCGCCGGGGTCAGGCCGAACCGGGCGGCGGCGTCGAGGTAGGTGTCCGGCGCGGGCTTGCCGGCCAGGCCGTCCTGCCGCGCGACGAGGCCGTCGACGACCACGGGGAAGCGGTCGAGGATGCCCGCGGTGCGGAGCACCTGCGTGGCGTTCGCGGAACTCGACACGACGGCGACCCGCATGCCGGCGTCGATCGCCGTCGTCAGGAACCGCAGCGAGCCCGGGTACGGCTCGACGCCGTGCTCGGTCAGCTCCGCGGTGAACTCGGCGTTCTTCCGGTTGCCGAGCGCGCAGACGGTGTCACTGCCCGGGGCGTCGTCGGGCGTGCCCTGCGGCAGGTCGATGCCGCGCGCCTCGAGCAGGGAGCGGACGCCGTCGTACCGGGGCTTGCCGTCGATGTGGTCGAAGTAGTCCTGCTCCGTGTACGGCGCCGCGCCGTGCTCCGCCAGGAACGGCGTGAAGAGGCGGCTCCACGCGCGCATGTGGACGTCGGCCGTCGGGGTGAGGACCCCGTCGAGGTCGAACAGGAGCGCTCGCGTGTCGGCGAGTCGCGCTGGGGTGTGCCGGTCCGGCGTCGTCATCGGGGTTCCTCTGCTCGCGGTGGTCGGTTCGGCTCCGGTCGAGTCTAGGACCGCTCCAGCGCGGACGCCCAGGCTCGCCGGGCACCCGTGGAGAACCGTCCGCCCGGGAGCCGACCGCGCACGGTGGACCTTCCGGGAACGCCCGCACCGCCGGCGGCGGACCTTGGTCGCGACGGAAGGCACCACCATGACCAGCGACACCTCCGCTCCCCCGCAGAGCGGCTCCGGCTCGAAGCTCAAGCAGGCGATCACCGGCCCGCTCCTGTTCCTCTTCATCCTCGGCGACGTGCTCGGCGCCGGCATCTACGCCCTGATGGGCACCCTGTCGAAGGACGTCGGCGGCGCGCTCTGGGCCCCGCTGGTCCTCGCGCTGCTGCTGGCCCTGCTCACCGCCGGTTCCTACGCCGAGCTCGTGACGAAGTACCCGAAGGCCGGCGGTGCCGCGGTGTTCGCCGAGCGGGCCTACAAGACGCCGATCGTGTCGTTCCTGGTCGGCTTCAGCATGCTGGCCGCCGGCGTGACGAGCGCCGCGGGCCTGTCGCTGGCCTTCGCGGGCGACTACCTCGGCACCTTCGTGGACCTGCCGCCGGTCCCCACCGCGATCGTGTTCCTCGCGCTCGTCGCGTGCTTGAACGCCCGCGGGATCTCGGACTCGCTGCGGAGCAACGTCGTCATGACGATCATCGAGGTGTCCGGTCTCGTGATCGTCATCGTGGTCGTCGCGGTGATGCTCGGCGGCGGTGGCGGCGACGTCTCGCGCATCGGCGCCTTCCCCGCCGAGGCGAACCCCGCGCTGGCCACCCTGAGCGCCGCGATCGTCGCCTACTACTCGTTCGTCGGCTTCGAGACCTCGGCGAACATCGCCGAGGAGGTCCGCGACGTCCGCCGCGTCTACCCCCGCGCGTTGTTCGGGTCCCTCGCCACCGCCGGTGTCGTCTACGTGCTCGTCGCCCTCGCGAGCTCGATCGCCCTGCCGGCGTCGGAGCTGTCCGGGTCGAGCGGTCCGCTCCTGGCCGTGGTGTCGGCCACCGGTGTCCCGGTCCCCGACTGGGTGTTCAGCCTCATCGCCCTGGTCGCCGTGGCGAACGGCGCGCTCCTCACCATGATCATGGCGAGCCGGGTGACCTACGGCATGGCCGAGCAGCGGTTGCTGCCCGCCCTGCTCGCGACGGTCCTGCCGAACCGGAAGACCCCGTGGGTCGCCATCGTCGCGACCACGGTCGTCGCGATGGCCCTCACCCTGGTCGGGGACGTCGGCACGCTCGCCGAGACCGTGGTGCTCCTGCTCCTGTTCGTGTTCATCAGCACGAACGTCGCCGTCCTCGTGCTGCGGAAGGACCGGGTCGAGCACGACCACTTCCGGGTGTGGACGTGGGTGCCGGTGCTCGGCGTCGCGTCCTGCGTGCTGCTGCTGACGCAGCAGAGCGGGCAGGTCTGGCTGTACGCGGCGCTGCTGCTCGCCGTCGGCGTGGTGCTGTACTTCATCGCCCGGGCGACGGGTCGCCGCAGCGGTCGCGACCACGAGGCGGGCCGCATCCACTGAGCGGTCGCGGGACCAGCTGACGGACGGGAGGCGCGGTGCCGGCTGGCACCGGGCCTCCTGTCCGTCAGATGGTCGCGTCAGCGGAGCGTGCGCACCCAGTCCTCGATCGCCGCGCTGATCTGCTGGCGAGCGTCCTCGCGCGAGATCGTGGCCGTCCGGTCACCCGGCTGGTCGCCGTACGCACCGAAGTCGGCGTGGTTCGCCCCTTCGATCTCGACCATCCGCGCGGTTGACGGGAGCTCGCCGCGTGCGGCGGCGACCTTCTCCGGCGTCGACAGGCCGTCACGGGAGCCGGAGACGCTGAGGACCTGGACGTACGAGCGGGCGATGTCGTTCGCGCAGTAGCTGCCGAGCAGCAGCAGCCCGTCGGCGTCCTGGGCGAGCTGGCACGCGCGGACCCCGCCGAGGGAGTGCCCGCCGACGGCCCAGTTCGCGACCCCGGGGGCGTGCGCCTCGAACGTCGCCAGCGGACGGGTGTCGAAGAACGCCAGGTTGAGCGTCGGCTTCGTGATGACGACCGTCGTGCCGCTCGCGACCACCTGCCGGAACGTCGCCAGGTACGCGTACGGGTCGACCTTCGCACCGGGGATGAACACGATCCCGGTGCCGTCGGCGGTCCCGGTCGGGGTCATCACGACGCTGTCGCCGGCGTCGCGGACGGCCACGCGGTCGTCGCGCCAGACCTGCAGCGCGGCGCTCCGGGTGCCCTGCAGGACGATGTTCGCGTACACGAGGAACACGACCGCGAGCAGCACCACGACGGCGACGACCCAGGCGGTCCAGCGGAGTGCCCGGTTCACGGTCGGTCCTCCGACGCGCGGCGGCCCGTGAGGGTGAGGTCACGCCGCATCACGGTCTCGCGGCGGCCGTCCGGCAGCAGGTCGCCGGGCTCGTCCGTCGCCGTGAAGCCCGTCCGCTCGTAGGTCCGGCGAGCACGGTCGTTGTCGGGCATCACGGACAGCAGCAGGTCGGTCGCGCCCTGCTCGGCCGCCCAGCGGGCGATCGCCTCGATGAGCACGCCGGCGATCCCTCGCCCGCGCGCTGCCGGCTCGACCCACATCGAGATGAGCTCGACGCGGCCGGGGTCGTCGGTGTCGGGCACCCCGGAGGCCGTGCCGACGGGGCGGTCGTCCTCGACGGCGAGCAGGTCGAGCGCCCCCGGCAGCGACAGGCGCGTGCGCCAGCGGTGCTCGGGGGCGTCCTGCCAGTCGGCGAGCCGGGAGCCGAAGGCCTCGGGCGCGTCGGCGAGGGCCGTCAACCGGACCGGGCGCCAGGCGGCCCAGTCGTCCCCGGTCAGTCGGCGCAGCTCGATCGTCACGGATCGACGGTACCGGTGTCAGGAGGTGGTCGTCAGGTCGTACATCGTGACGCCGTCGACCGTCGTCGCCTCGAAGTGGGCGGCGACCCACTCGGCGATCTGCTCGGCTGCGTCGCTCCCGCTGCTGCTGCCCGCACCCGACTGCGCGCCACCGATGAACCAGTGGATCTCCCCCGCGGCGACCAGGGCCCGGAACGCCGCCAGGGTCGGTGCCGGGTCGGTGCCGTTGTAGCCGCCGATCGCCATCACCGGGTCGCCGGTGGCGAGCTGGTACGTGGCG
Source organism: Curtobacterium sp. ER1/6 (assembly GCF_001742745.1). Classification (GTDB taxonomy): domain Bacteria; phylum Actinomycetota; class Actinomycetes; order Actinomycetales; family Microbacteriaceae; genus Curtobacterium; species Curtobacterium citri. The sequence goes on along the minus strand of NZ_MJAK01000010.1, from coordinate 80,410 downwards.
GCGCTGTTCGACCCGACGGTCGCCGCAGCCCACGTGAAGGCGTCGGCGTCCGTGGTGAGCGCGGCCACGACCTGGTCCGAGACCTCGGTGGAGCCCCCGAGGAGGTTCATGCCGCCACCGCCACCGCCACCGCCGGCAGCCGGTCCGACGCCTCGGCCGTTCGTCGCCTGGCCGGGTGCACCCTGCCCACCGGGTCGCGCCTGCCCTGCCTGACCTCCGGGCCCGCCCTGCCCGCCGGGACCGCCCTGGCCTCCTGGAGCGCCACCACGACCGCCGCCGGACCCACTCGTCTGGACGCTCGGGCCCGCCGTCGGCAGCGCCCCCGTGTGCCCGACCGTGGTCGTCTGCACCGAGAATGCCGTGGGCCCGAGCAGCGCCGCGACGAGCACCGCGGCCACCGTCGCCCCGGAGCGTCCCCGGCCACGCGGCGGCAGCAGGACGAACACCGCTCCGACGATCGTCGCCACCAGGACGACCCAGCGGATCCACGGCTGCCACGACGACGCCTGGGACAGCAGCGCGAACGACCACCCACCGGAGAGCGCGACGACCCCGGCGGTGACGATGCGCCAGGCGAGCACCGCGCGTCGTTGCCACAGGAGCCCGGCGCCGATGCCGACGAGCCCGGCGACGTAGGGCGCGAGCGCCACCGTGTAGTACGGGTGGAAGATCCCGCCCATGAAGCTGAACACCAAACCGGTGACGAGCAGCGAGCCGCCGAGCACCAGGACCGTGGCCAGCCGCGGGTCACGCCGCCGACGGACCCCGACGGCGACGAGCGCCACGACGAGCAGCACGAGCGCGGTCGGCAGCAGCCACGTCACCTGCGTGCCGAACTCCGAGCCGAAGAGCCGCGTCAGCCCGGTCGAGCCCCACGATCCCGCACCGGTCGTCCCGCCGGGCACCACGCTGCCGGTCTCGTCGCCGGTGACCCGGCCGAGGCCGTTGTAGCCGAAGGTGAGCTCCAGGAAGCTGTTCGTCTGCGAACCGCCGACGTACGGCCGCGCCGAGGCCGGCACGAGCTCGACGATCGCGACCCACCACCCGGCGGAGACCACGACGGCGAACGCCGCGGCGAGCAGGTGCCCGACCCGTCGGAGCACCGGACGGGGCGACGCGACGAGGTACACGCCGACCAGGGGCGGCAGCACGAGGAACGCCTGCAGCTGCTTCGTCAGGAAGCCGAGCCCGACGAGCACCCCCGCCCAGACGACCCAGCGCATCCGCCCGGACTCGATGCCACGCAGCGTCAGGGCGATCGCGCCGACCGTCAGCAGGACGAGGAGCGCGTCCGGGTTGTCGTAGCGGAACATCAGGGTCGCCACCGGGGTGGTCGCGAGGACCGCACCGGCGACGAGCGCGGCTCCGGCGGAGAAGCGCCGCCGGACGATCCAGTACAGGACCGCCACCGACGCGACGCCCATGAGCGCCTGCGGCACGAGGATCGACCACGAGTTCAGCCCGAACAGCCGGACGGAGATGCCGATCACCCAGAGGAACGCCGGCGGCTTGTCGACCGTGATGGCGTTCGCGGCGTCGGACGAGCCGTAGAAGAACGCCTCCCAGCTCTGGCTGCCCGCCTGCACGGCCGCGGAGTAGAAGGCGTTGGCCCAGCCGTTGACGCCGAGGTTCACGACGTACAGCACGCCGGTCACCAGCAGCAGGCCGAGGAACGCGGGGCGCTCCCACCGCGCGGCGTCCGCACGACGGCGGACCAGCCCCGCCAGGCGCTCGCGGAGGGCACGTGGCCCCGGGGTCGGTGGCGGCAGGAGGCGCGGGCGCTCGGCGGGGATCGTCTCGGTCATGCCCCGAGCGTGCGACCCCCACGTGCGCGGATCGTCGGCGCAGCCTTGGACGTCCCTAAGGGACGAGCGACCGGCTCCAGGCGACCTCACGCGCGAGCTGGCCGGTGGAGCGGAACAGCTCGACCTGGGCCGTCCCGGCGAGGACCGTCGCGAGCTCCTGCCGGTCCGCGGCGGCGAAGCCGAGACCCTGCCAGAAGGGGCCGGACCGCCGGCTGAACAGCCAGGCCCGCCGTGCGCCGGCAGCCGACGCCTCGGTCATCGCGAACCGGGCGAGCGCCGCCCCGCGGCCCGAGCCGCGCAGCGTCGGTTCGACGGCCACGCTGCGGAGGAGGGCGTGCCTCCCGTCCGGCCCCGTCTCGTAGCCCGTGGTGCCGACGACGGTGCCGGCCGCGTCACGGACCGTCCAGAGACGGACGCCCGGATCGGACAGGCCCGCGACCGTCAGGTCGCACGCCGACAGGAAGGCGTGCACCTCGTCGACGTCCTCCGGCCCGACGCGGACCGGCGTCGGCTCAGCGAGCCGCACGGACCGGCGCGCTCGACGCGTGCGACAGCGGCCAGCGGCGGTCGAGCCGCGGGCCCATCACGGTGTCGAGCAGGAACCGACCGACCGGGTACCGGACGGCCCAGTAGGCACCCACGAGCAGGAACACGAGCGCCGACCACACGTGCAGGACGAGGAGCACCACGGTGACGATGCCGAACAGCACACCGAGGGCGGTGGACATCGACCAGAAGCCGGCGACGAACCGGTCGCGCGCCGCCTGCTCGGACGCCGCGGCCGCCGCCGCGGCCTCCGTCCGCTCGTCGAGACCGCGGACCCCCGCGTCGAGCGCGGCCCCGTCCTCCGCCGCGAAGAGCTCCCGCACCGGCACGTCCAGCGCCCGGGCGATCGCCGACAGCGTCTCGAGGCTCGCCTCGTTGCCCCGCTCGAGCCGTTGCACGGTCCGGACGGCGATCCCGCTCGTCTCGGCCAGTCGTTCCTGGGTCCAGCCCCGCTCGCGTCGGAGGGTGGCGATCCGCATCTCGTTCATGGTGCCGAGCCTAGGAACGCCGGGCACGACAGCACCACGACACGGACACGACAGCATCCCGACATTGGTCCGTCAGCGTCCCGACGCCGGTCAGTCGTCGGTGTCGACCGTGTTCGTGACGACCTTCCCGCTGCCGGCGTCGATCCGGATGCCGTGCTTCGTCCCGGAGTCGTCACGGACGTCGCCCTCCCAGACGACGGTGCCCCGGTGGTCGTCCAGACCGAGCTCCGTGACCGTGCCCGGGACCGTCTCGACGAGCTCCGCCGCCGCCTGGGTGACCGACAGGTCCGCGGCACCGACGAAGCGCTGGTTCTCCGCGACGTCCTCGGCGTCCGAGGTCTCCTTCGTCGGTCCGGCCGTGGTGCGCCCGCCGTCGGCCTCGACGTGGACCTCCTGCTCGTTCCCGTCCGACGTCACGACGAGGACCTCCCACGAGGTGCCTCCGGCCTCCTGCTCGATCGAGGTGACCGTGCCGGACCCGATGGCCTCCCGCGCGGTCGCGACGGCGGCGGCGAGTGCGTCGTTGCCCGCGGCGGCGCTGCTGCCGCCGGTGCTGCTGCCGCCGGTGCTGCTGCCGTCGGGCGTGGAGACGGCGGGCGCGGACGCCGCGGGTGCGGCCGTGTCGTCGCGGTCGTCGTCGGACGCACATCCGGCGAGCGCCAGCACCCCGACGAGCGGGAGGGCGGTGAGGATCGCGACGCGGCGGGCGGTGGTGTGCTTCGTGGTCTGCATGCTCCCACCGTGGGTGACGGGCACTGAAGCAGACCTGAAGCGACCTGGGTGACGCCGAGGCGCGCGTGCCCGGGTGCCGGCGGGACCACCTCAGTCGGTCAGCAGCGGCAGCCGGACCGTGAACCGGGCCCCACCGCCCGGCGCCGCCGACACGGTGACGGTGCCGCCGTGGGCCCGGACGACGGCGTCGACGATCGCGAGCCCCAGGCCGGAGCCGCCGGCGTCGCGCGCACGCCCCTCGTCGAGCCGGACGAACCGCTCGAGGACACGGGTCCGGTCGGCTTCCGGGATGCCCTGCCCGTCGTCGTCGACGACCAGCACCCCGTGGTCGGCGACGGTCCCGAGCGTGACGACGACCGCGCGGTCGGCGTGCCGGACCGCGTTGTCGACGAGGTTCCGCACCACCCTCCCGAGCAGCCGGCCGTCACCGCGCACCCGCGCCGGGCGCACTCCGGACACGTCGACGCGGACGGCTGCGGACCGGGATCGCGACCCCTCGGTGAACACCAGGTCGTCGAGGTCCACCGCACGGTCCCGGTCGCGCCCGCGTTCGTCGACCCGGGTGAGCAGGAGCAGCGACTCGACGAGGTCCTGCAGGCGGGCGCCCTCGTCGAGGACGACCGCGGCCAGGTCGGCGGTGCCGGTGACCTCGGGGTGCGCTCGGGCGACCTCGGCGTGCTGCCGGATCGTCGCCAGCGGGGAGCGCAGCTCGTGCGAGGCATCGGAGACGAACTGCCGCTGCGCCTGTTGCGACGCCTCGAGCCGTCCGAGCATCCGGTTCATGGTGGCGGCGAGCCGGTCGACCTCGTCCCCGGAGCCCGGTTCGGCGACGCGGGCGTGCAGGTTCGCGCCCTCGACGTCGTCGACCTCGCGGCGCATCCGGTCGACCGGGCGGAGGGCCCAACCCACGACGAACCACGTCACGAGCGACATGAGCGCGACCGCGACGGGCACGGCGACGACGAGCAGCACGGACACGGTGCGCACGGCGGCGTCGGCGTCCTCGAGGGGAGCACCGACGACGAGCACCCCGTCGGAGCCGTCGGGCAGCTCGACGTCGTCGGCGACGAGCAGCCACCGGTCGCCGTCGTGCCGGTACCGCGACCCGTCGCCGGTGGGGAGCGCCCGTTCCGGGCTGTCGTCGGCGCGCGCGAGCACCCGGCCGTCACCGTCCTGCAGCTGGGCGAGCACGTCGTCGTCCTCCGCACGGACGGCGGCGGGACCGTCCGTCTCCACCCGACCGCCGAGTCCGTCGAGCGTCTGCTCCGCCGCGCTCCGGACGCCGTCCGTCAGGGAGCTCCCCAGGACGCCGACGAAGGCGACCGCCCCGAGGACGAGGGCGACGAGGACGACGACGGCTGCGCCTCCCGTCGCCCGGGCGCGGATCGACCGCGGACGGCCGGTCCGGCGGGACCCGGCCGGCCGTTCAGCCACCGTCGGCGTCGAGGCGGTACCCGGCCCCGCGGACGGTCTCGATCGCGTTCCGGCCGAACGGCCGGTCGACCTTCCTGCGGAGGTGCCCGACGTACACCTCGACGATGTTCGGGTCCCCGGCGAAGTCGTCGTCCCACACGTTGGCGATGACGTCCCGCTTCGACAGGACCTGGCCCGGGTGGCGCACCAGGTACTCGAGCACCGCGAACTCCCTGCTGGTCAGGTCGAGCAGGACCTCGCCCCGCCACACCCGTCGCTCCGCGGGGTCCAGTCGCAGGTCGCCCGTCCGGAGGACCGTGGGTCGTTCCCGGGACCCCCTGCGGACGAGCGCACGGAGCCGCGCGACCAGGACCGGGAACGAGAACGGCTTCGTCACGTAGTCGTCGGCACCGGCGTCGAGGGCGTCCACCTGGTCCCACTCGCCGTCCTTGGCGGTGAGCATGAGCACCGGGGTCCAGTCCTGCTCCGTACGGAGCGTCTCGCAGACCTTCCACCCGCTCATGCCCGGCATCATCAGGTCGAGGACGATGGCGTCGTACGGGTGCTCGCGGGCGTACCAGAGCCCGTCGACCCCGTCGTGGGCGACGTCGACGGCGAACCCCTCGGCCTGCAGCCCGAGCCGGATGCCGTCGGCGAGCCGGACCTCGTCGTCGACCACCAGCACGCGCATCGTCCGAGCATGGCGTGGTGCCCTGAACCGCTCCTGAAGTCCGCGCTCAGCCCGCGGGGGCGAACCGGTACCCCATGCCCGACTCGGTCACCAGGTACCGCGGGTGCGACGGCTCCGGCTCGAGCTTCCGTCGCAGCTGCGCCATGTACAGCCGCAGGTACCCAGAGTCGTTGCCGTGCGTCGGGCCCCACACCTCGGTGAGGAGCATCTCGCGCGTCATGAGCCGCCCGGGGTTCGTCACGAGGACCTCGAGCAGTCGCCACTCCGTCGGGGTGAGCCGGATCGCGGGCCCCGTCGGCGGCGTGACCTGCTTCGCGACGAGGTCCACCATGAGGTCCCCGATCGTCACGGTCGGGGTCGCGCCGGCGGTGGCCGCCGCGGTCGCCTGCCGTCGGCCGAGTGCCCGGAGCCGGGCGAGCAGCTCGTCCATCTGGAAGGGCTTCGTCACGTAGTCGTCGGCACCGGCGTCGAGCGCGTCGACCTTGTCCGACGAGTCGGTCCGGCCGGAGAGCACGAGCACCGGCACCTGCGACCACGCGCGGATGCCCTCGAGCACCCCGATCCCGTCGAGCCGGGGCATGCCGAGATCGAGCAGCACGATGTCGGGCCGCTCGGTGATCACGGCGTCGATGGCGGCCCGGCCGTCCCGCGCGGTCGCGACGTCGTACCCACGGGCGGACAGCGTGACGGAGAGCGCCCGGACGAGCTGCGCGTCGTCGTCGGCGATGAGGACCTTCGTACTCACTTGACATTCACTCCCAGGTGTCCGGCGATCGGCAACCGCACGACGACGGTCAGGCCGCCGCCCGGGGTGTCGTCGACCTCGATCGTGCCGCCCATGCCCTCGGTGAACCCGCGCGCCAGGGCGAGTCCCAGGCCGAGGCCGGTGTCGTTGTCGGTGTCTCCGAGCCGCTGGAACGGCTGGAACACGTCGCCCCGCCGGTCCTCCGGGATGCCGGGCCCGTGGTCGGCGACGCGGAGCTCCACACCGCCGCCGAAGGCGCTCGCGGCGACGCGGACCCGGGTGCCCTCGGGGGCGTAACGGCTCGCGTTGGCGAGCAGGTTCACCACCACGCGCTGCAGCAGGCCGGGGTCCGCGAGGACGGGCGGCAGGTCCCCCGGCAGGTCGAGGTCCACGTCGTCCGGGCCGAGCTCGAGCTCGTCGAGCGCGGGGGCGACGACCGTCTCGAGTGCGGTCGGCAGCGGGGTCACGGCGAGCACCCCGGCCTGCACGCGGCTGACGTCGAGCAGGTCGGCCAGCAGCACCGCCAGCTGACGGAGGCTCTCGTCGGCGGTGGTGAGCAGCGCCTCCCGGTCGGCGGCCGACAGCTGGATGTCGGCGGCGTGCAGCGTCTGCACGGCGGCCGAGGCGGCCGCGATCGGCCGCCGTACGTCGTGGCCGACGGCCGCGAGGATCGCGCTGCGGACGCGGTCCGCGGCCGCGATGCGCTCCGCGTCGACCGCGGTGCGGGTGAGCCGACGGTGCTCGACGGCGGCGTCGAGCTGCTGCTCGACGACGCGCAGCAACCGGCGCTGGGTCGGGTCGTCGGGTGCGCCCGCGAACTCCAGGACGGCGCCGGACGGGAGGCCCGTGGTGGCGTCCGGCTCCCCCGCGAACGTCCCCGACGTGGCCGGGACCTCGTCGCCCTGCCGGATCCGCACGCCGGCGAACCCGAAGGCCTCGCGCGTGCGGTCGAGCAGCGCCTGCAGGGCGTCGTCGCCGCGCAGGACGCTGCCGGCGATGCCGACGAGGAGCCCCGACTCGGCCGCCGCCCGACGTGCCGTGCGGCTGCGGCGGGCGGACCGGTCGACCACGAAGCTGACGAGGACGGCGCTGATCACGTACATCACGAGGGCCACGAGGTGCCACGGCTGCTGGACGGTGACCATGTAGAGGGGTTGCACGAAGAAGTAGTCGAGGCTCAGCCCGGACAGCACCGCGGTGAAGACCGCCGGCCACATCCCGCCCGTGAGCGCGACGACGAGCACGAGCAGCTGGTACGCGAGCACGTCGACCGTGATGGCGTCCGGGTCGTTGCCGAAGGACAGCAGCCAGGTCAGGAGCGGACCGAGCACGAGCGACACGGCGAACGCCGCCACGATGCGCTCTCGGGACAGGCTGCCGCCGAGCTTCGGCAGCGCGAACCCGCCGCCGGCCCGCTCGTGCGTGACGACGTGGACGTCGATGTCGCCGGACTCGCGGACGACCGTGTTGCCGATCCCGGGCCCGGTCATCGCTGCGGCCAGACGGCTCCGACGACTGACGCCGATGACGATCTGGGTGGCGTCGACCGACCGCGCGAAGCGCACGAGCGTCGACGGCACGTCGTCGCCGACCACCTGGTGGTACGTGCCGCCGAGCTGCTCGAGCAGGGTGCGCTGCTTGCCGAGGGCCCCCGGGTGCCGTTCGCGCAGCCCGTCGTTCGTCGTGACGTGGACCGCGGCGAGCTCGCCGCCGGCGCTCCGTGCGGCGATGCGGGCCCCGCGGCGCAGGAGCGTCTCGCCCTCCGGACCGCCGGTGAGCGCGACGAGGACCCGCTCGCGCGTCTCCCAGCGGTGGTCGATGCCGTGCTCGGCGCGGTAGGCCTTCAGGGCGTCGTCGACCTCGTCGGCGAGCCAGAGCAGGGCGATCTCGCGCAGGGCGGTCAGGTTGCCGAGGCGGAAGTAGTTCGACAGCGCGGCGTCGATGCGGGCGGCCGGGTACACCAGGCCGTCGGAGAGTCGTTCGCGCAGGGACGCCGGGGACAGGTCGACGACCTCGATCTGGTCGGCGGCGCGCACGACGGCGTCCGGCACGGTCTCCCGCTGCACGGTGCCGGTGATCTCGCGGACGACGTCGCCGAGGGACTGCATGTGCTGGATGTTCACGGTCGAGATGACGCTGATGCCGGCCACGAGGAGCGCCTCGACGTCCTGCCAGCGCTTCTCGTTCGGGCTGCCGGGCGCGTTCGTGTGGGCGAGTTCGTCGACCAGGGCCACGTCGGGCGCCCGGGCGACCACGGCGTCGAGGTCCATGTCGTCGAGGGCCACCCCGCGGTGCTCGACGACCCGACGGGGGACGACCTCCAGGCCGTCGACGAGCGCGGCCGTGGCGGCACGGTCGTGGGTCTCGACGACGGCGACCACGACGTCGCGGCCCTCGGACCGGAGCCGGTGGCCCTCCTCGAGCATCGTGAACGTCTTGCCGACGCCGGGGGCCGCGCCGAGCAGGACCCGCAGTTTGCCTCGCTTCACGGGCTCATCCTCTCGCTGTTCGTCGTGGTGGTCGTCGATCGTCGGCGTCGGCGTCGGCGTCGGCGTCGGCGTCGAACCAGGGACCCGACGTCGAACCGGGGACGTGCCCTGGTTCGACGTCGGTTCCGTGGTTCGACGGCGCCCCGCGCCCGGCGTCCCGCGCCCCGCGCCCCGCGCCCCGCGCCCCGCGCTCAGCGTGCGGCGGCCAGCGCCAGGTTCAGCTCGAGGACGTTCACGACGGGTTCGCCGAGGAACCCGAGCTGGCGCGACTCGGTGTGCTCGTCGACGAGCCTCCGGACCGCCGACTCCGACAGCCCGCGGGCCTCGGCGACGCGGGACACCTGCTGCCGCGCGTACTCCGGGCTGATGTCCGGGTCGAGACCGGAACCGGACGCCGTGACCGCGTCCGCGGGGACGTCCGCGGCGGACACCCCGTCGGCCTCCGCCACGGCGGCCCGACGCTCCTCGATCGACTTCACCAGGTCGGGGTTGTTCGGTCCGAGGTTCGAGCCGGACGAGGCGTTCGCGTCGTAGCCCTTCTCGCCGGCGGCACTCGGACGCGACTGGAACCACCGCGCGGACGACGACCCGTCGAACGACTGCCCGATGAGGGACGAGCCCACGACCTTCCCGGAGGGGTCGGTGACCATCGAGCCGCTCGCCTGGTCGTGGAAGGCGGCCTGCCCGACGCCCCACACCGCGAGCGGGTAGGCGACGCCGAGGACGACGGTGGACAGCAGGGTGAGACGGATCGCCACACCGGTGGAACGGAAGAAGGAACGGGAGGAGGAAGCCATGGTTCAGAACCCCGGGATGAGACCGACCACGAGGTCGATCAGCTTGATGCCGATGAAGGGGACGATGACGCCGCCGAGCCCGTAGACGAGCAGGTTGCGTCCGAGGACGGACGACGCCGAGGCCGCCCGGTAGCGCACGCCCCGCAGCGAGAGCGGGATGAGCGCCACGATGACGAGGGCGTTGAACACGACGGCCGACAGGATGGCCGACGCCGGGCTGTGCAGCCCCATGACGTTGAGCGCCGCGAGGCCGGGGAACGCCAGCTGGAACATCGCCGGGATGATCGCGAAGTACTTCGCGATGTCGTTGGCGATCGAGAACGTGGTGAGCGCCCCGCGGGTGATGAGCAGCTGCTTCCCGATCCGGACGACGTCGATGAGCTTCGTCGGGTCGGAGTCGAGGTCGACCATGTTGCCGGCCTCCTTCGCAGCGGTGGTGCCGGTGTTCATCGCCACGCCGACGTCCGCCTGCGCGAGGGCCGGGGCGTCGTTCGTGCCGTCGCCGGTCATCGCGACGAGGTTGCCGCCCTCCTGCTCCCGCTTGATGAGCGCGAGCTTGTCCTCCGGCGTGGCCTCGGCGAGGAAGTCGTCGACCCCGGCCTCGGCGGCGATCGCCTTCGCGGTGCGCGGGTTGTCGCCGGTGATCATCACCGTGCGGATGCCCATGCTCCGGAGCTCGGCGAACCGGGCGGCCATGCCCTCCTTCACGACGTCCTTGAGGTGAACGACGCCGAGCAGCGCGACCGACCCGTCGGGCGAGCGGCGTCCGACGACGAGCGGCGTCCCGCCCTGGTCGGAGACCTCGGCGACGGTGGCGTCGATCGAGGCGACGACCGCGGCGTCGGCGGGACCGGCCCAGGCGAGCACGGCGGCCGCTGCGCCCTTGCGGATCTGCGACCCGTCGACCAGGTCGAGCCCGGACATGCGGGTCTGCGCGGTGAACGGCACCTCGACGGCCCCGGCGGGCAGGCCCGTGGCGGCTCCGGCGGCGAGCGCGAGGTCGACGATCGAGCGGCCCTCGGGCGTGCCGTCCGCGGCGCTGGACAGTGCGGCGGCGGCCGTGAGGTCGGCCTCGGTCACCCCCGGCACCGGCACGAAGCGGGAGGCCCGCCGGTTGCCGTAGGTGATCGTGCCGGTCTTGTCGAGGAGCAGCGTCGTGATGTCGCCGGCGGCCTCGACCGCACGGCCGGACATCGCCAGGACGTTGTGCTGCACGAGGCGGTCCATGCCGGCGATGCCGATCGCCGAGAGCAGCGCCCCGATGGTGGTCGGGATGAGGCAGACGAGCAGGGCGATGAGCACCGGCACGCTGACGGTCGCACCGACCAGGCCGGCGATGGGCTGCATGGTCAGGCAGACGATCACGAACACGATCGACAGCGAGGCGAGCAGGATGTTCAGCGCGATCTCGTTCGGCGTCTTCTGGCGGGCCGCACCCTCGACGAGCCGGATCATCCGGTCGATGAAGGTCTCGCCGGGCGTCGACGTGATCCGCACGACGATCCGGTCGGACAGCACGCGCGTCCCGCCCGTGACGGCGCTCCGGTCACCGCCGGACTCGCGGATGACGGGAGCGGACTCGCCGGTGACCGCCGACTCGTCGACGCTCGCGATGCCCTCGACGACGTCGCCGTCGCCGGGGATCACCTCGCCCGCGACGACGACCACGACGTCGCCCTTGGCCAGGTCGACCGAGGCGATGTCCTCGGTCTCGTTCGTCAGCGCGGCGGCGTCGGCGGCGTCCCAGCGCAGGACGCGTCGTGCCGAGGTCGTGGAGCGGGTCTTGCGGAGCGTGTCGGCCTGGGCCTTGCCCCGCCCCTCGGCGACCGCCTCGGCCAGGTTCGCGAAGACGACGGTGAGCCAGAGCCACACCGCGATCGCGGCGGTGAACACGGACGGTTCGACGAAGGCGGTGACCGTGGTGAGCGCGGCGCCGACCTCGACGATGAACATGACGGGGTTCCGCCACATCAGGCGCGGGTCGAGCTTGCGCAGGGCGCCCGGCAGACCGGCCGCCAGCTGGCGGGGTCCGAACGCGGACGAGCGGGTGACCGGCCGGGAGGCGCTGCTCGCCTCCGCCTCGGCGGTCGCGGTGGACGGGGTGGTCGGGGTGGACACGGGTTCGGTTCCCATCAGGAGAGGGCCTCCGCGAGCGGGCCCAGGGCGAGCACGGGGAAGTAGGTGAGTGCGGTGACGATCACGGCGACCGCACCGAGCAGGCCGATGAAGAGCGGCCGGTGCGTGGGCAGCGTGCCGACGGTCGCCGGCACCTTGTCCTGCGCGGCGAGCGACCCGGCGAGCGCCAGCACGAGCGCGATCGGGACGAAGCGGCCGAGCAGCATCACGACGCCGAGCGCGGAGTTCATCCACGTCGTGTTCGCGGTCAGACCGCCGAACGCGGAACCGTTGTTGTTCGCGCCCGAGGTGAAGGCGTAGAGCAGCTCGGAGAGCCCGTGGTTGCCCGGGTTGAAGATGCTCGTGCCGAGGACCTGCTCGCGGACGCCCGGGATCACCAGGGACAGTCCGGTGCCGAGCAGCACCAGGGTCGGCGTGACGAGGATGTAGAGCGCGGCGAAGGTCATCTCGCGGGCGCGGATCTTCTTGCCGAGGTACTCCGGCGTCCGGCCGACCAGGAGCCCACCGATGAACACCGTGATGACGGCGAGCACGAGCATGCCGTAGAGACCGGACCCGACACCGCCGGGGCTGATCTCGCCGAGCATCATGTTGACGAGCGCCATCATGCCGCCGATCGGCGTGAAGCTGTCGAACATGCCGTTCACCGCACCCGTGGAGGTGGCGGTCGACGTCGTGCCGAACAGGGTCGTGCCGAGGATGCCGAAGCGCACCTCCTTGCCCTCCATCGCGGCACCGGCCGCCTGGGTGGCGCTGCCGCCGCCCGCGAGCTCGGCGATCGACATGACCGAGAGCGACACGAGGAAGATCGCGCCCATCACGGCGAGGATCGCGTACCCCTGGCGGTCGTCCCCGACGAGGCGTCCGAAGGTCCGGGGCAGCGAGAACGGGATCACGAGCATGAGGAAGACCTCGACGAGGTTCGTCCACGCCTGCGGGTTCTCGAACGGGTGCGCCGAGTTGGCGTTGAAGTAGCCGCCACCGTTCGTGCCGAGCTCCTTGATCGCCTCCTGCGACGCGACGAAGCCGTCGGGGATGTGCTGGGTGCCGCCTGCGAGCGTCGTGACGTCCACCCCGCCGCCCCACGACTGCACGACGCCGCCGGCGACCAGGACGATCGCGAAGACGAAGGCGCCCGGGAGCAGGAGCCGACCGGTGCCGCGGATGACGTCGACCCAGACGTTGCCGAGCGTGCCCGACCTCCGGCGTGCGAACCCGCGCACGAGGGCGACGGCGACCGCGAGACCGACCGCGGCGGACAGGAAGTTCTGCACCGCGAGGCCCGCCATCTGGACCGTGTAGCCGACCGTGGCCTCGGGCGAGTACGACTGCCAGTTCGTGTTCGCCACGAAGGACGCCGCGGTGTTGAACGCGAGCGCCGGTCCGACGTTCGGCAGCCCGAGGTCCCCCGGCAGCACGACCTGGATGCGCTGCAGCAGGTACACGAGCAGGACCCCGACGGCGCTGAAGAGCAGCACGCCGCGCAGGTACGCGGGCCAGGACTGCTCGGCGTCCGGGTCGACACCGATCACCCGGTACACACCGCGCTCCAGGCGGGCGTGCTTCGTCGGGGTGTACACGCGGGCCATCCAGTCGCCGAGCGGTCGGTACGCGACGACGAGGAGCAGGACGAGCGTGGCGACCTGGGCGATGCCGGCCCAGGTGTCGGCAGCGGAGCCCGCCATCAGAAGCGCTCCGGGTGGACCAGTGCCCACACCAGGTAGACGACCGATGCGATGCCGAGGACGGCGGCGGCGATGGTGACGACGATCACAGTCGCTCCACCCCCTTGGCGATGAGTGCCACCACACCGAACACGGCGAGGACACCGGCGACGACGAAGACGTCGAACACGAGGGACTCCGTAACTTGCTGCGGGCCCGACGCCGGGCGGCGCGGACCGCACCACGTGTGGTGCGGAATCGATGCTGGATCCGTCGCCGCGCCTCCAGGCCGCTCCTAACGGGATCCTCACGCCCTCCTAGCGGACACTTGCGCCGTCCTGACGCCCCGCTGCCGCCTGGAGCCGGTCGCCGAGCGCCTGGACGGCAGCTCGCAGTTCCTCCGGCCCCTCGACCCGGAACGCCACGGTCGACGCGGCGAACGCCCCGGCCAGGCCCGCCCACGACCAGGACCCCCTGGTGACCCGGCACCGTCCGTCGTCGAGCGGCTCGACCACGGCGTCGTCGGGCAGGTACGGGGTCACCCGTGCGGCGTCCTCGGCCGTGACGACGACGGACCCGGTGCACGGCCACGCATCGTCGCGCTCGGAACCCTTGAAGCGTGCGGACACGAACGCGGCGGGGTCCCCTCCGGGAACGGGACGCGGGACGAAGGCCAGCCGGGTGCGCATCCGCGGTGCCATCCGATCCACGCGGTGGGTCCGCCAGTCGTCGTGCTCCGGGTCCCACGACAGCAGGTACCACCGGCCGTTCCGGGCGACGACCGCGTGCGGCTCCACCCGGTGCCGGGTGTCCCGCTCGCCGTACCCGAAGCGCAGGACCTCGTGCCGGCGCACCGCCTCGCTGACGGCGACGAGCACGTCCGGGTCCACGCGCGGGCCACCCGGCGCCGTCACCGCGTCCACCAGGTCGACGCGGTTCCGCAGGCGCTCGGGCATGACCTGGCGCACGGTCGCGAGCGCCCGCACGGAGGCCTCGGCGATGTCCGCACCGGACGCCGGGGCCACCGCGAGCGCGAGGGCGATCGCGACCGCCTGCTCGTCGTCGAACAGCAGGGGTGGCAGGTCGGACCCCGCTGCCAGGCGGTAGCCGCCCGCCGGGCCGCGGACGGACTCGACCCGGTAGCCGAGCTCGCGGAGCCGGTCCACGTCGCGCCGCAGGGTCCGGGGGCTGACGACCAGGCGCTCGGCGAGCTCGTCCCCCGACCACTCGCGGTGCACCTGCAGGAGCGAGAGCAGGGCGAGCATGCGGGAGGACGGGTCGGCCACGTCTCCCATCTTCGTCGGAGAAGCGGCCACGATCTGACCGCAATGCCGGTCACACTCGTCCCATGAGCATCGAGACCACGACCCACATCAACTTCGACGGACAGGCCCGCGAGGCCCTCGACTTCTGGGCGGCAGCCTTCGGCGGCACCGTGCAGGCGACCACCTACGGTCAGATGGGTGCCTCGCAGGACCCCGCCTGGGCCGACCGGATCGTCTTCGGACAGGTCACCACCGAGGCCGGCTTCCGCATCATGGCGTTCGACGTCTGGCCGGACCAGCCGTACGACCAGGGGGCGAACGCGTTCTACGTCTTCGTGCACGGCGACGACGCCGACGAGGTCACCCGGTACTGGGAGGCACTGTCCGAGCGCGCCGAGGTCCGGCAGCCGCTCGCTCCCTCGCCGTGGGCGCCGCTCGCCGGGCAGCTGCGCGACCGCTTCGGTGTCGTGTGGCAGCTCGACGTCGCACCCGCAGCCAGCTGACGGCCGTCGTCAGTCGGCGGCCCGGACCGTGAAGGAACCGAACGCCGCCGCGCAGCTCCCGGAGGTGTCCGAGCAGGGTGCGGAGTCCCAGTCGTCGATGCCGAACACGGCATCGCCGACCGGGAAGTCCCGCGGCAGCGTCACCGACGCCGACCACGACCCGTCGAACGACTCCGCGCTGCGGACGGCGACCTCGGGCCCGTCCGCCTGCGGGACGGTGGCGACGACGTGCCACCCACCGTCGGGCACCGGGGCGTCGCAGCGGTCCGCGGAGCGGAGCGTCACGGTGTCCCCCGGCTGCACGGTGCCCGGGGAGACGGTCAGGAGCGGGACGCACCAGTCGCGTCCCGCGTCGGCGCTCGACGACGACGTGCACGCCGACAGCCCGACACCGATCCCGAGCGCCAGCACGCCCGCGACCACCCCCACGCCCCGGAACCCCATGGGCCGACCCTAGGGAGTCAGCGCACCGGCGTCCAGGTGCTCACCGTCACGGCCGCGGTGACGGTCGTCGGCGCGAAGGTGCGGGCGGGGTCGACGTGGTGGTGGCTCGGGCCCATGTGGACGACGTCGTGCACGTCGTCGGCGGACAGCTCCATCGTCCACGTGCGGTCCTCGGAGGACCGGAGCGCGAACGACGGCGTCAGCGAGTCGTGCAGGCGCCGCTCCTTCTCCGGGTCGACCGCGATGGTCGCCTCCGCGAGCTCCGCCAGGTGGCCGGTCCGCGGGGTCACCACCGCCAGCACCCCCTCCGGGTGCAGCACCCGCGCGTACTCGCGCTGGTTGCGGGGCGCGAAGACGTCCAGCACGACCGCGGCTGCGTCGTCGACGACCGGGAGGCGCTCGGTCACGTCCCCGACGACCGCTCCGGCCCGCGCGTGGGCGCGTGCCGCCCGTCGGATCGCGACCGCGGACAGGTCCAGCGCGACCCCGAGACGGGCGGCGACGGCGTCTGTCGGGGCCGGGTCGGGCCTCCCGTCCGGCGTGCCGTCCGGCCTGCCGTCCAGGGCGTGTGCGAGGTAGGTGCCCGGGCCGGAGCCCACGTCGAGGACGACCCCGGGTGCGGTCGCGTCGGCGACCACCGCCGCGAGCGCCCGCTCGACGGGCGCGTAGTGCCCGCGGCCGAGGAACCGGATGCGCGCGTCGACCATCGCCGGGGTGTCCGCGGTGAGGGCACGGCGCTTAGCGGGCAGGAGCGTCAGGTGGCCCTGCTTCGCCTCGTCGAACCGGTGGCCGGTCGCGCAGCCGACCGTGCCCGCGGCGACGCGACCGAGCGGCTCGGCGCAGACGGGGCAGGCGAGCACGGGGAGCAGGTCGTCGCGCACCGACCCAGCGTACGGGCGACGGGCACCGGCAGGGCCTGGTTGACGGGACCTGCCGCTGGCAGGATCGGTCGGGTGAAGACACTGGAGTTGCCACAGACCGACCTCACCGCGTCCGACGTCGTCGTCGGCCTCATGCGGATCAACGACATGAGCGACGAGGACATCCGCGCGCTGTACTCGGCGTCACGCGACGCGGGCGTCACCATGTTCGACCACGCCGCCGTCTACGGCGTCTGGCACGGGTGCGAGCAGCGCTTCGGCGAGGCCGTCACCCTGTCGTCGTCCGAGCGGGCCGACATCCAGCTGCAGACCAAGGTCGGCATCCGGCCGACGCCGAACGGCGCGTACTTCGACTTCTCGTACGAGCACATCATCGAGTCCGTGCACGAGTCGCTCGAGGCGCTGCGCACCGACTACGTCGACGTCCTGCTCCTGCACCGCCCCGACGCCCTGGTCGAGCCGGAGGAGGTCGCGAAGGCCTTCGACGAGCTCCACGCCGCCGGCAAGGTGCACCACTTCGGCGTCTCGAACCACACGCCCGGCCAGGTCGAGCTGCTCAAGCAGCACGTCCGGCAGCCCCTCGCGTTCAACCAGGTGCAGCTGAGCATCACGCACGCGAACGTCATCGCGCAGGGCGTCGTGGCGAACATGGGCGCCCTCGACCAGTCGGTCGACCGCGACAACGACATCCTCAACCACGCCCGGATGAACGGCATCACCCTGCAGGCCTGGTCGCCGTTCCAGAAGGGCTTCTTCGACGGCGTCTTCCTCGGCGACCGCGAGCAGTACGCCGAGCTGAACGACGTCCTCGAGGAGGTCGCCGCGGCACACGGGGTCACCCCGACCGGCATCGCAGTGGCGTGGATCACCCGGCACCCGGCGCACTTCCAGGTGGTGCTCGGCACGACGAACCCGCAGCGCGTCCGGGACTCGGCCGTCGGGTCGGACGTCGTGCTCTCGCGCGAGGAGTGGTACCGGATCTTCTCGGCGGCGGGCCACCTGGTCCCCTGACCCCGGGCCATCGGGGCGACGACTGCCGGGGGCGTGCCCGAGCGGGTGCGCCCCCGACGGGCTGCGCCGCGGCGGGTGGTTCGATTAGGGTCCTCTCGTGACGCCAGCACCCTCCGACGCCGACATCGTCGCCGAGCCCGCCCTCCGGGTGCGGTTCGGCTACAACCCCGCCCTCGACGGCCTCCGGGCGATCTCCGTGTTCGGTGTGATCGCCGGGCACGCACACTTCAACGGTCGCCTGGCGGGCTACCACGGCGTCACGGTGTTCTTCGTGATCAGCGGGTACCTCATCACGAGCCTGCTCACCCAGGAGCACGCCGAGCGCGGGCGCATCGCCCTCGGTCGCTTCTACGTCCGCCGCTTCGCCCGCCTGGCTCCCGCGCTCGTGCTCGTGGTGCTCGTGACGACCGTCTGGCTCCTGCTGGTCCGCGAGCCGATCAGCACCTGGTGGGCGGGCCCGCTCGGTGCGCTGACGTACACGATGAACCTCATCCAGTACTTCGTCGGCAACGGCCAGGTCGGGCCGTACTTCCAGTACACGTGGTCACTCGCGCTCGAGGAGCAGTTCTACCTCGTCTGGCCGGTCCTGCTCGTCCTGCTGCTGAAGTTCCGCTCGTCGACGGTGACACTCTGGTTCCTGGGCGTCGTCTACGTCGCGTTCTGGGTGTTCCGCTGGTTCCAGGGGCAGTCGGCACCGACGCACGAGGCGCTCATGTACGGCCCGCTCTCGCACACGGACTCGCTCGTGCTCGGGTGCATCCTGGCCATCGTGCTCGAGCGCTGGTCGGGGTCGCGGTGGCTCGAACGCGTGGTCGTCGTCGCCGGACCGATCGGTGTCGTGCTGCTGGGGTGGATCGCGGTCGCACCGGCGGGCATCCACGGCGTCACCCTGGTCGACTCGGGCGGCTTCGGGCAGACCGCCCTCGCGGCCGCAGCGGTCGTCGCCTGGATCGCCCTCGAGCGCCACGGCTTCCTCGCCCGGTTCCTGGCGCTGCGCCCGATGGTCTTCCTCGGCAAGCTGTCCTACGGCCTGTACCTCTGGAACCTGCTCGGCGTCTTCGTCTTCGTCAAGGTCGCGGGGCACTACCCCGGCGAGTCGAAGTTCCTGGTCGTCTGGCTGGCCGGACTCGTCCTCGTGTCGTGGCTGTCCTACCGGTTCGTCGAGAACCCGCTGCGCCTGCGCTTCGCCCCTCCCGGCAACCACGCGGTGGTCGGACCGAGGCGCCGCGCGACCGCCGCGACGAAGGAGCGGGTCGAGGTCCGCTGACCGCCGCTCAGTCCTCGTGCGTGGGCGCGCTGGGCACCTGCACGTCGACCGGTGAGACGCGCGCCGGGTCAGCGGAGGCGCCACCGACGACGTCGAACGAGATGCCGAGCTCGGCGGCGGTCTCCTCGTCGAGCTCGAGCCCGTCCTGGCTGACCTGGTCCTCTGGGATGGCACGACCCTTCGACGGGTCCCACGAGTTCGCGAACGACATGCGGACGAGCATGCCTCCCGCGGCTGGCAGCGAGGTGGCAGTGCGCCCCAGGTGTCAGAGGTCCTCGGGGTGCAGCCGGTCGCCGGCCTCGGGCCGACGGAACACCGGACCGCCGCCGGCCTCGTCCTCGTCCTCGTGGGAGACCGGCGAGGTGCTCGGGTCGGCGGAGTCGGGCCCGACGTCGGCGCCGCGGTCCTCCTCGACCTCGACCTCTGTCTCGGTCTCGTCCCGGTCCGGCACCGTCCCGTCCACGGGGAGGTCGGCGCCGGGCTGCTGCGGATCGAACGGTGTGCTCATCGACATGACCGGAGCATGCTCCCGGCGGGTGAACGCGGGGTCAACGCTGTCCGTCCGCCGCGATCAGCTCGAGCTGCGTGAGCGGGATCGACGACTCCGCGGTGAACGAGAACACGTCCCCCCGCGCCACGGACCGGAACACCCGGGTCTGCCCCGCGTGCTCGAAGACGGCTTCCTGCACGACCGACTCCCGGTCCCCGAGCGTCGTCCGCCACGAGTAGGTCCCCGGCTCGGCGACCGTGACCGTCACGAGCGACGCGTCGGCGCCCGGCGTCGACACCGTCAGGGTCTCGCCGGGCGACAGGACGCGCACCGTCCTGCCGGTGTCGTCGGTCAGGGGCGAGGCGCCCACGGGGAGCAGGTCGACGGGGACGTCCCGGTACCCGTGCACCTCGGACGCGGAGACCGGCCGGGTGTCGGACGCCCACCCGGTCGGTTCCTCGGACAGCGTGAACACGATGCGGGACGCGGCGACGACGACCTCGTGCGGGATGCTCACCGACGTCCAGGGCGAGCCGTCGACCGTCACCGACGCGACGTACGCACCCGTGGAACCGTCGGCGACCTCGATGACGGTGGGCGGCCCTCCCCCCACCGGCTCGGCCTGTCCGCCGCTGGCGCGTCGGCCAGGTACCGGCGGCGTGGGCCCAGGCTGCTGCAGCACCGTCCGCCGGACCGACGGCGGCACGAGCACGTACGTGCCGGTCGACGGCGCCAGCGGGTACAGCCCGATCGTCGCGAAGACGTACCAGGCGCTCATCTCGCCGTTGTCCTCGTCGCCCGGGTACCCCTGCCCGAGGTCGGAGCCGACGAACAGCCGTTCGAGGCACTCCCGGACGATCCGGTGCGCGTCGTCGTGCCGTCCCGTGGACATCGGGAAGAACGGGATGTGGTGCGCGGGCTGGTTCGACAGCCCGAGCATGCCCATCCGGACGTCCCGCGCCTCGGTCATCTCGTGGATGGCGAAGCCGTACGAGCCGGACCGGTCGGTCGCGCCGGTCTCGGGCGTCGCGAAGAAGGCCTCGAGTGCGGCGTCGAAGCGGGCCGGGCCGCCGTGCAGGTCGACGATGCCGGCACCGTCGTGCGGGGCCGTGAACGCGGTCCCCCACGCGTTCGTCTCGGTGTAGTCGTCGCCCCAGTCGCGCGGGTCGAACGCGGCGCCGCCCCTCCAGGACCCGTCCGGCTCGCGTCCGATGAAGAAGCCGCGCTCACGGTCGAAGACGTTCCGGTACTGCAGGGAGCGGCGGGCGAACCACTCCGCCTCGGCCTCGTACCGGCTGAGGTCCTCCGGCGTGGTGGCGCGCGAGGCGAGCAGGCCCGCCATCACCGCGATCCCCCAGTCGTTGATCGCCGCGTCGAGGGTCCAGCTCATCCCCTCGGAGGTCGCGGTGTCGACGTGGCCGCGGAAGGCGGCCGGGAGGCTCCCCTTCCGTCCGACACGCTCGTCCCGCGGGGGGACGGTCGCGTTCCGCACCGCGCTCCGGTACGCCTCCGCCAGGTCGAAGCCCGGCACGCCCTTCACCGCGAGGTCCGCGAAGACCGTGTCGCTCGTGGTGCCGGTCATCACGTCCTCGGCACCGGGGGCGCTCCACCGGGGCGTCCACCCGCCGTCGTGGAAGTGCTCGACGAACCCCTGCGCGAGGGCGCCCGCCGTGTCCGGGGTGAGGAGCGCGAGCAGCGGCCAGGCGGTCCGGTAGGTGTCCCAGAACCCGTTCGTCGTCGTGAACGGTCCCTCGACGACCTCGGGCCCGGGCTCGTCGCGGATCGGGTCGACGAGCACCGACCCGTACGGGGAGCGGTGCCGCGGGACGCCGTCGCGGGCGGTCTCGCCGGCGTGGTTCGGGTACAGGAAGAGCCGGTACAGCCCGGAGTACAGGCTCGTGAGCTGGTCGGGGGTCGCCCCCTCGACGGTGAGCGTGG
The DNA here is from genome assembly GCF_001742745.1 of Curtobacterium sp. ER1/6. Classification (GTDB taxonomy): domain Bacteria; phylum Actinomycetota; class Actinomycetes; order Actinomycetales; family Microbacteriaceae; genus Curtobacterium; species Curtobacterium citri. The sequence continues at coordinate 59,105 of NZ_MJAK01000010.1, read as the reverse complement.
CGAGCGCCGCCGTCCACTCCTGCTCGGCGTGCACGAGCATCGCGTCGACGGATCCGGCGGCCGCCGCGTTCGCCCGGGCGTCCTGGACGGAGACGGTCGAGATCCCGACGACCACGTCGGCGGCGTCCGCGGTGCTGATCCAGCCGCCGAGCACGTCGCCGTCCACCGTGGTGTGGTCGGCGGTCGCACCGTCGACGCGCACGTGCAGGTGGTGCGGCGGGGTGCCCGGGCGGTCGTCGAGCACGCACTCGACGACCGCGGTGCCGTCCTCGAGCGACACGGTGACGTCGGCGACACGGCCGTGGTGGTCGAGCACGACGGACCGCGTACCGGTGAACCGGAAGCCGAGCGCGAAGTCGTGCGCCGTCATCGTCGCCGTGACGCCCTGGTCGAGGGCGACCCGGTACCGGTGCGGGCCGTCCTCTTCGTCATCGTGGTCGAAGCCGAGCGCCCGGGCGGCCCGGTCGGTGACCGGGACGTCGAGCGGCGAGGGCATCACCTGGAAGACCCCGCGGTCCCCCATCCAGGGCGACGGGATGTGACTCGTGGCGAAGGCCTGCAGCGCGGGACGCACGCGGCCGTCCTCGGTGACGACGCTGTGCTCGTGGTGCGCGTACGGCCACCGGTTGCTCGACGCGTCCGTCATCGGCAGGCCGAACACCCCGCCGTGCGGCAGCCCGACGAGCGGTGCGGTGTTGCCGCGGGAGAACCGGGACGAGGCCTGCGTGCCGCGGGTGGTGCGGACGTGCCCGAGCGGGGTGTCGGGAACCGGTCGGGCCGGAGCGATCCGGACGTCGTCGAGCCAGCCGCGCAGGGCGGGCCGCGCGTCGTCGTCGGACGCGGGCGGCGCGGCGGAGCCGAGCCGCGCCTCCAGGCGGTCGACGACCCGTCCCGCGAACGGCGTGAGGTCGACCGCACGACGGTTCCACTGGTCCACCCACTGGGTGCGTGCCGCGGCCTGCGCGTCGGGCGTCAGGGCGGTGCCGTACTGGTCCGTCGCGGTGTCGCCGACGCGGGAGCCGTCCGTGAACACGACGTCGACCACGAAGGCGGTCGCGTCCCAGAAGTGTGCGAGGTCGGCCTCGTCCGGTTCGTCGTGCCCCTCGGGCAGGGTGCGCTCGGGGAACCAGACCCACGACAGCTCGTCGCCCAGTGCGACGGTCCGTCCGGCGAGCTCCGGGACGACGGCCACGACCTCGTCCGCACCGTCGGGTCGTTCGACCAGCCAGCCCTCGGCCGAGGTCCAGCCGACGCCGTTCCGGGCCGCCACCGCCGTCGTCGGACCACCGCTCCGTCGCAGTTCACGCACCCGGCAACCCTATTTGGTCCACCGTGTCGACGGGAGACCGACGGACCCGCGTCAGCCCTTGCCGTGTCCCGTGCCCGGGCCCTCCGTCAGCGACCCCACGGTGGTGTCGACGGTCGTGTCCGCCGCCCCGGTGCCGTCGCCCTCGTCCTTGCCCTTGCCGCTGTTGCTCCCCGGCCCGTTGCCGTTGCCGTTGTTCCCGGTCCCGCCCTGCGGTCCCTGCACGGGGTTCGACGCCGGACCGCCCGGCTGCGGGCCGACCGTCGGGTCGTCCACGGGCTGGCTGGGCTGCTGCTCGGGCTCGCTCGGCTCCTGCTCCGGCTCGCTGGGCCCCTGCGACGGCTGGCTGGGCTGCTGCTCGGGCTCGCTGGGCTGCTGCTCCGGCTGACTCGGCTGCTGCTCCGGCTCGCTCGACTCGTCGGACGGGGTCGAGGACTGCCCGGACTCGGTCGGAGCGGGGGTGGTGTCGTCCCCGCGGTCCAGGGCGGCCAGCGCGACGCCGATCCCGGCGAGCACGAGGAGCACGACGACGACCGCGGCGATGATCGGCCCACGGCGCCGCTTCGACCCGTCGTCGGCGGTGGCCGCGGTCCGGCCCGGTCCGCCCGTACCGCCCGCTGCCGCTGCGCCCCCGCCCGCAGCCGCACCGCCGGCGGCGGCACCACCGGCGGCCGCGCCGCGCTGGGTGCCGAGCACCGTCGTCGCGACGTCGTCCTGCCCGGAGGAACGAGGAGTGGGTGCCGTCCGGTCGTACGCCCGCGTGGCGTCGTCCGGACCGCCCGCCGCGGCCGCGGTGGGCATCGCCCGGGTCGCCTCGTCGGCGGATGCGGCGGCCGCGGCGGCTGCACCACCGGCGCCGAGTGCGGCACCGCCGACCGCCGCCGCACCCGCCGCGGCGGGGGTGAGGGCTCCGGGCGCACCGGGCAGCAGCTGCGTGGCCGGCGCGCTCCCGTCGCGCTCCAGGGCCCGCAGGCGCCGTGCCGCCTCGGCCGCGGTCGGCCGCTCGGCGGGGTCCTGCGCCGTCATGACGTGCAGGAGCGTGCGCCAGGCGGTGGGCAGGTGCTGGTCGATGACCGGACCGCGGGTGAGCCGCGCGGTGGCCGACTCGACGGCGGTGCCGGGGAAGGGCCGCTCGCCGGTCAGGCTCTGCAGGAGCATGAGGCCGAGGGCGTAGACGTCGGCCTGGCCGGTGATCTCACGCCCGAGCACCTGCTCGGGGGCGATGTACGCGGCGGTGCCGATCACGGTGCCGGTCCCGGTGACGCGGGCGGCGTCGCGGAGCAGGGCGATGCCGAAGTCCGCGAGCTTGACGTGCTCGCCGTCGCTCTCCAGGAGCACGTTCGCCGGCTTGACGTCGCGGTGCACGATGCCCTGCGCGTGCACCGCCGCCAGGCCCTCGGCGACCTGCGCACCGACCCGGGCCGTGGTCGTCGTGTCGAGGGGTCCCTCGCGCAACCGGGTGTCGAGGTCGCTGCCGGGGACGAGCTCCATGACGAGGTACGAGTCGCCGTCGACGTCGTCGAGCGCGGCGTCGTACAGGGTCACGAGCGAGGGGCTGCGGAGTGCGGCGAGGGTCTGGATCTCGGCCTCGGCGCGGGCACGCTCCCCGTGGTCGACGGCACCGATGCGGAAGACCTTGACGGCGACCTCGCGGCCGAGCTGCTCGTCGACGGCGCGGTACACGGACGCCATGCCCCCGTGCCCGAGCGTGCCGGTGACGCGGTACCTGCCGCCGAAGACCCGATCTGCCATGCCGGGCAACCTACCGTGGCGACCTGACCGGGCATGCCGCCGCGGTGTGCCTGCCCGCCTCCCGACGACGTCGGTGCGGGTGCGCTTCCGCGTTCAGCGGACCGTCCCGTCCGACCGGTCCGCTGCGCCGCGGGTGGACGGCCGCGTGCGCTGCCGGACCGGTTCGGCGCCGCGATGCAGCGCCGTCAGGTACAGCCGGTGTGCGGTGACCACGAGCGCGAGCCACGCCAGCCCGAGGGCCCACGCCGCCAGGACGTCCGTCGTCCAGTGGTGTCCGAGGAACACCCGCGAGACGCCGATCGACAGCACGAAGAGCGTGCCGACGACGATGGTCCACACCCGGGTCACCGTGCGCGACTGCCGCAGGATGAGCAGGTACACGATCGTGCCGACCACCACGGTGGAGTTGAGCGTGTGGCCCGACGGGAACGAGGGCGAGTGCTCGTACGGCGGCACCGCGTCGGACAGCGGGGGCCGGGCGCGACCGATCAGGTCCTTGCCCGCGATCGTCATGAGGAGCGAGCCACCGCTCGCCGCGACGAGCAGCACCAGGGGCGTCCACGCGCGCCGCTGCACGGTGAAGCCGACGAGGAAGCAGACGGCGACGATCGGCATCCCGATCGTGCCGGCGATGTCGGTCCACCACGTGACCACCTGGTCCGCGAACGGGGAGCGCAGCGTGAGCATCCAGTCGAGCACGGGCCGGTCGAGCACGGCGACGTCGTCGCCCTCGCGGACGGCGTCGTACACGCCGGAGGCCGCCCAGGTCGCGACGACGGCGATGCCCATCCCGACCAGGAGCGTCAGGACGAGGACCGGCAGGGCGCCGTAGCGGCGGCCGAGCGCGGCCCAGGCCTCGGCGGTGGCGTGACCGGCCCGCGACCGCCACGAGGTCAGGTCGACCTCGCCGAGGTGCCGGTCCTCGGGGACCGCGGACCGCTCGGCCCGGGTCACCTGCTGCGCGGCGGTGTCGTCGTGGTGGTGTGGCTCCATCGACCCACCCTGCCCGGACCCGGCTGCGAGCACGTGCGCCTCGCCACGCGGGTGCGCTCAGTCCTTCGCGGCCCCGTAGTCCCGCACCGTGGAGACCGACAGCGGGAACACCACGGGGAAGTCCCGGAAGAGCAGCCGCCCGGCGTCCACCGCCGCCGCCCGGACCTGCTCGGCGACGAACGCGGCGTGCTCGACCGGTGTGTGCACCACGATCTCGTCGTGCACGAAGAACACCAGGTGCGGCCCGGCCGTCACCGGGCCCGGGAACCGCGTCGCGAGCCGGGTGCGCAGCGACCCCATCCACGCGAGCGCCCACTCGGCCGCGGTCCCCTGCACCACGAAGTTCCGCGTGAACCGTCCCCAGCTCCGGGCACGGGACTCGACCGCCCGCTGCTGGGCGGTCGTCCCGTCCACCGACCACGCCCGGTTGCGGGCGGCGAACCAAGCCTCGTCCGGCACCGGTGACGTCCGACCCAGCAGGGTCGTGACGGGCTCCCCGCGTTCCCCCGCCCGGGCGGCCCGGTCGACCAGGCCGAGCGCGGCCGGGAACGCGCGCGCGAGCCGGGGCACGAGTCGGCCGGCGTCGCCCTGGGTCGCGCCGTACATCGCGCCGAGCATCGCGCCCTTGGCCTGCTGCCGGGCCTCCACCGCGCCCGAGGCCACCACGCCGTCGTACAGGTCGCGCCCGTCGCCCGCCGTCGCCATCGCCCGGTCCCCCGCCATCGCGGCGAGCACCCGCGGCTCGAGCTGTGCGGCGTCCGCGACGACGAAGGCCCAGCCGTCGTCGGCCACCACAGCGCCACGCACGGTCTTCGGCAACTGCATCGCACCGCCGCCGTCCGCCGCCCAGCGACCGGTGACGACCCCGCCGACGACGTACTTCGGGTGGAAGCGGCCGTCCTGCACCCACTCGTCGAGCCAGGCCCAGCCGTTCGCGGTGAGCAGGCGAGACAGGCGCTTGTACTCGAGCAGCGGGGCGATGACCGGGTGCTCGAGCTCCTGCAGCTCCCACTTCCGCGTGCTCGCCACCATCAGGCCCGCGGCCCGGAGCGACCGGAGCACGTCGGTCGGCGAGTCCGGGTTGAGCGCCGGGTCGCCGAGGTGTCCGCGGATCACGACCGCGAGCTCCTCGAGCCGACGCGGCCGCACCCCGGCGGGCACCCGCGGCCCGAGTGCGTCCTCAAGCAGGCGCTCGTGCACGTCCGCCCGCCACGGTAGGCCCGCGTGCAGGATCTCGGCGGCCACGAGTGCGCCGGCGGACTCCGCGGTGGTGAGCAGGCGCAGCGCGCCGGGCGTGGTCGAGGTGGCGACCGCGTCGAGCTGGCGGCGGAGCTCGACGACCGGGTCGGCCGCGTCGTCGGCGGGCGCGACGGTGAAGAGCGCGTCGTCGAAGAGCGACGCCTGCGTCGCACGGGTGGGACGGGCCTCCTGGCCGGGGGCGTCCCACGTGTCGCCGGGGAGCCGCGCGAGGGCCGTGTCCCGCGCGGCGAGCGCACCGCGCAGGATGCGGCGGCACAGCCGCAGGTCGGTGCAGCGGGCGACGCGGCCGCCGGCTGCGAGGACGGCCGGGTACCAGCGGGCCGTGTCGTCCCAGACCCAGCGGACGTCCGGTCCGTCGTGCGCGGCGACGAAGGCCGGGAGGCGCGGGTCGTCCAGCCGGGTCGGCTCACCCGCCGGCTCCCCCGCGTCGGTCAGGGGCGTCGCCGTGACGCCGCCGTCGACGCGGTGGAGGACGAGGTGCACCCGTCGATCTTCCCCCGGACCACCGTCCCCGCCGGACCGTGGGTCAGTCGGCGTGGTGCGGGTCCTGCGCCGCGTCCGTGCGGGGGTCGGTGCCGGCGGCGTCGCCCGGGCGGACCGCCGCGGTGTCGGCGACGTCGATGCGGACGTCGCCGTCCTCGGCGCGCGAGACCTCGACCCGCGGGTCCGCGTCGTGCTCGTCGGAGCCGGACATGCGCCGGAAGGTGTCCTGCCGCCGTTCCTCGAAGGACATGTCGACCCCGTCGTCGAGCTCGTCGTGGTCGGGCTGGTCGGGCTGGTCGGGCTGGTCGTGGCCGGTCGCGCTCATGGTGCCGACCGTACGCGCGCGCGACCCGGAGGACCGTCCGCAGGAGTCGAGGAGCACTCGTCGATTGTGTGCGTGATCTGGACAACCGGCAGGATGTCGGCATGCAGATCGACGCCACAGGAACGATGCCCTGGCGTCCGGTGACCCCGGACGACGTCCCGATGCACGCCGTGGTGCGCTACGAGGACCGCGGCCGGTCGGTCCTCGGCACCGCCGTCGACGTCCTCGACGCGCACGGCCGCCCCTCGCTCATCGTGCTCGACGACGACGGGCAGCGGCACGTGGCGCCGTGCGACGTCACGCTCGAGATGCGGGTCGACTGACCGCTCAGCAGAGCGGGACGTTCACCGCCAGACCGCCCATCGCGGTCTCCTTGTACTTCGTCGACATGTCGGCACCCGTCTGCCGCATCGTCTCGACCACCTGGTCGAGCGACACGTGGTGCACCCCGTCGCCGCGCATCGCCATCCGCGCCGCGTTGATCGCCTTGTTCGCCGCGATCGCGTTCCGCTCGATGCACGGGATCTGCACGAGCCCGCCGATCGGGTCGCAGGTCAGGCCGAGGTTGTGCTCCATCGCGATCTCGGCGGCGTTCTCCACCTGCTCGGGACTGCCGCCGAGGACCTCGGCGAGCCCGGCGGCGGCCATCGACGCCGCGGACCCGACCTCGCCCTGGCAGCCGACCTCGGCGCCGGAGATCGACGCCCGCTCCTTGTAGATCGAGCCGACCGCCCCCGCCGTGAGCAGGAACCGGACCACGGCGTCGTCGCGGTCCTCCGGCGCGATCTCGGAGACGTAGGTGAGCGCGTACGACAGCACCGCCGGGATGATCCCCGCGGCGCCGTTCGTCGGCGCGGTCACCACCCGGCCGCCGGTGGCGTTCTCCTCGTTGACCGCCATCGCGGTGAGGTTCACCCACTCCATCGCGAAGAGCGGGTCGTGGTGCGGGTCGTCCCGGGTGAGCTGCTCGTACCAGTCCGCGGCACGCCGACGCACGGCGAGGCCGCCCGGCAGGGTCCCGGTCCGGCGGATGCTCCGCTCGACGCTCTCGCGCATGACGTCGTGCACGTGCAGGAGCCCCGTGCGCACGTCGTCCGCGCCACGGCTCACGGTCTCGTTCGCCAGTGCGATCCCGCTCACGGGCAGGCCCGTCGCGGCGCAGGCGGCGAGGAGCTCGGCGCCGCTCGAGAACGGGTACGGCACGGCGTCGTCGACGGGGATCGCGGCCTCGGCCACGACTCCCTCGGTGTCGCTCGTGACGAAGCCGCCGCCGATCGAGTAGTAGGTCTCCTCGGCGAGCACGGCACCGGCGGCGTCGGTGGCGGTCAGCCGCATCGCGTTCGGGTGCCGCGGCAGCATGGTCAGGGGGTGCAGCACGATGTCGGCCTGGCGGAACGGCACCGTCGCGCCACCGGCCAGTCGCAGTGACCCGGTGCGCTCGAGGTCCTCGAGCGCCGCGACCATCTCGTCGGGGTCCACCGTCTCGGGAGCGGACCCCATCAAGCCGGCGAGCACCGCGCCGAGGGTGCCGTGCCCCTGCCCGGTCGAGGCGAGCGAGCCGTACAGGTGGACGTCGATCCCGGCGACCGGTGCGTCGACGACCGCGGCGGCGAAGGCGGCCCCGGCTCGCATCGGCCCGACGGTGTGGGAACTCGACGGGCCGATCCCGACGCTGAACAGATCGAACACGGAGACCGGCACCCCTGCACACTAACCCGTCCGGACGGGCGGCCTCCGAGTCGGTCGGGCATGGACCGCTCCATCGGCGGCAGCGTGGGACACTCGTGCCATGCCCATCCTCAACAAGGACATGCAGGTCTGCATCTCGCTCGCGGCCCGCCCGAGCAACATCGGCACGCGCTTCCACAACTTCCTCTACGACGAGCTCGGGTTGAACTTCGCGTACAAGGCCTTCACGACGACCGACCTGCCCGGCGCGGTCGCCGGCATCCGCGCGCTCGGCATCCGCGGCTGCTCGGTGTCGATGCCCTTCAAGGAGGCGGTCATCCCCCTCGTCGACGTGGTCGAGGACTCCGCCGAGGCGATCCGGTCGGTCAACACCGTGGTGAACGACGACGGCGTGCTCACCGCGTCGAACACCGACTACGAGGCCGTCGCCGCCCTGCTCCGCACGCACGAGGTCGACCCCGCCGCCCGCGTGGTCCTGCGCGGTTCCGGTGGCATGGCGAAGGCGGTCACCGCGGCGTTCCGCGGCGCGGGCTTCGACCACCTCACGGTCGTCGCGCGGAACACGACCGCCGGCCCCGCCCTCGCCGAGCAGTACGGCTTCGACTGGGTCCCCGTCGAGCAGCAGGCGCCGGAGGCCGACGTGCTCGTGAACGTCACGCCGCTCGGCATGCGCGGGGACGACGAGGACGCGCTGGCCTTCGAGCAGGACCGGGTCGACGCCGCGTCCACGGTCTTCGACGTCGTGGCGTTCCCCGCCGAGACCCCGCTGGTCCGCGCCGGACGCGCGTCCGGCGCCCGGGTCGTCACCGGCGCCGAGGTCATCGCGCTCCAGGCGGCGCGCCAGTTCGAGCGCTACACGGGCGTCGCCCTGACGGACGACCAGGTGCAGCGCGCGAGCGCGTTCAGCCGCGCGGAGTGACGGCGGCGCGGCCCTCGGCGATCCAACGCAACCGGCGGATGCCCTCGTGGTTGCGGATCCAGATGCCCGGCTGTGCGAGGAACCCGGGGACGAGCGACACCGCTCCGCGCACGAACTCCTCGCGCAGGGTCACCCGGCAGCCGCGCGGGTGGGGTTCGACGTCGACCTCGACACGGGCCTCGCCGAACGGCCAGCCCCGCGCCTCGATGACCAGGCGCCGTGGCTCGTCCACCTCGAGCACCGTGGTGGTGTCGTCGATGACGAACGGCCAGATGCCGAACGAGTGGTGCAGCTCGCTGCCGACGGCGGGCCACGCGGGGTCCTGGCCGCGCATGCGCGAGGCACCGACCACCCAGGTCGGGTAGAGCCAGCCGTCGCGGAGCACGTCGAAGACCTGCTCCGGGGTGCAGTGCATGATGCGGACGTTCTTGGCCACGGTTCAGTCCTCCGGTTCGAGGTCGACGTGCTCGGACAGCCCGAAGGTGTGCGTGAGGGCACTGCGGGCGGCGTGCCACCCCGCCATGCCGTGCACCCCGGGGCCGGGTGCTGACGCCTCCGAGCACAGGTACATGCCGCCGCCCATGCGCCAGGGGTCGGACGACAGGACGGGCCGCTTGACGAGCTGCCAGAAGCTCGCGGCCCCGGCGGCGATGTCGCCGCCGACGTAGTTGGGGTTGTACTCGCCCATCTGCACGGCCGTGCGGCTGGCCGACTGCAGGATCGTGTCGCGGAATCCGGGGGCGAACCGCTCGACCTGCCGGACGATCGCGTCCGTGGGGTCGACGTCGGATCCCGCCGGCACGTGCGCGTACGCCCAGAAGACGTGCTTGCCGCGCGGCGCACGACCCGGGTCGACCACCGTCGGCTCCGACCCGAGCACGTACGGCCGCTCGGCGTGCTGCCCGTTCGCGACCGCACGCTCCGCCGCGGCGATCTCCGCCCGGGTGCCGCCGATGTGGACCGTCCCCGCCCGGCGCAGCTCCGTGTTCGTCCAGGGCACCGGGTCGGACAGTGCGAAGTCGACCTTCGCCGCCGCGTTGCCGAACCGGAAGCGTCGGAGGGCGCCGCGCTTCGGGGTCGGGATCTGCTTCCCCGCGATGCCGAGCATCCCCGGCACGCTCGTGTCGAAGAGCACGGCCTTCGCCGGGGTGAGGTCGGCGAGCGACCGGACCTCGCGACCGGTCTCGATCGTGCCGCCGTGGGCGACGAGGTCCGCGGCGAGCGCATCGACGATCGCCTGGCTGCCGCCGATCGGCACCGGCCACCCGCGGCCGTGCGCGTACGAGCCGAGCGACAGCGCCGCGGCGGCCGTGGACAGCGACGGCATGTGCTGGATGGAGTGCGCCGCGACGCCGGACACCATCGCCGGGGCCACGTCGTCGCGGAAGCGCAGGTTCCACGCGGCGCTCCCCTGCTCCAGCGCGCGCAGGCCGAAGCGCGCCACGGTCAGCGGGTGCCGCGGCACGTGCAGGAGCGCGTCGGTGGCGAAGTCGGCGACCTGGTCGGCGTTGCGGGACAGCGGCGCCATGAGGTTGCGGAACGCGGGACCGTCGACGCCCAGCGCCTCGGCCGTGCGCTCGAGGTCGCGGTAGGCGATGCCGGCGCGGCCGCCGTCGAGGGGGTGGCCGTACTGCACGTCGGGCAGCCGGAGCTCGATGCGGTCCTCCATCCGGAAGCGCCGGAAGAACTCGGACTGCAGCGCCATCGGGTGCACGGCCGAGCAGACGTCGTGGTGGAAGCCCGGCAGCGTGAGCTCCGCCGTGCGGGCGCCGCCGCCGATCGTGTCGTTCCGCTCGACGACCTCGACCGACAGACCGGCCCGCGCGAGCGTGACCGCCGCCGCGAGCCCGTTCGGTCCGGCACCGACGACCACCGCATCAACCATGGCCCGAGCCTAGGGTGCCGTGCTTCCGTGCTCGGTCAGACGACCGTTCCGCCGCGGGACGCCCGACCGCGCTGGCTGCCCGTTCCTTCCCAGAACGCCTGTGATGGCTGGTGGAACCGGGCATGCCTGGTGGATCGGAACGACCAGGTACGCCCGAGAGGACCAGGTACGCCCGGAACGACCAGGGCCGAGCGCCGCTCCCGGGCAGGGACCGGCGAGGATCAGGGGCGCGCGCTGTCCGCGTCCGCGGGGTCGGTGCCGTCCTCGGCCCCGTCCCCCTCGTCCGGCTCGTCCGCGTCCGCCGGCGTGGTCGCGGGCGACCCCGCGCCGGTCGGGTGCTCGGCGAGCAGTGTCGCGAAGTCCTCGTCGAGCATCTGCTGCAGGCGCTCGTCGCGGCCGACCTCGTAGTCGTCGGCGGGACGCTGCGCCCACCCGAGCCGTCCGACCACCGTCGTGCCGATGTCGTCCCAGGCGCGGGCCCGGGCGTGCAGGACGATGCCGTCGACGAAGCCCTGGTCGTCGCGACGCCGGTCGAGCATGGTGGCGAGCTGCTCGTAGGTGGCCTCGCGCGTCCGGAGCTTCAGGTCGTCGCCCCGCTTGTAGTCGTGCTGGTGGCGCGAGCGGCCCTTCTGCTTGCTCGAGGTCGCACGGATCTCCCGCATGCGGGCGGCGTCGCCGCGCTGCTCCTCGGCCATCCGGTGCAGTTCCTCGCGGGTCGCCTCGGCGATGAGCGCGTGGTCGAAGTACCCCTGATCGCGGAGTGCGTTCGTGATGATCCGGTTCGCCACTGCGACGGTCACGGCCGCACGGGCGATGAGGAAGCCCTCGTCCACGGCCCGCTTGAGCTCGACCTGGCTCACGGGTCGGTCGCGGACATCGTGCTTGGTGCGTCGTCCGAACAGGGCCATGCTCCGACGATACCGGCGTGCGGCCGTCCGTCCGCAGGCTGACCCCGGATCCCGCCGCGGACGGACGCGGCCAGCTCGCCCGGCCCGTAGCGTCGAGTGCATGACCACCACGCAGACCCTCCCTCGTACCGGCCTCGGCACCGCGAGCCTCGTGCTCGGCATCTGCTCGCTGCTCGCCGGGTGGACCTTCTTCGCACCGGTCGTCGGCCTCTGCCTCGGCATCGCCTCACGGAGCCGCGAACCGATGGCCCGCAGCCGTGCGGGCTGGGGCATCCTCCTCAACCTCGTCGCGCTGGCCGTGTGGATCATCGCCCTCGTGCTGGTCGTCGCCTTCGGGGGCTTCGCGGTGTTCGCGAGCTTCGCCCAGACCCACTGAGCGAGCAGACCCACTGAGCGAGCAGACCCACTGATCCGCGTCGGGTCAGAGCACCAAGCCGTAGACCGCGACGTCGACCCGGCGGTCACCGAGCGGCAGCGCGCTGCGGAGCGTCCCCTCGTGCGCGAACCCGAGGCGCTCCGCGAGCCGCCGACTGCGCTCGTTGTCCACCCCGGTCCGGATCTCGACCCGGGCACTCCCCCGCTCGCGGGCGACCTCGACGAGCGCGGCGGCCGCCCGGTGCGCGATCCCCCGCCCCTCCGACCCGGCGTCGACCCAGTACCCGAGCGACGCCTGGCCGAGGTGCGGGTCGAGTGCGAGCGAGGCGGACCCGACGATCCGTCCCGCGGAGCGGATGACGCACGGCACCGCCCGGTCCATCGCGTACCGGCCGAGCAGCTGCTCGGTGTGCAGCACCAGGGCCTCGCGGGTCACCGGCCCCCACGCCCACGGCTCGGCCGCGCGGAGCCGCTCGAGGTTCGCCGCGACGAGGTCGTGCACGGCGTCGACGGTGCTGAGGTCGCGCAGTGTGAGCGCACACCCGTCGCCGAGGTCCCGTCCCGAAGCCGCCACGTGTCCGACACTAGGCAACGGCACGCCCGCACGTCCGGTGCACGCCTGCAAGCTTGCGCACCCTGCAGATCCGGGCCTGCGACGGCTACAGTGACGCCATGTCCGACACCGCGTCCGCACCGGCTCCCGCGCTGGGCCTGCGCGACCGCAAGCGCCTCGAGACGCGTCGCCGCATCGCCCGCGCCGCCCGGTCCCTCGTCCTCGAGCAGGACCTCGAGCGCACGACCATCGAGCAGATCGCCGCTCGCGCGGACGTCTCCCCGCGGACGTTCTTCAACTACTTCGCCAGCAAGGAGGACGCCGTCCTCGGGCACACCGAGGTCGACCTCTCGCCAGAGGCGCTGGACGCCCACCTCGCCGCGGTGTCCGGCCGACCCGTCGTCGAGGCCGTGGTCGACCTGGCGTTCCTGGTGTTCGGCGAGTCCTTCGGCGACGAGCGCGAGCGCACGGACCGCAAGGAGGTCATCGTGCGCTTCCCGCAGCTCGTGCGCCGGCAGGTGGCTCGGATGACGACGGTGGCCGAGGCGATGACCGGCGCCGTCCGGACGATCCTGGCGCGCGACCCGGCATGGGGGCCCGAGGCGGCGACGCCCGAGGCCGCCGAGATGCTCCTGGGCATGTGCATGACCGGGCTGCGCAGCGCGGCCCGCCACGAGGGCTCGGACCCCGTCGAGGTGCGCGCCCGACTCGTCGCGACCATCCGCGACACCGCCACCCGCCTCGACGCGGCCTGACCCGGCCCGACGCAGACGCCGACCGACCCGACGCAGACCGACCCGACGCAGACCGGCGCAGGCTGCGCCCGCGACGCGACCCCGCGAACGACGGGAGGCGCAGTACCCCACCGGCGCCGCGCCTCCCGTCCGACCTGCCGGATCCGCCGGACCCGCCGGAGGGACCGACGACCCGACGTCCCGACCACCCGGTCAGGGCGCCGTGATGAAGCCCTCGTCGACCATCCAGTCGAACGCGACGTCCGCCGGCTCACGCCCCTCGACGTCCACCTGCCGGTTGAGCTCCTGCAGCACCTCGTCGGTCAACGCCGGCGAGATCTGGTCGTACACGTCGCGGAGCTGCGGGTACTCCTCGAGCGTGGCCGAGTCGATCACCGGCGCGACGTTGTACGCCGGGAAGAAGCCCCGGTCGTCCTCGAGGACGGTGAGCCCGAGCGACTTGATGCGCCCGTCGGTGGTGAAGACCTCGCCGAAGTTGCACTTGCCGCGGTCCGTGGCCGTGTAGACCGTCCCGGTGTCGAGGATGCTGACGTTGCTCGTCGGCACGCCGTCCTCCCCCGAGCCACCGAGCTCCAGGCCGTACTTCTCGAGCATCGGCTTGAAGCCGTCCGCACGCGAGTTGAACTCCGACTCGACGCAGAACGTGCGCTGGTCGACCGGGAGCTTCGTGATGTCCGACAGCGTCTGCACGTCGTCGAGCTCGGGGACGGCCTCGTCGCGCACGGCGAAGGCGTACGTGTTGTTCATCGGCGCGGGTTCGAGCCAGGTCAGGCCGTTGCCGGCGTCCTCGTCCTTCACCGCCTGCCACTGCTCGGTCTTGTCCGGGATCCCCTGGTCGTGCGCCATGAACGTCAGCCAGGCCGTGCCCGTGTACTCGTACGTCACGTCGGCGCTGTGCGAGGTCATCAGCTCGCGGACGGCGACGGAGCCGGGCACGTTGGTCTCGTCGGTCACGTCGAACCCGGCGGCCTTCGCGGCGAGCACGGCGATCTTCCCGAGCACGAGCTGCTCGGTGAAGTTCTTCGACGTGACGGTCAGGTGGGCGTCGTCCGGCAGGTCGTCGATCCGCTGGATCGAGCCGGGTGCGGCGCCCGGTACGAAGGACGCGGCCGGCTGCAGGCCGCAGCCGGTCAGGACGAGGGTGCTCGCGCCCGCCACGGCGGCTGCGGCGAGCGCGCGGCGACGGACGGTCGGACGGGAGGCACGGCTCGCGCCCGGCACGTCGGTGCGGGCCGCTGGGCGGTGCGGCTGGTCGGCGTGCGGCTGGACGGCGTGCGGCTGGACGGCGTGCGGCTGGTCGTCGTGCGTCATCGGAGTCCCTTCGGTCGTGCGACGGTCTCGACCACGCGGCCGATCCAGTCGATGGTCAGGGCGAGGAGCGCGACGAGGAGCGCCCCGGAGACGAGCACCGCGGGCAGGAACAGGTTCACGCCCGTGGTGATGAGCAGCCCGAGGCCACCCGCACCGACGAAGGTCGCCAGGCTGGCGGTGCCGACGAGCAGGACCAGGGCGGTCCGGATGCCCGAGAGCATGACCGGCACGGCGAGCGGCAGCTCGACCTTGAGCAGGACGGCGAACGCGCTCATGCCCATGCCACGACCGGCCTCGACGAGCCGGTCGTCGACGCTCTGGACGCCGAGCATGGTGTTCCGCAGCACCGGCAGGATCGCGTAGAGCACGAGGGCGACCACGGCCGACCAGCTGTTCAGCCCGAGCCAGGCGGCGAGCAGCACGATGAGCCCGACCGCCGGGGCGGCCTGCCCGAAGTTGGCGACCGCGATGACGGCGGTGCTCGCCCGGCGGAACGGCCCGCGGGTGAGCAGGATGCCGAGCGGGATGCCGATGACGAGCACGAGCACGGTGGCCTGCAGGGTGAGCACGAGGTGCTGCCCGGTCAGGTCGAGGATGCTCGACGGGTTGAGCGTGCTGCGCTCGGTGGCGGAGAGGTCGGCGGTGGCCAGCCACACCGCGAACCCCGCGAGGACGACGAGGATCGCGATCGGCTGGACGAGCAGGCCCTTCCACGGGGTCCGCTCTCCCGTGGCGGGCCCGGCGACGGCGGTGGTGCTCACCGGTCGTCCTCGGCGGAGCCGGTGCGGGCGGCGTGCTCGTCGTTCCGTTCCTCGATCGTGACGGGCGACGAGGGCAGCGTCTCGATCGGGTTCGTGTTCGTGCCGACCGGGGCGTACGCCTGGTCGGACGCGGCAGCGGCGCGCGACCGGGTGATCGCGTCCATGACGGTCTCGACGGTGATGACGCCGCGGAACGCCTCGCCGCGACCGGTCACCAGCGCGGCTCCGGCGCTCGAGACGAGCATGGTGTCGAGTGCGTCGTTGAGCGTCGCGGCCTCGCCGACCACGGGCAGGTCGGACTCGACGCCCTCGGGCACCCGGGTCAGGCGCTCGAGCTGGCGGCGGCTCGGCCAGCCGACGGGGCGCTGGCGGCGGTCGACGACGACGGCGTGCTGGTGGCCGCCGGCCTCGTCCATGCGCTGCAGCACGGCGCGGGTCTCCTCACCGGCCGAGCACGTGACGGCCGAGGCGAGCTCGACGTCCCGCACGCGGTTGAGCGTCAGCTGCTTCAGCCCGGCGCCGGAGCCGATGAAGTTCTCGACGAACTCGTTCGCCGGCTCGGCCAGGATCCGCTCCGGGGTGTCGTACTGCACGATGTGCGCACCCTCGGTGAAGATCACGATCCAGTCGCCGAGCTTCACGGCCTCGTCGAAGTCGTGCGTGACGATGACGATGGTCTTGTGCAGCTCCTCCTGGATCCGGAGGAGCTCGTCCTGCAGGCGCTGCCGGGTGATCGGATCGACGGCACCGAAGGGCTCGTCCATGAGCAGCACGGGCGGGTCGGCGGCGAGCGCGCGGGCCACGCCGACGCGCTGCTGCTGGCCGCCGGACAGCTCCCGGGGGAACCGGTCGCGGTAGGTGTCGGGGTCGAGGGACACCAGGTCGAGGAGCTCGTCGACGCGAGCGGCGATCTTCTCCTTCGACCAGCCGAGCATCTTCGGCACGATCGCGATGTTCGCCGCGACGGTCATGTGCGGGAAGAGCCCGCCCGCCTGGATGACGTAGCCCATGCGGCGACGGAGTTCGTCGCCGTCGATGCTCGTGACGTCCTCGTCGCCGACGACGATGCGGCCCTCGGTGGGCTCGATGAGCCGGTTGATCATCTTCAGCGTGGTGGTCTTGCCGCAGCCGGAAGGGCCGACGAGCATGACGACCTTGCCGGCCGGGATCTCGAGCGTGATGCCGTCGACGGCGGGCTTCTGCTGCCCCGGGTAGCGCTTGGTGACCTCGTCGAGCAGGATGCTGCGACCGGTGACGTCGCCCTCGGGTGCGGTGGTGGTGGCGGGGTCAGTGCTGGACACGGATACCTCTCGGGGTGGTCAGGCGGCCGAGGCCGATGAGGAGCAGGTCGAGGACGAGGGCGAGCAGGACGACGCCGACCACGCCGATGACGACGGAGTTCAGGGCGTTCGCGCCGCCGAGCCGGGAGAGCCCGGAGAAGATGAAGCCGCCGAGGCCCGGGCCGAGCGCGTAGGCGGCGATCGCGGCGATGCCCATCACCATCTGCGCCGACACCCGGACGCCGCTGAGGATGATCGGCCACGCCATCGGCAGCTCGACCTGCAGCAGGGTGCGCATCCGGCTCATGCCGATCCCCCGCGCCGACTCGACGACGGTCGGCGGGATCTCGGCGAGGCCGACGACGGCGTTCCGCAGGATCGGCAGCGTCGCGAAGAACACGACCGTGACGACCGACGGCACGACGCCGAAGCCGAGCGGCACGATGAGCAGCCCGATGACCGCGAAGGACGGCAGCGTCAGCCCGATGGCCGACACCCCGTTCGCGATCGAGGTGAGCTGCGGACTGCGGTAGACGAGCGTGGCGAGCACCACGGCGATGAGCGTGGCGAGCACGGTGCACTGGACGACCAGCGAGAAGTGCTGCCACGACGAGAACCAGATCTGGTCCCATCGCTCCACGACGTACTGGAGCACGGGTGGGCCCCTTCCTGGTGGGCTGGACGCCCCACAGGACGGGGCACGGACCCGACCGACCGTACGCAGGGCGACCCCCGTTTGTACAACGACAAGGACGCCGAAGCCGCGGATCCTGCGATTCCGCCCAGGAGGAAAGCCCAGGTCAAGAGGGCAGCGCCCCACACTGCCTGGGAGAACGGTAACGATGTCGAGCGGCGGTCGACTACCGGTCGTGCTCGGCCAGCCCCGCCCGCTCGGCGATGTCGACCAGGTGCGCGCGCCAGTCCGCCCACTCGGCGGCGGTCTTGTCGGCGAGGTTGCCGTCCCCGTCGCCGGCCAGACCGTCGAGCATCTCGCGCACGATGTCGGCGTGCCCCGCGTGCCGTGCGGTCTCGTACGCCAGGTGCACGAGGATCCGGTGCAGCGTCACGTCGCGACGGTCCTCGGGCCACCACGGGACGACCCCGCGGGCGTCGAGGTCGAGCGCCTCGATGGTCGCGTCGGCATGCGCGGCGCTGCGGTGGTGGAACGCGACGACGTCCGCCGTGGTCTCGTCGAGCGAGGCGTACATGTCCTCGCCGTCCCACGACTCGAGCCACGCGGGCGGGTCGGGCAGCGGACGGTCGAAGACGAGCCCGAGGTAGCCCGCCTGCACCCCGGCGACGTGCTTGACGAGCCCGAGCACGTTCGTCCCGGTCGGGGTGAGCGGCCACCGGGCCTGCCGCTCCGCCAGGCCGTCGAGCTTGGCGAGCAGCGCGGCCCGGTGCTTCCGCAGGTAGCGGTGCAGCGTGTCCTTCACCATCGCCGCGTCCGTCGTCGGGGCGGAGCCCTCGTCGGACAGCGCCGACAGGCCACTCGCCGCGATCGACGGCGACGGCGCGGCCGGGGTCACCTGCGGGACGGCGTCGGTCACGTCGTCGGGACCGCCGTCCGCCGCGCCTGGACGCGCGCGACCTCGTGCACAGCGACGCGCTCCGCGGTGAGGAGCAGCGAGGCCACCTCGGTCGCGGTGCGGTCCGTGCCGTCGTTCCAGCTCGTCAGGTCGCGGACGCGGGCCATCCGGATGTCCGGCGCCGGGCACCAGGCGACGGCCTGCCCCTCGTCGGCCGCGAGGGCGTGCCAGACCAGGTCGAGCGCCCGCTGCACCTGCTGCGAGTGCACGACCTGCGGACCGCCGGCGGCCGAGACCACGGCGCCGACCAGGCACGCTGCCACGAGCGGACGGCCCTGGGCGTCCATCGTCGCGGCGCTCGCGGCCTTCCGCACGCGACCGTGCTCGTCGAGGTAGGCGAACCAGGAGTGCTGGATCCACCCGCGCTCGACCACGCCGCGCGCGTCGGTCAGGAGCCGCTGGAGGTCGTCGAGCTCGTGCAGGTGCGCGACCAGTCGACGGTCGCGGGCGACGGCCCGACGGGCGGCGAGGCGGTCGAGCAGGCCGCGGACGCCGGCACGCCCGGGAGCGTGCGGACCCCGGCGGTCGGACCGGGTGGACGGGGCGGGGGTGGCGTCGGTGTCGACGTCGTGCGGGGCGTGGAACTCGAGGGTCATCAGGCCCCTCCGATCTCCGGTGCACGGTCAGGTGAGGGAACGATAAGCCCCGGTGCCCTCAGTCGTCCAGCACCGCGTCGATCGCGGCGGCCGCGGTCGTCCGGAACGCGTCGTCGTCGGTGACGGCGAGTGCCGACGCGAGCGACACCGCCCAGCCGCGGGCGCGTGTCCAGGTGGCCGCGTCGGCGGGGACGAGTGCGGCGAACGCGCGCCGTCCCGCACGGTCGAACGTCAGCCACCGCGTCGCGAGGTCGACCGCCGGGTCGCCCGAGGTCACGTCCCCGAAGTCGACCACGGCGGACAGGTGCTCGTCGCCGAGCGGCTGCCGCTGGACGAGCAGGTTGAAGGGGTGCAGGTCGCCGTGCACCCAGACGGGAGGCCCGGTGTGCGTGGGCGCGCCGGCCGCGGTCCGCCAGAGCGCCGCCAGCTCGGCCGCCCGGGGCACGTCGGCCGTCGCCAGTCGCGTCAGCACCGCGTCCGTGCGGGTCGCCAGCGGGACCGCGCGGACCGGGTTCACGGGGGCGTCGGCGGGGGCGGGCACGTGCAACCGGTCGAGGAACGCCGCGAGCGTCCGCGCCACCGCCTCCCCCTGCGGGCGCTCTCCGGCGGGACGGCCCGGCAGCCAGGGCACGACGCTCCAGGTCCACGGGTACCCGAGCGCCGGTCGGCCGGTGCGGACCGGCTCGGGGACCGCGACCACCCCGCCGACCCGGGCGGCGATGTCCGGCAGCCAGCGCTGTTCGTGGGCGACGAGCCGTGCGGCCGCCGCGCGTCGGGGCAGCCGCACGGCCAGGTCGTCGCCGGCACGGACCACCACGTTGTCCCAGCCGCTCGCGACGACCCACAGCGGTCGGTCGGCCAGGTCGGGGTGCTGGTCGCGGAGCAGGGCGGCGACGAGGGCCACGTCGACGCGGTGCTCGGCTGCCGGGGTCGCCACGGGCCCAGGGTAGCGGGGTCGCCGGTCCGGGCCGGGCGGTCCCGCGAACTGGGGCTGCTCGCGAAACGTACTCCGCGGTATCCTCGTGGCACAGCGACGTGGGTGTCCCTGGGGGGACCCGCGTCGCCCTCAGTCGACCGGGTCCCCGGCACCGTCCGCACACGCGGCCGGTCCCGGTGGGTCCGGCACGATGATCGCCACCAGCCGGGGCACCTCAGCGCGTGTCCGTTCCGTCCCGATCGCGCTGAGCAGGACCGTCCAGAGCTCCCGCAGGCGCTCGTACAGGTCGGCGCGGTCGTGCAGCACGTCCGAGATCATCTGGACGCCCGCGACCGCGGGGTTCACCACGCGTCCGACGAGCTCGGGGTCCCACGACGGGTCGACCTCACCCGCGTCCACCGCGCGCCGGATCAGGTCGGCGGTGTGCCCCACCCAGTGGTCGTACGGGTGCTCCCGCGGGATCGCCCGCGCGTTCGGGTCGGCGGTCAGGCGCAGGCCGGCGCGCACGACGACCTCGCTGGTCATCTGCGCGGCGACGCCCTGCGACATCCACATGAGCGACTCGAGCGGCGACGCCACCCGGGCGGCGGCCGCAGCGGCGTACCGGCGCGAGACCTCGTCCTGCGCCGCGATCACCGCGCTCGCCGTGTCGGCCTTCGAGCGGAAGTGGAAGTAGAGCGCGCCCTTGGTCATCCCGGCCCGCTCGGCGACCCCGTCCATCGACGCCCCGGCGTAGCCGCGCTCGTCGAACTCCGCGGCGGCGGCCTCGATGAGGGCCGCCCGCGTCGCCACCGCCCGATCCTGCCTGCCCCGGCCGTCCTGCGCCATGCCGTCGATGGTAACCAGCGGAGCCGGTCGGAAGGAGGCCCTCAGGGGACCCCCCGCGCGCTGTCGTACCGTGACCGGCATGGACGGATGGCGGAACCCGCGACGCTGGGCCCGGACGGGACGGTGGCTGCTGCTGCCGATCGCGGTGCTCGACTGGGTGGCGCTGACCCCGCAGCCCGTGGTGGTCGTCGCCTTCCTGCTCGCGGTGCTCGGGTTCGCCGGACTCGCCGCGGCCCTGGTCGTCCGGATGCTGCACGGCCCGCGCGGGGCGATGGCCGGGCTCGGCGTGGTGCTGCTGCTCGGCGGTCTCGTCGTGCTCGGGACCGACCCGTTCCCCGGCACGGTCCCGTTCCTCGACCCGTGGTGGCCGGCGGCGATCACGCAGCCGCAGGTGGTCGGCAGCGCGTACTGGAAGACCGCGGGGCTCGGCGTCGAGCTCGCCGGTGTGGCGCTCCTGGCGACGCTGCTCGTGGCGGCGGCCACCGGACGACCGGCACCGCGCGCCCGCTAGCCCGCTGGCCCGCTGCGTCCGTCAGTCCACCCGGTGCCGGGTGAGCACGACGACGGTGACGTCCGCGGTCGTCCGGTCGGTGGGGACCAGTGCCCGGACGTGGTCGACCAGGTCGTCGGGGTGCGCCGCGGCGATGGTCGCGAGGCCGTGCGCGTCCCCGATGCCGTCGAGCCCGAGGGTGCCGTCCGTGACGAACACGACCCGGTCGCCGGGCGCGAGGTCGAGGGACGACACGGTCCGCTGGACCCCGCCGGACCGCAGGCCGAACGGCAGGTCCGTGGACCGCAGCGGGGTGGCGGTGCCGCCGGACAGGTGCAGCGCCTCGCCGTGGCCGGCGTCCACCCACTCGGCGTGACCCGACGTCGGGTCGAACCGCAGGTGCAGGAGCGAGCCGACGGCGCCGGCGGTCGACAGGTCGGGGGTGAGCTGGGCCTCCAGGCCGGCGACCGCGTCGCGGAGCGGCAGGTCCGTCCGGGCGACCACGGCCGCGCGGACCGAGGCGGCGAGGAGCGCCGAGGCGCGACCGGCTGCGGTCACCGTGCCGACGGTGACGTGCACCGAGCCGTCGGCGGCGGTGCGCCAGTCGGCGAGGTCGCCGCCGTCCTCGTCCGCCACGACGAGCCCCGTCACCGACGCACCGGGGACGGTGACCGGGTCCGGCACGAGCCCGGCGAGCACCCGCTGGACGCGGCCGCGCTCTATCGAGTACCCGAGCTCCCGCTCTGCCCAGCGGGCGAGGTCGCCGAGGAGCGCGAGGTCCTCGTCGGAGAAGACCCGCGGCTCGGCGTCCATCACGCAGAGGGTGCCCACGCGCGTGCCGTCCGGCATCGTCAGCGGGGCGCCCGCGTAGAACCGGATGCCGTACTCGGTCACCGCGGGCGACTGCGCGAACCGCAGGTCGAGCGCGGCGTCCGGGACCACCATCGGCTCGGGGCTCAGCACGGTCGTCGCGCAGAACTGTTCGCTCGCGGCGACGCTCGTGCCCTGCTGGAACCCGAACGTCGACTGCGTGGTGACGAGGTCGTGGTGGACGAGGTTGAGGAAGGTGAGCGGGACGCCGAAGGCCTCGTGGGTCATGCGGGTGATGCGGTCGAAGCGCTCCTCCGGGCCGGAGCCCAGGACCTCGAGCGCCTCGATCACCGCGGTGCGCCTGTCCGCACCGGCGAGATGGTTGGTCACGCCTCCTGTGTACCCGACCCACCGCTGAGGAACCAGTCCCGCGGGTGGGGGTCGGCCGTCAGCTGCCGGCGCTCGGACGTGGGAGCGGCCCAGGCTGCGGCGTTCGCGAGCACCCGCTGGACGTCCGCGTGGTGGTACACCGGGTACTCCTGGTCGCCGGGCGAGAAGTAGAACACCCGGCCGAGACCCCGGCGGTAGGCGACCCCGGAGCGGAAGACCTCGCCGCCGGCGAACGTCGACAGGAAGACCTCCTCGTCGGGGCGCGGGATGTCGAAGTACTCGCCGTACATCTCCTGGCGGTCGATGACGATCGGGTGCGGGACGCCCGCGGCGATCGGGTGCTCGGGTGCGATCGTCCAGACCAGCTCCCGCTCGCCGTCGTTGCGCCACTTCAGGGAGCAGGTGGTGCCCATCAGCCGGGTGAACGGCTTCGAGTAGTGCCCGGAGTGCAGGACGACGAGCCCCATGCCGGCGTGGACGGCCTCGACCACGCGGGTGACCACCTCGTCGGACACGTCCTGGTGCGCCACGTGGCCCCACCAGAACAGCACGTCGGTCGTGGCGAGCCGCTCGGCGGTCAGGCCGTGCTCGGGCTCCTGCAGCGTGGCCGTGGACACGGACGCCCCGGGGTGGTGCTCGCGGAGGGCGGCGGCGATCACGGTGTGCAGGCCGTCGGGGTAGTGTCCGAGCACGGTCGCGTCGCCGCGGCTCTCGTGCACGTTCTCGTTCCAGACGACGATGTTCAAGGGACGGCTCTCGGTCGGCGCTGACATGACGACGACGCTACCCGGTGTCGGGTCGAATCGATACGACCGGCCGTGTGTCGGGAGTCTCCCCGGCAGGGTGCGCGACCATGTCGGCATGACTCCCCGATCCCTGTTCCGCGCCGCCGCCGTGGCCGAACTCGTGACCTGGACGCTGCTCATCGCCGGGATGGTGCTGAAGTACGCGCTCGACGCCGGCGACTGGGGCGTGCGCATCGGCGGGAGCATCCACGGCTTCGTGTTCCTGGCCTACCTCGTGGTGACGACGGTCGTCGCGGTGAACCAGCGCTGGTCCGTCGGGGCGCTCGTGCTCGGCTGGGCGAGTGCCGTCGTGCCGTACGCCACGGTGCCGTTCGAGGTCGCGGTCGCCCGGCGCGGCATGCTCGAGGGGCCCTGGCGACGGACGGCCGACGAGCGGTCCGGGGTCTGGGACCGCCTGCTCTTCTCCGTGGTGCGTCGGCCCGGGGTGTCGGCGGCGATCGGGGTCGTGGCGGTCGCGCTGGTGTTCGCCGGGCTGCTCGTGGTCGGTCCGCCCGTCCCGAAGGGCTGACGCGGGGGCCTCACCCGCGCGGCGCGCGGGTTCCGCTGAGCGGGCAGGACACGCCGCTCACGTCCGCCGGACGGGCGAGAACCGTCGCCGAGGACCGCCGAGCGTGACGGATCTGGCTCGCTCGGACACACCGGACGATCGGCCGCCGTGCTCGCACCGCGGTGCGTCGAGCGGGCAGGACGTGCCGCTCACGTCCGCCGAGTGGGCGTCTTCCGTCACGCTCGACGTCGAGCGTGACGGTTTCGGCCCGGACGGGGCGGCGGGGCAGGCGGCACGACGACGGACGGGAGGCGCGGTGCCAGCTGGCACCGCGCCTCCCGTCCGTCGTCGGTGCGCGTCTAGAGGGTGGCGAGCGCCTCGTTGAACGTGACGGACGGCCGCATCACGGCGTTCGTCTTGGCGCTGTCGGGGCGGTAGTAGCCGCCGATGTCGGCCGGCTTCCCCTGCACGGCGACGAGCTCCTGGACGATCGACTCGCCCTGCTCGTCGAGCGTCGACGCCAGGCTGCGGAACGCCGTCGCGAGCTCGGCGTCCTCGGTCTGCCGGGCGAGCTCGTCGGCCCAGTACTTCGCCAGCCAGAAGTGGCTGCCGCGGTTGTCGATCGAGCCGAGCTTGCGACCCGGGGACTTGTCCTCGTCGAGGAACGTGCCCGTGGCGCGGTCGAGCGTGTCCGCGAGGACCTTCGCCCGTGCGTTCCCGGTCACGCCGGCGAGGTGCTCGAAGGACACCGCGAGCGCGAGGAACTCACCGAGGGAGTCCCAGCGCAGGTAGTCCTGCTCGACGAGCTGCTGCACGTGCTTCGGGGCCGATCCGCCGGCACCGGTCTCGAACAGGCCGCCACCACCGAGGAGCGGGACGACGGAGAGCATCTTCGCCGAGGTGCCGAGCTCCATGATCGGGAACAGGTCGGTGAGGTAGTCGCGGAGCACGTTGCCCGTGACCGAGATGGTGTCCTCGCCGCGGCGGATGCGCTCGAGCGAGAAGCGCATGGCGTCCTCGGGCGCCATGACCTCGATCTGCAGGCCGTCGGTGTCGTGGTCGCCGAGGTACGTCCGAACGAGCCCGATGAGGTTCGCGTCGTGGGCGCGGGTCTCGTCGAGCCAGAACACGGCGGGCGAGCCGGTTGCACGGGCACGGGTGACGGCGAGCTTCACCCAGTCGCGGATCGCGACGTCCTTGGTCTGGCAGGCGCGCCAGATGTCGCCCTGCTCGACGTCGTGCTCGATGACGGTCTCGCCCGAGCTCGTGACGACGCGGACCCTCCCGTCACCCGGGAGCTCGAACGTCTTGTCGTGCGAGCCGTACTCCTCGGCCTTCTGTGCCATGAGTCCGACGTTCGGCACCGAGCCCATGGTCGACGGGTCGAAGGCGCCGTTGGCACGGCAGTCCTCGATGACGGCCTGGTAGATGCCGGCGTAGCTCGAGTCCGGGATGACCGCGAGGGTGTCGTGCTCCTCGCCGTCCGGGCCCCACATGTGGCCGGAGGTGCGGATCATCGCGGGCATCGAGGCGTCGACGATGACGTCGCTCGGCACGTGCAGGTTCGTGATGCCCTTG
Organism: Curtobacterium sp. ER1/6; assembly: GCF_001742745.1. GTDB lineage: Bacteria > Actinomycetota > Actinomycetes > Actinomycetales > Microbacteriaceae > Curtobacterium > Curtobacterium citri. Next base: position 34,039 of record NZ_MJAK01000010.1, on the reverse strand, counting down.
TCCGAGTCGACCATGGCGAGCTCGGGGCCGGCGTCGATCCCGTCGGCGAACGCCTGCTTGATCTCGGCACCGTTCGGCACGCTGTCGAGCCCGGCGAGGATCGAGCCGAGGCCGTCGTTCGGGTTCAGGCCGGCGGCGGCGAGGTCGGCGCCGAAGCGCTCGAAGACGCTCGGGAAGAACGCGCGGATGACGTGGCCGAAGATGATCGGGTCGGAGACCTTCATCATCGTGGCCTTGAGGTGCACCGAGAACAGCACGCCCTGCTCCTGGGCGGCGGCGATCTGGTCGCGGAGGAACGCCTCGAGCGCGCGGACGTGCAGCACGGTGCCGTCGACGACCTCGCCCGCCAGGACGGGGACCGCCTGCTTGAGCACGGTGGTCTCGCCGTCGGCCGCCACGAACTCGATCGTCAGGGTGTCGTCGGCGGGCGCGATCCACGACTGCTCGTTCGACCGGAAGTCGTCCTTGCCCATCGTCACGACGTTCGTCTGCGAGTCGGCACTCCACGCACCCATGCGGTGCGGGTGCTTCTTCGCGTAGTTCTTCACGGAGAGCGGTGCGCGGCGGTCCGAGTTGCCCTCGCGGAGCACCGGGTTCACGGCGCTGCCCTTGGTGCGGTCGTAGCGGGCGCGGACGTCGCGCTCCTCGTCCGTGGTGGGCTCGTCGGGGTAGGCGGGCAGGTCGTAGCCCTGCGCCTGGAGCTCCTTGATCGCGGCCTTGAGCTGCGGGATCGACGCCGAGATGTTCGGCAGCTTGATGATGTTCGCCTCGGGCTGCTTCGCGAGCTCGCCGAGTTCGGCCAGGGCGTCGTCCAGGCGCTGCTCGTCGCTGAGCCGCTCCGGGAACTGCGCGATGATCCGGCCGGAGAGCGAGATGTCGCGGGTCTCGACGTCGACCCCCGCGGTGCGTGCGAACGCCTCGACGACCGGCAGGAACGAGTGGGTGGCGAGGAACGGTGCCTCGTCCGTGAGGGTGTAGATGATCTTGGCCATGCTGGCGGGTACTCCCTTGTTCGACCGTCGGTACGTCCACGCTACTCGCGGCGCGGGATGTCTCGACATCAAGATACATGGGCCCTCCGGCGACGACCAGGCTGCCGGTGACGCCTCAGACGGTGACGCCTCAGACGGTGACGCCTCAGACGGTGATGCGGAACACGCGCACGCCGGCGGCGCGGAGTCCCGCCGTGCCGAGCCGCGTGCGCATGCTCCGGAACGGACGCTTGAACCCCGAGGTGGCGGACGCGATCCCGATTTGGTGCAGGACCTCGGACGTGAGCGTGCGCTCGACCTTCGGCGCGAGGCGGGTCACGCCGGACACGGTGACGACGATCCGGACGGCGTGCGGCGCGAGCAGCGGCGCGATGAGCTCGGCCGTCTCCTGCGCGCGGTGGAACGCCGGGTCCTCGCCCGGGCGACGGATGGCGATGACCGCGAGGTCCGCGTCCGCGTGGTCGGCGACCTCGTGCACGTCGTCGACCCCGACGACCCGCATCCGCGACGCGTCGACGCCGGCCCGCACGGCGGACGTCCGGAGCACCGGCAGCAGGTCCTGGGTACCGGCGAGCACGACCTCGGCGGTCGCGAGGTCGATGGGTTCGTGCCGTTCCCGCGGCGTTCGGGCCATGGCGCAGGTCCTTCCGGTCGCTGGACCCAGACGCTACCGATCCGTCGCCCAGCGGGTCCGCAGGCAGGGTGACGCGTCAGCGGACTGTCAGCCGTTGTGTAACGAGAAGATCACGGAAAGGCCTGTACAAAGCGACAGACTCGTGCAGAATGGTCTGCGGCCATGACGACGACACACGACACCGACCAGCAGCAGCCGGAGACCCCGGTCGTGCACCTGTCCCGTCGCGCTGCCCTCGAGGCCGAGCGCGCAGCAGCCAGGAAGCCCGCCCGTCGCCCACGCGCTCCCCGCCCACGCGCTCCCCGCTCCCCGCGCAGCACGGCGGTCCTGCCCGCCACCGCCGCGGCGACCGCTCCGGACACCGCGGCGACCACCGCAGCCGAGCCGGCACCGGCACCAGCCGCGGCAGCAGCAGCGCCGCAGGTGCTCCCCACGGAGAGCCGGCCCGGTCGACGAGCGACCACGGCGCGCGTGGCCACCGAGCACGTCGACGCCCGCATCACGAAGGTCGTCCGTCGCCGCCCCGCCGCGATCACGACCGCCACCACCGTCCGCGCGCCCCGCCCGTCCCGCTCGCACCGCGCGAGCCGCATCACCCTGACGAGCGCCGCCGCCGCCCTGGCCATGTTCGCCGCGTCCGCGATGCCCGCGCACGCCAGCGCCGGCACGTCGACCGCGACGTCAACCCTCGCGCCGCAGGTCCGCACCCAGGACTACGCCGTCACCCAGGCGGTCACGGCGAGCGCCCTCGACCGTGACGACTTCACCGTCAACGAGGCCCAGAAGGTCGTCGTCGCGGCCACCGGCGGCTCGGCCGACGGCGTGGCGGCGGACGGCTCCGTCTCCGCCGGCGGCGAGGTCCGCTCGCCGTTCCCGGGTCCGGTCCGGATGAGCTCCGGCTTCGGCTACCGCGCGGCCCCGTGCGGCGCGTGCTCGTCGCTCCACCAGGGACTCGACTTCAACCCCGGCATGGGCGCCCCCATCGGCGCCGTGGCGGCGGGGACGGTCCGGGTCTCGGGCACGTACTTCTCGTACGGCAACACGGTGATCATCGACCACGTGATCGACGGCCGCCGGGTCTCGACCCTGTACGGCCACATGATCCCCGGGTCGTCGCCCCTCCGGGCCGGCGACACCGTGGCGGCCGGGCAGTTCATCGGCAGCGTCGGCTCCTCGGGCGTCTCGACGGGTGCGCACCTGCACCTCGAGGTCCTGATGGACGCCGTGACGCCGATCGACCCCGAGGCCTGGCTCGAAGCGCGGATCGGTCGCTCGCTCACCACCTGACCCGGTCGGACGCTCGCCGGATGCCCAGCACCCGCGCAGCACCGACGCGGCTCCGTCCCAGCTGACCTGTGCAGAATCACAGCATGGACGATCACCACAGACCGCCCGCCCGTCGTCGACCCTCGGTGGTGTCCCGCTGATGGACGCCGACACCTGGATCGCCTTCGGGCTCGTCATCCTCTTCGTGCTCGTCGGTGGCGTGTTCGCCGCCGCCGAGATCGCCCTCGTGTCGCTCCGCGAGTCGCAGCTCCAGCAGCTCGAACGCCGTGGCAGCCGCGGGGCCCGGGTCGCCGCCCTCGGTCGTGACCCGAACCGCTTCCTGTCCGCCGTGCAGATCGGTGTGACGGTCGCCGGGTTCTTCTCCGCCGCCTACGGTGCGTCCTCGATCGCGCCGGACGTCGCGCCGCTGCTGTCGGGTCTCGGACTCGACCAGGGTGCCGCCGAGGCCGTGGCCCTCGTGCTCATGACCCTCGTCATCGCGTACCTGTCACTCGTCTTCGGTGAACTCGTGCCGAAGCGCCTCGCGCTGCAGCGCGCCGAGGGCTTCTCGATGGCGGTCGCCCCGACGCTGGACCGCTTCGCGATCGTGATGCGCCCGGTGATCTGGGTGCTGTCGGCGACCACGAACGCCGTGGTCCGGCTGCTCGGGGGCGACCCGCACGCCCGCAGCGAGTCGATGAGCACCGAGGAGCTCCGCGGCCTGGTCGAGGACCACGACGCGATCGACGCGCAGGGCCGCCGCATCGCCCGGAGCGCGCTCGACGCCGGCGACCGGATCCTGCGCGAGTCGATGCGGCCCTGGTACGACGTGTCCACGATCGACGCGTCGGTGTCCATCGCCGAGGCGACGGACCACGCCATCGAGGAGGGGCACACCCGCTACCTGGTCACCGAGGGCTCGCGCGACGACGTCGCCGGCTTCGTGCACCTGCGGGACCTGCTCCGTCCGGCCGACCCGGCCGCGCCCGTGTCGACCCTCGTGCGCCCCGTCCTCGCGATGCCCGAGACGAAGTCGCTGTCGAGCGCGATCGCCGACATGCGGACCGACGGCCACCAGATCGCCCTCGTCGTCGACGAGTACGGCGGCAGCGCCGGCATGGTCACGCTCGAGGCCCTGCTCGAGGACCTGGTCGGCCGGATCCGGGACGAGTACGACCCGCCGGCCGCCGAGTCGGACGGGATCGACGGTGCCACCGTGCTCGAGGACCTGGCCGCGGACGGCTGCCCGCAGCTGCCGGACGGCGACTACGAGACCGTGGGTGGCCTCGTGCAGGTCCACCTCGACCGGGTGCCGGAGGTCGGCGACGTCGTCGACGTCGGCGAGCACCGGCTCGAGGTCACCGAGATGGACGGCCACCGCGTCGCGCGCGTCCGGGTGACGCCCGCTGCCGCGGCGGCTCCAGCCGGACCGGCGAGCGTGGCCCCGCCGGCCGCGTAGCCGGGTCACCGCCGGACGGGAGGCGCGGTGCGGTCCGGCACCGCGCCTCCCGTCCGCCGTCCGGTCACCTCCCACCGCGACGGCCGCGCCGTCCACGGGTACCGCGGGTGCCTGTCGCCGCTCGGGTCCGGCCACGTACGCTCGTGCCATGGGTATCGACGTGCGCAACGAGATCCGTGACTTCCTGTCCTCGCGGCGGGCGCGGCTCACCCCGGACGAGGTCGGCATGCCGTCCTTCGGCGGAGGGGTGCGTCGCGTGCCGGGCCTGCGTCGGCACGAGGTCGCGATGCTCGCCGGCGTGAGCGTCGACTACTACACCCGACTCGAGCGCGGCTCGCTGAAGGGCGTCTCGGACAGCGTGCTCGAGGGCCTGGCCGGCGCCCTGCAGCTCGACGAGGACGAACGCGTGCACCTGTTCGACCTCGCCCGGCTGGCGAACGCCGGGGTCAAGGTCATGCACCGGAACGTCCCGACCCGGGTGCGTCCGGGCGTGCAGCGCCTGCTCGACGCGATCACCGGTGCCCCCGCGTGGGTGCGCAACGAACGCGGCGACGTCGTCGCGACGAACGAGCTGGGCCGCGCACTGTACGCGCCGATGTTCGCGGGCCCCGGCCGACCGGTGAACACCGCACGGTTCACCTTCCTCGACCCCGCCGCCCGCGGCTTCTTCCCGGACTGGGCGGCCACGGCGCGGGAGGCCGTGGCCGTGCTGCGGGCCGCCGCGGTGGCGAACCCCTGCGAGCCGGGCCTGGTCACGCTCGTCGGCGAGCTGTCGACGCGGAGCGAGGAGTTCCGGTCCTGGTGGGCAGCGCACGACGTGCGGGTGCACCGACGGGGCGGTAAGCGGATCGCACACCCGATCGTCGGCGAGCTGCAGCTCGACTTCGAGGCGCTCGAGCTCGTCGCGGACCCCGGTCTGACGATGTTCACGTACTCGGCGGAGCCGGGCAGCGAGTCCGAGCGGTCGCTGGCGCTGCTGGGGACCTGGGCCGCGACGGAACGGTCCGAGCGGCTCGCTGCCGTGCGGGCGGGCGAGGCCGAGCAGGCCGACTGAGCGTCGGGTGGGTCCTCGTCAGGAGGCCGTCGGGCCCGACGGCTGGTCCGGGGCGCCGGTGACGCCGGGACCGTCGGTGCCCTCGTCGCCGAGCGTGTCGACGAGCGCGTCCACACGGAGCCGATCGATCCGCAGCTCCTTCTCGGTCGCCGTCAGCCGCAGCACACGGATCGCGGCGAACACGAGCACGACGAGTGCGACGACGAGCACGAGCGCCAGCAGCACGACCGCCAGGTAGACGATGCTGACGACGGCGAATCCCCCGGAGACCACGCGTCGACGCTAGCAGGGAGCCTCCGTAGGGTGGGGCGGTGACGACGATGCCGACGGACGAGGACCGAGCGGCGCTCCTGCGACGACACCGCCGCCCGGAGCCGACCTTCGTCCGCGCGGTCGCGAAGGCCCTCGGTGACGCCCGCATCGTGCGCGAGGTCCGCGGGGGCCCGGTCTCGTACGTGCCCGCGGACCGCGAGCTCGTGGCCGACGAGGACGTCGATGCCACGCTGCTGACCTTCCCGGCCGAGGACACGCTCGCTGCACTCGCGCTGCCCACCGGTGGTCGTGTCGTGGTGCTCGCGCGCGACCCGGACCGCCTCCGTGCCGGGTGGCTCGCCGAGTACGCGCCCGACGTGGTCGCCGCCGAGGCTGCCGGGCTGCCGACGATCGACCGGCTGGCGACGCTCGTCGGGCCGTCCGTCGACGTCGTGCGCCTGCCGGTGCCGTTCACCTGCGTGGACGGCTTCGGTGAGGGCTACTACGCGCGGCCGGAACGACTCCTCGACGCCGACGTCCGGGCCGCCGACCCCGCGTGGAGCCTGGTCGACGACCTGACCGCTCGCCGATCCGTCGCGGCCCTGCGGAACGCGCTCACGTCGGGCGAGTGGGACGCGCGCCACGGTGCGCTCCGTCGGCAGCCCGCGCTCGACGGGTCGATCGTCCTGCTGCGACCTGGTGCTTGACCGGGCTGCCGCCGCGACACGCCCGGCTTGACACGTCGTCGTAGGCTGGACGCGTGAGTCAGCAGGAGGTGGTCGGCGCCCGGAGCGCCGGCATCAGGGCGTGACGCCCCCGGCTGTGCCGTCCGGCACGGCCGCCGTCGTCGTCGAACCCTGACCACACATCCCCTTCGGCCCGCGCGGCGCACTCGCGCCCGGGCCCCGTCGAGAGCGACCACACCGTGCTGCCCATCAGCGAGAAGACCATCCGTTCCTCCTTCGTCAACGCCTCCCGCAAGGAGGTCACCGGCCTCACCCTGCCCGCCGACCTCGACGCCCTCGACTGGGAGGCGCTCGACTTCCTCGGCTGGCGCGACCCGAAGACCACCCGGCGTTCGTACGCAGTCGTGCCCACGCTCGAGGGCGACCTCGTCGGCGTGCTGTTCCGGCAGGCCGAGGCGTCGCCGCGTGCACGGACACAGTGCTCGTGGTGCCAGGACGTCACGCTGCCCAACGACGTCGTGTTCTCCGCCACGAAGCGCTCGGGCAAGGCCGGCCGCAACGGGAACACCGTCGGGACACTGGTCTGCCAGGACTTCGAGTGCTCCCGGAACGTCCGGCGCCCGGTCCCGCCGGCGTACGAAGGGTTCGACGTCGAGGCCGCCCGCCTGCGCCGGATCGAGGACCTGCAGCTGCGCGCGGCGTCCTTCGTCACCGAGCTCTGACGCCCGGGCACCCGTCGGATCCGCAAGACGCAACCTGGGCGACCTCGCGCAGCGGAGTACCGCTGCGAGGAACCGCCGACGTTGCGTCCCGCGGAAGAGGTGCGGGCGACCGGGCACCCGAAACGCCGGCGTAACGCGCGGTCCCTAGGGTGAGGCGGGTGGACCTCAGCGACTTCGACTCCGCCCCCGCCGCCGACGCCCGGACGACCGCCATGGGGTGGGCAGCGGTCCCCGCGTGGGCCGACGCCCTGGTGGCCGCACGCCCGTACCGGTCGGTCCCGACGCTCGTCGCGGCGGCGACCGAGGCGGCGGCGGCGTGGACCGCGACGGACCTCGACACCGCGCTCGCCGAGCACCCCCGCATCGGCGAGCGCACCACCGAGCCGACGTCCGCCCGTGAGCAGGGGGCGATGGCCACGGCGCAGGACGACGTCGCGGCGGCGATCACCCGCGGGAACGCCGCGTACGAGGAGCGGTTCGGCAGGGTCTTCCTCGTGCGCGCGGCCGGTCGGACGCCGGAGGAGCTCCTCGCCGAGCTCGAACGGCGGCTCGCCGGGGACCCGGAACCCGAGGTCGCCGAGGCCACCGCCGCCCTCGCCGACATCGCGGTGCACCGCATCCGTGCGACCTTCGGCGTCCCGCACCTCACCACGCACGTGCTCGACGCCCGGACCGGCGCCCCGGCCGCAGGTGTCGCGCTGGCGCTGCGGACGGCCGAGGGCGAGGTCCTGGCGACCGGCGAGACCGACGCGGACGGCCGCGCCGGGCTCGGTCCGGACGTGCTGCCCCGCGGCGACCTGGAGCTGCGGTTCGACACGGGCGCCCACCACCGTGCGACCGGTGTCCCGTCGTTCCACCCGTACGTCGTCGTGGCCTTCACGGTGTCCGGGACCGACCACCTGCACGTGCCGCTGCTGCTCAGCCCCTTCGCGTACAGCACCTACCGCGGGAGCTGAGCCGACGCGCGGACGGACGGGAGGCCCGTGGCGGGGTCGCCACGGGCCTCCCGTCCGTCACGTGGTCGCGTCAGCGACCGATGGACGACATGTCGGGGTAGCGGTCGCCGGTCGGGACGGGCAGCGCCGACAGGCGCGCGAGCTGGTCGGCGGAGAGCGTGACGTCGGCTGCGCCGACGTTCTCCTCGAGCCGCGAGACCCGCTTCGTCCCGGGGATCGGGACGACGTCGTCGCCCTGCGCGAGCAGCCAGGCGAGCGCGACCTGCCCCGGCTTCGCGCCGACCTCGTCCGCGATCTCCTTGACGGCGTCGACGATCCGCATGTTCTCCGCGAAGGCCTCCTGCTGGAAGCGGGGGTTCTGCTTCCGGAAGTCGTCGTCGTCCAGGTCGGACGGCTTCGTGATGGCGCCGGTGAGGAAGCCGCGGCCGAGCGGGGAGTAGGGCACCAGGCCGATCCCGAGCTCGCGGAGGGTGTCGAGCACGTCACCCTCGGGGTCGCGCGTCCACAGCGAGTACTCGCTCTGCAGCGCGGTGATCGGGTGCACGGCATGGGCCTTGCGGATGGTGGCCGCCGACGCCTCGGACAGGCCGATGTGCCGGATCTTGCCCTCCTGCACGAAGCCGGCGAGCTGGCCGACGACGTCCTCGATCGGGACGTCCGGGTCGACGCGGTGCTGGTAGTAGAGGTCGATGTGGTCCGTGCCGAGGCGGCGGAGCGATCCCTCGAGGGCCTCGCGGACGGACTCGGGTGCGCTCGAGATGCCGCGCTGCTGGGTGGGCGTCTCCTCGCCGGCCTCGTGCCGGTAGAGGCCGAACTTCGTGGCGACGACGACCTGGTCGCGGCGGTCGCCCAGGGCACGGCGGAGGAGGTCCTCGTTCGTGTACGGGCCGTAGGCCTCGGCGGTGTCGAAGAGGGTGACGCCGAGGTCGATCGCGCGGTGGATCGTGCGGATCGACTCGTCGTCGTCGGAGCCGGCGCCCGAGTAGAAGGCGCTCATGCCCATGGTGCCGAGGCCGACGGTTGCGACCTCGAGGTCTGCGAGCTTGCGTGTCTGCATGGTGCCGGTTTACTCCCGGCGACTCCTCGCCAGGGGGGTACCACCACGGCTACGCTGTCAGGACGGACAGGGGGTCCGTGCGGAAGGGGAACGCCGTGATCGTCTTCGTGATCGTCATCGCCGTCGTGGTGGTCATCGCCGCCCTGCTCGTGGTGCTCGAGGTGCAGAACGTGCGACGCCGCCGGGCCCTGTCGCACCTGGAGCCCGTCGACCCGCGCGCCGGCGAGCGCGCGATGACCGAGGCATCGGCCGCCCACGCGGTCACCGAGGGGACGGCCAAGGCCGCACACCCGGGGATCACCGGCGGCGCCGGCGGACCGCTGGGCTGACCGCGGCCGGTTGGAGGGTCGGGTGCACCGTGTTGCACTCGGCACCGTGACGCTCGTCCGCTTCCTCCAACGGGCTCGACGGCGGGGCCGGCTCCTGGTGGGATCGGCACGTGAACCTGTACCTCCGGCTGTTCCTGCTCGCCGTGCGTGTCCGACTGGCCGGCGCGCGACCAGGACGGCGACCCTCGCTGTGGGTCGAGGCACGCACGCCGTTCCGCGTCGTGCCGACGGACCTCGACACCCTGCGCCACGTCAACAACGGCAAGTACCTGGCGATGCTCGACCTGGGGCGCTACGACCTGCTCTTCCGGTCCGGCTTCTGGCAGGAGGCAGCGCGACGGGGCTGGTACGCGGTCGTCGCCGCGCAGACCATCACGTACAAGCGGTCCCTGACGCTCGGCCAGCGGTTCACGCTGCACACGCGGGTGCTCGGCGTCGACGAGCGTGCGGTGTACATGGAGCAGACGTTCGTGCGCCAGGGTGCCGTCGTCGCCCGGGCGGTCGTGCAGGCGCGGTTCCTCCGGCGGACCGGCGGCGCGGTCACGCCGGACGAGCTCGTCGCCGCGACGGGCGGCACCACGCGGGACCTCACCCTGCCCGCGTGGGTGCACGCGTGGGCCGACGCCGTGCGGATCAGCAGCAGCGAGGTGCGCTGACCGGTCGGCCACGCCGTGTCCTCCGCGCGGACGATGGCCGGCGCGCGGCGGAGGCGTAGACAGGTCGCGTGCAGCAGGAGCGACCAGGCGACGACGACCGCGACGACCGGAGCCGGCGGGCCACGCGCCGGACGGTGCTCGCCGGCGGGATCGGCCTCGGCGTCGCCGGGGTGCTCGCCGCCTGTTCCCGGCCCGGTCCCGCTCCGTCCGGCAGCCCGACGCCGTCCGGGCCCGGTTCGGCCGCACCCTCCACCGGCACCGGTACCCCGTCGTCCTCGCCGACCCCCGGCGGCCCGGACTCCTGGGACGCCCTCGCCGCCGCCGTCACCGGCACCCTGCTCCGGTCGGGGTCGTCCGGATGGGACGCCGCCCGCGTGCTGCAGAACCCCCGCTACGACGACGCCGACCCGCAGGCCGTGCTGCGCGTCGCGGGCGTCGGTGACGTGCAGGCAGCCCTGGCGTTCGCCCGGAACACCCGCACGCCGGTCGCTCTGCGCTCCGGCGGGCACTCCTACACGGGGTGGTCGGCGGGCGGTGCACCGGGCACCGACGTCCCCCGATCGCTGGTGATCAGCACGCAGGACCTCGACGACGTCCGGGTCGACGGCGACACCGCGACGATCGGCCCCGGTGCCCGACTGGCGGACGTCTACGCGACCCTGGCCCGTGCCGGACGGGCGATCGGCTCCGGCTCGTGCCCGACGGTCGGCATCGGCGGGCTCACGCTCGGCGGCGGTGTCGGCGTGCTCGTCCGGTCCTCCGGCCTCACCTGCGACCAGCTGACCGGTGTCACGCTCGCCACCCCGGACGGCCGGGTGCACGAGGTGTCGGCGACGGCGGAGCCCGACCTGTTCTGGGCCTGCCGCGGCGGCGGTGGCGGGACGGTCGGCGTCGTCACCTCGATGACCTTCCGGACGCAGCCCGCGCCACCGGTGCTGCTGTTCAGCATCGTGTTCCCGTGGTCCGCCGCGGCCGCGGTGGTGCGGGCCTGGCAGGACTGGGCGCCGGTCGCGGACCGCCGGCTCTGGTCGACCCTGAAACTGCTGAACGGGACGCGGCACAGCGCACCGACGGTCACCGTCACCGGCGTCTGGACGGGGCCGAAGCGCGGCGCCGACGCATCCGTCGACGCGTTCGTCACGGCGACCGGTGCGACGCCCACGTCCCACACCGCCGACGAGCTGACGTACGGCGCGGCCGTGGTCCGCCTCGCCGGGACACCCCAGCGGGTGTCCGAGGCGGCCACCTCGTCGATCGGGACGCGGAAGCTCACCGGGGCGGAGATCGCGGTCCTCGTCCGCCAGGCTGCCGCCGCGGGGGACGTCGCGGGCAACCGGGAGGGCGGCGTCGCCCTCGACGCCCTCGGCGGTGCCGTCGCGGACGTCGGACGCACCGACTCGGCCTTCCCCTGGCGGAACGCGCTGATGACCGTGCAGTACACCGCGGTCTTCGCCGACGGCGCGGACCCCGCCCCCTTCGACGCCTACGTCCGCGGGTTCCGGCAGGCCATGGAACCGGCCTGGGGGACCGGTGCCTACGCCAACTACTGCGACGCGGCGATCACCGACCCGTCGGCGTACTTCGACGTGAACACCTCACGCCTGCACCGCATCGCCGAGCAGGCGGATCCCGACGGACTGCTCGACCAGCCCCACTGGGTCTGAACCGGACCGCCGTCCTACGATGACCGCATGGACGACGAGGACCTCGTGCTGCCGGACGCCCCCGCGTGGCGCACGTGGCTCGACGCGCACGAGGACGAGACGGACGGCGTCTGGCTCGTCCTCGCGAAGAAGGGCACCACGGAGCCGACGACGCTGACCTACGACCAGGCCCTGGACGAGGCGCTGTGCTCGGGGTGGATCGACGGCCAGAAGCGCGGTCGTGACACGGCGACGTTCCGCCAGCGGTTCACCCCGCGCCGCCGGGCATCGCTCTGGTCCGAGCGGAACGTCGGCCTCGTCGCGGCGCTCGAGGACGCCGGACGCATGCGGGACCGCGGCCGTGCCGAGGTCGACCGCGCGCGGGCCGACGGTCGGTGGGACCGCGCGTACGCCGGTGCCGCGTCCGTCGTCGTGCCCGACGACCTCCGGGCCGCCCTCGACGCGTCGCCGGCCGCCGCCGCCCTGTTCGCCGACCTCGACGGCACGAACCGGTACGCCGTGCTGCACCGGGTGGTGACCGCGCCGAGCGACACCGCCCGGGCGAACCGGATCGCGAAGCTCGTCGCCGGCCTGGCCGTCGGCGACACCCCGTACCCGCGCCCGACGCGGTAGGGCCGTCGCCGGCTGCCGCTGCTTGCCCGTCGACCGATGGCCTGTCGGCCTGGATCGAACCACTATCCCGACGTCGAACCACGCGCGCGCCCTGGTTCGACGTCGGGAACGTGGTTCGGAGCGCCCGGCCCCGCGACGGTCGCGAAGCGCGCGCCAGGGGGACACCGACCCAGGAACGGGTCACGGCACGGGCGTAGACCGGATCCATGACCACTGGTACCGACACCACGAACCGTCCTGCCGCCGCATCGGGCACGTTCCGCATCGGCGGCGACCTCGAGGTCCACCGCCTCGGCTACGGCACCATGCAGCTCACCGGCCCGGGCGTCTGGGGGCCGCCGAAGGACCACGACGAGGCCGTCCGCGTGCTCAAGCGCGCTGTCGAGCTCGGCGTCGACTTCTTCGACACCGCCGACTCCTACGGCCCGTACGTCGCCGAGGAACTCCTCCGCGAGGCGCTGCACCCGTACGGCGACGACATCGTCATCGCCACCAAGGCCGGCCTCACCCGTACCGGCCCGAACGAGTGGCCGCCGGTCGGCCGCCCGGAGTACCTCCGCCAGGAGGCCGAGATGAGCCTCCGCCGCCTCGGCCTCGAGCGCATCGACCTGTTCCAGCTGCACCGCATCGACCCGAAGGTCCCGCTCGAGGACCAGATCGGCGAGCTGAAGAAGCTGCAGGACGAGGGCAAGATCCGCCACGTCGGTCTGTCCGAGGTGTCCGTCGACGACGTCAAGGCCGCGCAGCAGCACGCCGAGATCGTCACCGTCCAGAACCTCTACAACCTGACCGACCGTTCGGCCGAGGAGCTCCTCGACTGGTCCGAGGAGCAGGGCATCGGCTTCATCCCCTGGTTCCCCCTCGCCACGGGTGGGCTCACCGGCACGGACTCGCCGCTCACCGAGCTCGCGAAGGAGAAGGACGCCACCCCGGCGCAGGTCGCGCTCGCGTGGCTGCTCAAGCGCTCGCCGGTGATGCTGCCGATCCCGGGGACCTCGAGCGTCGACCACCTCGAGGACAACCTGCAGGGCGCGACCATCGAACTGACGGACGCGGAGTTCGAGGAGCTGTCGAAGCTGGGCGAGTAGTCCCGACCACCCGACGGACGGGAGGCGCGGTGCCGGCTGGCACCGCGCCTCCCGTCCGATCGTGGCCGATCCGTGACTTGCCTGCTGCTGGCTTGCCTGTGCATACTCGGTATGGGCATACGGAGTATGTCTCGGACGGTACGAGGGGGAAGTCATGAGCGTACGGATGGGCGTGCTCGCGCTGCTGGTGGGAGGGCCCGGGTACGGGTACCAGCTCCGGGGGGAGTTCGAGCAACGGACCGGGGGGAGCTGGCCGCTCAACATCGGCCAGGTCTACACGACGCTCGACCGTCTGGAGCGCGACGGTCTCGTGGCCCGCGGCGACGCCGACGACGACGGACACGTCGTCTACACGGCGACCGACGCGGGTCGCGAGGCGGTCGCCCGCTGGTTCAGCGAGCCGGTGCCGGCGAAGCGCGGGCGCGACGAGCTCGCGATCAAGTTCGCCCTCGCGGTGACCGTGCCCGGTGTCGACGTCCCGCGGCTGGTGCAGGTGCAGCGCTCCGCCGCCCTCGGCACGCTGCAGGACCTGACGCGGCTCAAGCGCTCCGCCGACCCCGCGACCGACCTCGCGTGGTCGCTCGTCCTCGAGTCGATGGTGTTCCAGGCGGAGGCCGAGGTGCGCTGGCTGGACCACGTCGAGTCGACCGTCACCCGGCACATGCCGCCACCGGCCCCCGTCACGGACGTCGCGTCGGTGCGCACCGCGGAGCAGGCACGATGACCGCCCCGCTCCTCGAGCTCGACGCCGTCAGCGTCCAGTACGGCGGCGGCGCCAACGCGGTGACCGCCCTGGCAGGTGTCGACCTGCGCGTCGCGCGCGGTGAGATGGTCGCGGTCATGGGCACGTCGGGCTCCGGCAAGTCCACGCTCCTCGCCTGTGCCGGCACGCTCCTGCCCCCGACGAGCGGCGAGGTCCGCATCGACGGCGAGTGGGTGTCGGACCGCCCGGCGCGCGACCTCGCGGCGCTCCGTCGGCGTCTCGTCGGTTTCGTCTTCCAGGACTTCAACCTGATCCCGTCGCTGACCGCGGTCGAGAACGTCGCCCTGCCGCTCGAGCTCGACGGGTGGAAGGCGAGCCGGGCTCGCCGGGCTGCCGAGCTCGCGCTGGACAACGTCGAGCTCGGCGAGCGCGCCGACGCCTTCCCCGACGACCTGTCCGGCGGCCAGCAGCAGCGTGTCGCGATCGCTCGGGGTGTCGTCGGCGACCGTCGGCTCGTGCTCGCGGACGAACCGACCGGTGCGCTCGACTCGCAGACCGGCGAGGTCGTGCTGCGGATGCTCCGGCGGCACGTCGACAACGGCGCCGGAGCCCTGCTCGTCACGCACGACGCGCGGCACGCGGCATGGGCGGACCGGATCGTGTTCCTGCGGGACGGCCGGGTCGTCGACCAGACCGTGTACGCCGGCGTCGAGACGGCACTCGCCGGCCGGACCGGCTCGTGAACGGCCGTCGGCACGCCGTCGACGCCGTCCCGACCCGCGGTGGCCACAGCAGCCGCGTCGACCGTCGACCCGCGCGAGCGGCACGGACCCGCCGCACCGTCGCGCTCCGTCCGGCGATGCGGCTCGGACGACGGCTGGCGTTCGCGAAGGCCGGTCGGGCGGCGCTGATCGTCGCGCTCGTGGGGATCCCCGTCGCCGGCTTCGCCGCGGTCTCGGTGGTGGTGCAGTCCACCCAGCCCACGCAGGCCGAGTCCCTGCGGTACGACCTCGGGCGCGCGGCAGCGCAGATGCGCACCGCGGCCCCCGACCTCCCCGGGCTCCGGCAGGACCCCGTGCAGTGGCAGTACACGGAGACGAAGCGTCACAGCCCGGCAGAGCGCGCCACCTCGGAGAGCCGGACGGCGAACGTCCTCGACCACGTCCCCGCCGGCGTGACCGCCCTGCCCGTCTCCTCGGACGCCGTGGTCGTCGCCGGGCCGAAGGCCCCGATCGGTCTCGTCGCGGTCGAGGGGGACACGTGGTCTCCCGCGCTCGACGGGCACTGGCACGTGCTGTCCGGCACCGCACCGACCGCGCGCGACGAGGCGATGGTGACGCCGGCGACCCTGGAGCGCCTCGACGTGTCGATCGGCGACACGATCGACCTGACCGAGCCCGTGACGAAGCGGTTCACCATCACGGGGACGATGCGCGACGCCGCCTCCGACCCGGGCGCACAGGCCGTCTTCCTGCCGTGGGGCTCGACGCTCTCGCCGACGACCGGCGAGGACGCGCAGGGCCGCTCCGACGTCACCGTCTACCTGCCCGGGTACGCCCCGACCTGGTCGGAGATCCGGGCGCTCAACGAGCACGGCATCATCGTGCAGTCCCGTCCGGTCGTGCTCGACCCGCCGGACGACCGTCCCCCCGGCGCAGCCCGCAGCAGCTCGCTCGACTGGTTCATCGGGGCGCTCGCGCTCCTCGGCGTCTTCGCGATGTTCGAGGTCGCCCTGCTCGCCGGTGCCGCGTTCCTCGTCGGGACCCGGGCGGACACCAGGTCGTTCGCGATCGTCTCGAGCGTCGGCGGTGAACGCGGGTTCGTCCGGGCCGTCGTGGCCGGCTCGGGCGTGGTGCTCGGCACGACCGGGGCGGTGCTCGGACTCGCGCTCGGCACCGGGATCGGCGTGCTCGCGGTGCACGTGCTCGACGACGGCAACGTCGGCACCTGGCCCGGCGTGCACGTGCCCGTGGGACTGCTCCTGGCGATCGGCGTCGCCGGTGTACTGGCCGGGCTCGTCTCCGCGCTCGTGGCGGCCCGGGCGGCGACCCGCGTGAACGTCCTCGCCGCGCTCCGGGGCTCCCTGCGGCCGGCCACAGCGAACCCCCGCACGGAACGGCGCCGCCGGGTCTGGGCTCCACTGCTCGTGGTGGTCGGCACGGTGATGACGCTCGCGTGCGGTGTCGGCGTGCTCCTGCTCGACGACCGTCCGGTGCAGGAGGACCGGCTCGCCTGGGTCGTCGGCGCCGGGGTCGCGATCGGCCCGTGCCTGGTGCAGCTCGGCGTCGCGCTGTCGTCGCCGTGGCTGCTCGCCCTCGTCGCCCGCTGGTCCACGCGCCTCGGGCTGTCCGCCCGCCTCGCGGCACGCGACGCCCGGCGCAACCCGGTCCGCACCGTCCCGGTCCTGGCGAGCGTGATGAGCGTCGTGTTCGTCGCTTCGGTCGCCGTGACGTGGAACGCGTCCTCGCACGCCCAGTTCGTGCGTGACTACTCGTGGACGACGGCCGCCGGCGTCGCGACCGCGAGCGTCTCCGCGACGGACGAGCAGGGGTATGACGTCGGGCAGGACGCGGAACTCACCGCGAAGGCCGCACGCATCGTCGGCGGGGTGCTCGACCACGACCGGATCCGGGTCCTCGCGGTCGCCCGCGAACAGGCCGGCACGGTCCCGGCGACCCTGACCGTGCCGCACGACTGGTCCGACCGCGACTGCTCCCGCGCCGGCGCCTGCCCGGACTTCCTCCAGACCACCGGCACCGGCGGCACCCACGTGCTCGCCGGGACCGTCGACGACTACGCCGTGCTCACCGGGCACACGCCGTCGACGGCAGTCCGGGACGCGCTCGAGAGCGGTGAGGCGGTGTCGCTCTGGCCGGAGTACGTCCACGACGGCGCGGTGCGGATCGACTCGTTCCGCGACCAGACGTTCGAGAGCCCCGGCCTCGTGACGGACCGGACCGCACGCCCGGACGTCTCGACCACCATCCCCGCGGTGCTCGACGCCCCGACACCGCGCCTCCAGATCGGCGTCTTCATGACCCGCGCGACCGCCGAGCGGTACGGGGTCCCGGTCGTCGACGGCCTGCTCGTCACGAGGCTGCCCGGATCGCTCTCCACCCAGCAGTACGACGACCTGGCGTCCGCCTGGCGGAGCGGCGCCGGCGCCGACGGCGACCGGTGGGGCGGCCCGTCGTTCTTCGTCGAGACCGGTCCGCGCGACGACCGGGCGCTCGTCTTGGCGATCGTCCTGGCGTTCGCCGCCGCGGTCACCATCGGGGCCACGGCCGTGGCGGTCGGACTCGCGCGGTCGGACGGCCGACGCGACGACGAGGTGCTCGACGCCGTCGGGGCCGCCCCGCTGCTGCGTCGGAAGGTCTCCGCCTGGCAGGCCGCGATCCTCACCACGGTCGGTGCCGTCGTCGGGACGGTCCTCGGGCTCCTGCCGATCCGCGCGCTGACACTGCGGTTCGGGGACGGACCGGTGGGGACGTCGCACATGCCGTTCGTGGCCGACTGGCCCGTGCTGGCGCTCCTCGCGCTGGGACTGCCCGTCGTCGTCACGGTGGGCACGTGGCTGGTGTCCGGCCGGGGCCGTCGACCGTCGGTGCGTCGTGCGCACTGACCGCGAACCTGTGAGCCGCCGCGAGGACCCTCAGCCACGCCGCCGGTTCCCCAGGTCGGGGGACTGGTCCTGGAGGGTGATCCGCGGGTTACCGTTGCGTGTGACCCGCACGACCCGCCTCGCCATCGTCGCGAGCATCGTCTCCGCCTCCTGCATCGCCGGTGCCGGCGCCTTCGTCCTCTCGTCGACCCACACCGCCAGTGCCGACGACCGTCCGGTCGCCGGGGCGGTGGACACGCGGGTCGAGCGGAGCGCCGAACTCCCCCGGCCGAGCACGCCGGACCAGGTCGACACGGGGGCCCTCGACACCCCCGCGCTGTCCGACGCCGTGCCGTTCGCGTACGCCGGGGACTCGATCACCGCCCGACCCGACTCGTGGCTGCACCAGCTCGAGTCGGACGACCGGCTGCACGCCGTCGGCGGCTACGCCCACAGCGGGTACCGCGCCGACCAGGTGCTCGCCGAGATCGGCCCGGTGCCGCAGGCCCGCGTCCTCGTGGTCGAGGTGGGCACGAACGACGTCAACCAGGCGATCCCGACCGAGCGGACGATCGCGGACGTCGACGCCATCGTGCGCAAGGTCGGGGCGGAGCGCGTGCTCGTCGTCGCCGGGCCGCCCGCCGACTGGACGTGGAGCCACTGGGGAGCCGACCGACGCACCGGGCAGCTCGTGCTGACCGACGCGCTGCACGCGGAGGCCGACCGGCACGGGTGGGCCTTCGTCGACCCCTTCCGGGCGATCCGCACCGCCGACGGCGCCTACGTACCGGGCACCTCGCCGGACGGCATCCACCCGACTGCCGAGGCGAACCGCGGCGTCGCCGCGGCGATGGCCGACGCGATCGAGCGCACCGCGCGCTGACGGCGACCATCGGCGGACGGAAGGCCCGTGGCGACCCCGCCACGGGCCTTCCGGCCGTCCCGGATCACTCGGGCAGCGGCTCGGCGTACGTCCGGAAGTGCCCGCGCTCGGTGTGGATGGTCCAGAGGCGCTCGGCGATGGCCGCGCCGGAGTGGTCGTCCTGGCCGTCGTCGATGCCGAACGGGATGATCAACTGGCCGACGTGCACCTGCTCCTCGGCGACGGCGTCGTGCAGGAGCTGCGCGTAGGCGCTCTCCCCGGCGAAGGCGACGGAGGTCCCGGTCACCCGCGCGCCCGGACGGACCGCGCTGCCGCCGTTGACGAACAGGATCGTGCCCTTCCCGATGGCCCGCATGCCGGGCAGCACCTGGCGCACGGCGTTCACGGAGCCGTAGACCGAGAACTCGATCGGGCCGACGAGGTCCTCCGCCGTGGTCTCGAGGACCGGACGCATGTACTCCTTGGCCGGCAGCGGGCTGTACTGCAGCACCTCGATCGGACCGAGCCGCTCGGTGGCGGCCTCGAGGGCGGCGCGGAGCGAGTCCCCGTCCCGCACGTTCGCGGCGAACCCCTGGGCGCGGTGGCCGGAGTCGCGGAGCTCGGCGGCCAGCGAGTCCAGCCGGTCCTGGTTGCGGGAGATCAGCGCGATGTCGAAGCCCTCGCGGCCGAAGCGGTCCGCGACGGCGAGCCCGAGGCCCTTGCCGGCGCCGACGATGGCGATGGTGGTCATGGATGGTCCTCTCCGACCGGGAACGATGTGCTGCCGACGGTAGGCCGGTGCGCGCAGCGGTGAGGGGTTGTGCCGGGAACCCCCAGGGCTTTCCCGACCGCAGCGTGTGGACTCGCACCACGACCCGGGAGGAACACCGTGGACAGCACCCGCACGACCCGCAGCACGCTCCGCAGCCGCCGCACCTGGTCCGCCGTCGGGCTGGCCGCCGTGACCGCCCTCGCCCTGGCCGGTTGCTCGGACGACCGGGGCGCGACCGACTCCGGCGACGCCGCGCAGAGCAGCACCGCCAGCCCGCCGTCCGACCTCGCGGCCGGTCAGGTCGCTCCGGACGGTGCCACCTCCGACGTCGTCAGCGGGCTCGAGTCCCCGTGGTCGGTCGTCCCGGTGGGCGACGACGGCGACGCGTTCGTCAGCGAGCGGGACTCCGCCCGCGTGCTCGAACTGCGCGCGGACGGCTCCACCCGCGAGGTCGGCACGGTCGCCGGCGTCCGGCACGGCGGCGAGGGCGGGCTGCTCGGCCTCGCCCTGCACGACGACGACCTGTTCGTGTACTCGACCGCCGAGGACGGCAACCGGATCCAGCGCTACGAGCTCACCGGGGACACGGGCTCGTGGCGGCTCGGTGAGGCCACGACCGTGATCGACGGCCTGCCCGCGAACACCTTCCACGACGGCGGCCGGATCGCGTTCGGCCCCGACGGCATGCTCTACGCGAGCGTCGGGGACGCCGGCAACCGGTCCGAGGCGCAGGACCGCGACTCGCTCGCGGGCAAGATCCTCCGGATGACGCCCGACGGCGCGGTGCCCGACGACAACCCGTTCGACGGCTCCCCGGTGTGGTCGCTCGGCCACCGGAACGTGCAGGGCATGGGCTGGGCGGCGGACGGCACCATGTTCGCCGCGGAGTTCGGCGAGAACCGCTGGGACGAGCTCAACGTGGTCGAGCCGGGGAAGGACTACGGCTGGCCCGAGGTCGAGGGCACCGGTGGCGAGGACCGCGGCTTCGTCGACCCCGTGCAGCAGTGGTCCACCGACGAGGCGTCGCCGAGCGGGCTGACCGTGATCGGCGACACCGTCTTCGTCGCGAACCTCAAGGGCGAGTCCGTGCGGGGCGTACCGGTGTCCGACCCGTCGACCGCGACCGAGTACTTCGCCGGGGATTTCGGCCGCATCCGGACGGTGCTGCCCGGGCCGGACGACACGCTCTGGTTCGTGACGAACAACACCGACGGCCGCGGCGACCCCCGCGACGGCGACGACCGGATCGTCTCGGTCCCCCTGACGACCGGCAGCTGACGACCGGCAGCTGACCACCGGCAGCTGACGGGGGTTCCGGCAGCACCTCGTTGCCGTGGCCGTGCCGTCGTAGCGTGGAGCGCATGGACCACCGTGACGAAGCCCGAGACTTCCTGTCGAGCCGTCGCGCCCGGATCACCCCGGAGCAGGCCGGCATCCAGACCTCCGGGACGCGGCGCCGCGTCACGGGCCTCCGGCGCGAGGAGGTCTCGGGCCTGGCGGGCGTGAGCATCGACTACTACACCCGGCTCGAGCGCGGGAACCTGCAGGGCGTCTCCGACAGCGTGCTCGACGCCGTCGCCATCGCGCTGCAGCTCGACGCGGCCGAGCACGAGCACCTGCGCGACCTCGCACGGCACCAGAACGAGGCGCCGCGCCGGGCCGCTCGGAACGTCCGGGTCGCCGCGGTGCGACCGGAGCTGCAGTACCTGCTCGACGTCGTGACCGAGGCCCCCGCGATGATCGTGAACAACCGCCAGGACATCGTCGCCGCGAACGCCCTCGGGTGGGCCCTGCACGCCGCGCTCGTCACCGGGGACCGCCCGATGAACTTCTCGCGCTTCATCTTCCTCGACGCCCGGGCGCGGGACTTCTACCAGGACTGGGACCGCGCGGCGCACACGAACGTCGCGATCCTCCGGCGCGAGGCCGGCCGGAGCCCGCGCGACCGGGACCTCGCGGCGCTCGTCGGCGAACTGTCCGTGCGCAGCGAGGACTTCCGTCGGCTGTGGGCCGCGCACGACGTCCGACGGCACTACGCGGGCGTCAAGGCGTTCGACCACCCGGTGGTCGGCCCGATCGAGCTGCACTTCCAGTCGCTCGAGCTGGCGGAGGACCCCGGCCTGAGCCTCACCGTCTACCCCGCGACGCCGGGCAGCCCCACCGCCGACGCGCTCCGGGTCCTCGCCTCGTGGGCGGCGACCGAACGGATCGCCGACCGCGCGACCGGGCGGATCGCCGACCGCGCGACCGGGCGGTCGACCGCGCCGGAGCGGGAGGACGCGTGAGCGACACCTCGTCGGTCGAGACCGCACGGGCGCTGCCGGCGTCGTCGCGCTGGGACCGTCTCCGCTTCCGCTGGCACGCCGAGCAGGAGATCCACGACCTGACCCGCGACCGGGAGCACGAGGAACGCGTCGTCGCCGAGGCGACCGTCCGCCTCCAGCCCGGACCGTGGAACATCGCGCTGCTGTTCCGTCGGGACGCGGGGTCCCGCCGGTGACCGCCGCGATGACGACCGGTCGCACGGTCCTGTTCGCCGTCGCCGGCGGAGCGGCCGTCGGCAACCTGTACTGGGCGCAGCCCCTGCTCGACGACGTCGCCGCCGACCTCGGGACGTCCTCGGCGCTGGCCGGGCTGCTCGTCACCCTGACCCAGGTCGGCTACGCGCTCGGCATCCTGCTCGTGGTCCCGCTCGGCGACGTGCTCGACCGGCGTCGGCTCGTGCCGGGCGTGCTGCTCACCTCGGCCGTCGCACTGGTCGGCGCCGCCGTCGCCCCGGGGTTCACCACCCTGCTCGTCGCGCTCGCCCTGGTCGGCACGACGACGGTCGCCGGGCAGCTGCTCATCCCGCTCGCGGGCGACCTCGCCGACCCGGCGGCGCGGGGCCGGGTGGTCGGGACCATCGCCTCCGGGGTGCTGACCGGCATCCTGCTCAGCCGGACGGTGAGCGGCGTGATCGCCGGGTTCGCCGGGTGGCGCACGGTGTACGTCGTCGCCGCGGTCGCCGCGGTCGTGCTCGCCGTCCTGCTGCGGCGGGCGATCCCCGAGCTGCCCCCGCGCGAGCGGGTGGCGTACCCCCGGCTCATCGGCTCGGTGTTCCGCGCCGTCGGTGCGCACCGTGCGGTCCGCGTCACGCTCGTGATCAGCGCCGCCGTGTTCGCGGTCTTCACGATGTTCTGGACCTCGCTGACGTTCCTGCTCAGCGCCCCGCCGTACGGGTGGTCGACGACCGCGATCGGTGCCGTCGGACTCGTCGGGCTGGCCGGTGCGGTGGCCGCGCAGCGGGTGGGACGGCTGCACGACCGCGGGTGGTCGGTGCCGGTCACCGGCGGTGCGCTGGTCCTGGTCCTCGTGTCGCTCGTGGTCGCCGGGCTCGGTGCCGGATCGGTCCCGGTGGTGCTCGTCGCCGTCCTGCTGCTCGACGTGGGCGTGCAGGCGACGAACGTGCTCAACCAGACGCGCCTGTTCGCGATCGACCCCGCCGCGCGGAGCCGGCTGAACACGGCCTTCGTCACGAGCAACTTCGTCGGCGGTGCGATCGGCTCGGCCGTGGCCGGGGTGCTCTGGAACGCCGGCGGGTGGACCGCGGTGACGATCGGCGGTGCGGTGCTCGTCGGCTTCGCGACGACCGTCTGGGCCGTCCACCGGCGCCGTGCGCTCGTGGTGCCGGAGCGCACGGCGTCCGCCTGACGCGATCGCGACGACCCCGACCACCGCGCAGCCTCGCCCAGCCCCGCGCAGCCCCGAGCAGCCCCGAGCAGCCCCCGGCCGGGCCCGGTGCCGTCAGGGACGGAAGGACGCGTCGACCGCGAGGTCGCCGTGCTCGGCCTGCCACCGCAGGGCATCGCGGACCGTCTCGGACGCGGTGTACGCCGGTGCGTACCCGAGCAGCCGCTGCGGCTTCTCGGTGCTGAACACCTGACTGCGCGACAGGTGCTCCCAGCTCGCGTCGGCGTGCTCGGTGGCGGTGGTCTCGCGGAACCGGTCCCAACTGACGGACTCGAGCCGTGCCTCCCGGCCGGACCACGACGCGACCAGCGCGGCGTACCCGCGCACGGTGAGCGCCGTCGGGGCGGTGGCGAAGAAGTCCTCACCGGCGGCGGCGTCCCGCTGCTCGACGGCCAGCTGGAAGAGCTGGGCGACGTCGTCGGCGTGCACGTGCGCCATCGACTCGGCGCCGAGCCCGGGGACCTCCACGACCTCGCCCGCGGACAGCCGGGTGACGACCGCCGGGTCGAGGTTCCCCAGCGGGCCGATCGGCACCCAGCCCGGACCGCTGATGTGCCCCGGATGGATCGAGGTCGTGACGACACCCCCGTCGGCGGTTTCCTGCTTGAGCATCCGGGCGATGGCGTCCTTCTGGGTGCCGTACTCACCGAAGGGCGGTGTTGCCGTCTCCTCCGTGATCGGCAGGACGTGCGAGACGCCCGCGCGCCAGATCGACCCGCAGTGCACGAGGTGCGTGCCGCTCCCGCGGAGCGCCCGGACGAGCTGCTCGGCGGACTCGAGCGTGAAGCAGACGAGGTCGACGACGGCATCCGCGGCGAGCGCGGCGATGCGGTCGCCGAACGTGCCGTCGCGGTCCTCCTGCTCCCGGTCAGCGGTGACGCGCTCGACGCGCTCCCACTCCGGAGCGTCGGCGTACGGGGTGCTGGTGCCGCGCGAGACGGCCACGACGTCGTGGCCGGCGCGGACGAGACGGGGGACGAGGAACGTGCCGATGTGGCCGGTGGCTCCGATGACGACGATGCGCATGGCGCTCACGCTAGGCGCGCGTCCCCGGGAGCGGCAGGCCCTGGTGGTGCCCCTGACCCGACAGGCGGGAGGCGCGACGGACGGGAGGCGCGGGTCGTCGCCGACCCGCGCCTCCCGTCACGGCGTGGTCGGGTCAGACCGTGCGGACCGCCTGCACCGACCCGGCGATGACCGCCGCGTCCTCGGCGACGGCACCGACCGCGTCCGGGAGCCCGGCGCTGCTGAGGAGCTTGCGCGCGGCCCAGCCCGCGAAGCTGCCGACGATCGCGCCGACGCCGCCGAGGATCGCACCTTCGAGGCGGAGGTCGCGGCTGCCGGTCGTGCCGAGCGCCGCACCGGCGAGCGCACCGGCGCCGATGCGTCCGATCAGCCCGACGGGTGAGATGCGCGCGGGGGCCTTCTTCGACTTGTCACCGATGAGCTCGCCGACCGCCGACGCGACGAGCAGCCCGCGGCCGAGCGGCGTGCTGAAGGCCTTCCACTGCTGCCAGTCGCCCTTGAGGGCCTTGTTGTCGTGGTTCAGGGCGAGGACGGCCAGCGGGGTGCCGCTCCGTCCGCCGCTGAGGACCCCCAGGGCCAGGGTGCGGACCAGGGTGTGCTGTTCGTGCTGCTTGCTCATGGTTCTCCCGTCGTGTCAGGTCGGACGGTACTCGCGCACCGCTCGGGGGACGCAGCGGTCCGCGTCGTCCGGAGCCGCCCCGCGTACCGTCCAGACCATGAGCAACGTCATCCTGTTCGGCGGCCACGGCAAGGTCGCACTCCTGGCCACCCGCATCCTCACCGAGCGGGGGCACCGCGTCACGTCGGTGATCCGGAACCCCGACCAGCAGGACGAGGTCCGCGCGCACGGCGGGGACCCGAAGGTCGCGGACGTGCAGGAGCAGTCGCTCACCGACTTCGCCGACCTGGTCCGCGGGCACGACGCCGTCGTCTGGTCGGCCGGTGCCGGTGGCGGTTCGGCGGACCGCACGTGGGCGATCGACCGCGACGCCGCGGTGCTCTCGGTGCAGGGTGCGGCGCAGGCCGGGGTCGATCGGTACGTCATGGTCTCGTGGGCCGGTTCGCAGCTCGACCACGGTGTGCCGCAGGACCAGGACTTCTTCGCGTACGCGCAGTCCAAGATGATCGCCGACGCGGTGCTCCGCGACTCCGATCTGCAGTGGACCGTCGTCGCACCGAGCACCCTGACCGACGACGAGCCGACCGGGTCGGTCGACTGGGATGGTTCCTCGTCGCAGGTGCCCCGCGGGGACGTGGCGCACGTGGTGGCCGACGTGCTCGAGGACCCGTCCACCGCGGGGCGCACCATCCGCTTCAACGAGGGGTCGGCCCCGATCGCGGACTTCCTGCGGGCGTAGCCACCGCGCTCGGCCTGTCGCTCGTACCGCGTCGCTCGTACCGTGTCGTGCGCCGCGCAATGAGCGTCGCTGTGAGCGAACCGGGCGGACGAGGGTCGGGTGGGGTGCCTAGGTCCGGTCCATGACCGCAACCGGCACCCTCCCGACCCTCGTCTTCGTGCACGGCGCCCTCGTCCGTGACGGCTCCTGGTGGTGGCGCCCCACCGCCGACCTGCTCCTGGAACGCACCGGGGTCGCGAGCGTCGCCGTGGCCCTGCCGTCGTGCGGCGAGACCGACGCCGTCGGGGGCGACCTGCAGGACGACGCGGCCGCGCTCCGCGCGGTGCTCGACGCCCACGACGACGTCGTGCTTCCTGCAGGACGCCGACGGGCCCCTGCAGCGCGACGCGTTCGCCCGGACGACGTCGCAGGACGCGGCGGCCTTCGGCACGACGACGACCCGGACCGGGTGGGCCGACGTCGACTCCACCGCCGTGGTGTGCACCGACGACCGCAGCACCACGGTGGCGCTGCAGCGGTCGCACGCCGCCCGGGCGACCGCCTCCGTTGAGCTCCCGACCGGGCACCACCCGTTCATCAGCCGTCCGGACCTCGTCGTCGACCTGCTCGAGCCGCTGCTCGCCTGATCCGGCTCAGGCGAACTGGGCGTAGAACGCCTCCAGCGCCCCCTGCAGCGATGCCTTCACCCCGCGGCTCCACTCGTCGACGAGGACCTCGGCCACACCGGCCTCGACCCCGTCGAGCGACGCACGGGCGACGTCCGCCGGGTCGACCATCGAGCCCTCGTACCCGGCCATGATGTCGGTGTCCGCCGCTCCGAGGTGGAGCCCCTGCACGGTGATCCCGGCGGACGCGAGCTCGAGCCGCACGGCGTTCGTCAGGTTCCACTCGGCGGCCTTCGCGGCCGCGTACCCGCCCGACCCCGGGTACACGAACCACGACAGGGCGGACAGCACGTTGACGACCGCGCCGCCGCCGTTCCGCTCGATGACCGGCGCGAAGGCCCGCAGCACCGACAGCGTGCCCCAGTAGTGTGTGTCCATCTCACGGCGTGCGTCGGTCAGGTCGCCGCGCAGGAGCGACCCCGTCGTGGCGATGCCGGCGTTGTTGACGAGCAGCGTGACGTCCTGCGCGGCCGCGGCTGCGGCGGCGACCGAGGCCTCGTCGGTGATGTCGAGCGGCAGCACCTCGACCCCCTCGACGTCGACGAGCTCGGGACGACGTGCGGTCGCGTAGACCTTGCTGGCGCCCCGCTCGAGCAGCTGCGTGACGAACCGGCGGCCGATGCCCCGGTTCGAGCCCGTGACGAGTGCGACGGATCCGGCGATGTCCATGGTGTCCTCCTGCCGAGCGGGCGTCTCCCGCACCGGCTCGGCTACGGTAGGACCTGACATCAGTGTCAGGTGCAAGCACGGATCGGAGCAGGCATGCGCATCGGGGACCTCGCGGCGGCGACGGGGGCGAGCGTCCGCTCCCTGCGGTACTACGAGCAGCAGGGGCTGCTCACGGCGACGAGGACGTCCGGCGGCCAGCGCTCGTACGCCGGGACCTCCGTCGAGCGGGTGCGGCTCGTGCAGCAGTTGTTCGCGGCCGGTCTGCCGAGCCGGACCATCGTGCAGCTCCTGCCCTGCGTCGACGCCGGGGTGGCCACGGCGGAGTCGTTCGCGCTGCTCGTGGCCGAACGCGACCGGATCACCGCGCAGCTCGCCGATCTCGAGGCCGCCCGAGCCCGCCTCGACGAGGTCATCGCGATCTCCGAGCACCCGACGCCGGAGCACTGCCCGGCCCTGCGCGAGCCGACGACCGCCGCGGCCTGAGCCCGCCTCGGACCCGATGGGGCTGTCGGTGGCCGGCCGTACCGTGACGGCATGCCCGAGGGTGACTCCGTCCACCGCCTGGCTGCCCGGCTCCGCAGCACGGACGGTGCCCTGGTCGCGCGGGGTGAGCTCCGCGGCGGTCCCGATGCCGGTGCGACCGTGGCCGGTCGACGCATCGTCGCCCACGCCACGCACGGCAAGCACCTGCTGACCCGCTTCGACGACGGCTCGACCCTGCACACCCACATGCGGATGACCGGCTCGTGGACCGTCACCGCCGCCGGACGCCGGCTCCCCGTGCACGCCGCGCGCGAGGCCCGGGTCCGGATGGTTCTCGACGACGGCCGGACGGTGTGGGGCATCGCGCTACCCGTGGTCGAACTGCTCCCGACCCGCGACGAGCACCGCGCCGTCGGGCACCTGGGCCCCGACCTGCTGCACGACGACCCGGACCTCGACGAGGCCCTCCGGCGCTGCACCGCCGACCCGGACCTGCCGGTGCGGACGGTCCTGCTCGACCAGCGCCGGGTCGCCGGCCTCGGGAACCTCTGGGCGAACGAGCTCGGCTTCATCCGCGGGCTCCACCCCGACCGGCCGATCGGCTCCGTCGACGTGCCGCCCCTGCTCGAGACCGCGCGCCGGATGCTCCGGCACTCGGCGACGACGCCCGACGCGTACCAGGTGACGACGGGCGTCCTCCGCCGCGGCGAGCGCCACTGGGTCGTCGGCCGCGCCGGGCGTCCCTGCCTGCGCTGCGGCACGCGTGTCCGGGCCCGCGACGACGTCGAGGTGAACGGCTCCCCGCCCCGCCGGGTCTGGTGGTGCCCCCGCTGTCAGCCGGCGGCCGACTGACCGTCGGCGATCAGACGGGCGACCTGCTCGGGGCTGCGGTCGACGGTGGAGACCACCTCGGCAGCGTCGTGCAGCCAGCTCCGCGCCGCGTCCGCGTAGGGCTCGAGGCGGCTCATCCGGAAGGTCGAGAAGCCCATCACGGCGTCGTCCTCGATCCGCCGCCGCAGCGTGTCCTGGTCGGCGTGCAGCACGACGTGACGCACCGGGATCGCGTGCGCGTCGAAGCCGTCGGCGATCTCGCGCCAGTACGCCTCGACCAGCACGGTCTGCGGCATGACGAGGGTCCCGCCGACGTGGTCGAGCAGCCGACGAGCGGTCTCGACGACGAGTGGCCGCCACGGATCCCAGTGCTGGAAGTCACCGTGGTCCGGCAACGGGGGACGCACGTCCATGAGGACCTCGCCGACCTTCTCGGGGTCGAGCACGTGCGCGTCCGGCAGCATCGGCTGCAGCAACCGCGCCGTCGTCGTCTTGCCGGCCCCGTGGGTGCCGTTGATCCACACGATCACGCTGCGGACGCTACCGCACCCGCGGCGGCGAGCGCGGTCCGCGACGGACCACGCGCCGGACGGGAGGCTCCCCCAGCGGCCCGCCCCGCGCCTCCCGTCCGGCGCACCGGCCGTTCACCGCGGTGCGGCAGGATGGCCGGGTCCCTCAACCCGACGACCCTCCCGGAGCAGACCGTGTCCGACCAGAAGCCCGCCGTCCTGTTCGTCTGCGTCCACAACGCCGGCCGGTCCCAGATGGCCGCCGGATGGCTCCGGCACCTGGCGGGCGACCGCGTCGACGTGTTCTCCGCAGGGTCCGAGCCCGCGGACCGGATCAACGCGGTCGCGGTCGCGGCGATGGCCGAGGAGGGCATCGACATCGCCGGCGAGCAGCCCGCCGTCCTGACCACCGACGCCGTGCGACAGGCCGACGTCGTCGTGACGATGGGGTGCGGGGACGCCTGCCCGGTCTTCCCGGGCAAGCGGTACGAGGACTGGGCGCTCACCGACCCCGCCGGTCTGCCGATCGAGCAGGTCCGACCGGTGCGCGACGAGGTCCGTCGCCGGGTCGAGACCCTGCTCGGCGAGCTGCTCTAGACGAGCGCCGCGATCCCGAGCACCAGCAGCGCGAGGAGCGGCAACGCGCCCTGCGTGGTCGCGGCACGGCGCTTCGTGGCGTCGCTCGTGAACAGCACGAGTGCAGCGCCGAGCATGCTCGCGGTGCCGGCGATGACGAGCGTCAGTCCGACGGCGGTCCCGCCCGAGGCCGTGACCACGATGCCGACGAGCACCAGCACGGCCAGGAACAGGTTGTAGAGCCCCTGGTTGTAGGCGAGCTGCCTCGTCGCGACGGCCTCCTGCTCGGTCGTGCCGAAGGTCGTCCGAGCCCGCGGGGTGGTCCAGAGGACGGACTCGAGCACGAAGATCCAGACGTGCAGGAGCGCGGCGAGGGCGGCGAGCACCAGGGCGACGGCGGTCATGGCACGACCCTACGACGTCGGCTCAGCGTCGGCGCGCGGCCCGACGACGCACCAGCGCCAGCGCCGCCGCGGCGAGCAGGCCGCCGATCACCGCGCCGATGGCGTTCGTGACCAGGTCGCTCGTGTCGCAGGCCCGCCCGATGCCGAGGACGAACGCCTGCGCCGCCTCGATCAGGGCGGACAGGCCGATGCCGGCGGCGGTCATCAGCACCGGTCGACCGGAGCGGAGTCCGGCCAGGAACACGACCGGGACGAACAGGAGCACGTTCGCGATCGACTCGACCGCGGTCGGTGCGAGGTAGGGCAGGCCCGCCGAGCACCCGACGGCGTCCGAGGCGGAGCCCTCCGGGTACAGGGTGAGCCCGAGCACGGCGAGGAGCGCCAGCACCGCGAGCACGAGGGTCAGCCGGGGCGTCCGGGCCAGCAGCACCCCGAGGAACGGGGCGACGACGACGACCACGACGAGGACGCCGGAGGCGAGCCAGGGCACCTGGACGAGCAGGGTGGAGAGCAGGGTCAGGTCCTTCGGCGAACGCGGAGGGGCAGCTCCCGCGCATCGTCCCACGGCTTCGACCAGCCGAGCCGGTCGAAGAGCGCGTCGAGGAGCATCGCCGTGAACCCCCAGAGCGTGTGGACGCCCTGGTCCGACCGTACCGTGAACGCCGACCCCCGCCACTCCTGGCCGCCGCGCCGCAGCACGGTCACGCCGCGGTTCGCCGGGTCCAGGAGGTCGGCGACGGGCGTCCGGAACACGGCCGCGGACTCCCGATCGTCGACGACCCGCACGGGGCTGGGCTCCCGCCACCAGCCGAGCACGGGCCGCACCAGGTGGTTCGAGTGCGCGAGCGGTACGGCCGGCAGCGTCCCGAGGACCTCGACGCCGGACGGGTCGAGACCGGTCTCCTCCCGGGCCTCGCGGAGGGCGGCGGACACGGCGTCCGGGTCACCCGGGTCGATGCGTCCGCCGGGGAAGGCGACCTCACCGGGGTGCGAGCGGAGGGTCGACGCGCGGGCGAGCAGCAGCACGTCGAGGTCGCGGTGCACGGCCGGTGCCGCGGCGGGGCGCTCGCTGGGCGTGCGGTCGAGGACGCCGAACAGCATGAGGACCGCGGCGGCGCGCGGGTCGGGCGTGGCCGGCATCGCGGGGACGAGGGGCGCGGCCCCGGGAGCGGCGACGGCGGCGAGCGCTGCGCGTGCGGCGTGTGCGGGACCTCCCGCGTCAGCCGGTCCGGCGCCGTCGGCCAGCGTCACCGGTCGGTGCCGTCCGCGCTGTCGTCGGCTGGCGCAGAGTCGGCCGGCGCAGAGTCGGCGGGCACGACGGTCCGACGGGTGCGCAGGGCGCGGATGCCGACGACGGCGGCGAAGGCGACGACGGCCAGTGCGACGAGCAACAGCAGGACGGTGTGGTGCTGGTGTCCGCCGACCGGGGCGGCTGCCTGCGTCGCGGCGATCTCGTCGGTGGTCCCCGTCACGGCGTCCGCGGTCGCCGTCGCGGTCGCGGTCGGCTCGGAGGCCGCCGTCGTGGGACCGGCGGTCGGCGTCGCCGCGGTCGCACCCGTCGACGTGAAGCCGTACTCGCCGGAGATCGGGTGCCCGTCGACCGAGACGCTGCGCCACTGCACGCGGTACGCACCGGCGGCGGTGAGGTCGACGTCCTTCGCGATGGTCGTGCCCTCGATCTGGACGTCGCCGACGGTCCGTTCGGTTCCCCCGCCGTCGGTGACGCTGATGACGATCCCGGTCTGCAGCCCGGACAGCGGCGGCTCGGACAGGGTCAGCGTGACGCGGTCGAGGTCACCGGAGACGCTCGAACCGGCCGCTGGGTCCGAGCCGACGAGGGCGTCATGCGCGGATGCCGGACCGGCGACGAGGACGATCGGTGCGATCGCTGCGACGACGACGCTGGCGAGGAGGGCTCGGAGACGCACGGGTGCCTTTCATCGGCTGACGACCCGGCAGGGACCGGACGTCCCGAGCGTACCCGGGCTCCTCCTCGCGGAGCCGCGGTGTCAGGCCTTGCTGACGAACTGCACGTCGGTCGAGCCCAGCTGCAGCTGCTCCTCGATGCCCTTCTGGTCCGTCGACCCCCACCGCTCGGCGATCTTGCCGTCGACGAACTTCGACACCTGGATGCCGCGGACGGTGAACTCGCGACCGGTCGGCTCGTGGCCCTGGAACGGTCCGGTGTGGGTGCCGTGGATGGTGAAGACGGCGGTGATGAAGTCGTCGGTGACGACGAGCGGGTCGGCCTCGAGCGTGAGGTCCGGGAAGGCCGTCGTGAACTCGGTCCAGAAGTCGACGATGCCGGCGAGACCGGGTGCCTGTCCGGGCGCCGGGTCGTGGTCGACGACGTCCTCGTGCCAGGCCTCGTGCATGCGGCTCCAGTCGCGGGCCTCGAGGATCCCCCCGAGCTGCTCCTGTGTGGCGGCGTTCGCGTCCTTGCTCATCTGTGTTCCTCCCTTGGTCGGACGGTGAGCGTCCTGACTACGCCCGCTCCCCGTGGACGACCGGGGCGTCCGCGGGACGGCTGTCCGGTCGGCGAACACGGGACGCGACGGACGGGAGGCGCGTGGCGACCCCGCCACACGCCTCCCGTCCGGCAGTCCGTCCGGCCGCGGTCAGCGACCGGCGGCGAAGTGGTTCGCGACCTGGGTCGCGGTGAGCTCCGTCGTGTACACCGCCGCGAAGCGCATGGTGCCCGTGAAGTAGTAGTTCGCCGGAGCACCCGGCCACCCGCTGATCGTGTCGTACCCGACGCGGAAGTACCCGGTGTAGTTCTCCGGTGCCGTGAACGCCGTGTTCGAGGCGACGAGGGTGCCGTCCAGGTACAGCCGCATGCCGTTCGCGGGCGACATCGTCGCCACGACGTGGTGCCACGCACCGTCGGTCACGGCCCGCGGCGAGGTGATCACCTGCGTGGTGCCGTTGTACGAGCCGAACACGAGCTGCCCGGCGCTGTTGACGTAGATCTGCCGGTCGTGCTGGCCCGAGGTGGCGACCTGGTTGCTGCCGAAGCCGATGAGCAGCCCGCCGGCGACCGTGGTGCGGAACCAGACCTCCTCGCTGAAGGTCGTCGGGTTCACGACCGACTTCGGCGTCGACACGAAGCTGTTCGAGCCGTTGAGCTGGTACGACGAGCCGGTGTCGCGCGCGCAGGCGTTCGGGCTCGGCGTCGTCGCGGTCATCGTGCCCTGGTAGGTGCCGTTCGCGGCCTTGCCCGACGCGTCGACGGCGGTGGTCGACCCGGACGCCTCGCCGAGTCGGTACGCGAAGAGGGCGCCGGAGGCGTCGGACGCGACGGCGGCCGAGCACGTGAAGTACGGCGCCGTCGCGGCAGAGTTGCCGCTGTTCGTGACCCGCGCGCTGTAGGCGGAACGGGTCGGCGCGAACTGGTTGAGCACGACGACCACGGCGAGGGCGAGGACGAGGAGGGCGGCGACGACGCGGCCGTCGCGCAGGGAGCGGGCGATCACGAGGCGCGCACCGGTTCGATGCGGCCGACCGACAGGCAGAGCACGAGCGGCACGAGGCAGACGGCGACGAGCGCGGCCCAGCCGACCGGGTCGAGGTCGATGTTCGACGTCAGGTGGTAGTACCCGTTCCGGCTGAGCTCGTCGATGACGACCCGGCCGACCTGACCGTCGACGAGGTGGACGGTGTTGCCGCCGTGCGCCTCGACGCGGACCGGGAAGATGCCGGACGACACGATCGTCGCCTGGACGCCGTCGGGGCTCGAGGTGTTCGTGATCGTGGTCACGTTGACGAAGGGCTTCAGCACGAAGGCGGCGTACGAGGTGGTCAGGGCGCCGCCGGCGATGCGCAGGCAGGTGCGGGTGACCCGGTCGGTGAACGCGCTCGTGAGGGTCCAGATGAGCAGGGTGCCGACGAGCAGGATCGGTGCGGCGCGGAACAGCCAGCCGAGGTGCGGCACGAGCAGCGCCGGCGTGCCGATGACGTCGGCCTGCGTGAGCGTCCACGGGTCGGTGGCGCCGTTGATGTCGCCGCGGGTGTGGAGCCCGCCGTCGGCGTCGACGGCGATGATGCGGTGCGTGTAGACCACGCCGGGGTTCGCGTCCGTCGAGAACGTCACGACGTCCCCGACGCGCAGCGTTGCGACGTCGACCGGCATGTCGAGCACGAGGGTGCCGACCGGGGCGGCCTGGCCCATCGAGGGGGTCTCGACGACGAACCAGCGGCCGCCGGCGGAGAGGAACAGGACCGCGGCGGTGAGCAGCACGGCGGCGATCGCGGCGACGGCCCAGGCGAGGGCGGTCTCGGTGCGGCTGGTGGCCCGCCCGCGCAGGATCGGCAGGTCGAGCGTGCCGCTGAGCGGGATCGCTGCGGTCTGGCTCATGTGCTGCTCCGGTGGGGGTCGGCCGCGCGGGGCGGCTGCAGGTGCGTGGTGCGCGGTGCTGTGGGGGGGG
>NZ_MJAK01000001.1 GCF_001742745.1 Curtobacterium sp. ER1/6 | reverse complement strand
GGCGGGGTGCTCCCCGCCGCGCCCGTCGTCGTCCGTCCGGATGGTCCCGCCGCGGGACGGTCCCGGTGTCGGTCAGTCCTGCTCGCTGCCGTCCTCGTTGCGACGCTGCTGGCCGCCGGCGTCCTCGCGCTCGCCGAGCCCGTCGCGCTCCGCCGCCAGTCGCTGCTGCCACACGACGCTGCGCGCAGCACCGCCGAGGACGTCCTCGACGCTGCCGCCCGTCTTCGCCGCGAGTGCGCCGCTCAGTCCGGCGGTGAGCGTGCCACCGGCGGCGGCGAGCCGCTCCACCACCTCCTCCTGCCGCGGGGTGAGGGGTTCGTCGACCATGCTGTCGACGGTGTCGCGGATGTTCGCCTCGCTGGCGTCCAGCGCGGCGTCGTCCCCGGCGTGCAGGGCAGCGGCCTCGCCGACCACGACGAGTCCGAGTCGTGCAGCGTCGTCCTCGGGGCGGGAGCGTTCGGTGTCGTCGGTCATGGCGGGGACGGTACGCGCCGCACCCTGGGTCTCGAGGTCAGGCGCGGTGCCGTGCGGCGCGGCGGACCGCTCCGTCGCCGTCCGTGCCGACACGCAGCCGGAGGTCGGCGTCCGCGGGCACGCCGTCGTCGGGTCCACCGACCAGGACGATCCCGCCGGCCGCGGCTGTGGTGCGGAGCGTCGCCTCCACGCGGGATCGCGACGCCGGGTCGAGTTCACTCGTCGGGTCGTCGAGCAGGGTGACGCCGGCGTCGACGACGAGCGCCCGTGCCAGGGCGACCCGTTGCTGCTGGCCACCGGACAGCTGTTCCGCGAGGTTGCGGCGCACCGCCGCCGGGACGCCGACCGCGTCGAGGGCGGCGGTCACGCGGTCGTCGAGGTCGCCGGGCGGCGCACCGCGTCCCGTCCGGCGGGCGAGGAGTCCCAGCGCGACGTTCTCGGTCGCGGTCAGGGCGCCGAGCAGCGCGTGGTCGCGGGTCATCGAGGCCGTCGTCGGGCGGCCCGCGTCGGCTCCGTCGAGCCGGACGGTCGCCGTGCCGTCGTCGAGCAGGGCGTGGGCGATCGCGTCGAGCACCGCCGTGACGGCCTCGCCGCTGCTCCCGGACAGCGTGACGAGCGACCCGGCCGGCACCGTGCCGTCCGCGCGGAGGACCACGCGTCCGTCCACCTCGACGGAGAACCGGTCGAACACGAGCCGGGTCACGGCGTCGCCTCAGCAGTCGGTCCGTCGTCCGCCCGGCGCACGACCAGCCCGCCGTCGCCGTCGGGCTCGACGGTCACCAGGGTCCCGGCCGGCCACCCGTCGCGCAGGCGTTCCGGGATCGGCACCGACCCGTCGGCCCCGACGACGGCACGGCGCCCTCGTCCCGAGTCCTCCTCGCCGATGCGACCCTCGCGCAGGTGCACCATGCGCTGCATCCGGCGGGCGACGTCCTCGTCGTGGGTGACGAGCAGGACGGCGATCCCCTCGCGGTCGGTCTCCGTTACGAGCAGGTCGAGCAGGGCGTCCCGGGCCTCGCGGTCGAGTCTGCTCGTGGGTTCGTCGGCGAGCAGCAGGCGGGGTCGCGGTGCCAGCGCGACCGCCAGTGCCGTCGTCTGTTGCTGTGACGCGGTGAGCCGGGACACCGGGCGGTCGTCGTCCGGGACGTCCCCTGCGGTGAGGACGCGCTCGCCGAGGGAGCCGTCGCGGCCGGGGACGCCGCGCACGGCCCAGGCGACGTTGGCGCGGGCGGACTCGTGGCGGAGCACGTTGACGTCGGAGCCCTGCAGCATCAGACCGAGGACGTCGCGCCGGAGTCGCTCGAGGTCGCGCCGGCTGGCGGTCCCCATGTCCTGGTCGCCGACGGTGACCGTCCCCGCGCTCGGACGCATGAGTCCGGCGGCCAAGGACAGGAGCGTCGACTTGCCGGAGCCGGACGGTCCGAGCAGGGCCACGCGCTGCCCCCGCGGCACGCTGAGGTCGACCCCGCGGAGCGCCGCCACGTCGACCTCGGCCTCGCGGTACACGTGGACCAGCCCGGCGGCGCGGAACACCGGTCCGGCCGGCGTGGTCGTCGTCGTGGTGGTCGTCGTCGTGGTGGCCACCGACCGGCTCCGCCGCGCCGTCACGAGCGTCCTCCCGCGAAGGGTGTCCGGGTAGCGGACGAGGTGAGGGCGGCGGCGACGACCGCGGTCACGACCACCGTGGCCAGGAGGACGACGGCCACGGTGCCGGCGCCGACCGGGGTGCCCATGGGCGGTGCCGAGCCGTCGCGCAGGGGCAGCTTCGCCGCGGTCAGCAGCGTCGCGGCGGTGCCCGCAACCGCCCCTGCGACGGCCGCGACGGCCGCGGGCGCGGCGACCTCGAGGAAGAGCGCCAGTCGGAGGCCGCTCGGGTGGAAGCCCGCCGTCCGGAGGGTGGCGACGTCACGCCGCCGGCTGCGTGCCCCGACCACCCCGACCCCGCCGACGACCAGCAGGGTGAGGACGAGCGCGGCGATCGCGGTCGGCACGCCGACGAGGGCGCCGAGCACCGGGGCCGCGCGCTCGGCCCGTCGCTGCGCGTCGGCGAGGGTGCGGGTCTGCTCCACCTGGACACCCTGGCGTGCCAGTGCCGTGCGGACCCGGTCGGCGGCACCGGGTGCGACCCAGACCTCGTGGTCGACCGCGGTCCCCGCAGGGTCCGACACGAGCCCGGCGGTCGTCAGGTCGACCATCGCGCCGTCGGCGAGGACCCGCGGCAGGGCCGGGGCGGTGCCGACGACGCCGAGGAGCAGGGGACCGCCGTCGAGGCCGAAGCCCACCGTCCCGTCGGCGACGCCGGGCTGCGGCACCACGGCGGTGTCCGCGCCGACGAGCGCGGGCAGGGGTTCGGGGGCGTCCCGCGGCGCGATGCTCGGGGTGCCGGAGCCGCTGGGGTCGACGAAGGACACGCGGAGGCCCTCCCGGGCGTCGCTCACGGTCGCGGTCGGGCCACCGCTCGGCAGCGTGTCCGCCCCGATCCGGTTGCGCCAGCGGTCGTGCACGAGCCACGCGCGATCGACCGGACGATCCGCGGAGTCCCCCCGTCCGACGGCGATGCCGGTGACGGTGGCAGCGAGGCCGTACGGTGCGCCGTCGGTCGCGTGGTTCGCCAGGCCGAGCCACACCAGTCGGCAACCGTCGTCGCACGGCACGGCACCCGGCCCGGTCGTCAGCATGCCGTCGCGGGGACCGCCGAGCACGGCCTGGTGCCACCCGTCCGCGGCCTGCAGCACGGCGACCAGGTCGACGTCGTCCGGGTCCGCGGTCGACACCTGCCCGGCGGCCTGCCCGTCCGGCGCACCGACGTCGGCGAGCGTGACGGCGAGCCGGTCGCCGGTGATCCGCAGTGCCGGCCCCGTGTCCGGGCGCAGCTGTCGCCGGAGTTCCGCGAGGTCGCGGCCGCCCCACGCGGGGTCCCACGAGGAGACCGCCCCGAGGCGGGTCGTGTCCAGGGCGACGAGTCGGCCCACGCCCGATCCGGTCGAGGCCGTCTCGACGGCCATGGCCTGCCGACCGCTCGGGTCCGCCGCCCGGACGGCCGCCAGGAGCGTCCGGCCCGCGGGCACACGCACGTCGAGGACGGTCGCCGCACCGAGGCTCGCCGCCGCCCGGTCGTCGGCGAGCCGGACGCCCAGGACGGCGACCTGCGTCGAGGACACGGCCAGGGCGACCCCGAGCACGACGACGACCGCGACGGTGAGCTGCGAGGGCGTCCTGGCGATGCGACGCACGACGAGGAGTTCGGTGACGGAGCGAGCGGGCCGTCTCGATCGACGACGGACGGCGGCGACGGCCGCCCGGAGCCCGACGACGCCGAGCAGCAGGGCCACGAGCGACGGGGCCAGCAGTGCGACGCCGGGGCCGGTGACGTCCGGCTCGGTCAGGAGCGCGACCAGCCCGACGACGGCTGCGGCGACCGCCACGGCCTGCAGCACGGCTCCGGTGCGGGAGAGCCGCCGCGGCTCGGTGGCCCGCCGGAGCAGGTCGACGAGGTCGACGCGGGCCGCGCGGACGCTCGCCACGACGAGGGCGACGAGCGAGCCGACGACGGCGGCGGCGAGTGCGAGGAGCACGGGCGCACGGAACGGCTCGAGCGGCGGTGCGGAGGGACCGAGCACGACCGGAGCGCAGAGCGCCGCGATCCCGAGGCCGACGGCCGCGCCGGCTGCGGCCCCGACGAGCGTCGCGACGACGGGTTCGAGGAGCACCGCGCTGGCGCGGCGCCGCGCGGGCAGGCCACGGAGCCGGGTGAGCCCCCACTCGGCGGCACGGGCGTGCCCGATGCGTCCGGCGACGACGCCCTGGGCCGCCCAGGCCAGGACGATCGCCTGGAGGGCCGCGACCGCGACGATGAGCGTCGCCGACCGGTTGCCCGCGACGACACCGCCGAGCAGCTCGCCGACCCCCTCCCGCACGGACACGGAGGACGCCGCACCGTCGGCGGACAGCGCGGCGTCCTTCGCCTCATCGACGTCGGCGAGGACCGCCGGGACGTCGTCGAGCCGCAGTCCGGACACGAGCGTCCGGACGGACCACATCGTCCCCGTGAGTGCCCGGGCGTCGAACCCGCCGAGCGACATCACGTAGTCGGGGGAGGCGTCCCCGCCGCTGCCGAACCGGACGTTCGGGCCCGCGACGACGCGTCCGACGCGGCTGGTCGGGTCGTACGTGCCGACGACGCGGACACGGAAGGACTGCTCGGGGACGTCGAGGACGGTGAGCGGGAGGACGGTGCCGACGTCGGTGCCCGAGGTGGACGGGACGAGCACCTCGTCCGGTCCGCCGGGGCACCGCCCTGCGACGAGCCCGGCGGTCCGGCAGTCGTTCGACAGGCCCGCGATGCGCGGCAGCCGCTCGCCGGCGTCGGCACCGTCGTCACCGCGGGAGACCGGAGCCTTCGTCTCGGCGACCACCACGTCGTCGTGCCAGCGGTCCGGGTCGCCGGCGGCGGCCGTGGTGGCGACGACCGCGCCCTGCGCAGCGCTCAGCGTGCCGATCTCGACCTCGGCGGACGCCGCGACGGAGACCGCCTGGGGGTCGGCGCCCCGGACGGCGTCGTCGAGGGTGGCCTGTTCCGCGGCCCGGAGGAGCAGCGGGGCGAGGACCGAGACGACGGTCGCGACGAGCGCGAGCACGGCGAGGACGGACGCGGCAGCGGGGCGACGGCGGATGCTCCTCGCCCAGAACGGTGCCCGACGTCGTGCCATGCGCACCCCTCGTCCGGCCGGCCACGTCGCCGACCGCGACAGTCTGCCACACCGCCAGCGATGCTCACCCCGGCGGATCGTCGCTGCGGACGACGACACCCCGGGCCCGCGTCGTGCGGTCCCGGGGTGTCAGCGGTGCGGGAGGCTGCCTCAGCGGCGCGCGCCCCGCCCGGCGAAGCGCGTGTAGAGGAACAGGACGATGACGGCACCGATGATCGAGCCGATGATGCCGGCCGGCTGGAAGAAGCCGTCCATCGGGTCGTGCTGGAAGATCAGGAAGCCGAGGAACCCGCCGACGAACGAGCCGACGATGCCGAGGACGATCGTCATGAGGATCGACATCTGCTGCTTGCCGGGGATGATCAGCCGCGCGAGGGCACCCGCGATGAGGCCGATGATGATGAGGCTGATGATGAGACCGAGCACGGTGTCCTCCTGGGGTCGGACCTTGCCGCGGTCAGGGGTGCCCGCGATCGTGGTCGGTGCCCGAGTGAACACCGGCTTTCCTCAGCACGTACCCAGCCTGCGCGGAGGTTCAGGCCCGAGGTGCCGGACCGGCCCGGTCAGACGACGCCGCTGGCGGTCAGCGCGGCCTGCAGTTCAGCGTCCGACGGCTCGACGAGGTGCCGGCCGTCCGGCAGGACCACCACGGGGATGTTCTTGCGTCCGCTGATCGCCTCCGCACGGTCCGCCGCGGACGTGTCCGCCTCGACGTCGACGTAGTCGTGGTCCACGCCGAGCCGGTCGAGCAGCGCCTTCGAGCGTCGGCAGTCGCGGCACCAGTCCGCACCGAACATGGTCACCTTGTCGAACGTCGCGTCGGTCATGTCCCAACAGTACGTCCGGCCGGGACCGGACATTCCCGCACCGGGCGGCTGCGGCGGAGAGCACGATGGCGCCATGACCGCGATCCCGGACGGCACCGTCCACCCGCACCACCGCCATGGCTGGTGGTGGAAGACCCTGCTCGCCGGGTTCCTGCTCTGGGTGGTGACGATCGTCGTCACCGTCGTCACGAGCAACACGAACCTCGTGCCGACGATCATCCTGCTCGGCAGCTTCCTGGTGCCGTTCACGGTGGTGCTCTTCGTCATCGAGCGGGTGACCGGCACGGTGAGCACGCTGCAGCTCGTCACGGCGTTCTTCGTGGGCGGGATCCTCGGCGTGCTCGGGGCGTCGCTGCTCGAGGCCGACCTGCGTCAGGGCGCGTTCATCTACGTCGTGGTCGGGTTCGTGGAGGAGTTCGTCAAGGCCGTGCTGCTGCTCGTCGTCGGCTGGCGGGTGCGACCGAAGTCCGCGCGCCAGGGTGCACTGCTCGGCGCGACGATCGGAGCCGGCTTCGCCGCGTTCGAGTCCGCCGGGTACGCCTTCAACGCGGCGATCACCCAGCGCGGCATCGACCTCGTCTCGCTGCTGCAGACCGAGGTGGTCCGTGCCGTGCTCTCGCCCGTGGGGCACGTGCTCTGGACGGCGATCATCGGCGCCGTCCTGTTCGGTGCTGCCCGAGGCGGTGCCCGGTTCCGGTGGTCGTGGTGGATCCCGGTCGCCTACGTCGTCTCCGCGGTGCTGCACGGCCTGTGGGACAGCAACGGGACGCTGTCGACCGTGCTCGCGTTCGTGCTCACGGGGACGCCGTTCTCCGCGGCGGCCTCGGGATCGGTGCCGCCGGGGCTCGCCGGCGTCGCGACGACGCTGTACGTCGTCGGGCTGCTCGTGGTGACGGCCGTCGGGGTCGTGGTCCTCGTCGGGGTCCTGCTCCACCACCGCCGCGTCGACCGTGCCCGGGTGGACGCGCGGATCGCCGACGCCCCGGTCTGGGCGACGACCCCGCCACCGCACGCCCCCTGACCACCCGACCCCGCCGTCACACCGGCCAGCACCACGGCACCGACCCGACCGCCGCGCGCCCTACGATTGCCCCATGCCGCAGCGACCCGACCCCGAGCGGGCCGCCTGGGCCTCCGCCGCCGTCCGTCGTTCCGCCGCCGCGACGAACCTGCTCGTCGCCGGCCGCGCCGTCCGGGTCCTCGGTGGCGACCCGCGCGACGCCGCGGCGCTCGCCGGGCTGCTGACGGCCCTCGGCGCCCGCGTCGCAGCGGACGACGAGCCGGTCGACCAGCTCTGGTGCCTCGGCGACCCGGACGAGTCGACCGCGGCCGTCGAACGTGCGGCCGACCGGCCCCGCGGCGCCACCCTCGTCGTCGTCGACGCCGGTCGCTACGCTCCGGCCGTCGACGAGGACGCCTTCGGCCCGGTCGCCCCGGCCCGCCCCGGGGTCCTCGCCGTCCCGGCGCTGTCCGACGACGTCTTCCTCGTGTCGACCGGCAGGGAGCCGGAGCACGACCCCGCCGCGGCCGCCCGGATCCGCTGGGCCCGCCGGTCCATGCCGGTCTCCCGCGCCCTGACCGCCGACCTCCGCGACGACGGTCTGCTCCGCGGGACCCGGGTCCTCGTCGCGATGGTGCTCGAGCCGAAGACCGCGGTGCTCAGCCTGCTGCTCCGCGACGCGGGCGCCGACGTGGTCGTGTACGCCCACGCGGACGAGACCGACGACGCCGTCGCCGCGGTGCTCCGCGAGGCCGGCCTGCCCGTGCACGCGAGCAGCACCGCGTCGCTCGCCGAGCAGCATGCGCTCGCGCTCGCCGCGCTCGACACCCGGCCGCACGTGCTGCTCGACGACGGGTCCCACCTGATCCGGCTCACGCACCAGGAGCGGCCGGACCTGCTGCCGACGATGCTCGGCGCGGCGGAGGAGACGACGAGCGGCCTCCGCCCCCTGCGGGTGATGGCGGAACGCGGCACGCTCGGCATCCCGGTCGTCGCGGTCAACGACGCCCGTACCAAGACCGTCCCGGACAACCGGTACGGCACGGGGCAGTCGACGGTGTTCGCGACGCTCGACCTGGTCGACGGGCTCCCGTCCGGTGCCCACCGCGTCCGGCCGGGAGGCACCGCCGTCGTCGCCGGGTACGGTCCGGTCGGCGAGGGGGTCGCCCAGGTGCTCGCGGCGCTGGGTCTCCGGGTGACGGTCGCCGACGTGGACCCGGTGCGTGCCCTGCAGGCACGGCTCGCCGGGCACGCCGTCGCGCCGCTGGTCGACGCCGTGCGCGGGGCGGACCTCGTGGTGAGCGCCTCGGGGGTGCCGGACACGATCGACCACGCGGTGCTCCGCGCGTGCGCCGCCGGTGCGGTCGTGTCGGTCGCGGGCGGCGTGGACCGCGAGGTGGCCCTCGTCGACGCGGCGACCGCGGGTGCGGTCCGGGCGGCCGAGGCCTCGCACGTGGAACGGCTCACCTGGCCGGACGGGCACCAGGTGGTGGTGCTCGCCGGCGGCAACGGCGTGAACACCAGCGCCGCCGAGGGCAACCCCGTCGAGGTCATGGACCTGTCGTTCGCCGTGCAGCTCGGCGCGGTGCGGATGCTCCTGGAGCGCGGCGACGAGCTCGAGCGGGCCGTCGTGCCGGTCGACCCCGCGGTGGACGAGGCGACTGCCCGTGCGGCGCTCGCCGCCTGGGGGAGCCGCCACGCGCCTCCCCTCCGGCCCGCCGCGCAGCCCGCCGACCGCGAGCCCGACGTCCGGACGCACCGTTTCGGGGACCCGTCGTGAGCACGGCCTCCGTCGAGAGCGCGACCTCCGTCGTGCGCGCGACCACGGCACCCGTCGTGGTGCACTCGGCGCGCGTCGTCGTCCCGATGACCGCGCCGCCGATCGCCGACGGCGCGGTCGCGGTGCAGGACGGCCGGATCCTGCACGTCGGTGACCGCTCGTGGGTCGTCGACCAGCTCGACTCGGTCGGACGACCGTGGTCGGAACGGCGGTGGCGCGGCGCCCTCCTGCCGGGCCTGGTCAACGCGCACACGCACCTGCAGTACACCGGCATGTCCGGTGTCGGGCAGCGGCAGTACGCCGGCTTCGAGGACTGGGCAGCCGCGTTCAACGAGGACTACGCGCTCCCGCACGACTGGCGCACGGAGGCGTCGGCCGGCGCGGTCGCCTCGCTCGCGGCCGGGGTCACCAGCGTCGCGGACGTCGTCACCGACATCGAGGCCGCGGACGTCCTCGAGCAGCACGGCCTGGGCGGGATCGCGTACTGGGAGGTGATGGACTGGGAGAACGCCGCGTGGGAGTCCCGCGGGCGCGACCAGGTCCTCGACGAGCTCGCGCGCATCCCGACCACACCCGGCGCGGGACTGTCCCCGCACGCGCCGTACTCCCTCGACGTGGCACCGCTCCTCGAGCTGCCGGACATCGTGCGCCAGCGGGGCCTCCGCCTGCACCTGCACCTCGGCGAGGCCGCCTTCGAGGGGGAGCGGATCGCCCTCGGACCGGTCCCCGGGCTCGAGGGGGTCGACGGCGTCGCGCGCACCGCGGACTGGCACACCGCCGACTGGCACCTGGCGAACGTGCCGTCCTTCCGCGCGATGCGTGCGCTCGGCTTCGGGGCGAGCGCCACCGCGTTCGTCGACCGGCTGGGCGTCCTCGGCCCCGACTGCCACATCGCGCACGGCGTGTACGTGACCGCATCGGACCGGGCACTGCTCCGCGCACGCGGCACCACGGTCGCGCTCTGCCCGCGGTCGAACGCGGTGATCGGCCTCGACCCGCCGCCGGTCGCCGACTACCTGCGCGAGGGCAGCCCGATCGCCGTCGGGACGGACTCGCTGTCGTCCTCGCCGTCCCTCGACCCGATGGCGGACGTCACCGCGCTGCACCGGATCGCCCGCGCGCAGGGCTACGGCCACCGCGACCTGCACGAACGGCTGCTCGCTGCCGTCACGCTCGGCGGCGCGCACGCCATGGGCACGGCGGTCGGGCCGGACCGCGTCGGGCACCTGGCGGTCGGTGCCCGTGCCGACCTCGCGGTCTTCGACGTCGACGCGCGCACCGTCCCGGACGCCCTGGCCGAACTCGTCGAGGACGGAGCCGGTCGGGCCGTCGCGACGGTCGTGCGCGGCGCGGTCCGCGCGACGGACGGCGTCGTCCACCCCACCGCCGGCGTGGTCCGTCCGACCGCAGCCCACCCGGGGCACCCCGCCCCCACCCGTCCCCAGGAGGAACGATGACCGACACCGCACCCCGCCCCGGCATGGTCGCCCGCCGCACCGTCACCGGCGAGTTGATCGAGTGGCTCGACGTGCCGCAGCGGGCCGTCGCCCTCGGGATGGACCCGCACCCGGAGGGCGGCTGGTACACCCGCACCTGGACCTCGCCGGCGACCGTCGAGACCCCGGCGGGCGAGCGTCCCGCCGCGACGCTCATCCACTTCCTGCTGCCGCCGGGCGAGGCCTCGGCCTGGCACCGGGTGACGAGCGACGAGATCTGGATGTGGCACGGCCCGGACACCGTCGTGCTCGAGCTCGGCGGGTCCGGCGACCAGCCGGAGCCGGGCGACCGCATCACCCTCGGACCCGACGCCGGCCGGCACCGGGTGCACGACGCACAGGCGTTCGTCCGCGGCGGCGTCTGGCAGCGGACGCTCCCGGGCGAGGGCGAGGTGCTCCTCAGCTGCCTGGTCTCGCCGGGCTTCTCGTTCGACGACTTCACGATGGTGGAGTGAGGCGCGCCGGCAGTGCCGTCCTCCCGGCGTCACGAGCGGTCGTCGCCTTCGCGCTGGTATCCCACTCGCCGGTACACTGCGTCCTGCCCCCGCCCCTCCTGACGAAGGCCCGCCCGTGACCCGCACCCG
The DNA here is from genome assembly GCF_001742745.1 of Curtobacterium sp. ER1/6. Lineage (GTDB taxonomy): Bacteria > Actinomycetota > Actinomycetes > Actinomycetales > Microbacteriaceae > Curtobacterium > Curtobacterium citri. Next base: position 958,154 of record NZ_MJAK01000001.1, on the reverse strand, counting down.
CCGTCTCTCCCTCGCCGTCGCGACCGCCGCGGTCGCCGCCCTCGCGCTCGCCGCATGCTCCGCCGGTGGCAGCGGTAGCGGTGGCGACACCGTCACCGACGGCAAGCTCACCATCGCCACCGGCCAGCCGGCCTACTCGCCCTGGGTCGAGGACGACGCGCCGCAGTCCGGCAAGGGCTTCGAGTCCGCCGTGGCGTACGCCGTGGCGGAGGAGATGGGCTACGCGAAGTCCGACGTGGTGTGGAAGCGCAGCACGTTCGACAGCGCCATCGCGCCCGGCCCGAAGGACTGGGACCTCAACGTCCAGCAGTTCTCGATCGACGCGAAGCGCAAGAAGGCCGTCGACATGTCGTCGGCGTACTACACGACGACCCAGGCCGTGGTGACCACGAAGTCGTCGAAGGCGATCGACGACACGACCGTCGCCGCGCTGAAGGGCGACACCATCGGCGTCGCGTCCGGTTCGACGAGCATCAGCAGCGTGAAGGACGTCCTCGGCGTCACCCCGCAGGTGTTCAACTCGAACGACGACGCCGTCCTCGCGCTCAAGTCCGGCCAGATCGACGCCATCGTCACCGACCTGCCGACCGCGTTCTACATGGCCGCCGCGCAGCTCGACGACGGCACGGTCTCGGCGCAGTTCCCCGAGGACGGCTCGGGCGACCAGTTCGGCTTCGTGCTGCCGAAGGGCTCGGCGCTGACGAGCAAGGTCGACGACGCCCTCGCCGCGCTGCGCAAGGACGGCACGCTCGAGCAGCTGCAGACGAAGTGGCTCTCCTCGGCGACGAACACCCCCGTGCTGAAGTAGTCGCGTGACCGCCCCAGCAGGCGCCGGCACCCCGGTCGCCGCCCCCGCGCCGAGCCCGGTCGAGGCCGAGCGTCGGCTCTACCGCCGGCAGCGCGGCCGTCGCTCGGTCGTGGTGTCGGTCGTCTCGACGCTCGTCGTCGTCGTGGTGGTGTGGCTCGGTGTCGTGAACACACCGGGGTGGGCCGCGGTCCAGCAGTCGTTCTTCGACCCGCAGACCGCGATCGACACCTTCCCGGACGTCCTGCTCGGCCTGTGGCTCAACGTCCGGATCCTGTTCTTCAGCGCGATCGGCGTCGCGGTGCTCGGCACCCTGCTCGCCGTGGTGCGGGGGCTGCGCAACCCGGTGTTCTTCCCGCTGCGGATGCTCGCCACGGCGTACACCGACCTGTTCCGCGGGCTCCCGCTCATCATCGTGCTGTACCTGGTCGGGTTCGGCGTCCCGGGCCTCGGCATCTTCCCGCGCCAGCCCCCGGAGGTCTGGGGCACCATCGCGATCGTGCTGACGTACTCGTCCTACGTCGCCGAGGTGCTCCGCGCCGGGATGGAGGCGGTGCACCCCTCCCAGCGCCTGGCCGCGCGGTCGCTCGGGCTCTCGCACGCGGGGACGTTGCGCCTGGTCGTCCTGCCGCAGGCGGTCCGGAAGGTCACGCCCGCGCTCATGAACGACTTCGTGTCCATGCAGAAGGACGTCGGGCTCGTGTCGATCCTCGGTGCCGTCGACGCGGTCCGGAGCGCCCAGATCGCGCAGGCCGAGACCTACAACTTCACGCCGTACCTCGTCGCGGGGCTGCTGTTCGTCGTGATCAGCCTGCCGCTCATCCGTGTGACGGACGCGATCGCACGGCGGCAGCAGCAGCGCGAGCAGATCGGGGGGACGGTGTGAGCGAGTCGGTGGTGCTGGAACTGCGCGGCCTGCGCAAGGCGTTCGGCGAGCACGAGGTCCTGCGCGGGATCGACCTGACCGTGCACCGGCACGAGGTGATCTGCGTCATCGGCGCCTCCGGCTCCGGCAAGTCGACGCTCCTGAAGACCGTCAACCTGCTCGAGGGCATCGACGACGGCGAGGTCCTGCTGCAGGGCACCGACATCGCCGACCCGCGCATCGACGTGGACGCCACCCGCGCTCGGATCGGCGTCGTGTTCCAGCAGTTCAACCTGTTCCCGCACATGACCGTGCTCGACAACGTGACCCTCGCGTCGCGGCGGGTGCACGGCATCGCGAAGGCCGAGGCCGAGGCGACCGCCCGACGGCTGCTCGACCGGATCGGCCTGGGGGACTTCGCCGGGGCGTACCCGGACCGGCTCTCCGGCGGCCAGCAGCAGCGCGTCGCCGTGGTGCGTGCGATCGCCACGTCGCCGGAGCTGCTGCTCCTCGACGAGGTGACGAGCGCGCTCGACCCGCAGCTGGTCGGCGAGGTGCTCGACCTCGTGCGGGAGCTCAAGGAGCAGGGGGCGACGATCCTCATGACGACGCACGAGATGGCCTTCGCGCGGAACGTCGCGGACCGGATCGTGTTCCTGCACGAGGGCGAGGTGGTCGAGCAGGGCGCCCCGGCGGACGTGCTCGACCGACCGCAGCACCCGGCGCTCGTCACGTTCCTGTCCCGCGTGCACGCCTGACCCCTCTTCCCGGTACGTTGGCGATGTGCGAAATACCAGATTCTCCTTCCTCCGAACGTGCATCTACGGATCCGCGGCGCTCCTGACCGCCCTGGCGCTCCCCGCCGTGGCATAGCCGGCCTCCGCTGGCGGCCAGACCCCGGGGAGTTACGTCGACTACGACTTCGGCGGACCCACGAGCGGCTTCACCCAGGAACAACGGCTCGACGTCGGTCCTGGCGACGCCAACGCCTACTGGTCCACGCAGTTCGGCCTCACCAAGAGCGCCGGCGGGTACATCGGGATGCAGACCTTCAAGAACGGGTCCGGTCTGTTCCTGATGAGCATCTGGGACTCGACAGCAGGCATCCCGGGTCTGGAAGCCGAGTGCATCACCTTCGCCGAGGACGGCTCCGGACAGAGCTGCCGCATCGCCGGCCTCCGTCCGGAGATCGGACACCGCTACCGGACCACCTTCTCGATCGACGCCGGCGGTCGAGCGACGGGATCGATCGACGACCTCACGGCCGGTCGTCGCCACCTGCTCGGGAGCGTGCAGACCACCGCGGGCAACGAGGTCGAGTCCCACATCGGGAGCTGGACCGAGTACTTCGACTGGAACTCGGACGAGTCCCACTGCGAGGACGAGGCCTACTCGAGGATGACGGTGACGAACCCCGTGGCGGCCGGTGGTCGAACGGCGACGCGGACCGGCACCCGCCCCAGCGGAACCTGCGCATCCTGGACCGCCGTCACGGCGCAGGGGAACGAGACGGTTCAGGAGAACGGGCTCGGCAACTCGTTCGGTGGGCGCATCACCGAGCCGGGAGGTCGTTGTCTCGACGTGCAGGGCGGCTCCGTGAACGCGTCGAAGGTCGACCTGTGGGACTGCAACGGTGGCGCGAACCAGAACTGGGTGCACGCGGGGGACGGGTCGCTGCACTCCCTGTACAAGTGCCTCGACGCGAACGGGACGACCGTCGGCTCCGCAGTCACGCTGTGGACCTGCAACGGTGGCACGAACCAGCAGTGGGCGACCGCTGACGGCCGGATCACGAGCGTGCGGAGTGGGCTCTGCGTGTCGACGTCGCTCTCCGCCGGCTCCCCGGCGACCCCGGGGCTCACGCTGCAGGACTGCGACGAGGCAACTCGGTTCGCTGTCCCGGGTGAACCGCTCGAGGTCATGCACGCCGACGGACGCTGCCTCGACCGGCTCGACCACGCCACGTGGAACGGCGCGCCGGTCGCCCTCTGGTCGTGCACGGACGGGGAGAACCAGCACTGGAAGACCGGTGCCGACGAGAGCCTGCGCACCGCCGGGGTGTGCCTCGACGCGAACGGAGCGACGATCGGGGCAGCGGTCACGGCATGGTCGTGCAACGGCGGCTCGAACCAGGGGTGGCGTCCGATGTCGAACGGCGCGCTCCAGAACGTACGGAGCGGTCTCTGCCTGACGGCGGGGGGCACGGGATCCGTGCTCGGTGACTGCGCTTCGGCCACGCGCTGGACGTGATCGTCAGGCCCTGGCCCGGGCGCCGCCGCCGGCGCCCGGGTCAGGGCGTCAGCAGCACCTTGCCGATGACCTCGCCGGCGCGGACCCGGCGGTGGGCCTCGGCTGCCTCGGCCAGGGGCAGGACCGAGTCGACGACCGGCCGGACGCTGCCGTCGGCGACGAGCGGCCACACGTGCTCGCGCACGGCGGCGACGATCGCGGCCTTCTCGTCCGCCGGCCGGGCGCGCAGAGTGGTCGCGCTGATCGTCGCGCGCTTGCGCATCATCGCGCCGAAGTCGAGCTCGCCCTTCTGGCCGCTGCCCGCGGCGATCACGGCGATGTGCCCGTTCGGGGCGAGCACCTCGAGGTGCTTCGCCAGGTAGTCCGCGCCGACCACGTCGAGCACGACGTCGACCCCGCGTCCGTCGGTGAACGCCAGGGCGCGCTCGACGAAGTCCTCGGTGCGGTGGTCGACGACCAGGTCGGCGCCGAGCTCCTGCGACGCCCGGACCTTCCGCTCCCCGCCGCTCGTCGCGATCACCCGCGCACCGAGCGCCCTCGCCCAGACCACCGCGTGCGAGCCCATGCCGCCGGTGCCGCCGTGCACCAGGAGCGTCTGCCCCGGTCGGAGGCCCGCGATCATCCCCACGTTCGAGTACACCGTGCACGCCGCCTCCGGCAGACCGGCGGCCTCGACGAGGTCGACGCCGTCGGGCACGGGCAGCACCTGCGCCGCGGGGACCGCCACGAGCGTCGCGTAGCCGCCGCCGGAGAGCAACGCGCACACCCGGTCGCCCACGGCGAAGCCGTCGACGCCGTCACCGAGCGCACGGACGGTGCCGGAGACCTCGAGGCCGAGGACCTCGGAGGCGCCGGGCGGCGGCGGGTAGTTGCCGGCGACCTGCTGCAGGTCCGCGTTGTTGACGCCGGCGCCGGCGACCTCCACCAGGACCTCGCCGGGCCCGGCCACCGGGTCGGCATGGTGGTCGAGTCGGAGTCCGCCGTCGTGTGCCGTGATCGCCTGCATGCCCTCGACCGTACGCGCCGCGGAGGACCGGACGCAGTCGACCGGCGTCCGGCCCGCCGCGGAGGGGTCCGCGGGTCAGGCGGCGGGCTGCGACCGGTCCAGCCGCTCGACGTCCTCGTCGCGGAGCTTGATCGTCGCCGCCACCACCGAGTCGAGGATCGACTGCGGCCGCGATGCGCCCGGGATCGGGACCACGACGTCGCTCTGCTGCAGCTCCCACGCCAGGGCCACGACCTGCGGCGACACGTCGCGCTCGCGGGCGATCACGGCGAAGTCCTCGTACGCGGTGCCGAGGTCCGCCGCCTTCGCGATGCCGCCGAGGGGGCTCCACGGCAGGAACGCGATGCCGAGCTCGTCGCACAGGTCGAGTTCCGGCTGGCTGGAGCGGAACGCCGGCGAGTACTGGTTCTGCACCGACGCGAGTCGGCCGCCGAGGACCTCGTTCGCCGTGCGGATCTGGTCGGGGTCGGCGTTCGAGATGCCCGCCATGCGGATGACGCCCTCGTCGAGGAGCTCCGCGAGCGCCCCCACCGAGTCGGCGTACGGCACCGCGGGGTCCGGCCGGTGGAACTGGTACAGCCCGATCGCGTCGACGCCGAGGCGCTTCGCCGAGGCCTTCGCGGCCTCCTTGAGGTACTCCGGTCGGCCGTCCTGCGCCCACGCGCCCGGTTCCGGCCGCAGATGGCCGCCCTTCGTGGCGACGAGCACCGCGTCGGTGTCGCCGTGGAACTCGCGGATCGCCTTCGCGATGAGTTCCTCGTTGTGCCCGACCTCGTCCTTGGCCGCCTGGTGGTAGGCGTCGGCGGTGTCGATGAGCGTCACGCCCGCCTCGAGCGCCGCGTGGATGGTGGCGACCGCCTGTCGCTCGTCGGGACGCCCCTCGATGGACATGGGCATGCCGCCCAGTCCGATGGCGCTGACCGACACGTCTCCGATGACTCGTTGCTTCATGCCCCGAGCATGCGCCGGGGCGACACCGCGACTCCCAGCGTCGACACGGACGGGAGGCGCGGTGCCGGCCCGCACCGCGCCGTGCGTCCGGTGGTCGGTCGCGCCTCAGCCGGCGGTCGGATCCGCGGGTCCGCTCGCGGCCGACGCGGTCACCGACCCGGACGCGCTGCCGTCCGTGGCCTCGGCGAACACGACACCGCCCCACGTGACGACGGCGATCGCGAGCACGAAGCCGATCGCCGCGATCCACCAGGACGAGCGACGGCGCACCCAGGCGCCGATCGCGAGCACGACGGTCACGACACCGATCACGAAGGACCCGCCGGCCGCGATCGCGGCGCCGCCGAGGAACCGGCCGGGCGAGCACCCCGCCGCGGCGTCGCAGCTCGCGGCGGCGGACACGACCGCGATGATCCCGATGACGACGGCGAGCACCGTCAGCACGGCGCCCGACGCGAGCAGCAGGACGGTCGAGACGCGGTCGGCGACCCGGCCGGCGGGGAACAGCGTCGTGCCGCCACGCTCCCAGGCGGCGCGCTCGGCACCGCTCGGCCCCGAGGGCGAGGACTGCGGCGGACCGCCGGACGGGTGCGACCAGGTCATGGGGACCGGTCTACCGTGCCTCGACGCCGAACGCCCGGGCGAGGCGCTGGATCTTCTGCGCACGGCCGAGCCGCGGCAGGTCGGACCCGTCGCGGATGACCTGCCCGCGGGCGTCGAAGTCGTCGAGGAAGTCCTGCGCCCACGCCACGTCGGTCGGCGTCGGCGAGATGACCTCGTTGATGACCGGGAGCTGCTCGGTGTCCAGGCAGAGCTTGCCGGTCAGGCCGAGCGACACCGCGACCTGGGACTGCTCGCGGAGGATGGCGTGCGCCGAGCCCACGGTGGGCCCGTCGATCGGCCCGGGCAGGTCGCCGACGCGCGACGCCACGACCAGCCGCGAGCGGGGGTACGCCATCGCGAGCGTGTCGGCCGAGGTACCGGTGTCGCGCCGGTAGTCGCCGGAGCCGAACGCCAGGCGGAACGCACCCTGCGCCCGGGCGATCGAGGTGGACTCCTCGATGCCGAGCGCGGACTCGACGAGGGCGATGACCGGCGTGTGGCCGCCGAGCCGGTGCCACGTGTCCGTGACCTGCGCCGGCGACTCGGTCTTCGCGAGCATGACGCCCTGCAGCCCGGGCAGGCCGCGGAGCTCCTCGACGTCGTCCTCCCAGAACGGGGTGGTCACGTCGTTGATCCGGACCCAGGCCTCACCGCCGCCGGCGAGCCACGAGGCGACGGTCTGCCGTGCACCCGGCTTGGCGGCCGGGTCCACCGCGTCCTCGACGTCGAGGATGATCTGGTCGGCGCGGGACCGCTGCGCGCGCTCGAAGCGGTCGGCCGCGGTGCCCGGCACGAGGAGCCAGGAGCGGGAGATCTCCGCGGGGACCGATCGGCGGCGGTCCGGGCCCGCCGTCGAGGTGGCGGGGGCGGACGGGGCGGTGCGGTCGTCGGTGGCCATGTCCTCGTTGGTACCACACCGGCCCTCCCGAACCGGCATCGGGCGCCCGCGGAAACCCCGAAACCTCGGGTCATTGCCGGAGAGGTCGCCCGCTTCCGCCTACAGTGTCCGATGTGTGGCGAGACAGGGTGACCGACGGCGCGGACGACGGAAACGACGACGTCCCCGTCGATGCTGCCCCGACGCCCGCGGCCGGGCAGCAGCAGGAGACCGTCGTGACGGACGAGCCGGACCGCACCCTGCGGCCCGAGCTGCAGCTCACGAGCCCGCAGGCGATCAGCCTGGGTGACCCGCGCCTCCAGGCCGGCAACGCCGCCGAACCGACGTGGGACGCGTGGCGGACCCAGCTGACCGGCGTCGGCGGCACGAGCCCCCTCACCCACTTCAGCGACCACCCGCGCGCCCGGATCGAGCTGTCCACGACGCACCCGGGCGGACTCGCGCAGTTCATCACGGGCAAGACCACGCTGCTGTCGAGCCTCATCCGCGACGAGGTGGCCCTGCGTGCCGCCCGCATCGCCGCCGCCCGCGTCGAGGCGAAGGGCACCGAGCTCGCGACCGTGCGCGGCATCGACGCCGTGAAGCTCGGCATCGGCATGGCGGACTGGCAGCACGGCGACGAGCACTTCCGCGGACCGGTGCTCCTGCGTCCGCTCGCGATCCGTCGCCACGGCCGCGACTTCGAGGTGCGTCTGCTCGGCGAGCCCGTCCTCAACCCCGGCCTCGCGGACGCGCTGCACGAGCAGCACGGTGTCATCCTCGACGCGCAGTCCTTCGTCGCGCTCGCGCAGCAGGACGGCTCGTTCACGCCGAACCCGGTGATCGACCGGCTCCGTGGCCTGACCGCGCACATCCCCGGCTTCTCGGTGCACGCGCGCCTGGTCGTGTCGACCTTCGCCGAGGTCGCCAGCGGCATGGTCGAGGACACCGGCGACCTGTCGCACCCCGTGCTCGACGCCCTCGCCGGCAACCCGAGCGCGAAGTGGCAGGTCGAGCAGTCCTACCACCCGGTCGAGCAGACCCCGTCGGACGAGCGCAGCCCGGAGACGGACACGCTGCTCCTCGACGCCGACGACGAGCAGGAGAACGTGATCGCGCAGATCACGGCCGGCAACTCGATCGTCGTGAAGACGCTGCCGGGCACCGGCGGGACGCAGACCATCGTCAACGCGCTCGGCGGCCTCGTGGCGGCGAACAAGCGCGTCCTCGTGGTCAGCCCGCGCCGGGCGACGCTCCGCGGGATCGCGGCCCGGTTCGCCGAGGTCCAGCTGCCCGGCGTCGCGGTCACCCCGGCCACGCTGCGCCGGGACGTCGTCCGGGCGATCGCCCGCAACGAGAAGTCGCAGCGTCCGAACCTCCGCGAGGTCGACGACGCCCTGGTCCGTCTCCGCAAGGTCCTCACCGACTACCGCGGCTCGCTCACCCGGGTCGACCCGGACTTCGGCGTCTCGGTGCTCGACTGCCTCGTCGAGCTGTCCCGCCTGTCGCTCCTGCCGGTACCGCCGTCGACCACCGCCCGTCTGTCGAAGCGGTCGGTCACGAGCATGGTCGAGGGGCGCTCGCGCGTCGCCGAGACGATGGTCAGCGCCGCGAACCTCGGCGAGTTCCGCTACGGCCCCGACGACTCGCCCTGGTACGGCGCGAAGTTCGGCTCGAGCGACGGTGCGCAGCGCGCCCACCGCACGGCGCAGGACCTCGACACCGAGGGCCTGCCGACGCTGCTCCGCCGCGCGCACGACCTCGTCGCGACGACCCGGATGCGGCAGTTCACGACGATCAACGAGCTCGGCATCTACCTCCGCCTGCTCACCGAGATCCGCGACACCCTCGACCGCTTCCTGCCCGTCGTGTTCGACCGGTCGGTCTCCGAGCTCGTCGCCGCCACCGCACCGCGGGGCGAGGGCGCTCCGATGTCGTCGACGAACCGTCGTCGCCTGAAGAAGCTGGCGCGCGAGTACGTCCGCCCCGGCGTGCACGTGTCCGACCTCCACGAGGCCCTGACCCGCGTGCAGCAGCAGCGCGTGCTCTGGCAGCGGTACGTCGCCGCGGGCGTGAACCCCGAGGTGCCCACGGGCATCGGCGACGTGCAGGTGCTCTTCTCGAACGTCGTGCAGGACCTCGCGCGGCTCGACGAGCCCCTCGGCCGCACCGACCGTGACCGGCAGCTCGCGAACCTGCCGATCGACGAGCTCGTGCCGACCATCGCCGAGCTCGCCGCCGAGTCCGACGTCCTGCACAACCTGCAGGAGCGCACCGAGCTCATGCAGACCCTCCGCGACCTGCAGCTCGAGCCGCTCATCACCGACCTGGCGAACCGGCACGTGCCGGACCTGCAGGTGCCGGCCGAGCTCGAGCTCGCCTGGTGGCAGTCCGCGCTCGAGACGATGCTCGAGTCCGACCGGGCACTGCTCGGCGGCAACACCGACATGCTCGACCGGGTGGAGGCCGACTTCCGCCTGGTGGACGACGCGCACGCGGCCGGTGTCTCGCAGGGCCTGGCGTGGCAGCTCGCCGAGAACTGGAAGGTCGGCCTCGTCGACTGGCCGGACGAGGCGACCGCGCTGAAGACGCAGCTGCAGGAGGGCGCGATCACCTCGCGCCTGCTGCAGGACTCCGCGCCGCACCTGTCCCGGTCGATCGCGCCCGTCTGGCTCGCGAGCCCGTACGAGGTGCCCGACATCGCCGACACGATGCCCTTCGACACGGTGATCCTCGTCGACGCCGGTGCGGTCACGATCGCCGAGACCGTCGGCGCCGTCCGTCGTGCGCGGCAGACCGTCGTCTTCGGTGACCCGGTCACGCAGACCCCGTCGCCGTTCGGCATCGCCGTCGACCCCGACCGCCGTGCCCTGCAGGTCGACGAGAGCACGCTCGACGCCCTGCACGCCGACTCCGCGCTCGCGAAGCTGTCGACGCTCCTGCCGACGCTGTCGCTCACCCGCTCGTACCGCGCCGGCGGCGAGGACCTCGCCGAGCTCGTGAACCGCCGCTTCTACGGTGGCCGCATCGAGTCGCTGCCGTGGGCCGGGTCGTTCCTCGGGCACGGCTCGATCGCGATCGACTACGTCAGCGACGGCAAGGCCGTGCCGGACCCCGAGTCCGGTGCCGTGGAGAGCGTCGACGCCGAGGTCGACCGCGTCGTCCGGCTCGTGCTCGACCACGCCCGCACCCGGCCGACCGAGTCGCTCATGGTGATCACCGCCTCGGCCAAGCACGCGGTCCGCGTCGAGCAGGCCGTGCTCACCGCGGCGCAGGGCCACAAGGACCTGACCGAGTTCGTCATCGGCGACCGCGCCGAGCCGTTCATCGTCGCGACGCTCGAGCAGTCCGTGGCCCAGAGCCGCGACCGGGTCGTGTTCTCGATCGGCTACGGCCGGACCCCGCACGGTCGGGTGCTCCGCGACTTCGGTCCGCTCGGCAAGCCGGGCGGGGAGCGCCTGCTGGCGGTCGCGATGACCCGGGCGCGCCGCTCGATGATCATCGTCACCTGCTTCCAGCCCTCGGACATCGAGGCCGAGCGCATGGGCCACGGCACCGTCGCGCTGGCGGAGATCCTCGCCGAGGTCCGTGCCCGCACGGCGGCCGAGTACGTGCCAGACGACTCCGACCCGCTGCTCGTCGACCTGGCCCGACGGCTCGAGATGCGCGGCATCCCGGTCGCGCTCGGCCACCGCGGGAAGCTCGGCCTGGTGGCCGCGCACGGCGGTGTCTGCGTGACGATCGAGACGGACGCCTCGCTGGTCCGTGGTTCCCTGCGCGAGACGCTGCGGCTCCGGCCCGAGGTGCTCCGCCGACTCGGTTGGCACTACGTGCGCGTGCACGCCTTCCAGCTGTTCTCCGACCCGGACCGCGTCGCGGACACGGTCGCGTCGGTCCTCGGTGTCGACCGGGGCGCCACGCAGGAGATCTCCATCCCACCGATCCCCGCTCGCCGGTGAGCAGGCCGGAGATGCATCCCCGCGTGCCCGCTCCGGGCCCCGCTCGCCGATGACCCGGTCCCGGCGCGCGTCCCGCGCCGCCGGGCCGGTGACGCCGGAGACCGACCAGCTGGTGGGGACGTGGACGCGGGCCGACGACGCGGCGGAGGTCGCGCCTCCCGTCCGCCCCGCAGCCGACGCCGTCCCGCCTGCGGATGACGGCGTCCCTCCCGCGGACGACCCGGCGGCCCGGACGGGAGGCGCGCCCCGCCCCACCAGGCGCGTCACCACCCGCCCGGTGCCGGGCTACGACCCTGCTGCGCCGCCGGAACCGGCCCGCCACCGCGAGGGCGAGAACGACGTCCGGCTCCGGGGGGACGTGCCCCCGCACTGGTGACGGGTAGCCTGGGGGCGATGACTGACACCGCGCGACAGCGACCCGACTGGCAGACGTGGCCGAACCTGATCACGCTCGTGCGCTTCGTGCTCATCCCCGTGTTCATCGGGTTCGTCGTCGCCGGTCGCCCGGGGTGGGCGCTCGTCACGCTCGTCGTGCTCGGGGTCAGCGACTGGGCCGACGGGTTCATCGCCCGGAAGTTCGACCAGGGCTCGCAGCTCGGCAAGGCCCTCGACCCGATCGCCGACCGGCTCGCGATCATCGCGATCGTGCTCTCGCTCGTGCTCGTCGGCCTGCTGCCGTGGCCGAGCGTGGCGATCATCGTCCTCGTCGACCTGCTGCTCGTCGTGCTCTCGTGGCTGTGGTTCCGCGGCAACCCGGACCTCGACGTCACGTGGACGGGCAAGATCCGGTCCGCGCTGCTCTTCGTCGGCCTGCCGCTGCTGCTGTTCTCGTCGACCTCGTGGGCGTCGCAGTACGACTGGATCCGCGTGCTCGCGCTCGTGTTCGTCTGGCTCGGCACGATCGGTCACGTCATCGCGGGTGCCCAGTACGCCGCGGCCCTCGCCGCGAAGCACCGCACGGTGTCCCGCACGGCCTGAGCCGGCGGCGGGCCTCCGCGCCGCTTCCGCGAAACGCAACGTGGGCGGTTCCTCGCAGCGGTACCGCGCTGCGAGGAACCGCCCACGTTGCGTCTTGCGAGGGGCTTCGACGCGACTAGAGCTTCGTCGAGCCGCCGATGCCGGGGCCCTCGGGCGCGGTCGACGGCGCCACGTGCGCGCCGCCGCCGGTGACCGCCGCGACGCCGTTCTGCGTCCGGAGCAGGTCGCGGATCTCGAGCAGCACCTCGACGTCGGTCGGCGGGACGTCCTGCGGCGTCTGCTGCTCGTCGTTCTTGACCCGCTCGAAGGCGATCTTCTTGAGCCGGTTGACCGGGACGACCAGGGCGAAGTACACCACCGCGGCGACGATCACGAAGTTCAGCGCGGCGCCGATGATCGCGCCGAAGTAGAGGGTCGCGGGCTTGCCGCCGCTCACCGTCGGGATGTCGACCTTGAGCGCTTCGTCGAGCGAGGACGCGTTGAAGACCGCGCCGATGAGCGGGTTGATGAGCGCGTTCACGATCGTCGTGACGATGGCGGTGAACGCGGCACCGATGACGACCGCGACGGCCAGGTCGATGACGTTCCCGCGGAGCAGGAACTCCTTGAAGCCCTTCACGCGGGCCTCCTTCCGTGTCGAGGAGACCCCACCGTACCGACGGTGGCGAGCGTCCGTCAGGAAGCGCTGGGAGCGGCCGGCTTCGACTCGGTCTTCTTCGGTTCGCTCTTCTTCGGCTCGCTCGTCGACGACGTGCCGGACGCCGACGACGACCCCTCGGCCTTCGGCGTCGACCGCGAGTCGGTGCGGTAGAACCCGCCGCCGTTGAAGGTGACGCCCACCGGCGAGAACACCTTGCGCAGGGCGCCGCCGCACACGGGGCACTCGGTCAGGGTGGCGTCGGAGAACGACTGCTTGACGTCGAAGGCGTTGTCGCACTCGGTGCAGCGGTACGAGTAGGTGGGCACCCTAGCTCCGGAAGGTGATGATGCGCGACGGCGTGATGATGCCGTCGACGGGTTCGTCGTGGGCCTCGCGCGGGACCTCGTCGAGGTACTCCGCGTCGAAGATCACAGCATAGACGGGCGGGCGGTTCGCCATCGACCCGAGGGTCTTGTCGTAGTAGCCCCGCCCCCAGCCCATCCGGCAGCCGTCGTGCCCGACCGCGGCGGCCGGCGCGAGGATGGCGTCGACGTCGCCGAGTGCGAGCGGGGAGAGCAGCTCGCCGACCACCTCGGGCATGCCGTGCAGGCCCTGCTGCTCGGTCGAGCCGTCGCCCACCGCCCAGTCGAGCAGGCCGTCCTCGCGGGTGATCGGCAGCAGCACCCGGACGCCGTGCTCGTGCGCCCACACGAGGAAGGGACGGACGTCGGGCTCGTCGGGGGCGGACAGGTAGAGCGCGAGCGAGCGGACCTGCCGCTCCTCCACGAAGCGCTGCAGCGTTGCGGTCAGGCCGACCGTGTCCGTGTCGCGCTCGGTCGTGGTCCGGGTGCGCCGCCGCTGCCGGAGCTCGGCTCGCAGGGCGCGCTTCTCGTTCCCGAGATCGGCGGTCATGGCGGGGAGTCTACCGAGACCGGGTTTGCGGCTTCCCGCCGCAGGACGCGGCTTGCCGTGTCCCCCGAAAGGCCCATGCCACGGCTCAGTGGTCGTCCGGTACGTTCATCCGCATGGGCTTCCAGATTTCGAAGGCGGTGATCCCGGCCGCAGGCCTGGGCACGCGCTTCCTCCCCGCGACCAAGGCGATGCCGAAGGAGATGCTCCCGGTCGTCGACAAGCCGGCGATCCAGTACGTGGTCGAGGAGGCCGTCGGCGCCGGACTCACCGACGTGCTGATGATCACCGGACGCAACAAGAACGCGCTCGAGAACCACTTCGACCACGTGGCCGAGCTCGAGGAGACCCTCAAGAAGAAGGGCGACCACGAGAAGCTCCAGAAGGTCAACCAGTCGACCGACCTCGCCGACATGCACTACGTCCGCCAGGGCGACCCGCTCGGCCTCGGCCACGCGGTGCTCCGCGCCAAGATGCACGTCGGGCGCGAGCCCTTCGCCGTCCTGCTCGGCGACGACATCATCGACGCCCGTGACCCGCTGCTCAAGCGCATGATCGAGGTGCAGGGCCAGAAGAACGCGACGATCGTCGCGCTCCTCGAGGTCCCCGAGTCGCAGACACACATGTACGGCATCGCCACGGTCGAGGAGACCGACACCGACGACGTCGTGAAGATCACCGGCCTGGTCGAGAAGCCCCCGCAGGGCGAAGCCCCCTCGAACCTCGCCATCATCGGCCGCTACGTCATCCGCCCCGAGGTCTTCGACGTCCTCGAGAAGCAGGAGCCGGGCAAGGGCGGCGAGATCCAGCTGACCGACGCGCTCATGAAGATGGCGGGCGCCGAGGAGTGGACGGGCGGCGTGTACGGCGTCGTGTTCCGTGGACGCCGGTACGACACGGGTGACAAGCTGGACTACATCAAGGCGATCGTGCAGCTCGCCTCGGACCGCGACGACCTCGGCCCGGACCTCAAGGCCTGGCTGAAGGACTTCAACGCGGGAGAGTAGCCACCCCGTCACGAACGGGTCCGGGGTCGCCCCCGGGCCCGTTCGTGCATCCACCCGGTCGATCACCGGGCACCGGAGGAACCACAGCGATGACGACGATCCCGACCCTGTCCCACGGGCGGGTCACCATCCGGCCCCTCCGGCTCCGTGACACCCGCGACCTCGACGTCGCGCTCGCCACCAACCGGTCGTGGCTCCGGACGTGGGAGGCGACGAACCCCTCCGGGCACGTCTCCACCGACGTCCGCGGCAGCATCCGGGCGCTCCAGGCGAACGCCCGTGCGGGGCTCGGGCTCCCGTTCGCGATGGAGCTCGACGGCCGCTTCGTCGGGCAGCTCAACGTCTCCGGGATCACCTACGGGTCCCTCGGCAGCGCGTCGATCGGCTACTGGGTCGTCGAGGACGCCGCCGGGCACAACGTCACCCCGATCGCGGTCGCGATGGCGGTCGACCACTGCTTCCGCGTCGTGGGCATCCACCGCGTCGAGATCTGCATCCGACCGGAGAACGCCCCGAGCCTCCGCGTCGTCGAGAAGCTCGGCTTCCGGTTCGAGGGCCTGCGCCGCCGCTACATCCACATCAACGGCGACTGGCGCGACCACTTCTGCTTCGCGCTGGTGGCCGAGGAGGTCCGCGAGGGCGTCCTCGACCGCTGGGTCGCCGGCCGGGTGCCGTCCGGCGTCGGCAGCGTCCCGCTCGCCGCGCGCGACGAGGCGGCGGTCCCGCTCGACACGCGCCCCCGGATCTGACGCACCGCCGCTGACGGACGGGAGGCACCGCCTCCTCCGACGGATTCCGTCGCGACTCGCGCAACACGCGTCCGGCAATCAGCGGCCGGGGGAACCCGCGCCCCTACCGTGTCCCCATGGCAGGTATCGGCTCCTGGGGCGGCGGCATCGTCCTGCTCATCGCGGCCGTGCTCTGGGTCGTGTACCTCATGCCGTCCTGGGCGGCGCGTCGCCAGTACCTCGCCACCGAGCGGAACGCGATCCGGTTGCAGCAGACCCTGCGCATCCTCGCCCAGACCGCCGAGCTCCCCGACGAGGTCCGGGTCGAGATGAACGCACGGTCCCTCGCCGAGGCGCAGCGCGTCGCCCGCTCCGAGGAGGCCAAGCGCACCGCGATCGTCCGCGCCCACGAGGCGGCGCGGCAGCGGGAGATCACCCGGCGTCTCGCCGAGCAGCAGCCGACCCTCGAGCGCGTCTCGTCCGTCCCCGCGCTCACCGCCATGCGCATGCGTCGGTCCCGGCTCGGCGCGACCCTGTTCGGCACGCTCGGCATCGTCGTCGCGCTCGTCGTCCTCGTCGCGGCACCCGGGGCGTGGCTCGTCGCCGTCGCGGGGCTCGTCGCCGCGGGCGGGTCCGCAGCGGTCCTCGCACAGCTGCACCAGGTGGCGCAGGCGCGGAAGGCGCGTGCCGCGGCCGGGGCTGCGGAGGCGACCCGTGCCTCCCGTCCGGCCGCCACCTGGACGGACCCGGCGCCGCCGCTGTCCACCGAGCAGCCCGCCGGACCCGCCCGTGACCGCAGCTGGACACCGGCCGGTGTGCCGAAGCCGCTCTACGTGCAGCGGCCGTCGGCGCCGGCGCCCTCGCCGGAGTCGTCGGCGCAGCTCGCCGCCCGGCTGCGGGAGCGCGTCGCCGCGGCGAAGGCCGAGGCCGACGCCGAGGCGGCGGCGATCCGCGCGGGGGAGCAGGACCCGTCGCTCGCGCGGGTGTCCCGCCTGCGTGCCGACGTCGAGGAGGCCGCGGCCTCGCTGTCCTCGCACGACCAGGGGCGCCTGGCGGAACGGCTCGGGCTCCGTGCACCCGCGTCGGCTGACGCGTCCACCGCTCCGGCCTCGCCGGCCGCAGCAACCGCTCCGGCTGCTGCGGCGCCCGAGCCCGAGCAGCCCGCGACGCCGAGCCGCTGGGCCGGCATGGGCGTCATCGGCGACGACGACTACCGGCAGACCGACCTCGACGCGGTCATGCGTCGACGTCGCGCGGTCTGACGCCGCGGCGCGCCCGGCCGCTGCGTCCCGATTTCGGATCGCGCTCACGGTGGTGTTACTGTGGTCGAGCACTCGGGGCTATGGCGCAGTTGGTAGCGCGTCTCGTTCGCAATGAGAAGGTCAGGGGTTCGAATCCCCTTAGCTCCACCAGATGCAAGAAGGCCACCCAGTCGGGTGGCCTTCTTCGTTCCCGGGGTCCGTGGTCAGCTCGGAGCGCTGTCCGTCAGCACGCCGGCGCGTGCGAGTTCGGCGTGGATCGCGTTGGCGGCCTGCTCGAACGCCCGGGTGCCGCGGGCGACGCCGATCGCCCCGCCCTTCAGCACCGCCCGCCCGGACCCGCGGAGGAGCCGTGCCACCGTGCTCCCGTCCGGTGCGACCATGAGCTGCACGTCGAGCCGGGTGTGGAACGTCCGCTCGCCCGCGAGCGCCCCGATCAACAGGGTGACGCCCAGGCTGCCGCGGGTCGCACGCAGGGCGCCCTGCGCGCCGTCCTCGACGGTGTAGCCCTCACGGACGAGTGCGTCGCGGACGCGGAGGCGGGTGGAGTCGGGGTCGGCGGCGACGAAGAAGTCGTGGCTCTCGGGCATGCGGGTGGCGGTCCTTCCGGTCGGTGGTGCGCTTCCGGTGATCCTGCCGCACCGTCGCCTACCCTGGTGCAGACATGACTGCCTCGTTCACCCGCCGCTCCCTGCTCTCCCTCGCCGGCGTCGCCGGCATCGGGTTCGCCGTCGCCGCCTGCTCCCGCGGCGACGACGCCACGTCGAGCCCGTCGGGCTCGTCCGGATCGTCGAGGTCGTCCGAGGCGGCCTCCGGTGGCAAGGACGGTGGGTCGTCGTCGAGCGCCCGCCCGGCGGCCTCGTCGATCGAGCCCGCACAGGTCCCGCTCGCCGGCGGCGTCACCGTCACGGTCGCCGGAACCGGCCTGGCCGAGGTGCGTGGGGTGACGGTCGGCGGGATCGCGGCGCGTGACGTGCGGGCCTCGGCGACGAAGGTGACCTTCACGGCTCCGCACCAGGCGATGTACACGCCCGGCTCGGCGGACGTGGCGCTCTTCACGACGGCGGTCGCGCCGAGTCCGTCCGCCAACCGGTCCTCGGACGGCAACGGCAGCGCGGCGAACGACGGGCAGGCCGGCGCGACCCAGGACCAGGCGACCGCGACCCCGACGCCCACGGCCGCACCCGTCCCTGACGCATCGACGGCGGTCGCGACGACGACGGTCGCCTACGCGGCGCTGACCGACGTCGACCGGCAGCTCGCGTACGCGATGCGGTACTGGTCCGACTACAACCTCGCCGAGTACGGCACCATGAACCCGATCGGCGGCGACTGCGCGAACTACGTGTCGCAGACCCTGGTCGCCCGCGGGTGGCAGCAGCGCTCCGACTGGTACAACCGGGCCGGCGGCGCCCAGCACAGCGCCACGTGGACGTACTGCCCGGCGATGGACCCGTGGATGACGGCCAACGCCGCGGAGTTCGGGCTGACCCGACGCTCCCTCGACGAGCGGAGCAAGGTCAGGGTCGGCGACATCGTGTTCTACGACTGGAACGACAACCAGTCGCCCGACCACGTGACGATCGTCTCCGAGGTCTTCACCGAGCCGGACGGCACCGTCCGGATCAAGTCGGCGAGCCACAACCAGGACGGTCCGTACCGCGACCTCGACGAGATGATCACCGTGCAGCACCCGGGCGGTACCGCCTGGTTCCACACGTTCGACGCGTAGAACCGCGCCCCGGGCGGCCCCCACGACGTGGGACGAACCACGGAAGCGACGTCGAACCAGCCGCCCGCCCTGGTTCGACGTCGGAACCGTGGTTCGACCGCATCCACCGGCCGGCGCGCTCAGGGGAACCCGAGGAACCACAGCAGCACGACCGCGACCGGCTGCAGGCACACCCCGACCACGAGCCACGCGACCGTCCGCCGCCGCGTCCCCGTGAACCCCGCCGCCCCGAGGAGCGGCGCCGTCGGCATGAGCAGTCGCGGCAGGCTCTGCTGCGGCAGGAACACCGCGACGAGGTACAGCGCGTACGACGCCGTGAACGCCACGACGTCCGTCCCGAGCGCGCGGACGCCCCGCCGGGTCCAGGACCACACCGCGGCGGCGAGCACACCGACCACGAGCACGACCCCGAGCGGCCCGAGCCACGTCGACGCCATCCGGAACCAGGGCGTCAGCGGTTCGAAGTGCTGCAGCCCGACGAACCCGACCCACCAGGACGTCTCCGTCTCGAGGTAGGCGTCCGGCCGCCCCGTCACCACCGACGCGACGACGGGCCACGCGAGTCCGGCGGCCGCGACCCCGAGCCCGGCGACGACGATCGCCACCGCGTCGCGCACCGGCAGCGCCCGGCGCTCCCGGACGACCCGCACGACCAGGTGCACCGCGAGGGCCACCGCGAGCGCGAGCACCCCCGGCTTCGTGAACGCCGCGACGAGCCCGAGCGGCAGCACGAGCCAGTACCGCCGGCGCACCAGTGCGAGCAGGCCGCCGAACAGCAGGAGCAGGAACGTGCTCTCGGCGTACGCCACCTGCAGCAGGAACCCGGTCGGCGCGAACGCGAAGAGCGCCGTCGCCCGGGTCGCCCGCCGCTCGTCGGTCACCGCGCGAACCAGGTGCCAGAGCACGACGCACGTGCCGGCCCCGGCGAGCGTGGCGACGAGCACGCCGGCGGCCCAGAAGGACCCGCCGACCAGTGGCTGGACCAGCCGCGCCAGCGCCGGGAAGACCGGCAGGAAGGCCCACGGGTTCGGCAGCACGTGGCCCGCCGCATCGGTGGGCAGCGCCGTCGGGTAGCCGTGCTCGGCGATGGTCCGGTAGAAGGACGCGTCCCACGACCCGAGGAACGCCGTGAAGGTCCCCTCGCGTCGGTACGACGCGAACCGCCAGCCGTACGCGGTGGCGAGCAGCCAGACCTTGAGCAGCAGGACGGTGCTGACCACGCGGGAAGCCAGCCACACGAGGAGGGGAGCGGTCCACCCGCTGTGCCGTCCCTCCAGGCCGACCGTGAGCAGGCGACGGGCGCGGGACGGCGGCACCTGCCGGGAGGCACGGGTCGTCTCCGCCAGGTCGGTCACCGACCGATCTTCCCACCTCCACAGCCGACGTCCACTGTCCGGTCGCCGCACCTCCAGGGAGCACCAGGGTGCCGGGAGTTGCATCAGCCGCGTTCCCTGGAAGAACCACGACAGGAGGAATCATGCCCTTCATCACCGTCGGCGCCGAGAACGGCCACGACATCGACCTGCACTACGACGACTTCGGCTCGGGCGACCCGGTCGTCCTCATCCACGGCTGGCCGCTCTCCGGCCGCTCGTGGGAGGGCCAGATCCCGGCACTCGTCGAGGCCGGCCACCGCGTCATCGCCTACGACCGCCGCGGGTTCGGCCAGTCCTCGCAGCCCTGGGGCGGGTACGACTACGACACCTTCGCCGCGGACCTCGACAAGCTCATCACCGAACTCGGGCTGTCGAACGTCACGCTGATCGGGTTCTCGATGGGCGGCGGCGAGCTCGCGCGCTACGCCTCGCGGTACGGCACCGGCAACATCAAGAAGCTCGTCTTCGCCAGCGCGGTGCCGCCCTACCTGTGGAAGTCGGACGACAACCCTGACGGCGCGGTCGACCAGGACCTCGCCGACTGGTTCGCGAACGGCATCACGGGCGACCGTGCCGCGTTCCTGCACCAGTTCGTCGACATGTTCTACACGGCGGGCGGCGAGCCGGGCCTGCTCAAGAAGCCGCTCGTGAGCGACGACCAGCGTGCGTACGACCTGTCGATCGCCGAGCTCGCCTCGCCGAAGGGCACGCTCGACTGCACGGTCGCCTTCGCGACGACGGACTTCCGCGACGACCTGACGAAGATCGACGTCCCGACGCTCGTCATCCACGGCGACTCGGACGGCATCGTGCCGTTCGAGGCGTCCGGTCAGCGCACCGCGGCGGCGATCCCGAACGCGCAGACGCACGTCATCGAGGGCGGCCCGCACGGTGTGCTCGCCTCGCACAAGGACGAGTGGAACGAGACGGTCCTGCGCTTCCTCGCGTCCTGACCCTCCCGCAACACGCAACGTGGGCGGTTCCTCGCAGTGGAATGCCGCTGCGAGGAACCGCCCACGTTGCGTTCTGCGGGAACGGACCGACGTGCCGCCCGTCAGCGCCCGGTGACGGCCGCCCGGATCCGCTCGATCGGCACCTTCGGGCTGCGGTCGGAGTTGAGCAGCCCGTTCGTCTCCTGCATCGTGTCCGTGAGCTGCGTCCAGCACGACCCGGCCAGGAACGAGCTCGCCCGAACGCCGTCGTACAGCGCCGTGATCCGGGTCACCCAGTCGTCGCCGTCGACGGCCGAGGTGTAGCCCCAGCCGTCCTCGCGGCGGGCTCCCGGCTGGAAGTCCACGCCGCCGAACTCGGTCAGCATCACCGGCTGGCCCTCGTCGGTCGCCCCACCGACCAGGATCCGGCGATCGGCGGGTCCGCGGCCGCCGAGCAGCGCCGTCCGTGCCGCGTCGTCCGCGTAGGTCGCCGCGAGCCGGACGCCGTCGCCCTCGTAGTCGTGGACCGTGACGATGTCGGAGTTCGTGTGCTCCCAGCCGTCGTTCGAGATCACCGGGCGGGTCGGGTCGAGTGCCCGCGTCAGGTCGGCGAGCGCCCGGGCGTACGCCTGCTGTGCCGGGTCGGTCGCGACGTGCTGCACGCCCCAGCTCTCGTTCGCGGGGACCCACGTGACGATCGACGGGTGGGAGGCGTCCCGTTCGACGGCGTCCATCCACTCGCGCACCAGCCGCTGCACCGCAAGCGGGGAGAACGCGTACGCGCCCGGCGCCTCACCCCAGACGAGCAGCCCGAGGCGGTCCGCCCAGAAGAGGAAGCGCGGGTCCTCGATCTTCTGGTGGTTCCGCGCCGCGGTGAAGCCGAGCTCCTTGATGAGCTCGACCTCGCGCCGGAGGGCCGCGCGGGACGGGGCCGCGAGGTGCGACTCGGGCCAGTAGCCCTGGTTGAGCACGCTGCGGACGTCGTACGCCCGCCCGTTCAGCAGGAACGCGCCGCCGTCCGTGCCGACCGTCCGCAGGCCGAAGTAGCTCGCCACCGCGTCGACCCCGACGAGTGCCACCGTCGCGTCGACGAGGCGCGGGGTCTCCGGGCTCCACACCAGCTCGTCCTCGGCCTGGCCGTTCGTCTGGCGGGCGACGGTCACCGGGACGACGACCTCGTCGGCGTCGGCGGGCACGGCGACCTCGACCGACGCGAGCTCCTCGCCCGTGCCCTGCCACCAGGCCTCCACGCGGACCCGTTCGGCTGCCCTGCGCTCGCCGGCGAGCCGCACCGTCAGGCGAACCGTGGCGTGGTCGACGTTCGTCCAGCGGAGGGCCGCGATCGACCGCGACGGCACGGCCTCGAGCCACACGGTCTGCCAGATCCCGGTGGTGCGGCGGTACCAGATGGCGTGGGGCTCCTCGTGCCAGTCCTGCTTGCCGCGGGGCTGCGTGACGTCGTGCGGGTCGTCCTCGGCGCGGACGACCAGCACGTGCTCGCCGTCGGGGTCGGTGCCGAGCGCCTCGGTGACGTCGAACGAGAACGGGGTGTGGCCGCCCTCGTGCTCGCCGACGAACCGGCCGTCGATCCAGACCCGGGCGCGGTGGTCGACGGCGCCGAAGTGCAGCCGCAGCCGATCGGCCCCGGGGCCGTACCCGGCGGCGTCGAGCTCGGCCCGGGTCAGGGTGCGGGCGTACCAGACGACGGGGTGGAACCCCGGTTCGTCGATGCCGGACGCCGGCGACTCGGGCGGGAACGGCACCGTGATGTCCCGCGCGTCGGGGAGACCGCTCCGCCACGACGGGTCGTCCCCGGTGTTCCGGAACGACCACGTGCCGTCGAGGTCCGCCCAGGCACGACGCAGCAGCTGCGGGCGCGGGTACGTGCCGTCCTGCTCGGAGGCCAGGGGGAGGGATGCGCGGGGAGAGGGGGCGGCGCCGGTGCCGTCGAGGGAGCTCATGCCCCCATGCTGGTCGCTCTGTACATCGTTGTAAAGAGCAGAGGACGCGCCACCCGGGACGCACTCCGGTCCCGACGCGTAGCGTCCATCCCATGAGCGCCGAGGCACCCGACCGCGTCCACGACCGCACGCTCGAGGGCTGGATCGCCCGGCAGCGCTGGTACACGGCGAAGGGCAGCACGCCGTCCCTCCGCACGCTGTCCGAGTCGGACGGCACCCGGCTCGTCCTCGACGACGCGCCGACCGGGCCGGTGCTCTACCAGGTGCCGGTGCTGACCCCGGCACCGGAGGCGGGCGCGTCGGGGTCGGATCCCGTCGACGCGACGACCGACACCGCGTGGGTGCAGGAACTGGCCGAGCGCATCGACGCCGACCCGTCGTCCCTCCGCCCGATCGGACGGGTGACTGCGTCGCGCGTGCTCTCCGGCGAACAGTCGAACACCTCGGTCATCTGCGACACCGCGGACGGCGCGCAGGTCATCGTGAAGGTCTTCCGCGTCCTGCACCACGGCGACAACCCCGACGTCACCACGCAGCTCGCGCTGTCGGCCGCGGGCAGCGCCCGGGTCCCGACCGTGTACGGCGCACTGCGGGCCACGTGGCCGGACTCCGGACGCCCGGACGGCACGGCCACCGGACACCTCGCCTTCGCCCAGGAGTTCCTCCCCGGGCTCGAGGACGCCTGGCGGGTGGCGTTGCACGACGCCCGCGAGGGGACGCCGTGGGACGCGCAGGCCGCGGCCCTCGGGTCGGCGCTCGCCGAGGTGCACCGCACCCTCGCCGAGGCGCTGCCGACCGAGCCCGCCGACGCGGCCCGCCGGAACGCGGCCGTCGCGACGATGCACGCGCGGCTCGACGCCGCGGTCCGCGAGGCCCCGACCGTCGCCCCGCACGTCAACGCCGTCCGTGCCGTGTACGACCGGGCCGCCGCGGCCGATTGGCCCGCCCTGCAGCGCATCCACGGCGACCTGCACCTCGGCCAGGTACTCGCGGCACCGGAGCCCCGCGGGTGGGTGTTCCTCGACTTCGAGGGGGAGCCGCTCCGCCCGCTCACCGAGCGCTCGCTCCCGGACGTCACGTTGCGCGACGTCGCCGGCATGCTCCGGTCCTTCGACTACGTCGCCGGTTCGCTCGCGCACGACGACGCTCTCGTCGACGCGGGCGCGTGGGCACAGGCCGCCCGCGAGGCGTTCCTCGACGGCTACCAGCGCGGCACCGGCACGGACCTCGGCGGCCACCGAGCGCTCCTCGACGCCTTCGAGCTCGACAAGGCCCTGTACGAGGTGGTCTACGAGACCCGCAACCGACCGGACTGGGCCGGCATCCCGCTCGCCGCTGTCGCGCGGCTCGCGTCCCGCGACGCGGCGTGACCGCGCCGGCCCGCTGACCGCACCAGCACCAGCCCCTGACGGACGGGAGGCGCGTGACCAGCCGGTCACGCGCCTCCCGTCCGTCACCGGGTGCGTCGCGTCAGTTGACGGGCCCGGTGTACTTCTCGCCCGGACCCTTGCCCGGGGCGTCCTGGATGGTCGACGCCTCGCGGAACGCGAGCTGCACCGAGCGGAGCCCGTCGCGCAGCGGGCGCGCGTGGTGGTCGCCGATCTCGGTGGCCGCGGCGGTCACGAGCCCGGCGAGTGCCGTGATGAGCTTCCGGGCCTCGTCGAGGTCCGTCTGCTCCTGTGGGTCGTCGGCCAGGCCGACCTTGACGGCCGCCGCGCTCAGCAGGTGCACCGCCACGGTGTTGATGAGCTCGACCGCGGGGACCTCGGCGATGTCGCGGGCCTCGGCGGCGGCCGCCTCGCCGGCGATCTCCTGCGGGACGTCGTTCCCAGGGCTGTCGTTCTCGGGGGTGTCGGGCACGGTGCTCCTCTGCTAGACTCATCGGCGGCAGATACTGTCCGTGCGCCTCGACCAGCTCTCCGAGCGGGTCGAGCAACCGGACGGCGTCGTAGAAGAGGAGTCTCTCCCACCCGCGGCCGTGCACCACAGGCTACCGGGTCCCAACCGCTCCGCCGGCGTCCGCGCCGGCTGGCCGTTCCGGACGGAACGGCGTCGGGCGGCTGCCGAACGGGTTCCAGATCCGTGCGTCAGATCTCCTCTCTCGTGCCGTCGTCCAGGGCAGATGCCCCGGACGACCACCACCTGATTGAAGGAGCTCCGCATCACCGATCCCCGTACCAACGACCGAATCCGCGTCCCTGAAGTCCGTCTCGTCGGACCGCAGGGTGAGCAGGTCGGCGTCGTCCCGATCGCCATGGCCCTGCGTCTCGCGCAGGAAGCCGAGCTGGATCTGGTCGAGGTCGCGCCGAACTCGAAGCCGCCCGTGGCCAAGATCATGGACTACGGCAAGTTCAAGTACGAGGCCGCTCAGAAGGCCAAGGAAGCGCGTCGCAACCAGGTGAACACCGACCTCAAGGAGGTCCGGTTCCGCCTGAAGATCGACGTGCACGACTACGAGACCAAGCGCAAGCGTGCCGAGGGCTTCCTCCTCGGTGGCGACAAGGTGAAGGCGATGATCCTCTTCCGTGGCCGCGAGCAGTCGCGTCCGGAGCAGGGTGTCCGTCTCCTCCAGAAGTTCGCCGAGGAGATCGCCGAGTTCGGTGTCGTCGAGTCGCGTCCGACCCAGGACGGCCGCAACATGACGATGATCATCGCCCCCCTCAAGAACAAGTCCGACGTCAAGGGCGAGCAGAACGCGAAGCGTGCTGCGCAGAAGGCCGAGCGTCGCGCGACGGAGCACGCCGCGAAGGGCAAGGAGACCGACGGGTCGACCGAGTCCGCGGCCGTCGAGGCTCCGGCCGAGTAGGTCCTCCCCGGACACTCCGCGCAGCTGCCCCTCGGCGCAGCTGACCCACCCGCAACGGCGCGGCCCCCCATCCCATCCCACGGAAAGGCACCTCCATGCCCAAGCAGAAGACCCACTCCGGGTCGAAGAAGCGCTTCAAGGTCACCGGCAGCGGCAAGATCATGAAGCAGCAGGCCGGTATGCGTCACAACCTCGAGGTCAAGAGCGCCAAGCGCAAGGCCCGCCTCAACGAGGACCAGGTCCTCGCGAAGGCCGACGCGAAGAACGTCAAGAAGCTTCTCGGCCACTGAGCCGGCGGAAACGTAAAGGAACAGATCAATGGCACGTGTAAAGAGAGCGGTCAACGCCGCCAAGAAGCGCCGCGTCATCCTCGAGCGCGCCGAGGGCTACCGCGGTCAGCGTTCGCGCCTGTACCGCAAGGCGAAGGAGCAGGTCACCCACTCCCTCGTCTACGCGTACCGGGACCGTCACGCGAAGAAGGGCGAGTTCCGTCGCCTGTGGATCCAGCGCATCAACGCCGCGTCGCGCGCGAACGGCCTGACCTACAACCGCCTCATCCAGGGCCTCGGCCTGGCCGGCGTCGAGGTCGACCGTCGCATCCTCGCGGACCTCGCGGTGAACAACCCCGAGACGTTCGCAGCGCTCGTCGAGACCGCCAAGGGCGCCCTCCCGGCCGACACCTCGGCCCCGAAGGCCGCGTAGTCGTCACCGCTGCACCCGAAGCCCCCGTTCCGTTCCGGAGCGGGGGCTTCGTCGTTCCTAGACTGGTGTCGTGAGCGATCTCCTCGAGAACCCGAAGTCCGGTCGTGTCCGGGCCGTGGCCGCCCTGGCGAAGAAGGACGTCCGTGCCGACACCGGCCTGTTCCTGCTCGAGGGGCCGCAGGCGGTGCGCGAGGCGATCGCGTACCGGCCGGAGCTGCTCCGCGAGCTGTACGTCACGCCGACGGCCGCAGCGCGCTACGCGCTCGACGACGCACCGGTGGACACCTGGTTCGTCACCGAGCAGGTGCTCGACACGATGGCCGACACCGTGACCCCGCAGGGCGTGGTGGCGGTGTGCCAGCAGTTCCCGACGTCGGTGAAGGACGTCTTCCCCGACACGGCCGACGGCCTGGAGGCACGGGACGGCCTCCCGGGGATCGTCGCGATCCTCGAGGAGGTGCGTGACCCCGGCAACGCCGGCACGATCATCCGCGCCGCGGACGCCGCCGGGGCCGACGCCGTGGTGCTGACCGGGCGCTCGGTGGACCCGTACAACCCCAAGGTGGTGCGCTCGACCACGGGCTCGCTGTTCCACGTCCCGGTGTCGGTCGGCGTGACCCTGGCGGACGCGGTGTCCCGGGCACGCGGCCTCGGGTACACGATCCTCGCGGCCGACGTCTCGGGCGACGACCTGCCGGACGTCCGTGCCGACGGGATGCTCGACGGGCCGACGGCCTGGGTGTTCGGGAACGAGGCACGCGGGCTGACGGCGGAGGACCTCGCCCTCGTCGACCGGGCCGTCAAGGTGCCGATCTACGGCAGGGCGGAGTCGATGAACCTGGCGACGGCCGCATCGGTCTGCCTGTACGAGTCGGCGTTCGCCCACCGGACGAAGTAGTCCTGCACGGGCGGTCCCGTCCGCGTCGCCGTCCACCGTCCGATCGGTGCAGGACGGCGGTATCCCACGGGCCGGTAGGCTTGGGCCTCGTGTCAGAACACCTCGAGATCAGCGAACCGGCCGTCGCCGCCGCCGTGGACGAGGCCCTCGCCGCCGTCCGTGCCGCGACGACCGTGGCCGAGCTGAAGCAGGCCAGGACCGAGCACACCGGCGAGCAGTCCGCACTCGCGCGGATGAACGCCGCGATGCGCACCGTGCCGAAGGAGCAGAAGGCCGCGGCCGGCAAGCTCGTCGGGCAGGCCCGTGGGCAGGTGAACCAGGCGATCGCCGAGCAGGAGTCCGTCCTGGCCGAGGCCGAGGAGCGCGCCCGGCTCGAGGCCGAGCGGGTCGACGTCACGGCGCTGCCGAGCCGCAGGACCCCGGGCTCGCGCCACCCCCTGTCGGTCCTCAACGAGACCGTCGCCGACATCTTCGTCGGCATGGGGTGGGAGGTGGCGGAGGGTCCCGAGCTCGAGCACGAGTGGTTCAACTTCGACGCCCTGAACTTCGACCCGGACCACCCCGCCCGTGCGATGGCGGACACGATCTTCGTCGAACCGGTCGACCGGCACCTCGTGATGCGCACCCACACCTCGCCGGTGCAGGTCCGCTCGCTCCTGTCGCGCGACCTGCCGCTCTACGTCATCGCCCCGGGGCGGGTCTACCGCGCCGACGAGCTCGACGCGACCCACCTGCCGGTCTTCACCCAGGTCGAGGGCATCGCCATCGACAAGGGCCTGACGATGGCGCACCTGCGCGGCACGCTCGAGCACTTCGCGCGCCAGGTCTTCGGGGCCGAGGCGCAGATCCGCCTCCGCCCGAACTACTTCCCGTTCACCGAGCCGAGCGCCGAGATGGACGTCTGGCAGCCGAACGCCAAGGGCGGGGCGCGCTGGGTCGAGTGGGGCGGCTGCGGCATGGTGAACCCCAACGTCCTGCGTGCCGCCGGGATCGACCCGGACGAGTACCAGGGCTTCGCGTTCGGGATGGGCATCGAGCGGACCCTGCAGTTCCGCAACGGCCTGAACGACATGCGTGACTTCCTCGAGGGCGACGTCCGCTTCTCGCAGCAGTTCGGAACGGTGGTCTGATGCGCGTCCCACTCCGTTGGCTCGGCGAGTCCGTCGACCTGCCCGACGACGTCACCCTCGAGCACGTCCACGCGGCGCTCGTGTCGGTGGGCTTCGAGGAAGAGGCGGTCCACACCTACGACCTCACCGGCCCGATCGTCGTCGGCCGCGTGCTCGAGCGCGAGCCTGAGCCGCAGAAGAACGGCAAGACGATCAACTGGTGCCAGGTCGACGTCGGCGAGCCCGAACCGCGCGGCATCGTCTGCGGTGCGCACAACTTCGACGTGGGCGACCTCGTCGTCGTGACGCTGCCCGGCGCCGTGCTGCCCGGACCGTTCCCGATCGCCGCGCGCAAGACCTACGGCCACGTGTCCGACGGCATGATCGCCTCGGCGCGCGAGCTCGGCCTCGGTGACGAGCACGACGGCATCCTCCGCTTCGCCGACCTCGGCATGGACCCGGAGGTCGGCGCCGACGCGATCGCGCTGCTCGGCCTCGACGACGCGGCGGTGGAGATCAACGTCACGCCGGACCGCGGGTACGTGATGAGCATGCGCGGTGTGGCGCGCGAGTACGCCCACGCGACGGGCGCGAGCTTCCACGACCCCGTGGAGCGTGTCACGCCCCGCTCCGGCGAGGGCTTCCGCGTCACGATCGACGACCGGGCACCCGTCCGCGGTCGCGTCGGCGCGCACACCTTCGTCACGCGCGTCGTGCGCGGCATCGACCCGACCGTGAAGACACCGGCGTGGATGGTGTCGCGCCTCTCGCTCGCCGGCGTGCGCTCCATCTCGCTCCCGGTCGACGTCACGAACTACGTCATGTTCGAGCTCGGGCAGCCCCTGCACGGCTACGACCTCGCGAAGGTCGTCGGCGCCCTCGGGGTCCGTCGCGCGACCGCGGGGGAGACCCTGGTCACCCTCGACGACACGACCCGCACGCTCGACCCCGAGGACCTCGTCATCACCGACGACGAGGGCCCGGTCGGGCTCGCCGGCGTCATGGGCGGCGCCCGCACCGAGATCTCCGGCACCACGACGGACGTCCTCATCGAGGCGGCCGGCTTCGACCAGGTCTCGATCGCCCGGACCGCCCGTCGCCACAAGCTGCCGAGCGAGGCCTCGA
The DNA here is from genome assembly GCF_001742745.1 of Curtobacterium sp. ER1/6. Classification (GTDB taxonomy): domain Bacteria; phylum Actinomycetota; class Actinomycetes; order Actinomycetales; family Microbacteriaceae; genus Curtobacterium; species Curtobacterium citri. The sequence continues at coordinate 928,676 of NZ_MJAK01000001.1, read as the reverse complement.
AGCGCTTCGAACGCGGGGTCGACCCGCTCGTCGCCGAGGCCGCGGCGAACCGCGCCGTCGAGCTCCTCGTCGAGCTCGCGGGTGGCACGGCGGACGCCCTCGGCTCGACGCTCGTCGACACCGAGCCGCGCCCGACCACCACGATGCGGCTCTCGCGTCCGGCCGAGCTGGTCGGCGTCGACTACACCGACGCCGAGGTCGTCGACACGCTCCGCGCGATCGGCGCGTCGGTCGAGGCGGACGGGGACCTCCTCGTCGTCACGCCGCCGTCCTGGCGACCGGACCTGACCGACGACACCACCCTGGTCGAGGAGGTGGCACGCATCGTCGGGTACGACCGCATCCCGAGCGTGCTGCCGGTCGCCCCGCCCGGGCGCGGTCTCACGCGCCACCAGCTGGCTCGTCGTCGGGTGGCCGCCGCCCTCGCCGCGGACGGCCTCGTCGAGGTCGTCACCGCGCCGTTCGTCTCCCGCGCGACGCAGGACGCGTACCCCGGCATCGACGGCGACGGCGGCCCGAGCGTCGTGCTCGCGAACGCCCTCGACAGCGAGCAGTCGCTGCTCCGTCGCAGCGGGCTGCCGGCACTCGTCGACGCCGCGCGGCGGAACGTGTCCCGCGGGCTCGTCGACGTCGCTCTTTACGAGACCTCGCGGGTGTTCCTGCCCACCACCGGCGTGGAGCTCGGCACCGAGACCGTACCGGCGGGTGCCGCGCTGCCCGATGCCGAGACCCTCGCCGCGCTCGACGCCGCGCTCCCGCCCCAGCCGTTCCACCTCTCGGCCCTCCTCACCGGCAACCGCACGGTGAAGCAGCCGGGCGTGCAGCCGGAGCCGTACGGTGTCGCCGACGCGCTCGACGTGGCCCGCACGGTGGCGTGGGCGGTCGGCGTGGAGCTCCGCGTCGCGCAGACGAGCCACCCGTGCCTGCACCCGGGGCGCGCGGCCTCGCTGCTCGTGGGCGACACCGTCGTCGGCGTCGCGGGTGAGCTCCTGCCCGTCCTCACCGAGGCCGCGGTGCTGCCGCGGGTGGTCGCCGTCGTCGAGCTCGACCTCGACGCGCTGATCGCCGCGGCACCGGACCTCGTGTCGGTCGCGCCGATCGTGTCGTACCCGGCCGCGACGCAGGACCTGTCCCTCGTGGTCGACGTCGACGTACCCGCGGGCGACGTCCTCGAGACCGTGCGCTCCGGCGCCGGCGAGCTGCTGGAGTATGCTCGGCTCGTGGACGACTACCGGGGCACGGGCGTGGACGAGGGACAGAAGTCCCTGACGTTCGCGCTGCGCTTCCGCGCCACGGACCGCACGCTGACCGCTGCCGAGGCCTCCGAGGCCCGTGACGGCGCCGTCCGACGTGCCGGCGAGCGATTCGGGGCGACCCTGCGCGACTGATCCACCGGATCAGCACCGCCCGGGGCCGCCGCCTCCGACTCTCTCGACGACCAGTCCGACCAAAGGTGGAACCCATGTCCGTATCCGTCGCCGTGGCGGGAGCCTCCGGCTACGCGGGCGGAGAGCTCCTGCGCGTGCTCGCCGCCCACCCGGAGTTCGACGTCAGGACGGTGACCGCGCACAGCAACGCCGGTCAGCCGCTCGTCGCGACCCAGCCGCACCTGCGATCGCTGGCCCACCTGACCCTGGTCGAGACGACGGCGGAGCACCTGCGCGGACACGACGTGGTCTTCCTCGCGCTGCCGCACGGGCAGTCCGGAGCGATCACGGCGGAGCTCGACGAGGACACCCTCGTCGTCGACTGCGGCGCGGACCACCGGCTGACGGACCCGGCGGCGTGGGAAGCGTTCTACGGCGGCGAGTACCACGGCGCGTGGACCTACGGCCTGCCGGAGCTGCTGCACGCCGCGCCGGCGCCCGGGACCGCGGAGGAGTGGCGGGACGTTGACGACATCGAGGGCCTCGGGCGGCAGCGCACCGAGCTCGCGGCGACGAAGCGGATCGCCGTCCCCGGGTGCAACGTCACCGCGGTGACGCTCGGCATCCAGCCCGGCGTCCAGGCCGGACTCGTCGAGACGGACGACCTCGTCGCGGTGCTGAGCGTCGGCCCGAGCGGTGCCGGCAAGAAGCTCGCGACCACGTACCTCGCCTCGGAGATCATGGGTTCCGCGAGTGCCTACGCGGTCGGCGGCACCCACCGGCACATCCCGGAGATCCAGCAGAACCTGGTGGCCGCCGGAGCCGGCGACGTCCGGATCTCGTTCACACCCGTGCTGGTCCCGATGGCGCGCGGCATCCTGGCGACAACGACGGCGAGGCTGTCGCCCGGGGTGAGCGCCCGCGACGTCCGGCTCGCCTGGGAGCAGGCGTACGCCGACGAGCCGTTCGTGCACCTGCTGCCGGAGGGCGAGTTCCCGCGGACCGCGGACACCGTCGGCGCGAACACGGCGCTGGTCGGCATCGCCGTCGACGAGGCCGCCGGTCGCGTCGTCGCCGTGAGCGCCCTCGACAACCTGGCCAAGGGCACCGCCGGCGCGGCCGTGCAGTCGGCCAACATCGCCCTGGGCTTCCCCGAGACCCTCGGCCTCAGCGTGGACGGAGTCGCCCCGTGACCGACGTGACCTCGACGGACCAGGCCGGGACGGGCCTCCAGGGCGTGACCGCCGCCGCGGGGTTCCGCGCGGCCGGCGTGACCGCCGGACTCAAGGCGAGCGGGAAGCCCGACGTCGCCCTCGTCGTGAACGACGGGCCGGACGCCGCCGCAGCCGCGGTCTTCACGAGCAACCGCGCGCAGGCGCACCCGGTGATCTGGTCGCGCCAGGTCGTCGGTGACGGCACGGCCCGCGCCGTCGTCCTCAACTCCGGTGGCGCGAACTGCTTCACCGGCCCGTTCGGGTTCCAGACGACGCACATGACGGCCGAGGCCGTCGGCGTCGCCCTCGGCATCGGCGCGGGCGACGTCGTCGTGTGCTCGACCGGCCTGATCGGCGTCGGCGACCAGACGTTCCGCGACGGCGTCCTCCGTGGGGTCGACCTCGCGAGCACGGCGCTGTCGGCGGACGGCGGCCCCGACGCCGCGACCGCGATCATGACGACGGACACGACGCCGAAGCAGTCGGTCGTCACCGAGGACGGCTGGACCGTCGGCGGGATGGCGAAGGGTGCGGGCATGCTCGCACCCGGGCTCGCCACGATGCTCGTCGTGATCACGACCGACGCCGTGCAGACCCCCGAGCAGCTCGACCAGGCGCTCCGTGCGGCCACCCGCGTCACGTTCGACCGGGTCGACTCGGACGGCTGCATGTCGACGAACGACACGGTCGTGCTGCTGTCCTCGGGCGCGAGCGGTGTGACCCCGGAGGTCGGCGACTTCCAGGAGGCCCTGACCGCCGTCTGTGCGGACCTCGCCCGGCAGCTCCAGCAGGACGCCGAGGGCGCGAGCCACGACATCACCATCACGGTCACCGGCGCGGTCAGCGAGGACGAGGCCGTCACCGTCGGTCGCAGCGTGGCCCGCAACAACCTGTTCAAGGCCGCGGTGTTCGGCAACGACCCGAACTGGGGCCGGGTGCTCGCCGCGATCGGCACGACGGACGCCGAGTTCGACCCGTACGCGGTCGACGTCAGCATGAACGGGGTGCGCGTGTGCCACGCCGGCGCCCCCGACCGGCCGAGCGACGAGGTCGACCTGACCCCGCGCGACACCCACGTGCTCATCGAGCTGGGGGTGGGCACGCACGCGGCGACCATCCTCACGAACGACCTGACGCACGACTACGTCCACGAGAACAGCGCGTACTCCAGCTGATGAGCGACCTCACCAAGGAAGAAGAGCACGAGCTCGCCGCCGTCAAGGCCGCGACGCTCATCGAGTCCCTGCCGTGGTTGAAGCGGTTCACGGGCAAGACCGTGGTCGTCAAGTTCGGCGGCAACGCGATGGTGAACGACGACCTCAAGCGGGCGTTCGCCGAGGACATGGTCTACCTGCGCTACGCCGGTCTGCACCCGGTCGTCGTGCACGGCGGCGGTCCGCAGATCTCGGCCGCGCTCAAGGAGCAGGGCATCGAGTCCGAGTTCCGCGGCGGCTACCGGGTCACGACGACCGAGGCGATCACGGTGGTCCGTGACGTCCTGGCCGGCGAGGTCAACCGCGAGATCGTCGACCTGGTCAACGAGCACGGCGACGGCCTGGCCGTCGGGGTCTCCGGTGACGGCGGCTCGCTGTTCACCGGCGAGAAGAAGGGCGTCGTCGTCGACGGCGAGCACTTCGACCTCGGGCACGTCGGCGACATCACGCACGTCGACCCCTCGGGCGTCCTCGCCGCGATCGCCGCCGGTCGGATCCCGATCGTCTCGAGCATCGCGATCGACGACGCCCACCCGGACCAGGCGCTCAACGTCAACGCCGACGCGGCCGCGGGTGCCCTGGCGATCGCGCTGGGCGCCGCCAAGCTCCTCATGCTGACCGACGTCCCCGGGCTCTACCGCAACTGGCCGGACCGCGACTCGATCATCGACCTCATCGCGGTCGAGGAGCTGCGCGAGCTGCTCCCGACCCTCGAGTCCGGGATGATCCCGAAGATGACCGCGTGCCTCGACGCCGTGGTCGGCGGCGTCGGCGGCGCGACCATCATCGACGGCCGGATCCCGCACTCGATCCTGCTCGAGGTCTTCACCCTCCGGGGTGCGGGCACCGAGGTGATCCCGGACCCGAGCCGTCGCACGGAGAACCAGAACACCCACGCCGAGGTCGGACGCCGTGTCCCGGAGTCCGCGGCAGACCCGGGCCGGCACATGGCCGACACCACGAGCACCACGCAGAAGGGGAACGAGCAGTGAGCACCGAGACGCAGACCCAGACCTGGAACGACCGGTTCGGGGCGTCGCTCATGCGATCCCTGACGCCGCCGAAGATCATGCTCGACCACGGGAAGGGGTGCCGCGTGTGGGACGTCGAGGGCAACGAGTACCTCGACTTCCTCGCCGGCATCGCCGTGAACTCGCTCGGCCACGCGCACCCGGCGCTCGTCGATGCCGTCGCCGACCAGGCCGCGAAGCTCGTCCACGTGTCGAACTACTTCGCGACACCGCCGCAGCTCGAGCTCGCCGAACGGCTCAAGCGCATCACCGGGGCCGGCGCGGCCGGCCGCGTGTACTTCGGCAACTCCGGCGCCGAGGCGAACGAGGCGGCCTTCAAGCTCGCCCGTCTGAACAAGGGCGCCGACGGCCGCAAGACCCGCATCCTCGCGCTCAAGCAGGGCTTCCACGGCCGGACGATGGGCGCGCTCGCGCTCACCGGCAAGCCCGCGCTGCAGGAGGACTTCCTGCCGATGGTCCCCGGCGTCGAGCACATCGACTCGACGGTCGACGCGCTCGAGGCCGCGATCGACGACACCGTCGCCGCGCTCATCGTCGAACCGATCAAGGGCGAGGCCGGCGTCGTCGACCTGCCCGAGGGCTTCCTGCAGACCGCCCGACGGCTCACCGAGGAACACGGCGCGCTGTTCGTCCTCGACGAGATCCAGACCGGGGTCGGTCGGACCGGCAACTGGTTCACGTTCCAGGGGCACGGCTTCACGCCCGACGCCGTCACGATCGCGAAGGGCATCGCCGGCGGCTTCCCGATCGGGGCGCTCGTCACGTTCGGCTGGGCGTCGGAGCTGTTCTCTGCCGGGCAGCACGGTTCGACGTTCGGTGGCAACCCGCTCGGCACCCGCGTCGCGAACGCGGTCCTCGAGGAGATCGAGCGCGCCGACCTCGTCGCCGGAGCGGTGACGAAGGGCGAGCGCATCCGTGCCGGCATCGCTGGTCTGGGGTCGCCGCTGGTGCAGGAGGTCCGCGGCACGGGCCTGCTCGTCGGCGTCGGGCTCACCGCGCCCGTCGGCCCCGCCGTCAACGCCGCCGCCCTCGGGCGCGGTCTCATCATCAACGCCCCGAACGAGTCGAGCCTGCGCATCGCGCCGCCGCTCATCGTGTCCGACGACGAGATCGACGAGTTCGTGTCGATCCTCGGCGAGAGCCTGGCCGCCGTGGCCGCTGAGCAGGGCACCCCCACCCAGGAGACCTCCGCATGACCCGCCACTTCCTCCGCGACGACGACCTCACCCAGGCCGAGCAGTCCGCGATCCTCGACCTCGCCGCGCAGGTGAAGGCCGACCGCTGGGGCGAGCAGCCCCTCGCCGGACCGCAGACCGTCGCGGTGATCTTCGACAAGTCGTCGACCCGTACCCGGGTGTCCTTCCACGTCGGCATCTCCGACCTCGGCGGCAGCCCGCTCGTCATCACGACGGCGAACAGCCAGCTCGGCGGCAAGGAGACCCCGTCCGACACCGCCCGCGTGCTCGAGCGCATGGTGTCGGCGATCGTCTGGCGCACCTACGCGCAGTCCGGGCTCGAGGAGATGGCCGCCGGCACACGGGTCCCCGTCGTCAACGCGCTGTCCGACGACTTCCATCCCTGCCAGCTCCTCGCCGACCTGCTCACCATCCGCGAGCACCGCGGGACCCTGGCCGGGCAGACCGTCGCCTTCGTCGGCGACGGTGCCAGCAACATGGCGCACTCCTACCTGCTCGCCGGCGCGACGGCGGGCATGCACGTGCGCGTGGCCGCTCCGGCGGCGTTCAGCCCGGACAGCCGGGTCGTCGTCGACGCCGAGCGTCGTGCCGCCGAGACGGGCGGCTCGGTCCTCGTCGTGACCGACCCGGTCGCGGCGGTCGCCGGAGCGGACGTCGTCGTCACCGACACGTGGGTGTCGATGGGCAAGGAGGACGAGAAGCAGTCGCGGCTCGACACCTTCGCCGGCTACCGCGTGGACGACGAGCTGATGGGCCACGCGGCGGACGACGCGGTCTTCATGCACTGCCTGCCCGCCGACCGCGGCTACGAGGTCACGGCCGAGGTGATCGACGGACCGCGCAGCATCATCTGGGACGAGGCGGAGAACCGACTGCACGCGCAGAAGGCCCTGCTCGCCTGGCTCCTCGCGGCGAACGCCACGGGTGCGCCAGCGGCGCCCGCCCCGCTCGCCGTCTGAGCGGACCGGGGACCAGACCGTGACCGATCGCATCGTGGTGGCCTGCTCCGCCGGCGTCGACCCGTCTGCCGCCGTCCGGCAACTCGGTGGCGACCACGAGGTCCTGGCCCTCGTGGTCGACGTCGGCGGGCGGTCGCGCGAGGTCGACGCCGTCCGCCACCGTGCCCGCACAGCGGGTGCGGCGGACGCCATCGTCGTCGACGCCAAGGCCGAGTTCGCGGAGCAGTACGTCGTCGCGGCGGTCCGTGCGAACGCGGGCGACGGCGACCGGGTGCTCGTACCGGCACTCCGCCGCCCCCTCGTCGCGACCCATCTGGTACGCACCGCCCGGCAGCTCGGCGCGACTGCGGTCGCCCACGCCACCGTCGCCCCGGACGAGGTGGCCCTGACCGCCGCGGTCGGCGGGCTCGACCCCGACCTCGACGTCGTCGCCGTGCCGACGAGTGCCGTCCCGTCCTCGGGGACCGAGCAGGACCTGTGGGGCCGGCTCGTCACGACGTCGGCGGCGGACGACCCCTGGTCCGGTGCCGCCGCGGACGACTGGACGCGGTCGCAGGACCCGACCGAGGCCCCCGACCCCGACGAGGTCGTGGTCACGTTCGAGCACGGTGTCCCGGTCGCCCTCGACGGCCAGCGCTTCCCGGTCCTGCGGCTGCTGCTCGAACTCGACGCCCTCGCCGGCCGGCACGGCGTCGGACGGCACGACGGGATCGACGACCTGCTCGACGGGCGGAAGGTCCGTCGCCTGGCGGAGAGCCCCGCCGCCACCACGCTCGTCGCCGCGCACCGCGACCTCGAGCGGCTCACCCTCGAGCGGGACGTGCTCCGCTGCAAGCGGTCCGTCGACCAGGAGTGGGCCGACCTCGTGCACGACGGGCGGTGGGGGAGCGGTCTCCGTCGCGCGCTCGACGCCTTCGTCGAGCAGACCCAGGAGCACGTCTCCGGCGACGTCCGGCTCCGGCTCCACGGCGGGACCGCGACCGTGGTGGGGCGCCGGTCGGGCCAGAGCCTCTACGACTACGAACTCGCCGCCGCTCCGTCGGACGAGCCCGTGACCCTCGCCGCGGCGTGGGCCCGACCCGCCCGGATCGCCGCCCGACGCGACCGCGCGAACTGACCGGGCACCGAGACGACCGCCGCCAGCAGCACCCGCCACTCGATACCTCCGCGCCGACGCACCCGAACCGACCGACCCCGACACCACCACCAGGCAGGACGACATGACCGACGCGAACCAGCCCGCCAAGACCGACGCCACGAACACCGGCGCCCTCTGGGGTGGGCGCTTCGCCGACGGCCCCAGCGCCGAGCTGGCCGCGCTGTCCCGGTCGACGCACTTCGACTGGCAGCTCGCCCCGTACGACATCGCCGGGTCGCGTGCGCACGCCCGGGCGCTGCACACGGCCGGGTACCTGACCGCGGACGAGCTCGACCGCATGCTCGGCGGCCTCGACCGGCTCGAGGCCGCCCACGCCGACGGTTCGCTGCTCCCCGACGACGGCGACGAGGACGTCCACGGCGCCCTCGAGCGCCTGCTCATCGCGGACCTCGGCCCCGAGCTCGGCGGCAAGCTCCGGGCGGGACGGAGCCGCAACGACCAGATCGCGACGCTCGGCCGCATGCACATGCTCGACCACGGTCGCCGCATCGGACGGCTCGTCATCGACCTCGTCGACGCGATCTCCCAGCAGGCGAGCGAGCACCCGGCGGCGATCATGCCGGGCCGGACGCACCTGCAGCACGCTCAGCCCGTGCTCCTCGCGCACCACCTGCTCGCGCACGCGTGGCCCCTGGTCCGCAACCTCGAGCGGCTCCGCGACTGGGCCGACCGCGCGAGCGTCAGCCCGTACGGCGCCGGTGCCCTCGCGGGCAGCTCGCTCGGGCTCGACCCGACGGCGATCGCCCACGAACTCGGCTTCGCCCGGCCGGCGGACAACTCGATCGACGCCACCGCAGCCCGTGACGTCGTGGCCGAGTTCGCGTTCGTGCTGGCCCAGGTCGGCATCGACGTGTCCCGCCTGGCCGAGGAGGTCATCCTCTGGAACACGAAGGAGTTCGGCTTCGTCCGCCTCCACGACGCGTTCTCGACCGGGTCGAGCATCATGCCGCAGAAGAAGAACCCCGACATCGCCGAGCTCGCCCGGGGCAAGTCCGGGCGTCTCGTCGGGAACCTCACCGGGCTCCTCACGACGCTGAAGGGGCTCCCGCTCGCGTACAACCGCGACCTCCAGGAGGACAAGGAGCCCGTCTTCGACTCGGTCGCGCAGCTCGAGGTCCTGCTGCCCGCGTTCACCGGCATGGTCGCGACGCTGTCCTTCGACACCGACCGGATGGCCGAGCTCGCGCCGCAGGGCTTCTCGCTCGCCACCGACGTCGCCGAGTGGCTCGTCCGCCAGGGCGTGCCCTTCCGCGACGCGCACGAGATCTCGGGTGCGCTCGTCCGACACTGCGAGGAACGCGGCATCGAGCTCGACGAGCCGACCGACGCCGAGTACCGCTCGGTGTCGGAGCACCTGACCCCCGAGGTCCGCGGTGTCCTGACGATCGAGGGCAGCGTCGCGTCCCGCGCCGGCGTCGGCGGGACCGCCCCCGACCGCGTCGCCGAGCAGCTCGCGTCCGTGACCCGTCGGGTGCACGACCTCGCCGCGGGGGCGCCCTTCACCCGATGACGTCCGCACTCCGCGCGCTGCTCGAGTTGCCGGCACCGACCTCGGCGCCGGCGCTCCTCGGCGCGACGATCTCGGGTCGGGGCGTCACCCTCCGGATCACCGAGGTCGAGGCCTACTGGGGTCCGACCGACCCCGGCTCGCACGGGCACCGCGGCATGACCGAGCGGAACCGGCACCTGTTCGGTGCGCCCGGCACGCTGTACGCCTACCGCTCCTACGGGATCCACACGTGCGTGAACGTGGTCAGCGGCCCCGAGGGCACGTCGTCCGGGTCGCTCCTCCGGGCCGCGGAGGTCGTCGACGGCGTCGCGACCGCTCGGGCGCGCCGAGGCGACCGGCCCGCCGAGGTCGCGCTCGCACGCGGTCCCGGCAACCTCGGGACCGCGCTCGGCGCGGTCCTCGGCACGGACGACGGCACGTCGGTGCTCGACGGGTCCGGTCCCTTCGTGCTCACCCTGGCACCCGGCCTGGAGGCGCGCATCACCGAGCACGGACCCGCTGCGGTCGCCGACGCGCTCCTGTCCGGACCGACAGGGCCGGCCGACGGGCTCGGCCCGCGCATCGCGCGGGGACCGCGCACCGGCGTCGGCGGCATCGCCGGCGGCGCGTCGTTCCCCTGGCGCTTCTGGCTGGCGGGCGACCCGACGGTCTCGACCTACCGGCGTCACAAGGGTGCGGTCGACCGGTGAACCGGCACCGCGCCTCCCGGCCGGATCCCGGTACGCCGCCGCGCGCCGCTACGATCGTCGTGTGTCCAGCGCAACCGATCACGACGTCCTGACACGCCAGCGGAACGACCCCACCTTCGCCTCGGTGTGGGACGAACTGCGCTGGCGCGGTCTGGTGCACGTCTCCACCGACGAGACGGCGCTCAAGGAGGCCCTCGACGGCGAGCCGGTCACCTACTACTGCGGCTTCGACCCGACGGCCCCGTCCCTGCACTGCGGCAACCTGCTCCAGTTGCTGACGATGCGCCGACTGCAGCTGGCCGGCCACAAGCCGCTCGCGCTCGTCGGCGGGTCCACCGGGCTCATCGGTGACCCGCGCCCGACGGCCGAGCGCACCCTGAACACCCCGGAGACGGTGGCCGAGTGGGTCAGCCGCCTGCAGGCCCAGGTGTCACGCTTCCTCAGCCCGGAGGGCGACAACGGGGTGCGGCTGGTGAACAACCTCGACTGGACGTCGCCGCTGTCCGCGATCGACTTCCTCCGCGACATCGGCAAGTACTTCCGCGTCGGCACGATGCTGAAGAAGGACGCGGTCGCGGCGCGCCTGAACTCGGACGCGGGCATCAGCTACACCGAGTTCAGCTACCAGATCCTGCAGGGACTCGACTACCGGGAGCTGTTCCGGCAGTACGGCTGCACGCTGCAGACCGGTGGATCCGACCAGTGGGGCAACCTGACCTCGGGCACGGAGCTGATCCGACGCTCCGAGGGTGCATCGGTGCACGCGATCGGGACGCCCCTCATCACGAACTCGGACGGCACGAAGTTCGGCAAGAGCGAGGGCAACGCCATCTGGCTCGACCCGGAGATGACGTCCCCGTACGCCTTCTACCAGTTCTGGCTCAACACGTCGGACGCCGACGTGATCGCCCGGCTGCGGGAGTTCACCTTCCTGTCCCGCGAGGAGATCGAGCGGCTCGAGCGTGCCGTGGCGGAGGAACCCTTCCGACGCGAGGCCCAGCGGACCCTGGCCCACGACGTGACCGCGACCGTGCACGGCGAGGCCGCCACCCGTGCGGCGATCGACGCCGCGGCCGCGCTGTTCGGCAACGGCGACCTCGGTGCCCTCGACGCCGACACCCTCCGGTCCGCCATCGCCGAGCTGCCCGGATCGGTGACCCTCGCAGGGGATGCCGACGTCGCTCGCGCACTCGTCGAGACCGGACTCGTGAAGTCGCTGGGCGAGGCCCGGCGCTCAGTCGACCAGGGCGGGGTCTCCGTGAACAACGTCCGCGTCGAGGAAGGCACCGCGCTGCTCGCCGACCTCGCGCTCTCCGGTGGCATCGTGGTGCTCCGACGGGGGAAGAAGACCCTCGCCGGCGTCACCCTCGTCTGACACCGGATCCCGCACAACACTCGTGCCCGCTCGCCCGTCCCCGGGGAGCGGGCACGAGTCGTTCTCCGCCGTGTTGCACAACGCGACACGCCCGGGAGGCGGGGCAGTTGGCGCTCCCCGGGATCGCTGCGTAGAGTTCTTACTCGTCACCCCAAAGGTGCGGCGGAGCGGCTGGAGCGAGAGCCCAGAGCACGCCGGCCCTCAAGCGGGACCATCCTCCACCGGAGTTCAGATCAGGCCTTGTGCTCGATCGCTCCGACGCTTAGGATGACTACTCCACCGGCCCTCTCCCCTCGGGATGAGCCACAGGACCTCGGTCCGACGCGTTGCCGGTGGCAGCCAAGAACGAATGCCCCTCTGGCGGAGCTCCTGATGGAGTCGAGTGGGGGGTGCGTCTGGTCCTTGAGAACTCAACAGCGTGCACATTGTCAATGCCAATTTTTTGACCCCGTTGCCTTCACTTGTGGAGGTACGGAGACAATTCCTTTTGGATTGAATTGATTGTCAGTAGACAGTCTTTACAGTCAGTTTCAACTCGGTTCGGCGCACTTCGGGGTGTCGGATCTGTAATTTTTTTACGGAGAGTTTGATCCTGGCTCAGGACGAACGCTGGCGGCGTGCTTAACACATGCAAGTCGAACGATGATCAGGAGCTTGCTCCTGTGATTAGTGGCGAACGGGTGAGTAACACGTGAGTAACCTGCCCCTGACTCTGGGATAAGCGTTGGAAACGACGTCTAATACTGGATACGACTGCCGGCCGCATGGTCTGGTGGTGGAAAGATTTTTTGGTTGGGGATGGACTCGCGGCCTATCAGCTTGTTGGTGAGGTAATGGCTCACCAAGGCGACGACGGGTAGCCGGCCTGAGAGGGTGACCGGCCACACTGGGACTGAGACACGGCCCAGACTCCTACGGGAGGCAGCAGTGGGGAATATTGCACAATGGGCGAAAGCCTGATGCAGCAACGCCGCGTGAGGGATGACGGCCTTCGGGTTGTAAACCTCTTTTAGTAGGGAAGAAGCGAAAGTGACGGTACCTGCAGAAAAAGCACCGGCTAACTACGTGCCAGCAGCCGCGGTAATACGTAGGGTGCAAGCGTTGTCCGGAATTATTGGGCGTAAAGAGCTCGTAGGCGGTTTGTCGCGTCTGCTGTGAAATCCCGAGGCTCAACCTCGGGCTTGCAGTGGGTACGGGCAGACTAGAGTGCGGTAGGGGAGATTGGAATTCCTGGTGTAGCGGTGGAATGCGCAGATATCAGGAGGAACACCGATGGCGAAGGCAGATCTCTGGGCCGTAACTGACGCTGAGGAGCGAAAGCGTGGGGAGCGAACAGGATTAGATACCCTGGTAGTCCACGCCGTAAACGTTGGGCGCTAGATGTAGGGACCTTTCCACGGTTTCTGTGTCGTAGCTAACGCATTAAGCGCCCCGCCTGGGGAGTACGGCCGCAAGGCTAAAACTCAAAGGAATTGACGGGGGCCCGCACAAGCGGCGGAGCATGCGGATTAATTCGATGCAACGCGAAGAACCTTACCAAGGCTTGACATACACCGGAAACGGCCAGAGATGGTCGCCCCCTTGTGGTCGGTGTACAGGTGGTGCATGGTTGTCGTCAGCTCGTGTCGTGAGATGTTGGGTTAAGTCCCGCAACGAGCGCAACCCTCGTTCTATGTTGCCAGCGCGTTATGGCGGGGACTCATAGGAGACTGCCGGGGTCAACTCGGAGGAAGGTGGGGATGACGTCAAATCATCATGCCCCTTATGTCTTGGGCTTCACGCATGCTACAATGGCCGGTACAAAGGGCTGCGATACCGTAAGGTGGAGCGAATCCCAAAAAGCCGGTCTCAGTTCGGATTGAGGTCTGCAACTCGACCTCATGAAGTCGGAGTCGCTAGTAATCGCAGATCAGCAACGCTGCGGTGAATACGTTCCCGGGCCTTGTACACACCGCCCGTCAAGTCATGAAAGTCGGTAACACCCGAAGCCGGTGGCCTAACCCTTGTGGAAGGAGCCGTCGAAGGTGGGATCGGTGATTAGGACTAAGTCGTAACAAGGTAGCCGTACCGGAAGGTGCGGCTGGATCACCTCCTTTCTAAGGAGCATCTGACCGGCCCTGCTTGCAGGTGCTTGGTTCAGGCGCCGATGCAACCCGAACGTGGTTGCCGGTAGCTCATGGGTGGAACATTGACAGTGCAGTCGGGAGCGCAAGCTTCCGGCCCTAGTACGCCAGCTTGCTGGTTGGGACGGGTCGGGGTGAGCGGGTCGGCTGGTGCACGTTGTTGGGTCCTGAGGGACCAGGCTTCCTGTTGACACGTGAGTGTTGGTGGGGGTTGGGCCTACGGGTCCTTCGTTGGGCCAGGGTGAACCTACCGGTTGGTGGGGGAGTGCTGGTGCCGATCGTATGTTGAGAACTACACAGTGGACGCGAGCATCTTAGATCGCTCGTGACGATGATCATCCTCGTGGTGGTTGTTGTTCGAGTCGATCGCAATTTTAATCTTTGTGGTCAAGTTTCTAAGAGCAAACGGTGGATGCCTTGGCATCTGGAGCCGAAGAAGGACGTAGAAATCTGCGATAAGCCTCGGGGAGCTGATAATCGAGCTGTGAGCCGAGGATTTCCGAATGGGGAAACCCCGCCAGGCGACTTGTCGACCTGGTGACTCCCGCCTGAATATATAGGGCGGGTAGAGGGAACGTGGGGAAGTGAAACATCTCAGTACCCACAGGAAGAGAAAACAACATGTGATTCCGTGAGTAGTGGCGAGCGAAAGCGGATGAGGCTAAACCGATCATGTGTGATAGCCGGCGGGCGTTGCATGGTCGGGGTTGTGGGACACGTCGCTCAGTTCTGCCGGACTGGGGCGGTTACAGCGCATCATAGTCGAACCGGTTTGAAAGCCGGGCCGTAGTGGGTGCCAGCCCCGTAGACGAAATGGTGTCATGGCCGGATGTGTATCCCAAGTAGCACGGGGCCCGAGAAATCCCGTGTGAATCTGTCAGGACCACCTGATAAGCCTAAATACTCCCAGATGACCGATAGCGGACAAGTACCGTGAGGGAAAGGTGAAAAGTACCCCGGGAGGGGAGTGAAATAGTACCTGAAACCGTTTGCTTACAAACCGTCGGAGCCTCCTTGTAGGGGTGACGGCGTGCCTTTTGAAGAATGAGCCTGCGAGTTAGTGATATGTGGCGAGGTTAACCCGTGTGGGGCAGCCGTAGCGAAAGCGAGTCTGAATAGGGCGATTTGAGTCGCATGTCCTAGACCCGAAGCGAAGTGATCTATCCATGGCCAGGTTGAAGCGACGGTAAGACGTCGTGGAGGACCGAACCCACTTCAGTTGAAAATGGAGGGGATGAGCTGTGGATAGGGGTGAAAGGCCAATCAAACTTCGTGATAGCTGGTTCTCTCCGAAATGCATTTAGGTGCAGCGTTGCGTGTTTCTCGCCGGAGGTAGAGCTACTGGATGGCCGATGGGCCTCAACAGGTTACTGACGTCAGCCAAACTCCGAATGCCGGTGAGTGAGAGCGCAGCAGTGAGACGGTGGGGGATAAGCTTCATCGTCGAGAGGGAAACAACCCAGACTACCAACTAAGGCCCCTAAGCGTGTGCTAAGTGGGAAAGGATGTGGAGTTGCACAGACAACCAGGAGGTTGGCTTAGAAGCAGCCACCCTTGAAAGAGTGCGTAATAGCTCACTGGTCAAGTGATTCCGCGCCGACAATGTAACGGGGCTCAAGCACACCGCCGAAGTTGTAGATTTCGCACACAGACAAGCCTTCGTGGTTCAGTCGTGCGGAGTGGTAGGAGAGCGTCGTGTGGCGAGTGAAGCGGCGGAGTGATCCAGCCGTGGACGCTACACGAGTGAGAATGCAGGCATGAGTAGCGAAAGACGGGTGAGAAACCCGTCCTCCGAAAGACCAAGGGTTCCAGGGCCAGGTTAATCCGCCCTGGGTAAGTCGGGACCTAAGGCGAGGCCGACAGGCGTAGTCGATGGACAACGGGTTGATATTCCCGTACCGGCGAACAACCGCCCAAGCTAATCCAGTGGTGCTAAGAGTCCTAACCCGGCTCACCGGATCCCTTCGGGGTGATGGTGTCCGGTCTAACGCTCGACCCCATGCTGGTGCGGCTAGCGTATGAACAGGTGTGACGCAGGAAGGTAGCTGAGCCAGGCGATGGTATCCGTAAGGTGAACCTGGTGTAAGGGTGTAGGGCTGACGATAGGCAAATCCGTCGTCTGCATGCCTGAGACCCGACGCGTACCCGTGAGGGGAAATCAGTGATCCTATGCTGCCGAGAAAAGCATCGACGCGAGGTTGCAGCCGCCCGTACCCGAAACCGACTCAGGTGGTCAGGTAGAGAATACCAAGGAGATCGAGAGAATCGTGGTTAAGGAACTCGGCAAAATGCCCCCGTAACTTCGGGAGAAGGGGGGCCGGACACGTGATACGGACTTGCTTCGTTGAGCGTTGAAGGCCGCAGAGACCAGTGGGAAGCGACTGTTTACTAAAAACACAGGTCCGTGCGAAGTCGCAAGACGATGTATACGGACTGACGCCTGCCCGGTGCTGGAAGGTTAAGAGGAAGGGTTAGCCCTCGGGCGAAGCTCTGAATTTAAGCCCCAGTAAACGGCGGTGGTAACTATAACCATCCTAAGGTAGCGAAATTCCTTGTCGGGTAAGTTCCGACCTGCACGAATGGCGTAACGACTTCCCAGCTGTCTCAACCGCGAACTCGGCGAAATTGCACTACGAGTAAAGATGCTCGTTACGCGCAGCAGGACGGAAAGACCCCGTGACCTTTACTACAGTTTGGTATTGGTGTTCGGAGTGGCTTGTGTAGGATAGGTGGGAGACTGTGAAGCGGGCACGCTAGTGTTCGTGGAGTCATTGTTGAAATACCACTCTGGTCACTTTGGATGTCTAACGTAGGACCCTGATCGGGTTCATGGACAGTGCCTGATGGGTAGTTTAACTGGGGCGGTTGCCTCCCAAAGAGTAACGGAGGCGCCCAAAGGTTCCCTCAACCTGGTTGGCAATCAGGTGGCGAGTGTAAGTGCACAAGGGAGCTTGACTGTGAGACTGACAGGTCGAGCAGGGACGAAAGTCGGGACTAGTGATCCGGCAGTGGCTTGTGGAAGCGCTGTCGCTCAACGGATAAAAGGTACCTCGGGGATAACAGGCTGATCTTGCCCAAGAGTCCATATCGACGGCATGGTTTGGCACCTCGATGTCGGCTCGTCGCATCCTGGGGCTGGAGTAGGTCCCAAGGGTTGGGCTGTTCGCCCATTAAAGCGGTACGCGAGCTGGGTTTAGAACGTCGTGAGACAGTTCGGTCCCTATCCGCTGCGCGCGTTGGAAATTTGAGAAGATCTATCCCTAGTACGAGAGGACCGGGATGGACGAACCTCTGGTGTGTCAGTTGTTCTGCCAAGGGCACCGCTGATTAGCTACGTTCGGACCGGATAACCGCTGAAAGCATCTAAGCGGGAAGCCGTCTTCGAGATGAGATTTCCATGCACCTTGAGTGTGAGAGGCTCCCAGCAGACTACTGGGTTGATAGGCCGGATGTGGAAGCGGGGACTAACGACCCGTGGAGCTGACCGGTACTAATAAGCCGAAGACTTGACAACACAACTTTTACCGTCGCCTCTTGTGGGTGGCGGGCTCGCGTCCACTTTGTGGTTCCCGACAGACGATCGGGAATCGAACTGAATACTTCAGCAACGGCTTGAAGGACAGGTTCGGATCCAGGTTTGGGTCGAACATGTTCCGGTGGTCATAGCGAGAGGGAAACGCCCGGTCACATTCCGAACCCGGAAGCTAAGCCTCTCAGCGCCGATGGTACTGCAAGGGGGACCTTGTGGGAGAGTAGGACGCCGCCGGACTCACCTTTGCAACACCAGGGAACCCCTGACCATTCATGGTCAGGGGTTTCCTGCGTTCTTGGCGTCGGCAGCACGGATCCGCGGCAGTATGATCGGCCGACGACGAAGGAGAGCGATGACCGATCTGCTCGAGGTCACGCCGCCGGAGCCGGGAGCCTCGTGGCCGGTGTTGACCGATGCCACCCGCGCGGCCCTGCGGGAGATCGTCGTGCACGGTGTGCTCTCCCGGGCGGAGATCGCGCGGTCGCTCGGGTTGTCGCGAGCGAGCCTGACGCGCGCCGTCCGCACCCTGCAGGAGCACGGGTTCGTGACGGAGGTCGGCACGGGGGTCCGCGGTGTCACCGGCCGTCCCTCGGAGCTCCTGCGCGCCAGTACGGGCCGGTGGGAGTTCCTCGGGGTCAAGCTCACGCCGGACCGCCTCTACGCCGCCGTGACCGACCTGGACGGTCGGGTGCTGGCACTCCATGAAGAAGCGGTGCCGGACACCGAGCCGCAGGCGCTCGTCGACCAGCTGGCGGCGATGGTGCAGGTGCTCCGCCGGGCGTCGCCGGCGGTGTGCTCTCTCGGGGTGTCCGTGCCGGGCGACGTCGTGACCCGTGACGACGTCGCCGTGGTCGAGGTCTCGCAGTTCCTCGGATGGCGGGACGTGCCGCTCGCGGCCCTGCTCGAGGAGCGGACCGGACTCGTGACCCACACGGCGAACGACGTCGACGCCCTGACGGCGAAGGAGCACTGGATCGGCGCGGGCGCAGGGGTTCGGTCCATGGCGCTCGTCACGGTCGGCACGGGCGTGGGCTTCGGGCTCGTCACCAACGGCGAGGTGTCCGAGGGGGCGCATGGTCGCTTCGGCCGCGTCGGGCACCTGCCGGTCTACGGCGGCGGGCCCGACTGCGGGGTGGGGCACCACGGGTGTGTCTCGAGCTACCTCCCGAGCTCGATCATCGCCAGGAACGCCGGAGCCGGGGACGACGAGTACGCCGCCGTGGTCGAGCGTGCCCGGGACGGGGAGCCGCGTGCCCTGCAGGCGTTCCGCGACGCCGGTACGGCACTCGGCGTGCTGCTCTCGACGGTGGTCACGCTGGTCGACCCGGAGTCGATCGTGCTCACGGGCGACGGGCTGCCGGTCCACGACATCGCGCGGGCCGAGGTCGAGGAGGCCTTCCGGCAGGGGCTCCGCCCGTACGAGGCGGCCGTCACCGTCGTGGTGCAGCCGTTCGAGTTCTCCGAGTGGGCCCGTGCAGCGGCCGTGCTGGCCATCCGCCGGTCCCTGCGCTCCTGACGGAGCTCGCGTTAGTTTCACAAATTGACAAAGACCCGATGCGGACGGGATGCTGGTGCGGTCCACCGTCGAAGGAGATGTCGTGACCGCTGCCCGTTCCGTGCCCTGGCCCACCGAGGGTCTGTCCTTCGGAGGTGACTACAGTCCCGAGCAGTGGCCGCGCGAGGTGTGGGACGAGGACGTCCGCCTGATGCGGGAGGCCGGCGTGAACCTGGTCACGGTCGGGGTGTTCTCGTGGGCGCTGCTCGAGCGGTCGCCGGCGGAGTTCACGTGGTCCTGGCTCGACGAGGTGCTCGACCTGCTGCACGCCAACGGCATCGCGGTCGACCTCGCGACCCCGACGGCGGCCCCGCCGAACTGGCTGCTGACCGCGCACCCCGAGGTGCTGCCCGTCGACGCCACCGAGCGGCGCGAACGTCCCGGGGGCCGTCTCGGTTGGTGCCCCGCGTCCCCGGTGTTCCGCGAGCACGCCCTGCGCATCGTCGACGCGCTGGCCGATCGGTACGGCCGGCACCCCGCCGTGCGGCTGTGGCACGTCAGCAACGAGCTCGGCGGCGGCAACGCCCGCTGCTTCTGCGAGGTGTCGGCAGCGGACTTCCGGCGGTGGCTCCGGGCGAGGTACCCGGACGTCGACGCGGCGAACGCGGCCTGGGGCGCGGCCTTCTGGGGCCACACCTACACGTCGTTCGAGGAGGTCTCGCCGCCCCGCGGTGTCGGCGGCGCGCCGAACCCGGGCCTGGCCCTCGACTTCGAGCGGTACTCCTCGGACGCCCTGCTGGCGCACTACACGGCCGAGCGCGACGCCATCGAGCGGCACTCGGACGTGCCGGTCACCACGAACTTCATGGTCGGTGCCGGCTCGCACGTGGTCGACTACGCCGGGTGGGCAGAGCACGTCGCCATCCCCGCGAACGACCACTACACGTTGGTGGACGACCCGGACCGCGCCGAGGACCTTGCGGCGTCCGCCGACCGGATGCGCGGCATCGCCCGCGGTTGCACCCCGTGGCTGCTCATGGAGCACTCGACCGGCGGGCCGAGCTGGCAGCAGCGCAACCGGGCGAAGGAGCCCGGCGAGCTGATCCGGAACTCCCTGGCGCACGTCGCCCGGGGGTCGGACGGCGCGCTGTTCTTCCAGTGGCGCGCCTCGACCGCGGGTGCCGAGCAGTTCCACTCCGCGATGGTCCCGCACGCCGGCACCCGGACCCGCGTCTGGCGTGAAGTGTGCGCCCTCGGCCGTGCGCTCGAGGCGCTCGCCCCGGTGCAGGGCGCACCCGTCGAAGCCGCCCGGGTCGCGATCGTCGTGGACGAGGCGTCGGGCTGGGCGTTGCAGGCCGGGCTCAAGCCGCACCGGGGGCTCCGGTACGGGCACGAGGTCCGGGCGTGGCACACCGCGTTCTGGCGTCGGCAGGTCACCACGGACGTGGTCCCGCTCGACGCCGACCTGAGCGGGTACGACGTGGTCGTCCTGCCGACGCTGTTCGTCGTCGACGCGGCGTCGGCAGCGCGCATCAGCGCCGTGGTCGACCGCGGCGCGACCCTGCTCGTCACCTACGCGTCGGGCATCGTGGACGAGACCGCGCGGGTGCTGCCCGGCGGCTACCCGGGTGCATTCCGCGACGTCCTGGGCGTGTGGGCGGAGGAGTTCGTCCCGCTCCAGCGCGACCAGCACGCGCGGCTCGACGACGGCACGCTCGTCACCGACTGGGCCGAGGACCTGGTGGTCGAGGACGCCGACGTCGTGCTCCGGCACGTCGACGGCCCGCTCGCCGGTCGTCCGGCGGTGACCCGCCGCGCCGCCGGTGGCGGCGCCTGGTACGTCTCCGCGATGCTCGAGCAGGACGGCGTGCAGCGGATCGTGGACCGGGTCGTCGAGGAGCGGGCGGTCCCGCGGACGGTCACCGCGCCTCCCGGCCTGGAGGCGGTGCGTCGCGTCCGAGACGACGGTTCCGGGGTCCTCTTCCTCCTCAACCACCGCGACGACGACGTCACGGTCGTCGCCTCCGGCACCGACCTGCTCGACGGCTCCGGGCAGGGCCCGGAGACCGTCGTGCCCGCCGGTGGCGTCCGCGTGCTGCTCGAGGCGGTGACCGCATGACCGTCGTGGAGCGCGCCGTCACCGAGGCCGGGCTGCCGGAGCGGACCGTGCACGTGCTGCGCGGGGGCGGCGTCGCGCTGGTGCTCGCGAGTCGTCCGGACGGGCTGCCCGAGGTGCTGCACTGGGGTCGGGACACCGGACCGGTCGCGGCCGCGGACGCCGCGGACCTCGTGCTCGCGCAGGACCGTGCGGTCTCGCCGAGCGCCTACGACGCCGCGTGGCCGCTGACGCTGCTGCCCACCGAGCACGACGGGTGGGAGGGGCGACCGGGGATCGCCGGGCAGGTCGGCGGGCGACCGCTCGTCCCCGTCTGGCACGAGGCCGCGGTCGCCGGGACCGACACCGAGCTCGTGGTCGACGCGGTGTCGGACGAGCTGACGCTGTCGATCGTCCTCGCCCTCGATGCCGCCGGCGTGCTCCGGGTGCGGCAGACGGTCACCAACACCGGTGTCGAGGACGTCGAGCTGACCGCGCTCGAAGCCGTGCTGCCGGTGGGGGAGCGTGCTACCGAGGTGCTCGACCTGGCCGGGAAGTGGACGCGCGAGCGGACCCCGCAGCGACGGGCCCTGACCGACGGGGTGCACGTGCGCGAGAGCCGCCGCGGTCGGACGGGTCACGACGCCCCGACCCTGACGATCCTCGGCACGACCGGCTTCGACGACGCGCTCGGCGAGCTGTGGGCGGTGCACCCGGCGTGGAGTGCGGACACCGTGCACCGCATCGACCGGCTGGCGGAGGCGCGGACCCTGCTCGGCGCGGGCGAACTGCTGCGGGCGGGCGAGGTGGTGCTCCGACCGGCGGAGGGGTTCACGGCACCCGAGACGGTCTTCGTGTGGAGCGACGGCGGACTCGACGGGCTGTCGGCGCGACTGCACGACTCGTTGCGTGCACGCCCGGGGCACCCGGTCAGTCCGCGACCGGTCGTCCTCAACACGTGGGAGGCGGTGTACTTCCGGCAGGAGCTGGAACCGCTGCTCGAGCTGGCCCGAGCGGCGGCCGACGTCGGGGTCGAGCGGTTCGTGCTCGACGACGGCTGGTTCACCGGCCGCCGGTCCGACACGACGTCGCTCGGCGACTGGACGGTGGACGCCGAGGTCTGGCCGGACGGGCTCGGCCCGCTGGTCGACGGGGTGCGCGCGCTCGGGATGGACTTCGGGCTCTGGTTCGAGCCGGAGTGCGTCAGCCCGGTGTCCGCCCTGGCCGAGGCGCACCCGGACTGGTTCCTGCAGGACCCCGACCGGGCGCGGACCTGGCGGCACGAGTACACGCTCGACTTCGCGCACGCCGATGTCCGCGAGCACGTGCTCGACCGGATGTCCGCGGTGATCGAGGAGCACCACGTGGACTTCGTGAAGTGGGACCAGAACCGCGACGTCGTGCAGACCGTGCACGCGGGACGGGTCGGCCTCGGTGCCCACACGCGCGGGGTGTACGCCGTGATGGACGAGCTGCGCCGACGACACCCGTGGCTCGAGATCGAGGCCTGTGCCTCCGGCGGCGCCCGGGTCGACCTCGGGGTGCTCGAGCGGACCGACCGGGTGTGGGCCTCGGACTCGAACGACGCGATGGAGCGGCTCGCGATCCAGCGGTGGACGGAGCTGCTGCTGCCGCCGGAGCTGATCGGCTCGCACGTCGGCCCCGAGGTCTCCCACACCACGGGCCGACACCTCGACCTGGACTTCCGGATGGCGGTGTCGCTGTTCGGCAGCGCCGGCATCGAGACGGACGTCACGCGCTGCACGGCCGCCGAGCGCGACCGGCTGCGGGAGTGGACGGCGCTCTACAAGCGGGAACGCGGGCTGCTGCACTCCGGGCGGGTGCACCACGTGGACCTCGGGGACGCGGGGCTTGCGACGACCGTCGTCGTCGGCGCCGACCGGGACCGCGCGCTCGCGCGGGTCGTCCGGACGGAGACCGGACCGCGGGCGCTCGCGGTGCCGCTGCGTTTCCGTGGGCTCGACCGCCGCCGGCGCTACCGGGTGGCGCCGGTGACCGGGCTGCGCGTGCCGAAGGGCGTGGACGTCACCCGGACGCCGTGGCTCGAGCGGGGGAGCGTCGAGCTGTCCGGAGCGGTGCTCGAGGACCTCGGGGTCCGGCTGCCGTCGCTCGCGCCCGGCACCGCGCTGGTGCTCGAGGCGCAGGCGGTCTGACGCAACGACCAACGGGGCCCTGCACATGCAGGGCCCCGTTCGTCGTTCCACGTCAGTCGAGCAGGTCGCCGGCGTGCCGGAGGACCAGCGGGCCGACGAGCGCCTCGGCGTCGACGCCCGGCACGCGGGACACGGTGAACACGACGTGCTCGCCCGGCAGCAGGGACACCAGACCCTCGTCCACGCGGGCGCTCGCCACGAGCCGGTCCGGGAAGAGCGACAGGTCGCGGACGTACCCGGTCGCCGTGACCGTGACCCGGGCGCCGTCGTCGGTCGGCTCCACCTCGGTCGTGAACGGTCGGCGCGCGAGTCGCTGGTCCACCACCTCGGCGAGGTCGTGCACCCGCCGACCGGAGGACGTGCCGGTGACGACGAGGACCTCGCCGGCGGCGTCCTCCGACCGAGCGACCTCGACCGGCAGCGGCACCCGTACCGCGTCCGCCGGGGCAACCGTCACGGACGCGCTCGTCGACGCGAGCACCGTGCCGTCGAAGGACCGCCGCTCGACGACGAGGTCGTCCGTGACCGCACCGGCGCCGGCGTTCACGACGACGACCTCCGTGCCGGCACCGTCCTCCGACGGCTGCACGGTGGCGAGGACCGGACGGTAGGCCTGCCGCACGGCGTACCAGACGGGCTTCCGGTGCCCGGCGTGGTCGACGAGCGCCCACGAGACCACGGGCCAGTCGTCGTTCAGCTGCCAGACGACCATGCCGGTGTTGTCGGGCGTGCGGGACCGGAACCAGTCCATGCCGAACCGGATCGCGTGCGCCTGGTTCAGCTGCGCCGCCCAGTGCCAGTCCTCGATGTTCCGCGGCTCGGGCAGGTGTCCGCACATGCCGTCCGCGAGCTTCCGGTTGCCCTCGTGCGCCTTCTGGTGCACGAGCATCTCGTGGCCGTCCGGGTCGAGGGGCTCGTCGTGCACCACGGCGGTGAGCGTCGACCAGGTGGGCGGGCCCTGGTACCCGAACTCGGCCACGAACCGGGGGTGCCAGTCGGCGTAGGCGGTGTAGTCCTTCGTGTTCCAGACGTCCCAGATGTGCACGGTGCCGTTGCGGTCGTCGTTCGGGTGCAGGTACTCGTCGAACGAGAACGGGCTGCCCGGGGTGTACGGCCGGGTCGGGTCGAGCTCGGCGACGACCGCGGGCAGCAGGGACCGGTAGTACCCGTTGCCCCAGGTCCGCCCGACGAGCGACGGCCGCCAGCCCCACTCGGCGTACGCGACGAGGTTCTCGTTGTTGCCGTTCCAGACCACGAGCGACGGGTGTGGGCTGAGGCGGGTGACCGCTTCGCGGACCTCGGGCTCGACCTCGTCGGCGAGCCAGGGTTCCTCGGCGTAGGCGGCGCAGGCGAAGAGGAAGTCCTGCCACACGAGCACGCCGAGTTCGTCGCAGCGGTTGTACAGGTCGTCGGACTCGTAGATCCCGCCGCCCCAGATGCGGAGCAGGTTGACGTTCGCCTCGATCGCGTCGTCGATGCGCTCGGTGTAGCGCTCCGGCGTCATCTCGGTCAGGTACGCATGGTCCGGGATCCAGTTCGCGCCGCGCACGATCACGGGCTCGTCGTTGACCCGGAGCAGGAACGGCGCACCGCCGGCGTCGGCAGCGGTGTCGAGCGTGACCGTCCGGAAGCCGACGCGGCCGGTCCAGACGTCGTCACCGACCTCGACGCGGACGTCGTAGAGCGGCTGCTCGCCGTGGCCCCGCGGCCACCAGACCGCGACGTCGGAGAGCTCGAGGCGGACCGCAGCGGACCCGGCGGCGCGACCGCCGGAGACCGGACGCGACCCGGAGACGGACGCGCCGTGTCCGGAAACGGTGACGCGCGCCTCCAGGCCGGTGCCGGTGGTGCCGTCGGTCACCGGAGCCGAGCCGATGTGCTGGCGGAAGCCGCCGGTGGTGCCGGCGTCCTCGACGTCGACGTGCGCGGTGAGCACGCCGGTGGCGCCGTCGACGTCGACGAGGGGGCGGACCGCGGCGATCCGCACACCGCTCCAGGACTCGATGCCGATCGAGCGCCAGATGCCGCTCGTGGCGACGTCGACGCCCCAGTCCCAGCCGAAGTTCGACGCGTTCTTGCGGAGCGCGTTGTACGGGTGGTGGTTGACGTGGGGGAGCTCGCCGCCGTGCTGCTCGGACAGCCGGACGGCGGCCGGCACCGGTGCGTCGAACGTGACCACGAGCTCGTTGTCGCCCGGTCGGAGGAGGTGGCCGACCGGGAACCGGTAGGAGCGGTGCTGGTTCGCGGTCGTGCCGACGACCAGCCCGTTCAGCTCGATCGTCGAGAGGGTGTCGAGCCCCTCGGCCACGAGGTCGTGCCGTTCCGCGGTACCCGTGCCGACGACGTGCTCGGTGTCCGTGCTGTCCCAGGTGAAAGTGCGGCGGTAGCGCCACACGGTGTCGCCGATCCACTGGGTCGCCGCCTCGCCGTCGCCGTCGAACGGGTCCGGGATCCGCCCCGCGCGGAGGAGGTCGGTGTGCACGCATCCCGGCACCACCGCCTCGGTGGGGGTCCGGAACGGCTCGGACTCCGCCGGACCGGTCACCGCCTCGAGGGTCCAGGGGCCGTCCAGTGTCGTGCGCTTCATCGCGCCTCCTCAGTTCGTCGTGCAGATGCTTGACCGGGTTAGTTTAGCCGTGTAACAATCGCCGTCAACGAACTGGACTGCGACGGAGCAGACCGAGAGGACAACGATGTCAGTACTCAACCGTTCACGGCGGCTCGCCATCGCAGCCGCGGCCATCGTCACCACCGCCGGGCTCGCCCTGACCGGCTGCAGCTCGAGCGGGACCGCGGCGTCGTCCGACTCCGCGAGCACCCTCGTCGCCTACACCGGGCAGTCCGGCGACTACCAGATCAACTTCAACCCGTGGTCCCCGTCGAACATCGGCGGCATCGGCACCATCTACGAGAGCCTCTTCTTCATCACCAACGTGAACACCGAGGACCCCAAGCCGCTCCTCGGCAAGAGCTACGAGTGGAACGCCGACGGCACGCAGCTGACCATCGAGCTCCGCGAGGGTGCGAAGTGGAGCGACGGCAAGCCCTTCACGGCGAAGGACGTCGTGTTCACCCTCGACATGCTCAAGCAGGACAAGTCGCTCAACTCGATCGGCTACACCGGCACCGCGAAGGCCGAGGGCGACTCGAAGGTCGTCGTCTCGTTCGACGAGCCGTCGTTCGTGCTCGGCCCGAACCTGCTCGGCAAGACCTGGATCGTGCCCGAGCACCTGTGGAAGGACATCGACCCCGCCACCGACGTCATGCGCGAGCCGGTCGGCACCGGCCCGTACACGCTCGGCAACTTCAAGGCGCAGGCGTTCACCCTGACCGCGAACGAGGACTACTGGGGCGGTGCCCCGGAGGTCAAGACGGTCCGCTACCTGTCGCTCTCCGGCAACACCGCCGGCGCCGACGCGCTCAAGCAGGGTTCGATCGACTGGCAGACCGGCCCCGTCCCGAACATGGACGACATCAAGGGCAACTACCCGGGCTACGACGGCATCACGATCGGGCAGAACCAGATGGCCCTGATCACCTGCGCGAACACCGACCTCGGGTGCTCCGGACCGCAGACCGACCCCGCCGTCCGGCACGCCGTCGCCGACGCGATCAACCGCAAGCAGCTCAACTCGCTGGCGTTCGCGAACACCGCGAGCGACATCTCGCCGACCTTCGCCCTCACCACCACGCAGCAGGACATGATCTCGAAGGAGATCGAGCCGGCGGTGATGCCGGACTCGCCCGACACCGATGCGGCCGCCTCGACGCTCGAGGGCGCCGGGTGGGAGAAGGGCTCGGACGGCATCTACGCCAAGGACGGGCAGAAGCTCTCGCTGACCGTCGAGGTCGTCACCGGCTGGACCGACTACATCACCGCCATCGACACGATGACCCAGCAGCTCAAGGCCGCGGGCATCGAGCTCAAGGCGCAGCAGTCGTCGTGGAACGAGTGGACCGACAAGAAGACCAAGGGGCAGTTCCAGCTCGCGATCGACTCGCTCGGCCAGGGCCCGACCGCGAACCCGTACTACCTCTACAACAACAACCTCGCGACCTCGAACACCGCGAAGGTCGGCGAGGGTGCCGCGACGAACCTGTCCCGCTACAGCAACCCGGACGTCGACGCCGCGCTCGCGAAGCTCAAGGCGATCAACCCCGAGGACACCGCGGCGACCCAGCCCGAACTCGACACGATCCAGCAGCACCTCGTCGAGGACATGCCGTACATCCCGATCCTCACCGGCGGCACGACGAGCGAGGTGCACACGGCGAAGTTCACCGGCTGGCCGACCCAGGACGACCTGTACGCCTTCCCGGCGATCTGGGCCAGCCCGGACAACGCCGAGGTGTTCAAGGCCCTGAAGCCCGTCAAGGGCTGACGGCGGACCGCGACCGAGGAGCACTCGTATGCAGTACTTCCTGCGCAAGATCGGCTTCTACGTCGTCGCCCTGTGGGCGGCCCTGACGCTGAACTTCATCATCCCCCGGCTCCTGCCCGGGAACCCCGTGGACATCCTGCTCGCCAAGCTGCAGCAGCGCGGCGGGCAGATCACCCCGGAGACCAGGGAGGCGTACCAGCTGCTCCTCGGTGGCGACTCCTCGCAGCCGCTCATCGTGCAGTACGGGCAGTACCTCGGCAACGTGTTCCGCGGTGACCTCGGGGTGTCGGTGAGCTACTTCCCGGCACCCGTCACCGAGGTCATCGGGAGCTCGCTGCCGTGGACCATCGCCCTCGTCGGGATCGCCACGATCCTGGCCGCGGTGATCGGCGTGGCCCTCGGTGCCTTCGTCGGCTGGAAGCCCGGCACCTGGCTCGACTCGTTCGTGCCGGCCACCACGCTGCTCGCCGCCGTGCCGTACTTCTGGCTCGCGCTCATCCTGGTGTACTTCTTCGCCACCGGACTCCACCTGTTCCCGGCCCAGGGCGGCTACGACGTCGTCCTCGACCCCGGATTCAACGGCCCGTTCCTGATGTCGGCACTCGAGTACGGCGTGCTGCCGGCGGCGACGATCGTGCTCGCCTCGCTCGGCGGCTGGCTGCTCGGCATGCGGAACATGATGGTGTCGACGCTGTCCGAGGACTACATCACCACGGCGCTCGCGAAGGGCCTGCCGCCCGGCAAGGTCCTCCGCAACTACGCCGCCCGCAACGCCGTGCTGCCGTCAGTCGCCGGGTTCGCGATCTCGCTCGGCTTCATCGTGTCGGGATCGGTCGTGACCGAGCAGGTGTTCTCGTACCCGGGCATCGGGTCGAAGCTCCTGTCCGCGGTCACGAACAACGACTACGCGCTCATGCAGGGCATCTTCCTGTTCATCACCCTCGCCGTGCTCGGCGCCAACCTCGTCGTCGACCTGCTGTACGGGCTCATCGACCCGCGCACCCGGGCCCGGAGCTAGGAGGACACGACCGTGACCAACATCCAAGAGGAGACCGAGCCCACCGTCGGAGCGCTCGCCGAGGAGGCCGACGGCCACTCGACGCGCAGCATCGCGACGGCGCGCTCGGCGAAGCCCCGCGGCGGCCTCCGCCGCTTCCTGCCCACGATGACCCCGTGGCTCGTCACCGGCATCGTGCTCATCCTCGGCGTCACCGCGTTCGGGCTGCTCGGCCCGTTCCTGGTCGGCGACCCGAACGCGATCCGCGACTCCGGGATGCAGGCGCCGAGCGGGGAGAACCTGCTCGGCACCACGCAGACCGGTCAGGACGTCCTCGCCCAGCTGGCGTACGCGACCCGTGGCAGCCTGCAGATCGGGCTCATCGTCGGGGTGCTCGCGACGGTGCTGTCGGCCTTCTTCGGCATCCTCGGCGCGTACCTCGGCGGGATCATGGACGAGGCGTTCTCGTTGTTCTCCAACGTCTTCCTCGTCATCCCGGGACTGCCGCTCGTCATCGTCATCTCGGGCCTCGTGCCGCAGGAGGCACGCGGGCTCTGGACCATCGCGATCGTCCTGGCGATCACGTCGTGGGCCGGCTCCGCGCGGGTCCTGCGGGCGCAGACGATGTCGATCCGCAACCGCGACTACGTGTCCGCCGCCCGCGTCGCCGGCGAACGACCGTGGCGGGTCATCGCGGTCGAGATCCTGCCGAACCTGCTGCCGGTGCTCGCGTCGCAGTTCGTGTTCGCCGTGATCGCGGCGATCCTCGGCGAGGCCGGTCTGTCCTTCCTGGGCCTCGGCGCATCGAACTCGTCGACGCTCGGCACGATGCTCTTCTACGCGCAGAACGGGTTCGCGCTCGCGCAGGGTGCCTGGTGGTGGTTCGTGCCGCCGGGGCTGCTCATCGCGCTGCTCGGGATGGGCCTGTCCCTCGTCAACTTCTCCATCGACGAGGTCATCAACCCGCGACTCGCCAACGTGCGGGCGCAGCGACGACGCGAGCGGCAGGCGCGGCGCGCGGCTCGCCGCACGTCCGGCCCTGGGGGCGCGGCCCGCTCCGCGCAGACCGCCACCGACCGGAAGGGGGTCACCCGATGACCCGGGACGCCGTCCTCACCATCGACCACCTCGACGTCGTCTACGAGACCGAACGGCCCGTGCACGCCGTCAAGGACGTCTCGCTCTCGCTGGCACCGGGGGAGATCCTCGGGCTGGCGGGGGAGTCCGGCTGCGGCAAGACGACGCTCGCCTACGCCATCACCCGGCTGCACAAGCCGCCGGCGAAGGTGGCGTCCGGCAGCATCACGTTCCACGACCGCGACGGCAGCGACGTCGACCTGCTCGGACTGAGCGACGAGCGGCTCCGCGCGGTCCGCTGGTCGAAGCTGTCCATGGTGTTCCAGGGCGCGATGAACGCGCTCAACCCGGTCACCACGATCCGGGCGCAGCTCGACGACGCCCTCGTCGAGCACCGGAAGGGCATGCCGAAGCGGGAGCGACGAGCGATCGCCGAGGACGCACTCCGACGGGTCGGCGTCGACCCGGCACGCATCACCGCCTACCCGCACGAGCTGTCCGGCGGCATGCGGCAGCGGGTCATGATCGCGATGGCGATGCTGCTCGAGCCGCAGGTGATGATCATGGACGAGCCGACCACCGCGCTCGACGTCGTCGTCCAGCGCGAGATCCTGCGGGAGATCGTCCGACTGCGGGACGAGCTCGGCTTCGCGGTCGTGTTCATCACGCACGACCTGCCGCTGCTGCTCGAGATCAGCGACCGGATCGCGATCATGCTCCGCGGCGAGGTCGTCGAGTGCGACACCGCCGCGCGCATCCAGCACGAGCCGCAGCACCCCTACACGCAGCGCCTGCTGCGGTCGTTCCCGAGCCTGTCCGGCGCCCGCGGTGACTTCATCCGCACGGGCCTCGGCTTCGAGGAGGTCGCATCGTGACCAGCGTGACCGTCAACCACCTGACCAAGGACTTCCACGTCCGGAAGGGCCTGCGCAGGAACACGCTGCGCGCCGTCGACGACGTGTCCTTCGAGCTGCTGCCCGGCCGGACCGTCGCGCTCGTGGGGGAGTCCGGCTCCGGCAAGTCCACGATCGCGCGGATGCTCGCGAAGCTGGAGTCCGTCACGAGCGGGTCGATCGACGTCCGGCTCGAGGACGGCACGCCCGTCGTCGGGAGCATGTACCGGCGGCACGTGCAGATGGTGTTCCAGGACCCGTTCGCGTCGCTCAACCCGTTCCACTCCATCGAGCACCACATCGCCCGGCCGCTGCAGCTGCACCACCGGACGCGGGGGGCCGACGAGACCCGGGAGCGCGTCCGCGAACTGCTCGACCGCGTCAACCTCGACGAGGACTTCGCCGAGCGTCGCCCGCACGAGCTCTCCGGTGGCCAGCGGCAGCGGGTCGCGATCGCCCGAGCGCTGGCACCCGGCGCACAGGTGCTCGTCGCCGACGAACCGGTGTCGATGCTCGACGTGTCGATCCGGCTCAGCGTGCTCAACCTGATGGGACGGCTGCAGCGCGAGGACCACCTCGCCGTGCTCTACATCACGCACGACCTGGCGACCGCGCGGCACTTCTCGGACGAGATCCTCGTGCTCTACCGCGGCCGGGTGGTCGAGCGGGGACCGTCGGACGCCGTCATCCTCGATCCGCACCACGACTACACGCGGCTGCTCGCCGACGCTGCGCCGGACCCCGAGCGTGTCGACCGGCGCGTGACCGCGGGACCCGTGGTCGACCGGGCGACGATCGACAACACCACCTGCTACGACCACGGGCTCGGCGCGTGGGTGGACGCGCCGGCGGCGCCCGTCGGTGCCCGGTGACGGCGCCGTTCGTCGACTGGGTCACGACCGGCTTCACCGCCCGGTTCCGGACCGGTCCCGAGCAGCCGGTGTCGCTCGTGTCGTTCGTGCCGGCCGGCGGGACGCTGTCGGACGGGACCGCCGAACCGCAGCCGCTCGTCGAACTGACGACGGTCGGGCACGGTCGGTTCCCGGGCGGCTTCCGGCACGTCGACTCCACCGTCGGTGCGCGGCTGCGGTACGTGGCGCACGAGGCGACGGGCGCGACGGACGCGACCGACGGGTCGGGTGTGCCCGACGGGACGGACGCGAGCGCGGCCGTGGTGGTGACCGGACCCGGGATCCGGATCGTGCAGGCGGACGCGGCCACGGGCCTCCAGACCGTCTCGGTCTTCCGGGCGCACGACGGCGTGCCGGCGTTCCGCACCTGGACCGAGGTCCGGGCCGAGCGGGGCGAGCACGTCGTCGACTCCGTGTCCTCGTTCGCGAGCGGCGCGTGGCTGACCGACTCGGGCGTCGACGTCGACGACCTGTCGCTGACGCACGCGGCGAACGACTGGGCGGCCGAGAGCCGGTGGCGGACCGACCCGCTGCGGGACATCGGCCTCGCCCGCATCGACCGCGAGGCGCAGCACCACCCGCCCCGCAGCCGCGCCGTCGTGCAGAACCGGGGATCGTGGTCCACCGGCGAGGCGCTGCCCATCGGGGTGCTCACCGGACCCGGGTACGCGCTCGTCTGGGAGGTCGAGCACAACGGCCCGTGGCTGTACGAGCTCGGGGAGACGCGGAGCGCCGCGTACCTGCTGCTCAGCGGACCGACCGACCAGGAGCACCAGTGGACCGCGGTGGTCACGCCGACACAGCCGTTCACGTCGGTGCCGGTGTCGGTGGGCATCGCGGGCTCGATCGACCAGGCGTTCGGCGTCCTCACCGCGCAGCGCCGGGCCTCGCGGAGGACGCGGGCCGCCGACGCCGCGATGCCGCTCGTGTTCAACGACTACATGAACACGCTCATGGGCGACCCGACGACCGAGCAGCTGCTGCCGCTGATCGACGCGGCCGCCGACGCCGGGGCCGACCTGTTCTGCATCGACGCCGGCTGGTACGCCGAGGGGCACTGGTGGGACACCGTCGGGGCGTGGGAGCCCGCGGCCTCGCGGTTCCCGGGCGGGCTCGGCGAGGTCGTCGACCACATCCGGAGCCGCGGCATGCAGGCCGGGCTCTGGCTCGAGCCCGAGGTCATCGGCATCCACTCGCCACTCGCGTCCTCGCTGCCCGACTCCGCGTTCGTGCAGCACCACGGCGTGCGGGTCGCCGAGCACGGACGGCACGTGCTCGACCTGCGGTCACCGGACGCCCGAGCACACCTGGACGCCGTGGTCGACCGACTCGTCGGGACCTTCGGTGTGACGTTCTTCAAGATGGACGACAACACCATGACCGGGCCGTGGGCCGGTTCGGTGGACGGCGGTCGTGCGTTGCTCGACTGGCTCGACGACGTCCAGCACCGGTACCCGGCGCTGCTCATCGAGAACTGCGCGTCCGGGGCGATGCGCGCTGACCAGGCGATGCTGTCCCGGCTGCACGTGCAGTCGACCTCGGACCAGCAGGACCCCGTGCTGTCCGCCTCGATCGCCGCCGCGGCCCCCGCCGCGATGCTGCCCGAGCAGGCGGGGAACTGGGCGTACCCGGCGCCGGAGATGTCCGACGAGCTGTTCACGCTGTCGCTCGTCAACGGGGTGCTCGGGCGGATGTACCTGTCGGGGCACCTGCCACGGATGTCGGCGGAGCAGCGGGCGGTCGTCGGATCCGCGATCGCCGCGCACCGTCAGGTGCTCGAGGTCGTCGACACCGCGCTGCCGGTGTGGCCGCTCGGGCTGCCCGGGTGGGAGGACCCGTGGGTCGCGCTCGGCCTCCGGACGGCGTCGGGCGACCTGTACCTGTCGGTGTGGTCGTTGCCGGGAACCTCGCGGACGGTGGCGCTGCCGCTCGATCCGGGTCCGGCACCGGGTCGTGTCGTCGTCGAGCCGCTGTTCCCGACGGCGGTGGCGCCGTGGACGGTGTCGTGGGACGGGGTCGCGGGGGTGCTGCACGTCGACAACGGCGGTGCGACCCCGACGGCTCGGGTGTTCCGTGTCCGGATCGAGGGGGCGGACACGGGGCGCTGAGGGGACGCGCGCCGGATGGCAGACGGTGCGCGTCGACGGACGGGAGGCGCGGTGCAGGCAGGTGCCGTGCCTCCAGTCCGCTGTCCGTCCCGTCTCGCCGCGCGGGTCGCGCCGCTCAGCGCCAGCTGCTGCGGAGTGCGCGGAACCAGCGTGGAGTGAGCGCCGGCGGGAGGTACCAGGTCGACCCGGCGCCCAGGAGCGCGATCACCGCCGGGATCCAGAAGAGCCAGCTCGGGCGGGCGGGCAGGGCGAGGACGATGCTCACCAGGACGATGCCGAGGCCGAACCAGAACAGGCCGAAGACCCAGTACGACAGGCCGCCCTTCGCCCAAGAGCGCCAGAGGCCGCTGTAGCCGAGCAAGCCGATGAGCATCAGCGCCGCGCCGATGATCCAGATCACGTCGTGCTCCAGCTTCGTTCAAGCAGCTGTGGGAGCGCCTCGAAGACCCAGTAGGACGGCACGAGCTGCAGCTGCGACCCGCCCTCCACCCGCGTCCGCAGGTGCGACGCCGAGCCCATGAAGACGAGGGGGAGACCGTCGTCGGACCCGGGCACCGCGATCGACACGGTCGACCACGGCTCACGCCAGCGTGCCGCGAGGACGGGGCCGGCGTCGACGGGAGCAGCGGCGTCGCGGCCAGCGACCATCGCGTCCACCACGTCGTCCGCGATCACCCGTGACTCGTCGTCGTCCGGGTCGGCCACGGGCCAGAACGGCTCGATGCCCGACCATGCGACCAGGCGAGCCAGGGCCGCCGTGAACGGTAGGAGGTCGATCGTCTCGGTGTCGTCGTACGCCGTGCGGACGACCGCGTCGGGCCCACTCGCCCAGCAGGACCACGTCGTCGTCCCGGACCGGTCCACGCGCTCTGCCGCGAGGGTGCGACCCGCGCGCTCGACGATGCCGGTGATGGTCGTCGCCGTTCCACTCGCACCGCCGAACCGACCGAGGAGGCCTGCCTCGCGCAACGCCGTGGCAGCAGGGGTGCTGCGCTTCGCAGCGGAGACGAGACCGCGCCCGCGGAGGTCGAAGAGCGCCTGGAGGGCACCCGACGGCAGCGTGTACGCCGGCGCGGGGAGCGGTTTCCCGTGTGCCTGGTCCAGGCGCTCGAGCGGCTGCCCCGCGTACTCCGTGGCGAAGGGGTCGAGGAGGTGGTTCACGCGCGGTCCTCCAGCGTGCTGCGGGCAGCGATCGAATCGAACGTGCCGAACAGCACCGGGTAGGCGTCGAAGCCGGCGCTGCACGTGAGGTCGATGCGGTGGCCGCCGTGCGTCCCGGTGAACTTGGTGACGGCGACCGTCACGCCCTCGTGCTCGTAGAGGAACTGCATCCGACGGTCGAAAGGACCCTGTGGCCACGGCGTCACGGAGACGACGTGTGACCACGGCACCATCGCTCGAGCCTCGGCGATGGCGTTCGAGGAGTCGGCAACGAGGTCGCCGGCAGAGTCGACCACCGAGAGCACCGCGTTCTCACGGAAGGTCGCGTTCGGGTTCGCAGGTGATCCGGGCCGGACCACGGCGATCGCACCGGTCCGGTCGTCATCGATCCAGTGCGCCGGCACGTGCAACCCGCCGATCGACGTCTCCCGCACGCGCCACTCCGTTGCGTCAGCTCCGTCGGTCATCCCGTGATCTTGTCCCATAGTCCCTTGGCCGCTTCACCGACGTCCTCGCCGATCCCACTGCCGACGATACCGCCGACGATCCCGCCCACGATTCCGCCGATCGCCGTGCCCGGGCCGGGGAAGATGCTGCCGATCGTGGCGCCGATCTCGGCTCCGACGATTGCCCCGCCCCAAGCGCCCGCCGCCGAGCCACCGCCGACGAACACGGCGTTCTCCGTGGCGCTCGCTTGCTTCTCACCCTCGGTCCACTCCGGGTGGGTCCGCGAGTCCTCCTGGTACTGATCGGCGTACGCCGAACCGACGGTGAGCACCGTTCCGGCAACACCGAGTGCTCGGCCGCCCACCTCAGCGACCTTCGGCAGCGCGGACTTCGTCGCGC
The DNA here is from genome assembly GCF_001742745.1 of Curtobacterium sp. ER1/6. Taxonomy (GTDB): domain Bacteria; phylum Actinomycetota; class Actinomycetes; order Actinomycetales; family Microbacteriaceae; genus Curtobacterium; species Curtobacterium citri. Next base: position 893,168 of record NZ_MJAK01000001.1, on the reverse strand, counting down.
CGTCGTCCCAGATCATGAAGAGGTGGTTCTTCGTGCTCACATCCGGTTCGGGCTGCGTGATGAAGGACTGCGCTACGTGTTCGGGCAGTGCGAGCGGACTGCCCGGACGCATCGCGTAGGAGGAGCCCTTCCACTCGAGGACCGGTTGGACCTCGATGGTCTCGATCGATCGGGTCTCGACGGCGATCTCGAGCCGCCGGACGCGCTTCGTGGCCTCTTCGGCGAGACCGATCGCGGTGCCCGAGACGTCGCCGGCAGCGGCATCAACGACGTTCCGGATCTGTGTCACGCCCGCGTACTTGGCGAGCGAGCGGAGTCCGCTGGCGCAGTCGGCGTCGGCGGCTTCGACATCGGCGTTGAACGTCCGTACGCGTCCGGCGAGGTCCGTCGCAGCCGTCGCGAGTGCGTCGGCCCCGGTGCCGTCGAGGTCGGAGTCGGCGGGGGCATCGGCGGCGTCGCGGACAGCGGTGTCGTGCGAGCTGATGTCCGAAACGAGTGTCGCCCGACGCGTGGCGAGGTCGGCGAGGACCGTGGCGTAGGCGTCCAGCACGCGCTGGACCTGCTGGACATCGCCCGCGACGATCTCCGCGACGGCCTTCGGCGCGTCCATGGCGGCGTGCACCCGGTCTGCTTCGGGAGCCTGGTAGACACCGGGCGCGGAGAGTCCTGCCCACCCGGTCGCGACGGTCTCGGTCGCCTCGGTGGTCTGGGTCGCGATCGACGAAAACGCTGCCGAGGCTTCGCTGACCGCGGCGGCGTCCGGGAGTGTGACGGGCGTGCCGATGATGGTCACTCGTCACCACCCCACTCGACGTCGGCGACGTGCCGGTTCGCGTTCGTCGCCATCTCTTGGTCGCCGTGCTCGTAGGCTGTGATGGCGGCACGCGTGGCCGCGATCGCCGTGCTGACCTGTTGCTTCGCGGCGAGGATGTCCACCCCGATCGGGTCGACGGCGAGGCCCGCCAGTGCCGCGGCGCTCTGCGTCCCGCCGCGGACAGCACTGATCGCCTGATCGGTCACGGTCTCCAGCGTTCGCGTCGCCGTACCAATGCTCGCTGCGTCCGTTTCGGCCTGCGCGAGGATCGCGCGGGCCTGCCCCGGCTCGATCTGCCAGCTCGTCATGTCGTCCCCCGGTTCTGTGACTGTGCGACACGACCCTACGATGGGGGCACGACGGGAGCAAAGCGGGGGTCGTACGTGGGGACGCTGGTCTGCTTGATCGTGGTGGGCGGCGTGCTCGTCATCCTGGGAGGGCTCGCCTACGCAGGGCTCTGGCGGTCGTGGACACGGTCGAGGTATCCGGGGCAGTGGTTCGCCTTGTTCTGGTTGGGAGTAGCGCTCGTGTGCCTGGGCGTCGCCCTCCTCTGCATGAACGGACCGTTCGTCTGGGTGCCCCTCGTCCTGATGCCGGCGTTCGTCCTCTGCGGCGCGCTCGGCTTGTGGATGGCGCTGGACGGTGCGCGGTGGGCGACGCCGGGCTGGTACCGACGGGCGATGCGACGATGACCCAGCACGTGCCGTGGGACCCGTGGCCGGACGTGCGGTGGGGGTCGTTGATGATCGTCGGCGGACTCGTCGTCGAGGTCCCGGACGGATGGACAGCACGGTCCGACGAAGCAGGTGTCGTGCTCGACCGCAGGGATGGCGTCGTCTCGATCGTGTTCCGGGCGGCCGGCGAACCCCTCGCCGACGACCTCATCCGTGTGCCCGCCGACGCACTCCTGCTCGAAGCGAGCGAGGACCGGCTGCTCGTCGCACTGCCTGCGGTCGACCACGTCCGCATCCGCGACGACCGACTCGTGGCCGACCGAGGTGTGCTGGTCCGCATCGGCGTCGAGTGCTCGGTGGAGCACTGGCCGGCGACGTCGCGGATCGTCGACGACGTCCTGGACTCGCGGTGGCACCGGGTGGAGCACCGACCCGTGGTCCCGATCGCCGAGTCTGCCGGACGCGATCGCGCCGCGCCGTCCTTGCAATGGAAGGCGCACCCCGACGTGCTGGACCACCTCGTGCGGTTCCGTGACCGTGGCCTCGTACCCGGAGCAGCGCGCCGGTCGGAGGCCGGAACCTCCGCCCGCGAGCTCGGGTTCGTCGGGCGGTTCGGCGGCGTCACCGACAAGGGCGATGAGGTGATCGGCCCGGTGCTCGACCACGACGCCGTCCTCACCGTGAAGGTGTCCGACCCCGGCACCGCCGCCGTCACCGGCCGGTGGACGTGCTGGGTGCAGGGACAGCGGTGCGTGGTCCGGGCCTCGAGGAGTGACGGGACCGACGCGCTCGGCATCATCGCCGTCGGCACGATCCCGGTGCACCTCCTCGGTTGGCTCGACCTCGACCCGGTCGGCTCCGTCGGTGCGGGGGAACCGGTCACGATCTCCACGGCACAGTACGAGGACCGCTCCGGGCCCTGCCCGAGTGACGTCGAGTGGTTCCGGACGGCGTGGGCGGCACCGACGTGGAGGTTCGTCAGCGGGTGGAGTCACGAGTCGGGGACCGGGGTGTCCGGGCTCCTCGTCCCGGGCGTCGGGGCCCTGCGGTGGGAGCGCGGCGAACACGAGGTGACGTTGCAGCCGGCGCGGAACGCATCGGTCGTCCGGAACGCCGTGTCCGCCGCGGTCGGGCTGATGGCCGTGACTGCGCGGTAGACCGGTCGGGCTCCGGCTGACAGCGGGCTCGGATCGCGGTCGTCAGGTCTCGCATGACGGGTGTCAGCGAAGCAGCCCGAGCTCCATCGCGCGGGTGACCGCCCGGGTGCGGTCGTTCACGCCGAGCTTCTCGAACACGTGCCCGAGGTGCGTCTTCACCGTCGTCTCGCTGAGGAACAGCGCGCGCCCGATCGCCGGGTTCGACCCACCCTGCGCGACGAGCTGCAGCACCTCGAGCTCGCGCGGGGACAGCGTCGGGCCGGCGGGAGCCTTCGTCGTGGCCCGGCGGACGAGGGCCGCGGCCGCCGAGGGTGCGAGTGCGGTCTCGCCCCGCGCGGTGGCGCGGAGGCCGGCGAGGATCTCGGACTCCGGTGCCGCCTTGAGCAGGTATCCGGCGGCCCCGGCTTCGATCGCGGCCAGGATCTGGTCGTCGGACTCGTACGTGGTGAGGATGAGGACCCGGATGCCTGGTTCGCGGGCGATGATCCGCGCCGTTGCCTCGTCCCCGTCGATGCCGGGCATCCGCAGGTCCATCAGGACGACGTCGGGACGCTCGGCGAGGGCGATCGAGACCGCGGTCTCGCCGTCGCTCGCCTGCCCGACCACCGACACGTCGTCGGCGTCCTGCAGGAGCGCGACGATCCCGGCGCGGACGATCGGGTGGTCGTCCGCCACGACGACGCGGATCACCGGGTCACCGCCGACAGCGGTGCGGGTGCGGACGGGAGGCGCGGCGCGGGCCCGGTGGGGACGGTCGCCTCGACGACGGTGCCGGCTCCGGGCGACGAGGTCACCACGCAGGTCCCGCCGGCCAGGGCGAGGCGGTCGCGCAGGCCGCGCAGGCCGTGCCCGGCGGACGGGACGGACGCGTCGAAGCCGGCGCCGTCGTCAGCGATCCGCAGGGTGACGTGCGGGCCGTCGACGAGCAGTGCGACCCGCGCCGAGGCGGCCCGGGCGTGCCTGCGGACGTTCGCCAGGGCCTCCTGGCCGACGCGGAGCAGGACCACCTGCGTGTCCCGGTCGAGCGGGACGTCGGGGGCGTCGACGGTGACGGTGATCCCGGTCTCGCGGGTGCACCGTTCGCCGAGGCGGTGGAGCGCTGCGCCGAGGCCGTCGCTCGACACCCCGGCGGCACCGGCGGCGACGAGGGTGCGGGAGTCCTCGAGCGCGGTGCGGGCGGACTCCTCGAGCACGGCGAGTCGGTCGCGCAGTCGGTCGGGCCGGTCCGCGTCGAGGTCGCCGCGCGCCCGCTCGGTGAGCATGACGATGCCCGCGAGGTCCTGCGCGACGGTGTCGTGGATCTCGCGCGCCAGACGCTCCCGTTCGCTCGTCACGCCGGCGGTGCGGTGTGCCTCGGCCAGGGACGCCTGTGCGGACTGGAGCTGTTCGAGGAGCAGCCGTCGCTCGTCGGAGAGCTGGCCGATGCGGGTGATCCAGAGGCCGAGCGCGCACGCTCCGACGACGCTGATGCTCTCGATGAGGAGCGTCGAGAGCAGCTCGTCGGGCCCGGAGGCGATCTGCAGCCCGGTGCCCGACGCGATGCCGATGACGACCGAGACGGCGATCGACGTCCGGGCGCGTTCGATCTGGCACCAGGCGACCGGGAACAGGATGCACTGCACGAACGCGCTGCTCGGCACGACGGCCGGCAGGACGAGGGCCGCGACGACGAGGAGCGGTACGAACGCGGCCCCGACCCGGGGGTCGTCGTACCCGCGCCGGCCGTAGGCGACGTAGGCGACGGCGAGGACGCCGAGCATCGCGAACGCGGGCCACCGGGTCGACCACGGTGACCAGCCGAAGGCCGCGATCACCGCGATGAGCGCGACCGTCACGCCGAAGGCGACGTGGAGTCCCATGTTGCGCTGCGTCGTGATGCGGTCCATGCGGCCAGCCTCCCATCGATCTGCGCTCGTCCGGCGGTTCTCCACAGGCCTGTCAGGCATCCCGACGGTTCCACCGGAACGTGAGCAGGCAGGCGACCACACCGAGGACCAGCCACGCTGCCAGGACGAGGGTGCCGAGACCGAGGTGCCACGCGCCTCCCGGCTCGGCGGACGCGAAGCCCTCGGGCAGGAACACCGACCGCATGCCCGACGCCATCCAGCGGAGGGGGAAGACTCCGGCGACGGTCTGCAACCAGTCGGGGAGCTGTGTGAAGGGGAGGTAGACACCGGAGATGAACTGCAGGACCAGGACGATCGGCACGATGGTCGCGGTGGCACGGCGGCCCTCGCGGGGGAGCGCCGAGATCGCGATGCCGAGGACGCAGCTCGTGGCGACGCCGAGGAGCACGATGCCGGCGAAGCGGGCCCACGCGCCACCGTCGGTCGGCAGGTCGACGCCGAACACGAGGGCGGCGATCAGGAGCAGGAGCACGACCTGGGCGGTGACGGTGACCAGTACCATGCCGATCTTGCCGACGAAGTACGACAGGACCGGCAGCGGGGTGCCGCCGAGGCGCTTCAGCGTGCCGTCGCTCCGCTCGCCGGCGATGTCGACGCCGAGCGACTGGGTGCCGGAGAGCAGGAGGGCCGTGGCGACGAGGCCGGGCAGGTAGTAGGTGGCGTAGTCGACGCTCACGCCGGGGCCGGCCTGGATGTCGGGCGAACCGCTGAAGGCGACCGAGAACAGCGCCAGCATGATGACCGGGAAGAGGAAGGTGAAGAACACGGCGTCGGGGGCGCGGAAGTAGGAGCGGACCTCGTAGCCGATGCGGTGCAGGCCGAGTGCTGCGGCGTTCATGCTGCGTCCTCCGTGATCGTGTGCTGCGCGGTCTGCGGTGTGTCGTGCCCGGCGCCGTGCCCGGCGCCGTGCCCGGCGCCGTGCTCGGCGATCATCGCGAGGTAGACGTCCTCGAGCGCGGGGCGGATCACCTCGAGGTCGTGCATCGCCGTCGCCGTGCTGCGGACGAGTGCGGTCGGGTCGGTGGTCCGCCGTTCGTGCTCGATGCCCGCGTCGTCGCGCCACCGGACGACCGGGGTCCGGGCCTCGGTCCCACCGATCTCGTCGATGGGGGCGATGTCGATGAGGCTGCCGTCGGCGATCACCGCCGCCCGGTCCGCCAGGTGTGCGGCCTCGTCGAGGTAGTGCGTCGTGAGCAGGATCGTCGTGCCCTCGCGCTTGACGTCGTCGATGAGCTGCCAGAACTGCCGGCGGGCCTCCGGGTCGAAGCCGGTCGTGGGCTCGTCGAGGAACAGCACCTCGGGCCGGCCGATGATGCCGAGCGCCACGTCCACCCGGCGCCGCTGCCCACCGGAGAGGCGGCTGATGCGGGTGTTGCGCTGGGCCTCGAGCCCGGTGACGGCGAGGAGGTCCTCGACCGACCGGCTCCGCGGGTACAGGTGCCGGAAGTGGGCGAGTTGCTCGGCGACGGTGACGTTCGGGGACTCGCCGCTGGTCTGCAGGACGATGCCGACCCGGGCGTTGTGGCCGCGGCTCGTGCGGGCCGGGTCGTGGCCGAGGACGCGGACCTCGCCGGCGGTCCGGGAGCGGTAGCCCTCGAGGATCTCGACCGTCGTTGACTTGCCGGCACCGTTCGGGCCGAGCAGCGCGAAGGTCTCGCCGCGCTCGATGGTGAACGAGACGTCGGACACGGCGCGCTTGCCGTTCGGGTACTGCTTCGTGAGGCGCTCGACCTGGATGGCGGGGCTGTTCGGCATGGTCCCAGCCTGCTCGCGCCGGGCGGGCGGTGGATCGGGGGGTCGGGTGGAGCAGCATCCTCCGATCGGAGGATGCTGCTGACCGCCGCGGTCGTGGCGGGCGTGGGCCGCGCCTCCCGTCCGACGCGCGTCAGGAACCGAGCGCCGCCCGCAGGAAGGGAGCCGTCCTGCTGTCCGGTGCGGCGGCGACCGCAGCCGGCGTTCCGGCGGCGACCACGCGGCCGCCCTCGTCACCGCCCGCCGGACCCATGTCGATCACGTGGTCGGCCTGGGCGACGACGGACATCGTGTGCTCGACCACGACGACGGTGTTGCCCGCATCGGTGAGGCGGGCGAGCTGTGCCGTGAGGAGTTCGACGTCGGCGGGGTGCAGCCCCGTCGTCGGCTCGTCGAGCAGGTAGAGCGTGTGGCCGGAGCGCGCCCGCTGGAGTTCGGTGGCGAGCTTGATCCGCTGGGCCTCGCCGCCGGAGAGCTCCGGTGCGGGTTGCCCGAGGCGGAGGTAGCCGAGGCCGACGCTCCGCAGGGCGTCGAGAGCGCGGGCGGCGGCGGGGAGGTCGGCGAGGGCCTCGGCCGCGTCGTCCACGGTCATGCCAAGCACGTCGGCGATGGTCGCACCGCCCCGGCGGACCTCGAGGGTCTCGGCGTTGTAGCGGGCGCCGTGGCACTCCGGGCACGGCGCCCAGCTGCCGGGCAGGAAGAGGAGTTCGACCGAGACGGAGCCCTCGCCCTGGCAGACCTCGCACCGGCCGCCCTCGACGTTGAACGAGAACCGGCCGGCGGTCCACCCGCGCTCGCGGGCGTCATCGGTCGCGGCGAAGGCCTGGCGGACGGCGTCGAACATGCCCGTGTAGGTCGCGAGGTTCGACCGGGGCGTCCGTCCGATCGGCTTCTGGTCGACCTCGACGACGCGGCTGACGATCGGGTGCGACGTCGCGATCGCGGGGAGGACCCCGCCGACGAGCGAGGACTTGCCGGAGCCGGACACCCCGGTCACGGCGGTCATGACACCGAGGGGCAGGTCGACGTCGAGGCCGCCAGCGTCCGCACCGCCTCCGGTCGGTCCACGCAGGTTGTGCAGGGTGGCGTCCCGGATCTCGAGGGTGCCGACGGGCTCGCGCGGATCGCGCGGGTCGCGTGGTGCTCGGGGCGCCAGGTAGCGGCGCGTCACGCTCTCCGACACGTCGGCGAGTCCCTCGGGTGGCCCGCTGTAGAGCACGCGACCGCCGCCGGTCCCGGCACCGGGGCCGACGTCCAGGATCCAGTCGGCCCGACGGACGATGTCCATGTTGTGCTCGACGACGAACACGCTGTTGCCGCTCGCGCGGAGGTCCTCGAGGACCTGCACGAGCGGTTCCGCGTCGGCCGGGTGCAGGCCCGCGGACGGCTCGTCGAGCACGTAGACGACCCCGAACAGCCCCGAGCGGAGCTGCGTCGCGATGCGGAGGCGCTGCATCTCGCCGGGGGAGAGCGTCGGCGTGGCCCGGTCGAGACCGAGGTACCCGAGCCCGAGGCCGGTGAGGACCTCGACGCGGCTCAGCAGGTCCGCGGCGATCGACTTCGCCACCTCGGACCGTTCGCCGGAGGTCACCCGGCTCTGCGCCGCCGACGGTTCCGCCAGCTCGGCGGTGGGGCGCAGGACCTCGGCGACCTCGGACAGCGGCAGCGCGTTGAACGCCGCGATGTCCAATCCGCCGAACGTCACCGCGAGGGCCGCGCGGGTCAGACCGGAGCCGTGGCAGAGCTGGCACGGGCCGGACTCGACGAAGCGCATCGCCTTGTTCCGCTGGGCCTCGCTCTGCGAGTCGGCGAGGGTGTGCAGCGTGTACTGGCGGGCGCTCCAGAAGCGACCCTTGTACGGCTTCGCCACGCGGTCGCGCTTCGGGTGGACCTCGACGACGGGCTGTTCCTCGGTGAAGAGCAGCCAGTCGCGGTCCGCCTGCGGCAGCTCCCGCCACGGACGCTCGATGTCGTAGCCGAGCACGGCAGTCACGTCGCGGAGGTTCTTGCCCTGCCAGGCACCGGGCCACGCGGTGATCGCGCCGTCGCGGATCGACAGCGACGGGTCGTGCACCGCCGAGGCCTCGGTCACCTCGTGCGCCGTGCCGAGACCGTGGCACCGGGGGCACGCACCGACCGCGGTGTTCGGGGAGAACGAGTCGGAGTACAGCTGCTCGGCATCCGCGGGGTAGGTGCCGGCGCGGGAGTAGAGCATCCGGACGGAGTTGCTCAGCGTCGTCAGGGTGCCGACGGTCGACCGGGTGCTCGGGGCACCGCGGCGCTGCTGCAGGGCGACCGCCGGGGGCAGACCCGTGATCTCGTCGACGTGCGGGGTGCTGCCCTGGGCGATGAGGCGTCGGGCGTACGGGGCGACGGACTCGAGGAAGCGGCGCTGGGCCTCGGCGAAGACGGTGCCGAAGGCGAGGCTCGACTTGCCGGAGCCGGAGACGCCCGTGAAGGCGACGATGCGGTCGCGCGGGATGTCGACGTCCACGTCGCGGAGGTTGTGCTCGCGGGCGCCGCGGACGCGGATGAAGCCGTCTGCAGGGATGGTGTGGTCCGTGGGGTGGTGCGAGGCGGGCATCCGTTCGAGCGTAGGCGGCGACACCCTGCGGTGTCCGGTCCGGGCCGTCCGCGTGTTCCCTCCTGCAACGTCCGCTGAGTGGAATGCAGCGCCCGCGCGTAGACCGGAGGACATGAAGGTCGTCGGAGTCGAAACGTTCGGAGGGCCCGAGGCCCTCGCCGTCCACGAGGTCCCGGAGCCGCAGGCCGGCTCCGGGACCGTCCGCATCAGGGTGCAGGCGTTCGCCGTGAACCCCACCGACACCGGGGTCCGTGCGGGGCAGCGGGATTCTTCGGAAGCCGCGCCGCCGTACGTGCCCGGGATGGACGCCGCCGGGGTGATCGACGAGGTCGGCGACGGTGTCGAGGGCTGGCAGGTCGGCGACCAGGTCATGGCCATGGCGCTCCCGTTGTCGGAGCACGGCGGCGCGTACGTCGAGCACCTCGTCGCGCCGGTCGGCTCGTTCACGCGGATCCCGGCCGGGCTGTCGATCGAGGAGGCCGCCACCGTCCCGATGAACGGCCTCACCGCGCTGCAGATCCTCGCGCGGTCGGGGCTCGGCACCGGGGACACGCTCGCCGTGACCGGAGCCGCGGGCCTGCTCGGGAACTACGTCGTGCAGCTCGCAAAGCAGCGGGGCATCACGGTCATCGCCGACGCCGCGCCCAAGGACGAGGACCTCGTCCGCTCCCTCGGGCCCGACCACCTGGTCCGACGTGGTGACGGCTTCGCGGCCGCCGTGCGCGGGATCGTGCCGGACGGGGTCGACGCGCTCGCCGACGCCGCCGTGCAGCGGGACGAGGTCGTCGACGCCGTGCGCGACGGCGGGTTCTTCGCGGACGTGCGTGGCTGGGAGGGCAACGGCGCTCGCGGCATCCGGTTCGAGCGGATCATGGTGTACTCGGAGTACACGTCGTTCGACCTGCTCGAGGAGCTGCGCCAGGCGGTGGAGGACGGGATCCTCGTGCCGCGCGTTGCCGAGGTGCTGCCCGCGGAGCGGGCGTCGGAGGCGCACGAGCGGCTCGAGGCAGGCGGGACCCGGGGGCGGTTCGTGCTCACCTGGTGAGTGCGGGTTCCGAACCTGACGAGGTGACGGACTGGAGGCGCGGTGCCAGCTGGCACCGCGCCCCCCGTCGGTTGCGGTGCCGGCCCACGCGCTCCGGTCTTCGTCTGAGGATGGCGGTCCAGCGGTCGAGCTCGTCCTCGACGCGATCTGCGACGGCCGCGGGATCGTCGTGCTCCCACGAGCGGATGACGCGCCAGCCTTCCGACGTCAGGATCGCCTGGTTCCGAGCGTCGCGCTGCCGGTTCGCGAGGACCTTCCGTCGCCACAGCTCGGCGTTCGCCTTCGGGAGGTGCGTGTGCTCCTCGCAGTGGTGCCAGAAGCAGCCGTCGACGAAGACCGCCACCCGAGCGCGTGGGAACACGAGGTCGGGACGGACGCGGCACCGGCGGCTCACCTGCCGGTCGACGAAGAACCGGCGGCCGCGGCGGTGCAGCTCGCGGCGCAGCGCGAGCTCGGGTGCCGTGTCACGACGGCCGAAGCGGGCCATGTGGCGGCGGCGTGCGTCTTCGGCTTCCCGCTGTTCCATGCGTCGAGCGTCACAGACGGGTTCAGGTCGCGGTACGCCGAACGAGCGATCGGTGGACGGCCTGCCGCTGCGCTAGCGCTGTGCAGGGGGAGTGGACGCGGTCTCCGCCGCAACGTCGTCATGCGCTGCGAGGAAGCGTCGGACGCGGGCGAGGCTGCGCCGAAGCTGCACGACCGTGATCGCCCCGACGACGACCAGCACCCCGACGAGGACGATCCGGAACCACGACGTGACGTCCGATGCGAGGCCGTTGACCTGCGACCCCGCGATACCGCAGAAGAGGAAGAGTTGCTGCGCCGTGACGAGCGGGAGGGTCACTTCGAGCACGTGCGCATGGGCGACGGCTCGTGACTCGAGGGCAGGGGGAATCGATGCTGCCGACAGGACCGCCCGCTGCACGTCGCGCTGCTCGGCGGCGTCGAGACCCCCGGTCGCGGCGCTCACGAGGTGCTTCAGGCGGAACTGCGACACCAGCGTCGACAGTGCGGCACCGAGGCCGCCGAGGGCCATCGCGCAGCCGAGGCTGGTGAGGAACACCTCGAGCGGACTCCCGCCATGGCTCAGCCACACCCCGATCGCGATCCCCGCGACGGCACCGGCAATCGCGATCCAGACCGCCCGGCGTGCGGCTCGACGGACGGCGTCCTGCAACTGCGTCTCCACAGGGGCAACAGTAGGGCCCGGCGCGCGACCACGTCCGGCTACCATCGGCCGCGTGAGCAGCGACGTGACGCCCGGACGGTACCGGCACTTCAAGGGCGGGGAGTACGAGGTGGTCCTCGTGGCCAAGGACGTCGAGACCGAGGAGCCGGTCGTCGTCTACCAGGCGCTGTACGGGGAGCGGGGGCACTGGGTCCGGTCGCTCGCCGACTTCACGGCACATGTCTCGCGCGACGGGTACGACGGGCCGCGCTTCACTCGCCTGGACTGAACGGCAGTACTGCTCCCCGCGCAACAATGGGTGTGATGAGCCGCTGCGTGGGAGACGTGTTCGTCGTCCGCCGCGAGGGCGTTCTCGTCGCTGAGCCGACCGGTGGCCTGGCGCGACGGGATGCGGATGCTCCTCCACAGTCGTGGTTCGCGACCATCGACGACGAGACCGCAGGCCTTCCGCTGAACAGCAGCGGCAGGGTCTCCGCCGAGATCGAACTCCTGAGCCCGGTTCCCGACAGCGGGGTGATCGGCCGAGTCGTGCGGCTCTCGCCGGCGGCTGACGCCATCGAGTCGTCGAAGGGGCTCTGGCAGGCCCGGCGCGACGACGCGATGGATCTGCTCGAGCTCGTACCCGACGGATGGCAGCCGTACGAGGTGCGCTTCGGCGAGCTGGACACGCATGGTCGGGAAGCGTTCGTCGGCACGCTGTTCCCGGTGCCGGTCGAGGTCATCGACGCGGTGCTCGGCGCAGGGCGGGAGCAACTCGTCCGGATCGAGCCGTGGCTCGAACCCCACAGGACCGACGGTTGCGATCGATCGGCGACCTGAGGAATGACGGACGGGAGGCGCGGTGCCAGCTGGCACCGCGCCTCCCGTCCGTCACGTGGTTCCGGACTCTGCTCAACCGAGCCGAGTTGACGCGATCCCGCCGTCGACGTCGATCGTGCCGCCGGTGACGAACGCGGCCTGGTCGGAGACCACCCATCGGACCGCCCGCGCGATGTCGACCGGCTGCACCGGGACGCCGGCGGGGGTGCGCCGCGTCATCGCGGCGAGGACGTCGGCCGCGTCGGCGTTGCCCGGGGTCGCCGTCGCACCGGGCGCGACCGTGACGACCCGGATGCCGCGGTGCCCGTACTCGGCGGCCCAGGCGCGGGTGAGCTGTTCGACGGCGGCCTTCGTGGCGGGGTAGAGGGCCATGAACGGGACGCCGACGCGGGCCATCCACGAGCCGATGTTGACGATGTGGCCGCTGCCGCGCTCCGCCATGCCGGGAGCGATGGCGGCGACGAGGACGTGCGGCGCGCGGATGTTCGTGGCGAGGAGGGCGTCGACGGTGTCGTCGTCGAGGGACTCGGTCGGGCCGCCGGGGTAGACGCCGGCGTTGTTGACGAGGACGTCGACGTGGCCGCCGAGCTGGTCGCGGGCCTCGGCGGCGAGGGCGCGGACCACGTCCGGCCCCTGCGACAGGTCGGCGGTGAGGGCGACGGCGCGACCGCCCTGGCGCTCGATGTCCTCGGCGACGGCGCGGGTGCGCTGCTCGTCGCGGCCGTGGACGGCGACGGTCAGGCCGGCGGCGGCGAGTTCGCGGGCGATGGCCTCGCCGATGCCGCTCGAGGCGCCGGTGACGAGGGCGGTGCGGGGTGTGGTCTGGTCGTTCGGTGCGGTGGTCATGGGTCGATGGTCCGGCGTCTCCGGTTGCCGCGGCTTGCCCGGATCCACGAGGACGTTGCCGGATCCCGCAGCAGGACCCCGGAGCGCTGTCGCAGTCTCCGTCCCGTGGGTAGCGTGGCGACGTGGACGACCGGATCGCGCAGCACCTCGACCGTGCGGCGGGGATCGCGTCCGCGCATGCGGCGGTCCCCGGGAAGGACCGGCAGGACGCCGTCGCCCGAGCAGGATCGGCGCACCACGCTGAGACCCTCGGGCTGACCGTGTCGAAGGTGCACGAGCCGACCGGGCTGTTCGACCGGCGGTACGAGCCGTCGTTGTCGGTCGTGCTGCGCGGGCGGAAGCGCTCGATCGTCGGGGACGACGACCAGGTGTGGGGGCGGGAGCGGTTCATCATCACACCGGTGGACCTGCCGGTCGTCGCCGGAGTCGTGGACGCAGCGGGGGATGACGGGTTCGTCGCGGTCGTCTGGCGACTGGACCCGGTGGTGGTCGGGGAGGTCATCGCCTCGATGTCCGTGCCGGTGTCGGCGTCCGGGGTCGCCGCTGCCCCGCTGCCTCGGCTCGGGAGCTGGACGGAGCCCCTGGCGGACGCGTTCGCCCGGCTGCTCGCACTGCTCGATGCGCCGGAGGACATCCCCGTGCTGTTCCCGCTCGTGTCGCGGGAGATCGTGCTGCGGCTGCTGCACACCGAGCAGGCGCCGCGGATCACGGCGGCGCTCGACGGGACCGGGCCGTCGGTGGTCGCCGGGGCGACGGCGCTGCTCACCGGGCGGATGGCGGAGTCATGGTCGATGGAGCGGCTCGCGCGGGAGCTGCGGGTGAGCGAGTCGACGTTGTTCGCGCGGTTCAAGGAGGCGACGGGGATGACGCCGGCGCAGTACCTCAAGCGGACGCGGTTGGGGGAGGCGCGGCGGCGGATGGTGGTGCACGGGGACACTGCGGCGCGGGCTGCGGCTGCGGTGGGGTTCCGGAGTGCGTCGCACTTCTCGCGGGACTACCGGGAGGCCGCCGGCGGCGGACGCGGTGGTGGCGAGAGCGCAGCTCGCGCTGGCAACGGCGGTGTAGTCGCGCAGGGTGGGGCGGGACGGACCGGAGGCGCGGGGCGGGGTGGTGGGGCGACTCCCGCCCGGTGGGTGGTCGATGAACCTCGTCGCTCCGCGACCACGCGTGTGCAGGAAGGTTAGCCGTCCTCGCGGCCGGGGAGCAAGGCGCCGTCGAGGAACGCCTCTCAGTCGGCGCGGGCGTCGTCGTCGATGGTGGGGGCACCGTGGCCGTACCGGGCGTCGGTGCGGTCGCGCTTCGGTCCGGAGAGCCAGAAGCACTCGTCGGTGTCGACATCGCGGAAGTTGGCGTCCCACGACTGCTCGCGGGCGAGGGTGCGGCCGTGGAAGTACGCCGTCTTCCAGGTCTTCGTGAAGCGCACGCGGCTGATCCAGGCGGGGCCGGCGTCGAGTGCGTGGCCGGTCTTCAGCTGGACGTACATGATGCGCTCGGGCACGGGGCGAGCGTAGCGGAACCGCAATCGGTCGCTCGCCTTGCCGACGACGATCATCTTCCGGCGCGGAAGCATGCTCGCAAGTACCTTCACGAAGCGTTGCGAAGAGTGGCCAGTGGGCCGTGTATGCAGTTGTGGGCCAGCGCCAGCCGCTCCCGCTCCTCCGTTAGTACCTGTGCGATCAGCTTCGAGTCCGACACTTCGATCGCCTGAGCCGTCGCGGTCGCCGTCTCGCTCACTTCAGCGAAGTCCTCTGAGGTCTGCGCCTCGCGAGCCAGCGTCGGCGGGTGGCGGAGTTGCGGGCGGCCTCGCGGGCGCTCGCGGCGGGGTTCGTCAGCTTCGGTGTAGCGATCTGAGCCGTGCTTCGGACAACGGGTCCGTGTCCTTCGCGGAGAGATCATGGCGTGCTTGCCATCCGCGAGCGCGCGCTAGTTGGTTCTCGTGTTCGTGAGGTGCGGGCCGATGTAGCCGATGAACACCTTGCCACTCCGGTCCGTGTCATCGAAGTAGTGCATGCGCGGAGCGAACGTGTCGCGATGTGTTGGTTTGAAGTGCGCGAACATCTCCTTGGGGACCAGGGTGCCCGTGGAGTCGGGGATGGTGAAGATGCGTTCTTGACGCCAACCCTTGTTCTGCAGAACTGAATCACTCTCCGTCGAGGCGTGACGATCACGTGGGCATCGGGTTCCCATCGGTCCATCGTCATTGGTGAGGTACATGTGCATGTTCCCGCTCCAGCCGCCCGCCTTCGCCTCGGCGTAGTCGTGAAGAACGCGAACGTACAACCACAGCGCGGAAGCGTAGCGCCCGATGGGATCTCGCTCGTCGACGGACAGGGGACCAGCGTCGTTGCCGGTGAACTGAACTCTCGCAAACGCCGCGTGTTCTTCATCACCGGGCGTCAGCCGCGCAACCAGCTCCCTCACGCTTTCGGGACCCGCCCAGGCGCTTTCATCCGGCACGATCGCCAGGGCGGCACGCTGCTCGCTGGTCATCGAAGTGCGGAGCCAATCCCGTTCCCGCCTCAGGTCAAGAGCATCTTGCGCTTCGCTGGCCGCTACCAACTCGAGCTCATCGATGCGCTCGTTGAGTGCGAGAAGCTGATCGGCGAGCCGTGTCTCCCGAGCGCCGGCTTCAGCGAACAGCTCTTCGTAGGCTGACTTCTCGCCGGCGGCCTTCGCGAGGAGCGAATCCAGAGCATCGAAGTGGCCGTCCTCCAAGTTCGAGGCACCGAGCCAGCGTCGCACGAATCGGGCGATCCGGTCTTTCAGTCCGATGGAGAGGGCGCCGGGTTCTGGCGACTCAAAGGAAGAACTGACCGTCGCCTCGGTCGTCCCCGTGTCCGTGACCGAGCGCGTCTCGACGGCCTCGCCCGTCGCGAGCGTTATCTCGCCGCGCTCCGCGACGATCGTACTGATCCGAGCGTCCCGAATCCTCCGACTTTCGGCGTCGATGAGCAGGCGCATTCCACGTCGAACGTCCTTCGGGAGTTCGTGGCCGAGGAAGTGTTTTCGGATGCCTTCCGCGTGCAAAGACTGGAGGGGCAAAGCCACTCGGCCGCCACGTATCGAGCGAGCAAAAGTCGCCGGGCCGAGGACACGGTGTCGAGCACCGTCGGCGGGAAGTCCGAGGTCGACGTCCGTCACGAAGGTGCGGACCCGTCCCGGTGGGACACGATGTGACGGCGGGAGCATTGCAGCGAGAGCAACAGCGGCAGCATCTGTCACGACGTACGTGGCAGCCACGCCGACGCTCATCGCGGTCAAGTCGGCGATCGTCCGTTGCCAGACCTCGTCCGTGTCGCGGCTCAGCGAGGTTGCCACGACCACCGGTACTCGGCGTTCTGCGTCGTTGATCACGGCCACGAGCGCTGCGACGTCATCAACATCGACACGGACTGGCGCCGATGTGAGGTGAGCCGCCCCGTCGCGCACGACGGTCCGAGCGAGGAGGTTCCTGACGATGCGAGGAGGTGCGACGTCCCGTATCGCTCGCTCCGGCTCAACGTCGAGCATGCCCGCCTCGATCACCACCGCCTCGCCGTTCGACCGAGACGACAGCGCGAACACCGAGATGAGCCAGGTACCACGATCGTTGGTCTCGACGAAACGCGTCAGGCGCCTCCGGGCCCCGTGAGCATCGTCGTCGATGGTGACCGATACAACTGCACTCTTTCCGAGCCGGACGTCGCCTTCGCCGTCCCAGTCCGCAGATTCGAGAGTTCCGCGGCGCTTTGAGCGAAGCTTGGAGCGCAGCCACTGCCGCAGCTCCTCATCGGACAAGTCCAGCGCAGAGACGTCCTCTGGCAGACGAAGCACTGCCCGGTAGCCGACTGCGTGGTCGAGCACTGCTGCCTGCGCGGCTGACGCGCCGGCGCTCCCGGCGACTTCCTGCGTTGCCACGTTTCTCCTCATCGGTCCGCCATCCGGCCCAGCTCGAGATCGCCTTGAGCAGTTCGAGCAACTCGCTGCGAGGTCAGCGCAACCATCAACGCCATCGTCATACGGTCGCTGACGTTCTGCGTCATCCTCGTTCCACCGAAGAGCGCGAGCGTCTCGCGCAAGAGTGACGTCTCGGACCGAGGCCCGCCGTGACGGATGAGATGGACCATCGCGTTGCCGATCTCCCGGAGTGCGACGACTTCGACCGGCCGGAAGTCCTGAGGAGTGGATGCCCGGAAGCCCGACCAGCATTCGGGGTCGACGCCGATCGGCCAGACGAAGCGCTCCAGCGCACTCCAGCGCAGCATGGGTGGCACGAGCGCCGAGATCGCCTGTGCCCGAGCGGCGTGCACGCGATCCAGGCCGAACGAGTTCGCGACCAGGCGCACCAAACGCTCCTCGGCGATCGGCCCTTCCGCCTGGACCACCTCGACCAACAGCGCCTGGACACGAGCAGCGTTCTGCGGGAGATTGATCGCGTCGAGGACGGAGACGTCCCCGTACAGATCAGCCTGCGACCACGGACGGAACCGTTCGATCTCTCCGATTGCGGCCACTTCACGAGTGGATGCGTCTTGCCCGACCTGCGAGGCAGGGGAGACGTGCAAGCGCGACGTGCCTGGCTCATCGGGGCCTCCGCCCACCGCGCGAGCGTTGTGGCGGACGTCGACTGGGTCGTCCGAGGGCTCGGGAGTTGGTTCGAAGAGGTCTGTCCGGGCTGCGAAGTCGATCGGCGACACCGGGAGCGAGTGATCAACCGTGGACCCGTTCGAACCCCCCGAGGACGCCGACGCCCCTGGCAGCTCGTCGAGCACGTCGTCGATCGCCGTCGAGACGGCGGTTGTCGCATCAGCGGCAACGACTCGCTCCTCATGCGCCTTCTGCAGCGAGTCGACGATCGAGTCGACCACGACGCCGTGGTCCGCCAGCCACTGCGGCATCCACACCCGTCGGACGCTCGGCCAGTGCATCAGGTTCTTGAGGACCTCCAGCGGGAGCGCGTCCCGGTCAGCGACCGTAGCGCGTGCTGCCCAGGCGGGGGTGTCGAGCAACACTGCGAGCAGCGGCTCCGTCGGGTTCGACGGGTGGGCCACAGCGATGTCGACCTTGAAGTCGGACAGTCCCACGTCCGTCTGGACGGCGAGCCCGCGCGCAGCCAGCTCCGAGGCAATTTCGTCGCGGTGCCGATCCGTCAAGATGGCGTCGTCCCGTGCGCCGAGGGCTGCTCGGGCACCGCGCTGCGCCAGCTCGAGGTAAGCGCGCAGGTGCTTGATGCCCAACGAGGTCGTCTCGTCAGCGCGGAGGTCCTGCGGGTCGAAACTCGAGAACAGCACCACCTGCCGTCGTGCACGGGTCACCGCCACGTTCAGTCTCCGCTCACCGCCAGGGCTCGTGAGCGGCCCGAAGTTGAGCGGGAGGATGCCCCTTGAGTTCTTGCTGAAGGCGGTGGAGAACAGGATTGTGTCGCGCTCGTCCCCCTGCACGTTCTCGAGGTTCTTCACGAACAAGCCGTCCACGGCCGAATCGAGCGCCTCGTTGATGCGTGGGTCTTCGAGCGCACGCAGGAGCTCCTCCACCAGGGACCGCTGCTGCGCGTTGAAGGTCACGACACCGAGCGACGGGACGAGGTCGGGCGAGGCCGCGAATCGTCGCTGGATCTCCGCGACGATCGCGCGGGCCTCGACCGGGTTTGTACGGAGGTTCTGTCGGGTCGTACCTTCCTGCCCTGCGCGCATGAACTGGCCGTCGACACGTCGGAGGGACACCCCATGACCGTCGACGCCCGCGGATGCCTCACCGAGAGCAGGTGCGGGGAAGGACGTGAGCTGGTCGTCGTAGTAGTACCGGTTGCTGAACGCGATGAGCGACTCGTCCTGGCTGCGGTAGTGCCAAGTCAACTGGAAACGGTCCACGCGGGCCTGCACACACTGAGCGAGGATCGACTCCTCGTCGACCGCCACCTGTTCGGCAGCGCCGTTCTCGTCGTCGTCCGAGTCGTCGACCGAGGTCTCCGCGAACGAGGTCGGTGGCATCTGCTTCGAGTCACCGACCACGACCACCGCCTTCGCCCGCCCCATGGCACCGATCGCATCCGCCACCCGTACTTGGGAGGCTTCGTCGAAGACGACGAGGTCGAACAGGCCCGGTGTCGCTTCGAAGAACCGTGCGACTGAGTCGGGGCTCACCAGGACGCAGGGGGTCAGTTCGGTCACGTACTGGCCGTATCGCGACATAAGCTCGCGGACCGGCATGAGCTTGCGCACCTTCGACGAGCGCACCTCGGCGAGGAACTGCCCGGCGCCGCCGGACGCGGTGGTCTCGTTGAACGTCCGCCGGGCGACGACCTTCTCGGGAATGACGCGCGGGAGGTGCTCCCGCAGATCACGAGCGGCGTCGACGTACCGTCCGATCTTGTGTTCGTGGGATGCAGGGTCGAACTGGTCGAGCCCCGTGGCGCGTGCCCGTTCAAGTCGAATGGCGGTCGCGAGCCCCCGGTCGAAAGCCTCGAGCGCGTCCTCGGATCCCTGGGAGCCGGTGAGCAGCACCTCGTACGCGTCATGCAGTCCCGCGGCGCGGAGTGGCTCGAGGACCGACAGCCAGTCCATCCAGGACTCGGGAGTGCACCCGTCACGAGATGCGCCCGAACGGCCGTCACGGGTCGCGTTCCAGCGGATGGTCGGCAGCTCTTCGCCGAGCCAGGGAAGCCACGCCGCGCTCGAGGCGAGCCCTTCGAGAGCGGACGAGAATGCGACGACCTGGTCGCGGAGCTCGGGCTGCGGAGCACGGGAACGGGTCGCGTAGGCGAACAACGCTCGACGGAACCGTCGGCCTTCCGCATCCTCGCTTGTACCGCCGGTCACATCGGCCAGCCAGCTCAACCACCGGACTTCGGCCGCGAGCGACACACGTGCGTCCTGGTCGAGCGGACTCCACCCCGCGCGGATGACGAGACCCGGGATCACCGCGATGCTGCTGGCGAGGTCCCGAGCAGCCTGCTGCATGTCCGCAGCCCGCGCCGTCAGTGCCACGAGCCGGTCAGGATCGATGACCACACCCGGAACCGTGTGTGGAGCGAGTTCGTCGGAAACACTCTGAAGGCGTTTCTTGCGACCGAAGATGCTCGACGTCGCGGCGGTGGCGGCCTCCCTGGCGATCGCAGCGAGATCCGCTCGAAGCGCTTCCGGGCGGATCACGGCGAGCACGTCGGCGTAGCGCTGCGAGAACGTCTGGACCAGGTCCTGAGCGGCGGCTGTCGCATCACGCCATCGCGGTGTCCCGGCTTCGATGAGCACGGCAGCGGCGACAGGCGGTGCCTCGACGATCGAGGCGAGGGCTCGGAAGTGCTCTGGCCTCGTGGCATTGGTCAGGGCTTCGGCGTAGGAGCCGAGCGTCGGGTCATCGCGGGCCGGAACCAGGTCGACCACACGATCGAACTCGACGGCGCGGGCACGCAGGACTTCAGGATCGGTACCGGCCGAGGCGAAGGCCCATGGGTGATCGGCGACCGGGCGCGCCCGCAGTGCGACGTCCGGCGCTTCTCTGAGTGCTCGACGGATCGAGTTGATGTCCGACTCCGTGATGCGTGCCGCGACGTCGACCGGGATCTCGAGCGTCCGTGTGATGTCGGCGGTCGCGAGCTCCGAGTTGCGTGCCATGTAGAACGAGCGGCCAGATTCGTTCGTCTCATGCAGCCTCCGGGCGTACCTGCTGAGGCCACGGCGGTTCTGCGAGACTGCGTCGCCCGTGCGGACCACCGCTTCGTGGTCGACCCGCGGCCGTTGCGCGAGCGCCTCCCGGAGACGAGCGCGCACTTCAGCGGGCTTTGCTCCCTTGTCGTGCAGGTCGAGGGTGAAGGGCGCGAGTCCGACCGCGTCGAGTCGACGTTGAACGACCTGGAGGGCGGCGCGCTTCTCTGCGACGAACAGCACGCGCCTGCCGTCGGCGATCGACTTCGCAAGCAGATTCGTGATGGTCTGCGACTTCCCCGTACCGGGCGGGCCCTCGAGCACGAACGTGCGCCCGGCCATCGCAGCAGCGACCGCCTCGAGTTGCGAGGAGTCAGCCGGCACAGGGAGGTCGGACAACAGCTCGTCGAGCTCGTCCGTCCCGGCCGAGGCGTGTTCGAGGTCGACCTGGTCGCCGACGAAGCGCTCGGTCGGTGACTCGATCAGGTGCTGCACGAGCGGATTGGTCGACAGAGCCGCCCAGTTCTCGTCGAGGTCCTTCCAGAGGCGGAACTTCGCGAACTGCAGGATGGCGAGGTCGACTGTGGGTTCGACGACGGCGTCGATGCCGGCACGGAGGATCGCCGCTCGGGTGCCCGCCAAGACCTGCTCCACGTCGATACCCGACGCGTCGGACTTCGGGTCGGCGAGCGCAGGGATCCGGATGCGATGCTCCGCCCAGATCTTCTCGAGGAGGCAGTAGTTCGGCGTGGACATGCCGGATTCGTCGAGGACGACCTCGTACGCGCCGCCGCGCGTCCTGGCCTTCAGCGTGACGGGCACGAGGATGAGCGGAGAACGGACCTGCTTGCTCTTGACCGTCCAGACCATCGACCCGAGTGCGATGTACAGGTTGTTGGATCCGGTCTCCTCGACGACGGTCTTCGCCTTGTGCGCGAGCGTCTGGAAGTGGCGTGAGTAGCGGTCGACGGAGACGTCCCCGTAGACCGTCTTGTTGCCTCGGAACAGCTCGGTCTTGTCATCGTCGGGGAGGGACGCCGCTGTCCGCACGCCGCGTTGCAGGAGCACCTCGGGGAGATCGTTCGAAGCCCGGATCGTGAAGGGCTTACCGGAGTTCAGGTAGTCCTCGAACTCGGCGAGTCCGTTCGACGCCAGGTACAGCTCGAAGCGGGCCCGGTCCGTGAAGTTGATCAAGCGGTTCCGCAGGCTCAGGTCGAGCAGGTTGTTCTTCCACTGCTTCACGCGAGGGGGTGTGGAGTCCTCTGCGGACTCGGTCGCTGCACCGGAGTCCGCTGGGATGTACTCAGCGAGACGCGCATGTTCGACCTGGTACTCGACGACTCGCACCTCTCCGTCCTCGGTGACGGTCCTCGCCGGCAACGGGAGTATTTCGCTCCGGCGTGCGAGGAAGACGTCGACGACACCCTGGATGTCGTGGAGCTCCTCCGACAGGTGACGTGCCCCGGCAGCGATCACGTCGGCGAGCGAAGCCGCCGAGCCGTCCGTGGTGAGCATCGTGGTCTCTATCGGGGTCACGGCCCCGATGTCGACCAGGTTCTTCAGCGTGACCCCGGGGGAGACGAGTGACGGCATCGGTGTGTCGAAGCGCGTGTAGGCGAGGAAGGCATGCCGGCGCATGACGATCAGCAGCGGGCGAATCCCTGCCCACTCCAGCGCAGCAGCCAGCACCACCGTCGTGTCGAGACAGGTGCCGAACCGGCCTTCGAGCACTTCTGCCGGGGTCCTCACCTGCTGGCCCGCGCCGGCCCAGCTCGCGGGCGGCATGCTGTAGCGAACCTGGCGGTCGCGCATCGCCCGCACGATCGCAGCGACCGTCTCATCGACGCGCTCAGGCCCCTCCTGATAGCCGCTCAGGCTTCCTCGCCCCGTCTCGGCCGCCAAGATCGTCGACGCCTCGTCGAGGAGCGAGGTCAGCGCCGGATGGTTCGGCTGCACGTGCGCCGCGAGCATCTCCTCCGACAGCTGGGTGCCGCCGTCGACCCATTGGTGGGCGGCAACGAGGTGGACCTCCGCGGCGGCTGTGGCGAGAAGCCCGTCGCCGTCGCGAAGCGTGGCCGTGACGACGGCCGGACGAGCGGCCTCGACCGTCGCGGTGACTGCCGGATCGAGCCGGAACCCGAGGTCGTGCTTCTCGATCTCGGACTGCGGCGCCAGGTCGAAGAAGTGCTCCCTCGGCTCGCCGAGCGAGAGCCCGGCTGAGGAGACCTCGATCGTGAGCCGCGCGTCTCGAACGTTCGCGCCTTCGTGTCTGATGCGGACGGCGTTCACCACCGCGATCCGGTTGTGGGCCATCGCGTAGCTGATGAGCGGAGCACACTCGATCACGAGTTCCGTGGACCCCGTCGCCGTACCTGCCGCGCCCGATGCCGAGGCGGCCGAGGCCGAGTCGGTCGCCGAAGCTGCGTGCGTTGCTTCCACGGACGCGGTGTTCGTGCGCGTCGCGGTCCGCTCGGCCATCGACGACTGGAACGTCCGCCGGAGCTCCGTCGCCTCCGCTGCTTGCTCATCGGCTCCCACGGCCTCGAGGAGACGCACGGTCGTGTCGAGGGCCCGGTAGGTGTCTGCTTCGTCGAACACGGCGTTGTGTGCCCACCGGTTCCGGACATCGCGCAGCTCGCCTGCGAGTCGTCGCCCGTTGTGGTCGAGGTCGAAGGGGAACCCGAGCTGCGGCAACTTCTCGGTCAGGGCACGGAGGACGACCAGCAGGTCGTGTTCGTCGTACTGGCTGTTCGACCGGCCGTGCTTCTGCTGGTCGAGCAGCTGGATGAGTTGGGGCCACCGCGCTCCGGACGAGATGCGGGGCTGCAGGACGTCACTGACGAACGGCTGCAGGCCGGCGACCGCGACTCGTAGCGCTGCTCCGACGTACTCGACGTCCTCGGGGCCGTTCGTCATCGCAGCGTCCTCTCTTGCGGGTCGTGAGCGCGGTTCGGTGAACGGCGCCTCCGGAGCAGCCGACGGTTGTACGGAAACCCCCGCCGACACCGACTCACCTTGCCATGAGCCGCCGTCATCACTGGCACGGGCCGAAAGAAGCGCTGAGTCGAGCGTCGCCTCGTCGATCATCGGAACGCCGTACTGCCGCGCCTTCCTCGCCTTGCCGCTCAGGCTGTCCGGGTCTGCCGCTACGAGGAGGGTCGTCTTCTTCGTCACCGCCGCGCCTACGGTGACACCGAGCGCGCGCAGCTCGCCTTCGATGTCCGCTCGGGGGCGACGCATCTCGCCCGTCAGCACGACGATCGTCGCTGCGTCGAGCTGCAGCGGCCGCTCAGCGGCCGGTGTGCCGAACTGCGTCGGGCTACCGGCGGACCCTGCGAGCGCCGCCCGCACGACGTCGGACGGGACCCGCAGCAGCTCGGCCACACGGTCGACTTGCGCCCGTTCGGAGGGATCGAGCACGCCGTCGCGTAGGGCGGCGTGGGCGAGTGTGTGCACGTACTCCTGGTGAAGTCGGGCGCGCTGATCCGCCGGCATCCCGAGGTGTTGGGCGAGATCGTCGAGCGCGACTGATTCGTCGATGGTGAGGAACCCGTCCGCGACGGCACGGTCGACGAGAGCGAGGTACTCCTGTTCGGTGTGGTCGGTGCGCGCCGGCAGGAGTTCGACCGCGCGGTCCAACGCGCTCGTGGCTGGGGCGGCCGAGGCGCGGCGTCGGGGCAGCCACTCCGGTCCACTCGCTCGGGGGCGTCCCCACGTGAGTGTCACGCCGGTTTCGAGACGTTCGTCCCAGCGTCGCCGGTCCTCCGCGGGGTCCTGTATGTAGGCGCCGAGGAGCCGAGCGGTCGCGCGGGCATCTGCGAGTGCTTCGTGCGCGTCGACCAGGTCGATGTCGAACGCGGAGCAGCAGTCGGCGAGATTCCGCGCGGCACCGGGCAGGAAAGTGCTCGCGAGTCGCATCGTGCACACCGAGTTGTCCGTCGTACACGGGAACGGCGCGCCGGCGCGAGCGAACTCCGCCTGCAGGAAGGAGACCTCGAAGCGCACGTTGTGGGCGACGAGCGTCCGTCCCTGAAGGAGATCGGTCAGGTCGCCGACGATGTCAGCGAACGTCGGCGCACCGATGACGTCCGCTCCGCGAAGACGGTGGATGTGCGTGGGCCCGAGGTCTCGGTTCGGGTTGACGACTGTCTCGAACTCGCGCTCGATCCGCCCGCGTTCGTCGACGAGGACGACGGCGATCTCGATCACTCGGTGGCCTGTCTTGGGAGACAGCCCCGTCGTCTCGAGGTCGACCACTGCGAAACCCCTGTTGGTCATCGGTTGTTCCCCGTTCCGGTGCGGACACCCACCCACAAGCCGTCTCGTGCCCGTGTCATGCCGACGTAGAGCTCCCGGCGACCACGCTCCCGCCGCTCCCGTTCGGTCTCCGATGGTTCGGCCGGGGCAGCGTCGAGCAGCCGGGGGTCGACGTGCGCGAGCAGCACCTGCTTGAACTCGAGCCCCTTCGCCCGCTTCACGGTCCCCACGCGAATCGCGTCGGAGGTCCGACCCGCGTACTGCTGCAGGGAGACGGTCGGGACGCCGGCTCGCCCGAGCGCCTCGATGACGTCGTTCGCCTGCCGGTTCGTCGCCGTGAGGATGCCGATGTCACCGTGGCCGGTCCCGACGAGCCGGAGGACCTCGGTCAGTCGGTCGAGCATCGCCCTATCGTGATCCGCACGACTGGTGAAGTGCGTCATCGTCGGAGCAGCACCGGAACGCGAGACGTCGGACACCGCGTCCCCGACCCCGTCCAGACCCTCGATGTCCACGAACTGGTCGTCCGCCACCATGTCCTTCGCGAACTCGAGGATCTCGGCGGTGTTCCGGTGGTTGACGTCGAGCACCACGCCTCGTCCCGACAGATTGATGCCGACCTCGCCGAGCGTGTACCCGCCGGGGTAGATCGTCTGCTGCCCGTCGCCGATGAGCGTCAACCCGTCCGCGCGGTCGCCCACGAGCTGGTGCACCAGCTCGACCATCGCACACGACAGGTCCTGCGCCTCGTCCACGATGACCGCGTCGTACCGCTCGAGCGGCACCGCGCGCAACGCGTCGAGGGCGAGCAACACGATGTCCTCCCAATCGTGCGCCCGGCGGTCGCGCAGCCCTCGCGTGTACGCTTCGTACAGGTCCCAGACGGCCTGTCGCGTCTCCAGCGGGAGCCCGTGTCTGCGCCCGACGCGCGCCAGGTCCGCATACTCGTCGAACCGCGTCAGGCCGCGGCCCTTGATGACGTGCTTGATCTCGTCTTCCCAGTACGAGCGCGAGAATCGCGACGACCGCAACGGACTAGAGGCGCGGATTGCGTTCCACGCGTCGTCGAACGCAAGCTGGGCCTCCCGGCCAGGAGCGCGGAACGCGATGCCGCGTTCCTTCAGGAGGCGAGACGCGATCGCATGGACGCCCATGAAGTCGACACGACCGACCATGTCGGGTGCGAGGCGTTCGAGGAGTGACTCGAGGACCTTCGGCAGGGTGCTGATGTACGTCGTGAACAGCACGCGACCGCCGGTCGCGCGTGCGAGGTACGCGGCGCGATGCAGGCCGACGACGGTCTTACCGGTGCCCGCGGCGCCGCGGATACGTGCCGGGCCGTTGAAGCTGCGTCGGACGAGCCTGGCCTGTGCCGGATCGAGGAACGCCATCCAGTCCTCGATGGGTGCTTCGAGGACACCGTCGAGGAGGTGGTCGACTGTTTCGTCGTCGAGCACCGGCGCCGGTTCACGGGGGAGTACCGGGGCGGGGACGACGAGCTGCTGCGGTGCCGCCGGTGCCTCGCCGATGACGGGAAAGTGCTCGAGGAGCGCGGCGAGCACCTCGTCGACGCGCTTCGCGGAGAGCCGTGCGCCGCGCTTCGTGAGGTGTCCGATCAGGTCGTGCACGCCGACTATGTCGGTGGAGGCGACCCTGGCGTGCATCTTCTTCTGGCCGGCGAGTGCGGCGACCGCGTGGACCTCGCCGGGCGCGAGACCGATGTCGACGAGGGCGGCCTCGGTGCTGTACGCGAGGTCGGCGAGACGGGCGATGTCATCGGTGACGTCCTCCTGGCCGCGCGTGATGCGGTCGTCGTGGACGGCGACGTCACGCCAGGCCTTCGTGTCGACGATGAAGACACCGGCACGGCCGACGACGACCATGTCGACCTGCGCGGTGCGGCTGCCGGGCCAGCGGCGGTCGGCGAGGAGGTGATAGCCGATGCCGGCGAGCGGGGCGAGGACGCGCGCGGTCTCGCTCTCGGTGCGTTCGGCGATCTCGTAGCGGGCGGCGGTCCGCTCGGCGTCGTCGGCGCGGCGGCGGTGCTCTGCTGCGAGGCCTCGTTGGCGGCGGGCCTCGGTACCTGCCGATTCTCCGGCGAGCGTCATGGTGGTTCCCACGGGGATCTTGCTCGTGGCACCGGGCGTCTTCCCCTGGGCGCGCGGTACTGAAACATCCTCGTGAGTCGTGACGAGGAGCGGCAGTACCCGTTCGGGGCGCAGATGCCATGGGGCCTCAACACCGGTCGGGTCGTTCTCGAAGCGGTGCCCCCACGGCGAGGTGTGTGCGAGCGGGCTTCCGCACGACGTTTGCGGTTTTGTCACGTTCCGCCTGCGCTTGGACGAGCACTCTCTGCCTCGCCTCTAGGATCGCCCTGACTGAGGGGATACACATGGACGTGCGTGAGACGACGCTGCAGGAACTGCTCGGCGGTCCGAAGCAGTACCTGGTGCCGCTGTACCAGCGGCCCTACGCCTGGGAGGTCCGCCAGCGGAAGCGCCTCTGGAGCGACATCCTGGAGCTGGCAGAGACGCGTCGCAGCAACCCAAGCGCCACACACTTCATGGGATCACTCGTGCTCTCGACTGGTGCGATCGTGCCGACCGGCATGGAGTTCCTCGTCGTTGACGGCCAGCAACGCCTGACAACGCTGACGATCTTGCTGTGTGCGCTCCGCGACTACCTGCGGGCCCACCAGCCCGATCAGCCGATGCTGGCCGAGAGCATCCACGAGCAGTACATAGCCGACCGCTTCAAGCCGGGTGACGCGCGCCTCAAGCTCCTGCCGACGCAGGCGGATCGGGACGCATTCCGTGCAATCGTCGACAACGCCGTCGGCGCTGATTCCTTCTCCGGAGTCGGAGATGCGTACTCGTTCTTCCGACGTGAACTCGAGCTTGCAGACGACCCAGACGATCCACACGACATCGAGCGCATTCGCGAAGCCGTGCTCGGTGGCCTATCCTTCGTCTCGATCACGGCTCGGGACGAGGACAACGTCTACCGGATCTTCGAGTCGCTGAACAACACGGGGCTCCGTCTCACCCAGGGCGACCTCGTCCGGAACTACCTGTTCATGCGACTCGGCTCCCGGGGCGAGTCGGTGTACTCGTCGTGGTGGCTCCCGATGCAGCAGCGTCTGAGCGTGAACGACCTGGAGCTGATCTTCTGGCTCGACGCGGTCGCCGACGAGCCGCTGCTCAAGCAGGGCGACATCTACAGCTACCAGCAGGCGCGCCTCGCCAAGATGGACGACGAATCCGTCCTGCGCGAGATCGAGCGGTTCAGTCGCCTGTCCGAGTACCTCGACCTCGTTCGCGACCCGTCTCGCGAGATGGACCCTTCCGTCCGTCGTCACCTGCAGCACCTCGCCGAGTGGGGCTCCGCCACCACTGTTCCCCTGACGTTGCGTCTCCTCGCGCGCCGTGCCGCCGGCACCAGCTCCTCGGAGGAGGTGGCCGGCGCGCTCGCCGCAATCGAGTCCTACATCGTGCGTCGGACCATCGGCGGGCGTCCGGGGCAGGGTCTGAACCGGACGATCCTTCAGGCCTGCGGCGAGCTGGACGACCGGCCGGTCGACCGGGTGCTGCTCGACTACTTCTCGACGGGGCGGAAGTACTTCGCGACCGACGAGCAGGTCCGCGATGCCGTCCGCTCCCAGCCGTTCTACCTCCGCGGGCTCCGCACACAGCAGAAGCTCATCCTCAAGTGGATCAGCCAGTCGATCAACCCGCGGGAAGAGGTCGACGTCGAACAGGCGACAATCGAGCACATCCTCCCGCAGACGATCACGCCCGAGTGGCGCGCCGAACTCGAGGCCGACCTCGAGGACGGCGAGACGGTCGAGGCGCTCCACGAACAGCTCGTGCACTCCCTCGGCAACCTCACGCTCACCGGGTACAACTCACAGCTGAGCAATCGACCATTCCCCGCGAAGCAGACCGACTACCGACGAAGCAGCTTCACCGCCCTCAACGAGCTGGTCCTCGAGGCCGGGCGATGGGGACGACCGGAGATCACCGCACGCGGTGAGTGGTTCGCAGACCGAATCATCGAACAGTGGGTCGGTCCGAACGAGCACGCAGAGCCGGTCGCCACCGGACGCGACTGGACCCTCGTGCACCAGGCAATCATGGCCATCCCGGCCGGACGGTGGTCCTCCTACGGCGACGTTGCGTCGCTGGTCGGGACGCATCCGGTCCCACTCGGCGTGCACCTCGCCAGCACGCCGATCTCCGGAGCGCACCGCGTTCTGCAGGGCGGCGGCACGATCTCGTCGGGCTTCCGCTGGCCCGATCCGGACGACGATCGCGATCCCCGGGCTGTGCTCGAGGAAGAGGGACTCCATTTCGGGGCGAACGGTGCCGCTGATGAAACTGCCCGGCTCTCGACCGCCGAGCTCGCCGAACGCATCGGCCTCGTCGTGGACGAGGCGACGACCGACTCGGTGGCCGACGGGACGTTCCACGGGCAACTCGCGAGCGCGAACCCGCCCGCCGTCGTGAACGCTGTCAACGCGCTCATCGCCGCGTGGCGCGAACTCGGCGGCACGATCGACTTCGGCGGGGGTCGAGAGAGCAGCGCCTTCGTGGTCGCTCCCCGACGAACCGCCACCGGACCGTCGCACTGGCCCTTCGCGGTGTACCCGATCGCGGGCAGCGTCGAGGTCGTCTTCCAGCACCTCCGGGTCCGGCCGCCGTTCGACGACGTCGTGCTCCGTCAGGAGTTCCGGAATCACCTGAACGCCGTCCCAGGGATCGATCTGCCGGACAACAGGATCGACAAGCGGCCGTCCTTCCCGCTCGAGGTACTGACCGACGAAGCGGCGAGAGATGGTGTAGTCGAGGCGCTCCGCTGGTTCGTCGACCAAGTGCTCGATCGCACGACCGAGGAGGAGCACGCAGCGTGACCGAGAACGACAAGGAGCCCACGATGTCCGACCAGATCGAGCTCGTCGGCGACGGAGACGGGATCGCCGTGATCGGTGCGCCCTCCGCCGTCGAACAGTTCTTGCGCACCGAAGGACTCGGCGACACCGGCTCGCCAGCGGTGTCGGACCTGCCGCTCACCACACTCGGCAGCCTCGGGCAGATCACCGCCGCTGGCATGGCCAGCTCCGGGAAGTGGGTGCAACTCACCGACGAATCCGCTGCCATCGCCAAGAAGTTCGGCCTGACGAAGAACCTTCAGACCGGTCTGAGCATGGGCATGGCCAAGGCGGCTGACGGCAAGTTCGTCGCCAATCTCCAATTCGCGTCGGTCGGCTCGATGCTCAATCCCACGACGATTGCCAGCATCGGCACGATGATGAACCAGATGGCACTCCAGAAGTCGATCGACCGGCTCGGCGAGTACCTCGAGGTGATCGACGAGAAGGTCGAGGACGTCCTACGCAACCAGCAGGACGCAGTCCTCGCCGACATGATCGGGGTGGACTTCGTCATCGAGGACGCGATGACCGGCCGAACCTCCGCCGGTCGCGTGGACGAGGTCACCTGGTCGAAGGTGCAGGGGACCTCCGCGACGCTTGCTAGGACCCAGGCCTACGCGCTGAGACAACTCGACGGGTTGGCGCAGAAGCTTGAGAAGAAGATGAAGTTGGGGGAGTTGGCGGACGCGACAGAGGCCATCGAGCCGAAGGTGCGTGAGTGGCTCGCCGTGATCGCACACTGCCTGCAGCTGCAGGACACTCTCGACGTGCTCGAACTCGACCGCGTGCTCGACGCGGCACCAAAGGATGCGACCCAGAAGCGCCTCGCGCTCAAGGCGATCCGCGAGAACCGCATCGAGCGGATCGCCGGGACCACTAGCCAGCTGATCGAGCGGATGGACGCCGCGGTGTCGCGGGCCAATTCGAAGGTGCTGCTGCAGCCGATCCCGGCTCGGGCCGTGGTGCGAGCGAGCAACGAGGTCGGGGCTGTTGTCGGCATGTTTCACGAGCGGATCGGGGTTGGGCAGGGGCACAAGGGTACGGATGCCAAACGCTGGCTGCAGGCCGTCGGGGAGTTCCGTGACCGCGCTGTCGAGGAGAGCTCCGAAGGCCTGGACGCCGCGAAGGCTTTCGGGTCGTCGGCGATCGGTCGCGCTCGGCTCGCCACGGGGAAGATCGCTGCGGACATCGCAGAGCGGGCGCTTCGGGAGAGGGACGGGGGAGAGCGGAGGTTGCCGGAGAAGCGCGAGGGTGGTGAGTAGCGGTCGCACACAGCCGGTCACGCTGCTGAGCGCGGCACCCGGAGCGCAGCCCCGTCGACCAGGTGCTGGCTGGCGGAGTCGCGACTCAGCGCCTCCAGGATGACCGCGCTGAACTGCGGCGCGGTCCCGACGCAGCCATCTCGGACCACGGCGCCAAGGTGGACCCGTCTTTCCTGACGCGCGAACTCAACAACGGCGGCATCGCCGACGCGTGGCGGTACGAGATCCTGTCGCTCGTGACGGTGCAGTACTACGGCGAGGGCGTGGACCTGTAGCCTCCTTAAGGATAGGCAGCGCTGTATCGCCAGGCGACGCCCTCCGTCGCCGACGGGGCCGCAGATGTCGACCCCGCCGGTTTGAGTTGCGGGACGCCGACCAACTGACGCCGCACCGGATGGCGCGCGAGGTCGCAACCGGCCTGGTCGCTTCGCGGATCGCGGACATCGCACCGGCCTTCTTCGCCGACGTGTACCGCGTCAGCGGCGTGCGACCAGTCGGCGTCCTCTGGATCGCAGGTCTCGACCTGTGGATCCGGCCGAAGACACTGTTGCGGCGGCTTTGCTCGAAGTTCGGCTATGCGCGAGCGTGAAGCGCGATCTGAGGGGACGAGGACTTCGGCTTCGCGGACGACGAGGACCTCGTACCCGCGCTGGCGCATGCGTTCGAGCGGCAGGCTTCGCGGGCGCTCGCTGGTGGTGCGCTGCGGGGGCACGAGACGCCAAACGACGCGCTACCGCTCGTGCGCGGTCGGTGGCGGATCGGTGACCAACTCACGCGGCGGGGCGGGCAGCCGCCGCCGGTCAAGATCTCGTTCGACGACTACGTCGAGGACATCGCAGAGAATAGGCTCGTGCTGATCGCTACGACCCGCTGCGACTACCGGCAGTGCCGGCGGACGTCGTCGGGAGATTGTGACGAGTGGTGAGGCTGCTCGACGGGGTGACGGTGATCCCAGTCGGAGCGCCCGTGCCCGTCGTTTGCCCTAGTCGCCGGACCGACTGGTACTCGGCGGTCCTGCCGTTGGCGGCGTTCGTGTTGTCGGGCGCTTCAATCGAGCAGTGTGGTCGGTCGCTCGCGGGGGCCGGGTTACTCGTCGACATGTGGTCGCGGTGTTCGGGTGCTTCGTGACCGTTGCGTTGCGGGAGCCGTGCCGGACGTACCAGATATGAGCTGGTGTCGCCCTACGCGTTGACGCCCGACGTTGAGTCACGTGGTACCCGCTCAGCATCAGATGCGCGCCAGCGGTCCTGCTGGTTGCCGGGCCTAGGGTGCAGCGCTTGGCGTTGTCGGGCAGTTACGACGGCGCCACGCTCAAGTAAATCCCAGAGGTGGCCGTGGGCATCGGTATCGTGAGGAACGACCACCTTCTCGGAACGCCGGGGAGTAATGAGGAGCGCCTTGACCCGGATTTTTGACAACATCGAGCTTCGGCTCGGTGAGCACCTCCAAGCGACACTCCAGGACTTCGACCGTATGGACGTAGCTGTCGGGTATTTCAACCTTCGGGGTTGGAGCGAGTTCGACGAGATCGTCGCGGCGAAGCGAGCGATGGGGGCGCCCGTTGCGCGCATCCTCATCGGCATGGTGTTCGCCGGCCCGGAAGAGGAGACCCTCGATCAGCTCCAGGCGACAGTCGACGGGCAGCCTCGTCCCGATGCCGACGCGCAAATCTCGAAGGAGCGTAAGACGCAGCTTCTTGAGCATCTCCGAGTTCAGCTCATGCGCGGTGCTCCGACAGCAACGGACCGCCAGACGCTCGCCGCGCTCCGTGAGCATCTCGAGTCCGGAAAGGTCGAGGTGAAGGTATTCACCCGGCGTCCGCTCCACGGCAAGACGTTCATCTTCCATCGGCACGATCTCAACTCGCCGATCATGGGGTTTGTCGGCAGCAGCAACCTGACAGCGCCCGGACTCAACTCCAACCTCGAACTGAACGTCGACGTACCGGACTCGTTCGGCGGCGGTCAGGACCTGGCAGCCTGGTTCCAAGCTCGCTGGAATGACCCGCAGAGCCGGGTCGTCACCGCTGATTTGCTGACGCTCCTCGATGAGTCGTGGGCATCGGTGCAGCCCAAACCGCCCTATGAGGTGTTCCTCAAACTCTGCTACGACTTGTCACGCGACGTGCGCGAAGGTCAGGACGAATACTCGGTGCCGCTCGAGGTGCAATCCGAGCTGCTGGACTACCAGGCGACTGCGGTGCGCACGCTCGCCCGCCGGATCGTGACCCGCGGCGGCACAATGCTCGGGGATGTCGTGGGGCTCGGCAAGACCATCACTGCGGTGGCTGTCGCGCTGATGCTTCGCGAGGAGCACGGCTACCTGCCGCTCGTGGTCTGCCCGAAGAACCTGAAGCAGATGTGGGAGGACTACTTCGACGCTTACGAGGTGGCGGGTAGGGTTGTCTCCTACACCGAGGCGCACACGGTGCTGCCGACGATGAGTCGCTACCGCTTCGTCATTGTCGACGAGTCGCACACGCTTCGGAACGACAAGCGCCGGGACTACCAGGCGGTGCTCGAGTACCTCAATCGTGTGGGTGCGAAAGCCTTGCTCCTGACGGCGACGCCGTACAACCGCCGCTTCGAGGATGTGGCGAATCAGCTCGGCCTCTTCATCCAGCCCGACGAAGATCTCGGTATCTCTCCGGTGAATGCCCTCGTTGCGGATCCGAAGCTCGCCGACCGCGTTGATGGCAAGGTGACGACACTGCAAGCGTTCAAGCGCTCTGAGGATCCGGACGACTGGAAGCGCCTCATGAGTGAGCATCTCGTGCGCCGCACGAGGTCATTCATCAAGAACAACTACTCCGAGACTGACGACGATGGATTGAAGTTCCTGCGCTTCGCCGATGGCACGAAGTTCCGGTTCCCGGACCGCGTGGCGCGACCCATCGATCATCCATTCGAAGGCCAGGACCCGGCCGCGCTGATGGTCAGCGACGTCACGCTGAACACGCTCCAGAACCTCATCTTGCCGCGGTACTCCCTGATCGCTTACGTCGATGAGAAGCGAAAGTCTGAGTGGTCGGACGATGACAAGCAAGTGGTCGAGAACCTGCGTCGGGCGCGTGGGCAGGTTGCGGGGTTCGTGCGAACCACGCTCTACAAGCGCTTGTCGTCGGGCGGCTACGCCTTCACGTTGTCGCTCCGCCGCCACATCGCCCGCAACGAGCTCTTTCTGTTAGCGATTGACAACGGGCTGCCGCTTCCCGCAGGCACGATCCAAGAAAAAGACCTGCTCGATGACGACGACGTCATCGAGCACGAGGTCGATGCCACCGAGCGGCTCGGAGACGCTGTAGCGCAGCGCTACCAAGCGCTGGTCGACGCGGATTCCGGGTACATCACGTGGGTGCGACCGGAGCTGTTCACGCCAGCGCTCCGCGACGCATTGGCGGCTGACACAGAGGCGCTGGCTGCGCTGCTCGATAGTTACGGCCCGTGGGCAATTGAGCGCGACTCAAAGCTTGCAGCGCTCGCGCAGCTGATCACTGAGGATCACCCGAACGAGAAGGTGTTGGTCTTCACGGAGTACAAGGACACCGCGAACTACCTTGCCGCCGCTCTTCGATCGTTCGGCGTCGATGCGGTGGAGGCGGCAACGGGTGGTGAGGAGGACCCGACACAGCTTGCGCGCCGCTTCTCGCCGCAGTCTAACAAGCTCCGCGGCAAGTCCGACGCCCTGGGCGCTGGTGACGAGCTGCGGGTGTTGATTTCGACCGACGTCTTGAGTGAAGGTCAGAACCTGCAGGACGCCCACATCGTGGTCAACTACGACCTGCCGTGGGCGATCGTGCGTCTAATTCAGCGGGCCGGTCGTGTCGACCGTGTCGGCCAGGAAGCGCCTGAGGTGCTGCTCTACTCGATTTTCCACGGCTCGCTGAATGACGTCCTGTCGCTTCGTAAGCGCATCGCCGATCGGTTGCAGCAGAACGCACAGGCCTTCGGGTCGGACGAGCAGTTCTTCGGTTCGGAGGACGAAGTGCGGACAATAACTGACCTTTACGATGGCACACTCGAGGAAGTGGACGATGTCGAGGACATCGACGCCGCGAGCCTCGCGTTCCAGTACTGGAGCAACGCCTTGCAGCAGACGCCGGAAGCTGCCGAGCGCGCACGCCGGCTGCCCGACCTCATCGATGCGACCCGGACGCGCCGCATCAGCGACGTCGAAGACGGCGTCGCCTGCTATGTGCGTACGGAGGCAGGTATTGACGGATTTGGCTGGACGACGTCGAACGGCGAAATGCGACTGCTCACGGGCTTCGAGACACTGCGCTTGTTTGAGAGCACTCCCGACGAGCCGCCCATTGAGCGCCTCGCGAATCATGACGAACTTCTGGGGGCGCTGGTGCGCGGACCGTTGGCCAATCCGGCCATCGCCGCGGGTCGACTTCGCGGAGTGCGACGCCAGATCTGGAAGCGCCTCGGCGAGAGCGTCTTCGATTTCGGCCCCGAGGCCTCGGCAGCGCTTGACCTGCTCTACCAGCACCCGCTCACGAATGAAGCCGACCGTAGGCTGCGGAATGCGCTCCGCAACGGCGCCTCAGACGACGAGCTGGCCAACCGCGTTGCAGCGTTGGCGCGCGAGGGCAAGCTGGTCATCGAGCACCGTTCCGGCAGCGACTCGATCCGCATCGTCAGCACCATGGGGGTGAGCCAATAGTGGACAGCGCAGTGCTGCTCGGTCTCGTCGACCGCCGTGAGTTCCGCGACCTCTTCGTGGACCATCTCGGCTGGGGCAATCCAGACCAGGGCGAACTCAGTGTCGAGGTCGAGGACGGCGCGCACTCGTTGACACAGGTCGCGGGCTTCAAAGGGCTTCGTGTCTGGTTCCACGACGGGCTGCCGTCGCGGTCAATTCAACGGCAGATTGATCAGGCTGTTGGGACGAAGAACTTTGAGCGACTTCTCATCTTCGCCGACAAGCACAGCCAGGCGTGGCGCTGGCCGAGGCGGGCCCAGATGGGCGGCGCGAACGCGAAGCTCGTACTCCACGAGCGCCGAGTCGGCGACCGCGATGCGCGCCTCGTCCGTCAACTTGAGGCGATCGCCGTCGGTTTCGACGAGGAAATCACCCTCGTTGACCTCCTGACGCGGATGCGCGGGGCATTCGATCACGAAGCCGAGACAACCGCTGCCCAGGCAGCCCGCCTCATGAGCACGCTGTACGCCGAGCTCGAGGCGGCGGGATGGGACCAGCACAATTCGACGCTTCTTCTCGCTCGCCTGTTGTTTCTCTATTTCGCCGATGACTCTGGCATGTGGAAGCACTCGGGGCGGCCGGACCAGTTCCAGGCATTCCTGGTCGACGACACCACAAACGAGACGCTCGCGGACGACTTGAGCGCGCTGTTCGAAGCGCTCAGCCACGAGAAGCGTCGAGCGGACCTGCCGGAAGCAGTTCGCGCGTTCCGTTACGTCAACGGCGGCCTGTTTACGGACGAGTTTACGATGGGTCGGCTTACCGAGGCCTTCCGCGCCGAGTTGATCGATGCCGGCGACTTCGACTGGTCTGTCATCTCGCCAGCCGTCTTCGGGTCGATGTTCCAAACCGTCAAGAATCGCTCCGACCGTCGAGGCGGCGGCGAGCATTACACGACCGAGACCAACATCCTGCGGACGATCAATCCGCTGTTTATGGACGGGCTGCGCGATCGACTTGAACGCGCCTGGAACGATCGTGCCCAGTTGACTCGGCTGCACAACGAGCTCGGCAAGATCCGTATACTCGATCCGGCGTGCGGCTGTGGCAACTTCCTGATCGTCGCCTACCGAGAGCTTCGCGCGCTGGAGCTTGAGCTGCTGCTTCGGCAGCGCGAGCTCGACCTGCAGGATAAGGGCAAGGATTACGCGCAGCTCTCGTTCGACGTCACGGGCGATCTCAAGGTCCGTCTCGATCACTTCTACGGCATTGAAATCGAAGAGTGGCCGGCCCGCATCGCGGGCACCGCGATGCTGCTCGTCGACCACCTGGCCAACCAGCGAATGGCAGAGGACTTCGGACTCGCACCGGACCGTCTGCCGATCCGGATCGCTCCGACTATCCACCTCGGCAGTGCGCTGACCATCGGCTGGCATGATGTGGTTCCCGCTGATGAACTCACATTCATCGTTGGAAACCCTCCATTCTACGGGTCGCGGAAAATGGACAAGACGCAGAAGGCGGAGCTGCGGGCGGTTGCGCATGGAATTCGCGAGGCAGGCTTTCTCGATTTTGTCGCCGCGTGGTATCTCTTAGCCGCGCGAATGATGGCGGCGAACCCAAAGATTCGTGCCGCTCTCGTCTCGACGAACTCAATTGCGCAGGGAGAGCAGCCAGCGATTTTGTGGCGACCGCTCTACAACGCCGGAGTGCACATCGACTTCGCGCACCAGACGTTCGACTGGCAGAACGAGGCTCCAGACCAGGCCGCAGTCGATTGTGTGATCGTAGGATTTTCCGCCCGAGATGAGAAGCCGAAGCGACTCTTCACGTATGGGGGCGACGGTGCCGAGCCAATTGAGCTGAAGGTGACCGCCATTAGTCCCTACCTGCTTGAGGGGTCGGAATATGTGGTTGGGAACCGACACACGCAGATTTCTGGGCATCGCGGAATGGCCTTCGGAAACATGGCGGCCGACGATGGCAACCTGATCTTTAGCGTCGCCGAGCGGGAGCAATTGATAGGGGCCTACCCGGAGGCAGAAGGTTGGCTACTCCCGTTTTATGGTTCCCGCGAGTACATTAATGGGAGGCTTCGCTACTGCCTTTGGCTTGACGGCGTTGAGCAGCACGCATGGCGCGCGGTTCCCGAAATTGTGCAGCGAGTGGAAGCCAATCGCGTCACGCGGGCGGATTCTGCGCGTCCGCGGCTTGCTGCAATCCCTCATCTCTTCGCGCAGATCACCCAGCGACCGAGTGAGAGTTTCCTCCTCGTGCCCAGAACATCATCGGAGCGCCGTCGTTACGTCCCGATGGGATTCTTCGAGGCCGGCGTTGTGGCGTCGGATGGCTGTCTCGTTGTTCCGGACGCCAGTCCGGCCGATTTCGCACTCATGACAAGTGAGATCCACATGGACTGGATGCGAACGATCGGAGGTCGGCTTGAGAGCCGCTACCGCTACTCGAAGGACGTGGTCTACAACAACTTCGTCTTCCCTGACGTGGACGATGCTGCTCGTGTGCAACTTGCGCAGTTGGGGCACGACGTACTTGAGGTCCGACACCGATATGACGATCGAACGCTGGCTTGGATGTACGACGAGGGGACCATGCCCGCGGACCTTCGCGCGGCACATCGTGCCATCGATCAGTACGTGGACAGCCTCTACCGGCCCCAGGCGTTCACGGGCGAAAGTGAGCGCGTTGCCTTTCTACTGAGGCTCCACCAGAGGAGAGAGACTGGCCTGCTAAGCCGCGTCGACGGCCGGCGTCGAAAATTTCTGTAGTCCAGACAGGGCTGCACCAGCGGAAAAGGCGCGCTTATGCCGGGGTCGGACGCAGACATCGCGATCTGGGAGCCACGGCGACGTGGACGATCACGGCCGACGCGCTGCACCGGGCCCCCGACTACACGCCGTACGAGGGGATGGAGGTCACCGGGCGGCCGGAGACCGTGCTCGTCCGGGGTGCAGTGGTGGTGCACGACGGCGAACTCGTCGATCCGACGTCACGGGGCGGCACGTGCGGGCGGAGCGGTTGAACCGGGAGGCGTGGCTGGTGCGAGCATCCGGTGCTCGTGGTGACGGCCCACTAGCTGAAGCGTGAGGGATGTGTCTCGGGCGGTACCGACACAGCGAAGGCGGGGAGTACGAGGTCGTGCTCGTCGCGCGCTACGTCGAGATTGAGGAGCCGCTCGTCGTCTGCCAGGCGCCGAGAGGGGGAGCGCTGACATCGGGCCCGCTCGCCCGTCGACTGCACCTTGCACGCCTCCCGCGACGGGTTCGACG
This sequence comes from Curtobacterium sp. ER1/6, assembly GCF_001742745.1. GTDB lineage: Bacteria > Actinomycetota > Actinomycetes > Actinomycetales > Microbacteriaceae > Curtobacterium > Curtobacterium citri. Next base: position 854,376 of record NZ_MJAK01000001.1, on the reverse strand, counting down.
GGGTCAAATTCGTGAGGATGGGCGGTGTCGGCGCCCGACCCTAGGCTTTCCTCGCGGCAACTGACGAGGGGGAGCGCATGCAGATCACCACCGACCGCCAGGTCCTGCTCAGCCCGAGCGACCTCAGCACGTGGGCGACCTGCGAGTGGGCGTTCCTCCGCCGCCTCGACGCCAAGCTCGATCGCGGCAGCCCGCTGCCCGACGAGCACGACGACATGCTCGAGCGCACTGCACGCCTGGGTGACCAGCACGAGCTGGACTACCTCGAGATCCTCAAGCAGACACGCCAGGTGGTCGAGTTCGAGCGACCGGCCCCAGCAGGCTATGCCAGAGCAGCAGCCGAAGCGCGAGACGCCTTCAACAAGGGCGCCGACGTCCTCTACCAACCCACCTTCCACGAGCCGCCCACCCCCGAGCACCCGGGCTTCATCGGCTTCGCCGACTTCATCCTCCGCAACGACCACGGCGCATACGAGGTCTACGACACCAAGCTCGCCCGCCACGCCAAGATCAGTGCCCTGCTCCAGCTCGCCGCCTACGCCGAGCAGATGCAGGCGCACGGCATCCCCACCGGCGAACAGGTCCACCTCGTCCTCGGCGACCGCACGACCACCACGCACGACCTGGCCGACATCGCCCCGGTGTACCGCACGCAGCGCGCCGAGCTCGAACGGGTCATCGCCGAGCGGATGCAGGAGCACGAGGAGCTGCAGTGGGGCGACTCCCGCTACTCCAGCTGCGGCCGCTGCACGATCTGCCAGACCCAGGTGCAGCAGCACCGCGACCTGGTCCTCGTCGCCGGCATGCGCCTCGACCAGCGGACGAAGCTGATCCGGCAGGGGGTGCGGACGATCGACGACCTGGCGGACCGCACCGCGGCCGTGCCCGGCATGTCGCGGTCGACGCAAGATCGGCTGGTGCGTCAGGCGCGCCTCCAGACCGAGACCGAAGCCGAGCAGAACCGAGCGGCCGCACCTGACGCGAGCGACGCAAGCAACCACGCGACCAAGCCGCGCTTCGAACTCCACGACCCCCGCGCCCTCGACGCGATCCCGGAGCCCGATCCGGGTGACGTCTTCTTCGACTTCGAGGGCGACCCCCTGCACACCGAGGACGGCGTGCACTGGGGCCTCGACTACCTGTTCGGCCTGGTCGACGACCGCGCCGACTTCACCGCGTTCTGGGCGCACACCATCCGCGACGAGCGCCAGGCGCTGGTCGACTTCCTCGCCTTCGTCAAGGAACGCCGCGCGCAGCACCCGGGCATGCACATTTACCACTACGCGGCGTACGAGCGGACGCACCTGCTGTCCCTCGCCGCCCGGCACGGCGTGGGGGAGGACGACGTCGACGACCTGCTCCGCGCCGGCGTCCTCGTCGACCTGTACCCGATCGTCCGCAAGGCCCTGGTGGTCGGCAGCCGCAGCTACTCGATCAAGAAGCTCGAGCCGCTGTACATGGGCGAGGACCTCCGCCTCAGTGACGTCACGAACGCCGCCGACAGCATCACCGCGTACGTCGATGCGATCGAGGAACTCCGGAACGGCGACCCCGCAACCGGCCAGCGGATGCTCGACCAGGTCGCCGACTACAACGCCTACGACTGCCGCTCGACCCTGCGGCTCCGCGACTGGCTGCTGTCGCTCCGTCCGCCGCAGTCCGAGCCCGCGACCGTCGAGGCCGAACTCCTCCCGCCGATCCCCGTCGAGCGCGAGCCGAACCCCGTGTACACGGCCCTCGCCGCGGAGATCGCGGACGTCGACCCCCTCGACCGCGACGCGGACCAGACGGCCCTGGCGCTCGCGGCCGCCGCGATCGACTACCACCGCCGCGAGGCCAAGACCTTCTGGCAGGACCACTTCGACCGCCTCCGCAACCCCGTCGACGACTGGGCGGACACGCGTGACGTCCTGGTCGTCGAGCGCGCCTCCATCGAGCGGGACTGGGACACGCTGCCGCGCGCCCGCTCGCAGTCACGAGAGATCCGGTTGTCCGGGACGCTCGCGCCCGGCTCGCGCATCCGGCCGGGAGGCACGCCCCACCTCGTCTACGACGACCCGCTCCCGCCGTCGATCACCGCTCCGGCGCCGGGTTCGAAGGGCGCGTCGGCTCGCGCGGTCGTGCTGGACGCCGAGCAGAACGGCGATGCGTTCGAGGTCATGGTGAAGGAGAGCCTGCCGGTCGGCGGCGGCGAGCCCCACCACGACTTCCCGGTCGCCCTCGCGCCGGCCGCCCCACCCCGGGCGAAGCCGCAGCCCGAGGCGATCGCCGAGTGGGGGCAGGAGGTCCTCGACGCCCTGCCGTCGATGCTGCCCGACCCGGCGCTCGACCTGCTCCGTCGGGTCCCGCCGCGGGGGGCGCTCGCTCAGGCCGCCGGTGACGACACCGTCTCCGCGGTCGTCAGGACGCTGCTCGGGCTCGATCGGTCGTACCTGGCGATCCAGGGCCCTCCCGGCACGGGCAAGACCTACGTCGGGTCGAACGTCGTCGCCCGGCTCGTGCGCGAGCACGGCTGGCGCGTCGGAGTCGTCGGACAGTCCCACGCCACCTCGGAGAACTTCCTGTCGTCCGTGGTGCGCGCCGGTGTGTCCGCCGACCGCGTCGTGAAGGTGCCGAAGTCCGGCGCGACCGAGGACGAGCTCGAGGCCGCCGCCTGGACGCCGGTGAAGAACAACGCCGCCGTCTCGGCGTTCCTGTCGTCGTGCGCCGAGACCGGTACCGGGGGAGTCGTCGGCGGGACCGCGTGGACGTTCGCGAACGAGGGCACGATCCAGCGACGGTCCCTCGACCTGCTCGTGGTCGACGAGGCCGGGCAGTTCTCGCTCGCGCCGACCATCGCGTCCTCGATCGCCGCGCAGCGCCTGCTCCTGCTCGGTGATCCGCAGCAGCTCCCGCAGGTGTCGCAGGGGTCCCACCCGGAGCCGGTCGACGAGTCGGCGCTCGGGTGGCTGGCGGACGGGGAGCACGTGCTGCCGCCGGAGTTCGGCTACTTCCTCGCGCACACCCGGCGGATGGAGCCCGCGCTGACCGCGGCGGTGTCGGGGCTGTCCTACGACGGGCAGCTGACATCGATCGTCAGCGGGCGGCACCTCGACGACCTCGAGCCGGGCGTCCACCCGGTGCCCGTGGTGCACAGCGGCAACACGACGTCGTCCGAGGAAGAGGCCGCGCGGGTCGTCGAGCTCGCGCAGAGCCTGATCGGCCGTCGGTGGGTCGACGGGGACGTCTCGCGACCGATGACGGACGAGGACGTCATCGTCGTCGCGCCGTACAACGCGCAAGGGGCGCTCATCCGCGAGGCCCTCGACCGCGCCGGCCTCCGCGGGACGCAGGTCGGGACGGTCGACATGTTCCAGGGGCGGGAGGCCGTGGTGTCGATCACGTCGCTCGCCGCGTCGAGTGCGGCGGACATCCCTCGGGGGCTCGACTTCCTGCTCATGCCAAACCGGTTGAACGTGGCGCTCTCGCGGGCGCAGTGGGCGGCGTACCTCGTGTACTCGCCGGCGCTCACCACGGGGTTGCCGCCGTCGATCAGCGGGCTGTCGTTGCTGTCGCGGTTCATCGAGCTGGTCCAGCCGAGGCGCTGACGCCCGGATCGTTCGGTCAGCCGACCTGCACGGTCCCGACCGCCGAGCTGTACGTGACGACGGAGCCGTGTTGCGCGCCGACGAGCGTGACCGACCAGGCGGTGCGGTCGGCGGCGACCGAGTAGAGCACCTCTGTGCCCTCGGGCAGCGGAGCCAGTCCGGTCCCGTCGGTGAGGGCGAGCCCGCTCGGTTGCTGCATCACGACGAGCTCGGTCGGGTAGAGGCCCGTGGGGAAGTGCTGTCGCATGACGTACGACAAGGTCCCGGCGCTCTGCGTGAGCACGTTGCGTTCTCCCTCGACGGTCAAGGCCGGAACCTCGTCGATGGTCGGCTCCGCTGCCGGGACGGGAGCAGCGGCGGCGGTGTCGGGCTCGGTCGACACCTCCTCCTCGGCATCGGCCGCGATGTCGGGAGGCGCGGGCTCACTTATCGACGAGAGCGCCGGCAGGGAGAGCGCGGGCAGCTGGACCCCCAGGGTCGTCAGGCCGTAGGCGAGCAGCGCGTAGAGCATGAGCGCGGATCCGCCAGCGCCGAGGATCGCGCCGACACGACCGAAGGTGCGCGACACGGCGGAGCCCCACCGCGCTCTACGGACTGCCTGCACGCCGGTCGCGATCGCGGTCACGCCGATGGTGCTGACGATGAAGCCGGACGGCACACCCTGGTGCTGCGGCTCGACGAGCGCGAGCACGACGCTCCCGGCGCCGAGCAGCATCGAGAGCGAGGCGAACGCCCACGGGCGGGTCCGTCGGCGTCCCGCCGATGATGTCGACGTGGCAGTGAGGAGCGGGGACGGCGCGTACAACGGCGGGGTACCCCAGCGGGTCCTCGACGGCGGCGTGGTCGGTTCGTTCGGCGACCAGTCTCGTGGTCCGGGTCCACCCAACGGCACGTGCGCCCCCTCGTCTCGGCAACGCTCCCATCGTGCCGATCGAGCGGATGGTGAAGAATCCCCAGAACTGGGCTCGTCGAGCATCCCGGTCCGCCTGCGGGAGACCGGTACGATCACGCGCCGATCAGGACGTGACGTCGCTGAGCACGTCCGCGATCCCCGTGATCGTCACGCTCGCGACGGCCCACACGAGCGGCGCGACGAGGACCGCGGCGATCAGCACGCCGAAGAGCAGCCCCGGCGACGACCGTTCGGCAGCGGGCACGCGGTTCCGCCGGCGGATCAGGACGGCCGCGACGACCGCCACCCCCACGACGTAGACGACGGCGACCATGAGTGCGACGAGCAGCAGCATCGGAGTTCCTCCCCAACTCGGTGCGAAGCCGTCAGCCTAGCGAGCAGCCCGAGCGGCCGCCGTCAGTCCTCGTCGTCAACGGGGACGTCGCCCCGCAGCTGTGCCCGGATCCCCGCGAGGACGTCGGCGTGCAGGAAGTTCGCCGCCTCGGCGCTCGTCGGGTCCACCACGATGCCGAACTCCTCCGGCACCGCAGTCACGAGCTCGGCCATCCGGACGGGCCGCGCCTCGGTGCCGGGGACGCCCTCGGTGAGCTCGGCGGGGTCGGTGAAGACCGGCACGAAGGGCAGCTCGCGGATCATGACGTGCGCGATGCTGCCGCCCTCGGGGTCGTCCGCCGACTTCCACGGCACCCACGCCGCGCTCCCGAGGAAGCCCTGGGCCGAAGCGGCCATGCGCTTCCGCAGCTCGCCGGCCGCGGTGGACGCCGTGTTGTCAACGCCGCGCCCGAAGGCCGACCCGGTCGTCTCGTTGCTGCTCATCGCGATCCCTCCGAGGTGATGTCCCGCCATGCTCCCATGCACCGGCGCGCAGGCCGAATGCGCACTGGCGGCACCGGTGTCGGTGCGGGCGTCTACAGTCCGAGCAAGTGTCCACGCCCCGAGTCAGGAGCACCGTGTCACCATCGCAATTGACCCGACGATCGCTCCTCGCAGGAGCACTCGGGCTCGGTGCCGCCTCCGTCCTGAGCGGGTGCGTCGCGAACAACGGACCGCAACCGAGTACGGCGGCGCCCGGGTCGAAGGCCGACATCGGTGAGGTCGAGGGCACCCTGCGCTTCGCGTTCTGGGGCGGCAGCGACGGCGAGAACACCGGGTTCGCCCGGGCCAAGGCGGGCTTCGAGAAGCGGCACCCGAAGGCGACGATCGAGCTGCAGACCCTGCCGTACGACGGGTTCTTCTCCGGCATCGACCGGGGCATCCTGTCGCGCACGGCACCGGACGTCTTCCGCGTCGACTACACGAGCATCGGCAAGTACACCTCGCACGGGGTGCTCCTCGACATGACGCCGTACCTCAGCGCCGCGGAGTCGAAGGCGTTCCTGCCGGCACTGTACGACGCGGTCCGGTTCGAGGGCCGCACGTACGGCGTCCCGCACCAGACGGACACGTCGGCGATCGCGTTCAGCCGCAAGGCCCTCGACGAAGCGGGCATCGGTGCGGTGCCGGACCGGCTCGAGGACGCCTGGACGTGGGAGGAGTTCGCCGACGTCAGCACGAAGCTCCGGAAGAGCCTGCCCGACGACAAGTACCCGTTCGCCTACGACTGGACGGCGGCCGGCGCCTACCGCTGGGCGAGCTTCCTGTACCAGGCGGGCGGCTCGCTCCTGACACCCGAGCTGACCCGCTCGGCGGTGGACAGCGACGCCGGCAAGAAGGCGATGGCGTTCACGCAGCGGTTCTTCGACGAGCGCTGGGTGCCGGCGAACAACACGATCAAGACGACGGTCTACTCGGACAACTTCTTCCTCAACCAGACGGTCGCCATGACCTTCGTCGGCGACTTCCTGGTGCCCGAGCTGGCAGACGGCACGAACGGGTACCAGGGCGGCGAGTGGACCACCACGTACATGCCGCAGGACCGGGCAGCGGCGTCCGACCTGGGCGGCAACGCGATCGTCGCGACGCGGGACACCGAGAACCCGGAGCTCGCCGCGGCGTTCCTCAAGTTCCTCGTCGAGGAGGACCAGATGCGTGACTTCTGCCAGCGGGCCAACGAGCTGCCGACGCTGCTGAGCCTTGCGGACACCCCGCTCGACTACGCGGTGCGCCCCGACGTCATGGGCGTCTTCACGCAGCAGGCGACGACGATCACCGAGACGGCCGTGCGCGAGACGGTGGTGCCGGGCTTCGCGAGCGTGAACACCGCGCTGCAGGACCAGCTGGAGCTCGCCTTCCACGGGCGGAGCACCAACCAGGCGATCCGATCGATCAGCACCGCGATCGACGAGGCGGTGGCCGCATGACGGGCGCAGCGGAGCGCATCGGCGGTGCCACGGCGGGCGGAGCCGTGCGGCGCGGACCGCGGCTGTCCGCCGGGCGGTTCCGTGCCTCCAGTACGGCCGCCGCCTCGGCCTTCGTGCTGCCGAACGTCGTGCTCATCGTGATCTTCACGCTGCTGCCGCTCGTCTACGCGCTGGTGATCAGCTTCCAGGACCTCGACTCGCTGGGCGGGACGAGCTGGGCCGGTCTCGGCAACTACGCCAAGCTCGTCACCGACCCGGTGTTCTGGCAGTCGGTGTGGAACACCGGCGTCTTCACGCTCTTCACCGTGCCGGTCGGCATGGCGATCGGGCTCGGCATCGCGGTGCTGCTCAACGGGGTGCTGCCCGGCCGGGCCGTGTTCCGGACGATCATCTTCCTGCCGCTCGTCGTGTCCGGTGTCGCGACGGGCGTGCTCGGCGCGTGGATGTTCGACCAGAACAACGGGTTCATCGACAAGTTCCTCGCGACGCTCGGACTGCCGCAGATCGACTGGCAGTCGAGCGGCGGGTGGGCGATGACCGCGGTCATCCTCATGACGCTCTGGCAGCGCATCGGCTTCGACATGCTCATCTACCTGGCGGGGCTGCAGGGCGTCGACCCCGCCGTGCAGGAGGCTGCGACGACCGACGGCGCGAGCGGCTGGCAGCGCTTCCGACTCATCACGTTCCCGCTGCTCGGTCCCTCGACGTTCTTCCTGCTCGTGATGAACCTCATCTACTCGTTCCAGGTGTTCGACACCGTGTGGGCGATGACCCGCGGTGGCCCCGGCTACGGCACGACCACGGTGGTGTCGTACGCCTACCGGGTGGCGTTCGACGAGCACGGCCCGCAGCTGCTCGGCTACGGCGCCGCGGTCGGCATCGTGATCTACCTCGTGACGCTCCTCATCACCGGACTGCAGTGGCGCTTCAACGCTGGACGGGACCAGACGGACTGATGACCTCCTCGACCTGGGACACCGGCGCCGCAGCCTCCGGCCGGTCCGCCGCCGCGGCCACCACGACCGCGACCCGATCCCCGCGGAAGCGTCGCGGCCGCCTGCTCTGGCTGCGCCTGACCGTCGCGGTGATCGTCACCGTGGTGATGGCCTTCCCGCTGTACTGGATGCTGCTCACCGCGTTCTCGACCCGCGCGGACCTCTACGCGCCCGGACTGCACCTGTGGCCGCAGCACTTCACGCTGCAGAACTTCGTGCGCCCGTTCGCGGAGTTCCCGGTGTGGCGATGGTTCGCGAACTCGCTGCTCGTGTCGGTCGTCGTGACCGTCATCACGGTGGTCTGCAACCTGCTCGCCGGGTACGCCTTCGCCAAGCTCAAGTTCCGCGGGCGGAACGCGCTGTTCCTCGTGCTGCTGTCGACGCTCATGATCCCGCCGCAGGCGATCATCGTGCCGCAGTTCTTCATCTCGATCGGCCTGCACCTGTACGGCGGGCTCTGGGCGGTCATCCTGCCCGAGGCCGCGGCGATCTTCGGGGTGTTCCTGGCGCGACAGTTCTTCCTCGCCGTCCCCGACGAGCTCATCGAGGCGGCACAGCTCGACGGCGCCGGCCGCTTCCGCACGTTCGTGTCGGTGGTGCTGCCGCTCTGCCGCCCGCTGCTCGCGGTCCTCGTGCTGCTGACGTTCATGGGGGAGTGGAACGCCTTCGGCTGGCCGCTCGTCGCGCTCTCCGGCAACCAGGACCTGTTCACGGTGCCGATCGGCATCGTCGGCACGCTGCAGGGGCAGTACACGTCGGACTACGGTGCGATCATGGCGGTCAACCTGCTCATGATCCTGCCGATCGTCGCGCTCTTCCTCGCCTTCCAGCGCTACTTCGTCGAGGGCCTGTCGCGGAGCGGCCTCCGGTGAGCTCGGGCTCCACCGGACAGGGCTCGTCCGGCTCGCGCCCGACGGTCGAGGACGCCCGGCACTGGCTCGCCGAGGACTTCGCCGTGCAGGTCGCCGACATCGAGGAGGTCACCGGCGGCACCGACACCTCGGCCGTCGTCTGGCGCGTGGTCGACGACGCGGGGACGGCCTGGGCGGCGAAGTGGACCACCCGCCGCACGGGGACCGGCACGCGACTCGTCACGTCGATGGCCATCGCGGGCATCGAGGGCACCCCGACCGTCCTGCCGACGACCGACGGGCGCGCACGCAGCCGTCGGGCCGGCGGGAAGCTCGCACTGACCCGCTGGTCGGAGGGCGAGGACGCCGCCACCGTCGGGCTCGGACTGGAGGCGTGGGTCGCCTACGGCGCGCTGCTCGCCGACGTGCACGCACACGCCTTCCCCGTGCCGCCGCGTCAGCAGGGCGCGCGTCGGGGCATCCGCCGTCGCCGGCGTCGATACCGCGCGGAGATCCGCACGCTCGACGCCGCAGCCGTCGGCGGGACGGATCCGGTGCTCGACCTCTGGCGTGCGGCACGCCCCCGGATCGACCTGCTGCTGCGCGGGACCGATCTGGCATCGAGGACGCCCGGGGAGCCCGTGCCGTGCCACGGCGACCCGCACCTCGGCAACGTGCTCGTCGAGCCGGACGGCTCGCTGCGGCTGGTCGACTGGGACGAGGCGGTCGTCGGTCCGCGCGAGATCGACCTGCACCTGGTGGAGTTCAGCGTGCTGTTCAAGCCCGCGACCGCGGCGCAGCTCGCCGCCTTCCGCCAGGGGTACGGGCCGGTGGAGCTCGACGAGCGCCGGTTGGTCCGCTACGCCTGCATCCGGGCGCTCGAGGACCTGACGGCGACGATGACCGCGGCGCTCACGAGCGGCGGAGCCGAGCGGGACGAGGAACTCCGGGTCTTCACCGGGATCCTCGCACCGACCGGACCCGCATCGCTCGTCGAGGACCGGCTGCGGGAGGCTCTGGCGGCCGAGGCGGCCTGACGTCCGTGTCAGCCGTCCGTGTCCGCCGCCGGACCGGGTTCGCTCAGTAGGCGGCGGACTGCCCGCCGTCGATCGGCACGACCGTCGCGTTCACGTACGAGGCGTCGTCGGACAGCAGGAAGGCGACGACCGCAGCGATCTCGGGCGCCTCGCCGTAGCGCTTCGTCGGGTTCACCTGGATGAACTCCTCGGCGGCCTTGCGCGGGTTCTCGGCGTCGATCTGCTTCATCGAGTTCTCGACCATCGGCGTCCAGATCGCACCGGGGGCGATGGCGTTGATGCGGATGCCGTACCGGCCGTACTCGACGGCGGAGTTGCGGGTGAGGCCGACCACACCGTGCTTGGCGGCGGCGTACCCGGACTGGTTGCCGATGCCGCGGATGCCGCCGACGCTGGCGGTGTTCACGACCATGCCGGAGCCCTGCTCGCGCATGATCTTGAGGACCTTCTCGAGGCCGAGGAACACCCCGCGCAGGTTGATCGACACGACGCGGTCGAACTCGGCGGCGGTGAAGTCCTCGGTGAGGTTCTGCTTGCCCTCGATGCCGGCGTTGTTGAAGAAGCCGTCGATGCGGCCGAAGCGCTCCGTGGTCGCGGTGACGTAGGCGTCGACCTGGGCCTCGTCGGAGACGTCGGCGACGGTGGTGAGGACCTGCGCGTCGGGCGTCGCCTCGCGGACGGCGGCCTCGGTGGCGGCGAGTCCGTCGGCGGAGACGTCGACGAGGGAGAGTGCCGCGCCTTCGGCGGCGAGGCGGACTGCGGTCGCGCGGCCGAGGCCGGAGCCGCCGCCGGTGATGAGGGCGACGCGGTCGGTGAAGCGGGTGGTGTCGGGCACGGTGATGGCCTCCTGCGGTCTTCGACGGTGAAGTCGATGCGTCTGCATCAGCTTGTTATCTACGCTACACCTGTCGTCCAGGAGGCCCGATGTCAGCAGCGCGCGAGGACCCGTTCCATCGCGTCCCGCTCCGCCGGTGCGACCCAGAGCCGGTAGGTGGTCTTCACGGCGACCTGGTGCTCGACGTAGGTGCAGCGGAACGCGGTGGCCGCGGGGAGCCAGGTCGCGGCGTCGCCCGAGCGCTTCTGCGCGTTCGAGTGACCGTCGACGGCGAAGAGGTTCGCGGGGTCGTTCGCCAGGGCCTCGCGTTCGGTCTGGGACAGCTGTTGCGCGCCGGTGCGCCAGGCGTTCTCGAGCGCGACGACGTGGTCGATCTGCACGAGGGTCGAGGTGCGGTTGCCGCGCACGAAGTCCACCCGCTCGCCGGTGTACGGCGACACGAGCGTCCCGCGCAGGACCTTGCACGGCCCCTGCCGCTCGACGCCGCTCAGGTCGCGGGCGAGGACGTCGTTGCGGGTGTCGCACCCGTTGTGGTCGACGTCGAGCCACGCGGTACCGAACCGTTCCTCGCGGTCGTAGCCGGTCCCGGGCGCCTTCCCCTTGACGGGCAGGAGCGCGAGCTGTCGTCGAGCGGCGTCCGCTGCCGCGGCAGTGGCGGTGGTACCGGTCGCGCCGGTCGTGCGGGTCGCGTCGGTCGCCGGCCGGGAGGCACTGCTCGCCCCCGCCCCGCCGCCCGCGCCGACCGACGGGTCGCCGCTGCTCGTCAGGGCGGCCGCCGGTGTGCGGGTCGCGTCCTGCGCGGCGTCGGCGTCGGTGTCGACCGGACCGGCGGCGTGGAGGACCGCGCCGAGGACGACGACGGCCACGACGACGCTGAGCGTGCCGAGGGTGGTGCGGGTGCGGGAGCGGGTGCGAGTGCGGCGTCGGTTCGACGTCATGGATGGAGCCTTCGTTGATGCGGTGGTGCGGCGGTGCGGTGGGACCGGTCCTGACGGACCGCCCTCGATCCTGCCGTCGAGCACCGACGGAGCCGGGCGGGACACGGCGCACCGGACCCGGTTGTCCGCTCCGGGACGTGCCTCCGAGCACCGGGGGCCGTGCGGCGTAGACACGGGGCATGACCGATCATGCGAACCCCTCCGTGTCCGTCGCCGGTGGGTCGATGCCGCTCCTGGGCTTCGGCACCTGGCAGATCCCCGACGCCGATGCGCCCGCCGCCGTGGGCGCTGCGCTCGAGGCCGGCTACCGGCACATCGACACCGCCACGGGCTACTCGAACCAGCGCGGCGTGGGCAAGGCGCTCGCCGCGGCCGGTCTGGCGCGCGACGACGTCTTCGTCACGACGAAGCTGCCGCCGGACAACGCCGACCGCGTGCGCCAGACCATCGAGGAGAGCCTCGACCAGCTCGGCCTCGACCACCTGGACCTGTGGCTCGTGCACTGGCCGCCGGACGGCGAGGCCCGTCCGGACGTATGGGAGCAGGTCGTGCAGGCGCAGGCCGACGGGCTCACCCGCGCCGTCGGCGTGAGCAACTACTCGCTGGCGCAGATCGACGAGCTGACCGAGGCCACCGGGACCACCCCGGCCGTCAACCAGATCCGCTGGAGCCCGGCCGAGTACGACGCCGAGGTCGCCGCGGGTCTGCAGCAGCGCGGTGTGGTGCTCGAGGGCTACAGCCCGTTCAAGGCGAGCAACCTGCAGGACCCGACGCTCGTCGAGATCGCCCGGGCGCACGACGCCGACACGGCGCAGGTCATCGTGGCGTGGCACGTGGCGCACGAGTTCGTCGTGATCCCGAAGTCGTCGAACCCGGAGCGCATCCGGTCGAACGCCGCGGGCGCACACCTCGAGCTCTCGAGCGACGAGGTGACGCGCATCGACGGCCTCGCCGGCTGACGATCCGAACGACGGCGGGCTCAGACCGGGAACGGTCCGGGCCCGCCGTCGTCGTACAGCTCGGCGATGACGACCCCCTCGGAGCGGGCGATGCGACGCAGCTTCCGATCGAACGTCGCGAGCTGCCCGCCCGCGGCGCGTGCCGTCGCGAGGATGATCGCGTCGGGCATCTGCAGCCGCCGCCCGGCTCGGACTCGTGCAGCCGCGACGGCGGTACTGCTCGTGACCGGGAGGACGGTGACGCCGAGCCGTTCGACGGCCCCGTGCTCACGGTCTGCGTGGCCGCGCTCGGCGGGCCGCACGAGCATCTCGCCGAGCGTCAGAGCGGAGGTGCAGAACTCGTCCCACTCGTGGTCGTCGATCAGGTCGTGAGCCCGCTCGTGCGATCCGTCGTCCTCGTCGAGGAGGGCGATGACGACGTTCGCGTCGAGGACGATCACGGCGCCGGCTCGTCGGTGCGATCGCCCTCCGGCCCGTGGGACCAGGTGCCACGGCTCCCACCGGAGGAACCGCCGAGCAGGACTTCGTTGCCGTTGAGGAGTCGGAAGACGGAGACGCCGCGAGCTGGATCGTGTCCGACGACGCCCGACCGGCGGAGGTCGATCAGCGGGTCCGCGCTCGGGCCGTGGCGCGGATCGACGGGCGGCGGGACGACGTTCAGGATCGGTTCGACGAGCATGGCGCGACGGTACCGAGGTCCTCGGCCGGTCACCAAGGCATTCGTATGTCGCATGTGCAAACCCGGACCGGGCGTCAGGTGAGCAGGGAGCGGATGTCCTCGGCGGTCAGGTCGTCGGCGAACAGGGCGTCGTCGTCGATCATCGTGGCGAACAGCTCGGCCTTCTTCGCGGCCAGGGCCAGGACCTTCTCCTCGATCGTGTCCTCCGCGATGAAGCGCTGCACGTTCACGGAGCGGGTCTGGCCGATCCGGTGCGTCCGGTCCACCGCCTGGGACTCGGCGGCGGGGTTCCACCACGGGTCGAGCACGAACACGGTGTCGGCCTCGGTGAGGGTCAGCCCGAAGCCCCCGGCCTTGAGCGAGATGAGGAACGCCGGCGCCGTTCCGGTGCGGAAGCGGTCGATGACCTGCGGGCGCTTCCGGGTCGAGCCGTCGAGGTACTCGTAGCCGATCCCGCGGGCGTCGAGGGCATCGGCGACCATGCGCAGGAACGTCGTGAACTGGCTGAAGACGAGGGCCCGTCGGCCCTCGGCGGCGAGCTGCTCGAGTTCGTCGAGCAGCAGGTCGAGCTTGGCCGAGGGGACCGGGTCGCCGGGCTCGGAGGCGTCCTGCACGAGTGCCGGGGACAGGGCGAGCATGCGCAGCAGGGTGAGCGACCGGAAGACGATCATCCGGTTCCGCGCCAGGTCGTCGATGAGGTCGAGGACCTTGAGGCGCTCCCGGTTCAGCGTCCGCTCGTACAGCGCGCGGTGCGCCGGGTCCAGCGTCACGCGGACGACCTGCTCCTGCTTCGGCGGGAGGTCCGCGGCGACGCTCTCCTTCGTCCGTCGGAGCATGAGCGGTCGGATCCGCCGACGGAGCCGGGCGGTGAGCTCCGCGCGGGCCTCGCCCCGCAGGTCCGGCGAGCCGAGCGGCTTGACGTAGTCGTCGCCGAACCGCGACCACGAGGACAGCAGCCCGGGAGCGACGACGTGGAACAGCGCCCAGAGGTCGGTGAGGCCGTTCTCGAGCGGGGTGCCGGTGATCGCGAACTTCACCGGCGCGGGCAGGTCGACCGCGGCCCGGTGCGTCTGCGACTGCGGGTTCTTCACGAACTGCGCCTCGTCGAGCACGAGGGCCGACCACGGCAGCTCGGCGTACTCGGTCGCGTCGAGCCGGAGGAGCGCGTACGACGTCACGACGACGTCCGAGGCCGCGGCGGCGCGGGCGATGCGAGCGTGGTCCTTCAGCGAGGTCGCCGTGATCGTCGTCACGCGCAGTGAGGGGGTGAAGCGTGCCGCCTCGTCCGCCCAGTTGCCGACGACCGAGGTCGGGGCGACCACGAGGAACGGTGCTCCGTCCGGTTCGGAGGCGCGTGCGGCGGCGACCATCGCGAGCACCTGCAGCGTCTTGCCGAGGCCCATGTCGTCGGCGAGCACCCCACCGATGCCGTGCTCGCGCAGGAACCGCAGCCACGCGTACCCGGCGTGCTGGTACGGCCGCAGCTCCGCGTGCACGGTGTCGGGCACGGGGACGGCACCGGGGGGCGTGGCGTCGAGCAGGCCCGCTGCGATCCGGTGCCACCGGTCGTCGTGCTCGGACTCGTCGGCGAGCTGGTCGAACTCCGACCAGATGCCGGCCTGCAGCGGTGTCACGGTGAGCGGCTGGTCGGGCTCCCACTCGTCGAGCTCGCGGGCCTCCTCGATGACCTCCTTGAGCCGGTCGAACGCCGGGTCGGCGAGCGACAGGTAGGAGCCGTCGACGAGCTTCATCCGCCGGTCGCGCTTCGCGAGCGCCCGGAGCAGCGGCGTGAAGGGGAGCTGCCGACCGTTGACCGTGACGAAGATGCCGAGGTCGAACCAGTCGTGCTTGGTGGACGGCATCGTCGTGACGCGGATGTGCGGTCGACCGCTGAGCCGCTCGTGCTCGGTCGGCTCGCCCTGCACGACGGTGCGGACACCGAGCCCGGGCAGGGCCGGCAGGAGCTCGTTCACGAACACGGCGGCGTCGGCGTCCTCGACGGTGCCGTCCTCGAACCACGCCAGACCGCCGCCGGGTCCGGACGACTCGGTCTCGTCGGCGGCGTGCAGTGCGGACAGGTCGGGCAGCGGACCGTGCAGGGCGACCGGGTCCTTCCGCCCGTCGACGTGCCAGCGCCACTGCAGGTGCACGCGGTCGTCGGTGCGCGGGGCCCGTGCGGGTTCGAACGTCACCGTGAGCACGAGCTCCGGCGGGGTGCGCTCGGGCAGCTCGACCGACCCGTCGGAGCTGACCAGCCCCAGCGCCCCGCGGAGGCGCGGCGACCAGTCCGCCAGGAACTCGTCGACGGCCTCGCTCGGGACGGTGATGCGAGTGCCCTCGACGAGCATCCGACGCTGGTCCTCGGGGACCGGCGACGGCGTCGGGGCCAGCGTGACGTGGAACTCGGGGCTCTCGCGGAAGGCGTAGACCCCGTGGTCGCCGATCGTCCGGGCGGCACCCTCGGGGACCGGACGGCCGTCGACGACCGCACTCGCCCCGATGACGAGCGCACCGTCGTGGCGGGCGGCGTCGAGGAGCACGCGGGCCTCGGCGCCGAGGACGGCCCCGCCGTCACGCTTGCCCGTGACGAACCCGATGCCGAGCCCCGGTGCCTGCTGCAGCAGCGGCCAGAGCAGCGGACTGCCGAAGTCGTCCAGGTGCACCCAGTCGCTCTCGCCCGGCAGCCCGGCGAGCTGTCCGGCCCGGTGCAGCGCCGAGAACTGCAGGAACCAGGCATGCTGCTCCGGCGCGATGCCGAGCCGGTTCATCGAGTAAGGGAGCGTGCCCCAGGTGAGCTGCCCGCGCACCCAGTTGCCGGCGGCGCTGCGCGTGACGGGGCGGACGCCGAGCCGGACGCTCCGCGAGCGGGTGGGCAGCGCTCGGCCGGCCGCCCGTGCGCGCGAGGCGAGCGCGGCGGGGACCGCGTCACGCAACTCGAACTGGAGCCCGATGGGCGTGCCCTGCGGGGTGACCACCCGGTCGTCGTCACCGGCGAGGCGGGCGAGGTCGTGCCTCCAGTCCGGGGCTGCCGGTGCGGTGACCGGTGCGCTCGTCCGGGGTCCGGCAGCGGCCGCGAGGGCGCGGGCGTTGACGGTGAGGAGCGCGGCGGCGACGTGCTTGCAGTCGCCGCCGAGGGGGCACGAGCAGGTGCTGCGGACCGGGCGGACGAACTCGCCGCGGGCGGCTGTCGTCTCGACGCGGAGCTCGTACGGTTCGTCGGCGGAACCTGACACGGACGCCGTGACCGTCCCGTCGTCGTCGTGCCAGGTGGCGTCCTCGACCAGCCCCGCTCGGACGACGTCACGGGCCCGACCGAAGGTCTGCGGGCCGACGAAGCGGATGACGTCGACGGCGTCGATCATCGGGGCGGCGGGCACGGACCCATCGTGCCAGGTGGGACCGACAGGCACGGCCCGTCATCTGGGGGCGTCGCGAACGGCCGGGAAGGGGCAGGATCGAGGCGTGCTGCAGTCACTGGTGTACATGAGTTCCGCCACCGAGCCGTTCGACGAGGACGCACTCGAGGCGGTGCTCGAGCACGCGCGCGCGCGGAACACCGAGGACGGCCTGTCCGGGATGCTCGTGCACCGCGGTGGCCGTTTCATGCAGCTGCTCGAGGGCCCGTACGACGCGGTGATGGCGACCTACTCACGCATCGTCGAGGACCCCCGGCACGACGAGGTCCGGCTGCTCGTCGAGGAGTCGATCCACACGCGGCGCTTCCCGGAGTGGTCGATGGCGTACGACCGTGAGTCGGACGGCGTCGCGGTGCCGGAGGGGTTCAGCACGTTCCTCGACCAGGGTGACCACAGCGCCGACGCCAGCCGTCCGCGGGAGCTGCTCCGCTGGTTCCGGAACCACCCGATGGCGGACCCGACGGCGTCGAGGGGCAAGCACCGGCGCGACGCCTGAGCGCGACCGGGCCGGTCGCCGAGCGGTCGCTCGGGCCGGTCATACTGGTCCGGTGACGACACTGCGAGGCACGATCCGCTCGACCGAGACGCGCGAGGCCGAGGGGTACGCGACCTCGGTGGTCGCAGCGAAGGAGGCGGCGGTCGCCGCGCTCGACCTCGACGGGTTCGCGCTGACGCAGACGAACGCCGTCGAGAGCAAGGCCACGGGGGAGACCACGATCCGGGCGACGGCGCGGTCGACGGCCACGCGGGAGCACGGGGCGTCGGGTCCGAACTACACGGCGGCGCTCGCGGCGTACCGCGACTCAGTGCCGGACGGGTGGGAGGCGCAGCACGTGTGGGTCGTCGCGGAGTAGCCGCCCCAGCCGCTCAGCCCTCCGGCGCCGCCAGCTTGCTGTGCTTCCGCGAGTACCCGAAGTACACGCCGAGCCCGATCGCGAACCAGATCGCGAAGCGCACCCACGTCTCCCACTGCAGGAACGTCACGAGCCACAGCGACGCGACCACCCCGATGATCGGCACCACCGGCATGAACGGCAGCCGGAACTGCCGGTCGAGATCGGGCTGGCGGTAGCGCAGCACGATCACCGCCGAGCACACCACCACGAACGCGAGCAGGATGCCGATGTTCGTCAGCTCGGCGACGATGCCGATCGGCAGCAGGCCGGCCAGCACGGCCGACGCGATGCCGAGGATCCACGTGACCCGGGTCGGCACGTGGCGCTTCGGGTCGGTCTTCGCGAACCAGGCCGGCATGAGCCCGTCGCGGCTCATCGAGAACCAGACGCGCGACGCTCCGAGCATGAAGGTCACGAGGACGGTCACGATGCCGACGATGGCCCCGATCGCGATGACGTTCGCGACGCCGCCGAGCCCGACCGACGCGAACGCCGACGAGAAGCCCGAGGCCGGGTCGATGTCGGTGTACTTCTGCATCCCGGTGAGGACGAGGGTCGCCAGGACGTAGAGGACCATCGCGATGCCGAGCGACAGCAGGATCGCCTTCGGCATGTGCTTCCGCGCGTCGGTGGACTCCTCGGCGGCGGTGGACATGGCGTCGTAGCCGAACACGGCGAAGAACACCGTCGCGGCGCCGGTCATCACGCCGCCGAACCCGAACGGGAAGTACGGCGAGTAGTTGGCGCTGTTGATGTGGAACACCCCGAGCACGACGATGAGCACCACGAGCGCGACCTTGATGGCGACCGCGACGAGTTCGAAGCGGGCGGCGCTGCGGATGCCACGGGTGAGCACGAAGGCCGTGAGCAGGCAGAGCACGATCGCGAAGACGTCGACCACGTGGCCGTCACCGGTGCCGGGCGCGCCGAGCATCCAGGCGGGCAGGTCGATGCCGAACTGGCCGACGAGGAAGCCGACGTACCCGGAGATGCCGATCGCGACGACGGCCACGATCGCGGTGTACTCGAGCAGCAGGTCCCAGCCGATGAACCAGCCGACGACCTCGCCGAGCACGGCGTACCCGTACGTGTAGGCGCTGCCGGCCTTCGGGATGAGCCCGGCGAACTCGGCGTACGACAGGGCGGCGGCAGCACTGGCGACGCCGGCGACCAGGAAGCTGATGAGGACCGCCGGGCCGGCGACCCCGTTCGCCACGGTGCCCGCGAGCGTGAAGATGCCGGCGCCGATGATGCCGCCGATGCCGATCGCGGTGAGCTGCCAGAGGCCGAGGTGCCGTTTCAGGCCGCCCTCGCCGCCCTCGCCCTCGGCGCCGTCGTCGATCGTGTCGATCGGCTTCCGTCGGAAGATGCCCTGTGTCGTCGTCGTCACGCGCCCACTCTGCTCCTCCTGCGGCGGCGGTGGTAGACCCGTCCCCATGCGCCCCACATCGAGGACCCAACCCGGACCCGGCCAGGAGTCCGTCTGGGACTACCCCCGCCCGCCCGCCGTCGAGGCCGTGCCCGAACGGGTCGTCGTCCGCCTCGGCGGATCGGTCGTCGTCGACACCACCGACGCCGTCCGCGTGCTCGAGACCTCGCACCCGCCGGTGTACTACGTGCCGATGGCGGGCGTCGAGCTCCGCCCGGCGGACGGCTCGAGCATGTGCGAGTTCAAGGGCCGAGCACGCTACTTCGACGTCGTCGGCGGGGACGGCGTCGTCGCACCCCGTGCCGCGTGGAACTACCCGACCCCGGAGCCGGGGTACGAGGACCTCCGCGACAAGGTCGCGATCTACCCGTCGGCGATGGACTCGTGCGAGGTCGGCGGCGAGGTGGTGCAGGCGCAGGAGGGCGACTTCTACGGCGGGTGGATCACCTCACGCGTGGTCGGACCGTTCAAGGGCGGCCCGGGCACCCTCGGGTGGTGAGGGCCGTGGCGGGCACGACCCGCGCCTCCCGTCCGGCTCAGCGTCGCGCGTAGGGCGACCAGAACGGCGGCGGGAACCCGCCGCCCGTGGCGAAGGTGAGCAGCTGCCAGGCCATCATCACCAGGCCGATCGCGGCGAGCACCAGACCCACCCAGGCCCACACCCGCACGGCCCGACGCCGGCCGGCGATGCGGGCCGCCCGCAGGCCGCACAGCACGCCGACGATGCCGAAGACCGCACCGAGGAACACGTGCCGGGCCATGTCCGCGGCGGGGACGATGATGCCCATCCAGAGCGACAGCGGGGCGAGCAGGACGGAGACCGTCGCCAGCGCGGCGGGTGGCTCGTGGTCCCGAGCGACGGCTCCCATGCGTCCGAATGTACCGACCTGCGGGCGCACCTGCGCGTCCCAGCGTGGGGGACTGCCGGGGGAGCCGGCCCAGCCGCCACGCCGGACGGCGGCGGTGCGAGCGAGCACAGTGGACGCATGCGTACCTTCGTCCGTGTCCTCCTCGGCCTCGCGCTCGTCTTCGCCGGCACGAGCCACCTCACCTTCGCCCGCCGCGACTTCCGGGCACAGGTCCCGGACTTCGTGCCGCTCGACACGGACACGACCGTGCTCGCCTCCGGGGTGGCGGAGATCGGTCTCGGGAGCGCGATCCTGCTCGCGCCGCGCCGTCGGCGGAAGGCCGTCGGCAGCATCGCGGCGCTGTTCTTCACGGTGATCTTCCCGGGCAACCTCTCGCAGTGGGTCAACCGCCGCAGCGCGTTCGGCCTCGACACGGACGAGAAGCGCGTCGCCCGGCTGTTCGGGCAGCCCCTCCTCATCTGGGCCGCCCTCTGGTCGACGCGCGGCTCCGCCGGCGCCCGTCGCTGATGGTCCGGCCGGCCGCGCCGCACGACCCGGACGTCGCGTCCGGGCGGCGGACCGCGGTCGGGACGGCCGTGCGGGACGACCCGGGGTCGCCGACGGTCGGACGGGAGGCGCGGCACACCCTCCAGGGGCGCCGGCACGTCGTCGACGTGGTCACGACGGTCGTCCTGCTGGTGCTGTCGGCGGTCGAGTCGGTGGCCGCCGCGGGCGGCATCGTCTTCCTGTCGATGGCCTTCCACTCGTGCTCGGCCCCGGGCAACGCCTGCGACGTCGGGCTGGGCGGTGCCGTGGTGTACGCGGGGCCGGTCGTCGTGGCCCTCGTCTTCGTGACGGTGACGGTCGCGTGCGTGCTGCGACTGGTGCGGCGTCGGTGGGCGTGGCCCGTCGCGCTCGTCGGCATCGCGG
This sequence comes from Curtobacterium sp. ER1/6, assembly GCF_001742745.1. Classification (GTDB taxonomy): domain Bacteria; phylum Actinomycetota; class Actinomycetes; order Actinomycetales; family Microbacteriaceae; genus Curtobacterium; species Curtobacterium citri. The sequence goes on along the minus strand of NZ_MJAK01000001.1, from coordinate 833,763 downwards.
CACAGGTCGTCGTGTTCTCGGGGGCCCTGCTGCTCGTCGACAGCGCCGTGCAGCACGGTGTCTGACGGGCGTCCTCCTGCACAGTCCGACTGCTGAGGGCGTCGGTCCACAACCGGGTGCCGGTGTGCTGGGCGGGGGCTGCGTCGGCGCGATGCTCGGAGCATGACCGGAACCGACGTGCTCGACCACCTCTTCACCACACCCGCCCGCACCGACGCCGACGTCGTCGCCCTCGTGACGGGCGTCGTCGGGAAGCCGCTCCGACGACAGTGCTGGGTGCTGTTCCTCGACGAACGGGCGCTCCCGGTGCCGTTCCTGCTGCCGGTGTCGGACCTGCCGCTGCAGCCGGACGACCACGTCGAGGACTTCGCGACGCTCGTGGCCGAGGTCTGCGTGGACGAGTCCGCGACGGAGGTCGTGCTCGTCTGGGAACGCCCCGGCGCCACCCGGCTCTTCCCCGTCGACCGGGAGTGGGTCGAGGCGTGCGACCGCGCCTTCGCGGAACGTGCCGTGCGGCTGCGTGCGCAGGTTGTCGTGCACGCCGGGGGTACCCGCGTGTTCGATGCCGACGAGCCCGACGACCTCGAGCTCAGCCCTGCGGGGCCGTGTCCGGGACGGTCTGCCCGGTGAGGCCCTCGACGACGGCCTTCGCCTCCGGCCAGAACTTCGCGTAGTGGTCGGGGTCCGCGTTGATCTGCACCGCGTGCGCCATCTCGGTCGGCGACATCGTCTTCCAGCCGGGGGTCTTCACGAGCTTCGTGTAGAACATCGTCGCCGCGGTGTACGGGTCCATCCGCTGCTCGTAGGTGCCCCACGCGCCGTTGTCGCGCTGCTGGAACAGTCCGCGGCTGTCGGGTCCGGCGGCGTCGCCGTGGTCGAGGTTCACGAGGCTCGACTCGCCGATCGCGGTCATCACCCCGACCGCCTGGGTGTGCGGGCCGATGCCGAGTGCCTGCGCGGCGTCGATGACGTGGGCGGCGTTCACCAGGCGGTCCTGGCAGAAGCCGCCGACCGGACCGGCGGGGACCACGATGCCGCCGATCGTGACCGACGGCTTCTCGGGGCACGCCGGGGCCGCCGTGACCTCGCGGGCGGCGCCGGTGAGCGAGTGCACCGCGATGACGACGACCACGACCACGCCGATGACGGCGGCGACCACGCCGGCGCCGAACACCGAGGCGATCGTGATGCCGGCGCGGCGCATGCGGGGGTCCTTCCGGGCGAGGCGGACCGGCGGTGGTGCCGCGGCCCGTCGAGTGCAGAGCACGACGAGCGTAGGTGCACCGTCTGGGAACCGCACCCGCCCGATCGGGGGTGTCGCGCCGTCGGGCGGTCGCGCCGCCGGTCAGTCGCGGGAGCCGCCGGGATCGCGGTCGTCGTCCCGGTGCACGACCGCCGTGGGCTCCGTGACCAACCCGGTCGGGGCCTTCTCGGCCTGCTTCCGGCCGTGCGTGAACCACGTGACGACCCAGAGCAGCACGCCGAGGGCCAGGAGTGCGCCCGCGATCTGGTACTGCTGCGGGTCGCGTCCGGACGAGAACGGCGCCACGAGCCACACGCAGGTCACGACACCGATGACGGGGATCACGACCCCGGCGCGGAAGTGCTTGTGCTCCACGCGGTCGCGCCGGAGCACGAGCACCGCGGCGTTGACGACGGCGAACACCGACAGCAGGAGCAGCGACGTCGTGCCGCCGAGGACGACGACGATGGGGGAGTCGGGGTCGAGCGAGACCCAGCCGATGAGCAGCAGCGAGATGGCCGTCGTGAAGACGATGGCCGTCGACGGCGTGCGACGGGTCGGCGACACCCGCGACAGGAAGCCGGGCAGGACACCCTGCTTGCTCATGCCGTACAGCAGGCGCGACGCCATCATCATGTTGATCAGCGCGGTGTTGGCGACGGCGAACATCGAGATGAAGGGCAGCAGGTCGGCGATCGGGAAGTCCGGGGCGGCGGTCTGCACGGTGGTCACGAGCGGCGTCTCGTTGCCCGCGAGCTCGCCGATGGGCACGATCGCCACGGCGCAGATCGACACGAGCACGTAGATGACCGCGGTGATGCCCAGGCCGGTCAGCATCACCTTCGGGAAGATCCGCGACGGGTCCTTGGTCTCCTCGGCCATGTTCACCGAGTCCTCGAAACCGACCATCGCGAAGAACGCCAGCGACGTCGCGGTGGACACCGACAGCAGCAGCGACTTGTCCTCGGGGGTGTCGAACATCACGACCCGCGAGAAGTCCGCGTTGCCGCCCGCGATCGCCCAGAAGCCGATGAGGATCACCATCACGAGCCCGGACAGCTCCACGAGGGTGAGCACGACGTTCGTCTTCACGCTCTCGCTGACACCGCGGAAGTTCACCGCCATCACGGCGAGCATGAAGCCCATCGCGATCAGCATCACGACCGCGTTCGGCAGTTCGAGCCCGAACCCGACGCCGAGGTTCGCGGCGAACGCACGTGACGCCGTGGACGCCGACGTGATGCCGGAGCACATCACGATGAAGGTCACGATGAACGTGACGAAGTGGATGCCGAACGCCTTGTGCACGTAGAGCGCGGCACCCGCCGTCTGCGGGTACTTGGTGACGAGCTCCAGGTACGAGAACGCGGTGAGCAGTGCGACCGCGAACGCGATGAGGAAGGGGAGCCACGCTGCTCCGCCGACCTCGGCCGCGACCTGCCCGGTCAGTGCGTAGACGCCGGTGCCGAGGATGTCGCCGACGATGAAGAGCAGCAGCAGCTTGGGGCCGAGCACGCGCTTGAGCGTCGGCTGTTCCTGCTGCTGGCGGTCCGTGTTGGTGGTGGCCATGCGTCACCCTTTCCCGGTTCGAGGCTCGCTGTCAACTTCCTCAGACTCCTCCCCGGAGGTCGCAACACGCCCGTAGCGCGGCAGCCGAGCGCTTCCGAGGGGGCGGTGGCTACGCTCCGAGCCATGTACGACGATTCCGACACCACTGAAGAACCCGTCGAGTTCGCCGACTTCAACGCGAAGCTGCTGGTGCTCGACGTCCTCTGCTACGACCTCGACGTGCTCGAGCCGTACGCCCCCGACGAGGACGAGGACACCGGCGAGGACCTGGACGTCGAGGGCCAGGACGACCGCGCGCGCCAGTACTACGACGAGCTCGACCTCCTGCCGTCGCACCTGGCCCTGGTGACCGAGCTGACCGTCGACACCGACCTCGAGGTCCTGCAGGACGTGCACCCCGGCTGGGACGGCTCCGACGACCGGTACGACCCGCAGAACTGGGACGACCTGCTCGACCTCCCGGCCCTGGCCACCGTCTACGCCGCGGCACCGCTGCCCGCGCACGTCGCCGATCGGCTCGCCGCGAAGGGCGTCGAGGTGCAGTCCGCCTGACCGGCCCGTGTCCCGGTCGTCGTCGGCGGCGGGGTTGCGACGTTCCACGCGTCGATCGACACGGGTGATGTCGCTCCGTGCGTCCGCACCGGATGCCGGCGCATCGTCCGACATCGCGCTCGTCGAACGACGCGTGCGATGTCGCAGGTCGTGTGCGACCGCGCCGCAGAACGGCCGGCGCGAGCCCGCCGCGCCCGCGACCGCGCCCGCTACCGCCGCAGCGCCCGCACCTGCTCGGTGAACTGCGCGGCGCCGCCCTGTGCGGGGTGCCGCACGGCCTCGGCCTCGATGCCGGCCAGCGCGAGCGCCCCCTGCGCCTTCCGCCCGACGGCGACCACGCGGACGGCGCGGTCGGCCTCGAGCGTCCGCAGCAGCGCGAGCGCGACCGGCGCGCCGTCGCGGACCTCGGCCGGCCGCGGCGTCCGGTTCGTCAGCCGGTCCGGCGCGACGAACGGGTGGTGCGGGAAGATCGCCCACGCCAGGGGGAGCGGCCCCGACCAGTCCGACAGTGCGGCGTGCACGACGCGCGAGGACGCCTCCCACGGAGCCGTCGGCGCGGGCGGGGCCTGCACCGGGAACCCGAGCGCGTCGAGCTCCCGCATGCTCGTGAACGGGACGCCCGTGTTCGTCATCCCACGCCAGCCGGGGGCCTCGGCGACGAGCAGCGTGTCCGCCGTGGTCCCGACGTGCTCGAGGTAGGCCGCGAGGTTCGCGCGACGGAGCCGACCGTCCGGGGTGCCGGGGTCGTAGAGCGCCTCGGCGTCGTCGGCCACCGGCACCGCGTCGAGCGCCGCCCAGAACCCGTCGAACCGACCGTCCGCCGTCGACGGGCTCCCGTCGGCCATCAGGCCCGCCCGAGCACCCGGCGGTAGACGTCCTCGAGCCCGGCCGCCGACTGCTCCCAGCTCAGGCGCTCGGCGTGCTCCCGCCCGGCCGCGGCGAGGCCGGCGGCGTAGTCGGTGTCCGTCAGGATGCGCTCGATCTCGGCTGCCCACACGGCCGGGTCGCGCGACTCGAGCACCACCCCGGTCTCGCCGTCGACCACGGCCTCGCGCAGCCCGCCGGCGGCCGCGGCGACGACGGGCACGCCGGAAGCGGAACCCTCCAGCGCCACGAGGCCGTACGTCTCGGAGTGCGACGGCACGAGCACGGCTGCCGCGCCCCGGAACAGGAACGCCAGGTCGGCCCGCGACTGCGGACCGATGAAGGTGACGCGGTCGGCGATGCCGTGCGCGGCGGCGAGCCGACGCAGCTCCGCCACGTGGTCGCCCGCCTCGCTCGAGGCGTCGCCCGCGATGACGAGGGTGGGGCGTGCCTCCCGGCTGATGCCCGCGACCGCCTCGATGGCGAGGTCCAGGCCCTTCAGCGGCTGCACGCGCGCCGCGGCGACGACGTACGGCGAGGCAGCACGACGCGCGCCGACGGCCGCCGGTCGGAAGACGGACCCGTCGACGCCCGGCGGGACGATCCAGACCCGGTCGTCGCGGCCGCCGAGGCGGTCCCGGACGGTCGACGCCTCGGCCGCCGAGACCACGACGACCGCGTCGGACTCCTGCGCCAGCAGCCGTTCGCCGGCGGGCCGGCCGGCCGACTCCGGGCGCTCGCCCTCGGACAGCGGGGTGTCCGAGTCGGCGGCGATCGAGTGGAAGGACTGTACGTGCGGGACGCCGCGCTCGCGGGCGACCGGCAGTGCGGCCGCGCCGGAGAACCAGTGGTGCGAGTGCAGCACGTCGTAGGGTCCCAGTGCCTCGAGCCCGCGGCGGAACGGCTCGATGAACGCGTCGTGCTCGCCCTTCGGCACGGGCTGCGCGGGGCCGGCGGACAGGAACCGCAGGCAGACGCCGGGCACGAGCGACACGCTGTCCGGCTGCGTCGGGTCGGAGCGCCGCGTGATGATCTCGACGTGGTGTCCGCGGTCCGCGAGTGCCTCGGCCTGGTGACGGACGACGACGTTCATGCCGCCGACCTCGCCGGAGCCGGGTTCGTCGCCGGGGGAGGTGTGCAGCGACACCAGCCCGATGCGCAGGGGTTCAGGGGTGGTGCTCACGTCGTCAGCCTACTCAGCGGGTCGCCGCTGGGACGGGCGGGCGGGTGCCACCACGACGGGCTTCCGGCCCGCGTCGTCGACCGGGTCGGACGGGAGGGCCGGATCACCTCCCAGCACCTGCACCCGTCGGTCGCCGTGCCGCTCCCAGAACGCGGCGGTCCACGCGCACAGGGCGCCGTCGAGCAGGTCCTCCCGGTGCTTGTGCGTCGGCCCGTGCAGCACCGAAGGGTCGGCGAGCTCGGCGGTGAGCGGGTGGGAGTCGAGCGACAGCGGCGGGTCGAGCGGCGTCGTCCGGAGCCGGTGCACGAGGTCGTCGAAGGCCGCGGCGCGCGCTGCTCGGGCCTCCGCGGCGGGCACCTTCGGGTCGAGGCGCTTGTAGCGGGGTCGCTCCACGTCGTAGCCGAGCTCCTCGACGCCGACGAGCGTCGTGTACGGGTAGCACTCGAACGCGGCCGGGCCGGTCCGCGCGTGCATTCCCGCGGTGTCCGACACGTACCCGACGCCGAGGTCCGTCAGCCGGTCGAGCAGCCGGGCGCCGGCGCTCGCTGCGGACGCGAGGTTCGTCGGGTTCGCCGCGACCTTCCACCGGCCGTAGCGCTGCCCGACCTGCCGCTCGGCCTCGCGGATCCCGGTCGGGTTCGTCACCACGAGGGACGCGTCGACGGCAACCAGGGTCCGCGGCCCGAGGTGCTCCGCGATCCAGTCGGTGACGGCGTCGACCCCGCGGGCCCACCCGGCGTCCGTGATCGCTCCGTCAGCGTCCATCGCGACGAGACCGGTCTCGTTCGCGGGCTTCCGTTCTGAGCCGAGGCCCCACGCCAGGTCCACCCCGAGGTACGCCGTCACTCCTCCATCGTGCACGGTTGCGCTCGCTCGCCGTTCCACAGCCGTCGCCGAGCGGGCAGGACGCGCCGTCCGTGGTGCGCCGACCGGGCGTGATCCGTCGGTCGGCGGCGGTGAGCGTGACGGATGTGGCCCGCTCGGCGGGGGAGGGCGGGGGAAGGCGGGGGAAGGCGGGGGAAGGCGCAGGGGGCGGGGGAGGGCGCCGGCGTGTATCGTCCGCTGCATGGCGAGCGAGGCGACGACGCTGACGGTCCCGGGGCCGCACGGCGACCGGGAGGTCCGGATCAGCAGCCCGTCGCGGGTGCTCTTCCCGGAGCCCGGGATCACGAAGCTCGAACTCGCGCAGTACCTCGTGACCGTCGGGGACGCGTTCGTCCGGGCCAACGGCGACCGCCCGATCTCCCTGCAGCGCTACGGCGCCGGGATCGACGGCGACTCGTTCTTCTCGAAGAACCCGCCGAAGGGTGCGCCCGACTACGTCCGCGACGTCGTGGTGACGTACCCGAGCGCCCGTTCGCACCCGCAGCTGGTGATCGACGAGCCCGCGGTCGCCGTGTGGGCGGCGCAGATGAACACCGTCGTCTTCCACCCGTGGGCCAGCCGTGCCGGTGACCCCGACCACCCGGACCAGCTCCGCATCGACCTCGACCCGCAGCCGGGCACCGACTTCCACGACACGGTGCCGGTCGCGCACGAGCTCCGCCGGGTTCTCGCCGACGTCGGCCTGTCGGCGTGGATCAAGACGAGCGGCAACCGCGGGCTGCACGTGTTCGCGCCGATCGAGCCGGAGCACGAGTTCCTCGACGTCCGGCACGCCGTGATCGCCGCCGCCCGCGAGCTCGAGCGGCGCATGCCCGACCAGGTGACGACGGCGTGGTGGAAGGAGGAGCGCGGCCAGCGCGTCTTCGTCGACTTCAACCAGGCGAACCGCGACCGGACGATGGCGGGCGCGTACAGCCCGCGTGCGCTCGCCCACGCCAGCGTCTCGACGCCGATCACGTGGGACGAACTGGACACCGCTGACCCGACCACCTTCACGATCCGGTCGGTCCCGGAACGCCTCGCGGCGACCGGAGACCCCTGGGAGACGATGCACGACGAGCCCGGGGACATCGCGCCGCTGCTCGCGTGGTGGGAGCGCGACCTCGGCGACGGCCTCGGTGAGCTGCCGTTCCCGCCCGACTTCCCGAAGATGCCGGGGGAGCCGCCCCGCGTGCAGCCGTCACGGGCCAAGAAGGCCTGAGCGCGCCCGCCCGCCTGAGCCGTCAGGCCGCGGTGAGGTCCTCGCTGCGCCGGTCGGTCTCGGCCACGCGCGAGGTGTGCATCGGGAGGGTCACGCTCGCCGTGTGCAGGCGGGTGAGGCGGGACCAGGTGCCGCGGTGTGCGTCGCTGATGCCGTCGATGATCATGTCCCGCTCCCGTTCCCCGCACCCGAAGGCCGCGTCCTCGATGTCGCTAGTTAGCCTAACTACTGTGAGCATATTGGTCGACAGGTGAACGGTGCAACCGTCAGCGGAGCACGTCGCGCAGGTCGTACGCAGATGGGACATCCAGCTGCTCGAACCCGCACGATCGGGCGTCCCGGTCGGGCCGCCAGCGCTCGAACTGCACGGTGTGTCGGAAGCGGTCGCCCTCCATCTGGTCGTACCGCACCTCGAGCACCCGCTCCGGCGCCAGCCGGACGAACGACGTGTCGCGACCCGACGAGAACCGTGAGCGTTCCCCGTCACCGGTGACGGGCCTCCCGTCCGCATCCCGGAGCACGACGGGGTCGAGCTCCTCGACCAGCTCGCGCCGTCGCTTGTCCGTGAACGCCGAGACCCCGCCGACCTGCCGGAGCTCGCCCCCGTCGTCGTACAGCCCCACGAGCAGCGACCCGACGCCGGAGCCGCTCTTGTGCACGCGGTACCCGATCGCGACGACGTCCGCGGTGCGGTGGTGCTTCACCTTGAGCATCGTGCGCTTGTTCGGCTCGTAGGGCTTCGCGCGTGGCTTCGCGACGACGCCGTCCAGGCCGGCGCCCTCGAAGGTGGTGAGCCACTCGCGGGCGAGGTCGACGTCGAGGGTGGTCTGCGTCACGAAGAGCGGGGCGCGCATGCCCTCGGCGAGGGTCTCGAGCTGCTGCCGCCGCTCGTCGAAGGGCAGGTCGACCAGCTCCGATCCGTCGACGGCGAGCAGGTCGAACGCGACGAACTGCGCGGGCGTCTCGACGCTGAGCTTGCGGATGCGGGACTCGGCGGGGTGGATGCGCTGCGACAGGGCCTCCCAGTCGAGGTGCTCGGCGCCGCGCTCGCCGGATCGGAGGACGACCTCGCCGTCGAGCACGACTGGGTGGTCGCGTCCGCCGAACTGCTCGCGGAACGCGTCGACGAGCTCCGGGAAGTACCGGGTGAGGGGCTTCGCGCCGCGGCTGCCGATCTCGACGTCGTCGCCGTCGACGGTGACGATGCCGCGGAAGCCGTCCCACTTCGGCTCGTACCGCAGGCCGCCCCGAACGCTGTCGGGATCGGGGACGGTGGCGACGGCCTTGGCGAGCATCGGTGCGATCTCCATGGGTCCTGTCTACTCGGCCGTCCCCACCGGGTCGGGCCGGGAGGCGCGGTGCCGCCTGCGCAGCGTCACCGGCGGTCGCTACGGTGGTGCCGTGACGACCGTGCCCCCTCCGGCAGCGCCGGCTCCGGACCCGATCAGTCCCGTGCAGGCCGCCGCGCTCCACGACGGCGTGCTGCCGCCCGTCGAGGAGGTCCGGCCCGGCATCTGGACGATCGCGGTGCCCTTCCGCTCCGGCGTCGCGGACGCGACCCTGGCGTACGTGGTCGAGGGCGCGGACGGCGTGCTCACGGTGATCGACCCCGGGTGGGCGTCCGAAGACGGACCGGAGGTGCTCCGGGCCGGCCTGCGCGACATCGGCCGGTCGGTCGACGACATCGGACTCGTGGTCGTGACGCACCTGCACGCCGACCACCTCGGGGCGGCAGCAGCGATCCGGCGTGCCAGTGGCGCCCGGGTCGCGATGCACCGGCTCGAGGTCGAGGCCCTGCGCCGCGAGCACGACGACGCCGTCGCGAACGACGCGGACATCGCGACCTGGGGCCTGCCGGACGACCTGCGCGCGGGCGTGGTCGCCGCCTGGGGGAGCGGGCGGCGCATCGGGCTCGGCCGGACGGAGGAACCCCTCGCCGACCTGCTCGTCGAGGACGGCGACCTCCTGCCGGTCGCCGGCCGCGGGCTCCGGGCGCTCTGGACCCCCGGGCACACCGCCGGCCACCTGTGCTTCGTCGACGTGGAGGACGGTCTGCTCTTCACCGGCGACCACGTGCTGCCGCGGATCAACTCCGGGATCGGTCTGGGTGGCCGGACCGGTGCGAACCCGCTCGGGCAGTACCTCGACTCGCTCGTGCGACTCGAGGGCTACGGCGACCTCGAGGTCTGCCCGGGGCACGAGTACCGCTTCCGCGACGTCGTGACCCGGGTGCGCGCACTCGTCCGGCACCGTGAGGAGCGCACCTGTCATGTGGCCGGTGCGCTCGACGACCTGTCGTCGCCGACGTTGTTCGAGGTGGCGTCCCGCGTGCCGTTCAGCGGCGGGATCGACTCGATGTCGGGCTTCCTGCTCGCGAGCGCCCTCACGCAGACGGCCTTCCACGTGGACCTGCTCGGCCGCGGTGACGAGGTCCGCCCGGCCTGACGCCGGGCGGTGCCGCTCGTCGGGTCAGACGACCGTGGTCGCGAGGCGCTCGAGCGTCGTGCGCGCGTCGGCGAACTCGGCCGAGGCGTGCTCGGCGAGGGCCGCGAGGTCCGGGATCCGGTCGGCCAGGGTGGCGCTGACGGTGACCGGGTACAGCTTCATGCCGAGCGTGGTGCCGAGGATCAGGTGCAGCACGGGGGAGCCGTGGTCCCACGTCTCGGTCGGGGTGCCGGCGTCGTAGGTCGCGCCGCGGCTGACCACCGTCACGACCGGTCGGCCGGCGAGGGGCTGGACGCCACCGGCGAGCACCCCCGGCACGTGGACGCGGTCGATCCAGGCCTTGAGGGTCGAGGGAACCGTGTAGTTGTACAGCGGCGCGCCGACCACGACGACGTCGGCGGCGAGGAGCTCGTCGATGACCTCCTGCCGGAGTGCGTCGGCCTGCGGGTCGACCTGTTCCTCTGCGGTCCGGTCGGCGACCGCCCAGTGCAGCGCGGAGCTCTCCAGGTGCGGGAGCTGGTCGACGTGCAGGTCGCGGCGCACCACCGTGTACTCCGGACCGCGGGCGCGCCACGCGTCGGCGAACGCGGCGGTCAGCGCGCGGGAGCGCGAGTGGGTGAGGTCGGCGGAGGAGTCGATGTGCAGCAGGGAGGGCATGCGCCCACGCTACCGATGTGGACCGGTCGCGCGACCGGCGTACCGGACGTGCGGCCGACCGGTCGTGCCGCACGGACGCGGGACGGCCCCGCCGCGTCCGGGAGGGACGCGACGGGGCCGCGGGAGGAGCCTCCCGTCCGGCGCCGAGGGACGGACCGGACGGGAGCGGGTGGATCAGCGCTGGGCGCGGCGGCGACGCAGGACGCCCGCGCCGAGCAGGCCGGCACCGGCAGCGACGAAGCCGAGGGCCCAGGGGAGTGCGCCGGTCGCGTCCGTACCCGTGAAGGCGAGCTGGCCCGTGGTGGGGGTCACGACGGTCGGCGTGGTGCCGACCGTCGCGGCGGTCGGGAGGACCGTCACGGGGAAGGAGACCGAGAGGCCGGACTGCGCCACCGTCAGGTGGTGGGTCGAGGCGTGCGGGAACGTGACGCGCGCCACGAGGTCCTCCTGGTCGAAGCCGATCTGGTCGCTCGCGACGTCGCTCGTGACGGTCGGCGCGGGCGTGTTGCCGTCCTCGTCGGGCTGCACCGTCGCGTTGCCGAACTCGTCGACGGGCGAACCGTCGATCAAGAGCGACCCGCCCTGCTTCACGGTCGGGGTACCGCCGTCGGTGAAGGTGGGCTCCGCGGCGAGGTCGCCGGGCTGGGTGATCGTGGTGATGCTGCCGTCGGGCATGATGATCCAGGAGTGGATCGGGTGGTCGAGCTTGACCTCACCGTTGATGTCGATCGCGTCGAAGATCTCCGAGCTCGAGGTGTCGGTGGCCCAGGCGAGGATGCCGACGGCCGCAGCCGGCTCGACCGTGATCTGGACGTACTCGGTCGCGGTCGACGTCCCGTTCGAGGCGATGATCGTGAAGTCGGAGTCGGTGGCGAAGTACGGCGTGCCGCTGAGCAGGCCGGTGGTCGGGTCGAGCGTGACGCCGTCCGGCAGGAAGGACTCCGGCGTCGTCTCCGGGTCGTCCGGGTCGGCGTACGACGGGTCGGTGTACCCGACCGAGTACGTCACGTCGCCGCTGCCGGCGGTGACGGCGAACGAGCGCGAGAGGTCCTCGCCGGCCGTGAGGGACAGCGTGAGCGGTGCGTCCGCGGCGGTCTCGTCGGCGGACTGCACGTCCTCGGTGACGGCCTTCGTGGTGGCGGTCGCGGTCTGGTCGGGGGTCGCGCCCGTCACCGTCAGGGTGATCGTCTTGCCGACGATCTCCTTCGGGACGAGGTACGAGGAGCCCTCGGCGACGGTGGCGCCGTCGACGGTCCAGACGGCGCTCGACGGGTTGCCGATCCCGGTGGAGTCGTAGCGGAGGGTCGTGCCGACCTTCGCGTCGCCGACGATCGTCACGGTGGCGGCGACGGCGCTCGGGGCGGCCTTCGTCGTGGCCGGACCGCCGGCGGGGGCGACCGTCCCCGCGGGGGCCGTGGTCGCCGGGGCGGTGGGCTCGCCGGTGGGTGCCGGCGCAGCGGTGTCGGTGTCCGTCGGCGCGGTCGCGGCGTCCGTGGGGGCCGGCGTCGTGGCGGTGTCCGTCGGCTGGGCGGCGTCGGTCGGCGCGGCGGGCTGCGTCGGGTCCGCCGAGGCGACGACGGGCGTCGGTGCGTCGCCCTCGACGGCGAAGGCGGCCGTCGAGGTGAAGACGCCCAGGCCGGTCGTCAGGCCGATGAGTGCCACGGTCGTGCCGAGCGCGCAGGCGCGTCGGGTCGTGGAGGTGCTGCGGTGCACGGGTCCCCCAGGGATCAGGTCCGGTCGGGTGCCGGATCGTGAGAATCTGCCGTGAATCCACGGCGTTCTCGGATCGTAGAGGTTCAGGTGACCTCCAGGGGGCTCCGTGCCCGGATTGTGACCTGTGTTGGGGGCCGTCTGCGCGGCCCCGCAGCGCGTGTGGGCGACGGCGCCGGGACGGACGGGAGGCTCCCCACCGGCTGGTGGGGAGCCTCCCGTCCGTCAGGTGGGGTGTCCTCGGATCGAAGGGGTGGCGCGCGCAGCGCATGCGCGAGAAGAGACCTGACCGCAAGTGGCGGACGTGACGGGCGCTGCCGTCTCCCGCACGGACGCCGGGTCCGGTGCGGGAGGTGCACCGGACCCGGCGTCCGTCAGGGACGGGGTCGTCAGGCTCGACGGCGACGCAGTCGGCGCAGCAAGAGCGCAGCGCCCGACACGAGCAGGCCGATCGCCCACGCGAGCGGCACGGTCTCGTCGGCGCCGGTGAACGCGAGGGTCCCCGTGGCCGGCGTGCCGGTGGTCGTCGTCCCCGTCGTGTGGGACACCGCGGTGGCCGGCGTCGCCGTCGAACGGACGGCGACGGTGAACGAGGTGGACGCTCCGCCCTCGCTGATCGTCAGACGGTGGTCCGATGCGTGCGGGAAGGTGATCTTCGACGCGTGCTCCGAGGGGATCCACGTGATCACGTCCGAGGCGACCGAGCTGGTGAGCGTCGAGCGCGGCACCGCACCACCGGCGGCCTCGGCCGACGTGGTGCGGTTGCCGAACCGGCCGACCGCCAGGCCGCTGACGTACAGCGAGCCGCCCTGGTCCACCGGGATCGAGGACAGCTTCGGGGGCGTGTCGGAACCGCCGGGGTACTGCTCGATCGTCCCGTCCGGCACGACGGACCACGCCTGTCCGTCGGCGTTCCCGGTCGCCACGATGGTGACGACACCGGCCGGGGCGCCGGGCTGCACGGTGAGCTCGACGTACGCGGTCGCGGTCGCCGTGCCGCGGAGGGCGACGACCTCGAACGAGTAGGTACCGGCCTCCGTGACGGTGCTCGTGAGGACACCGGTCTCGACGTTCACGCTGAGGTCCTGGGACGGCGCGTCCTGGATCGCGTACGCCAGCGGGCCGGAGCCGCCCGTCGCGGTGAAGCGGTGCGAGAACGGCGTCCCGGCGGTGGCGGTGAGGTGCAGCGGGGAGGTGGCGCTCGACGGCTCGGTGAACGCCAGCGGTGACGGCGCCACGGTGAGCCGGACGAAGTCGCTGACCTGGGTGCCGCCACTGAGGGCGACGACCTCGAGGTCGATCGTGCCCGCCGTGGTCGGGGTGCCGCTCAGGACGCCGGTCTCGACGTTCACGGAGTACTCGGTGTGCGGGTTCGCGCCGATGGCGTAGGCGACGGTGCCGTTGCCGCCGGTCGTGGTGAAGGTGTGGCTGAAGGGGGTGCCGACGGTCGCGGTGAGCTCGACGGGTGCGTCCTTCGTGCCGGGGTCGGTGAAGGCGAGTGGGGCGGCGGCGACCGTGCCGGTCGTCGTCCCGGTGGTGCCGGACGTTCCGGTGGTGGCGCTCGGAGTGGCGGAGGTCCCGGTCGCGGCACTCGCGGTGTCGGTGCCGGCTTCGGGGTCCGTCGTGGTCGGCGAGTCAGCCGCAGCGGGCGCCGTGGTGGCCTGGCTTGTCTCGATCGCGGACGGCGTGTCCGTCGTCGCCTGGTCGGGAGCCGTCGTCGACGTCGAGGACGGAGCGGAGGTGGTGGCCGGGCCGGCGGTGCTGACCGCCGCCGGGGTCGCGAGCGGTGCCGCCGAGGACGACGCTACGACCGGAAGGCCCGCTGTGGAACGAGTACACGATTGCGATGCGGTGACGGAAACTGCGGTCTGACCTGGGGTTTATCACAGGTCTGTTGATTCCGTGGTGGCGCGACGGGCGGGAGGCGCGGGGCGGGCGTGCACCGCGCCTCCCGTCCGTCACGGATGGCGTCGGTCAGGCGCGACGGCGGCGCATGCGGTGGACCAGCAGGCCGGCTCCCGCGGCCAGCAGACCGAGCGCCCAGGCGAGCGGCCCGGACTCGTCGGCGCCGGTGAAGGCGAGGTGACCCGACGCGGTCGGGGTCGAGGACCCCACGGTCGGCGTCGTGCTGGCGGCGGGTGCCGTGACCGGGGTGACCTCGAACGGGATCGTTGCCGAGACCCCCTGGTACGCGACGGTGACGACGTGCGGCGAGGCGTGGTCGAAGGTGATCCAGGTCGCGGCCTCGTCGGGGTCGTACGCGATCCGGTCGCTCGCGACGCTGCTGGTGAACGTGAGGTCGGAGTGGTCGCCGACCGGGTTGCCCTCGGTGTCGAGCGCGATCGCACGCACCTGCACGCGGTCGCCCTGCCGTGCCGGGATCGCATCGACCTGCTCGGCGGTGCCGTCCTCGGCGTAGCGCGTCACGACGCCGTCGACGATGCCGTAGCGGTCGTCGGACCCGTCGTCGGGCAGGACGCCGATCGCGAAGCCGGCGACCTGCGCGTCCTCGGCAGCAGCGGAGACGACGACGGGGACCGAGGTCGAGACGCCGCCCTCGGAGATGGTCACGGTCCGGCTGCCGGCGCCGGAGAAGGTGACCCGGTTCGCCTTCCACTGGTCGTCCCAGACGATGCTGTCGGCGGCGTCCGTGCTCGTGCCGGTCGACCGCGGGTAGTCGTCACCAGGGGTGGTCGGGTTGCCGTACTCGTCCACGGCGAGGCCCGCAAACGAGAGCGTCTCGCCGTCGCGCACAGTGATCGCGGGCACGACGGTGTCGTCGCCCACGCCCGGTGTCGACTGGTGGACGACGCCGTCCAGGTAGACGCTCCACACGAAGCGGTCGTCCTGCGGGGCGATGGTCAGTGCCACCCCCGCGGCGGCGGCCGGCTGGACCTCCACCTGCGCGTACTGGACCGCGCTCCGGTGCTGGTCGGTCGCAGTGACCTCGAAGAGCACCGACGACGAGAGCGCGCTCGTCGGGGTGCCGCTCAGGACGCCGGTCTGCTCGTCCCACTGCCAGCCGGTGTCCTGCTGACGCGGCTCGAACCGGTAGGTGAGGGGGCCGTCGCCGCCCTGGGCGACGAAGGTGTGCGAGAACGGCTGGCCGGCGGTCGCGGTGAGGACGATCGGGGCTGCCTCGGAGGAGGGTTCCGCCCAGGTGATCGGGGTGGTGGCGGCGGGGTCGGCGTCGGGCGCAGCGGTGTCGGTGCCGGCGCCGGTCGTGTCGGCGGGTGCCGCGGTCTCCGGTGTGCTGTCGGCAGGGTCCGCGGCCGTGGCAGAGCTCGTGGTTGCGGCGGCGGCGGGGCTCGCGGCGGATGCTGCGACGGGCGCAGCGATGGTCGAGTTCGCGGCGGGAGCGGCGACCGCGGTGGCGGCGGTCGCGGCCGTGGCGCCGATCCCGAACGCCGACGACGCGGTGACGATCGCGACGGCGGCTCCGATCGCCGCGTGGCGACGGAGCGTGTACCTGCAGGACTGCTTCATGGGATCCCCCTCGTTGTGGACGAGCACGCACGTGCCCTCACTGACGAGGTGTCCGTGGTGGCCCGGACCTGACAGGTCGTGAGGTCACGGATCGGTCACGGCTCCGGAGGGCGTGTCAGTGCCGTCGTCCTGCAGGGCACGTCACCGCTCCACCTCTGCCGCAGCGCGCTCGAGCGCACCCCGGAGCTCGCGGACCGCCGGTGACGACGACCCTGCCGTCCGGACCACCGTGAAGATGGTCCGTCGCGGCCGGTCGGGCAGGTCGACCAGCCGGCACGTCGTCGTCCGCCCGGTCCACATCAGGTCGGGCATCAGGCTGACCGCGTTGCCCGACTCGACGAGCCGGATCTGGGTCTGCAGGTCCGCGGTCTCGTAGCGGACGTCCGGCTCGAAGCCCCAGCGCCGACAGACCTGCTCGGCGAAGTGCCGCGAGGCGGTCCCGCGCGGCTCCATCACCCACGGCATCGCCTCGGCGTCCTCGATCGACGACACCGGGGCGAGGGCCGTGTCCACCGGCGGCAGCGCGAGTCGCACCTCGTCCGTCGTCAGGTCGGCTCGCTCGAGCCCGGGCAGGTGTGGTGCCGTGTGTGCGGGGTACTGCTCGGCGATGACCATGTCGAACTCGCGTGCCCACGTCTCGTGCAGTGCCGTCTCGGGTTCCCGTTGCACCATCTCCACGCGGACGTCCGGGTGATCGACGGCCATCTCGTGGAGGGCGTGCGGCATGAGGGCGAGTGCCGCGGACTGGAAGACGGCCACCCGCACGCGGCCCTGGACGGTCGGCAGCGACGACTCGACCTGTGCCTGGGCGGTGTCGAGCACGTCGAGCACGTGGCCGGCGGCCTGCACGAGCACCTCGGCCTGGGGAGTGAGCTGCAGGCGCCGCCCGGCCTTCCGGAGCAGGGGGACGCCGGCCTCGCGCTCGAGCACCGCGAGCTGTTGCGACACCGCCGAGGGGGTGAAGTTCATCGCCTCTGCCACGGCTGCCACGGTGCCCCGGATCGACAGTTCGCGGAGGAGGACGAGGCGACGGACGTCGAGCATGCCGAAACGATAGCCCAGCTGCACGGTATGCATCAGGAAGAGTCGCTTCCGCTTCATGGTCTCCCGCTCCACACTGATGCCATGACCGACCTGCACGAGCACCCCGTCACCGACGCCGGGGCCGGCGTCCCCGACCGCCTCGCCGACCAGACCGTCGCCCTGGTGCGGCAGTGGCTGGCAGAGGCCGAGACCTACCCGGTCGACGGCTCGGCGAAGCAGCTCGCGGGCGTGCTCGCGGATCCGAAGGGCCTCGCCTTCGCGGTCGGCTTCGTCGACGGCGTCGTGCGGCCGGAGGACCTCGGGGTCGCCGCACGCAAGCTCCGTGCCATCGCCCCGGACGCCCCGGGGTTCCTGCCCGCGGCGCTCCGCGGTCTCGTCCGCCTCGGCGGTGGCATGGCGCCGGTGCTGCCGAACGTCGTGGTGCCGATCGCCCGACGCGTGCTCCGCGAGATGGTCGGGCACCTCATCGTCGACGCCACCGACGCCAAGCTCGGCCCGGCGATCGCGAAGATCAAGCGCGACGGCGTCCGGCTCAACGTCAACCTGCTCGGCGAGGCCGTCCTCGGTGAGAAGGAGGCGTCGCGTCGTCTCGAGGGCACCGAGCGCCTGCTCGCCCGCCCCGACGTCGACTACGTGTCGATCAAGGTCTCGTCGACCGTGCACCCGCACTCACCGTGGGCCTTCGACCATGCGGTCGAGGACATCATCGCGAAGCTCCGGCCGCTCTTCCGTCGTGCGGTACAGAGCACCCCACGCAAGTTCATCAACCTCGACATGGAGGAGTACAAGGACCTCGACCTCACCATCGCGGTCTTCACGAAGCTCCTCGACGAGCCCGAGTTCACCGACCTCGAGGCCGGGATCGTCCTGCAGGCGTACCTACCCGACGCGCTCGCCGCGATGCAGCAGCTGCAGGAGTGGTCCGCGGCCCGTCGTGCACGGGGTGGTGCCGACATCAAGGTGCGGCTCGTCAAGGGCGCGAACCTGCCGATGGAGCAGGTCGAGGCGTCGGTGCACGGCTGGCCGCTCGCCACCTGGCACACCAAGCAGGACTCGGACACGAACTACAAGCGCGTGCTCGACTGGGCACTCACGCCGGAGCGCGTGGCGAACGTGCGCGTCGGGGTCGCCGGGCACAACCTGTTCGACGTCGCCCACGCCTGGCTGCTCGCCGGGGAGCGCGGCGTCCGCGACGGCATCGAGTTCGAGATGCTGCTCGGCATGGCGCAGGGACAGGCCGAGGCCGTCCGCCGCACCGTCGGCTCGCTGCTCCTCTACACGCCGGTCGTGCACCCGGGCGAGTTCGACGTGGCGATCGCCTACCTGATCCGCCGCCTCGAAGAAGGCGCGTCGCAGGAGAACTTCATGTCCGCGGTGTTCTCGCTGGCGTCCTCGCCGCGGCTCTTCGCGCGTGAGGAAGCGCGCTTCCGCGACTCCCTCGCGCCGCTCGCGCAGCCGGGTGGCCTCGACGCCCCGCCCGCGCACCGTGTGGCCGACCGCTACGCGGCCGTCGAGCGACCGCGCCCCGGACACTTCGACAACACCCCGGACAGCGACCCGTCGGTCGCCGAGGTGCGGGAGTGGGGCGCGGCGATCACCGCCCGCGTCGCGTCGTCGACGCTCGGTGAGCGCGGCGTCCGGGAGGCCCGGCTCACCTCCGCCACGCAGCTCACCACGGTCCTCGACCGCGTCCGCACCGCCGGCACGTCCTGGGCAGAGTGGTCCGGCAGCGCGCGGGGCGCAGTGCTGCACGCCATCGGCGACGCACTCGAGGCGAACCGCGCCGCACTCGTCGAGGTCATGGCGGCCGAAGCGGGCAAGACCATCGACCAGGCCGACCCCGAGGTGTCCGAGGCGATCGACTTCGCGCACTTCTACGGTGAGCTCGCCGCGCAGCTCGACGAGGTGGACGGCGCCGCCTTCTCGCCCGCCGCCCTGACCCTGGTGACGCCCCCGTGGAACTTTCCGGTCGCGATCCCCGCCGGGTCGACGCTGGCTGCGCTCGCCGCCGGATCCGCGGTGGTCCTCAAGCCCGCGCCGCCCGCCGAGCGCTGCGGTGCCGTCCTGGCGTCGGTCATCGAGACCGCACTCGACGCTGCCGGGGCACCTGCCGACGTCCTGGCCTTCGTGCAGGTGGCAGAGGACGACCTCGGCAAGCAGCTGATCGCCGCGCCGCAGGTCGACCGCGTGATCCTGACCGGTGCGTACGAGACCGCCGAGCTCTTCCGGTCGTTCCGCCCCGACCTGCCGCTGCTCGCGGAGACCTCGGGCAAGAACGCGATCATCGTCACCCCGTCGGCCGACCTCGACCTCGCCGTGAAGGACGTCGTCGCGTCGGCGTTCGGGCACGCGGGGCAGAAGTGCTCGGCGGCGTCGCTCGTCGTGCTCGTCGGGTCCGTCGCGACCTCGCGCCGCTTCCGGTCCCAGCTGCTCGACGCCGTCTCGTCGCTCACGGTCGGGTACCCGACCGACCCCACCACGCAGATGGGCCCGGTGATCGAGCCCGCGACCGGCAAGCTGCTCGAGGGGCTCACGACGCTCGGTACGGGGGAGACCTGGGCCGTCAAGCCCGAGCGGCTCGACGACTCCGGCACGCTCTGGAGCCCCGGTGTCCGCGACGGCGTGCGCCGCGGGTCCGCCTTCCACCGCACGGAGTACTTCGGCCCGATCCTCGGCATCATGACCGCGTCGACCCTCGACGAGGCGATCGACATCGTCAACGAGGTCGACTACGGCTTGACCTCGGGCCTGCACTCGCTCGACGCCTCGGAGATCGGCACGTGGCTCGACCGCATCCAGGCGGGCAACCTCTACGTCAACCGCGGCATCACCGGCGCGATCGTCCGTCGCCAGCCGTTCGGCGGGTGGAAGAAGTCGGCCGTCGGTGCCGGCACCAAGGCCGGTGGCCTCAACTACCTGCTCGGGCTCGGGTCCTGGACGTCCGCGACGGCGTCGAGCGGCGCTGCGGTGTCGTCGCCGGTGCGGTCCTTCGTCCGCGCGACCGGCGTCTCGTCCGAGGTGCTCGACCGCGCCACGGCGTCCGACGAGCAGGCCTGGTCGACGCTGTTCGGCGCCGCGGTCGACGTGTCGGCCCTGAGTGCCGAGCGGAACATCGCCCGGTACCTGCCGTACCCCGGCGTCCACGTGCGGCTCGCGTCGGCGGAGGAGTCCTCGGCCGCCGACCTGGTCCGGGTGGTCGCGGCGGCGCTCCGCGCCGGCACGACCGTGGACGTCTCGACGGCCGCGTCCCTGCCGTCGTCCGTCGCGTCCGCGATCCGCGCGCTGCCGAACGTCCGCTCGGTCGCCGAGGGGCAGACCGACGACGCGTTCGCCCGCCGCATCGCGCGCGGCGAGTCCACGCGGGTGCGTCTCGTCGGCGGGGACAACGCGGCGCTGATGACGGCGATCGGTGGGCGTCCCGACGTCGCGGTGTACGGCGAGCCCGTCACCGAGGCCGGCCGGATCGAGCTGCTGCCGTTCCTCCGCGAGCAGGCGGTGTCGATCACCGCGCACCGCTTCGGCACGCCGAACCACCTCACCGACGCGCTCATCTGACACGGTCCGCATCGGACACGGTCCGCAGCGGGCGTCGAACCACGGACCCGACATCGAACCAGCACCGCCCGCTGGTTCGATGTCGGCTTCCTGGTTCGTTGCGCGACGCCCACGGCGCCGAGTGCGTGTTCCGGACCGTCAGCGGTGCAGGGGGCGCCTCCGCCGGTCGCTCCGGTAGGCCGCTGCGTACCGTGGCGGGCATGTGCGAGTCCGTCCAGTGCCCGGTGTGCGGCAAGACCTCGTGGACCGGTTGCGGCGACCACGTGCGGGACGTCCTCCGCGGCGTCCGCCGTCGTGACCGCTGTACGGGCCACGGACTCCCGCGCCACGTGTTCGACACCGCGGGCTTCCGGTGAGCGCGTCGGAGACAACGGGTGACGGCATCGTCGAGCCGCGGGGCTTCTCCCACGTGCGACTCACGGTGACCGACATCGCGCGGAGCAAGGCGTTCTACGAGCAGCTGTTCGGCACGGCCCCCGGAAGTGACTTCAGCGACCAGATCGACGATCCGACGGTCCGCGACGACCCGTGGCGCACCTACGGCGGCTGCTCCTTCACCTTCCACGGGCAGACGCTCGGGCTCCGACCGGTCGCCCCGGCCGGGGACCGCTTCGACCCCGACCGCGTCGGCCTCGATCACCTGAGCCTCCGCGTGGCGTCCGTCGACGACCTCCACCGGGCCGTCGGACGGCTCGACGCCGCGGGCATCGTGCACGGCGAGGTCACGGACCTCGAACCGTTCGGCCTCGTGATCCTCTCGCTGCAGGACCCGGACGACATCAACCTCGAACTCGCAGCGCCCCGTCCGGACCCCGCTCGCCAGGACGACTGAGCACGCTGGCCGGTAGCCGCACGACTCCCGCCGCCGCCCAGGTGCCCGGCGTTGGCTCGACGGCATGAGCGAACAGATCGTCAAGCCCCTCGGCCTCGCACACGTGCGGGTCACCGTCACCGACATCCACCGCAGCAAGGCCTTCTACGAGCAGCTGTTCGGCACGGCACCGGCGATGGACTTCAGCGAGCACATCGACGAGCCCGGCATCACCGAGGACCGCGAGCGGCTGTACGGCGGTGCGATCTTCCCGGTCGGCGAGCAGCTGTTCGGCCTGCGCCCCGTCGCACCGAGCGGTCAGCGTTTCGACCCGGACACGGTCGGCCTCGACCACGTGAGCTTCGTGGTCGGCTCCGTCGACGAGCTCCACGCAGCCGCCGAGCGACTCGACGCCGCGGGCATCGAGCACGGCGAGGTCACCGACCTCGGCGATGCGGGCATGGTCATCCTGTCGGTCCAGGACCCGGACGACATCAACCTGGAGCTCGCCGCGCAGAAGTGACGTTCCCGACCGCGTCCGCAGCGCCGGTCCTTGCGCTGCGGACCCGGTCAGGGCCGCAGGATGTACTCGAAGGTCGCCCGCGCGCGAGCCGGGTCGGGGGTGTCGCCCGAGATCAGGTCGGCGTACGTGAAGGACTCCGAGACCCGGACGAGCAACCGCGCGAGTTCCTCCGCGGACAGCGGTGCCGGGGCGAAGGTGCCGGCCTCCTGCTCCGCGCTGATGACGGTCGCGACCACGGCCACGAACCGCCGCTGCACGTCGCTGTCGGTGGTCGTCAGGAGCCGGAGGGCACGGCTGGGCTCCCGCGTGAGGAACGCGCGGAAGTACGGCGCCCGGATGAGGTCCGCCGTGAAGTGGTCGAGGACGTCGACGATGCGGGCGGCGCCTGCGGGCGACGCCGCGCGACCCGCGGCGTCGAGCGTGGGGACGGCCAACGACCAGAGGATCTCCGACAGGAGCTGATCCCGGTTGCCGACCCACCGGAACAGCGACGTCCGGTCCACGCCGAGTGACGACGCGAGCGAACCCATGTCGATCCTGGCCCCGTCGATGAACGCACGTCGCGCCGACCGGAAGGCGCGCTGGGAGTCGCCGTGGGCCTCCAGTCTGGCCGCGAGCGCGCTCGGGACGAGCGCCGATCCGAGTGTGCCGAGTGCCTGGTTGCTCACCGTTCCCCCTGAGTGCCGCTGCCGGTCTTGCAACGTTTTCGAGAATGATGCATCGTTGCTCCCATGTCAACGTCGATCACTGACACGCCCCTGCTCGAGTCCGACTTCTACCGGTTCCAGGAGGGGCTCACGGCCCGTGAGCGGGAGTCGCTCGGGCAGCTGCGCGCGTACCTCGAGGCCGAGGTCCGACCGATCGCCGACCAGTACTGGGCCCGGGCCGAGTTCCCGGTGCAGACGATCGCTCCGCTCGCAGAGCTCGGCATGTACGGCCCGAGCATCCCGCTCGTGCGGCAGTTCGAGAACTCGGCCGTGTACCGCGGCTGGGCCGCACTCGAGCTCGGCCGCATCGACGCGGGCGTCTCGACGTTCATCGGCGTGCAGTCGGGGCTCGCCATGAACTCGATCGCCGTGGGCGGCAGCGACGAGCAGCAGCAGGAGTGGCTGCCGCGGATGGCGCGCGGCGAGGTCGTCGGTGCCTTCGGCCTGACGGAGCCGCTGTCGGGCAGCGACTCGGCGCGCGGGCTCCGGACGACCGCTCGTCGCGACGGCGACACGTGGGTGCTCGACGGCGAGAAGCGCTGGATCGGCAACGCGACCTTTGCCGACGTCGTCGTGATCTGGGCGAAGGACGTCGCCGACGAGCAGGTCAAGGGCTTCCTCGTCACGACGGACACCCCCGGGTTCACCGCGACGAAGATCGAGGACAAGATCGCGCTGCGGACCGTGCAGAACGCCGACATCGTCCTCGACGGCGTCCGCGTGCCGGAGTCGCGCCGGCTGCAGCGCGCCGACTCGTTCCGCACGACGGCCGCCGTGCTCCGCCTGACCCGGACCGAGGTCGCGTGGCAGGCGATCGGCATCGCCATCGGCGCGTACGAGGCGGCGCTCGACTACGCGCGGAACCGGATCCAGTTCGGCAAGCCGATCGCGGCGCACCAGATGGTGCAGGACCTGCTCGTGCGGTCGCTCATGAACATCACCGCCTCGATCGCCCTGTGCACGCAGGCCTCGGCAATGCAGGACCAGGGCGTCGGCGCGGACGAGCACTCGGCGATGGCGAAGGCGTTCGCGACGGCGAAGATGCGCGAGACCGTCGCGTGGTGCCGCGAGGTGCAGGGCGGCAACGGCATCGTCCTCGACAAGGGCGTCGCGCGGTTCTTCTCGGACGCCGAGGCGATCTACTCGTACGAGGGCACGCGCGAGGTGAACACGCTCATCGTCGGGCGCGCGATCACGGGCGAGGCCGCGTTCGTCTGAGGCGGAGGTCCGCTCCCGCGACATCGCACGTGTCGATCGACACGTGCGATGTCGCGGACGGGGCGCGGGGGACAGTGGTCCGCCTGCCCGAGCTCTGCTCAGCCGAGCAGCTCCGGCCGCTCCCACTCCTCACCGAGCACGTGCTGCCCGAGGAACGCGAACACCGTCTGGTACCAGACCACCGCGTGCTGCGGCTTGAGGACCCAGTGGTTCTCGTCCGGGAAGTACAGGAACCGGTGCGGCATCGTGCCGTCCGCCGCCGCGTGGTGCTCGGCGAGCTCGGACCACAGCCGGAGTCCCTCGCCGATCGGCACCCGGTGGTCGCGGTCACCGTGGATGACGAGCATCGGTGACGTGATGTCCGCCACGAACCGGTGCGGGTCGTTGTCCCGCATCCCCTGCTCGTCGAAGATCGACTGCCAGTACTGCGACGTGTCCGTGGTACCCACGAACTGCTCGAGCGCCCACAGGCTCGCGTGCGTGACGACCGCTCGGAAGCGGTCGGTGTGCCCGGCGATCCAGTTCGCCATGTACCCGCCGAACGATCCGCCCATCGCCGCGGTCCGGGTCTCGTCGACGTCGGGCCTGGCGACCACGGCGTCGGTGATCGCCATCAGGTCGGTGTACGGCGCCTGACCCCAGGCGTTCCACCCGCGGTTGACGAATTCGAGTCCGTAGCCCGTCGACAGCGCCGGGTCGGGCAGGAGCACCGCGTACCCCTGCGCCGCCGCGAGCATCGGGGTCCAGCGCCACGACCACTGGTTCCACGAGTTGAGGGGGCCGCCGTGGATCCAGAGCAGCAGCGGGTGCGGACCGTCGCCCTCGGGCAGCACGAGCCACCCGCGGACGCGAGCGCCGTCGGCGGCGGTCGTCTCGACCTCCTCCAGCCGTCCGGGGACCGTGGGCAGCGGCGCCGGGGTCGGCAGGGCGGTCACCGTGCCGTCGGCGTCGATCCGGACCGGGTGCAGCGGTGCCGCCCAGGAGGCCCGGAGCGCCACCACGACACCGCTCGCGGCCGACACGCGGAGACCCGAGTACGCCCAGTCGTCGGTGGTCAACTGCACGACGGCGCCGCCGTCGAGCGGGATGCGGAAGACCGGCGCGCGGCCGTCCTGGTCCGCCACCGCCAGGAGCGCACCGTCGTCGGGCGCGAACACGAGCTCGGACGGCCAGCGGTCCCAGCCCTCGGCGATCCGGCGGGCACCGGAGCCGTCGATGCCGGCGGTCCACACCTCCTGCTTGTTCGCGCCCGCGGGGGTGGAGCGGACCGTGCGGACCCAGGCGATCGTGGTGCCGTCGTGCGAGAGCGTGGGGAGTTCGTGGTCGGTGTCCGGCTCGTCGAACAGCACGGTGCGCGCCGCGGTGTCGACGTCGATCGACACGATGACGCTCCGGTGGCCGCGCTCGGTCTGCACCCCGACGGCGGCGAGGAGCGTCCGGCCGTCCGGCGTGAGCGCACCGGACACGTGGTCGAGCGAGCGACCCGGCGCCGGCGTGACGTCGAGCGGTTCCGGCAGGTGTGCCGGGTAGGGCGCGGGAGCGTCGGACGGACGTCCGGCGCTGGCGTCGGTGGTGACGCCGGTCGCGGGCTCGGCCGCGATCGGTTCCGTGAGGTCGCCCAGGTCGAGCGCGAGGACGTGCGGCTCGGCCGGCCCGAGGTCGTGGTCCCAGAAGCGGACCGGGTACGTCTCGTGCAGGATCGCGTGCACCCCCGCGTCGTCACGGCGCTTCCGCAGCGCGGCGTCCCGCGTCACGACGCCCACGCGCTCTCCGGCGGCGGCGGTGGGCAGCAGGTCGGCGGTGATCGCGACGACATCGGCGTCGCTGGCGGTCGCGACGACGCCGTCGGCGCCGCCGGCCAGACGGGTGACCGGGCGGGCGTCACCGCCCGCGGCCGGCAGCAGCCACAGCTGCGCGGTGTCGTCCTCGGAGTCGGCGTCGGGCCGGCCGGAGACGAAGAGCAGGTCGCCGTTCCGGGTGAACGACGCGCCGGACTCGCCCTTCGCGCTCCGCGTGAGCCGGACGGGTACGCCGTCGCGGCTCGAGGCGACGGACCACACCGCGCGCCGGTACCCGGTGGCGTCGGGAGCGAGCGTGCTCACCGTCAGCGCGATCCGCTGCCCGTCCGGACTGAGCGCGATCCCGTCCACGCGGGGGAGTGCGATGAACTGGTCCAGGTCTGAGAACGGCGTCGTCATGACCTCACGCTACGGGGCGACGTGCACCCTGCAACAGCCCCGGACCGGATCGGTGGGCGAGTGGTCCGGGACCGGTCCAGGAGCGGTTCAGGCCCAGAACGCGGCGATCGCCTCGGCCACGGCCTCACCCTGCCGGCGTCCCTCGGTCGCCGCGGGCGCCTGCGTCGACAGCGACAGCGAGTTGTCGCCGAAGGCGTGCTGCGCCCCGCTGTCCGCCACGACGACCTCCACCGAGCTCCCGCCCGCGCGGAGCGACTCGACGGCGAGGTCGAGCCACGGGCCGAGGGGCGACGGTCCCTCGGGCCCGCAGGCGACGATGAGCACCCGCTCGTGTCCGGCGACGACGTCGGCGTTCGTGGCCGAGCGGAGGCCGCCGTCGATGTGCGGTACGCCGTCGATCCGGACCGGGGACCACACGAACGGCACCGAGCAGCTCGCGGCCACGGCGCGGGGGAGCGGCACGCCCGTTGTCGCGGTGAGCACCTTGAACGTGCCGTCGACCGCGTCGATGGTCGTGACGCCGAGCGGCTTCTCCGGCCACTCGGGCGAGGGCAGCGTCTCGCTGAACGTCGCCGTGCGCTCGTCGTCGGTCTGCCCGGTGACGACCTGCTGCGCGACCGCGCCGAGGCGGGCCCGGGCGTCCTGCTCCGAGGTGGCCCCGGCGAGCACCGCGGCCAGGCGCTGCTGGAAGTCCTCGCCGCCGATCCGCTCCGGCTCGACGTAGGTGCTCGGCACGGGCGCGTGTTGCTGCTCGTACGCACGGGCGATGCCGCCGCCGCGGACGAAGGCGCCCACGACGCTGCCGGCGCTCGAGCCGACGACCAGGTCGGCGGCGTCGAGGTCGACGCCCGCGTCCTGCAGGGCCGAGAGCACCCCGACCTCCCACGCGATGCCGGCGACGCCGCCTCCGCCGAGGACGAGTGCTCTGGTTCCGGGCGTGGGCGTGGCGACGTCGGTCATGGGTCCTGCTTACCAGGTGACCGGCAGACGGACGGGAGGCGCGTGGCGATCCCGCCACGCGCCTCCCGTCCGACGCGCTACTCGCCCTGGACGTCGATGAGCACC
This sequence comes from Curtobacterium sp. ER1/6, assembly GCF_001742745.1. Taxonomy (GTDB): domain Bacteria; phylum Actinomycetota; class Actinomycetes; order Actinomycetales; family Microbacteriaceae; genus Curtobacterium; species Curtobacterium citri. Next base: position 806,847 of record NZ_MJAK01000001.1, on the reverse strand, counting down.
TTGCCCACCGCGTCGCCCTCGACGGCGTCGTGCGCGGTGGCGGTGTCCTCGAGCGCGAAGCGGACGAGGGGAAGCCCCGCATCCTCGCCGACGGGCAGCACGCCGTCGCGGAGCGCGGCCGTGACGTCCTCGGCCGCTGCGGACAGCGCGCGGTCGCCGATCGTGTAGAGCAGCAGGAACTGGTAGCGGGCGTTGACCGACATGTTCGGACGGATCGGCAGCGTCGCGTCGTCACCGCCGTTGTTCGCGTAGATCGAGACCACGCCGTGGTTCGCCAGGACGTCGGCGACGAGCTGCGCGTTCTGCGGGATCGAGACCTCGACGACGATGTCCACGCCGTCGGGGGCGATCTCGCGGATGCGGGCGGCGGCGTCCTCGTCGCGGTAGTTCACCGTGTGGTGCGCGCCGGCGGCGGTGGCGAGGGCGGCCTTGGCGTCGGAGCTGATCGTCGAGACGACGGTGGCACCGGCCCAACGGGCGAGCTGGATCGCGGCGTGCCCGACGGCTCCGGCGCCGCCGGCGACGAGCACCGTCCGGCCTGCGAGCGCACCGGGGGCCAGTCGGCTCGGGCCGTCCTCGTGGGTGGTGAGCGCGCGGTGGGCGGTCATCGCCGGGACGCCCAGCGAGGCGCCGACGTCGAAGCTCGTGCCGTCCGGCAGCGTGACGGTACGAGACGCCGGGACGACGGTGTACTCCTGCGCGGTGCCGGTCGGGCGGCTCGCGGCGGCCATGTACAGCCAGACGCGGTCGCCCTCGTGCAGGGTGTCGACGCCCTCGCCGACCGCGTCGACCACGCCGGCGCCGTCCTGGTTCGGCGTGATCTCGGGGAAGGGCAGGCCGTCGCCGTAGGTGCCGCCGGCGCGGGCCTTCCAGTCGGTGGGGTTCACGCCGGAGACCACGACGCGGACGCGGACCTCGCCGGGGCCGGGCCGCGGGACCTCCCGCTCGACCAGGTCGAGGACGCTGCTGTCACCGGGCTTCGTGTAGACGATCGATCGCATGCCACCAGGCAACCATCGGGCGTCGACGTGTCTTCCGGGGGACGGTCAGCGGACGACGGCCGCGCGCGTCGTCGGCCGGGCGGTGTCAGCGGGCGTCGTCAGCGTGCGTCGTCAGCGTGCGTCGTAGGCGTCGCGGCTGTCCTGCACGTCCGACATGTGCGACGTCGCCCAGTCCTCGAGCGGCGCGAGCACGGCGCGGAGCGACCGGCCGCGCTCGGTCAGCTCGTACTCGACGTGCGGCGGGATCTCGGGGAAGACGGTCCGCGTCACGATCCCATCGCGCTCGAGCGCACGGAGCGTCTGCGTCAGCATCTTCTGCGAGACGCCCTGCACCCGGGTCGCGATCGCCGAGTAGCGCCGGGGTCCGTCGACGAGCGAGCCGATCGTCAGCACGCTCCACCGGTCACCGATGCGGTCGAGCAGCTGCCGCGAGGGGCAGTCCGCCGCGTAGGGGCTGTACTCGAGCGCTGACATCGTGACCTCCGCTACGCACCGACAGGTGCCTACTTCCCCGGAGAGAGTAACGCGAGTACGGTCGGGTGCACCAGTCACGAGAGGACCCCACATGACCAGCATCGTCGTCTTCGGCGGCACCGGGTACGCCGGCTCCGCCATCGTCCGCGAGGCCCTGGCCCGCGGCATCGCCGTCACCGCCGTCGCCCGCGACACCTCCAAGCTCGACGCCGCCGAGGGCCTCACCCTCGCGCAGGGCGACGCCTTCGACGCCTCCTTCGTCGCCGACGTCACGAAGGACGCCGACGTCGTCATCGTCTCGCTGTCGGCGGTCCAGGCGGACGGCAGTGAGCTCAAGGACAAGTTCCAGCACTTCGTCGACGCGGCGACCGCTGCCGGAGCACGGCTCGGCATCGTCGGCGGCGCGGGCTCGCTGCTCGTCGCCGAGGGCGGCCCGGCGCTCGTCGACACGGCCGAGTTCCCGGACGAGGTCAAGCCCGAGGCGAAGAGCCACGGCAAGATCCTCGAGGCGCTCCGCGCGGGTGACTACGCCGGCGACGTCGACTGGTTCTACGTGAGCCCGGCCGCGGCCTTCGGCAGCTGGAACCCCGGCGAGCGGAAGGGCACCTACCGCACGACGGACGACCTGCTCCTCACCGACGCCGAGGGCAACTCGGACATCTCCGGCGCGGACTACGCGATCGCCGTCGTCGACGAGGTCGAGCGCCCGGCGCACCACCGCGCCCGCTTCGGCGTCGCGTACTGACGCCCCCGGCGCCGCCCCGCCAGCGGCGTCGTCGAACCACGGAACCGACGTCGAACCAGTCTCCGCGGCTGGTTCAACGTCGGTTCCGTGGTTCGGTCCGGTCCGGGGCAGAGCGACGTCGCGGCCGCACCGCTGACGGACGGGAGGCGCGGGGCGGCCCGGCACCGCGCCTCCCGTCCGGCGGGTGGTGCGGCGTGCTCCCGCACCACGGAAGGCACGTCGCGTCACGTCCTTCCGTGGCGCGACGTACCTCCCGTTGGTCCTGCCGCCACAGCGCGCGGCGCGCAGCGCGCCGCGCTGCGCTACCGGTGCCCGACGATCGCGGGGACCGGCAGGTGGTGCCGCATCCGGACCGCCAGGTGCAGCCCGCCGCGCCGCGCGAGCACGAGCCCGACGACGACCGCCGCCACCGCGGGCACGCCACCGGCGACGACCATCCCGACGTGCGCCCCGAAGTGGTCGACGACCTGGCCCATGACCGGACCGCCGATCGCCTGGCCGCCGAGCAGCACCAGCACGTAGAGCGACATCACCCGACCGCGGATCGCCACGTTCGACGACAGCTGCACGAGCGAGTTCGACGCCGTCATGAAGAGCAGCTGCGACATGCCGACGGCCACCAGGGCGGCCGTGAACGGTGCGATCACCGGGATCGAGCCGGACAGCACGAGCAGCACGCCCGTCCAGAAGACCCCGCCGACGATGGTCCGCAGCCGGACGACCGCGCGCCGGGTCGACAGCAGCGCCCCGGCCAGCGCACCGACGGCGACCGCGGAGTTGAAGACGCCGTAGCCGCCCGCGCCGACGTCGTACACCTCCGAGGCGAAGGCGGACAGCAGCACCGGCATCGTCAGCGCGAAGACCGAGAAGAACGCCATGAGGACGACCGGCACCAGGATCGTCGGCTTCCGCACGGCGTAGCGCAGCCCCTCGACGAGCTGGCCCTTCGAGCGCGGCGCGGGCGGTGTCCGGTGCAGGTCGGCGGTGCGGAGGAACCCGAGCGTCACGACCACCGCGACGCAGGCGACGGCGTTCACCCCGAAGGACCACCCGGCGCCGACGGCGACGAGGAGGGCACCCGAGAGGGCCGGGCCGATCATGCCGCCGAGCTGGAACACGCTCGAGTTCACGCTGATGGCGTTCCGCAGGTGCTGGTGCCCGACGATCTCGGTGACGAAGACCTGGCGGGCGGGGTTGTCGATCACGGTGACCACGCCGACCAGGAACGCGATGACCCAGATGTGCCACGCCTCGACCACCCCGGTCAGCGTGAGCACGGCGAGCAGCGCCGAGAGCAGGGCGAAGGCGCCCTGCGTGATCATCATGAGCGCCCGCTTCGAGAACCGGTCGACGAGCACCCCGCCCCAGAGCCCGAACAGCAGCATCGGCGCGAACTGGCAGGCGACGGTGATGCCGACCTGCGCCACCGACCCGGTGAGCTGCAGGACGAGCCAGTCCTGGGCGATGCGCTGCATCCACCCGGCGGTCATCGCGACGAGGTTCGTCGCGGTGAACAGGCGGAAGTTCGGCACGGACAGGGCGATGAGCGTGTGGCGCCACGGCGGTCGGTCGGCCTGGATCGGGAGCGGTTCGGTGGGTGGGGGGAGGGTCGTCGGTGACGCACTCACGGTGGTGGGGCTCCGGATCGTCGGGGGCGGTTTCGTTCCCCTGCGAAACTACGTGGTGCCGACCCATTCGACACCCCTATGGTGGCTATCAGTCCATTGCGAAGTCGAATGGCCGGTCGGACGACCGGGTCCCGACGGGAGGTCCACCGTGCTCGACCCGGTCCTGCTCCGCACGTTCCTCGCGGTCGCCGAGACCGGCAGCTTCACGCTCGCCGGTCAGCGCCTCGGCATCAGCCAGCCGACGGTCTCGCAGCACGTCCGGCGGCTCGAGACGGCGGTCGCCCGCACCCTCGTCGCCCGGGACACCCGCGGGGTCGCGCTCACCGACAACGGCGACGCCATGGCCGGTTTCGCGCGGTCGATCCTCGCGGCGCACGCGACGGCCGACGCCTACTTCTCGGGTGCGGCGACCCGGGGGCGCCTGCGCTTCGGGGCGGCGGACGACCTCGCGATCACCCAGCTGCCGCGGATCCTGCGCGACTTCCGCCGCCTGCACCCGCAGGTGAACCTCGAGCTCACGGTGAACCAGTCCGCGCCGCTGCTCCGCCGGGTGCACGCGGGCCAGCTCGATCTGGTGTTCATCAAGCAGACCGCGGGGGAGTCCGCCGAGGGCACGCGCGTGGCCACCGACCAGATGGTGTGGATGGCACAGGACGGCATCGCCCTCGAGCGGGACGAACCCGTCCCGCTCATCGCCTACCAGGCGCCGAGCATCAGCCGGCAGATGGCGATCGACGCCCTCGAGGCCGCGGGGCGCACGTGGCGGATCACCTGCAACACGCGCGACGTCAACGGGGTGCTCGCCGCCGTGCGGGCCGGCATCGGCGTCGCGGTCTTCCCGCACTCGCTCATCCCGGCCGACCTCGTCAAGGTCTCGCAGCGCCTGTCGCTGCCGGACCTGCCCGCCGTCGACTACGTGCTCATCGCCAACCCGACGGTGCAGCGGGAGCCGATCGACGCCCTGACGAGCGCGATCCTGTCGCGCGGGGTCGTCCGCGCGGTCTGATACGCGGTGTGACGCGCGGTGTCGTACGCGGATCCGTCCGCGCCCTACGGCGCGACGGTCGGCACGACGCCGGTCCCGGTGAGGTCCGGCAGCGTCACGCCGGCGAGCGGCAGGAGCGCCGTCGCGAGCGCCCAGAGCAGCACGAGCGTGCCCACCCCGCCGAGCACGGCGCCGAGCAGGGCGACCGGTCGCTGCCACGCCGCCGAGGAACTGCGCAGCGCCGTCCCGGAGAGCATCAGGGCCAGCACACCGAGCACCAGCCCGGTGGCGTGCAGGGTCGCCGGGGCGGTGGACCACCAGGCGGCCAGCCCGAGGGCACCCCCGCCGGTCACCGCACCGAGGACGGCGGCCGGAGCGGCACCGATCGCGGTCCGGCCGCGGTCACGGGACGCACGCCCCGCGGCCGGGAGGCCCGTCGCACCCTGGTCGGGTTCGCTCGCCTCCGCCTCGGCCTCGGTCGGGGCCTTGGACGGCGTCTCGGTTGCGTCGTCGGCCGTGGCGGTGTCCGCGGGGGCGGCGGAGCCGTCCGCGGTGCTCGGCGACTGTGACTGCGGAGTCGGTGCCAGCGGAGCGATGATCGCGTCGAACGGCGTCGTCGCGGGGTCGGTCACGACGGGCTGCGGTGCCTGCTGCCGGGCGAAGCGCGCGGGCGTCCGGTATCCGATCGGTCCCGAGGGCTCCGGCTCGGTGCCCTCGACGACGACGTGCTCGAGACCGGGCACCGAGAAGCGCGGCTGCCCGACGACCGGGGCGGCCGGCGGAGCGGGTCGTGCCGCGACCGGGTGCGTGACGGCGGGGTGGGTCGGGTCGGTCGGGGGCGTCAGCGGTGCTCCGGTGGCCTCGGCGGGCGACACGGGCAGCGGGGCGGTGTCGAACGGTGCGACCTGCACGGCGGGGGACGTGGGGGCCGGCGGGAGCAGGTGCTCCTGCGGCGGGTAGTCGGGCACGACGACGTCGCCGTCGGGCAGCGGACCGGTCAGGACCCCGGGCAGCGTGCCGGCGGGCGCGACCGTCGCGACGGCGGCGGGTGCGGGGCCGCTGGCGACCGTGTCGGCGGCCGACGGGTGGGCGGCGGAGGTGGGACGGGCCTCCCGGTCGACGTCCCCGGTCGTGTCCTCCGGGGGCGCGACGACCCACGCGGGGACCGCTCGACGCGGCCGGTCCCGGTCCGACATGCGGTGCAGCGCCACTTCCGTGCTCCCTCGGTCTGCTGATCCATCGTCAGTTCTATCCGTCTGCATGCACCGGGGCGCAGCCCCAGTTCCGGGGGTGTGTCCGCAAGACGCCACGGGCGGCCCCGCACAGCGCCGTCCGGCTGTGCGGAGCCGCCCGGGGCTCCTGGTGCTGCGGGGACTACACGTCGCGGTAGCGCTTCGCCTCGGCGAGCTTCGTGCGCAGTTCGTCAGCCGTGAAGCGCGTCACGTAGCCGGGGGTGTCGCGCTGGATGCGCCACCCCTCGGCGAGCGGACCGGCGTCGACGACGTCGAAGCCGAACGCGTCGATCAGGTCGGACACGACGCGCTTGGCGTCGGCGTCGTCACCGGCGACGACGAGCGCGCGACGGTCGGCGGTGCCGGCCGGGGTGGCCTCGTCGGTGAGCGCCGGCGCGGCGATGTGGTTGAACGCCTTGACGACCCGGGCACCGCGCAGGTGGTCCTGCAGGAGCTCCGCGGTCGTGGTGGTCTCGTCGTCGAGCGCCGCGATGTGACCGTCGCGCTGCGGGTAGTAGTTGTTCGTGTCCACGACGACCTTGCCGACGAGGGGCTCGACGGGGATCGTCTCGATCGCCGCGAGCGGGGTGGTCACGACGACGATCTCGCCGGCGGCCGCCGCCTCGTCACGGGTGGCCGCGCGGGCACCGTCGCCGAGCTCCGCGACGAGGTCCTGCAGCGTCTCCGGTCCGCGCGAGTTCGCGATCACGACCTGGTGGCCGTGCTGCACCGCGAGGCGTGCGAGCTGGGATCCGATGTTGCCTGCTCCGATGATGCCGATGGTCGTCATGGCACCGTGCAACGCGCCTCCGTGCGGCGCATTCCCCGCGGGTGCATGATGGCGCCATGGCCCACGAGTTCCGCGACGAGACCGACCGCCACCGCTACGCGATGTACGTCGACGGCGAGCTCGTGAGCGTCCTCGACCGCCGGGCCACCGACGATGCGGTGTCGTTCCCGCACACGTACACCGTGCCGTCGCACCGCGGCCACGGCTACGCGGCGCAGCTCGTCGAGCACGCCGTCGCGGACGTCGAGGCCCGCACCACGAAGCGCATCGTGCCGATGTGCTGGTTCGTCGCCAAGTGGTTCGACGAGCACCCCGACAAGGCCCACCTCCTCAGCCGCGGCACGGCGGACTGAGACCCACCCCGACCGGCCGCAGCGTCGCGGTCGGCCCCTCACGCTCGGAGACACCCGATGCCGACGATCACCCCGTTCCTCTGGTACGACGACCAGGCCGAGCAGGCCGCGACGTACTACACGGATCTCTTCCCGGACAGCCGGGTCGACAGCGTCGCCCGCACCCCCGACGGCACCGCGCTCGTCGTCGAGTTCACGCTCCTCGGCCAGCCGTACCGCGCGATGAACGGCGGCCCCGGGCACCCGCACACCGACGCCGTCTCGTTCCAGGTCGACGTCGACACGCAGGACGAGCTCGACCGGGTCTGGGACGCGCTGCTCGCCGACGGCGGTCGGCCGCTCGCCTGCGGGTGGCTCCACGACCGCTGGGGCCTGGCGTGGCAGGTGACCCCGTCGATGATGGGCGACCTGATGACCGGCGGCGGCGACCCCGAGGCGAACGCCCGGGTCTTCGCCGCGATGCGCGACATGGTCAAGCTCGACATCCCGGCGCTCCAGGCCGCCGCGGCGGGCCGCTGAGTCCGACCCGAGCACGCCCGCCGGTACAGTGGCGAGACCCGACCAGCGCCGGGGACCCGGCGCCCGCAGTGACAGGCTGGAGACCGCGATGAGCAGCCCGGGCCCGGACGTCCGCAACGCCGACATCGGACGCGCCTACACGGAACTCTCGCGCATCACCCGGCGCGCGAGCATCCGCGCGCGCGGCGACGACCTGGTGCTCAGCGTCGTCGACCAGTCGCTCGTGGACTTCGTCGTCGAGCACCCCGGGTGCATGGCGATCGACATCGCGCGGTACCTCCGCCTGAACCGCTCGACCATCTCACGGCAGCTCTCCGGTCTGCTCGCCGCGGGGCTGGTCCGCACGACGGACGGCGGCTCGGGCAACGCGAAGCCCCTCGAGGTCACCGACGCCGGCCGCGCTGCCCTCGAGCGCTCGGTCCGGCTGCACCGCGACGCGCTCGAGGAACGGCTCGCCGAGTGGTCCGACGACGACATCGCGCTCCTCGCCGGCCTGCTCGAACGACTCGGCGCCGCCGACGAGGCGGGCCTGCCGATGCCCGCGCGCGCCTCCGAGCGGGACCCCGCCGCGTCGTGACGACCTCGTTCGTCCTGCTCTCCGACACCCACCTGCCGAAGCGCGCGAAGGACCTGCCGGCACCGCTCTGGGCCGACGTGGACGCGGCGGACCTCGTCGTGCACGCGGGGGACTGGGTCGACCTCGCGACGCTCGACGCGGTGCAGGGCCGGGCCCGTCGGTTCGCGGGCGTCCGCGGCAACAACGACGGCCCGGCGTTCGACGACCGCCTGCCGCTCGTCGCGCGCTTCACCGTCGAGGACCTGCGCTGGTCGCTGGTGCACGAGACCGGTGCCGCGACCGGGCGGGAGCGCCGGGCGGACGCGGCGCACCCGGACACCGACGTGCTCGTCTTCGGGCACTCGCACATCCCGTGGGACTCCGTCGCACCGTCGGGGATGCGGCTGCTCAACCCCGGGTCGCCGACGGACCGACGGCGGCAGCCCGACTTCACCTGGATGCGCGGCACGGTCGACGGACGCGACCTGACGGTCGAGCTGGTCCGGTTACCGCCGGCCGCGCGCTGACGGACGGGAGGCTCGGGGCGGGCCCGCCGGGCGCCTCCCGTCCGTCCCGTGGTGCGTCCACGGCGCGGGTGCTCGGGTCAGGCCGGCTCCGCCGCCACCTCCGCCGCCTCCGACTCCGCCGCCGCGGCCTCCGTGGGCATCCGGAAGAACGCGGCCTCCCACTCGGTGGACCGGCGGAAGGCACGCGTCATCCGGCCGCGCTCGTCGGGGTCCGCCGCGGCGGCGAGCTCCTCGACGATCGCGGTCGCCTCGGCGCTCGCGGCCGCGAACCCCGGGTCGCCGTACACCCCGAGCCAGTCCGCGAAGGGGTGTCCCTCGGGCGCGTGCCCGAGGCGGGTGCCGACCCACGCGTACACCCGGAAGCACGGCAGGACGGCGGCGGCGAGGACGGCGGCCGAACCCGAGTCGGCCGCCTCCTGCAGGTGCGCGAGGTAGCCGGCGCACGTCGGGTGGACCGGGTCCTCCGCGTGCGAACCCGCCAGGCGGCGGTGGTGCAGGTCGCGGGCCTCGTCCGCGCAGCCCTGCGCCGCAGCCGCCCAGGAGGTGCTCGCCGGCCCGGCCGAGACGTCGGCGAGCCGGGCGAGGTGCCGCTCGTAGGCCCGCAGGTAGTGGACGTCCTGCGCGAGGTACCCGGCGAACACGTCCTCGTCGAGGGTGCCGTCGCGCAGGCCGACCAGGAAGTCGCACGCCAGGACCTCGTCGAGCGTCGCCGCCACGTCGTCCCACCAGCGGTCCGTCCAGACCACCGGCGGCCGGGCGGCACGCGCCGCCGCCCCGTGGTCGACCGGCCCGTTGCCCGTGCCGACGTGCAGGGCGTCGGCGCCGCGGAGCGCCGCGGTCAACCAGGTCTTCGCACCGCCGACCGCCAGCTCCCAGTCGCCGGCGTGCGCGGCGAGCGTCGCGATCGCGCTCGACAGGGAGCACCCGGTGCCGTGCGTGTTCGTCGTGTGGACGCGCGGCGCGGTGAAGGTCCGGGTCGTGCCGTCGGGGGCGACGAGCACGTCGTCCGCGGTCGGCCCGTCGTCGTGCCCGCCCTTCGCCAGCACCAGGACGTCCCACCGTCGGGCGACGAGCAGTGCGAGGTCGGTGGGCGTGCGGTCGGTGGGCGTGCGATCGATCGTCCCGGACGCTCCGGCGAGCACGGCCAGTTCGGTGAGCTCGGCCCGGTTCGGGGTGACCAGGTCGGCCAGGGCGAACAGGTCGCCCATCGCCGTTGCGGCGGACGGGTCGAGCAGCCGGTCACCGCTCGTCGCGACCATCACCGGGTCGACGACGACCACGGGCGGGCGGTGCTCGCGGAGCCACGCGGCGACGGTGCGGACGACCTCGGCGGTCCCGAGCATCCCGACCTTGACCGCATCGACGACGACGTCGTCCGACACCGCGTCGAGCTGCTCCCGCAGGAACGTCGGATCGGGGACGTGCACCGAGCGGACGCCGTGCGTGTTCTGCGCGACGAGGGCCGTCACGACACCCATGCCGTACCCGTCGAGCGCGGCGATCGCCTTGAGGTCGGCCTGCAGCCCCGCGCCGCCGGTCGGGTCGGTGCCCGCGATGCTGAGCACGCGGGGGACGCCCCCGGTCACCGGAGCGTCCATGCGTCGACGTGTGCGGCCGCGGCCGCGTACGGGTCCGCTGCCGCGCAGATGCCCGACACGACGGCGACCCCGGCGGCGCCCGCGGCGCGCAGGGGTGCGACGTCCGCCAGCGTGATCCCGCCGATCGCCACGCACGGCACGCCGGAGCGGCGGGCCAGCGCGGCGATGTCCGCGAAGCCCGCGTGCCCGAGTGCCGGCGGGTGGTCCGGCTTCGTCGTCGTCGGGTGGACGACCCCGACCCCGAGCAGGTCGACCGTGCCGCGGGGGAGTCCGGCGACGACGGCGACGTGCGCCGGGGTGTTCGCGGTCAGCCCGACGTGGGCGTCCGGACCGAGGAGCGCCCGCGCGGCCGTCACCGGGACGTCCGACTGTCCGAGGTGCACCCCGGCCACCCGGTGTCCGCCGTGCCGTGCGGCGAGCGCGACGTCGAGGCGGTCGTCGACCACCACGGTGGCCCGGTCGCCCACGGCGTCCGCGACCGCGGCGACGAGCGCGAGCAGGTCCCGTGCGGAGGCGTCCTTGTCGCGGACCTGCACCGTCCGGACCCCGGCGGCCACGGCGGCGCGGACGACGCCGAGCACACCGACCCCGTGGCGGTCGGCGAGCGGCCCGTCGGTCACCAGGTAGACGCCGACGTCCGTCGTCGCACTCATGCCGACACCGCCGTCGGCTCGGTCGTGATCCGGGCCTCGCGGACCACGTCCTCGGGCGTCAGCGTCGCGAGCCGGTCGAGGAACAGCGGCTGGAAGGTGCCCGGGCCCCCGGCGTCGCGGGCGGCGAGCTCGGCCGCGATCGTGTGGACCGCGGTCGCGGCGACCGCGGCGGCGCCCGGTTCCTCCGGGGCGACCGCGGTGAAGGCCGCGACCACCGCGCCGAGGGCACAGCCGCCGCCGGTGATGCGGGTCAGCAGCGGGGTGCCGTTCGCCACCCGGACCACGCCGGTGCCGGGCGCGACCAGCAGGTCGACGGGACCGGACACCGCCAGGGCGCCCACGGTCCTCCCGTCCGTCGCCGCGACCGCGGCCGCACGCACGTCGTCCGGACCCGCGGTGCTGTCGACCCCGCGCCCGCCGGCGGACCCGCCGAGGAGGGCGAGGACCTCGGATGCATTGCCGCGGAGCACCGTCGGCCGGAGCGCGAGCAGGTCGCGGGCCAGGGCCGTGCGCACCGGCAGCGAGCCGACCGCGACGGGGTCGAGCACCCAGGGGGTCCCGGCGTCGTGCGCTGCGTGCGCGGCCTCGAGCGACGCGGCACGCGGTTCGGGGTGGGGTGTCCCGGTGTTGACGAGCAGAGCGTCGGCGACCCGGGCGAACGCGCCGGCCTCGGTGGTGACGTCGACCATCGCGGCGGACGCCCCGAGCGCGAGGAGGACGTTCGCCGTGACGTTCTGCACGACGGTGTTCGTGATGCACTGCACCAGGGGGCCGCGGGCACGCACCCCCTCGAGCAGCGCGGCGGTGCGGTCGGCCCAGTCCGGGGACGGGGGTACGGGCGCAGCAGTGTGCATGGACGATCCCTTCGCGAGTACGAGCTCGAGCAGGTTCGACGGGTGTGATCTCAGCCGCTCGGTGCGGCACCCCGTGTCTCGGTCGTCACCGTACACGACGTCCCGTGACACGTCGCGGGACGTCGGGCGGGACGGATCCGGACATCGAGCGGGTGCCGTGTGCCAGGGTTGACGGGTGCCTGCTGCGACCCCTCCCGGCCCTCCGACCGGTCCCCGCGACCCCGGCGACGCCTGGGCGTACGGCCCCGACGGGACGAAGGCCTGGGGCCGCTTCGGCGCGGCCGGGCTGCTCGTCGACGACGGCGCCGGGCGCGTGCTGCTCCAGCACCGCGTCGAGTGGAGCCACCACGGGGGCACCTGGGGGATCCCCGGCGGTGCGCGGCACCAGGGCGAGGACGCCGTCACGGCGGCGCTCCGCGAGTCCGCCGAGGAGGCGGGGGTGCCCGAGGACGGCATCGCGCTGCGGCACGCGGCGGTGCTCGACCTGGGCTTCTGGACCTACACGACCGTCGTCGGACGGGCACGCGAGCCGTTCGAACCGGTGATCGCGGACCGGGAGAGCCTCGCGCTGTCCTGGGTGCCGGTCGCCGAGGTGGACGACCTGCCCCTGCACCCGGGCTTCGGGGCGTCCTGGGCGGCGCTGCGCGCATCGATCACGACCGTGCCGCACGTGGTGGTCGACGCGGCCAACGTCGTCGGCAGCGTGCCCGACGGCTGGTGGCGCGACCGAGCGGGCGCCGCGGACCGGCTGCTGTCCGCCGTGACGGCGCTCGCCGCCGTCGGCACCGACGCGGACGGGCTGGGGCTGCCGTTCGCCCGGTGGTGGCCCCGGTGGACCGTGGTGCTCGAGGGCGCGGCACGGGCAGCGGGCGACGGCACCGACCCGGTCCGGGCCGGCGGCGTCGCGACGGGTGCCGCGGTCGAGGTCGTGCGTGCGGTGGGCTCGGGTGACGACGCCGTCGTCGCGGCGACCCGGGCGGCGGTGGAGGTCGGGGACGCGCCGGTCGTCGTCGTGACGGCGGACCGCGAGCTCCGGGCGCGCGTCGAGGCCCTCGGCGCCGAGGTCCGCGGACCGGGCTGGCTCCGGGACCGGACGGCGTCCGTCGGGGCCTGAACAGGACGTCGTCGGCACCGCGCACGACGTCGTCCGTCCCGGGGACGCACACGGTCGTGTGACGTGATGTTCACACGCCACCCGGACAGGACCGGGAGCCGGACGGATACGCTGGCACCCACGTCAACGGAGACGGACTGATCAGGAGGTCACGATGGAGCGTGTCACCAGAGCCGACGACCGCGTCCACCGCCCCGCGGGGCCCTGGACGCCCACGGTGCACCGGCTGCTCGCCCACCTGCACGAGCAGGGGTTCGTGGCGGCGCCGGAGCCCATCGCCGTCGGGGACGTCCTCGAGACGGTCACCTTCGTCCCGGGCACCGCGGGCAACTACCCGTGGAGCACCGAGATCGCGAGCGAGGCGGCCCTCGTCACGAGCGCACGACTCCTGCGGCAGTACCACGACGCCGCGGCGACCTACCCGCGGTCCGGGGACACCGACGTGTGGTCGCAGGCCGAGCGCCTGCCGGTCGAGACGATCGTGCACGGGGACTTCGCGCCGTACAACTGCGTGTACGACGGCATCGCCGCCGTGGGGCTCATCGACTTCGACACGGCGCACCCCGGACCGCGCGTCTGGGACGTCGCGAGTGCCGTCTACCGCTTCGCGCCCTTCACGACGGGGCTCGTCGAGGGCAGCATCGCGCCGGGCCTCGACGAACGGCTCGACCGGGCGGCGGAGTTCTGCCGCGCCTACGGACTCGACGACCGGTCGCGCGGCGTGCTCGTCGAGACGATGACCGCGTCGCTCGTCGCCCTCGTCACGACGATGGAGACCGAGGCCGCAGCCGGCAACCCGAAGTTCGTCAGCGACCTCGAGCACGGCCACGCCGACCTGTACCGGGCGGACGTCGCCTGGCTCGAGGCGCACGCCGAGGACGTCCGCGCGGCGGTCACCGCCCGCTGACCCGGGCGGTTCCGGCACTCCTTCCGGACCTGTCACGACGCCGCCGATCTGTCGAGACGCCGCTGCCCCGTCGAGACGCCGTCGGAACCGGCGGCGTCTCGACCCTGACGCGGCGTCTCGCCGGGGAAGACGTGCGCACCGGGCCCCCCGCCAGCTCCCAGCGGGCACGCGGCGGACTCCGAAGGTGCCTCGGGTAGTGTCGTCGGGCCATGACCGACAGCCCGGCCGACGCCACCCCGTACGAGGTGCTCGGCGTCCCCTCGTCCGCCGACGACGACGCACTCCGCCGCGCGTACCGCCGGGCCGCCCGCGAGACGCACCCGGACCTCGGCGGTGACGCCCAGCGCTTCCGCCAGGTGCAGGTCGCCTGGGAGCGCATCGGGACGCCCGCAGCGCGCCGAGCCTACGACGCGGGCTCCCGCACGTCGACCCCGCAGGGTGCGTCCGGCCCGTCCGGTTCCGCGGCCTGGAGGCCCGACTCCGGTCGCGACGCCTACGCACCCCCGGCAGCGCGTCGCGACTCCCGCCCGCGTGCCCGGTCCCACGGACACCCCGGCGGCCGGTCCCGCGAGGTCTTCCTGCAGGCCGAGCGCGAGTGGGTCGGCCTCGGCGACCCGATCGAGGACCCGTACGACCCGGCGCTCGTCCGCTCGGCACCGCGGCACATCCGCCGACTCCTGGGCGAGGCCCTCGCCGAGGAGGCCACGGCGGCGATCGTCGCCGACATGGGCATCGGCGTGACGGTGTGGCACGACCTGGACGCCGGGGCCGAGGGGAAGCTCGACCATGCCGTCCTCACCCCGAGCGGCCTCTGGGCCGTCGAGTCCATCGACTGGGGCGCACCGGTCCGCATCGAGCACGGGGAGATCGCGGGGGAGACCCTGGCACCCGGGGAACGTCCGGTGAAGGAGCTCGTCCGCGCCGCGCGGGCGGTGCAGAAGCAGACCCGCGTCAAGTTCACCGGCCGACTGCTCGTCGTGCCGGACGCCGCGGTCGACGAGGACGTGCAGGTCGTCGGGTCGCCCCGGAAGCCGACGGCGCTCGTGGTCCGACGGAGCGCCCTCGGCCAGGTGCTCAGCGGTGTCTGGTCGCCCGAGGGCTCGGTCGACGTGTTCGACGTCCGCGACCGCCTGCAGCAGACCGTCCGGTTCGTCTGACGGACCGCGACTAGTACCCGCGGAGCTTCTCGAGGTCGCGGCGCTCCCGCTTGCTCGGGCGCCCGGCACCCGGGTCGCGCATCGGCACGAACCCCGCCTCCTCCTTCGGCAGGCGCGGCGGCGTCCGGTCCTCGAAGTGCTTCGCGGCCTCGGCGGCGCTCCCGCGCTTGACGACGATCCCGGTGACGACGACGATCCGGTCGAAGCCGTGCTGCCGCACCCGGACCTCGTCCCCGGGGCCGACCGGCTGCGCCGGCTTCGCCCGCTCGCCGTTGACCCGCACGTGGCCGGCCTTGCACGCGGTGGTCGCGGCGGAGCGGGTCTTCGTGATCCGCACCGCCCAGATCCAGCTGTCGACGCGTGCCTTCTCCATGCCCCCACCCTAGGCGGGCCCGCTCGGCGTCTACGCTCGACCCCGTGCCGGAACCGCTCGAGCAGGACGCCCTCGCCCGTGCCCTCGCGCTCCGGGTCCTGCGCGACGCGGCGATCGGCGACCGGCTCGTGGTGCGCGCCCGGCACGGCGACGGTGCGCGCGACGCCCTCGGCACGCTGGCCGCCCGCTCCGCGACGACGGTGACGATCGACACCCGCCGTGGCCCCGCCGAGGTCCCGCTCGCCGACGTCGTCGCCGCGAAGCCGGTCCCGCCGCCACCGGCACCGCGCCGCCCCCGGCCCTGAACGACGCGCCCCACCGGGACGACGTCTCGCCCGGCCCCGCCCCCGCAGACCACCGCTCCCGGCGAGCCGTCCGGGTCCGCGCAGTACCCCCGACGTAGCCTCGGAGCATGGCCGTCCCCGTCCCGCTCGGCACCGAGGACCGAACCCCCCGCCTGACGCTCCACCGCCCCGACCACTGGCGCCGCGAGGACGCCCCGCGCGCGGACCTCCGGCTGACCGGCGACGACGTCGTGCTGACGGTGCGCTCCCGGCCGTCCGACCGCACGATCGCGGAGGAGCACGCCGGGCTGCTCGAACGGCTGCCCGGGTCGGTCGACGGACTCCGGCTCATCGGGTGCGACCCGTGGACGACCGCCGGGGTACCCGCACGCCTGGTCGAGTACGTACGACCCGACGAGGACGGCGACGTCGCCGGCGCCCACCTGCTGTTCGTCACCGGACGGCACCGGGTCGACCTCACGGTCGAGCGTCCGCTCGCACGGATGCTGGCGACCGACGACCTCGTCTCCGCCGTCCTCGAGTCCGTCCGCGCGACGGAGCCGACCCCGGTCCGGCCACAGCGCGAGCTCGAGGCGCTGCCCGCCGCCGCGCCGGCCCCGCAGCTCGACGGCGTGCACCTCGGCGCCGCGGCGCTCACGACGCTCCGGAGCCTCGCCGGACGTCGGTGGAACCCGGCGCTCCTGCGGTCGCCCGCGGGCCGCGAGCTCGTGCAGACCGGCCTGGTCGGTCGGCTCGGGACGCTCCCCGAGCCGACGCAGGAGCTCCTCGCCCCCTGGGCCGACGCGGTCGAGCCGGTCACGCTGGACCAGCACCTGCCCGACGGACGGACCACGCGCCTCCAGGCCTGGTCGGAGACCGTCGTGGACGGCACCGACGAGACGGGCGGGACGGTCGCCCGGCTCCCCGCCGAGCAGGTGGTCGCGGTGGCGGCCGGGAGGCTCGGCATCCGTCCGACGTGGACCTTCCCGTTCCGCACGGGGTCGGTCCCGTCCGACCTGCTCACCCGCAGGACGGGGACGGCCGGCACCGGGACCGACCTGCCGGCGGCCCTCGCCGCGGAGGACCCCCGGCTCGCGCGCTTCTGGGCGGCACCGTGGACGGTGTCGTCGCTCCGCCGGCCCGGGCGGCCGGAGCCCGTCGTCGTCGTGCACGCCGAGGGCATCGGCTTCGCGCGCGTCGGACGCCCGACGGCCGGGGAGACGTCCCTGCGGACGGACTCCCCGGCCAACGTGTACCGGTCGGTGGTGCGGGCGCTGCTGGGCTGAAGCCGCTGCCGGGCTCGCCCCGCTGTCGGGCTAGGCCGCCGGACCGGCCGTCAGCGTGACCGTGACGGTCTTCGCGGCGCCGCTGGCGTCGGTGTACCCGACGAAGACCCGGTCGCCCACCGCGTGTGACTGCACCGCCGCGGTCAGCGCGTCGCTGCTGGCGACCGCCGTGCCGTCGAGGCTCGTGATGGTGTCGCCGGCGACGAGCCCGGCCGCGGCGGCGCCGGACCCCTCGACCGTGCCCGCCACCGCCACGCCGCTGCCGGTCGGCGTCGTGCCGCTCGACCCGACCTGCACGCCGAGGAACGCCGGCAGGCCGATGGTGATCGTGTCCGAGGACTCCCCGGCGAGGATCTTGTCGGCGATGGCCTTCGCGGTCGTGATCGGGATCGCGTACCCGGTGACCTGGGCCGAGCCCGAGGACGCCGCCGTGGCCATGCCGACGACCTCGCCCTCGCTGTCGAGCACCGGGCCGCCCGAGTCACCCGACACGATGTCGGCCGCCACCTGGATGAGGCCCTGCAGCGACTCGGTCCCGGTGCCGGACTCGCTCTGCACCTGGATGTCCTGGTCGAGCGCCGTCACCGTCCCCGCCGCGGCCACGAGGTTCCCGGTGCCCTCCGCGTTGCCGACGTCCGTCACGGCATCGCCGGTCGCCGGCTCGCCGTCGTCGTCGAGCGTGACGGTCGACAGGCCCGAGGCGTCCTCGAGCTTCAGGACCGCGACGTCGTGCGTCGCGTCCGTCCCGACGACCTGCGCGCGGTACTCCTTGCCCGTGGTCTCGTCGGTGACCGTGATGCTCGTGGCACCCTGCACCACGTGGTTGTTCGTCAGGACGGTGCCGTCGGACGTCAGCACCATCCCGGTGCCCGCGGCCTGGGACGACGTGTCGTAGTTCAACACCGTGTCGATCGTGACGACGCCCCGTTTCTGCGCGGCCGTCGCGGGGGTCGCGGCGGACTCGGTGGTGCCCGTCCCCGTGCCGCCGCTGCCGGTGCTGCCGTCCCCGGTGCTCCCGTCGCCGAGTCCGCCGGTCCCGTCGCCGTACCCGGGGACGGTGAAGCCGTTCGTGCCGCCGCCCGTCCCGCTCCCACCGCCGGGCAGGGTCGTGGAGCCCTGCGACTGGCTCGAGGTCGTGGTCGTGCCGTGCGAGGAGAGCCCGAGGGCGGTCCCGCCCGCGGCGCCGATGACCGCGAGGGCGGCGACGCCGGAGCCGATCAGGAGCCCGAGGCGACGGGGACGCCCCGCCCCCGGGTGGTTCGCCGCCGCGGCACCGGCGGTCCACGCGGTCTGCGGGGTGCCGGTCCCGCCCAGTGCACTCCCGCCCAGTGCACTGCTGCCGAGCAGGTACGGCCCGCGGCCGTCCGGCGTGTAGGCGTAGGGGCCGGAACCGTCGGGGCCGTAGAGGTACGGGCCGCTGCCGTCGAAGGCGTACGCCGGCCGGAGGGTCGTGCGGTCGGCGTGCGGGGCCTCCCAGGCGGGGCCGTCGGTCGCGCGCTGGTCGTCGGCGGGGTTCTCGTTCATCGGTGCTCTCCGGTCGTCCCTCGACCACCCGTGGGGTGTCGATCCGTTCCTCGACGACCCGGGCGGGCGTCGACGGAGACCAGTACAGGACCCGAACCCATGACGACCCTATGAACGAGCCCGGCGGGTGCTCAGGGGTTCCTCGGGGCCCGCCGTGCGACGGTCGCGGTTAGGCTTGCCTGACCTCCCATGCGCGCGTCGTCCCCCCGAACCCCCGTCCTGCGACCCCGACCGGAGCCGGCGTCCCGCTCCCGGCTCGTCGGCGCCGCGGTGGTCGCCGTCGTCGCGCTGGCCGTGGCCGTCGCCCTGTCGATCGCGTTCGGCTCCCGACCGATCCCGCTCGGCACGGTGCTCGACGCCGTGCTGCACCCGGGCCGGCAGGACGACGTCGGCCTCATCGTCCTCGGCAACCGCGTGCCCCGGACCGTCGTCGGCCTCCTCGCCGGAGCCGCCCTCGGTGTCGCGGGCGCGGTGATGCAGGGCGTCACCCGGAACCCGCTGGCCGACCCGAGCATCCTCGGCATCAACGCCGGTGCGGCGCTCGCGGTCGTCGTCGGCATCGCGGTCTTCGGCATCAGCGGCACCGCGGCCTACCTGCCGTTCGCCTTCGTCGGTGCCGGCCTCGCCGCGCTGCTCGTCTACGCGGTCGCGGCGGTGGCCCGACGCGGGTTGTCGCCCGTCGGGCTGGCCCTGGCCGGGGCGGTCGTCGCCGCGGCGCTGTCGTCCGTCACGACCGCCGTCCTCGTGTCGAGCCAGAGCCTCCTCGACCAGCTGCGCTTCTGGCAGGTCGGGGCGCTCGCCGGGAAGGACCTCGGCACCGCCGGGGTCATCGCCGTCCCGGTGCTCGTCGGGCTCGTGGTCGCCGTCGGGCTCGGCCGCTCGCTCAACACGCTCGCGCTCGGCGACGAGCTGGCGGCGTCCCTCGGGCAGCGCGTCGTGCTCGTGCGGATCGTCGGCGGGGTCGTGACGGTCCTGCTGGCCGGTTCCGCCGTCGCCGCGGCCGGACCGGTCGCGTTCGTCGGCCTCGCGGTCCCGCACGCCGTCCGTCGACTGAGCGGACCCGATCAACGCTGGACGATCCTCCTGTCCGCCCTCGTCGCACCCGCGCTCCTGCTCGTCGCCGACGTGATCGGCCGCGTCGTCGCGTACCCGGGGGAGCTGCAGGTCGGGATCGTCACCGCGCTCATCGGCGCGCCCGTGTTCATCTGGCTGGTCCGCTCGCGGGTGGTGACCGGCCTGTGAGCGCCGTCCGCCGCGAGGTCACCGTCCTCGGCACGGTCCTCCTGCTGCTCCTCGCCCTGGTGCTCGTCGGCCTCGGGGTCGGGGAGATCCCGCTCTCGCCGCTGCAGGTGGCCGGTGCCCTCGTCGGGCACGGCGACACCGTCTCGGACTTCGTCGTGGGGCAGCTCCGCGGGCCCCGTGTCGCGGGAGCCGTGCTCGTGGGCGCGGCCCTCGGTGCGGCGGGCGGCATCGTGCAGAGCGTCGTCCGGAACCCGATCGCGAGCCCGGACGTCATCGGCATCACCTCCGGGGCGAGCGCCTCCGGGCTGACCGCGATCGTCCTCTTCGGGGCGAGCGGCGGTGCGTTGTTCGGGTCCGTGGTCGTCGGTGCCGTCCTCGTCTCCGTCGTGATCGCCGCCCTGTCCTGGCGCCGGGGCATCACCGGCAACCGCGTGGTGCTCGTCGGCATCGGCGTCGCGGCGATCTGCCTGAGCATCACCGGGTGGATGCTGACGTCCGGCACCGTCCAGCAGGCGGGCACGGCGCTCCTGTGGTTGTCCGGCAGCCTCAACGCCGTGGACCGCACGCTCGTCGGCGTGCTCGGGATCGCCGTCGTCGTGCTCCTCGCCGCGGCGCTCGTGCAGTCCCGTCGCCTCACCGTCCTCGCGCTCGGGGACGAGGTCGCCGCCGCCCTCGGGCTCCGGCCGGACCGCGCCAAGGTCCTGCTGCTGCTCACCGCCGTCTGCCTGACCGCCGGCGCGGTCGCGACCGCGGGCCCGGTCGCGTTCGTCGCGCTGATGGCGGCACCGGTCGCCCGGCGGCTCGTCGGGAACGGTCGCGTCGCGCTCGGGGCCGTCGCCGCGGTCGGCGCGGTGATCACGCTGGCGAGCGACCTGCTGGCGCAGTTCGCGATCCCGGGCAACGCGCTGCCCGTCGGGGTCGTCACGGGTGTCGTCGGGGCGCCGTACCTGCTCTGGCTGCTGGCGCGCGGTCGGTAGGCGTGGCGGGGGCGCGCGTCCGCTCGCTCGGCCGCTCGCCTGGTGCTCCCGGGCGTCCCTGGTGCTTCCGGGCGTACTCGGCGGTGCAGGACCACCAGGTACGCCCGTTCCCGCATCCGATGGCACCCGTTCTGGGAAGGAACGGGCGCACGGACGGACGGGAGGTGCGGGACCAACCCGCACCGCGCCTCCCGTCCGTCAGGTGGTCCCGTCAGGCCGCGCGCCGGATGCTTCCGGGCGTACCCGGCGCTTCCGGGCGTACCCGGCGGTGCAGGACCACCAGGTACGCCCGTTCCCGCATCCAATGGCACCTGTTCTGGGAAGGAACGGGCGCAGGGACGGACGGGAGGCGCTGGACCAGCCCGCACCGCGCCTCCCGTCCGTCAGGTGGTCCCGTCGGGACGTGCGTGCGGCGCCGATGCGCGGACCCGCGCGGCGTCACGCGATGCCGCACCGCGCTGCGCGATCCCGCACGCGACCGCCCAGACCCCCCGTTCGGGTGTCGGCGCGCGGCGGGATCTCTCGTACGTTCTTCCCGACCGGCCGGACCCCCGACAGCGCCCGACCCGACGGAGCGCTGGTCCGGACGGAACGAAGGACTGCCATGCCCGATCCGTCCGCCGGCGCACCGACGCGCCGACGCCAGTGGGGGGCGGAGCGCCGCACCCGTCCGCTCGACACCCTGCACGCACGTCCCTCCGACCGGAAGCTCGTCTCCGGCCGGGTGGCGATCATCCTGACCATCGCCTTCTGGCTGGCGTACGTCGTCTACACCGTGATCCGCCAGTTCCTCGACTACGGCACCGAGAGCTTCCGCTTCACCACCGAGGCGCTCTCGTACCTCGTGGTCGTCACCTTCCTGACCTTCTCCGCGCTCATGCACCTGGTCGCCCGCCAGGGCGCGATGGAGCGCTTCGCGAGCCACGTGCGGGTCCCGCGCGCCGAGCTCGACCGGCACTTCGCGTCCGGCCACGACGCACCGATGACCGTCCTCGTGCCGAGCTACGCCGAGGAGCCGGACGTCGTCGCGACCACCCTGTGGTCGGCGGCGCTGCAGGAGTACCCGTCCCTGCGGATCGTCCTGCTGGTCGACGACGCGCCCTTCCCGACCGACCCGGAGACGCTCGACCGGCTCGAGCGCACGCGCGCGGTCGCGAGCCGCATCCAGGAGCAGCTCGAAGCTCCCTCCCGCCGGTTCCACGAGGCGCTGTTCTCGGCCGAGGTCGAGGCGGACGCAGCGCCCTTCGCGAGCACGCAGGCGCTCCGGACCCTCGTCGAGCACCACCGGTGGGCCGACGCGTGGCTCCGTCGCCAGGCCCGGGAGCACGACGTCGCCGACCACGTCGACCGGTTCTTCCACGACCAGGTGCTCGTCGGGCTCGCCGACGAGTTCGGCCTGACCGCGCAGGCCCTGGAGTCCGCGATCGCCGACGCCGTCGCACTCGGACAGGACTTCAGCGAGGTCACCTCCGCCCGGGCGCTCGAGCTGCAGCGCCGGCTCGCCTGGACCTTCACGGCAGAACTCACGACCTTCGAGCGCAAGCGGTACGTGAACCTCTCCGACGAGGCCAACAAGGCGATGAACCTCAACGCGTACATCGGCCTGATGGGCGGCGCCTACGCGTTCGACGAGACCGCGTCCGGCACCGTCCTGCGCACCGTCGACGACCCGGATGCTGCCGACCTCGTGGTGCCGGCGTCCGACTACGTCCTGACGCTCGACGCCGACTCGGTCCTGCTCCGCGACTACTGCCTGCGCCTGGTCTACTTCCTCGAGCAGCCGGAGAACGCCCGGGTCGCGGTGACGCAGACCCCGTACTCGTCCTTCCGCGGTGCCGCCACGCGCATCGAACGGCTCGCGGGCGCCACCACCGACATCCAGCACATCCTCCACCAGGGGATGTCCCGCCACGACGCCACCTTCTGGGTCGGGGCGAACGCCGTGATCCGCACGAAGGCCCTCCAGGACATCGAGGAGGTCGAGACCGTCGGCGGCTTCGAGGTGAAGCGCTACGTCCAGGACCGCACCGTGATCGAGGACACCGAGTCGAGCGTCGACCTCGGCATGCACGGCTGGACGCTCGTCAACTACCCGGAGCGACTGTCGTACAGCGCGACGCCCCCGGACTTCGGCTCGCTCGTCGTCCAGCGACGCCGCTGGGCGAACGGCGGGCTCCTGATCCTGCCGAAGTACATCCGGCAGGTCCGCGAGCGCCGCGCACGCGGGGAGCGTGTCGGCATCGTCGAGATGTCCCTCCGGGTGAACTACATGGCGTCGATCGCGTGGGCGTCCTTCGGGCTCATCTTCCTGCTCGCCTACCCGTACGACTCGCGACTGCTCAGCCCGATGGTCCTGCTCGCGGCGCTGCCGTACTTCTGGCTGCTGTCGAGCGACCTGAAGTACTGCGGGTACAAGCGCACGGACGTCTTCCGCATCTACGGCTTCAACCTGATCCTCATGCCCGTGAACGTGGCCGGCGTGCTGAAGAGCATCCAGCAGGCCCTGACGGCGAAGAAGATCCCGTTCGCCCGGACGCCGAAGGTGCGGGACCGCACCGCATCGCCGGCGCTGTACGTCCTCGCCCCGTACGCGATCGTCGCGTTCTCGGTGTTCACGTTCGTGCGTGACTACGGCGCGCAGAACTGGGGGAACGCGGTCTTCGCGGCCTTCAACGCCCTCCTCGCCACGTACGCGATCGTCGCCTACATCGGGGTGTGGAACTCCGTGGTGGACATCTGGCTGTGGGCCACCCGCTGGATGTACTACGACCCGGCGGCGCGCGCGGCCCGTCGTGCTGCTCGTCGAGCTGCTCGTCAGGCCGCTCGTCGGGCCGATCGTCCGGCTGCCCGTGGCGGCCGTCGGCACGGACGTCGTCGTGACGGTGTCGGTCCCGCTCCCGAGCCCGTCCTCGAGGACTGGTACGCCGTGCTGTACTTCGGACACGGCGGCGGCAACATGCCGGTCCGGCACGACGCCGACGTCGTCGGGGCGGCCGGCGCACGCCCCGCCACCTCCACCCCGGCCGGTGCGACCGGCCCCCGCCAGGAACGGAGCGCAGCCTGATGGCGACGACGAGACGACTCTCCCCGGTCCGGGTCACCATCGCGGTCGTGGTCGCCGCCGCGGTCGCCGTCGCCGGGTACGCCGGCTTCGACCGCTGGCACTCGGCCCGCGCGACCGAGCGGCAGCCCGCGTGGTTCGCGGCCTACACGGACGTGACCGCGACGCCGGTCTTCGCCTTCGAGGACGTCAAGTCGACGAAGGGCCGCAACGTGATGCTGTCCTTCGTCGTGGCCGATCACGACGACGCCTGCTCGCCGACGTGGGGCTCGTACTACTCGCTGCAGGGTGCGGCGGACCAGCTCGACCTCGACCGTCGCGTCGCCCGCCTGCAGCAGCAGCACGGCGAGGTCGGCGTCTCGTTCGGTGGACTCGCGAACGACGAGCTCGCCACCACCTGCACGAAGGCGTCCGACCTGCTCGGTGCCTACCGGCAGGTCGTGGACCGCTACGACCTGTCCACCGTCGACTTCGACGTCGAGGGCGACGACCTCACGAACCGCGCTGCGGGGGAGCGGCGGGCGAAGGCGGTGGCGGCGCTCCAGGAGGAGCGCCGGGCCGCCGGGCACCCGCTCGCGGTGTGGCTCACGCTGCCGGCCGCGCCGACGGGCCTCACCGAGGACGGCACCACCGCGGTCGCGCAGTTCCTCGCGGCCGGCGTGGACCTCGCCGGGGTGAACGCGATGACGATGGACTACGGCGAGGCCAAGGGGTCGAGCCAGAGCATGTACTCGGCGTCCGTGCAGGCGCTGCAGGAGGTCCAGCGCCAGCTCGGCGTCCTCTACCAGCGCGCCGGGACGCCCCTCGGTGACGACTCCCTCTGGCACAAGGTGGGGGCGACCCCGATGATCGGGCAGAACGACGTCCGCGACGAGGTGTTCTCGCTGAGCGACGCCCGGAAGCTCAACGCCTGGGCGCGGGACCGCGGGTTGGGACGGATGTCGATGTGGTCGCTGAACCGCGACACGACGTGCGGCTCGAACTACGTCAACCTGTCGACCGTCTCGAACTCGTGCTCCGGGATCGACCAGGACGGCCTGCTGTTCGCCGACGTGCTCGGCAAGGGCTTCGGCGGCGGGATCGTCGCGGCGGCATCGCACGTGACCGAGGCGGAGCCCTCCGCCACCGAGCAGCCCACGGACGACCCGAAGACGAGTCCCTACCCCGTGTGGGACCAGGACGCGTCCTACCTCGAGGGCACCAAGGTGGTGTGGCACCACAACGTCTACGAGGCGAAGTGGTGGACGTCCGGCGACCTGCCCGACGACCCGGTGCTCAGCGCCTACGAGACGCCGTGGCAGATCATCGGACCGGTGCTGCCGGGGGAGAAGCCCGTCGAACCGCTCACCCTGCCCGACGGCACCTACGCCGCGTGGTCCGGGACGAAGCAGTACGACACGGGCGCCCGCGTCCTGTTCCACGGCATCCCGTACCAGTCGAAGTGGTGGAACACCGGCGACAGCCCCGAGGCGTCGACGAGCGATCCGGACGGCTCGCCCTGGGTGCGGCTCAAGGACGCCGAGGTGCGCAGGATCCTCGACGCGCTCGCCTCGGGGGAGCCGGCGCCGTCCGCGACCGCGACCGCGACCGCGACGCCGGCGCCCTGAGCGCACGCCGCCGCGACCACGTGTCGGACGGGAGGCGCGGTGCGGGTCCGCCCCGCGCCTCCCGTCCGTCGGCTGGGTCGCGGCGGTGTGTTCGCTGAGCGCGTCCTGTCCAGTTCTCCCCAGGTCCCGTTCCGGGCTCCCGCACGACCACCCGTTTCCGATACGCTGGTGCGCCAAGAGGAGGAGGTCCACGATGCCAGAGCCAGTGGTCCCGCAGCCGGGTGGTCAGAAGACACCGGAACAGCGGCTGGTCGACACGACCCTGACCTTCAGCATGGACATGGGCGCGGCGCTCACCGCCGAGTCCGGTGTCTCGGCCGAGGAGCGCGACGCGGTCAACGCCCTGCCCTCCGGGTCGGCGCTGCTCGTGGTCCGACGCGGTCCGAACGTGGGTGCGCGGTTCCTCCTGGACTCCGACGTCACCACCGCGGGTCGGCACCCCGACGCGGACATCTTCCTCGACGACGTCACCGTGTCGCGGAAGCACGCCCAGTTCATCCGTCAGGGCACCGCCTTCAGCGTCAAGGACAACGGGTCGCTGAACGGCACGTACTTCGATGGTGTCCGCATCGACGAGGCACTGCTCACCGACGGCGCCGAGGTGCAGGTGGGCAAGTTCCGCCTGACCTTCTACGCATCCCGGGTCGACCTGGCGCGCCTGGCGACCGCGTAGTGGCAGCGCGGTCCGCCGCGGCCCGGACCGGGTCCGCGGTGCCGGACCTGCTCACCATCGGGCAGGTCCTCGCGCGGCTCAAGCCCGAGTTCCCGGACCTGTCGAGCTCGAAGCTCCGCTTCCTCGAGGAACGCGAGCTCGTCACCCCGGTCCGCACGGCCAGCGGCTACCGGAAGTTCTCGGGGGCCGACGTGGAGCGCCTCCGGATCGTCCTCGGCCTGCAGCGCGACCACTACCTCCCGCTCAAGGTCATCAAGGACTACCTCGCCGACCTCGACGCCGGACGCGATCCGGTCCTCCCCGGCGGCGGTGACGCGCCGAGGCCGTCGATCCTCGGGCGTGAGCGCCGGTACACCCGCGACGAGACCGTCCGTGCGGCCGGCGCGAGCCCGATGCTGCTGAGCGACGCGGTCTCCGCCTCGCTGCTGCCGGCGGCCGACACCTACGGCGACGACGCCGTGGCCGTGCTCCGGGCGCTCGTCGACCTGCAGCGCACCGGCATCGAGCCGCGGCACCTGCGCACCATGCGCGGCGTCGTCGACCGTGAGGTCGGGCTCATCGAGTCGGCGCTCATGCCGGTCTCCCGCCGGGGTGACGCGACCTCGCGCGCCAAGGCGAACGAGCTCGCCCGCGAGATCGCCGGGCACCTCGAGGTCGTCCGGTCGAACCTCGTCCGCGCGGCGATCGGTCGCCTCGACGCATGAGCGTCGCTCCGGGGGCCTCCGTCCGGGAGCACGAGCCTGTCGGGCGTCGGTGGTCGGGGCGTATCCTCGACACGCCGGACTCGCCGGGACGGATGTGCCGCGATCACCGTGTCCGAGTCGCTACCGTGGACCTCGGAACAACTCTCAACCCGTCGTTGAACCTTCGGGTGGGAGCTCGAACGTCGTGGAAGGCATGCACATGAGTGGGACTGACACCCCCGGTACCGAGTCCGAGATGACTCGGTACGACCTCGGCCTGCTCTTCACCGACGGCCTCCCCGAGCACGACGAGCAGAACGGCTACCGCGGCACCGTCGCCGCGCGGGCAGCGGGCATCTCCTACCGCCAGCTCGACTACTGGGCCCGCACCGAGCTCGTCCAGCCCACGATCCGTGGCGCGGCCGGCTCCGGGTCGCAGCGACTGTACGGGTTCCGCGACATCCTCGTCCTCAAGCTCGTCAAGCGCCTGCTCGACACCGGCATCTCGCTGCAGCAGATCCGCACCGCCGTGAACCAGCTGCGCGAGTCGGGCGTGTCCGACCTCGCCCAGACGACGCTGATGTCGGACGGTGCCTCGGTCTACCTCTGCACCTCCGACGACGAGGTCATCGACCTCGTGTCCCGCGGCCAGGGCGTGTTCGGCATCGCCGTGGGCAAGGTCCTGCGCGAGGTGGAGAGCTCCCTCGTCGAGCTCGACGCCACCCCCGCGGCCGACCCGGCCGACGAGCTCGCCGCCCGCCGGGCGAACCGCGCTTCCTGACGCCGGTCCGCTGGTGCTGCCCCGTGGCAGCGGTCGTTCCCGCGCCTGACGCCGAGGTCGCGCGACCTGCCGCGGCCGCGCCGCCGAGGTCGCACGACACGCCGCGTGCATGATGCCGAGAGCGCACGACATGCCGCGTGGGTGGTACCGAGAGCGCAGAATTCGGCACTCTCGCCGTGCTCGGACGACGAGTCGTGCACGCTCGGCGGACGTGAGTGGCGAGTCGCGCCCGCTCGCACCCGCGCCCGGAGCCGGGCGCGGCGGCGTCAGGCCTGGATCGCGGCGCCCTCGGCGTACGGACCGATCTTGCCCGTGCGCATGATCCGCTCGAGCAGCTGGTCGAAGTTCCGCGCCATCTCCTGCGCCGACTCACCCGGCCACACGTGCAGGGGCTTCGCGGCACCCTGGGCCTGCTGCAGCGACGTGCGCTCCGGCAGCTGCGGCGAGAGCACGAGCGGGCCGAACATGTCCCGGAGCTCCTTGATGCGGAACTGGTGCTCGAGCGACTGCACTCGAGCGCGGTTCACGATGATCCCGAGCGGCTGCAGGCGGGGGGAGAGTCCGCGTCGGATCTCCTCGATCGCACGGAGGGCACGGTCGGCGGCGGCCACGGAGAACAGACCCGGCTCGGTGACGACGGTCACGCGGTCGGAGGCCGCCCACGCGGTGCGGGTGAGCGCGTTGAGGGACGGCGCACAGTCGATCAGGACCAGCTCGTAGTCCTGCTCGACGTTGGCCAGGGCCTCTTCCAGCTTCCAGATGTCGCGGATCGAGGGGTGGGGTCCGTCGAAGTTGATCGCCGAGGGGGAGCCGACGAGCACGTCGACCTTGCCCTGCGAGCCCTTCGTCCACCCGGACGGGGCGATCGCCTGACGGACGATCTTCTCCTTCGGGTTCTCGAGGACGTCGGCGACGTTGAGGTGGCCGGAGATGTCGATGTCGAGGCCCGTGGAGACGTCGGACTGCGGGTCGAGGTCCACCACCAGCGTGCGCAGTCCCTTGGCGAACGCGGCCGATGTCAGGCCGAGCGTCACCGTCGTCTTGCCGACACCACCCTTGAGGGAGCTCACGCTGAGTACATGCACGGTGAGCCACGTTACCGCCAGTAGGGTTGTGACACCTCAACCCGGGCTGAAAGGGACGTCGTGTTCAGCAAGATCCTCGTGGCGAACCGTGGCGAGATCGCCATCCGCGCGTTCCGTGCCGCGTACGAGCTGGGGGCCCGCACGGTCGCCGTCTACCCGTACGAGGACCGCAACTCCCTGCACCGGCTGAAGGCCGACGAGGCCTACGTGATCGGTGAGCCGGGTCACCCCGTCCGGGCCTACCTGGACGTCTCCGAGATCATCCGCGTCGCCCGCGAGTCGGGCGCCGACGCGATCTACCCGGGCTACGGCTTCCTGTCCGAGAACCCGGAGCTGGCGGCCGCCGCCGCCGCTGCGGGGATCACGTTCATCGGGCCCGGCGAGCACGTCCTCGAGATGGCGGGCAACAAGGTCACCGCGAAGGAGCACGCGATCGCGGCCGGTGTCCCGGTCCTCGCGAGCACCCCGCCGAGCCGCGACGTCGACGAGCTCCTGGCGGGTGCCGACGCGATCGGCTTCCCGGTGTTCGCGAAGGCGGTCGCCGGCGGTGGCGGGCGCGGCATGCGCCGGGTCGAGACCAAGGCCGAGCTGCGCGGCGCACTCGAGGCCGCCATGCGCGAGGCCGACAGTGCGTTCGGCGACCCGACCATGTTCCTCGAGCAGGCCGTCATCCGTCCGCGGCACATCGAGGTGCAGATCCTCGCGGACGCCACCGGCTCCGACGCGGGCACCATGCACCTGTTCGAGCGCGACTGCTCCGTGCAGCGCCGCCACCAGAAGGTCGTCGAGATCGCGCCGGCGCCGCACCTCGACCCGTCGGTCGCGGCCGCCCTGCACCGGGACGCCGTCGCGTTCGCCCGGTCGATCGGCTACGTCAACGCCGGCACCGTCGAGTTCCTGCTCGACACCGAGGGCGACCGCGCCGGTCAGCACGTCTTCATCGAGATGAACCCGCGCATCCAGGTCGAGCACACCGTGACCGAGGAGGTCACCGACGTCGACCTCGTCCAGTCGCAGATGCGCATCGCCGCAGGGGAGACCCTCGCCGACCTCGGGCTGTCGCAGGACACCGTCAGCGTGCACGGCGCCGCCCTGCAGACCCGCATCACGACGGAGGACCCGACGCAGGGCTTCCGTCCGGACACCGGCCGCATCACCACCTACCGCAGCCCGGGCGGCGCCGGCGTCCGTCTCGACGGCGGCACGGTGGCGACGGGCGCGCAGATCAGCCCGCACTTCGACTCGATGCTCGCGAAGATGACCTGCCGCGGTCGCGACTTCCCGGCCGCGGTGGCGCGGGCGAAGCGTGCCCTCGCCGAGTTCCGCATCCGCGGCGTGAGCACGAACATCCCGTTCCTGCAGGCCGTCCTCGAGGACCCGGACTTCGCCCGCGGTGACGTCTCGACGCAGTTCATCGAGGAGCGCCCGCAGCTCTTCGGCGGTCACGTCTCGAAGGACCGCGGCACGAAGGTCCTCGGATGGCTCGCCGACGTCACGGTGAACAAGCCGAACGGCGAGCGTCGCCCGCAGACCGTCGAGCCGAGCGAGAAGCTGCCGGCCGTCGACCTGTCCGTCGCGCCGCCGGAGGGGCAGCGCGACCTGCTGCGCCGGGTCGGTCCGGCCGCGTGGACACGGGCGCTCCGCGAGCAGACCGCCCTCGCGGTCACCGAGACGACGATGCGCGACGCGCACCAGTCCCTCCTCGCGACCCGGGTCCGCACGAAGGACCTGGTGGCCGTCGCCCCGCACGTGGCCCGGCTCACGCCGCAGCTGCTCAGCGTCGAGGCCTGGGGCGGCGCCACCTACGACGTGGCGCTGCGCTTCCTCGGCGAGGACCCGTGGGAGCGCCTCGCCTCGCTCCGCGCGGCGATCCCGAACATCCCCGTCCAGATGCTCCTGCGCGGGCGCAACACCGTCGGCTACACCCCGTACCCGACGGAGGTCACCGACGCGTTCGTGGCCGAGGCCGCCGCCAGCGGCGTCGACGTCTTCCGGGTGTTCGACGCGCTCAACGACGTCTCGCAGCTGCGTCCCGCACTGGAGGCCGTGCTCGCCACCGACACGGCCGTCGCCGAAGCGGCGCTCTGCTACTCCGGCGACCTCCTCGACCCCGCCGAGGACCTCTACACGCTCGACTACTACCTCCGCCTCGCGGAGCAGATGGTCGACGCCGGCGCGCACGTCATCGGCATCAAGGACATGGCCGGCCTGCTCCGCGCCGGTGCCGCCGAGCGGCTCGTCACGGCACTGCGCGAGCGGTTCGACCAACCCGTGCACGTGCACACCCACGACACCGCGGGCGGCCAGCTGGCGACCCTCCTCGCCGCGTCCCGCGCCGGCGCCGACGCCGTCGACGTCGCCGCCGCGCCGATGGCCGGCACCACGAGCCAGCCGAGCATGTCCGCGCTCGTCGCGGCGCTGGCGCACACCGAGCGGGACACCGGGCTCGACCTCGCCGCGGTCGGCGCGCTGGAACCCTACTGGGAGGCCGTCCGTCGCGCGTACGCGCCGTTCGAGTCCGGCCTGCCCGGGCCGACCGGTCGCGTCTACCAGCACGAGATCCCCGGTGGGCAGCTCTCGAACCTCCGGCAGCAGGCCATCGCGCTCGGTCTCGGCGACCGCTTCGAGCAGGTCGAGGACTGGTACGCCGCTGCCAACCGGATCCTCGGCCGGCCGACGAAGGTGACGCCGTCGTCGAAGGTCGTCGGCGACCTCGCGCTGCAGCTCGCCGCGGTCGGGGCCGACCCCGAGGACTTCGAGCAGAACCCGCAGAAGTACGACATCCCGGACTCGGTCGTCGGGTTCATGGCCGGCGAGCTGGGCGACCTGCCCGGCGGCTGGCCGGAGCCCTTCCGGTCGAAGGTGCTCGCGGGGCGGGAGGTCCGCCTGACGGTCACCCCGGTCCCCGACGCGGAGCGCGCGCACCTCGCCGCCTCCGGTCCCGAACGCCAGCAGGCCCTCAACCGCCTGCTCTTCCCGCAGCCGACCCGGCAGTTCGAGCAGGTCCGCGAGCAGTACGGGGACCTCTCCGTCCTGCCGACCACGGACTACCTGTACGGGCTGCGCCCCGGTCAGGAGCACGTCGTGCCGCTCGGTCGCGGCGTCGACCTGCTCGTCGGGCTCGAGGCGATCGGCGAGGTCGACGAGCGGGGCATGCGCACGGTCATGACGACGATGAACGGGCAGCTCCGCCCGGTCACCGTCCGCGACCGTTCGGTCGAGGTCGAGACGAAGGTGGCCGAGCAGGCCGACCCGTCCGACCCGAAGCACGTCGCCGCACCGTTCTCCGGTGTCGTGACGCTCAAGGTCGCCGTCGGTGACGTCGTCCGGGCCGGTCAGGCCGTGGCGAGCATCGAGGCGATGAAGATGGAAGCGGCCATCACGGCGCCCGTGGCGGGCACCGTCGGCCGTCTCGCGATCCCGGCGACCCAGCAGGTGGACGCCGGCGACCTCCTGGTGGTGCTGCAGTAACGTGACCGTCCGTCCCATCCGCCTGTTCGGCGACCCCGTCCTCCGTTCCCCCGCGGACCCGATCGCACCGGAGGCCCTCGGCTCACCCGGTGTGCGCGACCTCGTGCAGGACCTCATCGACACGGTCAAGGAGCCCGGCCGTGCCGGCGTCGCCGCCCCGCAGATCGGCGTGGGGCTGCGGGCCTTCTCCTGGAACGTGGACGGCGAGGTCGGCTACGTCCTGAACCCGGAGGTCGTCGAGGTCCGCGGCGAACGGGAGCACATGGACGAGGGCTGCCTCTCCGTCCCCGGCCTGTCCTACCCGACACCCCGCCATCCGTGGGCGCGTGTCCGCGGGGTCGACGTCGACGGTGCCGAGGTCGTGCTCGAGGGCACCGGGCTGATGGCCGAGGCGCTGCAGCACGAGGTGGACCACCTCGACGGCACCGTCTACGTCATGACGCTCGACCCCGAGGTCCGCCGCGGGGCGCTCCGCGACATCCGCGCGCAGGACTGGTTCCACTGAGAACGACGATGCGGGCCGACATCCGGTGACACCCGGACGCGGGATTGTCGGTCTGCGGCCCGGCGGAGGTACCGTGCTCTCGTCGGCTTCCCACCGACACCCTTCCCACACCTCCCAGGACCCAGCATGACCGTTCAGAACGACGAGCTCAGCTCGCACCGCACCCGCACCAACCGCCGCCCGGAACCCACACCGGTGACGGCCACGACCGCCGTCCTCGACGCGCCGGAGGCGCTGCAGGCCCCGGCGTCCTGAGAGCAGCGTGCAGGCGGCCCGACGAGGGGTCGCGCCCCGCGCGCAGACGGAGACACGGAGGCCCGGTGCCGGTCCGACGGACCGGCACCGGGCCTCCGGTGCGTCGCGGTGCTACGCGCGGTCGCGGCGACGGGACGCGACCACGGGGGTCGCGGTGGTCTGCACCTTCGATCCCGAGTAGATGTGCTCGACGTCGGCCGCGAAGTCCCGCATCACGACGGCACGCTTGATCGTGAGCTTGGGCGTCAGGTGACCGGACGCCTCGGTGAGCTCCGTGTCGACGATCGTGAACGAACGGACCGACTCGGCCCGCGACACCCGCTGGTTCGCGGCGTCCACGGCCTCCTGGACCGCCACGTGGACGCGTTCGTCGTACGCGGCCGCGGTCGGGGTCAGGGCGGGCACGATCCCGCGGGCCTCGCACCAGCCGGGCAGCATCTCGCGGTCGAGGGTCACGAGCGCCGCGACGAAGGGCTTGCCCTCGCCGACCACGACGACCTGTCCGACCAGCGGGTGCTCGCGGATGCCGTCCTCGATCGGGGCGGGGGCGACGTTCTTGCCGCTCGCCGTGACGATGAGCTCCTTCGCGCGGCCGGTCACCGTGAGGACCCCGTCGGCGTCGAGCCGTCCGAGGTCACCGGTGCGGAACCAGCCGTCGACGAAGGCCTTCGCGGTCGCCTCCTCGTTGTGCCAGTAGCGGTCGAAGACGTCGACACCGCGGACGAGCACCTCGCCGTCCTCGGCGATCCGGACCTCGACACCGGGCAGCGCGCGCCCGACCGTCCCGATCCGCAGCTCCTGCGCGCGGTTCACCGTGGCCGGCGCGGTGGTCTCGGTCAGGCCGTAGCCCTCGAGGATGTGCACGCCGATCGACCGGAAGAAGTGCGATAGTCGTGGCGACAGCGGGGCGGAACCGCTGATGGCGTGCGTCACCCGGCCGCCGATCGCGTTCCGCAGCTTCGCGTAGACGAGCCGGTCGAAGAGCGCGAAGCGCAGCCGCAGGCCGACCGGCACCCGACCGGCCGCGACGGCCTCGGAGTGCGCGACCGCGACGTCCGCCGCGGCCCGGAAGACCCGGCCCTTCCCGCCGAGGTCGGCCTTCTGCTCGGCCGAGTTGTAGATCTTCTCGAAGACGCGGGGGACGGCGAGGAGGAACGTGGGGCGGAAGGTCGACACCGCCCGCATGAGGTCGCGGGTGTCCGGTTCGTGCCCCACGACCACGCCGGTGGAGATCGACATGACGGCGATGAAGCGTGCGAACACGTGGGCCATGGGGATGAAGAGGAGCGTCGACGAACCGTCGGCGACGACCTCGGGCATCGCCTCCGTCGCCCCCTCGACCGTCGCGGTGAAGTTGTCGTGCCGCAGCACGCAGCCCTTCGGCCGACCGGTGGTGCCGGACGTGTAGATGATCGTGGCGTCGTCGTGTCCGTGCACGTCCGACGTCCGGGCGTCGAGCTCGGCGTCGGTGACGGTCTCGCCGAGCCGGACGAGGTCGTCGAGCCCGCCGCCGTCGATCGTCCAGTGCTGACCGAGGTGCGGCAGGTCGGGGGCGACGGACGCGACGCGACGCGCGTGCTCCTCCTGTTCGACCACGACGGCCACCGTCTCGGAGTCGGAGAGGATCCAGCGCACCTGGTCGGGGGAGCTCGTCTCGTACACGGGGACGGACACCAGGCCCGCGGTCCACACGGCGAAGTCGACGAGGGTCCACTCGAGGCGGGTGCGCGAGAGGATCGCCACGTGCGCACCGGGAGCGAGCCCGGCGGCGACGAAGCCCTTCGCGATGCCGCGGACCCGGGCGAGGGTCTCCGCGGCGGTGATGGTCGTCCACGTGTCGCCGTGGCGCTGGGCCAGGATCGGTCGGTCCGGGGTCCGTCGCGCCCGGTCGGTGAGCAGGCTCGCCGCGGATCCGCGGTCCGGAGCGGATATGGGTGCGGACTGCCGCTGATCGTTCACGGTGGACTCCCTTGTCGGCCGGTTCGATACGAGGACGCCTCGACGGTGAGGCGGCACCGCCAGCTTACGGCGACGACGCGGGCCGCCGCCCGGGCACGGCCGCGGTTCGCAGCACCTCGACAGGCACGGACCGGCGTTCGGCGGCGCCACCTGGAGACGGTAGGGTCGATGCTCGTGCATGCCATCGGAATCGACATCGGGGGCACCAAGATCGCTGGTGCGGTCGTCTCGGAGCTCGGCGAGATCCTCGCCGAGGACCGCGTCGCCACCAACGCGGCGGACCCGGACGCCATGCTCGACGACGTCGTGACCATGGTGTCGCGACTCCGGGCCGCCCACGACGTGGGTGCCGTGGGCGTCGCCGCGCCGGGCTTCATCGACGCCTCGCAGTCGATCGTCTACTACACGCCGAACATCCGGTGGCGGAACGAGCCCCTGCGCCAGAAGCTGCAGGAGCGTCTCGGCGACCTGCACATCACCGTCGACAACGACGCGAACGCGGCCGGCTGGGCCGAGTTCCGCTTCGGTGCCGGCCGCCTGGTCTCCGACATGACGATGCTCACCATCGGCACCGGGGTCGGCGGCGCGATCGTCACCGAGGACCGACTGTTCCGGGGCGGCTTCGGCACCGGCGGCGAGATCGGCCACCTGCGCATCGTGCCGAACGGGCTCCCGTGCGGCTGCGGCGCCCGCGGGTGCATCGAGCAGTACGGCTCCGGACGCGCCCTGCAGCGCATGGCGAACGACGTCGCGGACGCCGGCGGCATCGGGTCCGCGCTGGCCGACGCCCGCGAGCAGAACGGCGGCCAGCTCGACGGCGCGATCGTCGGCGACCTCATCCTGGCCGACGACCCGGGCGCCCTCGCGGCCCTCCGTCGCCTCGGTCGGCACCTCGGCGAGGCCTGCGCCTCGCTGTCCGCCGTGCTCGACCCGCAGCTCTTCGTCTTCGGCGGCGGGGTCGCCAGCGCGGGCGACCGGCTGCTCGAGCCCATCAAGCAGGCGTACCTGAACAACCTGCCGGCCCGTGGCTACCACCCGGAGCCCGACTTCGTCATCGCCGAGCTCGTGAACGACGCCGGTGTCGTCGGCGCCGCCGACCTCGCCCGCATCCACGCGCGCACGGCGTAGGGTCACCCCGACGGCACCCGCGTCCCGAACTGGAGTCGACGATGACCTACTGGCTGCTCAAGAACTTCCTGCTCGGCCCGCTCATCCTCACCCTCTTCCGGCCGTGGGTCATCGGGCGTGAGCACGTCCCCGCGAAGGGGCCGGTGATCTTCGCCTCGAACCACATCTCGTTCATCGACTCGGTGATCCTGCCGGCGGTCCTCGACCGCCGCATCTCGTTCCTGGCGAAGAGCGACTACTTCACGGGTCGTGGGCTGAAGGGGTGGGCGACGAAGACGTTCTTCAACGCCATCGGACAGCTGCCGATCGACCGCTCCGGCGGCAAGGCGTCCGAGGCGTCGCTCCGCACCGGACTGCAGGTGCTGGCGCGCGGCGAGCAGCTCGGCATCTACCCGGAGGGGACCCGCAGCCCGGACGGCAAGCTCTACCGCGGGCGCACCGGCATCGCCCGGATGATCCTCGAGGGCCGCGTCACCGTCGTGCCGGTCGCCATGATCGGCACGCGTGAGGTGCAGCAGATCGGGCAGAAGATCCCGAAGGCCAAGCGCGTCGGCGTCGTCTTCGGCAAGCCGCTCGACTTCTCGCGCTTCGCCGGCTTCGAGACCGACCGGTTCATCCTGCGCAGCGTGACCGACGAGGTCATGCACGAGCTCGCCGGCCTGAGCCGCCAGGAGTACGTCGACGTCTACGCCACGAGCGTCAAGGAGCGGGCGACCAGCGCGCGGGAGCAGGTCATGAAGGACCGGCGCACCCCGGCCGCCGCCGCACCCGAGGCGACCGCCGCGGACCGGTAGCCGGCCCGTCACACGCACGCGGGCGCCGCGCGGCGGACGGTAGGATCTGAGGACTCCGAGCCCGAGCCGGGGCCCCCGCCCGCGGGTGCCGCCCCGGCCACCGACCCAGAACACCGAGGTACCTCCTTGATCGAGTCGACCGACCCCGTCGCCCTGCAGGATCCGGACGTCATCGCGGGCCTCGACCACTGGCGCACCCTGCCGATCAAGCAGCAGCCGACCTGGCCGGACGTGGCCGCCGCCGAGGCCGCCTCCGCCGAGATCGCGACGCTCCCGCCGCTGGTCTTCGCGGGCGAGGTCGACGACCTGCGGGCCCGGCTCGCGGTCGCGGCCTCGGGCGGCGCCTTCCTGCTGCAGGGCGGCGACTGCGCGGAGACCTTCGCCGGCGCCACCGCGGACTCGATCCGCGACCGCGTGAAGACGATCCTGCAGATGGCCGTCGTGCTGACGTACGGCGCCTCGATGCCCGTCATCAAGATGGGCCGGATGGCGGGGCAGTTCGCCAAGCCGCGGTCGAGCGACCTCGAGACCCGGGGCGACGTCACCCTGCCGGCGTACCGCGGTGACATCGTCAACGGCTACGACTTCACGCCCGAGAGCCGGCAGGCCGACCCGCGCCGCCTGGTGCAGGGGTACCACACGGCCGCGTCGACGCTGAACCTCGTCCGCGCCTTCACCCAGGGCGGGTTCGCCGACCTGCGCCAGGTGCACTCGTGGAACAAGGGCTTCGCGTCGAACCCGGCGAACGCCCGCTACGAGCACCTCGCGGCCGAGATCGACCGCGCGATCCGCTTCATGGGCGCCTGCGGTGCCGACTTCGAGGCGCTCAAGCACGTCGAGTTCTACGCCTCGCACGAGGGGCTGCTGATGGACTACGAGCGGCCGATGACCCGGATCGACTCCCGCTCCGGTCTGCCCTACGACACCTCGGGCCACTTCATCTGGATCGGTGAGCGGACCCGCGACATCGACGGTGCCCACGTCGACTTCCTGTCGCGCGTGCGGAACCCGATCGGCGTCAAGCTCGGCCCGACGACGAGCGTCGACGACATGCGGGCGCTCATCGAGAAGCTCGACCCCGAGCGCGAGCCCGGCCGCCTGACCTTCATCACGCGCATGGGTGCCGGCAAGATCCGTGACGAGCTGCCGAAGCTGCTCGAGGCGGTGCAGGGCATGGACGCGAAGCCGCTCTGGGTCACGGACCCGATGCACGGCAACGGCCTGACGACGCCGACCGGGTACAAGACCCGTCGGTTCGACGACGTCGTGGACGAGGTCCTCGGCTTCTTCGAGGCCCACCGCGAGGTCGGCACGTACCCGGGCGGCATGCACGTCGAGCTCACCGGTGACGACGTCACGGAGTGCCTCGGCGGCTCCGAGCAGATCGACGAGGCGACGCTGGCGACCCGCTACGAGTCGCTGTGCGACCCGCGCCTCAACCACATGCAGTCCCTCGAGCTGGCCTTCCTGGTGGCGGAGGAACTGGCGGCGCACCCGACCGCACGCCCGTAGCGCGCAGGTCCCAACCGACGGACGGGAGGCGCGGTGCCGGCTGGCACCGCGCCTCCCGTCCGTCGTCGTGGGCGCCCGTCGATCTGCCGACCGGTGCGTCGTCGAGCAGGCTACTGCCGGTAGGACAGCGTGATCTCGTCGCCGCGGTACACCGTCGACCCCTGCACCGGGTCGGTCGCGTCCACGCGGAGCAGGGCCTTCCAGTCCGTCAGTCGGCACAGCACGTTCGTGCAGTCCGGCACGGTGACCTGCAGCCCGAGGTTCTCGAGGGTCGAGGTGGCGTCGGCGATCGTCTTGCCCGCGACGTCGGGCAGGGTGATCGGCGTCGGACCACGGGAGACCACGAGGTCCACCGTCGAGCCACGGACGGCGGGGGAGCCCTCGACCTGCGAGGAGATGACCTGCCCCTTCGGCACGTCGTCGTCGTAGCGCTCCTGCTGCGCGCCGACCGTCAGGCCCACGCCCTGGAGCGTCGTGGTGGCGTCGGCCACGGTCTTGCCGGTGACGTCCGGTACGGCGCCGAGGGAGACCGTCAGGGTCACCGGGCCGCGCTCGCCGTACTCGTCGACGGTCGTCAGGTCGACCGTGTCGCCGCCGGGGAGCACCCCGGTCGCGGCGATCACGGTGTCCGCCGGGGCGTCGGCCGAGAACTCGTACCGGTCGTCCTGCAGCTGGAAGTCGTCGTCGAGCGCCGCCGTCACGGTGGACAGCGGCTGTCCGACGATGGCCGGCAGCGCGATCATCCGTGGTCCGCCCGACACGACGATCTGCACCGCGGTGCCCTTGCGGACCTCGCGCGCGGCCGCGGGCTTCGTCGTCGAGACCTGCCCCTTCGCCACGACGGCGTCGAACCTCGTGCCGGTCCGTGCCGCGGGCTGGAGCCCCTGCGCCTGGAGCAGCTGGCGTGCCTGCGTGACGGACTTGCCGGCGACCTCGGGGATCCGGACGTTGCCCCAGGGTCCGGGGCCGAGCGCCCACCCGACGACGCCGGCGGCGATCACGAGCACGAGGATCACCGCGAGCGCGATCCAGCCGCGCTTCCGGCGCTTGGCGGACTTGTCGGCCAGCCGCTGTCCGGCGGGGGAGAGCGCGCCCGGCTGCGAGCCCGTCCGACGCGGTCCGGGCGCACCGCGGCGGACCGGTGCGGCCGCGGCACCGCCCGTCGATCCCGCGATCACGCGGGTGGCGTCGGTCGCGTCGCCGCTGTCCGCCCGACCGTCGCTGGCCGCCCGGCCGTCGCCGGCCGGCAGGATCGCGGTGGCGTTCTCCGGGCGGAGGACGGCGGTCCGGTACTGCCCGGTCGCGCGCTGCCGGTCGCCCGACACGTGGTCGAGCATCTCGCGGGCGTCCATCGGCCGGTCGTCCGGGTTGCGGGCGGTGGCCCAGGCGACGAGGTCGTCGAGCTCCGGCGGGACACCGGGCTCCGCGGCGCTCGGCACGGGCACGGTGTCGTTGGCGTGCTGGTACGCGATCTGCATCGGCTGGTCGCCCTTGTAGGGCTGCTCGCCGGTGAGCATCTCGTAGAGCATGATGCCGACGGCGTAGATGTCGCTGCGCGAGTCGGCAGCCCCGCGCGTGACGAGCTCCGGCGACAGGTACGCGATGGTGCCGAGCAGGGCCGCGCCGGTGGCGGTGTTCGCGGTCGTGGCACGCGCGAGACCGAAGTCGCCGAGCTTGATCCGGCCGTCGTCGGCGAGCAGGACGTTCTCGGGCTTCAGGTCGCGGTGCACGATGCCGGCCCGGTGCGCCGAGGCCAGCCCGGCGAGGACGGCGCGCAGGATGTCGGTCGCCTGCTCGGGGGTGAGCGCCCGGTGCTCCTGGAGCAGGTCGCGGAGGGTGATCCCCGGGATGTACTCCATGACGATGTACGCGGTGTCGTCTTCCGCGCCCTGGTCGTAGACCCCGACCAGGTTCGGGTGCGACAGGCGCGCGGCGGACCGTGCCTCCTGGATGAAGCGCTCCCGGAATGCCTGGTCGTCGGCCAGGTGCCCGTGCATGATCTTGATCGCGACGCGGCGTTC
The DNA here is from genome assembly GCF_001742745.1 of Curtobacterium sp. ER1/6. Taxonomy (GTDB): domain Bacteria; phylum Actinomycetota; class Actinomycetes; order Actinomycetales; family Microbacteriaceae; genus Curtobacterium; species Curtobacterium citri. The sequence goes on along the minus strand of NZ_MJAK01000001.1, from coordinate 766,533 downwards.
GAGTCGGACGTCGGTCGCCAGGTACACCGTGGCCATGCCGCCGCGGGCGATGCGCGAGCGCACGCGGTACCGCTGGTCGATCATGCGACCGATCATCGGGTCCGTGGCGGCGTTCGTGGTCATCGGCGGCATTCTACGAAGGCGGGCTGGTGGGGCCGGTACTGACGCTCCGGTCGTTACCCGATCTCGATCTCGAGGATGACTCGTCCCGTCGGGCGACCAGGGCGCCGTCTGTCGGCACAGCCCCGGACGCGCGAGCGGGCCGACATCAGAGCGAGGCGAGGAGCGCGCGCGCCGTCTGCTCCCACTTGGCGTACTCGTTCGGGTAGGCCGAGACCTGCACGGCCTGCGCGGCGGCGGTCAGGCTCATCGAGGACCAGCCCCGGACGCCGAGCAGCCCGCGGGTCTTGCCCGGGTTGCCGACGTAGAAGCGCTCGGCGGCGGTCGCCGGGTCCTGCAGGGCGGCCTTCGTGCCCCAGCCCTGGCTCGGACGCTGCTGGAAGAGGCCGACCGAGTCGCGGTCGCCGTGCGACAGGTTGCGGAGGCTCGACTCCTGCAGGGCCGCGGCCAGGGCGATCACGATGCCGCGGTCCGGCACACCGAGGGTGCGGCCGACGGCGACGATGGTCGCGGCGTTCCGACGCTGCTCGCCGGTCAGCTCGACGCCGTTGACGCTGCCGACCGCAGTGGTCACGGCGCCGCCGGTCGGGGTCGTGGTGGGCTTCGAGGTGGCCGCGGGGAGCACGAGGGTCTTCCCGGCGTAGATCGTGCTCGTGTAGCTGAGGCCGTTCGCGGCGAGGAGCGCCTTGACGGACACGCCGTGGTTCGCCGCGATGCCGCCGATGGTGTCGCCGGCCGCGATCTTGACGCTCGACGCGCGGGCCGGGGCGGCGGGAGCGCTGCTCGCGACCGGTGCGGGCTTCGCGGCGGACCCGGCGCGGGGGACCTGGAGCGTCTGCCCCGGGTAGATCACCGAGCGCTGGGTCAGCCCGTTCGCCGAGAGGATCGACGAGGTCGACACACCCGCGCGGGCCGCGATGCCGGACACGGTGTCGCCCTGCTTGACGTGGTAGCTGCCCGTGCTGCCGGCCTTCGCGGGCGCGGCGGTCGGCGCCGCGGGCTTCGAGGAGAGGTGCAGCGTCTGCCCGGGGTGGATGATCGTGTTCCAGCCGAGGCCGTTGCGCACGAGGACCTCCTGCGCGGAGAGGCCGAAGCGGGCGGCGATGCCGGACACCGTGTCGCCCTGACGGACGGTGTAGGTCGTGGGGGCCTTCGAGACCGCCACGACCGGCGTGACCACGGTCGTCGAGGGTCGCGCGACCGCGGTGTCGAACACGGCGCGGTGGCCGACGTTCCGGTCCTCGTCGACGTGACGCTTCCCCGCGTCGTCGTCGTCGTGCCGCGGCTCGGCGTGCGCCACCGGGCCGGTCAGGCCCGCGGTCACCGCGATCGTGCCCGCGAGGACGATGGGCATGGTGGCGAACCGGGCGGATCGGGCGCGCCGGGCGGCGTCGTCTGCAGCGTTGTCCACGGGGTTTCTCCTGTCCTGGGTGAGCCGTGCGCGGGTGCGAGCACTCACAGGTGGCTCCACGCTGACATGGCGTGATTCCCAAGTCAACCAGAGAGCCGGATGTTGCGGGTGTGACTCGTGTGACCAATCGTGGGGGACCGCGGACGGCGACCGCTCTGGCAACATGGAGCCGTGAGCGCTGTACCGACCGACGACACGACCCTCTCCGAGCGCTGGCTGACGGTGCCCGACCTGGTGGAGCTGCTCGGGGTGAGCCCGGGCCGCATCCACCGACTCTTCGAGCAGAAGACCCTGCTGGCCGCCCGCGTCGGCGGTGTGCTGCGGGTGCCCGGCGAGTTCCTCGACGGCGACGAGCCGCTGCCCGAGCTCCGCGGCACGCTCATCGTGCTCGGCGACAACGGGTTCTCGGACGACGAGGCCGTCCGCTGGATGCTCTCGGACGAGCCCGCGCTCGGCACCTCGCCGATCGCGGCGCTGCGCGCCGGCCGCAAGGCCGAGGTGCGGCGCGTCGCGCAGTCCCTGCTCTGATCGTCACCCACCCGACGGACGGGAGGCCCGTGGCGACGTCGCCACGGGCCTCCCGTCCGTCGGTCGGTCGCGGCTACGCGACGCGGCGGCTCACGGTGTCGGCCAGCGCCATCAGCTGCTCCCGCGCCGACGGCGTGAGCGGGGTGGCCTCGAGGGCGGCCTTGGCGCGCTGCACGTGCCGGTCGATCGACCGCTCGACGGCGGCGACCGCCCCGGACTCGGTCAGCGTCGCGCGGAGCATCTGGACCTGACCCTCGTCGAGGTCGGGGTCGCCGAGCAGCTCGTCGAGCAGCTGCCGCGGACCGGGCGCCAGCGACTTCCGGGCCGAGGCGATGAGGACGGTGCGCTTGCCCTCGCGCAGGTCGTCCCCGGCCGGCTTGCCGGTCACCTCGGGGTCGCCGAACACGCCGAGCAGGTCGTCGCGCAGCTGGTAGGCGACGCCGAGCGGCAGGCCGAACGACCGCAGGCCCTCGAGCTGCGCCGGGGAGGCGCCGGCGACGAGCGCGCCGATCACGAGCGGCGCCTCGATCGAGTACTTCGCCGACTTGAAGACGATGACGCGCTGGGCCCGGACGAGGTGCTCGGCCTCGTCGATGGACGGCCAGGCGGTCTCCTCGTGCACGTCGAGGTACTGCCCCGCCGTGACGTCGAGCCGCATGGTGTGGAACTCCTGGCGGACGATGCGCGCGCGGGCCGGGTCGAGCAGGGCGAGGCCCTCGTCGAAGACGGCGTCGCTCAGCGAGAGCAGCAGGTCGCCCAGCAGCAGCGCCGAGTTCGTGCCGTACAGCGCGCGGTCGCCGACCCAGCCGGACTCCTCGTGCAGGGACTCGAAGCGGCGGTGGGCGGCGGGACGACCGCGGCGGGTGTCCGAGCGGTCCATGATGTCGTCGTGCACGAGGGCGGCGGCGTGGAAGACCTCGAGCGCCGCGGCGACCGTGACGACCGCCTCGGCGGTGGTCTGGCGCGATCCCTCCGCGAGGGGGTCGAACGAGCCCGACCGACCGGCGACGGACTGCCAGCCCCAGTAGCAGAACAGTGCCCGGAAGCGCTTGCCGCCGGACAGCAGGTCACGGGCGTACCGGTTGAACGGAGCGAGGTCGGGGCTGATGCCGACGAGGCGCTCGCGCTGCTCGTCGAGTGCCCGGTCGAGACGCGCCGATACGAGGTCCACTAATCGCGTACTCTCAGCCACGGTACCTACCCTAGTGGAGCGGTCGAGTCATAGAATCGGTCCACTCAGCGCTTGCCACAACCCGGCGGCAGCGCGGTCCACCAGCCGTCACCCAGGACAGCATCCTCAGGACAGCATCCCCGAGAACAAGAGGGAAACGAGATGCCACTCTCGGAGCAAGAGCAGCGACTCCTCGAAGAGATGGAGCGGAGCCTCTACCAGAACGACTCCGACTTCGTGGCGCGGGTCACGCGCCGCCAGGGTCGCGCCAGCTACACCACGATCACGATCGGGGTGCTCGGCGCACTGGTCGGCATCGCGATCGTCGTCCTCGCGCTGGTGTTCAAGCAGCCGCTGCTCGGTCTGCCGGGCTTCGTCGTGATGCTCGCCGGCGTGCTGTACGCGCTGCGTCCGGGCATGCGGATGCCGAAGGCCGGGGCGAAGGCGCCGCGTGCCGGTGGTGCCGGTCCCCGTCGTCCCGCGCGGCCGTCGTCGTCCGGTGGTTCGTTCATGGACCGCATGAACGAGCGCTGGGACAAGCGCAACGACCCCGGGCAGCAGTAGCAGCCCTCCACACGCCTCCACGAACGGGGCCGGTCCGGTCGGACCGGCCCCGTTCGTCGTGTGCGGGGGCTGCTGATCGCCGATCGTCCCGGTGGGCTGCGGGGGATCGGGCGTGCTCGGTCGGAACGGGCGTACCCGGGTCGATCGGGCGTACCGGGTCGGACGAGCACGCCCGGCACGCCCGGAACCGCCGGGTACTGCGGGTGTGACGGGAAGGGCCGGGCGTGCCGGGGAGGGCCGGGCGCGCGTCGGACGGGAGGCGCGGGGCGGGGTCCCCACGCGCCTCCCGTCCGGCGCGCCCTCCGCCGGATCCGGTGCTGTGAGAGTCCTCCACTCTGCTCCACCTCCTCCACTCGCCTCCACCAGCCCGTCGATCCGCGGATCGGCGGGCTCTTCCGTGCCCGCTGGACCTCGGGGAGCTGCCCCAATCCGGGGGTCGCGGCCAGATCGGGGAGCGGGAACCGCCATGTGGGGAGGGAAGTGGAGTAAAGTGGGGACCACGACGGACCGGTGGAGCGGAGGGGAGGCCCCGACGTGCTGCTCGGTACCCATGCCCCGAAGCTGGACGAGAAGGGTCGCGTGATCCTCCCCGCCAAGTTCCGGGACGAACTGTCCGGCGGGCTCGTCATGACCCGTGGGCAGGAGCGCTGCGTCGTCGTCTTCAGTGCGGACACGTTCGAGCAGCTGCACGAGCGCATCCGCACCGCACCGATGACGTCGAAGCGCACCCGGGACTACATGCGCCTGTTCCTCTCCGGAGCGAGCGCGGAGACGCCCGACAAGCAGAACCGCGTGACGATCCCGCAGAACCTCCGCGAGTACGCGGGGCTCGAGCGGGACCTCACGGTCATCGGCAGCGGTGACCGTGCCGAGATCTGGTCGACCACCGCGTGGGAGGCCTACTACGCCGAGGTCGAAGAGGGCTTCGCCGACAACGACGAGGAGGTGATCCCGGGGATCTTCTGATCCGCGGATCGGGACTCCCAGCCGTGGTGCCCTGACACACCTTCCCCGGTGTCAGGTCGCATGGATGGGGATCCGGATGCGTGGCCCAGGAGGTCGAGGGGCTGCACATGGCCGAAGACCAGCCGACGTTCCCGCACACCCCGGTGATGCTCCAGCGCATCGTCGACCTGTTCGTCCCCGCGCTCGAGGGCCCGGGCAAGGTCGTCGTCGACGCCACCCTCGGGATGGGCGGGCACTCCGCAGCGCTGCTCGAGCGCTTCCCGGAGCTCACCCTGATCGGACTCGACCGCGACACCGACGCGCTCGGCATCGCGGGGGAGCGCCTGGCCCGTTTCGGCGACCGCGTCCGGCTCGTGCACACCGTGTACGACGACATCGTCGAGGCGGTCGAGGGCGAGGGGTTCCGGAAGGTCGACGGCGTCCTGTTCGACCTCGGCGTCAGCTCGCTCCAGCTGGACCGCGCCGAGCGCGGCTTCGCCTACAGCCAGGACGCCCCGCTCGACATGCGGATGGACCGGACCGAGGGCCGCACCGCGGCGGACGTGCTCGCCACCTACGACGAGGGCGAACTCCGCCGCATCTTCCAGCGGTACGGCGAGGAGAAGCTGGCCGGCCGGTACGCCCGCGCGATCGTCGAGCGGCGCGCGGAGCGTCCGTTCACGATGTCGGGCGACCTGGTGCAGGTCCTCCACGACGCCACCCCCCTCGCGGTCCAGCGGCAGGGTCACCCGGCGAAGCGCGTGTTCCAGGCGCTCCGCATCGAGGTGAACGCCGAGCTGGCCGTGCTCGAGCGGGCGATCCCCGCCGCACTCGACGTCATCGGCGTCGGCGGCCGCATCGTGGTCGAGTCGTACCAGTCCCTCGAGGACCGTCTGGTCAAGCGGGCGCTCGTCGAGCGCACGACCTCGAGCGCCCCGGCGGACCTGCCGGTGGAGCTCCCCGAGCACGCCCCGACCTGGTCCCTGGTCGTCAAGGGCGCGGAACTGGCCGACGAGGCCGAACGCGCCGCCAACCCCCGAGCAATCCCCGTGCGCCTGCGCGCGGCCGAGCGGATCCGGAACTGACATGAGCACGAACCTCGCACTCGTCGACCCCGTCGTCGCCCCGTCGCGTGCCCCGCGCCCGCGCCACGACCGCCCCGAGCTGGTCGAGGTCGCACCGACGCGTGCGCAGCGCCGTGCCCGTCCGAAGGTGGCGTACGCCATCGTCGCGGTCGTCGCGCTCGGCATCCTGCTGCTCGCGCAGCTCGGCATCAGCATGGTGCTGAGCCAGGGCGCCTACACGCTCGACTCCCTCGGCGCCGAGCAGACGAAGCTCTCGCGGACGCAGCAGTCGCTGTCCGAGGAGCTCCGCGTGCTCGACTCGCCGCAGAACCTCGCCCGCAACGCGCAGTCGCTCGGGATGATCGCGAACTCCACGCCGGTCTACCTCGACCCGGAGACCGGGCGGGTGTACGGCACGCCGACGCCGGCGGCTCCCGACGAGGCGACCGCGAGCAGCGACAACCAGGTGCCCAACGCCCTGCTCGACCCGGTCCCGCTCGCGACGAAGCAGCAGCCGGCCGAGTCGGCGCCGAGCGCACCCGCCGCACCGTCCGCGGCCGCATCCGCGCCGGCCGCCGCGAGCACCGACGCTGGGAACAGCGCCGGGGCCAGCGCGTCGGACGGGGCCGCGCCGAAGGCCGACGTAGAGTCCGACGCGAACCCGCTCCAGGCCCCCACCACCCGGTGACCTGCGGGCCGGGACACCCTGCCGCACCACCCGGGAAGGACCGCACCGCGTGACCAAGACGATCCGCAACCCACGACTGCGCTACAGCGTGGTGATCATCGCCGTGATCGCCCTCGTGGCCGTGTTCGTGATCCGCCTGGTCGACATCCAGGTGGTGCAGGCCGCCGCGCTGAACGACGCGTCGAAGGCCAAGCGGAGCATCCCGGTGACCATCTACGGGACCCGCGGCGCCATCGTCGACCGCAACGGCGTGGAGCTGGCCGACAGCGTCAACCGGTACAACATCACCACCTCGCCGCGCCTCGTGAAGCCCTTCGACGGCAAGCTCGGCGGCGACCGCGTGAAGCGGGTCTCGGTCGACGATGCCCTGCGTGCCGTCGCGGAGGCGTCCGGCGCGGACGTCGCGACCATGCAGCGGAACATCGCCGCGGACCCCCGGTCGGACTTCGCGTACCTGGTCAAGGGCCTCGACGTGAAGCACTACGAGGCCGTCCGCGCACTGTCCATCCCGTGGACCTACCCCGAGCAGCAGGCGGCGCGCGTCTACCCGAGCGGCGCGACGGCCGGGGCGCTGACGGGCTTCATGGGCACCGACGGCGCGCAGGCCGGCCTGGAGTACTCGTACGACGCGTGCCTCGCGGGCACGAACGGCTCGGAGACGTACGAGCGCGGCGAGGACGGCGTGCAGCTGCCCGGCAGCACCCGCACGACCAAGCAGGCGAAGGACGGCGGCACGCTCGAGACCACCATCGACAGCGACCTGCAGTACATGGCGCAGCAGACGATCGCGTCGGCGGCGAAGTCCCTGCAGGCCGAGTCCGCGACCGCGACCGTGGTGGACGTCAAGACGGGTGAGCTCCTCGCCGTCGCCGACTACCCGACGGTGGACCCGAACGACGTCGACGCGACGACCGACAAGGGCGCCTTCGGCTCCCGCGCCCTGACCGCGACGTACGAGCCCGGGTCGACGATCAAGGCGGCGATCGCAGCGGCACTGATCGACCAGGGGAAGTCGGGTCCGACCGACCGTGCGGTCGTGCCGTACTCGCGCTCGTTCCCGTGGGGCGGCAAGATCCAGGACTCCGAGTTCCACCCCACCGAGAACCTGACCCTGACCGGCATCCTGCAGAACTCGTCGAACGTCGGCATCACCGAGCTCGGCGAACGGCTCACGCAGCAGCAGCGCTTCGACTACATGAAGAAGTTCGGCCTGTTCGAGCCGGAGACGGCGATCGACTACCCGGGGCAGCCGGCCATGCAGTACGGCGCCTCGCCCGACTGGAGCAGCCAGACGAACATCAACTCGATGTTCGGTCAGGGCATCTCGACCACCGCGGTCCAGGTGGCGAGCGTGTTCCAGACGCTGGCGAACGACGGCGTCCGGATCCCGCTGCACATGGTGAAGGGCTGCCAGACCGCCGACGGCAGGACCATCGACGCGCCCGACGTGCAGGGGACGCGCGTCGTCTCCACCGCGGCGGCCGACCAGACCGTCAAGATGCTGCAGAGCGTCGTCACGGGCGGCACGCTCGTCGGCATGAAGCCGATCTCCGGCTACAACATCGCCGCGAAGACCGGTACCGCCGAGGTGGCCGAGGGGTCGAAGGGCTACGGCGGACAGCGCATCACCTCGGTGGCCGGAATGGCACCCGCCGAGGACCCCCAGTATGTTGTCACGGTGACGTTCACGAAGCCGCAGACCAACAAGTGGTCCAGCGGAGCGGCTCCGGCGTTCCGCACGCTGATGTCCCAGGTGCTCGAGAAGTACCGAGTAGCCCCCTCCACGGCCGAGGCGCAGCTGTACCCGTCCACGTGGTGAGGAAGAAGGAACACTTGTCCGCACGGATCCCCCCGGTCCTCCGACCCGAACACCCGACCCCGAGGAGCGTGGCCGAACTCGCGAACGCCTTCGGCATGCGCGTCGTCGGCGCGGTCGACACCGTCGAGACGACGGGCGTCACCCTGAGCGCCGCCGAGGTGCAGCCCGGTGACCTGTTCGTCGGCGTGCACGGCGCGAACCGCCACGGAGCGCAGTTCGCCCCCGAGGCCGCCGAGCGCGGCGCGGTCGCCGTGCTCACCGACGCGGACGGCGTGGCCCTCGCCGAGCCGTCCGGGCTGCCGGTCCTGGTGGTCGAGGACCCGCGGGCTGCGCTCGGCGACGTGTCCGCCTGGGTCTACCGCACCCACCCGGACGAGGCGACCGACCTGCCGCAGCTGTTCGCCACCACCGGCACGAACGGCAAGACCAGCACCTCGTACATCCTCGAGGGGATCCTCAAGCAGCTCGGTCTCGTCACCGGTCTGAGCTCGACCGCGGAGCGCCACATCGGCACGCTCAGCGTCACCAGCCGCCTGACCACGCCCGAGGCGAGCGAGATGCACGCGCTCCTCGCCCGGATGCGCGAGTCCGAGGTGCGCGCGGTCGCCGTCGAGGTGAGCGCCCAGGCCCTCAGCCGACACCGCGTCGACGGGATCGTGTTCGACGTCGCCGGGTTCACGAACCTGTCGCACGACCACCTCGACGACTACGCCGACATGGAGGAGTACTACCAGGCGAAGCTCCCGCTGTTCCAGCCCGAGCACAGCCGTCGCGGCGTCGTCTCGCTGGACACCGACTGGGGCCACCGCGTGGTGCAGGACTCCCGCATCCCGGTCACGACCATCACGGTGCACCCCGACGTCGAGGCCGAGTGGCACGTCGAGATCGTCGAGGCGCACGCGGCCTACACCGAGTTCCGTCTGACCGGCCCCGAGGGCCGCGAGCTCACCACCCGGGTGCCCCTGATCGGCTGGCACATGGCGGCGAACGCCGCGCTGGCGATCGTCATGCTCGTCGAGGGCGGCTTCGAGCTCGGCGCCATCGCGCACGCGCTCGGGTCGAACCACCGTCGCTACGCGGACGAGACCGACGAGCACCCCGTCAGCGCGATCGAGTGCTACCTGCCCGGTCGCACCGAGCGCGTCTCCGGTGACCGCGGCCCGAGCGTCTACGTCGACTTCGGCCACAGCGCCGACGCCTTCGAGAACACCCTGGCCGCCGTCCGGCAGTTCACGACCGGCCGGGTCCTCATGCTCTTCGGCGCCGACGGCGACCGCGACACGACCAAGCGCGGCGACATGGCCCGCGTGGCGGCAGCCGGCAGCGACGTGCTCGTCGTCACCGACCACCACCCCCGCTTCGAGGACGCCGCGTCGATCCGGAAGACCCTGGTCGACGCCGCGCGCGAGGCCTACCCGGACCACGAGACGTACGAGGTGAGCCCGCCGGAGGCCGCGATCCGCAAGGCGGTCAGCCTGCTCGGCGAGGGGGACTCGATCCTCTGGGCCGGTCCCGGGCACCAGGACTACCGCGACATCGCGGGCGTCCGCACGCCGTACTCGGCCCGCGACGAGGCCCGCCAGGCCCTCCGCGAGGCCGGCTGGGAGCCGAACTCCGGTCCGGCGGAGGAGATCCGATGATCGCGCTGACCCTCGCCGAGATCGCCACCGCGATCGGCGGCGAGCTCGTCAGTGGTGCCCGCGGACGGGTCGTCGACGGCAGCGTCGAGACCGACTCGCGCCTGGTCGGCGCCGGCAGCGTGTTCTTCGCCCTGCTCGGTGAGGAGACCGACGGCCACCGCTTCGTGCCGGCCGCGGCCGAGGCCGGTGCCGCCCTCGTCGTCACCGAACGTGCGGTCGAGCTGCCCGAGGGCAGCGACACCGCGCAGGTCGTCGTGCCCGACGGGTACGCCGCCCTCGCCGCGCTCGCGCACGAGGTCGTCGCGCGCGTCCGCGCCTCGAGCGCCGACCGCGTCGACGAGCAGGGCCGCCCGGCCCCCCTGCGCGTGGTGGGCATCACCGGCTCGAACGGCAAGACGAGCACGAAGAACATGCTCCGGACCATCCTCGAGCAGCACGGCGACACCGTCGCGCCGCAGGGGTCCTTCAACAACCACGTCGGCGCCCCGGTCTCGATGCTCCGCATCACCCACGACACGCGGTTCCTCGTGGTCGAGATGGGTGCCAGCGGCATCGGTCACATCGCGAAGCTCGTCTCGATCGCCGAGCCGGACGTCGGCGTCGTCCTCAAGGTCGGACTCGCGCACGCGGGGGAGTTCGGCGGCATCGAGGCCACGCAGCGCGCGAAGTCGGAGATGGTCACCGACCTGCCGGCGACCGCGACCGCGCTGCTCAACGTCGACGACGACCGCGTCGCGTCCATGCGGGCGCTGACCGACGCGACCGTCGTCGGGTTCGGCACGTCCGCGGGTGCCGACTACCGCATCGGCGGCATCGAGACGGACCGCAGCGGCACCCGCTTCACGCTGACCGCGCCTCCCGTCCCGGCCGAGGCCGCCGCGGATCGTCCTGGAGGCTCTTCCCCGGTCCCACAGACCGTCGACGTCCGCCTCGCCATCCTCGGTGAGCACCACGCGATGAACGCCTCCGCCGCGCTCACCGTCGCGCACCTGTGGGGCGTCCCGCTCGCCGCCGGTGCCGAGGCGCTCGCGTCGATGACGCGGGCCGAGCGCTGGCGCATGGAGCTCCTCCAGGGCGGACCCGAGGGCGTCACCGTCGTCAACGACGCCTACAACGCCTCGCCGGACTCGATGGCGGCCGCGCTCCGCACCCTGGCGCAGATCGTGCGCCCGGGCGAGCGCTCCGTCGCCGTGCTCGGCGAGATGGCGGAGCTCGGCGAGTACGCGACCGAGGAGCACGACACCATCGGTCGGCTCGTCGTCCGGCTCGGCATCGGACAGCTCGTGGTCGTCGGACCCGGCGCCGCCGCCATCCACCAGGCCGCCACGCTCGAGGGGTCGTGGGACGGGGAGTCCGTGTACGTCGAGGACGTCGACGACGCCGTCCGTGCCCTGCAGGAGATGGTCCGCCCCGGCGACGTCGTCCTCGTCAAGTCCTCGAAGTCAGCCGAACTGCGATTCCTCGGCGACCGCCTCGGAGGTGTCACCGAATGATCGCGCTCCTCGTCGCCGGCGCCGTGTCGCTGGTGTTCACACTGCTGCTCACGCCGCTGTTCATCAAGCTGTTCCACCGTCTCGGGTGGGGTCAGTTCATCCGTGACGACGGCCCGCAGTCGCACCACACGAAGCGCGGCACGGCCACGATGGGCGGCATCGTCCTCATCATCGGCGCGGTGCTGGGCTACTTCGTCGGACACCTGGTCGGGCGTGACTCGGTCACCCTGTCCGGCCTGCTCGTGCTCTTCCTCATGGTCGGGCTCGGGTTCGTCGGCTTCATCGACGACTTCCTGAAGGTGCGACGCCAGCGGAGCCTCGGGCTCGGCGGGTGGGCCAAGGTGCTCGGCCAGGTCATCGTCGGCGTCATCTTCGCCACGATCGCGCTCGTCGTGCCGACCGGGAACGGCAAGCCGCCGGCGTCCACGATGATCTCCGCGATCCGCGACGTCCCGTGGCTCGACTTCATGGTGCTCGGGACCGTCATCGGCACGGTCCTGTACCTGGCGTGGATCGTGCTGCTCACGGTGTCGACGTCGAACGGCGTGAACGTGGCGGACGGCCTCGACGGTCTCGCGACCGGGTCGAGCATCCTCGCGATCGGCTCGTACGTGATCATCGGGTTCTGGCAGTCCAACCAGATCTGCGGCGGCGCGCGGCTCGACGAGAGCACCGCGCACGCCTGCTACAGCACGACCGACCCGCTCGACCTGGCCGTCGTCGCGGCCGCGGTCTGCGGTGGCCTCATCGGCTTCCTCTGGTACAACACCTCACCCGCGCAGATCTTCCTCGGCGACACGGGGTCGCTCGGCCTCGGCGGCGCCCTGGCCGGCCTCGCGATCCTGAGCCGCACCGAACTGCTGCTGATCCTCATCGGCGGACTGTTCTTCATCGTCACCGGTTCGGTCATCCTGCAGCGGGCCTACTTCAAGATCACCCACGGCAAGCGCATCTTCCGGATGAGCCCGCTGCACCACCACTTCGAGCTGAAGGGGTGGGCCGAGGTGACCGTCGTCGTCCGGTTCTGGATCATCGCGGGACTCTGCGTCGCCGCCGGTGTCGGACTCTTCTACCTGGAGTGGATCGCCCGTGTCGGCTGACGCCCGCCTCGACGGCCTCGACAGCTGGTACGCCGAGGGCTGGAAGGGGCTCCGGGTCGCCGTGCTCGGGCTGGGCTCCACCGGCTTCTCGGTGGCGGACACCCTGGTCGAGCTCGGCAGCGAGGTCACCGTCCACGCCCCGGACGGACCCGACGACACCGTCGAGCTGCTCGACGTCATCGGTGCCCGGTTCGAGCGCACGTCGCTCGACACCGTGCCCGGGTCGCTCGTCGCGCAGGCGCCGGACCTCGTGGTCGTCTCGCCCGGCCTGCCGCCGCACAACGCGAGCGTGCAGTGGGCCACGGCGAACAGCGTGGTCTGGGGCGACATCGAGCTCGCATGGCGCGTCCGCGACAAGGTCGTGCGCGGCCCGATCGCGGCGCCCTGGGTGACGATCACCGGCACGAACGGCAAGACCACGACCACGCAGCTGACCACCGCGATGTTCGCGGCGTCCGGTCTCCGTGCGGTCGCGTGCGGGAACATCGGCGTGCCGGTGCTCGACGTCGTCCGCGACCCGGAGGGCTTCGACGTCCTGGTCGTCGAGCTCTCCAGCCACCAGCTGCACTATATGCCCACCACGGGCGACGGCGCCGTCGTGCCGCTCGCGAGCGCCTGCCTGAACATCGCCGACGACCACCTCGAGTGGCACGGCTCCGCCGAGGACTACCGGGCCGCGAAGGCGAAGGTCTACGAGCGCTCCGTCATGGCGTGCGTCTACAACACCGCCGACGACGCCACCCGCCGCATGGTCGAGCAGGCCGACGTCGTCGAGGGTTGCCGGGCCGTCGGCTTCACCCCCGGGGTCCCCGCGCCGGGCGACGTGGGCATCGTCGACGACGTGCTCTGCGACCGCGCCTTCACCGAGGACCGCCGCAACAGCGCGCTCGAGCTCGCCACCCTGGCCGACCTCGAGCAGGCCGGCCTCGCGAGCCCGCACATGACCATGAACGTCCTGGCCGCCGCCGCCCTCGCGCGTGCCGCGTCCGTCGCACCGGCGCACATCCGCAGCGCCGTGCAGGGGTTCCGCGCCGACCACCACCGCACCGAGCACGTCGCGACGGCGGACGGCATCACCTGGGTCGACGACTCGAAGGCCACGAACCCGCACGCGGCGACCGCGTCGCTGGCGTCCTTCGAGACCGTCGTCTGGATCGTCGGTGGCCAGTTCAAGGGCGTCGACATCGACGGGCTCGTCGAGCGCTTCGGTCCGGACGCCCGGGCCGTCGTCGTGATCGGGACCGACCGCGCGCCCGTGCTCGAGGCATTCGCGCGACACGCGCCCGGGGTGCCGGTCCTGCAGGTCGAGGCGACGGACACTGAACACGTCATGCCCGAGGCGGTCCGGCATGCCGCTTCGGTCGCGCGACCTGGCGACACGGTCCTCCTCGCCCCGGCTGCTGCGTCGTTCGACCAGTTCGGTTCCTACGCCGACCGGGGGCGTCGATTCGCGGCGGCGGTCCACGAGCACCTGGGAGGCACAGCCGATGGCGACCACGGATCTCCCGAGCGGCCGTAGCGGCACCCGCACGGTGGCCGGTTCCCCCCGTGCCGACGGACCACGACGGACGCACGGTGCCGTCGTCGCGGTCAAGAACGTCTTTGTCGCCGAGTCGAGCACGTTCTACACGATCCTCGGCGTGACGCTGTTCCTCGTCGTCTTCGGCGTCGTGATGGTGCTGTCCTCGTCGAGCGTCGAGCAGTACGCGGCGACGCACGACTTCTTCGGGGCGGCGTCGCGACAGGGGCTGTACGCCGTGCTCGGCGTCCCGCTCATGCTCGTCGCCAGTCGCGTGCCCGCGCGGCTGTGGCGGAAGTGGGCGATGCGGATCCTCGGCGCCGCGCTCTTCCTGCAGCTGCTCGTCTACACACCGCTCGGCATCGAGGTGCAGGGCAACCGGAACTGGGTCGGCTTCGGGTCGTTCACCGCGCAGCCGTCCGAGGCGATCAAGCTCGCGCTCGCGCTCGGCATCGGCGCGATCATGTACGCCAAGCGCGACAAGCTCCGGGACTGGAAGGAGATCTTCGTCCCGGTCGGCATCGCCACGGTGCTGCCGCTCGGCATGGTGCTCCTCGGCGGCGACCAGGGCACCGCGATGATCATGCTCATCCTGGTGCTCGGCGCGCTCTACATCGGCGGCGCCCGCGCCCGCCACCTGCTCGCGATCGTCGTCGCGGTCGGGGTGGTCCTGCCCTTCGTGACGATGGCCTCGTCCTCCCGGCAGGTCCGCATCAGCGCGTGGCTGTCCGGGTGCACCGACTCCAACCAGTACCAGGACCTCTGCTGGCAGCCCGTCCACGGCATGTGGGCGCTGGCGTCCGGCGGGGTGTTCGGCGTCGGGCTCGGCAACTCCAAGGCCAAGTGGTCGTGGCTGCCCGAGGCCGACAACGACTACATCTTCGCCATCATCGGCGAGGAGCTCGGGCTCATCGGGGCCGTCGTCGTCCTCGCGCTCTTCGTGGTCCTGGCGGTCAGCATGATCAAGGTGATCCGCCAGTCGAACGACCCGTTCGTCCGCACCGTGACCGGCGCGATCCTCGCTTGGATCATCGGGCAGGCGCTCGTGAACATCGCGGTGGTGCTCGGGCTCCTGCCCGTCCTCGGCGTCCCGCTCCCGCTCATCTCCGCCGGAGGTTCGGCGCTCATCATGACCCTCGTGGCCATCGGTGTCGTACTGTCGTTCGCCCGCGACCTGCCCGGACGGAACGCGGTCGGCGGCCCGCGGCACGACCTCGCACCCCAGAACGGAAGGTTCCGGTGAGCACGTACCTCTTCGCCGGCGGCGGCACCGCCGGACACGTCAACCCGCTGCTCGCCGTCGCCGACCGGTTGACCGAGCGCGACCCGGAGGCCCGGGTGCTCGTGCTCGGCACGGCCGAGGGGCTCGAGTCGCGACTCGTGCCCATGCGCGGCTACGAGCTGCTGACCATCCCGCGCCTGCCGTTCCCGCGTCGGCTCGACGTCCGCGCGCTGCGCTTCCCCGGACGGTTCGCGGCGGCGGTCCGGCGCACCGAGCGGTTCATCCGCGAGCACGACGTCGAGGTGGTCCTCGGGGTCGGCGGCTACGCGGCCGCTCCGGCGTACATCGCGGCGAAGCGCACGGGCACCCCGATCGTCGTGCACGAGCAGAACGCCAAGCCCGGGCTGGCGAACCGGCTCGCCGCGTTCCTCACCCGGCACGTCGGGCTGACGTTCTCGAACACCCGCCTGCGCCACGGCCGCGTGGTCGGCATGCCCCTGCGCCGGGAGATCGAGACGCTCGACCGCCGTGCCGCGCGCGCCGAGGGGCTGGCCGAGTTCGGCCTCGACCCGGACCGTCCCGTCCTGCTCGTCACCGGCGGCTCGTCCGGTGCGCGGAGCATCAACGCGACCGTGAACCGGTCCGCGACGGCGATCGTCGACGCCGGGTGGCAGGTGCTGCACGTCGTCGGCGGCAAGTCGGACATCGGCCCGAGCGACCTCGACGGGTACCACGTGCTGCCGTACTGCGACCGGATGGACCTGGCGTACGCCGCGTCGGACTTCGTGGTCTCGCGCTCCGGTGCCGGCATGGTCTGCGAGCTGACCGCCGTCGGTCTGCCGAGCGTGCTCGTGCCCTACCCGGTCGGCAACGGTGAACAGCGGCACAACGCGGCGGACGTCGTCGGCGCCGGGGGAGCGGTGCTGGTGGACGACGCCGCGTTCACCGAGGACTGGGTCTCGTTCGAGCTGCTCGGCATCCTGCGCGACCGGGCCCGCATCGCGGACATGGCGGTGCGTGCGGGGAGCGTGGGACACCGCGACGGGGCCGACCGGATGACGGCGCTCGTCCAGGGCGCGGCGGCGGGGGCCACCCCGCGTGCCCGACGCAGCAGCGGCGAGACGCGCACCGCCACGGACGCGACGAGCCCGAGCCCGAGCCCGAGCACGAGCCCGAGCCCGAGCCCGAGCACGAGCCCGAGCCCGAGCGCAGGCACCAGCACCACGGAGGAACGATGACCATCAAGCCGGATCTGACCCAGCCGATCCCCGACGACCTCGGCACGGTCCACTTCGTCGGCATCGGCGGCTCCGGCATGAGCGGCATCGCCCGGATGTTCCTCGCCGCCGGGCACCGCGTCACCGGCAGCGACTCCCGCGAGACCGCGACGACCGGCACGATGCGCGACCTCGGCGCCGAGGTGCACGTCGGGCACGACGCGGCGAACCTCGGCGACGCGGACACCGTGGTCGTCACCAGCGCCCTCTGGCCGGACAACCCCGAGCTCCTCGAGGCGCAGCGCCGCGGCCTGCCGGTCCTGCACCGGTCCCAGGCCCTCGCCGCCCTCATCGCCGACCACCGCCTCGTCGCGGTCGCCGGCGCGCACGGCAAGACCACGTCCACCGGCATGATCGTCACCGCCATGGTCGAGCTCGGACTCGACCCGAGCTTCGTCAACGGCGGCGTCATCCAGTCGCTCGGCACGAGCTCGGCCCCGGGCTCGAGCGACCTGTTCGTCGTCGAGGCCGACGAGTCCGACGGCTCCTTCCTGCTCTACGACGTCGCGGTGGCCCTCGTCACGAACGTCGACGCGGACCACCTCGACCACTACGGCAGCGAGGACGCCTTCATCGACGCGTTCGTCGAGTTCGCCGGCCGGGCACGCGAGCGCATCGTCGTCTCGAGCGACGACGCCGGCGCGAAGCGCGTGACGGCGGGCGTCCGGGCGCGCGAGGGCGCACCCGAGATCGTCACGTTCGGCGAGGCCGCCGACGCCGACGTCCGCATCGAGCGGATCGTCGAGGCGGCCAGCGTCGAGGTCGACCTGCGCGCCGGGGGCGAGTCGCACCACATGACCCTGCGCGTGCCCGGACGGCACAACGCCGTGAACGCCGTCGGCGCCTTCGCGGTGCTCACCGGTCTCGGGGTCGCCCCGGCCGACGCGATCCGCGGCATCGAAGCGTTCGGCGGCACCGAGCGGCGCTTCGAGCTGCACGGCATCGAGCGCGGTGTCTCCGTGTACGACGACTACGCGCACCACCCGACCGAGGTCGCGGCCGCACTCCGCGCCGCCCGGAACGTCGTCGGTGACGGCCGCATCATCGCGATCCACCAGCCGCACCTGTACTCGCGCACCCGCCTGATGGCAGGGGACTTCGCGAAGGTCTACGAGGAGCTCGCCGACCACACCGTGGTCCTCGACGTCTACGGCGCCCGGGAGGACCCGGAGCCCGGCGTGACCGGTGCCCTCGTGCAGGAGCGGTTCGTGGACCAGTCCCGCGTCGACTTCCTGCCCGACTGGGACGAGGCGTCCGCACGCGCGGCCGACGTCGCGCGCGAGGGCGACATCGTCATGACGCTCAGCTGCGGGGACGTCTACCGCATCATCCCGCAGGTCCTCGGTGCCCTGCACGGCGGGACGCGCACGCAGTGAAGCGTCCCGAGGGCTTCGACGGGCGTCCGGAGGAACCGGCCGCCCCCGTTGAGCGCGCGTCGACGCCACGGCAGCGTCGTGGCCCGCTGGTCCCGCGGCGCCCGTCGCGTCCGCCCGCGACCGACGGCCGGGAGGCCCACCGGGACCCCGGTACGTCGGCCCCCGTCGATGAGCGGGTCGACGAGCGGGTCGACCCCACCGCCTCGGCTGCGTCCGGCGCACCCGGTCACCGGGACCGTGCCGGCGCGATCGCCAGCGCTGCCGGCCGTCGGCTCGGCGCCGGCTTCTCCTCGGTCGCCGAACGGCTGCGGGAGTACCAGGCCGACGACGACCACGACACCGCTCGCCCCGGGACGCACCCGGCTGCCGAGCACGGCGCCGACGACGGCACCCACGACGGCACCGACGACGGCGGGGCCGGACGCCTCGCCACCGTCACCGACGTCATCGACGCGGCCGTGCCGTCGGCCGCCGACCACGCTGCCGACGACTCCGGCGCTGCGGCCACGGGCGCGCACGCGACCCCGATCGGTGCGGGCGTCCGTGCCGCCGAGACCGCCCGCGACGCCCGCGTGGCGAAGCGCCGCCGTCGGCTGCTCGAGCGCGCCGAGGTCCGACGGTTCACCCGCAGGGCCCGGCACCGTCGCGCCGCGTGGATCACGGTCGCGGCGGTCGTCGTCGTCTTCGGTGCCTCGATCCTCGTCGCCGTCACCTCGCCGCTCATGGCCCTGCGGACGATCGAGGTGCGGGGTACCGACCGTGTCGACGCGACCGCCCTCCGGCAGGCGCTCTCCGACCAGGTCGGCACGCCGCTCGCCCGGCTCGACTTCGACGAGGTCAAGCGGGACATCGCCGGCTTCCCCCTCATCGAGAGCTACGTGACCGAGGAGGTCCCGCCGCACACCCTGGTGGTGACCGTCACCGAGCGCACGCCGGTCGTCGCCGTGCCGTCGGGGAAGTCCTTCGACCTCGTCGACCCGGCCGGCATCGTCGTGCAGTCGTCGCCGAAGCGCCCGGAGGGCGTGCCGGTCGCCGACGTCGCCCACGCCGAGCTCGGGTCCCCGGTCTTCCGCACGATGACCGAGGTCGTCCTGTCGCTGCCGTCGACCGTCCGCAACCAGGTGACGGACGTCCGCGCGAGCACGGCGGACGACGTCACGCTGACCCTCGGCGACGGGTCGACCGTCGTGTGGGGGAGCCCCGACTCGTCCGACGCGAAGGCGGCGCTGCTCGCGGCACTCGTCAAGGACCACACCGCGCGGAACCCCGACACCAAGGTCGAGTTCGACGTGTCGGCGCCGGACAACGGCATCGTCCGCGCGAAGGACTGACGCACCGCCGCTGCGGGGCGGACGTCGCCCGAGGAGGAATCGACGACCGCGATCGGCGACACGCGGCGTGGCGGGGCGACAGCCTGCGGAGCACACCCGTAGCGTCGGGGGAGCACCACATCTACCAGCATTGCCCCTGAACTTCAAGTAGAGGTTGAGGGTTCGACCGGAGGCCCGACTGACGTGACCACGAACCACAACTACCTCGCCGTCATCAAGGTCGTCGGTGTCGGCGGCGGCGGCGTGAACGCCGTGAACCGCATGATCGAGCTCGGCCTCCGCGGCGTCGAGTTCATCGCGATCAACACCGACGCACAGGCACTGCTGCTCAGCGACGCCGACGTCAAGCTCGACGTCGGCCGCGAGATCACCCGCGGCCTCGGCGCCGGCGCGGACCCCGAGGTCGGCCGTCGTGCCGCCGAGGACCACGCCGAGGAGATCGAGGAGGCCCTCGCGGGTGCCGACATGGTCTTCGTCACGGCCGGCGAGGGCGGCGGCACCGGGACGGGTGGTGCGCCAGTGGTCGCGCGCATCGCGAAGTCGATCGGCGCGCTCACCATCGGTGTCGTCACGAAGCCGTTCAGCTTCGAGGGCAAGCGTCGTCAGTCGCAGGCCGAGAACGGCGTCGCGTCGCTCAAGGACGAGGTCGACACGCTCATCGTCGTGCCGAACGACCGTCTGCTCGAGATCAGCGACCGCGGCATCTCCATGGTCGAGGCGTTCGCGACCGCCGACCAGGTCCTGCTCGCCGGTGTCCAGGGCATCACCGACCTCATCACCACGCCCGGTCTCATCAACCTCGACTTCGCCGACGTCAAGTCGGTCATGCAGGGTGCCGGTTCGGCGCTCATGGGCATCGGCTCCTCGCGGGGCGCCGACCGTGCCATCAAGGCCGCCGAGCTCGCCGTGGCGTCCCCGCTGCTCGAGGCCTCGATCGACGGTGCGCACGGCGTGCTCCTGTCGATCCAGGGCGGCTCGAACCTCGGCATCTTCGAGATCAACGACGCCGCGCGCCTGGTGCAGGAGGCCGTCCACCCCGAGGCCAACATCATCTTCGGTGCCGTGATCGACGACACCCTCGGCGACGAGGTCCGCGTGACCGTCATCGCCGCGGGCTTCGACGGCGGCGAGCCGAGCTCGCAGCAGCAGAAGCAGCACCGCTCGAGCTGGGTCGACCCCGAGGGCGGCGCGGGTGCGTCGTCCGGCGCGGCCGGCACCGGTGCGATCGAGGACACCGCGACGAGCGCGCCGTCCTGGTCGTCGCAGGAGCACGAGGCGCCCGTGCGTCGTGCCGCCGACCCGGCGTTCGACGACGACGACGAGCTCGACGTCCCCGACTTCCTGAAGTAAGCCTCCCGTGGCTGCCGAGACGCGCCTCCAGACCGCCGACCGTGACGGACTGGAGGCGCGTCTCGCGTCCGTCCGGTCCGCGATCGCCGACGCGGCCCGCGCCGCGGGGCGCTCGGCCGACGAGCTGACGCTCGTCGTCGTCACCAAGTACCACCCGGCCTCCCTCGTCCGCGAGCTCGCCGCGCTCGGCGTCACCGACGTGGGGGAGAACCGGCACCAGGAGGCCCAGGCGAAGGCCGCCGAGCTGGCCGACCTCGACCTCACCTGGCACTTCGTCGGACAGCTGCAGTCGAAGAAGGCACGCCAGGCGCGGCGGTACGCCGACGTCGTGCAGTCGCTCGACCGCGACTCGGTCGTCGACGCCTTCGCGCCGACGGACGCCGAGCCGGACCCGCGTGTGATCGACGGCTTCGTCCAGGTCAACCTCACCGACGACCCCGGCCGCGGCGGTGTCCAGCCGGAGGACGTCGAGGCGATGGCAGAACGAGTCCTGGCGGCCGGCACGGTCCGCCTGCGCGGGGTGATGGCCGTCGCACCGCTCGACGAGGAGCCCCGACGTGCCTTCGCCCGGCTCCGCGCGATCTCCGAGCGTGTCGTGTCCCTCGCGCCCGGCGCCACCGACGTCTCGGCCGGCATGAGCGGCGACTTCGCGGAGGCGATCGCCGAGGGCGCGACACACCTCCGCATCGGCACGGCAATCACGGGAAACCGGCCGGTCGCGCCCTAGCCTCGTCCCAGGGCATCCACGAGCACGAACTCCGGAGGAACCATGGCCAACCCGCTCAAGAAGACGATGGTCTACCTCGGCCTCGCCGACGAGGAACTGTACGAGGACGAGCAGCAGCAGGCGGCTCCGGCGCAGACGCGCCAGCCCGCCCCCGCCCCGGCTCCCGTCGCCACGGCGGCCGCGACCCCGGCGCCGGAGGCACCGGCCGCCGCCGCACCCGCTGCGGCACCCGCCGAGCCCAAGACGCACACCCACCAGCGCGGCGCCCAGGTCACCCCGCTCCGCCGCTCGCACACGACCGCACAGAAGGCGACCCCGGTCCAGGAAATGAACGAGATCCTCACCGTCCACCCGCGCGAGTACAAGGACGCCCAGTCCATCGCCGAGAGCTTCCGCGACGGCATCCCCGTCATCATCAACCTCTCGCAGATGACCGAGTCGGACGCGCGTCGCATGATCGACTTCGCATCGGGCCTGTCGCTCGGGCTGTTCGGCAAGATCGAGCGCGTCACGAACAAGGTCTTCCTGCTCTCGCCCGCCCACGTCGCGGTGAGCGGTGAGCCGGCTGAGGTAGAGTCCGACATCGAGGCGTCCTTCTTCGCCCAGTCCTGAGCCGTCCCCGCGGTTCAGCCCGCCCCGTGCGGCCGTCCTGACGACGGACGCACCCGAGCCGAGCGAGCCCCATCGTGTCACTGGTCTTCGGGATCCTCTCCTTCGCCCTCCTCCTCTACTTCTTCGTGATGTGGGGCCGGTTCGCGTTCGACATCGTGCAGGCCTACAGCCGGTCGTGGCGTCCCCGTGGCGCCCTGCTGGTCGTCGCCGACGTGGTCTACACCCTGACCGACCCGCCGATCCGGTTCGTCCGGCGGCTCCTCCCGCCGCTGCGGCTCGGGCCGGTGGCGCTCGACTTCGGGTGGACCATCGTCATGCTCGTGGTGATCATCCTCCGGGTGATCGTCGGGGGCCTCGCACGCGGTTTCTGACCGCGTTCCGCCGCGACACGCGCCACGCCCAGGCGAAGGTCACGGTTCCGATCCGGCTCCGGTGTACGGTGGTCGGGATCGATGTCCGCCCCGGCGGACGTCCGCACCGCTCGACGTGACTGGTAGGTTCGGTCGCGACGCAAGTGGTTCCACACGTTCAGCAGTTCTATCGAGGTGACGGCAATGGCTTTGACGCCGGAAGACGTAGTCAACAAGCGGTTCCAGCCGACGAAGTTCCGGGAAGGCTACGACCAGGACGAGGTCGACGACTTCCTGGACGAGGTCGTCGTCGAACTCCGTCGCCTGACGGCCGAGAACGACGAGCTCCGGCAGCGCCTGCAGGCCGCCGAGTCGGCGCCGAAGCCGGCCGCGGTCGAGCAGCCCGCCGACGCGCAGACCACCGCGGAGCACGACGAGCAGCCCGCTCCGACGCCCGAGCCCGAGCCGGCCCCCGTCGCCGCCGCTCCGGAGCCCGCGCCGGTCGCGGCCGCCGCTCCCGCCCCGTCGACGGTCCCCGCCGACGAGGACACCGAGGGCACCACGAACCTCCTCACGCTCGCCCGTCGTCTCCACGAGGAGCACGTCCGCGAGGGCATCGAGAAGCGCGACGCGCTCATCGCCGAGGGCACCGCGCAGGCCGCCCGTCTCGTGAACGAGGCCGAGGCCAAGCAGCGCCAGATCATCGCCGACACCGAGAACACGAACCGTCAGCGTGTCGCGGTGCTCGAGCAGGAGCAGCGCCAGCTCGAGGGCAAGATCGACGAGCTCCGCACGTTCGAGCGTGACTACCGTGCGCAGCTCAAGAGCTACATCCAGGGGCAGCTCGACGAGCTGGGTGGTTCGGGCTCCGAGCAGTCCGGTCTCACCCCCGCGCCGGCGTCGGCGCAGGGCTTCGGCAACTGACGTTGTCCCGACCAGCACCACGAGCGAAGGTCAGTGTCCGCGCGATCGCGGCACTGGCCTTCGCCGCTGTCGTCGTGGTGGCACTCGACCAGGGCGTCAAGGCGCTCGTGGTCGCGAACCTGCCCTACGGCCAGGTGGTGCCCGTCCTCGGTGACGCACTCCAGCTCCTGTACGTCCGGAACCCGGGGGCCGCGTTCTCGTTCGCGGTGAACATGACCTGGGTGTTCTCGATCGTCTCGACGGCGGTCGTCGTCGCCATCGTGGTCTACGCCCGGCGTATCCGCTCGATGTGGTGGGCGATCGTGCTCGGCATGCTGCTCGGCGGCGCGCTCGGCAACCTGCTCGACCGGCTCTTCCGCGAGCCGGGGTTCGGCCGGGGCCACGTGGTCGACTTCATCTCGACACCGTGGATGATGCCGGCGATCTACAACATCGCGGACTCGTTCATCTGCGTCAGCATGGTGGTCTTCGTGCTCCTCGTGGTCCTCGGGGTCAACCTCGACGGCACCCGGGCGCTCTCCGCGAAGCAGCAGCGCGCGGCCGACGCCGCGGCGGCACGGACCGACGAGGACGCGACCACCCCGTCGACGCGCACCGACGTCGCCGGCGCGGGCCGTGCCTCCCGTCCGGAACCGGACCCGCGTGCGCCGCGCGACGGTCGCGACGTCCTCGGGCACGACGCGACGTGAGCGAGCACCGTTCCCTCCCGGTGCCGGACGGGCTCGCGGGCGAGCGCGTCGACGCCGCCATCGCGAAGCTCCTCGGGTTCTCGCGGTCGTTCGCGGCCGACGTCGTCGCGGCCGGCGGGGTCCGGGTCGACGGCGTCGAGGTCGGCAAGTCCGACCGCCTGCACGCCGACTCGTGGCTCGAGGTCGAGTGGGCTCCGAAGGAACCGCCCCGCATCGTGCCGGCCGCGGTGCCGGGCATGACGATCGTGCACGACGACGACGACATCGTCGTGGTCGACAAGCCCGTCGGCGTCGCCGCGCACCCGTCACCCGGGTGGGACGGGCCGACGGTTCCGGGAGGCCTGGCCGCCGCGGGCTTCACCATCGCCACCTCCGGCGCCGCCGAACGCGCGGGCATCGTGCACCGGCTCGACGTCGGGACCTCCGGTCTGATGGTCGTCGCCAAGACCGAGCTCGCCTACACACACCTGAAGCGGGCGTTCAAGGAGCGCACCGTCGAGAAGGTGTACCACGCGCTCGCGCAGGGACACCCCGACCCGACCTCGGGGACGATCGACGCGCCCATCGGCCGGCACCCGTCGAGCGACTGGAAGTTCGCGGTGACGGCCGACGGCAAGCCGAGCGTGACGCACTACGCGACGCTCGAGGCCTTCCGGGCGGCCACCCTGCTCGAGGTGCACCTGGAGACGGGGCGCACGCACCAGATCCGCGTGCACATGGCGGCGACGCGCCACCCCCTCGTCGGGGACACCACCTACGGGGCGGACCCGGTGCTCGCGGCCGAGCTCGGGCTCACGCGGCAGTGGCTCGACGCGGTGCGGCTCGGGTTCGAGCACCCGCGATCGGGCGAGTGGGTGGAGTTCCAGGCGGACTACCCGGACGACCTGCAGCAGGCGCTCGAGCGCATCCGCGCCGCGTCGGCGTAGGGGTCGCAGGCGGGGCGGCTGGTCGTTTCGCGGCTCGCCGAGCGGGCCCGATCTGCAACGCTCGGTACCTCCGCCCGACGATCCGCGCCCGCTCGGCGATCACCGCGCGGCGTGTCCTGCACGCTCGTCCGGCGCCGAGTCAGCCCAGCCCAGCGCACGTCCGGACGGGAGGCGCGTCGCGGCGCCGCCACGCGCCTCCCGTCCGTCACCGGGTCGCGTCTGTCGCCGTCCCCCGAGCGGGCAGCATCTGTCACGCTCGGCGGCACCAGCCGACGCGTTCCGCCCGCCCGACGGGACGGCTGCGGCGTGTCCTGCCCGCTCGCGGGCGCGGGCGGCCGGCCGACCCGGCGGACACGCCGGGGAGGTCGGTGCCGGCGGTTAGAGTTGTCCCGCCCCGCAGCAGTCCCCGTCGAAACCGGAGGTCCCGTGTCGGAATCCGACTCCTTCGTCCACCTGCACGTGCACAGTGAGTACTCGATGCTCGACGGTGCGGCGCGGTTGAGCGACCTCGTCGCCGAGACCGCCGCGCAGGGCATGCCCGCCGTCGCGGTCACCGACCACGGCAACATGTTCGGGGCGTTCGAGTTCTGGAAGGCCGCGAAGGCCGGCGGCGTGAAGCCGATCATCGGCACCGAGGCGTACATCACGCCCCGCACGCACCGCTCGGACAAGACGCGCGTGCGCTGGGGCGACGGCGGCGGCGACGACGTCTCGGGGTCCGGCGCGTACACCCACATGACGATGTTCGCCGAGAACACGACGGGCATGCACAACCTGTTCCGGCTGTCGAGCCGCGCGTCGATCGAGGGGTACTACTTCAAGCCCCGCATGGACATCGAGCTCCTCGACCAGTACCACGAGGGCATCATCGCGACGACGGGCTGCCCGTCCGGCGAGATCCAGACGCGCCTGCGCCTCGGACAGTACGACGAGGCGCTCAAGGCCGCCGCCGACTACCGCGACATCTTCGGCAAGGACAACTACTTCGCCGAGATCATGGACCACGGCCTCGAGATCGAACGCCGTGTCATCGAGGACGTCGTGCGCATCTCGAAGGACCTCGGCATCCCGCTCGTCGGCACGAACGACCTGCACTACACGCACTCGCACGACGCGAAGTCGCACGCGGCGCTGCTCTGCGTGCAGTCCGGCTCGACGCTGAACGACCCGAACCGGTTCAAGTTCGACGCCGACGAGTTCTACCTCAAGACCCCGCAGCAGATGCGGCACGTCTTCCGCGACCACCCCGAGGCGTGCGACAACACGCTGCTCATCGCGGAGCGGTGCGACGTCGAGTTCGACACCGCCGCCAACTACATGCCGAAGTTCCCCGTCCCCGCGGGCGAGACCGAGCATTCCTGGTTCGAGAAGGAGGTGGCGAAGGGGCTCGAGTACCGGTACCCGGGCGGCATCTCGAAGGAGGTCCAGGACCGCGCCGACTACGAGGTCGGGATCATCAACCAGATGGGCTTCCCGGGCTACTTCCTGGTGGTCGCGGACTTCATCAACTGGTCGAAGAACAACGGCATCCGGGTCGGTCCGGGCCGTGGTTCCGGCGCCGGCTCGATGGTGGCGTACGCGATGCGCATCACCGACCTCGACCCGATCCGGCACGGCCTCATCTTCGAGCGGTTCCTCAACCCGGACCGCGTCTCGATGCCCGACTTCGACGTCGACTTCGACGACCGGCGCCGCGGTGAGGCGATCAGGTACGTCACCGAGAAGTACGGGTCGGAGCGCGTCGCGCAGATCGTCACGTACGGCACCATCAAGGCCAAGCAGGCGCTGAAGGACTCGTCTCGCGTGCTCGGCTTCCCGTTCGGCATGGGCGAGAAGCTCACGAAGGCGATGCCGCCGCCCGTGATGGGCAAGGACATCCCGCTGACCGGGATCTTCGACAAGGACCACCCCCGGTACAAGGAGGCGGTCGACGTCCGGACGGTCGTCGAGACCGACCCGGAGGCGAAGACCGTCTTCGACACCGCCCTCGGACTCGAGGGCCTGAAGCGTCAGTGGGGCGTCCACGCCGCCGGCGTCATCATGTCGAGCGAGCCGCTCATCGACATCATCCCGGTGATGAAGCGTGAGCAGGACGGTCAGATCGTCACGCAGTTCGACTACCCGGCTGCGGAGTCGCTCGGCCTGATCAAGATGGACTTCCTGGGGCTCCGGAACCTCACGATCATCAGTGACGCCCTCGACAACATCAAGACGAACCGGGGGATCGACCTCGACCTCGAGACCATGGGGCTCGAGGACGAGGCGGCCTACCAGCTGCTGCAGCGCGGTGACACCCTCGGGGTGTTCCAGCTCGACGGCGGTCCGATGCGCGGGCTGCTCCGGCTCATGAAGCCGGACAACTTCGAGGACATCTCCGCGCTCATCGCCCTGTACCGTCCGGGGCCGATGGGTGCGAACTCGCACACGAACTACGCGCTCCGCAAGAACGGCGAGCAGCCGATCACCCCGATCCACCCGGAGCTCGAGGAACCGCTCCAGGACATCATCGGCACGACCTACGGCCTGATCATCTACCAGGAGCAGGTCATGGCCATCGCGCAGAAGGTCGCCGGGTTCTCCCTCGGCCAGGCGGACATCCTCCGTCGCGCGATGGGCAAGAAGAAGAAGTCCGAGCTGGACAAGCAGTACGCCGGCTTCGAGAAGGGCATGCAGGACAACGGCTACTCGGCCGCTGCCATCAAGACGCTGTGGGACATCCTGCTGCCGTTCTCCGACTACGCGTTCAACAAGGCGCACTCGGCGGCGTACGGCGTGGTGTCGTTCTGGACGGCGTACCTCAAGGCGCACTACCCGGCCGAGTACATGGCGGCACTGCTCACGAGCGTCGGCGACGCGCGCGACAAGCTCGCGCTGTACCTCAACGAGTGCCGCCGCATGGGGATCCGGGTCATGCCGCCGGACGTCAACGAGTCGATCGGCTTCTTCGCCGCCGTCGGCGACGACATCCGCTTCGGCATGGGTGCGATCCGCAACGTCGGCTTCAACGTCGTCGACGACATCGTGCAGGCGCGGACGGAGAAGGGCGCGTTCGAGTCCTTCCACGACTTCCTCCGGAAGATCCCGATCTCGTCCGCGAACAAGCGGACCGTCGAGTCGCTCATCAAGGCGGGCGCCTTCGACGAGTTCGGCGACTCGCGTCGCGCACTCGTGGAGATCCACGAGGGGGCGGTCGAGAGCGCGGTCAAGGTGAAGCGTGACGAAGCCCACGGCAACGTCGGCTTCGACTTCGACTCGCTGTTCGCCGAGGTCGCCGAGGAGCAGCCCGCGGCGGCCCCGGTGTCGCAGGTGCCCGAGCGTCCCGAGTGGGCCAAGCGCGACAAGCTCGCGTTCGAGCGCGACATGCTCGGGCTCTACGTGTCCGACCACCCGCTGGCGGGGCTCGAGATCGAGCTCGCGAAGCACCAGTCGATCACCATCGCGGACGTCATCGCGGCCGACGACGGCATCGAGGGCGAGACCGTCACGGTCGCCGGGCTGCTGACGAGCGTGCAGCACCGCGTCGCGAAGTCGAGCGGCAACCCGTACGGGATCGTCCAGATCGAGGACTTCGGCGGCGAGATCGGCGTCATGTTCCTCGGCAAGACGTACCAGGAGTTCGGTCCGTCGCTCGTCGCCGACTCGATCGTGGTGCTCCGCGGTCGCGTCAACGTGCGCGACGACGGCAAGGCCCTGCACGCCGTGAGCATGTTCCAGCCGAACGTCGGCGACGCGATGGGCTCCGGCCCGCTCACGCTGTCCGTGCCCGAGCGGCAGGCGACGACCGAGATCGTCACCGAGCTCGCAGCGGTGCTCGGCCGGCACACGGGGGAGACCGAGGTGCGGCTCCGGCTGCTCAAGGACTCCGTCGCGCGCACCTTCGAGCTGCCGTTCCCGGTGAACCTGACGCCGGACCTGTTCGGCGAGCTGAAGAGCCTGCTCGGCCCGCGCTGCCTGGTGTGACGCGGTCGAACGGGCACGGTCGAACGGGCACGGTCGAGCAGGCTCGGCGAGCAGGAAGGCGTCGGTAGGCTTGGCGGTCTGATGATGCAGCGAATCGACCTCCGCGGCGGACTGCCCGCCCGTGCCGACCTCCTCCGCCTCATGCCGCGCGCCGTCGGCGACGTCTCGCACGCCGTCGACGCGGCGCGCGAGTTCGTGGACGCGGTCCGACGCCACGGGGCGTCGGCACTGCGCGAGCAGGCCGAGCGGTTCGACGGGGGAGCGCCCGAGCACGTCCGCGTGCCCGCCGCCGAGATCGCCGCCGCCGTGGCCGGGCTCGCCCCGGCGCTCCGCGAGGCTCTCGACGAGGCCATCCGCCGCGTCCGTGCGGCGAGTGCCGCACAGGTGCCCGCCGGCTCCGTCACCACGCTCGCGGACGGCGCCGAGGTGCACCAGCGTTGGCAGCCCATGCGCCGCGTCGGCCTGTACGTGCCCGGCGGCAAGGCCGTCTACCCGTCGAGCGTCGTCATGAACGTCGTGCCCGCGCAGGTCGCCGGGGTCGGCTCGATCGCCCTCGTGTCGCCGCCGCAGCGTGCGCACGGCGGGCGGGTGCACCCGACGATCCTCGCCGCAGCGGGGCTCCTCGGCATCGACGAGGTGTACGCGATGGGCGGTGCCGGCGCGGTCGGAGCCCTGGCGTACGGCGTCGCCGAGATCGGCCTCGAACCGGTCGACCTCGTGACCGGGCCGGGCAACAACTTCGTCGCCGCCGCGAAGCGCCTGGTGCGCGGCGTGGTCGGCATCGACTCCGAGGCCGGGGCGACGGAGATCCTCGTGATCGCCGACGGCTCCGCGGACCCGGGCTACGTGGCCGCCGACCTGGTCAGCCAGGCGGAGCACGACGAGCAGGCCGGCAGCGTGCTGGTGACGACGTCGGCGACGTTCGCCGACGCGGTGGAGGCGGCCATCCCGGAACGGGTGGCGGCGCTGGGGACGGCTGCGCGCCTCCAGACCGCACTCGACGGTCCGCAGTCGGCCGTCGTGCTGGTGGACTCGCTCGCAGACGCCGCGACCGTGAGCAACGCCTACGGACCGGAACACCTGGAGATCCAGACCGCGGACGACGACGCCGTGCTGGCCGACATCGACGCGGCGGGTGCCGTGTTCGTCGGGCCGAGCACGCCCGTGAGCCTGGGGGACTACCTCGCCGGGTCGAACCACGTGCTGCCGACCGGCGGCCAGGCGCGGTTCGGCTCCGGCCTGTCCGCGTCGACGTTCCTGCGGCCGCAGCAGGTCATCCGCTACACCGCAGCGGCGCTGGCCGAGGTCGCTCCGCACATCGTCGCGCTGTCGACCGAGGAGCAGCTGCCCGGCCACGGCGCGGCCGTCACGGAGCGGACCGGTCGAGCGGACTGAACGGGCTGCGACCGAGTGGATCGATCGGGCCTGATCGTCCACGGGCTCGGCGCCGCGGCCCTGGTGCGGCCGAGCCGATAGCCTGGGCAGCGACATGTTCTGCCCCTTCTGCCGCCACCCGGACTCCCGCGTCGTCGACTCCCGCACGAGCGACGACGGCACCTCGATCCGTCGACGCCGCCAGTGCCCGAACTGCGGACGCCGGTTCTCGACGACCGAGACCGCCTCGCTCAACGTCGTGAAGCGCAACGGCGTGACCGAGCCGTTCAGCCGCGACAAGATCGTCTCCGGAGTCCGCAAGGCGTGCCAGGGCCGCCCCGTGACCGACGGGGACCTGGCCGTCCTCGCGCAGCGCGTCGAGGAGACCGTCCGGGCGTCGGGGTCGAGCCAGATCGACGCGAACGACATCGGTCTCGCGATCCTCGCACCGCTCCGCGAACTCGACGAGGTCGCGTTCCTCCGCTTCGCGAGCGTGTACCAGGCGTTCGACACGCTCGAGGACTTCGAGGAGGCGATCGGGCAGCTCCGGCTCGACCACCACGCGGCGACGCAGACCGGCGGCGGAGCGGGCAGCAGCGCATGAGCGGTCTCGCCGAGCAGGCCGTGCGCAACGGCTACGCCGTGGTCTTCCGGTCGGTGTTCGCGAACATGGACCCGGAGCGGGCGCACCACATCGCGTTCGCGGTGATCCGGGCGCTGCCGGCCGTGCCGTTCCTGAGCGGCGTCGTCGAGCGGTACTCGCGGCCCTCCGCCGCCGACGGCGTCACGACGATGGGGATCCACTTCCCCTCGCGCTTCGGGCTGGCGGCCGGGTTCGACAAGGACGCGCGGGGGATCGCCGGGCTCGGGCTGCTCGGGTTCGGGCACGTCGAGGTCGGCACGATCACCGCGAAGCCGCAGCCGGGCAACGAGAAGCCGCGGCTCTTCCGGCTCATCGCCGACCGGGCACTCGTCAACCGGATGGGCTTCAACAACCACGGTGCCGCGCGCGCGGCTCGACGGCTCGAGCGGGCGCGCCGCAACCCCGGACGTCCGGTCATCGGGGTCAACATCGGCAAGAGCCGCGTGGTGGCGGTCGAGGACGCCGTCGACGACTACCTCGAGTCGACGCGGCTGCTCGCCCCGTTCGCCGACTACCTCGCCGTCAACGTCAGCTCGCCGAACACCCCGGGGCTGCGCGGTCTGCAGGAGCTCGACCAGCTCCGACCGCTGCTCTCCGCCGTCCGCGACGCCGCCGGGAACACCCCGGTGCTCGTCAAGATCGCGCCGGACCTGACCGACGAGCAGATCGACGCCATCGCCGGACTCGCGGTCGACCTCGGTCTCGCTGGCGTCATCGCGAACAACACGACGATCGCCCGGACGGGCCTCGTCACGCCGGCCGCCGAGGTGGAGGCGATGGGGGCGGGTGGCCTCTCCGGGGCACCGGTCGCCGCCCGGTCGCTCGAGGTCCTGCGCCGGGTGCGCGCCGCGGTGCCGTCCGACTTCTGCGTGATCGCGGTCGGTGGTGTGACGAGCGAGCAGGACGTACAGGACCGCATCGACGCGGGGGCGACCCTCGTGCAGGGCTACACGGCGTTCCTCTACGAGGGGCCGACGTGGGCGACGCGCATCAACCGGCTGCGGCGCCGACGCCTGCGGCGCGAGGAGCGCGCGGGGCGCTGACCGCCCGCGGGGCCGCGTGATCGAGCGGGCAGGACGTGCCGCTCGCGTTCGACGAGTGGCTGGATCCCGTCGCCGCCGGAGCCCGACCCTGACGGATCCTGCACGCTCGGAGCCAGCTGCCGGGACCCCGGGTGCGATCGGCATCTCGCCCGAGAGCCCGGGAGCCCGGGAACGACGGAGCGCCGCCCAGCTCAGCCGGACGGCGCTCGACGGGACCGCGCTAGAGCGTCGGGTACTGCCCGCGACGCACCTGCGGCTTAGGCAGGCGCAGGAAGCGCAGCTGCCACGCCCGCGTCAGGATGTAGAGGAACGTCCCGCGCTGCATCTCACCGAAGCGTGCGGTGAGCTTCTTGCGGAGCGACAGCCAGAGGACGATGCAGTCGAGCACGAACAGCGCCACGAACGCCCACACGAGCAGGAGCGAGTACGACGCCAGCGCGGTCCGCGCGGCGGCGAACCCGACGACGAGGAACAGCACGAGGACGGGCATCATGACCTCGCCGACGTTCCAGCGGGCGTCGATCCAGTCGCGCACGAACCTCCGCTGCTCGCCGCGGTCCTTCGCGGGGAGGTAGCGCTCCTCGCCGTTCGCCATGCCGACGCGGGCCTTCTCGCGCTCGGAGTTGAGACGCGCCCGCGCCGCCTTCTTGTCCTCCGGGCTGTTCCCGACGAGGGGACGACGGTTGGCGGCCTCGCGCTCGCGACGGGACGGCGTCGGGCGACCCTTGCCGGACCCGAGGAGTTCTTCCTCCGGCGGGTTGACGGTCGTGTTGGTCTTGGGGGCTGCCTTCGCCACGGTGCGTTCCTGACTGCGGTTGCGTGCTGGATCTCCTCTAGATTACGGGACATGACCGACACCGACCAGCACAGCTCCGCGACCGACCCCGCACTCCTCGACGCCCTGCGCGAACACGTGCACGGGGCCCTGCCGACCACCGTCGCGGACCTCTCCGCGCTGGTCCGGCTGCCGTCGGTGTCGTGGTCGGCGTTCGACCCGGCGAACGTCCGGGCGAGCGCCGAGGCCGTCGCGGACCTCGCCCGCTCCACCGGGGTCTTCGCCGACGACGCGGTCCGGATCGTCCGTTCCGCGGTCGAGGGGGAGACCCCGACCGGTGCCGACGGGACGGTCGACGAGCACGCCGGGGTCGAGCTCGGCCAGCCCGCCGTCCTCGCGGTCCGGCCGGCCCGCAACGGTCGGCCCACGGTGATGCTCTACGCGCACCACGACGTGCAGCCGCAGGGCGACGACGCCCTCTGGGAGACGCCGCCGTTCGAACCGACGCTGCGCGGCGACCGCCTGTACGGCCGGGGTGCCTCGGACGACAAGGCCGGCGTCATGACGCACGTCGCGTCGCTCCGCGCACTGCACGCGCAGTTCGGCGACGACCTCGACCTCGGTGTGGTGCTCTTCGTGGAGGGCGAGGAGGAGTTCGGGTCGCGCTCGTTCCGCACCTTCCTCCGCGAGCAGAAGGAGCACCTGTCCGCGGACGTCATCGTCGTGGCGGACAGCGACAACTGGTCGGTGGACGTGCCCTCGATCACGGTGTCGCTCCGCGGCAACGTCACCTTCCGGCTGACCCTCACCACGCTCGAGCACGCGAGCCACAGCGGCATGTTCGGCGGCGCGGCCCCCGACGCGATGATCCCGATGGCGCGCCTGCTCGCCTCGCTCCACGACGACGACGGCGCGGTCGCGGTCGAGGGTCTCACGTCGTACGAGGCGGACGTCCCGGAGCGCAGCGACGCCGAGCTCGCCACCGACGCCGCCCTCGTCGAGGGGGTCCGCCCCGTCGGGACCGGCCCGGTCCTCTCGCGCATGTGGTTCCAGCCGTCGATCACCGTCACCGGCATGGACGTTCCGAGCGTGGCGAACGCCTCGAACACGCTGCTGCCGACGGTCTCCGCCCGGGTGTCCGTCCGGATCGCGCCCGGCCAGGCGGCGACGGACGCGTACGCCGCGGTCGAGCGGCACCTCCGCGCCCACGTCCCCTTCGGCGCCCGGCTCGAGGTCACCGAGGTCGACACCGGCGACGGCTTCCTCGTCGACACCGCGGGCTGGGCCGTGCAGGAGGCCCGCACCGCCATGCACGAGGGCTGGGGCAACGCCGCGGTCGAGCAGGGCATCGGCGGGTCGATCCCGTTCGTGTCCGACCTGGCGGCGGAGTTCCCGGAGGCGCAGATCCTGGTGACCGGGGTCGAGGACCCCGACACCCGCGCGCACAGCCCGAACGAGTCGCAGCACCTCGGCGTGCTGCACCGTGCGATCACGTCCGAGACGATCCTGCTGGCGCGTCTCGCGACGCGCGCCTGAGGTACGCCCAGACGGACGGGAGGCCCGTGGCGACACCGCCACGGGCCTCCCGTCCGTCTCCCGGGACGGCCCGTGGACGGATGCGCCGCCCTGTCGGCTCCCGTGCTTACAATCGACCCCAGGCGCGGTGACCGACACCGCCCGGAGGGAGACGCGCGGATGAGCGACACCATCATCGACAACGCACCGGCGACGGACGCACGCGCACACGGCGTCGGGCTCAGCGACGCGGCGGCGGCGAAGGTGGCGAGCCTGCTCGAGCAGGAGGGCCGTGACGACCTCCGTCTGCGCCTGGCCGTCCAGCCCGGTGGCTGCTCGGGCCTGATCTACCAGCTCTACTTCGACGAGCGCCTGCTCGACGGCGACGCCACGGTCGAGTTCGGCAGCGGGGTCGAGGTCGTCGTCGACAAGATGAGCGTCCCGTACCTCGACGGTGCGACGGTCGACTTCGAGGACACGATCCAGAAGCAGGGCTTCACCATCGACAACCCCAACGCGCAGGGCAGCTGCGCCTGCGGCGACAGCTTCCACTGAGGCTCCGGCGGACCACTGTCCGCCGACCGAACCGACACGCGAGCGGGGAGCGACCGATCTGGTCGCTCCCCGCTCGTCGTCCGTGACGGCGTCCACGTGCGGCAGGACCGGGGGAAAACCGCCCCGGGAGCTGCCGTTCCGGGGCTCGGAGCGTGTCGGTCGTGCGCGAGCTGTCGTCGGCTGCGAGTAAGCTAGGAGTGTTCCAACCAAGCTGGGAGCGAGCAATGCGTGGCCTCCGTGCTGACAGCACCTCCACCACCGGCTCCCGTGCCATGTACTCCGAGAGGTAACAGTGCGTTCGAATCGCCGTATACGTTGGGCGGCCGTCCCGGTGGCCGTCGGTCTGGTCATCGCACTGGCCGGCTGCACGCAGCAGCAGATGAACGGGTGGCTCCCGGGCACCGAGGAGACCAAGGACGTCACGAACCACACGAGCCGCATCGTCGGCCTGTGGACGACGAGCTGGATCGTGCTCCTCGCCGTCGGTCTCATCGTGTGGGGCCTGATCATCTGGGCCGCGATCGTCTACCGCCGTCGCAAGGGCCAGACCGGCCTGCCGGTGCAGATGCGCTACAACATGCCGCTCGAGATCTTCTACACGATCGTGCCGCTCATCCTGGTGCTCGGCTTCTTCGCCTTCACCGCGAAGGACCAGTCGGCGATCGAGAAGCCGTTCGACGACCCCGACGCGACGATCCACGTGTACGGCAAGCGCTGGGCGTGGGACTTCAACTACATCGACAAGGACAACCCGCAGGACAGCGTCTACTACCAGGGCATCCAGGCCCAGGAAGAGGAGAACGGGTCCGGCGCGATCGACGAGTCGCAGCTGCCGACGCTCTACCTGCCGGTCGGCAAGAAGGTCGAGATCGAGCTCTCCTCGCGCGACGTCGACCACTCCTTCTGGGTCATCGACTTCCTCTACAAGAAGGACATGCTCCCGGGCAAGACCAACTACGAGTACTTCATCCCGCAGAAGGAGGGCACGTACCAGGGCAAGTGTGCCGAGCTCTGCGGTGAGTACCACTCCCTGATGCTCTTCCAGGTCAAGGTCGTGTCCGACTCCGAGTACCAGCAGTACCTCGACACCCTGCGCGAGCAGGGCAAGGTCGGTCTGCTCGGCAACGAGTACGACACCAACACGAACGAACCGAACAACCAGGCGCCGGTCGAGGCGTCGAGCGAGAACAAGTAGGGGCTCGTCAGATGACAACGTCACTCGTCGGCCAGCCGACCAGGCCCTCGACGCCGGACTTCCAGGCGTCGAAGGTCGGGCGGAAGGGCAACATCATCGTCCGGTGGATCACCTCCACCGACCACAAGACCATCGGGTACATGTACCTGATCGCCTCGTTCGTCTTCTTCCTGCTCGCCGGCATCATGGCGCTGGTCATCCGTGCCCAGCTCTTCGAGCCCGGCCTGCAGGTGGTCGCGACGAAGGAGCAGTACAACCAGCTCTTCACGATGCACGGCACGATCATGCTGCTGATGTTCGCGACGCCGCTCTTCTCGGGCTTCGCGAACGCGATCATGCCGCTCCAGATCGGTGCGCCGGACGTCGCCTTCCCGCGTCTGAACGGGTTCGCCTTCTGGCTCTACCTCTTCGGCTCGCTCATCGCCGTCGGCGGCTTCCTCACCCCGCAGGGTGCGGCGTCGTTCGGCTGGTTCGCCTACGCGCCCCTGAGTGACACGACGTTCACGCCGGGTCTCGGTGGGACGCTCTGGGTGTTCGGCCTCGGCATGACCGGCTTCTCGACGATCCTCGGCGCGGTGAACTTCATCACGACGATCATCACGATGCGTGCCCCGGGCATGACCATGTTCCGCATGTCGATCTTCACGTGGAACACCCTCGTGACGTCGCTGCTCGTCCTGATGGCCTTCCCGGTCCTCGCCGCCGCGCTGTTCGGCCTCGGCCTCGACCGCGTGTTCGACGCCCAGATCTACAACCCGGCCAACGGCGGTGCCCTGCTCTGGCAGCACCTGTTCTGGTTCTTCGGTCACCCCGAGGTGTACATCATCGCGCTGCCGTTCTTCGGCATCGTGTCCGAGGTCTTCCCGGTGTTCAGCCGCAAGCCGATCTTCGGCTACAAGACGCTCGTCTACGCGACCATCTCCATCGCGGCCCTGTCGGTCACGGTGTGGGCGCACCACATGTACGTCACCGGTGGCGTCCTGCTCCCGTGGTTCTCGCTCATGACGATGCTCATCGCGGTCCCGACCGGCGTGAAGATCTTCAACTGGGTCGGCACGATGTGGCGTGGCTCGGTCACGTTCGAGACCCCGCTGCTCTGGGCCGTCGGCTTCCTCATCACGTTCACCTTCGGTGGTCTCACCGGCGTGATCCTGGCGTCGCCGCCGCTCGACTTCCACGTGTCCGACTCGTACTTCGTCGTCGCGCACTTCCACTACGTGGTCTTCGGCACCGTCGTGTTCGCGATGTTCTCCGGCTTCTACTTCTGGTGGCCGAAGTGGACGGGTCGCATGCTCAACGAGCGCCTCGGCAAGATCCACTTCTGGCTCCTGTTCATCGGCTTCCACACGACGTTCCTCATCCAGCACTGGCTGGGCGTCATCGGCATGCCGCGTCGCTACGCGACGTACCTGCCGAACGACGGCTTCACGTGGATGAACCAGCTGTCGACGATCGGCTCGATGATCCTCGCGATCTCGTTCCTGCCGTTCATCTTCAACGTCTACGTGACCGCGCGGAACGCGCCGAAGGTCGCCGTGAACGACCCGTGGGGCTACGGCCGCTCGCTCGAGTGGGCGACCAGCTGCCCGCCGCCGCGCCACAACTTCACGTCGATCCCGCGGATCCGATCCGAGTCCCCGGCGTTCGACCTGAACCACCCCGAGGCCGGTGTGCCGATCGGTGTGGGCCCGGCGAAGGACGCCCCGGACGCCCCGACCTACGACGCCGCGAAGGGCGAGGTGAAGTAACGCCATGCGCGCCAACACCAACCTGTTCTGGATCCTGTTCGTCTTCTTCATCCTCGCGGACGCGGCGTACACCATCTGGGCGCTCATCTACTACGGGCGGCCCGAGTGGGTCGGCACCGTGGCGATCGGCCTCACCGGGATCATGTCGGCGTTCATCGCCTTCTACCTCGGCAAGGTCATGTCCTCGCAGGGCGGCGTGCTGCCCGAGGACCGTCCGGACGCGAACATCGAGGACGGCGACGCCGAGCTCGGGCACTTCAGCCCGTGGTCGTGGTGGCCGATCCTGCTCGCGGGCTCGACGGCCGTGTGCTTCCTCGGTCTCGCGGCCGGTCTCTGGATCGTCCCGATCGGGCTGGCGCTCGTGACCGTGACGCTCGTGGGCTGGGTCTACGAGTACTACCGCGGCAACTTCGGGCACTGACCCCGATCCCCACCTGACACCTCGGGCGGCACCACATCCGGTGCCGCCCGACGTGTGTCCGCGACCCGTACCCCACCACGGACCGAGCTCTCGGCGCCGAGCGGGTACGCCGGACCTCGCAGGGAATCAATCGGCCCGCCCGCGGCTTGACCCGTGCGGACCTCGTAACGACAGCGAAAGGACTCACCTCCGGTGACCGACAAGCGCACCCTCATCATCTTCGGCGCGACGGGCGACCTCGCCTCCCGCCTGCTGCTCCCGGGCCTCGGCACGTTCCTGCAGAGCGGTCGAGCGGTCCCCGTCCAGCTGATCGGTACGGGCCGCAGCGCCCGCAGCGAGGAGCAGTGGAAGGACGTCGTGACGAAGTCCTTCGCGTCGCAGGACGTCAAGGGCCCGGAGGTCGATGCGACCATCGAGTCGACGCAGTTCATCCAGGGCGACCCGACCGACCCCGCGCACCTGAAGGCGCTGCTCGGCGCCGCCGAGGCCGAGCCGATCCTCTACTTCGCGCTCCCGCCGCAGATCGCCTCCGACATCTGCGAGGCACTGCAGGACGTCGAGCTGCCCGAGGGCACGACCCTGGCGTTCGAGAAGCCGTTCGGCACCGACGTCGCGAGTGCCCAGGCCCTCAACAAGACCGTCCTCGAGCTCGTCCCCGAGGAGCGCGTCCACCGCACCGACCACTTCCTCGGTCGTACCACGGTCCTCAACATCATCGGCCTGCGCTTCGCCAACCGACTGTTCGAGCCGATCTGGAACGCCGACAACATCGAGAAGGTCGACATCTTCTACGACGAGACCCTCGGTCTCGAGAACCGCGCGCAGTACTACGACGAGGCCGGCGCGATGGTCGACATGATCCAGTCGCACCTGCTCCAGATCCTCGGCATTGTCACGATGGACGCCCCGGCGGACATCGACGCCGTGGAGTTCCGCTCCTCGCTCGCCCGGGTGCTCCGGTCGACCGAGCTCAAGGGCGGCGACCCGAAGGTCGCCTCGCGCCGTGCGGTCTACACGGCCGGCACCATCGACGGCAAGGAGCTGCCGTCGTACCAGGACGAGGACGGCGTCGACAAGTCGCGCGAGACCGAGACGCTCGCCGAGATCTCCGTCGAGGTCGACACCGCTCGCTGGAAGGGCGTCCCCTTCACGCTCCGCTCCGGCAAGGCGCTCGGCGCCAGCCGCAAGGAGGTGCTCATCACCTTCAAGCCGGTGACGCGCCTGCCCTCCGGCCTGTCCGGTCGCCCGAAGGCGGACACCCTCCGGATCGTCCTCAACCCGGACGAGATCGAGCTGTCGGTCTCCGCGAACGGTGGCGGCAACCCCTTCGAGATGGGTCAGGTCACCCTGTCGTCGACGTTCGACGACGGTGAGCTCACCCCGTACGGTGAGGTCCTCAACGGCATCTTCCACGACGACCCGCTGCTGTCGATCCGCGGCGACGTCGCGGAGCGCTGCTGGGAGATCGTCGAGCCGGTCGTGAACGCCTGGAAGTCGGGCGAGGTCCCGCTCGAGGAGTACCGCGCGGGCTCGCGCGGCCCGGCGGACTGGGAGTCGTCGTCCTGACGGACGTCCCCAGCTGACGGACGCCCCCACGTGGCGGACGGGAGGCGCGGTGCCGGCCGGCACCGCGCCTCCCGTCCGTCTGCGGGCCCCGTCAGGACGCGGAGCCGGCGCGCGTCCCCCGGCCGGTCGAGGACCGGGTCCCGCCGTCGTGCACGGCCAGTCGCGTCCGGTGCCCGGACGCCGCACCACGAGCCCGGGCGATGGCGTCCGCCGCGGACACGAGGGTCAGGTGCGACAGCACCTGCGGCGTGTTGCCGATGTGGTGCCCGGTGGCGACGTCGATCTCCTCGGACAGCATGCCGACGTCGTTGGCGTAGCCGACGAGCACGTCCATCAGCCGCTCGGCGTCGTCGACGCGTCCGGACGCCGCGTACTGCTCGACCAACCAGAACGAGCACGCCAGGAAGGGGTGCTCGCTGCCGGACAGCCCGTCGAAGCCCGACGTCGTCCGGTAGCGCAGCACGAGGCCGTGCTCCCCGACGCGCAGGTCCTGCTCGATGGCGGCGACGGTCCCGGTCATGCGCGGGTCGTCGGCGCGCACGTAGCCGATCTGCGGCAGCACGAGCAGGCTCGCGTCCACCTCGTCGGTGTCGTAGTGCTGGCGGTAGCTGCCCCGTTCGGCGTTCCAGCCGTGCTCCTCGATCTCGGCACGCACCTGGTCGCGCAGGGTCCGCCATCGGTCGACCGGCCCCTCGAGGCCGAACTCCTCGACGGCTGCGACGCCGCGGTCGAGCGCCGCCCAGATCATGGCGCGCGAGTGCGTGAAGTGCCGTCGCGGGCCGCGCATCTCCCAGATCCCGTTGTCGGGCTGCTGCCAGTGCTCCTCGACGTAGCCGAGCAGCGCACGTTGCAGCGCCCACGAGTCCGCGTTCTCCTCGACGCCGAGCTCGCGGGCGTCGTGCAGCGCGGCGAGCACCTCGCCGAACACGTCCCCCTGGTACTGGGTCGACGCACCGTTGCCGACGCGCACGGGCCGCGACCCGAGGTACCCGGGCAGCTCGTCGATCGAGCGTTCCGGGAGCTCCCGTTCGCCGGCGATGCCGTACATGATCTGCACGTCGGCGGGATCGCCGGCGATCGCGCGGAGCAGCCAGCCGCGCCAGTGGGTCGCCTCGTCGCGGTAGCCGTGCGCGATCAGCGAGGCCAGGGCGAGGGAGGCGTCGCGGAGCCAGACGTAGCGGTAGTCCCAGTTGCGCTCCCCGCCGGGGTCCTCCGGGAGGCTCGTGGTCGCGGCCGCCACGACGCCGCCGGTCTCGCCGTGGGTCATCGCACGCAGGATCAGCAGGGAGCGTCGGCTCGCCTCGGCGTACGGGCCCTCGGTGTGCGCGGTCGCCATCCAGTCGCGCCACCACCGCTCGGTGTGCTCGAGCGCCGCGTCGACGTCGAGCGGCTCCGGCGGCTCCCGGTGCGACGGGTACCAGGTGAGCACCGTGTCGACGACGTCGCCGTCGTGCACGGTCACGGTGCTCGTGTGGCGGTGGTCGTCGGCGTGGAAGCGGACCCCGCGCACGATCACGGAGCCCGGTCCTGCGGTCGCCAGCAGGGCCGGGTCGTCGTCGCCGCCGATCTGGCGAACCCAGGGGAGCGCGCGGGCGTAGTCGAAGCGGATGCGCAGCGTCTGCTCGATCTCGACCGTGCCCTGCAGACCCCGGACGCGCCGGATGATCGCGGCACGGTGCGCACCGGCGGGCATGAGGTCGGTGACCTCGACGGTGCCGGTCGGCGTCGTCCACACGGTGGCGAGCACGAGGGTGTCCGGGTGGTGGTGTCGGGTGCTCGTGGCCGCCGGGTCGGTGGGACGGAGCGACCAGTGTCCGTGGTCCTCGGTGCCGAGCAGCGAGGCGAACGTGGACGGGCTGTCGAACCGGGGCAGGCACGCCCAGTCGATCGTGCCGTCCCGTCCGACCAGGGCGGCGGTGTCGGTGTCGCCGATGAGGGCGTGGTCCTCGATGCGGTTCAGCGGGGTTCCGGTGCTCATGCGCCGATCCAACCACCGGGTCGCCGGGCGACGGTCGGCGCTGAAGGTCTGCTCAGCGGTCGTCGGGGCTCGCCTCCGAGCGGTCGCCCGGCGCGGCGGAGGAGGAGTCGGCCCCGGTCAGAGCGGGGTCGCGGGGTCGGCGTCGGCGAGACCGACCCGGGCGAGCTCC
The DNA here is from genome assembly GCF_001742745.1 of Curtobacterium sp. ER1/6. GTDB lineage: Bacteria > Actinomycetota > Actinomycetes > Actinomycetales > Microbacteriaceae > Curtobacterium > Curtobacterium citri. The sequence goes on along the minus strand of NZ_MJAK01000001.1, from coordinate 724,745 downwards.
GACCACAGGCCCGCACCGTCCGGGGCGTAGACCCAGGGGGCCGACGTGTCGCGGGTCCGTTCCTGTGCGCGCGAGCGACCACCGGCCAGGACCGCCTCGCTCGTGGACAGCTGGCGGATCGCGACGCCGGCGACGTTCTCGGGGTGCTCCTGCGCGAACGCACCGTAGAGGGCCTCGTCGTGCTGTCCGTCGTCGCCGACGAGCAGCCACTGGACGTCCGGGAAGTCCTCGGCGAGGCGCCGCAGGTTCCCCTGCTTGTGGAGCTGCCCGCTCCGGAAGAATCGGTCGTGGGTGGGACCCCAGTCGGTGAGCAGCAGGGTGCCGGACGGGTACATGTTGCGGGTCAGGAACCGCTGCAGGGTCGGCGCCACGTTCCAGGCGCCGGTCGACAGGTACACGGTCGGCGCACCGGGGTGCTGCGCGAGGACGCGCTCGTAGAGCACCGACATCCCCGGCACCGGACGCCGTGCGTGCTCGGTGAGCACGAAGGAGTTCCAGGCGGCCAGCATCGGACGGGGGAGCGAGGTCACCATGACGGTGTCGTCGATGTCGGACAGCAGTCCGAAGCGTGTCGACGGGTCCACGATGAACACGTCGGCCTCCACGTCCCGCATCCCACCGGCCGAAAGGCGCACGGTCTGCCACCCCGGTTCGAGGTCGATCGGGATCTTCACGTCGACCACGCCGCCGCGGTCGGACTGCACCACGTGGGTCGTGCCGCCGGCGGTCACGGTCACCTCGGCGTCGTCGACCGCGACGCTCGTGAAGCTCCGCCAGCCGCGGACGCCGGCGAAGGAGACGTCCGACGCCAGGCCGCGGCGGGTGAGCAGGACGCGGCAGAGCACGCGGATCCAGCCCGGAGCGCCGTACCCCGTGTACGGCACGACCGTCGGGACGAGCCCGTGCCGACGTGCGCGGTGCTCCCGGAACTCCTGCACGGCGTCCTCGATGCGGGCGGCTCGGTGGAGGATCGGTGCGGCCAGCGACGGCTCGTGGGGCGTCGGGGCGGGCATGCCCCCATCCTTCCACGAGGCGGCTCGGGAGGGCGGATCCCGGTGCGCCCGGCCTGTGAGTCGCAGCCACGACCCAGCCGGTCTCTGCGAGAGTTGCCTCCGTCACTTCCCACATGACCGCGCTCCGGACGGAGTGCAAGAGGAGAACACGTGCTCGTCACCGAGGTATCGAACGCACTGCCGGGGGGATCATCACTGCTCAGGAACGAGCCGGTCCAAGCCCGCAGTTCGGCGCGCCTCGCGGGACTCCTGGACGCCGCCGCCGCGGTGATCGACGAGATCGGGTTCGAGCGACTGACCACGGCCATGGTGGCCGAGCGCGCGGGGGCGTCGATCGGCACGGTCTACCGGTACTTCCCGGACCGCATCGCCGTCGTCGAGGCGCTCGCCATCAGGAGCACCCAGCGGCTCGCCGAGCGCTTCCTGTCGGCACTCGACGAGAGCGGGGCGGGCTCCTGGCAGGAGGCCTGCGACGCGCTCGTCGACGCGACCGTCGAGATGTACCGGACCGAGCCCGGCTTCCGGGCCATCCGCTTCGGGGACGCTGCCGACACCGGTTCCCGTGACGCCGAGGACCGCATGGCCGCGCTGGGGGCGGCCGTGTCGCAGGTCCTGCACGACCGGTTCGGGTTCCCGGCCGGGGAGCGGGTGGCGCGCACCTGGGTCGTGCTCGCCGAGTCCGCGCACGCCGTCATCGCCCGTGCGATGCGCGATCGGTCCGCACCCGACACCGCGCTCATCGAGGAGTACCGCACGATGAGCCGCGCACACCTCGAAGCGGTGGTCGCCGCCTCCTGACGCCCGCGGTGACGGACCGAACCGTCGCCGGAGACCAAGACGCCCGCGCTCCGCTCCCGGAGCGCGGGCGTCTTGCGTCGTCCTCAGAGTGCTTGCTGGGCGCGTTCACGGCTTGTCCGTTGTCCGCGTTCCGTCATGGTGGGTCGCAACGGAACCGTCGGCGGACCACACGGGTACGCTCATCCGGAGTCGGGCTACCTCCGAACAGAAGGGCACCCACATGATCGAGTTCCGCTCGGTGCGCAAGACGTACCCGGACGGCACCAACGCGGTCGACGACTTCAGCCTCGTCATCCCCTCGCGGACCACCACGGTCTTCGTCGGGTCGAGCGGCTGCGGCAAGACGACCCTGCTCCGCATGATCAACCGCATGGTCGACCCGTCGGCCGGCACGGTGTCGATCGACGGGGAGGACGTCGCCGGCGTCGACCCCGTCCAGCTCCGTCGCCGGATCGGCTACGTGATGCAGAACGCCGGTCTGCTCCCGCACCGCCGGGTCGTGGACAACATCGCCACGGTGCCGCTGCTCACGGGGGTGTCGAAGGGCGAGGCCCGCGCGCGGGCCCTCGAGCTCATGGACACCGTCGGGTTGGACCGCGCCTTCGCGGACCGGTACCCGTCGCAGCTCTCCGGCGGCCAGCAGCAGCGTGTCGGCGTGGCCCGCGGCCTCGCGGTCGACCCGAACGTGCTCCTCATGGACGAGCCCTTCGGTGCGGTCGACCCGCTCGTGCGCACCGACCTGCAGGACGAACTCATCCGGCTGCAGCGCGAACTCGGCAAGACCGTGGTGTTCGTCACGCACGACATCGACGAGGCGTTCAAGCTCGGCGACCAGGTCGTCATCCTCAAGAAGGGCGGCGAGATCGCCCAGCTCGGTACGCCCGCCGAGATCCTGGCCGCGCCGGCGGACGACTTCGTCGCGAACTTCATCGGCGCCGGTCGCGGCCGTCGTGCCCTGCGGGTCGAGCAGACCCCGACCGGGCCGATCGTCGTCGACGGGGACGGCCGAGCCGCCGGTGTGCTCACCGGCCCCGTCGGTGTCGTCGACGCCGCTGCCGCTGTCCGCTCCGAGGCCGAGGCGCCCACCGGCGCCCCGGGTGCTGCGGCGCAGGGTGGGAGTCCGCGGTGAAGTGGGTGCTGTCCAACCTCGACACGATCGGGGAGGACACGGCCTCGCACCTCGCGATCGCGATCCCGCCGATCATCATCGCCTTCCTGCTGTCGATCCCGATCGGGTGGCTCGTCGTCCGGCTGCAGCGGCCCGGCGGCTCCCGCTTCGCGGCCGGCCTCGGCAGCGGCATCGTGACGTTCGCGGGACTGCTCTACGCGATCCCGTCGCTCGCCCTGTTCGTCGCGCTGCCGAGCATCATCGGCACGAGCCTGCAGAGCCCGGTCAACGTCATCATCAGCCTGACGATCTACGGCCTGGCGCTCATGGTCCGGTCGACGGTGGACGGGCTGACCTCGGTGGACGCCGGCACCAAGGCCGCGTCGACGGCGATGGGCTACTCCGGCGTGCAGCGGTTCTTCCGCGTCGAGCTCCCACTGGCCGGCCCGGTCCTCCTCGCGGGGCTCCGCGTGGTCGCGGTCTCCACCATCTCGCTGACGACCGTCGGCGCGGTGCTCGGGATCCAGAGCCTCGGGTCGCTCTTCACGGACGGTCTCGCCCGCGGCATCTTCGAGGAGATCATCTCCGGCATCGTCATGGTGCTCGTGCTCGCCTTCGCCCTCGACGGTCTGCTCGTCCTGCTCGGTCGGGTCGTCATGCCGTGGACGCGACGCGCGCCACGGAGCCGACGGGCCGCACGTCGCGTGCTCCAGCGTGCGGAGGTGGTCTCGTGATCATCGGTCAGGCTTTCGGCTGGGTGTTCGACCCGGCGAACTACACCGGCTTCAACGCGATCCCGGCCCGGCTCTGGGAGCACGTGTGGATCACGCTCCTCGCGGTGGTCATCGCCTCGGTCATCGCGATCCCGATCGGGTACGCGATCGGGCACACCGGTCGGGCCCGCGGCCTCGCGATCGCACTGTCCGGCGGCATCCGGGCCCTGCCGACCCTCGGCGTGCTGTCGCTCTTCGGGCTCATGCTCGGCATCGGCCTCCAGGCGCCGTTGCTCGCCCTCGTGATCCTCGCCGTCCCGTCCGTGCTCGCCGGTGCCTACGCGGGCATCGAGTCGGTCGACCCCGTCACGGTCGACGCCGCGAAGGCGCAGGGGATGACCGGCTGGCAGGTGCTCTGGAAGGTGGAGATCCCGCTCGGGCTCCCGCTGCTCATCGGTGGCGTGCGCGCCGCCGTCCTGCAGGTCGTCGCGACCGCCACGCTCGCCGCGTACGTCGGCGCCGGTGGCCTCGGCGGCTACTTCTTCCTCGGCCTCAAGACCCAGGACTACGCCGAGATGCTCGGCGCCTCCATCCTCGTGATCGCACTCGCGATCGCGTTCGAGATCGTGTTCGCCGCGCTGCAGCGGGCGGCGGTGCCGAAGGGCACCGCCGACCCGTCCGCGCGGCAGCGCCAGGGATCGCGCGAGCGAGCCCGCAATCCCATCCCGGAAGGAAACCCATCGTGATCACAGCACGGATCCGCGTCGCCCTCGCCGCCGCAACGGCACTCGGCGTCGCAGCAGCCCTCACCGGCTGCGCCTCGAGCGACCCGCTCAGCAGCGGCTCGAGCGCCTCCTCGGACTCGAAGACCATCGTCATCGGCTCGCAGCAGTACTACTCGAACGAGATCATCGCCGAGCTCTACGCGCAGGTCCTCGAGAAGGACGGCTTCACCGTCCAGCGCAACTTCAACATCGGGCAGCGCGAGGTCTACATCCCGCAGCTCGAGAAGGGCGCGATCGACGTCATGCCGGAGTACAGCGGCAACCTGCTGCAGTACTTCGACAAGTCGTCGACGGCCAAGACCGCCGACCAGATCGACGAGGGCCTCGAGAAGGCGCTGCCGAAGGGCCTGCGCGTCCTCGACGAGGCCGACGCCACGGACCAGGACAGCTACACCGTGACGAAGCAGTTCTCCGAGGAGAACGACGTCACGAGCCTGGCCGACCTGAAGAACGTCAAGGAGAAGCTGACCGTCGGTGCGAACTCCGAGTTCCAGACCCGCCCGTACGGCCCGGACGGTCTGAAGTCGGTCTACGGCGTCGACGTCGACTTCAAGGCGGTCGAGGACTCCGGCGGCGCGCTGACCGTCAAGGCGCTCAAGGACGGCACCGTCCAGCTCGCCGACATCTACAGCGCGGACCCGAGCATCAAGGCGAACGACTTCGTCTCGCTGAAGGACCCGGAGAACCTCATCCTCCCGCAGAACGTCATCCCGGTCGTGTCCGACAAGGTCGACGAGAAGGCCGCGGACGCCATCGACGGGGTGAACGAGAAGCTGACCACCGAGAAGCTCATCGAGCTCAACCAGAAGAGCGTCACCGACAAGGAGAAGGCGTCGGAGATCGCGAAGGACTTCCTCACCGAGGAGGGTCTGCTCTGACCCAACGGCGCCCCGGGCGCTGAACGATCGACGACAGGTGTCGGGCTTCGGCCCGGCACCTGTCGTCGTTCTGCGGGGTGGGTCCGCAGCACCGATGTTCCGCACGGTTGTGCCGATCACAGCCATTGCACGTTTGTGCAGAGACGGCCTCTACAACTTGTCGAGCCAGGTGTCCGGCCGGTAGCGTGGAGGTGTCCCGACGGCGTGACGAACCTGAAGTCCCACCTCCCGTAGGAAGCAACCAACGTGCACGAACAGCGCGCGGCGACCCGGCTCGGACACGCCGCATGAACGACCTCCTCGATCCGCTCGTCCTGTCGCGGTGGCAGTTCGGGCTCACGACGATCTACCACTTCCTCTTCGTCCCGCTGACGATCGGCATGGCCCTCGTCGTGGCGGTCTTCCAGTCGGCGTGGGTGCGGACCGGTCGGGCGCACTACCTGCAACTGACGCGCTTCTTCGGCCGGATCTTCCTCATCAACTTCGCGATGGGCGTCGTCACCGGGATCGTGCAGGAGTTCCAGTTCGGCATGAACTGGTCGAACTACTCGCGCTTCGTCGGTGACGTCTTCGGCGCTCCGCTCGCGCTCGAGGGCATCCTCGCGTTCTTCTTCGAGGCCGCGTTCATCGGCATCTGGATCTTCGGGTGGGACCGGCTGCCGCGGGCCCTGCACCTCGCGAGCATCTGGTGCGTGAGCGTCGGCACCATGATGTCGGCGTACTTCATCCTGGCGGCCAACGCCTTCATGCAGCACCCCGTCGGCTTCGCGATCAACGAGGCCAAGGGCCGCGCCGAGCTCACCGACATCTGGGCCGTCCTGACGAACAAGGTCGCCCTCGCCGCGTTCCCGCACACCCTGTTCGGCGCGTTCATGGTGGCCGCCTCGGTCATCGTCGCGGTCGCCGCGTGGCACCTGGCCCGCAACCAGAACCTCGAGACGATGATGCCGGCGCTGAAGTTCGGCATGTGGACGATGCTCGCCTCCGGGGCACTGACCGTGCTCTCCGGCGACCAGCTCGGCCTGACGATGGTCGACACCCAGCCGATGAAGATGGCTGCGGCCGAGGCGCTCTACAACACGTCGACGGGCAAGGACGCCTCGTTCTCGGTCTTCACGCTCGGGACCCCGGACGGCGTGCACGAGCTGTTCTCGATCCGCATCCCGTACCTGCTCTCGTTCCTGTCGACCCACACCTTCACCGGCACGGTCGAGGGCATCAACGACCTGCAGGCGCAGTACAGCCAGGTGTACGGCCCGGGCGACTACAAGCCGATCATCTGGGTGACCTACTGGTCGTTCCGCTGGATGATCGCCCTCGGCGTCGGTGCCGTCCTCGTCTCGCTGGCCGGGCTCTGGCTCACCCGGAAGGGCCGCTTCCCGACGCAGCGCTGGGTGTGGCGTGTGGCCACCTGGTCCGTCCCGCTGCCGATGGCCGCGATGATCATGGGCTGGGTCTTCACCGAGATGGGTCGCCAGCCGTGGCTGGTCTTCGGCCTGCTCCGCACCGCGGACGGCGTCTCGCCGAACGTCACCGGGGTCGAGGTCCTCATCTCGCTGGTCGTGTTCACGCTCATCTACGGCGCGCTGGCGGTCGTGGAGTTCGGGCTCATCAAGAAGGTCGCGCAGGAGGGCCCCGCCGCTCCTGCGGAGGTCGACGAGGTCACCGGCGAGGTCGAGCACGAAGTGACGGTGTACTAGTGGATCTCCCCGTTGTCTGGTTCGCGATCGTCGGACTCTTCTTCGTCGGGTACTTCGTCCTCGACGGGTTCGACTTCGGCGTCGGCATGTCCCTGCCGTTCCTCGGCAAGGACGACACCGACCGCCGGGTCCTCATCAACACCATCGGCCCGGTCTGGGACCTCAACGAGACCTGGGTCATCGTCGCCGGCGCGCTCCTCTTCGCGGCGTTCCCGGAGTGGTACGCCACGATGTTCTCCGGCTTCTACCTGGCCCTGCTGCTCATCCTCGCGGCGCTCATCGCCCGCGGGGTGTCGTTCGAGTACCGCCACCAGCGGAAGCACCCGGAGTGGAAGCGCCGCTTCGACCTGATGATCGTCGTCGGCAGCGCGGTGCCGTCCTTTCTCTGGGGCGTCGCGTTCGGCAACGTCGTCCGGGGCATCCCGATGGACGCCGGGCACGACTTCACCGGGACGGTGTTCGACCTGCTCAACCCCTTCGCCCTGCTGACCGGGCTGACGACCCTGCTCGTGTTCTTCACGCACGGCGTGGTCTTCGTGGCGCTCAAGACCGAGGGCGAGATCCGCGAGCGTGCCAAGCGGCTCGCGACCCGGGCGGGCGTGCTGACGATCGTCGTCGCTGCCGCCTTCCTCGTGTCGATGGCGTTCGTCCGCGCGACCCCGGCCAGCCTCGTGCTCTCGGTCGTCGCCGCGCTCGCGCTCGTCCTCGCCGTGCTCTGCAACGCCTGGGGAAGGGAAGGCCGCGCCTTCACCCTGATGGCCGTCACGATCGCCGCGGTGGTCGTGGCGATGTTCACGGCGATCTTCCCGAACGTCATGCCCGCGTCGAACGACCCGGCGAACAGCCTGACCGTCGCCAACGCCTCGAGCAGCGACTACACGCTGACGGTGATGAGCTGGGTGGCCCTGGTGTTCCTCCCGCTCGTGTTCGCCTACCAGGCGTGGACCTACTGGGTGTTCCGCAAGCGTGTGTCGCGGGCGCACATCGCCCGGGCCGCGCACTAGGGCCCGGTGATGAAGCCCCTCGATCCGCGCCTGCTCCGGCTCTCGCGCACCGCCCGCGGGTCGGTCGTCGCCTCGGCGGCGACCGGCCTGGTGCGGACGCTCGCGACGATCGGCATCGCGTGGGGGATCGCCACCGCCGTCACCCTCGGGGTCGACGCGGTGCGCGACGGCCGCGTCCCCGCGGCGACGTCCCCGACGCTCGCGCTCCTCGCCGCCGCGTTCGTCGTCCGCGCGGTCGCCGCCTGGGCGACGGACGACCTGGCGGCCCGCGCCGGGGCGACGGTGAAGAGCGAGCTCCGGGCGACGGTGCTGGCGCGCGCGGCGGAACGCGGACCGTCCTGGCTCGCCGCCCGGTCCAGCGCCGGCTTCGCCACGACGCTCGGTCCCGGGCTGGACGCGCTCGATGCCTACTTCGGCCGGTACGTCCCGCAGCTGGCCCTCACGGCCGTGGCGACGCCGGTCCTCCTCGTCGCGATCGGTGTCGCCGACATGACGAGCGCGCTGGTCATCGTGCTCGCCATGCCCGTCATCCCGGTGTTCATGGTGCTGATCGGACTCGCCACGCAGGCACTCCAGCGGAAGCAGGCGGACGCCCTCGCCCGGCTCGGCAGCGCCTTCACCGAGGCCGTCGAGGGCCTGGCGACGCTGAAGGTCTTCGGTCGCGCGCGTCGACAGGTCGGCCGCATCGGCAGCGTCACCGACGAGTACCGCCGGGGGACGATCGGGGTCCTCCGTCTGTCGTTCGTCAGCGGATTCGCCCTCGAGCTCGCGGCGAGCCTGTCCGTCGCCCTCGTCGCCGTCTCGATCGGCGTGCGGCTCGTCGACGGCTCCATGGGACTCGGCGCGGCGATGTTCGTCCTCGTCCTCGCACCGGAGGCCTTCGCACCGATCCGGCAGGTCGGCGCCGACTTCCACGCCGCGCAGGACGGGGTCGAGGCCTCGGGCGCGGTCCTCGACGTCCTCGACGAGCGCACCGCCGTCGCGACGGCCCGCCCCGACGCGGTACCGGCTCCCGCCGCCGCGGAGCTGGTGCTCGACGGGCTGACCGTCCGTCGCCCCGACCTCGTCATCGGGCCGGTCGACCTCCGGGCGACGCCGGGCACGGTCGTCGCGCTCGCCGGCCCGAGCGGGTCGGGCAAGTCGAGCCTGATCGCCGCGATCCGCGGTGTCCTCGACCACGACGGCACCGTCGTGGTGCCCGGTCCGGCTGGCGCGTCCCGCGCCGAGCGCACCACGTGGGCCGACCAGCGACCGCGGCTCGTCCGCGGCACGGTCGCCGAGAACATCGCGATGCACGCGGAACCCGACGATGCAGCCGTGCGCCGCGCGCTGCGCGAGGCGGGGCTGGGAGTCGAGCCGGGCCTCCCGGTCGGGTCGGGCGGAGCCGGTCTGTCGGGCGGTCAGGCCCAGCGGGTCGCGGTCGCCCGTGCGCTGTACCGGGCGCGTCGCGTCCGGACGCCGCTCGTGCTGCTCGACGAGCCGACGTCGGCGCTCGACGCCGAGGCCGAGCGGACCGTCGTCCGCGCCGTGCGGGCCCTCGCCGACGACGGGTCCGTCGTCGTGGTGGCGAGCCACCGGCCCGCGGTGCTCGCCGCGGCCGACGTCCGCGTGGACGTGCTCCCGGGCGGCGCGGTGACGGTCACCACCCGGCAGGGGGTCCGGGCATGAGCCGGGAGGCGCGCGGCACGAGCGTCCTCCGGCTCGCCCTGCCGCACGGGGCCGGCTGGGCGAAGGCGGTCGCCGCCGGCACGCTGAGTGCGGTGTGCGCCGTGGCGCTGCTCGCGGCGAGCGGCTACCTCATCACGCGCGCCGCCGAGCAGCCGCCGATCCTCTACCTGACGCTCGTGATGGTCGGGGTCCGCGCGTTCGCGCTCGGCCGCGCGGCGCTGCGGTACGTCGACCGCCTCGCCGGGCACGACGCGTCCTTCCGGCAGCTCGCGGTCGTGCGGACCGAGATGTACCGGCGACTGGCGTCGGTGGCGCCGGCCGGGCTGGGCTCCACGGGTCGTGGCGACCTGCTCACCCGGCTCGTCACCGACACCGACCGGCTGCAGGACCTGCCGATCCGTGTCGTCGGACCGCTGGTCTCGGCGGGCGTCGTGGCCGTGCTGTCCGTCGTCGCGGTCGCCCTGGTGTGGTGGCCGGCCGCCCTCGTGCTGGTCGCCGCGCTCGCCGTCGCCGCGCTGCTCGGCACCGTCACGACGCTGTCCGTCGCACGGCGCTCGGACCGGGAGACCGCGGCCGACCGGGGCCGCGTCGCCGACCTCGTGCTCGACACGGTCCGGACGCTCGACGTCTTCGCGGCCTACGGCACCCTGCCCGACCGTCTCGCCCGGATCGCCGCGCTCGACGCCCGGGTGACCCGGGCCGTGCGCCGCCGCGCGCGGGTCGAGTCCGTCGTCGGTGCGCTCGTCGCGCTGGTCGGCGGCGGGGCCGTGGTCGGGACCCTCGCGGTCGGGGCGCCGGCGGTGGTCTCGGGTGCGCTCGACGGGCCGCTCTGGGCGCTCGCCGTCTTCGTGCCGCTCGCACTCTTCGAGGTCGTCGGCGGTGTGCCGCTGGCCGTGCTCACCCTGCGCCGGGTCCGGGCCGCCGCGGAGCGGGTGGAGCGGGTCGTCCCGGCCGTCGTGCCGGCCGGCATCGTGCCCGAGCCGGACGACCCCGCCGACCCGCGGGACCTCGTCGTCGACGGTCCGGTGACGGTGGCGCTCCGCGACCTGACCGTGCGGTGGCCCGGAGCGGCGGGCCCGGCCGTCGACCGGGTGTCGCTCGACCTGCGGCCGGGCGAGGTCGTCGTGCTCGAGGGCCCGAGCGGCGCGGGCAAGTCCACCCTGGTCGACGCCCTGGTGCGGTTCGTCGACCACGAGGGGTCGTACACGCTCGACGGCGTCGAGGCGCGGACCGTGCACCCGGACGCCGTCCGGGCGCGCGTCGGGCTCGTCGAACAGGACCCGTTCGTGTTCGACCAGACCGTGCGGCAGAACCTGCTGTTCGCCCGGGACACCGCCACCGACGCCGACCTGACCGACGTGCTCGACCGGGTCGGACTCGGCGACTGGGTGGCGCGACGCGGCGGTCTGGACGCCCGCGTGGGGGAGCGCGGGGTGCTCGTCTCAGGCGGGCAGGCGCACCGGCTCGCGCTCGCCCGGGCGCTGCTGCACGCGTTCCCCGTGCTCGTGCTCGACGAGCCGACCGCGGACGTCGACCCCGACCTCGGCGACGCCGTGCTCCGCGACCTGGTCGGTGCCGCGCGGCAGGCCGGTCGCACGGTCGTCGTGGTGTCGCACGTGCCCGTGCCGACGGACCTGGTCGACCGCACCCTGCGGATGCGGGACGGGCGGCTCGTCGCGGGGTGACCACCCGTGGGACGGGCCGTCCGGGGCGGGCGACGGCCGGGCCTCCAGGCCTTGTACCCTAGGTGATCGTGACCACCGAGCACCCCACTGCACACTCCACTGAGCACGCAGCCGTCGACCCCGACGCGTACGACTTCCGCCGCATCCAGGAGAAGTGGCAGCCCCGCTGGGAGGAACTCGGGCTCTTCACGACGGACCTCGACGACACCCGCCCCCGGAAGTACATCCTCGAGATGTTCCCGTACCCGTCCGGCGACCTGCACATGGGGCACGCCGAGAACTGGGCGCTCGGTGACTTCGTGGCGCGGTACTGGCGGCAGCAGGGGTTCAACGTGCTGCACCCCATCGGCTGGGACTCCTTCGGTCTGCCGGCCGAGAACGCGGCGATCAAGCGGGGGGTCGACCCGAAGGAGTGGACCTACGCGAACATCGAGCAGCAGAAGGCCTCGTTCAAGCGGTACGCGCCCTCGTTCGACTGGACGACGGAGATCCACACCTCGGACCCCGAGTACTACAAGTGGAACCAGTGGCTGTTCCTGAAGATGTACGAGAAGGGCCTGGCGTACCGGAAGGACAGCTGGGTCAACTGGGACCCGGTGGACCAGACCGTGCTCGCGAACGAGCAGGTCCTGCCGGACGGCACCTCCGACCGCTCGGGTGCCGTCGTCGTCAAGAAGAAGCTGACGCAGTGGTACTTCGCGATCACGAAGTACGCCGACCGGCTGCTCGACGACCTCAACCAGCTCGAGGGACGGTGGCCGGCGAAGGTCATCGCGCAGCAGCGCAACTGGATCGGTCGCTCGGTCGGTGCGGACGTCGACTTCGTCATCGAGGGGCGCGACGAGCCCGTCACCGTGTTCACCACGCGGCCGGACACCATCCACGGGGTGACGTTCCTGGTCGTCGCGCCGGACTCCGACCTGGCGGCGGAGCTGGTCTCCGCTGCTCCTGACGACGTGCGTGCCGGCTTCGACGCGTACCTGACGGCGACCCAGAAGACCTCGGAGATCGACCGGCAGAACGCCGACCGCCCGAAGACCGGTGTGCCGCTCGGCCGCTCGGCGATCCACCCGCTCACGGGGGAGCGCCTGCCGATCTGGGCCGCCGACTACGTGCTCGCCGACTACGGCCACGGCGCGGTCATGGCCGTGCCCGCGCACGACCAGCGCGACCTCGACTTCGCGCGGGCCTTCGACCTGCCCGTCAAGGTCGTCGTCGACACGAACCAGCCCGTCACCGGTGCGATCCCGGTCATCCCCGAGGGCGCGACGCTCGAGGACCTGCCCGCGCTCGACCCGGCGTCGACCGGCGAGGCCCTCACCGGCCAGGGGCGCATGATCAACTCCGGCCCGCTCGACGGGATGTCGAAGCAGCATGCGATCACCGCCGCGATCTCGCTGCTCGAGGAGCGCGGCACCGGCCGTGCCGCCAAGACGTACCGCCTGCGCGACTGGCTCATCTCGCGCCAGCGCTTCTGGGGGACCCCGATCCCGATCATCCACGGCGCCGACGGCACCGAGCACCCGGTCCCGATGGACCAGCTGCCCGTGCGCCTGCCGTCGACCGAGGGCCTCGACCTCAAGCCGAAGGGCACCTCGCCGCTCGGTGGGGCGACCGACTGGGTGAACGTGCCGAACCCCGTCGACGGGACGCCTGCCCTGCGGGACACCGACACGATGGACACCTTCGTCGACTCGTCGTGGTACTTCCTGCGCTTCCTGTCCGCGCAGGACGACACGCAGGCGTTCGACCCGTCGGCCGCGCGGAAGTGGGCGCCGGTCGACCAGTACATCGGCGGCATCGAGCACGCGATCCTGCACCTGCTCTACGCGCGCTTCGTGACGAAGGTCCTGTTCGACCTCGGGTACCTCGACTTCACCGAGCCGTTCGCGGCGCTGCTCAACCAGGGCATGGTGCTGTCGGGCGGCTCGAAGATGTCGAAGTCGAAGGGCGGCGTCTCGCTCGGCGACGAGCTCGACGCGAACGGCGTCGACGCGATCCGTCTCGTGATGGGCTTCGCCGGACCGCCGGAGGACGACATCAACTGGGAGGACGTGTCGCCGTCGGCGTCCGCGCGCTTCCTGGCCCGCGCGTACCGCCTGGCGCTCGACGTCACATCGTCCCGTGACGCGGTCTGGGCGGACGGCGACCGGGCGCTCCGGCAGGTCACGCACCGGTTCCTCGCCGACGCCCCCGGGCTCATGGAGGCCTTCAAGTTCAACGTCGTCATCGCGCGGCTCATGGACCTGGTCAACGTCACCCGCAAGGCGATCGACAGTGGCCCCGGCGCGGGCGACCCCGCCGTCCGTGAGGCCGTCGAGACCGTCGCGCTCGCCCTGAGCGTCTTCGCGCCGTACACCGGCGAGGAGATGTGGGAGAAGCTGGGACACGAGGCCACCGTCGCCACCCACGGCTGGCGGAAGGCCGACCCGACGCTGCTCGTGCAGGACACGCTGACCGCGGTCGTGCAGGTCAACGGCAAGGTGCGCGACTCGTTCGAGGTGTCGAAGTCGATCGAGGCCGACGAGCTCGAGCAGCTCGCACGGTCGTCGGCGAACGTCCAGCGGTACATCGGCGACCGGGAGATCGTGAAGGTGATCGTCCGGGCGCCGAAGCTCGTGAACATCGCCATCAAGGGCTGACACCACTCCTCCCCAGTCGACCGGCCCGGCGGCCTCCTCCACAGTGCGGAGTCGCCGGGCCGTCCTCGTGTGCGGGTGAGCCCTAGCGTGCCGGTCATGTCCCACGACCCGCCCGTCCCGTCGCCCTCGTCCGGCTCCGTGTCGACCGGGGCGCGGTGGTGGGAGCGGTGCACGCTGAGCCCGCGGGCGGCGCTGGTGCTCGCCGCGGTGGTCGTCGTCGTCGCCCTCGTGGTCGTGGCGGTCGGGACCCTGCGCGGGCGGTCGTCGGGCGAGGTGACCGTGACGGGAGGCTCGCAGCCGGCTCCGACGGTCCCGTCGCCGTCCGGCGGGGGGGGCGGCCCCCAGCGGTCCCGCCGCGGTCGGGAGCGTCGCGCCGTCCGCGGCCGTCGCCGCGGTGTACGTGCTCGGTGCCGTCCGGCACGCGGGGGTCGTCGAGGTCCCCGTCGGGACCCGCGTGGACGCCGTGCTGGAGCGTGCCGGTGGAGCGGCGGAGGACGCGGACCTCGCGCGGCTGAACCTCGCCCGCGCGGTCGTGGACGGCGAACGGCTCTACGTGCCGCGGGTGGGCGAGACGGCGGTCCCCGAGGCGCTCGGTCCGGACGTCACGGGCGGCAGCAGCGGGGCGGGCAGCGGTGCGGGCGGCACCGCCGGCGGGCCGGACGCGGTCGTCGACCTGAACGCGGCGGACCAGGCGACGCTCGAGACCCTGCCGGGCATCGGACCGGCACTCGCCGGGCGGATCATCGCGTGGCGCGAGGAGCACGGCGGGTTCTCGTCGGTCGACGACCTGCTCGACGTCAGCGGCATCGGGCAGGCGCGCCTCGACGACCTGCGCGACCGGGTCCGGGTCTGAGGCGTCCGGCACGTGGACCCGGCACCGCACCCCGCCGACCTGCGACTCGGCGGTCCGGTCGCCCTGGCGTGGGTGACCGCGGCACTGCTCGTCGGCCGGCCCGGAGCGGCATGGTGGACGCTGGGCTCGACGGGGACGGTCGGCGTGGTCGTCCTCACGCTGCTCGTGCTGCGGACCGGGAGCGGCGTCCGGGCACTGCCGCCGGTGCTCGCCCTCCTCGCGACCACGGCGGCGTGCTGCACGCTCGTGGGCGTCGCGGTGGGCGTCGGGTACCCGGAACGGTCGCCCGCGGTGCTCGCCGAGGCGGCAGGACGGACGACGGAGGTCGAGGTCGGGCTCACGCGCGACCTCGGCGACGCCGATCGTTCGACGACCGGCACGCTCCGGCGCCTCGGCGGGACCGGGGGCCTGGACGTGCCGGTCCGGATCGTGCCGGCCGTCCCGACCCGAGCGCCCGCCGGAGCGGTGCTCACGGGGCGCGCCTCGGTGGAGTCGGACGACGGCGGCGGGCCCGAGGCGGCGGTGGTGTTCCTCCGCGGGGCGCCGGCGGTCGACCCGCCGACGGGTGTGCTCGCCGCGACCGACCGGGTGCGGCAGGCGTTCGTGCGGGTCACCGACGGCCTGCCGGAACCGGGCGGCGCGCTGCTCCGCGGTCTGGCGATCGGCGACCGGAGCGGGCTCGACCCCGGCACCGAGTCCGCCATGGAGACCGCGGCGCTCACCCACCTCACCGCCGTCTCCGGGTCGAACTGCGCGGTCGTCGTCGCGCTCGTCGTGGCCGTGGGGCGCGGCGTCGGACTCCCGCGGCCGTTCCGCGCCGTCCTCGCGGGCGGGTTCCTCGTCGCGTTCGTCGTGCTCGTCCGCCCGGACCCCTCGATCGTCCGAGCCGCGGTGATGGCGGTGGTGGTCCTCGGTGTCCGACTGTCCGGGCGACCGGTGCGCGGTGTCCCGCTCCTCGCCCTCGCGGTGCTCGGCATGCTCGTCGTGGACCCGTGGTACGCCCGCTCGGTCGCCTTCGCCCTCTCCGTCCTGGCGACCGCGGGGATCGTCGTCCTCGCGCCGCCGCTCACCGCGCTGCTGGCCCGACGGCTCTGGACACCGGTCGCGGCGGCCCTGTCGGTGCCCGTCGCCGCGCAGGTCGCGTGCTGGCCGGTCACCGTCGTCCTGTCCCCGACGCTGCCGACCTTCGCGGTCCCGGCGAACCTGCTGACCGAACCGCTCGCGCCCGTGGTCACGGTGACGGGGCTCCTCGCGTGCCTGGTCGCGCCGGTCTGGCCGTGGGGAGCGGCGGTGACGGTACACGTCGCATGGGTGCCCGCGGCCTGCATCGGGGTGATCGCCACGACGACCGCCGGGCTGCCCGCGGCCGAGCTCGACTGGCCCGTCGGCGTCACGGGGACCGCCACCGCGGGCCTGGTCAGCCTGGCGGTCGCCGCGGCCGTGCTCGCACGGGGGCGGGCGCGAGCACGGCTGCTCGTCGCCGCCGCATCGGTCGTCGTCCTCGGTGTCGGGGTCGTCGCCGTGCCGCGGCTCGTCGTCCAGGGCACCGTGCCGGGGGACTGGTCGGTCGTCGCCTGCGACGTCGGCCAGGGCGACGCCGTGCTGGTGCGCGACGGGAAGGGGCCGGTGGCGCTCGTCGACACCGGCGACGACGAGCCGGCGCTCCGCCGGTGCCTCGACCTGCTCGGGGTCGAGCGGGTCGACCTGCTCGTGCTCACGCACTTCGACCGCGACCACGTCGGCGCGGTCGGGGCCGTCGCGGACCGGACCGACCGTGCGCTGGTCGGTCCGGTGGGCAGGCCCGAGGACGACCGGGTGCTCCGCGAGCTCGAGGACGCCGGGGTCGACCTCCGCACCGGCGACGACGGCACGGCGGGCACCCTCGGACGGCTCCGGTGGCGGCTGGTGTGGCCACCGGCGGGGGCGGCGGCGTCGGGCAACGACGCGAGCCTGGTCCTCGAGACCGCCGCGGGACCGGGGTGCGAGCACTGCGTCTCCGGGGTGTTCCTCGGGGACCTCGGGGAGCGCTCCCAGCGGCGGCTCCGGCCCCTCGTCGAGACGCGCCCGGACGTCGTGAAGGTCGCGCACCACGGGTCGTCCGACCAGGACCCCGCGCTCTACCGGCAGCTCGCGGCACCCGTCGGGCTCATCGGCGTCGGGGCGGACAACACGTACGGACACCCGACCCGGACGGCGCTCGACGCGCTCCGGGCGGCCGGGACCGCCGCGTTCCGGACCGACCGCCAGGGCACGATCGTCGTGTCACGGGACCGCGGGGACGCGCTCCGTGTCTGGACGGAGCGTGCCGCGGACGACGGCCCACCGGCGGACTCCCCGGCAGCGCCGCACGCCGTGGGGCCGGCGGCGGAGCGTCCCCGGTGGCCCGTAGGATCGACGCAGGCCCGGACCCGCTCGACCCGGCGCCGACGGAAGGAACGCATGCCCGCCAAGAAGCCCGCGCGCGCCGCGGCGAAGATCGACCAGGTGCCGTGGTCGGGCGTCCGCCCCGCACCGGTCGTGCTCGTCACCGGACCCGAGCAGTTCCTGGCGGAGCGTGCGAGCAGCGTCCTCCGTGACCTGCTCGTGGGCGAGGACCCGGCGCTCGAGGTGCACGACCTCGAAGCGGACCAGTACGCCCCCGGCCTCCTCGCGACGCTGGCGAGCCCGTCGCTCTTCGGCGAACCCCGGCTCGTGCGGGTCACCAACGTCGAGAAGTGCACCGATGCCTTCATCACCGAGACGATCAGCTACCTGCAGGCACCGGCCGACGACGTCACCCTGGTGCTCCGGCACGGCGGCGGTGTGCGCGGGAAGAAGCTCCTCGACACCATCCGCAGCGGTGTCGGCGGCGGCGTCGAGGTGCAGTGCGACGAGCTGAAGCGCGACACCGACAAGGCGGACTTCGTGAACGCGGAGTTCCGGGCGGCCCGACGCCGGATCGCGCCCTCGGCGGTGCGGACGCTCGTCGCGGCCTTCGCCGACGACCTGGCCGAGCTTGCCGCCGCGTGCCGGCAGCTGCTCGCCGACGAGGCCGAGGAGATCACCGACCGCGTCGTCGACAAGTACTACGGCGGCCGCGTCGAGACGAACGCGTTCAAGGTCGCCGACATCGCGCTCGCGGGCCGGTCGGCTCCGGCGATCGTCGAGCTCCGGCACGCGCTGGCGACGGGGGAGGCCCCGGTGCCGATCGTCGCGGCGTTCGCGAGCAAGATCCGCACGATGGCGAAGGTCAGCGCCTTCCGCGGCCCGAGCGGCCAAGCGGCGTCCGCGCTCGGCATGGCGCCGTGGCAGGTCCAGCGCGCACAGCGTGACGTGGCGGGGTGGAGTGAGGCCGGGCTGGCGAACGCGATCACGAGCATCGCTGCGGCGGACACCGCGGTGAAGGGTGGGTCGCGCGACGCGCACTACGCGCTCGAGGTGATGGTCCGCACCATCGCCCGACGCGGCGAGGACCGCTGAGGCGATCCGGGCCTCCCGGCCGGCTGCGCACGTCGCGTGTGCGGTGTCCGGCTGCTCGCGGCGGATGGCGGCGCGACGTGCTCCCGCACGACGTCGAGCGCGTCGCGCCACGGGACCCCGTGGTGCGACGCGCTCCCGGTTGTGCCGGCCGCCGCTCCGAACCACGGAAGCGACGTCGAACCAGCCGCGCGCGCTGGTTCGACGTCGGAACCGTGGTTCGACACCGTCCCGCCGCCGCGCCGCGCCGCCACTGCCGCGCGGCCCGCGAACGACGAGAGCCCCGCACCACCGGTGCGGGGCTCTCGGCCGGACGGTCATGGACCGTCCCGAGGATCAGCGACTCAGAGCGCGGAGACCTTCTTGGCGATGGCCGACTTGCGGTTCGCCGCCTGGTTCTTGTGGATGACGCCCTTGCTCACGGCCTTGTCGAGCTTCTTCGAGGCGAGGACCAGCGCCGCAGCGGCCTTGTCCTTGTCGCCCGAGGCGACGGCCTCGTTCGTGTGACGGATGACCGTCTTGAGCTCCGAGCGGTAGGCCTTGTTGCGCTCCTGGGCCTTCAGGTTGGTCTTGATGCGCTTCATCTGCGACTTGATGTTCGCCATGCGTGTTGCTCCTTGATCGTCTCTACGGGTGGTCGCGACCGCTGGGTAGAGGGGCCCTTGGTCGCATCGCGTTCCACCCGTGGGCGGGGAACGCGGAAGCCAGCCACCAACACTACCAGCAGGACGGGCTGGCACCAAAGGACCGGACCCGCGCGCGTCGCCGACGAAACGCGGCCGCAACACGCGAGCGGCTACCGTGTCGACGTGCCCTCCCTCGCCCCCAGGATCGAGACCGTGCCCGCATCCGGCATCCGCCGCGTCTACGAGCAGGCCGCCCTGCTGCAGGCCGACGGCACCGACGTCGCGATGCTCGTCATCGGCGAGCCGGACGTCGCCGTCGCACCGCACATCGGCGAGGCCGCCCGTCGCGCGTGGTCCGAGGACCGCACCGACTACACGCCGAACGGCGGCATCGCACCCCTCCGGGCGGCGATCCGCGACAAGCTCCGCCGCGAGAACCGCATCGACGTCGACCCGGAGCAGGTCTGGTTGACGATCGGCGCGACGCAGGCGCTGTTCCAGGCGATGACGCTCGTGCTGAGCCCGGGTGACGAGGTCCTCGTGCCGGACCCGGGCTACACGACCTTCACGATGAACGCGCACATCATCGGCGCGACCCCGGTGCCGTACCGGCTCGAACCGCAGCACGACTTCGAGCCCGACCTCGAGGCGCTCGAGGCGAGCATCACCGATCACACCCGGGCGATCGTGGTGAACTCCCCGTCGAACCCCCTCGGCTCGGTGTTCGGCGAGGAGACCCTCCGCGCGCTGCTCGCCCTGGCGAAGCGGCACGACCTGTGGGTGATCAGCGACGAGGTCTACGAGTACTTCACCCACGGCACGCGCCACGTGAGCATCGCCGCGCTCGACGAGGACGACCGGGTCTTCACGGCGTTCTCGCTGAGCAAGACGTACGCCATGACCGGCGTCCGCGTCGGGTACCTCGTGACGCCGAAGGGACTCGGGCCGACCATGCGCACGACGCAGGAGGCGATGATCAGCTGCGTCGCCGAGCCCGACCAGTGGGCCGCGCTCGCGGCGATCGTCGGCGACCACCAGGCCGTGCAGGACGCCCGCGAGCACTACCGCGCCAACCTGGCGGTGGCGAAGGAGGTCCTCGACGCCGGCGGCATCCGCTACCTCGACCCCCGTGGGGCCTTCTACCTCTGGATCGACGTGTCACACGCCTCCGGGGGCGACGTCGCCGAGTGGGCGCTGGCACTCCTGCACCGCGAGCACGTCGCGGTCGCGCCCGGCAGTGCCTTCGGCCGGTCCGGCGAGGGCTGGGTCCGCGTGTGCCTCGCGGCCACCCCGGAGGACCTGCGCCGCGGCCTGGGTGCACTGCCGACGCCCGCCAGGGTGACCGCCTGACGGACGGGAGGCCCGTGCCGGCCCCGCCGCGCGCCTCCCGTCCGTCCTGCACAGCCGTGGCGTCGCGCCCGGTTCCCACAGGGCGCCATCGGATGCGCGCTGCGCGCGCACAACCGTGGGACAATCGTCCGACCGCACCGACCCCTGAGGAACCGTGAGCCCACAAGCATCCGCGCCGCTCGAGCCCGCCGCGACCCCGGCCGAGGCGATCCGCAACTTCTGCATCATCGCGCACATCGACCACGGCAAGTCCACGCTGGCCGACCGCATGCTGCAGATCACCGGCATCGTCGAGGACCGCGCGATGCGTGCGCAGTACCTCGACCGGATGGACATCGAGCGCGAACGCGGCATCACGATCAAGTCGCAGGCCGTGCGCATGCCGTGGGAGCTCGACGGCGAGACCTTCGCGCTGAACATGATCGACACGCCGGGGCACGTCGACTTCTCGTACGAGGTCTCCCGCTCGCTCGCCGCGTGCGAGGGTGCGATCCTGCTCGTCGACGCCGCGCAGGGCATCGAGGCACAGACGCTGGCCAACCTCTACCTGGCGCTCGAGAACGACCTCGAGATCATCCCGGTGCTCAACAAGATCGACCTGCCCGCCGCCGACCCCGACAAGTACGCCGCCGAGCTCGCGCAGCTCATCGGCGGCAAGCCGGAGGACGTCCTCCGCGTCTCGGGCAAGACCGGTGTCGGTGTCGCCGAGCTCCTCGACCGCGTGGTCCGCACCGTGCCGGCCCCCGTCGGCGACGTCGAGGCGGCACCCCGCGCGATGATCTTCGACTCGGTCTACGACAGCTACCGCGGTGTGGTGACCTACGTCCGGATGATCGACGGCACCATCCACCCGCGCGAGAAGGTCCAGATGATGTCGACCAGGTCGACGCACGAGATCCTCGAGATCGGTGTGTCGTCGCCCGAGCCGAAGCCCACGAAGGGGCTCTCGGTCGGCGAGGTCGGCTACCTCATCACCGGCGTGAAGGACGTCCGGCAGTCGAAGGTCGGCGACACGGTCACGACGGCGCAGAAGCCGGCGACCGAGGCCCTGCCGGGCTACACGGACCCGAAGCCGATGGTGTTCTCAGGGCTGTACCCGATCGACGGCTCCGACTACCCCGACCTGCGCGAGGCCCTCGACAAGCTCAAGCTCTCGGACGCGGCGCTCGTGTACGAGCCGGAGACCTCCGTGGCGCTCGGCTTCGGCTTCCGCTGCGGCTTCCTCGGCCTGCTGCACCTCGAGATCATCACCGAGCGCCTCTCGCGCGAGTTCGGCCTCGACCTCATCACGACGGCCCCGAGCGTGATCTACGAGGTCACGAACGAGGACACGACCGTGACCGAGGTCACGAACCCGTCCGAGTTCCCGGGCGGTCGCATCGTCGAGGTCCGCGAGCCCATGGTCCGCGCCGCGATCCTCGCGCCGAAGGACTACGTCGGCGCGATCATGGAGCTGTGCCAGTCGCGCCGTGGCTCCCTGCTCGGCATGGAGTACCTCGGCGAGGACCGCGTCGAGATCCGGTACGAGATGCCCCTCGGCGAGATCGTCTTCGACTTCTTCGACCAGCTGAAGAGCAAGACGCAGGGCTATGCCTCGCTCGACTACGAGCCGACCGGCGACCAGGCAGCCGACCTCGTCAAGGTCGACATCCTGCTGCAGGGCGAACAGGTCGACGCCTTCAGCGCGATCGTGCACCGCGACAAGGCCTACGCCTACGGCACGCTCATGACCGAGCGTCTGCGCAAGCTCATCCCGCGCCAGCAGTTCGAGGTCCCGATCCAGGCCGCGATCGGTGCCCGGATCATCGCCCGCGAGAGCATCCGGGCGATGCGCAAGGACGTCCTCGCGAAGTGCTACGGCGGTGACATCACCCGCAAGCGCAAGCTCCTCGAGAAGCAGAAGGAGGGCAAGAAGCGCATGAAGATGGTGGGTCGCGTCGAGGTGCCGCAGGAAGCGTTCATCGCGGCGCTCTCCGGGGACGTGGAAGAGAAGAAGAAGTAGCGGCGGGAGCCTCCCCGGGTCCGCCCCGGTCATCCGCTTCCCGCAGGACGGCGCACCGTTCGAGGCGCCGTCGGCCGCGCTGACGCGCTCCAGAACGGGCAGACCGTTCTGTCTGCCCGTACTTTGGGGGACCCAGAACGGCTGCAGGTCTATACAGTCGCATGTGACCGAGTAGTGGTGAACACAACTCAGTTCAGCGGACCCGGCCGCTGCGATCACGCGCGACCCTGCGCCGTGATCGTTCCCGACCCGGGTGCACACGGAGGTGCGAACCCGATGTCCCGTCATGCAACACCTGTCAGCCGCGCACAGCGGCAGCGTCTCAACCTCGTCGTCATCGCCGCCGGCCTCGCCGCCGCGGTGGTGCTCGCGCTGACCTTCAGCGGCACGCTGTCCGTCTTCACGCAGGCCTTCCTGCACGGCACCAACACGGTGTCCACCTCGACGATCCGGATCGCGGAGACCACCGCCGACGGGTCGCCCGGAGCCTGCACGACCGCTTCCGACGGCACGGCGAGCTGCACCGACCCGAACCTCTACGGCGGGCAGTCGCTGCGCCCCGGCGACTCCTCGACCACCCAGACGATCTACTTCGCGAACACCGGGACGGCGACGCCCACCGGGTTCCGGCTCACGGGCGGCCCCTGCGCCACCTCGCCCACGAGCGGCTCGGACCTCTGCAACCAGCTCGTCGTGAAGATGACGTGGCGCGGTGCGGACGTGCTGCCCGCTTCCACGACGCCCGCGTACCTGGCGGCGAACGCGATCACGCTGCCGAACCCGCCCGCGGCGAACGAGCGCATCCCGCTCACCGTGCAGGTCTCGCTGCCGCAGAACGCCACCGCGCCGACGTCCGGCGTGACCCTCTCCCAGGCCCTCACCTTCACCTTCTCCGCCTGACGGTGTCGTCGTGGGCAGGCACTCGACGGTCGTCCGCCGCACCCCGGTGCGCACGGGCTGGCTCATCGCGGCGGCGGGACTCGTCGCCTCGGTCGCGCTCGCGCTGACGACGACCGGCACGATGTCGGCGTACACGGCATCGATCTCGAACACCACGAACACGGCGAACACCGTCTCGATCGAGATGACGCAGGGTCCGGACGCGTCGACCGTGGCGTGCCGGAGCACTCCCACAGGCACCACGACGTGCTCGACCGACCTGTACGCCGGTACGAACCTCCGGCCGGGGGACACCACGCGCGGCACCTCGACGGTGATCAAGAACACCGGCGGGGTCGCGGCGTCGGCGTTCTCCCTCGCTCCCGGGGTCTGCAACGGCACCGTCTCGACCTCGAACAGCATCTGCTACTGGCTGCTCGTCACCGTGACGTGGACGACGCCGTCGGGGACGACGACCGTCATCTCCAAGCAGAACGCGGGCGCGATCGGCGGCAAGACCTTCGCCATCAGCCCCGCTCCGGCTGCCGGCCAGGGCGGGACGGCGACCGTGACGGTCACCCTCGACCCGGCGGCGCCGAACGACTCGCAGGCGCAGACCATGAACCAGTCCCTCGTGTGGACGTTCACCGCATGACCGGCGGACTCGTGGCCGGTGTCGGCGGCACGGCGGTGCCCCGTCGCCGGCGTGCCCCGGGTCGGGCGGTGCCGGTGCGGGTCGTCGTCACCGTCGCCACGGTCCTGCTCGTGCTGCTCGTCGTCGGTGCCGCGATGGCCGCCGGCGTCCGCACCTTCGACGTCCGGACGCCGTCGATGGGCCGCACGGCGCCCGTGGGGTCGCTCGTCGTGACGGTGCCGCCGGGACAGCACCGTCTGGCCGTCGGCGACGTCGTCACCTTCGTGCCGCCGGTCGCGGCGGGCGGGGGCACGGCGGCGCGGCTGCCCTACACGCACCGCATCACCGCGGTCGCGGACGGCGCGATCACGACCAAGGGCGACGCGAACGGCGCGGCGGACGCCTGGACCATCACCCGAGTCGACGTCGTCGGCCGGGTCGTCGCGGTGCTGCCGGGTGCGGGATGGGTGCTCCGGATGCTGCCCTGGGCGGTCGGAGGCGTCGGCGTCGTCTGGCTCCTCACCGGGTTCCTCCCCGGTTGCGCCGGCCGCACCGCCGCGCGGCTCGTCGGCGTGAGCGTCGTCCTCGCCGTCGTGGTCGCGGTCTTCCGCCCCTTCGTCGCGCTCGTGGTGACCGGGGTCGAGGCGGGTGCCCGACCGGTCGCGGACGTCGTGTCCACCGGGCTGCTGCCGATCCGCGCCGTCGGCCCGGCCGGCGCGTCCGAGCGGCTCGTCAGCGGGGCGGTCGGGCAGGTGCCCCTGCCGCCCGGGACCGACGGAGCGGTTGCGATCGCGGCGCGGCTCGACCTGACGCCCGCCGGGTGGGTGGCCCTCGTGGTGCTCTGCGCCGTGCCGCTCGTCGTCGGCGTCCTGCTCGCGCGGCCGCGGCACCGTGGCGGGCGACCGGCGGGAACCCGGGACGAGGACGTCGAGCCGGCGGGGGCCTCGTGAGCCTCCGGCCCGTGACCCTCCGGCCCGCGGGCCTGCTCGGCGTGCTCGCCGTCGCCGTGCTGGCCCTGGTGACCGGCGTCACCACGACGTCCGGCTCGACGCAGGCTGCGTACACCGCGGCGCTGTCGAACCGGAGCGCCGCGAGCACGGCGTCGGACTACTCCCGGACGAACCTGCCGTTCCGCGACTCGTTCGCCGGCGGTCAGGGGGCGTGGCGGACGTACAACGGCACGTGGACGACGCAGACCGTGAACGGGTACGGCACCTTCACCGAGACGTCCGGCTCGTCCGACGGGCCGAAGGCCGTGACCGGCGACCCCGGATGGACCGACTACACCATGCAGGCCGACGTGCAGGTGAACTCCGGCACGGACGCCGGGCTCCTGGTCCGCGTCACGCAGCCCGCGACGGGCACGAACGCCTTCACCGGCTACTCGGTCGGCCTGTCGCTGACGGACAACACGCTGGCGATCAGCCGGACGAACAACGGCACGACCACCCCGCTGGCGCGGTCGACCATCGCGGGGACCCTCCGCGCCGGGCAGTACTACCACGTCGTCGTCCAGGCGGCCGGGTGCGGCATCACCGCGTGGTCGTCGACCGTCGGCGCGAACGACTGGACGAAGGTCAACGCGTCGGAGTCGTCGACCGACTGCCTGACGAAGGGCGCGGTCGGCCTGCGCGGCAACGCGAGCGCGGCCGGCTTCCGCTTCGTCACCGTGACCGCCGGCGCCCTGTCGGCCTCGCAGGCGTCTGACCCGTACAACTCCACCCTGACGACCGGCCGCTTCGAGGACGGGGCACCCGCGCGGGTCTACGGCGGCACCTGGGCGGTCGACCAACCCGAGGAGCGGATCCGCAGCGTCACGTACTCCGGTCAGGACGGCGACAAGCAGGTCCTCAACCGGGTGTGGGGCGACATGACCCTGACCGGCGACGTGCGGCTGATGCGGAAGCCCACCGGTGGGACCGACGCGGGGTTCAACGTCCGCGTGAACGACCCGTCCACCGGCCCGGACTCCCTCCGCGCCTACTACGTCGGCATCAGCGCCTCGGGCATGGTCATCGGGCAGCACACGAACCCGGGGTTCACCGGGACCTTCGTGTCGTTCGGGCGCACCGTGCAGGCCGAGGAGTGGTGGCACCTCACCGTCGAGGCCGTGGGCTGCACGATCACGGCGACCGCCTCGCCCTCGGCCGGCGGGACACCGGTGCAGGGGAAGGCGGACTTCGGGAGCTGCTCGCTGACCAGCGGCGCGGTCGGCATCCGCGAGCAGGGGCTCGAGGCGCAGTGGCGGAACATCGCGGTCACGCCCCGCTGACGTCGTGCGTGTCCCGCACCGTCGCGACGGCCTCCACGGCTGCGCCGGTACGATGGCTCCATGAGTTCCCGCGGCACGTACCGGACCGCCCTGACCTACGGCGCCGTCGGTGCCACCCAGGCGGCGGACCTCATGACCTACCCGCCGGAGGGCTTCACCCCGTCGGAGTCCCGTGCGCGCATCGGGCACGGTGACCAGCGCTTCGAGACCGCGGTGACGCAGGCACTGACCTGGCAGATCCAGGAGCGCAGCGGCATCCGCGTCGTCGTCGGCGACCAGCCCGACGACGACGAGGTCCGGTACAACCCGGTGACCTTCGACGAGCACGGCGTGCCGGTCGCACCCGCCTCGATCGGCACGCCCAGGGTCGAGCGGTTCGCCGCGGACGGCACCCCGCTCGTCACCGCCGGCACGACCGCGACCCTCGAGATGCACGCCTTCGGGCAGACCGTGCACGCACCCGTGCGCGTGGTGTCGATCATCGACGAGACGGACCGCAAGGGGTTCGCCTACGGCACGCTCGAGGGGCACCCGCTCTCCGGCGAGGAGTCCTTCGTCGTCGAGCGCACGAGCGACGGCTCGGTGTGGTTGCAGGTGCGGCAGTTCTCGCAGCCGGCCAGTCGGAAGTGGGCCCTCGTCGCGCCGTTCCTCCGTCGGCAGCAGCGCACGATGGCGGCGAAGTACCTGGCGGCCCTGCGCGGCGACTAGCGCCGCAGCGCCGGACGGCCCGCGGCGCCGACCAGCCCGCAGCCACCGACCAGCCCTCAGCGCAGCGGCGGGACCGCCCCGATCGCGTCCTCGAGCAGCTGCGCGTCCTGCACGCAGTCCCGTGCGACGGCCACCGCGCTCGTCGCCCGGAGCGCCTCGACGTCGTAGACCCCGGTCGCCACCGCCACGAACGGGATCCCGACGGCGTCGGCCGCCTCCCCGTCCCGCGGGGTGTCGCCGACGATCACGGCCCGCGTGCCGGCGAGGGCCGCTGCGGCGCGGGTGGTCACCCCGGTCCGCTCGACCTCCTCGTCCCCGAAGTACGAGTGCTCCCAGTCGAAGGCGCCGACGTCGAACCCGGCACCGGCGAGCTTCACCCGGGCCCGGTGCGCCGAGTTGCCGGTGAGCAGGCCGTTCCGCCACCCGAGCCGGGCGAAGCGGTGGACCAGCGCAACGGCTCCCGGAGCCGGCGCGCGTCGTTCGCCCCGGTGGAACCGCTCGTCGGTCAGGTCGCGCAGGTGCCGGCTGACGGTGGGGATGAGGGCGTCGTCGAGGTCGTGCGCGCGCACGTGCTCGGCGATGAGCCCGGCGTCGGTGCGGCCGTGCTGGTGTCCGACGCGCAGCACCAGGTCGCGACCGACGGCGCGTTCGAGTGCCAGGTGGTACAGGTTCCCCGGCGAGGCGGCGTTCAGCACGAGGGTGCCGTCGATGTCCCACAGCACCGTGGTGGGGACGGTGTGGTGCTCCATGGCTCCATCATGGCCGACAATGGAGTCCATGCCGAGTGCTCTCCCGATCGCCGATCCCGCTCCCGCGGACGGCCTGGTCACCCCCGGTCCCGGCGCCGGCGACGTCCCCTTCGGCGTCTACGTGCACGTCCCGTTCTGCCGGGTGCGCTGCGGCTACTGCGACTTCAACACCTACACGGCGTCCGAGCTGCGCGGCGTGCGCCGTGACGACTACGCCGGCCACGCCGTGCAGGAGATCCGCTGGGCGGCCGAGGTCCTCGACCGCTCCGGGGTCCCGCGGCGACCGGTCTCCACGGTCTTCTTCGGCGGTGGGACGCCCACCATGCTGCCCGCGGACGACCTCGTGATGATCCTCCGCGCGATCGACGACACGTGGGGCATCCTGCCCGGCGCCGAGGTCACGACCGAGGCGAACCCCGACTCCGTGGACGCCGAGTCCGTCGCCACCCTGCGGCGCGGTGGGTTCACGCGGATGAGCTACGGCATGCAGTCGGCGGTCCCGCACGTGCTCGCGACCCTCGACCGCACGCACGACCCCGAGCGCGTCCCGCTCGTGGTCGACCTGGCGGAGCGGGAGGGCCTCGACGTCAGCCTCGACCTCATCTACTCGACCCCCGGGGAGTCGCTCGACGACTGGCGTCGCTCGCTCGACGCGGCCCTGGCGTGCGCGCCGGACCACGTGTCGGCCTACTCGCTGATCGTCGAGGAGGGCACGGCGATGGGCCGCATGGTCGCCCGTGGCGAGCTGCCGGCACCGGACGACGACCTCGCCGCCGACATGTACGAGCTCGCCGACCGGACCCTGACCGACGCGGGCTACGGCTGGTACGAGGTCTCGAACTGGGCGCGCCTCGACGCGCAGGGCGGCACCGCGCAGCACGCGAGCCGCCACAACCTGTCCTACTGGAAGGGCCACGACTGGTGGGGTGTCGGTCCCGGCGCGCACTCGGCGGTGGCCGGCACGCGCTGGTGGAACGTCAAGCACCCGGCCGCGTACGCGAACCGGGTGCTCGGCGGGACGTCGCCCGCAGCGGGGCGCGAGACCCTCGACGACGAGACGCGGTACGTCGAGCGGGTGCTCCTCGCGGCGCGCGTGCGGGGCGAGCTCACGACCGCGGAACTGGCCCGGGAGGCGCGTGGCCGGGTCGCCGGGCTCGTCGCGCGAGGACTCGTGGACGGGTCGGCCGCGGTGCGGGGACGCATCGAGCTGACCCTGCAGGGTCGCCTGCTCGCGGACGCCGTGGTCCGCGAGCTGCTCGACTGAGCGGTGGCGACCGCTGCTACTGCTTGATGAACTCGATCGTGAGCGGGTAGTGGTAGAAGTCCCCGCGGTTGGCCGCGATCGCCGCGATGACGGCGAAGACGATCACGAGCACGCCGAGGATCGGGAGCAGCACGAAGCCGATGAGCACGATCGTCAGCACGCTGCAGACGGCTCCGGCGATAGCCATCGTGATGTGGAAGTTCAGCGCCTGGCGGGTGTGCTCGCGGATGAACTGGCCGCGGTCGCGCAGCACCAGGTAGGCGATGACCGGCACGACGAGGCTCGAGAAGATGCCGCCGACGTGCGTCAGGGTCGCCCAGAGGCGCTGGTCCTCGGGCGACATCGGCTGGGGCGGCGTGTACCCCGCCGGGTACTGCGGCCCCTGCGGGTTGCCGGGTCCGCCCGGCTGCTGCTGTCCGTAGGGCCCGCCGGGCTGCTGTCCGTAGCTCATGCGGCGAGCGTACCGGGAGGGGCCGCCCCGGTCCCGGTGCGTCGGCGGTCGGGCGTAGGATCAGCAGTCGACACGTCCGAGTGCCAGCATCGAACGGAAGGGGTCCGGATGGTCAGCGAACGCTCCCTCGAGGTCCTCAAGGCCATCGTGCGGGACTACGTCGCGTCGCGCGAACCGGTCGGTTCGAAGACGATCGTCGACCGCCACGCCTTCGGCGTCAGCGCCGCCACGATCCGCAACGACATGGCCCAGCTCGAGGACGAGCAGCTCATCGTCGCCCCGCACACCTCGTCCGGGCGGGTCCCGACCGACAAGGGCTACCGGGTCTTCGTCGACCACCTGGCCGCCGCCCGCCCGCTCTCGAGCGCGCAGCGGCACGCGATCGAGACGTTCCTCGGCACCCCCAACGACCTCGACGAGGTCCTCGGCCGCACGGTCCGGCTCCTCAGCCAGCTCACGAACCAGGTCGCCCTCGTGCAGTACCCGTCGATGGTGCGGGCCCGCGTGCAGCACGTCGAGCTCGTGCGCCTGGGCGACACCCGGCTCATGGTCGTCCTCATCACGGACACCGCCCGGGTCGAGCAACGGGTCGTGGAGACCGACGTCGCGCTCGACGAGACCGCCCTCACCGAACTCCGCGCCGTCGTGAACGGCGCCTCGGTCGGCCTGCTCCTGCAGGACGTCCCCCGGGCCCTCCGCGAGGTCCCGCGGCAGCTGCGTGCCGACGCGCAGACCCTCGGTGGAGTGGTCGTCGCGACGCTCATCGAGCAGGTCGCCGCGAACCGGCAGGACCGCCTGGTGATGGCGGGCGCCGCGAACCTCGCCAAGAGCGAGCGGGACTTCACCGGCGGCCTGTTCCCCGTGCTCGAGGCGATCGAGGAACAGGTGACCCTGCTCCGGTTGTTCGGCGAGATGCAGGTCGACGACGTCGCGGTGGCCGCCAGCATCGGCGCCGAGAACGCCGAGTACGGCCTCGACGCCACCAGCATCGTCGCCGGCGGGTACCTCGCCGGCGGGGGAGCGGTCGCCCGTCTGGGCGTCCTCGGCCCGACCCGCATGGACTACGGCACCAACATGGCCGCGGTCCGCGCGGTCGCACGGTACCTGTCCAAGCTGCTGGGCGAACATTGACCGGTCACCGAGCCCGACGCACGGTGCCCTGCGGACCCGCTCCGCGCCTCCAGACCGAACCGCGGCGCGAGCCGCGTCCCACCGACCGAACCGAAACCGACTGAGGGAACCGTGGCAGACCACTACGACGTCCTCGGCGTCCAGCCGGACGCCTCCGATGCCGACATCAAGAAGGCCTACCGACGGCTGGCGCGCGAGCTGCACCCGGACGTCAACCCGAGCCCGGACGCCGCCGAGCGCTTCAAGGACGTGACGCACGCGTACGACGTGCTGAGCGACCCCGAGCAGCGGCGGCGCTACGACGCCGGCCCGCAGGCCGACAGCCCCTTCGGCGGCGGCGCGGCCGGCGGGTTCAGCGACATCTTCGACGCCTTCTTCGGCGGCGGCGGTGGCGGCGGCCGGGGGAACGGCCCGCGGAGCCGCGCCGAGCGCGGACAGGACGCCCTGCTCCGGATCGAGGTCGACCTCGACGAGGTCGTCTTCGGCACCCACAAGGACGTCGAGGTCGACACGGCCGTGTTGTGCGAGACCTGCCACGGCTCGTGCTGCGCGCCCGGCACGAGCCCGCGCACGTGCGACATCTGCGGCGGCTCCGGCCACATCCAACGCCAGGTCCGCTCGCTGCTCGGCAACGTCGTGACGAGCGCCCCCTGCGGCACCTGCCGCGGCTACGGCACCGTCATCCCCAGCCCGTGCCCGACGTGCCAGGGGCAGGGCCGCGTCCGTGCGCGCCGGACGGTCCCGGTCGACGTGCCCGCGGGCGTCGAGACCGGTCTGCGCCTGCAGATGCCGGGCCAGGGCGAGGTCGGTCCCGCCGGCGGCCCGTCGGGTGACCTGTACCTCGAGGTGAAGGTGCGGCACCACGACGTCTACAGCCGCGAGGGCGACGACCTGCTCGCGACGCTCGAGGTCCAGATGACCGACGCGATCCTCGGCACCAACACCACGATCGACGGCCTCGACGGCCCCGTCGAGCTCGAGGTCCGGCCCGGCGTGCAGAGCGCCGACGTCCTCGTGATCAAGGACCGCGGCGTGACGAAGCTGCGCGGTGCCGGGCGCGGCGACCTGCGGGTCGGCGTGCAGGTCGTGACGCCGACCAAGCTCTCGCACAAGGAGCGTCAGCTCGTCGAGCAGCTCGCGAAGTCGCACAAGGCCGCGAAGCCGCAGCTCGCCCGGTTCCAGCAGGGCATGTTCGGCAAGCTCCGCGACCGGTTCTTCAACTTCTGATGGCCTCGCTCCACCTGGTCGGTCCCGGCGCGCTCGACGGCGTCGGGGTCGGCGACCCGGTCCTGCTCGACGGTGCCGAGGGGCGGCACGCGGTCTCGGTCGCGCGCGTCCGGGTCGGCGAGGTCCTGCGGATCGCCGACGGGCAGGGCACGGTCGTCTCCGGCGCGGTCACGGCGACGGGTCGCGACGAGCTGACGCTCACCGTCGACGAGGTGACGGTCGAGCCGCAACCGCGCCCGGCGCTCGTGCTCGTCCAGGCGCTCGCGAAGGGCGGCCGCGACGAGATGGCGGTGCAGGCGGGGACCGAGATCGGCGTCGACCGGATCGTCCCGTGGTCCGCTGCCCGCAGCGTGTCGCGGTGGGACGGCGCGAAGGTCGAGAAGGGGCGTGCCCGCTGGGCGGCCATCGCGCAGGAGGCCGCCAAGCAGGCGGTCCGGTCGCGTGTGCCCACCGTGGCGGCGCCGGTGACGACGGCGCAGCTCGCGGTGGTCGGCCGGGAGGCGCGGCGTGCGCTGGTCGTGCTGGACCCGGTGGGTGCGGTGCGGCTCTCGGCGTGGGAACCGCCGGCCGACGTCGAGGAGATCGTCCTGGTGGTCGGGCCGGAGGGCGGGATCGACGGCTCGGAGTTCGACCGGCTCGAGGCCGCGGGCGCCGTGCGGGTCCGTCTCGGCGACACCGTGCTGCGCACCTCGACCGCCGGACCGGCGGCGCTGGCCGTCCTGCAGACGCGGCTGGGCCGCTGGTAGCCGCACCGGGAAGGGTCCACGTCGGTCGTGGGTTCTACGATGGAGTCATGAGCAGCAGCGAGCCGAGCGTCTTCTCGAAGATCATCGCCCGTGCGATCCCCGCGACGATCGTCGCGGAGGACGACCGGGTGATCGCGATCGAGGACATCGCGCCGAAGGCCCCGGTGCACGTGCTCGTGATCCCGAAGACCGAGCAGTACCGCGACGTGACGGAGCTCGCCGCCGGTGATCCGGACCTGCTCGCCCACGTGGTCGCCACCGCACGTCGCATCGCCGACGAGCGGGCGGACGGCCAGTTCCGACTCGTCTTCAACACCGGCGAAGCCGCCGGTCAGACCGTGTTCCACGTGCACGCGCACGTCCTCGCAGGTGATCTGCACGAAGGGAATCTCCTTGCCGGTTGACGACTCCGTCCACCCCGCGTCCGACGCACCCGCGACGGACCGACCCACGACCCGACCCGTGTCCGACCCGTCCGACGTCGTCGTCGACATCCGGGTCGACGGCATCGCGATGGTCCAGCTCCTCGGCCCGCAGGACCGTCTGCTCAAGACGGTCGAGCGGCAGTACCCGGGCGTCCGGGTGCTCGTCCGCGGCAACGAGGTCTCGCTCACCGGGCCCGAGCGCGACGTCGCCCGTGCCCACGCGCTCGTCGACGAGCTCGTCGGCATGGTGAAGCGCGGGCAGGACATCGGTCCGGCCGACATCCCGACCTCGGCGCGGATCCTCGACGAGGACCGCAAGCCCTCGGACACGTTCGGCACCCCGATCGTGGCGAGCCGCGGCAAGTCGGTGCGGCCGAAGACCGACGGGCAGCGCGCCTACGTCGACGCCATCGACCACCACACGATCACGTTCGGCATCGGCCCGGCGGGTACCGGCAAGACCTACCTCGCGATGGCGAAGGCCGTGCAGGCCCTGCAGCGACGCGAGGTCACCCGCATCATCCTCACGCGGCCGGCGGTCGAGGCGGGCGAGCGGCTCGGCTTCCTGCCCGGCACGCTCACCGACAAGATCGACCCGTACCTGCGGCCGCTCTACGACGCGCTGAACGAGATGATGGACCCCGAGCTCGTGCCGAAGCTGCTCGCGGCCGGCACCGTCGAGGTCGCGCCGCTGGCGTACATGCGCGGGCGGACGCTCAACGACTCGTTCGTCATCCTCGACGAGGCGCAGAACACCACGCCCGAGCAGATGAAGATGTTCCTGACGCGCCTGGGCTTCGGCTCGAAGATGGTCGTCACCGGTGACATCACCCAGGTGGACCTGCCGGGCAACCTGTCCGGTCTGCGGCTCGTCACGCGCATCCTCGGCGACGTCGAGGACATCCACTTCGCCCGGCTCGGCAGCGAGGACGTCGTGCGGCACACCCTGGTCGGCCGGATCGTCGACGCCTACACCGTCTACGACGAGGAGCGCCTCGCGGAGCAGGCCGGGCACCGCCCCGGCGGTCGTGGCACGGCACCGATCGGTGACCCGGCCGGTGCGAACCGCGCCGAGCGCCGCGGTCGGCCGCCGCAGGACCGCCAGCAGTCCCCGTACCCGCAGGACGACGCCCGAGGAGGCACCCGGTGAGCATCGAGCTCAACAACGAGTCCGGTGTCGAGGTCGACGAGCAGGCCATCCAGCGCCTCGCCGCCTTCGCGCTCGACGCGCTGCACGTCCACGCGGACGCGGAGCTCGCGATCGTCCTGGTCGACGAGGGCGCGATGGAGCAGCTCCACGTGCGGTGGATGGACGAGCCGGGCCCGACCGACGTCCTGAGCTTCCCGATGGACGAGCTCCGTCCGGGCACCGAGGACGAGCCGACCCCCGCCGGGCTCCTCGGCGACATCGTCGTCTGCCCCCAGGTCGCCGCCGAGCAGGCCAGGACCGCCGGCCACACGAGCACCGACGAGATGCTGCTGCTCACGTGCCACGGCATCCTGCACCTGCTCGGGTTCGACCACGCCGAGCCGGAGGAGAAGGCCGAGATGTTCGGGCTGCAGGGCGAGATCCTCTCCGCCTTCGCCGCCCAGCGTCGCGGGCGGTGAGCTGATGGTGCTCGTCGTCGTCCTGCTCCTGGCGGCGTTCGTGCTCGTCGTCGTCGGCGGGCTGCTCGCGGCGTCGGACGCCGCGCTGACCGTGCTGTCCCGCGCCGACCTCGACGAGATCGCCCGCACCAGCGGACGCCGTCGGGCGATCGAGGCCGTGGCCGACGACGTCGGTGCGCACGTGAACGCGCTCAACTTCGTCCGGGTGCTCGCCGAGACGGCTGCGGCCGTGCTCGTCACCATCGCCCTCGTCACCGTGTTCGACACGTGGTGGGTCGCGTTGATCGTCTCCGCGGCGATCATGACGGCGGTCTCGTTCGTGCTCGTCGGCTCGAGCCCGCGGAGCGTCGGACGTGCGCACGCCGAACGGCTGATCGGTGCCACCGGCGGACTCGTCCGTGCGGTGCGCATCGTGCTCGGACCCCTGGCCGGACTGCTCGTCGCCATCGGTGACCGCGTGACCCCGGGTCGTGGCCGCAGCGCGTCGACCGTCTCGAGCGAGGAACAGCTGCTCTCGCTCGTCGACGAGGCGACCGAGAGCAACGTCCTCGAGCAGGACGACCGCGAGCTCATCCACTCGGTGTTCGAGTTCAGCGACACCCTCGTGCGCGAGGTCATGGTGCCCCGCACCGACATGCTCGCCGTCGACGGCGACGCCACGCTCGCGGCCGGCATGGAGCGCTTCCTGGTCGCCGGGGTGTCCCGCATGCCGGTGACCGGGAAGGACAGCGACGACGTGCTCGGGGTGCTGTACCTGCGTGACGTCTCCCGTGCGCTCTACGAACGGCCCGGCAGCGAGCAGGAGCCCGTCACGACGCTGCTGCGTCCGGCCGAGTTCGTGCCCGAGTCCAAGCCCGCCGACGACACCCTGCGGCACATGCAGGTCGCGAAGAACCACCTGGTGCTCGTGGTCGACGAGTACGGCGGGGTCGCCGGGCTCGTGACGATGGAGGACCTCATCGAGGAGCTCGTCGGCGACATCTCCGACGAGTACGACCGCACCGTCGTCGACCGGACCGAGGTGTCCCCGGGCGTGTGGCGGATCTCGGCGCGCCTGCCGATCGACGAGCTGGGCGACCTGTTCGGCATCGAGCTCGAGGACGACGACGTCGACACCGCCGGCGGGCTGCTCACGAAGGAGCTCGGCCGGCTGCCGGTGCACGGCGAGCAGGTCACGGTCTCCGGGGTCGTCCTGACCGCGGACCGGGTCGAGGGCAAGCGCCGCCACCTGATCACCGTCCTCGCCGAGCGGACCGCCGCCCTGCAGGACGCCGAGGACGCCCTCGGCGAGACGACACCCACCACGACCGGGAGCGCCAGCGCATGACCGAGCACGACACCGAGCCGACCGCTCCGGAGCACCCCTACCGCGCGGGCTTCGTCTCGTTCGTCGGCCGCCCGAACGTCGGGAAGTCGACGCTGACGAACGCCCTGGTCGGCGAGAAGGTGGCGATCACCTCGTCGAAGCCGCAGACCACGCGTCGGGCGATCCGCGGTGTCGTGCACCGGCCCGACGGGCAGGTCATCATCGTGGACACCCCGGGCGTGCACCGTCCGCGGACCCTGCTCGGAGAGCGACTGAACGACCTCGTGCAGTCGACCCTCGGCGACGTCGACGTCATCGGCTTCTGCGTGCCGGCCGACGAGCCGATCGGTCCCGGCGACCGGTTCATCAACGACTCGCTCGACCAGTACCCGCGCGCCAGGAAGGTCGCGATCGTCACGAAGATCGACCGCACCCCCAAGGACCGGGTCGGCGAGCAGCTCCTCGCGGTGTCGCAGCTGCGGGAGTGGGACACGATCATCCCGACGTCGGGGACGAAGGGCCTGCAGCTCGAGGTGCTGCTCGCCGAGATCACGAAGCTGCTGCCCGAGTCGCCGCAGCTGTACGACGCTTCCACCGTCACCGAGGAGACCGACGCGGACCGCATCGCCGAGCTCATCCGCGAGGCAGCGCTCGAGGGCGTCCGCGACGAGCTGCCGCACTCCCTCGCCGTGGTGGTCGAGGACGTCGTGGAGCCCGACGAGGAGGACGACCCCGACGGGCCGCTGCGCATCTTCGCCAACCTGTTCGTCGAGCGGGACAGCCAGAAGGCGATCGTCATCGGGCGGGGTGGCGAGCGGCTCCGGGACGTCGGATCGCGGGCCCGTGCCGAGATCGAGTCGCTGCTCGGCGGCCGTCACGTGTACCTGAACATCCGGGTCAAGGTCGCCAAGGAGTGGCAGCGCGACCCGAAGCAGCTCGGGCGGCTCGGCTTCTGACCCGCGTCATCCCCGGGACGGACGCGCGACGGGTCCCGGGGTCGTACCGTGGAGTGGTGTTCCGCCCCATGCTGCGATCGCAGGTCGTCACCGACGTCGTGACGGCGTCGGCGCTGGGCCTGCTGGTGGTCGTGGTAGCCGCGCGCGGGCTCGACGGGCCCCTCTGGTGGCTCGCCGTCCTCGGCTTCGCGACGGCCCTGGCGTTCCGACGGCTGTCGCCGGGCCTCGCACTCGGCATCGCCTGGGTCGTGGCCGTCTTCCAGATGGCCACCGGACAGGTGCCGACCGTGGCCGACGCCTTCATCGCGCCGATCATGTACACGACCAGCGCGTACGGGTCCGGTCGGGTCCGCGCGGCCGGCCTGGTCTCCGCGATCGGCGGATCGGTCGTCGCCGCGCTCTACATGGGGGTGTCGGACTACCGGCAACGCGTCGGCATCGCCACCGCCAGCACGCCGCTGCAGGAGTCCGCCCAGGTGACGGCGTCGTTCTTCGCGATCGTGCTCCTGGTCCTGCTGCTGCCCTGGCTCGCCGGTCTGGTCGTCCGGACCCGCCGCTCCGCGAGCCTGAGCCGCGAGGCCCAACTCGTCGCCGAACGCGACGCGGCCCGGGCCGACCGCGCGGTCGCCGTGGAGCAGGAGCGGGTCCGGATCGCCCGGGACATGCACGACATCGTCGCCCACTCGCTCGCGGTCGTCATCGCGCAGGCGGACGGCGCGCGGTACGCACTGAAGGCCGACCCCGCGATCGCGGACCAGGCGCTCGGCACGATCTCCTCGACCGCACGCGCAGCACTGGGCGACGTCCGGGAGCTGCTCGGTGCGCTCCGGCACGAGCAGGGAACGACCCCCACGCCCGAGGTCGACGACATCGAGACGCTCGTCGACGACATGCGCGACGTCGGGCTGGACGTGCGCGTCGAGCGCGAGGGCGATCCGAGCGGGCTGCCGACCACGACGCAGCTCGCGGTCTACCGGATCGTCCAGGAGAGCCTGACGAACGCGTGGAAGCACGGCGAGCCCGGCACCCCGGTGCACGCCTCGCTCGTGTACCGGCCGGACACGGTCGAGATCGCCGTCGTGAACCGCTGCGCGGACGACGGCTCGCCGGGGCCCGGCACGGGGCACGGGCTCATCGGCATGCGCGAACGCGTGGCGATGACCGGCGGCACCATGACCGCGGGACCGCGCGGCGACGACTTCAGCGTGGCGGTCCGCATGCCCGCCGTGCCGGCGAGCGGGCAGATGCCCCGCGGCCGCACCACCCACACCGAGCAGGAGCGCACCGCCCGATGACCACCACGCCGACCACCTCCGCCCCGATCCGGGTCGCGCTCGTCGACGACCAGGCCCTCTTCCGCACCGGCATCAGGATGCTCATCGACTCCCAGCCGGACCTGCGCTTCGTCGGTGAGGCCGGCAACGGTGCCGAAGGCGTCGACCTCGTCCGGCGCGTCGGCGTGGACGTCGTGCTCATGGACGTCCGGATGCCGGTGATGGACGGCATCACGGCGACCGAGCGGATCGTGGAACAGGGCGGCGACGTCGCCGCCAAGGTCCTCGTGCTGACCACGTTCGACTTCGACGAGGCCGCGGCGAAGGCGATCCGCGCGGGTGCGAGCGGGTTCGTGCTGAAGGACGCCGACCCCGAGTTCCTCCTCGCCGCCGTCCGCACGGTGCACGCCGGGACCGCCGTCTTCGCCGCGTCGGCCACGCGGGAGCTCCTCCGCCGGTACGACGACACCGCGGGGCGGGCCGTCCCGGTGCCGGCGGCCTTCGCGGAGTTGACGCCCCGGGAGCGCGAGATCTTCGACCTGGCGGCGCGCGGGTTCAGCAACAGCGAGATCGCCCAGCACGAGTACGTCAGCGAGGCGACCGTGAAGACCCACATCTCGCGGGTGCTCACGAAGCTCGACCTGCGCGACCGGGTGCGTCTGGTCGTCTTCGCGCACGAGCACGGCCTGGTGACGAAGGCCGACTGACCCGGCGTCATCCGCCAGGATGAGCCGTCCACGGGGAACCGAGCCGAGCGGACCATCCACAGGAGCCGCGCGACCGACGCGGGACGTGCCTCCCGGCCGTCATCGTGGGTGCATGACCACGAAGCAGACGCCGATCATCCGGCTCGACCACGTGTCCAAGCACCACGGCGACGCAGCGCGTCGCGTCACCGCGCTCGACGACGTCAGCGTCGACATCGGCGCGGGGGAGTTCACCGCCGTGATGGGACCGTCCGGCTCCGGGAAGTCGACCCTCATGCACGTCGCCGCCGGTCTCGACGCCGTGAGCGCCGGCAGCGTCGCCATCGACGGGGTGGAGATCACCGGGCTCGGGGACCGCGAGCTGACCGAGCTGCGTCGTCGGCGGATCGGCTTCGTCTTCCAGTCGTTCAACCTCGTGCCCACGCTCGACGTGCGCGAGAACATCCGGCTGCCGTTCCTGCTCGGCGGGAAGCGGCCGTCGCGCGACGAGTCGGCGTGGATCGACCGGCTCGTCGACCAGCTCGGACTCGGCGACCGTCTCACCCACCGGCCGCACCAGCTGTCGGGCGGGCAGCAGCAGCGCGTCGCGATCGCCCGAGCCCTCGCCTCGCGCCCCGCCGTCGTCGTCGCGGACGAGCCCACGGGTGCCCTGGACTCCCGGACCGGCCGCGATGTGCTCGCGATCCTGCGCGGCGCCGTGCGGGAGTGGGGCCAGAGCGTCGTCATGGTGACCCACGACCCGACGGCCGCCGCGAACGCCGACCGCATCCTGTTCCTCGCCGACGGTCGGATCGTCGACGACCGGCCCGCGATGGACGCCGCCGACATCTCGGCGACGATGCTCGGGATGGAGGCGGCGGCGTGAACGGGCTGCGCGCCTTCGCGCCGACGATCCTCGTCGCCGCGCTCGGCACCACCTTCGGCTCCGCGCTCGTCATCGCGCCGGGCATCGTGGCCGAGGCGCTCGCGACGTCCGGACTCGACGGCGTCGCCACGGTCCGGGCGATCCTCTCCGTGATCGGCTGGCTCTTCCTCGGCATCGCCCTCTACGTCGGGGCGATCGTCACGGCGAACACCTGCGCCACGCTCATCGCCGGACAGACCCGGGTGATCGCGCTCCAGCGGCTCGTCGGCGCGACCGGTGCGGGTCTCCGGGCCCGCATCACCCGCACCGGGCTGCTCGTCGGCCTCCTCGGCGGCCTGCTCGGGACCGTCCTGGGCACCGGCCTCACGGCGCTCTTCGTCGCCGTGCTCCGGGGGTCCGGGTTCCTGCCCGACACCCGGTACACGCTCGTGCCGTGGGAGCTCGCCCTGCCGCTCGTCGCCGTGGTCCTGGCGACCTGGGGTGCGTTCGCGTCCGGGTCGCGCCGGGTCCTCGCCGTGACCCCGCTCCAGGCGCTGTCCGTGACGGTCGAGCCGAGCCACGAGGACCTCCGGGCGGGGACCGGGCGACGGGTGTGGGCCGTGCTGCTCATCGTCGGCGGGGTCCTCCTGATGCTGCTCGGGCTGGTGGTCAGCTCGGTGTCGGTGCTGGCGGTGCTGCCCGCGGCACTCGGCGGCTTCGTCTCGTTCACCGGTGTCGCCGTCGGCGCGACGATCGTGATGCCGCCCGTCCTGGCGCTCATCGGTCGGATCGGGTCCCGGGACCCGGTCGTCCTGCTCGCCGGGCGGAACGCGCTGCGGGCACCGGCCCGGACTTCGCGGGCGACGATCGGGCTCGTCATCGGCGTGACCCTGCTCGTCACCTTCGCGGTGGCCTTCGGGATCATGCAGCACGTGCTCGAGGCGGAGACGGCAGCGGTGACCGACGGCTCGGTGACCCCGGCGATGGTGCAGGAGCAGCGGGACTTCGACGCGCAGGTGAACGCCGTGGTGAGCGTCCTCGTCGGCTTCTCCGCCGTGATCGCTGCGGTCGGCGTGGTGAACGCCCTGGCGCTCGGCGTGCTGCAGCGCCGGCGTGAGCTCGGGCTGCTCCGGGTCCTCGGGCTGACCGGCGCCCAGGTCCGCCGGATGATCGTGACCGAGGCCGTGCAGATGGTCGTCGCGGCCGTCGTCACCGGGCTCGTGCTCGGGACGGTCTACGGCTGGGTCGGCGGCCAGACGCTCCTCGGGTCGCTCGGCTCGGTCGTGACCCCGTTGCTGCCGCTGTCGACGGTCGTGGTCGTGGTGGTCGGGGCGCTCGTGCTCGCCGTCGTCGCGACGGTGGCCCCGGTGCGGCGCGCGATGCGGGTGTCCCCGACGGCGGCGCTCGCGGTCGACTGAGCGGGCTCGGATCGGGAGGGGCGCCGGCGTCACGTGCTCGCCGACGCTGGTGTACCGGTGCTACGGTGGCCGTGATGCACTCGGCGCTCCTCCTCCTTCGCTGCCGCGACGAGGCCTGACACACGGCCCACCTCGTCGCGGAGTCCGTCGTGGCCCCCACCAGCGCCGATGCCGGCGAGACGACGAAAGCGACGACCATGCAGAACACGCAGCGCCCCTCCGGGATGCCGATCCACAAGTACGTCCCCTTCCACGAGCAGATCCGCGTCGACCTGCCGGACCGCACCTGGCCGACGAAGCGCATCGACCGCGCGCCGCGGTGGTGCGCGGTCGACCTGCGCGACGGCAACCAGGCCCTCATCGACCCGATGGACTCCGAGCGCAAGCGCGCCATGTTCGACCTGCTCGTGCGGATGGGCTACAAGGAGATCGAGGTCGGGTTCCCGAGCGCCTCGCAGACCGACTTCGACTTCGTCCGCTCACTCATCGACGAGGGCGCGATCCCGGACGACGTCACCATCCAGGTGCTGACCCAGGCGCGCGAGCACCTCATCGACCGCACGTACGAGGCGATCGACGGGGCGAAGCAGGCCATCGTGCACCTGTACAACTCGACGTCGATCGTCCAGCGCGAGGTCGTCTTCCGGACGGACGAGCAGGGCGTCGTCGACATCGCGGTCGCCGGAGCGCGCATGTGCAAGGCGGCCGAGGCCCGGCTGCAGCACGACACGACGGTGTTCTACGAGTACTCGCCCGAGTCGTACACGGGCACCGAGCTCGAGGTCGCGGCGCGCATCTGCAACGCGGTGCTCGAGGTCTTCGAGCCCACCCCCGAGCGCCAGGTGATCATCAACCTGCCCGCCACGGTCGAGATGGCGACGCCGAACGTCTACGCCGACTCGATCGAGTGGA
Organism: Curtobacterium sp. ER1/6; assembly: GCF_001742745.1. Lineage (GTDB taxonomy): Bacteria > Actinomycetota > Actinomycetes > Actinomycetales > Microbacteriaceae > Curtobacterium > Curtobacterium citri. The sequence continues at coordinate 682,953 of NZ_MJAK01000001.1, read as the reverse complement.
TGTCACGGAACCTCGACCACCGCGAGGACGTCATCCTGTCCCTGCACCCGCACAACGACCGCGGCACCGCGGTCGCAGCCGCCGAGCTCGGGTACATGGCGGGTGCCGACCGCATCGAGGGCTGCCTGTTCGGCAACGGTGAGCGCACCGGCAACGTCGACCTGGTCGCCCTCGGCATGAACCTGTTCACGCAGGGCATCGACCCGGAGATCGACTTCTCGGACATCGACCAGGTCAAGCGCACGGTCGAGTACTGCAACCAGCTGCCGGTGCCCGAGCGCCAGCCGTGGGCTGGCGACCTCGTCTACACGGCGTTCAGCGGCTCGCACCAGGACGCCATCAACAAGGGCTTTGACGCGATGCGGGCGAAGGCCGAGGCCGCGGGCACCTCGATCGACGAGATCGCGTGGGCCGTGCCGTACCTGCCGGTCGACCCGAAGGACATCGGCCGCTCGTACGAGGCGGTCATCCGGGTCAACTCGCAGTCCGGCAAGGGCGGCGTCGCCTACCTGCTCAAGACCGACCACGCCATCGACCTGCCGCGGAAGCTCCAGATCGAGTTCTCCGGGGTGGTCCAGCAGCGCACGGACACCGAGGGCGGGGAGTTCTCGTCCGAGCGGATCTGGGACCTGTTCCGCGACGAGTACCTGCCCGCGGACGACGAGTCCGACAAGTGGGGCCGCTACGAGATCACGAAGACGGCCACGTCGAGCGACTTCGACGGCACGACGAAGCTCGCGGTCGCGCTGCGGGTCGACGACGGTTCGGTGGACGCCGACGCCGTCGGGACGGGGCCGATCGACGCGTTCCTGTCGGTCATGCGCGACCAGGGCGTCGACGTCACGCTGTACGACTACTCGGAGCACACGATGAGCGCCTCGGGCGACGCGAAGGCCGCCTCGTACGTCGAGCTCGACGTGGACGGCACTCGCCTGTGGGGCGTCGGCATCGACGCGGACATCGCGACGGCGTCACTCAAGGCGATCGTGTCCGCGGTGAACCGCGCGGTGCGCGCCGGTGCTGCGACCGGTGCGCCGGAGCTGGTCACGGCGTAGTCCGCACCACGGACGGGAGGCGCGGTGCGGGTCCGACCCGCACCGCGCCTCCCGTCCGTCAGTGCGCCAGACCGACCGGCCAGCCCGGCCGCCCCGCCTAGCCAGCACGGTCCCGGCCGCCGCCCCGAGCGGGCCTTGTCCGGCCCGCTCGGCGCCCGGCTGCGACGGGTCCTGCGCGCTCGGCGTCACCCCGGCGGCGTGTCCTGCCCGCTCGGTGAGGGGCCAGGACGGGATGAGGCGGCGACCCGCCCCAGCTGGCCGCCGCCCCGAGCGGGCCTTCTCCGGCGCACTCGGCGCCCGTCTGCGACGGGTCCTGCACGGTCGGCGTCACCCCGGCGGCGTGTCCTGCCCGCTCGGTGCACAGGCCGGTGCACGGGACGGTGCAGAGGACGGGACGGGACGGGCAGCGACGCGACGGGGGTACGGGCCCGAGCTGTCGGCGGCGCGGGGGATACTGGGGACATGCCGCTGTACCGGGACGAGTGCGTCGTGCTGCGCACCCACAAGCTCGGTGAGGCGGACCGCATCGTGACGATGCTCTCCCGGCAGCACGGCAAGATCCGCGCCGTCGCGAAGGGCGTGCGGCGGACGGCCTCGAAGTTCGGGTCGCGCCTCGAGCCGTTCATGGTCGTCGACGCCCAGTTCTACGAGGGCCGGTCGCTCGACATCGTCACCCAGGCCGAGAGCCTCGGGTCGTACGGCGCGCAGATCGTCACGGACTACGGCGCGTACACGGCCGCGAGTGCGATGGTCGAGACCGCGGACCGGCTGAGCGAGGCGGACGCCGGGCTCCAGCAGTACCTGCTGCTCGTCGGCGCGCTCCGGTCGCTGTCGCGCCGGGAGCACGTGGTGAGCGCCACCCTCGACTCCTACCTGCTGCGGGCGATGAGCATCGCCGGGTGGGCACCCTCGTTCGGCGACTGCGCGGTGACGGGCGAGCCCGGACCGCACACGGCGTTCGTCGTGCAGCTCGGCGGGGTCGTCGCCGACCGGGCGGCTCCGCCCGGCACCCCGCGCCTCGACACCGGCACGCTCGGGTTGCTCGGCGCCCTGCTCGCCGGCGACTGGGCGACCGTCGACGCCTCGGACGAGCGCACCCGCTCCCGGGCGTCCGGCGTGGTGGCGGCCTACGCCCAGTGGCACCTGGAACGATCGCTCCGGTCGCTGCCGCACGTCGACCGCAGCGAGCACCCGGCGCCGGTCGCACCCGCACCGGGCGGGGTGCCGGCAGCGGTCGCCGCCACCCCGGCGCCCGCCGTGCCCGTCCCGTCCGACCCCGAAGGAAGCCCTGCATGAGCCCACGCCGGTCCGCCGCCGCCGAACCGTTCCTGCCCGTCGACTGGACGGGGGAGCAGCCGCCCGCGATCCCGGCGCAGTTCGTCCCGCAGCACGTCGCCATCGTGATGGACGGCAACGGTCGGTGGGCGAACCAGCGCGGGCTCACGCGCGTCGAGGGGCACAAGGCCGGCGAGGCGTCCCTCCTCGACGTCGTCGCCGGGGCGATCCAGATCGGCGTCCGGCACGTGTCCGCGTACGCCTTCTCGACCGAGAACTGGAAGCGCTCGCCGGAGGAGGTCCGCTTCCTCATGGGCTTCAACCGTGACGTGATCCGCCGCCGTCGCGACCAGCTGCACGAGTGGGGCGTGCGCGTGCGCTGGGCCGGTCGCCGGCCCCGGCTCTGGCGGTCGGTGATCGACGAGCTGCAGACGGCGGAGCGGATGACCGCGGACAACGACGTGTGCACCCTGACGATGTGCGTCAACTACGGCGGCCGGAACGAGATCGTCGACGCCGTGCGCGGGATGGCCGAGGACGTCGCCGCCGGACGCCTGCAGCCGAGCCAGGTGACGGAGAAGGCGCTGGCGAAGCGGCTGTACGTGCCGGAGCTGCCCGACGTCGACCTGTTCCTCCGGAGCTCCGGGGAGCAGCGGACGTCGAACTTCATGCTGTGGCAGTCGGCGTACGCCGAGATGGTGTTCCTCGACCGGCTCTGGCCGGACTTCCGACGCACCGACTTGTGGGGAGCGATCGAGGAGTACGCGAGCCGCGACCGTCGCTACGGCGGGGCCGTGGACGCGCCCACCGCCTGAGGCAGGGTGCGGGGCGGAGCTGCCACGCGCCTCCCGGGCGACCGCTGCCCGCCGCTGGCCGCCTGCGCGCTCAGCCCAGCAGGTGCGCCGCGCCGCGGACGGCGGCGAGCGCCGCGCGGACGCTCGGCACCCGACCGGCGCCACGTGCGACGACGACCTCGACGCGGCGGGCGAGCTCGTCGCCCACGGGGGTCGCGTGGACGCCGGGCGGCACGACCGTCGTGGTCAGCGCGAGCCGGGGGAGGAGCGCGACGCCGAGGCCGGCCGCGACGAGCCCGACGACCGCCGCGGCGTTGTCGGTCTCGAGGACGATGTCCGGGGTGAACCCCGAGGCGGCGCACGAGGCGAGCAGGTGTCCCCGGCAGCGCGGGCACCCGCCGATCCACCGCGCGTCGCGGAAGGCCGACAGGTCGGCGACGGCTCCGCTGACCACTGTGGGCGTCACGAGGGCGAGCGGGTCGCGCCCGATGCCCTCGGTGGTGAGCGTCGGATCCGCGCCGGTGTCGTCCTGCAGGGCGTGCGAGAACGTCAGCGCGACGTCGACCTCGCCGCGGCGGACCAGTTCGATCGCCTCGGGCGGTTCGGCCTCGACGTACGAGGTCGCGACCCCGGGACTCGACGCCGCCATCGCGGCGAGCACGGGCGGGACGAGGGTCGAGGACGCGCTCGGGAACCCGGCGAAGCGCACCCGACCACGGGCGAGCCCGCCGACGGCGTCCAGGTCCTCCCGGGCGGCGGCCAGGGCGGCCTCCACGTGCAGCGCGTGGTCGGCGAGCACGCGCCCGGACTCGGTAAGGGTCGCGCCACGACCGCCCCGCAGGACCAGGTCGTGCCCCAGTCGCTGCTCGGCCCGGACGAGGAGCTGGCTGACGGCGGGTTGGCTGTAGCCCAGTGTCGCGGCGGCACGACTGATGGACCCCGCGTCGCGTACGGCGAGCAGGATCCGGAGCAGCTGCGGGTCGATCGTCTCCACAACACGATGTTATGGGCCCGCGAAGGAACCTGCCCTGGTGTGATGCCGACCGGCCGCCGAGCCTGGAGGGCATGGACTCCTTCGTCGACGGCTCGGGCTACCTCGCGGCGTGCACCGCCGGACTCCCCACGCACGGCACGCTGGCCGCACAGCGCGCGGACCTCGAGGCGTGGGCACGTGCCGGGACCTCGCCGACGACGTACGGCGCCCTGGTCGAGGAGGGCCGCGCGCTCTTCGCCGACGTCGTGGGCGTCACTCCGGCCCGGGTCGCCACCGGGTCGCAGACGTCGGCGATGGTCGCGGTCGTCGCCGCGTCGCTGCCGGACGGCGCCGAGGTCGTCGTCCCCGACGGCGACTTCAGCTCGGTCGTGTTCCCGTTCCTCGCGCAGGCGCACCGCGGGGTGACGGTGCGGAGCGTCCCGCTCGAGCGCCTCGCCGACGCCGTCCGCACGGGGACCGCGCTGGTCGCGTGGTCGGCGGTGCAGTCCGCGACCGGGGTGGTCATCGACCCGGCGCCGGTGCTCGCCGCGGCGGGGTCGGTCGGCGCCCTGACGCTGTGCGACCTCACCCAGGCGGCGGGTGTGCTGCCGGTGTCGGCCGCCCCGTTCGACGTCACGGTCACGCACGCGTACAAGTGGCTCTGCGCTCCGCGCGGGGTGGCCTTCGCCACGTTCTCGGACCGGGCGCTCGCGGAGCTCCGCCCCGTGCAGGCCGGTTGGTACGCCGGCGAGGACGTCTGGTCGTCCTGCTACGGCCCGGACATGCGGCTGGCCGCCGACGCACGGCGGTTCGACGTCTCCCCGGCGTGGCCGGCCTGGCCCGGCGCGGTCGCCGCCCTGCGGCACCTCGCGTCCGTGGACCGCGCCGCGGCCTGGAGGCACGCCACCGGTCTCGCCGACCGGCTCGCCACCGCGCTCGGTGCGGCAGCGCGCGGGCAGGCGATCACGACCTTCCCGGACCCGGACGGTACGGCGCTCGCCGCGCTCGGCACCGCGGGCGTGACCGCGAGCGGGCGGGCCGGCCGCCTGCGGCTCGCCTTCCACCTGTGGAACGACGAGGACGACGTCACGCGCGTCGCGGACGTGCTGCGGGCGGTGGACGGCTTCAGACCTGTGGGGTGAGGCACGTGTCCACCGGTGCCGCGCCTCCCGACCGGAGGCCGCCGTGGGGCCGGTACGCTTGCCCGGTACCGTTCCCGCACCGGGCACCCAGTCCGGCGACCACAGGAGTCCCTCTTGGCACCGTCCTCCCGTCTCGACAGCGTCATCGCCCTGGCCAAGGGCCGCGGCTTCGTCTTCCAGTCGGGGGAGATCTACGGCGGATCGCGCTCGGCGTGGGACTACGGGCCCCTCGGCGTGGAGCTCAAGGAGAACATCAAGCGCCAGTGGTGGCAGCGGTTCGTCCGCGGCCGCGGCGACATGGTCGGCCTCGACTCCGCCGTCATCCTGCCCCGCAAGGTGTGGGAGGCCTCCGGGCACGTCGCGACCTTCACCGACCCGCTCGTCGAGTGCCTGCACTGCCACCACCGGTTCCGCGAGGACCACCTCATCGAGGCGTTCGAGGCGAAGAAGGGCCGTGCGCCCGAGGGCGGCATGGCCGAGATCGCCTGCTCGAACTGCGGCACCCGCGGCGAGTGGACCGAGCCCCGGGAGTTCTCCGGCATGCTCAAGACCTACCTCGGCCCGGTCGAGTCGGAGGAGGGGCTGAACTTCCTCCGCCCCGAGACCGCGCAGGGCATCTTCGTCGACTTCGCGCAGGTCGTCACCACCAGTCGCATGAAGCCGCCGTTCGGCATCGGCCAGGTGGGCAAGGCGTTCCGCAACGAGATCACGCCCGGCAACTTCATCTTCCGCACGCGCGAGTTCGAACAGATGGAGATCGAGTACTTCGTGCCGCCGGCGTCGGTGGGGGAGCACTACGAGCAGTGGATCGCCGACTCGGTCGCGTTCTTCACCGACCTCGGCATCGACCCGGAGAACCTCCGCCGCTTCGACGTGCCGGACGGCGAGCGGGCCCACTACTCCGACGCGACCGCCGACATCGAGTACCGCTTCGGCTTCCAGGGCTCGGAGTGGGGCGAGCTCATGGGCGTCGCGAACCGCACCGACTTCGACCTGAACAACCACATCGAGGCGTCCGGCAAGGACCTCCGGTTCTTCGACCAGGCCGCGAACGAGAAGTACGTGCCGTACGTCATCGAGCCGTCCTTCGGGCTCACGCGTGCGCTCATGGCCTTCCTGCTCGACGCCTACCACGAGGACGAGGCCCCGAACGCGAAGGGCGGCGTCGACAAGCGCACGGTCCTCCGGCTCGACCCCCGCCTGTCGCCGGTCAAGGCCGCCGTCCTGCCGCTGTCCCGGAACGAGCAGCTCTCGCCGGTGGCCCGCGGGCTCGCCGACGACCTGCGCCGGTACTGGAACGTCGACTTCGACGACGCCGGTGCGATCGGCCGTCGCTACCGTCGCCACGACGAGATCGGCACGCCGTTCTGCATCACGGTGGACTTCGACACGCTCGAGGACAAGGCCGTGACCGTGCGGGAGCGCGACACGATGTCGCAGGAGCGCGTCTCGCTCGACCAGCTGCAGGGCTACCTGGCGCAGCGGCTGCTCGGCGCGTAGGGCGTCGGCCCCGCGCTGCGGCGCGCCGGAATACCGCCGGGGGCGACGCGTTGCACCGGGCATGAACGACTCTGTCAAGGTCGATGTCTGGTCCGACATCGCGTGCCCCTGGTGCTACATCGGCAAGCGGAAGTTCGAGGCCGGCGTCGCCGCCTTCGCCGCGTCGCCCGAGGCGCAGCCGGTCGAGGTCGAGTACCACTCCTTCGAGCTGAGCCCGGACACCCCCGTCGACTTCGAGGGCACCGAGGCCGAGTTCCTCTCGCAGCACAAGGGGCTCCCCGTCGAGCAGGCCCAGCAGATGATCGACCAGGTCGCCGGCATCGCGGCCTCGGTGGACCTGCACTACGACTACGACGCCCTCCGCCACACCAACACCGTGAAGGCGCACCAGGTGATCCACCTGGCCAAGCAGCACGGCAAGCAGCTCGAGATGGTCGAGCGGCTCTTCACCGCGTACTTCGAGCGCGGCGAGCACGTCGGGCAGGACGAGTCCCTGGCGTCGCTCGCCGAGGAGATCGGGCTGGACCGCGACGAGGTCCTCGCGACGCTCCGTGACGACACGCAGCTCGCCGCGGTCCGTGCCGACCAGGCGCAGGCGCAGGCGTTCGGCATCAACGGGGTGCCGTTCTTCGTCATCGACGGCAAGTACGGCGTCTCCGGGGCGCAGGACCCGGCGTCGTTCGAGCAGGTGCTCCGCCAGGTGGTCGCGCTGCGGGACAGCACGCCCGAGGAGCTCGCCGAGCAGCAGCAGCGCGCCGCGGACGACGCGGCAGCGGACACGGCGGTGACCCGGTGACGGACGTCCGGCTCGGCGGCCCGGCCGGGCCGCGCCTCCCGTCCGGCGACGGGCTGGAGGCGCGACCCGCCCTGCTCACGCTCGTCACGCCCGGCGGGGCGCCGGTCTGCGAGGGCGACTCGTGCTTCGTGCCCGGCGCAGAGGGTGACTGGACCGAGGTCCCCGACTGACCCGGCGCTAGCGGACGGGTTCCTCGTCGGTGATGTCGGCGACGGTCGCGCCGTAGGCGGCGACCAGTGCGTCGCCGTCGACGAAGGCGCTCGCGCCGTGGCGTCCGGCGCCGAGGGCGATCCGGCGGCCGAGCACCCGCTCGTCGGCGAACACGGGCAGGTCACCGGTCGCGCCGATGGGCGTGATCGTGCCGCGCTCGTAGCCGGAGGCCTCGAGGGCCGTCGCGGCGTCGGGCATCGACAGCTTGTTGACCCCGACGACCGTGCGGAGCTTCTTCCACGCGATGCTGCGGCCCCCGGGGACCAGTGCGAGGAGGAAGCCGCCGTCGTGCCGCTTCACGACGAGGGTCTTGACGACGTCGCCGGGTCCGATGCCGAGGAGCGCCGCGGCCTCGTCGAGCGAGCCCGCCGCGGGGCGTTCGACCACCTCGACCTGCAGGCCGCGGGCGGCGGCGTCGGCGTCGAAGCGGGCGATCGCGGTGTCGGACATGTGGAGAACGCTACCGTCGCGCGTCGACGTGGGAGGATGGAACCGGTATGACGATCACGCAGACACTCCCGAAGCCACTGCGCATCGGCCCGATCGAGGTCGAGGCGCCGGTCGTGCTCGCCCCGATGGCGGGCATCACGAACATGGCCTACCGCCGGCTCTGCCGCGAGTACGGCGCCGGTCTCTACGTCTGCGAGATGATCACCTCGCGCGCGTTGGTCGAGCGCACCCCGGTGTCGATGCAGCTCATCCAGCACCACGAGTCGGAGACCCCGCGGTCGATCCAGCTCTACGGCGTCGAGCCGAACACCGTGGCCGAGGCGGCGACGATCCTGGTGGCCGAGGACCGCGCCGACCACATCGACCTGAACTTCGGGTGCCCGGTGCCCAAGGTCACGCGGAAGGGCGGCGGAGCCGCACTGCCGTGGAAGACCGACCTCTTCAAGGACCTCGTCGAGAAGACGGTCAAGGCCGCCGGTGACGTCCCCGTGACGGTGAAGATGCGCAAGGGCATCGACGCCGACCACCTGACCTACCTCGACGCGGCGAGCATCGCCCGCGACGCCGGTGTCGCCGCGGTCTCGCTGCACGCCCGCACGGCGAACGAGCACTACTCCGGCCACGCGGACTGGTCGGCGATCGCGACGCTGAAGGAAGCGATCACCGACATCCCCGTGCTCGGCAACGGCGACATCTGGTCCGCCGCCGACGCCCTGCGGATGGTCGACGAGACCGGCTGCGACGGCGTCGTCGTCGGGCGCGGGTGCCTCGGCCGGCCCTGGCTGTTCGGCGACCTGGCGGCGGCGTTCCGCGGCGAGGACGTCCGCGCGATGCCGTCCCTCGGCGACGTCGCCACCGCCTTCCGCCGGCACACCGAACTGCTCGTCGAGTTCTTCGGGTCCGAGGAGCACGGCTGCCGCGACGCCCGGAAGCACGTCTCGTGGTACTTCAAGGGGTACCCGATCGGCGGCGACGTCCGGTCGGCCCTCTCGATGGCGTCGAGCCTGCAGGAGATCGACGACCTGCTCGGGCAGATCGACTGGTCGGCCCCGTACCCGGGCGCCGACGTCGAGGGCCCGCGCGGCCGTGCCGGACACCCGAAGCGCACGGCGCTGCCGGACCGCTGGCTCGAGTCGCGCGACGTCGACGCCGAGTTCCGCAAGGTGCTCGCCGCCGCCGAGCTGCACCACAGCGGCGGATGAGCGCCACCGCCTCGTACGGGCCCGCCGACGCCGAGCGCTGGCTGCCCGAGACCCACGGCAACCGTCGGTCGGACTTCGCCCGTGACCGCGCGCGGCTGCTGCACTCGAGCGCCCTCCGCCGGCTGGCCGCGAAGACGCAGGTGCTCAGCCCGACCACCGGGCTCGACTTCGCCCGGAACCGCCTGACGCACTCGCTCGAGGTCGCGCAGGTCGGCCGGGAGCTCGCCGACTCGCTCGGGCTCGACCCCGACGTGGTGGACACCGCGTGCCTGGCGCACGACATCGGCCACCCGCCGTTCGGGCACAACGGCGAGACCGCCGTGAACGCCTGGGCCGCGGGCATCGGCGGGTTCGAGGGGAACGCGCAGACGCTCCGACTGCTCACCCGGCTCGAGCCGAAGGTGTACGGGGACGGCCCCGACGACGACCGCCCCTACGGGCTCAACCTGACGCGTGCGTCGCTCGACGCGAGCTGCAAGTACCCGTGGCCGGCGGCGCAGGGCGTGGCCGAGGCCTCGTCCGGACGCACCAAGTTCGGGTTCTACGACGACGACCACGACGCCTTCGCGTGGCTCCGGGCCGGCGCTCCCCGCCGGCAGCGGTGCATCGAGGCGCAGGTGATGGACCTGTCCGACGACATCGCGTACTCGGTACACGACTTCGAGGACGCCGTCGTCGCGGGGTTCATCGACGTCGCCGCACTCGGCGACCGGGTCGGCGAGAACGACATCGTGACGGCGATGCACGCCTGGGTCGGGTCCGACCTCAGCCGCGACGAACTGCTCGAGGCCTTCGACCGGCTGCGGTCGCTGCCGCTGTGGATGACGTCGTACGACGGGTCGCGGCGGGACATGGCGCGGCTCAAGAACCTCACCTCGCAGCTCATCGGGCGGTTCGCGCGGACCGCGACCGCGGCGACGCGCGAGTCCTACGCGTCCGGGTCCCTCGTGCGGTTCGCGGCATCGGTCGTCACCCCGCCGGAGATCATCGGGGAGATCGCCGTGCTCAAGGGCATCGTCGCGGCGTTCGTGATGACGCAGGGCAACCGGCAGCCGGTGTACGAGGACCAGCGCCGGATCCTCACCGAGCTGCTCGACGCCCTGGCCGCCACCGGGAGCGCGGACCTCGAACCGGGGTTCGCGGCGGACTGGCTCGCGGCGTCCGACGACGCCGGGCGGCTGCGGGCCGTGGTCGACCAGGTCGCGAGCCTGACCGACCAGGGGGCCCTGGCGTGGCACAAGCGGCTCGTGGTGGGGGACCGCGAACCGGTGCACGTCCTCGTCTGAGCCGCGCGCCGTCGTGGTGATGCGCCGACGGTCGGGCCGACACCGCGCCTCCAGGCCGGCGTGCTCTCCACGGGCGGACGTGATCCGTCCGTCGGTGCCACCCGCACGAACTAGGATCATGGGGTGGCTGGCAGGATCGCGCGGAACGACATCGACGAGGTCCGCTCGCGTGTCAACATCGCCGACGTCGTCGGCGACCACGTCACGCTGAAGTCGGCGGGCGTCGGCTCCCTCAAGGGTCTCTGCCCGTTCCACGACGAGCGCTCCCCGTCCTTCCACGTCCGGCCCCAGGTCGGGCGGTACCACTGCTTCGGCTGCGGCGAGGACGGCGACGTCTTCGAGTTCATCATCAAGATGGACCACACGACGTTCCAGGAAGCCGTCGAGCGGATGGCGGCGAAGATCGGGTTCACCCTCCACTACGAGGAGGGCGACGGGCCCCGCACCGACTACAACCAGCGCGCCCGGCTGATCGCGGCGAACGAGGCTGCGCTCGAGTTCTACCAGTCGCAGCTCACCACCGCCGCTGCCGAGCCCGCCCGTCGGTTCCTCGGGGAGCGCGGGTTCGACCCGGCGGCCGCGCAGCACTTCGGCGTCGGCTTCGCGCCGCAGTCGTACGACGCGACGCGGGAGCACCTGCGCAGCCGGGGCTTCTCGATGGACGAGATCCTGGCCGCGGGGCTGGCCGGTCAGGGCGACCGCTCACCGTACGACCGCTTCCGGGGACGTCTGACGTGGCCGATCCGCGACGTCACCGGCGCGACGATCGGGTTCGGCGCGCGCCGGCTGCTCGAGGACGACAAGGGGCCGAAGTACCTCAACACCCCCGAGACGCCGATCTACCACAAGAGCCAGGTGCTCTACGGACTCGACCTGGCACGGCGGGACATCTCGAAGCAGAAGCAGGTCGTCATCGTCGAGGGGTACACCGACGTGATGGCGTGTCACCTCGCCGGCGTGACCACCGCGGTCGCGACGTGCGGCACCTCGTTCGGGGTCGACCACATCAAGGTGCTGCGACCGATGCTCGGCGACGTCAGCGGGGCCGACCCGAACGCCAACGGCGAGGTCGTGTTCACCTTCGACCCGGACGAGGCCGGGCAGCGTGCGGCGTCGCGGGCCTTCGCTGAGGAGCAGCGCTTCGCGGCGCAGACGTACGTCGCGGTCGCGCCCGGCGGACTCGACCCGTGCGACCTCCGGCTGGCCCGGGGTGACGACGCCATCCGCCGCCTCGTGACCGCCAAGCGCCCGATGTTCGAGTTCATGATCCGCCGGAACCTCGACGGGCACGACCTCGAGACCGTGGAGGGTCGGGTGAACGCCCTGCGCGCCGCCGCACCGGTGCTCGCCGGCATCCGCGACCGTTCCCTCACGCAGGGGTACGTGCGGGAGCTCGCCGGGTGGCTCGGCATGGACATGCCCGACGTCCGCCGTGCCGTCGACGCGGCACGGCAGCGAGCGGGCGCTGCGCGCCAGGACCGGACGGGAGGCTCGGTGCCGGTCGGTCAGGCCGGTCCCGGCGGCGAGCTGGTCGCCCCGCCCGAGGAGCCCGTGGCCGGGCTGCGCCTGCTGCCGAACGACCCGATCACCCGCATGGAACGCGATGCCGTGATGGCAATGGTGCAGCAGCCGACCTACGTCAGCGAGCCGCTCATCTGGCTTGCCGCCGGCGCGACCTTCTCGGCACCGATGCTCGCCGTCGTGCGCGACGCCGTCGTGGCGAACGTCCAGTCGATCGGCGCGGGGGACTGGCTCGACCGGCTGCTGCAGGACGTGCCGGCACCGTTCCGCGGGCTCGTGCAGGAGCTCGCGCTCGCACCGATCCCCGCCCGGACCGACGAGGACCTCGCGCTCTACGCCCGGAGCATCGTCGTCGCACTCGTGGAGCGGGACCTGCTCGCGCGCAAGGCCTCGCTGCTCGGGCAGTTGCAGCGTGCGGACCCGCACGAGCAGGCCGACCGACGCGCCGAGATCCAGCGCCAGCTCGTCGACATCGACGCGCAGCGCATGCGGCTCCGCGCCGACGCCGAGGCGGCAGCGCAGGGCTGACCCGTCCTCGCCGGGGTCGGCGGCGGAGCCGACGGCGACCGCGACGGCAGAGCTTACGGCGACGTCGACGGCGACGGCGACGGCGACGGCGGAGCCAGCGTCCTGCTCGCCGAGCGGGCAGGACACGCCGCGTGCGTGACGCCGGGCGGGCGGAAGTCGTCGGCTGACGACACCGGGGGTGACGGATGGTGCCCGCTGGGTGTGCCGGTCGGGTGGGCTGGGTGGATGGGCTGGGCTGGGCGGGGCGCGGGCGCGGGGCGGAGGTGGGGCGCGCCTCCCGGCCGGGAGGTGCGGCGGGTCCGCCGGACGGGGCGGACCGCAGCGCCGAGCGGGCAGGACATGCCGCGTGCGAGGTGCCAGGCGGGCGGGAGTCGTCGGGTGACGGCGTCGAGCGTGACGGATCTGGCCCGCTCGCCGAGCCGACCCCCTCCGGACCCCGCCGTTGCAGCACGCAACAATACTGCGTGACACGCCGGGGTGCGGCGCGCGCATCATGCGTCAAGGAGCGGCTCCGCGCATTACAAGGGTGTAAACAAATGTCCCTCGAATCGCGGCATTCCGTGTCAGGGTGGTAGCAATGAGCGTTCTCGTCGGGCCTCACAGTCGAACCACCGCCCGCCGAGGACCCCTTGCGAACCATCACCGAGAGAGAGAGCGGACATGGCATCCGTGACCAAGTGGGGCAAGCGCGGCATCGCGCTCGGCGCCGGTGCAGCAGCGACGGCGCTGGTGCTGACCGGCTGCGCGAGCAGCAGCGTCTCCGACACCGAACTGAACGGCATGAGCATCGGCACGACGGACAAGATCACGTCCCTCGACCCGGCCGGCTCGTACGACAACGGCTCCTTCGCCGTGCAGAACCAGGTGTTCCCGTTCCTGATGAACACCCCCGTCGGCAGCCCCGACGTCGAGCCGGACATCGCCGAGAGCGCCGAGTTCACGAACCCCACGACCTACACGGTGAAGCTCAAGAGCGGGCTGAAGTTCGCCAACGGCAACGAGCTCACGTCGAGCGACGTGAAGTTCTCGTTCGACCGCGAGCTCAAGATCAACAACGAGAACGGCCCGCAGTCCCTGCTCGCCAACCTCAAGAGCATCGACACCCCGGACGACACGACCGTGGTGTTCAACCTCGACCACGCCGACCAGACCTGGCCGCAGGTGCTCTCGAGCCCCGCCGGTCCGATCGTGGACGAGCAGGTCTTCTCCGCCGACGAGTTGACGCCGGCGGCGGACATCGTCAAGGGCAAGGCGTTCGCCGGGCAGTACGAGATCTCCTCGTACAAGGAGAACGACACGATCCAGTACAAGGCGAACCCGAACTACGACGGGCTCCTCGGCAAGGCGAAGACCGACCAGGTCACCGCCAGCTACTACACCAAGGAGACCGACCTCAAGCTCGCCGTGCAGGAGGGCGACGTCGACGTGGCGTACCGCTCCCTCACGCCGACGGACATCTCCGACCTCCGCAAGGACGACAAGGTCAAGGTGTACGACGGCCCCGGTGGCGAGATCCGGTACCTGGTCTTCAACTTCAACACGCAGCCGTTCGGTGCGAAGCAGTCCGACGCCGACGAGACCAAGGCCCTCGCCGTGCGCCAGGCCGTGGCGGACGTCGTGGACCGCGAGAAGATCGCGAAGGACGTCTACGACAACACGTACTCGCCGGTCTACTCGATGGTGCCGGACGGTCTGACCGGTGCGGCGAAGCCGTTCGAGGAGCTCTACGGCAACGGCAGCGGCGGCCCCGACGTCGACAAGGCGAAGGAGACCCTGTCGAAGGCGGGCGTCACCGGCAAGGTGCAGCTCGACATCCAGTACGCGCCGGACCACTACGGTTCGACGTCGGACGACGAGTACGCCGAGCTCAAGACGCAGCTCGAGAACTCCGGCCTCTTCACCGTGAACATCCAGTCGACGGTCTACACGACCTACGCGCAGGAGCGCACGAAGGACGCCTACCCCGTGTACCAGCTCGGCTGGTTCCCGGACTTCTCGGACGCGGACAACTATCTGGCGCCGTTCTTCACGAAGGAGAACTTCGTGCAGAACCACTACGACGACGCCACCATCCAGGACCTCATCGCGCAGGAGCAGCAGGAGTCCGACAAGGACAAGCGCGCCGACCTGATCGAGCAGGCCCAGGAGCGTGAGGCCACGCAGATCTCGACGCTGCCGCTGCTCCAGGGGAAGTCCGTCGCGGTCGCGTCGAAGGACGTCAAGGGCCTGACCCTCGACTCCTCGTACAAGTTCCGCTACGCCACGCTCAGCAAGTAACACCCACCGGACACCAGGGGGCGTTCCCACGAGGAACGCCCCCTGGTCACGTCCCGAAAGGCATCAACCCCGTGACCCTCACCACTCCGGAGGCGATCGAGTCCGAGCCCACGAAACCCCAGGCACAGCGACGTGCCGGGGGCGGTGGCGGCGGGCTCGGCCGGTACATCCTCGTCCGGTTCCTCCTCATCTTCCCGACGGTGTTCATCCTGGTGACGCTCGTCTTCTTCCTGATGCGCGTCATCGGCAACCCGATCACGGCCTCGGTCGGCGGTCGGCTCACGCCGTCGCAGCTGCAGGAACGCCTGCACGCCGCCGGGTACGACCGCCCGGTGTTCGTGCAGTACCTCGAGTACCTCGGCAACATCGTCCGCGGTGACTTCGGGACGACGTCCACCGACAACCGCCCGATCACCGACATCATCGTCACGTACGGCGGGGCGACCGCCGAGCTCGTGTTCTGGGCGCTCATCGTGGCCCTCGTGCTCGGCATCCCGCTCGGCATGCTCGCCGCCTACGTCCGCGACAAGTGGCCGGACGTGCTCTTCCGCGCCCTCGCGATCCTCACCTACGCGACCCCGGTGTTCTTCGGCGGTCTGCTGCTCAAGCTCGTCTTCTCGGTGTGGCTCGGCTGGCTGCCGCTGGGCGACCGCGCCTCGACGCGGGTGTCGCTGATCCTCGACAACATCCCCGGCGCGACCGGCATCTACATCGTCGACGCGCTCCGCACCGGCAACGCCCAGGTCATCGGGGACGTGCTGTCGCACGCCGTCCTGCCGGCACTGACCCTCGGTCTGCTCACGGCCGGCATCTTCCTCCGCCTCGTCCGGGCGAACATGATCGGCACGCTCGGGTCCGAGTACGTCGACGCCGCACGTTCGCGCGGGGTCCGGGAGGCGCGGCTCGTCCGGACGCACGCGTTCCGTCCGGCGCTGGTCCCGATCATCACCGTGATGGGGCTGCAGATCGCCATGCTGCTCGGCGGCTCGGTCCTCACCGAGACCACCTTCGGCTGGCGGGGGCTCGGCTTCGAGCTGAACCAGTACCTGTCGGCCCGCGACTTCGTCGCCGTGCAGGGCATCGTCGCGATGCTCGCCGTGATCGTCGCCGTGACGAACTTCGTCGTCGACGTCGTGGCCGCCCTGATCGACCCGAGAGTGAGGTTCTAGCGATGGCCGACACCTCGCTCGTCGACCGCCACGAGCCGCTCTGGAAGCGGCTGCCCGTGGTGGTCCAGCTCCGCAGGAGCACCGGCTGGCAGCGCGCCATGCTCGTCACCGGCGTGGTCATCTGCGCCCTGTACCTCGTCGTCGCGATCGCCGCGCCGCTCATCGCCCCGTACGGCTTCGGCCAGCTGCAGGGCGCGGACGGCCAGGGCTTCCCGCGGACCGCGCCGCCGAGCCCCGAGCACATCTGGGGCACGACCGTCGGCGGGTTCGACGTGTTCAGCCGCACCGTGTTCGGCGCTCGCACCGCGGTCCTCGTCGTGATCGTCGCGGTGGTCGTCTCGATCAGCGTCGGCGTGGTCCTCGGCATGGTCTCCGGCTACATCGGCGGCTGGCTCGACCGCGTCCTCGTGGTCGTGGCGGACGCGATCTACGCGTTCCCGTCGCTGCTGCTCGCGATCGTCGTCTCGATCGTCATCTCCGGCGGCAACTCGAGCTACACCGGCGGCATCGTCGCGGCGGCGATCTCGATCACCGTCGTGTACGTGCCGCAGTACTTCCGGGTCGTCCGGGCCGAGGCGGTGCGCCTGAAGAACGAGGCGTTCGTCGAGTCGGCGCGGGTGATCGGCACGAACCCGTGGCGCATCATGACCCGGCACGTGCTCCGGAACTCCACGCGGTCGCTGCCGCTCATCCTCACGCTCAACGCGAGCGACGCGATCCTGACCCTGGCGGGCCTCGGCTTCCTGGGCTTCGGCATCGGACCGACCGCCGGCGCGGAGTGGGGCTACGACCTCAGCCGCGCCCTGTCCGACGTCGCGTCGGGCGTCTGGTGGACGGGCGTCTTCCCGGGCGTCGCGATCGTCGTGCTCGTGCTCGGCGTGACCTTCATCGGCGAGAGCCTCAACGACATCTCGGACCCGCGCCTGCGCGCACGCCGTCGCCTGAAGCAGCTGGTGTCGACGAAGCAGCGGGGCACCGGCACGGAAGGAGCGGCGGCATGACCGACGCGACGCACGACCAGCAGGGCGGTCCCGTCGCCGTCGTCGACGACCTGACCGTCACCTTCGCGACCGACAACGGCGCCGTCGACGCGGTGAAGGGCGTCAGCCTCGACGTCCGCCCGGGCGAGGTCCTCGCCCTCGTCGGCGAGTCCGGGTCCGGCAAGTCGGTCACGGCCCGCAGCATGCTGCGGCTCATGCCCGAGACCGCGACGCTCGGCGGTGCGGTGTACCTCGACGGCACCGACGTCGTGTCGGTCGGTGCCGCGAAGCTCCGCGAGCTCCGCGGGACCGCCGGCGCGATGGTCTTCCAGGAACCGTCGACCGCCCTCAACCCGGTCTTCACGGTCGGGTGGCAGATCGCCGAGGGGCTCCGCGCCCACGGCGGCGTCGGCAAGAAGGAGGCGCGCGCGAAGGCGATCGACTACCTGCGCCGCGTCGGCATCCCGGACCCGGAGAAGCGGGTCGACCACTACCCGCACCAGTTCTCGGGCGGGCAGAAGCAGCGCGTCGTCATCGCGAGTGCGCTCGCCCTCGAGCCGAGCGTCATCATCGCCGACGAACCCACGACGGCACTCGACGTCACCGTGCAGGCCGAGATCCTCGACCTGCTCCGGCGTTGCCGCGACGAGTTCGGCGCGGCGATCGTGATCATCACGCACAACATGGGCGTCGTCGCCGACCTCGCCGACCGTGTCGCGGTCATGTACCAGGGCGAGGTCGTCGAGGAGGCGCCCGTCGCGCAGCTGTTCGCGTCGCCGCAGGCGGACTACACGAAGCGCCTGCTCGCCGCCGTGCCCCGGCTCGAGGCGTCGACGGGCACCGCCCGCCGTGCCGCGATCGCGTCCGAGGTCGCGCCGCTCGTCAGCGCGAAGGGCCTCGAGATCGAGTACCCGGGGCGCCTGGGTGCGCCGGCCTTCCGGGCCGTCAAGGGCGTCGACCTCGACATCCGTCCCGGCGAGGTGCTCGGCCTGGTGGGGGAGTCGGGCTCCGGCAAGACCACGATCGGCCGGGCCATCGCGGGCCTGACCCGGATCACCGGCGGGTCGCTCGACGTCCTCGGCACCGAGATGCTCGGGTACCGCGAGCGGGACTTCAAGCGGCACCGCAAGGACATCGGGTTCGTCTTCCAGGACCCGGCGACCTCGTTCAACCCGCTCCTCACCATCGCCGAGTGCGTCGCCGAACCGCTCGTCGTGCACGGCGAGGTGCGGAACCCGCGTGCCGCCCGCAAGCGGGTCGGGGAACTGCTCGAGATGGTGCAGCTGCCGGCGTCCTACGGCGACCGGTACCCGCACGAGCTGTCCGGCGGGCAGCGGCAGCGCGCCTCGCTCGCGCGGTCGATCGCACTCCGGCCGAAGCTGCTCGTGGCGGACGAACCGACGAGCGCGCTCGACGTGTCGGTGCAGGCGCGGGTGCTCGAGCTCTTCCTGGAGCTCCAGCAGGACCTCGGGTTCGCGTCGCTGTTCATCAGCCACGACCTCGCCGTCGTCGGGGCCCTGTCCGACCGGATCGCGGTGCTCTACCGCGGCGACCTGGTCGAGACCGGTACGACGGCCCAGGTCCTCGGCGCACCGCAGCACCCCTACACGCAGCGGCTCCTGGCGTCGCTGCCCGTGCCGGACCCGGCTGAACAGGCGGAGCGACGGCGTACGCTGGTCGAACTGGAGAACGCCGGGTCCTGACCCGACGTGACCGGACGGGAGGCGCGACCCGCGTCGTCGACGCGCGTCGCGCCTCCCGTCCGTCGGCTCCACCGCACCACACAGGACGTGTCCGCTGATCCCGGTCCGTCGCACACCGTCGCCAGGGGCGGCGCGGAAGGGGACCCATGATCGCGGTGAACGGCCCGGCGGTCGTCGCAGACGACGTGTCGATCGAGTACCGGGGCGTGCGCGGCTCGGCACCGATCCGAGCGGTGGACGGCGTCAGCCTCACCGTCCGGCAGGGCGAGATCCTGGCGCTCCTCGGTGAGTCCGGGTCCGGGAAGTCCACGTTCGCGGCCGCCGTCGCGGGGCAGCTCGGAGCCACCGGCGAGGGCGAGGGCGCGCACCGTCGCCAGGTCGTCGGCGGTGAGCTCACCGTGCTCGGGCAGAAGGTCCGCGGGCTCCGGCCGGCGTCACGCAAGGCGCAGCGCCTGACCGGCCGCATCGGGTACCTGCCGCAGGACGCCGCCGACCGGCTCAGCCCCGACCTGACCGTCGGCGAGGCCATCGCGGAGCCCATCTACGTGCGGGACCGCCGCTTCGACCGCAAGCAGGCCGGCCTCATGGTGGCGCGCCTGGTCGACGCCGTGCACCTGCCGCTCGGCGTCATGCGCCTCAACACGTGGGAGCTCTCGAGCGGACAGCGGCAGCGCGTCGCCCTGGCCCGTGCGCTCGTCCTCGAGCCCCAGCTCCTCGTCGCCGACGAACCGGCGCGCGGCGTCGACGTCCTCGTCCGCCAGTCCGTGCTCGAGGCACTCGCGAACCTGCAGGTCGGGCGACAGTTCTCGGCGGTGGTGGTGTCGAGCGACCTCCGCGAGGCCCGTGCCCTCGCCGACCGCGTCGGCATCATGGCCGAGAGCCGCCTGGTCGGTCTCGGCACCTTCGACGAGGTCCTCGACAACCCCGTCGACCCCTACGTCAAGACCCTCGCCGCGACCGCCGCGCGACCGGTGAAGCGTCGGCCCGCCGCCCCGGCCGCACCCCGTCGCTCGTCCGCCCCGCGTCGACCGGTCGCCGCGGGCACCGGTCCCCGCTCCGACCGTCAGGAGAACGCATGAGCCCCACCGCCCCGTCCGGCACCCGCGGCCACCGTGCGGTCGTCACCGACGCCGGGGCGCCGCTGCCGGTCGACGCGCCGACGGCCGGGCCGGTGGCGATCCTGCCGCGGGCAGCCGACCTGCACGTCGAGGCGGTCCGGACGGCGGGCGGCACGGTGGGGGAGCTCGGCGACGACACCCGCGGCATCGTGTGGCTCGACGCGCGCGACCCCGACGGGCTCGCGGCAGCGCTGTCCCGCGCTCCGGGGGTCGGCTGGGTGCAGCTGCCCTTCGCCGGCGTCGACGCCTTCGCGCACCTCATCGCGGAGCACGGTGACCGGGTGCTGTTCACCTCGGCGAAGGGCGCCTACGCGGAACCCGTCGCCGAGCACGCGCTCGCGCTGACGCTCGGGACCCTCCGGGTGCTGCAGCAGCGGGCCCGGGCGACGTCGTGGGCCACCGAGCCCGAGGGGGTCTCGCTCTACGGGCGGAACGTCGTCGTGGTCGGCGCGGGCGGCATCGCGCTCGAGTACATCCGACTGGTGGCGCCGTTCGAGGTGTCCGTCACGGTGGTGCGCCGGTCGTCGGACCCGGTGCCGGGCGCCGACCGCACGGTGACGACCGACGCGCTCGACGACGTGCTGCCGGACGCCGACGTCGTCGTGGTCGCCGCGGCGATGACCGCGGGCACGTCGAAGCTGTTCGGGGCGGAGCAGTTCCGCATCATGAAGCCCTCCGCACGGCTCGTGAACATCGCCCGCGGCGGCCTGGTCGACACCGACGCGCTCGTGACCGCGCTCCGCGAGGGGCAGATCGCCGCAGCGGGGCTCGACGTGACCGACCCCGAGCCGCTGCCCGACGGGCACCCGCTCTGGAGCGAGCCCGGGGCGATCATCACGCCGCACCAGGCGGACACGCCGGACATGGTGGCGCCGCTCCTCGCCGAGCGGGTGCGGACGAACACCGGAGCGTTCCTGTCCGGCACGGGAGACGGTTTCGTCGGGGTGGTGGACCCGACCGCCGGCTACTGACCGACCCCGAGCGGGCCGCGGTGGACACGGCGCGCCCGGGATGCGCGGCGGATGCACGGACAGGGCTCGGGGTGCTGCTATGCTGTTACCCGTTGTTCGCACGACATTCGCCAGCGGACAGTGATCCTCGATAGCTCAATTGGCAGAGCAGCCGGCTGTTAACCGGCAGGTTGTTGGTTCGAGTCCAACTCGGGGAGCAGGAGACGAGGCCCCCACCGTTCACGGTGGGGGCCTCTCGTCTGTCCCGTGGGCCGACGCGGCGGCGAGCCTCGCCCCTGCGGACACTCTCGCGGTCCAGGAGTCGCGAAGACGTCCGCGGAGCCGAGGCTCGGCTTCCGGCCTTCGCAGGTGGGACGCGGCCGGAAGCTGTTAGCGTTCACAGGTGATCACCGCCCGTCGAGCCCTCGCCGCGGGACTCGTCGTCCTCGGCGCCCTGGGCCTGAGCGCGTGCACGACGGGGCAGACCGAGCCCGAGGAGTCGCTCGACGGCACCACCCAGGCCGAGGTCTCGGCCTCCGGTAGCGCCCCGATCGTCTTCGCATTCGTCTGCTCGACCGATGCCGGTGAGGCGACGGAGACCTTCACGACGTACGCCGCGGCGTGGGAGGCGGAGCGGGCCGACTGCACGGCCAAGCCCATCACGGGGTCCGGGATGTCGGCGCAGCAGCAGGCCGCCGTCCGGGCCACCGACGACCACGTCGACCTGCGGGAGCTCGCCGCGACCTGCGCGGAGCGCGGTGTCGCGCCGTGGGACACGGCGGTCACCACGGACGAGCAGGCACACCTGGCGGCCGGGCTCCTCGAGTACTGCCCCGGACACCCGGAACACGACCACCTGCGCCGGGCGCTGGCGACCTACCGGGGCTGAGCCGCGCCTCCCGTCCGCCGGCTGCGCGCCGTCAGCCCTCGGGGTGGTCGCGCCCGGGGAGCCAGGACTTGCCGGGCGTGCCCCAGCTGCTCTTCCGGACCGCCTTGACCGCCTGCTTGGCGTACGGGTGCACCAGGCGGTCGGCGTAGAGGACACCGTCGAGGTGGTCGTACTCGTGCTGGAAGATGCGCGCGAGCCAACCGTGCGCCTCGACCTCGAACGGGGTGCCGTCGGCGTCGACCGCGCGGAGGAGGACGCCCTCGGCGCGGCGGAGCGGGAAGCGCTCCCCGGGGATCGAGAGGCAGCCCTCGGACTCGTCGTCCTCGTCGAGCTCCTCGACCGACTCGGGCACGAGAGGGGTCGTCCAGAGGACCGGGTTCACCGCGACGCCGCGGTGCAGGACCTCGTCGTCGTCAGTCCACGAGTACACGAAGAGCCGCTTGCCGACGCCGACCTGCGGCCCGGCCAGCCCCACGCCGGGTGCGAGGTCCATGGTCGCGAACATGTCGTCGACCAGCGCGCGCAGGTCGTCGTCGAACTCGGTGACCTCGGCGGCACGCTCGTGGAGGACGGGGTCACCGGTGATGCGGATGGGGAGGACGGGCATTCACCCAGGTTATCCGGGCAGCACCGGTAGCCTCGTCGCGTGACGACGGACCTGCCGATCCCGGAAGCGGTCAACCTGACCCCGTTCCAGGCCCTGATGATCCCGGTCGCGCTCGTCGGCGCCGTCTTCCTCTCCCTCGGTGCGCAGTACCAGAGCCGCGGGGTGCAGCGGGTGGAGGCGCGGCTCGGTCGCCAGTCGAAGGGGCTCTCGGTCCGGCACGTCGTCGGGCTGCTGACGAGCGGCTGGTGGGTGCTCGGCACCCTCATGCTCGGTCTCGCGGTCGTCCTGCAGCTCATCAGCATCACGAACGCGCCGCTCATCGTCGTGCAGCCGCTCGGTGCGGTCGCGCTCGTCATCACCACGTGGTTCTCGTCGCGGTCGACCGGCGTGCCCCTCGGGCAGCAGGCTCGTCGCGCGGTGTGGACCTGCATCGTCGGTGTCGGCATCTTCGTCGGCATCGCCGCGGTCGTCGGCCGCGAGAGCGCGATCAGCCGCCAGCAGCTCGTCACGATCCTGGTGGTCCTGGCGGTGGTCCTCGTCGTCGTCCTGGTCTCCTTCCGCTTCGCGGCGAAGCGTGCCAGCGCGCTGTACTACATCGTCGGCGCCGGTGTGCTCTACGGCTTCGTCGCCACGCTCGCCAAGGTCGTGCTCAACCGCTTCCTCAGCGGCACCTTCGACTGGCTGACCGCGATCGCGGTCGTCGGGGTGATCGGTGCCGCGGCACTCGGCGGGTACTTCGTGCAGAACGCGTACTCGAGCGGCTCCGCGGACCTGGTCATCGCGGGCCTGACGGTGATCGACCCGATCGTCGCGGTCGGCATCGGCGTGATCGTGCTCGGCGAGGCCGCCGGTGCGCCGTGGATCGCCGTCCTCGGGTTCCTCGTCGCCGCGGTGATCGCCATCACGGGCGTCTTCCTGCTCGCCAAGCACCACCCGCAGACCCGGAGCTGACCGGCCGCGGGACCCGCCGTGGGGCGGACCCGGCCTGCCGGGACCGTGCGGTACCGTCGAGGACCGACCAGCAACCGCCCACGAGAGGACGATGCCAGCCGTGTCAGAGGACGCCACCACCGCCACCGCCCACGCGACGGGTGCGACCGGCGGAACCCGACCGCTCCGCGTCCTCATCGCGGCGGACACCTTCCCGCCCGACGTGAACGGCGCGGCGACCTTCGCCGAGCAGCTGGCCGTCGGTCTCGCCGAACGCGGGCACGAGGTGCACGTCGTCGCCCCGTCGCCGACCCCGCACCACGGCAGCTTCGACGAGGAGCACCGCGGCGTCACGCTCACCGTGCACCGGCTGAGGTCGCACAAGTGGCCGTGGCACGCCTGGTTCCGCTTCGTGTGGCCGTGGACGATCCGCCCCCGGACCGCACCGATCCTCGACGCGGTGCGGCCCGACGTCGTCCACATCCAGTCGCACCTCCTCGTCGGTCGCGGCATCGTGCAGGAGGCGCACGCCCGGGGCATCCGGATCATCGGCACGAACCACTTCATGCCGGAGAACCTGCTCGACTACATGCCGTTCGGGCCGCGCACGCTGCCCGTCGCGCTGAACATCGCCTGGCGGGACGCCGCGAAGACCTACCGGCTCGCCGACGCGGTCACCGCGCCGACGGTGCTCGCGGCCGACTACCTCCGCGACGCGATCGCCGGGCAGCAGGTGCTCGCGATCTCGTGCGGCATCGACGCCACCCGGTACACCGCGCGGAGCGGGCGTCCGGCGGGCAACGACATCGTCTTCGTCGGCCGGGTCGCCCCGGAGAAGAACCTCGACGTGCTGATCCGGGCGCTGCCGCTGCTGCCGGCCGAGCTGCACGCGACGGTGACGATCGTCGGCGGCGGCGAGATGATCCCGAAGCTGACCGCCCTGGTGCGCGAGCTCGGGCTGGAGGACCGCGTGCGGTTCGCCGGGTTCGTCTCCGACGAGGAGAAGCGTCGGGCGCTGACGAACGGCACCGTCTTCGCGATGCCGTCGACGGCCGAGCTGCAGAGCATCTCGTCGCTCGAGGCGATGGCGTCCGGGCTCCCCGTCGTCGCCGCGGACTCGATGGCACTGCCGCACCTGATCGACGGCAACGGCTACCTGTTCCGTCCGGGCGACGTGCACGACCTCGCCGCGAAGCTGACGCAGGTGCTGACCGCTCCGGACGAGGAGTACGAGGCGATGCGCGCGCGCAGCCTGACGATGATCGAGGCGCACGACATCAACCGCACGCTCGCGACGTTCGAGGCGCTGTATCGTGGGGAGCCGGTGGCCTGAGGGTCGCCGGCGAGGGGCGGTAGCCAAGCTGGTCAAGGCACTCGGCTCATAACCGAACGATCGCGGGTTCAAGTCCCGCCCGCCCTACGTGCACCTGCCCAGGAAACGGAACGCCCCGGCCGCGCAAGGCCCGGCCCCGGACGACCACAGCCCGACACCGAACGTGGTGTTCGAGACGACGTCGGCGGGCACCGGCGTGCGCGTCAACGCCTTCCGGATCGGCTTCATGGGCGCCCTCGGCGTGCTCATCGCCCTGGTCGCGGGCTCGATCGTGCACCAGCTCAGCACGGTGCTGGTCTACATCGGCGTCGCACTGTTCCTCTCGCTCGGCATCGACCCGCTCGTCTCGTTCCTCGAGCGCTTCATCCCGCGCTGGTCGGCGATCACGATCGTCGTCGTCGGCGTCCTGGCGGCGTTCGCGGGCGTGGTGTTCGCGGTGGTGCCGATCCTCATCCAGCAGGCGACGAACCTGATCCAGAACTTCCCCGAGATCGTGCAGGACATCTCGCGGCAGGACTGGGTGCAGGACCTGTCGCGGCAGTTCGCCGGGTCGTTCGACATCAACCACTCCCTGGAGTCGCTGCAGTCCTTCGTCGAGGACCCGGGCAACCTGCTCAGCCTCGGCGGCGGCATCCTGGCGGTGGGCAGCGGCATCCTGTCCGGTCTGACCGGCGCCGTCATCGTCATCATCCTGATGCTGTACTTCCTGGCGTCGATGCGCGGCCTGAAGTCGATGACCTACCGCTTCGTCCCGGCGTCGCGCCGGCAGAACTTCGTCGACGTCAGCGAGCAGATCACCCAGGCCGTGGGCCGCTACGTCGTCGGGCAGATCAGCCAGGCGCTCATCAACGGCATCCTCAGCCTGGTCTTCCTGCTCGTCATCGGCGCGCCGCTGCCGGTGCTGCTGGCGACCTTCGCGTTCCTCGGCTCGCTCATCCCGCTCGTCGGCACGGTGGCCGCAGCAGCCGTCATCTCGCTGCTCTGCCTGTTCGCCTCGCCGGCCACGGCGCTGGCCGCTGCGATCTACTACCTCGTGTACATGCAGGTCGAGGCGTACGTCATCTCCCCGCGCATCATGTCACGCGCCGTGCAGGTGCCCGGAGCCCTCGTGGTGATCGCGGCCGTCGCGGGCGGGACGATCGGCGGCGTGCTCGGCGCCCTCGTCGCGGTGCCGGCAGCCGCCTCGGCGATCATCATCGTGCAGAAGGTCATCTACCCCCGACAGGAGCAGGCGTGACCGAGACCCTCGGCGACCACGTCGCCGCCCGGGACGCCTGGGCCCGCAGCGCTCGCGGACCCCTCGCGCTCGTCAACGCGCAGGCGGTCGACCGACCGCAGCCGGTGTGGCCGGTCGCCGGGACCTGGGCCCCGGCGGTCGGTGGCCTCGCCGTGACGGCCGCGATCGACGACGGCGTCGTCGTCGACGGGGACCCGGTGGACGGGACGGTCCTCGTCGCCGGTGACACCGCGGTGGTGCCGTCGACGGTCGTGTTCCGCGACGGCCTCGCCGGGACGGTGCACGGCACCACCCTGCGGGTCTGGGACCCCGCCTCCGACGCGGTCGCCCGCTTCGCCCGCATCGACCGCTTCGCGCCCCGGCCTGGCGGCTGGGTCACGCGCGGCCGGTACGAACCCTGGTCCGACCGGGAGGCACCCGGTCACCTCACCGACGCCGCCGGCGACCCGCTGCCGGTCGCGGGCACGATCGAGACCACGATCGACGGAGCCACGGTGCGCATGACGGCGGTCCGGTCTGCGCCGTTCCACGGCCGACGCCGGCTGCAGCTCATCGTGCAGGACACGACGAGCACGCTGACCGAGGACGACGCCGGGAGCTCGTACTCGATGGGACGCTTCCTGTACCTCGACGACCCAGAGCAGCCCGATCAGTCTGCGCAGCCCGATCGGCCCGCCGACTCCGGTCGGTACGACGTGACGCTCGACTGGGAGCGCCTCGTCCTGCCGCCCTGCGCCTTCTCGTACCAGTACGCCTGCCCCGTCCCGCCCGAGGAGAACCGCATGCCGGTGGCACTCACCGCGGGGGAGCGGCACCCCGTCGACGCGTCCGGCGCCGTCCTGCACTGACCGGTCCCGCACTGATCCGGCCCTCCCACGCGTCGCCCGGGTGTGGCGCTCCCAGCCCGGACGCTGCATAATGGGCGTGTCCGCGAGGACATCACAATCAGATACCGAAGTTCCGTACCGGGACTCCGCACCACAGGTCGATGGGGAAGTCGCACCTGACGAAGCGGAGGAATCGTGAACGGAACGACGACAGGAGTGCTCTACGTGCACTCCTCACCACGCGCGCTCTGCCCGCACGTCGAATGGGCGGCCGGTCGCGCGATGAGCCGTGCCGTGAACTTCTCGTGGCTCGACCAGCCGGCGCTCGACGGTTCCCGTCGGACCGAGTTCACCTGGACGGGGACGGTCGGTACCGGTGCGGCGATCGCCTCTGCCCTGCGCGGGTGGGAGCACCTCCGGTACGAGGTGACCGAGGAACCCACCGAGGGCTCCGACGGCGGGCGCTGGATGCACACACCGGACCTCGGCGTGTTCTTCGCGCAGACGGACGTGTCCGGCAACATGGTCGTGCCCGAGGACCGGGTCCGCTACGCGATGGAGGTCGCGGGCAGCAACGCCCTCGAACTGCATCGTGAGCTCCGGCTCGCGCTCGGCCAGGCGTGGGACGACGAGCTCGAGCCGTTCCGCCACGCCGCCGAGGGCAACCCCGTCGTCTGGCTCCACCGCGTCGGCTGACCCGCCGTCCGCGGTGCCGCCGCGAGACTCGGTCTGCGCGACACTCCTCGGGCGCAGCAGCACGAGCGGTGTCGCACACGGCGAGACTCGGGCGTCCCCTCCCCGCCTGAGCCCGCCATGGGACGACCGAGGCCCGCCCTGCGGACGCAGGACGGGCCTCCCGGCCGTCGCGGACGGACCGCGGACGTGCTCAGGCCGTGCGGAACGCCACCACGGCGTTGTGTCCGCCGAAGCCGAACGAGTTGCTCACGGCGAGCAGGTCGCCCGCGGGCAGCTCGCGCGGCGCGGTCGCGACGTCCATGACGATCTCCGGGTCCTGCTGCGTGAGGTTGATCGTCGGCGGGGCGACGCGCTCGTGCAGGGCGAGGACGGTGAACACGGCCTCGATCGCGCCGGCGCCACCGAGCAGGTGCCCGGTCGACGCCTTCGTGGCTGACACGACGATGTCGTCGAGGTGGTCGCCGAAGACCCGGCGCATCGCGTGGTACTCCGCGACGTCACCGACCGGGGTCGACGTGGCGTGCGCGTTGACGTGGATGACGTCCTCGCGGGCGGCACCGGCGTGCTCGAGGGCCGTGATCACCGCACGGGCGGCGGCGCTGCCCTCCGGGTCCGGAGCGGTGATGTGGAACGCGTCCGAGGTGATGCCGGACCCGGCGACCTCGGCGTAGATCTTCGCGCCGCGCGCCTCGGCGTGCTCCTTCGACTCCAGGATGAGCGCCGCGGCGCCGTCGCCGAGGACGAAGCCGTCACGCGTCACGTCGTACGGACGCGAGGCGGTCTCGGGGGAGTCGTTGCGACGCGAGAGCGCCTGCATGGACGCGAACGCGGCGAGGGGCAGCGGGTGCAGCGCGGCCTCAGCGCCACCGGCGATGACGATGTCCGCCTCGCCGTTCGCGACGTGGCGGTAGGCCTCCGCCAGCGACTCGGTGGACGAGGCACAGGCGGAGAGGTACGTGCGGGCACCGCCACGGGCGCCGAACTCCATCTCGATGGCGGCGGCGGGGCCGTTCGCCATGAGCATCGGGACCGTCATCGGCAGGACGCGGCGCGGGCCCTTCTCGCGGAGGGTGTCCCAGGCGTCGAGCAACGTGTTGACGCCGCCGATGCCGGTCGCCCAGTCGACGATGAGACGCTCGGGGACGACGGTCTCGGGGTCGATGCCCGCGTCGGCCCACGCCTCACGCGCGGCGACGAGCGAGAGCTGCGACGAGGGGTCGAGACGCTTCGACTCGGGGCGCGTCAGCTGGTCGGTGAGGAAGCGGCGCGCCTGGCCGGCGAACTCGACGGGGATCTCGAGGTCGGCGTAGCGCTCGTCCTCGATGCGGGTGATGCCGGACTTCCCGGCGAGCAGCGCCTCCCACGTCTCCGGGGCGGTCGCGGCGAGGGGTGTGATCGCACCGATCCCGGTGACGACGACGGTCTTGTTGGTCATGGAACGACGTGTTCTTTCGTGTGGACTGGCCGGGCGCCGGTGGACGCCCGTCCGTTCGGTCGAGCGCGGGTCGGCGCGCGACCGCTGGGGTGAACGAGACGAGCGCCGCGGACCGCGGGGTGTCCGCGGCCGCGGCGCTCAGGAAGCTCGCGTCAGGCCTGGGCCTTGGTGATGTAGTCGACGGCGTCGCCCACGGTCTTGAGGTTCTTGACCTCTTCGTCCGGGATCTTCACGTCGAACTTCTCCTCGGCGTTCACGACGATGGTCATCATCGAGATGGAGTCGATGTCGAGGTCGTCGGTGAACGACTTGTCGGCGGCGACGGTGTCGGTCGCGATGCCGGTCTCGTCGTTGATCAGCTCGGCCAGGCCGGCGAGGACTTCTTCGTTGGACAGGGCCATGGGTGTTCTCCTTGAGGGGGGTGTCGTTTGACCGTGGACCAGCCTAGGGCACGGGCACCGCCCGCGCCCGGAAGGCGCGGGGGACTAGGGGAGGACGACGACCTGCGCGCCGAAGACGAGACCGGCGCCGAAGCCGATCTGCAGCGCGAGGCCGCCGGACAGCTCCGGGTGCTCCTCGAGCAGCCGGTGCGTGGCGAGCGGGATGCTCGCGGCGGACGTGTTGCCCGTCGTGGTGATGTCGCGGGCGATCGTCACCGTGTCGGGGAGGCCGAGCTGCTTGGCGAACTCGTCGATGATGCGGATGTTCGCCTGGTGCGGCACGAAGGCGGCGAGGTCCTCCGGACGGACGCCCGCGGTCTCCAGGGCCTCCCGGGCGACCTTCACCATCTCCCACACCGCCCAGCGGAAGACCGTCTGGCCGGCCTGGCGCATGGTGGGGCGCGGGGCGCCGGCCGCCCACTCGTTGTAGGTCGCGGTCATGCCGATCGCGTCCCACTTCGAGCCGTCCGAGCCCCAGATCGTCGGGGCGATGCCCGGGAAGTCGCTCGGGCCGACCACCGCGGCACCTGCACCGTCGCCGAGCAGGAACGAGATCGACCGGTCGGTGGGGTCGACGACGTCGCTCAGCTTCTCGGCGCCGACGACCAGCACGTGGTCGGCGAGCCCGGACTTGATGAACGAGTCGGCCTGGGCGATGCCGTAGGCGTAGCCGGCGCACGCGGCGCTGACGTCGTACGCGGCGGCGGGCGTCGCGCCGATCCGCTCGGCCAGGAGCGAGGCCATCGACGGCGTCGCGACCGTGTGGGTCACGGTGCTGACGAGGACGACGCCGATCTGGTCGGGCGTGATGCCGGCCTTCTCGATCGCCTCGCGCGCGGCGGCCTCGGCGAGGTCGACGGCCTCGACGTCGGCGCCGGCGCGCTTGCGCGTGACGATGCCGGTCCGCTGCCGGATCCACTCGTCGGACGAGTCGATCGGCCCGACGAGGTCGTCGTTCGGCACGACGTTCTCGCCGCGGGCGGCGCCGAACGCCAGGATGCGGGTGAACTCGTGGCCGCGACGCTGCTGGAGCATCGGCCGGGAGGCGCGGCTCGTGGCCGCCCCGTCGGCTGCGGTGGTCGGGGTGGTGCTGTCGGTCATGCGGGTGCGTCTGCTTCCTGGCCTGCGGTCTCGCTGTCGCGCTGCAGCAGCTCGATCGCTGCGGGCAGGTCGTCGGGGGTCTTGATGGCGACGGAGGGCGTCCCGCGCAGGCCGCGCTTGGCGAGGCCGACGAGGGCGCCGGCCGGCGCGAGCTCGATGATGCCGGTGACGCCGGCGGCCGCGAACGACTCCATCACGGCGTCCCAGTGCACGGGGTTGGCGATCTGCTGGACCATGAGGTCGACGAAGCGGCGACCGTCGTCCACGCGGGAGCCGTCGGCGTTGGTCCAGATCGGCAGCGTGGGGTCCTGCGCGGTGGTGGCGGCGGCGACGGGGGCGACCCGGTCGACCGCGGGCGCCATGAAGCGCGTGTGGAAGGCGCCGGCGACCGCGAGCGGGATCACCCGCGCCTTCGCGGGCGGCTCGGCGGCGAGGGCGGCGATGCCGTCGGCGGGGCCGGCGACGACGGTCTGCCCGCCGCCGTTGTGGTTCGCCGGCACGAGGCCGTGCTGCGCGAGGGCCTCGGCGACCGCGTCGGGGTCCCCGCCGAGGACGGCGGCCATCGAGGTCGGCTCGAGCGCCGCGGCGTCGGCCATCGCGCGGCCGCGGGCGGCGACGAGCGACACGGCGTCGGTGGGCTCGAGGACGCCGGCGACACCAGCGGCCGTGAACTCGCCGACCGAGTGGCCGGCGACACCGCCGACGAGGGAGCGGCGGCCGTCGGCGAGCAGGGCGTCCGCGGTCACGAGGCCGGCGGCGACGATGAGCGGCTGTGCGAGCGCCGTGTCCTTGATGGTGTCGGCGTCCGACTCGGTGCCGTGGTGCGCCAGGTCGACGCCGATCGCCTCGGACCACGCTCCGACGCGGTCACGGACGGCGGAGTCCTCGAGCCAGGGGGCGAGGAAGCCGGGGGTCTGGGAGCCCTGTCCGGGCGCGACGACGACGATCACCGGTCAATCCTTCCCGTCGACAGGCTCCGCACCCGTGTGGACATCCCACACAGATGCGGCGGAGTCGTTGTGCGATCCCCACCGGCGCGGATCGGCGGGGGCGGCGCGGGTCGGACGCGCTTCGAACCACGGAAGCGACGTCGAACCAGCGCGTGTGGTCGGTTCGACGTCGCAACCGTGGTTCCACACCGCGGAGCGGCGTGAGCGGCGTGGGCGACCGCGGACGAGCGCGGTCGAGCGCGGTCAGCGGCGGTTCGGCATGCGCCGACGTCCGGCGCTCGACTCCGACATCGCGCCGAGGATGAGCGCCGACTGCACGATGAGGGCGTCCCGCGCGTGCGTGGCGTCCCACCCGATGACGTCGGCGACGCGGCGCAGGCGGTAGCGGACCGTGTTCGGGTGCACGAAGAGCTCCCGTGCCGTCGCCTCGAGGGACCGCCCGGTGTCGAGGTAGCACCAGAGCGTCTGGAGGAGCTCCGTCGACTGGTCCTTGAGCGGCACGTAGATCCGCTGCACGAGGGCCGACCGGGCGAGCGGGTCGCCGGCCAGTGCGCGTTCCGGCAGCAGGTCGTCGGCCAGGGCCGGACGGGGGGCACCGCGCCAGGCCCGCGCCACGGCGAACCCGGCGAGGGCGCCCTTCGCGCTGGTGGAGGCGTCGACGACCCCGGGGACCTCGTTGCCGAGCACCAGGTGGCCCTCGCCGAAGGACGGTTCGAGGGCCTGCGCGATCGCGGTGAACGAGACGGGTTCCTCGCCCTCGGGCACGTCGTCGCGCGGCGTCGCGCGCCCGATGACGACCACGAGGCGGGAGCCCTGCACGCCGACGAGCACGTCGGCGTCCATGTGCCGTGCGGTCCGGCGGATCTGGTCGACCTCGAGCTGCCGCGGGGCGTTCCCCACGATCACCGCGACCTCGCCGTGGCCGTGCCAGCCGAGCGCGGCGATGCGGGAGGGCAGCTCGTCGTCGTACTCGCCCGACAGGATCGAGTCGACCACGAGTGCCTCGAGCCGCGCGTCCCACAGCCCGCGTGCCTCGGCGGCGCGGGCGTAGACGTCGGCCGCGGCGAAGGCGATGTCCCGCGAGTACTTGAGGATCGCCTCCTGCAGCATCTCGTCGTCCTTGGCGCGTTCCTCCACCACGGTCACGACGACCCGGATGAGCTGCAGCGTCTGCTGCAGGCTCACCGAGCGCAGGAGCTCGCGGGGTGCCGAGCCGAAGACGTCGGCGGCTGCGATCCACGGGGTGGAGGCGCTGCCCTCGAGCCACGAGATGAACGAGGTGATGCCCGCCTGGGCGACGAGCCCGACGGCGG
The DNA here is from genome assembly GCF_001742745.1 of Curtobacterium sp. ER1/6. Lineage (GTDB taxonomy): Bacteria > Actinomycetota > Actinomycetes > Actinomycetales > Microbacteriaceae > Curtobacterium > Curtobacterium citri. Next base: position 650,266 of record NZ_MJAK01000001.1, on the reverse strand, counting down.
AGCGGCGCCCCGGCGGCATCTCGCTGTACCAGGGCAGGGTGTCCTCGAGCCGCTTGATCGTGGCGGTCGAGAGTTCGCCCGACACCTGCCGGAGCCAGGAGAGCGCGCGTTCGCGGTCGTTCTCCCGGCCCACGGCAGGGTCGGTGCGGGGTGTGCTCACGCGCAGATCAGCTCTCGCCGCCCGCGCTGCCGGTGGTGCCGGCGTTGACGTCGTGCAGGCGGTACTTGTCGATCGCCTGCTGGACGACGGCGTGGTCGACCTTGCCCTGCTTCGCGAGCTGCTGCAGCGTCCGCACGACGACCGAGGGGCCGTCGATGTGGAAGAAGCGGCGGGCCGCCGGGCGGGTGTCCGAGAAGCCGAAGCCGTCGGCCCCGAGCGTGGCGTAGTCGGTCGGCACGAACGGGCGGATCTGCTCCTGCACGGCGTGCATGAAGTCGCTCACCGCCACGACCGGGCCCTCGGTCCCGAGCAGGCGCTCGGTGACGTACGGGGTGCGCGGCTGCTCGTTCGGGTTGAGGAACGCCTGCTGCTCCGCGTCGAGACCGTCGCGGTACAGCTCGCCCCAGCTCGTGACGCTCCAGACGTCGGCGGACACGCCCCAGTCCTCGGCGAGGAGCTGCTGCGCCTCGAGGATCCACGGCACCGCGACACCGGACGCGAGCAGCTGGGCCTTCGGGCCGTCGTGCTCGCTCGGCTGGAGCAGGTACATGCCCTTGACGATGCCCTCGACGTCGACGCCCTCGGGCTCGGCCGGCTGCACGAGCGGCTCGTTGTAGACCGTGAGGTAGTACATGACGTTCGGGTCGCTGTGCGCCGGCGAGCCGTCCTCGTTCGTGCCGTACATGCGGTCGAGGCCGGACTTGACGATGTGCCCGATCTCGTAGCCGTAGGCCGGGTCGTACGCCACGACCGCCGGGTTCGTCGCCGCGAGGAGCGGCGAGTGGCCGTCGGCGTGCTGCAGGCCCTCGCCGGTCAGGGTGGTGCGGCCGGCCGTGGCACCGATCATGAAGCCACGGGCCATCTGGTCGCCCGCCGCCCAGATGGCGTCGCCGGTGCGCTGGAACCCGAACATCGAGTAGAAGACGTAGACCGGGATGAGCGGCTCGCCCTGCGTCGAGTACGAGGTGCCGACGGCGGTGAACGCCGCGAGGGCGCCCGCCTCGTTGATGCCGACGTGGACGATCTGGCCCTGCGGGCTCTCCTTGTACGCCAGGAGGAGCTCGCGGTCGACCGACGTGTAGTGCTGGCCGTTCGGGTTGTAGATCTTCGCGGTCGGGAAGTACGCGTCCATGCCGAACGTGCGCGCCTCGTCCGGGATGATCGGCACCACGCGGTCGCCGAAGTCCGGCGAGCGAAGCAGGTCCTTCAGCAGGCGGGCGAACGCCATCGTCGTGGCGACCTCCTGCTTGCCGGAGCCCTTCTTGACGACCTGGTACTTGGACTCGTCCGGCAGCGTGAACTGCGTGTACTTCGTCCGGCGTTCCGGCACGTACCCGCCGAGCGCGCGGCGGCGCTCGTGCATGTACTGGATCGCCTCGTCGTCGTTGCCCGGGTGGTAGTACGGCGGCGTGTAGGGGTTCTCGTCGAGCTGCGCGTCGGAGACCGGGATGCGCATCTCGTCGCGGAACTGCTTGAGGTTGTCGAGCGTGAGCTTCTTCATCTGGTGGGTCGCGTTGCGGCCCTCGAAGCTCGGGCCGAGGCCGTAGCCCTTGACCGTCTTCGCGAGGATGACGGTCGGCTGGCCCTTGTGCTCGGTCGCGGCCTTGAACGCGGCGTAGACCTTGCGGTAGTCGTGGCCACCGCGCTTGAGGTTCCAGATCTGGTCGTCCGAGTAGCCCTCGACGAGCTTGAGCGCCTTCGGGTCGCGCCCGAAGAAGTTCTCGCGGACGTAGGCGCCGTTCTCGGCCTTGTACGTCTGGTAGTCACCGTCCGGCGTGGCGTTCATCAGGTTGAGGAGCGCGCCGTCGGTGTCACGGGCGAGCAGGTCGTCCCACTCGCGGCCCCAGACGACCTTGATGACGTTCCAGCCCGCACCGCGGAAGAACGCCTCGAGCTCCTGGATGATCTTGCCGTTGCCGCGGACCGGGCCGTCGAGGCGCTGGAGGTTGCAGTTGATGACGAAGTTCAGGTTGTCGAGCCCGTCGTTCGCCGCGACCTGCAGCTGCCCGCGCGACTCGACCTCGTCCATCTCGCCGTCGCCGAGGAACGCCCAGACCTGCTGGTCGCCGGCGTCCTTGATCCCGCGGTTCGTCAGGTACTTGGCCTGCTGCGCCTGGTAGATCGCGTTGATCGGGCCGATGCCCATCGACACGGTCGGGAACTGCCAGAAGTGCGGCATCAGGCGCGGGTGCGGGTACGACGACAGGCCGCCGCCGGCGTGCGACTGCTCCTGGCGGAAGCCGTCGAGCTGGTCCTCGCTGAGGCGTCCCTCCATGTAGGCGCGGGCGTACATGCCGGGGGAGGCGTGGCCCTGGAAGAACACCTGGTCGCCACCGGACGGGTGGTCCTGCGCCCGGAAGAAGTGGTTGTAGCCGACCTCGTACATCGCGGCGCTCGACGCGTAGGTCGAGATGTGGCCGCCGACCGAGACACCGGGGCGCTGGGCGCGGTGCACCGTGATCGCGGCGTTCCACCGGATCCACCGGCGGTAGCGGCGCTCGAGTTCCTCGTCACCGGGGAACTCCGGCTCGTCCTCGGGCGCGATCGTGTTGACGTAGTCGGTCGTCGGGACCATCGGCACGCCGAGGTGCAGCTCGTTCGAGCGCTTCAGCAGGCTCTGCATGATCTCGCGCGCCCGCTGGTGGCCGTGCGTCGCGACGAGTCCGTCGAGCGACTCACGCCACTCTGCGGTCTCCTCCGGGTCCTGGTCGGTCCCTGCGGTGCTGCGCGGGTCTTGGTCGTTCACCGTCACCCTTGACCTCGTTCGTTCTCGTGGTGGTGGACATGGGGGCCACCGGTGGTCGGGTCACGACCGGTTGGGGCCCACACCACCTTAGGCCCCACGACCGACCCGCTGGCTGATGGTGCCGTGCGCCGGTGGTACTTGCGTTCGGGTGACAGCGGCGTACGATGGCCGATCGTGCACGCGTGACCCGCGGGTGTGCACGTGACACGGGCACCTCCCACGCCCGAGGAAGAAGCAACGCACCGATGGCCCTGGAGATCGGCTCCCTCGCGCCGGACTTCGAACTCCCGAACCAGTTCGGTGAGCACGTCCGCCTCAGCGACTTCCGGGGCGTCCGCCCGGTCGCCCTCGTCTTCTTCCCGCTCGCGTTCTCGTCGGGGTGCACGAACGAGCTCTGCACCCTGCAGGACAACATCGCGATGTTCCAGGACCAGCGCGTGGAGCTCATCGGCATCTCGGTCGACTCCAAGGCGACGCTGCGGTCCTTCGCCGACACCCACGGGTACGACTTCGAGCTGCTCGCCGACTTCTGGCCGCACGGCGCGGTGTCGAAGGAGTACGGCGTCTTCCTCGACAAGAAGGGCTTCGCCACCCGCGCGACCTTCGTGATCGACGTGCAGGGCCGCATCAAGGCCTCGATCATCACCGAGCCCGGCCTGCAGCGCGACGTGGCCGAGTACCGCGAGGCGCTCGACCGCCTCGCGGCGTGCACCGCGCCCGTCCCGGTCGGCTGACCGGGCCCTCCACACCGCCGCCGGCTCCGAAGGAGCGGTGGGCGCAGCCGCGCCCGCGAGCACGGACGGGAGGCCCGGTGGACGGCACCGACACCGCACCGGTCCGGCAGACGGTCGCCACCCGTGCGTACGCACCCTGGCCGGTGACGGAGGACGCCGGCAGGTGGTCGCTGACCGGGACCACCGTCGCGACGGCCGTCGGCCCGGTCGTCGTGCACCACCGCGCCGGACCCGACCCCGTCCTCCTGCTGCACGGTGTCGCCGGCTCGTGGACCACGTGGACGCCGTTCCTCGCCGCGACCGACGGCCTCGGCGCCCGCGGGCTCGTGCTCGTCGACCTGCCGGGCTGGGGGTCGTCCCCGGCGCCCGGCACGCCGTTCACCGTCGACGACGGCGCCCGCGTGCTCGTCGAGGTGTTGGACGCGCTCGGGCTCCCGAGCGTCGACGTCGTCGGCCACTCGATGGGTGCCTTCGTCGGCCTGCACCTGGCCCTCGTCGCCCCGCGGCGCGTCCGGTCCCTGGGGCTCGTCTCGGGCACCACCACCGCGACCGCCCGTGCGGCGCGGCACCCGTGGCGCGCGATCGGGACGCTCCCGGCGTTCACGCTGCTGCGCGCCGGGCTGCTCGTGACCGGCAGCGCGGCACACGGCCTGCTCCGGGGCATCGCACGCACCGGCCTGCTGCCGCTCGTGGCGGCGCCGGTGTTCGCGCACGTGCGGCGACTCGACCGGAGCGTGCTCGCCGCCTTCGTCGACGAGTTCCGCCCCGCGCTGTTCACCGCCGCCGCCCGGGCCGCCGCCGACTACGACGTCGACCGCTGGCGGGGCGTCCGGTGTCCCGTCGCGGCCGTCCTGGGGCGCGACGACGTGTTCGCCCGGACGTCCGACCTCGACGACCTGCGACGGCTGCTGCCCGGCGTGCGGACCGCGGTGCTCGACGACTGCGGGCACTTCGCCCACGTCGAGCGACCCGTCGCCGTCGCCGCGTTCCTCACGGCGACGGCCGACTGAGCGCCGGCGACGCTGCTCCCGTCGGCGACGCTCAGCCCACCGGCACCCGCGTGGGGAAGGTCGCGGCCACCCGCGAGCGGACCTCGGCCACGACCGCACGGCGCATGGCGGGGGAGAACAGCGCGTGGTCACCGTCCGGCACCTCGACGACGGAGACCCGCACGCCCCAGCGTCGGACGGCGCGGCGGCCGCCGTAGCGCTCGAACCGCTCGATGTCCTCGGGAGCGGCGACGACGACCACGTCGGTGCCGTGCTCGACGATCGGGTCCAGGTGCCCGACGACACCGCCGAGCGAGCCCCGACGGGCGATCGCGTCCCGGACCCGGGCGGGGACGAGACGGTTGTACGGCCCGCGGAGCGCCCGGCGCAGCGGGGAGGCGTCCGCCACCGCCTGCGCGGACTCCGCGTACGAGCCGGGCGCAGCGGGCGTGCGGCGGTAGTCGTTCGGGCTGATCTCGACGACGAGCCGCGGGTTGTCGTCGACCGCACGTCCGGCGATCCACGCCCCGGCGCACATGCCGACGATCGCGAGCCGCTCGGACGGGATCCGCAGCTCGGCGACGACCGTGTGCTGGTCGTCGACCCACTCCTGCGCGAACAGGAAGGTGTCCTCGTCCGCCCGGACCGCCGAGCTCTCGCCGGTGCCCCGACGGTCGACGCGCACCACGCGGGCGCCGTCGCGGGCCAGGGTGCGCGCGAGGGCGACCTGGTAGTCCACGGCGCCGGTGCGGTGCTCGGCGGCGCCGTTGTGCAGCAGCACCACCGGGGCGTCCTCGTCCTGCGCCGACGAGACGGTCTCGATGGCGAAGAGCCCGTTCGGGCCGATGCGGACCATCCGCTCGGAGACGCGCTCGTCGACGTCGAGGACCTCGACGAGCGCCGGCGGCACCGTCGGGGAGGCGGACACGGGTGCCCACTCGTCCAGGCGGGCGGCGATCCGGTCGACCGCGGCCTCCGGGATCCGGGCGTCGATGCTCGTGCCGTCGAGGAGCTCGGCGGTCCCCGGCACCTCGAGCACCTCGACGGCGCCGAGCGCCCGCGGGGCCGCGGCACCGGGTCGGACGACGGCGACCGTGGGACCCGTCCGCGGTGCGAAGCCGAGCGCGCCGAGGACGGCGAGCTCGGCCGGCGGGAGGTCGATGCCGACCAGGGACTCGACGCCGTCGACCACGCGGTCCGCGCCGATGGTGATCGCGGCGAGCGCCCGCTGGCCCCGCAGCCACGCGCGGCCGGACGCCGGGGCGTCCCAGACGACGAGGGCGTCCTCGTCGTCGGCCGCCGCCGCGGCGACGAGCGCGGCCGACGCGAGCCCGACGAACGCCACGCGGTCGACGCCGGAGCGACGCAGGAGCGCCGCGGCGTGCCGTGCCGACCGGACCTGCGCGTCGGGCGCGTCGTCGTCGGCGGCGTCCCCACGTCCGGACGGGTCGTAGCGCACCGAGGCCACGCCACGGGCCTCCAGGCGGTCCGCCAGCAGGCGCAGCGTGCGGTAGGCGATCACGCCCTCCTGCCCGAGCGGCGGGCAGAGCACGACGCCGGCGCGCGCCGACCGCGGGAGCTGGACGGCGACGCGCAGCGCCGGTGCGCCGGACCAGCCGTGGTGGGTGCTCACAGCGCCAGCGCCGCACGGACGTCGGACGTCCAGCGGTCGGGGTCGGTGCCGTGGGCGGCGAAGAGCGCGATGGTGATCCGTTCGAGGCCGAAGGCGATGCAGGCGCTGTGGGCGACCGCGCCGTCCGCGGTGCGCAGGCCGAAGGAGGTGCCGAAGTGGTCCTCGTGCAGGTTCGCCGACGAGATCGCCGTCGCGTCGTGGTCCGGGCCGTACACGGTGGTGACGAACTCGAACTTGAGCGCCTGCTCGACCTGGTTGCGCGCGAGCATCTGGCCGACGCGACCGAAGAAGGGGTCGTTCGCGGGCACGACCTCGATCGCGAGCCCGAACGACTCGAGCAGGGCGCGCATGCCCGGGATCCGGCCGTCGCGGTGCGTCTTCGCCGACGCCGGCGTGCCGATGTGCACGAACTCGTGCATGTGGAACGCCTGCAGCCGCATCGGGTCGAGCGAGGGCTCGCGGCGGAAGGAGTCGCCGACGATGTCGAAGGTGCGACCCCCCTCGGGGACGGTGTCGCCGACCAGGCCGTACACCGGGTGGCAGACAGCCGGCGTGAGCATGAGGTCGGCGGGCTGCAGGAAGGTCTCCCAGCGCTCGCCGCGCTCCCGGGCCGCGAGCAGGGCGCGGTGGGTGCGGTCGTCACCGGTGAACCCGGAGATCGACGCGGCGAGGTCCGGGAAGGACGCGATGTAGTCGGTCCGCTCGAACGCGGCCAGGGGCTCGACGGGCGGGAAGCGCAGGACCTCGGCGTCGAGGTCGGCCTGGCTCCGGACGGCCGCGGCGTCGACGGCCGCGTACACGCGCTCGAACACGCCGGTGCGGCCGTAGAGGCCGGGGGACCCGAGGTCGATGAGCACCCCGTCGGCGAGCAGGCGACCGCGGAGGTCGGCGCGCGCGGCGGCGAGGGCGGCGGCGGTGTCGCCCTCGGTGGTCGTGGTGGTGGGGTCGGTGATGGTCACAGGATCGCTCCGCTCGTGAGGGCCAGTACTGCATCGTTCTGGAGGAGACGGTCGTTGCTCACCATGACGGCGGCACCGTGGGCGTCCCGGAGGTGACGGGCGACGCTCGCCGGGCCGCTGGCCGCGAAGCCCGCGATCCCGATGATCCGCATCGCCGTGGTCACGATGTCGACGACCTGCTCGGACGCGTTGATCTTCAGCGCGTTCGCCGCCAGGGCGTACGACGTGGACTCGAGCACCGACGGGTCGTCCGCGACCGCGTCGAACCGCTCGGCGGCGTGCCGGACGGCATCGCCGAACGTCTGCAGCTCGACGAGGAGCTCGGCGAGCCGGAGTGCGCCGGGCGGGGTCGTCCCCACCGCGGCGCGTGCCTGCCGGCGCACCGTCCGGCGCGCACGGTCGGCGGCGTCGGCGGCGATGCCGAGCCACACCGACGCCCACAGCACGTGGGAGACCGGCAGGACGGTCTGCGCCGAGATCGTGGCGTAGTCGTCGCGGAGCACCCGGTCCTCGTGGGTGTCGGCCTCGAGCACCCAGCCGTTGCTGCACGTGCCGCGGAGCCCGAGCGTGTCCCACGTGGACGTCTGCGTCAGCGTGGTCTCGGCGGGCAGGCAGATCACGAGCCGCTGGTCGGAGGGGGCCGCATCGGGGTCGCGTCGCGCGGTGACGAACACGGCGTCCGCCTCGGTCGCGTACGAGATCACCGGCGCGTCCTTGCGCAGGTGGATCCGACCGGAGGACGACACCTCGACCGCGCAGGTGCTGCGGCGGGCGTCGCCGCCGATGCCCTTCTCCGTGGTGGAGGACGCCACGAGGGCACCGCCGCGGACGGCCTCGGTCATCTCGGAGACACCGAGCCCGACCCCGCCGTGCCGCCAGAGCGCCATGGCCTGGCCGTGGTGCATCGCGAACACCATGCCGGTGGCGGCGCAGGCGCGACCGAGGGTGGTGGCGATCGCGGAGAGCTCGGCGAGCGAGGCACCGGCACCGCCGAGGGCCACCGGCACCGCTGCGGCGAGGAGGCCGTGCTCCCGCATCGCGGCGATGGCCTCGCGCGGGGGACGGGCGTCGCGGTCGACCTCCTCGGCGAACCGGGCGGCGACCTCGGCGACCAGGGCGGCGGGGGCGGCGAAGCGGTCGGCGCCCGCCGTGGTGTCGTCGACGACCGTGGCGGGGCCGTGTCCGTGTCCGTGTCCGTGTGCGGTCGCGGGTCCGGCTCCGTCTTCGGTGAGGGGTCGGGCGTCCGCCTCGTCGGTGGTGACCGGGGCGGTCACGCGGCGGCCTCGGCGGCGGCCGTGATCGACTCGATCGTGGCGAAGGTCGAGCGGTGCAGCGCGGACTCGGGGAACTCCACGTCGAGCTCGTCCTCGACCGCGAGCATCACGGTGACGGACGCGTGCGACGTCAGGCCGAGGGCGTAGAGGTCGGCGATGGCGGCCACGGTGGACGCGTCGACGCTGAGGCGTCCGTGGGCGGCGAGGGCACGGCGGACCGCCTGCTCGGCGATCGGGGCGGCGAGTGCGACGGCGGTCGCTGCGGAGGTCGGTTCGTGGTGCATGTGGGCAACCATAAGGAGCGCGGCGGCCCGGAAAACCGCCGTGCGGGTGCGCGAACCCGCACGCGGGCCGCAAGAACCGTCGCGGCGGCGTTCAGTGCTCGGACAGGGCCACGACGGTGGCGATCGCCAGCCCCCGTTCGTGGGACAACGACACCGCGACGGGGCCGCAACCGATCGCCGCGGCGAGCTCGGCGGCCCGTCCGGACAGCTCGACGAGCGGAGCGCCGGACGCGTCGAGCACGACCGCGACGTCGGTCAGCGGCACCGCCTCGTCGCGTCCGGGACGCAGGAGCTTGAGCACGGCCTCCTTGCCGGCGAAGCGCGCGGCGAGCCGCTCGGGGTCGTCGCCGACGTCGGCGCGCTCCCGCGGGGTGAACACGCGGGACAGGTACCGCTCGCCGTGCGCGGCGACGGCCGCGACGACGTCGTCGACCGCCGCGAGGTCCGTGCCGGTCCGGATCGTCGTCATGCAGGCAGCGTACGGGGAGGCGGGGACGCCGCTCAGCGGTACTGCGGCGGCCAGTCGAACGGGGCCGGCCGGTGCGCGACCTCGCCGACCGTCGTCACCGCGAGCACGACCTGCCGACGGTTCGTCAGCTCGATCGACCGCGGGTTGCCGAGGTACCGGTGGCCGTCCACCCACACCGTCAGCTCGCCCCGCAGCCCACCGACGTGGCCGGCGCCGAGCGAGACGTCCCACTCGTCGAAGAACTGCCCGAGGGTGAACGTCTGCTGGGTGGGCGACTCGACGTGCAGGATGCCCGAGGTGTCGTGCGTGTGCAGCTCGGCGGCGAAGTGCCGGCGTGCCGAGTGGCCGACGTCACCGGGGACCGTGACCGGGGTCGCACCGTCGAGCACCGTCAGGTGGGTGTGCACGTGCTCCGCCAGGGGCTCGCCCCAGACGTTCCGCAGCCCCGCCGCCTCGGCCCGCGTCTCGAGGTCGGTGGGCGCCGGCCAGGGAGGTGCGGTGCGGGTCGTGCCCGTCGCGGGCGCCGTGCAGAGGGCGAGCAGGACGACCGCCACCGCCGCGACGAGCGTCACGACGACACCGCGTGGTGCCGTGGTGCGCGCGCCGCGCGGCGGTCGGGCACTCACCACTTGTCGTGCACCGCGGCCCGGAACCACCGGTCGTAGAGCTCGTGCACGGTGACGGCGAGCACGCCGAGGTCGAGCGCACCGCCGTCGACGAGGTCGGCGGCCCCGGCGTTCGAGCGGGCCTGCTCCGGGTTGCGGGCGCCCGGGATCGCCGCGGTCACGCCGTCCTGCGCGACGATCCACGCGAGGGCTGCCTGCGGCACCGAGACCCCCTCGGGGAGCGCGGCCGCGAAGGCCTGCGCCGCCTGCACGCCGTCCTCGAAGTCGACGCCGCTGAAGGTCTCGCCCTGGTCGAACGCCTCGCCGTGCCGGTTGTAGTTGCGGTGGTCGCCCTCGCTGAACGTGGTGTCGGTGGTGTACTTGCCGGAGAGCAGCCCCGATGCCAGCGGGACGCGCGCGAGGATGCCGACCCCCGCCTCCCGTGCGGCCGGCAGCACGCGGTCCAGCGGCTTGAGGCGGAAGGCGTTGAGGATGACCTGCACGCTCGCGACGTGCGGGCGGGCGATCGCGGTGAGCGCCTGGTCGGCGGTCTCGACCGAGACGCCGTAGGCGGCGACCGATCCGTCGGCGACGAGCGCGTCGAGCGCGTCGTACACGGCGTCGTCCTCGAAGACCGGCGTCGGCGGGCAGTGCAGCTGGACGAGGTCGAGCGTGTCCTGCTGCAGGTTCCGCCGGGACCGGTCCACCCACTCGCGGAAGTTCGCGGCGACGTAGTTCGACGGGACCTGGTCGGCTCGGCGGCCCATCTTCGTCGTGACCGTGAGCGGGACGTCCGGGTTCGCCTGCCGCCACGCCCCGATGAGCTGCTCGCTCCGGCCGTCGCCGTACACGTCGGCGGTGTCGAAGAGCGTGGTGCCGGACTCGACGGCGGCGTCCATCACGGCGTTCGCGTCCTGCTCGCTGACGGGACCCCAGTCACCGCCGAACTGCCAGGTGCCGAGGCCGACGACGGACACGGGGCGGCCGGTACGGCCGAGGGTGCGACTCTGCATGGGACCGAGCGTAGTCACCGGGGTGGTGCGCGTCCCCGGCCTGTCCGTCCGCCGCCGCCGTCAGCGGTCGACGGGGCCGGGCCCGACGGACCCGGGACCGACGGAGCCGGGCCCGGTACCGGGCTCGACCGCGCCGGGCTCGACGGGGCCGGGCAGGGCGGCGCCCGCGCGCTGGAGGAGCGCCCGTGCCGCACGGGCGCGGGGGATCACCCACGCGACCGACCAGGTCCCCATGCCGATCCAGAGCGCGGCGAGCAGCGTCGTCAGGACCGGTCCGTGCTGGTCGGCCATCGACAGCGTCATCGCGGTCCAGAGGACGCAGAGCACGACCTTGCCCCACCCCGCGGCCTCGCGGGCCGCCTGGGCCTGCAGGGCCGGGACCCACTCCTCGGCGGGGACGCCGAGCGGGACCCGCCCCTCGGCGACCCAGCGCTGCACGGCGACGGCGTGCTCGTAGCCACCCGCCGCGCGCCAGGAGCGCAGCTGCGTCCAGACGCCCACGGCGCCGCCGAGCACGGCCGCGGGGACGCCGACCCCGACGACGAGGCCCCTGGTCGTCGTGGCCCACGAGGACGCGACGAGCACGGCGAGCACGACCCCGAAGGCCGCGCCCGCGACCGCGCTGCCGAGCAGCCGCAGGCGTCCCGCCTCGTCCACCACACCGACCCTGTCCACGAGGAGCGACGCTACGCGCTCCCGACGACCGCACGCTGCACGTCCGCCGCCGATCCGGCATGATCGACCGGTGCCCTCCTCGAACCCGACCCAGGTCTACCGCGCCGCCCGCGACGAACTGCTCGCCGTCCTCGACGAGCGTGATCCGGTGCGCGCCGAGGAGGCCCGCCGTGCCTTCCGGTGGCCCGACCTCGGCGACACGTTCAACTGGGCGACGGACTGGTTCGACGTGGTCGCGCGGGGGAACGACCGCGTGGCGCTGTGGATCGTCGACGAGGACGGCGGCTCCCGGACGACCTACGCCCAGATGGCGGCGCGGTCCGACCGCCTCGCCGTGCACCTCGACCGGCTCGGGGTGCGGAAGGGCGACCACGTGCTGCTCATGCTCGGCAACCAGCTCGAGCTCTGGGAGACGATGCTCGCGGTCATGAAGCTCGGCGCCGTGATCCTGCCGACCTCGACCATGCTCGACACCGCCGACCTGCAGGACCGGATCGACCGCGGCGGCGTGGCCCACGTCGTCACGAACCACGGCGAGACGCCGAAGTTCGACGGTGTCACGGGGGCGCCGTCCCGCATCGTGGTCGGGGGCACCGCGGACGGGTGGACGACCTACCCGGACGACCTCGGCGACCCGGCACCGGCCGGCGAGGTGCGACCGGTGGTCACCACCCGCACCGGCGACCCGTGCCTGGTCTACTTCACCTCCGGCACGACCTCGAAGCCGAAGATGGTCGTGCACTCGCAGGTCTCCTACCCCGTCGGGCACCTCAGCACGATGCACTGGCTCGGCCTCCGGCCCGGCGACGTCCACCTCGCGATCAGCTCGCCCGGCTGGGGCAAGCACGCCTGGAGCTGCTTCTTCGCTCCGTGGATCGCCGAGGCAACCGTCTTCGTGTACGACACCCCCCGGTTCGACCCCGCCGGACTGCTGGCGCAGCTCGAGGAGGCCGGCGTGGACACCTTCTGCGCGCCCCCGACCGCGTGGCGCATGATGCTGCAGGCCGACCTCGGGCCGAAGCCGCGGGCGCTGCGGGAGGTCGTGTCAGCGGGGGAGCCGCTCAACCCCGAGGTGATCGCACGCGTGCAGGCGGCGTGGGGACTGACCATCCGCGACGGCTACGGGCAGACGGAGACGACCGCGATCGTCGGCAACGTGCCCGGCGCCCCGGTGACCCCCGGCGCGATGGGGCGGCCGCTCCCCGGCGTCACCGTCACGCTGCTCGACCCGGTGACCGGACGTGCCGGCGACGAGGGCGAGGTGTGCCTCGACCTCACCGAGCGGCCGACGAACCTCATGGCCGGCTACCTCGGCGACCCCGAGCGCACCGCCGACGCCATGCGCGAGGGCTTCTTCCGCACCGGCGACGTCGCGAGCCGGGACGCCGACGGCCAGCTCACGTTCATCGGACGCACCGACGACGTCTTCAAGTCGTCGGACTACAAGGTCTCGCCGTTCGAGGTGGAGAGCGCACTCCTGCGCCACGACGCCGTGGCGGAGAGCGCCGTCGTGCCCGCTCCGGACGAGGCGCGGCTCAACGTCGTCAAGGCGTACGTGACGCTCGCCGCCGGGTGGGAGCCGACCGCAGACACCGCCCGCGCGGTGCTCGAGCACGCGCGCACCGCCCTGCCGGCGTACGCCCGCGTCCGCCGCGTCGAGTTCGGTCCCCTGCCCAAGACGATCTCCGGCAAGATCCGGCGGGTCGAGCTCCGCGAGCGCGAGGAGCGGGCGGCGACCGCCGGCGCCCGGGTCGAGGGGGAGTGGCGGGACGAGCAGTTCCCGGAGCTCCGCGCCGTGGGCCGTCGGGCGACGCAGCGGAGCCCGCGCACCGACTGAACGGTGTGCGGGCTCCGGACGGCGGGTGGACGGCCGTCGGACGCTGGTCGAGCGTCCGTCGGGCGTCAGGCGGCGCGGAAGAAGTCGCCGTAGGTCGGCTCGGGCGGGACGTCGCCGTGCGTGCGGTGGTGCACGAGGGCGTCGATCTCGTCGGGGTGCCGCAGACCGCGGCGGTGCCACTCGTGTGGGTTGCGCTGGAGCTCGTGGAGGTCGCGGAGGCTCATCGTGCTCAGGCCCCCAGCGTGACGACGGTCACGGCGGCGGTGGCCACGGTGACGGCGACGATGCCGAGGCTGGTCGCCACGACGGCGAGCAGGCGGCCACGCGCTGTCTCCCGGACCTCGGAGAACTGCGAGTGTGTTGCGTCGATGGTGCTCATGGCCGGCCCTTCCCGTGACGTCGGTCGTCACCGTTCGGCGACTGGCACCAGCTTGCTCCGGTCTCTCTAGTTTGTCTAACTACCGATCTGGATGCGTACGCATCTCGGACATCGGCCGCGGTCGGTCGGCGCCGTCAGCCTCCACCGAGGGGGCGTCGGCCTCCATGACGGTGATCATCTCGGCGAGGAAGGCGCTCATCTCGGCGACGGTCTGCGGTGACAGCCGGTCCGCCGCGGCGATCATCCGCGCGTGCACGTCGGTCAGCTCGGACCGGACCTCGTCGTCGCTGCGGACCGTGGCGACGAGCAGCGCACCGCGGCCGTCGGCGGGGTCGGGTCGGCGTTCGGCGTGCCCGGAGGCCACGAGCCGCTTCACCACCGCCGTCGTCGACGCCGACGTGATGCCGAGGTGGGCCGTGAGGTCGCCGGGCCGCACCGGTCGTTCCTGCTCGCCGGCGCGCAGCAGGAAGCGCACGGCCTCCATGTCGGTCGCGTTCATCTGCATCGAGCGCCGCTTGCGTTCGCGCATGGCCACCTCGGCCGCGCGGTACCGCCGCATGAGCGAGAGCAGTCCGACCCCGGCCTGCTCCTGCCGGTCGGGGTACCAGTACCCCGACGTCCCGTGCGTGCCGTCCTCGGTCATCGCACACCTCCTCGTCCCGTCTGGGTGGGACCGTACCGAGCGTGCCTCGCGATCGGGACCGTGCGTCGGGGTACAGACCGCTCGCGCAGTTCGGAACAGCGGTGGGTGAGCGGCGGACGGGAGGCGCGGGGCGGGCCCCGCCCCGCGCCTCCCGTCCGCCGCGCGGTCCGTGGGCGACCCGCGGTGGCCGGGGCCAGCGCATGGGGCGGCGGCCGATCCGTGACCCGAACACAGACCGACCGCCGGCGCCGTGGCACCTGACCCGTGCCGCGACGCTCCGATTGAACACGATGCCACCGACAACGCGCCCGATCAGCCACAGGACGCACCGGATCGGGGGCGGTCCGGCGGACCACCACCCCCGTCGCGGGGGCGCTCCGGCGCGTCCCGGACCCGTCGCCGTCGCGGGTCGTAGGCTCGCTGAGGAGTACTCGTCACGGGAGACGGAAGGCCGGCATGACCAGCACCACCACCAGCAGCCACCCCGCCACCGGAGCCGACGACGGCACACGGTCGACCCAGGCCACGGCCTCCGTCGCCGCGATCCTCGCCGAGTCCGCCGCACGGTTCCCCGACGACGTCGCCGTCGTGGTCGGCGACCGTCGGACGACCTACGCCGAGCTGTGGCGCGAGACCCTCGCGTACGCCGGGGCGCTGCGTGCCCGTGGCATCGGCGAGGGCGACCGCGTCGCGATGCTCGTGCCGAACGTGACCGACTTCGCCCGGGTCTACTACGCCGTGCTCGCGCTCGGAGCCGTCGTCGTGCCGGTGCACGCGCTGCTCAAGCGTCGTGAGATCGAGTTCGTGCTGCAGGACAGCGGCGCCGCGCTCATGGTGTGCGCCGCCCCGCTCCTCGGCGAGGGCGGTGCCGGTGCCGAGCTCGCGGGCGTCGACCTCCTCAGCGTGCTCGCGCCGGCCGACACCGAAGCCGGTCCGGACCGCCTGGAGGCCCTCGCCGCGACGAGCGAGCCGCTGACCACCTACGTCCCGCGACACCCGTTCGACACCGCGACGATCCTGTACACGAGCGGCACGACGGGACAGCCGAAGGGTGCCGAGGGCTCGCACTTCGCGCTGCTCGAGCAGGTGAACACGAGCCTGCTCACCACCTTCGACATGCGCCGGGGCGACGTCCTGCTCGGCGCGCTGCCGCTCTTCCACACGTTCGGCCAGACCTGCACGATGAACACCGGCTTCCGCGCCGGGGCCACGATCGTCATGCTGCCGAAGTTCGACGGCGACGCCGCCCTGGCGGCGATGGTCGAGCACGAAACGGCGATCTTCATGGGGGTGCCCACCATGTACATCGCGCTCCTCGACGCAGCGACCCGCACCGAGGCCCGGCCGCGGCTGCGCTACGCCATCTCCGGCGGCGCGTCGCTGCCCCTCGCCGTCCTCGAACGCTTCCAGGAGGTCTTCGACGCCCCGGTGCACGAGGGGTACGGGCTCACCGAGACCTCACCGGTCGCGTCGTTCAACCACGTGGGCACCGCGCCCCGACCCGGCACCATCGGCACCCCGATCTGGGGCGTCGACATCGAGATCGCCGACCCGGAGGACGCCGACCACGTGGTGCTGCTGCCGCGCGGGGAGATCGGCGAGCTCGTCATCCGGGGACACAACCTGATGAACGGCTACCTCAACCGGCCGGACGCCACTGCCGCCGCGATCGTGGACGGCTGGTTCCGGACCGGGGACCTCGGGACGAAGGACGACGACGGCTACCTGACGATCGTCGACCGCACGAAGGACATGATCATCCGCAACGGCTACAACGTGTACCCGCGGCAGGTCGAGGAGGTCCTCGCCACGCACCCGGACGTCACCATGGCGGCCGTGTTCGGTGTCCCGCACGAGGTGCACGGCCAGGAGGTCGCCGCAGCGGTCGTGCTCCGTCCCGACGCCACCGTGACCCCGGAGGAGCTCGTCCGCTTCGTCGCGGACGAGATCGCGGTGTACAAGTACCCGCGCATCGTGCACGTCGTGGACGCGCTGCCGCTGGGGCCGAGCGGGAAGGTGCTCAAGCGGGAGTTCGTCGAGCGGTTCGGCTGAGGGGTCGGGTCAGCGTCCGGCGCCGTCGGGTGACCGGTGCGCGCGGTCGCGGGCGCTACCGCGGTTGCGGTTGCGGTCGCTGCCGCGGTCGCGTTGGCGGTCACGACTGGTCGCGGCTGCGGCGACGGCGAGGAACGCGAGTCCCGGGACACCGGTGAACAGGGCGGCCAGGACGAGCCACATCGGCCCGAAGTCCACGCCGCCCTCGGCGCCCGCGGTGGCTCGCAGCCAGATCGCTGACGCGGCCCAGGACAGGACCGCGAGCGCGAGCAGGACCGTGCCGGCGACCCGCAGACCGCGGAGGTCGTCGGGTCGGCGTGGGGCGAGCGGGGGAGTCGGCACGGTGCCAGCATGGCGGATCGTGGGCGGGACCGCACCGGTCCGGTGTCTACGGCCGGGGGACGTGGGTCGGAGGACCCTCTAGGATCGAGGGCAGGGGCCTTTAGCTCAGCTGGTAGAGCGCCACGTTTACACCGTGGATGTCGTCGGTTCGATCCCGGCAGGGCCCACATGAAGAAAGCCCCGGTCAGAGCCGGGGCTTTCTTGCGTCTCGGGCTACTTCGCCGCTGTCAGGCTCGGGGTGCGTGTCCCTGAGGTGTCCCCGGCCAATGCCGCGTTGACGCGGGCAAGAGCCGCAGCGTCGGCGTCTGTCCCCATCCAGTGCGAGTACGTGTCCAGCGTCAGCTTCGCGGTGGAGTGCCCAAGCCAGGCCTGCACCGTTTTAATGTCGATGCCCGCTTGCAGCCACAGGGTCGCGGCGGTATGGCGGAGGTCATGCTCACGGCGTCCGCGTGAGTGCGTGGACCAGCCGACCGCTCGCTTCCAGTTCGGCCCGTTCAGTCGCCCGCCCCGGGGACGAACACCGACACCACCTACCCCGGGACGCTCTTCAAGCGTGAGACCACGGGAGCCGGACCGGTGGTGTTGGCGTCTCGGGTGCGGTCGCGCTCCGGAAGGGTGACGCGCTCCGCGTGCAGGCGCTCGGAGCGCAGAGCGCGAACCTCGGTACCAACGGCTACGACGCCTGGTGCACGGTCAGCTGCCTCGGACCGGCTTAATTTAAAACTTCTCGCCGCGCTTCCGCGATCTCCAATAGACACGTTCCAGGGGCAGCGCTTCGACCTTGACCTCAGTGGTGAAAAGTTCGCCCAGGGTCCAAGCGCTGTCCTGATTGACGACCTTGATAATTGGATAGCCGCTCGTTTGGATTCGGTGATATTCCGACAGGTCGGAATCTCCCGGTCCTGAATACGCTATTTCGAACGTGTCGGTGTCCCCGATTCCGCCGTCGAGTGATGCTTGGGCTCGGTTCACCCACTCGGCGAAGGTTTGCGTCACGTGGTAGCGGCCTGCAATTTCTTCTGCGGGCTTAAGAGTTTGCTGCACGAAGCCGTACGATTTGCCATCGAGGAAAAAAGGGGAAGAGAATGCGAGCGGGACGCTGCGATTCCCCTCGTTACGAACACGCAGTCCAACAGCGCACGTGATCCGAAGCTCACCGTCTCGGGTGAGTCGCAGGATTCCGTCTTCCGGCACGGCTTGCCCCTGTTTCGAGGGGGCAGCCGTGGGTATGTCGACAACGAAGTCATAGGTTTCGACCAACACCTGAGGTGCTATGGCGTCGAGCCGTGCAATCTGCGCCTCCCGCAATGTTTCGTGCGCAACGACTACTGCCGCTTGCGATGCCTCGGCCGATGCGCGGGTGTGCTTGGACTGGATTGCGATGACTATGGCGGACACACCTGTTGCTAGTGCAGAGATGGCAGCAACGATGACACCGGCAAGTGAGAGGGCTTCAGCAGACGACACGCGGTCCATACTGCCCGACGTATGGTCCGACCCTCACGCTGCACGTCGGTGTGCTTCGCGGCCACGCCGCTGTAGACGCCGAACGGCCCCGCCTCCAACGAGACGAGGCCGTTCGGTGTCAGTGGAACAGGACCGTCAGGAGTTCGACAGTCGCGGCTCCGAGGTGTAGGACCCCGGTAACCGCGCCGACGATGACGGGCCAGTGGTTCGGACGTGGGCTAGGGTGTGAGTTCAAGTGACCTCCAACAGGGCGCTTGTTCGAGACCGATGTGCTGCCAGGCTTGTCCGGTCTCGGGTGTCAGGGCCGGAGCGGTTGCTTCGGCCCTTTCACACTACGTCGAGGAGCCGTCCCCGGCTTTTCCGTTTGACATGGCCATGTCAAAAAAGCCGTGGGTAGGTCCCACACGCCTCGCTCTCTAAACAGTCCGTACGGGTCCGTGCGAGCACATTGGGTCACATACGGTGCTTTAGCCAGTGAAGCGCTGCCACAGGCTCATGTCAAAGAATCTCCTCAAAGCTAGACATGAGCCCGGGCGTGTCGCGTGTCCCTGTGGTGTCCCCTAGGGTGACACAGGGGGAGTCCGGTGCAACGTCAGCAACACCGGAGCCCTGTAGCTATATGGGAAGTGCCCGCCGCGACAGCGTTTACACCGTGGATGTCGTCGGTTCGATCCCGGCAGGGCCCACAGGACGGATGCGCTCGGTCAGCGCCAGCGGGTCTCAGTGGCCGGCGCCGAGGTTGCCGGCGAGGCGGCCGTGGAAGGCCTGGCTGGCGTCGTTCATGCCGCGGATTTCGACCCGCTTGCCGTGCTGGTGGTACTTGGTCTCGATCGCGTCGAGCGCGGCGACGGTGGAGGCGTCCCACACGTGCGACCTGGTCATGTCGATGATCACGAGGTCCGGGTCGCCCGAGTAGTCGAACTGGGTGGTGAGGTCGTTGGAGGAGGCGAAGAACAGCTCGCCCTCGACGGTGTAGCGCGCGTGCTGTTCACCGGTGCTGAGCGTCTCGATCGACCGGTCGACGGTGGTGAAGTGGGAGACGCGGCGGGCGAAGACGATCATCGCGGCGATGACGCCGATGATGACGCCGATGGCGAGGTTGTCGGTGGCGACGACGATCACGACGGTGAGGACCATGACGAGCGTCTCGCCGATCGGCATCCGCTTGAGGGTGGAGGGCTTGATGCTGTGCCAGTCGAAGGTGCCGACGGAGACCATCACCATGACGGCGACGAGGGCCGCCATCGGGATGATCGCGACGACGTCACCGAGCCCGACGACCAGGACGAGCAGGAACACACCGGACAGGAACGTCGAGATGCGGGTGCGGGCGCCGGATGCCTTGACGTTGATCATCGTCTGGCCGATCATCGCGCAACCGCCCATGCCGCCGAAGAACCCGGAGGCGATGTTCGCGATGCCCTGGCCGAGCGCTTCGCGGGTCTTCGGGGAGCCGGTGTCGGTGACCTCGTCGACGAGCTTCGCGGTCATCAGCGACTCGAGGAGTCCGACGAGCGCCATCGCGAGGGCGTAGGGGGCGATGGTCGTGAGCGTCTCGAGGGTCACCGGGACGTTCGGGATGAAGAGCGTCGGGAGGCTGTCGGGCAGCTTGCCCTCGTCGCCGACGGTCGGCACGGCGAGCGACGCGAACACGGTCACCAGGGTCAGGACGACGATCGCGACCAGGGGTGCAGGGATCGCCTTCGTGAGCCGGGGCAGCAGGACGATGATCGCGATGCCGGCAGCGGCGATGGGCCAGACGAGCCAGGGGACGCCGATGATGTTCGGCAGCTGCGCCGTGAAGATCAGGATCGCGAGGGCGTTGACGAAGCCGATCATCACGGACCGGGGCACGAACCGCATCAGCTTCGCAGCGCCCAGTCCGCCGAGGACGAGCTGGAGGATCCCGCCGAGGAGGACGGTGGCGATCAGGTGGTCGAGGCCGTACTCCTGCATCACGGGGGCGACGACGAGGGCGATGGCGCCGGTGGCGCCGGTGATCATCGCGGCGCGGCCGCCGACGAAGGAGATGACGACGGCCATCACGAAGGCCGAGAACAGGCCGACGCGGGGATCGACGCCGGCGATGATCGAGAACGAGATCGCCTCGGGGATGAGGGCGAGGGCGACGACGAGGCCGGCCAGGACCTCGCGGAGCAGGATCTTCGGGTTCCGCAGTGCGGACAGGACGGTGGGGCTGTGGTGCACCTGGGCGGGCACCGACTGCGTGACGGTGGTCACGGGTCTCCTTCGGATGGGGGTGCGGGCGCTGCGCCCGCGAGAGCTGTCGTGGGGCGCGTCATCGCGCAGGGCCGGCGGCGTCGGAGCGTCCGGCCGGTCCAGACCCTCCCGTTGCGAGAGGGTTGGAGTGATCTGACTCTAACGCAACGGAAGGGTTCGCGCGCAAGCGATGGCCTGAAGCACTTCCGGCGCGCAGTGCCGCTACGCTCACGGGGCGACTGAGCGTTCAGGAGGGACGGCGGATGACGCGACCGGCGGCCACGGAGACCATGCACATCGGTGAGCTCGCCGAGCGCACGGGTCTCTCGCACCGGACCATCCGGCACTACGACGAGGTGGGGCTCCTCCACCCGTCCGCCCGGACCGAGGGCGGATTCCGGCTCTACACCGTCACCGACCTGACCCGGCTGCTCATCATCCGGCGGATGAAGCCCCTGGGGTTCTCCCTCGAGCAGATGGCCGAGCTCCTCGCCGTCGTCGATGCGCTCGGGGCCAACACCGACGACGACGGCCGCGACGCGCTCCGGGGGCAGCTCGACGAGTACGTCCGCGAGACCGAGGAACGTCGGGCGAAGCTCGAACAGCACCTCGCCATGGCCGACGAGTTCCTCGGCATCCTCCGCGCTCGGTAGTCGGCGCGTCCTCGACCGCTCTCCCGCGGCACTGCGGCCGCTGCCGCGGGTCACCCGGGCCGTGCGGCGGTCGGGTGCAGCGCTGTGCTGCCGGCGGTTGCGGACGTCGTCGATGTCGTCCTCCCGCACGACGCCAATGCGGCGCGGGATCCCGCATCGGGTCCTCGCGACAGCGACGCTGCTAGCGTCGAGTCATGCTCAAGGCCGGCGGGGTGCTCACGACGTTCTGTTCGGCTCTCGTGCTCGTGGGCTGCGCGTCCGACCCCGCGTCGGTGTGTCCCGACTACGACCAACCGAACCCGGTCGCCGTGCACGTGCCGGACGCACACGTCGACGGGACCCCGGTCGCGGCCGTGGCGCTCTGCACGGGAACGGACTGCGCCCCCTCCTCCCGCGACGCGACGACCGAGCGGGACGACGGGGCCTGGATCGTCGAGCTCGACGGGACGCCCGACGGTCCCGCCCGGGTCGCGCTGTTCGACGCCGTCGGCGGACGACTGCACGAGGAGACCGTGGACCTGACCTGGACCGACGTGCGCTTCGGGTCCGCCCTGCAGTGCCGCAGCGGTGGGCGGTCGTCGGTCTGGATCGACGGGTGACGGTTCAGTACCGCACCGGTCTACCCCAGTCGTCGGGTAGACCGGCGCTGATCCGGCCCGTCATCCGGTAGGACGGTGACGTGGTGCCGGTGTCGCACCCGACCGGTTGCGACCGCTCCGGTCGCGCCGGGACAGCCGGCACCACACCCCCGCTCCGGTCGGTCTCGACGGCGACGTCCGCTCACCGGTGCGCTCGTGACGCAGCGCCAGCGGTACCGAGCCTCAGGGAGCCGACGACGACCGCGTCCCCACCCGGCGGACGGGAGGCACGACACGGGCCCGCACCGCGCCTCCCGTCCGTCACCGGGTCGCCGCCCTCTGCGGTGGACGACCGGTCAGGACGCCGGTCGCACCGGGTCCTCGACGAGCCGGACGGTGACGCTGACCAGGTCCACCGACGGCCGGACCGCCGCGTCCAGCGCGTCGCGCAGGCGTTCGCCCACCGCGCGAAGCGTGTCGCAGGCCGGGCGCTCGCCGGAGACGGCGATCCCGGCTCTGACGTGAACGCGTCCGCCACCGCGGTCCACGTCGACCAGGACGTCCGGTTCCGGGAGCGTCAGCGCCGGTGCGACGGCCTCCGCGACCGCCCCGGCGGCGGCCGCGAGCGGTCGTGCCGAGTAGACCCCGGTGACGCCGGACACCGCCCGGACGGCCTCGGTCAGGGTGCGCGCGAGCGCTTCGTCGTCCATCCGCACTCCTCGGTCTCGGTACGCGTGTCAGGGTCGGTCGGAGTCTCAGGGTCGCCGGGTCAGGGCAGGTACACGTCGTCGAAGCGGACGTCGACGGCCTCGACGACCAGTCCCGTGTGCCGCTGCACGGTCTCGGTGACGGTCCGACGGAGCCGCTCGGCGGTGGGCTCCGCCGGCTCGCCGTAGGCCAGGCCGGCGGTCACGTCGATCCGCACGGTGGCGCCGGGCTGCTCGAGGTCGCCCGCGAGGACGCAGCGGCCCATCACGACGCCGCCCATCGTGTCACCGGCCCGGCGGACGAGCCCGCGGACGGCCGCCTCGGTCAGCGCGAGCCGCAGTCGGGGGTCCGGGTGCGCCACGGGCACGTCAGGAACGACTCCTGCACGACATCGTCGGCCTCGTCGTTCGAGCCGAGCACCTGTTCCGCGTACACGCGCATGAGCGGACCGTGGCGCCGGGCGAGCACCTCGAACGCGGGGACGTCACCGTCGGACGCACGGGCGACGAGCGTCGCGTCCGAGGCGTCCTTCAGGGGTCCTCCGCCGCTCATCGGCGCCTTCCGTCCGTCGAGCGCCGGCCGACGGGCCGGTCCACCCCGAGCATGCACCGCGACGGCAGTGCGCGTCCGAGCATGGTCGAGGGGTCCGGTTCGTGACAAACCGGCGTCCCGGGACGTCCCACTGGTGAGATGCACGACGAAACCACCGCAACACCCCCGACCACACCACCGCACGACGAGCCCGCCGGTCCGCCTCCGGACGCGTCGGTCGTCCCACCCACCCGGTCGGGCCGGACCCTGTGCATGAGCGTCTTCGACCGGTGGCGCTGCGGACTCGACGCCGGGCACGCCGGCATGCACGTCGCTGCCGAGGACGGTGCGACGACGTCCTGGAACGACGCCGTGGCGGGCCGGATGCTCCGGGAGCTCTGACGACCCACGCTCACGACGCGACGAAGAAGTGGCGGTAGCACGGGTCGGCGGGCAGGTCGGCGAGCAGCCGCGCGTGCACCATCGACGCGATCTCGTCGGGGTGCCGGAGGCCGCGACGGTGCCACTCCCGGGGCTCGGCGTGCAGGGCGGCGAGGTTCGGTCGCACCGGTCGTCTCCGTTCCTCGTCGATGGTCCGCCCGCTGGGACGGCACCGTCCACACTGTCCCGGTGCCCGCCGTGCCGTGCCGTGGTCACGGGTACCGGCCGGTCCCACCGGTGCACGTCCACTTCACGCGTCCGACCGGCAGAGGGGGTCCGGGTCGGACCGCAGGCCGGGTCGGATCGAGTCCCGTGTGGTCCGACCACCACGGGTGCACGGCCGTCTGCCATGATCGTGCCGACGCGGACGACGGAGTCCGCACGACCCGAAGGAGCACCCGTGTCCGTCTTCCTGAACCCCTACCTCGGCTTCCGTGACCAGGCGCGCGAGGCGCTCAACTTCTACCACGGCGTCCTCGGCGGCGAGCTGAAGTCGATGACCTTCGCCGAGGGCGGCATGGCGCAGGACCCCGCGGACGCCGACAAGGTGATGCACGGGCAGATCCAGACCGACTCCGGCCTGCTGCTCATGGCCTCGGACGCCCCGGCGAGCATGCCGACGCCGACCGAGAGCCGCATCTCGGTGTCGCTCAGCGGCGACGACGAGGAGATCCTGACCGGCTACTGGAACGGGCTGGCCGAGGGGGCGACGGTCGTGGAGCCGCTGACGACGGCTCCGTGGGGAGACACCTTCGGGATGCTCACCGACCGCTTCGGCGTCACCTGGCTCGTCAACATCAGCGGCGCCGCGGGCTGACCGACCACGGACGGACGGGAGGCGCGGTGCCAGCCGGCACCGCGCCTCCCGTCCGTCGTCACGCCCTGGGCGTGCCGTGGAGCATCAGATCACCGGTGTCCGTTGATCTGGCCCAGCCAGCGGCCGAAGGCCGGCTCCTGCTGGTCGTCGTGCAGCGCCTTCAGGGTGCTGGTCGGGACGCAGTGCCGCTCGGTGTCGACGCCGGTCCCCTCGTGGAGGTCGAGGCTCATGAGTGCTCCTTCGCATGTGGTGTGGACAGTTCGACACCGGACGGCCGTCCGGCATTCCCGATCAGGGCGTGACCATGCCGCCGTTGACGTTGAGGGTCTCCCCGGCGACGAAGCTCGACTCCTGCGAGGCGAGGAACACGTACGCCGGGGCGAGCTCGGCGGGCTGGGCGGCACGGCCCATGGGGGACTCGCTGCTGCCGAACTCGGGGAGCGACTCCGGGTCCACGCCGCCGCTCGGCTGCAGGACCGTCCACGTCGGGCCCGGGGCGACGATGTTGACCCGGATCCCACGTTCGACGAGCAGCTGCGACAGGCCCTTCGAGAAGTTGTTGATCGCGCCCTTCGACGCCGCGTAGTCGAGGCGGTCCGGAGCGGGCTGGTACGCCTCCATCGAGGCCGTCGTGGTGACGGTCGAGCCCGGCTGCAGGTGCGGCAGCGCGGCCTTCACGAGGCGGAACAGGCCGAAGACGTTGACGTCGAAGGTCGCCTCGAACTGCTCGTCCGTGATGTCGAGCAGGTCCGGCTGCCAGCGCTGCTTGCCCGCAACGCTGACGAGGGCGTCGATCCCGCCGAACTCGGCGACGGCGCGCTCGACGAGCTGCCCGGCGTACGCCTTGTCGCGGAGGTCCCCGGGGACGGCGACGGCCTTGCGACCCGCGGCCTCGATCTGCTCGATCACGTGGTCGGCGTCGGACTGCTCCTCGGGCAGGTAGGCCAGGACGACGTCGGCACCCTCGCGGGCGAAGGCGATCGCCACGGCGGCGCCGATGCCCGAGTCCCCTCCGGTGATCACGGCCTTGCGGCCCTCGAGCCGCCCGGTGCCGCGGTAGCTGGACTCGCCCAGGTCGGGCACCGGGGTCATCTGCGACTGCAGCCCCGGTTCCTCCTGCGTCTGCGGCTCGGGGGAGACGTCGGGGTAGCGGCTCCGGGGGTCGCCGAAGGCGTACTGGTCGACCGGCGAGGTGCTCATCGGGTCGCCTCCAGCTCCACCTTGACCCAGCCGGGCTCGCGGCGGTCGAAGGCCTCGTACGCCTCGATCGCCGAGCCGATCGGCTCGTGCTCGGTGATGAGCGCGGTCGGGTCGAACTGTCCCGAGGCCACCAGGTCGATGAGCGGCGGCGTCACCGAGTGGTGGTCGCAGTTGCCCATCCGGATCGTCAGGTTCTTGTTCATCGCCTCGCCGATCGGGTACGACTGCGCGGTCGGACCGTAGACGCCGATGATGCCGATGCGGCCGTACTTCGCGACCGACGCGACCGCCCACTGCGCGACCTGCGACGGACCGTCGCCGGGCTTCCACTGCTGCTGCTCGCCGAAGCCGTCCGGGGACGCGTCGGGCGCGACCTGCTGCACCTCGGCGTCGAACTGCCGGGCCTGCTCGTCGGAGACCGCGGCCGGGCCGCGCTTCGGGCGCTCGGCGTCCACGCCCACGGCGTCGATCACGGCGTCCGCACCGATGCCGTTGGTGAGGTCCATGATCGCCTGCACCGGGTCCTCGCTGTTGTAGTCGACGACCTCGCAGTGCTGCGCGAGTGCGGCGGCGAGACGGGTCTCCTCACCGTCGACGACGATGACGCGCGCGGCGCCGAGCTTGTACGCCGACGCGGCGGCGAACTGGCCGACGATGCCGGCACCGAAGACGACGACGACGTCACCGCGAGTGACCCCGGCGAGCTCGGCACCGAACCACCCGGTCGGGAAGATGTCGGAGAGCAGGATCGCCTGCTCGTCGCTGACGTTCTCGGGCAGCGGGTGCATCGTGTTGCGGGCGTAGGGCACGCGGACGAACTCGGCCTGCAGACCGTTCACCGGGCCGGTCGACTCGGGGCCGCCGAAGAAGCTCGTGCCCGCCTGGGGACCGTTCGGGTTCGCGACGTCGCACTGCGCGGTCTTGCCCATCCGGCAGTACCGGCACGCGCCGCAGGAGATCGTCGAGTTGATGACGACGCGGTCGCCGGCGGAAAAGCCACGCACGGCGTCGCCGACCTGGGTGACGACGCCGACGGCCTCGTGCCCGAGGATCGTGCCCTCCTGCATCGGCGCCATGGTGCCGCGCACGAAGTGCAGGTCGGTGCCGCAGATCGCACTGCGGGTGATCCGGACGATCGCGTCCTCCGGGTGCTGGATGGTGGGCTCCGGGACCTCGTCGAGACGGATGTCCCCGATGCCGTGCCAGACCACTGCGCGCATGTCGCTCTCGCTTTCCTGTCGTGGGGTGTTCGGGGGACACACAACGCGCCCGGCCCTGGACGCTCGCGGAGCGCCGTCCGGTCTGCGCACCGGACCGGGGGACAGCGGCTCCTGCGGACCCGCCCAGGCGCTGCGCGTTCGCTGGCGCGCATGAGCGACGACCAGCACGACGAGAAGCAGACCCGCGACGACTTCGCGGACGCCGTCAACATGACCGCGTCCCAGCTGAAGGAGTGGCTCGACACCGACGAGTCGAAGGAGGTCGGGCAGAAGCCGGCCGGTGGCGGCGAGTCCACCGGCCACGAGAGCGGGCGGCACATCGTCGCCATCCTCGAGAAGAAGCAGGGCGACTACACGGACGACGACTACGCGCACATGCGGAAGGTCGTCGGGTACGTGGCGCGGCACGCGAAGCAGGAGCCGAAGGGCGACTCCCACGATTCGAAGTGGCGCTGGTCGCTCATGAACTGGGGCCACGACCCGGAGAAGTGAGCCCGAGGAGTGATCCCGGACGGCCTGCGGCAGAATGGGTCCGTGGACGACTCCGGCATGCCCCGCTTCCGTCGCATCTGGTCGACGATCCAGGTGGGCGTGCTCGCCGCCGCCGTGCTGTTCTGCGTGGTGATGCTCGTCATCGGGCAGGGCGACCTCGACCGGGTCTACGCGGTCGGCGCGGTCTTCTTCGGTCTGGCCCTGGTCGGGCACGCGACCTACCTCTGGCTGCTGGCCCGCGCCCGTCGCTGACCCCCGTCGGTCGGGAGGCGCGTGGCGGCGTGGCCCCGCGCCTCCCGTCCGTCAGGACTGCTGCCAGACGCGCACCCAGTCGACCGTCATCTGCTGCGGGAAGCGGGTGGTCGCGTCCGGCGACCCCGGCCAGGTGCCGCCCACCGCGACGTTGAGCACCACGAAGAACGGCTTGTCGAACACCCAGGGCGCCGATCCGACGTCGGCGCGGGTGACCGTCCGACGGGCGACCCCGTCGACCGTCCACCTGACGGAGCCGGGGCGCCAGTCGACCCCGTAGACGTGGAAGTCGTCCGCGAAGGCGGCACCGTTCGGCTGCGTGTACGACGCCGTCAGCCCCTGCGCGCCGGAGTACCCGGGGCCGTGCACGGTCCCGTGGACCACGGCGGGCTCGTACCCGACGTTCTCCATGACGTCGATCTCGCCGCACGCCGGCCATCCGACCTGGCCGATGTCGGCGCCGAGCATCCAGAACGCCGGCCACAGTCCCTGGCCCCGCGGGATCCGGATGCGCGCCTCGATGCGGCCGTACTGCGCGGTGAACGTGCCCTCGGTCTTCAGGCGGGCGGAGGTGTACGAGCCGTCGGCCTCGCGCCGGGCGGTGAGGACGAGGTTGCCGGCGCCGTCGAGGGCGCTGTTGCGACGGGAGTCGGTGTAGGTCTGCAGCTCGGCGTTGCCCCAGCCCCCGGCGCCGGTGTCGAAGCGCCAGATGCCCGGGTTCGGTGCGCTGCCCGCGGCGCCGTCGAACTCGTCGGCGGCGAGCAGCGTGCCACCGCTCGTGGCGGCCTCGGCGGGTGCGCCGGCGCCGAGGACGGCACCGGCGGCGGCGGTCGCAGCGGCGGCGCCGGTCAGGCCGAGCGACAGGAAGCGGCGTCGGCCGAGGTCGTCGCGGTGGGCGACGGTTGCGTCGTCGTGCGCGGGTGTGGGGTCGTTCGTCATCAGGTCGTCCCGGGTCGGCGGACCCGCCAACGGACGGGGCACTGGATCATCACCCGCCGGGCGCGCCACCGCCAGTCCGCAGTTCGGGGGGCACGCGGCCGCGGTCAGGGCCGGTAGGCGACGCAGAGCACCGTGACGTCGTCCGGGTGCTCACCGGCGTGGGCCAGGTCGGCGATGCCGGCGACGACCTGCTGGGGATCGGGACGCTCGGCGACCCACGCCTCGAAGCGGTCGAGCGAGTCGAGGTCGCCGCCGAACAGGTCGAGCACGCCGTCGCTGACGGCGACGATGACGTCACCCGGCACCAGGAACGTGTCCTCCGCCGTCCAGCTCGTGCCGACACCGATCGGCAGGTGTCCGGACCGGAGCGGTCGGACGCTGCCGTCGGCTCCCCGGAGGAGGGTGAGCCCGTGCCCGGCGTCCACCCAGCGGGCGTGGCCGTCGCGGTCGACGCGGACGTGGAAGCACGTGGTGAACTGGCCGCTGGTGAGGTCGGCGGCGCCCGTGGCGAGGCCGGTCGCGGCACGGCGCACCGCGACGGCGGGGTCGGTCTCGTCGACGGTGCTCCGGATGAGCGAGCGCACGGCGGCGGCGATCATGCCGGCGCCCACGCCCTTGCCCATGACGTCCCCGAGGGTGAACGCCGCACCGCCGGGGGTCGCGAACCAGTCGTAGAAGTCGCCGCCGACGGTCCGCGCCGGGATGCAGACGCCCACCGCGCGGACCTCGTCCGGCAGGCCGGCGGTCGTCGTCGGCAGGAGCGACTGCTGCACCAGGGCGGCACGGTCGATCTCGCCCTCGGCCACGCGGCGGCGGCGCTGCACCGCGGCGAGCTGCAGGCTCGCCTGGCGCGCGAGCTCGTTCGTCACGGCGGCGGTCGCGCCGAACACGATCACCACGGTGAACAGGCGGACGAACTCGCTGCCCTGCGCCTCCGTCGGTGCGATGAGGTACGGCAGCAGGAGTGCCCCGGCGGTCCCGAGCACCGGCCAGAGGACGTTCCACCGGCCGGGGTTCGCGGCGACCCAGATGAGCGGGAGCACCACGATGGTGGTGAAGACCGACCGGCTGTCGCCGGTGCCGTACCGGAGCAGGCCGACGGCGAAGAAGTCGAGCGCGGGGACGAGGAGCTCCAGGCGCATGGTGCCGGGCCACCGCGCCGGCACCGCTGCGGCCGCGAGGGCGGCGACGGCGATCGCGACACCGGTCCACATCCAGGGTGCCGAGGTCACGAGGAGCCAGGGCGACAGGCTGCTCGCGACGGCCGCCCCGACGACGAGCGCGGTGATGAGCGTCTGCTTCGCCAGCGGGGCCCACGACGTCCGGATGCCCGCGAGGACGATCGGACCCGTGTCGTCGCGGACGGTGGTCGTCCACGTGCGCGTCGACGACGGGCGGTCCGCGGTGCTCGTCACGGAATCGAGTCAACCTCGGTGCGGCCCGCGGGAGCAACCCCACTCCGAGGGCCGGGCGCGCCGCCGCGCTCGCTGTCCAGGACGGATCGTCGCAGCACGACGTCTTCCACGGCGCGGCAGCGCGTCAGAGCCCCCGTCAGAGTCCGAGGCGGAGGGCGAGCGGGACGAGCAGCCCGGCAACCCAGACGAGCACCATGACGAGGGCCCCGACCGCGAGCCACCGGCGGCGCCGACGGAGCTTCGGGCTGCGGTCCTCGCCCCACATCTGCGCGCGGACGAGGGTGCGGTTCGCCTGCTCGACCACCCTCCGGACCTCGGGGTCCTCG
Source organism: Curtobacterium sp. ER1/6 (assembly GCF_001742745.1). Classification (GTDB taxonomy): domain Bacteria; phylum Actinomycetota; class Actinomycetes; order Actinomycetales; family Microbacteriaceae; genus Curtobacterium; species Curtobacterium citri. Next base: position 620,213 of record NZ_MJAK01000001.1, on the reverse strand, counting down.
AGCGGCAGCGAGCCGGAGCGGGCGTGCTCGGCGATCGCCGTGGCTTCCTCGACGGTGAGCTCGTCCTTCGGCATGGGCCCATCGTCGCACCTGCACGACGTCGTCCGGAAGAGCCTGCGGTCAGCGGCCGACACCGCGGCCGACACCGGAGCCGAGACAGCGGCCGGGAGCCCGGGCACCCGCCGGCCTGGGGGAGACCGCAGCCGACACCGGGTAGCAACGAGGACATGTCAAAGCGCTTCCGCGGGAAGATCGTCGTCGTCACCGGAGCATCGAGCGGCATCGGGAGGGCCGCCGCCCACGAGTTCGCCCGGCAGGGCGCCACCCTCGTGCTCGCCGCACGCGGGCACGAGTCCCTCGAGGCCGCCGCCGCCGAGTGCCGGAAGCTCGGCGCCGAGGCGATCGCGATCCCCACCGACGTCGCCGACGAGCACGCCGTCAAGGACCTCGTCGCCACCACGACCACCCGGTTCGGCCGCATCGACGTCTTCGTCGGCAACGCCGCACTGTTCATCTACGGGCTCTTCGAGCAGACCCCGACGAAGGCGTTCAAGCGCGTCGTCGACACGAACCTCTACGGACACCTCCACGCGATCACCGCGCTCCTGCCGCACTGGAAGCAGCGCGGGAAGGGCACGTACGTGCTCGTCGGGTCGATCCAGTCGCTGCTCTCGGCGCCGTACCAGTCGGCGTACGTCACGAGCAAGCACGCCGCCCTGGGCCTGGGCGACGTCCTCGGCGACGAGTTCGCCGGCACCGACATCGAGTTCACCGCCCTGCTGCCCTCGACGATCGACACGCCGATCTACCAGAACGGCGCCAACTACACCGGGAAGAACTCGCACCCGCTGCCGCCGACGGTCTCCGTCGAGCGCGCCGGGAAGGCCGTCGTGCAGGCCGCCCTGCACCCGAAGCGCTACCGCTTCGTGGGGCGCATCCAGGCGTCCCTCGTGCCGCTGCAGTACGTGTTCCCGGGGCTGTTCCACAAGATCACCAAGCCCATGGTCGAGACCTTCGCCCTGCGCGGCAAGGGCGCCCCCACGGACGGGAACCTCTACGCCCCGGCCGACGCCGGCAACGCCACCGACGGCGGCTGGGTCGCGAAGCGTCGCCGGGTCACCCGGCCGCTCGTCTGGGCGGGCATCGCCGCGGTCGTCGGCACGGTCGTGCTGGGCCGCCCGCGTCGCTGACGCACCCACCGGACGGACCGGAGGCGCGGTGCGGACCCGCACCGCGCCTCCCGTCCATCTGCGGTCGGGCCTCGCCGTCAGTCGCCGGTGGTCGCGCGCCGACCGCCCTGCGCCAGGTGCGCGCGCAGGGCCTCGACCACGAGCGCGTGGTCGTCGTGCATCTCGAGGCCGCTGACCCCGACCGCGCCGATGAGGTTCCCGCGCACCACCAGCGGGAAGCCGCCGCCGGCCGCCTGGTAGCGCCGCGGGTCGAGGGCCGCCGCCTCGTCGAACGTCGACCCGCCCGCCTCGTACTGCGTCCGGACCGTGAGCGTCGCGTGCGCGAAGTGCCGCACCACCCGGAACTTCCGGTCGAGCCAGGCATCGTTCACCGCGCCCGACCCGGGCGTCGCCGCGTGGAAGACCCGCTGCTCCCCGAACGACACCGCGACGGCCACGCCGAGGCCGCGGTCGAGGGCGGTCGCGCGGAGCCAGGACCCCACCGCCCAGGCGTCGTCGAGGTCGAACGAGCCGAGGTCGAGCTCGCGTTCCTCCGCGAGCAGGACGGCGAGCTTCTCCTCGGTCCGCAGGTCGCGGTACCGGGCGCCGGTGGGATCGGACATGGTGCTCCTCACGGGGGACGTCGGTGTCGTCCGTCACGCTACCGGGCCGCGGCACCCGGCACCCGGCCTGGTGCTCCGGCACCCGGCCGGGTGTTCCGTCGCCGGGCCGCATCCGTCACGGTCGGTGACGGCTGACGACGGGTCGCGCCCGCTCGGCGGACCGCGCGCGGCATGTCCTGCCCGCTCGCCCGGCCGGGCCGCAGGGGTGTGGTCCACGACCGCCGGACGGGAGGCGCGTGCCGGCCCCGCCCCGAGCCTCCCGTCCGTCGGTCCGTCGCCGTAGGGTGAGCGCGTGGAGTTCCCGGGGGAGGCGGCCGGCGCGCGCGACGCGTCGACCTCTCCGGGGTCACCCCGGGGCACGCAGGACCAGCAGGACGACACGCCCCGAGCGGGACGGCGCGCTCCGCGCGCGACGCCGCACGGAGGCACCGACGGGTCCCCCGGGAACCCCACGCCCCTCGCCGAGGTCGCCACGGCGCTCGCCGACGCGTTCCTCACCGCCGAGCGGTGGGCGCCCGACGAACTGACCGCCGCCGGATGGGCGGTGCTCGGGGTCGAGCGCGCCGTCGTCGGGCTCGCGGTCGACGCGGCCCTCCGCACGTACCCGCGGCCGCCGGAGGACGCACCGCGGCAGCTCGCCGCCGTGCTCGCCGACGATGCCCGGCTCGCCGAACTGCACCGGGTCCGCGCCGCGCGTCGTCCGGTCCGGGTGCTCGCCCGCCGCGCCACCGCCGTCCGGGCCCGTCCGGACACCGCCAGCCCCCTGCTCGTCGACACCCTGCCGGAGCTGGCCCGGGCGCTCGGGGTCACGCTCGGCCGACTGCTCTGGCTCGCCGACACGCGGGCCTGGAACCGGCACGCGGGGCCGTCCAGCCCGCTCCACCACTACCGCTACGGGTGGGTGGCGCGTCCCGGTCGCGTCCCGCGGCTGCTCGAGAAGCCGATGGACCTGCTCCGGCGGACCCAGCGGACCCTCCTCGACGAGCTGTTGGTCGCCCTGCCGGTGCACGACGCCGCCCACGGGTTCGTGCCCGGACGGAGCGTGGTGACCGGCGCCGCGGTGCACACCCGGCAGCAGGTCGTCGTCACCGCGGACCTCACCTCGTTCTTCGCGAGCGTCACCGCGCCGACCGTGTACGGCGTCCTCCGGGCAGCGGGCTTCGCGGAACCGCTCGCGCACGTCCTCACCGGGCTCTGCACGCACCGGGTGCCGCCGCACGTGCTGACCGGCATGCCCCCGGGCGGCAGTCCCGAGGACCGCGCGGCGCTCCGTCGGTCGCTGGCCGTCGCCCACCTGCCCCAGGGCGCGCCCACCTCGCCGGCGCTCGCCAACACCGCGCTCCGGCACCTCGACGCCCGGCTAGCCGGGTGGGCGGCGGCGAGCGACGCGGTCTACACGCGGTACGCCGACGACCTGACCTTCAGCGGCGGCGACCGGCTCGCGGCGCGGCCCGAGGCCTTCCTCCGGGGCGTCGGCCGCATCGTCGACGACCAGGGGTACCGCCTCGCCCCGCACAAGTCGCGGGTCCGGCGTCGGGGGAGCCGGCAGTCCGTCACGGGCGTGGTGGTCAACGACCGACCGTCCCCGGGCCGGCGTGAGGTCGACCGGCTGCACGCGCTGCTGCACAACGCCGCCGTGCACGGGCCCGCGTCGCAGGACCGGACGGGCCACCCGGACTTCCGCGGGCACCTGCTCGGGCGGATCGGGTGGGTCGAGCAGGTCCACCCGGGCCGAGCGCGACGCCTGCGCGAGGAGTTCGACCGCATCCGCTGGTGACCCGCGCGGACGACTACCCTGACGCGCATGACGACGCACCGCGTTCCCGCTCCGGCGCTCCCGGCGGACGGCTCGAAGCCGAAGGGGCCCGCCTCGTACTTCCCGAGCATCGAGCAGACGTACGGCCGCCCCGTGCAGGAGTGGCTCGACCTGGTGGCCGACCGGCTCGACGACCACCGCCACATGGAGGTGGTGGCCTGGCTCAAGGACGAGCACGGGTTCGGCCACGGACACGCCAACGCCGTCGTCGGGTACGTCCGGAACGCCCTCGGGTACTGACGCCCCGCTGCCGGGTTGTCGGTGGCGCTGCCTAGCGTGGTGCCGTGGTCGAACCCGTGGAGGCGTGGTGGCGGCGGAGGCAGTGGTCCCGCGGCACGGCGGTGCCGTACGCGGTCGGCGAGTTCCGTTCGGCGTGGGCGTCGTACCCGGTGCTCGTCCGGCAGTACCACCCTGACCGGAACCACGGCGTCGTGCTCACGCAGGTCCCGCCGCTCGCCGAGGTCCTGCTGACCTGGGAGTGCGACGTCGGTCACGTCTTCGTCGCGACGCCGGCCGAGCAGCGGTCGCGCCCCGGGCGTGAGCGGCGGCGCTCGGTCTGGTGCCCGGAGTGCCAGCTGCAGGCCACCCCACGTCGTTGGCCGGTGCTGCCGGCGGACTGGCCGAGCGCGGTCCCGGCACCGCAGCGCGCCGAGCGGGTCCGCGGGCGGCAGACGCTCCCCGCCGCCCCGGCGCGCGGAGCGGTCCCGGCGCAGGGAGCGTTCCCGGGTGCCGGGCTCCCGAGCGCCGGTGCCGTGCCCACCGGAGCGGTCGCCAGCGCTCGCGCCCGTCCCGGTCGGTCGCGGACCGGTCGGGTCGCGCAGCCGGTCCCGCGGACGATCTGCCCGAAGACCCCGCGACTGCCCTCGGGGGAGTCGTTCACGAGCCGGTGCGCGCCCGCGACGGCCTCGGCGGTCGAGGCGGACCTCCGCGCCGCGCTGCAGGAGCGGTTCGCGCTGACCTTCGACCACACCGCGATCCGGCTCGACCGTCCGTTCTTCGACCACGTCGAGGCCTGGCCGGACATCGTGCTGCCCGAGCTGCGGGTCGCGATCGAGTACGACAGCACCGGTCGTCACGGCCTGGAGCACGTCGGTCCGCGGCAGGACACCGACCGGCGGAAGGACCGCGCCGTCCGTGCCGTCGGGTGGGAGGTCGTCCGGATCCGGACCGGCCGCCTGCCGGCGCTCGGGCCGTACGACCTCGAGGTGTCCGGGATCTCCCGCGGCACGATCGAACGGCTCGTCGACACCCTGCGCGAACTCCGGGGGCCGCTCTTCGTGGACGCGTACGCACGGTGACGACCACGTCGGGGTACATTGCCGGGGTACAGGTTCGCTGGGTCCCGCGTTCCGTGGACGGTAGGAACGAAGCATGACAGCGACCGCCTTCTGCCTGCACGCGCTGGGCTCCAGTTCCGAGGAGTTCGCGCTCCTCCGCTCGGAGCTCGCCGGTGACCTCGACCTCGTCGGCATCGACCTGCCGGGGTTCGGGCGGAGCCCCGCCTCGGGCGGCACGACCGTCGAGGAGATGGCCGTGCGGGTCGAGCGTGCGATCGGTGCCAGCGGCGCCACGGAGTGGGTGCTCGTCGGGCACTCGATGGGCGGGAAGGTCGCCACGGTCGTCGCCGACCGGACCGTCTCCGGCGCGAACGGCCTGTTCGGGCTGCGCGCCGTCGTGCTCCTGGCCCCGTCGCCCCTCGCGCCGGAACCGATGGCCGAGGAGCGCCGCGCGTCGATGCTCGCGTGGGCCGAGCACGGACCGATCGAGCAGGACAACGCCGCCGAGTTCGTCGACGCGAACACCGCCGAGGTGCTGCCGCCCGACCGCCACGAGCAGGCCGTGCAGGACGTCCGCCGGACCGACCCCCGCGCCTGGCGCGACTGGCTGCTCCGCGGCAGCCGCGAGGACTGGTCGGCCACGGCCGCACCGAACCCCGTGCCGACGCTCGTGCTGGCCGGAGCCGAGGACGGCGACCTCGCCGCCGACGCCCAGCGCCGGCTGACCCTGCCGCACTGGCCCGCCGCCGAACTGCACGAGGTCGCCGGTGCCGCACACCTGCTGCTGTGGGAGCGTCCGGTCGAGGTGGCCGCGATCGTCCGTGACTTCTGGACCCGGCGCATCGCGCACGCCCCGGTCGTCCCCGCCGACAACGCCCGCGTGATCGCCTCGCCGCGCGTGAGCGCGCGGACCCGCGGGCTGCTCGCCGTCCGTGCCCTCGCCGACGACCCGGCCGCGGTCCCGGACGCGCTCGACCAGCAGCAGCTCGACACGCTCCGCGCGGTCGCCCGGATCGTCGTCCCGCAGCCGGGGGAGCACGAGGTCGACCTGGCGCTCCGGGTCGACGCGCAGCTGGCGGCGGGCCAGGGCGACGGGTGGCGGCCGGACGGCATGCCGACCGACGTCGAGGCGTACCGCGCAGCCCTCGACGTGCTCGCGCCGGCGGCCGGGTCCGACGCCCTGGCCGACGCGCTCGAGGACGTCGCCGCCGGACGGTACCGGTCGGACGGCGCGCTCGACGCCGAGCAGCTCCGCGCGTGGTTCGAGGACGCGAGCGTGGACCTGGTCAAGCAGTGGCTCGCGCACCCCGCCACGATGTCCGAGATCGACTACGACGGCTTCGCCAACGGTGGCGACGGCGTCCGCAAGCAGGGCTTCCAGGTGCTCGGTGCCGGGCAACGGGAAGCATGGGAACCCGAGGGAGCAGCACGATGAGACTCGACGCACAGCGGCGCTACCAGGACGACGAGGTCGTCGACGTGGTCGTGGTCGGGACCGGTGCCGGCGGCGCACCGCTCCTGGCCCGACTCGCCCGCGAGGGCCTGACGGCGGTCGCCTTCGAGGCCGGTCGCAACACCGAGCCGGGTGACCACACCCCGGACGAGGTCGAGGCCCCCGCCGACATCAACTGGATGGACGAGCGGATCAGCGGCGGCGCGACGCCGACGGCCTTCGGACCGAACAACAGCGGCACCGGCGTGGGCGGCTCGACCCTGCACTGGGGCGCGTTCACCCCGCGGCCCAGCGTCCACGACCTGCGGCTGCGCACCGAGAGCGGGCAGGGCGAGGACTGGCCGATCGACCACGCCGAGCTCACCGGGTACATCGAGCGCGTCGAGCACGAGGTCGGCGTCGCCGGGCCCGAGCACTACCCCTGGGACCCGTCCCGTCGGTACCGGATGGGTCCGCCGCCGCGGAACGCCTCGTCGGACATGATGATGCGCGGGACCGCCGCGCTCGGCATCACCGCGACGGACGCCCCCGTCGGCCTCACCACCGAGGACCGGCACCAGGAGCACCACGGTCTCCGCCAGGCCTGCGTGTCGTGCGGGTCCTGCCACCAGGGCTGCCGGAACGGCGCCAAGGTCTCGATGGACACGACGTACCTGCCCGCCGCCGTGGCCTTCGGCGCGGAGATCCGACCGGAGTCCTTCGTGCACGGCATCGAGCTCGACGCCGACGGCAAGGTGTGCGCGGTGCTCTACACCCGTGACGGCCGCGAACGGCGCCAGCGGTGCCGCTCGCTCGTCCTCGCAGCCGGTGGTGTCGAGACGCCGCGGCTGCTCCTGCACACCGGACTCGCGAACAGCAGCGGTCAGGTCGGCCGCAACTTCACGGCGCACGGGGCGACCCAGGTGTGGGCGACCTTCGACGAGTCGATGCGGTCGTACCGCGGGTACCCGTCGTCGATCATCACCGAGGACTTCGTCCGGCCGGCCGACGCCGACTTCGCCGGGGGCTACCTCATCCAGAGCCTCGGGGTGCAGCCCCTGACCTTCGCGACGTCGCTCGTGCGCGGCGGGTCGCTGCGGGGCGCCGAGCTCGTCCGGGCGATGCGCGACTACCCGCGGATGGCCGGGGTCGGCATCAACGCCGAGTGCCTGCCCTACGACGACAACCGGCTCGTGCTCTCCGACGAGCTCGACGAGCACGGGGTCCCTCGAGCCCGGGTGACGTTCTCGCCCGGGTCCAACGAGGAGGCGATCCGGGCGCACGCCGTCCGGACCATGACCGCGATCGTCGAGGCCGCGGGTGGCACGGACGTCCGTGTCCTCGAACGCACCGCACACACGATCGGCACCGCGCGCATGGGTGTGGACGCCGGCTCGTCCGTCGTCGACCCGGCCGGGCGCTCGTGGGACGTCCCGAACCTCTGGGTCTGCGACAACTCGGTGTTCCCGAGTGCCGTCATCGCGAACCCGGCGCTGACGATCATGGCGCTCTCGCTCCGGACGGCCGACCGGTTCCTCCGCGACGACCCCGCGGCAGACCGCGCCCGGTCGGTCGCCGTCGCCGCCTGAGGGCAGACGGGCGGCGCACACCGTCGCCCGTCGCCCGACCGCGGCTGCGCGCGGGCCTCAGCCGCGCAGTGCGAGCGCCTCGCTCGTCCACCGCGCGTGCAGCGCCCACGGGTCCTCCACCCCGGCCGCCACGGTCGCGACGTGCGCCAGCAGCGCCGGCGTCGTCCGGAACCACTCCGTCCGCGGGTACCGGTCCGGGGCGAACGCGGCGTGCCGGCGGCGTTCGACCCGTCGGTCGCCGCGTTCGAACGCCAGGAGTTCCTGGTGCGGCACCGCGGCGAGCCGCTGCCGGGGGTTCGCGGTCGTCCCGATCTTGACGCGGTCGCCGAAGTCGTCCCGCTGCCGCAGGTAGTACACGACGTCGACGCGCGGCGGGGGCAACTCGCCGTCCGGCACGTCACCCCACGGCCACTCGCAGGTCGCGCAGGTCGTCGCGGTCGGCCAGCGGACACCGAGCCGCGACCCGCAGACCGGGCACGGGCCCGGCAGGGCGTCCTCGGTGCCGACCTGCTCGGCCGCCGTGTCCGTCACGAGCGCGACGTGGCCGCCGCACAGCGGCAGGACCGCGGCGAAGCCGTCGGCGGACGGTGCGTCGCACCCCGGGACGCAGCAGACCGGGGCGGGGGGAGGGGTGACCACGCGCCGGACGCTAGCGGGCACCACCGACGCGACCCGTGCCTCCCGTCCGCTCAGTCGGCGAAGATCACCCCGACCGGCTCGCGCTTCTCCTCCTGGAACCGGTCCTCGGCGCGACCGAGCGCCCAGTACGCGGACAGGGACAGGTCCGCCTTCTCGAGACCCCAGTCGTCCTGCAGGAGCCGTCGGATCGCCTTCACGGCCGTGCGCTCACCGTGCGCGAAGACCTGCACCGGCCGGGAGGCACGGGGCAGCGCCTCGGCCGCCGCCAGCAGGAGCGTGCCCGGGTCCGCGCCGGTGGCGTCGCGGTGCAGCCACCGCAGGTCGACACCGGCCGGGTGGACGAGCGGCTGCTCGTCCGCCGCGGAGGCGACCTCGACGAGCGCGACCCCGGTGGCGTCCTCGCGCATCGCTGCGAGTGCCGCACCGATCGCCGGCAGCGCGCTGTCGTCGCCGAGCAGCACGTGGGTGACGTCGGGGTCGGTGGCCGGGGTGTACCCGCCGCCGGGACCGGAGAGCGTGAGGAGGTCGCCGGGGCGGGCCGCCGCCGCCCACGGACCGGCGAGGCCCTCGTCGCCGTGCACGACGAAGTCGATCGCCATCGTGCCGGCCTCGTGGTCCACCGAGCGAACGGTGTAGGTGCGGCGGGCGGGACGCTCGTGCTTCGGCAGGTCGGCCCGCAGCGCGTCGAGGTCGTACGGTGGCACGAGGCCGCTCGCGGGCGGGGCGAGCAGGAGCTTGACGTACTTGTCGGTGGCGGCGAGCCGGTCCGGGTCGGCGCCGTCGACGAAGTCGCGGAAGGCCGGGCCGCCGAGGTGCACGCGCACCGTGTGCGGGGTGATCCGTTCCGTCCGGTCGACGACGAAGACGTGCTGGGTGCGCTTGGTGCTCGGGCTCATCGTGGGGCTTCCTCTTCCGGTGCTCGACCTTCTCAGCAACTGAGGTTAGCCTCACCTCATGAGTCCGACCGTGACGCCGTTCTCCGAGCTGCTGCGGCGGCGGTCCCGCACCGGTGCGGGCGCGACCGCCGGCGCCTCCGCCTGGGCGGGCGGGGCGCACGACCTGCTGGCGGGGGACTGCGACGTCGCGGACTACGCCGACCTGCTCGGACAGTACGCCGTCGTGTACGACGCGCTCGAGCGTGCCGCCGAGCGGATGGCCGACCACCCGGTCGCCGCGCCCTTCGTGACGACCCAGCTCACCCGGATGCCGGCGATCCGCGCCGACCTCGAGTACCTCGTCGGGCCCGACTGGTCCGAGCTCTGCTGCCCGACGGCCGCGACGACGGCGTACGTCCGCCGGCTGAACGAGGTCGCCGCGACCTCCCCGGGCGGCTTCGTGGCGCACCACTACACGCGGTACCTCGGGGACCTGTCCGGCGGACCGACGCTCGCGCGGCTGCTCGAGGAGCGGTTCGGCTTCGACACGAACGGCGTGCTCTTCACGATCTTCGACCAGGTCGCCGACCCCGCGGCGTTCGAGGACACCTACGGCGCCCAGCTCGACGCCGCGCCCTGGACCGCGGCGGAACGCGAGGCCGTCCTCGCGGAGGTCGACCTGGCCGCGCGCCTCGACCGGGCGCTCGTGGCGTCGCTGCGTCGACCGGTGTCCCCGACCGCGGCGCACGGCGACGCCGTGCACCCCCTCCTCGCCTGACGGCGGTCCCCGACCCGTCGGGGCCGTGGCGTGTGCGCGCCGTGCAGGGGTGCTCCTGCGCACACGTCGCGGCCCCGGCGCCCACCCCCGCAGTGGTCCGTCCGGACGGTCGTCGTCACGTGCCGTCGTGCGCCGGTACAGTGCTGGGGACCCGGGACGCGGTCCCGGCGCAACGTGAGAGGAACCCATGACGGCGATCGACGGATCGACGCGCCACGGGCGCGCACGGGACGACGTCAGCGGAGCGGTCGACAGCGACCTGCGCGCGGACGTCCGGTACCTCGGCAACCTGCTCGGGCGGGTGCTGCGGGAGACCGGTGGCGACGAGCTGCTCCACGACGTCGAGAGCCTGCGGGCCGCGGTCATCGGCGCCTACGAGGGGTCCGACGCCGAGGGCGCCGCCCGGGCCGAGGCCATCGTCGCCGAGATGTCCGCGGAGCGGGCCGAGGCCGTGGCGCAGGCGTTCACGACCTACTTCCACCTCACGAACCTGGCCGAGGAGCACCACCGCGTCCGCGTGCTCCGGGCCCGCGGCGACGACGGCGGTCTCGCCGGCGACTCGTTCCCCGCCACCTACGCCTCGCTCGTCGAGCAGGTCGGTGCCGACGAGGCCGCCGCGCGCCTGGCCGACCTGCGCTTCCACCCGGTGCTCACCGCGCACCCGACCGAGGCCCGCCGCCGTGCGGTCACCACGGCCGTGCGCCGCATCACCGACCTGATCGACGAGCGCGACCACACCCGCAACGCGACCGCGCGCGCCGAGAACGAGCGGCGCCTGCTCGAGGAGATCACGACGCTCCTGCGCACCTCGCCGCTGCGGACCACGCGACCGACCCCGCTCGACGAGGTCCGCACCGCGATGAGCGTCTTCGACCAGACGCTGTTCGAGATCGTGCCGCAGGTCTACCGCTTGCTCGACGACCGGCTGCTCGGCGACGACGCCGGCCGGGCGCCGGTGACCGCCCCCGCCTTCGTGCGCTTCGGCACGTGGATCGGCGGCGACCGCGACGGCAACCCGCACGTCACCGCGGCCGTGACCCGGCAGGCGGCCGACATCGCGGCGGAGCACATCCTGCTCGGCCTGTCGCGCGCGGCCACCCGCATCGGCGCCGCGCTGACCCTCGACGCCGCCGAGACCCCGGCCGACGCCGGGCTCCAGGCGCTCGTCGCCGCGCAGGAGGCGCTCGACCCGGGCATCGCCGAGCGCATCGGGGTGCGCGCGCCGAACGAGACCCACCGGCGGGCGCTGCTCTTCGTGGCCGCGCGGATCCGTGCGACCCGACGCGGGAAGGACGGCCTGGCCTACGGCGGTCCCGAGGAACTGCTCGCCGACCTCCGGGTCATCCAGGCCTCGCTCGTCGCAGCCGGCGCCGCCCGCACCGCGAACGGCGAGCTCCAGAACCTGGTCTGGCAGGTCGAGACGTTCGGCTTCCACCTGACCGAGCTCGAGGTCCGCCAGCACTCGCAGGTCCACCGCACCGCCCTCGCCGAGATCCGCTCGGGGGAGCCGCTCAGCGACACGACCGAGGAGGTCCTCGCGGTGTTCCGCACCGTCGCGGACCTGCAGCAGCGCTACGGCGTGCGGTCGGCGCACCGGTACATCGTGTCCTTCACGCAGTCCGCCGCCGACCTGGCGAACGTGCACGAGCTGGCGACGGCGGCGTGCGGCGACGCGGCGCCCGTGCTCGACGTCATCCCGCTGTTCGAGACCTTCGCGGACCTGCACGCGAGCGTCGACATCCTCGACGAGGCCGTCCGCACCGAAGCGTTCCAGCGCCGGCTCGCGGCGACCGGGCGGCGACTCGAGGTCATGCTCGGGTACTCGGACTCGTCGAAGGACGTCGGCCCGGTGTCGGCGAACCTCGCGCTCTACGACGCCCAGGCGCGGATCGCCGACTGGGCGCGGGACAACGACGTCGAGCTGACCCTCTTCCACGGACGCGGCGGTTCGCTCGGCCGTGGTGGCGGACCCGCGAACGAGGCGGTGCTCGCGCAGCCGCCGGGGTCCATCGACGGGCGCCTGAAGCTCACCGAGCAGGGCGAGGTCATCTTCGCCCAGTACGGCGACCAGGACATCGCCGCGCGGCACCTCGAGCAGATGGCCTCGGCGACGCTCTTCGCGTCGTCGCCGTCGAACGAGGACCGGACGGCGGTCGCCGCCACCCGGTTCGCCGACCTCGCGCAGCAGCTCGACGACGTCTCCCGGCAGGCGTTCTACGACCTGGTCAAGGCCGACGGCTTCGCACCGTGGTTCGCCCGGGTGACGCCGATGGAGGAGATCGGGCTGCTCCCGCTCGGCTCCCGGCCGGCCCGTCGCGGCCTGAGCGTCGAGTCCCTCGAGGACCTCCGCGCCATCCCGTGGGTGTTCTCGTGGACGCAGGCGCGCATCAACCTCGCCGGCTGGTACGGCCTCGGGGCCGCGCTCGAGGCCGTCGGCGACGTCGAGGTCCTCCGTGCCGCGTACGCCGAGTGGCCCCTGTTCGGCGCGATGATCAAGAACGTCGAGATGTCCCTCGCCAAGACCGACGAGCAGATCGCCCGTCGGTACCTCGAGCTCGCGGACCGCGACGACCTCGCGGCCAAGGTCCTCGACGAGATGCTCCGCACCCGCGACTGGGTGCTCCGGGTCTCCGGCGGCAGCGACGTGCTCGAGGACCGGCCGGTGCTCGCCCGCGCCGTCCGGCTCCGCAGCCCGTACGTCGACGCACTGTCGCACCTGCAGCTCCGGGCGCTCCGGTCGATCCGGACCACCGGCAGCACCGACCCGACGGACGGCGACCACCGGTTGCTGCTCCTGACGGTCAACGGGATCGCCGCCGGCCTGCAGAACACGGGCTGATCCGACGGGTTGCTCCGACGGGTCGCGGTCGCGACCCGGTGCCGGACGGGAGGCGCGGTGCCAGCGGGTGCCGCGCCTCCCGTCCGTCGTCGGGTACGACCACGGCGACGGTCCTGTCGAATCGATTCGTGGACGCGTAGCGTTGCGTTCGTGACGACGGAGCGCGAACGGACCGGCCGACCCGCGACCAGTGGCGTGCTGCCGCCGATCGTCCCGCTCGCGCTCATCGTCGGCGTCTCGCCGTTCGCGACCGACATGTACATCCCGGCGCTGCCGACGATCGCGCGTGAGCTCGGGACGTCGCCCGGCGTCGTGCAGCTCTCGCTCACAGCGTTCCTCGTCGCGTTCGCGGTCGGACAGCTGCTCGCCGGCCCGGTGAGCGACGGCATCGGCCGGCGCCCGCTGCTGCTCGTCGGGACCGCCGGCTTCGCCCTGGCCTCGGTCGGCTGCGCCCTCGCGCCCGACGCGACCACCCTCGTCGTGGCGCGGGTGGTGCAGGGCCTGACGGGTGCCGCCGGGTCCGTCGCCGGACGTGCGATGGTGTCCGACACGACGACGGGGCCGCGCACCGCGAAGGTGTTCGGCACGCTCGCCGCGATCAACGCCATCGGGCCGGTGGTCGCCCCGCTCGCCGGGGGAGCCGTGCTGACCGTCGGCTCGTGGCGGCTCATGTTCGTCGTGCTCGCGGTGCTCGGTGCCGTGTTCACCGCGGCCGTGGCGCTCCGCTTCGGCGAGACCCTGCCCGCGACGGCGCGTGGGGGCACCGGGTTCCGGGCGAACGGCCGACGCATCCGCGACCTCATGGCGATCGGACGCTTCCGGGCGTACGTGCTCACCGGGGTGCTCTCGACGATCGGGTTCTTCGCCTACATCGCGACGAGCTCGTTCGTGTTCCAGCAGCAGTACGGGTTCTCGGAGCAGCTGTACACGCTCGTGTTCGCGACGAACGCGTCGATGATGATCGTCACGACGCTGGTGTTCCGGAGGGTCGTCGGGCGGTTCTCCGAGGACACGCTCCTGACGGCCGGTCTGGTCGTCGGCGCGGTCGGCAGCGCGGCCGTCCTGGCCTTCGCCGTGGCCGGCACCGGCCCCGTGGCGGTCTGGTGCGCGCTGGCCGTCGTCACCGGTGCGTGGGGCTTCGTGCTGCCGGCGGCGATGACGCGGACGCAGGCGGTCGGCGCGGCCCACCCGGGCACGGCGGCGGCGCTGCAGGGCGGGTTGACCTTCGGGCTCGGCGGCCTCGGGACGCCGCTCGCGGGTGCGCTCGGCGGCACCGCGACCGCGATGGGGGCCGTGATGGCCACCCTCATCGCGGCGGCCGTGGTGGTCCAGCTCGTCGCGACGCGGCGGGGTCGTTCCGCCTGAGGGCACCGACCCGGTAGGTTGCAACGAGCACCCGTTCCGGACCGAGGAGGCACCTGCATGGACATCGTCGTACACGAGGCAACGGACGACACGGCCGTGCTGGAGTGCAGCGGCCGGCTGAACATGGTCAGCGCGGGCGCGTTCCGCGAGACCGTGGCGAAGGTGGTCGGCGGTGGCCGGGCACGACTCGTCGTCGAGCTCTCCGGCGTCGAGTTCATGGACTCCTCCGGGCTCGGCGCGCTGGTCGGTTGCCTGAAGACCGCGCGCCAGGCAGGCGGCGACCTCCGCATCGCGGCGCCCTCCGAGCAGGTGCAGATGGTCCTCAAGCTGTCCAACATCGACAAGATCCTGCGGACGTACCCCGACGGGGACGCCGCGGTCACGAACTGGGGATGACCGTCACCATGGGCGAGCACGTGCTCGACCTCGCCTGCCCGCCCGAGGACGTCACGGCGGTGCACGCCTTCCTGTCCTCGGTGTGGGACCGCGAGCCGGACCTGTCCGTCGAGGACCGCATGGCGCTCGAACTCGCCCTCGTCGAGCTCGCGTCGAACGTCATCGAGCACGGCGCGGCCGGTAGCCGGATCGCGTGCTCCATGCGCTTCGCCGTCCGGCCGGACGACGTCGTCGTGACGATGGTGGACGACGGCGTCCCCGTGTCGGTCGACCCGTCCGCCGCGCACCTGCCGGACGCCATGGCGGAGGGCGGGCGCGGACTCGCGCTCGTGCAGATGGTCGTCGACGACCTGCGTTACGAGCGGGTCGACGGGCGCAACCAGTGGGTCGTCCGGCGCGGACGGCACTGAGACGGCACGGACGTGCACCCCGTGCGGGGGTGGACGACCATCCGGTTCACGCACTCCGGCAGCCGTTCCGCGCACCCTGCGGAGCCGACCGTGCCCCGGACCGGTCGGGGTGACACGCTCACCCTGATGAGCACCGAGACCCGCGCGGACCCACGACTGCGCTACGAGGCGTCCGGTACCGACCTCGCCGCGGCGCTCGACCTCTTCTCCGACGCCTACGAGGGTGCGCACTTCAACGGGGCGCACACGGAGCGCTCCTTCGCGTACCGGTTCCGCATGGTCGGGGACGGCTCGATGTCCCTGCGGACGACGCACTTCGACGCGAAGGCCACCGGGCAGGCCACCGCCGGCGACGAGTACGTCGTGATGTGGACGACCGACGGCGGCGGCACCGTGGACGTGGGTCGCGACGACGTGACCTTCGCGCCCGGCACGCCCGTGGTGTTCCCGAGCGGCCGGCCGTTCGTCTTCGAGGTCGAGGACATCCGGCAGAACCTCGTGCACTTCGACCGGCGCTTCCTCGAGCGCGTCGCCGCCGAGGAGCACGGCGGCCAGCCCGGCTCGCTCGTGTTCGACCACGCCCAGCGCCCCCGCACCGAGGACCTCCGCGGGTGGAACGCCCAGGTCGCCCGTGCCGCCCGCGTCGTGCTCGGCCCCGCCGAGCCCTCCCCGCTCCTGCTCGCCGAGACCGCCCGTGAGACGGCGCTCGCGATGCTGCACACGTTCCCGCACCAGCAGCTCGCGCCGGAGTCGCCCGTGCCGCAGGGGGCCACCAGCCGCGTGCGCGAGGCGGTCGAGTACATGCACGCGTACGCGCACACGCCCATCACCACGACGGACGTCGCCGAGCACGTCGGGCTGAGCGTCCGTGGGCTCCAGCAGGCGTTCCAGCGCCAGGTCGGCACGGCACCGAACGCGATGCTCCGCGGCATCCGCATGGACCGCGTGCGCGAGGAGCTCGTCGCGGGCAGCCCGGGCCAGCTGACGATCGCCTCCGTCGCCGTGCAGTGGGGGTTCGCGCACCTCGGACGCTTCTCGGCGGCGTACCACCAGCGCTTCGGCGAGTACCCCCGCGACACCCTGCACGGCTGACGCGGCACGTCCCCGCTACGCTGCCCGGATGCACGAGCACCCCGCTGACCGGTTCCCGTGGGTCGTCGTGCCGGGCATCTGGGACTCGGACCCGGAGCACTGGCAGTCACGCTGGCAGGACGACCGTGGACCGGAGGCCGTCCGCATCGCTCCAGCGTCGTGGTCGGCACCGGACCCGGACGACTGGGACCGGGCGATCTCGGACGCGGTCGCCGCGTGCGCCCGCCCTCCGGTGCTCGTCGCGCACAGCCTCGGGGTGCTCGCCGCCGCCCGCTGGCTCACCGCGCACGACGACGGCCGGGCCGCCGGCGCGTTCCTGGTCGCACCGCCCGACCCGGCCGCTCCGGCCTTCCCCGACGCCGCACGGGGCTTCGGGCCACCGGTCGGCGCGGTCACGACGCCGACGGCCCTCGTCGTGAGCGAGGACGACCCGTACTGCTCGGCGGAGCGGGCCTCGGGCTTCGCCTCCGTCCTGGGCGCACGGGTGTTCCGGATCGGGGAGCGGCAGCACGTGAACGTGGCGAGCGGCGTCGGGGCGTGGCCGGAGGGACGACGGCTCCTCGACGGGTTCGTCCGCGACGCCGTGGGAGGCTGACACGCCGCTCACGTCCGGGCCGACACGTCACGTGCAGCGCGGCGGGATGCGCGACACACCGCGGATCTCCCACCCTCGCGCGCCCGTGATATCTATCCTGCGTCACATGGAGACCCAGCCCGGCGCACGCACCCCCCTCGTGGACCCCTTCGGGCGCGAGCTCGAGGAGTGGCTCCGGGACGTCCCGGCCACCCGGTCGCCCTACCTGGCGGACCTCGTGGTGCCGCCGGTCACGGGTCCCGTGCAGCGGCCGGTGGTGCCCGCCGAGGAGCCCGCCGCGTCGCCGGTCGTCGAGTCACCGGCGACCCCGTCCGCGACCGCCACGAGCGCGGACGTCACGAGCACGGACGCCACCGCGTTCCGGCGTCGTGACCGTGCCCGTCACGTCGCCGCGTGCGCCCCCGCGTTCCCCGAGCCCCCGGCCCGGATCGCCCTGCGCTTCGAGGACCTCGCCGTCGAGGTCGCCGCGTCGAGCGGCCGCACCACGATCGAGCGCATCGTCCTGCTGGAGGACGAGGTCCGCCGCCGCGACGAGGACCTCGCCCGACTCGCCGCCTGGGAGGCCACGGTCGCCGACCTCGACGACGCCGAGGTGCAGGCCGCCCGCGCCTTCGCCCACGCCGTCTTCGCCGACCTGCTCGCCGACGCCGCCGACGAGGCCGAGCGACGCGAGCGCGCCGCCGCCCGGCGTGCGGCCACCGGCCCGCTGCCGACGCCCGTCCGCGACGCGGCGGCCGCCCGTGCGACGCGGACCGCGGTGCCCGCACCCGCCGCGACCGCACCGACGACGATCGCCACCGGCGCCGAGGCGACCGCTCCGGTCCGTGACGAGCCGGTGCGACCGGCGCTGTCCCTCCAGGCCGGCCCGCCGGTCTCCGCATCGACGCGCCCCACCCCGCTCGTGCAGCCCGCGACCGGACCGACCGTCATCGACCGTGCCGCGTTCGCCGCCGCCCTCACGGCGCACGCCGGTACGACGGCGAGCACCCCGGTTGTACTGCCGGAGGCGGTCTCGCTCCCGGTCGAGCGCGACGCCGCGGAGGAGGACGCACCCGTCGACACCGTCGACGCCTCGGCCGACGCCGGGTGGTGGACACGACTCGTCGCGCGCCTGCGTGCCCTGTTCGGCCGTCGCTGACGGCTCGCACGCTGACGGCTCGCACGCTGCCGGACCGCACGCTGCCGACGGCTCGGTAGACTGACGGGATGCCGACGCTCCGCGAACTCCAGGCCGTCACCGAGGACCTGTGGCCCGCCGCCGGCGCCGAGTCCTGGGACGCCGTCGGGCTCGTGTCCGGGCACCCGGACCAGCCCATCGAGCACGTGCACCTCGCCGTCGACGCCGTGCCGGCCACCGCCGACGAGGCCGTGGCGCTCGGAGCCGACCTGCTCCTGACGCACCACCCGCTGCTGCTCCGCGGGGTGACGACCATCGACGAGACGACCGTGAAGGGCCGCGTGCTCGCCACCCTGGTCCGGGGCGGCACCGCCCTGCTCGCCGCGCACACGAACGCCGACGTCGTGACCACGGGCACCTCCGCGGTGCTGGCCGACCGGCTCGGCCTCACCGAGCAGCGGCCCATCGAGCCGGGGCAGGACGCCGCGACGGGCATCGGCCGCGTCGGCGTGCTGCCGGCCGGTACGACGCTCGGTGCCCTCGCCCGCACGCTCGTCGACCTCCTGCCGCCCACCGCGACGGGCGTCCGGGTCTCCGGCGACTTCGACCGTCCGGTCCGCACGGTCGCCCTCTGCGCCGGTGCCGGCGACTCCCTGCTCGGCAACCCGGCCGTCCGCGCCGCCGACGTCTACGTCACGAGCGACCTCCGGCACCACCCCGCCTCGGAGTTCCGCGAGCAGGCCCTGCTCGTGGACGGCCCGGCGCTCGTCGACACGTCGCACTGGGCGGCCGAGTGGCTGTGGCTCGACGTGGCCGCCGAGCAGCTCCGTCGCGCGACGGGTGTCCGGGTCACCGTGAGCGACCTCCGCACCGACCCCTGGGACTTCGCCGTCCTGCCGGCAGCCGGACCCGCCAACCCGACCGCAGCGGACGCCGAGCCGGCGCCCGCACCCGCCCCCGAAGGAGACCGACCGTGAAGGCAGCACCCGAGGACCAGGTCGTCCTCCTCGACCTCCAGCGCCTCGACAACGACGTGACGCGGCTGTCGCACCGCATCACCGCGCTGCAGAAGGGCGACCGGCTCACCGAGCTCGGCACCGCCGCGGCGTCGCTCCGTGCGCAGCTGGCCGCCGCGACCGGCCAGGTGGAGGACGCCGAGCGCGACCTCGCACGGCTCGAGTCCGACACCGCGACGGCCCAGGCCCGCATCGAGCGCGACACGACGATGCTGCAGAACGCGTCGAACGCGAAGGACGTCGCCGGACTGCAGAGCGAGATGGAGTCGCTGCGTCGGCGCATCGGCGACCTCGAGACCGCCGAGCTCGAGGTCATGGAGCAGCTCGACGTGCACCGCGCCCTCGTCGGGGACATCGAGGCGGAGCTCGCCCGCGTCGAGGCCGACCGCACCACGCTCGTGGGGGAACGCGACGCCGAGATCGCCCGGGTGCAGGCCGACCGGGACTCCGCGGTGCAGAGCCGCGCGAGCGTCGCGGCGAAGGTGCCCGCTGACCTGCTGGCGCTCTACGACCGGCAGCGGGACCGCTACGGCTTCGGCGCGTCGCTGCTGCAGGGTGGCGTGTCGACGGCGTCGGGCGTGACGCTCACGAACTCCGACCTGCAGACGATCCGGCAGGCGGCGCCCGACGACGTCGTGCTCTGCCCGGACAGCGACGCGATCCTGGTGCGGACGGCCGAGTCCGGCCTGTAGCGCGACCACGCGACGGACGGGAGGCGCGGTGCCGGCTGGCACCGCGCCTCCCGTCCGTCTGCGCGTGCCGGCGCACGCCGCAGCGCCAGTCTCGCTGCGCCAGTCCCGCTGCGGTGCGCGCGAGACCCGGCGGCGGGCGTGTGGTGCGAACGGGCCGGCCGTACGCCGGGTTCTGTCCCGCTCTCGCGGTGACGGCCATCTCTCTCGGACCGACGTTGCCGCCGGCCTCCAGCGGTCCACCCGAGGACTCAGCGAGCAGCCTCGTCGTCCTCTGTCTGACCTTGCTCCGGGCGAGGTTTACCGAGCGGATCCGGTCACCCGGACCCCTGGTGGTCTCTTACACCACCGTTTCACCCTTACCGACGTCGCCGCCGGCGGTCTGCTTTCTGTGGCACTGTCTCGCGGATTGCTCCGGGTGGGTGTTACCCACCGCCCTGCTCTGTGGAGCCCGGACGTTCCTCGGCACTCCCGGGGGAGTGACGCGACCGTCTCACCGACCCGTTCGCACCGCCAGCATACCGGGCGCCCGGCGCCTGGCTCCTCGCTCCTCCTCGAACGGGCCGGATGCGGCCCACTCGGCGCTCCCGTCCGACGGGTCCTGCCCGGTCGACGGTCCGCATGCGGCGTGTCCTGCCCGCTCGCGCAGGGCCGGACCGGACTACCTGCTGGTGGCCGCGAGGGTCGCGGCGCCGATGATGCCGGCGTTGTTCCGGAGCGTCGCCGGGATGATTTCGGCTTGCAGGTCGAGCAGCGGGAGGAACTCCTCGTGGTGCTTCGACACGCCGCCGCCCACGACGAAGAGCTCCGGGGAGAGCAGCGCCTCGAGCGTCGAGTAGTACTTCTGCAGCCGCTTCGCCCAGTGCTTCCACGACAGGTCGTCGCGTTCCTTGGCGGCGAACGACGCGCGGGACTCGGCGTCGTGCCCGTCGATCTCGAGGTGCCCGAGCTCGGAGTTCACGATGAGCACGCCGTCGTTGATGAGCGCGGTGCCGATCCCGGTGCCGAGCGTCGTGACCACGACGAGCCCGTCCTTGCCCTTCGCCGCACCGAACTGCTGCTCGGCGAACCCGGCGGCGTCGGCGTCGTTGACGAAGTGGATGGAGCGGCCGAGCTCCTTCTCGAAGAGCGCCTCGGCCTCGAAGCCGATCCACTTCTTCGACACATTCGCGGCCGACATGGTCTTGCCGTCGCGGACGATCGCGGGGAAGCAGACGCCCACCGGCACGTCGGCGGCGGGGGCGAGCTCGTCCAGGATCGACTTCGCCACGGCGACGATGTCGTGGGGCTTGCCGCCCTCGGGGGTGGCCTTCTTGATCCGGTCGGTCTGGAGTTCGCCGGTGGTGACGTCGACGATCGCGCCCTTGATGCCCGTACCGCCGATGTCGACGCCGACTGCGAGGGTGGTCATGGGTGTGCCTTTCTGGGGGAGGAGGTCCGTCAGGAGACGGTGAGGAGCTCCGCGCCGCGCTCGGTGACGACGAGGGTGTGTTCGAACTGTGCGGTCCACGACTTGTCGCGGGTGCTGACGGTCCAGTCGTCCGACCAGATGTCCGCGTCGATGCCGCCGAGGGTGAGCATCGGCTCGATGGTGAACACCATGCCGGGCTCGATGACGGTGTCGTACTGGGGCGCGTCGTAGTGGGGGATGATCAGGCCGGAGTGGAAGGCCCGCCCGACGCCGTGGCCGGTGTAGTCACGGACGACGCCGTAGCCGAAGCGCTTGGCGTAGGCCTCGATCGCGCGACCGATGACGTTGACCTGGCGGCCCGGGGCGACCGCCTTGATGCCGCGCTCGAGCGCGAGCCGCGTGCGGTCGACCAGGTCCTGCACCTCCTGCGAGGCCTCGCCGACGACGAACGTGCGGTTCGTGTCGCCGTGCATCCCGTCCTTGTAGGCGGTGACGTCGATGTTGACCAGGTCGCCCTCCTGCAGCACGGTGTCGTCCGGGATGCCGTGGCAGATGACCTCGTTGAGGCTCGAGCACAGCGACTTCGGGTACCCGCGGTAGCCGAGCGTCGAGGGGTAGGCACCGTGCGACACGACGTACTCGTGGCCGATGCGGTCGAGCTCGTCGGTGGTGACGCCCGGGCGGATCGCCTCGCCCACGGCGTCGATCGCCCGCGAGGCGATGCGGCCGGCCGCCCGGATCCGCTCGACCTCGTCGGGCGTGTAGGTGTCGCCGAGACCGTGCTCGTGCGGCTCGGCGCGCCCGACGTACTCGGGGCGCTCGATGTCCTTCGGGACGGGGCGCTGGGGGGAGGTCCGGCCGGCGGTCAGGTGTCCGTGTGCGTCCCGGGGCATGGCGACCACTCTAACCGGGTGCGGCGCGGACCCGTCGCGAGCGCGCGCACGCGAGGCTCGGCCCGGCCCCGCCGCAGGGCGACCGCCTGGAGGCCCGGTGCCGCCCGGCGGGTCGGCACCGGGCCTCCAGGCCGTCGCGTCGGGCGCGGGGCGCACACGAGGCTCGGCCCCGCGGACGAGACTCGCGATCCCGACACGCGGATCTGTCCGCCAGCGCGAGCCTCGGCCCAGCGCGCGCAGCGCGCCCGGGCGTGGACCGGCCCCCGTGGGTACGGTGGCGCCATGAGCGACGAACGCATCGAGTCCCAGTGGTGGTTCAACGACAAGACCGGGCAGGTCGAGCAGGGCCCGCAGTCCCCGCAGCGCGACCGCATCGGCCCGTTCGCGACGCGTGACGAGGCGCAACACGCCCTGGACCGCATCAAGGCGAACAACGAGCGCTGGGACGACGGGGACCAATAGGCTGGAGGCCCCAGCAGCACCACGGAAAGGGCGTCCATGGACAAGCAGACGGACTTCGTGCTCCGCACCATCGAGGAGCGGGGCATCAAGTTCATCCGACTCTGGTTCACCGACGTCATCGGCACGCTGAAGTCCGTCGCGATCGCCCCGGCCGAGGTCGAGGGCGCCTTCGCGGAGGGCATCGGGTTCGACGGCTCCGCGATCGAGGGCCTGACCCGCAGCTACGAGGCCGACGTGCTCGCGCACCCGGACCCCTCGACGTTCCAGATCCTGCCGTGGCGGGGCGAGATCGACCCGACCGCGCGCATGTTCTGCGACATCACGACGCCGGACGGGCAGCCCGCCGTCGCCGACCCGCGGAACGTCCTGAAGCGCACGCTGGCCAGGGCGAGCGAGCGCGGCTTCACGTTCTACACGCACCCGGAGATCGAGTTCTACCTCCTGAAGAGCCGCGACTGGAAGGACGGCGGGCCGCAGCCCGTCGACCAGGCCGGTTACTTCGACAACGTCCCCGGCGGCAGCGCGCACGACTTCCGCCGCCGCTCCGTGCGGATGCTCGAGGACCTCGGCATCTCGGTCGAGTTCTCCCACCACGAGGCCGGTCCCGGGCAGAAC
Organism: Curtobacterium sp. ER1/6; assembly: GCF_001742745.1. Classification (GTDB taxonomy): domain Bacteria; phylum Actinomycetota; class Actinomycetes; order Actinomycetales; family Microbacteriaceae; genus Curtobacterium; species Curtobacterium citri. The sequence continues at coordinate 597,115 of NZ_MJAK01000001.1, read as the reverse complement.
GAGATCGACCTGCGCTACGCCGATGCCCTGACCATGGCGGACAACATCATGACCTTCCGCACGGTGGTGAAGGAGGTCGCGATCGAGCAGGGCGTCTACGCCACCTTCATGCCGAAGCCGCTCTCCGGCCAGCCGGGCTCGGGCATGCACACGCACGTGTCGCTGTTCGAGGGCGACCAGAACGCCTTCTACGAGGCGGGCGGCGAGTACCAGCTCTCGCAGACCGCGAAGCACTTCATCGCCGGGGTGCTGCGCCACGCCCCCGAGATCACGGCGGTGACGAACCAGTTCGTCAACTCGTACAAGCGCCTCTGGGGCGGCGACGAGGCCCCGTCCTTCGTGACCTGGGGCCACAACAACCGCTCCGCGCTCGTCCGCGTCCCGCTGTACAAGCCGAACAAGGGCCAGTCGGCTCGGGTCGAGTACCGCGGCATCGACTCCGCGGCGAACCCGTACCTGGCCTACTCGCTCCTGCTGGCCGCCGGGCTCAAGGGCATCGACGAGGGCTACGAGCTCCCGCCGGAGGCCGAGGACAACGTCTGGAGCCTGTCCGACGCCGAGCGCAAGGCCCTCGGCTACAAGCAGCTCCCGGCGAGCCTCGACCACGCCCTCGGCCTGATGGAGGACTCCGAGCTCGTCGCCGAGACGCTCGGCGAGCAGGTCTTCAACTTCGTGCTGCTCAACAAGCGGCAGGAGTGGAAGGCGTACCGCGACCAGGTCACGCCGTTCGAGCTGAACACCAACCTCGGCGCGCTCTAGCAGCACGCCCGGAGCGCACCACATGACCGGTCGGACGCGGACGTCCCGTTCCGAGTTGGCCCGCCTGGGCTTCGCGGAGCTGTCGGAGAGCCTCGAACGGATCGCCGGACTGGAGGCCCGCACCGGCCCCGACGAGCGGGTGCCGGTCGCGGACGCCCCGGCACTGTGGGAGTCGACGGCCGACCCGGACGGCGCGCTGCGCCTGCTGGAACGGCTCCTCGACCGCGCGCCGGACGAGCTCCGCCCCGTCCTGGCCGACGAGGCCGCGACCGAGCGGCTCGTCCGCCTGCTCGGGGCCTCGGTCGGGCTGGGGGAGTTCCTGCACCGTCGCCCCGCGGAGATCGCGCTGCTGCTCGACCCGGTCACGCCGCCGTGGACGCAGGACGAGTACACCGCGTCGTTGGCCGAGGCCGTCGACGGCGCCACCGGGGAGGACGCCCGGCTCCGCCTGCGCGTGCGCTACCGGCGACACCTCGCGCAGATCGCGCTGTTCGACGTGCTCCACCCGGCCCCCACGGCCGCGTTCCCCGCCGTCGCGGCCGGTCTCGCCGACCTCGCCGGTGCCGCGCTCGAGGCCGCGGTGGACGTGGCCCGTCGCGAGGTGCCCTTCCCGGCCGCGGACGTCGCGGCGACGCCCCTGGCCGTGATCGCGATGGGCAAGGCCGGCGCCCGCGAGCTCAACTACGTCAGCGACGTCGACGTCATCTTCGTCACCGAACCGACGCGCGACGACGAGGCCGACACGGGCGTCGGCACCGACCGTGCCGTGCTCATCGCGACGCGCCTGGCGATCGCGGCGACGCACGCGATCACCGACCTCGCGGCGGAGCCCGCGCTCTGGGAGGTGGACGCGAACCTCCGGCCGGAGGGCAAGGACGGCGCGCTCGTCCGCACGCTCGACTCGCACGTCGCGTACTACGAGCGCTGGGCGAAGGGGTGGGAGTTCCAGGCGCTGCTGAAGGCGCGACCGATCGCTGGCAGCCGCGACCTGGGGGAGCGGTACGCCGCCGCGGTGGCCCCGTTCGTGTGGACCTCGGCCGGGCGGCCCGGGTTCGTCGAGTCGGTGCAGCGGATGCGGGAACGCGTCACCGAGCACATCCCCGACGCCGAGGTCGACCGGCAGCTCAAGCTCGGGCCCGGCGGGCTGCGGGACGTCGAGTTCACGGTGCAGCTGCTGCAGCTCGTGCACGGGCGTGACGACGAGACGGTGCGGGTGCGGTCGACGCTCGAGGCGATGGACGCCCTCGCGGCCGCCGGGTACGTCGGCCGGCCCGAGGCCGCCCGGTTCGGGCCGGACTACGCCCTGCTGCGCCTGCTGGAGCACCGCATCCAGCTCCGGCGCCTGCAGCGCACCCACCTCATGCCGGACGACCCCGACGAGCTCCGGATCCTCGCACGTTCGACCGGCCTCGCGACCTCCGCCGTCGCGCTCGAGCAGCGCTGGCGCGGGGTGAAGCTCGAGGTCCGGGGGCTGCACGAGCGGCTGTTCTACCGTCCGCTGCTCTCCGCCGTGGCGGCGACGGACGGCGGGATCGTGCTGACGAGCGACCAGGCGGCCGACCGACTCGGCGCGATCGGCTTCGCGGACCCCTCGGGCGCGCTCGGGCACATCCGCGCGCTCACGCAGGGCACGAGTCGACGGGCCGCGATCCAGCGCAACCTGCTCCCGGTGCTGCTGCGCTGGATGGCCGAGGGGCCGGCCCCGGACCGCGCCCTGCTCGCGTTCCGGCGCCTGAGCGACACCCTGGGGGAGTCGAGCTGGTTCCTCCGCATGCTCCGCGACTCCTCCGGCGCGGCGCACTCCCTGACGACCGTGCTGTCCGAGTCGGCGTTCCTCGCCGGGCTGCTCGAGCGCTTCCCGGAGGCCGTCGCGTGGCTCGACGAACCGGAGGCGCTCCTCCGGCCCCGGCCGCTGGCGTCGCTGCTCGCCGAGCACGCCGCGACGACCGCCCGGCACGGTGACGACGTCGACGGTGCCGCTGCGCTCGTGCGGTCCACCCGACGTCGCGAGACGCTCCGGCTCGGCATGGCCGCGGTCCTGGGACACCTCGACGTGGACGCGCTCGGTCCGGCGCTGTCGGACGTCTCCGAGGCCACCCTGACCGGAGCGCTCACCCTCGCGCGACGGGACGCTCCCGAGGGACTCGCGTTCGGCATCGTCGCGATGGGTCGGTTCGGCGGCCGGGAGCTCGGCTTCGGCTCCGACGCCGACGTGCTCTACGTGTACCGGGCACCGGAGGGCCTCGAGTCCGAGCAGGCCTCGCGGGCGGCGCAGCGGATCGTCCGTGAGCTGTCGCGGCTGACCGACGACGCCGTCCACCCGTTCGAGCTCGACATCGACCTGCGTCCGGAGGGGAAGAACGGTCCCGTGGTGCGGACGCTCGAGTCGTACGGCGCCTACTACGCGCGGTGGTCGTTGACGTGGGAGGCGCAGGCGCTCCTCCGTGCCCGCGGTGCCGTCGGCGACGACCGGCTCCTGCGGGACTTCGAGCACCTCGCCGACCGCACCCGGTACCCGGAGCACATCGACGACCGCGAGGTCCGGGAGGTCCGCCGCATCAAGGCGCGTGTCGAGTCCGAACGGCTGCCCCGCGGCGCCGATCCCGCGCGGCACCTCAAGCTCGGGCGCGGCTCGCTGAGCGACGTCGAGTGGTTCGTGCAGCTCCTGCAGCTGCAGCACGCCACGACCGTCCCGGGCCTCCGGACGACGTCGACCCTCGAGGCCCTCCACGCCGCCACCGCGGCCGACCTCGTCGCCCCCGAGGACGCCGAGCGGCTCGAGGCCGCCTGGCGCTTCGCCTCCCGCACCCGGAGCGCACTCGTGCTCTGGTCCGGGCGGACGACCGACGTCCTGCCCGTGGACCGTGTCCAGCTCGAGGGCATCGCCCGGCTCCTGGAGTACCCGCCCGGGTCCGCCTCGCTGCTCGAGGAGGACTACCTGGGCGTCACGCGGCGTGCGCGGCAGGTCTTCGAGCGCGAGTTCTACGGCGCCTGACGAGGCTGCCCCGACGGTCGGTACCTCGCGGCGACACGCCCGGGACGACGCGGAACACACGAAGATGACACGTCGTCAGTAGCGACTTCCGCACGGGCGGATCCGTACCCCGGTCGCCGAGACTGCGTACCCCGGTGGGTCCCCCGCGGTATGTCTCCGTTCAGCGGGGGCACAGGGTGGTCCGGCGCGGCGACGGGTGCGCGCTGAGCGAGCGCCGCGCGGACCGCACCTTCTCCTGAACAGGGCTTTCCCCGGGTGATGCGGTCGTGCCTCCCGGCCGCTCGACCGACCGCGAGCGGCGTCGCGAGCCACCGTCCGGTCCGCACTGCTGCTGTCAGCAGCAGTGCGGACACGCTCGCGACCGCCGGTGGAGGACAGTGGTGTACCCCAGAACGAAGCGACGGTACCCCCGCACGAGGGGCGCGTTGCGCCGGTGCCCGGCTTCTGTCTCAATTGCCTCACCCGAACCGACCACTGGTTCCTCGATGAAGCGGAATCCCCACCTCGAACGTTGAAGCAGGGATCGATGTTCACCTTCATTCTGCAGATCCGGCAGATGGTCGAAGGGCACCCCGAGTTCTACCTGTTCGCCGTGTACTCCGCGGTGATCTGGTTGCTCTGGCTGCTCAAGGTCATCCTGTCGGCCCGCTACCGCCCCTACACCGGCACCTTCGTCGGGACGACCAGCGTGGTCGTCCCCGTCGTGGACGAGCCGCTCGACCTCTTCCGTGACGTGATCGGCCGCATGGTCGAGCAGCGTCCCGGCGAGATCATCGTCGTCATCAACGGCGCCCGCAACGAGGCGCTGGAAGGGGTCTGCGACGAGTTCGCCCCGCTCGTCCGCTGGACCCACACGCCGATCCCCGGCAAGCGCAACGCCGTCAAGGTCGGGACCGAGATGTCGAACGGCGACATCACGATCCTCGTCGACTCGGACACGGTCTGGACGCCCGGCACGCTCGACGAGCTGCTCAAGCCGTTCGCCGACGAGTCCGTCGGGGGCGTGACCACCCGGCAGCGCATCCTCGAGCCGACCCGCTCGTGGATCACCCGCTGGGCGGACTGGCTCGAGAACTCGCGGGCGCTCTACTCGATGCCCGCGCAGAGCGTGCTCGGGCAGATCGGCTGCCTGCCCGGACGGACCATCGCGTTCCGCCGCAGCATCCTGGCCCGCGTCATGGACCGGTTCATGCACGAGGAGTTCATGGGTGTCTTCCTCGAGGTGTCCGACGACCGGACCCTGACGAACCTGACGCTCAAGGAGGGGTACCGGACCGTCTACCAGTACACCTCGCTGGTGTACACGGACGCTCCGCTGCAGGTGAAGAAGCTGTTCAAGCAGCAGCTGCGCTGGGCGCGTGGCTCGCAGTACAACACCCTCCGGATGCTGCCCTGGATGCTCGGCCACGCGCCGATCCTGGCGGTCTTCTTCCTGACCGACATCATCCTGCCGTTCATGCTCTTCGGCGTGATCGCCGGCTGGATCTACCGGGCGGTCACCGGGCAGGGCGAGAACCTGTACCAGGGCATCCTGCAGCAGTACGGCTTCTCGACGGGCTTCGTCTACGTCGCCGGCCTGATGGTCGTCTCGAGCGTGCTGAGCATGGCGATCCGACAGATGCGCCACCTGGCCGAGAAGCCGAGCGACTTCTTCCGCCTGCCGATGTTCATCATCGTGTCGACGTTCTTCCTCATGCCGATCCGGCTCATCGGCTTCTTCCGCCTGGCGCACGCGTCCGGCTGGGGCACCCGTGCCGGGGCGTACGCCGGCGGACCGGTGCAGGAGGACCCCGCCGACGCCGTGCAGCCCGCCGCACTCGGCGCACCGCCGGTGAGCCCGGTGGACCTCGGTGAGCAGGGCCGGACCGACCAGGCCGCTGCCGACCGGGCGTTCGACGAGATCTTCGGACCCGACGCCACCACGAACTCGACCGCCACGGTGCTCGCCACCCGGCGCTCGGCGGCCGTCGCGGCCTCGGCTGCACCCGCGGCCCGCCCGGCTCCGACGACGGCACGTCGTCGCCTCAACCCCTACGCGGCGATCCCGTACCTCATCGGGTTCGCGATCTTCGCCCTGGAGGCGTTCCTCATTGTCTGACCTCATCCGGTCCACCAGCACCTGGTGGGCACAGTCCAGCAAGCACGCCCGACGGACCGCGATCGGCACGACCGCGATCGTCCTCGTGCTCGGCCTCATCACCTGGACCGTCTGGGTCTCGCCCAGCGGCCCGGTGTCCTCCGCCGTCCAGACCGCCCTCGGGGTCACCCCGAAGAAGCAGGCGGCGCAGCCCACCGCCGCTGAGCTCACAGCGAAGCTCGACGCCGCCCAGCAGCGCATCTGGGAGCTCGAGGGCAAGCTCGAGTCGACCGACGCGCAGTCCGGTTCCCGGAGCGACCAGATCACGACGCTCAAGGCCCAGCTCGCGTCGCTGCAGTCGCAGCTCGGTGCCGCGAAGAGCCGGGCCGCGGGCCTCGCCGGCAAGAGCGGGGCCGGCGGCGGGGGCGGCGGCACGAGCGGCGGGGGCAGCGGCACGAACGGTGGCAGCACCGGTTCCGCCGTGGACCACGGCGGCGTCGCAGGATCGAACGGGTCCGGGTCGACGCACCCGGTCGGCACCGGCAACGGTGGTCCGTCGAAGGACCCGTCCCCGACGCTCCCCGCCGCCCCCACCAAGGCCGAGGTCCTCGCGCAGCAAGCCCGGTGGTACGGCCTCTACACGGCGCAGGCGCCCTTCAACTGGGCCGAGTACGACGAGGTCCAGCAGCAGGTCGGCAAGGCCTCGAACATGGTCGGGTACTTCCAGGGCTTCGACCAGGACTTCAACGCGAGCGCCGTGCAGCGCTCGTGGGCGAACGGCCGACTCCCGATGATGACCTGGGAGACCAAGCCGCTGAACGTCGGCAACGACAAGCCGAACGTGCCCGGGTACTCGAACCAGGACGTCATCGACGGTGACTTCGACGCCTACCTCACGAAGTACGCGCAGGCCGTGAAGGCGAACGGGCAGCCGATCGTCATCCGCCTCGACCACGAGATGAACGGTTCCTGGTACAACTGGTCCGAGCAGCCCTACAACCCCTCGAAGGTGGAGCGGCCGCAGAACGCCCCGGGCACGTACCGACAGATGTGGCAGCACGTCTGGCAGGTCTTCGAGGCGAACGGCGCCAACGACGAGGTCATCTGGAACTGGTCGCCGACGCGCATCGACGAGCTCGGCAGCGACACCTACCGCACCCTCGACTACACGGCGAAGTACTACCCCGGCGCGCAGTACGTCGACTGGGTCGGCATGAGCGGCTACTACCGGAACGCCGGCGACCCGGCGACCTTCACGAGGACGTTCGACGCCACCCTCGGGCAGCTCCGGCAGATCGCACCCGGCAAGCCGATCGTGCTCAACGAGATCGGTGCGACCGAGTCCGGTACCGCCGTGTCGGAGTCGCAGAAGGCGGCGTGGTTCACCTCGCTCTTCGCCGCCCTGGCCGACCCCGCGAACGACGACGTCATCGGCTTCGCGTACTTCAGCGAGGTGGCGACCTCGGTCACGGACGGCAAGCGTGCGACCAACGACTGGCGCCTGAACTCCCGCAAGGACAGCCTCGCGGCGTTCAGTGCGGGGATCCGGCGCGACGACATCGGGTACGACCTCCAGGAAGTGAAGGAACAGTGAGCGAACAGCAGCAGGACGGCGCCGACGTGCGCCCGGCCCCCGTCATCTCCGTCATCGGCACCGGCTACCTCGGCGCCACCCACGCGGCCGCCATGGCCGAGATGGGCTTCGACACCATCGGCGTCGACGTCGACCCGGCCAAGCTGGCGGCGCTGTCCGCCGGCGAGGTGCCCTTCTACGAGCCGGGCCTGCCCGAGCTCATCACGAAGCACGTCGCGACCGGGAAGCTCCGGTTCACCGCCGACATCGCCGAGGCGGTCGCGGCCGCGGACGTCCACTTCGTCTGCGTCGGCACCCCGCAGAAGGCCGGGTCGCACGCCGCGAACCTGTCCTACGTCGAGGCCGCCACCCGCGGTGTCGCCGAGCACCTCACCCACCCCGGTCTCATCGTCGGCAAGTCGACCGTCCCGGTCGGCACCGCCGAACGGCTGCGCGGCATCGTCCGCGAGTTCACGCCGTCGGGCATCGCCGCCGAGCTCGTCTGGAACCCCGAGTTCCTCCGCGAGGGCAAGGCCGTCGACGACACCCTGCACCCGGACCGGCTCGTCTGGGGCGGTGCCTCCGACGCCGCGGACGCCGTCATGCGCGAGGTCTACGCGGCACCGATCGCCGAGGGCACCCCGGTCATCACGACGGACCTCGCCACCGCGGAGCTCGTGAAGGTCAGTGCGAACGCCTTCCTCGCCACGAAGATCTCGTTCATCAACGCGATCTCCGAGATGTGCGCGATCACCGGCGCGGACGTCACGACGCTCGCCGACGCGCTCGGGCACGACGTCCGCATCGGCCGGAAGTTCCTCAACGCCGGCCTCGGCTTCGGGGGCGGCTGCCTGCCGAAGGACATCCGGGCGCTCATGCACCGTGCGAACGAGATCGGTGCCGGTCGGGTCGTCGGCCTCATGCAGCAGGTCGACGAGATCAACATGGGGCAGCGCGAGCGCGTCATCGACATGACCATCGAGGCGCTCGGCGGCTCGGTGCTCAACCGTCGCGTCGCCGTCATCGGTGCCGCGTTCAAGCCGCTCACGGACGACGTGCGCGACTCGCCGGCCCTCAGCGTGGCCGCCGCGCTGCACCTCCGGGGTGCCCAGGTCACGCTCTGGGACCCGGAGGCGAACGAGACCGCCCGGCGCTCCTTCCCGACGCTGTCCTACGCGGCGTCGAAGGAGGACGCGGTCGAGGGTGCCGACGTCGTCCTCGTCCTCACCGAGTGGGACGACATCGTGCAGGCGTCGCCGACGGCGCTCGGAGCCCTCGTCGGGCGCCGGACCGTCATCGACGCCCGCAACTGCCTCCCGGTCGTCGACTGGGTGGAAGCGGGGTGGTCCGTCCGTTCCCTGGGGCGGCCCACGCCGGTCACGGGTGCGCCCGTGAGCGTGGCCGCGGGGGCGAACGACGTGCTGGTGACAGCGCGGTAGTCGTCGCGTCCGTGCGAGACGGGGTCCGTGCCGGGGGCGGCGCGGGCCCCGTCTCCGTGCGCGCGGGGCGGCAGCGGCGCCGGGTGGGCCCGGCGTGCCTGGTCGTTCCGGGCGTACGTGGTCGTTCCGGGCGTGCCTGGTCGTTCGTTCCGACCGGGTACGCCCGTTCCTGCCAGCCATCGCGACCGTCCTGGGAAGGATCGGGCAGGCGGGTGCGGTGACGGCCTGGAGGCCCGGTGTCGGTCCGCCGGACCGGCACCGGGCCTCCAGACCGTCACCTGCACCGCCCGGCGCGAGCCGACCGGGCTGCGCACTCGGACGCACGCTGCTCCGGTGGGTGCGTGACCGACGCGGAAGGGCCCCGCACCGAGACGGTGCGGGGCCCTTCGTGCTCAGCGGGGATCAGACGCCGAAGTAGAGCTCGTACTCGAACGGGTGCGGGCGCTGCGCCAGCGGGAGGATCTCGTTCTCGCGCTTGTAGTCGATCCAGGTCTGGATGAGGTCCTCGGTGAAGACGTTGCCCTTCGTGAGGAACTCGTGGTCCGCCTCGAGCGCCTCGAGCGCCTCGTCGAGGGAACCCGGCACCTGCGGGATGCCCTTGGCCTCCTCCGGGGGGAGCTCGTACAGGTCCTTGTCGACCGGCTCGTGCGGCTCGATGCGGTTCTGGATGCCGTCGAGGCCCGCCATGAGCTGCGCGGCGAAGGCGAGGTAGGGGTTGCCCGAGGCGTCCGGCGCGCGGAACTCGATGCGCTTGGCCTTCGGGTTGGTGCCCGTGATCGGGATGCGGATCGCCGCCGAGCGGTTGCCGGCCGAGTAGACCAGGTTGACCGGGGCCTCGAAGCCCTTGACCAGGCGGTGGTACGAGTTGATCGACGGGTTCGTGAACGCGAGCAGCGCCGGAGCGTGCTTCAGCAGGCCGCCGATGTACCAGCGCGCGGTGTCGGACAGTCCGCCGTAGCCGTTCTCGTCGTAGAACAGCGGCTTGCCGTCGTTCCACAGTGACTGGTGCGTGTGCATGCCCGAGCCGTTGTCACCGAAGAGCGGCTTCGGCATGAACGTGGCGACCTTGCCCCACTGGTCGGCCGTGTTCTTGACGATGTACTTGAACTTCAGGATGTCGTCCGCGGCGTGGACCATCGTGTCGAACTTGTAGTTGATCTCCTGCTGGCCGCCGGTGCCCACCTCGTGGTGCGAGCGCTCGAGCGTGAAGCCCGCCTCGATCAGCTTCAGGGTGATGTCGTCGCGCAGGTCCGCCGTCTTGTCGACGGGGGAGACCGGGAAGTAGCCGCCCTTGTACGGGGTCTTGTTCGCGAGGTTGCCGCCCTCTTCCTCGCGGCCGGTGTTCCAGGCGCCCTCCTCCGAGTCGACGGAGTAGAACGACTTGTTCTGCGTGACCGAGTAGCGGACGTCGTCGAAGATGTAGAACTCGGCCTCGGGGGCGAAGAACGCGGTGTCCGCGATGCCGGTCGACGCGAGGTACTTCTCGGCCTTCTTCGCCACCTGACGAGGGTCGCGGCCGTAGATCTCGCCGTTCCGCGGGTTGTAGATGTCGAAGACCATGATCAGCGTGCGCTCGGCACGGAACTGGTCGATGTAGGCGGTCGTCACGTCAGGGATGAGCTGCATGTCCGACTCGTGGATCGACGCGAAGCCGCGGATCGAGGAGCCGTCGAAGAGCTGTCCGACCGAGAAGAAGTCCTCGTCGACCGTGGACGCCGGGATGTTGAAGTGCTGCTGCACACCGGGCAGGTCGGTGAATCGGATGTCGAGGAACTTGACGTCCGTGTCCTTGATGAAGGCCAGGACCTCGGAGGAATCGCTGAACATGTGTGTCGATCTCCTGGGGGGGTAGGTGATGTCGATGGGTGCCGCAGGTGCACCCTCCGACGAGGCTATTGACACCGGGTTTCCCGGACATGACTGCATTGTTTCGGGCGTGTTACGTCGGTGCGGTCGCCTACCCTGGGGGCATGGCCCGCAGCACCACCCCGCCCTCCGCGTCCTCCGCACACCCGAGCGGGGAGCACCCGGACGGCTGGCCGGGCAAGGACCTGGGGCTTCCCGAGGAGGGCCCACGGAGCGTCGGGCGCATCGGTCGCCGGGTCGTCGCGCTGCTGATCGACGGTGCCCTCGCCGACCTCGTCGCGTTCGTCACGGGGGTGTGGTCACCGCTCGAGGGCTCGGGCGACATCGCGCACACCTGGATCCAGCTCGCGATCTTCGCAGCGCTGCAGGTGCTGTTCATCTGCCTGCTGTCGGGGTCGTTCGGCCACGTCTGCGTCGGCCTGCGGGTCGTCCCGATCCGCGGGGGCTACGTCGGGGTGTGGCGGCCGGTCGTCCGGACGGTCCTGCTCTGCCTGGTCGTCCCCGCGCTCATCATCGACCGCGACAGCCGTGGGGCGCACGACCGCATCGCCGGGACGGTGCTCGTCCGGCGCTGAACCGGCGGGGGCTGCGGCGGGGGGCTGCGCGTGGCCGGGGCTCGCGCGGCCGGGCTCGCGCGGCGGGGACTTGCGCGGCGGGGACTCGCGCGCTCTTCGACATCGCACCAGTCGATCGACGCGCGGGATGTCGGAAGATGCACGTGCACCCTGTACGCGCGCATGATCCGACATCGCAGCTGTCGATCGACGCGCGCAACGTCGGAAGATGCATGCGCACCCGGTACCCGCGCATCGTCCGACACCGCACCGGTCGCTCGACGCGCGGGATGTCGAAAGAGGCACGTGCACGACCGACGACGGCACTCGGGAGCCCGTGACACGACGACGCCCCCGACCTGGCACGGTCGGGGGCGTCGCTCGGAAGAGGGAAACGCGGATCAGCGGGGACGCCCGGCGCGCGCACGCATCGGGTCCATGCCCTTCGGGATCGCCGCGGCGGGACCGTGCGTCATCGAGTCGAGTCGGTTCGCGACCGCCAGGACCTCGTTCCGGTTCAGCGCCTTCTTGTACTGGTTCATCGCCTTCGGCAGCTTGTGCAGGGTCACGCCGTCCGTGTCGTCGTCCACGTGCACGATGTGCACCGGGACGTTCGGGACGATGCGCTGCACCTTGCGACGCTCCTCGTCGACCTGGCGCTTGAGGTTGCCACGCTGCCCCTCGGTGATCAGGATGACGCCCGGCGTGCCGACAGCGCGGTAGACCGCGGCCTGCGACCGGCCGTGGACGGCGACGGGCATCTCGCTCGACCGCCACTGACGACGCAGGGAGTTCGAGAGCACCGCGCCGACGGCACCGGGCTGGCCGGCGATCTGGGAGTAGGCGGCGCGCTCGGCGAGCCGACCGAGGACGATGAGGAACAGCAGCACACCGAGCAGGACGCCGGCGAGGATCCAGAGCGTGATCGCGAGCCAGTTCTGACCCGGCAGGAGCAGGGCGAGCAGGACGCCGAGGACGACGGGGCCGACGAACGCCAGCAGGAACCACCAGACGGACTTCGGGTCGGCCCGACGGGTCATGGTGAAGACCTGGTACATCTGCTTGAGACGACCCGGCTCCTTCGCCTTGGGCGCTTGGGGAGTGCTGCGTGCCATGCGACCAGGATACGGCCTCGGTCATCCGTCGCAGACCGCCGCTGCTCAGGCTGTGGGCGAACACGCTCCTCCACAGGTTCGCTCCTGCGGACGGGAGGCCCGCCCCGGCTCCGTCACGCTGGTCACCGTGACCACGAAAGACTCCACCGACCACTGGTGCGGTGCCGCAGACCCGCCCGCCTTCGCGCGGTGGCTCGCCGACCGGTCCGCGGGGTGCGGCGCCCATCTCGTGCCCGTGCTCCGCGCCGGGCGCTGTCCGAGCGGCCACCCGGCGGTCGAGGTGCTCCGTCCGCCCGTGCATGCCCTCGACGAGGCGCTCGACGTCGTCGGCACCCCGACCGAGGGCGTCGCCGTGACGCTCACCGTGCCGCTGCTGCAGCTGGCCGCCCGAGCACGGGCCGGGGCCCTCGAGCTCGGGGTGCTCTCCGTCGAGGAGATCGGCGTGGACGAGGCCGGCGCCGTGCTCGTCGCCGATCGCCCGCCCGGCGCGGTGCCGCCCTGCCGCGACGACTCGGCGTCGGGCACCACGCCGACCGAGTCGGTGCCGGTGCCGGTGGGCCGACCGACGCGTTCGCCGCGGGACGCGGACGGGTCGCGGCAGCTCGTGCTGGCGGCGCGGACGGTGTGGGACCGCGTCGACGCGCGCGCCCCGGTCCGGGAGTCCCTCGACCCCGTCCTCCACGCCGCGGTCGACGGTGGTGCGGACGACGTGCGCGCCGCACTCGCACTCGTGCTCGCGGCGGCACCACCGCGGCCGGTGCGGTGGACGCGGCCGCTCGGTGCGTTCTTCGACGACGGAGCGCTCTTCGACGACGGAGCGACGGCCGTCCCCGGGCAGGACGCGCGGGCCGCGGCAGCGAGCACCGCCGTGGGCACCGCCGCCGGGGCTGCGCTCGTCGCCCTCGCTCGCGACCTCGTCGAACGGGGGATCCCGGTCGGGAGCACCCGTCGGCTGCCGGTCCGGCACGCGCTCGTCGGGACCGTGGTGGCGGGCGGGCTGGTCGCCGCTGCGGTCGGTGTCCGCTGACCGACGCGGACACCGGACGACCCGGTGCCCCCGCCCGGAACGCCGGACGGCCCCGGTCCCTGCGCGGGACCGGGGCCGTCCGGTGTGGATCGGACCGTCGACTCAGTAGCCGAGGTTCGGGCCGAAGTTGCCCTCCTCGAGGCGGTTCTTCACCGCGACGAGGTACCGCGACGCGTCGGCGCCGTCGATGATCCGGTGGTCGTACGACAGCGCGAGGTAGACGAACGAACGGATCGCGATCGCCTCCTGCCCGTCGACCTTGACGACCGCCGGGCGCTTCGTGACGATGCCCGTGCCGAGGATCGCCGACTGCGGCAGGAACACGACGGGCGTGTCGAACAGCGCGCCGCGCGAACCGGTGTTGGTCAGCGTGAACGTGCCGCCCGCGAGCTCGTCGGGCTTGAGCTGGTTGTTGCGCGTTCGCTCGGCCAGGTCGGCGATCGCCTTCGAGAAGTCGGCGAGCGACAGGCCCGACGCGTCCTTGATCACCGGGGTGAGCAGGCCGCGCTCGGTGTCCACCGCGATCGCGACGTTCTCGTGGTCCGGGTAGACGATCTCGTCGCCCTCGACCGTGGAGTTGATCTTCGGGTGGGCCTTGAGCGCCTCGGACGCCGCGAGGGCGAAGAACGGCATGAAGCTCAGCTTCGAACCGGTCTGCTCCTGGAAGGCGGCCTTGTTCGCGTCACGGAACTGCGCGACCTTGGTCACGTCGACCTCGACGACACTGGTGAGCTGCGCGGTCGAGGTCATCGACTGCACGGCACGCTCGGCGACGACCTTGCGGAGGCGCGACATCTTCTCGCGCGTCCCGCGGAGCGGCGAGGTCTCGGCGACGAACGGGCCGGACTGCGCGGCGGCGGGAGCCGGAGCACCCGCGGACTTCGCCTGCTCGGCGGCGGCGAGCACGTCCTCCTTGCGGATCCGCCCACCGACACCCGTGCCGGTGACGGTCGACAGGTCGACACCCTGCTCGTTCGCCAGCTTGCGGACGAGGGGCGTCACGTAGCCGGTCGCCGAGGCGTCCTGGTTGGGCGTCGGGACGGACGCCGAGGCGTTCGCGCCGGACGCCGCGGGTGCAGCAGCCGGGGCCGGAGCAGCGGCCGGGGCCGGAGCGGCGGCCGGAGCGGGGACCGCTGCCGGCACGGCGGCGGGCGGCGGGACCGGAGCGGCCTGCGGGACCGGGGGAGCCGACGGCGCCTGCGGGGCGGCGGGCTGGGTCTGACCACCCGGCGCCGGGTCGGCCTGCTGCGGCTCCGGAGCCTTCTGCTCCTCGGGCTGCTCGGTGCTCGGAGCCGTCTCGGGCTCGCTCGAGTCGGCTGCTGCCTCGTCGGCGCCCTGGTCGGCCGCCTGACCGTCGGACGAACCGGAGTCGGAACCCGAACCGGAGCCGTCGCCGATCTTCACGAGCGGCGTCCCGACCTCGACGGTCTCGTCCTCCTGGACGAGGATCTCCTCGACGGTGCCGGCGATCGGCGACGGGATCTCGGTGTCGACCTTGTCGGTCGAGACCTCGAGCAGCGGCTCGTCGACCTCGACGCGGTCACCGACGTTCTTCAGCCATCGGGTCACCGTGCCCTCGGTGACGCTCTCGCCGAGCGCCGGGAGGTTGACGGATTCGCTCATCGGGTGGGCTCCTGTTCGCGGGTTGCTGTGGTGGTGGTGGTCATTGTCTCGGTGCGCACGGGTGCCGTGGTGGTCACAGCGCGTGCAGCGGCTTGCCCGCGAGGTGGAGGAAGGCCTCGCCCAGTGCCTCGTTCTGCGTCGGGTGCGCGTGGACGAGCGGCGCGACGTCCTCCGGGTGTGCCTCCCAGTTGACGGCGAGCTGCGCTTCGCCGATGAGCTCGCCGACGCGCGCGCCGATCATGCTCACACCGACGACCGGGCCGTCGACGACGCGGACCACCTTGACGGCACCCGAGGTACCGATGATGTGGCTGCGGCCGTTGCCGGCGAGGTTGTACTCGTAGGTGTCGACCTTGTCGCTGCCGTACTGCTCCTCGGCCTTGGCCTGGGACAGCCCGACGGAGGCGACCTCCGGGTCGGAGTAGGTGACCTTCGGGATGTTCGTGTCGGAGATGACGACCGGGTTCAGGCCGGCGATCTCCTCGGCGACGAAGATGCCCTGCTGGAAGCCGCGGTGCGCGAGCTGCAGGCCGGGGACGATGTCGCCGACGGCGTAGACGTTCGGCAGGTTCGTGGCGAGGCGCTCGTCCGTGGTGACGAACCCGCGGTCCATCGCCACGCCGACCTCGTCGAAGCCCATGTTCTGCGTGAGCGGGCCGCGGCCGACGGCGACGAGCAGGACGTCGCCCTCGAAGGTCTTGCCGTCCTCGAGCGTGACGACCACGCCGTTCTCGTGCTGGTCGACGTGGTCGAAGCGGATGCCGAGCGAGAACTCGATGCCGCGCTTGCGGAACGCGCGCTCGAGCTGCTTGGACATCGACTCGTCCTCGGCGGGGATGAGGTGGGGGAGGCCCTCGACGATGGTGACCTCGGCGCCGAACGACTTCCAGACGCTGGCGAACTCGACACCGATGACGCCGCCGCCGAGGATGACGACCTTGTTCGGGACGTAGTCCATCTTGAGCGCGGTCTCGGACGTGATCACGCGGCCGCCGATCTCGAGGCCCGGCAAGGACTTCGAGTACGAGCCGGTGGCCAGCACGACGTTGCGACCGGTGACCGTCTGGTCGCCGACCTGCACCGTGTTCTGCGAGGTCAGGCGGCCCCAGCCCTGGACGACGGTGATGCCGCGCGCCTTGACCAGGCCCTGCAGGCCCTTGTACTTCGAGTTGATGACGCCCTGCTGGTAGTCGATGACCTTCGGCACCTCGACGCCGGCGAACTCGGCGATGACGCCGTACTGCTCGGCGTCACGGGTGGCGTCGGCGACCTCGGCGGCGTGCAGCAGCGCCTTGGTCGGGATGCAGCCGCGGTGCAGGCAGGTGCCCCCGAGCTTGTCTCCCTCGATGAGCGCGACGCTCATGCCGAGCTCGGCGGCCCGGAGCGCGGCCGCGTAGCCACCACTACCGCCACCGAGGACCACGACGTCGTAAGTCTGTTCCGTCACCTGGTGCAACTCCCTCGTGCGTGTCGGGGCCCGGGTCGGACCCCGCTGGACACCGCGGCGGCGGCGTCCGACGGTCGGACCGCATGGTTCCGGTCCCGTCCCGCTGGTTCCGGCGGGCGCGCGTCGGTGCGCAGCCCGCCGGGTCCAACCTACTACCTGGACTGGAGCTCTTCTGCGAGTCCGACGAGCGTGCGCACCATGACGCCGGTCGCACCCTTGCCGAGCCAGCCGTAGCCGCCGCCCTTGTGCTCGGACGGGCCGGCGATGTCGAGGTGCGCCCACTCGATGCCCTCGCCGACGAAGCGCTCGAGGAACTTTCCGGCCAGGAGCATCCCGCCGGCGGGGTTGCCGACGGTCGCGTTCACCATGTCGGCGACGTCGCTGGCGAGCCGTGCGTCGAGCTCCTCGGGCAGCGGCATCGGCCAGATCGGCTCGGCGGCGGCGTCGGCCACCGCCCGGACCCGTGCGACGAGGTCGTCGCTGCCCATCAGGCCGGTGGTGCGGTCGCCGAGTGCGACGACCTGCGCGCCGGTCAGCGTCGCGACGTCGACGATCGCGTCGGGCTGCTCCAGCGAGGCCGCGGCCATGCCGTCGCCGAGGACGAGGCGGCCCTCGGCGTCGGTGTTCGTGACCTCGACGGTCTTGCCGTTCTTGAGCGTCAGGACGTCGCCCGGACGGGTCGCGGACCCGGAGGGCATGTTCTCGGCGAGGCAGAGCCAGGCCGTCACGCGCGTGTCGAGCCCGAGGCGGGCCGCGGCGATCGTCGCGGCGAGCACGGTCGCGGCGCCGGTCATGTCGGTCTTCATGCCGAGCATCGACGCGGCGGGCTTGAGCGAGAGGCCGCCCGAGTCGAACGTGATCCCCTTGCCGACCAGGGCGAGGTGCCTGCTCGCGGACGCCGGCTCGTAGCGGACGACGACCAGGCGCGGCGGGCGCTCGGAACCGCGGCCGACCCCGGCGATGCCGCCGAAGCCCTGCTCCTCGAGCTGGTGCTCGTCGAGGACCTCGACGGTGAGGGGGAGGCCCTCTGCCTGGGCGACGGCGACGTCGGCGACGTCAGCGGGGCCGAGGTCGCCGGCGGCGGTGTTGACCAGGTCGCGCACGAGCGCCGCGGCGTCGGCGACGATCGCCGGGCGCACGGTCGCGTCCGCCGCGGTGTCGGCGGGCGCGACGACCTCGATGCGCTGGTCGCCCCGGGTCGGGCCGGTCGTGCCGGTCCCCTTGTGCCGGGTGAACGCGTACGCACCGAGAGCGGCACCCTCGAGTGCCGCCTCGACGAGCTCGGCCGAGTCGGTCGGCAGCGCGAGGGCGATGGACGACACCTGGGGGAGCTGGCGGACGGCGCTGCCCGCGGCGGCGCGCACGGCGGCGGCGTCGAGGGCCGATCCGAGGCCGACCAGCGCGATGCCGGCCGCGGCGACGCCGGTGCCGGGGAGCCGGACGAGCTGGTCCTTCGCGCCGGTGACGCCGATCGAGCCGAGGTCGAGGTCGGCGAGCGCGTCGGGGGTGCCCGCCGCGCTCGGCGCGATCGCGGGCGCGCCGCCGTCGGTGCCGGCGCGGACGCCGAGCACGAGGACGTCGGCGTCGACGTCGGAGGGGGTCGTGGAGGTGGTGGAGAGCGTCGGTCGGACCATGCGGCAAGCCTAGCCAGCACGTGTTCGCCGAGAGCGTCGGGACCGCGCACGGGACGGTCGGGGCCGCCGCCTAGCATAGGGACGTGGACCACCCTGAGGACCTGTACACCGTCGCCGTCGGCGCACCGACCGTCCCGGCCGGGCTGCACCTGGTCGCGGGCCTGACCGGCTTCGTGGACGCCGGGTCCGCGGTCGCGCAGGTGACGTCGTCCATCCTCGACGGGCTCGACCACGAGCTGGTCGCCGAGTTCGACCCGGACGTGCTCCTCGACTGGCGCGCCCGGCGACCGGTGATCACCTTCGAGCACGACCACATCACGGCCGTCGAGCCGCCGCGCCTCGCGCTGCACCTCGTGCGCGACGAGCTCGGGCAGCCGTTCCTGTTCCTCACCGGGTACGAGCCGGACTTCCAGTGGAACCGCTTCGTCGACGCGGTCACCGGGCTCGCCGACGACCTCGGCGTCGCGGACACGACGTGGTTGCAGTCCATCCCGATGCCCGTGCCGCACACCCGGACGATCAACCTGACCGTGTCCGGCACCCGGGCCGACCTCGTCGAGCAGATGAGCGTGTGGAAGCCCGAGACGCAGGCTCCCGCGAACGTCCTGCACCTCGTCGAGCACCGGCTGACGCAGCTCGGCGAGCAGGTCACCGGGCTCGTCCTCCTCGTGCCGCACTACCTCGGCGACACCGAGTTCCCGGACGCCGCCGTCACGGGCCTGTCGAGCATCTCGGCCGCCACGGGCCTGATCTTCCCGACCGACGCCCTGCGCGAGGCCGACCGCGAGTTCCGCACGCGCGTCGACGAGCAGGTCGCCGGCAACCCCGAGCTGCAGCGCCTGGTCGCCGTGCTCGAGGAGCGGCACGACACCTACATGGAGGGCAACGCGGTCGCGTCGCCGCTGACCGGTGTCGACGGGCAGGTCCCGACGGCCGACGCGATCGCCGCGGAGCTGGAACGCTTCCTCGCCGACCGTCGACCCGACGGGGACGCCCCCACGGACTGACGGCGCGTCGCCGGCACCGGTCGCGGCCGGGAGGCTCCTCCACCGTCCGCCCCGCACGCCGCGTCCTCCACAGGTCGGTCCGGGCGCGGTGCGCACGTCGCTACCCTGGTCGGGTGAACTCCCGCCGTGCCTTCCTCGTCTGGGGCGTCGCGGTGCTCGCCTACGTCCTGGCCGTGGTGCAGCGCTCGTCCCTCGGCGTCTCCGGGGTCGACGCGCAGGACCGCTTCGCGGTCTCCGCGGCGGTCCTGTCGACGCTCGCCGTCGTGCAGATCGCCGTCTACGCCGGTCTGCAGATCCCCGTCGGCATCGCGCTCGACCGTGTCGGGCCGCGGAAGCTCGTGCTCCTCGGCGCCGCCCTCCTCGTGGTCGGGCAGACCGTCGTGGCCTTCTCGCCGACGATCGGACCGGCCATCGCGGGACGGGTGCTCGTCGGTGCCGGCGACGCCATGACGTTCATCTCGGTCATCCGGCTCGTGCCGATGTGGTTCAGTGGTCGGATCCTGCCGCAGATCTCGCAGTGGACGGGCAACCTCGGCCAGGTCGGCCAGATCCTCTCGGCCTTCCCGTTCGCCGTGCTCCTGCACACGGCGGGGTGGACGCCGGCCTTCGGCGTCGCGGCGGCCGCGAGCCTGGTGGGCCTGCTGCTCGCGGTGGCCTTCGTGCGGAACGGTCCGGTGCCGGTCCGCACCGACACGATCCCGCTGCCCCTCCCGCACTCGTGGCGCGGCGCGTTCCACACGTTCGGGCACGCGCTCCGGCGCCCCGGCACGCAGCTCGGGTTCTGGTCGCACTACGTCACGCAGTCCTCGGGCACGGTGTTCTCCCTGCTCTGGGGCGTCCCGATGCTCCGTGGCCTCGGCTACACCCCGAGCGAGGCGGCCGGGTTCCTCACGGTGATCGTCATCACGGGCTTCGTCGCCGGTCCGGTGCTCGGTGTGCTCTGCGCGCGCTTCCCGCTCCGCCGGTCGAACCTGGTGCTCGGCATCGTCCTCGCGCTCGGGGTCGTCTGGACGGCCGTGCTGCTCTGGCCCGGGCACCCGCCGACGTGGCTGCTCGTGCTCCTCGTGCTCGCGATGGGCGTCGGGGGACCCGGGTCGCTCATCGGCTTCGACTTCGCACGGAGCTTCAACCCGGTCGGGTCCCTCGGCTCGGCGAACGGCGTGGTGAACGTCGGCGGCTTCCTCGCGGCCTTCGTGATGATGTTCCTCATCGGCACCCTGCTCGACGTCGTCTCCGGGGCGACCGGGCGGACGGTCTTCGACTGGGAGAACTTCCGCGTGGCGCTGACGGTGCAGTACGTCGTGGTCGGCCTCGGCGTCGTGATGCTCCTGCTCGCCCGCCGGCGGACCCGGCGGGACATGCACGCGCAGGACGGAATACGGGTGGGCCCGCTCTGGGTTGCACTGGTTGCACGCCTGCGGAAGAAGGCCGTGCAATAATGGAGGACGGACCCATCGGGCCCCGGATGTCCACGGCACTGCACCGCGCCGTGGGAGTCGGGGGACTTGACATGGGTCCTCGTGCTGCCCGGAACGGTAGGACCTGACGACGCGGGGGACTGCGGCCCAGGCCCTGGGCGGCGAGGGAGGCCACGACCCCACGAACGTGGCACGACGAGAGAGGTGATCGCATGGCTGCCCGGAGCACGACGATCGATCCCACGAAGGACAACGAGCCCGAGGCCGTCGCGGCGGACGACGCCGACGCGGCCGAGGGGAAGGCCGCGCCGAAGAAGCGCGCCACGAGGACCACCGCCGCGAAGACCACCGCCGCGAAGAAGGCCGCACCGAAGAAGGCGTCGACCCGCGCGAAGAAGCAGGCCGACGACGAGGACGAGGACGACGCGGCCGTCGAGCCCGCCGACGACGCCGTCGAGACCCCCGACGACACCGACGCCGAGGACACGGCGGACGACACCGAGGACAAGACCGCCAAGCCGGACGCCGCCGCTGCGGTCGCCGCGGGTGCGCTCGTCATCTCGCAGTCCGACGACGACGAGGCACCGGTCTACTCGACCACCATCACGGGTGCGACCGCCGACCCGGTGAAGGACTACCTCAAGCAGATCGGCAAGGTCGCGCTGCTCAACGCCGAGCAGGAGGTCGAGCTCGCGATGCGCATCGAGGCCGGCCTGTTCGCGGAGGACAAGCTCCAGCACTCGACCGGTCTGTCGAAGCCCGAGGAGCGCGAGCTCCGCTGGGTCGCCCGTGACGGTCAGCGCGCCAAGTCGCACCTGCTCGGCGCGAACCTCCGTCTCGTCGTCTCGCTCGCGAAGCGGTACACCGGCCGCGGCATGCAGTTCCTGGACCTCATCCAGGAGGGCAACCTGGGCCTGATCCGTGCGGTCGAGAAGTTCGACTACACCAAGGGCTTCAAGTTCTCGACCTACGCGACGTGGTGGATCCGCCAGGCGATCACCCGCGCGATGGCGGACCAGGCCCGCACCATCCGCATCCCGGTGCACATGGTCGAGGTCATCAACAAGCTCGCCCGCGTGCAGCGCCAGATGCTCCAGGACCTCGGTCGCGAGCCCACGCCGGAAGAGCTCGCGCGCGAGCTCGACATGACCCCGGAGAAGGTCGTCGAGGTCCAGAAGTACGGTCGCGAGCCGATCTCCCTCCACACCCCGCTGGGTGAGGACGGCGACTCGGAGTTCGGCGACCTGATCGAGGACACCGAGGCGGTCGTGCCGGCCGACGCGGTGGGCTTCACGATGCTGCAGAAGCAGCTCGAGAGCCTGCTCGACTCCCTGTCCGAGCGCGAGGCGGGCGTGATCCGCATGCGCTTCGGCCTCGGGGACGGCCAGCCGAAGACCCTCGACCAGATCGGTGACACGTTCGGCGTGACGCGCGAGCGCATCCGGCAGATCGAGTCGAAGACGATGGCGAAGCTCCGCCACCCGTCCCGGTCGCAGTCGCTCCGCGACTACCTCGAGTAAGCCGGCATGCGCTTCCTCGTCCCAATCCTGGTCGGGCGGATCCTCCGCGCCCTCGCACGAGCGCGGGGCGGTGGATCCGCCTACCCGGGCTACATCGTCCTGAAGCTCGTGCCGGACTTCCTGCAGCACGTGACGAAGCAGTTCCCGAACGGCGTCGTCTTCGTGCTCGGATCGAACGGCAAGTCCACGACGACGCACATGATCTCGGACATCGTCCGGGCGCACGGCCTCCGCGTCTTCACGAACCCCTCAGGCGCCAACCTGCCGCAGGGCATCGCCTCGGCGCTCCTGTCCGAGGTGTCGCTGACCGGTCGACTCAAGGCGGACATCGGCATCCTCGAGGTCGACGAGGCCTTCGCGGTCGAGCTCGCCGGGATCCTGTCGCCGTCGACGGTGACGATGCTCAACGTCCAGGTCGACCAGCTCTACCGGTTCTTCGAGACCGAGCGCGTCGCGACGATGATGCTCGACACCGCTGCGCTGTCGACCGCGAACGTCATCACGAACCGCGACGACCAGTTCCTCGACGCGTACGTCGGTCGCTCCGGCCAGCGCGTGCTCCGCTTCGGTGCGAGTGCCGAGGTCGTGGCCGCCGCCCCGAACGGCCTGCAGAACGCCGACGACTTCGACCGCACCGCCGGGGAACCGAACCCGGCCGAGTCCGAGGTCGTGACGAACACCGGCGACGGTGCGACCGTGCGGTTCGACGGGACGGACATCCCGGTCCGCCTGCCGGCGCGGGGGCTGCACTACGCGGTCGACGCCGCCGCCGCGACGGCCACCGCGAGTGCCGCGCTCGGAGCGCAGTTCCGCGCGGACGCCGTCACGACGGCGTTCGGCACGATGAAGCCGGCGTACGGCCGCGGTGAGCGGCTGCCCATCGCGGGCGAGTCCGCCGAGTTCACGATGTTCAAGAACGCCGCGAGCCTGCAGCTCAACCTCGACGCCCTGCCGGACCACCCGGAGCAGGTCCTCATGGCGATCGACGAGGGCACGCCGGACATCTCGTGGATCTACGACATCGACTTCTCGAAGCTCGACCACGTCGACGTCGTCTCGGGCGACAAGGCCTGGCAGATCGCGATCGCGCTCGAGCACGCCGGTGTGCGCATCGGCCGCGTGGAGCCCGACGTCGAGGCCGCCATCAGGCACATGCAGGGTCTCGGTGCGACATCGAGCGGCACGAAGAACTTCATCGTCAACTACGAGATCATGATGATCGCCCGCAAGGCCCTCGGCCACGGCGACATGGAGAAGACGGCATGACCGCCGACCGGTTGACCATCCTGCACGTCTACCCGCGCCAGATGGGCGTCTCGGGCGACCGCGGCAACGTCGCGGCGCTCGTCCGCCGTGCCGAGGCCGCGGACATCGCCACCGAGGTCGTCGAGTACGCGCCGGGCGACCCGGTGCCCACGACGGCGGACGTGGTCGTCGTCGGCAACGGCCCGCTCAGCGCCATGCGTTCGCTCGGCGCCGACGTCACGCGGGTCGGCGGTGCGGTCCGCGACCTCGCGGCCGCCGGTGTCCCGGTCGTCGCGGTCGGTGGCGGGTTCGACCTGGCGACGAACGAGGTCGTGCCGACCGAGGGCGCGCCGGTGGCGGGTTTCGGGGTGTTCGACGCGCGCGCCGTCCGCGGCGCTGAGCGACGGGTCAACTACTTCGTGCTCGACACGCGGTACCCGCTGCTCGGCGGTGCGTCGACGCGCCTCGCGGGGTTCGAGGACCACGCCACCCGCATCGAGCTCGGCGCCGGCGTGGAGCCCTTCGCCGACGTCGTGTCCGGCGGCGGCAACCAGGCCGGGTCCCCGGTCGAGGGCGCGATCGTCGGCACCGCGTTCGGCACCCACACCCAGGGCCCGATCCTGCCGCTCAACCCGCAGCTGACCGACGCGGTCCTCGCTGCAGCCACCGCGCGGCTCGACCGCGAGTACACGCCCGACGCGGAGCGGACAGCCGCCGTCGACAGGTACGCGCGCGAGGCGCGCGCGACGATCGACCGCTACGTCGACAAGGCCTTCAAGCGGATCGCCTGACCGCGCGGTCGACACCCGACCACGAACGGACGGGAGGCGCGGTGCCAGCTGGCACCGCGCCTCCCGTCCGTTCGTCGGGTGACGACTACTTCGACTCGTGGAGTCGGCTGCTCTCGTCGTGCCACTCGATGGCGGTCGCCGCGAGCTTGTCCTTGAACTCGGCGCCGTGGTGGGCGCAGAAGTAGAGCTCGCCACTGGCCATGGTGGCGCGGATGTAGGCCTGCGCTCCGCAGCTGTCGCAGCGGTCAGCAGCGGTGAGCTGGTGGCTGCTGGTCTCGTCGATGGAGAGGTCCTGCACGGTCTGGGTCATTGCTGTGCTCCTCACGGATCGCAGGTGGTGGCGCTTCGTGCACTCATTTGAACACGAGGTGGCTGGGAGACGTGCATCCGGGGCGGCCTGTTTCGCTGACCGCGGAGCGGTTGTCCCCAGTCCGAGGCGCGCCGCTGACCGGGGCCGAGGCTGTCGGTGCCCGTCGGTACCATCGGGAGGTGAGCTCCGACTACTCCGCACGCCACCTCTCCGTCCTCGAGGGACTCGAGGCGGTCCGGAAGCGTCCCGGTATGTACATCGGGTCCACCGACTCGCGGGGGCTCATGCACTGCCTCTGGGAGATCATCGACAACTCCGTCGACGAGGCCCTCGCCGGCCACGGCGACGAGATCGGTGTCGTCCTGCACGACGACGGTTCGGTCGAGGTCCGCGACACCGCCCGGGGGATCCCGGTCGACGTCGAGCCGAAGACCGGGCTGACCGGTGTCGAGGTCGTCTTCACGAAGCTGCACGCAGGCGGGAAGTTCGGCTCCGGGTCGTACGCCGCGTCCGGTGGCCTGCACGGTGTGGGCGCCTCGGTGGTGAACGCGCTGTCCGAGCGGCTCGACGTCGAGGTCGACCGCGGCGGCAAGACCTACGCCATGTCGTTCCACCGCGGTGAGCCCGGCGCGTTCGCCGGTGACGGCCCGGACGCGCCGTTCTCCCCGTTCACGTCCGGCAGCGAACTGCGCGTCGTCGGTAAGGTGAAGCGCGGGGTCACCGGATCCCGCATCCGCTACTGGGCCGACCGGCAGATCTTCACCGCGGACGCGAAGTTCAGCACGACCGACCTGGTGAGCCGCGCGCGCCAGACGGCGTTCCTCGTACCGGGCCTCGGCATCACCATCACCGACGAGCGGCCCTCGTCGATCGAGGCCGCGGCCGCACGGGCGGTCGCCACGGGCGCGCCCGTCGAGTCCGGACCCGTGATCGAGCGCTTCCGCTACGAGGGCGGCATCAGCGAGTTCGTCGAGCACCTCGCCGTCGACACCGCCGTGACCGACGTCTGGCGCATCGAGGGCACGGGGACGTTCACCGAGACCGTGCCGATGCTCGACGACAAGGGCCACATGGTGTCGACCTCGGTCGACCGCGAGTGCCAGGTCGACATCGCGCTGCGGTGGGGCAGCGGCTACGAGACCGTCGAGCGCAGCTTCGTGAACATCATCGCGACCCCGAAGGGCGGCACGCACCTGACCGGCTTCGAGTCGGGGCTGGTGAAGGCCGTCCGCACCCAGGTCGAGGCGAACGCCCGCAAGCTCAAGGTCGGCCAGGACAAGCTCGAGAAGGACGACGTGCTCGCCGGGCTCACGGCCGTGCTGACCGTCCGCCTGCCCGAGCCGCAGTTCGAGGGGCAGACGAAGGAGGTCCTCGGCACGCCGGCGGTCCGGAAGATCGTCGACCAGGTGGTGTCGAAGCGCCTCACCGAGATCCTGACCTCGACGCAGCGCACCGAGAAGGCGCAGGCCGCCACGCTGCTCGAGAAGGTCGTCGCCGAGATGAAGA
The DNA here is from genome assembly GCF_001742745.1 of Curtobacterium sp. ER1/6. Taxonomy (GTDB): domain Bacteria; phylum Actinomycetota; class Actinomycetes; order Actinomycetales; family Microbacteriaceae; genus Curtobacterium; species Curtobacterium citri. The sequence continues at coordinate 571,209 of NZ_MJAK01000001.1, read as the reverse complement.
CCCGCATCTCGGCCCGGGCGCACAAGGAGACCCAGCGCCGGAAGAACGCGCTCGAGAACTCCTCGTTGCCGACGAAGCTCGCCGACTGCCGCAAGCAGGACGCCGAGGGCACCGAGCTCTTCATCGTCGAGGGCGACTCCGCGCTCGGAACCGCCAAGCTCGCCCGCAACAGCGAGTACCAGGCGCTGCTGCCGATCCGCGGCAAGATCCTCAACGTGCAGAAGGCGTCGGTGTCGGACATGCTGTCCAACGCTGAGTGCGCCTCGATCATCCAGGTGATCGGCGCCGGCTCCGGCCGCTCGTTCGAGATCGACCAGGCGCGCTACGGCAAGGTCATCATCATGTCGGACGCCGACGTCGACGGCGCCCACATCCGCACGCTGCTGCTCACGCTGTTCTTCCGGTACATGCGGCCGATGATCGAGCAGGGTCGGGTGTTCGCCGCCGTCCCGCCGCTGCACCGGGTGGTCGTCGTCAACCGCGGGAAGCCGAACGACACGCTGTACACCTACTCGGAGGCCGAACTGCAGGCCGTGCTGAAGAAGCTGGCGAAGCAGGGCAAGAAGTACCAGGAGCCGATCCAGCGGTACAAGGGCCTGGGGGAGATGGACGCCGACCAGCTCGCCGAGACGACGATGGACCGCACGCACCGGACGCTCCGCCGAGTGAACGTCACCGACGCCGAGGGCGCTGCGAAGGTCTTCGAACTCCTCATGGGGAACGACGTCGCGCCGCGCAAGGAGTTCATCCTCGCCGGCGAGGGCCTCGACCGCGACCGCATCGACGCGTAGCGCCGGTCGGCACGCGGCCGCAGCCCGCGCGCCTACGCCTCGCCCGCGGTCCCGTCGAGCGCCGCGGCGCTCCCGCCGATCGAGTCGATCACGGCCTCGAGCGGCGCCCCCGACCCGTCGCGCTTCGAGAGCCAGTCCGGCAGCGTCCGTGCGGCCCCGTCGACCCCGACCGCGTGCGGCGGTGCGATGCCGGCCCATGCCACGGTCAGCCCGTCCTCGCCCTTGAGGAACGCGTGCGCCCGGACGCCCTGGGTCGCGCGACCCTTCGCCGGGAACTCGGAGAACGCCGACACCTTCGCGCGTCCGGCGTCCGTCCCGGGCAGGGCACCCGAGGCCGTCGACACGGTCGCGACCACGGCGTCGTCCGAGCGGGCGACGGACCCGAACCAGATCACCGTGGCGCCGGAGGCCAGCGAGACCCCGGCGACGCCGCCCGCGGGCAGGCCCTGGGGGCGGACGCCCGACGCCGGGAACCGCAGCAGCTGCGCGTTCGACGTGATGAAGACGAGGTCATCGGACTCGGGTGCCTGCGCGGCCCCGACGACGGTGTCCTTCGGCTTCAGGCCGATCGCGACGAACTCGTCCTTGTCGGGCCAGGCGCCCGTGGCGACGCGCTTGACGGTGCCCTGCGCGGTGCCGATCGCGACGGAGTCCGCGGCGCCGGTCGACAGGTCGACGAGTGCGACGACCGTCTCGGTCCGCGTGATGCCGAGGTAGTCGGCCACCCGGACCCCGGCATCCAGCCGGACCGAGGCGGGCGGGACGGCAGGGACGTCGACGGGGGAGAAGCGGAGCACGCGCCCGGTGGACGTCAGCGCGCCGACCTGCCCGCGCACCGTCGACAACACCGTCGAGCGGACGGCGTCGTGCTTGGAGCGCTGGGGGACGCGGACGATGCCGAGGTCGGTGTCCGGGACGTCGACCCGCACGAGGCGGCCCGTGGTGGAGAGCAGCACGCGGCACGGGGCGTCCGCGATCTGCAGCGACTCGGGGTCGACGGCGGCCTTCCGCCCGCCCTTCACCGGAGCGTCGGCCTCGGTGAGCAGGGTGCGACGCGGGGTGGCGAAGCGATCGGAGACCTCGGTCAGCTCGAGGGCCACCTGGGCGCGCAGCCGGTCGTCGGAGGCGAGCAGTTCCTCGAGCGCGGCGATGTCGGCGAGCAACTGGTCGCGCTCGCCCTCGAGCTCGAGCCGCGAGAACCTCGTCAGGCGGCGGAGGCGCAGCTCGAGGATGTACTCGGCCTGCACCTCGGAGAGGTCGAAGACGTCCTGCAGCCGTGTGCGCGCCGCCTCCGAATCGTCGGAGGACCGGATGACCTCGATGACCTCGTCGATGTCGAGGATGGCGACGAGGAGCCCCTCGACCAGGTGCAGCCGCTCGCGCCGTCGGGCCAGGCGGTACTCGGAGCGGCGCGTGACGACGGCGAGACGGTGCCGCACGTAGACGTCGAGCAGCTCCCGCAGCCCGAGCGTCCGGGGCGAGCCGTCGACGAGGGCGACGTTGTTGATGCCGAAGCCGTCCTCGAGGGGGGTGTGCTTGTACAGCTGTTCGAGCACGGCCGACGGATTGAAGCCGGACTTGATGCCGATGACGAGCCGCAGCCCGTGGTTCCGGTCGGTGAGGTCGTTCACGTCGGAGATCCCGACGAGCTTCTTCGCCTGGACGCCGTCCTTGATCTTCTCGATCACCCGCTCGGGACCGACGAGGTACGGCAGCTCGGTGACGACGAGGCCGACCTTGCGCGGCGTGAGGTTCTCGATGCTCACCTTGGCGCGCGTGCGGAAGGAACCGCGGCCGGTGGCGTAGGCGTCGCGGACCCCGGAGAGCCCGACGATCGTGCCGCCGGAGGGCAGGTCGGGACCCGGGACGAACTCCATCAACTCGTCGAGCGTCGCCTGCGGGTTCATCAGCAGGTGCTTCGCCGCCTCGACGACCTCGCCGAGGTTGTGCGGCGCCATGTTCGTCGCCATGCCGACCGCGATGCCGGACGCGCCGTTGACGAGCAGGTTCGGGAACGCCGCGGGCAGCACGCCCGGCTGCATGATCTGGTTGTCGTAGTTCGGGACGAAGTCGACGACGTCCTCGCCGAGGCCCTCGGTCATCGCCATCGACGGCTCGGCGAGTCGCGCTTCGGTGTACCGCGCGGCGGCGGGCCCGTCGTCGAGCGACCCGAAGTTGCCGTGTCCGTCGACGAGCGGCACGCGCATCGTGAACGACTGCGCCATGCGCACCAGGGCGTCGTAGATCGCACTGTCGCCGTGCGGGTGCAGCTTGCCCATGACCTCGCCGGTGACGCGGGCGCTCTTGACGTGCCCCCGGTCCGGCCGCAGTCCCATCTCGGCCATCTGGTACAGGATGCGTCGCTGCACCGGCTTCAGGCCGTCACGCGCGTCCGGCAGGGCCCGCGAGTAGATGACGGAGTACGCGTACTCGAGGAACGAACCCTGCATCTCCTCGGAGACGTCGACGTCCTCGATGCGCTCACCGTCGGGCAGGCCGACTGCTTCCGTGCGTGCCATGGGACCTTTCTGGGAGGATCGTGGGGTGCCCCCCAGCGTACCGAGCGCCCCCGACGCCACCGCGAACCTCGCCGACGTGCTCCCGAGTTGCCTCGTCGCGCTCGGCGCCGCCGACGACGCCTGGTTGCGTGCCACCGGACGGGAGGCGCGGATCGCGCTCCGCCCCGCCCGTTCCGTCGTCGTCGTCCTGGTCGACGGCCTCGGCTCGTCGGCACTGTCGGCCCGCGCCGGCCACGCGCGCTGGCTCACCGCCGCCACGGGCGGCGGCACGCTGAAGCGCCTGCGGAGCGGCTTCCCCACGACGACCGCCGCGGCCCTGAGCACGCTGACCACCGGTCGCTCGCCCGGCACGCACGGCGTGGTGGGCTACAGCGGCTGGGAGCCCGGCACCGAGCGGGTGGTCAACCTGCTCAGCGGGTGGGACGACGAGGTACCCGCCGGGTGGCTGCTCGCGAGCACGGTCTTCACCGAGGCGGTGGCACTGGGGGTCGAGCCCGTCGTCGTCGGCCCGGCTCGGTACGAGTCGTCGGGCATGACGGCGAACGTGCTCGGCGGCGCCCGGTACGCGGCGGCGGACAGCATCCCGCAGCGGGTCGACGCAGCGCTGGCAGAGACCGCCGCGGGCCGGTCGCTCGTGTACCTCTACGTGCCCGAGCTCGACTCCATCGGCCACAAGCGCGGCTGGGAGTCCGACCGCTGGACCGCGGCGCTCGAGCAGCTCGACGGCGAGCTCGCCCGGCTCGCGGCACGCAGCGGCCCGGACGTCGGGATCCTCGTCACGGCCGACCACGGCGTGCTCGACGTGCCGCCGGAGGCGAACATCGCGATGGACCCGGCGCTGCTCGTCGACGTCGTCGCGATCGCCGGGGACCCGCGCTGCCGTCAGCTCGCCGTCCGGCCGGACACGGACGTCCCCGCGCTCGTGGCGGCCTGGCGCACGCGCTACGGCAAGAAGGCGTACGTCGCGAGCCGCGACGAGGCGGTCGCAGCGGGCTGGTTCGGCGCCGTCGACGACCGCGTGCTCCCGCGCATCGGTGACGTGGTGGTCGTCGCACGCGGGTCGTGGGCGTTCAACGACGACCGCGAGCTCGACCCGCGGAAGGAGCCGAAGCGGATGATCGGACAACACGGCGCCCTTACCGACGACGAGGTGTTCGTGCCCCTCCGACTGGCGGGTGCCTTCGCGGGCTGACCCGGCACCGGAACGGGAGCGGCCCCGCAGCGCGACGAACGCTGCGGGGCTGCACCGGGCCTCCCGTCCGACGGGCGCGGCTCGGGAGGGAGCGGATCAGGCCGGGTCCTCCGGGCGGGTGCCGAAGACGATCTCGTCCCAGCTCGGCATCGAGCGGCGGTTGCGCTTCTTGCGCTCCGGACGGTTCTCGGACCCGGGGGCCGACGTCGGGCGGTCCTCCTGCTCGGGAGCGGAGGCGGGGGAGGCGTCCCAACCCTGCAGTGGGACGTCGACGACGCTGATGGAGGTACCGCGCGGCTCGTCCTGCTGCTCCGTGAAGGACGCGGCCTCACGTTCACCGCGACGACGCCGGAGGGCCTCGAGCAGGTCGGCGGTCTCGTTGCCGGGCGAGCGCTCCTCGACCGGCGCGGCGCCGATGCGGGGGAGCGGCGCACGGAGCGGACGGTCCTGCACCTCGGGCTCGACGGCGTCGTGGTCGTCCTGCTCGACGCGGAACGCGCCCGAGTCGAACCGCGTGCCGTCGGTGTCCTGGTGGTCGTTCTCGACGGCGCGGAGGCGCGGCGCGATGCCCTCGTCCTCGGTGTGCGAGAGCCGGTGTGCGTCGCCGTTGTCGGGGACGAGCGTCGACGTCTTCGGGTCGAACAGCCACTGCGCGTCGTGCTCGACCTCGGACGCGGTGTAGCGGACGCGCACCTGCCAGCCCTGCTCGGGGTCCTTCCAGGAGCCCCACGCCACCGACCGGGCGTCGCCGGACTCGAGCTTGGCCTCGATGGCCGCGCCGAAGGTGTCGGGGGACTCGTCGTCGGCCGGCGTCACCGGGACCCGGCGCGCGGCGTCGAGGACGAACGCGCGCTCGGCGAGCACGGGACCCTCGAAGCGTCGGACGTACTCGACGTCGACGTCGAGCGCGGCGGCCACGTCGGCGGCGTCGGCACCGCCCCGGATGCGCGCCTGCACGTCCTTCGGTGACACGCGCTTGTGCGGACCGGCGTCGGGGTTCGCCTGGCGCACCTGGCTCGACAGCGACGCGGTGACCGGCAACCGGAACTCGGTGCCGCCGTCGGTCGCGAGCAGGAGCGCCCCGGACTCGACCCCGATGACTCTCACGTCTTGCATGGTTGCGCCTCCCGAGCGTTGCGTACGGTCGTGCTCGTACCTTGCAGGAGTATGCAGCCGGGCGCGCCCGTTCCCGCGGAGGCGCACGGGCGTGCCGCGGACTCCCGGGACGACGAGCGCCCGAGCGGGTCGCACCGGGACGCCCGGGAGGGTGCCCGGCGTGCGGGAATGTCCGGGGTGGGCAACGGGTTGCAGCGCCTGACGATCCCGCACGGCGTTCGGTTTGCGCTCTCGCGGGTCGTGGTGCAAACTGTCGCCGCCGATCACCGGCGACGACCTCTCGACACGAGAAACGGATGGGCATGGCCACCGATTACGACGCCCCCAGGAAGACCGACGACTCCTCCACGGACTCGGAGTCGATCGAGGCCCTCAAGGAGCGCGTGCCCGACAAGATGTCGGGGGTCGTCGACGATGATTCGGACAACCCCGGCAGCTTCGAGCTCGCCGGACAGGACCTCAGCGACGTCGACCTCGACGTCGTCGTGCTGCCCCCGCAGGTCGACGAGTTCACCTGCGTCGAGTGCTTCCTCGTGAAGCACCGCTCGCAGCTCGACCACGAGTCGAAGCTCGGCCCCGTCTGCGCGGAGTGCGCCTCGCTCTAGGCACGTGATCACGAACGGCCCGTCACCCCTCGAGGTGGCGGGCCGTTCCGCGTGGCGGGCCGGGCGCGGGCGGCCGGTGCCGGTGCCGGGTGTACCTGGCGGGATCGGGCGTACGCGAGTGTCGGGCAGGAACGGGCGTACCTGGCGGGATCGGGCGTACCGGGTCGTCCTGAACGACCAGGTACGCCCGGAATCCCGTTGGATCGCGACCGTCCTGGGAAGGAACGGGCATGGCGGGCGTGCGCCGCGCCTCCCGTCCGGGCGACCGTCCTGGGGAGGAACGGGCGTGGCGGGCGTGCGCCGCGCCTCCCCGCCGCCCCTCGGGAGACGCGACGGGCGCGAGCCGACGTCAGGAACGCAGCGCGTCCACGACCGCCTGCGGATTCCGCGCGCTCACCAGCCAGTAGGGCGTCGGGTCCGCGGGGTCGGCGACCTCGACGCGCACGACGCCCCGGACGTAGCCGCGGAAGAGCGTCCACGCGCGGGCGTCGAGCGCCGGCCCGCGCTGGTCCGTGGCCGCTGCGCCGGTGAAGGCGGCGGCCTCGCCGACGAGCGCCCGGGGGAGGTGCGCCCTGCCGGCGCGGAACTCGGTGTCCGTGACCTCGATGGTGGGAGCGAGCGCCCAGAGCAGGACGAGCACGCCCGCGTACATCCCGATCGCCACGAGCACCCCGGCGAGGACGCTGATGGGCAGGAACACGAGCAGGCTCGCGGGGATGACGAGCGCCGTCGCCAGGTACAGGGCGGGCGGGGCCCAGAGTCGTTCGCGGTACACGGTCACCCCTCCATCCCACCACGACATCCCGCCCTCGCCGGTCCGAGGTCACGGAACGGTCACGGCTGCACTACCCTCGTGTCTCGTGACCGAACCAGTCGACGTGCTCTGGACCGGGGAGAACGCTCCCGGCCACGCCCACCCCGGGGACGCCGGTGCCGACCTCGTCTCCACCGAGTCGTTCGTGCTGCAGCCGGGCGAGCGACGCCTCGTCGGCACCGGCCTGCGGATCGCGCTGCCCGAGGGGTACGCCGGGTTCGTCGTCCCCCGCAGCGGGCTCGCGGCGAAGCACGGCATCACCATCGTGAACGCGCCGGGCACCGTCGACGCGGGCTACCGCGGCGAGATCGGGGTCGCGCTGCTCAACACCGACGCCGCCGAGGCGTACGAGGTCCGGACCGGTGACCGCATCGCACAGCTCATCGTGATGCCGGTGCCCCGCGTCACGTACACGCGCGTCGAGGCACTGCCGGACAGCGTGCGCGGTGAGGGCGGGTTCGGGTCCTCGGGCTACGGTGACCGGGGTGGTGCCCTGTACGGCGCCGCCGACGACTTCCAGGAAGGAACGGACGCATGAAGTTCGGCCGACGCAAGCGGGACGAGGTCGAGGTGGCGGACGCCGTCGTCGACGACGCCGAGATCGCGGAGACGACGCCGGAGGTCGACATCGCGACCGACGCCGACGCCGACCTCGACGAGGTGGACGCCGTCGCACCGACGGACAAGTCCGCCCCGGCCGACCGGGCCGAGAACGGCCCCCACGACGAGACCGAGGCGAACCTGGTCCGTCCCTACGTCGACCTGGGCGGCGTGAAGGTGCTCCCGCGCGAGGGCCTGCACCTGCGCCTCGAGGTCGAGGAGGGCTCGCAGCGCGTCGTCGCGGTCGGGCTCGACTACGACGAGTCGACGCTGCAGGTCCAGCCGTTCGCCGCCCCGCGGTCGACCGGCCTCTGGCACGAGATCCGCGCGCAGATCGCGGACCAGATCGAGCGGCAGGGCGGCCGCGTCGAGGAGGTCGACGGGCCGTTCGGCCCCGAGCTCCGTGCGCTCGTCCCGGTCGTCACCGACGGCTCCGGCTCGACCGACGGCGCCCGGGCGGCGCGGTTCGTCGGCGTCGACGGCCCCCGGTGGTTCCTGCGCGGCGTGATCGCCGGCAAGGCCGCCGAGCAGCCCGACGACGCCGCCGAGATCGAGGAGCTGTTCCGCAGCGTGGTCGTGGTGCGCGGCACCACGCCGATGCCGCCCCGTGACCTCATCCCGCTGCACATGCCGAAGTCGACGCAGTCCGCCGTCTGACGCCCGGTACGTCCCCGCTCGACTCGACACGGCCTGGAGGCACGGTGCCGGACCACGACGACACCCCGCGTCGCGCAGACGCAACCGACGAGACCCCCGGTCCCGTGCCGGCTCCGGCACCGGAGCCGGAGGTCGCGCCGTCGTTCTCGGCGCAGTTCCGCGCCGCGGTGCAGAACGCCGGGATCGCACGGGTCGCCCCGGGGGAGGCGCCGTCCGGCCGGGCACTGCTCGGCGCCGTCGGCGGTGTGCGCGGCCTCGCCGAGTCGGTGCTCCCCGGGTTCGCCTTCCTGGTCGTCTACGCGATCACGAAGGAGCTCGTGCCGAGCGTCGTGATCCCGGTCGTCGTCGGCCTGGTGTTCGTCGTGCTCCGCCTGCTGCAGCGGCAGTCGCTCACGATGTCCTTCGCGGGCATCGCCGGTGTGGTGGTCTCCGCGGCGCTCGCACTGTTCACCGGCCGTGCCGAGACGAACTTCATCCCCGGCATCGTCATCAACTCGGTGTGGTTGGTCGGTCTGCTGGTGAGCCTCGCGGTCCGCTGGCCCCTCATCGGCGTCGTGGTCGGCTTCCTGCTGCCGGCGGACGAGGACGGCTCGCACGTGGACTGGCGCGCGGACCCCACGAAGCGCCGCGTGCTGACCGTCGCCACCTGGGTCTGGGTGGGGCTCTTCGCGCTCCGACTGGCCGTCGAGGTGCCGCTGTACCTGACCGCCCAGGTCGAGCTGCTCGCCGCGGTGAAGCTCGTCCTCGGCGTGCCGCTCTACGCCGCCGTGCTCTGGGTCACCTGGCTGCTCGTCCGCACGGTGTTCGTGCGGCGTGAGGACACCGCCGCGGTGTAGGGTTGTCTCGACATCGAGACACTTTCCCGGCGACGCTCCGACGCGGCCGGGATTAGGTTTGCCTTGCTGGTGGGACGTTCCGCGGCCCACGAGGATGAGGGCACACCGATCACCAGGGAGGCGGCACAGTGGCTGCAGTCAACAGCTTCGGCTCGAAGGACACACTGTCGGTTGGGGGTGTCGACTACGCGATCCACCGGATCGACACCGTGCCCGGGCACGAGAAGCTCCCGTACAGCCTGAAGGTGCTGCTCGAGAACCTGCTCCGCACCGAGGACGGCGCGAACGTCACCGAGGAGCAGATCCGGGCGCTCGGTTCGTGGCGGCCCGAGGCCGAGCCGGACACCGAGATCCAGTTCTCGCCGGCCCGCGTGGTCATGCAGGACTTCACGGGCGTCCCGTGCATCGTCGACCTCGCCACCATGCGCGAGGCGATGGCCGAGATCGGCGGCGACCCGAACAAGATCAACCCGCTGTCGCCGGCCGAGATGGTCATCGACCACTCCGTCATCGCCGACCTCTTCGGTCGCGAGGACGCGCTGCAGCGCAACACCGACCTCGAGTACGAGCGCAACGGGGAGCGCTACCAGTTCCTCCGCTGGGGCCAGACCGCGTTCGAGGACTTCAAGGTCGTCCCGCCGGGCACCGGCATCGTCCACCAGGTCAACATCGAGTACCTGGCGAAGGTCACCTACACGCGCGAGTTCGACGGCGAGCTGTACGCGTACCCGGACACCCTCGTCGGCACCGACTCGCACACCACGATGGTGAACGGCCTCGGCGTGCTCGGCTGGGGCGTCGGCGGCATCGAGGCCGAGGCCGCCATGCTCGGCCAGCCCGTGTCGATGCTCATCCCGAAGGTCGTCGGTTTCAAGCTGTCCGGGTCGATCCCGGCCGGCGTGACCGCGACGGACGTCGTGCTCACCATCACGCAGGAGCTCCGCAAGCACGGCGTGGTCGGCAAGTTCGTCGAGTTCTACGGCGAGGGCGTCTCCGAGGTCCCGCTGGCGAACCGCGCGACCATCGGCAACATGTCTCCGGAGTTCGGGTCGACCGCCGCGATCTTCCCGGTCGACGGCGTCACGCTCGACTACCTGCGCCTGACCGGCCGCACCGAGGACCAGATCGCCCTCGTCGAGGCGTACAGCAAGGCGCAGGGCCTGTGGCACGACCCGTCGGTCGAGCCCGCCTACTCGGAGTACATGGAGCTCGACCTCTCGACGGTCGTGCCGTCGATCTCCGGACCGAAGCGCCCGCAGGACCGCATCGAGCTCTCGAAGGCGAAGGACCAGTTCGAGGTCGACCTCGCCAACTACGCGAGCATCGACCACACGCACGAGGACAAGGCCGTCGCCGACACCTTCCCGGCGTCGGACCCGGTCGCGGCCGCCCCCGGTGACGAGCACGCGGTCGACGACCTGCAGGACGCCCCGCCGTCCGAGGTCCCGCTGCACGCGTCGAGCGCCCCGGGCACGGTGTCGAAGCCGACGTCGGTCTCCGTCGCCGACGGCGACCCCTTCACGATCGACCACGGTGCCGTCGCGATCGCGGCGATCACGTCGTGCACGAACACGTCGAACCCCTCGGTGATGATGGCCGCGGGCATCCTCGCGCGGAACGCCGCGAAGAAGGGCCTCAAGGCCAAGCCGTGGGTCAAGACGACCCTGGCGCCGGGCTCGAAGGTCGTCACCGACTACTACGAGAAGGCCGGGCTCACCAGCTACCTCGAGGACCTCGGCTTCTACACGGTCGGCTACGGCTGCACGACGTGCATCGGCAACTCGGGCCCGCTGCCCGAGGAGATCTCGCAGGCCGTGCAGGACAACGACCTCGCCGTCACCGCGGTGCTCTCGGGCAACCGCAACTTCGAGGGGCGCATCAACCCCGACGTGAAGATGAACTACCTGGCGTCCCCGCCGCTGGTCATCGCCTACGCCCTGGCCGGGTCGATGCACTTCGACTTCGACAAGGACGCCCTGGGCACCGACCAGGACGGCAAGGACGTCTACCTGCAGGACATCTGGCCCGACGCGGCCGAGGTGCAGGACGTCATCGACACGTCGATCGACACCGAGATGTTCACCCACGAGTACGGCTCCGTGTTCGAGGGCGACGACCGCTGGAAGAACCTGCCGACCCCGACGGGCGACACCTTCGAGTGGGACACCGAGTCGACCTACGTGCGGAAGCCCCCGTACTTCGAGGGCATGACGATGCAGCCGGACGCGGTGTCGGACATCTCCGGCGCCCGCGTGCTGGCGAAGCTCGGCGACTCGGTCACCACCGACCACATCTCGCCGGCCGGGTCGATCAAGGCGGACAGCCCCGCCGGGCAGTACCTCGCCGAGCACGGCGTCGACCGGAAGGACTTCAACTCCTACGGCTCGCGTCGCGGCAACCACGAGGTGATGATCCGCGGCACGTTCGCGAACATCCGCCTGCGCAACCAGCTGCTGGACGGTGTCGAGGGCGGGTACACCCGTGACTTCACGACGCCCGACGGCGAGCAGTCGTTCATCTACGACGCGTCGCAGCACTACCAGGAGCAGGGCATCCCGCTCGTCATCTTCGGCGGCAAGGAGTACGGCTCCGGCTCGTCGCGCGACTGGGCGGCGAAGGGCACGAACCTGCTCGGCGTCAAGGCGGTGATCACCGAGAGCTTCGAGCGCATCCACCGCTCGAACCTCATCGGCATGGGCGTCGTCCCGCTGCAGTTCCCGGCGGGCGAGACGGTCGAGTCGCTCGGCCTCGACGGCACCGAGGTCGTCTCGATCTCGGGGCTCACCGAGCTGAACGAGGGCCGCACGCCGAAGACCGTGCACGTCACGGCCGAGCCGAGCGAGCACTCGCCGGCGGGCAAGCAGACCGTGGCGTTCGACGCGGTCGTCCGCATCGACACCCCCGGTGAGGCCGACTACTACCGCAACGGCGGCATCCTGCAGTACGTGCTCCGTTCGCTCGTCTGAGCGACGTGAGCACGGGTCGCTGAGGCGACCGAGACACGGACGGGAGGCGCGGTGCCAGCTGGCACCGCGCCTCCCGTCCGTGTCCTGGTTGCGCGGCTAGGGTGGGGGCCTGCCCCACGAAAGGAGCGCCCGTGAGCCTGCTGAGCAGCATCTCCTCGCCGCGCGACCTCAAGCGTCTGTCGGACGTGCAGATGACGGAGCTCGCCGCCGAGATCCGCCGGTTCCTGGTCGCCGAGGTCGCGAAGACCGGTGGGCACCTCGGGCCGAACCTCGGCGTCGTCGAGCTGACGCTCGCGATGCACCGGGTGTTCGACTCCCCGCACGACCCGTTCGTCTTCGACACCGGGCACCAGTCCTACGTGCACAAGCTCGTCACCGGGCGGCAGGACTTCTCGCACCTCCGGGAGCGCGGCGGGCTCGCCGGCTACCCGCAGCGCAGCGAGTCGGAGCACGACATCGTCGAGTCGTCGCACGCGTCGTCGTCGCTGTCCTGGGCGGACGGCATCTCCCGTGCCTTCCGGCAGACCGGGCAGGACGACCGCACCGTGGTCGCCGTCGTCGGGGACGGCGCGCTCACCGGCGGCATGACGTGGGAAGCGCTCAACAACATCTCCGACGGCAACGACCGCCGGCTCGTGATCGTCGTCAACGACAACGGGCGCTCGTACGCTCCGACCATCGGCGGCATGGCGCGGTTCCTCAGCTCGGTCCGCACGCGCCGCGAGTACCGCGCGCTGTTCGAGAAGTCCCAGGCCGTCGCGTCGCACTTCGGGGCGCCGGGCCGGGCGTTCTACCGCGGGCTCCGCGGTGGCATGCACGGGTTCCTCTCGCGGTTCACGAACAACGAGGCGCTGTACTCGAACCTCGACATCAAGTACATCGGCCCGGTGAACGGTCACGACGAGCGCGCGATGGAGGCTGCGCTGCGGCAGGCGAAGGCCTACGGTGCGCCGACGATCGTGCACGCCATCACCGAGAAGGGCCACGGCTTCGAGCCCGCGCTCCGCGACCAGGCGGACCAGTTCCACGCCGTCGGGCACATCGACCCCGAGACCGGCGAGTCGCTCGACGTCTCCGCGGGGCCGTCGTGGACGTCGGTGTTCGCGTCCTCGCTCGCCGACCTCGGCGCAGCGGACCCGCGCATCGTGGCGATCACGGCGGCGATGCTCCGTCCGACCGGCCTCCACCGGTTCCAGGAGCGGTTCCCGTCCCGGGTCATCGACGTGGGGATCGCCGAGCAGCACGCGGTGACCTCGGCTGCGGGGCTGGCGTACGGCGGGCTGCACCCCGTCGTGGCGCTGTACGCGACCTTCCTGAACCGGGCGTTCGACCAGGTGCTCATGGACGTGGCGCTCCACCGTGCCGGCGTGACGTTCGTGCTCGACCGCGCGGGCGTCACCGGGCCGGACGGGCCGTCGCACCACGGCATGTGGGACCTCGCGCTGCTGCAGGTCGTGCCGGGCATCCGGATCGCGGCGCCGCGTGACGCGCCCACGCTGCGCGAGGAACTCGGCGAGGCCGTCGCCGTCGACGACGCCCCGACCGTGCTCCGCTGGTCGAAGGGGTCGGTCGGGCCGGACGTCCCCGCGCTCCGACGGTTGCACGACGGCGTGGACGTCCTGCGGGACCCCGCCGAGGGGCAGGAACCCGACGTGCTGTTCGTCGCCGTCGGCTCGATGGTGCCGGTCGCCCTCGAGGCCGCCGCGCTGCTCGAGGCGCAGGGCATCGGCGTCACCGTGGTGGACCCGCGGTGGGTCGTGCCGATCCCGGCGTCGCTCATCGACCTGTCGCGCGAGCACCGGCTCGTCATCACCGTCGAGGACGGCGTCCGCGTCGGCGGCGTGGGCACCCGATTGCGGCAGGACCTCCGCGCGGCGGGCGTCGACACCGGGGTGAACGAGCTGGGGCTGCCGGACGAGTTCATCGACCACGCCTCGCGCTCCGAGATCCTGGCGGACGTCGGGCTGACGGCGCAGGCGATCGCGCGCGACGTGATCGACCAGGTGGTCGGGACGAAGCTGCCCCAGGCGAAGCCGGCGCGGACGCGGGAGTCGGCGGACCGCTGAGGCTGGCGGTCGCCGTCGGCGTGCGTCATTGCCCGGGTCGAACCAGGAAAGCGACGTCGAACCAACCGCTGTGGCTGGTTCGACGTCGCTTCCGTGGTTCGACGCCGGGAAACCGCGGCGTCGGCGGTACCGCCGCGCTAGCGCGAGGCGGGGCCGACGATCGCCGGGTCGTGGAACCGGCCGCCGAAGACCCGCTCGGACGCACCCGAGCGGTCGAGGTACGGGCTGATGCCGCCGGCCTGGAACGGGTAGCCCGCGCCGAGGATCAGACCGAGGTCGATCTCCTCGACGTGCTCGACCACGTGGTCCTCGAGCATCCGGTGCACCTCGTCCGCCAGGGCGTCCTCGAACCGCTGCTGCATCGTCGCCGCGTCGACCGGCTTCGCGTCCTTCTTCGACGGTGCGACGAGCTTCACGGCGGCGGGGTCGTACCCCGTGACGGTGCCCTTCTTGTCGCGCGTCAGGATCGTGCCGTGCTCGGCGATCCGCTTCAGCCCGTCACCCGGGTAGAAGCGCTCCGGCCATGCGGCGTGGTGCGAGTCGAGCACGTGCGCGCCGACCGGCAGGCCGACGAGCTCGAGCAGCTCGAACGGCGACATCGGCAGGCCGAGCGGCGCCGCACCCTCGGCGACCGTCTCGAAGGGCGTGCCCTCCTCGACGCCGCGCATCGCCTCGCCGAGCACGCGGGCGAGCACGCGGTTGACGACGAAGCCGGGTTGGTCGGCGGTCACGATCGCGGTCTTCTTCAGCGTCTTCGCGACGGCCAGGGCGGTCGCGACCGTCTCGTCCGACGTCGACGCGGTGCGCACGACCTCGAGCAGCGGCATCACCGCGACGGGGTTGAAGAAGTGGAAGCCGACGAGCCGCGACGGGTCGGAGAGCACCGAGCCCATCTCGGTCACCGACAGCGACGAGGTGTTCGTGGCCAGGATCGCGTCGGGGGCGATGACCTGCTCGATCTTGCGGAAGACGTCCTGCTTGACCGACATCTCCTCGAAGACGGCCTCGATCACCCAGTCGGCGTCCGCGAAGGCGTCGTACGACACCGAGCCGCTGACGAGGGCCTCGATGCGGTTGGCGTCGTCCGGGGAGACCCGCTGCTTGGCGAGCAGCTCGTCGACCGAGGACCGGATGCGCTCGACGCCGGCGTCCACCCGCGACTGGTCGACGTCGGTGATGACGACGGGGACGCCGAGACGACGGGCGAACAGCAGCGCGAACTGCGACGCCATGAGGCCGGCACCGAGGACCCCGACCTTCGTGATCTTCTTCGCCTCGACGCCCTCGGGAGCACCGACCGGCTTCTTCGCACGCTTCTGCACGAGGTCGAACGCGTACATCGACGCGGCGAACTGGTCGCCGGCGAGCAGGTCGGCCAGGGCGTCGTCCTCGTCGGCGAAGCGGTCGTCGAGCGACCCCGACCTCGCCGCGGCGACGAGGTCGAGGGCGCGGAACGGCGACTTCGGGACGGTGCCGATCTTCGACGCGACCTGCGACCGGGCGACCTTGACGACGGTGCCCCACGCTGCCTTCTCGATCATGCCGGGCTCGTTCTTCCGGACGACCTTGGTGCGACCGGACACGACGCCGTCGGCCCACGCCACCGCCGACGGCAGGAAGGTCACGGACGGGATGAGCGCGTCACCGATGCCGATCTCGACCGCGGCGGGGCCGTCCATCAGGCGGTTGTTCTTGAGCGGGTTCTCGACGATGACCCGGAGGGCCTTCTCCGGACCGATCAGACGGGGGAGCAGCGTGGCACCGCCCCAGCCGGGGATGATGCCGAGGAAGACCTCGGGCAGCCCGATGCCCTGCGCCGCCGACGAGAAGACGCGGTAGGTGCAGTGCAGGGCGATCTCCAGGCCGCCGCCGAGCGCGATGCCGTTCACGAACGCGAACGACGGCACACCGAGGTCGGTCAGCTTGCGGAGGGTCGCGTGCCCGAGTGACCCGAGTTCGTGCGCGACCTCGCGGGAGGGCAGCGCGGCCGCCTGCGACAGGTCGGCACCGGCGGCGAAGCAGTACTCCTTGCCGGTGACGGCGACCGCCTGGATGCTGCCGGCCTTCGCCGCCGCGCGCAGGGTGTCGAGCACGTCGGACAGCTCGCGCATGGTCCGCGGGCCGAGCGTCGACGGGCGCTTGTGGTCCTTGCCGTTGTCGAGCGTGATGAGCGCCAGGGTGCCGCCGGACGGCAGCGCCACGTGCTTCACGTAGGAGTGGGTGACGACCTCGTCCTCGCTCAGGGCGGTCAGCTGGTCGATCGCAGTGGTGGTCATCGTCAGGCCGCCTTCCGTGCCGCGCTCTTGCTGAAGTTCGGGTTCTCCCAGATCACGGTGCCGCCCTGACCGAGCCCGATGCACATCGTCGTGATGCCGTACCGGACGTCCGGACGCTCGGCGAACTGCGCCGCGAGCTGGTTCATCAGCCGGACGCCGCTCGACGCGAGCGGGTGCCCGACGGCGATCGCGCCGCCCCAGGCGTTGACGTTCGGGGAGTCCTGCGCGATGCCGTAGTTGTCGAGGAAGGCGAGCACCTGCACGGCGAACGCCTCGTTGATCTCGAACAGGCCGATGTCGTCGATCGTCAGGCCCGCCTTGCGCAGCGCCTTGTCGGTCGCGGGGACGGGGCCGACGCCCATGACCTCGGGCTCGACGCCGGCGAAGGCGAACGAGACCATACGCATCTTGGTCGGCAGGCCGTGCTGCTTCGCGCCGTCCTCGGACGCGAGCAGGCTCATGGTGGCACCGTCGTTCAGGCCTGCCGCGTTGCCCGCGGTGACCCGTCCGTGGGGCCGGAACGGCGTCTTCAGGCCGGCCAGCGCCTCCAGGGTGGTGCCTGGTCGCGGCGGCTCGTCCTTCGCGACGATGTCCCAGCCCTCGCCGGTGTTCACCTCGACCGGCACCACGTCGGGCTGGAGCTTGCCGGCCGCCCACGCGGCGGCGTAGCGCTGCTGCGACTGGACGGCGAAGGCGTCCGTGCGGTCCTTCGTGATGGCGGGGAAGCGGTCGTGCAGTCGCTCGGCGGTGCTGCCCATGACGAGGGCGTCGCCCGCCACCATGCGCTCGGCGATGAAGCGGGGGTTGACGTCGGCGCCGAAGCCCATCGGGTGGCGGCCCATGTGCTCGACGCCGCCGGCGATCGCGACGTCCGCGGCACCGAAGGCGATGGCGCCGGCGAGGGTGGTGACGCTCGTCATCGCGCCGGCGCACATGCGGTCGATCGCGTAGCCGGGGACCGACTTCGGCAATCCGGCGAGCATGCCGACGGTCCGGCCGAGGGTCAGGCCCTGGTCGCCCTGCTGGGTGGTGGCGGCGACGGCGACGTCGTCCACCGCCGCACCGTCGAGCTGGCTGTTCCGGTCGAGCAGGCCGCGCATGGCGTGGACCGCGAGGTCGTCCGCGCGGGTCTCCCAGAACACCCCCTTCTCACCGGCTCGTCCGAACGGGGTGCGGACACCGTCCACGAACACGACGTCTGATGCCTTGGGCAATCGGGGCCTCCAGATCCACTTCGATCGGGTCGGGACGCGTTCCGCCCCGACCGGCCGGGCAGCGCCCGGCGACACCGGAGACGCTATGCCCGGAGGCTGGACGGACGCATGCCCGTTGGGGTGTTCCTACGAGCCGGTGTTGCTCTCGGCAGCAGGCTGCTGTCCGGCGTCGACAAAGGCGTGCGCGATGATCGACGCCGTCTCCTCGACCTGCCAGGGGCGGGCGTCGTGCGACGCGAGCGCGGCGCCGACGGTCTCGGTCGCGATCGGCGTCGGCGGCTCCCACGAGACCACGCGGAGGGTCTCCGGCGTGAGCAGGTTCTCGACGGGCAGGTCGAGCTCCTCGGCACGGGTGACGACGGCGGCACGGGCGGCCTTGTACCGGCGGTCCGCGTCGGGGTTGCGGTCGGCCCAGGCGCGGGGCGGCGGGAGCGTGGCCTCGCCGGTCCCGCGGAGCTTCGGCAGGTCCTCGGTCGTCCGACCCTCGTCGACGGCGGCCCACCACCGGTCGAGCTCCGACCGGCTCGCGCGCCCGGTGAACGCCTTCACCGCGCCGAGCTCCGACCGCGACGTCGGGGCGGCCGCCGCGGCCGCGACGATCGCCGAGTCCGGCACGAGCCGACCGGGGGCGATGTCGACCTCGCGCGCGTACGCGTCGCGAGCGAGCCAGAGGGAGCGGGCGATCGCCAGCGCCCGTGCACCGCGCAGCGCGTGCATGCCGGACAGCCGACGCCAGGGCTCGGCCTTCGGCGGCTTCGGGGCGCGACCGAGCACGGCGGCGAACTCCTCCGACGCGATCCGGGACTTGCCGGCGGCGTCGAGCACGGCGGCGAGGGCGTCGCGGAGGTCCGGCAGCAGCTCCACGTCGAGCGCGGCGTAGACGAGCCAGGCCTGGGGGAGCGGACGAGTCGACCAGTCGGCGGCGGAGTGCGCCTTCGCGAGCGTGATGCCGAGCAGCTGCTCGACGACGGCACCGAGTCCGACGCGGGGGAAGCCGGCGATGCGGGCGCCCAGCTCGGTGTCGAAGATCCGGGTCGGCACGAGTCCGACCTCCTGCAGGCACGGCAGGTCCTGCGAGGCGGCGTGGAACAGCCACTCCTCGTCGACGACGGCGTCCTGCAACTCGGCGAAGTCGCCGATCGCGATCGGGTCGAAGAGGAAGGCGCCGGCACCGCGGCGGAAGACCTGGATGAGGTAGGCGCGCTGCGAGTAGCGGTAGCCGCTGGCGCGTTCGGCGTCGACGGCGACCGGGCCGTGGCCGGCGGCGATCGCGGCGACCGCCTCGAGGTACTCGTCGCGGTCCTCGATCACGTGGACGGCGTCGTGCGCGTCCTCGAATGCGGGATCGGCGGGGTCGGTCACTTCGTGGTCCTCCTCGGGGCCAGCAGCGTCACGCCGTCCGACGCCGGCGGGAGCCCCGCGAGCATCGCGACGATCTCCTCCCAGGCCTCGACGTGCGCGGTGAGGTCCTCGTCACGGGGCGTCCAGGACGCCCGGAGCTCCAGCTGTGCGCCGTCGCCCTGGGCGGCGAGGTCGCCGTAGCCGCGCGAGATGATCTTGGTCGCCGTGCCCGACGCCCGGTCGTAGCTCGCCCCGTGTGCCTCGAGGGCGTCGACGAGCCAGCTCCACGTGACGTCCGCGACGAACTCGTCGACGCCGATCTCCGGCTCGAGCGGTGCCTGGGCGAAGGTCACCACGCGGAACGCGCCGCCCCACCCCTCGGGTTCTGCGGGGTCGTACAGTGCGATGAACCGGCCGGTGCCGAGGTCGGAGTCGATGCCGTGCACCGCACCGGAGACGTCCGCGGCCAGGGCGATCGAGTGCGGCGCGATCCGCGAGGGCGAGGGGATCTCGGTCACCGTCGTCTCGGTGCGGGTGCCGCCCGACGCGACGAGCGCGCGCAGTCGCGCGAAGGCCTCGGGCTCAGCGGATTCGGACACGCTTGCAGACTAGGCTCCGCACCATGTCCCGATCAGCGCGACCCGCCGAGGACGTCGCCCAGGAAGCCGTGCGCTCAGCGGGCCTCGTCGCACTCGGGGCGGGGGTCGCCGCCGCCGCGATCGGCACCGCCGTGGTGGGCGGGTTCGTCGCCGCCGTCGCCCGGGCCGTCGTCACCCCCGACCGGAAGCGCGCCGAGCGTGTCCCGATCCACGCGGTCGACCCGGACCGGATGACCGTGACCCTCGAACGCACCGCCGACACCGAGCTCCAGGGCCGCTACAGCCTGTGGTTCGGCGGCGGGACCGGGCACATGCGGATCGGCGAGGTCCTCGGCACGACCGAGACGACCGTCACGCGGCGCATCATCGCCGTCGACGCCGGCGACCCGACCACCGCTCGACGGGGACGCTGGGGCGGCTGGTTCTACCTGAACCCCGGCGAGCTCGACGTGCCCGTCGAGGACGTCGACATCCCCACCCCGAACGGGCCCTCGCCGGCCTGGATCGTCCGTGCCGACGACCCCGACGCCCCGTGGGCCGTCCTCGTGCACGGCCGCGGTGTCACCCGCGCCGAGACCATCCGCGCCGTGCCCGTGTTCCGCGCCGCCGGGTACTCGGTCGTGCTCGCGTCGTGGCGGAACGACGGCGTCGCACCGCGGAGCTCCGACGGCCGCTACGGGCTCGGCACCACCGAATGGGAGGACGTCGACGCCGTGCTCCGCTGGCTCGCCGCCCGGAACGCCCGGAGCGTCGTGCTCATGGGGTGGTCGATGGGCGGTGCGGTCGTGCTGCAGACCCTCGTCCGCTCGCGCTTCGCCGGGATGGTCGACGGCGTCGTCCTGGAGTCGGCCGTCGTCGACTGGCACGAGGTGCTCAAGTCGCAGAGCCGGGTGCTCAAGCTGCCGCGGCCCGTCCGGAAGGTCGCGCAGCGGCTCCTCCGGACCCCGGTCCTGCACCGCGTGGTCGGTTTGGAGCAGCCGGTCGACCTCCGCGAGCTCGACATGGTCGCCCGGGCGGACGAGCTGACGGTGCCCATCCTGATCCTGCACAGCGACGACGACGGGTTCGTGCCGTCCTCGGCGTCGCACGAGCTCGCGCGGGTCCGGCCCGACATCGTCCGGCTCGAGGTCCAGACGACCGCCCGGCACACGAAGCTCTGGAACCACGACGCGGACTGGTTCGACGCCCGCATCCTCGCGTGGCTGACCGAGGTGGTGCAGCCGACGGACGCGACCAGCGCCCGGTAGCCGGCACGCTGGACGGACGGGAGGCGCGTGGCGGACCCGCCACGCGCCTCCCGTCCGTCCGGTGCTGCGTCTCAGGCCGCGGCGGCCGCCTGCACCTGTCGCTGCACCCGGCCGAGCATGCCGACCATGCCCCGGATCCGCAGCGGACTGACCGCCTCGGTGAGCCCGAGCGTCAGCGGGTAGTCCACCGGGACCGCGAGGACCTCGGGCGCCGTCAGCCCGGACAGCCCCTGCGCGAGGATGGACGCGAAGCCCCGGGTGGTGGGCGCCTCGCGGGGTGCCGTCGCGTGCATCCGGACGACGTCGGGAGCGTCGCCGTCCGCACCCACCGTCACCGTGATGAAGACGGGGGACTGGCACTCCTCGACGCGCTCGAGCTCGTCCTCGTGCCCCTGCAGGCGCTCGGGCAGCGCGGGGAGCTCGTCGGAGAACTCGAGCAGCAGCTGGAGCCGGTCCTGCTGGGACAGCTCGAGGAAGTCGTCGCGGATCTCGGCGAGGGGACGGGGGAGTTCCTCGCTCATCGGGCGGGCACGGTCCCCGGCTCGGTGCCGACGGCGATCGGCACGCGCACGGCGCTGCCCCACTCGGTCCACGAGCCGTCGTAGTTCCGGACGTTCTCGTAGCCGAGCAGGTGCTGCAGGACGAACCAGGTGTGGCTCGACCGCTCGCCGATGCGGCAGTACGCGATGACCTCGTCGGCGTCGCCGATGCCGGCACCCTCGCGGTACACGGCGTCGAGCTCCTCGCGGCTCTTGAAGGTGCCGTCGGCGGCGGCCGCGGTCGCCCACGGGATGTTCACGGCGGTCGGCACGTGGCCGGCGCGCAGGGCGCCCTCCTCCGGGTAGTCCGGCGCGGTGGTGCGCTCACCGGAGTACTCCGGAGCGCTCCGCACGTCGATGAGGGGCTTGCCGAGGTGGTCGAGCACGTCCTCCTTGAACGCGCGGACCTGCTCGTCGCGGCGCGCCACGACGGGGTACTCGACCGGGGTGACCTCGGTGCGGTCGGTCGTGACCGCGCGGTCCTCGGCGATCCACTTCGCCCGGCCGCCGTCGAGCAGGCGGACGTCCTCGTGGCCGAACAGCGTGAACACCCAGAGGGCGTACGCGGCCCACCAGTTGTTCTTGTCGCCGTAGATGACGACCGTGGTGTCGCGACCGATGCCCTTGCCGCCGACGAGCGCCGCGAAGGCATCGCCGTCGATGTAGTCCCGCTGGACGGGGTCGTTGAGGTCGGTGTGCCAGTCGATCTTCACCGCACCGGGGACGTGGCCCGTCTCGTAGAGCAGGACGTCCTCGTCGGACTCGACGACCACCAGGTCCGGGGAGCCGGCCCCGGCGTCGAGCTGCTCCTGGAGCCACTCGGTCGACACCAGGCGCTCCGGGTGGGCGTAGGCGGCGAACTTCTCGGACGGGTCGACCGGTGCGGTCATCGGGGGTACCTCCAGGGGGTGCGGCTGCACCGGACTAGGATCGGTCGTCGGTGCCTGTGGGCAACGGTACGCGGACGTGCCGTTCGACTCCTGCAACGTGACACCCGCCTACTTGCTTCCCTCCGGAGGACCCGTTGCCCGCTCACCTCGTCGACCGCGACCCGCAGGTCACCCCGCAGCAGATGGCCGCTGCGCTCGTGCCGCCGCCGCAGTTCGCCGACGCGTCGTTCGCCAGCTACCGACCCGATCCGGAGTACCCGTCGCAGGCGGACGTGCGCGACGCCGTCGAGCGGTTCGTCGCGACCCGCCCCGAGCCGGCGAAGCGCGGGCTGTTCGGCCGGCGGCGCGAGCCGGTCCGGCCGGCGCGCTCGGGCGTCTACCTGGACGGCGGGTTCGGTGTCGGCAAGACCCACCTGCTCGCGGCGGCCTACCACGCGGAGCCGTCACGCAAGACGTTCGGCACGTTCATCGAGTACACCGCCCTGGTCGGCGCGCTCGGGTTCCAGGGCACCGTCGACCTGCTCCGCGGGACGTCGCTCGTCTGCATCGACGAGTTCGAGCTCGACGACCCGGGCGACACGATGGTGATGACGCGCCTCATCAAGGAGCTCTCCGAGACGGGGACCCGCTTCGCCGCCACATCGAACACGCCGCCGGGAGCGCTCGGCGAGGGCCGCTTCGCCGCCCAGGACTTCCTCCGTGAGATCCAGGCGATGTCGGACCGGTTCGACACCATGCGCATCGACGGGCTCGACTACCGCCGTCGAGCGGTCGACGAGTCGGCCCGTGTGGTCGACGACGTCGTCGCCGGACTGCCGGCCGGCGCGACGACACTCGACGACTTCCGCGCGGTCGTCGGTCACCTGGCGAGCGTGCACCCCTCGAAGTACGTCGCGCTGGTCGACGGGCTCGACGCGGTGGGGCTGACCGACGTGCAGGCGTTCACCGACCAGACCGACGCGCTCCGCTGGGTCGCACTGGTCGACCGCCTCTACGACGCGCAGGTGCGAATCGTCGCGTCCGGCACGCCGCTCGACCAGGTGTACCCGCAGGCGATGCTCGACGGCGGGTACCGCAAGAAGTACCTGCGGGCCGCGTCGCGCGTGGTCGCGCTCTCCCGCGCCGCCGACTGAACCGCGCGACGGACGGGAGGCGCGTGGCGGGCCCGCACCGCGCCTCCCGTCCGCCCGTTCCCGGCTCCCCGAAACACAGCGTTTACACGGGGACCCGTCGCGTTACACCCGCGAAACAGTTCGTGCTCCCTCGCGAAACCTCACCTCGCCAGACTCTGAACACCCGAGGGCGGTCCCGAGAGCCGCACTGCAATCGCGAGAGGTGAACAGATGCTTGATCAGGGCAACACGGCATTCGTGTTGATCATGGCGGCGCTGGTGTTGTTCATGACACCGGGCCTGGCCTTCTTCTACGGCGGCCTGGTGAAGGCCAAGTCCGTCATCAGCATGATGATGATGTCCTTCGGGGCCATCGCCCTGGTCGGCGTCCTGTGGGTGCTCTACGGCTACGCGATCGCGTTCGCCAACCACGGCGCCGGCACGAACGTCGCGGGCATCGTCGGCTTCTTCAGCATCGACTGGAACCAGATCGGCCTCGGTCAGGCGTTCGAGGAGTCGCAGGCGTCGACCATCAACGCCGCGTACCCGTCGATGGCCTTCGTCGGCTTCCAGGCCACCTTCGCGATCATCACCGTCGCCCTGATCTCCGGTGCCATCGCCGACCGCGCAAAGTTCGGCGCCTGGATGGTCTTCGCGGGCGTCTGGGTCACCGTCGTCTACTTCCCCGTCGCGTCGTGGGTCTTCAACCTGACCTCGGGCATGTTCGCGACCTGGGGTGTCATCGACTTCGCCGGTGGCACCGCGGTCCACATCAACGCCGGAGCCGCCGGTCTGGCGCTGGCGATCGTCCTCGGCAAGCGCGTCGGCTTCGCCAAGGGCGCGCACAAGCCGCACAACCCGCCCTTCGTCCTGCTCGGCGCCGCGATCCTCTGGTTCGGCTGGTTCGGCTTCAACGCCGGGTCCGAGGGCGCTGCCGACGGCGTCGCCGCACTCGCCTGGGTGAACACCCTCGCCGCCCCGGCCGCCGCGATCCTCGGCTGGCTGCTCATCGAGAAGATCAAGGACGGCAAGGCCACCTCGGTCGGCGCCGCCTCGGGTGCGGTCACCGGTCTGGTCGCCATCACCCCGGCCTGCGCCGCGCTGACCCCGGGCTGGGGCATCCTGCTCGGCTTCCTCGCCGGCATCGTCTGCTGCTTCGCGATCGACTGGAAGTACAAGCTCGGCTTCGACGACTCGCTCGACGTCGTGGGCGTCCACCTGGTCGGCGGCATCTTCGGCACGCTCTACCTCGGCATCTTCGCCGACGGCACCGGCCTCATCTACTCGGGTTCGTTCGAGCAGCTCGGCAAGCAGGCCGTCGCCGCCGCGGCCGTCCTCGTGTACTCGTTCGTCCTGGCCTTCGTGATCGGGTTCGCGATCGAGAAGACCATCGGCTTCCGCGTCAAGACCGAGGACGAGGTCGCCGGCATCGACACCGCCGTCCACGGTGAGGAGGGCTACGTCCTCTACGAGGAGCGCGACGAGACCCCGGTCTCGGTCCGCTAGCACCGTCCACCCCGCACGACGACGGGCCCCGCGCACACCAGCGCGGGGCCCGTCGTCGTGCGGGGCTGCGGGCGGGTGCTCGGTAGGGTGGCGCCGTGGACGACGTCACCCTCGCGCACCCGCTCGTCGACGCGGTCGGTCCCGGGTTCGTCGTGCACGAGACGGACGCCGCGGTGGTCGAGTGCTCGAGCGAGCGGACCGGACTCCTCCTCGAGGCCCGCCGCGCCGGGGTCGTCGCCGTGCTGCTCACGCCCGGATCGTCCCGGCTCACCGTCGCGATGTCCGCGATGCTCCGCCGCACGGCGTCGAGCTGGGTCGTCCGCGAGGGGGACCGGTACCGCGCAGCCGGGTCGGACGTCGTGGCGGACGACGTCGCCACCGCGATGCTCGCGCCGCAGACGGTCACCCGCTCGGCGACGATCGGGCCGGGCGCGGTGCCGTGGGTCGAGGCGCTCGTCTCGGTGCACCACCCGGCATCGGAGGCCGCGACCCTCGGGCGGACCGCGGAACTCCTGCTCGCCGGCCTCGCCGGCCTCGCCGACGTCGGCGACGTCGGCCCCGAGGCCTAAGGCACGGTGGAGCCCGCCACGCTCGCCTGGAGCGTTGCCGAGGTCACCGCCTTCGCCCAGCGCCGGGCACCCCGACCAACACGCCTGGTCGCCGTGGCACCCACCGCCGGCGGAGTCGCGTCCGTGCAGCTCCGCGTCGAACGCTCGGCCACCGGGGTGACGGAGGAGACGCGGCTCGTGCTGGATGAGCCCGAGGTGAGCGTGATCAGCAACAATGAATTCTTCGGTCGTTGAACGGAGGCGGGTTTGGGGAAGTTGGAAGCTGAGGTCGCAGCAAAGAATGCAGTGGCTTCGCTCACTCTTCGCACGCTCGGGCAAGGATGGGCGTCGTGTACCGACGTGTTTGTTGAAGTAGCGAACACGCAGCAACTCAATGGCATCCTCCTGACCTCCGACGGTCAATCCGTGCGTCGGCCGGCACCTGAGTTCGAGCTGTACCGGGCATGGGGGCATCTCCGTGAGGTGATGTCAGGTCCGGATCGTGGCGCGTGGATGACCGGGCATCTGCGTGTGTCCAGCGACGGGCATTACAGCATGGACTTCGACTGGGACGAACGACCCGTTTGGCCGGTTGCGGTCGACCCAGAGGGGACGATCCACAACGGGCGAGACGTTGAGCGCTCCGCTTTGCTCGACGACTTGCGCAGGTTTCCTCGCGAAGCGCGCATGACCCCGGTGTGGATGGCGAACCTTCAGGCTGCGCCGCGTCCCGTGTTCCGAGATGACGTCTGGCCGGACGAGCTTCGCGCTATGCAGGAGAACGAGGATTGGATTGTCGTCGCCGAGGGTATCAAACGTCTGATCAGTGATGCCATCCTCGATGATGAACTCGACTTTGTCGAGGATGACGAGCTGGCAGATGGTCTGTTGCAGGATGTCCTCAACGGAGTCGATGCGAGGCGCTTTCTCTCCATGGCAGCGGCGGTTCGGTCCAGCGTCATCGATCAGCGTGAACCGGACACGTCCGGTATCGAACTCTCCGGCAACGCGCGCCAGATGCTGTTCGGGAATCAGAACACCGCTGCCGAAGTCG
This sequence comes from Curtobacterium sp. ER1/6, assembly GCF_001742745.1. Classification (GTDB taxonomy): domain Bacteria; phylum Actinomycetota; class Actinomycetes; order Actinomycetales; family Microbacteriaceae; genus Curtobacterium; species Curtobacterium citri. The sequence goes on along the minus strand of NZ_MJAK01000001.1, from coordinate 544,721 downwards.
AGGTGGTTCGTGATGCACTCAAGGCCCTCACGGCCTTCGAGCGGCGCGTCGTCGTCTCGGCGGAGACCGATCACGCGTGAGGAGGTTGCGGCGTGACGCCGAGCCCTCGATCTCAAGTCCGTGACGGTCAGCGACCGTTTGTAGCAGGTTCTCATCAGGAAGGCCATCGCACTCGAGATGGGCGACAAGAGCAGGCGCGGGAGCGCTTTGAGCAGCTCGGTGCGGGGCTTCAGCGCATCTCGAGCGCCGTAGAGCACCGGATTGCACTTGATTGAGTCGCGTTCTCAGCGCACCGCGGTGCGTTCCTCCGGTGCGCGCCGCAGACTTCCGGCCTCCTGGCTTGCTGATCCGGACGCTGCCACAGCCAGGGCCGCCGTATTCTTGGTGAGCTGAAGCCGCCATGGCGCGGAGAGTCGGCGGCAGGTCATCACCAAGAATCCTGTCTCGTTCGAGGCGTCGGGGAAGGCTGGGGGCTACGAGAGTGAGCTCGTTGACTGAACTTCACGATCTGCAGAACCGACTTGCGATCATCACCTTCGACCGCCTACACCCTGGATGGTCCAGAGCGACTTCTGTGTTCGTGGACGTCGGTGTCACTTCCAGATTGCAGCGTGCTGTACTTCGCGAGACGTCATTGGTGTACTCGCCCCCTGCGGACCTGACGGAGTACCAGGCGTGGATCGATCTCCGTGAACTCATGGCGGACAATTCACGTGGAGCATGGTTCAGTGGACGTCTTCGCCTCGAACAGACCGGCGCGTATCGGTTCGAGTTCGACTGGGACTCGGAACCTTCCTGGCCCGTGGAAGTCGACCTCGACGGCAACATCGTCAAGAGCGAGCGCGTTGAAACGTCGCAGTTTCGCAAGGATCTCCAGCGGTATCCGCGCACTGCCGAATTCATTCCCTCGTGGCTCGGGGAAAGACTGGTGTCCACCGGGTTGCGCTTCGCTGACACCTGGCTCGAGGAGTTCCGCGCACTCGCGGACCACTCGGACTGGCTGATCGTGAGGGACATGCTACGAGACGCGGTACAAGCCGGCACCGATGATCGCGGAGTAGCGGTCGGAGCGGATCAAGTTGCGGAGGTTGTGTCCAGTGAGTTGGCCGCCTCGACGACCGTCGGCCAGATCGAGAGGCTGTACCGAGACGCGACTGGACTGGGGCTCGTCCCGAACCTTCCAGAGGCGTCGAGCGAATCATCCACGAAGACACGGAACGCACTCCTGGCTGACGAAGCATTCCGAGAACGGTTCGACGCCTTGTTCCAGCCCCTTCTGTCGCTAGCGGCTCAGGAACTCGGGAACGTCGTTCCGGCTCACTGACATTGATCGGGGGTACGGGCAACAGTGCTTTGTTCAGGTGCTACGCTCGGCCTGATGGGAGGGGGGCTCCTAGGCGGCAACGCGCAATGAGCGGCGGGGTTCTTTCGAAGACTCACAAGCGGGTCCTGACTCAACACTTCGGGGAGCCTGCCCGGGTCAGCTGAGTGTCGAAGGAAGGTGACTGTGGTGATCGACGTCAGTGGTTGGCTGCTCGTCGCAGAATGGGATGCTCGAGCTGAATCAGCTGATGCCACAGCTGCTCGCATCGTCCAGTCTTCGGCCGCGGTGCTCGAGGCATTTCCCTCCTTCAACGACACCTGGACTGTTCACGACCGAACGATCCCCGGCGCGGATGCACGATCCTGGGGAGGGGTGATCGCCGCCTCGCCCTACCGGGTCGATGGCGTGGCGGAACCCGCTCGTGGATCTGCCCTCTCCTTGGTCTCCGAGTTCGAGAGTGGGACTTTCCTTCGGGCGGTCATCACAGCTGGTGCCATCTTCCAGACCACGCTGCACAAGCCGAATGAGTTCGCTCTTGACTTCGTGGCGGATCCGTTCAACGCTCGGATCGAGGTCGATCTGCCAGAGCGAGCCCGGCGACGGTTCGGACAGCTCGGCGCTGAGATCCAGCGCATCTGGGCCGCTGGGGACCTCCGTGTCGAATACGGATGAGTCGCGGGCCAGCGTTTGACCGATGTCGGGAGCAGGAGGATGAGCATGAAGCCTCGAGAATTGACCAACGCGGAGGTGAAGCGCGGAGCGCCCGCTCTGTGGACTCTCCTGAACGCCGTTTTCCACGCTGACTGGCGCGACGACTTCGACAGCGCTCGCGAGGCTCTGGAAGCGGACCTGTCGCGATACGGAGATCCAGACAGGCAGTTGGTGCACGAGGAAGCCGCGGAATTGCTCGCGAACGATGTGACTGACTCGCAGGTCGAGCACTTCCTCGAGTTGTCGGGAGCGGACCTCTGGATCGAGTCAGAGCTGCACATGAGTGGACGCGTGTTCGCGCGGCTGATCTTCGACCTGACGGAAGACACCGCTTGATCGTCTCGACGGCTTCGGCGGTTCGCCACCGGGATCATCTTGGCCATTCAGCGCGCATGCACTGTCCACCTGTTGAGGTTGGTCGGATCGAGGACGAGATGAGACGGCTGCTGACCGAGGACCCCGGGGGGCTCCTGCGAGGCGGCGACGCGCACCGGAGGTTTGGCCGATTGAGTTCATCAGCGGACTACTACGAATCTCAGAACACGCTTGCGATCCTCACATTCGACCGGTTGGAGACGGGTTGGAGGAGAGCGACGAGCGTGTTCGTCAGCCTCGGCGTCACCGCTCGGATCGAACGTGCGGTCGAAACCGCGGGAACCGTCACGCATGGCCCGCCGGCTGACCTTGCCGAATTCGAGGCGTGGAGCGCGCTGCGAGAGGCAATGACCGAGAAGGAGCGCGGCGCGTGGTTCACCGGTGTCCTCCGACTCGAACCGACTGGCGCCTACCGGTTCGAGTTCGTCCGGGACGACGAGCCGCGTTGGCCGCTGTTGATCGACATCGAGGGGAACCTCCTCGAGTCACTTCCGGTCGAGACGGCGGAGCTCCGCGAAGATCTCTCGATGCATCCGCGGGCTGCTCCTCACACCCCCGCATGGCTCGTCGAACGACTCGGATCAGCCCCGATCGGCTTCCGAGACCGATGGACTGAGACCCTCGCGCCACTGGCGGAGAGCCCGAACTGGAACATCGTCCGCGACATGGTGCGTGACGTGATCCAGGTCATCGGCGATGACAGCCAGCCCCTTCTCGAGAGTGACGTCGTTGCAGAAGGCGTCAGCAGCGACCTCATCGGCTCGACGCGAGCAAGTCAACTGATGCGACTTCTGCGCGATGCATCGGCCGCTGGCCTTGCGGAGGAACCGGCGTCGCTGCGATCGGATGGAAGCCGACCATCCAGCGAGATCCTCCAGGAGGACGATGTGTTCCGGCAGAACATCCTTGTGCTGACGCATCTGATCGACCAGCTCGCAACTCAGGAGATCGCGAACGTCGTGGCAGCCTGATGAACGAGATGCCGCCGCAGCGTGGCCGGTCGTCCTGTCATCACGGTGGAGAAGTGGAATCGCGACTGGCTGATCAGTTCGACGAGGGCCAGATGTGGTTGCAATCGTGAGAGAAATACCGTCGCTGCTGCAGTCGGAGGTTGATGCGCAACATGATGGACGTTTCGGGATGGCACGCGAGTCTGCGGTGGGTGACACGGAGTGACTCCGTCGACAGCATCGTGCGCGCAACCTCTCAGACCTGTGATCGCTTCGTCTCCGCCTTCGAAGAGTTCAGCGGCACGTGGCACGCAAGTAGTGCCGAGAGGACGGTCGATCTTCGCTCTCCGGAGTTCTCGTCGTTCGTGACCGCGAGCGTCGTCCGCACCAGTGGAGCGCCAGATCCGACTCGAGGCATCAGCTTCGCGCTGATCTCGCCCTCTGTTCGCGGCGTCCATGCGATGGTACGCGTGCGAGCTGGCGCTACTCATGAAAGTAGGAGAAGTGCGTCGAACAGCGTGACGTTGGACTTCTTGTCCGCGACGCTCGGCGAGACACCGAGCATCGACGGGCTAGGATTCGAGTACAGCAACTTCGCGTTGTGTGCTCGGTCGATCAGCGAAGTCTGGAACGCTACGGACGTCCGGGTGACTGATCGCGCTCGTGGCGAACTCCTGACCTGATCGGTGCAACGGCGTCCACATGCGACTACTCAACGAGATCGATCTCGCGAACTACGGCAACCGCATCCCCTTGATCGGCGGATTCATCGAGAATCTGTTCCCGTTCTGGTGGGAGGACTACTCGTCGGTGGCTGACTACCTTGACTTCTACCTCGACGGGTTCTCCCGCGACGAGATCGCTGTCATGGCGGGTGAGTACCGCTCGCTCGACATCGACGATGCCCAGGACGAGGACATCAACTCCTTCCTGCACCGGATGAACGCGAACTACCGATCCGATCAGGGGCCGAGCGGCGGACGACAGATGCTCGCGCAGATCGGCGAACGGGTGGGGCAACTGGAACACGGCGCGATGCTGAAGCACGTTGACTGACACGGAGTTCCCGCACGCCACAGGTGTTCTTCGTCGAGTCTGCGCATCCATCGATCGAGGAGGAGAGCCGTGGCACCGGTGAACCATCTTGATGCCTCGGGACTGCGGCGCGCCCTTCCGGCCCTCGCCGGGTGGCTTCCGGGCGCCCTGTACTCGAGCTGGGAGTCGGACTACAGGGATGCCGTCGAGGCCCTCGACGATGCACTCGAGGGGCTCTCGGAAGGAACGGCGACGGCCATCCAGGATGAGGTCGACACGGTGTTGCATCCGGGGGCGCGTGATGATGACTTCTCTGCGATCCTCGTGAACCTCGGCGCCAACCTCGATCCGGAGCGGCATCTCGGTCTGAGCGGCCGAGAATTCTTCCGACGCCTGTCGGAGGCGGTCCTGACGCGACGCTTCGACGCGCCAGATCGTTCCGTCTGAGCCGTCCCGTCCGCTGGGAGTCCCGACTGGTCGAAGTCGCAGGAGCGAGGCGGGCGTCGACGAGACGCGGTCCCGGAGCACTTCGACCGACGCAGGGCCGACCCGAAGCGCTGGGTCCCGTCGCCCAGCTCGAGTACCCTCCGTGTTCGACCGGACGACCTCGACCACACCTGGAGAGCCGTGACCTCGATCTGGACCACGCAGCAGCCTGCCATGCGCGTGCAGTGGGGAACCCGACCGTTCGAGCCGGACGACGCCATCGGGGCCCTGCGGGAGACGCTGGCGGTCCTGGCGTGCTGCGGCGCGCCGTTCGCCGGTCCGTGGAAGCTCCTGGACCCGTCGTCGGAGGACGCGGACGGGTCGTTCGTCGGTGATCTCACCGACGACGAGGTGAGCCTCTTGATCCACCGCGGGGTCGCTCGCATCGCGGACGGACAGCCGTTCCCGCGGGACGGGTACAGCGTGTCCCTGGTCGGGAAGCTCGTCGGATCGGTCGGCGCTTCGATGCGGTTGCACGTCGGCGCGACCGTGAGCGAGTACATCGTGAACGAGGTGGCCGTGTCGCTCCGGGCGGTGCAGCCCGGGGCGTCGATGGATCTCCGGCAGAGCTACGGTGAGCACCACGGCGAGGTCCTTCGGCGACTCGTCGAGCTCTGGCGTGCCGATCTGGCGCAGGTGACCATCCGGGACGCGAACCGGAGTCAGCGAGGGTTCACGACCCTCGTCGGGCTGACCAACTTCTTCCGCGGTGACCACACTTCCCTGCTCTCCTCGATCGACCTCCCCACATCGGCGAGAACGGCCGTGGCCGACGGTGGAACGTGGCTCACCGTCGACGTCGGCAGCGATGACCTCGTGGCCGCCGCTGCCGGCATCGTGGCGATCGCGGACGCCATCGAAGACGCCGGTGGCCTCGGCCTCGCTCGATGACGACCCACCGCGTGGAAGGACGAAGCATGACCGAGGCGCTCCCGTTCGGTGGGGAGTTGTCGTTGCGGCTCAGCTGGGGACCGAGGGGTGAGGGACTCGATGCCGTCGGTGCGAAGCTCCGGGCGACGGACGCCGTCGTCCGGAGGTTGCACGCGCCGTTCGGACGATCACTCGCGGTCGTCGACCCCGACGGGAACGCGCTCGGGACCGTGCCGGACCTGGCAGACACGGCACTGGTCTCGGCCCTCGAGCTGGGTGTCGCGCGGAACGAGGACGGCGCTCCGCTCCCGCAGGACGGGTACTCCGTCCGTCTCGAGACCGCTCCTGGCGCCACACTCTCGGGACGGGTGGTGGGTCGCTTCGCTGCGACTCGGTCCCGGTTCTCGGCCGGCAACCGACTCAGCGTCTCGGTGTCGCAGACCTTCTCCGACGAGCTGATCGGGACCGGGTTCTTCGCCGAGGACGGAGGGGTCGGGGTCCTCCGGGAACTCGTCGCCATCTGGGAGCCGGACACGGCGGGTGTCTTCCTGGCGGAGGCGGAGGACGTGTTCCTCGATCTGGAGCTGTCGATCGAACTGGGGGTCGTGACGTACCTCGCTGCGCGCGACGTGTCGACGTCGGAGCTCGTGCGGACCACCGAGTCGGACGGGGGCACCTGGATCGAGGTGGTCGGTGCCGCGACTGCGACGGGCCTGGACGACCTCGTCGGCACGATCGTCAGAGCATCCGGAGCAGTGCACCGGTCCCGTCGTCGATGACGACGTGGAGCCTGGACGGACGGGAGGCGCGGTGCGGGTCCGACCCGCACCGCGCCTCCCGTCCGACGGTCGCGTCAGCGACTCACCAGGCGTAGTCCTCCGGCGAGGTCTGGTGCCCCGGGAAGATCTCGTCGAGGCGCGCAAGCGCCGCCTCGTCGAGACGGATGTCGACGGCGCGGACCGCCGACTCCCACTGGTCCATGGTGCGCGGGCCGGTGATCGGCGCGGTGACGCCCGGCTGGTGCAGCAGCCACGCCAGGGCGAGCTCGCCCGGGGTGTGGCCGAGCTCCTTCGCGAACGACTCGTAGGCGGTGAGCTGGTCGCGGTGGCCCTCGACGTACTCGGCGCTGCGGCCGGAGAGGCGACGGGACCCGTTCTCGGTCTTCTCGATGACGCCACCGAGCAGGCCGCCCTGCAGCGGCGACCACGGGATGATGCCGAGGCCGTACTCGCGGGCGGCCGGTAGGACCTCGCGCTCGACGTCGCGGACGACGAGGTTGTAGATCGACTGCTCACTGACCAGGCCGAGCGTGCCACGACGGGCGGCGGCCTCCTGCGCCTGGGCGATGTGCCACCCGGCGAAGTTCGAGGAGCCGACGTAGAGGACCTTGCCCTGCTGCACGGCGACGTCGATCGCCTGCCAGATCTCGTCCCACGGGGTCGCCCGGTCGACGTGGTGGAACTGGTACAGGTCGACGTGGTCGGTCTGCAGCCGGCGGAGGCTGGCGTCGAGCGACTGCCGGATGTTCAGCGCGCTGAGCTTGCCACCGTTCGGCCAGTCGACCATCTCGCCGTAGACCTTCGTGGCGAGGACGGTCTTCTCGCGCCGGCCGCCGCCCTTCGCGAACCAGCGGCCGATGATCTCCTCGGTGGCACCCTTGCCCACTGAGCCGCCGTAGCCGTTGGCGGTGTCGAAGAAGTTCACGCCGAGCTCGTGGGCCCGGTCCATGATCGCGTGCGAGTCGTCCTCGCTGGTCTCCGGTCCGAAGTTCATGGTGCCAAGCACCGCCTGTGACACCGACAGCCCTGTCCGTCCGAGGTGTGTGTAGTCCATCACCCCGGTCTACGCGCGTCGCGGTGTGCGGACCAGGCCCTGCGGGTACCGGTCACGTGCGGGGCGTAGAACGGGAGGTCCCGACGGAAGGAGCCGCCATGCCGGCCAAGGACGAGATCCCGAGCACCCTGCAGCGGTCGCCGGAGCACGCGCAGGAGATCTTCGCGAAGACGCTCGACTCGGCGAACGAGACGTACGGCCCCGGCGAGCGAGCGCACCGGACGGCGTTCGCCGCGGTCAAGCACGAGTACGAGAAGGTCGGTGACCACTGGGAGGAGAAGGAGTCCTCCGGCCCGTCCGACGACGGCGCAGCCGGCACCCGCGGGTCCGGGGAGACCCAGGGCGGTGTCGACGCGAACGCGACCAAGGCACACCTCATGGAGGTCGCGAAGCGGCTCGACGTGCACGGGCGGTCGACGATGGACAAGGACGAGCTCGTGCAGGCCATCAAGCACGCGAACGACCGGGCGACGGCGGCCGCGCGGAAGTGAGCCGGTGCATGCCCTGCCCCGCATGAGCGGTCTGGTCGGGGGAGTAGCGTGCCGCGGATGAACACCCCAGCACTCCGTGGCAGCCGGATCCTCGGGTTCGGCCACCACCAGCCCTCCCGTGTCCTGACGAACGACGAGCTGTCGACCATGGTCGACACGAACGACGAGTGGATCACCACCCGCACCGGCATCAAGACCCGCCGCATCGCGGGGCCGGACGACAGCGTCGTGTCCCTGGCGATCGAGGCCGGCCGCAACGCGATCGCCGACGCCGGTCTCCAGCCGTCGGACATCGGACTGGTCATCGTGGCCTCGACGACGCACCGGGAGCGGTCGCCGTACACCGCCGGCCGGGTCGCCGCCGCGCTCGGGATGACGAACGGCCCCGCGCCGATCGACATCAACACCGCGTGCAGCGGCTTCGAGTACGCGATGGCCCTCGCCGACCAGTCGATCCGGGTCGGCGCCACCGACACCGCGCTCGTGATCGGGTCGGAGACGCTGTCGAGCATCGCCGACTGGACGGACCGCTCGACCTGCGTGCTCGTCGGCGACGGAGCCGGTGCGGCCGTGCTCGGCGTCGCCGACACCGCGGAGATCGGGCCGGTCTCGTGGGGGAGCGTGCCGCACCTCAACGAGGCCGTGCTCGTCACGCGCGACCCGGAGTACTTCACCCAGCAGGGGCGCTCGATCTACCGCTGGGCCATCACCGAGGCCGAGGGGCACGCCCGTGCGGTCGTCGAGGCCGCGGGGCTCACGATGGACGACATCGAGGTCTTCGCCTTCCACCAGGCGAACCTGCGGATCATCGAGCCGTTGGCCGAGGCGCTCGGCGGAGCGGACAAGTACGTCGTGCGGGACGTCGTCGAGTCGGGGAACACGTCCGCGGCGAGCGTGCCGCTCGGCCTGTCGAAGGCGTGGCAGCGCGGGGAGCTGCCCGAGGACGCGCTGGCGCTGCTGTTCGGCTTCGGGGGTGGGTTCGCGCACGCCGGGCAGGTGGTGCGGACGCCGAAGCGGCGCGCGTGACGGCGTGAGGGGCTGACGGACGGGAGGCGCGGTGCCGGCTGGCACCGTGCCTCCCGTCCGTCGTCGCGCACCCGGGTGGGCCGGGCTGCGTGCGGCCGGGCTGCGCTCGACTGGGCTCGGCCGGCCGGACGGTCAGTCGCGGTCGTCGCGGCGCGGCGTCTCCGCCCAGAGGTCCTCGTCGTCGCGGTCCTTCCGACGCCACGGCAGCGCACGGCGTTCGCGGTCGCCCGCCTTGTCCGCCTTGTCCGACGCCTTCCGGTCCTTCGTCGGCTTCGCCTCGAGCACGACCGTGAAGTGCCGCGGCGGCAGGCCGAAGCCCTCGCGCGATGCCTGGATGACCCGCTTGCCGAGGGCGTGGTTGCCCAGCCCACCGACGGCGGCGCCGATCCCGAACGGCAGCGCACGACCGAGTACCGACGTGCCCTGGCGGGCGGCGAAGCGCTTGATGAACTGGTCGCGGACCTTGCCCCCGATGCCGCTGACCACCTGCTTCGGCAGTGTCGAGGTCACCATCTCGCCCCAGAACGCGTTCCGTGCCGGGCCACCCGCGGCCTGGCCGGCGAGCTGCTTCACGAGCTGCGTCCCCGGGGCGCCGAGGATCAGGGCCATCACGAGCGTGCGCGACCGCTCCGGGTCGTCGAGGGCGATGCCGTGCACCTCGGTGACGGACTGTGCGAACAGGGCGGTCGTCTCGAGGAACCCGACGGTCTCCGCACCGCTCAGGCCCAGGGCCGCGACCATGCCGACGCCGGGGATCACCGCGCTCGCACCGACGGCGGCACCACCCGTCGTGACGGCGGTCAGGTACTGCCGCTCGAGGATCTGGACGATCTCGGCCGGGCTCGCGTCCGGGTGCCGGCGGCGCAGGGCGTTCACGTGCGCGACGACCACGGGGCGCTGGACGGCGATGACGCGGTCGAGGATCTTCGTCCACCCGCCGGGACCGTCCGGCGTGGGGGTCCGGTCGTCGCGGGAGTGGGGCTGGACCTGGGCGGGCGGCATCGGCACGATCGCCCCGTCGTTGTGCTGTCGGGCCATGCGGGTGACGGTACGCCCGGGCGGTGGGAACTCCTCCGGGATCCTCGGCCGGCGGCACCGCGGACGCGGGTCTCACGAGCACGGCACCCCCGCCCGGAGGAGCTTCGCGCGCAGGCGTTCCGGCTCCACGAGGTCCGTCCACACCACCCGGACGACCGTCCGTACCTCGGGGAACGAGCGGACGAAGTCCTCGCGCTGCTTCTCCTGCCAGTGCGCGGCGGCGACGTCCGCGGCGGCGGTGCCGTACTTCGCGCGACCGTCCACCTCGACGACGACGCCGTGGTCCGGGAACCAGAAGTCGACCACGGCGGTGCGCTCTCCGCGCCGCGAGAAGACGTGCTGCTGGACGGGCTCCGGCGTCCCGAGCAGCCGGAAGCGCACGCGGCACATCGACTCCGCCGGCGAGTCCGAGCGCGGCGACCCCATCGCCACGGCGGACGCCGCCTTCGACCGACCCTTCGGCCCGAGCAGTGCGACCTCACGACCGAGGTCCTCGGCCGTGGCGCACCGCCACCGCAGGACGTGGTCGAGCACGGGCAGTGCGAGCAGCAACGGGCGGCTCGAGGCGATGTCGACCGCCGTCCGCGCCGGGGACGTCGCCGGGAGTCCCCGGTGGTCCCGGTGTCCGGACGGCGGCCTGCTCGCCACACCGTGCCGCACGAACCAGGCACTCACGCGTGCCCGTCGGCCGTCGGGTCCGCCACGTGCACCCGGGACGGCCAGCTGCCCACGACGGGGAGGCCGAGCACGGCACAGGCGGACTCGTGGCTGAGTCGGTCCTGCGCGCGGAGCCGGGGGAGCGAGGCGCGGACGAGCAGCACGTGCCGTTGATCCGGTCGCAGCCCGGTGGTGCTCCCGCGACGGACGAGGACCCCGGGGCGGATCCGTTCGTACTCGCCGCGCGCCGTCGCTCGTTCGAGTGCGCGTCGCTCAGCGCTGGGCCGGTGCGCCGTCCGCACCACGTCGATGTCGTCCGCCTCGGTCATGCTCCGAGCCTGGTGGCGGGGGAGCAGCGCCGCAGGACGACGGCGCTGCCGGTGGGGAACGACGACCGGACGGCGTCCTGTGCAGGACGATGCGCCGTCGATGCCCGCGCATCATCCGACACGGCACACGTCGATCGACGCGCGGCATGTCGCACGATGCACGCGCATCCGATGCGGACGCAGGAAGCGACGTTGCACGTGTCGATCGACGCGCGCGATGTCGCAGAACGCGTGCGACGCCGAGCGCCGCGCGCCGGACCCCGAGCCCTACCGCCGGGCGAGCTCCGCGCGCAGCGGCAGGTCCTGGTCCTCGAGGATGAACTGCGCGCCGACCGCCGTGCGGCCGTTCACCACGACGGGCGCGAGCAGGTTCACGGTCGTCCCGTCCTCGCCGGGGTTCGCCACGACGAGCAGCATCGCGTCGGCGGCGTCGGTCAGCCCGATCGTCGTCGCCTGCTCGTCCGTCAGCTCCGGCGCGTAGTCCGGCAGGTGCACGGCCGCGTCGAGCAGGTAGAGCCGGGCGTCGCCGCCGGTGAGCGCGAAGAGCCCCTCGGCACCCTCGACCGCAGCGAGCGCGAAGACGGGTTCCGGCGACAGCCCGAACGGCGGGACGGGGAAGGTCAGGTCGATGCTCATCGGAGGTAGTCCATCAGGGTCGGCTGCAGGACCTTCGCGGTGACGGCGAGGGCTGCCTGGTAGGTGGTCTGCTGCACCTGGAGGTCGAGGACGGCCCCGGCGAGGTCGAGGTCCTCGATCCCGGCGCGGCGGTTCTCGAGCGACACCGAGGCGGTCTTCAGCGTGTCCTGTGCGGCGAGGGCGGCGGCGTGCCGGACCCCGACGTCGACCTGTGCGGCGCGGACCGAGTCGATCGCGGTGTCGAGGTCGTTCAGCCTGGGGTTCACGTTCACGCCGTCCTGGAGGTCCGCCACGATGCGGTCGATCGCCGCGAAGGCCGAGGTGTCCCCGGTGCCGAAGGCCGCGGCGCCGGAGGTGTCGACGCGGATGGTCCGGTCGTCGCCCACGCGGCGGGTGACCGCGGTGGTGGCGGCGGCCCACCCGGCGTCGTCGGAGTGCGCGGCAGCGGCCGTGGACGACCCGGCGAACACCGACCGGGTGCCGTACTTCGTGTTGGCGGTCGCCTCGAGGTCGGCCTTGAGGGCACGGAACTGGGTCACGAAGGCGTCGCGGTCGGTGTCGCCCATCGTGCCGGAGTTCGCGGCCTGCACGGTGAGGTCGCGGACCTTCGTCAGCACGGAGTACGCGCTGCCGAGGGTGCTGTCGGTCGTGGCGAGCCAGCCGACGGCGTCGTCCGCGTTCCGCGTGTACTGCGCGGCGGCCGCCTGCTCCTTCCGCACCTGCATCGAGGCACCGGTACCCACCGGGTCGTCGGAGGGCTTCGCGATCGCCTGCAGCGTGGTGGCGCGCTGGGTCGCCTCGGCGACGCGCGCGGCGTTCGCCTGCAGGCGCTCGCCGGCCGCCGCCATGGTCATCTGGGTGGTCACTCGGGTGATCACGGTCAGCCCCTCCCGACGATGCCGACGCGGTTGATGAGCGTGTCGAGCATCTCGTCGACCGCGGTGAGGACGCGCGCCGCGCCCTGGTAGGCGTGCTGGTAGCTGAGCAGGTTCACGTTCTCCTCGTCGAGGTCCACGCCGGCACCCGACTGCTGCTGCGTGCGGGCGCTGGTGAGCGCGAGCCCGGTCAGCGTCGTCTCCGATGCGGCCGTCCGGGAGGCGCTGCCCACCCCCGCCACGAACGTCGCCCAGGTGCTGTCCGCACCACCGGCGACCGACCCGAGTCGCGAGAGCGCGTCGGCGAACGAGTCGTCGAGTTCCCCCGCCGCGTTCCGCGTCGCCAGGCCGCTGCCGTCCGTGGGGACGACCGACAGGCCGCGTGCGGCCGGGGTCCCCGTCGCGAGCGCGAAGAACGGCGCGCCGGTGGCGCCACCGGGGGTGGTTCCCTGCGCGTGTGCCGCGTTGACGGTCGACGCCAGCTGCGTCGCGACCCGGTCGTAGGACGCGGAAGCCTCGGCCAGTGCGCCGCCCGTGCCGCCGGAGGCCGGTGCGAGCAGGGTCAGCGCCCCGCCGATCGACCCGCCGTCGAGGCCGACGGTGCCGGCGCTGCCGGAGGTCCACCGCAGGGTGACGGGCTGCCCGTCGGCGAGGCGTGCGCCGCCCTCGAGGGCGACGGTGCGGACGGTGTCGCCCTGCACGAGCGGGTTGCCGCCGAGCAGCACGTCGACCGTGCCGTCGGTGTTCGTGCGGACGGTGCCGCCGGCGAGGCCCGCGATCTGCTGCGTCAGCTGGTCGCGCTGGTCGAGGAGCTCGTTCGCGTTCCCGCCGCCGGCGAGCGTCGCCCGGATCCTCCCGTTGAGGTCGGCGACCTGCGCGGCGGTGTCGTTGAGCTGGCCGACCTGGGTGGCGGCGGTGGCACGGACGGTGGTCCACTGGTCGTCGACGGCCCGCGAACCGCTCGCGAGGGTGCTCGCGACGGTCGACGCCGCGGCGATGACGGCGGACGCGGCACCGGGGTCGTCCGGGTGCGCGGCCAGGTCGCCCCACGACGACCAGAAGCCGTCGAGCTTCGTGGCGAGGCCGTTCTTCCCGGGCTCCTGCAGGCCGCCCTCGAGCGTGGACAGCGCGGTCGCCCGGGTCTGCGCCCACGACGACGAACCGGTCGCGGCACGGACCCCGGCGTCGAGGGTGAGGGAGCCGAGGCGGGCGATGCCGTCGACGGACACGCCCTGGCCGGCGAGGGCAGCGGTGCCGCGGACGAACCCGGTCTGCACGGCGGGCACGGCCGACTGCGTCACGCGCTGGCGGGTGTAGCCGACGGTGCCGGCGTTCGCGATGTTCTGTCCGGTGACGTCGATGCCGGCGCGTGCGGCGGTCAGGCCGGAGTAGGCGGTCGCGAGGGATCCGAAGGTGCTCACCACGGTGCTACAGGGTCCCCTCGAACAGGCGGGCGCCGTCGGCGCGGGAGCCGGAGGTCCCCGATGCGTCGTACGTCGCGGCGTCGGTCACGGTCCCGGCGAGGGTCTCCTCGGTGGACTGGGCGGCCGTGCGGAGGAAGCGGTCGTTCTCGTCGCGGAGCGCGCCGATCTGGCTGGTCAGCTCGACCATCGCCGTCAGGTGCGCGGCGAGGATCTCGCCCCAGGGGCCGTTCGGCGCGGCGGCGATCACGTCGCGCAGGGGAGCAGCGGGGTCGACGCCCCACTCCTCGGCGACGGCGGCGCTCGACGCGGCCCGCTCGAGGCCGGTGCTGCGGAGGCGCTCGAGGACCTGCTCGACCTCTCGGCTGGCGTGCGAGACCCAGCGGGAGCGGCCGGCGGCGAGCAGGAGCTGCTCCTCCTCGAGCTTGAACGTCAGCAGTTCGAGCAGTTCGCGCTCGCGCCAGAGGACGGCGGACAGGTCGTTCACGCTCATGGCTCCTCCCGGTACGGGTTCGGTGTCGGCGACGTTCGGGTCGTTCCGGTCCGCCTTCCGGTGGACACCGACGACTATCGGTCCGGCGGGGCGCGACGTAAGCGGCTTCCGGACAGCGCGCCGATCCGGACCCGGCCGAGCCGCGCCTCCCGTCCGGCCGTACCGGACCCAGATCGGGGGACAAGATCGGCGGCTCCGGGGCGGATGTCCGCCGAAGTGCGGACCGCTCTGGCCCGCCGTCCCCCCGCACTGGGGACGTTCCCAGCCTCCCCGGGGACTTTCCCAGCCGATACATTCGAACCGCACCGCGGGGGACACCCCGCACCGCGTCGCAGGGACGCGGGACGCACCGCCCGGAGGATCCGGGTGGTTCTTCGACGACCGCGCCGGCCTCCCGAGGGCCGGTGTCCGTCGTGCCCACGGACGGGTCAGTCAGCAGGTCGACCAGGGGAACACACATGGACCGCAACGCACGCAACGCGATGATCGTGGAGCACCTGCCGCTCGTCGGCTACATCGTCGCCGACGTCCGGGCGCGTGCCACCCACCTCGACCGCGACGACCTGGCCGCCGTCGGGTCCCTCGCGCTCGTCGCCGCAGCGGAGTCGTTCGACCCGGACCTCGGCGTGCCGTTCGGTGCCTACGCCCGCACCCGGATCAACGGCGCGATCGCCGACGACATGCGCTCCGCCGACTGGGCCTCCCGCGGCACCCGGAAGCGCATCCGCGAGACCCTCGCCACGCAGGAGGCGCTCTCCGCCCGACTCGGTCGGTCGGTCGGCGTGCAGGAGATCGCCGATGCCATGGGCGTCGACCGCGACACCGCCGCCGCCGCGATGGCCGACGCCGCCCGCACCGTCAGCCCCATCGACGAGACCGTGCACGACACCGTGGCGACCGACCAGCCGCTCCCCGGCGAGGACCTGCTCGAGGCCGAGAAGCGCCGCTACCTGCGCGCCGCCGTCGCCGCGCTGCCGGAGCGCATGCGGTACGTCGTCGAGAACGTGTACTTCGGCGACCGCTCGGTGACCGAGGTGGCCGCGGAGCTCGGCATCACGCACTCCGCCGTGTCGCAGCAGCGCTCCGAGGCGATGCGGCTCCTGCGCGACGGCCTGGCCGAGCACTACGGCGACGGCACCGCGGTCGAGCCGGTCTCCCGCACCACCGCCGCCCGCCGCAGCGCGTACCTCGCCCGAGTCGCCGCGAACGCCGCCGCCGGCGTCGCGCGGGCCGTGCACGACGCCGCTGCGCCGACGGCCGTCGCCGCGGGCTAGCCCTTCGGCGAGGGAAATCTCGCCGATCCCCTAACGACCTCGGCCCGACGGCCGAGAGTCCCGGATGTCAGCCCATGGACGGGCAGGCACCACCACCCAAGGATTCACGGAGGAAACCACCATGGGTATGTCCATCAACACCAACCTCTCGGCACTCAACACGTACCGGAACCTCAGCTCCACGCAGAACGACCTGTCGAAGTCCCTCGAGAAGCTCTCGACCGGTCTCCGCATCAACCGTGCTGCCGACGACGCTGCCGGTCTGTCGATCTCCGAGGGGCTCAAGTCGCAGGTCGGTGGCCTCACGGTCGCGGCCCGCAACTCGCAGGACGGCATCTCCGTCGTGCAGACCGCTGAAGGTGGCCTCACCGAGACCCACTCGATCCTCCAGCGCATGCGTGACCTGGCCGTCCAGGCCGGCAACGACTCGAACAACGACGCCTCGCGCAAGGCGATCTCCACCGAGGTCGGCGAGCTGCAGAAGGAACTCGGCCGCATCTCGTCGTCGACGAACTTCAACGGCATCAACCTGCTCGACGGGTCCGCCAACGGCGGCACCGGCAAGCTGGCGTTCCAGGTCGGCGCCAACGGCGACAAGAGCAGCCAGATCGTCGTCGACCTGTCGGCGGCGAACGTCTCGGACATCGCCAAGACGCTCGGTTCGGGCTCCACCGCCGCGACCGGCAGCTCCTTCACGGTCGACCTGACCGCCGTCGACCCGACCGCCTCGTCGAAGTTCGTCTCGACGGACGCCAACGGCGTGAAGACCACGGTGAACACCGCGGCCCTCACGAAGGCGGACGGCACGGCCCAGACGGCCAAGTTCACCAGCGTCGACGACTACGCCGCGGCACTCCAGCGCGACAAGGCGTTCTCGGCCAACTTCACCGTGAGCGTGCAGAAGGACGCGAACGGCCAGGGCACCGGCATCGTCGTCAGCGCGAAGGACGGCGGCACCCTGAAGACGGCCGACAACGCGACCGCCAACGGTCTCGGCGCTGCCGTCGAGGGCACCGCGGTCGCCGGTGGTGTGCAGTTCGACACCGCCGAGCACGCCCAGGCCGCGATCAAGCTGATCGACCAGCAGATCTCCGCGGTGTCGTCGGCTCGTTCGAGCCTCGGTGCGGTCCAGAACCGCTTCGACCACGCCATCAACGTGACGAACGTGGCCAAGGAGAACCTGACGGCCGCCGGCTCGCGCATCACGGACGTCGACATGGCGCAGGAGATGGTCAAGTACACCCGCGACAACATCCTGAGCCAGGCCGGCACCTCGATGCTCGCGCAGGCGAACCAGAGCACGCAGGGCGTGCTCTCGCTCCTGCGCTAGCGGACCTGACGCCGTCGTCCGGGGGAGTTCGAGTCCTCCGGGCGGCGGCGTCGCCGTACCCCCACCACGTCCACCACCCCACGGCAGGGAGCCACCGATGTCGACGTCGTCCGTGTCGGGCAACAGTCTCGCGATCGACGGCCTGGTCAGCGGTCTCAAGACCACCGACCTCATCAACTCGCTGATGACGATCGAGCAGGTCCCGCAGACCCTGCTGAAGAGCAAGCTCACCTCGACGAACTCGTTCATCTCGTCGCTGCAGACCATCAACTCGCTGGTGCAGACCCTGGCGACGAAGGCCGGGGACGCGTCGAAGGCCGCCTCGCTGGACGTGTTCTCCGCGAAGAGCTCGTCGGCGGGCGTCAGCGTCACCACGGGCGCGGACGCGAGCGCCGGCTCCCTCAGCTTCCAGGTCGGTTCCACGGCCTCCGCGCAGGTCGCGGTCACCGCGGCGTCGACGACGTGGTCGTCCGCCGCCGAGCCGCTGACCCTCGTCGGTGCGGACGGCAAGCAGACCACGTTCACCCCGGCGTCCGGGTCCCTCGACGACGCCGTCGCCGCGATCAACAAGGCCGGCGCCGGTGTCACCGCGACGAAGGTCGCCTCGGGCAGCGCCGCCGACGGCACGAGGACGTTCCGGCTGCAGCTGACCGCCACGACGACCGGCGCAGCCGGCGCCTTCTCGCTCTACCGGGGCACCGGCGACGCGGTGACGGCGGGCACCGCGACCGACGTCTTCGCCCAGCCGGGAGCAGCGGTCGTCACGCCGGCGAAGGACGCGAGCGTGACCCTCTGGGCCGGCACCGCCGCCGCCCAGACCATCACGAGTGCGTCGAACACCTTCACGGACCTGCTGCCCGGTGTCGACGTCACCGTGTCCCAGCCCACGACCGACCCGGTCACCGTGACCGTCGCGCGCGACACCGCGAAGGCGCAGTCGGTCGCCTCAGGTCTCGTCGACGCCCTGAACGCCGTCAGCTCGTACTACGCGTCGAACACCGCGGTGACGAGCACGACGAGCCCGACCACGGGGACGACCTCGACGACCGCGGGCGTGCTCAGCGGCGACGGCACCACGCGCGACGTCGTGCAGCGCCTGACGGCCTCGATGTCGGCGCCGGTGAACGGGAAGTCGCCGTCGAGCATCGGCATCGTCATCACGAAGGACGGCTCGTTCACCTTCGACGCCACGGCGTTCCAGAACGCGCTCGCGTCGGACCCGGCGGGCACCCAGGCGGTCCTGTCCGGCGTCGCGGCGAACGTCGGGGCCGCCGCCACGGCCGCGTCCGACAAGTACAACGGGTCGATCACGACGTCCATCACGGGGCAGCAGTCCGTGGCGAAGGACCTCACGACCCAGATCGACAGCTGGACCGATCGGCTGACCCTGCGCCGCGCCACGCTGCAGGCGCAGTACTCGGCCCTCGAGACCAGTCTCAGCAAGCTCCAGTCCCAGTCGGCGTGGCTCTCGGGCCAGCTGGCGGCGACGTCGAAGTGACGGGAACGACCATGAACGCGTTCGACCTGCAGTCCGCCGCCTTCCGGCAGGCCGCCCAGCCCCGCACCGTGACCGACCAGCGTCGCGCGCAGTACACGAACGAGGCCGTGCTCTCGGCGACGCCGGCGCAGCTCGTGACCATGCTGTACGACCGCCTGCTCCTCGACCTGCACCGTGCCGAGGCCGCGCAGACGACGTCCGACTGGGAGACCGCGCGCGAGCAGCTCCTGCACGCCCAGGCCATCGTCGGCGAGCTGTCCTCGACGCTCCGCATCGACGTGTGGGACGGCGGCGAGGGACTGCTGGCGATCTACAACTACGCGTCCACCTCGCTCATCACCGCGAACGTGCACCGTGACGTGCAGGCGACGCGGGACTGCATCCGGATCCTCGAACCGCTCCGACAGTCGTGGCACGAGGCCGCCGCGGCGCTGCCGGCGGCGCAGACCGTGTCGACCGGCACCGGGGGAGCGCTCGGTGTCGCCTGAGACGCCCGCGCCCGTGTCGGCACCGGTGCACGAGCAGGAGGCCGCGGCCCACGACGCCTGGGTCGCGACGTTGGACGTGCTCGAACGCGACCTGTCCGCCGACGCGACCACGAGGTGGACCGAGCCGACCGGGCTGGGACCGGTGCCGCGCGACCTGGTGGGGCGTGCCTCCCGGCTGCTCGCCGCGCAGCGTGACCGCTCCGCCGACCTCGAGACGGAGCGACGGCGGACGCTGGAGCACCTCGGCGCGCTCCGCCGGGTCGCGGCGACCGACGAGCCGCGCGGGTCCGTGTACCTGGACGCCTCCGCCTGACCGGACCGCGACGGTGCGCGTGTCGATCGACACGTGCTGTGTCGCAGGACGCGCGCCGACAACGCGCGAGCGCACCCGGCCCCCCGTTCGGGGCGAGCACTTACGCCGCCGACGGCCGCCGTCGATAGCGCACCTCGAGCACGGATCGCTCACCACTCCCGGCCACGGATCGGCCACCTCCAACCCGGCGACGTCGGACGACGTCGCGCACCGAGGGGACCGGTCCCACGTGTTCGATTCCGTGACGAGCGTCGCGCTGCAGAGTGCGCTCGACGGGCTGTCGCTGCGACAGCGCACCATCGCGAACAACATCGCGAACATCAACACGCCGAACTACCGCGCCGAGAAGGTCCGCTTCGAGGACGCCCTCGCGGACTCGATCGTGCACGGCGACGGACACGCGACGGCGACGACGGCCCGGAGCCTCGAGCCGACGAACACGAACGGCAACAACGTCAACCTGGACCAGGAGACGCTGTCGAACATCGACACCGTGCTCCGGTACCAGTTCGCGACGCAGGCGGTCGGTGGCGAGGCCACGAGCCTGCGCACGGCGATGCGGACGAACTCGTGACGACCTTCGACGCGATCGGCATCGCGAGCACCGGCCTCACCGTGCACCGGAAGTGGCTCGACGCGATCTCGGACAACATCGCGAACGTCAACACCGTCCGGTCGATGGACGACTCCGCCTTCCAGGCCCGCTACGTCGAGGTCCAGGAGGGCGCCGGAACCTCGGGCGCCTACGTCAAGGGAGCCGCGTTCGGCAGCGCCGCCGGCCGCGTGACGTACGACCCGGACAACCCGCTCGCGAACGCCGAGGGCTACGTCCGCATGCCGGACATCGACCTCGGCACGCAGATGGCGGACCTCATCATGGCCCAGCGCGGCTACCAGGCGAACGCCGCCGTGGTCGACCGTGCGAAGACCGCCTACGAGGCGGCACTGCAGATCGGGAAGAACTGATGCCCATCGACGCACTGAACGGTGTGACCACGAACGCGATGACCCGCGCCTTCGGCGGGACCGACGTCACCGGCACCGCGCCCTCGACCGGCACCACCGGCACCGGCGCCGCGACCGCGACCGGGGACGGGTTCGCGAGCAGCCTGACCAACGCGGTCGACGGCCTGCAGGAGCTGCAGAGCACGTCGAAGACCCTCGCGCTCAAGGCCGTCACGGGCAACCTCGACGACATCCACGACGCCACCATCGCGTCCACGCGCGCCCAGGTCACCCTCGAGCTCGTCGCCGCCGTCCGCAACAAGGGCGTCGACGCGTTCAACGAGATCATGCGGATGCAGGCCTGATGCCCGCCGCGATGCAGAACGCGTGGGCCCGCCTGACGGGCTACGTCAAGGGCTTCTCCGCCGCACAGCGCACGATCGCCGTCATCGGCATCGCCGCGCTGGTGCTCGGTGGCGTCGCGCTCGCGAGCTTCCTCGGCAAGGCGTCCTACGCGCCGCTCTTCACGGGCCTCGCCGCGGCGGACGCCAGCTCGATCACCGACCAGCTGCAGACCGACGGCGTGCCGTTCCAGCTGACGGACGGCGGCGCGACGATCCTCGTGCCGCAGGACAAGGTGTACTCGGAGCGGCTCAAGGCCGCGTCGAACAACCTGCCGTCGTCGAACGAGGGCGGCTACTCGCTGCTCGACAAGATGGGCGTCACGAGCTCCGAGTTCCAGCAGGACGTCACGTACAAGCGGGCGATCGAGGGCGAGCTGGCGAAGACCATCTCGGCGATGGACGGCGTCAAGACCGCCACCGTGCAGCTCGCGATCCCGGAGAAGACCGTGTTCGTGTCCGAGGAGAAGGACCCGACCGCGTCGGTCTTCGTCGCGACCGAGAACGGGACCCAGCTGACGACGGACCAGGTGCAGTCGATCGTGCACCTGACCAGCGCGGCGGTCGAGGGCATGCAGCCCACCGACGTGTCGGTCGTCGACCAGAAGGGGCAGACCCTCTCGGCCGTCGGCACCGGCGCGACCGGCAGCGGGGCCGACCAGGCCGCCGACTACGACACCACGACGCGGCAGAAGATCCAGGACCTGCTCGACACGACGCTCGGCCCGGGCAACGCGAGCGTGGTCGTCTCGGCGACCATGAACCAGGAGTCCGGCACCCGGACGTCGGAGAGCTTCGCGCAGCCCACGAGCGGCCCCGTCGCCCTCAACGAGTCGAGCACGAAGGAGCAGTACGGCTCCGGGTCCGGCGCGGGTGCGGGTGCGACCGGGGTCCTCGGCCCGGACAACATCGCCGTGCCGAACGGCACCGCGAACGGCACGAACGGCACCACGGCCTCCGGCGACGGCGGCTACGAGAACGAGTCGGCGACGAAGAACAACGCCGTCGACAAGACGACCGAGACGACGCAGATCCCGGCCGGTGGCGTGCAGCGCCAGACGATCTCGGTCGCGCTGAACTCCCGTGCCCAGTCCGTGCAGAACGCGAACCTGCAGAGCATCAACGACCTCGTGTCGGCGGCGGCCGGAGCGGACAACACCCGCGGCGACCAGGTCCGCGTCGCGATGATGGACTTCGACGACACCGCCGCCAAGGACGCCGCGAAGGCACTGCAGCAGCAGCAGCAGGACGAGCAGCAGCAGGCCATGTGGTCGACCATCCGCACGGCCGGCATCGTCGCCGCGGTCCTCGCCGCCGCGGTCGTGCTGGCGATCGTCCTGGCCCGTCGTGGTCGCCGCCAGTCCCGCGAGGCGGTGGACGTCGGCGAGCTCGACGCCTTCGCCGGTGAGACGTTCGAGCTGCCGCTCGGCGTCGAGGACGACCTGGCACTCGGCGACGTCGACGCGCCGACGGTCGCCCTGCCGACCCTGCCGCACGACGACGCCCCGACCGAGGTGCTCACGACCGACGAGATCAGCGCCGAGCGTCGCCGCCAGGAGATCTCCGCCCTCGCCGAGCGCGACCCGAAGCGCACGGCCGACCTCCTCCGCGGGCTGCTCGACGACCGGACCTCGGTGTGAGCGCCCTCGTCCCGGTCCCCGCGGGCGGCGGGACCGCCGACCGCGCCCTGACCGGCTCGCAGAAGGTCGCGCTCATCCTCATGCAGATGGAGACCGAGCGTGCAGCCGAGGTGATGAAGCAGTTCACCGAGCTCGAGGCCGAGGAGATCTCCGCCGAGATCGTCCGCATGCGTCGGGTCGACGACACGGTCGTGGACCGGACGATGTCCGAGTTCCACCGCATCACCCAGCGCGGTCGCGTGCAGAAGCGCGGCGGCAAGGACGCTGCGCTCGGGCTGCTCGAGGCGTCGTTCGGGTCCGAACGCGCCGCAGGCGTGATGGACCGGCTCGCGTCGAACCTCGCGGGCCAGTCGTTCGAGTTCCTCGACGACGCCGAACCCGGCCAGGTCGTCAGCCTGCTCGAGGGTGAGCTCCCGCAGACCATCGCCCTCGTGCTCGCGCACCTGAAGCCCGGGCAGGCCAGCGCCGTGCTCGCCGGCGTCGACGACCGCACGCGGACGGACGTCGCGCAGGCGTTCGCGACGATGGGCACCGCCACACCCGAGGCCGTCGGCATCGTCGCCGGGGTGCTGCGGCAGCGCGCCGGCGCGGTCGTGTCCCCGCGCGAGAGCATCGAGGTCGTCGGCGGCATCGCGCCGCTGGTCGAGATCATCAACCGCTCCGACGTCGCGACCGAGAAGGCGGTCCTCGAGGGACTCGAGGCGCGCGACCCCGAGCTCGCCGAGGACATCCGGTCGCGGATGCTCACCTTCGAGGACATCGTCAAGCTCGAGTCGCGCGACATCCAGCAGGTGCTGCGCGGTATCGACTCGAAGCTGCTCGCGACCGCGATGAAGGGTGCACCCGCGCCGGTCGTCGAGACCATCCGCGCGAACGTCTCCGAGCGCAACCGCTCGGTGCTCGACGACGAGCTGCAGAACATGGGGCCGGTCCGCGTGTCGCAGGTCGAGGAGGCGCGCGCCGAGGTCGTCCGCTCCGTCCGCGAGCTCGAGGCCCAGGGCACGATCACCGTCCACCGCGCCGAGGAGGACGAGCTCGTTGACTGACATCGTCGTCCAGCGCGTCGCGTTCCCGGTCCTCGGGAGCGCGACCACGCGCGACCTCGCCGCCGCCGCGGACGTCCGGGGGCACGCCGCCGGCTACGCGGCCGGGCTCCGCGCCGCGCAGGCCGAGACCGACGCGCTCCGCGCTCGGCTCGAGGCCGAGCACGCCGCGCGCCTCGCCGCGCTGCACGCCGAGGCGGTCCGTCGCGTGCAGGTCCTCGACGCCGCCACCGCGGCGCTGCTGTCGCAGGTCGTGCCGGTCCTGCGGGACGCGGAGGAGTCGCTCGTGCAGGCGTCCCTCGACCTCGCCGAGGCCGTCGTCGGGTACTCGGTCCGCACCGCCAGGTCGGCGGCCGACGGTGTCGACGACGGCCGGGAGGCGCTGCCCGCCCCCGGTGCGGAGGCCACCGTCCGGCGCGCACTCGCCGCGGTCGACGCGACGGTCGCCCTGGCCGTCCGGGTCAGCCCCGCCGACGCCGCGCGTGTGGCCGACGCCGGGTTCGCGGTGCCGGTGGTCGGCGACCCGTCGCTCCGCGACGGCGACGCCGTCGTCGACCTGCCGGACGGGATGCTCGACGCGCGGCTCGGCGCCGCGCTCGACCGCGCCCGCGACGCCCTCGGGGTGACCCGGTGACCGCGACGCTCCTTCGCCCGCGCGGCCTCGACGAGGCCGTCGCGCAGGCCGGCCCGCAGCGCGTCGGCGTCGTCACCAGTGCGGTGGGCCTCGGGCTCACCGTCGCGGGCCTCGACGTCCGCATCGGCGACGTCGTCACCGTCGGCGCCGACGACGGCCCGCAGACCGCCGTCGAGGTCGTCGCCACCGACGCCACCGGTGTCCGGTGCATGCCGCTCGGCCGCCTCGTCGCCGTCACCGCCGGGACCCCGGTGCGTCCGACCGGTCGTCCGGTGCTCGTGCCGACCGGTGCCGGGCTGTTCGGGCGCGTGCTCGACGGCCTCGGCCGACCGATCGACGACCGCGGGCCGCTCGACACCGACGGCTGGGTGCCGCTCGACCACCCGACCCCGAACGCCATGGCGCGGACCCGGATCGACGCGCCGATGCAGCTCGGTGTGCGGGTGCTCGACACCCTGACCACCGTGGGGCGCGGGCAGCGCATGGGCCTGTTCGCCGGGTCCGGTGTCGGCAAGTCGTCGCTGCTGTCGATGATCGCCCGGGGCAGCGACGCCGCGGTCAACGTCATCGCCCTCGTCGGGGAGCGCGGGCGCGAGGTCCGCGAGTTCCTTGAGGACGACCTCGGCGCCGAGGGGCTCGCCCGTTCGATCGTCGTCGTGTCGACCTCCGACGAGCCCGCCCTCATGCGCCTGCGCGCCGCGTTCGTCGCGACCCGCATCGCCGAGTCGTTCCGCGACGCCGGCCAGGACGTCGTGCTGATGATGGACTCGCTCACCCGCGTCGCGATGGCACAGCGCGAGATCGGCCTCTCCGTGGGGGAGCCACCGGCCACCCGGGGGTACCCGCCGTCGACGTTCTCGGTGCTCGCCGGACTGCTCGAGCGCGCCGGGACCGACCGCGTCGGGAGCATCACCGGGCTGTACACCGTGCTCGTCGACGGGGACGACCACAACGAGCCGATCGCCGACAGTGCCCGCAGCATCCTCGACGGGCACGTCGTGCTCGACCGGAAGCTCGCCGTCACCGGACACTTCCCGTCGGTCGACGCCCTCGGGTCGATCTCCCGCGTCGCCTCGAAGGTCACCGAGCCGTGGCAGCGCACCGCGGCGACGGCGCTCCGGAAGGTGATGGCGGCCCGGCGGAACGCCCAGGACCTGCTCGACGTCGGGGCGTACCAGCGCGGATCGAACCCCCTCGTCGACGCCGCCGTGGACCACCAGGACACCATCGACGCGTTCCTGCGCCAGGGGATGGACGAGCAGGCGGACGCCGACACGTCGTGGCGCGCGCTCGACGCCCTCGTCGCACGGCTGGGGGTGGCCGCCTGATGGCCCGACGCTTCCCCCTCGCCGGGCTCCTCCGCCTCCGGCACGCCGAACAGGACCGCGCGGCGGCCGCCCTCGCCGCCGCCAACGACCGGGTCCGGGACGCCGCCGACGCGCGGATCGCGGCCCGCCGGAACCTCGCCGACCGCGAGGAGACCAGCGCGGTGACCGACGCGGCGACGCTCAGTGCCCTCGCCGCGGCGCGCGCCTCGACCCGGGGCATGCTCGAGGAGCTCGACGCCGTCGCGCGGTCGCGACGCACCGAGGCCGACGAGGCCCAGACCACGTACAACACCGCGCGGCGTGCCGCCCTGGGGCTCGAGAAGCTCGAGGCGCACCACGACCGGGAGCAGGCCGCCGAGGACCTGCGGACCGAACAGAACGCCCTCGACGAGATCGCGGCACGACGCCGCACGGAAGGTGGTGCCCGATGAGCGTGGACGCCGTGCTCTCCCGGATCGCCGAGATCCGCACGCAGATCGACGCCCTGCGCGCACCGTCGACCGCCCGGACGAACGGTTCGACGAGCGGCCCGACGACCGGCTCGACCGCCTCGACCGAGGCGACGACCGGCGCGTTCGCCGACGCCCTCGCCACCGCGTCCGCTCCCGGTGGCGCATCCGCCGCCGCGACCGCTGCGGGTGCGGCACCGGCGACCGCCGCCCCCGCGACCTCGGTCGACGCCGGGCGCGGCACCCTCGCCACCGGCAGCGGCGCCACCGGGTCCGACGTGGTCGCCGCCGCGAAGAAGTACCTCGGGGTGCCCTACGTGTTCGGTGGGGAGAGCCGCTCCGGGATGGACTGCTCGGGCCTCGTGCAGACGGTGTTCAAGGACCTCGGGGTCTCCATGCCCCGCGTCGTGCCGGACCAGGCGGACATGGGCGTGCCGGTCGGGTCGCTCGCGGACGCGAAGCCCGGCGACCTCATCATCCCGAAGGGCGAGCAGCACATCGTCATCTACGTCGGCGACGGCAAGGTCCTGCACGCACCGCGTCCGGGCAAGGACGTCCGCATCGTCGACAACTGGTACAAGGACTCGGACATCGCGACGATCCGTCGCATCGTCCCGAGCGAGGCGGCCGCACCCGCTGCGGTCCCGACGGCCTCGTCGGCGACCGCACTGCAGTCCGCGACGGACCTGCAGACGGCGGCCCTGCTGTCGATGATGCGATCGGGGAGCGCCGCGTGAGCACGATGACGGTCGCGGCCCCTCCCGCACGCCCCGCCGCTCCTGCGGGCCCCGCCGGCGCGCACTCCGGTGCGGGCACGTCGTCCGTGCCGTTCGACGCAGCCCTCGCCGCCGTCACCGGGACCGGAGCGGACTCCGCGCAGCAGCCCGGCCCGGATCGCGCCGGCACGGAGGACGCCACCACGACCGCTCCCACCGTCGCCGCTCCGATCGTCACCGTGTCGGCCTCGCTCGTCGACCCGGCCCTGCTCGGGGCGCTCCCGGTGCCGGCCCCGGCGCCGACCGACCTCGTCGACGCTGCTGCCTCCGCGACGGGCGCGCCGACCGCCCCCGCGGCGGGGGCCACAGCCCTCGCTCCGGCACCCGCGGGCGCGGCCGTCGCCGCCCTCGGCGTGGTGGCCGCAGGCCGGACCACCGAGGAGATCGCCGGCAGCGCCGGTTCCGCGTCGGTGCCCCCGGCGCCGGCGCCCGTGCCCTCGACCCCAAGCAGCAGCACCGCCCCGGCGGCGAGCGGAGCGGCGAGCGGAGCGGCGACGAGCAGCCCCCTCACGACCGCGACCGGGATGCCCGGACGTGTCCCCGCGGCGCAGCCGGTCGGTCCGGCGACCCCGGCCCCGGCCGACGCCCCAGCGGATGCACCCGCCCTCGCCGCCGCCCCGGCGACCCCGACGCCGGGTGGCGGACTCCCGGCCGCCGCTCCGCAACGCGACGCCGCGGAGGCCGTCCGTCCGGGACAGCCGGCCGCGGCGGCGACGGCCGCGACCACCGGGGCCCCGGTCGTGTCGACCGGACCGGCCACCGGGGGCAGGACCGGCCACGGGGCGGACCGCGGGCCGAGCGGGCAGGGCGACCCGGGCCTCCCGGCCGTGCTCCCGACCCGCGGCGGCGAGACGCCGTTCGTGGTCCCCACCCCCGCATCGGCTGCGCCGGCGACCGTCGCGGGCTCCGCGACGGCGAACGCTCCGGCCCCGCTCGCACAACAGCTCGCACGTCCGCTCTTCACGCTCGCGCAGGCGGGCCCGGGGGAGCACGTCGTGACGGTGCAGGTCTCGCCCGACGCGCTCGGTCCGGTGACGGTGCGCGCCCACGTCACCGCGCACGGGATGCACGTCGAGCTGTTCGCGGCGTCGGACGCGGGCCGTGACGCGGTCCGCCAGGTGCTGCCCGACCTCCGCCGCGACGCCGCCGGCAGCACGGTCGCGACCACGCTCGACCTGTCGTCGCAGAACCACCCGGACGCGCAGCCCGGCCGTGACGACCGGCGGACGCCCGGAGGGTTCCGACCGGAAGCCGGCCCGGAGGCCCGCCCCACCACGACCGCACCGGTCACCACCCGCCCGACCACCGTCCGATCCGTCGGACTCGACGTCCTCGCCTGACGCGGACCGAAGGAGGACCACCATGCCCCTCGACGGCATCACCGGATCGGTGGACGCGGCCACCCAGGCCGCCGCGGTCGCGCAGACCGCGAGCGCGAAGAAGTCCCAGACGATGGACTCCGAGGTGTTCATGAAGCTGCTCGTCACGCAGCTCCGGAACCAGGACCCGTCGTCGCCGATGGACACCAACCAGATGATCAGCCAGCAGACGCAGCTCGCGATGATGGAACAGGTCAGCAACCAGACCACGACGGCCAACGAGAACTTCTCGCTGCAGATGCGCATGGCCGCCGCGAACCTCGTCGGCAAGCAGGTCAGCTACACCGACGCCACGACCGGGACCGCGGTCTCGGGGACCGCCACCGCGGTGTCGTACGCCGCGAGCGTGCCGACCGTGACCGTGAACGGGAAGGAGGTCGACCTCGACGTGATCTCCGGTATCAAGTCCGCCTGACCCGCTCCCTCCTCCCTCTTCCCCACCTCGTCTTCCTTCCACGAAAGGTCGCACCATGCTCCGCTCGCTCTACTCCGGCATCTCCGGTCTCCGTTCGCACCAGCAGATGCTCGACGTCACCGGCAACAACATCGCCAACGTCAACACCGTCGGCTTCAAGTCGTCGACCACCGTCTTCCAGGACACCCTGTCGCAGATGACCCAGGGCGCCGGGGGACCGCAGACCGGCATCGGCGGCACGAACCCCGCGCAGATCGGCCTCGGCGTGCAGGTCGCCGGCGTCTCGACCAACTTCGCCCAGGGTTCGGCGCAGGCCACGGGCAAGGCCACCGACCTGATGATCTCGGGCGACGGGTTCTTCGTGACGCGCCTCGGCAACGACACCGTCTACTCGCGGGCCGGTGCGTTCGACTTCGACGCGAACGGCCGCCTGGTCACCGCCGACGGCAAGATCGTCCAGGGCTACTCCGCCACGAACGGCGTCGTCAACGACGGCGGCGGCCTGAGCGACATCATGCTGCCGGTCGACGCGGCTGCCCCGGCGACCGCCACGAGCTCGGCGACGGTCAGCGGCAACCTGCCGTCGGACACCGCCGTCGGCCAGACGCTGAACCGCGACGCCACGGTCTACGACCAGTACGGCACCAAGCACACGCTGTCGCTCGGCTACACCCGCACCGCCGGCGGCTGGTCCGTCTCCGCCTCGAACGGGCAGGGCACCTCGGCCACCGGTGCGATCACCTTCGGCGCGGACGGCAAGATCACCAGTGGCCAGACCATGCAGGTGGGTGGGATCACCGTCGACATGACGCAGCTGTCCGGCTTCGCGACGCTCAACACCGCGTCGATCTCGTCGCAGAACGGCCACGAGGCCGGCTCGCTGCAGGGCTACTCCATCTCGAAGGACGGCACGCTCGTCGGTTCCTTCTCGAACGGGTCCTCGCTCGCGATCGGCCGCATCGCCCTCGCGACCTTCGCCAACCCCGCGGGCCTCGAGAAGACCGGGGCGTCGGGCTACCGCGCGACCGCGAACTCGGGCAACGCGAACGTCGGCGTCCCCGGGTCGGCCGGCATCGGCTCGCTCGCCTCGGGCACGCTCGAGATGTCGAACGTCGACCTGTCGCAGGAGTTCACCAACCTGATCGTGGCGCAGCGCGGGTTCCAGGCGAACGCGCGCATCATCACGACCTCGGACGAGGTGCTGCAGGAGCTGACGAACCTGAAGCGGTAGGGCGGGTCGGGCGGGTCGGGCTGGTCGGGGCACGGCTGGCCGGGCGGGTCGCGGTCTGCACAACGGGAGGCACCCCGCGCCACGGGATTCCGTGGTGCGGGGTGCCTCCCGTTGTTCGGCGGCGTGTCGCGCCAGGTGTCGGCAAGCCCCCGGTCGGACGCCGTGCGGGTTCCCGCACGATGCCGAGTCATCCATGAGCATCCGTCGCGTCGCTGTCGTACCCTCCTCGTGGGGGAGCTGCACGGACCCGAACCGTCGCCCACGTTCGACGACGAACGAGCCCTCACCGAGACGGCGCCGCCGAGTCGTCCACGCGTGAGGGCGACCGTCACCGACCCGAACGCCGACGGTCGCCCTCGCGCGTCCCTCGTCGCCGACGCCGATCCGTCGGCCGTGCTCGCAGCGCGCCGGTCCGTCGGTCCGCCGGTCATGTTGACTGGGAGGACGAGGACGGCGGCGCGCCGGGGTGCGACCGGCGCAGGAGGGGTGCGAGTGACCGGTCACCTGGTGCCCACGCTGTCGGGCGTCCTGCTGCTCATCGGCGTCGCGACGGCGGTGCTCGCGCTGGCGCGGGCCGAGGCGCCCTGGGCACCGGCCCTGGCGATGGTCCGCGGCGCGGCGCAGCTGGCCGTCGTCAGCCTCGTGCTGTCCGGGGTGATCCGCTCGCCGGCGCTGATCGCGGTCGCCCTCCTGGTGATGTTCACGGTCGCGGTCCTGACGGCCGCCCGACGCCTCGGCGGGATCGCCGGCGCCGCCCTGCCGGTCGGGGCGTCGATGGGCGCCTGGATCGTCGTGACCGGGGTCGTCGTGTTCGGCACCGGCGCCATCGAGCTGAGCCCCCGCTACGCCCTCGCGGTGGGCGGCATCGTGATCGGCAACGCCATGACGATCGCGACCATCAGCGGACGCCGGTTCCGCGAGCTCGTGTCCGACCAGTGGGACGAGGTCGAGGGTCGGCTCGCACTCGGGGCCGCACCGCGACGTGCGACCGAGCGTCTGGTGCGCCGAGCGGTGAGCGCGGCGCTCGTGCCGACGGTCGACCAGACCAAGACGACCGGGCTGGTGACCCTGCCCGGCGCCTTCGTCGGTGCGGTGTTCGGCGGGCTGTCCCCGATCGAGGCGGGTCGGTTCCAGATCGTCGTCCTCGCGGCCATCGCGGCCGCGGGCGCCTGCACGGCGGTGTGCCTCACCCGCTGGCTGGCTCCGGTCACGGTGCGACCGACCGACGTGGCCCGCTGACGGACGGGAGGCGCGGGGCGGCTGCGCCACGCGCCTCCCGTCCGTCCCACCGGTGCGCGTGTCCGACCGCTGTCAGCGTGGGGACCGGGCGTCCTCGAGCAGGCCGTCGAGGACGGCCAGGGAGCGGGCAGCGGTCCCGTCGTCGCGGCCGGTGCTGCTCGCGACCGTCGTCAGCGTCTTCCACAGCGCCCAGCCGCGTCCGCGCGTCCACGTGTCGTCGTCCAGCTGCAGGCGGTCGCGGAACACCTGCCGCCCGGCCGGGTCGAGGAGGGTCCAGGCGGCTGCGACGTCGCACGCGGGATCGCCGACGCCGCAGGTGCCGAAGTCGATGACCGCACCGAGCCGGCCGTCCCGCACCAGGAGGTTGCCCGGGGCGAGGTCGCCGTGGAACCAGGTCCGGACGCCGTCCCAGGGCGTCTCGAGTGCATCCGTCCAGACCGCCCGGGCGAGGTCGAGGTCGAGGTCGACCCGACCCCGCAGTACGTGCAGGGCCTCGGTCGCCAGACCGTCGAAGGTCCGCAGCGGTCCACCGCGGAACCAGTCGTGCAGACCGGGTCCCGGGCCTCCCTCGGGGTCCACGGCGCGCAGGGCGAGGAGGAACCCGGCGAGGTCCTCCGCGAGTCGTCCGGGGTCGGCGACCGGTGCCGTGGTGAGTGGTTCGCCCGCCAGCCACCGGTACACGGACCAGGGGAAGGGGTACCCGGCGTCCGGTCGGCCCGTGGCGACGGGCACCGGGACCGGGAGCGGCAGCTGCGGGGCCAGCCGGGGGAGCCACCGGTGTTCCTTCTCGACCGCCAGCGCGTACGCCGCCGCACTCGGTGTGCGGACCGACAGGGCGTCGCCGAGGCGGAAGGTGTGGTTGTCCCAGCCGTCGTCCGCGACCGGGTGCACGGGCAGGTCGCGCCACTGCGGGAACTGCCGTGCCACGAGCGTCGCGACGAGCTGCGCGTCGACGGGGACGCGCTGCGGGACGGGTCCGAGGTCGAAGGCTTCGCTCACGGCTGCCAGCATGGCCCCGCCGCCGTCACGCCGCGGGTTCGGCGCTCCGCGGGATCGGCAGGGCGACCTCGACGTCAGGGCCGTCCTGCCGCGCGGCGCGGATCATGGAGTTCGCGGTCGCCGCGAGCGGCACCGCGAAGAACCCGCCCGCGATGCCACCGATCGTCGTGCCGGCGATCACGGCGAGGAGCACCGCCAACGGGTGGACGGCGACGACCGACCCGGTCAGGAACGGGTGCAGGACCTGCCCCTCCAACTGTTGCACGAGCACGACGACCCCGAGCATGACCAGGGCCACCACCCAGCCCTGGAACACCAGGGCGAGGAGCACCGCGACCGCTCCCGCGGCGAACGCGCCGACCACGGGGATGAACGCCCCGACGAAGACGACCACCCCGATCGGCCCCGCGAGCGGGACCCCGAGCAGGGCGGCGCCGAGGGCGATGCCGATCGCGTCGGTCGCGGCGATGACGACCTGCACGCGGATGAAGTGCGTCAGGGTGGTCCACCCGGCCTCGCCCGCCACTCCGAGTCGGTGGTGTGCGGCCCGCGGGAAGAGCGAGACGACCCACTCCCACATCCGCCGTCCGCCGGTGAGCGCGAAGATCGTGACGAACGTGACGATGAACAGCCCCTCGCCGAGGTGCACCAGGGTGGCGCCGGCGACCACGACCCCGCGCTGCAGGTCGGCAGCGTGCCGCTCGACGAACGTCCGGGCATCGGTCGACACGGTGTCGAGGTCGACCGACGGCAGCCCCATCGGCGGGTGCCGGAGCAGCTCCTGGACGTTCGCGATGAGCGAGACCGTCCGGTCCTCGGGGCTCGGCAACTGTTCGCTGACGCGCCAGACGACCAGGAACACGAGCAGGGCGACGCCGGCGACCAGCGACAGCAGCGCGAGGACGATCGCGAGCCACTTCGGCACCCCGTGCCGCTGCAGCAGGGCGCTGAAGGGGACGAGCAGCGCGGCGACGACCAGCCCGATGAGCAGGGGGACGACGACGTTGGCCAGGGTGACGGCGATCCACCCGACCAGGCCGACCGCGGCGGCGATCACCAGTACCCGTCCGGCGAAGACGGCACCGGTGCGGAGCCCGGACGGACGAGGGGCGGGGTTCGAGACGGTCACGGGGTGCCCTCCGGGGCTGTGGGCGACGGGACGAGGTCGGACGGCGTCCGGCCCCAGGTGTGCTGGACGCGGTCCATCCAGGTGACGACGACGGTGTGCGGGGTCGTCAGCGCGGCGATGAGCGCGAGGTAGACCCCCAGGTCCGCGCGTCGGACGACGACGGCGAGGACGACGAGGGCCGCGATCGCGATCGCCGTGATCGGCCAGGCCTGCCGCAGGAACCGGAGGAACGGCGCGAGCAGGCGACCGCGGTGCAGCAGCTCGGCGCTGGTCGGGTCGGTGAGCTCGAGGCGGAGGACGTGCCGCACCGCGTGCCACAGCGTGAAGTACAGGCCCACGGCGAGGACCGGCGGGACCACCGCGAAGAACAGCACCAGGACGGCGTCCTCCGAGAGCTGCCGCCAGCGGGGACCGCCCGCCCGGCGGACGACAGCGGCGTGCAGCAGGACGAGCAGGACCACGAGGACCGCCCCGGCGATCCGGACGCCCGGGGCGACGGTCAGCACCGACGGACCGCTCCCGCCGCCGACGACCGCCGCGGTGTCGACGACGACGTGGAGCGCCGCGTCCGGCTGTACGACGAACGGGACCACCATCGGCACGGCACCGCGCAGGGCCACCGTGAGGACGGACCCGAGCGGACCGGGCGCACCGTCCCCGAGCAGCCGGTCGACGAACAGGTCACCCTGGCCCCAGTGGAACCAGGTGATGCCGACGAAGACCGCGAAGCCGAGCAGCGGGGCGACGACCCACAGCGCCGCGGTGAGCGTGCCGACCACCAGGTAGAGCACGACGACGGCGACGACGGACCGCACGGTGCTCGTCCCCGGGCGCAGCCGTGCCGGGACGAGGTGGTCGAGGGCGCCGTGCGGCAGCCCGAAGACGAGCACGCTCACGGCGAACGGCACCAGCTGCACGGCCATCGGGACGGCCACGCCAGTCAGGTCGAGCACCGCACACGTCAGGGTTACCGCGGCGAGGGCCGTGGTGACCGGCGCGAGGACCCGGTCGGTGACCCAGGTCCGCAGTGCGGGCGGGACCGCCGCGTCCGGCGCCACGTCCGTGCTCCGGTCGACGGCCGTCGCCGCCGTCTCCGCCGTCACGGCCGGACCTCGCGCCGGCGCGCGACGGCGTCGGCGAGGGTCCGCACGAGCGCGGCGAGGAACGGACGCTTCTGCAGGGCGAGCACGATCCGGAGGTCGTCCGCCACCGACGAGCGCTCCGACAGGAAGCGCACGACGAGCGGACCGGGCAGCGCGAAGAGGCGACGGAACGCCTCCGCGGCCTGCTCGGGGCGGTCCCGCAGGAACCGGAGGAACACCGCGTCGAGGAAGCGCGTGCGGAACCGGTC
Organism: Curtobacterium sp. ER1/6; assembly: GCF_001742745.1. Lineage (GTDB taxonomy): Bacteria > Actinomycetota > Actinomycetes > Actinomycetales > Microbacteriaceae > Curtobacterium > Curtobacterium citri. The sequence continues at coordinate 510,309 of NZ_MJAK01000001.1, read as the reverse complement.
GGAGAACGCGGGGACGGGTGTGCCGTCGACGAGGTGCCGGGCGACGACCGCACTGTGCCGGTTGCTCCGCGCGAACCCGTAGCCACTGCTGGGACGGGTGGTCCCGGTCACGGTGTCCGCAGCGGCCCACCGGGCGTCCGGCGGCGCGGGGGCGTCCGTCATCGGGATGCACCCGCGCTCCTCGTCGGTCACGTGCCACTCGTCCGCCCGGAGACCCCACCGTCGCGAGACGTAGCGGGCGACGTGGTCCTCGTGGTCGAACGCGTCCGCGGGGTCGGGCGTGAACAGCGTGCTCTCCACGAGCGCCTCGGTCGGTGTGACCGGCAGCACGTAGACGAACCGGACGGGACCGCCCGGCTCCTCGCCGCCGAAGTCCATGAGCGTCACCGTCGTCGTGTCGAACACCGGGCGGCTCGTGGTGACCCACCGTCCGACGAAGCGCTGGTGGAGCAGCACCCGACCGGCCGGGACGTCCGTGGGGCACCGGGGTCCGCGGGCGTCGAGGACGCGGCCGGCCCGGACGGGACCGTCGGTGGTGTGCACCACGACGTCCCGGTCGTCGGTCGTGTCGGCGTCGCTGCGTCGGACCGCTGCGACGGGGACACCTCGGACGATGCGGAGCCGCCCGTCCGAAGCGACACGGGAAGCGACGGCGGCGGACCGGTCGGACGCCCGCACCAGGACGTACGGGTGGTCGGGATCCGAGCCGACACTCGTCCCGTCCTCGGTCCGGACCTCCCACCGGTCCCACGACGCCGAGCGGGCCTCGGGGAGCGGGTCGGTGCCGTCGTCCCACGAGCACCACGACCGCGGGTCCGGGGTTGCCCGGCCCTCGAGCACCAGGACGGAACGGTCACCGAGCGCTGCGAGCCGTACGGCTGTCGAGAGCCCCGAGCACCCGCCGCCGACGACGGCCACGTCGACGCGCTCCGGCAGGGTCGTCCGGACCGGGCCGGGGGCCGGAGCGACGCGCGCTCCGGCCCCCGGTGTCGTCGTCGTGCCGGTGTCAGCGACGGACACGGCGCTCGCCGCGACCGGACAGCGCGGTGTCGTCCACGGCGACGGTGCCGGGCAGGACGCCGTCCGAGAGCTTCTCGGACGAGATCCAGAGCGCCTCGGGCAGGGTGTCGACGCCGGCACGGACGTCCTCGGCGGAACGGAGCTTGGCGATCTTGTGGATCATCGAGCCGAAGCCGACCTTCGCCACGATGTCCGCGGCCGACAGGACGACCTGCATCCAGGTGATGACCGCACCGCCGTGGCCCCAGCCCTGGAGGCCGAAGATGATCGGGTAGGCGAGCCACGTCACGATGAGCAGGATGCCGGCGTTGCGGAGCGTCGCAGCGGCGGGGGTGCCCGCCAGGTCACGGCCGCCCTTGACGACCACGTAGATCACGAGGACGTACAGGATCACCATGAAGACGCCGGAGATGACGCCCCAGAGCCAGAGCGCGCCCGTGTTCGTGCCGGAGTCGACGGCGACGCCGCCGATGAAGCCGGTGCTGATCATCAGGAACGCCGCGGCGATGCCGACGGCGCGGAGACGGCGGGCCGCCGCGCCGGCGAGGGTGGCCACCGCGAGGAGCTCGATCACCAGGAGCGGCACCGTGACGGTCCAGTCGAAGTAGCGCGGCGCCCACGACAGGATCGCGTTCGCGTTCGGCACCCACGAGTCGCCCCGGCGCTCGTAGCCCAGCGCGAACTCGACGACCAGGAGCACGTACGACAGGAAGGCGATACCGGTGATGGTCATGCCGGCGTACACGCCGGCGCGGTACCGGCCGCTGACCTCGTTGGTCGACACGAGCGACTTCACGAAGAACGCGAAGAGCGCGAGTCCGGCGACGGAGAGCGCGTAGACGATGATCGAGTGCTCCGCGAGCGAGAGCGTCGCGTTCCACGGAGCGAGTGCGTCCGACATGGGGGTCCTTCCGGTGGGTGGTGGTGGCGGTTCGTCGCCGACCAGAGAAACTTGCTCCTGGGCAACCATCCCTGTTCCCAGCGGGTGCTCGGATCGGGGTACAACGGCGTCAGTAGCGTGGTACATCCGAACGAATCAGCGCCGTCCGGCGCTCGTCTCACCCCCAGGGGTGGTCCTGAGAGGAACGGAATGTCCGACCGCATCCGCGTGGCCCTGGTCAACGACTACGAGCTCGTGCTGCGTGGGCTGGCGGACATGCTCGCGCCCTTCGCCGACCGGATCGACGTCGTGCAGCTCGACGCCCGACGCCGTGTCACGGTGGACGTCGACGTGGCGCTCTACGACACGTTCGCGCAGCCTGAACCCGACGACGAGGACATCGACCGGCTCGCATCGAACCCGCGCATCCGGACCGTCGCGGTCTTCACGTGGAAGATGGACCAGGACCTCATCGACGCGGCGGTGGCGCGCGGCGCGACCGGGTACTTCGCGAAGAGCTCGACCGCCGAGCACCTCGCCGAGGGGCTCCAGCGGGTCGCTGCCGGCGAGCGCGTGCTCGAGTCGCCCCGACGACGGGTGCCGAGCGGTCCCGGGGTGCGGTGGCCCGGTCGCGCGGAGGGCATCTCGGACCGCCAGTCCGAGATCCTCGCGCTCATCACCCAGGGCAAGCGCAACACGGAGATCGCCGAGCTGACGCACCTCAGCCCGAACACGGTCAAGACCCACATCCGGACGCTCTACAGCAAGATCGGGGCGGAGAACCGGGTCGACGCCGTGCTCTGGGGGACCGAGAACGGGTTCCGGCCGGACCACCGCAGCACCGACCGGTGAGCGTGGTCGTCCACGACGAGCGTTCCTCGAGGACGAGCGCGGGACGCCGTTAGGCTGACCCGGTGACCAGTGCCGAGGAGTCCGCAGCAGGGACGGAGTCGGTCGTCGTCGACGCGTCGGTCGTCGGGCTCGGCATCGTGCTGCGCTCGCTCGCCCCGGCCCTCGAGCACGTCACCCTGCAGCAGTACCGGATCCTCGTGCTGCTCGTGACCCGCGGCCCGATGCGCGCGGGAGACCTGGCCGACGAGCTCGGCCTGCTGCCGTCCGGCATCACGAGGATGGTGGACCGGCTCGTCCGCGACGGCTGGGTCAGCAGACGGGTGTCCGGACGCGAGGTCACCGTCACGGCCCAGCCCGCGTCGACCGCCCTCGTCGAGCAGGTGCTCGATCGCCGCGCCGCCGAGTTCCGCGGGGCGCTCCGCCGGATGTCCGAGGACGAACGACGGGCGGTGCGACGGGCAGCGGAGGCGCTGGTCCGCTCCGCCACGGCGGCACCGCTCCTCGATGCGCACCTCCTCCTCGGGACGCACCCTCAGCACTGACCGCGGACGGATGACGCACCGCAGCGCTGACCGCGGACGGACGACGCATCCGCAGCACTGATCGCGGACGTAGGCTGGCTCGGGTCCGCGGCGCACGGTCGCCGTGACGTGACCACCGGGCCCACGCCCGTCGAACCGGGCCCGGCGCCCCGGGAAGGAACTGCCATGAGCATGGAAGGCGCAGCCTGGAGCTCGCTGTACAAGATCTCGTCGGCGAAGGACAGCGGTCGCGGGTTCTCGCGCGAGTCGTTCCGACGGATCATGACGTTCGCCGTGCCGTACCGGTCGAAACTGGTCGTCTTCATCCTGCTGTCGGTCGTCGGGGCCTTCCTCGCGGTCGCGACACCGGTCCTGGCCGGTCGCGTGGTCGACGTGATCGTCGCCCGCGGGGCGCTCGGCACGATCGTCGCGCTGGCCGTCCTGATCGCCGTCGTCGCGGTTGCCGACGCCGGTGCCTCGCTCGCGACGCGCTGGTACTCGGCGCGGATCGGTGAGGGGGTCATCCTCGACCTCCGGACGGCCGTGTTCGACCACGTGCAGAAGATGCCGATCGCGTTCTTCACCCGCACCCGCACGGGGGCGCTCGTCAGCCGGCTCAACAACGACGTGATCGGCGCGCAGCAGGCCTTCAGCGGGACCCTGTCCGGCGTCGTCACGAACCTCGTCGCGCTGATCCTCACCCTGACCGTCATGCTCAGCACGTCGTGGCTCGTGACCGTCCTCGCGGTGGTCATGCTCCCGCTCTTCCTCGTCCCCGCACGCCGGATGGGCACCCGGCTCGCTGCGCTCCGCCGCGAGGCGGCCGACCACAACTCGGCGATGAGCACCCAGATGACCGAGCGCTTCTCGGCCCCCGGCGCGACCCTCGTCAAGCTCTTCGGACGCCCCGACGAGGAGGCCGAGGAGTTCCGCGTCCGCGCGGCACGGGTCCGCGACATCGGTGTCCGGACGGCGATGCTGCAGTTCGTCTTCGTCACGGCGCTGACCCTCGTGGCCGCGCTCGCCCTCGCGCTCGTCTACGGGCTCGGCGGCGCGCTCGCACTCGGCGGGCAGCTCAACACGGGCGACGTCGTCACCCTGGCACTCCTGCTCACCCGGCTCTACGCGCCGCTGACCAGCCTGGCGAACGCCCGCGTCGAGATCATGAGCGCGGTGGTGAGCTTCGAGCGGGTGTTCGAGGTGCTCGACCTCCGACCGCTCATCACGGAGAAGCCGGACGCCGTCACGGTCGCCGACGGCCCGGTGGCGGTGGAGTTCGACGACGTGCGCTTCGCCTACCCGTCGGCGGACAAGGTGTCGCTCGCTTCCCTCGAGGAGGTCTCGACGCTGGACACCCGCGGCGGTGAGGAGGTGCTGCACGGCGTCTCGTTCCGGATCGAGCCGGGACAGACGGTCGCCCTCGTCGGCACGTCCGGGGCGGGCAAGTCGACCGTCGCCCAGCTGCTCGCGCGCCTCTACGACGTCGACAGCGGCGCCGTCCGGCTCGGCGGTACGGACGTGCGGGACGTCAGCTTCGCCTCCATGCGTCGCACCCTCGGCATGGTGACCCAGGACGGGCACCTGTTCCACGAGACGATCCTCGCCAACCTGCGGCTCGCCCGACCGGAGGCGACCGTCGACGAGGTCTGGGACGCCGTCCGCCGGGCACGGCTCGAGCCGCTCGTCCGGTCGCTGCCCGACCAGCTGGACACCATGGTGGGGGAGCGCGGCTACCGCCTGTCGGGTGGTGAGCGGCAGCGCATGACGATCGCGCGCCTCCTCCTCGCCCAGCCGCGCGTGGTGATCCTCGACGAGGCGACCGCGGCGCTCGACTCCACGTCGGAGGCGGCGGTGCAGGCCGCGCTGAGCGAGGCGCTCGAGGGGCGCACCGCGATGGTCATCGCCCACCGCCTGTCGACCATCCGGAGTGCGGACCTCATCCTCGTCGTCGAGGACGGCTCGATCGTGGAGCGCGGGACGCACGAGCAACTGCTCGCCGCGGGCGGCCGGTACGAGGAGCTGCACCGGACCCAGTTCGCCGTCCAGCAGGACTCCGTCGCGCAGGATGCGGAGCTGCCGGCCTGACGTCGTCGGGAGCGGACCGACAGACGGACGGGAGGCGCGTGGCGGGGCCGCCACGCGCCTCCCGTCCGTCACCGGTCGCGTCGGGACGCGATCAGTCCCAGATCGAGATCCAGTCGATGTCGACGTGGCCGTCGGCCCACCACGGGACGTCACCGGTGATCGCGGTCTCGGCCTGCAGCGTCACGCGCATCGGGTCCTTCGGTACACCCGACCAGGTCTGCGAGACGAGCTGGTCGTCCCAGTAGAAGCGGACCACGCCGTGGTCCCACTCGGTCGTCGCGACGTGGTAGCCGCTGCTCTGCGTCGTCGACGTGTGCCGCTGCACGCTCGAGTCGAAGCGCATCATGCCCCGGGACCACGTCCCGGGGATCGCCGCTGCCGGGCGCACCGTGCTGTTGAGGTCACCCTCGGGCCAGTCGATCTCGCCCTTGTTCCAGTCGTCGTCGGTGGGCCAGAGCATGCCGACGAACTTGTAGCCGGGCGTGTCCGTCGTCTTGTACCGGATCGAGACCCGACCGGTCTCGTGCGGCGCGTACCCGTCGGGCAGCACGGTGGCGACGAGCGGGCGCCCGTTCTCCGTGTGCAGTCGGAAGTCGAGGTTGCCGTTCGCGACGCTGAGCACCTTGTCCGGGTCGTAGTACCCGCGCCCGCTGGTGTCCGAGTAGCCGGAGTAGGCCTGCATCTCCGGGTACTCCCGCAGGACGCTGCCCAGGCGGGCGTCGCGGTCGAAGTCCTCCGCGTACGACTGCTTCCAGGTGCGGCCGTTCGAGTACAGGTCGCCCTTCGGCATCGCGGTGAGCGAGTCCGTCGCCGCCTCCGAGGGTGCCGCCTGCTGCGTGATGCCGATGACGAGTGCGCCGACCGCCGCGAACGCCGCGCCGGTGGCGATGCGACGCTTCCGTCGCCCGCTCGTGTTCCGTGTGTCGTTCTTCATGTGAGTAGTTGATTCCCTGTCGTTTCCCTGTGCGCGGCCCTCCGGTGGGGTGAAGCGCGGCGGAACGGTACCTCCTGTACCACCCCCGAACGGGGGGAAGAAGGTGTCGTGTCACCCCTGCGCGGTCCCCCTTTCGCCCCACTCCCCAGGCTGGGAGCGGGCACCCGCGGCTGAGCACATCCTCAGGCCACTGCTCGGATCCTTCAGTTGCCGAGTCCTGCGACGAGGTTGACGACGCTCGCGATGACGACGGTCCCGAAGAAGAACGAGAGCAACGCGTGCCGGAGCGTCACCACCCGGATCCTGCTCTCCGTGATCGAGGTGTCCGACACCTGGTACGTCATCCCCACCGTCAGGGCGAAGTAGGCGAAGTCCGAGTACCGCGGGGGTTCCTGCTGGTTGAAGTCGATGCCGCCCGGGGTCCCGCTGTACCAGAGCTCGGCGTAGCGCAGGGTGAACAGGGTCTGCACGAGCAGCCAGGACAGGGCCACGCTGACCACACCGAGTGCCGCTGCGAGGTCCTGCGACGGACCGTGCAGCCCCTTCGCGATGCTGAGCACGACCAGGAGTGCGACGACGCTCGCACCGGCGGCGCCCACCAGCAGCAGGTCGGAGACCGTCCGCCGCGGGTCCTCCCGTGAGGCGAGCCGCGCGGTCCGGTCGGCGTCCGCCCGGAGCAGGGGCAGCGCGGTGACGACGTACACCGCGCACGCGGCCGCCCACCCGATCGACGCCGCCCAGCGCGGACCGACCGTGACGCTCGTGACGCCCGCGACGACGGCGCCGACCACCACCATCAGGACGAGGCGGTCCCGGTAGCGGCGGGTCCGGCCGACGTGCGGCGCGGCTGACGGCGGCGGGGTGGATTGCGGCGGGGTGGACGGCGACGGGGACGCGGGCTGGCTCACGCCGCGCAGCCTCCCGCGACCGGCCGCCAGGCAGCCGGGACGGTGGCCGGCGGGGCTGAGGGTGTGTCCAGCAGGACGGCCGTCGGGACGCAGCGGAGCAGCCCGGCGATCGGTGCCACGGCTGCAGCGGGTGGGCGGGCGGAGCGGCGGTCAGGGACGTGTCGGCGCGCGGAGCGCCCGCCAGCTCACCGCACCCGCGGCGGCTGTGGCGGCCGCGAGCACCGCGATCGCGCCGGGGAGCGTCCACGCGGTGGCGACGGCCCCGACGAGCAGTGGGCCGCCGGCGTCGCCGACCTCGCGGCCCAGCTCGGCGTTGCCCATCGTCCGACCCATCCGGTCGTCCGGGGTCGACGCCGCGAGGTGCGCGAAGGCGAGCGGGGTCACGGTCCCCAGCATCACGCCGATCGCGACCGCCGCCACGAACAGCGTCACCGCGCCGGGAGCCGCGGCGAGGACCGCGAGACCCGCCGCCGCGACGAGGAGCCCCGCGGTGCTGCCCCCGCGCGTCGCGAGCCGCCCCTGGTCGCGCAACCGACCCGTGAGCGGCTGCAGCGCCGACGAGACGACCGCGATCGCCGCGATCGCGACGGCCCCGACCACGGCGGGCAGGTCGAGGCGGACGGCGAGCAGCGGGACGAAGCCGACCGCGACGCCGAGCACGCCGGTCGTCGTCGCGAGCAGTGCCGTCGGGACGAGGAACGCGCGGTCCGCGGTCTGGCGGACGAGGTCGACCACGGTGGTCCGGCGGCGTGGCTGCACGGGCAGCGCCGGCATCGACAGCGCGACCCACAGCGCGGCGCCGGCGGCGAGCACCGCGAGGACGACGTAGAGCGCCTGCAGGCTGACGCCCTGCACGAGCAGGATGCCGAGGACCGGTCCGAGCACGTAGCCGGTGCTCTTCCAGGCGCCGTACCGGCCGAAGTACCGTCCCAGGCGCTCCCGACCGGCGAGCCGCGCCACGGCCGCCGAGGACGCGGGGGAGAACGCCGACGCCGCCGCGCCCTGGCCGAGCCGGGCGAGTGCGAGGACGAGCGCCGTGGGTTGGACGAGGGCGAGCAGCGACGCGAGCGCGAAGCCGACCAGGCCGCCGACGATCACCGGCTTCGCGCCGATGCGGTCGCTCAGTGCGCCGAACAGGGGCTTCAGCACGACCTCGGCGAGGTCGTACAGGGCGAGGACGAGGCCCAGGCCGACCAGCGTCAGGCCGAGGTCGTCGGTCTCGGCGCCGAGGACGCTCCCGACGCCGTGCGCGCCGAACGCGGTGGTGTAGCCGGCGAGGTAGAGGGGCGCGAGGCCGCGGGCGGGCGGCTGGGCGGCAGTCGTCACGTGCTCATCCTGGCGCACCGGAGCCGCCGGGTGGGGTGGCTGGGGCGGCCCCTGGTGTCAGGCGGCGCCGTCCGACCCTGCCGTCAGCAGGGCGACCGCCTGCCGCACCGCCGTCGGCGCGCCGGCCAGGTGCCAGTCGTGGCCGTGCGCCGTCACGACCGTCGCCGCCCCGCCGGCGCCTTCGACGAGCGCCCGCCCGGGCAACCAGTCCCAGTCGGCGCAGTCCGTCTGGACCCACAGCCCGATCCGGCCCGCGGCCACGTCGACGAGGTCGCACGACCCGGATCCGCTGATCCGGATCGTCGCCGCGGCGCCGAGCAGCGCGAACACCGTGGGAGCCGCGTCGTCGCGGAGGTGGGAGGCGTTCAGGAAGGTCGCGACGCTGCTGGTGCCGAGCGCCACGTCGGGCACGTCCGGGACCGGCTCACCGTCGCGCGTCGTCCGGCCGTCGGACGCGACCCAGGTCTCGTCGGGCAGGTGCCGCCGGACCGCACCGACGCGCAGCACGCCGTCGACCTCGAGCGACACCGCGCTGCACCACGCCGGCAGTCCGGCGACGTAGTTGAACGTGCCGTCGATCGGGTCCACCGTCCAACGCCGTCCGGTGGCCGCCTCGACCTGCGCGCCCTCCTCGCCGAGCACTCCGTCGTCGGGCCGGTGCTCCCGGAGCAGCCGGCGCACGAGGTCCTCCGCGGCACGGTCGGCTGCCGTGACGAGGTCGGCGGCCGAGGTCTTGCGCTCGGCCTCGGTGCCGGTGGTGCGCATCTCGGCGGCGAGTCGGGCGGCGTCGGTCACGAGGGCGGCGGCGAGGGCGTGGTCGTCCATCCGGTCACGGTACCGGGCACCGTCCCTCGGACCGGGCGGGGCGCACGGGTGCCGTTCGGAAGCGCCGGTCGTCCGTCAGGGAGCCGTCAGGACCGGCACGGTGCGGCGCGCGCTGCACGAGGCTGTCCGTCGTGGACATGCACCGAGAACGACCGCCGCACCGTGTCGCACGGACCGGCTGGCACCCCTGGGGCCGCTGCGCCGTGCAGCCCGTCACCCGCGCCCTGTGGAGCGGCCGCACGCTCGAGGTCCACCCGCCGGGCACCACGACCGGCGAGCACCTGCTGCTGCGGGCCCTGCAGGCGTGGGGCGTCGGCGGAGCCGTCGGCGCGGTGGGGGTCGTCGTCGCGGCACACGAAGCGCCGGTCGTCGGGGTCGCGCTCGCGGTCGTCGCCTACGTCGCCGGGTTCGCGGTCCTCGCCCGGGCCACCCGTCGGTTCCGTCCGGACGTCCGGACGCTGACGGTGACGGTCTTCCACGGCAACGGCCGCCCGGAGGTGCACGGCGACGTGCGGCTCCTCGAGACCTCGCTCGACCTGCTCTGCCTCGCCGAGACCGCCGTGCGGCGCGGGCAGCTCTCCCGCGTCGAGTACGAGGCGATCTGGGGGCAGGTCTGGGAGGCGATGCCCGCTCGGCCGCAGCGAGTGGATCATCGTTCCCGCGCGCGGACGACCCGTCGGGCGGCCCACTCGTGACCGCCGTCGTGGGGACGGCGACCGGGCCGGTCGACCCGGACCCGGAGGACCTGACGGTGGTGCTCGGCTACGACTGAGCGCGCAGCGGTCGTGGTCAGCCCGACCGCTCGTCGGACGGGAGGCGCGTGGCGGCCCCGCCACGCGCCTCTCGTCCGTCCTCGTCGCGCTACAGCACCGCCTTCGGCACCCGGTGCAGCGTCACCGCCCCGACGGCCGCGAAGGGGTGCAGCGGGTCCGGGTCGCCCGACCCGGTCGGCCCGCCGAGCTTCGAGTCGCCGACGGCGCTGAGCACCGCGTACGCGTCCTCGGCGCTCCACCCGTGCTCGTCGACGAGGAACGCGAAGGCGTCCTCGTACCCGCGCCGCACGCTCTCCTGCACCGGGTCGCCGAGGCCGACGAAGAGCCACTCGTCGTCGGTTTCGATGCGCGGTGCCCGGAGCACGGGGCCGCCCTGCACGAGGTCGACGGACACGATCGCCGTGCCCTGCGCCTCGATCGCGACGAAGGACGACTCGCCCTCGGCCATGATCGCGTGGACGTCCCCGATCGACAGCAGGGCGCCGGGAACCCGGACGGGCAGGTACACGGTCGAGCCGGGCCGGGCCTCGGTGACGTCCATGTTCCCGCCCTCGGCGTACGCCGGCATGATCGTCGAGTTCGTCCCGGTTGCCGGTGCGACGCCGATGCAGCCGATCATCGGCCGGACGGGGAACGCGTGCCGGTCGGTGACGTGGACGACGCCGTCCTCGATCGGGCAGCGGCGCGCGAACACCCCCTCGGGCATGACGTGCTGGAGCGCGCCGGAGCCGGGGAGGGAGACCGACCAGCCGTGGGTCGTGAGCTGGATGTCGTGGATGTGCACGGCGAGGGTGTCGCCCGGCATCGCCCCCTCGACCCAGACGGGCCCGGTGACCGGGTTGATGGGCGCTTCCAGCTTCGCGAGGTCGTGGTGCCGGTCGAGCTCGGCGTAGACGGCGTCGGTCGTCTCGAAGCCGATCGTCTCGCCGGTGCCTGGCGTGATGCGGAGCACGGGCTCGCGGGCCGGGTCGAACCCGGGGACGCCGAGGGTGTTCGGCAGGTGGTGGTCGGGTGTCATGCGGGGTCTCCTTCGGAGCCGACCTCGGTGGATCGGCCGGTCGAGCGGTAGTAGAGGAAGACGGCGGCACCGACGACGAGCCAGATGATCCCGCCGACCTTCGCCTCGACCGCGGCGTTGAGCAGCACGTACCCGATGATGAGGAAGCCGATCAGCGGTACGACCAGGTGCAGCAGCCAGTTCCGCGACCGACCCTTCACGACGTGGTGCACGAACACCGACACGTGCAGGAGCATGAAGCCGAACAGCGCGCCGAAGTTGACCAGCGACGAGATCGTGTCGATCTGCCCGACGAAGAACAGCACGAGGATCGCCGACAGCACCGACACGACGATGATCGCGTTCTGCGGGACGAGCCGGCCGTTCAGCTTGTGCAGGAACGCCGGGAGCTGTCGGTCGCGGCTCATGGAGAAGAGCAGGCGGCTCGTCGCGGCCTGCGCGGCCATCGCGTTGGCGATGCCGACCGCGAGGACGTTCACCGCGAAGAACGCGGTCGCCCACCCGCTCGACGAGGCCTGCTCGACGATGGTGAAGAACGCGTTGCCGGCCTCGCCCTCCGGGAACGCGTCCCGCCCGGCGGCGAGGGCGGAGGCGAGCCAGGTCTGCAGGACGAACAGGAACGCGACGATCACGAGCGCGAGGATCATCGCGGTCCCGGCACCGCCGCGGCGACCGGTCGACTCCTCGGACAGCGTCGAGATGCCGTCGAAGCCGAGGAAGCTCAGCACCGCGATCGACAGGGCGCTGGCGATGAGCGGGGCCGAGACCTTCGACGGGTCCCACACCTGGTCGGTGCTGAACGAGGCGCCGGGCACGGTGCCGCCGGTCAGGGCGACGATCGCGATGACGACGAAGATCGCCACGAACACGAGCTCGATCAGCAGGAACACCCGGTTCGCGACCTTGAGCGACGAGACGCCGAGCAGGTTGATCACCGTGTTGATCGCGACGAACACGAGCGCCCACAGCCAACGGGGCGTGCCGGGGAAGATTCCGACCATGCTCTCGGCCGCGAACACGTAGAGCAGCGTCGGGACGAGCAGGTAGTCGAGCAGGATCGCCCAGCCCGCGAAGAACCCGGCGGTCGGGTGGATGCCGCGGCCGACGTAGGAGAACACGCTGCCGGCGAGGGGGATCGACTTCGCCATCTGCGCGTAGGCGAGCGCGGTGAAGATCATCGCGACGAGGCCGACGATGTACACGAGCGGGACCATGCCGCTCGAGGCGTTGTAGACGGTGCCGAAGATCGCCCACGGGGCGATCGGCACCATGAAGACGAGCCCGTAGACGAGCAGGTCGGTGGTGGAGACGGAGCGCTTGAGCTCCTGCTTGTAGCCGTAGGCCTCGAGCTGGTGCTGTGCAGAGAGCTCGCTGTGCTGCTGCGACATCGTGGTTCCGTTCGGGGAGACGGTGCGTGGGAGGGGATGCCGGACGCCGGGCGCGTGGCTGGGTGGGCGCGCCGGTCGGGTCCGGAGGGGCGGCGGCCGGGAGGCGCGTGGCGGGGTGGGTGCGCGCCTCCCGGCCGGCGGGTCGGTCGGCTCAGCCGGTGGGCTGGTCGTCGTGCTCGGCGAGGAAGGCCGCGATCACGCGGCGGAACTCCTCGGGCTGCTCCAGGTGCGAGCAGTGGCTCGCGCCGGGGAAGACGTGCTGGCGGACGTCGGCGATGCGCTCGACGAAGGGCTGCCAGGTGGCGGGGGTCGCCTCGTCGTGCTCGCCGGCGATGACGAGGGTCGGGGTGACCACGCGGTCGAGACGGTCGACGACGGTCCAGTCGCGCATCGTGCCGATGACGTGGAACTCGTTCGGGCCGTTCATGGTGTGGTAGACCGTCGGCTCCTGCTCCATCTGCGTCTCGGAGTCGACGAAGTCCTGCGGCATGGGGACGACGCGGCAGACGTGGCGCTCGTAGAAGACCTCCGTGGCGGCGAGGTACTCGGGGTCGTCGACGGTGCCGGCGTCCTCGTGGCGGGTGAGGGCGTCCTGCACGTCCTGCGGCAGCTGCGCCCGGAGCTCGGCCGCGCCGTCGACCCAGAGCTGCATCGACGCGGGGGAGTTGCAGATCGCGAGCGACCGCAGGTGCTCCGGTTGGCGGACCGCGATCTCCGACCCGAGCATGCCGCCCCACGACTGGCCGAGGACGTGGTGCTCGCCGAGCCCGAGGTGCTCGACCAGGGCGGTGTACTCGTCGACGAACAGCTGCGGCGTCCACGAGTCGACCGGGGCGTCCGGGCGGTGCGAGCTCCGGCCGCAGCCGAACTGGTCGTGGTGCACCACGGTCCGGCCGGTCTCGTCGGCCAGGGCCGCGAGGTTCCGGAGGTAGTCGTGCGCCATGCCGGGACCGCCGTGCAGGACGACGAGGGGCAGCGCACCCGCTACCGGGGTGTCCGGTTCGGTGACGCGGTACCAGGTGTGGCCGTCGCGGAACGGCATCGTGCCTTCGGTGATGCGGGACATGACGCACAGCATGGCCCGCCCAAAGGTTCCCTGCAATACCTTTCCTGGTCCCGTAACGTGGACGAAACGCAGGGAGGGGCAGGAGTGCCAGATCGCGCGACGGAGACCCGGGTCGACGAGGTCGAGGACCGGCTCGTCACGGCCGTGGCCGTCGGGGAGTACCTGCCGGCGTCACGGCTCCCGCCGGAGCGTGAGCTCGCCGTGCTCCTCGGGGTCGGACGCGTGACCGTCCGTGCCGCACTCGCCCGGCTCGTCGACCGCGGCCTGCTCGAGACCCGCCGCGGCCGCGGCGGCGGCACCTTCGTGAGGACGCAGTGGCCCGACACGTCGTCGGACGCCGTCGGACGGACGCTCCTGGCACGCTGGGCGGGCATCCGCGACACCGCCGACGCGATCGCACTGCTGCACGGTGCGCTCGCCACCGCCGCCGCCGAGCGCATCGACGACGACGGACGAGCGGCGCTCCGCGACCGGTTGGACGCCTTCCGGGCGGCCACCTCCGGGTTCGAGAAGCAGCAGGCGGACGCCGTCCTGCACCGCACGATCATCGACGCCGCGGGCAACGAGGTGCTCGCCGCCACGCTCGCCGGACTGGAGTCGCAGGTGTCCATCGCCGCACCCGCGCACCTGTGGGGCACGGCCGAGGGCATGGCGGAGATGGAGGCGCGGGCGCTCCGGGAGCACGAGGAGCTCGTCGACGCGGTCTGCGACGGCCGTCCGGGGGACGCCGGGGTGGTGGCCCGTCGGCACGTGGGGATCGACCTCGAGCTGCTCGAGCGGGCGATGCTGCGGGCGGGCCAGGTGCCGCGGGGCTGACCCGGTCGCGGTCGGTGTCCCGGGGCCGACCCGGTCGTGCTCGGTGCCGCGCGCTGCGGGCGGCAGCGGTGTCGGGCATGATTGCCGCACGGAAGGAGCGCACGTGGCGGACATCCTGGTGGTGGAGGACGACCCGGAGATGGGTGCGCTCGTCGAACGGGGTGCGGCAGGGGCGTGGACTCGACCGTCCCGCCGACCGGGGGTGGCGCGGAGTCGGCGAGCAGCGCCTCCTCGGCGTGAGTGGTGTCGGGGTCGGCGTGTTCAGGGCGCCGAGGTGGCGGGCAGGTGCCCGTAGGTGTCCTCGTCGACCGGCTCGAGCCACTCGTTGCGCACGTCCGGACCGGGCGTGGTGAAGGCGATGTGGGAGAACCAGGAGTCCGCCTTCGCACCGTGCCAGTGCTTGGTCCCGGCAGGGACGCGCACGGTGGTGCCCGGGGTCATGCTGACGGGGTCGGAGCCTTCGGCCTGGTACCAGCCGGAGCCGGCGGTGCAGAGGAGGATCTGGTCGCCGCCGCCGTCGGTGCCGTGGTGCACGTGCCAGTCGTTGCGGCAGCCGGGTTCGAAGGTGACGTTGCTGACGACGGGTACACCGTCGGTGAGGGGCGCGAGGTAGCTCCGGCCGGTGAAGTACTGGGCGTAGGCGGCGTTCTCCTCGCCGATCGGGAACGGTTGCTCGAACGTCTCGTCGGTCATGCGGGCTCCTCGTCGCGCTCACGCTGGGCTGCAGGTTCGGCGGTCATGTCCCGACCGTACGACTGCGGGGAGGCCGCCGGGAGGGGCTGTCGTCACCTCCTTCGGGGAGCCGGTCAGTTCGTGCTCGTGGCAGCGGTCGGGGTGGTCCCGACGCCGCGCTGGTCGCCGTGTCGGATGATGGGTCGGTGAACCGGACCGATCGTCTCTACGGCCTCGTGGAGGAACTGCGCGCCGCGTCACCGCGGCCACGGAGCGCGCGACGACTCGCGGAACGCTTCGAGGTGTCCGTCCGGACCGTCGAGCGGGACCTCGCGGCATTGCAGGAGTCGGGGCTGCCGATCTGGGCGGAACCCGGACGGACCGGCGGCTACGTCATCGACGCGTCGGCGACGCTCGGCCCGGCGGGGTTCACGCCGGACGAAGCCCTCGCGGTGCTGATCGGGCTCGGCGCGCTCCGTCACAGCCCCTTCCGCCACTCCGCTCGGACCGCCGCGCGGAAGCTGCTCGCGGTCATGCCGGACCCGGACGCGGCACGCGCCAGCGCCTTCGCGTCCCGGGTGCACTTCCTCGAGCGCGACGAGGAGCCGACCGCGCCGGTCGAGTTCGCCGAGGCCCTGCGCGCCGACCGTGTCGTGCAGCTGCGTTACCTGGACGCCGCCGGTGCGGAGACCAGTCGCGACGTCGAGCCGTTGGGGTCGATCGAGAAGGACGGGCAGTGGTACCTCATCGCCTGGTGCCGCCTCCGTGACGGGGTGCGGGCCTTCCGTGCAGACCGGATGCGTTCGATCACGGTGACCGACGAGCGGCCGCAGACGCGCACCCTCCGCGCCGAGGACCTCGCAATCCAGTACGGACGGCTCCGATCCGTCGTCGACGACTGATCACCGACACCCATCCCGGAAACACCGACAGGACGGTGTCGCGACGACCGGCGACGCTGGTGGGACACCATCAGCACCACCGAAGGAGCCCCATGTCGTTCGCATCCGTCCGCATCGTCACCGACGACCTCGACGGTCTCGTCACGTTCTACGAGAACCTCACCGGCCAGCACGCCGAGCGCCCCGCTCCGGTCTTCGCGCAGTTCGGTGACACCGGCGCGGTCCTCGCGATCGCCAGCACCGCGACCGTCGCGATGCTCGGCGGCACGCTCGTCCCGGCGACGAACCGCTCCGTGTTCATCGAGTTCGAGGTCGCCGACGTCGACGGCGAGTTCGCCCGGCTCCAGCCCGCGGCGGAGGACGTCGTCCTCGGACCGACCACGATGCCGTGGGGCAACCGCTCGGCACTCGTGCGGGATCCCGACGGCAACGTCGTCAACCTGTTCAGCAGGCCGACGACTGCGGAGTCGGAGCACTGACGTCCGCGTGAGAAGGTGACGCCGTGGCATCTGCGGAGGACCTCGGACTGATCGAGGACGAAGTACAGCTCGTGCTCGCGGGCCTGCGGGAATGGGGCGGACCAGCACACCTCACCGAGACCCTGGCCCGGGCGTTCGGCTTCGCGGGTGCAACGGACTTCTTCGAGCAGAGCCGGAGGATCCGGGAGTCGCTCGAACGCGGCGCGGCGTTGCCGCCGACCGACTGGCGTCGGGCGCTCCTGGCGACGGAGGTGGCCTTCGCTTCAGACGTCGTCGGGTCGGGGGTCGACTGGGAGACGACGACCGGTGTCCCTGACGCCGTCGCACTCACGCTCCTGCGGAGCGTGCAGCGGAAGATCCGGCACTGAGACGGTCGTCCTTCTCCGCCGACGGCGCGCGCGGAGGATGACGAGCAGCAGCACGAACCCGACCGCGCTGCTGACGAGGATGCTCAGCCCCACCTGCACCGTGACGAACGTCCGGTGGCCGAAGAGTGCATCGAGCAGGAGGCCGATGCCGATGGCGAACCCGGCGATCAGCGCTGCGCACACCGGTTCGAGCCAGAGCGGCGACAGCAACGATGCTCGGTCGACGGGGAGACCCTGGTCCAGCCGCTCGCGCGCGGCCTTCTCGCGGTCGCGGATGGTGATGCCGACCGCCGGACCCCACAGGGCGATGACCGCTTGCCCACCCTCGGGGTCCAGCAGGACCAGCGCGACCATCGTCGCCGCCGCGCCGATCAGGTACCACCAGGGGAAGACGCGGCGCAGCGATACCGCCCAGCGGCCGTCCGGCCCCGTTCCGTCGTTCCTCACGACTGCGTGTCTACACGGGACCTGATCACACCGATGCGTCCCGGGCTCCGTGCGACGATCCCTGGGTGACGAAGCTCTCGCAGGACGCCTGGCCCGAACTGTCCGGCCTGATCGCGGCGGCACCGGCCGCGCAGGTCCTCGAGGGCGGGTCGGCCGCAGACCGGGCACACCTCGGCCTCACCGAACGGTCGTACCTCGGCGCCCTGATCACCCACACCGGGGGGATCACCGTCGACCACGGCTGGCTCCGCCTCCTCGGCGGTGCCGGGGGACGGCTCCCGTCGGTGCTGGACGCCAACACGGACTCGTCGGGACGGTGCGTCGTCGGCTTCGACGTGCTCGGTGGCGTGTTCGCGCTCGACGGCGGCTCGCTCGGTGTCGGGGACGGGCGCGTGCACTACTTCGCCCCCGACAGCCTCCGGTGGGAAGGCCTCGACCTCACGCACAGCGAGTTCCTCACGGCGATGCTCACCGACGCGATCGGGCACTTACACGGATCGCTCCGGTGGGACGGGTGGGCTGCTGACGTCGCTGCCCTGGCGCTCGACCGCGGCTTCTCGATGTACCCGCCGCTCTGGACCGCGGAGGGCAAGGACCCGAACGCGAGCGACCGGCGGGACGCCCCGATGACCGAGGTCGCGCGCGACCACTGGCCGGCGGGGACGTCGGAACGGTCGGACGGTCGTGGCTGAGACGTGACCAGACGACGGGCGGTCATCGGTCGCGAAGGCCGGTGCCGCTGCGGACGCTGACGTCCTCGACCCCGAGTACTTCGGGGTCACCTCCGGCGGGCGTGACTGCTCGAGTAGCCTCGGCCCGTGTCCGTCGAACCCGATCACCTCCTCCCGCTCGACGTCGTCCGGGTCGGCGACGACCTCCTCGTTCCCGATGCGTTCCGACCGGTCGCCGCCGTGGTGCTCGCAGCGGGCGGCCCCGACGTGGTCGAGTGGCTGACGTGGCCGGATGCTCTGCTCCCGGAACGAGCGATCGAGGAGGCGGAGGCGTGGGCCACGTCGACCGGCGTGTGGATCGTGTACCGATCCGACGACATCGACGAGGTCACCCGGACTGCCGTGTTCGTCCGCCCGGACGGCATCAGCGGATCGGTCACCCTCGGTGATCGGCAGCCCGTCGGGGCGGATGACCACGGACTGTGGGTCGGTGACCCGCGGGACGCCTCGGCATGGGACGGGCTCCCGGTCGGCGACGACGACGGCGCCGAGGAAGACGACACCGGCTTCTCCGTCGCCGACGAGGAGTCCCTCGACTGGATCGACGCCGGACCGTTCTGGCCGGACCCGTCGACGTGGACCGAGTCTGCCGACCACGATCCGGAGCCCGCGGTGGGACGGGACGCGGACGCGGACGAGGACGAACACGCGGACGAGGACGAGGACGAGGACGACGACGCGGACGAGGACGCGGGCGCGACGACTGCAGGGTGGTCGATCGAGTTCGGTGACCCGGACCTCCTCGCCGATGCCGCCGCTGCGTGGGACCCGCCGGAACCCGGCCGTACCGGGCCCACCGACGTCGTGCGCATCGCGCCGGACGGCTCTCGCTCAGTCGTGCACGTCGACCACCTCGTTGACGGCGTGTGGCTCGACGACGCCGTTCTGACGCTGCGCTTCCACCGTTCCGGGCCGCGCAGCGACCCCGACGGCTGGGGCGTCGTGTACGAGCCGCGGACCGTCCGCGTCGACGTCTCGGCCGGGCTCCCCGCGACGGTGACCACCGAGGCGTTGCCGTCCTTCGCGGTGGTGGAGGCGACGGACGACGCTTGGGAGCGCGAAGTGGGCGAACGGGAGGCGCGTCGTGCACGGTGGATCGACCGCCTCGACCTCGCCGGTGTCGCCGGTTCCACCTGGCCGAGGTACGACGCCGACGCGGTCTGGGTGGAGCGACAGGTCGGGCGACTGCGGGCGCAGTTCGTCGGCCTCGATCGACCGGACCTGGTCTGGACGCCGGCGACCGGTGACACCCGGCGCCGCCGGAGCGACTACCGCGACGTCGTCGTCGAGGTCGAGGGAGCGGGGCCGGACACTGCGCTCGTCGTGTCGTTCGAGCACAGCGCCGTGCCCTTCCTGCGACTGCGCCGCCGGTACCGGGTGTTCGACGGTACCGGGCGACCGCTCTCGTGGCCCTACGTGACGGTGCACCTCGAGGAGGACGTCGCATCCTGTCACATCCCGTCGCGCGACGCCGCGGTTGACGGCGTCCTGGACATCTGAGGCGCCGCGGCACACGGACACCCGTGACGACCTCGAGCCGCCCCGTGGCGGACTCAGGGCGGCGTCGACCCCTCGAGCCGCGCCTCCTCGGCGTCGTATCCCGCACGGACCTGCCGGAGCACCAGGTCGTCGATCTCGTCCGCGTCGCGGAGCCGCAGGAGCGTCGCCGCCTTGTGCCGGACCAGCGCGAGCTCGAGCGCGACCGTCGTGTCGTGCCGCTGCAGCGCCGGGTGGTCGTCGTCGTCCTCCTCGCGGGCCTGGATGACGTCGAGGTGCGCCTCGAGGTCCTTCCGCACCCGCTCGACCGCGGCTCGGTCGGCCCCGGCCTTGCGAGCGAGTCGAGGGAGCGCGTCGAGCGCCTCCTCGACCGCCGTCCGCTCGGCGTAGCGGCGCTCCTCGCCGACCGACTCGTCCTCGGGGAGGGCCGCGCGACGGAGCACGGCGGGCAGGACGAGCGCCTGCCCGACGATCGTGACGACGACGACACCGGCGGTGACGAACACGATGAGGTCGCGGTCGGGGAAGGCCCCGCCGGACTCGAGCGTTCGGGGGACCGCGACCGCCATCGCCAGGGACACCGCGCCGCGGAAGCCGGCGAACCCGCTCACGAGCCGGTCGCGCCGTCCCTCGCGGGGCTCGCCGCCGAACCGTCGGGTCACGAGCCAGACGGTGCCGCCGAGGGCGCCCTCGAAGGCGAACCGGACGAGGACGAGCACGACGGACACGGCGAGCACGAGCCCGACGCCGGTCCACAGCTCGCGGGCCTCGAGCTGCCGCGCGGCGACCATCGCCTCGATGCCCACGAGCACGAACAACGCGCCGTTGAGCAGGTACGTCAGGAACGACCAGAAGGCGCGGACCTGCTGGCGGGTCTCCGCCCGGTCGAGCTTCGGCGCGACCTGGCTCACCACGATGCCGGCGGCGACGACGGCGAGCACGCCGGAGGCACCGATCGCCTCGGCGCCGAGGAAGGCCGCGAAGGGCACGAGCAGCGTGACCATGTTCTCGAGCACGACGGTGTCGACGCGACGCAGCACGAGCGACCCGAGCCACGCGGCGAGCAGCCCGGCCGCCACGCCGCCCACGTAGGAGAGCACGAGCATGCCGGACACGTTCCAGAACGTCAGCTCCTGCGTGCCCACCGTCACGGCGACCGCGATGCCGTAGACGACGAGCGTCGTGCCGTCGTTCACCAGGCTCTCCGCGCGGAGCACCGTGACGTTGCGTCGCGGCAGCATCTTCGTGAGCACGCCGACGGCGGTGGCGTCGGTGGGCGCGACCGCCGCGCCGAGCACCCAGGCCGGCCCCCACGGCATGCCGAGCAGGTGCAGGAGGGTGGCGACGACCCCGGCCGTCACGACGACGAGCAGGGTGCCCATGAGGACGATGCCGCGCAGGTTCTTGCGGATCTCGCGGAGCGACGTCGTCAAGCTCTCCCAGTACAGGAGCGCCGGGAGGAACAGCAGGAGGACGGCGTCGGCGGGCAGCTCGACGCGGGCGAACGTCGGCACGAAGGCGAGCAGCGCGCCGATCACGAGCAGCAGCACGGGAGGGGCCACCCGGATGCGGTCGGCGACGGCCGCCGTCAGGGCGATGGCGAGGCCGAGGGCGACCACCAGTTCAGGACCGAGCACGGATCTCCTCGCGGTTCGTCGGACGCGTCAGTCAACGCCGCCGGTACTGCGAGACCTTCCCGATCCGCGTCCTCGGGACTCAGCCCGCGGCCACCCGTCGTCGTCGGAGCCGTCGCGCCCACGCCCGCCACGGCAGCGAGGTGGCCAGCGCGAGCCCGATCACGACGCTGCCGAACCACGCGACGACGATCCCGGGGACCGGGACGAGCAGGCTCGTCCAGAGCAGCACCGCCAGGACGCCGAGCACGTACGCGGCGCCGGCCTTCAGGTACCGCAGCCGCTGCAGCCCGGCCGACTGGTCGAGCCGCGAGGTGAGCCGCGCCAGGAACACCGCGCCGACGCCGATCGCCGCGACCGCGACCGTCGCCTGTTCGAGCGCGCCGAGCCCGTCACCGCCGAGCAGCCCGGAGCCGGACAGGCTGTACACGCCGTCGAGGATCTCGAACAGCATGAAGACGACGAGCCCGCGTTCGAACACGACCGTCGAGGCGTAGGTGTGGACGCGCCAAGAACCTGCCGTCGCGACGGACCCGGTGTCGGTCCCACCGAGGCCGCGCAACGACCACGCGGCGACGCGCTTCGACCCGAGGTATGCGCCGGTGCCGGCGACCCCGCCCAGGGCGACCGGGAGCACCGTGGTGACCGACCAGCCGTCCTCGGCTCCGACGAGCGACGTGGTGACCAGCACCCCGGCGACGGCGGTGACCAGCGCCCAGACGCGAGGACGCGCGACCCGGGCGAGCCGCGCTTCCAGGCCGCCCAACCAGGACCGACGCGACAGGCGGTCGGTGTTGAAGAGGTACTCGGCGAAGACGAGCCAGATGAACGCGGCGCCGAAGGCGGCGAGGGCCGGACGGACCTCGGCGAGGTGCGCGGTGAACGACCCCGGCGCGAACACCGCCTCGTCGACCGCCGACGCGGGGTCGGTCACACCGCCCACGGCGACCGCCGCCGGCGGCAGGGCGAGTCGCATCGCGAGGACGCCCGCGACGATGCCGAGCGACAGGAACAGGCGCCGTGCGGGGGAGTGCAGGCGGCCGGCGATCCCCGCCATCGGGACGGACGAGTCAGCCGCCATCGCGATCTCGAGCAGCGCGAGCGCCGCGAACGCCAGGGCGGCGGCGGGGCCGAGGACGACCCACGCGACGGCGGCCGCCGACAGGGTGAGGACGAGCGGCAGGGTCAGGAGCGATCTCGTGGCCATCACCCCATGCAGCCCGCGGCACCTGGACGACGTGTCCGTCCGGGCTGGCAGACGGCCTGGAGGCACCGGTGCGTTCCGCAGGACGGGTGACGGCCCGTCCCCACTTGCGGGGACGGGCCGTCGGTGCGCCGGACGCGGAGGCTGCGGTGGCCGGCACGACCGTGCCGGTGGCGTCAGTCGTGGAACGTCTCGATCGACGCGCCGAGCGAGTTCAGGCGCTCCTGCAGCTGCTCGTACCCGCGAGCGATGATGCCCACGTTGCGGAGCACGCTCTCGCCCTTCGCGGCGAGCATCGCCAGCAGGATGACGACCGCCGGGCGGAGCGCCGGCGGGCAGCTGACCTCGGCACCCGAGAAGTGCGTCGGCCCGGTGACGTCGAGCCGGTGCGGGTCGCGGAGGGTGACGCTCGCGCCGAGGCGGGTGAGGTCGAGCAGGTGGATGGCCCGGCCCTCGTACACCCAGTCGTGCACGAGGGTGGTGCCCTCGGCCATCGCCGCGATCACGACGAAGAACGGCAGGTTGTCGATGTTCAGGCCGGGGAAGGGCATCGCGTGGATCTTGTCGATCGGCGCGTGCAGCTCGGACGGGTGCACGGTGATGTCGACGAGGCGCGTGCGGCCGTTCGCCGCTGGGTACTCCTCGCTGACGTCGAAGCGCAGGCCCATCTCGGCCAGGGTCGCGAGCTCGATCTCGAGGAACTCGATCGGCGCCCGCGTGACGGTCAGGGTCGAGGACGTCACGATGCCGGCGGTCAGCAGGCTCATCGCCTCCACCGGGTCCTCGCTCGGCCAGTAGTCCACGACCTCGTCGATGCGGCTCCTGCCGGTGATGCGGAGCGTCGTCGTGCCGATGCCCTCGATTTGCACGCCGAGCAGCTCGAGGAAGAAGCAGAGGTCCTGCACCATGTAGTTCGGGCTGGCGTTCCGGATGGTGGTGACGCCGTCGCGGGCGGCCGCGGCGAGGATCGCGTTCTCGGTCACGGTGTCACCGCGCTCGGTCAGGACGACGGACTTCGTCGGCACGGCGGTGTTCGCCACGTCCACCTCGTACCAGCCGGACGTCGCCTCGACGTCGACGCCGAAGGGGCGCAGCGCGATGAGGTGCGGCTCGACGGTGCGGGTGCCGAGGTCGCAGCCGCCCGCGTAGGGGAGGCGGAAGGAGCCGTAGCGGCCGCTCAGCGGACCGAGGAACATGAGGACACTGCGCGTGCGACGGGCTGCGTCGGCGTCGATGGCGTCGAGGTGCAGGTCGGCCGGAGCGACGATCTCGAGCGTCTCGCCGTCTGCCGACCACGTGACGGTCGCGCCGAGGCTGCGGAGCACGTCGATGATGCGGTCGACCTCGACGATGCGGGCCACGCGGTGCAGGCGGGTCACCCCGCGGTTGAGGAGCGACGCGCAGAGCAGTGCCACGGCGGCGTTCTTGCTCGAGTTCACCGCGATCGACCCGCTGAGCTTCCGACCCCCCTGCACACGCAGGTGCGCCCGCTGCGGGGCGCCGCCGATCGAGACGATCTGCTGGTCGAGGGCGTCGCTGATCCGGGTCAGCATCTCGAGGGAGAGGTTCTGGCCGCCCTGCTCGATCCGGTTGATCGCGCTCTGGCTGGTGCCGACGCGTTCGGCGAGCTGGGACTGGGTCATGCTGCGGCCCTTGCGGGCACCGCGGATGAGGGCGCCGACCTCGCGGAGGGGCGCGGCGGCCGAGGTGGCGGCCGCCGGGTCGGCGGGCGTGACGACGGTGGTGGTGTCGGACATGGACGCCACGGTAACACGGTGGTGAGATAAAACAGCGTCCCGGTCACGGCTTCTTCGCAGGTACGACCGCGGTTCAACTCATCCATGAGTTCCCGAGACCTCGGCGACCGTCGGTCTGCACACCGCCGCTAACGCGTCGGCCCGCCGCGCCGATAGGCACCGGTGCACACCCACGGACGGGTCTGCATCCCGCCCCACGGACGGCGGCGGGACGATCGAGAACCAGGACGGGCCATGATCGTCGTCACACGACTCAACGGCAGCGCATTCGCTGTCAACCCCGACCTCGTGGAGCGCATCCAGGAGACGCCGGACACGACGCTCATCATGGTCGACGGTGCGAAGTACATCGTCCGCGAGTCCATGGCCGAGGTCATCGACGCCGTGGCCGCCTACCGCGCCCGGATCGTCGGCATGGCCTACGGTGCCGAGCTCCCGTCGAACGTCACGGGCCCGCAGCCCACCCTCGCCCCGGTCGCCCCGCTGGTCGCGACCGGCCGTCGCGACGGTGCCCGCACGCTGGACGGGGGGCGCTGAGATGGACATCGCGACCATCGTCGGGATCCTGCTGGCCTTCGGCGCCCTGTTCGGCATGGCGCAGATGGAGCACGTCGAGATGGCGGGGCTCTTCCTGCCCGCCCCGATGCTCCTCGTGTTCGTCGCCACCATCGGCTGCGGCGTCGCGAGCACGACCATGAAGGACGCCCTCGCCGCGTTCAAGACCGTGCCCAAGGCGTTCACCGGCAAGGTCACCCCGCCCCAGACCGTGATCGACGACGTCGTCGGACTCGCCGAGACCGCGCGGTCGAACGGCCTGCTCGCGCTCGAGCAGGAGGCCGACAAGCACGACGACCCCTTCATGAAGAAGGCCCTGCAGAACATCGCCGACGGCACGGACGGCGACGAGCTGCGGATCCTGCTCGAGGACGAGATCGAGTCGAACGCCGCGCCGATGCGGAGCGCCAGCGCCTTCTTCATGGGCCTCGGCGGCTTCGCCCCGACGGTGGGCATCATCGGCACGGTCGTCTCGCTGACGCACGTGCTCGCCAACCTCGGCAAGCCCGACGAGCTCGGCCCGCTCATCGCGAGCGCGTTCGTCGCGACGCTGTGGGGCCTCCTCACCGCGAACTTCCTCTGGCTGCCCTTCGGCGGGAAGCTCCGGAAGCTCGCGCAGCTCGAGGCGGACCGGCAGACGCTGCTCATGGAGGGCCTGCTCGCGGTCCAGGCCGGCAGCCAGCCCCGCCTGCTCGGTGAGCGCCTGACGGCCATGGTGCCGCCGGCGGCACGCGGTGCGGCCGGCAAGGCGGGCAAGGGCGCGAAGGCCAGCGTCGACGACCAGCAGCTGGCGGCCTGACCGTGAGCGCGAACCCCCGCGGGCGTGGACGCGGTCGGAAGAAGGGCGGTCACGACGAGGCCGAGCACCCCGACGAGCGCTGGATGGCGTCGTACATGGACATGATCACGGTCCTGATGTGCATGTTCCTCGTGCTGTTCGCCATGTCGTCGGTGGACCAGGAGAAGTACATCGCGCTGAAGAACTCGCTCGCGACCGGCTTCGGCGAGGTCAAGTCCGAGAAGGTCGACACCGCGTCGGGCACGATCGTGTCGAAGTCCCAGGTCACGAAGGACGGCAAGGGGTACGCGACCGACAAGTCCGACGCCGACCACTCCACGGCGGCGTCGGGTGCCGAGGACACGAACGTCGACCCGGCGTCGACGGCGGTGCCCCCGGTCGCGACGAAGGCCGACCTCGCGGCGGCGCAGTCCGAGCTCGACGACCTGAAGGCGATCGAGGCGGCGATCCAGGGCAACCTGCAGAAGGCCGGCGAGTCGTCCAAGGTGCAGTTCGCCGTGGACGACCGCGGGCTCACCGTCCGCCTCGTCGGCAGCGAGACGTACTTCGCCACGAACAGCGCCGACCTGTCCGACCAGGCGCGTCGCATCATGGACGCCATCGCGCCGGTGCTGAAGAGCAGCGCCCACGACGTCAGCGTCGAGGGCCACGCCGATCAGCGGAACTCCACCGCGCCCTACGCGACGAACTGGGAGCTCAGCGCAGCCCGGGCGACGGGCGTGCTCCGTGACCTGGTCGAGCGCGGCGGGATGCCCGCGGACCACGTGCAGAGCGTCGGCTTCGGGTCGAGCCGCCCGCTGGCCCGGGGCGTCAGCGACGCGGACAACACGCTCAACCGTCGGGTCGACATCGTCGTGCTGTCGAACCAGGACCAGGACGTGAGCGCCCTGATGCCGGCGCTGGCGAAGGCGCAGGACGGAGCACGACAGGGCTAGACCGCTCGCGGACAGGATCCGCACCACCCGTTCCCACCCCGCCGCGCCGCGCGTCGGGGCGGTACCGGCACCCGTGTCGCCACCGCCCCAGTACGGGGTACAGCACTGACGGCCGATGCACAGCGGCCG
Organism: Curtobacterium sp. ER1/6; assembly: GCF_001742745.1. Classification (GTDB taxonomy): domain Bacteria; phylum Actinomycetota; class Actinomycetes; order Actinomycetales; family Microbacteriaceae; genus Curtobacterium; species Curtobacterium citri. Next base: position 483,788 of record NZ_MJAK01000001.1, on the reverse strand, counting down.
ACAGACGCACCCGTGACCGAGACCCTGCCCGCGCCCGAGGTGTACGACTTCGCGCGCCCGTCGACGCTCGCCCGCGAGCACGCACGGGTCCTCGAGCTCGCGTTCGAGACGTTCGCACGCCAGTGGGGCACGCAGCTCACGGCCAAGGTGCGCGCCGTCAGCCAGGTCACGTGCGAGCAGGTCGAGCTCACGACGTACGACGAGTACGCCGCCTCCCTGCCCGCCCTGACCGGCATGGTGCTGCTGCCGATCGCGGAGACGGCTCCGAAGGGCGTGCTGCAGGTCCCGCTCGACGCCGCGCTCACGTGGGTGTCGCACGCGCTCGGCGCGTCGAAGCCGCTGCCGACCCCGGAGCGCACCTTCACCCCCATCGAGCAGGCCCTCGTCCGCAAGATCGTCGAGGACGCCCTCGACGACCTCCGGTACTCGTTCGGCGGCCTCCTCGCGCACGACGTCACGACCGGTGGCTTCCAGTTCAACAGCCAGTTCGCCCAGGCCGCGCAGAAGGGCGACCTGATGATCGTGGCGTCCTTCTCGATCCGCGTCGGCGACCGCGTGGCGCCGGGCACGCTCGCGCTGCCCGCCGAGGCGGTGCTCCCGCAGCTCGGCGAGGACACCACGAGCGTCTCCGCCGCCGACGCGAAGGTCCTGCTCGACGCCCAGCTCGCGAACGTGCCCGTCGGCGTCAGCCTGCACTTCGCGCCGGCCGCGGTCCTGCCGACGCAGGTCCTCCGGCTCGCCGTCGGCGACGTCCTGCCGCTGCCGCACCCGCAGCACCGCCCCCTCACCATCGCGGTCGACGGCGAACCCGTCGGCACCGCCGCCGTCGGCGCGAACGGCTCGTGCCTCGCCGGCATCGTCGTCACCACCACCGATCCGGAGCAGCACGCATGAGCGCCACCACCACCCTCCACGCCACCGCGGCCGAGTCGCTCGCGGCGCAGCTCCCGACGGCCGCCCCGCTGACCGCCGTCCTCCTGCCGGGAGGCGCGGCTCCCGTCGCCCTCGAGGCCGCGGTGGACGGCGTGGTCGCGTCGTTCGTCGGCGGGCTCTCCGCGGACCTCGCGCTGGTCCTCACCGACCTCGCCGCGGTCGTCGCCGCCGGTGGTGCCGACGCCGCCCTGGTCGACGTGACTGACGTGCTCCGTCCGTCGCTCGAGGCCGCCGCCGGCGTGCTCGGCGTCGGGGTGCTCGGCGACGCCCGGCGGGAGTCCGCCGCGTCCCTGTTCGCCGACCCCGAGACGGTGGTCTTCGAGCTCACCGCCGGCGGCGTCGCCGGGGGCTGGTTCGGCATCCGGGTCCGCGAGAACGGCACCGTGTCGGCACCGGCGGTCGCGGGGGCGCTGCCCACCGGCAACCTCGGCCGGATCAACAACGTCGAGATGACCCTGACGGTCGAGATCGGGCGCACCCGGATGTCGGTCCGCGACGTCCTCGGCATGGAGCCCGGCGCCGTCGTCGAGCTCGACCGGAGCGCCGGCGCCCCCGCGGACGTCCTCCTGAACGGCCGGCTCATCGCGCACGGCGAGGTCGTCGTCGTCGACCAGGACTACGCGGTCCGCATCACCAAGATCCTCGACGTCGCCGAGACGGTCTGATCCGTGGACACCCTCTGGATGGCCCTCCGGGTCGCCGTCTCGCTCGGCGTCGTGCTCGCCCTGATGTGGGTGCTGCACCGTCGCGCGACGAAGGGCGGCCTCGGGGCCGCGGCGAAGGGCCGCGGTCGTCGGTCCGCCGCGGTCGAGGTCGTCGGTCGCCAGGGCATCGGCGGCAAGGCCAGCGTCGTCGTCGTGGACGTCGAGGGCGAGCGCCTCGTGCTCGGCGTCTCCGAGCAGAGCGTCTCGCTGCTGCGGAGCGGCCCGACCCCGGCCCCCGAGCTCAGCATCGTCACCGGTCCGGTCGTCCTGCCGACCGTCGCACCCGTCGCACCCGTCGCGCCCGAGCCCGCACCCGCGGCCCCGTCCGCCGACCGGTTCGGCGCGGAACTGGAGCGGCAGGACCGGGCCGCCACGGTCCTCCCGGCCGACACGGCGACGCCGTTGCCCATGCGCCCCCGCGGATCGGCCCGCCGCCCCGGCCGCGCCGTCGTGCCCACCGCGCAGCAGCTGCATGGCTCCGTCCTGTCCGCGGACACGTGGCGGCAGGCCGCGGCCGCGCTCCGGGGCCGGCGGGCCGGGTGACGGCCGCGCTGCGGACCGGCCGCACCCTCACCCTCGTCGTCCTCGGGCTGGCGATGGTCGCCGGCTTCCTGCTCCTCACCGCCGGCGGTGCGCACGCCGCCGGTGTCACCGCACCGACCGCACCCGCGACGCCGACGGCCCCGACGAACGGCGACTTCAGCGTCAGCGTGAACGGCCCCGACGGCGCGCCGTCGTCCGCGATCGTGACCCTGCTCGGCATCACGCTGCTGAGCGTCGCCCCGGCCCTGCTGCTCATGATGACGTCGTTCACGAAGATCTTCGTCGTGCTGGCGATGACCCGGAACGCCCTCGGCCTCCAGGGCATCCCGCCGAACCAGGTGATCGCGGGACTGGCGCTGTTCCTGTCGCTGTTCGTGATGGCGCCGGTCCTCGGGCACATCAACGACGACGCCCTGCAGCCCTACCTGGCGGGGCACATCGACTTCGCGAAGGCGGTCGAGGTCGGCACGAAGCCGCTGCGGACGTTCATGCTCCACCAGACGCGCGAGGAGGACGTCGCGCTCATCACCCGCGCCGCCGGTCAGGCGAACCCGAAGGACCTGGACGCCGTCCCGATGACCACCGTCATCCCCGCGTTCGTCATCTCCGAGCTGCGGAGCGCATTCATCATCGGGTTCGTCATCTTCATCCCGTTCCTCGTGATCGACCTCGTCGTCTCCGCGGCGCTCATGTCGATGGGCATGATGATGCTCCCGCCGGTGATGATCTCGCTGCCGTTCAAGATCCTGCTGTTCGTGCTCGTCGACGGGTGGGGACTCATCATCACGTCCCTCATCGAGAGCTACCAGGTGGTGCGCTGATGAACCAGCAGGCGGTCATCGACCTCACCCTCCAGGCGCTCCTGGTGTCGGCGAAGCTCGCGGCGCCGGTGCTCGTCACGTCGCTCGTCGTCGGCTTCGCGATCTCGCTGTTCCAGTCGGTCACGCAGATCCAGGAGGTCACGCTCTCGTTCGTGCCGAAGGCCGTCGCCGTCGCGATCGCGCTCGTCGTCTGCGGCAACTGGATGATCGCGGAGATGGTGGCGTTCACCCACGTCGCCTTCGACATGATCCCGAAGCTGCTGGGGACCTAGCCGTGGACCTCGTCATCGACGCGGACCGGATCGAGGCCACGATGCTCACCGGCGTGCGCCTCGTCGCCTTCTTCGTTATCGCGCCGCCGTTCGCGTACAAGGCGTTCCCCGGCACCGTGAAGATCATCCTCGGGCTCGGCCTGGCGATCGGTGTCGCGCCCCGCGTCGGGCTCGGCTACACGTCGCTCGACACGGCCGGCTTCCTGCTCGCCCTGCTCACCCAGCTCGTCGTCGGGCTCGGCCTCGGCTTCCTCGTCTACCTGGTGTTCGCGGCCGTGCAGTCCGCGGGCGGGCTCGTCGACCTGTTCGGCGGCTTCACCCTCGCGCAGGCGTACGACCCGCAGTCGCAGGTCAACGGTGCGCAGTTCACCCGCCTGTTCCAGATGGCCTCGCTCGCGCTCCTGTTCGCCAGCGGCGGGTACCAGCTCATCGTCGCCGGGCTCGTGCGGTCGTTCGACGCCGTGCCCCTCGTCACCGCCGACGGCAGCCCGGGCACCTTCGCGCTCGGCGGCTTCGCGTCCGTCCTGGTCGCGGCGGCGGGGCAGATGTTCCTGTCCGCCCTGCAGATCGCCGGGCCGCTCGTCGTGGTGCTCTTCCTCGCCGACGTCGGGCTCGGTCTGCTCACCCGTGTCGCCCCCGCGCTGAACGCCTTCCAGATGGGCTTCCCGATCAAGATCGGGCTGACCGTGGTGTTCGCCGGTGCGCTCTTCATGGCCCTCCCGGCCGTCGTGTCCTCGCTCACGGGCGACGCGGTGGCCGCGATCACCGGGCGGGGGTGAGGCGACGTGTCCGACGGTGGCAGCGGCGAGCGGTCCGAGCAGGCGACCCAGCAGCGCATGCGCGAGGTGCACCGCAAGGGGCAGCTCGGCCGGTCGCAGGACCTCAGCGCCTGGATCGGCATCGCGGTGGCGGCGCTCGTCATGCCCGCGACGATCGGCAGTGCCGCCGGTGCGGGTGAGCAGCAGCTCCGCGTGGTGCAGCGGGTGATCGCCGACCCGACGGTGCCGGCCGTGCGCGAGGCCCTCGCCGACGCGCTCGCCTCGATCGGCGGGACGATCGGCCCGATGCTCGCCGTCGTCGCGGTGGCCGTCGCGGCGGTCTCGGTCGCGCAGGGCGGCGTGCACTTCCGACGGATGGCCCCGCAGCCGGACCACTTCGACCCGGTGGCCGGTGTGAAGCGCGTGTTCGGCGTGCAGGCGCTCTGGAACGGCGTCAAGGCCCTGCTGAAGACCGCGGTCGTCGGCCTCGTGCTCTGGTTCGCCGTGCAGTCGCTCGTCCCGGTCCTCATGTCCAGCGGTTCCCTGCCGCTGTCGTCCGTGCTCGACGCGGCGAAGGGAGGCGCCGGCACCCTGCTCCGCGCCGCCGTCGCGGCCGGTCTGCTGCTCGCCGCGATCGACGTGCTCGTCGTCGTGCGCCGCAACCGCAAGCGCACGATGATGACGAAGCAGGAGGTCAAGGACGAGTCGAAGCGCACCGACGGCGACCCGCTCGTGAAGTCCCAGCGACGCTCCCGACAGCTCGCGATGAGCCGCAACCGGATGGTCGCGGCGATCGGTGACGCCGACGTCGTGATGACGAACCCGACGCACTTCGCCGTCGCGCTCCGGTACGAGCCCGGGAAGTCGGCTCCCCGCGTCACGGCGAAGGGCGCCGGTCCGGTCGCCGACGTCATCCGCGCGAAGGCCGAGGAGTGCCGGGTGCCCATCGTCCGCGACGTCCCGCTCACCCGTGCGCTGCACGCCGCGTGCGACCTCGGGCAGGAGGTCCCGGTCGACCTCTACACGCCCGTCGCCCGCGTCCTGTCCTTCGTGATGACCCTCAAGGCCCGCGGTGCCGCGTCCGGCACGCACGCGGCCCCGCGCCCGACGACGCCCGACGAGGTCGCCACCGTGCTCGACCCCGCCACGCTGAGCGGCGACGCCCGCCCGCGGCGCCTCCGCGCACCCCGTCCCACCGACCGTTCCACCAGCCCGTCCACCGAAGGGGCACCCGCATGAACCGCAAGGACCTCCCCAAGCTCGCCGTCCCGGTCTTCATCGTCGGCATCGTCCTGCTGCTGATCCTGCCGGTGCCGTCGTTCCTGCTCGACGTGCTCATCATCCTGAACATCCTGCTGGCGCTGGTGATCCTCCTCACGACGCTGTTCGTGAAGAAGCCGCTCGACTTCTCGGTGTTCCCGTCGCTGCTGCTCGTCGCGACGCTCTTCCGCCTCGGCCTCAACGTGGCGTCGACCCGCCTGGTGCTCGGCGAGGGCTTCGCCGGCGACGTCATCCAGGCGTTCGGGCACGTCGCCGTGTCGGGGTCGATCATCATCGGCTCGGTCGTCTTCCTCATCCTCGTCGTCATCCAGTTCGTCGTCGTCACGAAGGGCGCCGAGCGCGTGGCCGAGGTCGGCGCCCGCTTCACCCTCGACGCGATGCCCGGCAAGCAGATGGCGATCGACGCCGACCTGAACGCCGGACTCATCACCGACGCCGAGGCCAAGGAACGCCGCGCGGCCGTCTCCGCCGAGGCCGACTTCTACGGCGCGATGGACGGTGCGTCGAAGTTCGTCAAGGGCGACGCCATCGCCGGCATCCTCATCATCGTCATCAACCTCGTCGGCGGCATCGCGATCGGCATGCTGCAGAACGGGCTCTCGGTCACCGACGCGCTGTCGAAGTACGGCATCCTGACCATCGGCGACGGCCTCGTCACGCAGATCCCCGCGCTCCTCATGGCGGTGTCGACCGGCATGATCGTCACGCGGTCCGGCGCGGAGACCGAGATCGGTGCCTCCGCGACGACGCAGCTCACGCAGTCGCGGAACGCGCTGATGATCGCCGGTGTCGCCGCGATCGCGATGGGCTTCATCCCGGGCATGCCGATCGTGCCGTTCCTGCTCATCGGCGCCGGGCTCCTGTTCGCCGGCTGGCGGCTGTCGCGGCAGGCGAAGGAGCGGGAGGCGGCCGCCGCCCAGCAGCAGGCCCTCGAGGCCGCCGCGCCCTCGTCGGACTCGCCGGAGGACCTCCTCGAGCAGATGCGCGTGCACGCCCTCGAGATCCTGCTCGCCCCCGACCTCGTCGACATGGTGTCCGGCTCGTCCGACGACCTCCTCGGCCGGGTCCGCGCGCTCCGGCGGAAGATCGCCGTCGACATGGGCATCGTCGTGCCGCCGGTCCGCACCCGGGACAGCATCGAGCTCCCGCCGTCGACCTACGCGATCCGCATCGCCGGCGTCGAGGCCGGTCGGGGCACCGCACCGGCCCGGAGCGTCCTGGCGCTCGGCGACCAGCTCGACGGGCTCCCCGGCGCCGTCACCGTCGAGCCGGTGTTCGGCCTCGCCGGCAAGTGGGTGCCCGCCGAGCTCCGGCACGCCGCGGAGATGACCGGCGCGACCGTCATCGACCGCGTCTCCGTGCTCGTCACGCACCTGCAGGCCGTGATCGGCGACAACGCCGCCCGACTGCTCACCCGCGAGGACGTCAAGGTGCTCACCGAGGGCGTCAAGCAGGTCAACCCCGCGGCGGTCGAGGAGCTCGTGCCCGGCATGCTCTCCCTCGCCGAGGTCCAGCGCGTCCTGCAGGGGCTGCTCGTCGAGCGCGTGCCGATCAACGACCTCGGCCGCATCTGCGAGGCGCTGACGCTCCGCGCGAAGGTCTCCACCGACCCGGAGGGCCTCGTCGAGGCCGCCCGTGCCGCCCTCGGTCCGGCGCTGCCCGCGCGGCACGCCGAGGCCGGGACGCTCCGGGTCATCATGATCGACCCGCTGCTCGAGCAGGCCATGCTCGAGGGACTCCGCCCGTCCGAGCAGGGCAGCCAGATCGTGCTCGACGCGCACCGCATCGAGCAGGTGCTCGGCTCGCTCCGCGACGCCGTCCGCAGCGTCGAGGAGCAGGGCCTGTCCGCCGTCCTCGTCTGCGCGCCGCAGCTCCGCCCCGCCGTGCACCGGATGGTGTCGGCGCAGGCGAACGGGCTGCCCGTGCTGTCGTACCAGGAGGCCACCGCAGCGGGCTCCACCATCGAGACCGTGGGGGTGGTCCGTGCCGCCGATCCGATCGCTGCGTGAGGGCCCGACGCTCGAGGCGGTGCGCGACGCCGTCCGGGCCGAGTTCGGTGCCGGCGCCCGCATCGTCTCCGCCGAGCGCGTCACGTCGCCCGGCATCGGGGGGATGTTCCGGCGGTCGCACGTCGAGGCCGTCGTCGAGGTCCCGGACCCGCTCGACCCGCCGACCGCACGCGTCGCGATCGCGGACGGGCCGGTCGTGCGCGTCGGCATCGCGGCGCTCCTCGCCGACGCCGAGGCCGCCGAGGCGCGGATCGCCGCGGGCGACGGCACGGCGACGACGCGGGCCGACGCGTTCGCGTCGGTGCTCGACGGCTTCGCGGCGGACGGGATCACGACGGGCGCCCCGCGCCCCGACCGGGCCGTCGCCGACGCGGGCCGGGTGGACGGGGGTGGGGCGCGCCTCCAGGACGGGACGGAGCTGCCGGGAGGCGCGGTGCCGGTCACCGCGCCCGTGACGGACGTGCCGGTGGTCACCGCCCTGCCGCCGGTGCTGCCCGTCCCGCCGGTCCCGACGGCGCTCCCGGTGCAGGCGCTCCCGGTGCCGGCCGTGCTCCCGCTGCCGGCCGTGCTTCCGCTGCCGGCCGTGCTCGCCGCGGACGGCGACCTCGTCCTGCTGGTGGGACGGCCGACGGACGTCGACGCGGCGGCCGGCGTCTTCGCCGGACGGTACGGCCTGCGCCCGACCGACGCCGCGGACCGGCGGTCGGGCATCCTCGCGCGCGCCGACGGGGTCCGGAACGGCCACGCGCTGCTCGGGGTCGCCGCTTGGGACGACGCGGCCACGACGGAGGGGCTGGCGGCCGACCAGGTGTGGGTCGTCGTCGACGTCGGACGGAAGCCCGAGGACACGCGGAGCATGGTCGCCGCGGTCGCCGCGAGGACCACGGTCGCCGGTGTCGTCGCGATCGGGGCGGGGGAGACCGCCACGCCGGAGTCGGTGCACCTGATGGGGGTGCCCGTCCTGTCGCTAGGCTGACGGGGTGCTGGTACTCACGCGGAAGGTCGGCGAGCGGATCCTCGTCGGTGACGACATCGTCATCACGGTGCTCGACAGCCGCGGCGACGGCGTCCGGATTGGCATCGACGCGCCGCGCGGGGTGAAGATCCAGCGCGAGGAGGTCGTCCGCGCCGTGATCGAGGCGAACGCCGAGGCCGCTGCGGCCGCCGCGAGCGGGACCGGGTCGGTCGGGGCGGACGACGCCGAGGCGCGCCTGCGTGCCGCGCTCGGTGAGCGTCGGCGCCGCGACGACGCCTGATCCGGTCTACCGCAGACCGATCGCCGCCCAGGCGGCGAGGCCCGCCCAGCAGATGCTGGTGAGCGTGCCGACGATGAACCGTTCCCGCGCCTCCGCCGAGTCGAGTTCGCTGAAGCGCCCGAGGCCCTTGACCGCGATCACCGCGGCGACGATCTCGAGCCGACCGACCAGCACGGCGCCGACGACCGCGAAGCGTTCGAGGAAGCCGATCGCGGCACCGCCTCGGAGCACCTCGGGACGGCGGCGCGCGACGGCCGGCTCGTCGGCACGCGAGACGAGGATGCCCCCGTGCGGACCGCGTTCGACCCCGTCGCGGACCGCCAGCGTCAGGACGGCCCCGGTGACGGCACTGCCCGCGAGCACCCCGACGGCCGCGACGGCGGTGACGGCGAGCACGCGGACGGCCGTCGTGGGGGCGGCGGGGACGAGCTCGAGCAGGTGCCCGCCCAGCACGACGACGACGGCGACGAGCGCCGGGACGGCCCGGACGAGCGGCGGCACGCGGTGCACGACGCTGAAGACGGCGACGACGAACAGGACGACCGACCCGACGATCCAGGGCGTCATGCGGGCTGGTCCGCTTCGGCGAGCAGGCGCACGAGGGCCGCGTGGACGGCGTCGTCCGAGCGGAGGTCCGCGGCGGTCCACCGCTTCGCGACCGCCTGCGGGGTGATCCCGAGCAGTCGCGCGGCCTCGGTCCGCGAGTGGCCGTCGCGCACGAGGTCGGCCAGCTCCCAGCCCTCGGGGGACCGGCGCTCGCGCGCCCGGACGGTCTGGGCGACGAGCGGCTCGACGTCGGCCGTGCGGAGGCGCCGGTCACCCGCCACCTCGAGCGCCACGTGCTCGGGGACCTCCTTCGCACGCTCGACCGCGTCGCGCGCCCGGACGAAGGCCTCGCCCCGGGCCGCCCGCGTCGACTCCGGGAGCGGTTCCTCGACGTCCCCGATGCCGACGCCGACGCTCCAGCCGCCCGCACGCGACAGGGCGAGGACGACGTCGAGCGCGGCGGCCGCGTCGTCGAGCAGGAACTGGAACTCGTCGCCCGCCGTGCGTTCGGGTGCGAGGACGAACCGGTCGCGGACGACGTCGCGGACCGAGCGCATCGCCGTCTCGACACGGTCGTCGTCCGAGCGACTCCCCACCTGGTCCACCGTCACCGCGTACACATCGCCTCCACCGTCAACCCTACAAGGTTGATTCCGGCGGTATCAACCCTCCGGGGTTGATCACGGCCGCGGCTTCTTCTCCTGCTCGGGCAGCCGTCCCGCTGCTGCCTCGGCCGCGAACCAGGCGGCGGCCTCCTCCTGCCGGGCACGCTCCTCGCCGAGGGCGATCGGCGCGCGGACGTGCTCCGGGGCGTAGCCGAACGACTCGACGAGCTGCGGCACGACCGGACGGATCCGGGCGACGAGGCGGTCGACGTAGGCCGAGACCGCACGGGCGCGCTGCGCCGTGAGCCGACCGTGCAGGAGGTGCCAGTCGAGGTGCTGCTCGAGCAGCCCGAGGGCGAACAGGTCACGGAGCCAGACCAGGACACGGCGGGTGTCCCCGGGGGCGACCGACTCGATGGCCTCGGTGAAGGCGTCCCACTGCATGAGCTCGGCGTGCGCCTTCGCGGCCTCGATGAGCTCGTGCTGGGAGCGGTTCAGCAGCTTCGCGGCGCGGGCGCGGTCCTTGCCCGCCGAGGCCAGGCGCATGCCGATCTCGGCGACCATCGTGTCGACGCGGCCGGCGAGCAGGGCGCGCTGCGTGCGCGGGTCCTGCAGGTCGCTGACGCTCGCCGCGAGGGACCCGCGGTCGGCGACGGTCTGCCCGAGTCGTCGCAGGCCGGACGCGTCCGCGAGCTTCGACGCGGCCTGGGCGGCCACGAACCGCGCGGTCGATGCGGCGTCGCGCGGAGCCCGGGCGCGGAAGTCGGTGAGCAGTCGCTTCCCGACCAGCTGCAGCAGGATCGTGTTGTCGCCCTCGAAGGTCACGTAGACGTCGAGGTCCGCACGGAGCCCGGTCAGGCGGTTCTCGGCGAGGAAGCCGGCCCCGCCGCAGGCCTCGCGGCACTCCTGCAGGGTGTCGAGCGCCGACCAGGTCGACATCGACTTGAACGCCGCCGCCTGGGTCTCGAGGTCCTCGCGGCGCTCCGGCGTGTCCTTCCGTCCGCTGAAGACGTCGTCGAACGTCTGCAGGAGCTGCTCGTGCGCGAACGACTGCGCGAACACCGTGGCCAGGCGCGGGATCAGTCGACGCTGGTGGCGCCCGTAGTCGAGCAGGACGCCCTCGTCACCGCCACCGGTCGGGAACTGCCGACGCTCCGCGGCGTACGTCAGCGCGATCTGCAGCGCGAGCTTCTGCGCCACGACCGCGGCACCGTCGAGCGACACCCGCCCCTGCACGAGCGTGCCGAGCATGGTGAAGAACCGACGACCGGGCGAGGCGATCGGCGAGCTGTACGTGCCGTCCTCGGCGACGTCGCCGTAGCGGTTCAGCAGGTTCGTCCGGGGGACCCGCACGTGGTCGAACCACAGGCGGCCGTTGTCGATGCCGTTCAGGCCGCCCTTGACGCCGTCGTCCTCGCCGCCGACGCCGGGCAGGAACGCACCCGCGTCGTCGCGCAGGGGGACGTAGAACGCGTGCACGCCGTGGTCGACGCCCTGCGTGACGAGCTTCGCGAACACGACGGCCGCCCGGCCGTGCAGCGCGGCGTTGCCGATGTAGTCCTTCCACGCGCCGCGGAACGGCGTGTGGACCACGAACTCCTGCGTCGCCGCGTCGTAGGTGGCGGTCGTGGCGATGCTCTGGACGTCCGAGCCGTGCCCGGTCTCGGTCATCGCGAAGCAGCCGGGCACGTCGAACCGGATGATGCCGGGCAGGAACTCCCGGTGGTTGCGCTCGGTGCCGAGGTGGTGGACGGCGGAGCCGAACAGGCCCCACTGCACGCCCGCCTTGATCTGCAGCGAGGGGTCCGCCGTCGTCAGCTCCTCGAACGCCGCGAGGTTGCCGCCGTGGTTCTCCTGACCGCCGAACTCGGTCGGGTACGGCCGCTGGATCGCCCCCGCGTCGACGAGCACGCGGAGCTGCTCGAGCGTGCGGGCGCGGTGCTCGGGGACCGGCTGGCCCTCGATCTTGTGCAGGCCCGGGTCGAGGGTGAGCCGACGGGAGATCCGGCGGTCCTCGGCCCAGCGTCCGAGCAGGAGCTCGCCGAGCAGCGTCGTGTCGATGTGGACGTCGGTGTCCGTCGCGCCGACCGGGGTGCCCGCCGCCGCGTCGCCGGTGGCGTCGGCGTCGGGGGCCTCGGCCGCGGGCGTCGAGGTGAGGTGTGCGGGAGCGGTGTCGACCATGGGGGAGCCTTCCTGGACTGCGCTGACCGTGTTGCACTCCACACGCTAGGCACTGCGACCGTGTGTTCGTCGAACGCCGTGCGGGTGCACAAGCGGGACGGGCGGACCCCGACCACGGTCGTGGGAACCCTCCAAGACCCGCCGGAGCCGGGTTGTGCGGACCCCGACCCGATTGGCCCGTCGGCGGTGGGGCGGGGCACGATGGAGGGATGTCCCGCACCACCCCGGCGAGCGCTCCGGCGCAGCCACGCACCTTCTTCGGGCAGCCCTTCGAGCTGTCGACGCCCTTCGCGGTGGAGCTCTGGGAGCGGTTCTCGTTCTACGGGATGCAGGGCATCGTCCTCATCTACATGTACTACACCGTCACGCGCGGCGGTCTCGGCATCGACGAGGGGATCGCGAACGGCATCATGGGCGCGTACGGCGGAGCCGTGTACCTCTTCACGATCATCGGGGCCTGGGTCGCCGACCGGTTGATCGGTGCCGACCGGACCCTGTTCGGCAGCGCCGTCGTGGTCATGGCCGGGCACATCGCGCTCGCGCTCATCCCGGGCGTGACCGGGGTCGGGGTCGGGCTCGTGCTCATCGCCCTCGGGTCCGGCGGGCTCAAGGCCACCGCGACGACGATCGTCGGCGGCCTCTACAGCCGCGACGACCCGCGACGGGACGCCGGTTTCTCGCTCTACTACCTCGGCGTCAACCTCGGCGCGTTCGCCGGCCCCCTCCTCACCGGCCTGCTGCAGTCGACGCTCGGGTTCCACTTCGGCTTCGGCCTCGCCGCGGTCGGCATGGCCGCCGGCCTCGTGCAGTACGGCATCCGCCGCCGGAAGCTGCCCGAGTCCGTGCGGCACGTCACGAACCCGGTCGAGCGTCGTCGCCTGCCGCTCGTCGGCGGACTCGTCGTCGTCGCCCTCGCGGTGGTCGTCGCAGCCGTGCTGACCGGTCTGCTGAACGTCGGCAACCTGCCGACCGTGGTGGTCGCCGTCGTCGTGGTCGCGACCATCGCCTACTTCGTCGTGATCCTCACCAGCGGCATCACTGCCGACGAGCGCTCCCGCGTGCTCGCGTTCATCCCCCTGTTCATCGCGAGCGCGGTCTTCTGGTCGCTCTACCAGCAGCAGTTCACCGTCGTGACGCAGTACTCCGACCAGCGCCTGGACCGGTCCCTCGGCGGGTGGGAGATGCCGGTGTCGTGGGTGCAGTCGATCAACCCGGTGTTCATCATCGTGCTCTCCGGGGTCGCCGCGGCGATCTGGACGAAGCTCGGCGACCGCCAGCCGTCGACCCCGACGAAGTTCGCGCTCGGCACCGGCATCATGGGCATCGCGTTCCTGCTGTTCCTGCCCTTCACCGGCACCGGCGAGAACGGCACGCCGCTGCTCGCCCTCGTCGCGATCCTGCTCGTCTTCACGATCGCCGAGCTCCTGCTGTCCCCGGTCGGGCAGTCCGTGGCGACGAAGCTCGCGCCGCCGCGCTTCCAGACGCAGATGGTGGCGCTGTTCTTCCTCTCGGTCTCGCTCGGCACGGCGGCGACCGGGGTGCTCTCGCAGTACTACTCGCCCACGAACGAGGCGCCCTACTTCACGGTGCTCGGCCTCGTCGCGGTCGCGGTCGGCGTCGTCCTGCTGCTCTGCGCGAAGCCCGTGCTGCGGCTCATGCGCGGCATCCGCTGACGGCTCGTCGTGTCCAGGTGCCGGAGGCGTGATCCGGTAGCCTGGACACCGGCCAGGACGGCCACCGCCACACCGGCCCCGGAACGCAAGGAGTCACAATGCTCGAACTCATCGCAGGCATCATCATCGGCGTCGGCGTGCTCGGCGGCGTGGGCCTCTGCATGGCGGTCGCCGCCATGCTCAAGAGCGGCAACGAGGAGTACTAGGCCTCGTCCACCGCTGCCGGTTCGACCGGCACCAACTGACGACCCAGGACGGTCGCGCGCTCGAAGGGGCCGCGGCCGTCCTGCGTGTACGCGGGCTCGTCGAAGGCGACGGTCCACGTGCGCTGCAGGCCGCCGAGCTGCACGCCGCCGGGTGCGACGATCACCCCGATCGGTTCGTCCGCCCACTGCTCGCCGCCGTGCTCGAGGGCGACGACCTGCACGAGGGCACCGATGCCGAGCCCGCCGGAGTCGTCGGGGCGGGGGCCGGGGGAGCGTCGTCCGAACACGCGCCCACCGTACCGTGCGCCGCCGCCGCCGCCACCACACCGCCGGGCGCGCGATCGAGCAGGACACGCCGCGCGCGTCCCGCCGAGCGGGCGTTCCCTGTCGCCAGGCTGCGCCGAGCGTGACGGATCCTGCCCGCTCGCCGGGACTCGCCGTGGCACCGGCGACGCGACGGACGGGAGGCGCCGGGCGGGCTGGCACCGCCCCTCCCGTCCGGCGAGCGGGCAGGACGCGCCGCGGCCGGTCCGCCGAGCGGGCGTTCTCCGTCGCCAGGGTGCGTCGAGCGTCACGGAAATCGCCCGCTCGCTGGTCCGCGGCGGGGCACCGGCGACGCGACGGACGGGAGGCGCGGGGCGGGCTGGCACCGCGCCTCCCGTCCGGCAGATGGGCGGGACACGCCGCGCGCGGTCCGTCGAGCGGGCGGCTTCTGTCGGAGGACTGCGTCGAGCGTGACGGATCCTGCCCGCTCGCTCCGCCTCCGCCACCCGGCCCCGCCGCGCCGCCCTACGCCCGGGCGATCTCCGTGATCGAGGAGTGGCCCGTCTCGGGGTGCTTCCGCATCGACAGCAGGCGCTCCATCGACGGCTCGAGCGCGGTGACCTTGTCGAGCGGGGCACTCACCACGAGCTGGAACCCGAGCCGGAGCCACGCCGTCACGGCTCGCCCCGCGAACTCCGAGTCCGCCTTGATGAACGCCTCGTCGAGGAACACCGGCGCGAAGCGGGGCCGCGGCCGGGTCTCGTCGCCGAGCTGGTAGCGGAGTGCCGCCCCGACGATGAACGCCACGAGCTCCTGCGTCTCCCCGCCGGACTTGTCGCCGAGCGACGAGTACACGCCGAGGTCGTTGCCCTCGGTGTCGTAGCGGACCGCGGTGATCTCCATGTGCCGGCGGACGTCGAGCACGGCGTCGCGCTGGGTGGTGCGCCCGCGGGCGGCACCGGGCTCGGGCCGGATGACGGCCATGAAGCGCCGGAGCCGGCGGAACCGGGTCTCGAGCACGTCGTCGGTGAGCTCGGTGTCCACCGAGGCCGAGAGCGCCCGGAGCTCCCGGCGGAAGGCGGTGACGTCCTCGCGGGTGACCCGGCGGATCTGGATCTTCAGGCGGTCCCGGTTCGCACCGAAGGGCAGCTCGCGGAGGATCTCGTTGACCGGTTCGAGCCGCTCCTCGATCTCGACGACCGCCCGGTCGAAGGCCCCGGCGAGCGGCACGAGGTCCTCGCCGCTCCACTGCGACAGCCGACGACGCCACTCGCTGCGGCGTGCGTGGAGGCCCGTCGCGACGATCTGGTCGAGGATGGCGGCGTAGTCCGGGTACGAGGCGACCCCGGTGCCGAGGTTCGGGTCGGGCCACGCGTCCTGGTAGCGCTGGAACGTCAGCGTGAGCGCGGTCGACGCCGCCGCGGCGCCGTCGAGTGCCTGCGCGAGCCGTTCCTCGAGCCGTCGGCGCAGCCGGCGGGTGGCGTCGTCGAAGCCGTCGATGCCGTCGGGGGCGCCGACCTCCGCGAACGTCTCGGTGAGCAGCCGCGACTGCTCGGCGTCCGGCAGCGACTCCGGGGTGTCCTCGAAGCGCGCCAGGATCTCGGCCGCGGCGTCCTGCCCGTCGACGAGCACGGCGTGGCGCTCCTCGAGCCGGGTGACGCTGAGCCGTGCGGCCGCGCGGCGGTCGGCCGCCTCGTCGAGGGAGCGTCGGAGCCGGGCGACGGACTCGCGCAGGGTGCGGAGGCCGTCGTCGGCGGCGAGCAGCGCCTGGCGCTCGGCGTCGAGCCGGGCGAGGGACTCCTCGATGCCGACGACGTCGATGCCGTCCCACGTCGTGTCGACCACGTGCTGGTGTGCGGCGCGCAGGGCGTCGAGCGCGGCGATGTCCTGGGCGACGTCGGTGCGGCGGGCCTCGAGCGTCGTCAGGTCCTGCGCGATCGCCGCGAGCTCCTGCTCGACGGACGCGACCCGGGCCTCGTTGGTGAAGCCGATGACGTTCGACTGCCGCCGGTCACCGTGCGCGCCGCGACGCCCGTCGCGGAGCTGGCCCGACAGCGTCACCCGACGACCCTCGCCGCCCAGCTCGGCGGCCGATGCGACGCACCGGGCGTCGATCCGGTCGGACTCGATGCGCTCGCGCACCCAGGTGCTGAACGGCGAGTCCTTGACCGCGAGCTTGCCGGACACCATCGCGGGGTCGCCGTCGAGGTCGAGGTGCGGCCCCGTCGGCACGCCCTCGAACTGCACCCGCACGGGCAGCTGGAGCGAGTCGATCGCGGCACTGAAGGCCGAGAGCTGGTCGGCGTCGACGAGCAGCGTGCGGGCCACCGGGGCCAGGACGGACTCGATCGCGGTGCGCCACTGCTCCTCGGCGGGCAGCACGTCGAGGAGCTCGGCGACGAAGGGCAGCGACTCCGGGGCGATCCCGGCGGCCCGGGCCATCGCGAGCCGGGCCTCGTGCATCGGCAGCGGCATGGCGCCCTGCCGGTGCTCGAGCGACCGGCGCTCCTGCCGGAGGGTCCGCTCGCGGTCGAGGAGGGGGTACTCCTCGCGGGTCAGGGCGTCGCGTCGGTCGTCCAGCTCGGAACGGGCCGCGGCGTACGCCCCGAGGAACCCGTGCGACGCGCCCTGCGCCCGCGTGAAGTCGGCCTCGGTGGCGAGCGACAGGTCGAGGGTCGCCGTGCGCTCGTCGAAGGTCCGCCGTGCCCGGGCCACGACGTCCCGCTCGCGCGTGCGGCGGTCGATCCGGTCCTCGAGCTGGGCGAGGGCGTTGCCGCCCTGGTCGCGGAGCCGTCCCTCGGCCTCCCGGAGCTCGACCTCCAGTGCGCCGTGGCGTGCCTCGGTCGCGGCGACGTCGGCGCGTGCCGCCGTCCGCTCCCGGCCGTTCCGCTCGACCTCGGCGTCGAGCAGCGCGCGCTTCCGCGAGGCGGTCCAGTGCGCGAACGGCGACACCTCGGCACCCGTGGCGATGCCGTCGAGGGCGTCGGCGGCCGCCTTCGCGCGGGCGATCTCGTCGTGCAGTCCGACGATGGGCGAGAGGATGCGTACCTTGCGCTCCTCGGTGTCCATCGCCTCGTACGCCTCGTCGAGCGCGGAGAAGTGCGCGAGTGCCCGGTCGGCGGCCTCGTACGTACCGGGGGTCTCGAGCACGAGCGACTTGTACAGCGCGTCGACGGTGGGCAGGTGCTGCCCCGCCTGGATGCGGGCGAGCAGCCGCATCGCCCGGTTGCCGCCACCCGAGTCACCGATGCCGAGCCGCGTCTGCAGCGTGTACGCGAGCTCCTGGTAGGTGTCGCGCACGACGAGCCCCGGCACCCGGCCGGTCAGCTCGAGGTGGTGGAACCGCGACGGCACGAACTCCTCGAGCCGGCGCAGGTCGAAGGTGTCGTCGACGGTCGCCATCGTCATCTGGATGTCGCCGACGCCGCGTGCCCGCTTCGGGACGAGGTAGGCGCGGAGCACGGTGAAGCGCCGCTCGTCGTCGTTGCGGAAGGTCACCGCGACCGCGCCCCAGGTGGTCTGGTCGTCGCCGCGGAGGTTCACGTCGCGCAGTGCACCGGTCTCGGGGTCGCGACGGGTGTCGACCTTGCCCCGCAGGTACGTCAGCAGGTTGCGCTGGTCGGCACTCCGGGCGCGGCCGGTCGTCGCGTCGTTCGAGGCCCCGTTGAAGGGCACGTCCGACGGCATCATGACGGCGAGGTAGGCGTCCATGAGCGTCGACTTGCCCGTGCCCGAGGCGCCCGAGATGAGCGTCGCGGTGCCGGACAGCTCGACGTGCCGGTGGCCGTGGAAGCCGCCCCAGTTGACGACCTGCATCGACTCCGCGCGCCACTGCGCGACGGTGTCGAACAGCGCGGGGATGACGGAGCCGTCGATCGCGGTGTCGGTCATGCGTCCGTCTCGCCTTCGTCGTCGGTGTCGGTCGGGTCGGCCGGGAGGCCCGGGTCGCCGCCGTCGGTCGGCTCGCCACGGTCGGTGGTCGCGCTGGTCAGCCAGCGGTCGAGTTCGCGGAGCTGCTCGAGGGGGAGCAGCACCTCCACGACGCTCGCGACGCGGAAGCGGTCGGGGTCGGTGGTGCGGATGAGGATCCGGGCCGTGACGAGGCGCTCGACGGCCTTCGCGACCCGGGCCTCGTCGCGGGTGCGGTCGGTGGTCGCGGGGAGGAAGCCGGACACGTGCCCGAGGATCTCCGACCGGTCGACGACGACCTGGTCGAGGCCGGGACGGGTGTCGGCTCGCAACCGCATGCGCAGCCAGACGAGGACGATCGTCTCCTCGCGGGTGTACGGCACGTCGCGCAGCAGCGTCGGGAACGCGCGGCGCTGGCTCTCCGAGCGGGCCTGGCGCTTCCACGCGACCTCGCGGTCGCGGTCGACGTGCAGCTCGAGGAACAGGTCGTTGAGCCGCGACCGGAGTTGGTGCTCGCCGTCGGTGATCGCGCGCCACTCGTCAGCGTGCGTCCGCGCACTGACGTAGGTGTGCCGGAGGAGCGCGACCAGGGCGCGCCGCTGCGGTTCGTCGAGCCGTCCCTCGTCGCCCTCGAAGAGGGCGAAGCTGGTCTCGTCGCGCTCGTCGTCCACGTCGTCCGTCCGGAAGCCGTCCGCGGGGGCCGCGTCGATGGTGTCGGGGTCCGTCTCGTCGACGGGAGCCGGCGTCGTGTCGCTCACCGTGCCTCCAGGCCGTTGTCGTCGTCGTGCTGGTCGTCCGGCCGCGCGGGGGTCAGTGCGGCGACCGGCATGTGGAAGGTGACCGTCTCGCCGTCGGGACGCACCGTGCGGTGCGGCACGACGTGCGCGGCCGTCTCGAAGTCGTCGTTGCCGGTGAGCAGGTGCGCGAGGCCGAAGAGCTCGACGGGACGGCGCTGCTCCGGCGGGAGGGCGTGGAACGCCGCCGCGCTGTCCGGGGCGCTGCCGAGGGCCGCTCGGAGCTCGGCGAGCAGCGGGCCGCCGTGCCGACGGAGCGACTCGACGTCGAGCTCCTCGAAGACGTCGTCGTCGGGCTCCTCGATCGGCGGCGGCACCGTGTCGTTGTCGGGGTCGTGCAGACGCTCGCGGAGCGTGCCGACCTCGGCGGTGGCGGGCAGCAGGCCGAGCGGCACGCGGTCGCGGGCGGTCCCGGAGTCGATCCACGCCGCGAGCCCGCGGTTCACCGACCGGAGGACGGCCTCGAGTTCGCGGTCGCGGACGACGTCGTGCGCGACGATCTGGTCGCGGAGGGTCGCGGTGAGCTGACGGCGCTGGGCCAGGACGTCCTCGATGCCCTGGCGGAGGATGCTCACCGTGTTCCGGAAGGCCCGCCGCTCGCCCGCGCCGAGGGACTCGGCGAACGGGTGCGCGAGGATCACGGCGATGTCGTCGCGGAGTCGCACGAGCAGGGCGTCGTCGCGCAGCAGCTCGAAGGCTCCCTCGAAGGCGCGGCCCTCGGGCGTGGCCTGCATGAGGTCGTCGGTGCGGGCGAGGTAGTCGTCGAGGATCTCGCCGATCGGCCGGACCTCCTGCCGGAAGTCCTCGACGATGGAGCGGTGCATGGTCGCGACCGCCTCCTCGACGCGCTTGAAGTCGCTCGGGAGCTGGCGGATGAGGTCCGAGATGTTCGTGTAGCCGTCCCGCATCCGGGCGTCGTCGACCGCCTCGACGACCTCGCCGCGCACCAGCCGGTCACGCTCGGCCTGCAGCTCGGCGATCTGCGCGTCGAGCCGCCGCACCTGGACCTCGGGGTCGGGTTCGGCGCGGGCGGCCCACCGGTGCACCGCGTCGACGATCATCGCCAGGCGGCTCTCGCTGATCAGGGCACGGTCGGCGCTCAGGGCGTCGACGAGGCTCAGGGCCTCGAGGGCGTGGCTCGTCAGCGAGTACTGCTCGTCGCCGTCGGGTGAGTTCGAGCGGACGAGCCACTGCGCCGCGACCCAGTCACGGCAGAGCGCGCGGCCGTTCGGACGCGCGTCGACGTCGCCCTCGGCCTGGTCGCTCGCCGGGACCCGGGCACCGGTGGCCTGCAGCCGGGCGACGTGCTCCTCGACCTGCAGGTGCATCCGGTCCGCGGGGACGTACTGCACGTCGCGGTCGAACACCGTCCGGAACACAGCGATGACGGCGGCGCTCGTGGGACGGGACATGAGCCGGAGGGTCGGGCGGTCGAGCACCGCGCGCACGCGGGAGAACTCGAGGTCGACGTCGGTCATGGGTCCTTGGGTGGTGCGTGTGATCGGAGAAACAACAGGAGCCCGACGCGTGGGCGCCGGGCTCCTGTTGGGTGTTCTTCAGGCTCTGGATGAGCACGTGGGCGATACCAGACTCGAACTGATGACCTCTTCGGTGTGAACGAAGCGCGCTACCAACTGCGCCAATCGCCCCCTGCACTTGCGTGCCAGTCGATAGTAGCGGACGTTCGGCACTCGACCGAACACGGCGTGCGCCCCGGGTGTGGCGCGGTCGCTCGGGTGCGGTCGGAGCGGGCTCGTGCTCCGTCGCGGGCGGGCGTCCCGGGTGCCTGGTCGGAGTGGGCGTGCCTGGTCGATCCGGGCGTCCGGGTGCCTGGTCGGAGCGGGCATCCCTGGTCGATCCGGGCACACCTGGTCGATCGGGATCGCCAGGTACGCCCGTTCCCGCTCGGCATCGCAGTCGTCATGGGAAGGAACGGGCGCCGGCATGCGTCCGCCCCGCGCTCCCGAGGGCCCCGATCGGCGTGAACACGGGGGACACGCCCGGTGAACGGGGAGGATTTTGGCGGATGGGTCCCGGTTCGTATAGAGTTCTTCTCGTCGCCGCGACAGCGGGCAGACAGGAGCGGCCCGGCCAGGCAAGATCAGCGGGGCTCTCGAAGTGCGGATGTGGCGCAGTGGTAGCGCATCACCTTGCCAAGGTGAGGGTCGCGAGTTCGAATCTCGTCATCCGCTCGAGTGTGGGAGTCCTCGGACGACCACGACTCACCAGAGGGTATCCCACCGTTCGGGTACTCACGGAGACGTGAACCTCGATGGTGGGGTGGCCGAGAGGCTAGGCAGCGGCCTGCAAAGCCGTCCACGCGGGTTCGAATCCCGTCCCCACCTCCAGTTCCACACTCCTCTGGGCGATTGGCGCAGCGGTAGCGCGCTTCCCTGACACGGAAGAGGTCACTGGTTCGATCCCAGTATCGCCCACCACGAGAAGACCCCCGGGAGACCGGGGGTCTTCGTGTTTTCCGCGGCTGTGTCCGCGTGTCCGCGGATCAGCGGTGGACGCTCCGGACGGTGCTCACGCGCAGGTCGTCGAACGTGCTCGTGAACCCGGAACCACCGAGCGAGATCAGGCCGATGCGCGGGTGCGCCCCGAGGTCCGCCGTCCACGTGCCGCCCCGGACGAAGTGCCGCCCGTCGTCGCTCGTGTACGCCGTGTACCGGTGCTGGCCGCCGACCACGCGGTGCACGATCCGCAGCGTGGTGCGGTCACCGACCGGTCCGACGACCATGTTGCCGTAGGTCGGCGACCCGGCGGGCTGCGGCGAGACCTGCTTGCCGAACTCGGTCTGCCGGGTGTCGAAGATCGAGTTCGAGGTGAGGCGGACGTAGTTGCCCTCGTCGCCGTACACGATGAGGCCGCCCTGCACGTAGTTCACCCCGTCGCCGGTCGCCGGGGTGTCCACCGCGACCGTCGTCTCGACGACGTAGTCCCCGCTCGGTGCCGGCTCGGCGAGCACGGACGCGAGGGGTGTCGTCGGCGGGTGGATGTCGGCGGCCTGGGTCTGCCAGCGCAGCTCCCCGCCGCCGACGGTCCACGTGGCCGGGTCGGGTTCGCGGACCCAGGAGAGGGTCGAGGGCAGCGAGGAGCCGTCGAAGGACGTCGACGCGGAGCGCAGCAGTCGGCCGGGTACGTCCGTCGCAGCACGGCTCGGTCGGTAGGTCGGCCGCTCGCCGGGCTGGGCGACCGGTCCGGGCTGCACGGTGTCGGACGGACCGGCGCCGCCGCGGACGACCGGCCACCCGTCGATCCAGTCGAGCGGATCGATGAGCACGGGACGCTTCGTGTAGGTGCCCTGTCCGGCGTAGTAGGGGTCGTCGCGGTCGACCGCGTGGTACACGATCCAGTCCTGGCCGGCGAGGTCCGTGACCACCGTGTTGTGTCCGGTGCCGACCCAGCGGTTGCCGTTCTGCGCGAGGAGCGGGGTGCCGCCGACCCGGGTCGCCGTGATCGCGACACCGTCGCGGTCGGTGAAGGGACCGAGCGGGCTGCGGGACCGGGCGACGAAGACGCCGTAGCCGGTGAGGGCACCGTTGCAGCAGTTCGTGGCGGACCCCATGAAGTACCACCACCCGTCGTGGCGCATCAGGTAGGTGCCCTCGTAGCGGTTGTCGATCGCGATCTCGCGCTCGCTCGACGGCACCGAGCGCAGCCCGTCCGAGGTCAGGCGTCGCACGTTCACCCCGCCGAAGTAGCTGCCGAAGTACAGGTACGTGGCTCCTCGGTCGGTGATCACCTCGGGGTCGAACTCCCATCGCTGCCCGGTGCCGTTCGGCGCGGCCTGCGGAGCGACGACGGGGCCGCCCGAGTCGGTCCACGGTCCGGTCGGACTCGAGCTCGTGGCGACACCGACGGCCGACCCGCCACCCGTGGGCGCGATCGCCGTCGGGGTGTCCGACGCCGCGTAGTACAGGAACCAGCGGCCGTCGCGGTACACGACGTCCGGTGCCCAGACGCCGTTCGCGTCCCCGACCCATGCCGGCTTCGTGGTGAAGGCATCACCGAAGTACGTCCAGTGGGACAGGTCCGTCGAACGGTACGTGGGGACGACGTGCTGGACGAGCGACCCGTCGGGGGTCTTGTCCGTCGCGGTGAGCGCGTCAGTGGTGCAGTAGAGGTACCAGTTCCGGTCACGCCCCACGCCGTGGACGACCGTCGGGTCGGCGCAGCTCGCGGCGGTCTGCCCGTCCGGCAGCGACAGCGTCATGGGGTTCTGGTGGTCCGGCGCGGCCGGACCACGTGCCGACGTGGTGCTGGCGACCGCGGGTGCGGTGGCGGCACCGGCCTGGAGGAACGTGGCGGCGAGCGCCGCGACCGTCGCGACGGTGAGGATCGCTTGCATGGGTCGGCGCACGGTGTGACCTGCTCTCGTCGTCGAGGAGCGTGCTGACGTGGGCGAGCGTACGCCGCACGCGGTCGGACGGTACCGACGGGTCGGTCGGTCGGACGAGGACCGTGCGGTGCTGGGTCGTTGCGGTGTTCCGTACGGATGCCTCAGGGGTGTTCCGTCGAGCCGGTCCTGGTGCCACCCTCGTCCCGGGCGCGACCGACGGAGGTCGAGCACCGACCATCGGGGAGACCATGCAACGACCCACTCTGCTCGCCGTCGCGACCGCGTTCATCGCCGTCGCCGTGCTGACGACCGCCGCTCCGGCGGACGCCGCGCCCTCGCAGCCGTCACCGCCCGCGCACGTGGCGGTCACCGGTCAGGACGACTCCGCGACCGTGACCTGGTCGGCGGGTCCGCCGGTCCGGCGAGCGCACGTGACCGGGTACACCGTGTCCGTGACGCCGACGGCGAGACACCGACACCACAGCACCGAGACCGTCGGACCGCGGACGTTCTCGGCCCGGTTCGGACACCTCGCGGAGGCGACGACCTACACGTTCACCGTGCGCGCGAAGAGCGGTCGCACGCTGAGCGCTCCAGTTTCGGTCCGGTACACCCGACCCGCTGCGCACGTCGAGTCGCTCTACGCGATCAACGAGGCCGGTGCGCTGGTCCGGCGCCCGGTCGCCGGCGGGACGTGGCAGACGATCACCGGGTCCGGCTCCGGGTACGCCGTCGACGGAGCGGGGACCGCCTACGTCGCCAGCGCCGACGGGCGCACCATCACCGCCTACCCCGAGAGCGGTGGCAGCAAGGTGGTCGCGACCGGCGTCTCGGTGGCAGGCCGGGCGCTGCTCGCCGACGACGCCGGAGACCTGTTCTTCACCCAGTCGTGGTCCATCATCGAACTGCCGCACGGGTCGGCCACCACCCGGACGGTGGGACCGGGTGACGTCGTGGCAGTCAGCCCGAACGGGTGGCTCACTGCGCAGACCAAGAGTGCGGCCGTGCTCGTGTACGACCCGTCCGGTGTCTGGCAGAGCATCCCGGGTGGGGTCTACAACTACCTGGTCGCCCTCGGCGTCGACACCTCCGGGAACGTCTACATCAGGAACCGGTCGACGGGCGGGAGCGGCTACTTCTCGGTGGACGTCGCCCCGTCGGGATCGTCGTCCCTGACGAGCCTGCTCGAACCCGACGGTGTGGTCGCCCTCTCCCGGACCGACGTCCTCAGTGCACTGCGAACCACGACGTGGTGCGCCGCGCCGTCCCGAGCCAGTGGCTCGTGCACCCCGGACACGCGGGTGAGCTCCCTGTGGCAGCGGACCGCGTCCGGGAGCGTGACCACCGTGCCGATCAGCGGGCTCGACATCGGATCCGACGCCGAGGCCGCCGCGGACAGCGCGGGTGACGTGTTCGTCTCGCCGACGGACGGCCCGAACACCGGGCTCGTGCGCGTCCCCGCCTCGGGCGGCGCGGTCGAGCAGCTCGACACCGCCACCTACGACGAGCTCAGCGTGCACTGACCGTCGCGCCGTCCCTCGGTCCCAGTCTGCCAGCGGTCACCACGGTGGTCCTGGCAGGCTGGCCCCATGGGGTGGATGCAGCGCATGCCGACGTGGACAGCGGGGCTCGTGATGGCGGTCGCGTTCGCCGTCGCGTGGTTCGGCACCACGTTCCTCACCACGCCGGAGACCGGCCTCGGGGCGCGGGCGCTCACCTCGGCGTTCGTCGGGACCCTGTACGGGGTCGGCATGGGCTTCTTATTCGGACGGAACCGCCGCCGGTACGGCGCGGCGGCCCGTCGGCCGGGATTCGCACGATCCGTCCGGCGCGGCGTCCTCCCGCCCGACGCCGACGTCGACGAGTGGCGCCGCGCGCTGACGCACCACCGTCGGCAGTACCGGCCGCTGCGGTGGGCGGCTCCGTTGCTCTACCTGCCGATGACCGCACTCGCGGTGTGGCTGGCGGTCACCGGCCAGCCGGTGTTCTGGATCGGCGCGGTCTTCTTCGTCGGCGTGGGGGTCGCGACGGCTGTCACGACCCCGCGCGTGCTGCGCAACACCGAGGTCATGCTGGCGGAGCTCGACCGGCGTGAGCACGAGGTCGCAGGGGCGTCCGGACGCGGCTGACACGACCGCCTGCCGGTCGACGTCACACGGCGCAACCTCCGTTCACGCGCCGCAACAGTCGTCGACCGCGCGGGCCGGCCCACGTAGCGTCGCCGTGTGATCGACCGCCCCGCACGGAGGACGCAGCCCATGCCCGACCGCACCGTCCTCGTCACCGCTCTCCAGGGCAGCGGCTGGCACCCGGCCGCCTGGCGGGTGCCGGGGGCTGCCGCCGCGCGGCCCACGGGTCTCCACCACTGGCGCGACGTGATCGTCGAGCAGGATCGCCTCGGCATCGACGCCGTCACCGTCGAGGACTCCTTCACGGCCGGCCCGGTCGACGCGAGCGGCGACCTCGACACCAGCACCGTCGTCGGCCGACTCGACGCCCTGCTCGTCGTGAGCGCGGTCGCCCCCGCGACCCGCTCGATCGGGCTGGTCCCGACCGTCTCGGTGACGCACACCGAGCCCTTCCACGTCGCCACGGGCCTCCAGACCCTCGACCACGTCTCGCTCGGGCGAGCCGGGTGGCGGATCCAGGTGAGCCCGACGACCCGCGAGGCCGCGCTGTTCGGCCGCCGCCCCGGCGGCGACGACACGACCGTCCTCTTCGCCGAGGCACGCGAGGTCGCCGAGGTCGTCAGCCGCCTCTGGGACAGCTGGGACGACGACGCGATCATCCGCGACGTCACCACCGGCCGCTTCATCGACCGCGACCGCATCCACGGCGCCGAGTTCGTCGGCGAGCACGTCTCGGTGCACGGCGCGTCGATCGTGCCGCGGTCGCCGCAGGGGCGTCCCCCCGTCTTCGCGCTCGCCCACCGCGCGGACGCGGTCGCCTTCGCCGTCCACACCGCCGACGTCGTGCTCGTCACCCCCGGCTTCGACGGCCTGGAGGCACACAGCACCCTGGCACTCGTCCGTGAGGCGGAGCAGGCGGCCGGCTCCGACCTCCGTCGCCCGGTCCTCGCGGACCTCGCGGTGCTCATCGGGTCGTCGGCGGCCGAGGCCGCCGACGCGCTCGCTGCGCTCGACGCTGCGGCGGGGACGCCGTACGCCGTCGGGTCGGGCTCGGACACCACGGTCCTCGCCACGACCGTCGCCGACCTCGTCGAGCGGATCGGGGACCTGCGGGCGCTCGGGTACGCCGGGGTGCGGCTCCGACCGCTGCGCACCCCGATCGACTCGACGGCCATCGCCCGCCGACTCGTCCCCGCACTCGTGACGGCCGGGCTCCGCGCCGACGTCGCCTCGCGTCCCACCGCCGACCTGCGCACGCGGCTCGGCATCGCCCCCGCGGTCAGCCGGTACGCAGCAGACCGCCCCGTGTCCGGCCGGTCGTCCCAGGAGGTCTCCGCATGACCAGCAAGCGTCAGGTCCACCTCGCCGCCCACCTCCCGGGCGTCAACAACACCACCGTGTGGAGCGACGAGCGGGCCGAGAGCCAGATCGCGTTCTCGTCGTTCGAGCACTTCGCGCGGAACGCCGAGCGCGGGTGCTTCGACTTCCTGTTCCTCGCCGAGGGGCTGCGGCTCCGCGAGCAGAAGGGCCGCATCCACGACCTCGACGTGGTCGGTCGTCCGAACACGCTCGCGATCCTGGCCGCCCTGGCCGGGGTCACCGACCACATCGGTCTCGTCGGCACGCTGCAGACGACGTTCAACGAGCCGCTCGAGCTCGCGAAGCAGCTCGCGACGCTCGACCACCTCAGCGACGGGCGGGCCGGCTGGAACGTCGTGACGAGCTCGGACGCGTTCCACGGCGCGAACTTCCGGCGCGGTGGCTTCCTCGACCACGCCGACCGGTACACCCGGGCGGCCGAGTTCGTCGAGCTGGCGCGCGAGCTCTGGGACTCGTGGGATCCGGGTGCCGTCGTCGCCGATGCGTCGGTCGGCCGGTTCGCCGACCGGTCCCGCATCCGGGACGTCGACCACCACGGCCCGCAGTTCGACGTCGCCGGCACGTTCCCGGTCCCGCGCAGCCCGCAGCGGCACCCGGTCGTCGTGCAGGCCGGGGACTCCGACGAGGGCCGCGACCTCGCCGCCCGGCACGCCGAGGTGGTCTTCTCGCTGCACACCGAGTTCGACGACGCGCGCACCTTCTACACCGACGTCACCGACCGACTGGAGCGTGTCGGCCGCAGCAAGGACGAACTCCTGGTCCTGCCCGGCGCGACCTTCACCATCGGCGACACGCAGGCCGACGCCAAGGAGCGCTCCCGGGCGATCCGACGGGCGCAGGTCAGCCCGGCCACCGCGATCGCGTTCCTCGAGCAGGTCTGGAACCGTGACCTGTCCTCGTACGACGTCGACGGCCCACTGCCCGACGTCGAACCGGACGTCGACGCCGACGCGATCACGCGCGGCCGCGTGCGGCACGCGAAGGACCCGCGAGCGCTCGTGCGGTCCTGGCGCGACCGGGCCGCCGCCGAGCACCTGACCATCCGGCAGCTCGTGATCGAGGTCTCGACGCGCGGCGGCTTCGTCGGCACCCCGTCGTCGATCGCCGCCGAGATCGACCGGTACGTGCAGGAACGGGCGAGCGACGGGTTCGTCGTCGTCCCGCACACGAACCCGTACGGCCTCGACGACTTCGTCGACCGCGTCGTCCCGCTGCTGCAGGAACGCGGCGTGTACCGGTCCTCCTACGACGAGGGTGCGACCCTCCGCCGGACGCTCGGGCTGCCCGGGCACGTCCTCGACCGCCAGCGGGTGACCGCGTGACCGCCGTGCAGCGTCCGGTCCCGCTGTCCGTCCTCGACCTCGTCCCGGTGTCGTCCGGCTCCACGCCCGCCGAGGCCCTGCGGAACACGGTCGACCTCGCCGCCGCTGCGGAGCGCGCCGGGTACGCCCGCTACTGGCTCGCCGAGCACCACCTCAACCCCGGGGTGGCGGGCAGCGCGCCGAACATCGTCATCGGTGCCGTCGCCGCGGCGACCTCGACCATCCGCGTCGGGAGCGCCGCGACCCTCGTCGGCAACGTCCGGGCGCTGCAGGTCGCCGAGACGTTCGGCACGCTCACCGGGCTGTACGGCCCGCGGTTCGACCTCGGACTCGGGCGCTCCGGGGCGCCCGCTCCCGGTGCTCCGGCGCCCCCGGCGCTCGAACCCCGCGACGACGAGGTCGTCGACGGGCTGCTCGTGCCCTCGCCGTTCACGTTCCGCATCGCCCCCGGCAGCCGGTTCGCCCTGCAGGGGGAGCTGCTCGGCCGGGTCCCGGGCGACGTCGAGCGGTTCGACGACGAGCTCGGGCTCATCCGGGACCTGTTCGCCGGCACGTTCCAGCGCGACGGCCAGGTCGTCGACGCGACCCCCGCCGCCGGGGCCGACGTCGAGCTGTGGATCCACGGGTCGACCGGCGGTGCGAGTGCCCGGGCTGCCGGTGCGCTCGGCCTGCCCTACGGGGCGAACTACCACACGTCCCCGGGCACGGTCCTGGACTCCGTCCGCGCCTACCGCGAGGCGTTCCGACCCGGCGTGCTCGACGCCCCGCACGTCATCGTGTCCGCCGACGTCGTCGCTGCCGACTCCGCTGCCGCGGCGTCGGACCTCGCGCTCGGGTACGACCGCTGGGTGCACTCGATCCGCTCGGGCGTCGGGGCGATCCCGTACCCGACCCCGGCGTGGGCCCGCGAGCACCCGGTCGACCCGACGGTCGCCGAGGCGGTGGCCGACCGGATCGCGACGCGCTTCGTGGGCGACGCCGGGCACGTGGCCGACCGCCTCGCGGTGCTGCAGCGCGTCACGGGCGCCGACGAGCTCCTCGTGACGACGATCACGCACGATCACGCAGCGCGGGTCCGGTCGTACGAGCTGCTCGCCGCCGAGTGGGGTGCGCGTGCCGCGCGTCCCGCCGCCGTCGGGGTCGCCTGACGCGGGTCCGTCCCGGTCGCTCCGGACGGGAGGCGCGGTGCCAGCCGGCACCGCGCCTCCCGTCGTTCCCGGCGCGGGTCCGGGGCCCGGCTCGGGCTCGGGCTTCCGCGAGCGCGCAAGCAGCGTCACTCTCGTGGCGTTCGGACGGCGTGTCGTGCACGCGCCGCGATCCGCCGACGGCCTGTCGTGCACGCTCGGCGATCACTCGACGGCGTGTCGCGTGACCGCTGCGGACGCAACGGACGACGTCCCCGCCGTCGTGCGACGGCGGGGACGTCGTCCAGGGGCGGCGGGGACCTCAGCTGTTGTCGAGCGGCAGGCCCTCCGGGTTCACCTCGGAGTGCTCCACGGCCTCGTTCGACAGGTTGTACTCCGTGAGCCACTTGCCGTACGTGCCGTCCTCGATGAGCTCGTCGACGGCCTCGGCGATCGGCTTCGCGAGCCCGCTGCCCTTCTTGGTCGTCGCCGCGATGAGCCCCTGCAGCGAGGACCCGGCGCCGGAGTACGTCCCCGCGGTCTTCGTCTCGTGGGCACTCCCGGCGCTCTGCTTGTTCGCGTAGGCGATGGTCGGGTTCGGGCCGAAGTAGCCGTCGATCTTGCCCGAGTCGAGCGCGAGCTTCACCGCGTTGCCGTCCGGGTAGTACTTGACGTCGATGCTCCCGCCGTCCTTCTCGAGCTCGGTCTTCCACTCGAGCAGGATCTTCTCCTGGTTCGTGCCGGAGCTCACGGCGATTGTCTTGCCCGCCAGCACCGAGGGGTCGCCGTCGAACGCGAGCGTGCTGTCGTCGGGCACCTGCAGCGCGAGCTCGTCCTGCCGGTACGAGGCGAAGTCGTACTTCTCCTTGCGCTGCTCGGTCACGGTGATGTTCGAGAACCCCGCGTCGAACTTGCCGCTGTCGATGCCGACGAACAGGTTGTCCCACGTGGCGTTCTGCACGTCCGCCTCGAGCCCGAGCTTCGCGGCGACGAGACGGCCGAGGTCGGGTTCGGAGCCGGTCAGGGTCTGCTGGTCGTCGCCGGTGAAGGCGAGCGGCGGGAACCCGGACGGCAGGGCGCCGACGCCGATGGTGAGCTTGCCCGAGGACCTGACGTCGGCGGGCAGGGCGTCGTGCAGCTCCGGGTCCTCCGCGACGGTGACCTTCGTCGCGGTCGCGGCGCCGTTCGACGCGGCGCCGATGGTGAGCGTGCCGTCGGACGCGGCGGCGTCGGCGTTCGCGTTCGCGGCGCACCCGGCGAGGGCGACGACGACGCCGGCGGCGAGGACGAGGGCTCCGGCGCGGTGACGCCAGCGTGCGGGGGAGGTCGTGGACATGGTGCTCCTGTGGGTCGTGGTCGGTGCGAGGACGGGACGGGACGGGGCGGACGGGACGGTCAGTGGACGCGGGACAGGAAGTCGCGCGTGCGGGGGTGCTGCGGGGCGTCGATGACCTGGGCCGGTGGCCCCTGCTCGACGACCCGGCCGTGGTCGAGGAACACGACGTGGTCGGCGACCTCCCTGGCGAAGGCGACCTCGTGCGTGACGATGACGAGCGTGGTGCCGGACTCCGCGAGGTCCCGGATCACGCCGAGCACCTCACCGACGAGCTCCGGGTCGAGCGCGGACGTCGGCTCGTCGAGCAGCACGACGGACGGGTCGAGGGCCAGCGCCCGGGCGATCGCGACGCGCTGCTGCTGCCCGCCGGAGAGCTGCCGGGGCCGCGTGGCACCGCGGTCGCCGAGTCCGACTCGGTCGAGCAGCTCCCGGGCCCTGGCCTTCGCGGGCGCGGCGGGGACACCGGCGGCGACGGGGCCCTCGGCCACATTCTCGAGCGCGGTGAGGTGCGGGAAGAGCTCGAAGTGCTGGAACACGAACCCGATGCGGGACCGCTGTCGGCGGAGGGCGCGTTCCGGCAGCGCCTTCCAGCGGGGGAGTCCGTTCCGGCCGGTCCGGAGTCGGACGCCGATCGGCTCCCCGCCGACGGTCACGACACCCCGGTCGAGGGGTTCGAGGTGGTTGATCGTCCGCAGGAGCGTCGACTTGCCCGATCCGGACGGCCCGAGGACCACGGTGACGCTGCCGGCCGGCAGGGCGAGGTCGACGCCGTCGATGACGACGTGGTCGCCGAACGCCTTGACGGCGCCGTGGATGCCGATGGCTGCACTCATGAGACGGTCCTGTCGTCGATCGATGCGGGAGGAGTGGCCCGGGCGAGCGGAGCGGGGCGGCGGATCGCCGCCCGCACGCGCTGCCACGGCGTCGGCGGCAGCGTGCGCACGGACCCGCGGGCCGTCCACCGCTCGACGTGGTACTGCACGACCGACACCGCGCTGGTCAGTGCCAGGTACCAGATCGTCGCGACGACGAGCAGCGGGATGATGTCGGTCGGGTAGGTGCTCGACAGGTTCTGCACGACGCCGAACAGGTCGAGGAGCGAAACGTAGAACAGCAGCGACGACGCCTTGAGCAGTCCGACGACCTGGTTCACGAACGCCGGGACGATCGACCGCAGCGCCTGTGGCAGGACCACACGGACGAACTGCCGACGGCGCGACAGGCCGAGCGCCTGCGCGGCCTCCTGCTGACCGTGGTCGACGGCCAGCACGCCGGCGCGGACGATCTCCGACGCGTAGGCGATCTCGCTCAGGCTGAGGGCGGCGACGCCGATGGCGAGGTCGCTCAGCAGGTTCGTCGTGGGGACCTCGAGCTGCGGTCCGAAGGGGATCCCGATGCCGATCGTCGGGTACAGGGACCCCAGGTTGTACAGGAAGACGAGCACCAGGATGAGCGGCACCGACCGGAAGAGCCAGACGTACCCCCACGCGAGCCCGGCCAGCACCGGGTTCCGGGAGAGCCGGGCGATCGCGACGACGACACCCCCCGCGAAGCTGATGACCGCGCTCAGCGCCGTGGCGACGAGCGTCAGCTGCAGTCCGGTCAGGATCGCCGGGCTGAACAGCCACCGGCCGACCGCGGGAAACCCCCACTGCTCGTTGGTGAAGAGGGTCTCGACGAGGTTGAGCAGGAGGACGAGCACGAGCGCCGCGGCGACCCACCGGACCGGGTGCCGGAGCGGCAGCACCGGTCGGTCGAGGGCGGCACGGGACGCCGCGTCGAGGGCGGTGGTGGCGCCGTCGCCGTCGCCGTCGTCGGGAGCCGGCGCCGGTCCGAGGAGCTTCTCGAACGGGTGAATCCCGACCTCCTCGGCCGGGCGGGCGGTGTCGTAGAGCGGCGAGTACCCGGCGCGCCGGTACAGCCGCACGGCCTCGGGCTGCCGCGGTCCGGTGGTCAGGTACACCCGCCGGAACCCGCGCCGCCGCGCCTCGGCCTCGAGCTCCGCGACGACGAGGGCGGCGAGGCCCCGGCCCCGGTGCTCCGGCGCCGTCCAGATCCGCTTGAGCTCGACCGTGTTGTCGTCGTACGGCTTGAAGGCACCGCCGGCGACCAGCCGGTCGTCCTCGTGGAGCAGGACGAAGGCGCCGCGCGGTGCGACGAAGTCCTCGGCCGGCCACCGGGCGAGTTCGACGGAGGCCGGTTCGCCGAGGTCCTCGCCGTACCGTGCGTCGTACTCGCGCTCGAGGTCGGCGAGCAGCGGCGCCGCGTCCGGGTGGTCCGGAGTCGTCGTCCGGAACACCAGTCGCCGCGGTGCGTTCGCGTGCCGGGTCAGCCCTGCCGTGTCGGTCATGGCGCGACCGTACGGCCGTGCACCGGGCCGGACAACGATCAGCGCAACAGACCGACGCGCGGCGCAATCCGGCGACACGGGACGCAACCGGTCGACACCGGACGCAACGCGGCGTCACACGATCGAGCCCGGCGAGGAAGCGGACCGCACGGCCCGCCCGGGATCAGACGGGCCGGTAGATCGCGATCGGGGGAGCCGACGCGTCGCCGTCGTCGTGGGCGTCACCGGTCGCGAGCCAGGTCCGGCCCTCGTGCTCGATCGTCGTCGGCAGGTCGCCGTGGACGAGGATCCGGACCGCCGGGGAGTCGCCGTCGATCAGGTCGACGCCGTGGGCCTCGGTCCCGCCCGGGTTGTCGTGCACGTAGCTCATGCGGCCCAGTGAACTCCCCGCTCCGGTGAACTCACCGGTGCCGGAAGGAGGAGACCGCCCGGCCGCCCGCAGCGTTCGGGTCACCGCGGACGGTCGGACGAGGGGTGGGTGACCCCTGGTGCCGACGGCGACGCTGCTCCTGGCACCGAGGTAGCATCCGGAGCCGACGGCGGAACGGATTGGTCGACACGCCGAGCGGGCCGCCGAGGTACTGCGCGACGCGCCCGGCAGGGCGTCGGATCCTCGCAGCACGTCGATCGCGGGGTAGAGTGTTCCCGTACGCGGATGTGGCGCAGTGGTAGCGCATCACCTTGCCAAGGTGAGGGTCGCGAGTTCGAATCTCGTCATCCGCTCGGAAGACGAAGGCCCCGGTCACCGACCGGGGCCTTCGTCGCGTCAGGCGCCGCCGAAGCGTTCGGCCCGCACGTCGGACACGTCGTGCCCGAGCTCCGCGAGCCACCGCAGCACCTGCTCGACGAACGGCGTCGAGCCGCAGACGTACACGAGCGCTGCGGCCTCGGGCGGCAGGACGGCCTGCGCGAGTGCCTCCCGGGTCAGGCGCCCCACGGGTGCGTCCGACCCCTCCGGCGCCCGCCGGCTGTACACGTGGGTGACCTCGAGCGGCGCGTGCCGGCGCTGCGCCGCGTCGAGTTCCGCGCGGAAGAAGACGTCCTCCGGGGTCCGGACCGCGTACAGCAGTCGGAACGGCGTCGGGTCGTCGGCCTCCGCGTGCGCGGTGACCATCGGGAGCAGCGGGACGATGCCCGAGCCCCCGGCGACGAGCTGCACCGGCCGATCCGACCGACCCGGCAGCCAGACGAACCATCCGCCGAGCGGACCGTGCACCTCGACGGCGTCGCCCACCTCGATCGCGTCGACGAGGAACGGGGACACCTCGCCGCCCTCGACGCGGTCGACCGCGAGGACCACCTGCGTGCCCTCGCCCGCCGAGGCGACCGAGTACGAGCGGGACGCCTGGTAGCCGTCCTCGGCGGTGAGGCGGAGGTCCAGGTGCTGCCCCGGGTCGTTGCCGGGCCAGGTCGGCACGTCGAGGACGATGCGGCGCGCGTTCGGCGTCTCCTGCGTCACGGCGGCGACCGTCGCCGGGTGCCAGGCCGGCCGTCTGCGGACCGGGGCCGGCGTGACCGGGGCGACCCGGGCCTCCCGGCCGTCGACGGGGGAGGGAGCGCTCACCAGTACCGCTCCTCCTTCCAAGGGTCCCCGTGCATGTTGTAGCCGGCGTTCTCCCAGAACCCCGGTTCGTCCTCCGCCTGCATGACGATGCCGCGCACCCACTTCGCGCTCTTCCAGAAGTACAGGTGCGGGACGAGCAGGCGGGCGGGGCCACCGTGCTCGGGCGTCAGCGGCTCGCCGTCCGCCTCGAACGCGATCCACGACCGCCCGCCGAGCAGCTCGTCGCGCGGCACGTTCGTCGTGTAGCCGCCGAAGCTGTGCACCGTGCAGAAGTCGAGCGACGTCTCCACCTGCGCGAAGAGCCGGTCGAGCGGGACGCCGCGCCACCGCATGTCGAGCTTGGTCCAGTGCGTGACGCAGTGGATGTCGACCGTCACGTCCTCGACGCCGAGCGCGTGCACCTCGTCCCAGGTCCAGGTGTGCAGCCCGCCCTCGGTGCGGATCGAGAAGCTCCAGTCCGCCGGCGCGATGTCCGGCGTGGCGCCCGCGGAGAGCACGGGCCAGTCACGAACGAGCGTCTGCCCGGGAGGGATCCGCGGGTCGTCGCGGTCGTCGCGTCGGCCGCCGAACCCTCGGGTGAACGTCGCCATGGTGCTCCTCGTGGTCGCGGGTGGTCCCGTCCATCCTGCCGTGCGGCACCGACGCACGTCACGCGGGTGCCGGTGGCGGCCGGGAGGCGCGTGGCCGCATCCGGCGTCGCGGTCTCCGCCCGTCCGCGGCGAGGGTTCACCGACGCGTCCGCGTCCGTTCACCTGCTGAGTCGCTGCTCAGGTCATCCTCGTGGTGCCACCCGAACGGGTGCCATCACGAGGGGAACACCTGATGCACGCCACTCCCACCAAGCGACGCCGCAGGGCGCTCGCACTCGGCGCCGCGCTCGTCGCAGCCGCCATCGCCGTGCCCGCCGGGGCCGAGGCCGTCGGTCAGCTCGCGCTCAGCCAGCACGGCGGCGCGCAGCGGCACCAGGGCGACCAGACCCGCACCGTCCAGCAGGCGATCCAGCGCGCCGGCGCCAAGAACGTCATCCTGCTCATCGGCGACGGGATGGGCGACTCCGAGATCACGATCGCCCGCAACTACCAGTACGGCGCCGCCGGTCGTCTGCCCGGACTCGACGCACTGCCGCTCACGGGCTCCTACACGACCTACTCCGTCGTGAAGGACGGCGCGGACAAGGGCAAGCCCGACTACGTCACCGACTCGGCAGCCTCCGGCAGCGCCTGGGCGACCGGGACGAAGACCTACGACGGGGCGATCTCCGTCGACGTGGACGGGAAGCCCCAGCAGACGCTGCTCGAGCTCGCGAAGGCGAACGGCCTGCGAACCGGCGACGTCTCCACCGCCGAGATCCAGGACGCCACCCCGGCGGTCCAGGTCGCGCACGTCGGCGCCCGCTCCTGCTACGGCCCGGACACCGCCTCCTGCGGCAGCGACGCCCTGCAGAACGGCGGCCTCGGCTCGATCAGCGAGCAGCTGCTGAACGCCCGCCCCGACGTGACCCTCGGCGGCGGCTCGGCGAGCTTCCAGCAGACCGCGAAGGCCGGCCAGTGGCAGGGCGACACGCTCGTCTCGCAGGCGCAGCAGCGCGGCTACCAGGTCGTGTCCGACGCCGCGGGGCTCGCGGGCGTGCGTGCCGCCGACCAGTCGAAGCCGCTCCTCGGGCTCTTCACGCCGGGCAACTTCCCGACCCGGTACGCGCCGACCACGGCCACCGTCGGCGGTGCGGACCAGGCTCCGGTGACCTGCACGGCGAACCCGGCGCGCCTGTCGACGGGGCTCTCGCTGCAGTCGCTGACGAACAAGTCGATCCAGCTGCTCGACCGTGGCCGCGGGAAGTCCGGCAAGGGCTTCTTCCTGCAGGTCGAGGGCGCGAGCATCGACAAGCAGGACCACGCGGCCGACGCGTGCGGCCAGATCGGCGAGACGATCGACTTCGACGAGGCCGTGCAGGCCGCCCTGGCGTTCGCGAAGCAGGACGGCAACACGCTCGTCATCGCCACCGCCGACCACGCCCACTCGAGCCAGATCGTCGACAACACGCCGCCGACCTCGCTGTCGACCGCGCTCCGCACCGCCGACGGCACCACGATGAAGGTGTCCTACGGCACGGCGGGTGCCGGGTCCTCGCAGCAGCACACCGGCACGCAGGTCCGCATCGCGGCCTACGGCCCGGGGGCGGCGAACGTGGTCGGACTCTCCGACCAGACCGACACGTTCTCCACCATCCGCGACGGGCTGCGCCTGTCGGAGGACGTCGCCGCGCTGAGCCGTGGTGCCCGGGTGGACGTGTCCGACCGGTCGCCGCACCGCGGGGAGCGGGTCACGTTCACCGCGAGCCGGTTCGCCGGCGACCGGCAGGTCCGGGTGCAGGCCGGGAACACCGACCTCGGCACGCTCGACCTGGTCGACGGACGAGCGTCGGTGCAGTGGAAGGCCGAGCGGGGCAGCACGACGGTGACGTTCACCGGCGTGCAGACCGGTCGTCAGGCCACCGCGCAGGTCCGCGTCCGCTGACGTCCCCCTCGCAACACGCAACCCCGGCGGTTGCTCGCAGCGGAACAGCGCTGCGGGGAACCGCCGGGGTTGCGTCTCGCTGAGGCACGACCGCTCAGGAGCGGTGCGTGGACGGCTCGTGGTCGTCGAACAGGACGTCCGGGGCGTCCACCCGTCGGTCGGTCACGGTCGTCGGACTCTCGAGGTGCACCGCGCCGGACGGCAGGATCCCGGCACCGCCGAAGCGCTCCATGACCCGCCACTGCGCGACGACGTCCTCGCCCGAGTGCTCGGGCGGGAGCACCGGCCAGAAGCCGAAGCCGCCGACGGTCTCGAGCGCCTCCCGGTCGTAGAGCACGCACGCTCCGACCCACGCCACGCGGTAGGGGACCCAGCCGCCCGGTTCGACGTCGAGCCCGGCCGCGACGTGCGCCGGGTTCGCCGCGTTGTGCAGCGACAGCCGGTCGAACGCGGGCGTCCCGCGGCGGACCACCTCGGGCACGACGGGGCCGTCCCAGGGCTCGTACACCGCGGTCTCGTGCGGACGTCGGTCCTGCAGGTACGACAGGCCCTGCACGGCGCTCCCGACGAAGCCGCACCCCAGGTCGCGCAGGGCGTCGAGCATGCGACGGACGGTGCCCGGTTCGAGCCAGACGTCGTCGTCGAGGTACAGCACCGCGGGGGCGGTGGCGTGGTCGAGCAGGTGCTGCCGGTGCTCGGCCAGGCCGCGCCGTTCCGGGTGCGCGAGCAGCACGACGGAGCGGCCCTGTGCCTCCAGGACGCGCAGCATGGCGGCGACCGCCGGCACGGTGGCGGCGTCCTGACCCGCGGACTGGTCGCTCAGCACGAGCCGGAAGGCGACGTCGGTCTGCGCGGCGAGTCCGGCGAGCGTCGTCGCGAGCTCCGCCGGGCGGCCGACCGTCGGGACGAGGACGTCGACCTCGGCCGTCGTCGCGTCGCCCGCGACCGGACGGCCCCAGGCGCCCGACCAGCGCGCCGCGGTCACGGCGCCGGGTCGGGTTCGGTGGCCGGGGCGGTGTCGACCGCGGCGCCGTCCGCTGCTGCGTCCGCAGCAGCCGCTGCCGCGGTGGCCGCTGCCGCCTCGCGGATGCGTCGGACCACGGCGGTGGTCGAGTGCTCCGGCACGTAGTCGACCATGACGACCTCGCCGCCGTACGCACGGACGACCCCGGTCTCCTGCAGCATCTCCGGCGAGTAGTCGCCGCCCTTGACGTAGACCTCGGGCCGCAGGCGCTCGATGAGCGGGATCGGGGTGTCCGTCGCGAAGACCGTCACCAGGTCGACGCACGCGAGGGCGGCCAGCACGCCGGCACGGTCCTCCGCGGTGTTGATCGGGCGCTCCGGACCCTTCAGCCGACGGACCGAGTCGTCGTCGTTCAGGGCGACGACGAGCAGGTCCCCGAGCTCACGCGCCTGCCGGAGGTAGGTGGTGTGGCCGCGGTGCACGACGTCGAAGCAGCCGTTCGTGAAGACCACGCGCCGACCGGCCGCCCGAGCGGCCTCGACCGCGGTGGCGAGGTCGTCGTGGTCGACCACGGTCGCGGCCGGTGCGGTCACCGACTCGACGAGTGCCGCGGCCGTGCAGACCGAGGTGCCGGCCTCGCGGACGACGACGTCGGCAGCTGCCTGGGCGACGGCGATCGCGTCCCGGAGCGGCGCCTGGACGGCGAGGGCGACGGTCGCGGCGGCGCAGAACGTGTCACCGGCGCCGGAGGCCTGCTGCTCCGACGCGGGCGTCGCGCGCGTGCGGAAGGCCTGGTCGGCGCCGCGCTCGAGCAGGACGGTGCCGTCACGGTCGAGCGTGACCACCGCGGCGCGGGCACCGCTGCGGGCGAGCACCTCGTCGCGGGCGTCGACGACGACCGGGACGCGTGCGGAGCCGGCGCCGATGTCACGGCCGAGCAGACCCGCGGTCTCGCCGGAGTTCGGCGTGACGAGGTCCGGGCGCAGGTCCGCCCACCGGGTGAGGTCGTGCGCGTCGACCACGACCGCGCGGGGACGGTCGCGGTCGAGCACCGGGACGACGTCCTCCGGCTGGACGCCGAGGTCGTAGTCGCAGACCACGGCGGCGTCGGCCGTGCGGACGGCACGGGCAACGGCCTCGGCGAGCCGGGCGCCGGCGTGGGCGTCCGGTGTCGCGGCGAGCTCGTCCACGCGGACGACGACGCGGTCGCCGCCGACGATGCGGGACTTGGTCGTGGTGCGCGCGCCGGCGACCTCGACCAGGTACCTCGTGTCGACGCCGGCGGTCTCGAGCCGCTCGCGGAGGACCCGACCCGACTCGTCGTCACCGATCAGCCCGACCATGCGGACGCGGGCACCGAGGGCGCGGGCGTTCACGGCGGTGTTCGCGGCGCCGCCGGGGACGGCGATGGTCTCCGTGACGCGGACGACGGGAGCGGGGGCCTCGCGCGAGACGCGCTCGGCCTCGCCGACGGTCCAGCGGTCGAGGATGCAGTCGCCGATGACGACCACGAGGGGCTCGCGGTCGTCGACGGTGGCGACGAGGTCACGGACCAGGCGGACGTCGGCGGTCATCGGGTGCCTCCGGAGGTGGTGCGGGCGGGCGCGGGCTCGAGGTGCACGACCGTGGTGGTGGTCATCTCGTCGAGCAGGTGGGGGCCGTAGCCGAAGCCGGCGCCGGAGGCACCGCGGGGCTGGGCGCTGCCGCCGGGTGCTCCACCGAAGACGGCGTTCACCTTGACGGTGCCGACGGGCAGTTCCGCGGCGGCACGCAGGGCGTTGCCGGTGTCGCCGGTCAGGACGGTCGCGGCGAGGCCGTAGCGGTCGGCCGCGGCCAGGCGGAGCCCCTCGTCGAACGACTCGACGATCCGGACGGGGGCGATCGGGCCGAAGGTCTCCTCGGTCATCACGAGCATCTCGTCCGCGCAGTCGGTGAGAACGGTCGCCGGGTAGAACGTCCCGGTGCCGCCGGGGGTGACACCGCCGGTCCGGACGGTCGCACCGCGCTGCACGGCGTCGTCGACGTGCGACTGGACGGTCCGGCGGAGGCGGTCGTCGACGAGCGGGCCGAACTCGGCCGCGGGGGAGGCCGTCCGACGCTCCGCCTCGGCGACGAGCGCGGCGGTGAACTCCTCCGCGAGGTCGCGGTGCACGTAGACCCGCTCGACGCTCGTGCAGATCTGCCCGGTGTTCGCGAAGGCCCCGAAGGCGACCTGCGCCGCGGCCCAGGTCGGGTCGACGTCGGCGTCGACGACGACCGCGTCGTTGCCGCCGTTCTCACGGATGACGTGGGCGCGCGTGGTGGCGGCGACCTCGGTCAGGCGGTCGCCGGTCGCGGTCGAGCCGACGTGTGCGTAGACGTCGATGCCGTCCTGCTGCAGCAGCGCCTCGCCCGTGCTCGCGTCACCGTCGACGCCCACGAGGACGCCGTCGGGCAGGACCTCGGCGAGCAGCGCGTTCAGCCGAGCGATCGTGCCGGGGCAGCGCTCGCTGCCCTTGTGCACGACGGTGTTGCCCGTGACGATCGCTGCGCCGAGGATGCCGAGCGCCACGGCCACCGGGTCGTTCCAGGGCGTCAGCGCCAGGACGACACCGCGGGGGTGCGGCACCGACCAGTCGGCGGCACCGAACTGCCCGCGGAGGGCCTCGCCGCGGTGGACCGGGCCGAGCTCGGCGTACTGCACGAGCGTCCCGATCCCGGCCTCCACGCCGCCCAGCGCGTCGCCCGGCACCTTCCCGGTCTCGCGGGTGTTGAGGTCGGCGAGCTCCTGGGCGTGCGCACGGAGGTGGGCGGCGGCGGCGTGCAGCAGGGCGCCACGCTCCGCCGGTGCCGTGCGTGCCCACGCGGGGGCGGCCGCACGGGCGCGCGCGACGGCGTTCTCCACGTCC
Organism: Curtobacterium sp. ER1/6; assembly: GCF_001742745.1. Taxonomy (GTDB): domain Bacteria; phylum Actinomycetota; class Actinomycetes; order Actinomycetales; family Microbacteriaceae; genus Curtobacterium; species Curtobacterium citri. The sequence continues at coordinate 443,117 of NZ_MJAK01000001.1, read as the reverse complement.
TCCGGCGTCGAGCGCGGCGTCGTCGTGGCGATCGAGCCGTCGACGGGGTCGGTGACCACCAGGTGGTCGGCGTCGGTCGCGGTGGGGGACGGGGAGGCGAGCGTCATGGTGTCCTTCACGGATGTACGGGCAGTTCCTCCACGTTCCTCGGACGAGCCTGAGCGCGGCCCCGGTTTCCCGATCGCTCGTCCGGGGAGCGCACACCGCCGCGCCCACGGTGGCACTGCTCCGGCTCCTCTCGGCAGCGCTCCGGTAGACGGGTGTGGTGCAACTGATCGGCAACGGTGGAGAACGCTTCGACGACGTCCGGGAGATCGCGGTGCTCCGCGGCGGCGGGCTGGGGGACCTGATGTTCGCGGTCCCCGCGCTCGAGGCGCTGCACGCCGCGTACCCCGACGCGCGCATCACGCTGCTCGGCGGTCCGACGGCCCCGGCGGTGCTGCGCGGGCGCACGGACGCCGTGCACTCGTTCGAGGAGCTGCCGGTCGTGCCCGGGGTGCGTGACGGCGGCGAGGGAGCCCCGACGCTCGAGGACTTCGAGCAGCGGCTGCGCGGCCGTTTCGACCTCGCGGTGCAGCTGCACGGCGGCGGTCGGAACTCGAACCCGTTCCTGCTGCGGCTCGGCGCCCGGCACACCGTGGGCACGGCCACCGAGGACGCCGAGGTCCTCGAGCGGTGGGTCCGCTACGTCTACTACCAGCACGAGGTCGTCCGCGGGCTCGAGGTCGCCTCGCTCGCCGGTGCCGCCCCGGTCACGCTCGACCCGCGGCTGCACGTCACCGACGAGGAGCGCCGGGCCGTCCGCGACCGGCTCGGCGTGACCGGGCGACTGCTCGCGGTGCACCCGGGCGCGACCGACCCGCGTCGCCGTTGGAGTCCCGAGCGCTTCGCCGCGGTCGTGTCGGCACGGCTCGACGCCGGCGACGACGTCGTGCTCGTCGGCGACGCGACCGACGTCCCCGCGTCGCAGGCGATCCTCGGGGCGGTGCCGACGGCGCTGCACGAGCGCCTGCACGACCTCACCGACGCGCTGCCCCTGGCGGACCTGCCGACGGTGCTCGCCGCGGCGGACGTCGTGGTCGGCGACGACTCCGGGCCGCGGCACCTCGCGGTCGCGGTGGGGACGCCGACCGTCGGGGTGTTCTGGTTCGGCAACGTCGTCAACGCCGGACCGGTCGATCGCGGGCGCCACCGCGTGCACATGTCCTTCGTCACCCGCTGCCCGGTGTGCGGCGTCGACGTCACGCAGGTCGGGTGGACCGCGGAGCGCTGCGAGCACGACCCCTCGTACGTCGACGAGGTCCAGCCCGAGGCGGTGCTCGCGGACGTGGCGGACCTGCTCGCCACGGTGCGTCCGCGCGACCGGGTCGTCGCGCCGGCGGGCTGAGGTCGGTCCGCGCGCGGACGGCGCCGACAGCGCGGACGCCGGACTGCGGACGGTTCCGATGGGCGGACGCAGGACGGCGCCGACGGTCCCGACGGGCGGACGCCGCTCGGTCGGGACGGCCCGGCGGCCTCAGATCGCCGTGAGCGGGCAGGACACGCCGGAGCGGCTCCGTCCGGCGGGCAGAAGGCGTCGGTGCCGGGTGGTGGACGTGACAGAGATGGCCCGCTCGGCGGAGCCGAGCGGGCCGTCGAACGACCGGCGAACGCCTACGGCCAGCTCGGCTCCGTCGCCGGCATGATCGACATCTCGCGGATCTCGCAGCCGGCCGGCTGCGACAGCGCGAACAGGATCGAGTTCGCCACGTACTCCGGCTCGATGAGCTGCGCGTCCGGGCCCGGCTTGTACTGCTCGGTGCGTCCCTCGAAGAACGCGGTGCGCATGCCGGCGGGGATGATGTTCGTCACGCCGATGCGGCCGGCGGTCTCCGCCGCGAGTGCCTGCGAGAAGCCGCGGACGCCGAACTTCGACGCCGAGTACGCCGTACCGTCGCCGACGCCGCGCAGGGCGAGCGACGACGAGATCGTGACGACCCGGCCGTGCGTCGCCTCGAGGGCGGGCAGCGCGGCCCGCACGACGGCGGCGGTGCCGAGCAGGTTCACGCCCACGATCCGCTCCCAGTCGCCGGACGAGATGGCGCCGATCGGGGCCGGGGTGTCGATGCCGGCCGCGGTGACGACCGCGTCGAGGCCGCCGTGGCGCTCCGCCGCCTCGCGGACGGCGCGCTCGGTCGCCTCGGTGTCCGTGACGTCCACGGCGACGGCGTCGGTGCCCTCCGGCACGGCGTCGACGCGCAGGTCGAGGACGATCGGGGTGCCGCCGGCCTCGGCGACGGCGGCGACGACCGCCGCGCCGAGACCCGAGGCGCCGCCGGTGACGAGGACGCGGCCGATGGGGGTGGTGGGGACGGGCATGGACTTCCTTCCGGGAGTGGCGTGGTGCCGGTCCGTCGGCGGTGCCGACGGGACGTTCGTGGTGACGGGCGTCGGACGGGAGGCGCGTGGCGGGGCTGCCTCGCGCCTCCCGTCCGACGCGTGGTCGGGGTGGGTCGTCAGCCGACCGCGGCGAGGGCCGCGGCCAGGCGGGTGGTCGACCGTCCGGGGTGGAACGGGACGGTGACCACCCGGCCGCCCCACTCGGCGAGCGTCGCCGCCTCGGGCAGCTCGCTGGCGGCGTAGTCGCCGCCCTTCGCCCAGACGTCCGGGCGGAAGCGGCGCAGCGCCTCGTCCGGGGTGTGCTCGTCGAAGACGACGACGGCGTCGACGCAGTCGAGTGCGAGCAGGAGCTCGACGCGGTCGTCCTGGCTCATGATCGGCCGCTCCGGACCCTTGAGGGCTCGGACCGAGTCGTCGGAGTTGAGGCAGACGACCAGGCAGTCGCCGAGCGCCCGGGCCGCGGAGAGCGTCCGCGCGTGCCCGGCGTGCAGCAGGTCGAAGCACCCGCCGGTCGCGACGACGGTGCCGCCGGCGCTGCGCACCTCGTGCACGACGCGCAGGGCGTCGCGGTCGACGCCGGGCACCGCCACGGGTGCGGGTCCGTCGTCGGCGAAGAGCGCGGTGACGCCGCCGGCCGCGAGGTACTCGGACGCGGCGAGCACGCCCGCCTCGACGGCCTCGGTGACGTCCGCGCCCTCGGCGAGGGCGATCGCGACGCCGGCCGCCAGTCGGTCGCCCGCTCCGCAGGGGTCGCCGGCGGTGACGGACGGGGCGGGCACGAAGCGGCTGTCGAGCGCACCGGAGCCGGCACCGCCGTCCGCGGCGGGACGGCGGGACGCGACGAGCGCGCCGCGGTCACCCATGGTGACGGCGACGGCGTCGACGCCCCAGGTGTCGACGAGCGCCGCGGCGGCGTCGGTGGCGAAGGGCACGCCCTCGCCGGCGACGTCCGTGTAGCGACGCGCCTCGGACGTGTTCGGGGTGACGACCGCGGTGCCGACCACGGGGGCGGCGCCCTTGGGGTGCGGGTCCCAGACGACGGGCGTGGTGCGGGCGGCGGCGGTGAGCGCGTCGCGGAGTCCCGCGGACGCGGCGACCCCGCGGCCGTAGTCGGCCACAACGATCGCGTCGGCACCCTCGAGTGCCGCGGTCATCTCGGCGGTGGTCTCCGGGACCGGGGGCGTCGCGCAGCCCTCGTCGATGCGGACCAGGGCGTGGTCGACGACCCGCACGCGGGTCTTGACCGGCGTCGGCGCACCGGAGGGACCGGCGACGACCCGCACGTCGGGCAGCAGGGCGCGGATCTCGTCGGCGCGGTCGTCGTCGCTCAGCACGGTGACGAGCGTCACGTCGTGGCCGTCTCGGACGAGCATCGTGGCGACGAGGCCGGCGCCGCCGGCACGACGGTCGTCGGTGCGGACGTCGACGACGGGGACCGGGGCGTCCGGGCTGAGGCGTTCGCTCGTGCCGGACACGTCGACGTCGAGCAGGGTGTCGCCGACGACGACGATCCGGCGGCGCAGACCGCCGCCGGTGCCCGCCGTCGTGCCGCCGGTGCGCTGTGCGCCGCTCACCGGCGGCCGCCGCGGCGGAGTGCCGGCTCCATGGCCCGGCAGAGCGCGTGCACGAGGACCAGCTGGGCCTCCTGCACGTTCGCCGACGGACCCTCGATGCAGATCGCGTCGTCGACCGCCTCGGCCAGCGGGTTGGGGCCGGGGCCCGTCATCGCGATCGAGCGGGCGCCGACTGCGCGGGCCGCCTCGGCGGCGCGGAGCAGGTTCGGGCTCTTGCCGCTCGTGCTGAGCAGGACGACGACGTCCCCGGCGCGGGCGTGCGCGGTGACCTGGCGGGCGAAGACCTCGTCGTACCCGTAGTCGTTGCCGATCGCCGTGACCGCGGAGCTCTCCGCGTGCAGGGAGATCGCCGAGTAGGCGGGGCGGTCCCCGTCGAACCGGCCGGTCAGCTCGGAGGTCAGGTGCTGGGCCTCCGCAGCGGACCCGCCGTTGCCCGCGGCGAGCAGGCGACGGCCGGCCACCAGGCGTGCGGCGATGTCGTCCGCCCACGCGGCGATGTGGTCCTTGTGGTCCACGAGGGACGCGATCACGGGCACCGAGGCGGCCACGTGGTCGACGACCGTGCGGACGCTGTCGCTCTCGGTCGCCGGCTCGCGGGTGCCGGTCTGCTGCTCGATGGTCATCGTGCGGTCCTCTCCGTCGGGTGCGGCCGTGCCGCGGGCGTCGGGCGGGCGGTCCGTCCGGCGCGACCGGGGCGGGAGCCCGGGGTCAGGGTCGCGGGTTCCGCGGGCGCCGAGCCGGTGGCGGCCGCGGCGCTGGTCGGTGCGGGGGCGCCGCTCCCGGCGGCCACGCCGCCGGCGACGAGCCGCTCGTACACGCGCTCGCTGTCGGCAGCGACCTTGTGCCAGGTGTACCGGGTCTCGGCGCGTTCCCGGCCGGCCCGGCCGTACGCCTCGCGGCGCTCGGCGTCGTCGAGCAGGCCGCCGACGGCCGCGGCGACGGCGTCCTCGTCGCGGGGCGGGACGTGCAGCCCCGTCGCGTCCTCGACGACCGTGTCGATGAGGCCGCCGACGCTGGAGGCGACGACCGGTCGGCCGCACGCCATCGCCTCGAGCGGCACGATGCCGAACGGTTCGTACCAGGGAGCGCAGACGACGACGTCGGCGCTGCGGTAGACGGCCGGCATGTCGTGCTGGCCGAGCTGGCCGCGGAACGTGACGTGCTCGCGCACCCCGAGCGAGCGAGCCAGGGCGTCGAGGCGCTGGTACTCGGGGTCGTCGGCCAGGTCGGACCCGGCGGTGCCGGCGCCGCCGACCACCACGAGCTCGGCCTCGCGGCCCTCGTCCAGGAGCTTCGCGAGCGCGGCGATCGTGGTGCCGACGCCCTTGCGGCGGACCAGGCGCGACGCGGTCAGCACGCGGAACGATCGGCCGCGTTCCTCGACGGGGCCGTCCGGTCGGAACAGCTCGGTGTCGACGCCGCACGGCACCACGGAGATGGCGTGCAGCGGGACGCCGAGGGCCTTGAGCTCGAAGGCCTCGTCGGAGCAGGTGGCGACGACCTGGTCGACGCTCCGTCCGACGGCGGGTTCGATCCACTCGCGCTCGGCGGGGCTCGTGTCGGCGGTGCCCTGGTGGCGGCGCTTCACGACGCCGAGGGCGTGGAAGGTCTGCACGACCGGGATCCGGATGCCACCCGTGCGGGCCTGCACCTGCTTGACGGCCTCGAGCGCCGCGTGGCCGGACATCCAGAAGTGCCCGTGCACGACGTCGGGGCGGTCGACGAACCACTCGGCGGCGAGCACCGACGCGAAGGTGTCCATGTACGGGAACAGGTCGTCCTTCGGCACGTGCCGAGCGGGTCCCGCGTCGACGTGCACGACCTCGACGCCGGGTCGCAGCAGCACGCGGACGGGCTGGTCGGCGTCGTCGCGCCGCGTGTAGACGGTCACCTGGTGGCCGCGGTCGGCGAGGGCTCCGGAGAGCTCCGCGACGTGCACGTTCTGTCCACCGGCGTCGACGCCGCCGAGCACGGCGAGCGGGCTCGCGTGCTCGGACACCATCGCGATCTTCATCGGAGGCTCCCTTCCAGCGCGGCGGACGCCGCGTGCTCCCGTCGCGCACCACGCGCGACGGCGTCGTCGAGGAGGTCGTCCCAGTCGCCCAGGTACCGGCCGAGCGCGTGCCGCGCCAGGGCGGCCTCACGGGCGACGGCACCGCGGCGGCGGGCCTCCTCGGGGTCCTCCAGCAGCGTCCTGGAGGCGCGGACCAGCTCCTCGACGTCGGTCGCGATCGCGCCGGCCTCGGCGGGGACGGTGCGCGCCGCGTCGGTCGTCGCGAGCACCAGCACCGGCATCGCCATGTGCATCGACTCGATGAGCGACAGGCCGAGGGAGGTCCACCGGTTCGGGTGGACGTAGGCACGGCGCTGCGCGAGCGCCGCGTGCATGGGGTCGGCGGGCACGTCGCCGAGGGCGACCACGCGGTCGCCGAAGCCGAGCTCCGGCAGCCGTTCGGTCCCCATGCCCCAGAGGTCCACGGGGGCGACCTCGGCGAAGCGGGGGAGCAGGTCGGTGCCGACGACGCGACCGCGGCGGACCGGCTCGTTGATGACGACGCCGAAGCGCTCGAGCTCGCCGGTGTACAGCGGACCCGGGTCGACGACGCCGTGCTCGATCACGGTGGTGCGGGTCGTGCCGCAGTCCCACATGAGCGCGTTCCAGTGCGTGACGTGCGCGATGACGAGGTCGTCACGGTCGCGCATCGGGTGCAGGCTGCTCGGGACGTCGACCCGCGGTGCGTTGTGCTCGACGAACACCGTCGGGACCGAGCGGCCGCCCAGGAGCCGACGCGCCTCCTCGAGTTCCTCGGTGCGCTGCAGCACGACCACGTCGACCTCGGCGTCGGCGACGTCGGCCGGGTCGATCTCGATCACGGAGTCGGGCCAGTCTCGGCCGCCCCGCCCGAGGCCCCAGCCGTCGCGGGCCGGGGTGGTCGGGACGAGGTACTCGTGGGGGCCGCGGACGAAGGCGTCCATCCAGCCGCCGTGCACGTGCCACACGAGGATCCGCATGCAGGGCCTTTCGGTCGATCGGGTTCCCACGAGCGGCCTCGCGCGCGCAGCGCGGGTGCCGACCGACAGGAGCAGGAGGAGCAGTGGCGCACGCTACGGAAGCAGTGCTGCGCCCCTTCGCAGACTTCTCTGCTTCATCCGCGGAACGCGGTCGGGACCCCTGTCACGCTACGGCCGAGCAGGCGTTCGTGGGCGGCGAGGACGTCCTCGACGCGCACTCCGGACAGGCAGGGGTGTCCCGGGACCGGGCAGTCGCGGGCCCGGCTGAGCCGGCACGGGGCGGCCTGGTCGCCGAGCAGTTCGACGTCCGGGGCGTACGGCGCCCACTTCACCGCGGGCACGACGGGCGAGAACAGGCTCACGATCCGCGCACCGACCGCGGCGGCGAGGTGCGCGGGGCCGGTGTTGCCGACGACGACCACCTCGGCGCCGGCGAGCACGGCGGCCAGCTCGGCCGGCGAGGTGCGGCCGCCGAGGTCGAGCGCCGTGTCGCCGGCCACCGACGCCGTGAGCGCGCGTTCACCCGGACTGCCGGTGACGACCACGGGCACGCCCCGCTCGGCGTAGGCCGCCACCAGCGCGCGGTGGTGGTCCTCGGGCCACGACCGCGCCGGCACGCTCGCGCCGGGGTGGACGACCACGTAGCGGTCCAGGGCGGCCACCTCGGGTGGTGCGACGGCGTCGCGACGGACCGCGAGCCTCCCGTCGTCCGACGCGGGCAGCGCGAAGCCCGCCGCCTGCGCGATCTGCAGGGCGCGCTCCGGCTCCGGGAGCTCCTCCGGCAGGTCCTCGCCCGGGCGCAGCCGCACGTCGAGGAGCGACCCCGGGTGGTCGACCGACGCGCCGGAGACGCGGGCGACGCCGGCCAGGCGGAGCAGCAGCGCGACCGGCAGGGGCGACTGGTGGAACGAGGTGAGGACGACGGCCTCGTCGGGCTGCTCCTCGGTGACCAGGGCACGGAACTCGCCGAGGAGCGCGTCGTCGATCGGCCGCGCCGTCTCGGTGACCCACGGGGCGGCCCAGACGCGCACACGGTCGACGCCGGGCAGCAGGTGTGCCGCCGGAGCACCCTGCGGACCGCAGAGCATCGTGACGTGCGCGGCACCGGCGGCCACCGCCCGGACGGCCGGGCCGGCGACGAGGACGTCGCCGAACGAGTCGAGGCGGACGACCAGGACGCGGGGACGGGGCATCGTCACGCCCGTCCGGGCGTCGGCGTCCGCCGTCGCCGCGCTCACGCGCGTCCGGCGGGGACGCGGGCGAGCACGAGGTCCACGGCCTCGGCCAGGTCGGCGGCGACGGTCGTGGCCGCGTCGACCTCCTCGGTGCGCGTGCGGGCCGTCGGCACGAGGATGCCCTGCGCTCCGGCCGCCGCCGCCGCGCCGACGTCGGCGCCGATGTCGCCGACCACGACGAGCTCCGACGGGTCGACGCCGAGCCGCTCGGCCGCGTCGAGCACCATGCCGGGACGGGGCTTCCGGCACGAGCAGCCGTCACCGGCGTCGTGCGGGCAGACGCACCACACGTCGAACGGCCCGACCAGCTCGTCGACGCGGGCGTTGGTCGCGTCGACCTGCTCCCGGGTCGCCAGGCCCTTGGCGATCGCCGACTGGTTGGTCACGACGCCGACGAGCAGCCCCGCGGCTCGAGCCCGCTCGACCGCCCGGTGAGCACCCGGCACGGGCACCACGCGGTGCGGGTCGGCGTTGTACGGGACGTCGATGACGATCGTGTCGTCACGGTCGAAGAGCAGACCGCGGACGAGGCGGTCCTTCGCGAGAGCCATGCTCCTTGGTACCGGTCCGGAGCCGTGAACCGCCACAGCGCAGTCCGGATACCGTCGTACCGTGACCGCTGTCCCCGCCCTGCCACCGTCCGACGGCCGCCCGGACCTCCTGGTCCTCCGCGCCATCAAGCTCGGCGACGCGCTCGTCGCCGTCCCCGCGCTGCACGCGCTCCGCCGGGCCTTCCCCGGCCACCGCATCACGCTCGCGACGACCGCGTGGCTCGCCCCGGTCGTCGAGCTGCTGCCGGTGGACGTGCACCTCGCCCAGCACGGCCTCGACCACGCGATCGCCGCGCCGACCGGCGCGGTCGACGTCGCCGTGAACCTGCACGGTGCCGGGCCGGAGTCGTCGGACCTGATCGCCGCGCTCGGCGCGCGACGGGTGATCGGCCACGCCGACCCGACGCACGGCTACGAAGGACCGGAGTGGCCGGACGACGTGCACGAGCGCGAGCGCTGGGCCGACCTGGTCACCTGGCACGGCATCCCCGCCGACCCCGACGAGGTCGCCATCGCCCGCCCGCAGGCACCCTCGGTCGCGCCGGGTGCCGCGGTGGTGCACATCGGCGCCTTCCACGGGGCACGGCACTGGCCGACGGACCGCTTCGCCGACGTGGTGCGCGGGCTCCGGGAGCGCGGTCTCGACGTCGTCCTGACGGGAGGCGCGGACGACGTCGAGCGCGCCACCACCGTCGCGCAGGCGGCCGGGCTCGACCCCTCGGCGGTCCTCGCGGGGGCGCTCGAGCTGCAGGCCTTCGCCGGCGTGGTCGCCGGGGCGTCGCTCGTGGTCACGGTCGACACCGGAGCTGCGCACCTCGCGTCGGCCTACGGCATCCCGTCGGTCGTCGTGTTCGGACCCGCCCCGCCCGAGGCGTGGGGGCCTCCGGCCTCCGGCCCGCACGTCGTCCTCACGGACGCCTCGGTCCGCCGCGGCGACGTCTTCGCCGAGGACCCGGACCCAGCGCTCCTGGCGGTCGGGGTCGACGACGTGCTCGCCGCCGTCGACTCGCTGCCCGTCCGGGCACAACCGGTGTGAAGCGCTCGGGGGCGCACCGGTAGCGTCGCCGAGGAGCACACCAGCTCGAAGGACCACCGCTCGGAAGGAGCACCCGTGTTCGAAGCCGCCAACATCCGTGACTGGATCGGCCTGCCCGTCGTCGACGACACCGAGGACAAGATCGGCACGCTCGAGAGCATCTACTACGACACCGCGACCTCCGACCCGGCGTTCGGCGCCGTGACCACCGGACTGCCCGGGTTCCAGAAGCTGCTGTTCGTGCCGCTCGTCGGGGCGACGGTCGCGCCGAAGCACCTGCGCGCCGCGTTCTCGAAGAAGCTCGTGAAGGACTCGCCCACCATCCCGACCGACGGCGAGCTCGAGGCGTCGACCGAGCCGGTGCTGTACGAGCACTACGGGCTGCAGTACCAGACCGGCAGCGGGGGAGAGCGGCGCCTCGGTCGCCGCTGACGTGACGGCGGGTGCGGACGGGTAGTCTTGCCCGTCCGTCCGTCGTCCGTCGCCGTCCCTCGTCCACCTGGAGCACCCCCTGAAGCGCACCGCCCGCCCGAAGCGGCTCGTCGCCGCCGTGGCCGTGCTCGCCGTCGTGGCGGTGGCGGCGGTCCTGCCGTGGTCGCCCGGTGCCGGACCGGGTGAGCGGGCCGCTGCGGCCCCCATGTGGCCCGTCCCGGAGCCCTACCCGGTGACCGACGAGCCCGCGGAGACCCTCGCCGCGATCCCGCCGGGAAGCGAGTACGTCGCGCTCGGCGACTCGTACTCGGCCGGCTACGGCCTGCCGGACCCGACGCGGCTGCCGACGAACGCGTGCGGGCAGTCCGCGCGGGACTTCCCGCACCGGATCGCCGCGCGCTTCGGCCTCGCGCTGACCGACGTCAGCTGCGCCGGGGCCACCAGCCGCGACGTGGTCTCCGGCCACCAGTTCCGCGGGGTGCCGCCGCAGGTCCGTGCGCTCTCGGGGCGCACCCGGCTCGTCACCCTGACGATCGGGGGGAACGACGCCGACCTCTTCGGGACCGCCGCGTCGTGCCTGGCGCTCTCCGCGCGGGGACCGGTGTTCTCCGGCCGCGACGCCCCGTCCTGCCGGAGCACGCTGGTGCACGACGGCGTCGACGACCTCGAGGTCCGCATCCGTTCCCGCGTCGCGCTCGGCATCGCCGACACGCTCGCGGCCGTCCGCCGGGCGGCGCCGAACGCCGAGGTCGTGCTTGTCGGGTACCCGGCGATCTTCCCCGACGCCGACCACACGCCTGACCGCGGGTGCTTCCGGTCCGCGCTCGACCTCGGGTCACTCGCGGGTTCGTTCCCGCGCGACACCTACCCGTTCACCGACACCGACGTGCGCTACCTGCACGGGGTGCAGGAGGAGCTCGACGAGGTGTCCGCGGCGGCGGCACGGGCGGCCGGGGTGACCTTCCTCGACGTGTTCGCCCGGTCGCAGGCCCACTCGGCGTGCGCGACCACCCGCCCGTACGTCGCCGGTGTCTCGCTCGCCGGCACCGGTGACCTCAGCCGCATCGACCTCGAGCCCGGGGCGCTCCACCCCAACGACCGGGGCGTCGCATGGCTCACCGGACGGCTCGCGGCCGTGCTGCGGACCACCGCGGGCTGACCGGCACCGGCCCGCCGGCGCTCGGTACGCTCGACCCGTGGTCACCAGCGCCGGGCTCCTGCTGCACCGCGGGTCGCCGCACGACGGCGACCTGCAGGTGTTCCTCGCGCACATGGGCGGGCCGTTCTGGCGGCGCCGCCCGCGGGCGTGGTCGATCCCGAAGGGACTGCTCGAGGAGGGCGAGGACGCCCTCGCCGCGGCCCGCCGCGAGTTCGCCGAGGAGATCGGGGTCGCGGCTCCCGACGGGGAGGTCGTCGACCTCGGCGAGGTCCGCCAGGCGTCGGGCAAGCGGGTGCGGGTGTTCGCCCTGCCGGCCCAGGGGTTCGTCGTCGACGTGGTCCGGAGCAACACCGTGCGGCTCGAGCTGCCGCGCGGGTCCGGCCGCTTCGTCGAGGTGCCGGAGGTCGACGAGGCGCGGTGGGTCCCGGTCGACGAGGCGCGCGAGATGCTCGTGGCGGGGCAGGTGGTCGCACTCGACCGACTGGTGTCCGCCGTCACCGATCCGTGACCTGGGGACCGGCCCCCGTCCGCGGGACACGGATAGCCTGAGGAAGCGTCAAGGACAGGTGGCGCCGACACAGGGGAGCACACATGCGCGGATTGCGCACCATCACCGCCGGCGGCATCGCCGTCGTCCTCGGGGCCGGGCTGGCGGTGAGCGGCGTGACGAGCGCCTCCGCCGCGACCGCGGGGCACTGGGGCGTCTTCACCGTCGCCGGGTCCGCCCGCGCCTACAGCGGAGCCGTCGCGCTGCCGGGCTTCCCGGAGACCACGTTCACGTCGACCTCGCGTCAGACGCAGGTGGTCTCCGGCGCGTCGACCTGGCAGGGGCCCTCGACGCCGCCCGGAGCCGTGTACGGCAGCAGCCGGGGGAACTCGTACATCAACCAGCGACCCGACACGGACAACGCGACCAGCCCCGCCGTCACCACCTACACCTTCGCGGGTGGCACTCCGGGCGCCGGCGGGTGGTCGTTCGTGCTGGGCGACATCGACGCCGACCAGGCCACCATCACGGCGACGCTCGCGGACGGCACCCCCGCCTCGGTCGCGCAGCTGGGCTTCGCCGGAGCGTACAACTCGTGTACCGCGGGCTCGCCGGGCGGCTGGTCCTGCGACGCGGACGGCGACGGCACCACCGGGCGGGACGTCCCGACGTGGAACGCGACGACCGGCGTCCTCGTCGGCAACCCGACGGCGAGCGACACGGCCGGAGCCACCGCGTGGTTCACGCCGACCGCCTCGCTCGGTACCCTGACGATCACGTACCAGCAGCGGAGCGGGTTCCCCGTCTACCAGACCTGGTTCGCGAACCGCACCTCGTCCCTGTCCGGCGTCGCGACCCTCGACGGTGCGGCACTGCCCGGGACCCTGGTGACCGCGACCGCACCGAACGGCACCGAGTACACCACCACGACCGACGCCGACGGCGCGTACTCGTTCGACGCCCTGACGCAGGCCGACGGCTACCGGGTGTCGATCGCCACGCCCGGCAACGCGGCGGTCGACCGGGCACCGGCCGCCGTGTCCCTGCGCAGCGACGTCACCGGCGCCGACTTCGCCTTCAGCACGCCTCCCGGCACGGTCGGGGCCGACGGCACCGTGGTGGACGAGGACGGCCTCCCGGTCGCCGACGCCACCGTCACGGTGACCGACCCGGCGACGGGCACGGTCCTGGCCGAGGTGGTCAGCGACGGCGACGGCCGGTGGAGCGCCTCCGGCCTGCCCGCGGGGACGGCGATCAGCGCCACCACCGCCGGCGCGACGCCGGTGACCGCGACCACGGGCGCGGACGGGGCTCCGTCGGCGACCGTGCCGCCGATCGTCGTCCGGGCACCGCTGGGGACGGTGAGCGGTCGCGTGACGCTCGACGGCACGGCACCGACCTCGCCCGTGACGATCGAACTCGTGCAGGGCGACCAGGTCGTCGTGACGGTCGAGACCGCGGCGGACGGCTCGTACGACCTCCGCCTGCGTCCGGGGAGCTACACGGTCCGCACCGTCGCTCCGGTGACGGGGGCCACGGGACCGACCGAGGTCGCCGTCACGGTCCCGGCCGACGGCACGGTCACGGCGGACTTCCCCTTCGTCGCACCGGTCCCGCAGACCGTGTCGCAGACGGGGACGGTGACGTACACCGACGGCACGCCGGTCGCCGGGACGACCGTCACCGCCCGCCCGGTCGATGCGGGTGCCGGTGCCGACGTCCAGGGCAGCACGGGTGCCGACGGGTCGTTCGACCTCGTCGGGTTGACGCCCGCGACGCCCTACGTGCTGACGGTCGACGGAGCGGACCCCCAGACCGTCACCTCGGCCGGGCCCGGAGCCGCACCGACGCCGGTCGCGTTCGTCCTGCCGCTGCCGACCGTGGAGCAGCCCGGCACCGTGACGGACGCCGACGGCGCGGCCGTAGGCGGAGCCGAGGTCGTCGCGACGCCCGTCGACCCGGCCGACGGCAGCCCCGTCGGGGCCACGACGGACGCGGACGGCGCGTTCGACCTGACCGGCCTGCGCCCGAGCACCGCCTACTCGGTGGTCGCGACCGTCGAGGACCGCTCCAGCGAGCCCGTGGCCGTGACCACGGCCGCCGTCGGTGCGACCCCGACACCGCTGGCGATCGCGCTGCCCGCCGTGGCCGTACCGCCGACCACGCAGCTGACGCCCGCTCCGACCGCACCGGTCGGGCCGGGCACCGGGCCGACGACCGCGCCGGTCGGCATCGCGGGTGGCACCGGGACGGGCGGTGCGCTCGCGTTCACCGGTGCCGAGCTCACGCCGGGGCTGATCGCCGCGGGTGCGTTCGTCCTGCTGGGCGGCGGTCTGCTGACGTTCCGGGCCGTGCGCAACCGTCGCCGCACGACGCACCTGCAGGACTGACCCGGCGACGGGGGCGGGGCGGGTCGGCGCACTGCCGGCCCGCCCGTCCGCGTCGTGGCGGCACCGCGAGCCCGCGCCCCCGGACCGCACCCCACCGGGACCGCGCCGAGCCTCCCGGTCCGTGCCGTGACCAGGCGGGGCGCACCGCCGGAGCCGCCCCGAGCCTCCCGGCCGGCGTCACCTGGCCCGACAGGGCCCGCACGACCCGCCCGCCGCGCGCCGTCGAGGTCCCGGGACTCGCCGGCAGCGAAGCCCCGGGTCCCGAGGAGCCGGGTCGTCCGCGCCGAGGTCCCGGGATCGTGGAACCTCGACGACCGGCACCCGGGCGAGTCGACACCCGTCCGCCGCGCACCCGCACGCCCGCACGTCGCGCGCCGGACGTGCCTCAGCGCTGGCGACGCGTGCGCACCGACCCCGTGGACACGGCGACCGACCCGGTCAGCGTCTGGATCGCCCGGCTGACCACCGGCACCGAGGTGGTGACCACCGCGAGCGACGACGTGATCGCCTCGATCGACGACGTCGACAGGTGCTCCTGCGTGTGCGTGTGGACCGGGAAGCCGCGACGGGCCACGAGCACGACGCCGAGCGACCCCACGAGCACGACGGCGCCCGCGAACGGCAGGTACTGCAGCCCGACGACGCCGAGCGCCTGGCCGCCGATCGCCGCACCGCCGGCGATCCCGATGTTCGAGGCGCCGTTGACGAGCGCGCCGGCGATGTCGGGGGAGACGCCCCCGGTCCGGATGGCCGCCGCCATGAAGAGCGTCCCGGTCGTCCCGTTCGCGGCCATCCACACGCCGGCGACCGCCATGGTGCCGAGCAGGGAGCCGTGGACGAACGGCAGCACGGCGAAGGCCCCCGCCATCACGGCGACGGCGGCGACGAGCGTCTGCCGCGGTGCACGGTCGACGAAGACCCCGGCGAGCCAGAGCCCGACGACCCCGGTGCCACCGAGCACGAGGAGTGCGCCGCTGACCATGCCGGCGTCGAGCCCGGCGTCGATCGCGTAGGGGCCGATGTACGTGTAGACGACGTAGTGGCCGGCGAAGAGCAGCAGGTCGGCGACCACGACGGCCAGCAGGCCGGTGCGTGCCCACGCCCGCGGCGAACCGATGTGCGGCGACGCGCTCCCGCCGACGCTCGGCAGGAACGCCACGGCGACCACGGCGAGCGCCGCGGCGGCGAGTGCGACCCCACCGACGGCCGGCCGCCAACCGGTGCTCTGCGCGACCCAGGTCGCCAGGGGCACCCCGAGGACGAAGCCGAGCGAGCTGCCGGAGTAGACGAAGGCGATCGCCCGGCCGGCCAGCCGTGGCGGCACGATGCGGGTCGCGTAGGCCGACGCGACCGAGAAGAACAGCGCGTGTGCGACACCGCCGACGACGCGGCCGGCGCAGACGACTGCGAAGGTCGGGGCGAGCGCGACCATCACGTTCGACACCGCGTAGCCGACCAGGGTGGCGACGAGCACCGCCTTGCGGGGGAGCCGCGCGGTGAACGCGGTGAGCGGCAGCGCGAGGACCGCAACGGCCGCCGCGTACACGGTCACGACGACGCCCATGGTGGACTCGGAGACGCCGAGGTCACGGCTCATGGTGCCGAGCAGGCCGACGGGCATGAGCTCGGTCGTGATCGCGAAGAACGTCGCGAGACCGAGCACGGCGATGCCGACGACGGACCGGCTGGTGACGGTGATCGGCCTCGTGTGCGTCGACACGGCCGAGGTGGTGGTGTTGGTGGACACGCTGCTGACCTCCTCCGGGGGACACCGGAGCACGCAGCAGCTCACCGTCCTGACGGTGGGGGTGCGGGGCGCGCTCGCGGTTCGTCGTCCGGGTCGATCGACCCGGACGTGGTGTTGTGGGACGACTCCACGGCGAGTGCGCTCCTCCAGTGTTGCACGCTGCATCCGGATCGCGCGAGACCCCCGCGGAAAGTCACAGGAGCGCTCCAACGCACTACAGGAGCGGGCTTTCCCCGGTCAGTTCTCGTTCGTCACGGTGCCCTGGACGCCGCCGCCCCGCAGGGTGACGGTCAGTGTGCCGCTCATCGACTGCGCCGAGAGCGAGACGTTCCCGTGCAGGGCGTCCTCGCGCGGGTAGCAGGCGGTGGTCGACTCGAGGCGGTTCGCGGTCGCCACCAGGCAGATGGTCTCGCGGTCGGTGCCGACGCCGGCCCAGACGTTCCAGGGCGTCTCGAACGAGCTGCCGTCGAGCGCCCGGTTCGTGAACACGAGCCGCGTGCTCCGCAGGCTCACCGGCGCCTCGACCGGACCCGGCAGCTGGTCGGCGTACGTCTGCGGGATGTCGAGGAGCTCCTCGAGCGTGACCGTCCCGGCACTCGGCGTCGTGCTCGGCGCGGCGGCGGGCTGGTCGTGCGAGGTGCCGACGAGCGTCCCGGCGGCGAACGTCAGGCCGAGCACGGCCGCGGCGCCGAGTGCGATCCAGGCGCGCGGGCGCGCGGTCCAGAGCAGTGAGCGGGCTCGTGTCCGCCAGGTCGTCGGTCCGGCCGGGAGGCCCGCCCCGCCCCCGTCGTCCACCGCGCCCCCGTCGTTCCCCGGCTCGGTACCGGCGGTGTCGGTCCGTCCCGCCGGCTCGGCTCCCGTCGTCGTCCTTGCCGCGCCGCCGTCGGACCCCTGGTGCGTGCCGGGGTCGGGTCGGGTGTCGCGGTGCAGACGTGCGTCGGGCTCCGGCCGGCCGTCGCGGTCCGGTCGCATGTCCTGTCCTGGTCGCGCGTCGTGGTCCTGTCGCGCGTCGAGGTCCCGGAGCGCGGCCCGCGCCCGAGCGGCGGCCTCGGCCGACGACCCGGCACCCCACGCGAGCGCCTCGAGTCGTGCCCGTTCCGCGGTGACGTCGTCGTCTGCCATGCGCACTCCCGGTCCGGACGCACCGGACGTCGCCCATGTTCCCACCGAGGCGCAGCGCCGTCCGCCCCGGTGCGGGCTCCGGCCGGTCCGCGCACCCGCCCAGTTCGAGGGGGTAGACGGGACCCATGAGCCCCGACCGTGACCCCGCGTCCGCCACCGACGTGCCGACGACCCCGCCCACGACGGACCGGCACGGCGGGCCCGACGCCGAACGGCCCGACGAGGGACGGCCCGACGGGAAACGGCACGACGCCGTCCGGCACGACGCCGACCCGGAGACCCTCGAGGCGCTCAGCCACGACACCCAGTCCGGTGAGGCCGACTACGTCGCGACGAGCCCCGGGGGGAGCGGCACCGAGCGCCACGTGCCGACGCCCGACGAGGAGCAGGGCCGCGGGTCGGAGTACGACCCGGTCGACCAGGGCCCGCAGCAGGAGGGCCAGGGCGGCTAGGCCCCCTGGCGGCACCGACCGACCTCAGCGCACCAGTCGCCGCAGCACGGCCCGCTCGCCGAGCGTCCACACCGCACTCGTGACGACGTACAGCGTCGCGGCGAGCGGGACCACCGCGGCGAAGGCGACGGAGACGAACGGCACCCACCGCGCCACGGCCGCCGCGGTCCCGCCGCCGGGCGTCCCGGGTGCCGGTGCGTCCACGGGGTTCCATCGGGAACCGGCACGCCGCGACAGCTCGACGGTGACGGCGAGCACGCCGAGCAGCACGAGCACGACCCAGGCGTGCGTCCAGAGCGGCCCCGCCAGCACCGCGAGGAGCGTGTGTCCGAGCGGGATGCCGACGAGGGTGGCGTCGAGCAGGGTGTTCGCGACGCCTGCGACGGACGCGTGGGTGAAGAGCGTGTAGACGAGCGACAGGACCGGAGCCTGCGCGAGCACCGGCAGGCAGCCGGCGAGCGGCGAGACGTGCTCCGACGTGTACAGCCGCTGCAGCGCCTCCTGGAGTCGACGCGTGTCGCTGCCGTACCGACGGCGGAGTGCTGCGATCTGCGGCGCGAGGCGACGGCGGTCCCGTTCGGCCCGCACCTGCAGCACGGCGAGCGGGACGAGCGCCGTGCGGACGGCGAGCGTGACGAGGACGACCGCGAGTGCGGCCGCGGCGGCCCCCGCGACGGGCGCGAGCCCGTCGGTGAGGACGGTGAGCAGGTCGGCGCCGGCGTGCAGCAGGCTCCCGACGACGGGCAGGGTGGTGACGTCCATGACGATCCGTTCGGTGGAGGGGTACGCGATCACGTGACCTGGCCACCCGCGGGTGGTCAGGCCGGCGTCACCGCGCCCGGCGCTCGCGACCGCACGTGACCGTCGGCGTCCGGGTGCCGCCACCCGATCCGCGTCGGCCGTTCGACGGCCTCCCCCGTCCGGCCGTCGGCGGTCGGGTCGACGTCGAGCCCGAGCACCGTGGCGAGCACGCGGACGACGAGGACCGTCACGGCCACCGCCGCCAGGCCGAGGGCGGCGACGGCGAGCAGCGGCGCGGGGGAGGCCACCGAGGCGTCACCGAGCTGGAGCGCGGCGACGGCACGCAGCAGGAGCTCGACGACGGTCATGGTCGGTTCAGCGTAACGCCCGCGTGCCGCGACGGACCGTCGGGTGTGGACGGGCAGGATCACAGGCATGACCGCAGGATCGCCGAGCACCCCAGCGACCCTCGCCCTCGAGCGGGCGGGGATCCCGTTCACGCCGCACGTCTACGAGCACCACGAGACGGCGACGAACTTCGGCGAGGAAGCAGCCGCGGCGCTCGGCCTCCGCGAGGAGCAGGTCTTCAAGACCCTCGTGGTCTCGGTCGACGGGCAGCTCGCGGTCGCGGTCGTCCCCGTCGCGAACCGTCTCGACCTCAAGGCGATCGCCGCAGCCCTGGGCGGCAAGAAGGCGACGCTGGCGCAGCCGGCCCTCGCCGAGAAGCGGACCGGGTACGTCGTCGGCGGGATCAGTCCGGTCGGACAGAAGACCCCGCTCCGCACGGTCGTCGACGAGTCGGCGCTGACCTACCCGAGTATCTTCGTCTCGGGTGGCCGCCGCGGGTTCGACATCGAGGTCGCTCCGACCGACCTCGTCCGCGTCACCGACGCCTCGACCGCGGCCATCGCCCGGACCTGAACTGGGACCCGAGCGCGGACATGAGTCGAGCCGACGCAACTTCTTCCACCTCCCGGGAATGACCCGGAGCCCCCTGCGTTGCATTGAGTCGAAGGCACTCAAGTTCCCCAGGAGGTCCCGTTGCCAGAGACGTTCGGCCCGACCGGCAGCAGCGACGCGTTCGACGCGTTCCTCGCCCGCCTGCTCGCGGCACAGCAGTCCGGCGCCCAGCGGTCCGTACCGTTCGGGCGACCGGTCGACATCACGCGGCTGCTCAGCCGCCGCACGCACGACCTGCTCCAGCGCACCGCCGAGTACGCGGCGTCGCAGGGGCAGCGTGAGATCGACGCCCTGCACGTCCTGCACGTGCTCGTGGGCGGCGACCCCTTCGCCGCGGTGCTCCGCCACGCCGGCGTCGACCCCGAGCGCTTCGCCGCCGAGGTCGAGGAGCGCCTGCCCGCCCCGGCCGACGAACCCGTCGAGGGGCGCCCGACGCTGACCGGGACCGCGCAGCGGATCCTGCTCGAGGCGACCCAGGCCGCCAAGGGCTTCGGCAGCACCTACACCGACCCCGAGCACGTCTTCTTCGCGCTCGTCACCGACCAGGACACCGTCGCCGGGCAGCTGCTCGCGAGTGCCGGTGTCACCCCGCAGGCCGTGCAGGACTTTGCCCAGCAGGCCGCGGCAGCAGCACGAGAGGGGCGCCCGATGCCCGACACCACGACGACCGAGAGCGACACCCCGACGCTCGACCAGTTCGGCACCGACCTCACCGAGCGCGCCCGCGACGGCCGCATCGACCCGGTGATCGGCCGTGCCGACGAGATCGAGCAGACGGTCGAGATCCTGCTCCGTCGCACGAAGAACAACCCCGTCCTCATCGGTGAGCCCGGTGTCGGCAAGACCGCCATCGTCGAGGGCCTCGCGCAGCGCATCGCCGACGGCGACGTGCCCGTCCTCCTGCAGGGCAAGCGCGTGGTCGCCCTCGACCTGCCCGGCATGCTCGCCGGCACCCGCTACCGCGGTGACTTCGAGGAGCGCCTGACGAAGGCGATGGACGAGATCGCGGCACACGCCGACGAGCTCATCGTGTTCGTCGACGAGCTCCACACGGTCGTCGGTGCGGGCGGCGGCGAGGGCGGCTCGATGGACGCCGGCAACATCCTCAAGCCCCGGCTGGCCCGCGGCGACCTGCACCTGGTCGGCGCGACGACCCTCAACGAGTACCGGCGCATCGAGAAGGACGCCGCGCTCGAGCGTCGCTTCCAGCCGGTCACGGTGGGGGAGCCGGGCGTCGAGGACGCCGTCGCGATCCTCGGTGGACTCGCCCCTCGGTACGCCGAGCACCACGACGTCGAGTACACGCCCGAGGCCCTGCGCGCCGCGGTCGAGCTCTCGCACCGCTACGTCACGGACCGGCACCTGCCGGACAAGGCCATCGACCTCGTCGACCAGGCCGGCGCCCGTCGTCGCCTCGCCCTGTCGGGCGACGTCGACACCGAGGCGCTCCGCGGCCAGGTCGCCGAGCTGCAGGCCGACAAGGACCGCGCGGTGGCCGACGAGCGGTACGAGGAGGCGTCGCGCCTGCGCGACGAGATCGACGGCCTGGAGGCGCGGATCACCGCAGCCTCCTCGGGTGACGGGAGCAGCGCCTCCCGTCCGACCCCCGCCGACCGCACGATCACGGAGACCGACATCGCCGAGGTGGTGTCCCGCGCCACCGGCATCCCCGCGACGCGCCTGACGCAGGGCGACCGCTCCCGGCTCGCCTCCCTCGAGGACGAGCTCCACGAGCGCGTCGTCGGCCAGGACGACGCCGTGCGCGCCGTCGCGACCGCAGTCCGGCGCAGCCGGACCGGCATGGGCGACCCGCGTCGCCCGGTCGGCAGCTTCCTGTTCCTCGGCCCGACGGGCGTCGGCAAGACCGAGCTCGCGAAGGCCCTCGCCGGGTCGCTGTTCGGCGACGAGTCCGCCATGCTCCGCTTCGACATGAGCGAGTTCGGCGAGCGGCACACCGTGTCCCGCCTGGTCGGTGCCCCTCCCGGGTACGTCGGCTACGACGAGGCCGGGCAGCTCACCGAGCGCGTCCGTCGCAACCCGTACTCGGTGATCCTGCTCGACGAGGTCGAGAAGGCGCACCCCGACGTCTTCAACCTGCTGCTGCAGGTGCTCGACGACGGACGGCTCACCGACGGGCAGGGGCGCACGGTCGACTTCCGCAACACGGTCGTCATCATGACGTCGAACATCGGGTCGGAGTTCCTCGCGTCCCGCTTCGGGGCCCTCGGGTTCTCGGCATCGGCGGACGGCGGCTACTCCGAGGACGACCTGCGCGCCCGTGTCATGGGCCGGCTGCGCGAGTCGATGCGTCCGGAGTTCATCAACCGGATCGACGACATCGTGCTCTTCCGCAAGCTCGAGCGCGGACAGCTCCGGTCGATCGTCGACCTGCTGCTGCAGGACACCGCGCTCCGGCTCCTCGCGCAGGGCATGACCCTGTCGGTGTCGGACGCCGCGACCGACTGGCTCGCCGAGCACGGCTACGAGCCGGAGTACGGCGCCCGCCCGCTCCGGCGGCTGATCCAGCGCGAGGTCGACGACCGCATCGCGACCCTGGTGGTGGATGAGCAGGCGCACGACGGTGACACCGTCCGGATCGACGTCGAGGACGGCGGGCTCGTCGCCCGCGCGACCACCCCGGCAACGGTCTAGCCACGACCACGCGCAGCACGGCCCCGGTGCCCCAGCGGTACCGGGGCCGTGCTGCGTCCGCGTGTTCTGCGATGCAATTCCAGAAATGTGGGAAGAAAGGGTTGCGCTCGCATTCCCGACGCCGATAGTGTTCACGAGCATCACCGGCTGTACGAGACCGAGAGGGGGCCGACAATGATGATCACCGCGATGAACCCGTTCCGTGGAATCCGTGCGATCGGCGGCACCCCGCTCCGTTCGCACTGACGCGGGACGTCCCGCTCCAGCCGTCCTCCCTCGACCGACCGAGGTCGTCGCACCCGTGACGTGGTGCCGCTCCGGTCGTGCCCGCACAGCCCCGCTGTGACGGGCCGCACACACCGTGCCGTCCACGGTCGCCCGTCCTGCTGACGGCGGCCGTCCGGGCACGGTGCGCGTGCGCCGAGGTCGGACCGCGAGCGGCTGACGTCTCGCGCGACGACTCCACGCGGTGACCGCAACCGGTCACCGACAATGCAGCCGTGCGCATTCCTGCGCGCCCTGCGGTCATTCTCGCCCGCATTCTCCGGGCGTTCTCGCTGACCCGTTCCCGACGCATTCGTGCGCTCGGTGGCCGGGTTCTCCGTCATGCCCTCGGGCACCCACGAAAGGCACCACCGTGTCGAACGACACCGACGTCCGTCCCCCCGGCACCCGCGCGGTGCGCCGCCGGGTCACGCTCGCCGACCGCATCGCCCTCCGGATCGGCATGTCGCTGATCATCTGGAGTCGTCGGACGCACCACGTCCGCCCCTCGGTCGACCTCGCGACCCGACAGCGGCTCGAACGCGAGCGGTACGAGCGCGAGCTCGACTGGCTCACACGGGGCGCCGCGATGCGCCTCTGGCGCTGACGCGGCGCAGCGCCGAGCCCGCCCGCCGGCCCGCGACCGTCGCGCTGGTCGCGGTGATGATCGAACCACGGAACCGACGTCGAACCAGGTCACCCGCCTGGTTCGACGTCGTCTCCGTGGTTCGACGGTCGGGGCCGGCCACGCGGCGAGGGACCGACCACGCGCGGACCGGAGACGGTGCGCACGACGCACCCCTGCCTCCCGTACCGTTGTCCGGTGACCGAAACCGCAGCTGCACTCGTCGAACGCCTCACCGCCGTCGTCCCGGACTTCCCGAAGCCGGGCATCCTCTTCCGCGACGTGACGCCGGTCTTCTCGGACCCCGTGGCCTTCGGGCGCGTGTGCGAGGCCCTCGCGGCGCCGTTCGCGATCGGCGGCGGGTTCCAGGCCGTCGCCGGCATCGAGGCGCGCGGCTTCGCCCTCGCCGGCGGCATCGCCGCGCAGCACCAGGTCGGTGTGCTGACCGTCCGCAAGGCCGGCAAGCTCCCCGGCGAGGTCCTCAGCGAGCAGTACGCGCTCGAGTACGGCGAGGCCGAGCTCGAACTCCGACCGGGTCAGCTGCCGCAGGGCACGCGGGTGCTCGTCGTCGACGACGTCCTCGCGACCGGCGGCACCGCTGCCGCGACGGTGACCCTGCTCGAGCGCGCGGGGTACGAGGCGGTCGGCTTCGCGTCGCTGCTCGAGCTCGACGGGCTCGCCGGTCGGGAGCGCCTCGAGCCGCGCCTGCCCGTCACCACACTCGGCCGCGTCCCCGCCTGAGCGTCCGCCGCCGCGCACTAGTCTTGACCCACCCCTGAACCAACCGAGGAGCACCACGATCGTGACCGAGTCAGTCGCACCAGCGCCCGCAGACCTGCCCCAGGCACCCGAGCCCCGCACCGCGACGACGACCACGACGGGCACCGAGCTCTTCGACGGCGAGCGTGGCGTGGTCGCGATCCGCGTCAGCGGCGTCCTGAAGGACCTCGACGCGGCGGTGCAGGACGGCGAGACCGCCGAGGCGGTCACCCTGCAGGAGCAGGACGGCCTCGACATCCTCCGCCACTCGGCCGCGCACGTGCTCGCGCAGGCCGTGCAGCAGATCAACCCGGACGCCAAGCTCGGCATCGGGCCGCCCGTGACCGACGGCTTCTACTACGACTTCGACGTCACCGAGCCGTTCACGCCGGAGGACCTCAAGGCGATCGAGAAGGGCATGGACCGGATCATCCGGCAGGCCCAGCGCTTCCGACGCGTCGTCGTCACCGACGACGAGGCGCGCGAGCGGATGGCGGGGGAGCCCTTCAAGCAGGAGCTCATCGGCCTCAAGGGCGCCGCGGACGAGGGCGACTCCGGTGAGAGCGTCGAGGTCGGCGCCGGCGAGCTGACGGTCTACGAGAACGTCGACCCGAAGTCGGGCGAGATCGTCTGGCAGGACCTCTGCCGCGGCCCGCACGTCCCGCACACCCGGTGGATCGGCAACGCCTCGAAGCTCATGCGCGTCGCGGCGGCCTACTGGCGCGGCTCGGAGAAGAACCCGCAGCTGCAGCGCATCTACGGCACCGCGTGGCCGGACAAGGACCAGCTCAAGGCGTACCAGCTCCGTCTCGAAGAGGCTGCGAAGCGCGACCACCGCAAGCTCGGTGCCGAGCTCGACCTGTTCTCGTTCCCGGACGAGATCGGTTCGGGCCTGGCGATCTTCCACCCGAAGGGCGGCATCATCCGCCGCGAGATGGAGGACTACTCGCGCCGTCGGCACGAGCAGGAGGGCTACTCCTTCGTCTACACGCCGCACATCACCAAGGGCGACCTGTTCGAGCAGTCCGGTCACCTCGGCTGGTACAAGGACGGCATGTTCCCGGCCATGCACATGGACGAGGCCCGCGACGAGGACGGCAACGTCACCCGGCAGGGGGCGGACTACTACCTCAAGCCGATGAACTGCCCGATGCACATCCTGGCGTACCGCTCGCAGGCCCGGTCCTACCGCGACCTGCCGCTGCGGATGTTCGAGTTCGGCACGGTCTACCGCAACGAGAAGTCCGGCGTGATCCACGGCCTGACCCGCGTGCGCGGCATGACGCAGGACGACGCCCACATCTTCACCACGCAGGAGAAGATGAAGGAGGAGCTGACCACGACGCTCCAGTTCGTGCTGTCGCTGCTCCGCGACTACGGCCTCGACGACTTCTACCTCGAGCTCTCCACGAAGGACCCGGAGAAGTACGTCGGCGACGACGACGTGTGGGAGGTCGCGACGAACACCCTGCGCGAGGTCGCCGAGGAGTCCGGCCTCGAGCTCGTCCCGGACCCCGCGGGCGCAGCCTTCTACGGCCCGAAGATCTCGGTGCAGGCGCGGGACGCGATCGGCCGCACGTGGCAGATGTCGACCGTCCAGCTCGACTTCAACCTGCCGGAGCGCTTCGAGCTCGAGTACACGGCGCCGGACGGCTCCCGGCAGCGCCCGGTGATGATCCACCGTGCCCTGTTCGGCTCGATCGAGCGCTTCTTCGGCGTCCTCACCGAGCACTACGCGGGTGCGTTCCCGGCCTGGCTCTCCCCGGTGCAGGTCGTCGCGATCCCGGTCGCCGCCGAGTACGGCGACTACCTCGACGAGGTCGTCGCGAAGCTGCGTTCGCACGGCGTCCGCGCCGAGGTCGACCACTCGGACGACCGCATGCAGAAGAAGATCCGCACGCACACCAAGGCCAAGGTGCCGTTCCAGCTCATCGCGGGCGGGGACGACCGCGACGCCGGTGCGGTGTCGTTCCGCTTCCGCGACGGCCGCCAGGACAACGGCGTGCCGGTGGACGAGGCGGTCGACCGCATCCTCACCGCGATCCGCGACCGCGCGCAGGTCTGATGGACCAGGAACGGCCGGGAGGTCCGGAGCAGGTCCCGGGGACCGGTCACGTCGTCGACGTGGCCGGCCCCGATCCCGCCGACGAGCGGTTAGTGATCCGCGACGCCGCGACCGGCGCCGCCGTGCCCGACGCCTTCCAGCGCCTCTGGAACCCGCACCGGATGGCGTACATCGACGCCGGTCGGGAAGGAGTGGGGCGCGGGCACGACGACGACTGCCCGTTCTGCGCCGCACCGGGCATGTCCGACGAGGACGGCCTGATCGTCGCCCGCGGTGTGCACGCCTACGTGCTGCTCAACCTCTTCCCGTACAACAACGGGCACCTGCTCGTCTGCCCCTACCGGCACGTCCCGCTCTACGACGAGGCGACGCCGGAGGAGACCCGCGAGATGGCGGAACTGACGCAGACGGCGATGCGCGTCCTGCGGGCGGTGTCGCACTGCGACGGCTTCAACATCGGGATGAACCAGGGCGAGGTCGCCGGTGCCGGCGTGGCCGCGCACCTGCACCAGCACATCGTGCCGCGGTGGGCGTCGGACTCGAACTTCTTCCCGATCATCGCGCGGACGAAGTCGATGTCGCAGCTGCTCGGTGACACCCGTCGACTCGTCGCCGAGGGCTGGCCCGCCGCGGACTAGACTGTCGGCATCATGAGCGACAGCACCAGCACCCCGGGCACCAACGGCACCTCGATCACCGGCTCCGACCGCGTCAAGCGCGGCCTCGCGGAGATGCTCAAGGGTGGCGTCATCATGGACGTCATCGACGCCGAGCAGGCCCGCATCGCGGAAGAAGCGGGTGCGACCGCCGTCATGGCGCTCGAGCGCGTCCCCGCCGACATCCGCGCGCAGGGCGGTGTCGCCCGCATGTCCGACCCGTCGATGATCGAGGAGATCATCGCCGCCGTGTCGATCCCGGTCATGGCGAAGGCCCGCATCGGCCACTTCGTCGAGGCGCAGGTCCTGCAGGAGCTCGGTGTCGACTACATCGACGAGTCCGAGGTCCTCTCGCCGGCCGACTACGTGAACCACATCGACAAGTGGAACTTCACCACGCCGTTCGTCTGCGGTGCCACCAACCTGGGCGAGGCGCTCCGCCGCATCACCGAGGGCGCGGCCATGATCCGTTCCAAGGGCGAGGCCGGCACGGGTGACGTGTCCGAGGCCACGAAGCACATCCGCACCATCTCGAAGGAGATCGCGGCGCTGCGGTACCTCAAGGAGGACGAGCTCTACGTCGCGGCCAAGGAGCTCCAGGCCCCGTTCGACGTCGTCAAGGAGGTCGCGCAGACGGGCAAGCTCCCGGTCGTGCTCTTCACCGCCGGCGGTGTCGCCACCCCGGCCGACGCCGCGATGATGATGCAGCTCGGCGCGGACGGTGTGTTCGTCGGCTCCGGCATCTTCAAGTCGGGTGACCCGGCGAAGCGCGCCGCCGCGATCGTCAAGGCCGTCACCTTCCACGACGACCCGAAGGTCATCGCCGAGGTCTCCCGCGGGCTGGGCGAGGCGATGGTCGGCATCAACGTCGCCGACGTCCCCGCGCCGCACCGCCTCGCCGAGCGCGGCTGGTGAGCGCCCGGCCCCGCATCGGGGTCCTGGCGCTGCAGGGTGACTTCCGCGAGCACATCGCCTCGCTGACGGAGCTCGGCGCGGACGTCGTGCCGCTCCGGCGGCCGGAGGAGATCGCGGCGCTCGACGGCGTCGTCATCCCCGGCGGCGAGTCGAGCGTCATGGACAAGCTGTCGCGCGCCTTCGGCGTGGCCGGACCGCTGTCGGCGGCGATCCGCGGCGGACTCCCCACGTACGGCACGTGCGCGGGCATGATCATGCTGTCCTCGCGGATCGCCGCGGGCATCCCCGGGCAGCAGACGCTCGACGTCCTCGACACCACGGTGCGCCGGAACGCCTTCGGCAGCCAGAACGACTCGTTCGAGACCGACATCCCGATGCCGGCGCTCGGCGACGCGCCAGTGCACGCCGTGTTCATCCGCGCACCCGTGGTCGAGCAGCACGGCGACGGGGTGCAGGTGCTCGGCGCGTTGTCCGACGGCCAGGTGGTCGCGGTGCAGCAGGACAACGTCATCGCGAGTGCGTTCCACCCCGAGGTCGCCGGCGAGGACCGCTTCCACCGGCGCTTCCTCGACCTGGTCCGCTCCGCCTAGGTCCTCCCGACCCGCAACACGCAACGTCGGCGGTTCCCCGCAGCGGCATCACGCTGCGCGGTGCCGCCGACGTTGCGTTTCGCGGGAGGCAGCGGGGCGGAGGCGATCCGCGCCTCCCGGCCGGTAGACTGATCCGGATCTTCAGCGAGACCAAGGAGCACCGTGTCCGGGCATTCCAAGTGGGCAACGACCAAGCACAAGAAGGCGGTCATCGACCAGCGTCGTGCGAAGTCGTTCGCCAAGCTCATCAAGAACATCGAGGTGGCCGCCAAGATGGGCGGCGCCGACCTGTCGGGGAACCCGACCCTGGTCGACGCCGTGCAGAAGGCCAAGAAGACCTCGGTGCCGAACGACAACATCGACCGTGCCATCAAGCGCGGCGCCGGCCTGACCGGTGAGTCGATCGAGTACACGACGATCATGTACGAGGGCTACGGCCCGAACGGCGTCGCGATGCTCGTCGAGTGCCTCACCGACAACAAGAACCGCGCCGCGGCCGAGGTCCGGACGGCGATGTCCCGCAACGGCGGCACCATGGCCGATCCGGGCAGCGTCGCCTACAACTTCTCGCGCAAGGGCGTCATCTCGGTGACGAAGGTCGACGGGCTCGACGAGGACACCGTCATGACGGCCGTCCTCGACGCGGGTGTCGAGGACGTCGTCGACCAGGGCGGCGGCTTCGAGGTCATCACCGAGGCGAGCGACCTCGTCGCGGCCCGCACCGCGCTGCAGGACGCCGGCATCGACTACGACTCCGCCGACGCCGAGTTCGTGCCCGGCGTGAAGGTCCCGGTCGACGCGGACACCGCCCGCAAGGTCTTCAAGCTGATCGACGCGCTCGAGGACAGCGACGACGTGCAGAACGTCTACGCCAACTTCGACATCCCCGCGGACGTCCAGGCCGAGCTCGACGAGGACGAGGACTAGCCGGTGCTCCGGGTGCTCGGGGTCGACCCCGGGCTCACCCGGTGCGGCGTCGGCGTGGTCGAGGTCGCACCGAACCGGCGGGCCCGGCTGGTGCACGTCACGGTCGTGCGGACGCCGGCCGACATGGCGCTCGAGCAGCGCTTGCTCCGCATCGCGCAGGGCATCGAGGCCGAGATCGACGAGCACCGTCCGGACGCCGTCGCGGTCGAGCGGGTGTTCGCGCAGGCGAACGTCCGGACCGTGATGGGGACCGCACAGGCCTCCGGGCTCGCGCTGCACGCAGCAGCGGCCCGGGGCCTGCCCGTCGGTCTGCACACGCCGTCCGAGGTGAAGGCCGCCGTCACCGGCTACGGCAACGCGGACAAGCGGCAGGTGCAGACGATGATCGCGCGCGTGCTCGGTCTCGACGAGGCACCGAAGCCCGCCGACGCCGCGGACGCGCTCGCCCTGGCCGTTTGCCATGCCTGGAGGCTCGGATCACCCGACCGGGTCGGTCCCGGCCCGGCGACGCTCACCCCGGCGCAGCGTGCGTGGCGCGACGCGCAGGCAGGCACCGCCGACACGCCCCTCGCGCGCGCCGAGGCTGCGGCCGCGCGGCGGTCCGGCTTCGTCGGCGGGCGGCCCTAGGCTCGTGGGCATGATCGCGAGCCTCCGGGGAACCTGCATCGACGTCGCCGGATCGGCCGTCGTGATCGAGGTCGGGGGAGTGGGCTACGCCGTCACGGTCACGCCCGCGCACGCCCTCACCATTCGGCACGGCGCCGAGGTCTTCCTGCGCACGGCGATGATCGTGCGCGAGGACGAGCAGCAGCTGTTCGGCTTCGAGTCGACCGATGCGCTCCAGGTGTTCGACCTGCTCCGCAGCGTCTCCGGCGTCGGCCCGAAGTCCGCGCTCGGCGTCCTCGCCCACATGGACCCGGCGCAGGTCGCGAACGCCGTCGCGAGCGAGGATGACGCCGCGTTCCGCAAGGTCTCCGGCATCGGCCCGAAGACCGCGAAGCTCATCACGGTCGCGCTCTCCGGCAAGCTCGTCGCCTTCGAGCAGGCCGCCCTCCCCGCCGCTGCCGGCGCGGGCGCGGCCCACCCCGCGGCGGTCGACGTCGTCACCGCCCTCGTCGGGCTCGGCTGGCGCGAGGACGCGGCGCAGTCCGCCGTCGACGCCGTCGTCGCCGGTGACCCGGGTGCGGCTGCGATGGGGACCCAGGCCCTGCTCCGTGCGGCACTCGGGACCCTGCGTCCGGCCGGAGCCGGTCGGTGAGCGGCATCACGTCCGCGGGCGCCGAGTCGCAGGAGGAACTCGCCTTCGAGGGGGCGCTCCGCCCGAAGTCGCTCGACGAGTTCGTCGGGCAGCGGAAGGTCCGCGGGCAGCTCGACCTGCTCCTCCGGGCCGCCGCGCTGCAGGAGCGGACCCCGGACCACATCCTGATGGCCGGTCCGCCCGGGCTCGGCAAGACGACGCTCGCGATGATCGTCGCGCACGAGTCCGGCCGTCCGCTGCGCATGTCGAGCGGACCGGCGATCCAGCACGCCGGTGACCTCGCCGCGGTGCTCTCGTCGCTCGTCCCGGGCGAGGTCCTCTTCATCGACGAGATCCACCGCATGGCGCGTTCGGCGGAGGAGATGCTCTACCTCGCGATGGAGGACTTCCGCATCGACGTCATGGTCGGCAAGGGTGCCGGTGCGACGAGCATCCCGCTCGACCTCGCACCGTTCACCCTCGTCGGCGCGACCACCCGTGCCGGCCTCCTGCCGAACCCGCTCCGCGACCGCTTCGGGTTCACCGCCCACCTGGAGTTCTACGAGAAGGACGAACTCGAGCAGGTCCTCATCCGAGCGGCCCACCTGCTCGAGCTCGCGATCGACCGCTCCGCGCTCCGGGAGATCGCGGGTCGTTCACGCGGGACACCCCGCATCGCGAACCGCCTGCTGCGACGGGTGCGTGACTTCGCGCTCGTGCACCGCACGACGGACGGCATGGCGGCCGTGCAGGGCGCGCTCGACCTCTACGACGTCGACGACCTCGGCCTCGACCGCCTCGACCGCGCCGTCGTGGAGACCATGCTGACGCGCTTCGACGGCGGACCGGTCGGGCTGAACACCCTCGCGGTGTCCGTCGGCGAGGAGTCCGAGACGATCGAGTCGGTCGTCGAGCCGTTCCTCGTGCGCGTCGGCCTCGTCACCCGGACACCGCGCGGCCGGATCGCCGCACCGCAGGCGTGGCGGCACTTCGGCATGACCCCGGGGGACGGCACCGCCGGACAGCCCGGCCTGTTCGACGAGTGACCGACCGTACGGTACGCTGGTACACGGTATTTCGCCGGACCGGTCCTCGCAGTCGGTCAGGACGCTCACGGTGACCTGCCCGATCACGGACACACCCGTGCCCTAGACTGCTACGGCCCGAAGCCGAGCAGCGACCGCTCCGGCTGGATCCGAGCAACCAGAGAAGGCACCGCCCCCATGGACCAATCACTCTTCCTCATCGTCATCATCGTGGCGTTCGCCGCGTTCATGTTCTACAGCAGCCGCAAGCGCAAGAAGCAGCAGGCGGAGCTCCAGACGAAGATGGTCCCGGGCTCCCGCGTCATGCTCTCGTTCGGCCTCTACGGCACGCTCGTGTCCGTCGACGACGATAAGGTCACGGCTGACGTCGAGGTCGCTCCCGGCACGGTCGTGACGGTGCACCGCCAGACCCTGTCGCGCGTGGTCGACGAGGACGCGTCCGACGTCGAGACCACCGTGGTGGCCGACGACGAGACCACCGCCCCGAAGCCGGTCGCCGAGCTGAACGGTGAGCCGGTCTACGGCGAGCGTGTCGACGAGGTCGACCCGGCGAAGCGCAAGACCGAAGACTGATGCTCCCCGGTCGCCGGGTCCACCGACCCGGCGACCACACCTCCTGCCGCCGGCCTCGCCGCCGTCGGTCCTGAACAGAAAGACGAGACGACCGGTGGCACGATCGACACCCGTCAAGAAGGCGTTGCGCTCGCTCACCTGGCTGGTGATCATCATGGCCGCCCTGGCGGGCCTGAACACTGCCGCGTCGGTGCTCGCCGCCAACAGCAAGGACGACACCAACGAGTGGTTCGCCGGCGCGAGCTGGGTCCCGGAGCTGGCGCTCGACCTGCAGGGCGGCACGCAGCTGACGCTCGCGGCGCAGAACACCGAGGGCGGCTCCGTCACCTCGCAGCAGTTGAACCAGGCGGTCAACATCATCCGCCAGCGCATCAACGCGACCGGCGTCTCCGAGTCCCAGATCAACACCCAGGGCACGAACAACATCGTCGTGTCGATCCCGGGCAAGCCCGACAAGGCGACGATCGACCGGATCGAGGCCGCGGCGAAGCTGACCTTCCGCCCGGTGCTCTACACGGAGGCCGCGACGAACACGGCGGTCGGCGGGAGCGACGGGAAGACCGCTTCGCCGACGCCGTACTCGCCGCCCGCGTCGCTCGACGCCACCCCGAGCACGAAGCCGACCAACGGCAGCGACCTCGCGCAGGTGACCCCGGCGCTGCAGGACCTGTACACGAACTACAACTGCGCTGCGCCGGACGACGTCACCGCGGCGCCGGACGACGAGCCGCTCGTCACGTGCGACCAGGACGGTGCCGCCAAGTACATCCTCGGCCCCGTCGAGGTGTCCGGTTCCGGCATCAGCAACGCGACCTCGGGCCTCGCCACCGACTCGCAGGGCGCCACGACCGGCCAGTGGGCCGTCAACCTGACCTTCCGCGGGCAGAGCTCGGACGACTTCCGCGACGTCACGAGCCGCCTCGTCAAGCTCCAGCCGCCGCAGAACCAGTTCGCGATCGTGCTCGACGGCACGGTGATCACCGCCCCCGCCTCGAACGCCGCGATCACCAACGGCAAGGCCCAGATCACGGGCAACTTCACCGCCGAGTCGTCGAAGACCCTCGCCGACCAGCTCAAGTACGGTGCCCTGCCGATCAACTTCCAGGTGCAGTCGAACGAGAACATCTCGGCGACCCTCGGGACCGCGCAGCTCGTCGGCGGCCTCGTCGCGGGCCTGATCGGTCTGATCCTGGTCATCATCTACTCGGTGATCCAGTACCGCGCACTCGCGTTCGTGACGGTCCTGTCGCTCGGTGTGGCCGCGGTGCTGACCTACCTGGTCATCGCGATCATGTCGTGGCGGGTGGACTACCGCCTGTCGCTCGCCGGCGTTGCCGGTCTGATCGTCGCGATCGGCATCACCGCGGACTCGTTCATCGTCTACTTCGAGCGCATCCGCGACGAACTGCGCGACGGCCGCGGCCTCGAGAGCGCCGTGGAGGCGGGGTGGCGGCGGGCCCTCCGCACGATCCTGGCGTCCGACTCGATCAACTTCCTCGCCGCGGTCGTGCTCTACATCCTGGCCGTCAGCGACGTGAAGGGCTTCGCATTCACGCTGCTCCTCACCACCCTGATCGACATCGTCGTCGTCGTGCTCTTCACGCACCCGATGATGCAGCTCATCGCCCGCAGCCGCTTCTTCGGCGAGGGGCACAGGTTCAGCGGACTCGACCCGTCCGCACTCGGCGCGGTCTACCGCGGCCGTGCGCAGTTCCGTGCACCGGTCGTCGACGGCAAGCGCCAGCGGAGTGCGGGGGAGGCCCAGCGCCGCCAGACGATCGCAGAGCGGAAGGCCCAGCAGGCCTCCGGCGACAACGGCTCGACGCCGGACGGGAAGGACGACTGATGGCCAGCTTCAGCCAGTTCGGCAGCGACCTCTACACGGGCAAGCGCTCGTACGACATCGTCGGGCGCCGGAAGACCTGGTACCTCGTCGCGATCATCGCCATCGTGGTCTCGCTCGCGGTGCCGTGGCTCCGCGGCGGCTACCACCTCGGCATCGAGTTCACCGGTGGTTCCGAGTTCACGATCTCGAACGCGAAGGACCTCGACCAGTCCATCGCGACCCGCACGGTCGAGTCGATCGTGCCCGAGGGCATCCCGCGCGTCTCGCAGGTCGGCCAGGACGGCATCCGCGTCCAGACCGAGCAGCTGACGGACCGCGAGACGAGCGACGTGCAGGACGCGCTCGCGCAGGCCTACGGTGTGTCCGACGACCAGGTCGCCTCGACCTACATCGGTGCCACCTGGGGTGCGGACGTCCTCGCGCAGGCCATCCGCGGCCTCGTGATCTTCCTCGCGCTGGCCGCCGTGGTCATGGCGCTGTACTTCCGCACCTGGAAGATGTCGGTGTCCGCCATGGTCGCGCTGCTGCACGACCTGCTCATCACCGCCGGTGTCTACGGCATCGTCGGGCTCGAGGTGACGCCGGCCGCGGTGATCGGCTTCCTCACGATCCTCGGCTACTCGCTCTACGACACCGTCGTGGTGTTCGACAAGGTGCGCGAGAACACCGCGCAGGAGTCGCACCGCACCTTCGTGCAGTCGGTCAACCTCGCGGTGAACCAGACGCTCGTCCGCTCGATCAACACCTCGGTGGTCGCGCTCCTGCCCGTCGCGGCGATCCTCTTCATCGGGTCGTACGTGCTCGGCGCCGGCACCCTCCGCGACATCTCGCTCGCGCTCTTCATCGGCATCATCGTCGGCACCTACTCGACGATCTTCATCGCGTCGCCGATGTACGCGCACCTGCGGGAGAACGAGCCGAAGGTCAAGGAGGCCGACGCGAAGAAGACCCGCGCCGCCGAGAAGCGCCAGCGCGAGGTCGACGCCGCGGCCGAGGTCGCCTGATGGCGGTCGAGGTGCACGACGTCGACGTCGCCGAGGCGCGGCGTCGCCTGGACGCCGGCGCCCGACTGTTCGACGTCCGCGAGCAGGGGGAGTGGGACGAGGTGCACGCCCCCGAGGCGACGCTCGTGCCGATGTCCGAGCTCGTCGCCCGCTGGCAGGAGATCGACGGGGGCGACCAGCCCGCGATCGTCGTCTGCCACTCCGGGGCGCGGTCGGCCCGGGTGGTCGCCGCCCTCGAGCAGTCCGGGGTCCCCGCGGTCAACCTGACCGGCGGCATGGTCGCCTGGGAGCAGGCGGGCCAGCCGGTCGTGCGCGACGCCCAGGGCGAACCGCGTCACGAGCACTGACCGGACACGCGTAGGCTTGCCGGACCGTACCCGCACTGGAGGCGCACCATGACGGACACCCGTGAGTCCTCGCCCCAGGGTGCGCCGTCGCCCGACGCGAGCCGTCCCGGTTCCGCACCACGGCCCTCCAGTCCGCTGAACGCGACGACCACCGGCAACCTCGGTTCCCTGCGGTCCCTGCTGCCCCGCCTGTTCTCGCGGGCGCAGCCCGCTGGTGCCGTCGACACGCTCATCCGGACCGTGCGGTCGCACCACCCCAAGGCCGACGTCACGCTCATCGAGCGGGCGTACTCGGTCGCGGAGCGCGCCCACGACGGGCAGAAGCGCAAGTCCGGCGAGCCGTACATCACGCACCCCGTCGCGGTGGCGCAGATCCTGGCCGACCTCGGCATCGGCACCATCACGATCGCCGCCGCGCTGCTGCACGACACGGTGGAGGACACCGACTACCAGCTCGACGAGCTCCGGGCCGACTTCGGCGACGAGATCGCGATGCTCGTCGACGGCGTCACGAAGCTCGACAAGGTCAAGTACGGCGACAGTGCCCAGGCCGAGACCGTCCGCAAGATGGTCATCGCGATGTCGAAGGACATCCGTGTCCTGGTCATCAAGCTCGCCGACCGCCTGCACAACGCGCGCACGTGGGGTTTCGTCGAGTCCGCGTCGGCCACGCGGAAGGCCAAGGAGACGCTCGAGATCTACGCGCCCCTGGCGCACCGACTCGGCATCCAGATGATCAAGCTGGAGCTCGAGGACCTGTCGTTCGCGGTCCTGCACCCGAAGCTCTACGTCGAGATCGACAGCCTGGTCAAGGAGCGGCAGCCGCGCCGCGAGCAGTTCGTGCAGAACGTGATCGGCACGCTCAAGAAGGACCTCAAGGCCGCGAAGGTCCGCGGCGAGGTCATGGGCCGGCCGAAGCAGTACTACTCGATCTACCAGAAGATGATCGTGCGGGGGCGCGAGTTCGACGAGATCTACGACCTGGTCGGGATCCGCGTGCTCGTGCCGACCGTCCGCGACTGCTACGCCATGCTCGGCTCGGTGCACGCGCGCTGGACGCCGCTGCCGGGGCGCTTCAAGGACTACATCGCGACGCCGAAGTTCAACCTGTACCAGTCGCTGCACACCACGGTGCTCGGGCCCCAGGGCCGCGCCGTGGAGATCCAGATCCGCACGCACGAGATGCACCAGCGGGCCGAGTTCGGTGTCGCGGCGCACTGGAAGTACAAGCAGCGGGCAGCGGGACGCGACGTCGACACCGCGTCGACCACGGACGACCAGGACATGGCGTGGCTCGCCCACATCACCGACTGGCAGGCCGAGACGAGCGACCCGGGGGAGTTCCTCGACTCGCTGCGGTACGAGATCGGTGCCAAGGAGACGTACGTCTTCACCCCGCAGGGCAAGGTCATCGGCCTGCCGGCGGGCGCGACCCCGGTCGACTTCGCCTACGCGGTGCACACGGAGATCGGGCACCGCACGATGGGTGCGAAGGTGAACGGTCGACTCGTGCCCCTCGAGAGCGCGCTCTCCAGCGGTGACGTCGTCGAGATCTTCACGTCGAAGAACCCGGACTCGGGGCCGAGCCAGGACTGGCTGACCTTCGTGCGGAGCCCGCGGGCCCGCAACAAGATCAAGCAGTGGTTCACCAAGGAGCGTCGCGAGGAGGCGATCGAGCAGGGTCGCGACGCGATCGCGCGGGCCATGCGGAAGCAGAACCTGCCGCTCCAGCGCATCATGAGCCAGGACTCCATCGCCGAGGTGGCGTCGTCCATGCGGTACGAGGACGTCTCGGCGCTGTACGCGGCCGTCGGCGAGGGGCACGTCTCCACGCAGTCGGTCATCGAGAAGGTGCTCGGCAACGTCCAGACCGAGTCGGAGACCGACGAGCCGGAGCTGGCGTTCCCGCGCCAGGTGACGAGCCGACAGCTGCGCAACAGCGACAGCGGCGTGCTCGTGCGCGGCGCGCCGGACATCCTGGTGAAGCTCGCGAAGTGCTGCACCCCGGTGCCGGGCGACCAGATCGTCGGGTTCATCACCCGCGGTCAGGGCGTGTCCGTGCACCAGGCGTCCTGCACCAACGTGAAGTCGCTCATGAACGAGCCGGACCGGATGATCGAGGTCGAGTGGGCACCGTCGTCCAAGTCGGTCTTCCTCGTGCAGATCCAGATCGAGGCCCTCGACCGATCGGGGCTCCTCAGCGACGTCACGCGGGTGCTGACCGACCACCACGTCAACATCCTGTCGGCGACCGTGTCGACGTCGTCCGACCGGCTCGCGCTCAGCCGCTTCGTGTTCGAGATGGGTGACACGACGCACCTCGACCGCGTGCTCAACGCGGTGCGCCGGATCGACGCCGTCTACGACGTGTACCGGGTCAGCGCCGGCTGACCGGCACCGTCACCTCCGCGAGCCGCCGTGCCGCCTGACGGACCATCGGCACCGTCCCCAGGGCGTCGAGTCGCGCCCGGACGGCATCGGGGTGGACCACCCCGATCGCGACGAGCCCGCGCAGGCAGTCGTGCGCGTCGGCGGCGAACGGCCCGGGCGCACGCAGCAGGTCGAGTGCGGTCCGCAACGGCGTCGTGACCCGGACGGTCCCGAGCACGACCACGTCGCCGTCCTCGAGCCGGACCTCGCGGAGGCGGACGTCGGCGTCGACGCGCACGCGCACGTTCGGTGGTGCGACCACCTCGGGCACGGCCGGCTCGCGTGCCGTCGCGCCCCAGATCCAGGCAGCGGACCGCCCGCCCGCGACCAGGCGTCGGTCCGGGAGCCGCCACGCGTGCGCAGCGGCCCGGAGCGCCGGGACCTGCGGCTCGGCGGGAGAGGCCCAGCACCGTCCGACGGCGACGAGCTCGCCGGCGAGGACCGCGGCGCGCAGTTCCGCCTCCGGCCAGTCGTCGCTGGTCAGCAGGCGCGGGGTCGGCACCCGCTCATCCTGCCCGACCGGCAGGGGGTCCAGCGGCCCTGTGGACAGGTCGGTGGACGTCCGGCCTTCCCGGGGTCCCGCTCAGTTCAGGACGTCGGCGCGGTCCGGCCGCGCCGCCCCGCTCAGCGCAGGACGTCGGCGCGGTGCACCAGGGCGCCGGCGCCGATGAGCGGACCGTCCTGCGAGAGCCCGGTCGGCACGATCCGGACCTTCGTCACGAAGCCGAACTCGACCCGTTCGGCCACGGCCTCCCGGGCGTACGTGAACAGGTCCGGGCTGACGTGGGAGAACCCACCGCCGATGGCCACGACCTCGAGGTCGACCAGACTGGTCGCGGCCGCGATCGCCTGCCCGAGGGCCCGACCGCTCCGCTTGACCGCGGCGACCGCGATCTCGTCGCCTGCGGCGTAGGCGGCGGAGAGCTCCTCGCCGGTCGTCCCGGCGAAGCCCTGACGCTGCGCCCAGGCCACGGTCTTCGGGCCGCTGGCGACCGCTTCGAGGCAGCCGGTGCCGCCGCAGGCGCAGGGGTCGTCGAACCCGCCGCACTCGACGTGCCCGATGTGGCCGGCGTTGCCCGTCGGACCGCTGACCGTCCGGCCGTGCAGGATGAGGCCGCCACCGACGCCCGTCGACACGATCATGCCCATGACGTGGTCCGAGCCCTGCGCGGCGCCGACCCAGTGCTCGGCGAGCGTGATCGCGAGGCCGTCCATCCGGAGCGTCACCGGGACGCCGTCCGGTACGAGGGCGGCGACCCGGTCACGCAGCGGGTACCCACGCCAGACCGGCATGTTGAGCGGCGAGACGAGCCCCCGCTCCTCGTCGACCGGCCCGGCGGACCCCACGCCGACACCGACGAGGACCGCGTCGGTCGGCAGGGTCGCGAGCGTCGCGGTGACGACCTCGTCCACGGCCGCCTGCAGCTCGTCCGACGTCCGCTGCGGCCCGGTCGGGCTGCGGTGCCGGGTGCCCGGCACGACGACGCCCTGGTCGGTCACGAAGGCCGCCTCGACCTTGGTGCCACCGAGGTCCACGGCGAGTGCGAGCGCCGAGCCCGACGGGGACGACAGGGACGAGGGGGACTGGGGTGCGGTGCTGGACATGCGCGCTCCGATGCGGCGGTCTGGAGGCCCGGTGCGGCTGTCCGACGCGTCCACGCGTCGGTGCGTGCCGACCCGGGCGACGGGGTCGGGTTGGGTGGTGCTGGTCCGGGCCTCGTGCGGGCCCGGGGGACTCAGTACGAGGTGGTGTCGTCACCGAGGGCGGAGGCGGCGCCCGTCTCGGCACGGTGGGCGAGCTCGTCGAGGATGCGGGCGGAGGCGCTCGTGCCGATGCGGTCGGCGCCGGCGTCGACCATCTCGACGAGCGTGTCGAGACCGCGGACCCCACCGGAGGCCTTCACGCCGGTGTCCGGTCCGACCGTCTCGCGCATGAGCCGGATGTGCTCGGCGGTCGCGCCACCACCGGCGAAGCCCGTCGAGGTCTTCACGAAGGCGGCACCGGCACGCTGGGCGGCACGCGAGGCCGCGACGACCTCGTCGTCGGTCAGGAACGCCGTCTCGAGGATGACCTTCACGACGGTGTCCCCGGCGGCGTCGACCACGGCGCGGACGTCCTGTTCGACGCGCTCCCAGTCACCCGAGCGTGCTGCGCCGACGTTCTGCACCATGTCGAGCTCGAAGGCGCCGTCCGCCAGGGCCTGCAGGGACTCCGCGACCTTGGTGGCGGTCGTGGTGGTGCCGTGCGGGAAGCCGATGACGGTGCCGACGCCGACCCCGGTGCCCCGCAGGCGCTCGACGGCGTGGGCCACGTCGCTCGGACGGACGCACACGCTGAACACGCGGTACGCAGCGGCCTCGTCGAGCTGCGCGTCGACGTCGGCGCGGGTCAGCTCCGGCTTGAGGATCGCGTGGTCGATGAGGGCCCGCACCTCGTCGGCACCGAGCGGCGCGGGACGGACCTGGTCTGCGGGGGATGCTGCGTTGTCCACCCGGAAAGACTACCCGGAGGCGACCGGCGTACCGTGCCCCTCATGCAGGTCCTCGTCACCGGTGCAACCGGCTACATCGGAGGACGTCTCGTCCCCCGTCTCCTCGAGGCCGGACACCACGTCCGCGTCTTCGTCCGCACGCCCCGCAAGCTCCAGGACGTGCCGTGGCACGACGACGTGGAGATCGCCGCGGGCGACCTGCAGGACGCCGAGGCCGTCCGTGCCGCGGTGCAGGGGATCGAGGCGGTCTACTACCTGGCGCACGCGATGGGCGCGGACGGCGACTTCGAGCAGGCCGAGCGGAACGCCGTCGAGACCATGGCGCGCGAGGCCCGCGACGCCGGGGTCGGTCGGTTCGTCTACCTCGGGGGGCTTCACCCCGACGGCGAGCTCTCGAAGCACCTCCGCAGCCGCAAGGAGGTCGGTGACGTGCTGCTCGCGTCCGGCGTGCCGACCATCGCCTACCAGGCGGGTGTCGTCATCGGCTCGGGCAGCACCTCGTTCGAGATGATCCGCCACGTCACCGACGTCCTGCCGTGGATGCCCGCGCCGCGGTGGGTGCGCAACCGCATCCAGCCGATCGCCGTGCGGGACGTCCTGTACTACCTCGTCGAGGCGCTCCGGATCCCGGCCGACGTGAACCGCACCTTCGACATCGGCGGGCCGGACGTGCTCAAGTACGGCCAGATGCTCAACGGCTACGCGGTCGAGGCCGGGCTGCCGCAGCGCCGCTTCTCGGTGCTCCCCGTGCTCACCCCGGGGCTGTCCGCGCACTGGTTCAACATCGTGACGCCCATCCCGCGCAAGCTCGCGACGCCGATCATCGAGTCGCTGCAGTTCGAGTGCGTCCAGCGCGAGCACGACATCGACGACGTCGTGCCCCGTCCCGAGGGCGGCCTGACCTCCTACCGCCGTGCCGTGCGGCTCGCCCTGACGAAGATGCGCGACGGCGAGGTCGAGACGAGCTGGCGCAACGCGACCCTCGCGGCGACCTCGGCCGACCCGCTGCCGAGCGACCCCGAGTGGGCCGGCCACACGGTCTACGTGGACGACCGGAAGCGACACTCCTCGGCCAGCGCCGCGGACGTGTGGCGGGTCGTCGAGTCGATCGGCGGCGAGAACGGCTGGTACTCGTTCCCGCTGGCGTGGGTCGCCCGCGGGTGGCTCGACAAGCTCGCCGGCGGCGTCGGGCTGAACCGGGGCCGTCGTGACCAGCGCCGGCTCGAGCAGGGCGACGCGCTCGACTGGTGGCGCGTCGAACAGCTCGAGCGTGGCCGGTACCTCCGCCTGCGTGCGGAGTTCAAGTCCCCGGGCCGCGCCTGGCTCGAGATGACCGTGACGCCGAGCGACGACGGCGGGAGCGACTACCACCAGCGGGCGATCTACTTCCCCCAGGGGTTGTCCGGGCGCCTGTACTGGTACGGCATCCTGCCCTTCCACGGGGTCATCTTCCCCGGCATGGTCGAGCGCATCACCGCGGCGGCCGAGCGCGAGTCCGAACACACCGAGTCGACGGGGCGGAACTGGACCCAGCAGAATGGGGACCCCCGACCGGCACACGAGGAGGCAGCATGACCACGGAACACCCCAGCGTCCTGTTCCTGGGCGACAGCATCACCGAGCAGGGGTCGTGGGACCAGTGGCTCCCCGGCGAACGCACGAGCAACCGCGGGGTCGGTGGCGACACCACCGACGGCGTGCTCGCCCGGCTCGACGACGTCATCGCGGAGCAGCCCGAGGTGATCGTGCTCCTCATCGGGACGAACGACTTCGGCAACCACCGCGCCAGCGTCGAGCACGTCGTCCGCGGCGTGGAGTCGATCCTCGTGACGCTCCGCCGCGAGCTGCCCGGGGTCCGACTGCTGCTCGTCTCGATCCTGCCGCGGCAGGCCGACTGGTGCGCGAAGATCGAGGAGGCCAACCGCCACCTCCGCCAGTTCGTCGCGACCTGCCACGCGCAGTACCTCGACCTGTGGCCGGCCCTCGCCGACGACGACCACCTGGACGCCCGGTACACCGACGACGGCCTGCACCTCACCGAGGACGGCTACCGCGCGGTCGTCGACGAGCTCCTCCCGGCGCTCGAACGGGTCCGCGACCTGCCCCCGATGTCCCGCTCCATCCAGGCGATCGACCTCGGGGAGACCGGCGCCTGATGCCGCGGAAGGGACGCCCACCGGCCGGATCGTCGCTGCAGGGCGTGCCGTCGGGCCGTCCGGACGCCCGACGGCCGGCGGGCGCGACTGCCGGGACCGACGGCACACCGCCGTTCACACGTCCCGCACTCGCGCCGTCGCTGCTCGCCGCGGTGGTCCTCGTCGCCTTCGTGGCGATCGTCGACTCGTCGGCGTTCGTCTTCGTCCGCTGGGGGGTGACGGTGCTCGCCCTGATCGTGCTCGTCTTCGCGGTCCGCGGCCGGGCGTGGTGGGCCGTGGCCCTGACGGCCGCGATCGCGGTCTGCTGGAACCCGGTCGTCGTCGTGCCGATCCCGGGACAGGTCTGGGCGGCCCTGCAGCTCGTCGCGGCCGCCGCGTTCATCCTGGTCGGGATCTCGGTCAAGGTGCCCCGCGAGGCGGACGCGGGGCGTGCCTCCCGGCCGTGACCCGCACGCGCTCGCGTGCTCCCGGCGGACGGTAGGATCGCAGGAGCCGGGCACGGGGTCCGGCTGACGCGACCCGAAGGGCATGGATGAGCCACGAGACCGAGCCGGCGACCGAGAGTCCTCTGCTGAACCCTCGACCGTCCTCCGGCGGTCTCGACCGTCCCGACGTCGTCGTCCGCAAGGGACGGCTGACCCTGGTCAACGGGCACCTCACGCCCCAGCAGTCGATGATCGAGGACCTGTTGTTCCTCGACGACGCACTCACCGCCGGTGACGTCGACCACCTGCTCATCCGTGGCAACGACCGACGGCCGGTCATCGCGGTCGACGAGC
Organism: Curtobacterium sp. ER1/6; assembly: GCF_001742745.1. Taxonomy (GTDB): domain Bacteria; phylum Actinomycetota; class Actinomycetes; order Actinomycetales; family Microbacteriaceae; genus Curtobacterium; species Curtobacterium citri. The sequence goes on along the minus strand of NZ_MJAK01000001.1, from coordinate 400,477 downwards.
GGGACCGCCAGCGCGCCGAGAGCGCCGTCATGGCGGCCGCCGCGAACGAGCCGCTCTACGCCAAGCCGCCGGGGGAGCCCGCGGTCCTCGTCGTCGACGACGGCCTCGGCAACGCCGACGAGCCCGTGCTCCGGGTCTTCCGGCCCCGCCTCGAGCCGCTCGGTCGCCTCCGGTACGGCGCCGAGACGAGCGTGCAGCTCGAGTTCTGGCGCGTCACCGACACCGAGGTGCTCGCGCCCGTCGAGAACGCGCTCATGCGTCGCAGCCTGCCGATCGACGAGTTCGTGCTCGTGGACATCGAGCGGTACGGCCGCACCTGGCGGACGGTCGAGCACATGTTCGACGACCACGTCTCCGACATCCGCTTCCCCATCGACATCGTCTTCTCGTGGGTCGACGGCAACGCGATCGAGTACCAGCGCGCCCGTCAGGCCGCGCAGGCGAACGCCGTGCTCGGCGAGGGCGACGACGCCCCGGCCCGCTTCCGGCAGATCGACGAGCTGAAGTACGCCCTCCGATCCGTGCACACCTTCGCGCCGTGGATCCGCCGCATCTACATCGCCACCGACTCCTCGGCGCCGGCGTGGCTCGCGGACCACCCGAAGGTGCGGATCGTGCGGAGCGAGGAGTTCTTCGCCGACCCGTCCGTGCTGCCGACGCACAACTCGCAGGCCGTCGAGTCCCAGCTGCACCACATCCCGGGCATCAGCGAGCACTTCATCTACTCGAACGACGACATGTTCTTCGGGCGACTCGTCGACCCGTCGGTGTTCTTCAGCCCGGGTTCGGTGACGAAGTTCATCCTCGCGACGACCCGCATCGGGCTCGGCTCGAACAACCCGGCTCGCAGCGGGTTCGAGAACTCCGCCCGGGTCAACCGCCGCCTGCTGCAGCAGCGGTTCGGCGCGGTCACCACGCGGCACCTCGAGCACGCGCCGACCCCGCTCCGGGCGTCGATCATGACCGAGATGGAGCACGAGTTCGCGGACGAGTTCCGCGCGACGATGGCCTCGCGGTTCCGTGCGGCCGAGAACATCTCCGTCACGAACTCGCTCTACCACTACTACGCGCTGCTCACGGGGCGGGCCATCGTGCAGGAGAACGCGCCGGTCCGGTACGTCGACACGACGATGCAGTCCGGGCTCAAGGCGCTCGAGGACCTGCTCAAGAAGCGGAACGTCGACTTCTTCTGCCTCAACGACGGCAGCTTCCCGGAGGTCTCCGACGAGGAGCGCACGCGGCGGGTGACGGACTTCCTCGAGAAGTACTTCCCGTTCCCGGCGCCGTGGGAGCAGCCGACCGACTGAGCGGGCGCCGGGCGGGCCGGGCGGGCCGGGCGGGTCTGGCCCGGTCGGTCGCCTTCGCGCGAGCGGGTCCTTCCTGTCACGCTCGGCGCGCGGGCGCGACGAGTCGTGCCCGCCGGACGACCGCGCGCGGCATGTCCTGCCCGCTCGGTGGGCAAGAGCAGACGCAGCGGGATGGACGGGAGGCGCGGCGCGCGTCCGGCAGGGACGTCACCCCGCAGCGGTCTCCGGCCTGCAGCGACGTCCGGCCTGCAGCGACGTCCGGTCGGCGGCGACGTCCGGTCGGCGGCGACGTCCGGTCGGCGGCGACGTCCGGTCGGCGGCGACGTCCGGTCGGCGGCGACGTCCGGCCGTCGAAGACGGATGGCCGTCAGCGACGTCCGGCCGTCAGCGGCGGACGGGGGAGGTGGGCACCGTGTCCAGGGTGAACACCGGGATGCTCGACGTGACGGGCGCCGGCTCGACGGCCGCGGCGATGGTGATGCCGGCCGCACCGAGGCGCGCCTCGGTCTGCTCGGCGGACACCGGCTCACCCACCGTCGAGTAGTGGCCGATCGGCACCACCGAGTGCACGACGTTGTTGCCGTACACGTGCACGAGGTTGAACGACTGCGCGCCGTCCTGCCCCCGGGTCCCGCCCTGGTACTCCGTGAGGTCCTGTGTGTAGCAGGTGGCACTCGCCACGGACACGGGCACACCCGCGAACACGGCGCTCGTCGAGTAGTGCAGGTGTCCGGCGATGATCGAGATGACGTCCGACCCCTCGACGACCTCCGCCAGCGCGGCCTGGTCGCGCAGCTCGACGAGCACGGCGAGGTCCTGCACGCTCGGCACCGGCGGGTGGTGCATCGCGAGGATCGTGCCGTGCGGCGCCGCCTCGGACAGCACCTCGGCGAGCCAGTCGAGCTGGGCGGGGGAGACCTCGCCGTGGTGCGCTCCCGGCACGCTCGTGTCGAGGGTGATCACGCGGAGGCCGTTCACGTCGTAGACGAAGTCGACCGGACGATCGGTCGGCTGGAGACCGAAGAGCTCCTGCCGGAAGGCACCGCGCTCGTCGTGGTTCCCCATGGCCCACACGACCTGCGCACCGAGGCGCTCGGCGGCCGGCTCGACGATGTCTCGGACCCGCACGTAGGCGCCGGGTTCACCCTTGTCCGCCACGTCGCCGGTGATGACGATCGCCTCGGGCCGCGTGCCCGATGCCTCGATGTCGGCGATGATCGCGGAGAGTCGCGCGGCGGAGTCGACGTCGCCGTAGAGCGCGCCGTCACCCGCCACGAGGTGGGTGTCGCTGAGGTGGAGGAGGAAGTGGTTCGGCCTGGGGTGTTCGGCCGTCCGGCTGTCCATCGGTCTCTCGTTCCGTTGGCGGATGCGTGGTGCAACACGTTGCCACACCGTCCTGGACGAGTCCAGCACGACACCGTGAACTGGGGGTGAACCGGAAGCGGGGTTTCGCCGAACCGGAACGAACGAGCCCCCCGACCACGATGTGGTCGGGGGGCTCGTTCGGTGGTGCCGGGACTCAGTGGTTGCCCGCACCGAGCGCCGGGGCCTGGGCCTGGTGGTCGCCCTCCAGCTCCGGGCCGTGGTGTGCGGCGTGCGCGGCCTCGAGCTCGGCCTTCGTGACCGGCGCGATGCGGTCCTCGAAGAAGAAGCGGGAGACGTTCGCGCGGACCTTCTGCACTCCGGTGATCCGACCCTTCGCGTCCGGGCGGACCATGAGCGGCTTGTACTCGTTGAACTGCAGGAGCTTCCAGCGCTCGTACTCGTCGAGCTGCTCGTGCACCTCGATGTACTCGCCGTGGGGGAGTCGGACGATGCGGCCCGACTCGTAGCCGTGCAGGACGATCTCGCGGTCCTTCTTCTGCAGCGCCAGGCAGACACGCTTCGTGATCCAGAAGGCGACGAACGGGCCGAGGACCGTCGTGGCCTGGATCACGTGGATCACGTGCTCGATCGACACCATGAAGTGCGTCGCGATGATGTCCGACGAGGCAGCGGCCCACAGCGACGCGTAGAGCGTGATGCCGGCGGCACCGATGGCCGTGCGGGTCGGGGCGTTGCGCGGACGGTCGGCGAGGTGGTGCTCACGCTTGTCGCCCGTCACCCACGCCTCGAGGAACGGGTAGGCGAACATCGCGATGATGAGGGCCATCAGGACGGCGATCGGCGCGAGGATGTTGAACGACACCGTGTAGCCGAACCACACGACCTCCCAGTGCGGCGGCACCAGACGGAGCGCACCGTCGGCGAAGCCGATGTACCAGTCGGGCTGGGTACCGGCGGACACCGGGGACGGGTCGTACGGGCCGTAGTTCCAGATGGGGTTGATCGTGAACAGCGACGCGATGAGGGCCAGGATGCCCGCGACGATGAAGAAGAAGCCACCGGCCTTCGCGGCGAACGCCGGGAGGATCGGGACACCGACGACGTTCTCCTCGGTCTTGCCGGGTCCGGCGAACTGCGTGTGCTTGTTGATGACGACCAGCACGAGGTGGACGCCCAGCACGGCGACGAGGATCGCCGGCAGCAGCAGGATGTGCAGCGTGTAGAGGCGGCCGACGATGTCGGTGCCCGGGAACTCGCCGCCGAAGAGCAGGTAGGCGATCCAGACGCCGATCACCGGGACGCCCTCGATCATGCCGACGATGATGCGGAGACCGTTGCCGGAGAGCAGGTCGTCGGGGAGCGAGTAGCCGGTGAAGCCCTCGGCCATGGCCAGGACCCACAGCACGAAGCCGAAGACCCAGTTGAGCTCACGCGGCTTGCGGAAGGCACCCGTGAAGAACACGCGGGCCATGTGCAGCATCACCGAGGCGACGAACAGCAGGGCGGCCCAGTGGTGGATCTGCCGGACGAACAGCCCGCCGCGGATGTCGAACGAGATGTTCAGCGTGGACTGCAGGGCGGTCGACATCTCGACGCCCTTGAGCGGCACGTACGAGCCGTTGTAGACGACCTCGGTCATCGACGCCTGGAAGAAGAACGTCAGGAACGTCCCCGACAGCAGGACGACGACGAAGCTGTAGAGCGCGACCTCGCCGAGCATGAAGCTCCAGTGGTCGGGGAAGATCTTGCGCCCGACCTCCTTCACGAGGCCGGAGATGCTGGTGCGCTCGTCGATGTAGTTGGCGGTGGCCCCGATGAGACGGGACCCGCGCGTCGGCTCGGGCCGGGTGGCCGTCGTCGGTGCGCTGGTGGTTGTGGTGCTGGTCATCAGCGTTCACGCTCCCAGAAGGACGGCCCGACCGGCTCGTGGAAGTCGCTCTGTGCGACCAGGTAGCCGTCGTCGTCGATCGCGATCGGAAGTTGGGGGAGGGGACGTGCAGCCGGGCCGAAGATGACCTCGCAGTTGTTCGAGACGTCGAACGTCGACTGGTGGCACGGGCACAGCAGGTGGTGCGTCTGCTGCTCGTAGAGCGCGACCGGGCACCCGACGTGGGTGCAGATCTTGGAGTAGGCGACGATGCCGTCGTAGCCCCAGTCCTCGTGCCCCTTGCTGGGGTTGAGGTCCTTCGGGTCGAGACGCATGAGGAGGACGGAAGCCTTCGCCTTCTCCTCGAGCATGTGCTCGGAGTCGAGCATGCCGTCCGGGATGACGTGGAACACCGAACCGATGGTGACGTCGGACGCCTTGATCGGCAGGCCCGTCGGGTCCTTCGTCAGGCGCATGCCCGACTTCCAGAACGTGTGGCGCAGGAGCTCGTTCGGGTCCTCGGCGGGGGCCAGGTCACGGACGAGCACGATGCCGGGCAGCGGGAAGGCCGCCAGCGCACCGATCATCGAGTTGCGGATCAGCTTGCGACGGCTGAAGCCCGACTCCTTGTCGGCGAGCTGGAACGCCTCGACCGCCTTGGCGCGGGTCGCGTCGGTGCCACGGGTGCCGTGGCGCATCTCCGAGATCTCGCGGTCGACGACCAGCGACTTGCCCCAGTAGACGGCGCCGAGGCCGAGTGCGAGGAGCGCGAGCGCGATCGAGAGGCCGAGCCAGAGGTTGCCGGCACGCACGGTGCCGAAGTCCTCGGGGTCGATCGGGAACGCGACGTACGCCGCGATCGCGAGGACGCTGCCCACGACGGAGAGGTAGAAGAACGTCGCGACCTGACGCTCGGCGAGACGCTGCTTCTTCGGGTCGACGTCGGTGCGGCGAGGGCGGTGCGGCGGCTCGCCCGGGTTCTCGAACGGCTCGGCGGGGACGACAGCCGTCCCGACGGAGGTGCTGGTCGTGCCGTGCTTCTCGACAGCCGAGGACGAGTTCAGTGCCTCGTCGTCGTGCTCTGCCATGGTGTTCCCTTCAGTGTCGTTCGACACGGACGATCAGTTGGACTTCGCCGTCAGCCAGACGGTCATCGCGACGACGGCGCCGAGGCCGAAGATCCAGATGAACAGACCCTCTGCCACCGGGCCGAGGGAGCCGAGGGCGAACCCGCCGGGCGACTTGTTGTCCTGCACGTACTTGAGGTACGTGATGATGTCGGCCTTCTGCTCCGGGGTGAGGTTCAGGTCGTTGAACACCGGCATGTTCTGCGGGCCCGTGACCATGGCCTCGTAGATGTGCTTGCCGGACACCGACTGCAGGTTCGGGGCGTACTTGCCCTCGGTCAGGGCGCCGCCGGCACCGGCCACGTTGTGGCACATGGCGCAGTTGATGCGGAAGAGCTCGGCACCCTCGGCCGCGTCGCCCTTGCCGTCCGTCAGCGACGAGGACGGGACCGACGGGCCGGGGCCCAGCGAAGCGACGTAGGCGCCCATGGCGTCGACCTGCTCGTCCGTGAACTGAGCGGGCTTCTCCTCGGCCTGGGGACCCTGCGCAGCCATCGGCATGCGGCCGGTGCCGACCTGGAAGTCGACCGACGCGGCGCCGACGCCGATGAGGGACGGGCCCTCGCCGGTGCCCTGGGCGTCGAGCCCGTGGCAGGTGGCGCAGTTCGAGGCGAAGAGCTTCTCGCCCTCGTTCACCTGGGACTGGCTCGACGCAGCGGTGGTGGTGCTGTCGTCGGCGTTGGCCGTCGAGCTGAACAGCGCGTACGCGCCGCCGGTGGTCATCAGACCCACGACGATGAGCGACACGGTCGCCATCGGGGAGCGGCGGCCCTTCTTGGACTTGCTTCTGTTGAACATGCGGTGGGGGCTATCCAGTTCCTACTTGAGAAGGTAGATGACGGCGAAGAGGCCGATCCAGACGACGTCGACGAAGTGCCAGTAGTACGACACGACGATCGCGGTGGTCGCCTCCTTGTGACCGAAGTTCTTGGCGGCGAAGCCGCGGCCGAGGGTCAGGAGGAAGGCGATGAGACCACCCGTGACGTGCAGGCCGTGGAAGCCGGTGGTCATGTAGAACGCGGAGCCGTAGGCGCTGGACGACAGCGTGACCCCGTCGTGCCAGAGGTGCGCGTACTCGAAGAGCTGGCCGCAGACGAAGATCGCGCCCATGCAGTAGGTGACGAAGAACCACTCCGTCATGCCCCAGTCCTTCGGGTTCCAGCTCGTGCGGTGCACCTGGAAGCGCTCCGCGGCGAACACCGCGAACTGGCAGGCGAAGCTGGACAGCACCAGGATGATCGTGTTCACGGAGGCGTAGGGCACGTCGAGCTTGGAGGTCTCGGTGGCCCAGAGCTCGGGGGACGTGCTGCGCAGCGTGAAGTAGATCGCGAACAGGCCGGCGAAGAACATGACCTCGCTGCCCAGCCACACGATCGTCCCCACGGCAACGGCGTTCGGCCTGTTCAGGACCGGACCGCTGGCGGATCTGGAAAGAGGGGTGCTAGTCACGTGTTCCATTATGGCCGAAACCGGTGACAGTGTTTTCGCAGCAGACTGGCGGGTCTTCCGAACTCAGTACGATCGAGGCATGTCGCTCCCACTCTCCTGGCCCGCGGTGATCAGCGCCCTCATGGCACGCGAGGACCTGACGATCAGCCAGTCCACGTGGGCCATGGAGGAGATCGTCCAGGGGCGTGCGACCCACTCCCAGATCGCCGCCTTCGCCGTGGCGCTGCGGGCGAAGGGCGAGACGGTCGACGAGGTCGTCGGCTTCCGCGACGCGATCCTCGACGCCGCCGTACCGCTGGACGTCGACCCGATGGCGCTCGACATCGTCGGCACCGGCGGCGACGTGGTCGGCACCGTGAACGTCTCGACGATGGCCGCGATCGTCATCGCCGCCTCGGGCGTGCCGGTCGTCAAGCACGGCAACCGCGCGAGCTCCTCGAAGTCCGGGTCGAGCGACGTCCTCGCAGCGCTCGGGCTCGACCTCTCCATGGACGCGGTGCGCGTCGCGGACACCTTCCGGCGTGTCGGACTGACCTTCGCCTTCGCGAGCGCCTTCCACCCGGGCTTCGCGCACGCCGCCCCCGTCCGCCGCGAGATCGGCGTCCCGACGGTGTTCAACTTCCTCGGGCCGCTCGTGAACCCGGCGCGTTGCGAGGCGAACGCCGTGGGCGTGGCACAGCTCGAACTGGTGCCGATCATCACGGGCGTGTTCCAGACCCGGGGCGCGACCGCGTTGGTCTTCCGGGGGGACGACGGGCTGGACGAGCTCACGACGACCGGGCACTCGCACATCTGGGAGGTCACGGGCGGGCGGGTCACCGAGCACGACCTCGACCCCCGCGACCTCGGTATCGCCCGCGCCCGCACCGAGGACCTGCTCGGCGGCGACCCCGAGCACAACGCGGCGGTCGTCCACCGCGTGCTCGCCGGGGAGACCGGACCGGTCCGCGACATCGTCCTGCTCAACGCGGCTGCCGGTCTCGTGTCCTTCCGCCTGGCCGAGGACCCGGAGCAGGCCGACCGGCCGATCCTGCAGCGCTTCCGCGAGCAGCTCGTCGTGGCGGCGGAGGCGGTCGACTCCGGCGCCGCGGCCCGCAAGCTCGCCGACTGGGTCGGCGTGGCACCCGCCGCCTGAGCACCACCAGCGCACGCACGGGAGGCGCGGTGCCGGTCCGTGGGACCGGCACCGCGCCTCCAGGCGGTCACCTCAGCAGTGCGTCAGCGCACGTCCTCGTCGACCCAGTCGAAGGTCTTCGTGACGGCCTTCTTCCACAGGCGGAGCGTGCGGTCGCGCTCGGCGGCGTCGAGCTGCGGCTCCCAGCGCTTGTCCTCCTGCCAGTTGGCGCGGAGCTCGTCGAGGTTCGCCCAGAACCCGACGGCCAGACCGGCGGCGTAGGCGGCACCGAGGGCGGTGGTCTCCGCGACGACCGGGCGGACGACCGGCACGTTCAGGATGTCCGCCTGGAACTGCATGAGCGCGTCGTTGGCGGTCATGCCACCGTCGACCTTGAGCTCGGTCAGGTCGACGCCGGAGTCGGCGTTGACGGCGTCGAGGACCTCGCGGGTCTGCAGCGCCGTCGCCTCGAGGGCGGCACGGGCGATGTGGCCCTTGTTGACGTACCGGGTCAGGCCCACGAGCGCGCCGCGGGCGTCCGGACGCCAGTACGGCGCGAACAGGCCGGAGAACGCCGGCACGAAGTACACGCCGCCGTTGTCCTCGACGGTCTTGGCGAGGGCCTCGACCTCCGGTGCGCTGCCGATGATGCCGAGGTTGTCGCGGAGCCACTGGATGAGCGAGCCCGTGACGGCGATCGAGCCCTCGAGGGCGTAGTGCGTCTCCTGGTCGCCGAGCTTGTAGCCGACCGTGGTGAGCAGCCCGTTCTCCGACCGGACGATCTCCGTGCCCGTGTTGAAGATGAGGAAGTTGCCGGTGCCGTAGGTGTTCTTCGACTCGCCCTGGTCGAACGCCGCCTGACCGAAGGTCGCGGCCTGCTGGTCACCGAGGATGCCGGCGATCGGGACCTCGCGGAGCAGGCTCGAGGACTCGACGTGGCCGTAGACCTCGGAGGAGCTGACGATCTCCGGGAGCATCGACTTCGGCACCCCGAAGTCGGCCAGGATGTCGTCGCGCCACTGCAGCGTCTCGAGGTCCATGAACAGCGTGCGGGACGCGTTCGTGACGTCGGTCTTGTGGACGCCGCCGTCGGTGCCGCCGGTCAGGTTCCAGAGGACCCAGGTGTCGGTGGTGCCGAACAGGAGGTCGCCCGCCTCGGCCTTCTCGCGTGCACCCTCGACGTTCTCGAGGATCCAGGCGATCTTGGTGCCGGCGAAGTACGTGGCGAGGGGCAGGCCGACGATGGCCTTGTAGCGGTCGGTGTCACCGTCGGCGAGCTTGTCGACGATCGACTGCGTGCGAGTGTCCTGCCAGACGATGGCGTTGTAGACGGCCTTGCCGGTGTTCTTGTCCCAGACCACCGCGGTCTCGCGCTGGTTCGTGATGCCGACCGCCGCGACGTCGTGGCGGGTGATGTCGGCGCGGGACAGGGCCTGGCCGATGACCTCGCGGACGTTGTCCCAGATCTCGGCCGGGTCGTGCTCGACCCACCCGGCGCGCGGGAAGATCTGCTCGTGCTCCTTCTGCCCGACGGACACGATCGAGCCGGAGTGGTCGAAGACGATGGCGCGCGTCGAGGTCGTGCCCTGGTCGATGGCGACGATGTAGTCGGCCATGGGTTCTCCTTGGGGTGTGTTCGGTGTGGTGGACGGGAGGTCGTCAGGAGACGACGGGGAGCAGGAAGGTCGATGCACCGGCGGCGAGGGCGCCACCGATCAGCGGGCCGACGACCGGGACCCACGCGTAGGCCCAGTCGCTCGAGCCCTTGCCCTTGATGGGCAGGAGGGCGTGCGCGATGCGGGGGCCGAGGTCACGGGCCGGGTTGATGGCGTAGCCGGTGGGGCCACCGAGCGAGACGCCGATCGCGATCACGAGGAAGGCGACGGGGACCGCGCCGAGTTCCTTCGGGGTACCGCCGTTGGTGAAGGCGAGGACGACGAACACGAGGACGAAGGTGCCGATGATCTCGGTGACGACGTTCCAGCCGTAGCTGCGGATGGCCGGGCCGGTGGAGAACACGCCGAGCTTGGCGGCTGCGTCGGGCTCCTCGTCGAAGTGCTGCTTGTAGGCGAGCCACACGATGACGGCACCGATGATCGCGCCGATGAGCTGGGCGATCCAGTAGAGGAACATCTCGCCGACCGTGATGTTGCCCAGGAGCGCCTGGGCGAGGGTCACGGCGGGGTTCAGCTGGCCGCCCGAGCTGTACGACACGGTGACGCCGGCGAAGACCGCGAAGCCCCAGCCGATCGTGACCATGAGGAAGCCGGCGCCGAAGCCCTTGGACTTCGTGAGGGACACGGCGGCGACGACACCGCCACCGAGGATGATGAGCAACGCCGTACCGACGAGCTCTGACATGAAATTGACGCCGATGCCGTCCATCGGTGACCTCCAGTGCGAGTGGGTGGGGGTCCGGTGGTGCTGCGTCCGGCACTCCCCGTCGAGTGATTGGGGCCGAGCATAGTGACGCCGGTCACCGCTCCGCGATGCGGCACCGAGGGAACCTCCGCGAAGTGCACGAACGTGCAGGAGCAGTGTGCGGCGCGCCATCCGAAGCAGCCCACCGACCGCGATGATCGTGCACGAACGTGCACGGCAGGCGAACGAGCGCCCGCTGTAGGGTGAACCCACTCCGGTCGACGACGGCGGTGGACGGCTCCTCCGACGGTCGACCCCGCACCCGTGGAGGTCAGCGTGAAGAAGCTCATCAACGATCCGCACGACGTCGTCACCGAGACCGTCCGCGGCTTCGCCCGGGCGCACGAGGGTCAGGTGGTCCTCGTCGAGGACCCGATCCACCTCCGGCGCGCCGACGCGCCGGTCGCGGGCAAGGTCGGCATCGTCAGCGGTGGCGGCAGCGGGCACGAGCCGCTGCACGCGGGGTTCGTCGGCCACGGCATGCTCGACGCCGCCGTCCCCGGTCCGGTCTTCACGAGCCCGACCCCGGACCCGATCGTCGCAGCGACCAAGGCCGTCGACGGGGGAGCGGGCGTGCTCCACATCGTCAAGAACTACACGGGCGACGTGCTCAACTTCGAGACCGCCGCCGAGCTCGCCGCGATGGACGACGTCCGTGTCGAGTCCGTCGTGGTCGACGACGACGTCGCCGTGCAGGACTCGCTCTACACCGCCGGGCGCCGCGGTGTCGCCGGGACCGTCGTCGTCGAGAAGTGCGCGGGCGCCGCTGCCGAGCGCGGCGACGACCTCGACGCCGTGGCGGCCGTCGCCCGGCACGTCAACGACGTCACGCGCTCGATGGGGCTCGCGCTCGGCTCCGGCACCGTGCCGCACGCGGGGGAGCCGTCCTTCACGCTCGGCGACGACGAGGTCGAACTCGGCATCGGGATCCACGGCGAGCCCGGTCGTGAGCGGATCGCGATGGCGCCCGCCGACGAGCTCGTCGACCGCGTGCTCGGACCGGTGCTCGACGACCTCGACGCACCGGCCGGCTCGCAGCTGCTGCTCCTGGTGAACGGCATGGGCGGGACCCCGCAGTCCGAGCTCTACATCGTCTACCGACGCGCCGCCGAGGTGCTCACCGACCGCGGGCACCACGTGGCGCGTAGCTTGGTCGGCGACTACGTCACGTCCCTGGAGATGCCGGGCTTCTCGATCACCGTCACGGTGCTCGACGAGGAGCTCACCGCCCTCTGGGACGCTCCGGTGGAGACCCCGGCACTGCGCTGGGGCCGTTGACCACCGACCACCGTCCAGGAAGGGAACACGAATTGGCGCTCGACACCGCATGGGCCATCGACTGGGTGCGTCGCACCGCAGCGACGATCGACGAGCACCGGGCAGAACTCGTCACGCTCGACCGCGAGATCGGTGACGGGGACCACGGCGAGAACCTGGACCGCGGCTTCCGCGCCGTCCTCGAGGCCGTCGACGCCGGCTCGTTCGAGACCCCGGGAGCGGTCCTCAAGGTCGTCGCGACGAAGCTCATCTCGACCGTCGGCGGCGCCGCCGGTCCGCTGTTCGGGACCGCCTACCTGAAGGCCGCGCAGGCGGCGGGGGAGGCGACCGAGCTCGACGCGGACGCCCTGGTCGCGGTGCTCACCGCCGCCCGCGACGGCGTCGTGTCGCGCGGCAAGGCCGAGGTCGGCGACAAGACGATGGTCGACGCGTGGTCCGCCGCCGTCGACGCCGCGAGCACGGCGGCAGCGGCCGGCGAGGGCCCGGAGCGGGTGCTCGAGGCCGCGGCCGACGCCGCGGTCACGGGTGCCGAGTCGACGGACCCGCTCGTCGCCCGCAAGGGGCGCGCGAGCTACCTCGGCGAGCGCGCCGTCGGGCACCGCGACCCGGGCGCGCAGTCGACCGCGTACATCCTGCGCGCAGCGGTGGACGCAGCGTGACCGTCGGCATCCTGGTCGTCTCGCACAGCGCGGCGATCGCGACCGGCACCGTCGAGCTCGCCCGCCAGATGGCGGCGGACGTGCCGCTCGTCGCCGCGGGCGGCACGGACGACGGCGGCATCGGGACGTCCTTCGAGGCGATCACCGACGGGATCGCGGAGCTCGTCGCCGCGGACGCGGTCGTCGTGCTCTGCGACCTCGGGTCCGCCTACCTCACCACGGACACCGCGCTCGACTTCCTCGACGACGAGGCCCGCGCCCGCGTGCACGTCTCGCAGGCGCCGCTCGTCGAGGGGACGGTCGCCGCCGCGGTCGCCGCGCAGACCGGCGGCGACGCCGAGGCGGTCCTGGCGGCAGCGGCATCCGCCGGCGGCTCGACGCTCGACGACGACGACGACGACGCCCGGCCGGGAGGCACGGCACCGGTGGACCAGGCAGCTCCCGTCGACGGGACGGTCGTTTCTGCGAGCGTCGAGCTCGTCAACGAGAGCGGGCTGCACGCCCGCCCGGCGGCCGAGTTCGTGAAGGCCGCGGCGAAGCACGAGGCACGCGTCCGCGTGAACGGAGTCGACGCGAAGAGCCTGCTCGCGATCATGGCGCTGGCGCTGCCGCAGGGGGCACCCGTGACGATCGAGGCGGACGGTCCGGACGCGCAGGACGCCGTCGACACGCTGGTGGCACTGGTCCGCTCGGGGTTCGGCGAGTAGTCCTGCGCCTGCTCAGGCGGTCGGCAGCTCCTGCAGCCCGGTCACCCGGAGCAGGTCGAGGGCGGCTGCGTCCGGTGAGCCGGGCGTCGCGGTGTAGACGACGATCCGGAGGTCGCTGCCCGGCACCGTGAGGACGTCGCAGTCGATCTCCACCGGACCGACGCGGCTCGCGACGACCTTCCGGCTCGTCCGGTGCTCGGCGATCCGGCCGGTCTCCCACCGTCGCTCGAACTCCGGGGACTCGCGACGGAGGCGGGCGACCAGGGCGGCGAGGTCGCGGTCGGCCGGGTAGCGTCCCGACGCGGCGCGGAGGTCGGCGACCAGGTCGCTGGAGAAGTCCTCCTGGTGGGTGTCGTCCCACGAGACGCCGTCGTGGCCGTGCACGAAGTGCCGCCAGACGAGGTTGCCCTCGACGCCGGTCCAGCGCGAGGGGTCGCCGTTCAGGGCGGCCCACAGGTCGTTCCAGAGGACGATGTCGTGAATGGCCGTGAACACCGCGATCGGGACGTCGCCGAGCCGGTCCACGATGCGCTGGACGCCTGGCGGCACGTGCCGGGGGACGAGCTGGCGGGAGGGCGGGGCCGCGCCGGCCACCCGGAACAGGTGGTCGCGCTCCGCCACGGACAGGCGGAGCGCCGTCGCCAGCGCGCCGAGCATCTGCGGCGAGGGGTTGGTCGCGCGGCCCTGCTCGAGGCGCACGACGTAGTCGACGCTGACCCCGGCCAGCGCAGCGAGCTCCTCGCGCCGCAGCCCGGGTGTCCGACGTCCCGCGCCGGCCGGCAGCCCGACCTCCTCGGGTCGGACGCGGTCACGCCAGGACCGCAGGACGTCCGCGAACTCGCTCATGGTCCCATCCTCGCCGCTCGGGCGGCACCGGTCCTGGTACCGCTGGTCCCACCGTCGAGCGGTGCCTGGGAACACGGTCGACCGGAGAGCAGGGTGGAGGCATGACGACGACACTCATCACCGGAGCCAACCGCTCCCTCGGCCTCGAGACCGCACGACGACTCATCGACTCCGGGCACACCGTGTACGCCGGGATGCGCGACACCGCGTCGGGCGACGACGTCCGGGCCCTCGGCGCGCACGTCGTGCAGCTCGACGTGACCGACCAGGCCAGCGTGGACGCGGCGATCGCGGCACTGCCGGAGCTCGACGTCCTGGTCAACAACGCCGGGGTGCTCGGTACCTCGTTCGGGGTCGACGACCTCGATGCCGACGCACTCGACGCCGTGCTCGCCACCAACGTCACGGGCGTGGTCCGGGTGACGCAGGCGGCGCTGCCGCTCCTGCGCGCCTCCGACAACCCCGTGATCGTGAACGTGGCATCGGGCGTCGGGTTCGCCCGCTGGCTGACCACGCCGGGACGCGACGAGCACCCGGTCGCGGCCGTGCCGTACGCGGCGTCGAAGGCGGCGCTGATCGCGATGACGGTGCAGTACGCCAAGAACCTGCCCGGCTTCCGGGTCAACGCGAGCGACCCGGGCTACACCGCGACGGCCTTCAACGGCTTCGGCGGGCACCAGACCGTCACCGAGGGCACCGACGCGACGGTTGCCCTGGCGACGATCGGCGCGGACGGGCCGACGGGGGAGTTCCACGACCGCGACGGGCCCATCGAGTACTAGGCGGGCCGTCGAGCGCCGGGAGCGCGGTCGCCCTGCCGCGCGCCCGGCGTCGCACGTCTGCCAGGATGGCGCCGTGCGCGCAGTCCAGTACGACCGGTTCGGTTCCACCCCCTCGATCGTCGAGCTCCCCGAGCCGATCGCCCCGGACGACGGCGTCGTCGTCCGGGTCGCGGCGACCGGCGTGTGCCGCAGCGACTGGCACGCCTGGCGGGGCCACGACGACTCCGTGCGCCTGCCCCACGTCCCGGGGCACGAGTTCGCCGGGGTCGTCACCGCCGTCGGGGCGTCCGTCACCCGTGCCGTCGTGGGGGACCGGGTCACCGCGCCCTTCGTCTTCGCGTGCGGCACGTGCGACCAGTGCCGCGACGGTGCGACCCAGGTGTGCACGCGCCAGCAGCAGCCCGGCTTCACCCTGCAGGGCTCGTACGCGGAGTCCGTGGTGGTCCCGCACGCCGACGTGAACCTCGTGCACCTGCCGGACGCGGTCGGGCTCGCCGAGGCCGCCGGACTCGGGTGCCGCTTCGGCACCGCGTACCACGCACTGCATGCCCGCGGTCGGGTGGCACCAGGGGAGTGGGTCGTCGTCTACGGCTGCGGCGGCGTGGGACTGTCGACGATCATCGTCGCCGTCGCCGCGGGGGCCCGGGTCGTCGCCGTCGACGTCTCGACAGCGGCGCTCGACCGTGCCGCCGCGCTGGGGGCGAGCACCCTGGTGATGGACGACGAGGCGCCGGCGGCGGTCCACCGGCTGACCGACGGTGGTGCCCACGTTTCGGTCGACGCCTACGGGAGCCGGGCCACGTCCGTTGCGGCCGTGGCGTCGCTGCGTCCCCGGGGTCGGCACGTGCAGGTCGGCCTCCTGCTCGACGACGAGGCGACGCCGGCGATCCCGATGGGCCGCGTCACCGCCGACGAGCTCGAACTGCTCGGCAGCCACGGGATCGCCGTGGGGGAGTACGCGGCGATGCTCGACGACGTCGTGGCCGGTCGGCTGCTGCCCGCGGAGTCGATCGGTGCGACCATCGGCTTCGACGACCTGCCGGATGCACTCGAGGCGATGGACCGGCCCGCGAGCGGATCCGGCATGACCGTCGCGGTGTTCTGACGGCTCGGACTCCCGGACACCGGAGGCGGCATCTGGAATACTACGTGCATGACGGAGACTCCGGAGATCCGCGTCGACGAACCGGCCGCCGACCCAGCGTGCACGGTGCCGCACCCGGACGGCCCCATCGAGGCGACGGTGCGCTCGCTCGTGGCGCGGATCCCGCCCGGGGAATCGACCGGGTGGCACCGGCACGACGCCTGGCAGACGGGGATCGTCGCGGGTGGACGCCTGCGGCACCGGACCGCCGACGTCGTCCGCCACTACGGACCCGGCGACGTCCTGGTCGAGCCGCCGTTCGTCGACCACGAGGCGTCGAACGTGTCGGACGAGGAGCTCGTGCTGGTGTTCGTTGCCGTGCACCCCGAGGGGCGACCGATCGCGACGCCGCGACCCGCGCCGTGACCCGTCAGGAGCGGCTCGACGACGGTTGAGTTGACATAATATGCATTATCGGCGCTGCGGCATCGCTGCTGGTTGCAAGAGACGAACCACGAAGACGACGTCGAACCGGCACGGTGGGCTGGTTCGACGTCGTCTCCGTGGTTCGGTGCGACGGGCGTCCTGTCAGTGTTCGGGCGTCTCGTCGCCGGTCGGCACGTCGTCGGCGTCGATCTCGAGGGCGGCCTGCTCGCGCCCGTCCTCCTCGACGTTCGCGCGGTCGGTGTCCGGCTGCTCGGGCGCTTCGGCCTGGGTGGTCTCTTCTGCGGGGTCCGGCTGGCTGTAGCTCATGGCGCGGACGCTACTCGCCGTCGGTCCGGGCGGTCTCGGAGACCGGCCACCGGGTGCGCGACCCGGCCACGGACACACGGGAGGCGCGTGGCGAGCCCGCCACGCGCCTCCCGTCCGGTGTCGCTACTGGTTCTGCAGGACCTGCGTCGCGAGGACCGCGCCCAGGATCATGAAGATGATCGCGACGACGATGCCGATGACGCTGAGGACGATGCCCGCGAGCACCATGCCACGGCTCAGGCCACGACGGCGGGCGATGAACCCGAGGACGAGCCCGATGATGCCCGCGATGAGACCGACGATCGAGAACAGGAACCCGAAGACGACGGCGACGATGCCGAGCACCAGCGAGCCGATGGCCAGCCCGTTGCCGCCGTTCGTCGCGGGAGCGGCGCCGGGGGTGTTCGGTGCCGGCGGGTAACCGTTGGTGGACATGGGAGCTCCTCGTGTCAGGGGCCGCTGGCACGGGTTGCGTGCGGCCGTCTGAGCACAAGGTATGCGCTTCCCGCGAGTCCTGTTCAGGTTCGCTGGGTGGGCCGCCGGTGGTCGACCGCTCAGGCGCGGCTGTGCCGACGCACGAGACCAGGGAGCTCCGCCGGTTCGAAGGGCTGATCGGTGGCCTCGAGCTCGTCGGCCGTCCACCAGCGGGACGCCAGGATGTCGACCCGCTCGTCCTCGGTCCACCCGGCGTCGGAGAGCGTGAACCCGGGGGTGCGGACGACGTAGAACTCGCTGTGGCCGCGGTCGTGGTCGGCGAGGTCCCACACGACGGTGAAGTCCCACGACCACACCGACTCCCCCGGGTCGTCGATCACGATGCCGGTCTCCTCGCGCAGCTCCCGCACCGCGGCGTCGCGGTGCGACTCCCCCGGGTCGACCCCGCCGCCGGGGGTGATCCAGCGGTGCGAGCCGTCGGACGACGGCGACCGTGTGTCCATGAGGAACACACGGTCGTCGGGGTCGAGCAGGATGATCCGGGAGGAGCGGCGGAGGCCTGGCTGCGCGGTCACCCGGTCGACGTTACTGCGTGAAGCCGCTGACGTCGCCGACGAGCTTCGTGTGGTCGGCCGGGATCGGCTCGACGGCGGCGAGGGCGATCTCGGCGGCGAACTCGGACACGCTGTAGAGCTTGCCGACCTCCTGTCGACGCCCCTCGATCGCACCCGGGTTCAGGCGGTTCAGGAGCGTCGCCGTGATCGTGCCCTCGATCATGTCGCCGGAGACGACGACGAACTCGATGCCGGCGGCCTCGAGCTGCGGCACCAGCTCGCGCAGGGCCAGCTCCCCCGCACGCTTGCTCTTGGCGACCGGGACGTACTCGTCCATCGTCTCGGCGGTCTCGACGAAGTGGGCCTGGTGACTCGTCACGAAGACGACGCGCGATCCGACGGGCATGTGCGGGACGGCGGTCTGCAGCATGTCGACCTGCGCGTCGCGGTTGAGCCGCAGCGCGTAGTCCTCGCCGACGCCGGACTCCATGCCGCCCGAGGCGTTGAGCACGAGCAGGTCGATGCCACCCCACTCGGCGACGACCGCGTCGACCATGGCCTGCACGGAGTCGTGGTCGGTCAGGTCGGCACCGATCGCCAGGGCGGCACCGCCGTCGGCGACGACCTTCTCGGCGATCTGCTCGGCGCGGCGGGCCTTGTTCCGGTAGTTGACGACGACCTTCGCGCCGGCCTCGGCCAGGTAGCCGACCGTGTCGGCGCCGATGCCGCGCGACGATCCGGTGACGAGGGCGCGCTTGTCGGTGAGGGATCCGGGGGCGAGGGGGTTCGTCACAGTGTTCTCCTGGTCGGGGTCCGGCCGGTCGGCCGCGGACGAGCCTACCAACCGGTCGACACCGGGCCGTGTCGGGCGCGCACCGCTCCCCCGCCGTGCCGGTGCGTCCCCGCCGGGCGTCGGCGGGGGACGGTAGGTTGGGTGTCAGGAAGACCGGCCGTCGCGACGCTGCACGCCGGAGCGCGCGATGCGAGGGAGGGAGATCGCGTGAACACCGACTGGATCCAGACCGTCGTCTGGGTCGGACTGACGCTGCTGCTCGGGGTGGTCGAGGTCTTCACCCTCGACTTCATCTTCATCATGCTCGCGGCCGGTGCGGCCGGCGGCCTGATCGCGGCCCTGCTCGGAGCGCCCTGGTGGCTCTCGACCATCGTCGCCGCCGGGGTCGCCCTGCTGCTGCTCTCGGTGGTCCGACCGCGGGTCCTCGCCGCATTCGGCCGGAGCGCCGATCCGCACCGGACCAACGTCGACGGGCTCATCGGCCTGCCGGGCACCGTGGCGGTGGCCTTCACGCCGTCCTCCCCCGGCCAGGTCCGTCTCGCGAACGGTGAGACCTGGAGCGCCCGGCTCACCGCCGACTCCCCCGTCCGTACACCGCCGCTCGGGACCCCCGTGGTCGTCGAGTCGATCGAGGGGTCGACCGCGGTCGTCCGCCTCGGAGAAAGGGCCACCTCGTGACCATCTCAGCCGGGACGATCGCTCTGCTCGTCCTCGTCCTCGTCGTCGTGATCTTCGTGATCGTCGTCCTGTCACGTGCGATCCGCATCGTGCCGCAGGCGACGGCCGGCATCGTCGAACGACTCGGCAAGTACCACAAGACCCTCAACCCCGGGTTGAACCTGCTGGTGCCGTTCATCGATCGTCTGCGCCCGCTCCTCGACATGCGCGAGCAGGTCGTCTCGTTCCCGCCGCAGCCGGTGATCACCGAGGACAACCTGGTGGTGTCGATCGACACCGTCGTGTACTTCCAGGTCACGGACGCCCGCGCCGCGACGTACGAGATCGCGAACTACCTCGGTGCGGTCGAGCAGCTCACGACGACCACGCTCCGCAACGTCGTCGGTGGCCTGAACCTCGAGGAGGCGCTGACCAGCCGCGACAACATCAACGGGCAGCTCCGTGTCGTCCTCGACGAGGCGACCGGCAAGTGGGGCATCCGCGTCGGCCGTGTCGAGCTCAAGGCCATCGAGCCGCCCGTGTCGATCCAGGACGCCATGGAGCAGCAGCTCCGAGCCGAGCGCAGCCGACGTGCCGCGATCCTGCAGGCGGAGGGCACGAAGCAGTCCCAGATCCTCGAGGCCGAGGGTCAGCGGCAGGCCGCGATCCTCGCGGCCGAGGGTGACGCGAAGGCCCAGGTGCTCCGCGCCGAGGGCGAGGCGCAGGCCATCGCCACCGTCTTCGACGCCATCCACACCGGCGACCCGGACGACAAGCTGCTCTCGTACCAGTACCTGCAGACCCTGCCGAAGATCGCCGAGGGCAGCGCGAACAAGCTCTGGATGATCCCCAGCGAGTTCACCGAGGCGCTGACCGGCATCGCGCGGGGCTTCACCGGCGGACGCTCCGGCAGCGGCCCGGTCGCCGGCGCTGACGGCGGGACGGACTTCCTGTCGCGGATCTCCAAGCTCGCGAACGAGAGCCTCGCGAACACCGCGACCGTGGACGGTGCCGCGGCGACGAACCCGCGGCCGGAGGCGACCGCCGCGGACATCGTGCCGGACGCCGCGCTCGACGAGCGGCTCGCCGAGTCGAACCGGAGCGTGGACGAGCACCTCGCCGCAGCCGACGAGGCATCGCAGACGGCGCTCGGCGACGAGGACCGTCGCGGGTAGCCCCCCGACACCCCAGGAACAGGGCCGACGCCCCAGGAACACGACGACGCCCGCCCCGGATCCGGGGCGGGCGTCGTCGTTCGTGTGCGTGTGTCCTAGGCGCCGCGTCGTGCGCGGAGGAACTGGAGCCGTTCCTGCAGCAGTTCCTCGAGTTCCTCCCGCGACCGCCGCTCGAGCAGCATGTCCCAGTGGGTCCTCGGCGCCTTGACGTCCTCGGCAGCGACCTCGACGGGGATCCCGTCGTCGCCCAGCAGCCGTCCTTCGCGCCCGGTCCGGGGCTCGGACCACGTCTGCGGCACGTCCGCCTCGGCCGAGAAGACGATGTCGAACGTCTCACCCGAGTCGGTCTGGTACACCGCGCGCTTCCGGTCGGAGAGCTCGACGCCCTCCTCGCTCTGGAGACTCTGGCTCCCGAGCCGCATCCCGCGGAGACTCCGATCAGCCATGTGTGTGCTCCTCTCGCTCGTCTGCCCTCCTCAACACCCTCCCACGCGTCGGGAATCCCGGTTGGGCGCATTCACAGAGCGTTCCCAGTGGGAGGTGGCGCCGTTCAGGAAGTGCGGCGCGCCGAGCGGCGCGACCGGCGCGTCCACGGTGCGCAGGCCAGCAGCACCAGGACCGAGCCGAGCGAGACGAGGAGGGTCACGGACCCGGAGACGACCGTGGCCGGGGTGGTCCCGGTGCCCAGCGGCACGTCCGTGATCATCGACGTCGCCGTGTACGCCGGGATGCGGTCGATGGTGCGCCCGGTCGGGTCGATCACCTGTGACGCGCCGACCGTGGAGATGTTGACGAGCGACCGACCGGTCTCGACGGCCCGCAGTCGCGCGATCTCGAGCTGCTGCAGGTTCTCGTCGGTGCCCGAGAAGTCGGCGTTGTTCGTCTGCGCGAGGATGACCTGCGCTCCCCCGCGCGCCATGTCGGCGGTGAGCCCGTCGTCGACGATGTCGAAGCAGACCGCGATCCCGGCCCGGATGCCCGCGACGTCGAGCACGTTCGGCTTCGTCCCCGGCGTGTAGTCGCGCTGCAGCAGCCCGATGAGCGACGGTGCGAGCTTCGAGAAGAACCACCGGTCGGGCACGTACTCGCCGAACGGCACGGGGCGCTTCTTGTCGTAGGACGACTGCCACCCGTCGCGGGTCCAGACGAACGAGGTGTTGTGCAGGACGCCGGACGAGGTCTGCGTGATCGCACCGGCGACGAGCGGCGCGCCGATCGTGTCGACGACCGAGTCGAGCGCGCCGGCGACCGCCGGGAACCGTCGGGGGTCGGCCTCGGCCGCGGCCTCGGGCCACACCACGAGGTCCACGCCCTCCGCCCCGACGTCGGTCGCTGCGACCTGCGCGCTGAGCACCTCGCCCGGCTGCGCGCGGTCGAAGTACCCGGCCGGACCGTTGCCCTGCACCGCCTCGACACGGATGCTGCCGTCGATCCGGGTCGGCCACGCGGGCATCGCGAGGACCACGGCGACGAGCAGGCCGGCGGTCGCGACGCGGACCGGCGTGCGGAGCACCGCCCCGGGCGCGTGCGGGACGACGATCGCCAGCGAGACCACGACGGCGACGCAGTAGACGACGAGGAAGCTCACGCCGAGCACGCCGACGTAGGCGGCGAGGTGCGTGAAGGGGCCCTGCGACTGGGACAGACCGACGCGTCCCCAGGCGAACCCCTCGTACGGCCAGCTCCCGGAGAACCACTCGCGTCCGGTCCAGAGTCCGGCGACGACGGCCGGGAGGCCCCACACCCGCCAGGCGGTCGCGGGCAGCACACGGGCGACCCAGCGGTACGCGAGGGCGATCGCCACGCTGCCGAGGGCGAAGTACGCGGCCTCGACGAGTGCGAGCGCGAGCCACGGGACCGGCCCGAGGTACCGGCCCGCCCACGAGATCGCCGGCAGCCAGAAGGCCGCACCGGCGACGTAGCCGAGCCATGCAGCCCGTCGGGCGCGCTGGCCCATCGAAGCGAGGAGCATGCACGCCGTGGCCGGGTAGGCGAGGAACCACCAGCCCGGCGACGGGAAGGCGAGCGCGAACAGCAGCCCGCCGACGACGGCGAGCGGGAAGGCGGTCCGCAGTGGCAGTGCCGCGAACTCGGCGGCCCGCACCGGGTCCGGCCGACCGACCTGCGGGCGCACCGCCGCCTCGAGGACCGCCACTGTTCCTCCCGTCAGACCGTCGCGTAGGCGACGATGCCGCGGCGGACCGCGTCCGTCGCACGGCGGGCGGTCTGGGCGAGGTCGTCGTCGCCGGCGTTCCGGACCTGGTCGAGCAGGTCGATGACCTGCTTCGACCAGCGGACGAAGTCGCCGGCGGGCATGTCGAGCGTGCGCAGGACGTCGTCGAGCGCCGAACCGGACGCCCAGCGGAACATGCCCACCGACATCGCCGGGGTCGGCGGCTGCGACCCCGCGAGCCGGGCGTCGCGCTCGATGTCGTCGAGGCGCGCCCAGATCGTCAGGGTCTCGTCGAGGGCCGGCCGGAACGCCCCGCGCGGCAGGGCGTGCTCGGTGCCGGGCGCGTCCTCGCGGCGGGGCTGGTAGACGATCGTGGCGGCCATCGCGGCGAGCTGCGCGGGGGTGAGGTCCTTCCAGACCCCGGCCTCGAGGCACTCCGCGACGAGCAGGTCGCGCTCCCCGTAGATGCGCTGCAGGCGCCGGCCGCCCGCGGCGACCGTCGCCTCGTCGTCGCCGGTGACGACGAGGTACCCGAGCTGCAGGAGCACGTCGGTGACGCGGTCGAACGTCGTCGCGACCGCACCGGTGCGCGACCGGATCTGCTGCACGAGCTTGTCGTGCCCGCGCTTGAGCTTGTACCAGCGCTCGGCCCAGCGGGCGTGCGCCTCCCGGTCGGGGCAGGCGTGGCACGGGTGCCGCTGCATCTGCCGACGGACGTCCGTGATCGCGGCCTGGCGCTCCTGGCGGGCGCCGTGCGAGGCCTCGCGGCCGCCGGGCACGTTCGTGCGCTCGAGGTCGGACAGGCGGCGACGGAGGGCGGCGTACTCGGTGAAGTCGCCGAGGTGGCACTCCATCGCGCGCTGGTACCCGTCGAGCGACTCCTGCTGCGAGCGGACCTTCCGGGCCAGGTCGACGACCGAGCGGTCCGCCTGGAACTGCGCGAACGACGTCTCGAGCACCTCGCGCGTGCGCTGGCGGCCGAACTGCTCGATGAGGTTCACGGCCATGTTGTACGTCGGCTTGAACGACGAGTTGAGCGGGTAGGTGCGGCGGCTCGCGAGCGAGGCCACGGCCTGCGGGTCGAGACCGTCGGACCACTGGATGACCGAGTGCCCCTCGACGTCGATCCCCCGACGACCGGCGCGACCGGTGAGCTGCGTGTACTCCCCCGGCGTGATCGGGACCCGGGCCTCGCCGTTGAACTTCTCGAGCTTCTCGAGCACGACGGTGCGCGCCGGCATGTTGACGCCGAGCGCCAGGGTCTCGGTGGCGAAGACGACCTTGAGGAGCTTGCGGCGGAAGAGGTCCTCGACGACCTCCTTGAACGCCGGCAGGAGTCCGGCGTGGTGGGCGGCGACCCCGCGCTCGAGACCCTCGAGCCACTCCCAGTAGCCGAGCACGGCGAGGTCCTCGTCGAGCAGCGTGCGGCAGTGGTACTCGGCGGTCTCGCGGATCTCGTTGCGCTCGTCGGCCGTCGTCAGCGAGATGCCGGACCGGAGCACCTGGCGGACGCCCTGGTCGCAGCCGTTGCGGCTGAACACGAAGAAGATCGCGGGCAGCAGCATGCGCTCGTCGAGCACCTTCGCGATCTGCTCGCGGTACATCTTCTCGGTGCGCGGACCCCGGCGCTCCGGGTAGCCGCCGCGACCACGACGGCCGCGGTGTCCGCCGCCGTTCCGCTCACTCCGGGCACCGCCGCCGACGAGCCGCAGGAGCTCCGGGTTGACACGGTTCGTCGCCGCCGCCCCGCTGGAGTCGAACAGGTCGACCATCTTGTTGCCGACGAGCACGTGCTGCTCGAGCGGTACCGGACGGTCCTCGGACACGATGACGTCGGTGTCGCCGCGGACGGTCTGCAGCCAGTCGCCGAACTCCTCGGCGTTCGACACGGTCGCGCTGAGCGACACCAGCCGGACCTCGGTCGGCAGGTGCAGGATGACCTCTTCCCACACGGCCCCGCGGAACCGGTCGGCCAGGTAGTGCACCTCGTCGAGCACGACCCACGCCAGGTCGTCGAGCAGCTCGGAGTCCGCGTAGATCATGTTGCGGAGCACCTCGGTCGTCATCACGACGACGCGGGCGCGCGGGTTGACGTTCGTGTCCCCGGTCAGCAGTCCGACCTCGGACTCGCCGTACTCGGCGACGAGCTCGGCGTACTTCTGGTTGCTCAGCGCCTTCATCGGCGTCGTGTAGAACACCTTCGCCGTGGGCTGGCGCATCGCGAGCCAGATCGCGAACTCGGCGACGATCGTCTTGCCGGCACCGGTCGGGGCGGCGACCAGGACGCTGCGGCCCTGGTCGAGCGCGTCGCACGCGGCGATCTGGAACGGGTCGAGGTCGAAGCGCAGGTCGGTCCGGAAGAGCTCGAGGTTGCGCGAGCGGTTGCGGACCTTCGCCGCCTGGAACCGCTCCGCGGGGCTGAGGCCGGTCGTCATGAGATCCCGTACTCCTCGTCGAGCTTCGCCTGCTTCTTCGCGAGCCGGCGGTCGTGGAACCACGTGATGATGCACGCGGCGACGTAGAGCACCGTCATCGGCACCGCGAGCAGGAACATCGAGATGACGTCCGCCGACGGGGTCACGATGGCGCAGAACACCAGGATGCACAGGATCGCCACGCGCCAGCTCTTGATGATCGAACTCGCCGAGAGCACGCCGACGAAGTTCAGCAGCACGAGGAACACCGGCAGGACGAAGGCGATCCCGACCGCGACGATGAGCTTGATGACGAAGTCGTAGTACGCCTTCGCGTCGACGATCGAGGTGTCCTGGCTGGACACGAAGCTGCCGAGGATCCCGACGATGTGCGGCAGGACGTACCAGCCGAACCAGCAGCCGGCGAAGAACAGCGGGATCGCGGTGCCGAGGAAGCCGAACACGTACTGCTTCTCGCGGCGGACGAGCGCCGGCACGATGAAGGCCCAGACCTGGTACAGCCAGATCGGGCTCGAGATGACCACACCGATGGTGACGGCGATCTGCAGGCGCAGGTCGAACGCCCCGGTGATCATCGGGAAGTTCAGCTCGGCGGTGTGCCCGCCGACCTCGGCCAGCTGCGTGACCGGTGAGCGCAGTGCGTCGAGGACGAACGGCGTGAGGAACCAACCGCCGATCGCGCACACGACGACCGCGAGGACGGCCTTGAACAGGCGGTTGCGCAGCTCGATGAGGTGCTGCCCGAGCGACATGCGGCCCTCGGTGTCCTTCTTCGGACGACCGGGCCGCTCCGCTCGCCCGCTCGCGGTCGTCGAAGCCATGGACCGATCCTACGGGACCGGCACCGACAGACTCGCCGCGGTGGACGGACGCACAGCCCGTGTCCGGACTGGAGGCGCGGGGCGGGCCCGACCCGCGCCTCCCGTCCGCCGTCGGCTCGCCCGCGCCGACGCGGACGACGCTGCACCCGGTGGCGCGAGCCGCCTCACTCGGCGGCGAGGGCCGCCTCGGCGAAGGCCCGCACCGCGGCGCGCGCGGCCGGCGGGTCGATGACGACGGCGCGACCGGGCAGGCCCGCGACCAGGCGCACCACCCCGTCGAAGCCGTTCGACGCGGCGAGGCGGATGCGCACGCGGCCGTCGGCGTCCTCGGCGTCGGCCGTGTCGGCGAGGTAGTCGGCCACGAGCGGCAGCGACGAGCAGTCGAGCTCGACCGTGACGATGACGTCGCCGCCGGACTGCTGGAACAGGGTGTCCGGGAGCACGACGTCGTCGATCGTCTTCTCGGCGGCGCGGTCGTCCACGCGCACGTTCGACATGCGGTCGAGTCGGAACGTCCGGAGTGCCTGCCGGTCCAGGTCCCACGCGCGCAGGTACCAGTCGGTGTCGATCGACTCGACGCGCAGCGGGTCGACCCGGCGGGTCCCGCCCTGGGTGCGGGGCCCGACGTACTCGAACGCGAGCCCGCGGCCGCCCGCGACGGCGCTGCGGATCGTGGTGAGCGCGGCGTCGTGGAGGTCCTGGCCGACGGCCACGTTCGACGCGGCACCGCCGGCGCCGCGGGAGAGCTTCGCCATCAGCGCCCGGATCGCGTCGCGGTCGGCGGCCTCGGGCAGGGCGGACAGGTACTGCAGGCCGGCGATGAGCGCCGAGGCCTCGCGCGCGGAGAGCCGCGGGGAGTCGTCGATCGCCACCAGGTTCGTCAGCACGATCATGTCGTTCTGCTCGAAGTCGTCCCAGGCGATGTCGAAGAGGTCGCCGTGCTGGTACTGCATCGTCTCGCCGGGCACGCCGGACACCGCGATGAGCTCCACCGCGCGACGGATCCGCTGCTCCGGCACGCCGAAGTGCCGGGCCGCCTCGGCGACCGAGACGCGCTCGTGGTCGATGAGGTACGGCACCAGCACGAGCAGGAAGGCGAGCTTGTCCTGCGCCTGCAGGGGTTGCTGGTCAGCCACGGGCGCCTCCGGTCCGCTCGGTGCCCGCCGCGGCGGTGTCGTCGGCGTGGTCCGCGTGGTCGGCGACGAGCCCGCGCAGCCGGGCGACGACCCGGTCGCGCAGGGCGGCCGGTTCGAGCACGCGGACCTCCGGCCCGAACGCCGCGAGCTCCTCGGCGAGGATCTGCGGGTCGACGTGGTGCAGGACGAGGACCCCGTCGGAGTCGACCTCGGTGCCGCGGCGTCGCTGCAGCCGACGCTCGGCGTCCGAGCCCGGGACGACGGCGATCCGCGCGGAGCGCTCGGACCAGACCCGGTCGAGCTCGGCCAGCGCGCGCTCCCCCGCGCCCGCCGGCGCCGGGTGCCGGCCGGCCTCGTACGCCGAGACCGGTCCGACGATCCGGGACAGCAGGTAGTTCTTCGTGCCGCCGGTGGCGAACTCGTGCGCCGCGAGCATCCAGCGGCCGCCGTGCTGCACGAGCGCCAGCGGGGCGAGTTCCCGGCGTCGCGGCTCGTGCTCACCCGGGGTGATGTAGTCGAAGCGCACCGCCGCGGCACGGTCGAGCGCCGAGCGCAGCGGCTCGAACGCGGCGTCGCGCGCCCGGAGCCGCGGCGCGTAGGCGGCGATGTCGGTGGGGTGCGCCGCGGTCGTCGCGTCGCCCTCGTCGGCGCCGGCCGAGCGCACCTTGAGCAGTGCGCGGCGGGAGTCCGTGGACAGTGCGCCCTCGCGCCAGGCCATCGCGGCGAGGGACAGCAGGGCGGACTCGTCCGGTGTGAAGCGGACGTCGAGCGGCAGGTCGTACTCGCCCTTCGGGATCCGGTAGCGCAGCGTCTGGTTGTTGCCGGCGGCGCCCGGGGTCTCGATCGTCTCGAGCGGGATCCCGAGCTCGCGGACGTCGTCCTTGTCACGCTCGAACTGCCGCTCCAGCGAGGCGTTGTCGCCACCGGCGGTCCAGCGCTGGCGGTAGCCCTGGACGTTGGCCAGGATCTCCGCCTTGGTCAGCCCCGACTCCGTCGAGAGCAGCGCGAGCACGAGGCTGAAGAGCCGCTCCTCGGCGGGCACGCGGGGGGCTCGGGTCGCTGGCACGAGCCCGATCCTACGGCAGCGCGGGTGCACCGGAGTGCACCCGCGCCGCGGTTGGTGGACGGTCCGACAGGCCTCAGGCGGGCATCTTCCCGAGCACGTCGATGACGTACGCGGTGGCCTGGCCCTGCTGGTGGACGATCGCCAGGACCTGGTCGCCGACGCGGTGGCCGAGGAGGGCGTCGCGGACGCCGTCGATGACCTGGCCCTTCGCCAGCGGGATGGTCTGCGCGCCCGAGCCGTCGGTCCAGCTCGACCCGACGACCGACGAGTCGCCGGTGCTGCCGGCCCAGGAGACGGCCGTGTACTTGACGACCGCGGTGTCCTTCGCGGTGAGCTCCGCGCCCGACCCCTTGCGGAGCAGGTGGAGTGCGTCGTCCTTCGGCGCACTCCAGGACGGGATGGTGATGCCGGGGGCACCGGACGGCGCGAGGACGACGGCGGGCATGCCGTCACCGGCGAGCTGCGGCGTGCCGGTCGCGCGGGCGTCGAAGGCGCGCCGGACGTCGACGATCGCGACGACCGCGTCCTCCTCCTTGCCCGACGGAGCGCTGGCGGACGCGCCACCGCTGAGCGCGCTCTTCGGGAGCGCGACGGCGAGCCGGTCGCCCACGTGCGCGCACTCGAGCGCGGTGCCGAGCGGCCCGTAGTTCTCGGCGCCCGCGGTGATCGGGGCGGTCTGGCCGGAGTAACCGCTGGTCTGCGCGACCTGGCCCGTCGCGCCGTCGACGAGGGTGTACTCGATGAGGGCGGGGGTGCCGTCCTCGATCTCCCGGCCGTCGCCCGAGCGCAGGACCGAGACCTGCGTGCCCGTCGTGGTGAGCCCGGACGGGACCGTGACCTTCGGCTCCTTCCCGAACGCGCCGGTCGCCGTGACGGCTTCCGAGGCGGCACCGGGGGGCGCGCAGGCGGACGGCGTCGAGCCGGCACCGCTGGACGCGCACGCGGTCAGCGACGCGACGAGGCCGATGGTGACCAGGAGTGCGGGGATGGTGCGCACGGACCCTCTTTCCGTTCGGTGCAGGACGGGCATGCGTAGCCTAGCGGTCGCCGTCGGGGGCGTCGTCCGGCCCGGAGCCGGCCTCGGAGCCGGCCGCGGACCCGGCCTCGGCGGCGGCGACGCGTCGCGCCTGTGCCGCGGCCTGGCGGGCGACCTTGCGGAGCTTCTTGTCGCTCGCCGACCGCTCGCCCACGGCGCCGGGCGTCCACGCCTCGACGTCCTCGTCGGAGAACTCCGCCTTGCCTGCGCGACGCTTCAGGTTCGGCAGGACGACACCGTCCGCCAGTCGACGTGCGGTGACCAGGAAACCGGTGTGCCCGACCATGCGGTGGTCCGGACGGACCGCGAGCCCCTCGACGTGCCAGGTCCGCACGAGCGTCTCGCTCGACTGCGGGTCGGTGAAGCGGCCGGTGTCGCGGAGCGCCTCGGCCGTGCGGGAGAGCTGCGTCACGGTGGCGACGTAGCAGACGATCAGGCCGCCGGGCACGAGGGCGTCGGCAGCGGCGTCGACGCACTCCCACGGGGCGAGCATGTCGAGGACCACGCGGTCGACGCTCTGGGGCTCGGCCGCGCCGGGGAGCTCCTCGACGAGGTCGCCGACGGTCACCGACCAGTTGTCCGGCACGGCGCCGAGGAAGGTGCCGACGTTGCCGCGGGCGATCGCGGCGAACTCCTCGCGGCGCTCGAAGGACTGCAGCCGGCCGGTGGGGCCGATGGCGCGCAGCAGGAAGAGCGAGAGCGCGCCCGACCCGACGCCGGCCTCGACGACGCGGGCGCCGGGGAAAACGTCGGCGAACGCGACGATCTGAGCGGCGTCCTTCGGGTAGACGATCGCCGCACCGCGGGGCATCGACATGACGTAGTCGTTGAGGAGCGGCCGGAGCGCGAGGTACTCGTCGCCCGTGCTCGCGCGGATCACCGAACCGTCGGGCTGCCCGATGACGTCGTCGTGCCGGAGCACGCCGCGGTGCGTGTGGTACTCCCCCGCGGTCTCCAGGGACAGCGTCGTGAGCTTGCCCTTCGGACCGGTGAGCTGCACGCGGTCGCCGGCGCGGAACGGGCCGCGGGGCGGGGTGTGCGGGGCACCGCCCGCGGTGTGCGGCAGCGCGGCGGTGCCGTCGGTGCCGGTCGGGGACTGTGCGTCGGTCATCGGTTCGCCGTCTCGGTGCGGGCCGCGAGGGCCGGGGTGGTCAGCTCGACCAGGCGGTCGACGTCGACGTCGGCCAGGGTCGTCAGGTGGACGTCGCCGCCCGCGATCTCGGACAGCGGCACGATGTGCTCGACCGCGACGGTCACCGCGCCGGACGCGACGGCCGAGGCGACGCCGGTCGCCGAGTCCTCGATCGCGACGCAGGCGGTGGGGTCGACGCCGAGCTGCGCGGCGGCGGACAGGTAGGCGTCCGGGTGGGGCTTCGGGCGGTCGACGTCGTCACCGGCGACGACCACGCGGAAGCCGCTGGCACCGAGCGCGTCGGCGGCGACGAGGGCCATCTTCCGCCGCGACATCGTGACGAGGGCCGTCGGGATGCCGCGGTCGTGCAACTCCTCGAGCAGTTCGCGGGCACCGGGCCGCCACGGCAGCTCGGCCGCCTGCAGGCGCTCCATCACGTAGTCGGTCATCCACTGGACGATCTCCTCGACCTCCATGTCGACACCGCGGTCGCGCAGGATCTCGCCCGAGCGCTCGAGGCCGCTGCCCACCAGCGACAGGCCGTCCTCGTGGGTCCACACGGCGCCGTGGCGAGCGGTCAGCTCGACCTGGGACTGCTGCCAGATCGGCTCGGTGTCGATGATCGTGCCGTCCATGTCCCACAGCACGGCTGCGGGGAGGACGCGTTCGGGGTGCTGGGCGGTCACGGGCGACGAGTCTACCGGGGCGCGCGTTCCGCTCCGGGCGGACGGGGCGGTGCCGACGCCGACCCGAGGCCTATCCTGGGTGATCGACCCTGTCCGGCCGCGCGCGGCGTCGCGTGCGCCCCGCTCCACCACCAGGAGGCCCCTCCGTGCCACAGCACTCCCCCTTCAGCGACGGCCGCCTGCTCGTCGTCGCGTTCGAGGGCTGGAACGACGCCGGCGACGCGGCCAGCGGCCTCGCGCGGCGCATCGTCGACGCGCTGGAGCTCGACGAGCTGCGCGAGATCGACGGCGAGCGGTACGTCGACTACCAGTTCAACCGGCCGAACGTCGGGACGGCCGAGGACGGCTCCCGCGGCATCCAGTGGCCCCGCATCGTGCTCTACGGCCCTGGCGCCGAGGGCCGCCCCGTGATCGGCGCCACCGGCTCGGAGTCCGAGCGCGACGTGTTCGTGCTCGTCGGCCCGGAGCCGTCGCGCACCTGGCGCGGCTTCTGCGCCGAGGTCGTCGACCTCGCGGACGTCCACTCGATCGACGCGGTCGTGTTCGTCGGCGCGATGCTCGCCGACGTGCCGCACACCCGGCCCATCTCGGTCTTCGTGTCCAGCGAGAACGCCGGGGTCCGCTCGGCGTTCGACGTCGACCGGTCGACGTACGAGGGACCGACCGGCATCCTCGGCGTGCTGTCCGACGCGATGGACACCGCCGGGCTCACCACGCTGTCGCTCTGGGCCTCGGTGCCGCACTACGTGCACAACTCGCCGTCGCCGAAGGCCACCCTGTCGCTGCTCGACAAGCTCGAGGAACTCGCCGACGTCACGGTGCCGCGCGGCACCCTGCTCGACGAGGCGACCGAGTGGGAGGAGGGCATCGACGCCCTCGCCGCCGACGACGAGGACATGGCCAGCTACATCGGGCAGCTCGAGCAGGCGCGCGACACGGTCGACTCCCCCGAGGCCTCCGGCGACGCCATCGCCCAGGAGTTCGAGCAGTACCTCCGCCGTCGTGAGCGCAAGGACGGCAAGGACGGCGGCACCGCCGGTGGCGAGGGCCCGTGGCGGCCCCCGCAGCCGCCGCAGCAGTAGTCCGGACCACGGGACGGACGGGAGGCGCGGTGCCGGCTCGCACCGCGCCTCCCGTCCGTCGCGGCCCGGGACGGCCCCCGGATCGAGTGGGCCGCTTCCGTCACGCTCGGCTGCCCTGCCCGACGGATTCCGCCCGTCCGGAGGCACACCTGCGGCGTGTCGTGCCCACTCGGGGCCGGGCGGACCCCGCGGTCAGCCCAGACGGATGCCGAGCACGGCGTCGACGAGGTCGACGAGCTCCGGCGTCGCGCGCGTCCCCGCCGCGATGGCCGTGTCGACGGCCGCGACCGCCCCCGGCGTGTCCAGGTCGTCGGCGACACGGGCACGGATCCGGGCGATCGCCTCCTCCGCGTCGTCGACGTGCCCCTCGCGTGCACCGGTCGCCCACTCGTCCCACGACGTCAGGCGGGTGGTCGCGCTCGACAGCTCGCCGTCGAACCACTCCCAGTCGTCCGAGTACTTGTGCGACAGCAGCGCGAGCCGGATCGCCCGCGGGTCCGCGCCGTCGTCGAGCAGTCCGCGCACGGTGACGAGGTTCCCGAGCGACTTCGAGATCTTCGACCCCTGGTAGGCGATCATCCCGGTGTGCACGAAGGCGTTGGCGAGCGGCTGGTGCGCGAGCGCGGCGGCGTGCCCGGCGCTCATCTCGTGGTGCGGGAAGACGAGGTCGCTGCCGCCGCCCTGCACGCTGATCGGCAGGCCGAGCTTGTCGCCCGCGATCACGCTGCACTCGATGTGCCAGCCGGGCCGGCCCGGGCCCAGTTCGGTGTCCCAGCTCGGCTCCCCGGCGCGCTCGGCACGCCAGAGCAGGGGGTCGAGCGGGTCGCGCTTGCCGGCGCGGTCCGGGTCCCCGCCGCGCTCGGCCGACAGCGCGAGCATGGTCTCGCGGTCCAGGCGGCTCTCGTCGCCGAGCGCCCACGCCTCGGTGGGGCGGTTGACGTCGAAGTAGACGTCGTCGCCCTCGGAGTCCTCGGTGGGCACGTCGTACGCGTAGCCCGTCTCCTGCAGGTACGCGACCGCCTCGGCGATCCGCTCGACCTCGTCCGTCACGGCCACGAAGTCGTCCGGCGGCAGGACGCGGAGCGCCTCCATGTCGCGGCGGAACAGGTCGATCTGCGAGGCCGCGAGCTCGCGCCAGTCGACGCCGTCGCGCGTCGCCCGCTCGAGCAGCGGGTCGTCGACGTCCGTGGTGTTCTGCGCGTACTCGACCTCGAGCCCGGCGTCGCGCCAGGCCCGGCCGAGCGTGTCGAACGCCAGGTAGGTCGCCGCGTGCCCGAGGTGGGTGGCGTCGTAGGGCGTGATCCCGCAGACGTAGAGCGCCGCACGCTCCTCGCCCCGGGTCGGGTCGACGGGGTGCCCGGCCGCCGTGTCGTGCACGACGGGACGCGGGGCGTCCCCCGGGACCTCGGGGACGGACGGGGCCTGCCAGGCCCTCACGGCTGGATCACTCCGAGCGACAACAACACGATGAGCACGATACCGAGTGCGATCCGGTAGACCACGAAGGGGAGGAAGCTGCGCTTGGCGATGTAGTTCATGAAGGCGGCGATCACGACGAACCCGACGACGAACGCGACGACCGTCGCGATGAGCGTGTCGACGAGCCCGAATGGTGCGCCAGTGTCGCCCAGGCTGGTCGCGGCCTCGTAGAAGCCGGACAGGAACACCGCGGGGACGGCGAGCAGGAAGGCGAACCGTGCGGCCGCCGGACGGGTGTACCCGAGTGCGAGCCCCATCGACACCGTCGCACCGGAGCGCGAGACACCCGGCACGAGGGCGAGCATCTGCGCCACACCGATGAGCAGCCCGCTCCGGAACGTCATCTGCTCGATCGGACGGACCTTGCGGCCGACGACGTCGAGCACGCCGAGCACCACGCCGAAGACGATGAGCACGATCGCGACGATCCACAGCGACCGGAACGTCGTCTCGATCGAGTCCTTGAGCACCAGGCCGGCGATGCCGATCGGGATCGTGCCGAGGATGACCAGCCAGCCGAGGCGGACGTCCGGGTCGCCCTTCGGCACGTCGCGCCGGAACACCGACCGGAACCACCGCCCGACGATGCGGGTGATGTCCTTCCAGAAGTAGATGAGCACGGCGGTCTCGGTGCCGAGCTGCGTCACCGCGGTGAACGCCGCACCCGGGTCCTTGGCATCGGGCAGGAACAGCCCGACGATGCGCAGGTGGGCGCTGGAGGACACGGGCAGGAACTCGGTGAGTCCCTGCACGAAGCCGAGGAAGATCGCCTCGAGGATGTGCATCGTGCGGGCCTTTCAGGGGTCAGCAGGCAGGACGGTGCCGCGCAGGCGACCCGGCAATGTATCAGTACGTCGCGAGCAGGTCCCCGAGGACGCGCCGCCCGAAGGCCAGCGAGTTCAGCGGCACCCGCTCGTCGACGCCGTGGAACATCGCGGGGAAGTCGATGCCTGCGGGCAGCTGCAGCGGGACGAACCCGTAGCCGGCGATGCCGAGCGTCGACAGGGCCTTGTTGTCGGTGCCGCCGGACAGCAGGTACGGCAGCACCGGCGCGCCCGGGTCGTGCCGACCGAGGACGTCGCGCACGGCGTCGACGAGCGGGCCGCCGAAGTCCTGCTCAAGGCCGACGTCGCGGAAGGACGTGACGACCTCGACCTCGTCGCCCGCCAGTTCGCGGACGCGCGCGAGCACGGCGTCCTCGTCGCCCGGCAGGCACCGGATGTCGACGAGCGCCTCGGCCGTGTCCGGGATGACGTTGTGCTTGTACCCGGCGGTGAGCACCGTCGGGTTCGACGTCGTGTGCAGGGCGGCGTGGACGAACCGCGACGCCGAGCCCGTGGCCAGCGCGACCTCGTCCGGGCCGGTCGTCTGCGGGTCGACGCCGAGGAACCGGGCGACCTCGGCGACCATCGCCTCGGTCGTGGCCGACAGCCGGACCGGCCACTCCTCGCTGCCGATGCGCGCGACGGCGGCCGCGACCTTCGTGACGGCGTTGTCGCGGATGACGTGCGAGCCGTGCGCGGCCGTGCCCCGGGCGACGAGCTTCACCCACATCAGGGCCTTCTCGCCGGTCTGCAGCAGGTACGCGCGCCGGTCCCCGAGGGTGATCGAGTAGCCGCCGACCTCGCTGATGGCGGCCGTGGCACCCGCGAAGACCTCGGGGTGCCGGTCGACGACGTGGTGCGAACCGAGCACCCCGCCCGCCTCCTCGTCGGCGAAGTAGGCGATGACGAGGTCCCGCTCGGGCGCACTCTGGCGCTCGATGACGTCCGACAGCGACGTCAGCATCATCGCGTCCATGTTCTTCATGTCGACGGCACCGCGGCCCCACAGCATGCCGTCGCGGACGACCCCGCCGAACGGGTCGACCGACCAGTTCGTCGGGTCCGCCGGGACGACGTCGAGGTGCCCGTGCACGACGAGCGCCGGCTTGTCGCGGTCCCGACCCGGCACGCGGGCGACGACGCTCACGCGGTCCGGCTCCGACTCGAACAGCTGCGGCTCGAGGTCGAGGTCGCGCAGTGCCGCCTCGACGTAGTGCGCCGCCTCGGTCTCGCCGCGGGACTTCCCCTCGCCCCAGTTCGTCGTGTCGATGCGGATGAGGTCCCGCGCGATGGCTGCGGTGGCCTCGAGGTCCGGCTGGGCGTCGCTCATGCCCCGAGGCTACCGGGCACCCCGCATCGGACCGCCCCCGATCCGCGGCGACGTGCGGGACTCGCCCGGGATGCACGGCCGTGTGCAGCGGGCCTCCGGACCCGTGCTAGTGTCTTCTCTCGGCAGGAACGCCGGGGAAACAGCCCGGAGCGACGGCCGAACAAGTGAAGAACACCTGTCCGGGTGGCGGAAATGGTAGACGCGCTAGCTTGAGGTGCTAGTGCCCGTATTAGGGCGTGGGGGTTCAAGTCCCCCCTCGGACACGACAAGATGCAGTGCCCCCTGGCCGTTCGGCCCGGGGGCACTTCTCGTTGGTGCTCCCCGGCGAGCATCGCCATCGCTTCGCTCAGGGCGACGGAGGCGGACGGGAGGCGCGGGGCGGGCTCGTACCGCGCCTCCCGTCCGGCTGATGGGTCGCCGGAGCTCCGTCAGCGACGCCGCAGGCGACGCACCAGCAGGACGACGCCGCCGAGCGCCGCGAGCCAGCCCCAGTTGGCGACCACCGGGTCGAGCAGCTGGTGCCGCCGGTCGCGGCGCGACGAGCCGGATCGCGAGGCCACCGGCCGGTTGCCGATCTCCGCCCGCACGCCGGTCTCGTGCACGACGCGGTCCGGACGGCCGCGCAGCGCGTCCGTCACCCGGTGCGTGGCGACGTCGATCCGGTCGCCGAGGACGAGGAGCATCCAGTGCGCCAGTCGTCCCTCGCTGAACCGGCGGTAGGCGTACCGCTTCACGACGCCGGCGAGCCCGGACAGCGGTTGTGCCGTCCCGAACACCGGCGTGACGTGGGCGTGCTCGATCGACCGCTCGCGGCCCTCGGCGCCGGGCTGCTGCTCCGGCACGTCCCAGTGCGCACCGGACGCGAAGCCGACCTCTCGGGACAGCTTCGGGACCGACGGACGGTCGGCTGGGTCGAGGTCGCTCCCCCACCCGGGGATGCGCTCGCGCAGTTCCGCCGCCGTCGGGACGCGACGGGGCGGATCGCCGATGTACGGGGTGTGGTCGGACACGGGTCCCTCCTTCACGGCACGATCACCGTCTTGATGCAGTCGTCGAGCTTGGCCGAGAACAGGTGGTACGCCTCGTCGATGTGCTCCAGCGGGATCCGGTGCGTGATGATCTCGCTCGGCTTGAGGTGACCCGCCTGGATGTGCTCCAGGAGCCGCGGCCACTGGCGCTTCACCGGCGCCTGGTTCATGTGGATGGTGACGCCCTTGTTCATCGCGTCGCCGAACTTCACCGCGTTCGGGATCGGGCCGTAGGCACCCATGGCGGACACCGTGCCGCCCTTCCGGACGCCGTCGATGGCCCAGTTCAGCGCCGTCGGCGACCCGCCCTGCAGCTTCAGCTTCGCGCTGGTGAGCTGCTGCGTGAAGTTGCCGTCCGCCTCGGCCCCGACGGCGTCGATCACGCTGTCCGCGCCGAGGAAGTCGGTCTGCTGCTTCATCTCGACCACGACGTCGTCCACCTCGGCGAAGTTGATCGTCTCCGCGTGGGCGAACGTCCGTGCCTTCTCGAGCCGGTACTCCAGCTGGTCGACGACGATCACCCGGCCGGCCCCCATGAACCACGCTGACTTCGCCGCGTACAACCCGACCGGTCCGGCGCCCAGCACGACGACGGTGTCGCCCTCGGTGATCGACGCCAGCTGCGCACCGAAGTACCCGGTGCCGAGCGCGTCCGTCATCATCAGGGCGTCGTCCGGGTCGAGCCAGTCGGGGATCACCTGCGGTCCGACGTCGGCGAACGGCACGCGCACGCGTTCCGCCTGCCCGCCGTCGTAGCCGCCCGTGGTGTGCGAGTAGCCGAAGATCCCACCGACCGCGGTGGCGTTCGGGTTGACGTTGTGGCAGTTCGTGAACAGGCCCCGCGCGCAGAACCAGCAGCTGCCGCAGGAGATGTGGAACGGCACCATCACGCGGTCGCCCACGGCCAGGTTCTGGACCGACGACCCGACCTGCTCGACGACGCCGATGAACTCGTGGCCGAACGTGTGCCCGATCCGGGTGTCCGGCATCATGCCGTGGTACAGGTGCAGGTCCGACCCGCAGATCGCGGCCCGTTCGACCCGCACGACGGCGTCGTTCGGGTGCTCGATCCGGGGGTCCGGCTTCTCCTCGACGCGGACCCGGTAGGGCCCGCGGTAGGTCATGGCGCGCATGGGCGCTCCTCTCGCTCGTGCCGTCCACGCTCACCGACGCCACGTGCGTGCCGTTCCAGGTCCGCGCACGGCGTCCAATCCGTGCCTCCGCGAGTCAGTCCCCGGCCGGGGTCGCCTCCGCCAGGCGAGCCGCCAGCCAGCGCCGCCCGGACGCCGCGTCGTCGAACACCCCGTCGTCCTGTGCCTCGGCCGCCTCGGCCAGGAGCGCGCGGAACCGCGGCCCCGGAGCGAGTCCGGCGTCGACGAGGTCGCGCCCGGTCACGAAGCCCGTCCGACGCCCCGACACCTGGTCGCTCCGCAGCACGTCGAGCCACGCCCCGGCCGCGCTGCTGCTCGCAGCCGGGCCCCGGCCCCGCGAGTCCGCCTCGCAGACGAGCGCCCACGCCTCCGCGGTCGCGACCGCCCCACCGAGCCGCCGCAGGAGTCGGCGAGCGGCCGGGAGCGACGGTGGGGCGCCGTGGGTGGAGTGCGTCACCATGTGTTCGCGGACCAGTACCGCGACCTCCCGGACCACCGAGCGCGGCGCACCCAGGCGACGGAGCAGGGCGGCCGCGGCGACGGCCCCGGCCACCTCGTGCCCGATACTGCGGATGCGGACCGACCCGTCGGCGTCGACGACCCGCTGCGTCCCGTCACCCGCCTTGCCGAGGTCGTGCAGCAGTGCCGCGAGCACCACGACGACACGTCGGTCACCGGCGGCCCCGGACGCCCGGCAGGCCCGGGCTGCTGCGTCGGCAGCGAGGCCGCTGTGCACGTGCACGGGCCCCTCCGGGTGCCAGGTGGGGTCCTGCGGAACGTCGCGGACCGCGGCCAGCTCCGGCAGGTGCCGTTCCCAGTCCGTCGCGTGCAGGACGTCGAGCGCGGCGGACAGGTGGTCCCCCTCGGTGAGGCGCCGGACCTCGGGCCAGAGCCGCTCGTGCGCGATCGTGTCCCACCGGTCGCTCAGAGCCCGCGCGAGCCGGACGGTGTCGGGGTGCACCGAGAAGCCGTACCGCGCGACGAACCGGACGACGCGGAGCACCCGCAGCGGGTCGTCGCCGAACGCGTCGGACGCGTGCCGGAGCACCCGGTCCCGCGCGTCGTCGATCCCGTGGTCGGCGTCGAGGAAGACACCTCGTGCGGGATCCCAGGCGACGGCGTTGACGGTCAGGTCGCGGTGCCGGGAGGCGACCGCGACGGCGCGGTCGAGGGCCGGGTCGTCGACGACCGCCCCGGGGACGACCGCGACGTCGAGGTGCGTCGCGTCCAGCAGCACCTTGCACACCGCGAACTGCGCGCCGACGGTCACGACGACGGCGCCGGCACGCCGGAGCGCGTCGACCACCACCTCCGTGCCCGGAGCGCCGTGCAGTTCGACGTCGACGTCGGGTCCGGTGGCCGCGGGGAGGGCGACACCCGCCTCCCGCAGCAGGGCATCCCGCACGGTGCCGCCGACGACGACCGGGCGTCCGACGGCCGACAGGACCTCGAGCACGCGCAGGGCGGCCGGCGGCAGACCGAGCACGTCGGCGGCGGCGGGGCAGCGGTGCACCGTGTCGTCGCGACGCGCGCCGCAGCGGGGGCAGGGGGTGGTGTCGTGCACGCAGGACCGTCCTCGGGGACCTCCGTGCTCGCGCACCGAGGGGGTCAGTCTGCCGCACCGGGCGCTCGCGCGCGACCCGTGGACGGACGGGAGGCGCGGTGCCAGCCGGCACCGCGCCTCCCGTCCGTCAGGTGGTGACGTCAGCTCTTGGAGGCCTCGACGAAGTTGCGTCGCGGGTCGGTCTCCTTGATGAGCGAGGTCGCGTCGCGACCGGACACCGCGCCGGTGATCCAGCCGATGACGATCCGGACCTTCCGGTTGAGGGTCGGCATCGCGTAGACGTGGTACGAGCGGTGGGCGAGCCAGGCGAGCAGGTTCGTCATCTTGACGCCCTTGATGTTCGCCGCGCCCTTGCCGACACCGTACGACGCGACGGTGCCGATCGACGGGTGGCGGTACTCCTCGAGCGGCTTGCCGGTGATCGAGGCCACCACGTTGTCCGCGGCGACGACGGCCTGACGGACGGCGTTCTGCGCGTTCGGCGGGTAGTACGCCGGCTGCTTCTCGGCCGTCAGGTCGGGGACCTGCGCGACGTCGCCGAGGCCCCAGACGCCCGGGACGACCTCGTGCGTGTCCTCGGCCTCGACCTGGAGCTTCGCGTTCGCGGCGAGGTGCCCCTTCGGGCCGCGCGGCAGGTCGGTCGCGTCGAGGAGCGGGTTCGGCTTGACGCCGGCGGTCCAGACGAGCAGGCCGGTGGCGAACTCGTCGCCGTCGGAGAGCTTGACGACGCCGCCCTCGCAGCTCGGCATGGTGGTCTTCAGGCGGACGTCGATGCCGCGGGCACGGAGCGACTCGAGGGTCCACTTCGACAGCTCGGGGCCGACCTCCGGCGCGACGCGGTCCAGCGCGTCGATGAGGACCCAGCGCGGCTGCTCGCCCGCGAGCGACGGGTAGGTGGCGATGGCGGCCTGCGACACGTCGAACAGCTCGCCGATCGCCTCGACACCGGTGTAGCCACCGCCGACGAAGATGCTGGTGAGCAGGCGACGACGCTCGTCCTCGTCACGCGTCGCCGCGGCCTTCGCGATGTTGTCGAGCAGCTTCGCGCGGACGTAGGCGGCCTCCTCCACGGTCTTGAAGCCGACGCCGACCTCGTCGAGGCCCGGGGTCGGGAAGGTGCGCGTGACCGACCCGAGCGCGACGACGAGCTGGTCGTAGCCGAGGGTGCGGTCGTCGCCGCCGGCCGTGGCGATCGAGACGGTCTTGTCCTTCGACGAGATGCCCGTCACCTTGCCCTGGATGACGCGGGTCTTCTTGAGCGCACGACGCAGCTCGAAGGTGACGTCCTTCGGGGCGATGTGCCCACCGGCGACCTCGGGCAGGAACGGCAGGTACGTGTAGTACGTGTTCTGGTCCACGAGC
Organism: Curtobacterium sp. ER1/6; assembly: GCF_001742745.1. Classification (GTDB taxonomy): domain Bacteria; phylum Actinomycetota; class Actinomycetes; order Actinomycetales; family Microbacteriaceae; genus Curtobacterium; species Curtobacterium citri. Next base: position 359,838 of record NZ_MJAK01000001.1, on the reverse strand, counting down.
GTGATGCGCATCGGCACGGTGGCGGCGTGCTTCTGCAGCTGCTTGACGGTGGTGTAGCCAGCGGAACCGCCGCCGAGGACGAGGACGTGAGGGATCGAGTCTGCCATGCGTCCGGTCTACCGGACTTTGGCCCCCGGTGTCATCAGCCGCGCGGGCGGTCGCGCAGACGCCACCACGCGGTCTCGGCGAGTTCGGGACCGGTGTACACCCCGTGCTGCGTCCGACGGGACTCCGTCAGGGAGAACGCGCGCAGCCGGTAGCCGCCGCCGAACCGGTCGACGATGGCCTCGGGTGACGCCTCGGCGTCGCGCCGGACGTACCAGGTGCGGTCGTCCACGGGGTCGAGCACGTCGCGCGCCTACCGGCGTCCGCCGATGCGGGAGCGCAGCACGTCGATGCGCTTCTGGATCTGCTCGATGCTCGCCTGCGCCACGGCCGGACCGCCGCTGATCCGTCGGAGCTCGGCGTGGATCGCGCCGTGCGGCTCGTTCGAGTGGCGCGACCAGATCGACACGAGCCGCGCGAGCTCGGTGCGCTGCTCCTTGATCGTCTGGTACATCGGTCGGTCGACGTCCTCCTTCGGCTTCGGCAGGCCGTCCTTGGCGGTGCGGCCCTTCGAACGCTTGGCCTGGGTCGCCTGTCGTGCACGGAGGAGGTCGCGTACCTGGTCGGGTTCGAGGAGCCCCGGGATGCCGATGAAGTCGAGCTCCTCGAGCGAGCCCACCTCTCCCCCGGTGCCGAACTCGCCGCCGTCGTAGAGCACCCGGTCGAACGAGGCCTGCGAGTCGAGCGCCTCGAAGGGCTGCACCTCGAGCAGGCTCTCCGAGGCCCGGTCCTCCTTGTTCGCCTCGGCGACCATGGCGTCCTCGGGGTTGTACATCCCGTCGTCGGCGTCCTTCGGCCGGTCGAGGGCGTGGTCCCGTTCGAGTTCGAGCGACGCGGCCAGCGCCATGAGGTTCGGCACGCTCGGCAGGAACACGCTCGCCGTCTCGCCGCGGCGCCGGGCGCGCACGAAGCGGCCGATCACCTGCGCGAAGAACAGCGGTGTGCTGGCGCTCGTGGCGTACACGCCGACGCAGAGCCGCGGGACGTCGACGCCCTCGGACACCATGCGGACGGCGACCATCCAGCGCGAGGTGTCCTCGGCGTACGCCTGGATGCGGCTCGACGCGGCGGCCTCGTCCGACAGCACGACCGTGGGCCGCTCGCCGGTGATCTGCTGCAGGATGCGCGCGTACGCCCGGGCGGTGGTCGTGTCGGTGGCGATGACGAGCCCGCCCGCGTCCGGCACCCCGCGGCGCACCTCGGTCAGGCGCTTGTCGGCGGCGGACAGCACGGCGGGCATCCACTCGCCCTCGGGCGACAGGGCCGTGCGCCAGGCCTGGGCGGTGATGTCCTTCGTCACCTGCTCGCCGAGGGACGCCGACATCTCGTCGCCCATCCGCGTCTTCCAGCGCATCTGACCGGCGTAGGCCATGAAGAGCACCGGGCGGACGACGCCGTCCTTGAGCGCCCGGCCGTAGCCGTAGTTGTAGTCGGAGATCGAGGTGCGGATGCCCTGCTCGTCGGGGGCGTACTGCACGAACGGGATCGGCGACGTGTCGGAGCGGAAGGGCGTGCCGGACAGCGAGAGCCGACGGGTGGCCTTCGTGAACGCCTCGCGGATGCCGTCGCCCCAGGTGAGCGCGTCGCCGCCGTGGTGGACCTCGTCGAGGATGACGAGCGTGCGGCCGCCCTCGGTGATCTTCTGGTGCACCTCGGGGTTCATGCCGACCTGGGCGTACGTGATCGCGACGCCCTGGTAGTGCCGGCCGTACATGCCGTCGCCGTTCTTGAACATCGGGTCGATGCGGATGCCCACCCGGTCGGCGGAGTCGGCCCACTGGCGCTTCAGGTGCTCGGTCGGCGCGACGACCACGATGCGGTCGACCGTGCCACGGGCGAGGAGCTCGGTGGCGAGGCGGAGCGCGAACGTGGTCTTGCCGGCGCCCGGGGTCGCGGCCGCCAGGAAGTCGCGCGGCTCGGTCTCGAAGTACTTCGTCAGCGCCTCGACCTGCCATGCGCGGAGCTTCGACGCGGTGCCCCAGGCGGCTCGCTCGGGGAACGCCGGGGACAGGTGCTCGGCCGCCGCGTTGCCGGCGTTCTCCGCCTGCTGCACGGCCTCGTCGTGGGGGCGGGCGGTGCCCTCGGCGACCGACTCCGGTCCGTCCGCGGACCGCTGTCCGGCACCGTCCGCGCCGCGCCCGGGACCCTCGTCCCACAGCGTCGCGGGCTGCTGCTGGTCGTCGTACTCCGCTGCGCTCACTGCACGAGATCCTACCGTCACGCCGGGTCCTGCCGGGCGTGCGGTGGGCGCTGCTCGGGCGTGCCGCGCACGAGCGAGGCCGGTCGGAGCACGCCGGCACCGAACCGTGCGGCGACCGCGTCGACGGTCGTCTCGGTCTCGCGCCACGGCGCGTCGTCGTCCCACAGCGCGTTGCTCGCGGCGGCGGGGACGAGGTTCTCCCCGCGGACGCCGATGAGTCGGATCCGGTTGCCCGGACGGTGCAGGACGTCGTAGAGCTCGACCGCCTCGTGGTGCAGGCGCTTGGCGACGTCGGTCGGCTCTGCGAGCGTGCGAGAGCGGGTCAGCGTCGAGAAGTCGGTGTACCGGACCTTCAGCGCGACCGTGCGGGCCTGCACGCCGGCCCGGCGCAGGCGCACGGCCACCTTGTCGGACAGGCGGAGGAGCTCCCGGGCGACGTCGTCGCGCTCGGTGAGGTCGCGCCCGAACGTGACCTCGTGCCCGACCGACTTCTCGCTGACGCCCGTGTCGACCACGCGTGGGTCCCGACCCCACGACAGGTCGTGCAGGCGCTGGCCACCGGCCGGCCCGAGTGCGGCGACGAGCGACGGCAGCGGGGTGTGCGCGAGGTCCCCGACGGTGCGGATGCCCCGGCGTTCGAGCTTCTCCTGCGTGGTGCCGCCGACCCCCCAGAGCGCGGACACCGGTTGCGGGTGCAGGAACGCCACGGTGTGCTCGGCGGGCACGACGAGCAGCCCGTCCGGCTTCGACCGGCTCGACGCGAGCTTCGCGACGAACTTCGTGGACGCGGCGCCCACCGAGCAGTGCAGGCCGGTCTCGGCGAGGACGGCTGCGCGGATCGCCCGACCGATCTCCCACGGGGTGCCGTACAGCCGCAGTGCGCCGGCCACGTCGAGGAAGGCCTCGTCGATCCCGAGTTTCTCGACCCGGGGCGTGAACTGCTCGAACACGCGCATGACCGCAGCGGACTTCGCGCTGTACTTCTCGAAGTGCGGTTCGACGATGACCGCGTTCGGGCACCGGCGCTTGGCGACGGCCATCGGCATCGCGGAGTTCACGCCGTACTTCCGGGCCTCGTAGGTGGCGGCGGTGACGACCGAGCGGTCGGAGTCGTGCCCGACGATGACCGGCAGGCCGACGAGGTCGGGTCGGTCGAGCAGTTCGACGGACGCGAAGAAGGCGTCCATGTCGACGTGCAGGACCGTCGCCGTGCGGTCGTCGACGGGACGGTCCGAGACCAGTCGGTTGCGTCCGTCCTGCTTGCTCACCCGGCGATGATGCCACGCCCCACCGACAGCGTCGGGCTACGCCAGTGGGCCGAGCTCCGCCGCGGCGATCGTCCGCGCCGCCGAGTCCCGCGTCGACGGGTGGTACTGCCCCGCCCGGACGTCCCTCGCGAGCCGCGCGAGCTCGGACGACGACCGGTACGCCGAACCCCCGGCGAGCCGGAGTGCCTCGTCCACGACGTGCTGCGCGGCGTCGACCGTCCGGGCCTTCGTCCCGACGAGCAGCGGGAACCATCGGGCCCCGAGGTCGTCCTGCTCGTCGACCGACCGTGCCAAGGACGCCACCTGCAGGGACACCGCGTCGACCGCCCCACGGAGGTCCGCGACGGTGCGGCGGACGTCGGGGTCCTGCGACCGCGGCACCCCGTCCCGGTCGTGGCGACCGGTGACCGCCGCGACGGCGAGCTCCAGCGCGCGCGACGCGATCCCGACGTACACCGACGCCACGAGCAGCTCGAACGCGGCGAAGACGCCGAACACGAGCGGGTCCGGGGTCGGTCCGACCGGCAGCACCCGCACGATCCGGTCCGCCGGCACGTGCACGCCGTGCAGCCGGGTGGTCCGGCTCTGCGTCGCGCGCATGCCGAGCGTGTCCCAGTCGTCGAGGTGCTCGACGTCGCCGTCGGAGCGGAGCACGAAGCCGTGCACGAGCCGTGGCTCCGGCGCGCTGGTGTCCTTGCCGAAGACGCTCAGCACGTCCCACGCCGGCGCCAGCGACGTCGAGACCTTCGTCCCGGTGAAGCGGTAGCCGCCGTCGCCGTCCGGCTCCGCCGTCGTCGACGAGTCGAACAGGACGGCGTCGTTCCCCGGCTCGCTCACCCCGAAGGCGAGCAGGTGGTCGTCGGCGGCGTGGTCGGTGACGGTCTGGAGGAACGCCCCACCCCGCGCGGCGACCGCGCGCGCCGCCTGCACCCAGACCTGGTGCATCCCGAGTCCGAGCGCGGTCGCCGGTGCGGCCTGCGCGAGCCGCCGCTGCAGCGCAGCCGTCGCGGCGAGCCCGAGCCCGGAGCCGCCCCGCTCGACGGGCACCCCGATCCGGAGCCACCCCGCCGCGCGCAGCTCGTCCAGGTCCTCCGCGCAGAAGGCGTTCTCGGCGTCGTACCGCGGTGCCCGCCCGGCGATCCGCCCGAGCAGGTCCTCCGGCAGCGTCCACGCCGACGTGTTGCCCATCGTCATGGCACGAGACTACGGTCGCACGGGTGTCAGATCGTCATCCGTGGACCAGGTACGTCGCGATCGGTGACTCGTTCACCGAGGGCATCGGGGACCCGGACCCGACCGCCCCCGGCGGCAACCGCGGCTGGGCCGACCGGGTGGCCGAGGTGCTCGCCCACCGCACCGACGGTCTCGCCTACGCCAACCTCGCGATCCGCGGCCGGTTGCTCGGGCAGATCGTCGACGAGCAGGTCGAGCCCGCCCTCGCCCTCGGCCCGGACCTCGTGACGGTGTCGGCGGGCGGCAACGACATCATCCGGCCCGGCTCGGACCCGGACGAGCTCGCCGAGCGCTTCGACGGCATGGTCGAGCGCCTCCGAAGCGACGGGGCGACCGTCGTGCTCTTCACCGGCCCCGACGTCGGCATGACCCCGGTCCTCGGCATGGTGCGCGGCAAGACCGCCGTCTACAACGAGAACCTGCACGCGATCGCGCTCAAGCACGGTGCGGTCGTGGCGGACATGTGGGCGCTGCGGGTCCTGCGCGACCCGCGGATGTGGGCACCGGACCGGCTGCACCACTCCCCGACCGGGCACGCGACCGTCGCCGCCGCCGTGCTCGACGCGCTCGACGTCGACCACGGTCTCGAGCCGTTCGTCCCGGAGCCGCTCGAGGCCCGGCCGTGGCGCGAGGCCCGCGTCGAGGACCTCGGCTGGGCGCGCGAGTACCTCGTGCCGTGGGTCGTGCGGCGCATCCGGCACACGTCCTCGGGCGACGGCGTCCGACCGAAGCGGCCCGAGCTGCTGCCGGTCGTCGCGCGCGGTTCCGACGCGCCCTGACTCCCGCCGGCGAACGCCGCCGACCGCCGGCGGTCCTCAGTCGGCCGGGCGACGGAGCGTGAGCGGACCGTCGTGCAGCGGCTGCGTGACCCACTCGGCCGTCGCCGTGCCCCGTGCCGGGTACAGGCGGAGGCGCGCGGCGTGCGGCGTCTCGACGAAGCGCACCCCGAGGTGCACCGAGCCGTCGGGGTCCGTCGCCCCGCTCGCCGCCAGGGGTCCCTCGGTCGCCCACTCCCCCTCGCCGACCGGGACCGAGAGCAGCCCGCCGTCGACGTCGACCGTCACGCGCCAGCCGTCGGCGTCCCGCTCGAGCCGGAGGCCCTCGAGGACACCGGCCGTCTCGTAGGACCCGGCAGCGTCGTCGGTGAGGCGACCGCCCGCGACCGGGGGCAGCCCCAGGGCGGCGAGCCGCGCCTCCAGTCCGGCGTCCGCGTCCGTGTCCGCACCCGTGTCCACCGGACCGTCGATGGCGGGGAGCAGGTGCTGCCAGGCGGCGTCGAGGACGGCCTGCATGTCGAGGCTCTGCCCGGTGAGCGCGAGCACGACGTCCTGCTCCGGCAGGACGACGCAGAACTGGCCGTAGGCGCCGTCGCCACGGAAGCCGTGGCGTGCCACCCAGAACTGGAAGCCGTAGCCCTGCCGCCAGTCGACGTTCTCCTCGTCGGGGTTGGCGACCTGCGCGGTCGTCGCGGCCTGGACCCAGTCCTCGTCGAGGATCCGCTCGCCGTCCCACACGCCGTGCTGCAGGTACAGCTGGCCGAGTGCGGCGACGGCCGACGTCGGGGCGTGGCAGCCGCTGAAGCCGAGTTCCGCGCCGGTCTCGTCGCGCGTCCAGGCGAGGTCGTCGATGCCGAGCGGGTCGAGCAGGCGCGGCCGGAGCCAGTCGACGAGCGAGCCACCGGTGACGCGCCGGACGATCGCGCCGAGCGTGTAGGTGCACGGCTGGTTGTAGGCGAAGACCGTGCCGGGCTCCCCGTCCGGCGGGGTCAGCAGGAAGCCGCGCACGAGGTCCGCCGGGTCGGCCGCCCGGGCCCGCTCGAGGGTCTCCTCGCGGTGGCCGCTCGCCATGGCGAGGAGGTGCCGGACGCGCATCCGACGACTGCGCTCGTCCGTCACGTCGGCGTCGAGCTCGGGGAAGTACGACAGGACGGTCGCGTCGAGGTCGACCAGGCCCTGACGGACCGCGATCCCGACGGCCGCGGCCGTGAAGCTCTTGCTCAGCGAGTAGAGCAGGTGCACGCGGTCGGCGGCGTACGGCGCCCACCAGCCCGACGCCGCGAGCCGGCCGTGGCGGAGCAGCACGATGCTGTGCGGTTCGACGTCCGGCGTGGACTCGAGGGCGTCGAGGAACGCGGCGACCCCGCGTGCGTCGATGCCGAGGGCGGACGGGGTGCTGCGGGGGAACGTCGTCGTCACGCCGCCGACATTACGCGGCGGCGGCGTCCACGCCCTGGAACGGGTTCGTCCACCGCCACCAGACGCCGGGGTCCTCGATGGACCGTTCGAGCACCAGCGGCACGGTCACCGGGTCGTGGTGCTCGATCGTGAAGCGGACCGCGCCGACGCGCTCGCCGCGCTCGCCGAAGGTGATCCGCTGCAGGCGTGCCTTCGCGGTGACGGCCGTCGTGCCCCAGACGAGCACCTCGGCCGGCTCCGCCGCGACGGCGTCGGCCTCGTCGCGCCAGGGGGTCGAGAAGGTCCCGAACGTCTGCCCGGCGTGCGTGAGCGTCACGACCTGGAAGTTGTCGGCGACCGACCGCAGCAGCCGCTGGACGTCGACGTCGAGCGCGTCGTGGTCGACGCCGCCGAGCATCACGCCGACGACCGTCACCGGCCGACCGCCCCGCTCGTAGGTCGCCGCGAAGAGCAGGCACGCGCCGGCCTCGTCGAGCGTGCCGGTCTTGATCCCCTCGATGCCGTCCATGCCGAGGAGCTTGTTCGAGTTCTCGATCGCGCCGGCACCGGGCACGGTGACCTGCTTCGTCCCGACGATCTCCTTGACCACCGGGTCCGCCAGGGCCAGCTGCCCGAGCCGGACGAGGTCCGTCGCCGTCGACCGGTTCGCGGGGTCGAGGCCGGTCGGCTCGTGGATGGTGGTGTGGTCGAGGTCGTGCTCGTCGAGCCAGGCCGCGGCCGCGCGCTCGTAGGCGCCCATCGAACCGAACGCCCACAACGCGAGGGACCCGGCGTAGTTGTTCGCCGACTTCATCAGCATGACCTGCATGGTCTGGTACTCGGACAGCCGCAGGCCGTCCGGCATCGGCGCGACCTCGCCGTTCTTCGCGAGGTACGTCGCGTAGAGGGCCTGCATCTCGGCGTCGAAACGGATGGACGGACCCGCCTGCCCGACCTCGAGGGGCTTCTCGTCGAGCACGACGAGCGCGGTCACGACCTTCGTGATGCTCGCGATCGACCGGGGATCCGTGTCCCCGCTCGTCCGGAGGCTCTCCGGGAAGCCCGTGGCCTGGACCGCGGTCGCGCCGTAGCCCGGGAAGCGGAGCTCCGGCAGCGTCGACGTCGGCGACACGTACCGGGCGGTGGTGGCGCTCGCCGGGGCGAACGGCACGACCGCCGCGGCCACCAGGTAGCCGACGGCCAGCAGGAGCACGACGACGACGCCGATCGTCAGGGGCCTCCGGACGGCGGATCGGGGGCTGCGGACGACTCGTGGCACGGCACCACAGCGTAGTCGGCGGTCCCGCGGGCTCGGCTGGACGCGCGAGGCGACCCCGTGTGACGAACACGTAAAACATCGGCGTCCGGGCCATGACGCCGGTGCCGTCGGCCCTAGCGTGCTGACCATGCTCCACGGAACCACCCCGGACGTCGCCACCGCCCCTGCCGCCCCCACCGGTCTCCCGGTGCTCCAGCCCGGGTCCGGCCCGGTCCGGTCCGCCCGGTACCTGCCGGCGGTGGCGGACGAGGTCCTGTGGGGTCGGTTGCCGAACGCCGACGACCGGCCGGTGCTCACCGTGGCGTCCGGCGACGACGTCACCGTCGACACCGTCAGCCACGAGGGGATCCTCCCCGACCAGGGCAGCGACCCGGTGGCCTTCTTCGCACGCCACGGCGTCCCCCGCGAGCACGTGCTCGAGGACGCCGTGGCGGTCGCCCGTGCCGGACGGCGCGACCCCGAGGCCGACGGTCCGCACGTCGTGACCGGGCCGATCGCCGTCGAGGGGGCCGAGCCCGGCGACGTGCTCACCATGACCGTGCTCGAGACCCTGCCGCGCGTGCCGTACGGGGTCGTGTCGAACCGGCACGGCCGCGGCGCCCTGCACGGCGAGTACCCCGTCGACGGCCGCACGGTCAGCGTGTTCGCCGAGGTCGTCCCCGCCGACCGCGTCCCCGGTGCCGACGGCCCGCGCGGACGCATCCCGCTCACCGAGGGCGGCGACCGCGCCGCGCACTTCCCGCTCGCACCGTTCCTCGGCATCATGGGCGTCGCGACCCCCGGGGAGCGCCGCCACTCGGTCCCACCGGGGCGGCACGGCGGGAACCTCGACGTCAACCTCCTGCAGGTGGGCGCGCAGCTCCACCTCCCGGTGCTCGTGCCCGGGGCGCTCGCCTACGTCGGTGACCCGCACTTCGCGCAGGGCGACGGCGAGGTGGCGCTCACCGCGATGGAGGCGTCGCTCCGGGCGACGATCCGGTTCGACGTGACACCGGCCGCCGAGGCGGCGCAGCGGTTCGGCGAGCTGGTGTGGCCGCTCGTCGAGACGCAGGAGCACCTCGTGCCGACCGGACTCGACCCCGACCTCGACGAGGCCGTGCGCGCCTGCGTCCGGCACGCGATCGCGATCCTCGGGGCGCGGTACGGCATGGAGCCGCACCTGGCGTACGCGTACCTCAGCGCCGCGACGGACTTCGACGTCTCCCAGGTCGTCGACCTCGTCACCGGTGCGCACGCCCGGATCCGCAAGGCCGACTTCGCGGACGTCCGGTGACCGCCTCGACGCCGTCGCCCGACGGTTCGACGCCGGCGCCGGACGGCTCGGCCGCCGCTCCGGACGGGCTCCTCGCGGCGCTCGACGCCTACGAGCGCGCCCTCGCCGCCGACGACCTGCCCGCCCTCGACGACGCCTTCGTCCGCTCCCCCGACACGATGCGCGGCGACGACCGCGGCCTGCTGGTCGGGCACGCCGCGATCAGCGCCTTCCGCGGGGCCCGCGGCGGGATCGCCCCGCGGAGCCTCACCCGCGTCGAGGTCCGCCCGCTCACCGACGACCTGGCGCTGGTCGTCTCGGTCTCGACCTCGCACGCCGGCGGCTCCGGTCTGCAGACGCAGCTGTGGCAGCGCGACGCCGACACGTGGCGGATCGCCGCGGCGCACGTCACCGGCCGTCCCCGAGCCCTCGACACGACCGTCTGGCGCGTCGTCGGCGACCCGCTCCTGCCGCCGACGGGCAGCGGCACGCTCGACGGTGTCACCGTCGCGGTCAAGGACCTCTACGCGGTCGCCGGTCACCGCACCGGCGCGGGCAACCCGACCTTCCTCGAGGAGTCGTCGCCCGCCGCCGCCTCCGCCACGGCGGTCGCAGCGCTCCTCGCCGTCGGCGCGTCGGTGCGCGGCATCGCGCGCACCGACGAGTTCGCCTACGCGCTCACCGGACGGAACGAGCACCACGGCACGCCGCCGAACCCCGCGGTCCCGTCCGCCCTGCCGGGAGGCTCGTCCAGCGGCTGCGCGTCGGCCGTCGGTTCCGGGACGGCGGACGTGGGCGTCGGCACGGACACCGCGGGTTCGCTGCGGATCCCCGCGTCCTACCAGGGCCTCTGGGGCCTCCGGACCAGCCACGGGCTCGTCGACCGCGCGGGGCTGCTGCCGCTCGCGCCGTCGTTCGACGCCGTCGGCTGGCTGACCCGGGACGCCACGACGCTGCTCCGAGCCCTGGACGCCTCGGTCCCCGATCGGTCGCCGACCGCCGACGCCGGCACGCCGGTGGTGCTCGCCGAGCTCGTCGCCGCCGCGGACCCGGCGACCCGGGCGGCCTTCGGGGACGCCGTCGGGGACCTGCCCGTCGTCACGCTCGACGACCTCGGCCTCCCGCCGCTCGAAGACCTGCGCGAACTCCTCCGGCTCGTGCAGGGCGCCGAGGCGACCGCGGTCCACGGTCCGTGGATCGCCGCGCACCCGGGAGCGCTCGGTGCCGTCGTCGGTGCGCGGTTCGCCGCGGCGGCCGCGAACCCACCGGAGGCCGTCGCCGCGGCACGCGCCCGCCTCGACGGCGTCCGTGCCGCGGTCCGCGCGGCGCTCGTCGGCCGGCTGCTCGTGACGCCCACGGCACCGGGTCCGGCGCCGGCGCTGGCCTCGGACACGGCCGAGCTCGAACGCGTCCGCACCGCGACGACCACCATGACCGCGCTCGCGAGCGTCGGCGGCGTCCCGTCGCTCAGCGTCCCCGCGCTGACGGTGGGCGGGGCACCCGTCGGGCTCTGCCTGACCGGCGGGGCCGGGACGGACCGTGCCCTGGTGACCACGGCGGCTCACTGGACGTCCGACGGGGTGGGGGCGGGCCTCCCGGCCGTCACGGCGTGAGTGCCGGGGTCAGCCTGCCGAGGGCCGCACCGCGCGCTGCGCGTGCGTGACCGCCCAGAGCCCGACCGCGCTCGCGGCCGCGACGTTGAGCGAGTCGACGCCGTGCGCCATCGGGATGCGGACCGTCGTGTCGGCGGACGCGATCGCGGCGTCGGTGAGCCCCTGGCCCTCCGTGCCCATCACGAGCGCGACCCGCTCCGGGACGTCGTCGACGAACGCGTCGAGGTCGACCGAGCGGTCCGTGAGCGCCATCGCGGCGAGGTGGAAGCCCTGTGCCCGGAGTTCCTCGCCGGCGGCCGGCCACTCACCGATGCGGGTCCACGGGACCTGCAGCACGGTGCCCATGCTCACCCGGACGCTCCGGCGGTAGAGGGGGTCCGCGCAGCGCGGGCTGACGAGCACGGCATCGGCGCCGAGGCCGGCGACGCTCCGGAACACCGCGCCGACGTTGGTGTGGTCGACGACGTCCTCGAGGACGACGACGACCCGGGCGTCGCGCACGACGTCGGCGACGGACGGCAGGACCGGGCGGTGCATCGCCGCGAGGGCACCCCGGTGCATCCGGAACCCGGTGAGCTCCTCGAGCAGCGCGTCCGGGCCGACGAACACCGGGCCGTCGTGGTCGGCGACGAGCGGCAGGACGCTGTCGAGCCACTTCTCCTGCACGATGACGCTGCGCGGCACGTGGCCGGCCCGGACCGCCCGCTCGATGACCGTGTTCGACTCGGCGATGTACAGGCCGCCCTCGGGTTCGGTCACCCGGCGGAGCGCGACGTCGGTGAGCCGGGCGAAGTCGTCGAGACGGGGGTCGTCGAGGGAGTCGATGCGGACGGGGTGCACGGGGCTCGTTTCGTGGGAAGGCGGCTGGGCGTTCGGCTGTTGAGGGTACCGTGGACGACGTGCTGACCGACCCGACGCAGGACGAGCTCGACCGCGTCGTGGAGCTCCTGGCGGGCAAGCGGATCGCCGTGCTGTCCGGAGCCGGACTGAGCACCGACTCGGGCATCCCCGACTACCGCGGCGCCGGCCGCGTCGTGCGGAAGCCGATGACGTTCCAGGAGTTCCGTGCCGACCCCGCCAAGCGGCAGCGGTACTGGGCCGGGTCGCACCTCGGCTGGCGGACCTTCGCGGCGGCCCGCCCGAACGCCGGTCACCGGGCGCTCGCGGCGCTCGAGGACGCCGGGGTCGTCGGCGGCGTGGTCACGCAGAACGTCGACGGCCTGCACCTGCGTGCCGGGTCGCGCCGGGTCGTCGAGGTGCACGGCTCCATGGACCGCGCGGTGTGCCTGACCTGCGGGCAGGTGTTCTCCCGCGCCGACCTCGCGGCCGTCCTCGACCGGGACAACCCGTGGATCGACGAGCCCGGCACCGTCCAGCTGCAGCCCGACGGGGACGTCGAGATCACCGACGTGGAGCGCTTCCGGGTGCCCGACTGCTCGGTGTGCGGCGGCGTGCTCAAGCCCGACGTGGTCTTCTTCGGCGAGTTCGTGCCGGCCGAGAAGTTCCGCGAGGCGGTGTCGATCGTCGCCGACGCCGACGCCCTGCTCGTCGTCGGGTCGTCGCTCACCGTCAACTCCGGCGTCCGGCTCGTCGACCACGCCACCCGGCGGAAGCGCCCCGTCGTCATCGTCAACCGCGGCGTGACGCGGAGCGACCGTCGGGCCGTCGCCAAGATCGACGCCGGGACGACCGAGACGCTCGAGGCCCTGGCCGCGCGGCTCCTGCCCGCGGCGAGCCGACCGGACACGACGGACCCGTCCTCCGGGTCGTCTGCGATGATCGACCGGTGACGACGCTCCTCACCCTGGTCCGGCACGGCGAGACCGATTGGAACGCGCATCGCCGCATCCAGGGCTCGACCGACATCCCCCTCAACGACACCGGCCGGTCGCAGGCCGCCGCCACGGCACTCCTGCTCGGACGGCGGCGCTTCGACGCCGTCGTCGCGTCCCCGCTCTCCCGGGCCTTCGAGACGGGCGCGATCATCGCCCGCCACCTCGGCCTGCCCGAGCCCACCACCTACCCGGGACTCGCGGAACGGTCCTACGGCGAGGCCGAGGGGCTCACCGACGCCGAGGTGACCGAGCGATACCCGCACGACGACGTGCCCGGGCGGGAGTCCCGCGCCGCACTCCTCGCGCGGGCGACCGAGACCCTCGCCGAGATCGCCGTCCGCTTCGACGCCGGGTCGGTGGTGGTGGCCACGCACGGCGCGGTGATCCGGAGCGTCGTCAACGCCGCGGCCCCCGGGACCGCCGAGCGCTGGTCCACGCCGATCCGGAACGGGTCGGTGCACTCCTTCCGCTGGGACCCCGAGCGCTTCCGTGCCGAGCTCGTCCGGTTCGACGACCCGCTCGACGAGGTGTCCGAGCAGACCGGCGACGAGTCGTTCGTGGAGCAGAACCCGCTCGAGCGCCGCTGAGCGACTCTCGTCGCTGTCCGGACGGCGCTGAGCGCCGCTGTCCCTCCCCGCCGCTAGGCTCCGATCCACGATCGGACGGCCAGCGTGCTCGGAGGGGGAGGCGATGACGACACAACCGACGGGACCCGGGGACGACCCGGACGACCTCGACCGCGCGTTCGGACCAGACACGGCATCGGTGGCCCGTCCCCCGGTTGCCCGACGGGTCCGGAGCGGATCGGTCATCGCACTGGCCGCCGCCGTGATCGGAGTCGTCCTGGTCCTCGTGCTCTCCACGATCATCGGGAGCATCCAGAACGGCGTCGGTGGGATCTTCCCGCAGCCCGACGCAGCCCTCGACCGGCTGCGGACGCTCGCCACGGACGTCGACGGGGTCGCGTCCGTGCAGGACGGAGCGACCGAGAAGCGCTCCTTCGCGAGCTGGGACGTGTCCGCCGTCGTCGTGGCGGACGGTGGTCTGTCGCACGGCGAGCAGACGGACCTCGTGCGTGCCCTCAGCGCAGCGGTCGCGGCAGCGGACGGGAACGGTGTGCGCGTCGGCGTCGAGGCCCGCTTCGACGGGCTGCGCGTCGGGGTCTCGAACGACGCCGCTACCTCCGTCCGGCGCTTCGACCTCGCGCGGACCGTCGAGACGATCGGCGGCGTGGTCGGGGTCTCCTGCTCCTGGGGTCCGGGCAGCCCGTCGGACGAACCGGCCGACCAGCGCGTGGTGGTGCTGACGAGCGGGCGGGGCGTCGCCCTCGCCGCGATCGTCGGCGTGGCGACGGACCGGACGCACCGGGTGTTCCCGGGGGCGACGATCGGCTCCGCGCGGCCGTCCTGACACAGCGGCGCACACCGTCGATGTGCTCCGGCCGCGGTCCGGTGCCGCGGCCGGTCAGTACCGACCGCGCTCGGTCAGCGCCGCTCGCGGTCCGTCAGCGCCGCTCGCGGTCCGTCACGGCGCGTTCCACCGCGCGGACGACCTGCTCCGCCGAGTCCTGCCACCGGAACCGTGCGGCGCGCTCGAGCGACGCCCGCGACGCATCGTCCCAGCGCTCCTCGACGCGACGGACGGCCGCGGCGACCGCGGCGGGTGACGACGGGTCGAAGTACTCGGCCGCGTCCCCACCGATCTCCCGGAAGATGGGCACGTCGCTGACGACGACCGGCGTCCCGACCCCCATGGCCTCGACCAGCGGGATGCCGAAGCCCTCGTCGTACGAGGCCGTGACGAGTGCCGTCGCCGTCCGCAGCGCCGCGAGGTACTCGTCGTCCGACGCCCCGTCGTGGAAGACCACGGCGCCCTCCGGGGCCAGACGCTCGAGCCGACGGCGGTCGGCGTCGCTCACCCGGGACATGCAGTGCAGCGTCCAGTCGGGACCGAGGAGCGGGAGCGCCGCGGCGAGCGTCTCGACGTTCTTGTACGGCATGAACGAGCCCATGTAGACGAGGGAGCGCTCGCGACCCGCGGCGGGGTCGCGCGGTCCGGCCGGGTCGGCGGCGTTGTACGCCACGGTGACCGGTCGGCTCGTCAGCCGGTGCGCCTCGATCAGGCGAGCGGTCGTCTCCGACACCGTGACGACGCCGTCGGCCCCGTTCAGCAGGAACCGCTGCGGCGCCCAGCTCAGATGGAAGAGCCGCCAGCCGAGCCGGATCGGCCACGAGAACTCGCGCGGGGGCGTGCGGTTCCGGTAGTAGATGAGGTCGTGCAGGGTGAGCACGAGCGCGTAGCGACGGCCGCGGGACCCCATCGTCTGCATCGGCGAGAACACGGCGTCGAGCCCGAGCCGTGACACCCGTCGGGCGACCAGCGGCTCCCTCGCGTCGGTCGGCGCCGGGATGCGCTCCCACGGGATGCCGGCGGGCAGCTGGTCGAGCTGGCGCTCGTCGTGCACCAGGAGGACGTGGTCGTGCCGGTCGGGCAGGTGCGCGACGATCCCGGCGGTGAACCGGCTGATGCCGTCGTGTCGCCCGATGCGGACGTAGCGGCAGTCGATGCCGATGCGGAGTCGCCTCACGACGGCGTCCCCCCGGTCGGCCCGGCCTGCGGTGGTGTCGGCTTCGATGGCGTCGGTTGCGGTGGCGACGCCTTCGCGGATGCCCGTCCGGTCGTCGACCGCTTCGCACCGCCGCGCGCCGGACGCTTCGCGGGCGTGTCCGCCATCCGCCGGAGCACGGCGTCGGCCGCTGCTCCGGGCGTCTCGTAGTGCACCAGGTGCCCCACGCCCGGCACCACGACGAGCTCGGCGTCCGCCAGCCGCTCAGCCAGTCGGCGCTGCTCCGGCACCGCCGTGATGTCGTCGTGCTCGGCCGCGACGAGCAGCACGGGCACGTCGATCCGGTCCGCGTACTCGGACACGTCGTGGGACACCGAGGTCCGGAACGCCTCGAGCACGCTCGTCCGATCGGCGAAGGCCGAGAAGTACCGGTCGTGCTGGTCGTGCACCCACCGGCGCGTGTCGCGGTCACGCGTCTTGAGCATCGCGACGCTCATGCCCCGCACGATGGCCGGGTTCCGGAGCAGTCCGAGGCCGAGCGGGCGCGGCAGCACGGCCCCGGCGCGGTAGTAGCCGACCGCGATGGCGGTGGCGATGCCCCGGGGACCCTGCAGTGCCGGGGCGGCGATCGGGTTCACGAGCACGAGCAGCCGGGTCGCGAGTCCGGCGGCGACGGTCGCCGCGGTCACGATCGACCCGAACGAGTGTCCGAGCACGACGGTGTCGACGCCGAGTCCGAGCGCGCGGTGGAACCCGGTGAGCCAGCCGACGTACGCGTCGACGTCCGACACCGGGAGCGGGTCCGAGACGCCGAAGCCGGGCAGGTCGGGCACGATGACCCGCACCCCGCGGAGGTGTGCCGCGATCGTCTCGAGCCCGTGGTGGTCGCCGCGGAACCCGTGCACCGCCAGCACCGTCGCGGTGGCGTCGGCGGGGCCGTACTCCCAGTAGTGGGTCGTGCGGCCGTCGACCGCGACGGCGCGGTGCACGACGGGGGTCGCGGCCACGAGCGACTGGTACGGGGAGATCACGGGTGGTTGCATCGCGGCCAGTCTACGAAGCCGCACCGCGGCGGCCGCGCCCCGCGCCCGGCGGTGGACGATGACGGGCGGGAGGCGCCCTGTGGAGCAGTGCGCGCCTCCCGTCCGGCCACCGGGCGCGGTCGTGACCGCAACCCGCGGACAGCAGCAGCGGGACGCGCCTACTGTTGGTCGGGTCGGGCCACGCCACCGGCCCGCCGACGACTGAGGAGCACGCTTGACCTTCACGGCCCCGATCCAGCTGCCCGGACTCACGCTGGACCCGCAGTGGTACAAGCGTTCGGTCTTCTACGAGTGCATGATCCGCTCGTTCGTCGACTCGAACGGCGACGGCATCGGGGACATCCAGGGCGTCATCGGCAAGCTGGACTACCTCCAGTGGCTCGGCGTCGACGCCATCTGGCTGCCGCCGTTCTTCCAGTCGCCGATGCGCGACGGCGGCTACGACATCTCGGACTACCGCGCGATCCTGCCGGAGTTCGGCACGCTCGACGACTTCCGCGAACTCGTCACGAAGTCGCACGAGCGCAACATGCGCATCGTGATCGACATGGTGATCAACCACACCTCGGACCAGCACGAGTGGTTCCAGCAGTCCCGCGAGGACCCGGACGGCCCCTACGGCGACTTCTACGTGTGGCGCGACACCGACGAGCACTACGAGAACATCCGCATCATCTTCGTCGACACCGAGGAGTCGAATTGGACGTTCGACCCGGTGCGCCGGCAGTTCTTCTTCCACCGGTTCTTCTCGCACCAGCCCGACCTCAACTTCGAGAACCCGGCCGTGGTCGAGGCCGTGTACGACGTCGTCCGGCACTGGCTCGACCTCGGGGTCGACGGGCTGCGGCTCGACGCGATCCCGTACCTCTTCGAGTCCGAGGAGGGCAACGGCGAGGGCGAGCCGGAGACCCACGAGTTCATCAAGAAGCTCCGGTCGATGGTCGACGACGAGTACCCCGGTCGCGTCCTGCTCGCGGAGGCGAACCAGTGGCCGCGCGAGACGGCGGCGTTCTTCGGCACCGACGAGGAGCCCGAGTGCCACATGGCGTTCGACTTCCCGGTGATGCCGCGCATCTTCTACTCGCTCCGCGCCCAGCACGCCGCCGAGCTCAAGGCGATCCTGTCCGAGACCCTCGACGTGCCCGAGAAGGCCGCGTGGGGCGTCTTCCTCCGCAACCACGACGAGCTGACGCTCGAGATGGTGAGCGAGGAGTACCGGCAGGCGATGTACGGCTGGTACGGCTACGACCCGCGGATGCGGTCGAACATCGGCATTCGCCGTCGCCTCGCGCCGTTGCTCGACAACTCCCGCGCCGAGCTCGAGCTCATCCACGCCCTGCTGTTCTCGCTGCCCGGGTCGCCGTTCCTCTACTACGGGGACGAGATCGGCATGGGCGACAACATCTGGCTGCCGGACCGCGACTCCTCGCGCACGCCGATGCAGTGGACGCCGGACCGCAACGCGGGCTTCTCGACCGCGGACCCGGGCAAGCTGTACCTGCCCGTCGTGCAGTCGCTCGTCTACAACTACGCACAGGTGAACGTCGAGGCGCAGCTCGCCCAGTCCCGGTCCCTGCTGCACTGGGTCCGCAACGTGATCCACGTCCGCAAGGCGCACCCGGTCTTCGGCATGGGGTCGCTGCACGTGCAGGACACCGACAACGACTCGGTGCTGGCGTTCGTGCGCTCGTGGGAGGGGTCCGGGCAGCAGTTCGGCCCGTCCGCCGAGGACGTCCTCTGCGTGTTCTCGTTCGCCACGAACCCGACGTCGGTCACGATCACGGCGCCGGAGTTCGCCGGGCGGCCGCTGTACGACCTGTTCGGCGGTGGGTCCTTCCCGTCGTTCGACGAGGACGGGACCGTCACGCTGACGATGGGGACGCAGTCCTTCTACTGGCTGCACGTCGGACGGCCGGTCGCCCAGTAGGGCGGTCGCGCCGTCCGGCGTGGTCGTCGTGGCCGGACGGGAGGCGCGGCTCACCGCCGACGAGGCGGGTCGCGTGGACCGTGTCGGTGCGTCCCGTTAGCCTCGGGACGTGACGTACACCGGAACCACGCTCGACACGCCCGCACCAGCCTCCCCCGGGATGCAGGACCTCAGCGGACGCCCGTGGTGGCACGCCCTCGGCGTGTTCGACCTCGAGACCACCGGCGTCGACGTCGAGACTGCGCGCATCGTCACCGCCCACGTCGGCCTGATCGACATGACGGGCCGCTCCATCGTCGGCGGCGCGTGGGTCGCCGACCCGGGCATCGCGATCCCCGAGGGGGCCGCGGCCGTGCACGGCTACACGACCGAGCGCGCCCAGGCCGAGGGTCGCCCCGCGAGCGAGGTCGTCGCCGAGGTCATCGCCGCGGTCGAGGCCGTGTTCGCCCGCGGGATCCCGCTCGTCATCTACAACGCCCCGTACGACCTCACCGTGCTCGACCGCGAGGCCAAGCGGCACGGCTTCGCCTCCCCCGTCATCGGCAACGTCGTGGACCCGCTCGTGATGGACAAGGCGCTCGACACGTACCGGAAGGGCAAGCGCACGCTCGAGGCCGCGTCCGAGCTGTACGGCGTCACCCTCTCCGACGCGCACGACGCCCAGGCCGACGCCGTCGCTGCCGGACGCGTCGCGCAGGCCCTCGCCGCGAAGTACCCGGAGGAGCTCGGCATCTCCGCCGAGGAGCTCCACCGCAAGCAGGTCGGCTGGTGCTCCGACCAGGCGACCTCGTTCCAGGAGTACATGCGCAAGCAGCGCGACCCGTCCTTCACCGCCGACGGGCGCTGGCCGCACCGCAACGCCTGAGCGCGTCGGCGACGCCGCGTTCTGCCCGCGCGAGCGGCGTGGCGGGGTGGCACCGCGCCTCCCGGCCGCCGCTGCCGTGTCGTCCGCACAACGGAGAACACGTCGCACCACGCGATCGCATGGCGCGACGTGCCTTCCGTGATGCCGGAGCGGCGCGCGCTTCCGGAACGCGGCGGCGCCGCACGTGCGGAACCACGGATGCGACATCGAACTAGGCCGACACTCGGGTTCGACGTCGCACACGTGGTTCGACACCGCGTCCGCCCAGCGTCGCGCGCGCCCGGCGTCGCGCGCGCCCGGCGCCGCGCGCGCCCGGCGCCGCGCCCGCCCGGCGACCCGGCGCACGCGTCGCGCCCGCGACGCAGAACGGGCGGCCCTCCCGCAGGAGGACCGCCCGTTCGAGCGCGGGGGCTGCCTACTTGCTGAAGCCCTTGAAGCGCTGGTTGAACTTCTCGACGCGACCGGCCGAGTCGAGGATGCGCTGCTTGCCCGTGTAGAACGGGTGCGACGCCGACGAGATCTCGACGTCGATGACCGGGTAGGTCGCACCGTCGAGCTCGATGGTCTTGTCGCTGGTCGCGGTCGAACGCGTCAGGAACGTCTCACCGGAGGCCAGGTCGCGGAAGACGATGGCGTTGTACTCGGGGTGGGTGTCGGTCTTCATGGAGATTCCTCGGTTGGAGATGGTGGGAGGTGCGCGGATGCCCGGTCCGGGCGGACCCGGGTGGCCACCGCGCGGGAAGTCTGCGGCGTGCGCCAGCCGTCCACGTTACCAGACGACGGCCGTGATCGGGAGCGTCAGACGGCGCGTGCCGTGTACCGACCGGCGTCCTTCGACACGGTCAGTTCGATCCCGAACGCCTCGGAGAGCGTGGCGGCGGTCAGGACCTCGTCGACGGGACCGGCGGCCTGGATGCGGCCGTCGGCGAGCACGAGGGCGTGCGTGAAGCCGGCGGGGATCTCCTCGACGTGGTGGGTCACGATGACGATCGCCGGCGAGTCGCTGCTCTGGGCGTAGCCGCCGAGCGTCCGGACGAGGCTCTCGCGGGCGCCGAGATCGAGCGACGCCGCCGGCTCGTCGAGGAAGAGCACCTCGGGGTCGGTCATCACGGCGCGGGCGATCTGCACCCGCTTCTGCTCGCCGTCGCTCAGCTCGCCGAACGTCCGCTCGGTGAAGTCGCCGAGGCCCCACTCGTCGAGCACGCGCTGGGCACGACGGACGTCGAGCTCCTCGTACTCCTCGTTCCAGCGGCCGGTGACCGAGTACGCGGCGGTGAGGACGACGTCGAGGACCTTCTCGGTCACCGGGATGCGCCGGGCGAGCGCCGTCGAGGCGAAGCCGATGCGCGGCCGCAGCTCGAACAGGTCGGCCCCGCCGAGCTCGGTGCCGAGCACCTCGACATCACCCGACGTCGGGAAGGTCTGGGCGCCCGCGACCTGGAGCAGCGTCGTCTTGCCGGCGCCGTTCGCGCCGAGCACCACCCAGCGTTCGTCGTCCTGCACCTCCCACGAGATCCCGTCGAGGATGGTGGCCCCGTTGCGGACCACGGAGACGTCTGACAAGCGCACGACCGAGGGCATGGCCCCAGCCTACGGCTTCCGGGCGAGCACCCCGTCGTAGACCTGCCGTGTCCGCCGTGCGATCGCGTCCCACGTGAACTCGCTCTCGACGCGCATGCGTCCGGCGCGTCCCATGAGCTTCGCGAGCCCCTCGTCGGCGAGGACCTCCTCGAGCCCGGCCGCGAGGTCCGCGACGAACCGGTCCGGGTCGTTCGGCGTGCCGGTACCGTCCTGCGCCTGGTCGATCGGCACGATGCGTCCGGTCAGGCCGTCGGCCACGACCTCGGGGATGCCGCCGGTGCGCGTGCCGACGACGGGGATGCCGCACGCCATGGCCTCGAGGTTCACGATGCCGAGGGGCTCGTAGATCGACGGGCAGACGAAGACCGTCCCGGACGAGAGCACGTTGACGATCTCGCGGTGCTCGAGCATCCGGTCGATCCACACGACGCCGTCGCGCTGCTGCCGCAGCGACTCGACGAGCCCGGTGACCTCGGCCATGATCTCCGGGGTGTCGGGCGCGCCGGCGCACAGGACGATCTGCACGTCCGACGGCAGGGACGCCACGGCGCGGAGCAGGTAGGGCAGGCCCTTCTGCCGGGTGATGCGTCCGACGAAGACGACCGAGCGGCGCGTCGGGTCGATCCCGAGGGCGCGGACGGCGTCCTCGTCGACGGTGGGCTTCCACTCGTCGATGTCGATGCCGTTGTAGACGACGTGCACCTTGGCCGGGTCGATCGACGGGTAGGAACGGAGGATGTCGGCGCGCATCGCCTTCGACACCGCGATGACGCCGTCGGACTGCTCGAACGCCTCGCGCTCCATCCAGCTCGACAGGCGGTAGCCGCCGCCCAGCTGCTCGGCCTTCCATGGGCGCAGCGGCTCGAGGCTGTGCGCGGTCACCACGTGCGGGATGCCGTGCGTGAGCTGCGCGATCCGCCCGGCGGCGTTCGTGTACCAGGTGTGCGAGTGCACGAGATCGGCACCCGCGACGTCGGCGGCGATGGCCACGTCGGTGCCCAGCGCCTGCAGGGCGCCGTTCGCGCCCTCGAGCCCGGCGGGCGTGCCGTACGCCGTCACGCCCTGCTCGTCGCGGTGGCCACCGAAGGCCCGCACCCGCACGTCCGTGTCCGTCCCCGACCGCAGCGCAGCCGTGAGCTCGGCCACGTGGACACCCGCTCCGCCGTAGACCTCCGGCGGATACTCCCTGGTCAGTAGATCGACTCGCACGGACTCAACGTAACGGGTTCACTGTCCGGACGCCTACTGTGAACCACATGGCACCAAAGAAGGTATTCGGCATCGTGCTCGCCGGAGGCGAGGGCAAGCGGCTCATGCCGCTCACGGCCGACCGCGCGAAGCCCGCTGTCCCGTTCGGTGGGAACTTCCGCCTCATCGACTTCGCGCTCTCGAACCTGGTCAACTCCGGGTTGCAGAAGATCGTCGTCCTGACGCAGTACAAGTCGCACAGTCTCGACCGCCACGTCGCCGAGACCTGGCGCATGGAGGGGCTGCTCGGGTCCTACGTCGCGTCGGTGCCGGCGCAGCAGCGACTCGGCAAGCGGTGGTTCGCCGGTTCGGCGGACGCCATCCTGCAGTCGCTCAACCTGCTGCGCGACGAGCGCCCCGACATCGTGGTCGTGGTCGGTGCCGACCACGTCTACCGCATGGACTTCCACCAGATGATCGAGGCCCACATCGCCTCCGGCCGCAGTGCCACGGTCGCGGCGATCCGTCAGCCGATCGGGCTCGCCGACCAGTTCGGTGTCATCCAGGTCGACCAGGACGACCCCACCAAGATCGACGCCTTCCTCGAGAAGCCGAAGGACGCCGTCGGCCTCGCGGACTCCCCCGGCGAGATCCTCGCGTCGATGGGCAACTACGTCTTCGACGCCGACGCCCTCGTCGACGCCGTGCTCCGTGACGGCCAGATCGAGTCGAGCGCGCACGACATGGGCGGCGACATCGTGCCGGACTTCGTGGCCCGCGGCGACGCCGGCGTGTACGACCTGCAGCGCAACGACGTCCCCGGTTCGAACGAGCGCGACCGCTACTACTGGCGCGACGTCGGCACGATCGACTCGTTCTTCGACGCGCACATGGACCTCATCGCCCCGGTGCCGGTCTTCAATCTGTACAACCAGGACTGGCCGATCTTCAACCAGCAGACGAACCTGCCGCCGGCGAAGTTCGTGCGCGACGCGAACGGCAACACCGGTTCGACCGTCGACTCGATCGTTGCGCTCGGCTGCTTGCTGTCCGGCGCCCAGGTCGAGCGCAGCGTCATCGGCCCCTGGTGCGGGATCGACTCGGGCGCGAAGGTCCTCGACTCGATCGTGTTCGAACGCGCCTCGATCGGGGCCGGCGCCGTCGTCAACCGCGCCATCCTCGACAAGGACGTGGTGATCGCCCCGGGCGCGCAGGTCGGCGTCGACCGCGAGACGGACGAGGGCCGCGGCTTCACGGTGACCGAGTCGGGCATCACGGTCGTGGGCAAGGGGGTCCGCGTCGAGGCCTGACACCTCGGAACCGGCCTGGAGGCGCGGCTGACGTCACGGACGTCGGCCGCGCCTCCTGCTGTCGGTACCGTTGGTCCGTGCCACGCTTCCTCGTCGTCCTCGATGCCGACTCCACGCTGCTCGAGGACGAGGTCATCGAACTGCTCGCCGACCATGCCGGGACCCGGCCACAGGTGCAGGCGGTGACGGAGCGCGCCATGCGCGGGGAGATCGACTTCGCCGAGAGCCTCCGGGAGCGGGTCGCGACCCTGGCGGGCCTCCCGGCCGACGTCACCGCGCGCGCGCAGGAGGCGGTCCGCGTCACACGGGGAGCCGACGAGCTGGTCCGCGGCGTCCACGCCGCGGGCGGGACCGTCGGCGTGGTGTCCGGCGGCTTCCACGAGGTCCTCGACCCGTTCGCCGAGCGGCTCGGCCTCGACCACTGCCGGGCGAACCGGCTCGAGGTGGTCGACGGCGTCCTCACCGGGCGGGTGCTCGGCGAGGTCGTCGACGCGCACGCCAAGGCGGCCGCGCTCCACGAGTGGGCCGGTGCCGACGGGGTCGGAGCGGCGCACACCGTCGCGGTCGGCGACGGGGCGAACGACCTCGAGATGATGCGCGTCGCGGCGCTGTCGGTCGCCTTCGACGCGAAGCCGCGCGTCCGCGCCGAGGCCGACGTGGCGGTGGTCGACCGCGACCTCTCGCCGGTGCTCGCCGCGCTGGGGCTGCGCGGCTGAGCCGCCGCGCGCCCCGAGTCTCGGCCTAGTGGCCCATCCCGAGACCGCCGTCGACCGGGATGACCGCCCCGGAGACGTACCCCGCGCCGTCGCTCGCCAGGAACAGCGTGGCGTCGGCGACGTCGTCCACGGTGCCGTAGCGCGCCGCCGGGATCTGCTTCTTGAACTCGGCCTGCAGCTCCTCCGGCAGCGCCGCGGTCATGTCCGTCTGGATGAAGCCCGGCGCCACGACGTTCGCCGTGATGCCCCGCGAGCCGAGCTCACGGGTGATCGACCGGGCCATGCCGACGAGCGCGGCCTTCGACGACGCGTAGTTGACCTGGCCGACCTGGCCGTAGGCACCGACGACGCTCGACATCAGCACGATCCGGCCGAACCTCGCCTTCATCATGCCCTTCGTGGCGCGCTTGACGACCCGGAAGGTGCCGGTCAGGTTCGTGTCGACCACGCTCGTGAAGTCCTCCTCGGACATGCGGAGCAGCAGCTGGTCGTTCGTGATGCCGGCGTTGGCGACGAGCACCTCGATCGGGCCGAGCTCGGCCTCGACCTGCGTGAACGCGGCGTCGACCGAGGCCGAGTCCGTGATGTCGGCGGCGACGGTGAGCGCGCCCTCGGGGCCGCCCTGGCCGCTGCGGGACGTGACGGCGACGCGGTGTCCGGCGGCGACGAAGCGGGCCGCGAGGGCGTGGCCGATGCCGCGGTTGCCGCCGGTGACGAGGACGGTACGAGAGGTGGTCATGATCGCGCTTCCGTTCGAGTGGTGGTGACACGGCGCACCACGGTCGCGAGGACCGCCGGACACGCCCGGACGAGCGTACCGGAGCCGGTCCCCGCAGCTGTCCCCCGCGCGGCGGGCCCACTGTCGGTGGTGCGGGCTTAGGCTGGGATCCGGGCGAATGGAAGAACACCGTATGAAGTCGACGCAGCGCCGGTTCCACGCGACGCACACCACCTCGGGTTCCACGCAGAGCATCACGTCACTGCCGGACTCCCCCGAACTCGATCGCGCACACCGGCTGTCGAAGTACGTCTGGCAGATGGCCGTCCGCGTCGTGTGCTTCATCGGCGCCGTGCTCATCTGGACGACCTGGCACTCGTGGCTCGCGGTGATCCCGATCGTCCTCGCCGCCGTCATCCCGTGGGTCGCGGTCATCCTCGCGAACGCCGGCAGCCACGCCGAGAGCGACATCGTGTCCCCGGCGGGCGCCATCGAGCTGTACGACGCCGTCGACCCGCGCCTCCGCGAACGGCAGGAGGACGCCCGTGCCGAGGCGTACCGCGCCGAGCAGGAGCGCCTCCGCGAGCAGGCGCAGCACGCGCAGGAGGAGTGGCAGCGGAACGGTGACCGCTCCCGCGTCTGGTCCGCCAAGCCCCGGGCACGCCGCTGATGGGGGCGACGTTCGACCTGTTCACCGAGCCCGGTTCGACGCCGGTCTGCTCACGCGCCGGCTGCACGAACACCGCCGAGTGGCGTGTGAACTGGCGGAACCCGCGCATCCACGCCATCGACCGCGTGAAGATCTGGGCCGCCTGCGAGGAGCACTGCGACTTCCTCGCCGACTACCTGCGCTCCCGCTCGTTCCCGGTCCGCGTGACCGGCATGCACGAGGACGTCGACCACCTCGACGACGTCCGTGCCCGCGAGGACGCCCCGAAGAACGACGTCGGGGTGCGCTCCAGCGGCACCGGACGATGACGGAGGAGTTCGACCCGAGCGCCCGCTACGGCCGGAAGCACGCGGCGAAGATCCAGCGTGCGGCGGCCGGCCACCGCGGTCCGACGGCGGTGCTCGACCACGACGACGCTCCGGCGCCCGGAGGCGCACCGGACCCGTTCGTCGGCTGGGGCTTCGTCCGCAGCCGTCGCTGGCTCGGCTACTTCGCGATCGCGGTCGCCTTCGCGATCGTCTGCACCCTGTTCGGCATGTGGCAGTGGGACCGCCGCAACGAGGCCGTCCGCCAGAACGAGCAGATCGCGCAGAACTACGACCACACCCCCGTGCCCGTCGACCAGGCGCTCCCCCGGGCGTCGAGTTGGAGCGACGACCAGCAGTGGCTGCGGGTCGAGGTGACGGGCCGCTACGACGTCACCGACCAGCTCCTGGTGCGCAACCGCGTGCACAACGGCCAGCCGGGCTTCGAGGTCCTCACCCCGCTCGTCACCGCCGACGGTCGGGCGTTCGTCGTGGACCGCGGCTGGGTGCCGACGGGGAACCGGCAGGACGCCCCGGACCACGTGCCCGCCCCGCCGAGCGGCGAGGTGACGGTCACCGCGCGCCTGCAGCAGAGCGAGCCCCGCATCCCCGGCCGCACCGATCCCGCCCACACCGACCAGGTGCAGTCCGTGACGCTCGCCGACGTCGCGGCGAAGGTCGACACCCCGATCTGGACGGGCGCCTACGGGCAGCTCGCCGCGGAGTCCCCCGCGCCGGACGAAGCCCGCCCGCTGGGGTGGGACCGCCCGAGTGCCGACACCGGGCTCCACCTCAGCTACTTCATCCAGTGGTTCCTGTTCGCGGCCGGCGGCTTTGGCTTCCTGGCGTACCTGATGGTGCAGGAGTACCGGAACCTCAACCAGGACGACCCCGAGGAGCGCGAGCGCGCGCTGGAGCGGCAGCGGCGCAAGGACGCCAAGCCGCGGTCCGACGACGAGGTCGAGGACGAACTGCTGAACGCGGGTCGCTGACCGCACGGCGACCGCCGGACGGACGGGAGGCCCGTGGCGGACTCCGCCACGGGCCTCCCGTCCGTCTCCGGCTACGCCAGCTCGATGAGCTCCGCGTAGTCCTTGTTCCAGTGGTCCTCGGTGCCGTCCGGCAGCAGGAGCACGCGCTCCGGGTTCAGCGCCTCGACCGCGCCGGCGTCGTGCGACACGAGGACGACCGCGCCCTCGTACCCGGCCAGCGCGCCGAGGATCTCCTCGCGGGACGCGGGGTCCAGGTTGTTCGTGGGCTCGTCGAGGAGCAGCACGTTCGCGCCCGAGACGACGATCATCGCGAGCGACAGGCGCGTCTTCTCACCGCCGGAGAGGACGCCTGCCTTCTTGTAGCCGTCGTCGCCGGTGAAGAGGAACGACCCGAGCACCCGTCGTGCCTCGGTCTCGGTGAGGTTCGGCGACGCCGACACCATGTTCTCGATGACCGAGCGGTTCACGTCGATGTTCTCGTGCTCCTGCGCGTAGTACCCGATGCGCAGGCCGTGCCCGGGCAGGATCTCGCCCGTGTCCGGCTGGTCGGCGCCCGCGAGGATCCGGAGCAGCGTCGTCTTGCCGGCGCCGTTGAAGCCGAGGATGACGACGCGCGAGCCGCGGTCGATCGCCAGGTCGAGGCCGGCGAAGATCTCGAGCGAGCCGTACGACTTCGACAGCCCCTCGGCCATGAGCGGGGTGCGGCCGCATGCCGCGGGCGTCGGGAACCGCAGCTTCGCGACGCGGTCGACGGCGCGCTCGTCCTCGAGGCCCGCGAGGAGCTTCTCGGCGCGCGCGACCATCTGGTGCGCCGCCGCGGCCTTCGTGGCCTTCGCGCCGAAGCGGGCGGCCTGGTCCTTGAGCGTGGCGGCCTTCTTCTCGGCGTTCGCGCGCTCCTTGCGGCGGCGCTCCTCGTCGGCGGCACGCTGCCGCTGGTACAGCTTCCACCCCATGTTGTAGACGTCGATGGTCTGCCGGTTGGCGTCGAGGTAGAACACGCGGTTGACGACCTCGTCGACCAGCTCGACGTCGTGGGAGATGACGATGACGCCGCCCGGGTATGTCTTGAGGTGCTCCCGCAGCCAGACGATCGAGTCGGCGTCGAGGTGGTTCGTCGGCTCGTCGAGGATCATCGTCTCGGCGTCCGAGAACAGGATGCGCGCGAGCTCGATGCGGCGGCGCTGACCACCGGAGAGCGTCCCGAGCGGCTGGTCGAGGATGCGGTCCGGCAGCTTGAGGTTCGACGCGATGGAGGCGGCCTCGGCCTCGGCCGCGTAGCCGCCGAGCGCGTTGAACTGGTCGTCGAGCCGGCTGTAGCGGCGCATGGCCTTCTCGGCGACGTCGGCGTCCTCGCTCGCCATGTCGAGCGTCGCCTGACGGATGCCCTCGACGAGCTCGCCGAGACCGCGGGCGTCGAGGATCCGCTTCCGCGCGGTGTCCTCCGGGTTGCCCGACCGCGGGTCCTGCGGCAGGTAGCCGATCTCGCCGGAGCGGTCGATCTTGCCGTCGGTCGGCTGCGACTCACCCGCCAGCGCCTTGGTCATCGTGGTCTTGCCGGCGCCGTTGCGCCCGACGAGGCCGATCTTGTCACCCTTCTCGACACGGAAGGACACGTTCTCCATGAGGAGGCGGGCCCCGACACGGATCTCGAGGTCGTGCACGGCAAGCACTAGAGGACGTCCAATCAGTTGGTGATGTGCACAACGACGTGTGCGGGAGGTGCACCGCTACGCTGACGGGACCGATGGTCCTCGAACGGGACCAGCAGTCCATTCTAGGAGAATCCATGACGAACGCCACCGGGTTCGCTCGCCGCGCAGTCCTCGCCGACCGCATCCGCACCTCGGGCCTCGCCACCGACGCCGCCCTCGTGGCCGGCGGTGCCCTCTTCACCGCGGCGCTCGCGCAGCTCGAGGTCCCGATGTGGCCGGTGCCGGTCACGGGCCAGACCCTGGCGGTCGTGCTCGTCGGCGCGACGCTCGGCGCCCGCCGCGGCATGCTCGCGCTGCTCGTCTACGCGGTCGCCGGCCTCGCCGGTGCCCCGTTCTTCGCCGACATGCAGGGCGGCCTGCAGGCCCTCGCGCTCCCGAGCTTCGGCTACGTGATCGGCTTCGTCCCGGCCGCGGGCGTCATCGGCTGGCTCGCCCGTCGCAACTGGGACCGGAAGGTCGGCCGCGCCACCGTCGCGATGCTGCTCGCCAGCGCGATCCCGTTCGTGACCGGTCTGCCGTACCTCGCCGTCGCACTCGGCGCACTCGGTCTGCCGAACGACCTGCAGTCGGTGCTCGCCGCCGGCCTGTACCCGTTCATCGTCGGCGGGGTCGCCAAGGCGCTCATCGCCGCCGGCGTCCTGCCCCTGGCGTGGAAGCTGGTCGGCCGCCGCTGACGCGACCGACACGAGGGGCCCCGCACCGTCCGGTGCGGGGCCCCTCGTCGTCCGTGCCCGAACGCTCCAGCGCGCCCCGCTCGCCACGCGAGCGTGCAGGACACGCCGTGCGTCGCTCGCCGGACGAGCAGTTGCTGTCGCCGGGAACGGTCGATCGTGACGGATCTCGCCCACTCGGGCCGCGCCCGACGCCCCACCGACGACGGACGGGAGGCGCGGTGCCAGCCGGCAGCGCGCCTCCCGTCCCTCCGTGGTGGCGTCTAGATCGAGAAGCCGAGCGCGCGCATCATCTCGCGCCCGTCGTCGGTGATCCGCTCCGGACCCCACGGCGGCATCCACACCCAGTTGATGCGGAACGCGTCGACGATGCCGTCGAGCGCGTTCGCGGTGTCGCCCTCGATGACGTCGGTGAGCGGGCAGCCCGCGCTCGTCAGCGTCATGCTGATCACGAGTGCGTTCGCCTCGTCGTCCATCGCGAGGTCGTAGATCAGGCCGAGGTCGACGATGTTGACGCCGAGCTCCGGGTCCTGGACCTCCTTGAGGCCCTCGACGACCTCGTCGAACTTCTCCGGGGTGAGTGCGGCGATCATCAGTTGCCCGCCGCCGCGGCCTGCACGTAGCGGTCGTAGCCCTCGTTCTCCAGGCGCTCGGCGAGCTCCGGGCCGCCCTGCTCGGCGACCTTGCCCGCCACGAACACGTGCACGAAGTCCGGCTTGATGTAGCGGAGGATGCGCGTGTAGTGCGTGATGAGCAGCACGCCCAAGCCGGTGGCGACCTTGGCACGGTTGACGCCTTCGGAGACGAT
Organism: Curtobacterium sp. ER1/6; assembly: GCF_001742745.1. GTDB lineage: Bacteria > Actinomycetota > Actinomycetes > Actinomycetales > Microbacteriaceae > Curtobacterium > Curtobacterium citri. The sequence continues at coordinate 329,807 of NZ_MJAK01000001.1, read as the reverse complement.
CTTGAGCGCGTCGACGTCGAGGCCGGAGTCGGTCTCGTCGAGCACGGCGAACTTCGGCTTGAGGAGCTCGAGCTGCATGATCTCGTGGCGCTTCTTCTCGCCGCCCGAGAAGCCCTCGTTGACGTTGCGCTCAGCGAACGACGAGTCCATCTTGAGGTCGGCCATCGACTGGCGGAGGTCCTTGACCCAGCCGCGCAGCGCCGGTGCCTCGCCGTCGATCGCCGTCTTGGCGGTGCGGAGGAAGTTCGACACCGTCACGCCGGGGATCTCGACCGGGTACTGCATCGCGAGGAACATGCCGGCGCGGGCGCGCTCGTCGACGCTCATCGCGAGGACGTCCTCGCCGTCGAGCGTGATCGAGCCACCGACGACGTTGTACCGGGGGTGCCCGGCGATCGTGTAGGCCAGGGTCGACTTGCCGGAGCCGTTCGGGCCCATGATCGCGTGGATCTCGCCCTCGTTGATCGTCAGGTCGACGCCCTTGAGGATCTCCTTGACACCCTGGTCGGTGTCGATCGAGACCTGCAGGTCACGGATTTCGAGAGTGGACATTCACGTTCCTTCGGTTGAAGCGTCAGGTGCGGCGTCAGCCGCGGAAGCAGTGGGGCGCTGGTCAGTCGACCGGGACCGGGTCGTGCACGTCGACGTAGACGTCGCCGTCGCGGACCTCGACCCGGAAGACCGGCACGGGCTCGTACGCGGGGAAGTTCTGCGGCTTGCCGGTGGCGAGCGAGAACCGCGACCCGTGGGCCCAGCACTCGAGCGTGTCGCCCTCGACGAAGCCCTCGGCCAGCGAGATGTCCCCGTGGGTGCAGGTGTCGCCGATGGCGTGCACCGTGCCCGCGGAGTCCTTCACGATCGCGACGGCCGTGCCGTCGACGACCGCGCGCATCGGGCTGTCGACGGCGATCTCGGACTCGGCGCAGACCTTCTCGGCCATCAGGCGTCCGCCTGCTCGGCCTCGGGGTCGACCGCCGCGACCGCGGTGCGGCCGTCGGCGAGCTCCTGCTCCACAGCGGCGATGAGGCGCTCCTCGAGCTCGGGCGCGCCGATCTTCTGGATGACCTCGACGAGGAAGCCGAGCACGACGAGGCGACGGGCCTCCTCTTCCGGGATGCCGCGGGCCTGCAGGTAGAACAGCTGCTCGTCGTCGAAGCGACCGGTCGCACTCGCGTGGCCGGCGCCCTCGATGTTGCCCGTCTCGATCTCGAGGTTCGGGATGCTGTCCGCACGCGTGCCGTCGGTGAGGACGAGGTTGCGGTTCTGCTCGTACGAGTCGGTGCCGTCACCGGCGCGGCCGATGAGGACGTCGCCGATCCACACGGTGTGCGCACCCTCGCCCTGCAGCGCGCCCTTGTAGTTGACGCGGCCGCGGGTGTTCGGTGCGTCGTGGTTCACGTACACCTGCTGCTCGATGTACTGCCCCGCGTCGGCGAAGTACACGCCGTACATCTCGGTGTCCGCGCCCTGCGCGCCGAGGTGCGTCGAGGGGTTGACCCGGACGACGTCGCCGCCGAGCGAGACCACCACGTGCTTGAGGAAGGCGTCACGGCCGACCTCGGCGAACTGCGTCGACACGTGCACGGCGTCGTCGTCCCAGTCCTGGAGGCTGACGACCGTGAGCCGAGCACCGTCGCGGACGACGATCTCGACGTTCTCGCTGAGGAGCGCCGAGCCGCGGTTGTCGATCACGACGATGCCCTGCGCGTGCTGCTCGGCCGTGATGACCGTGTGAGCCGCGCGGGGCTGCGTGCCGAAGTCCGAGCGGGTGATCGAGATCGACTCGTGCGCCTCGGTCGCCTTGACGGTGACCTTGAGCACCGCGTCACGTGCGGTCCACGCCGCGGCCGCAGCGCGGTCCTCGGGCAGCCCGGCGGAGCCGACGGCCGGGTCGTCGCTGCGACCCCACTCGACGTCCGCGCCCTCGGTCTGCCGGGCGAGGAACGGGTACGCCGAGCCGTCCAGGCCACCGTCGAGCAGCGGCTGGAGCTTCGCCAGCGGTGCGAACTTCCAGTTCACCTCGCGGCCGGTCACCGGCGGGAAGGCGTCGAGGTCACCGGACTGCGGGCGCTCCGAGCGGGTCTGCACGGGGACCTTCGCGTCCCAGCCGCCGTCGGAGTGCGCGCGAGCGCCGTGCTGTTCGGTGCCCTGCGCCGCCGCCGAGGGCTCGACCGGCTGGTCGATGCGGGGCGCGGGGGTGGTCCCGTCGGTCGGTGTCGGGTTGGTGCTGGTGTTCGACATCTAGCCGACGGATCCTTCCATGCTCATCTCGATGAGCTTGTTGAGTTCGAGCGCGTACTCCATCGGGAGCTCGCGGGCGATCGGCTCGATGAAGCCACGGACGATCATCGCCATCGCCTCGTCCTCCGGCATGCCGCGGGACATCAGGTAGAAGAGCTGCTCCTCGCTCACGCGCGAGACCGTGGCCTCGTGCCCGAGCTGGACGTCGTCGACCCGGATGTCGATCGCCGGGTAGGTGTCGCTACGGCTGATGGTGTCGACGAGCAGCGCGTCGCAGCGGACGGTGTTCGCGGCGTGGTGCGCGGCCGGGTCCACCCGGACCTCACCACGGTACCCGGCGCGGCCGCCGCCGCGGGCGATCGACTTCGAGACGATCGACGACGTTGTGTACGGCGCCATGTGGACCATCTTCGCGCCGGCGTCCTGGTGCTGGCCGGGGCCGGCGAACGCGACGGAGAGCGTCTCGCCCTTGGCGTGCTCGCCGGCGAGGTAGATCGACGGGTACTTCATCGTGACCTTGGAGCCGATGTTGCCGTCGATCCACTCCATCGTCGCGCCCTCGTGCGCGATCGCACGCTTGGTGACGAGGTTGTAGACGTTGCTCGACCAGTTCTGGATCGTCGTGTAGCGCACGCGGGCGTTCTTCTTCACGATGATCTCGACCACGGCCGAGTGCAGCGAGTCCGACTTGTAGATCGGGGCGGTGCAGCCCTCGATGTAGTGGACGTAGGAGTCCTCGTCCGCGATGATCAGCGTCCGCTCGAACTGTCCCATGTTCTCGGTGTTGATCCGGAAGTAGGCCTGCAGCGGGATCTCGACGTGCACGCCCTTCGGGACGTAGACGAACGACCCGCCGGACCAGACGGCGGTGTTCAGAGCGGCGAACTTGTTGTCGCCGGCCGGGATCACGGAGCCGAAGTACTCCTCGAAGAACTCGGGGTGCTCGCGCAGCGCCGTGTCGGTGTCCATGAAGATGACGCCCTGCTCCTCCAGGTCCTCGCGGATCTGGTGGTAGACGACCTCGGACTCGTACTGCGCGGCGACGCCGGCGACGAGGCGCTGGCGCTCGGCCTCGGGGATGCCGAGACGCTCGTAGGTGTTGCGGATGTCCTCGGGCAGCTCTTCCCAGGTCTGGGCCTGCTTCTCCGTGGACTTCACGAAGTACTTGATGTTGTCGAAGTCGATGTCCGACAGGTCCGCGCCCCACGAGGGCATCGGCTTGCGGTCGAACAGCGTCAGCGCCTTGAGGCGGAGCTTGCGCATCCACTCCGGCTCGTCCTTGCGGGCGGAGATGTCGCTGACCACCTCGTCGGAGATGCCGCGTCGAGCGGAGGCACCGGCACTGTCGGAGTCGGACCAGCCGAACTCGTACTGGCCGAGCCCTTCGAGTTCGGGACGGTCGATGAGCACGTCGGACATGGTCTCCTCGTTTCCTTCTCGCAGAAGCAGCGTCTCCGGGTGACAACCCGGGACGTCCGGACGCCATTCCACCGCGGACCTCCGACAGGAGGAGCCACGGCGCTGCTGCCCCGCAACGTCGATGGTTCCACGGAGTCTCGGGTCCCACCGGCGAACACGGCCCATTCGGAGCCGGCGCCTGCCTAGACTTGACTGCCGCTGAACCCTCGAATCCTACAGGTTCACCGCACGGAACAACAGGAAGGCACCACCCTCGTGACTCGCGTCGGACCCACCGTCGAGCAGGACGTCCAGCCGGACACCCGCAACCCGCGGTGGTGGTCGCTCCCCCGCGCCGTCGACCGTCGCGTGATCTGGCTGGCCTGGGCCTCGTTCGTGGTCGAGGTCGTGCTCATCGGCACGGGCGGCCTCGTCCGGCTGACGGCGTCGGGCCTCGGCTGCCCGACCTGGCCGAAGTGCACCGCCGAGTCGCTCGTGTCGACGCCCGAGATGGGCGTCCACGGCGTCATCGAGTTCGGGAACCGGCTCCTCACCTTCGTGCTCGTCGTGGTCGCGATCGCGATGTTCCTCGCGGTCGTCCGGATGCGCCGGACGCGTCCCGAGCTGTTCTGGCTCGCGTTCGCCCAGGGCATCGCCATCCCGGTGCAGGCCGTCATCGGCGGCCTGAGCGTGCTGACGAACCTCAACCCTTTCGTCGTCGGCCTGCACTTCGTCGTCTCGACGACGCTCGTCGCGGTCACCGCGACCCTCGTCCATCGGTCGATGAACGGTCCGCGTGCCGCCGCCCGACTGGTGCCGGCCTGGTACACCGGCGTCGTCCGGGGCACCGTCGCCGCCACCGCGGTCACGGTGCTCGTCGGCATCCTCACCACGGGGTCCGGGCCGCACGCCGGGGCCGACGAGGCCGTCGACGGCGGTCGACTGCACCGCACGGGCTTCGACCCACAGCTCATGGAGCACCTGCACGCGGTGCCCGCCTACGTCCTGTTCGGACTCACGCTGGTCCTCGTCGTCGGGGCGGTGCTGCTGCGGACGTTGAGCCGGTGGGCGCTCCTGCTGCTGGTCGTCGAGTTCGTGCAGATCGCCGTCGGGCTGACCCAGGCGCGCACGGGCCTGCCGGTGGGGCTCGTGGGCACGCACATGGTGCTCGCGGGGCTGCTCGTCGGCGCCGTCACCGTCCTGGTGCTCTCGACGCGCGCGAGTGCCGGCCGCTCGGCCCACCGGGAGCGCGTCGCCGCCTGAGCCGCGCCGACGGCACCGTTCTACCGACATCCCACGCGTCGACATCCCACACGTCGATCGACGCGTGGGATGTCGTCGTTCCGGGAGGTGGCAACGGAGCGGACACGCGAGACGCCGGCGACGCGGCGAGACGACGCCGCATCCGACGGCGTCTCGCGACCCGGGCGGCGTCCGGCGCGTCCGGGTCCGTCGCGCGACCACGCACCGGACGGGAGAGGCGCACCACCCGCCCGCACCGCGCCTCCCGTCCGGTGGTCGGGCACCTGCACGCCCCACGCGCACCAGCGACAGCGCCAGCTCGCCCCCGCACGTGCCCGGACGCACGAGACGCCGCCGGGGACCGGCGGCGTCTCGTGCGCTGGGGCGGACCCGCGCTACAGCGAGAAGGTGAAGACCTGCGGCAGCAGCGGGTCGATGCCCACCGCGATGAACAGCAGCGTCAGGTACGTGATCGAGCTGTGGAACACGCGCATCGGGTGGACCTGCTCGACGTGCTGGATCGCCCGCGAGTACAGGCGGTGCGACTCGACGACGAACCAGATCCCGCCGGCCAGCGCGACGACCGTGTAGAGCGGCCCCATGTTCGCGACCGGGATGAGCAGCAGCGAGCAGACGAGCGTCGCCCAGGCGTACAGCACGACCTGGAGCCCGACCACCGTGCGGCCGCGGACCACCGCGAGCATCGGGACGTCGGCGGCGTCGTAGTCGTCGCGGTACTTCATCGACAGCGGCCAGTAGTGCGGCGGCGTCCAGAGGAAGATCACCATGAACAGGATGACGGGCGCCCAGGTCAGCGACCCGGTGACCCCGGCCCACCCGATGAGCACGGGCATGCAGCCGGCCGACCCGCCCCACACGATGTTCTGCGGCGTGCGGCGCTTGAGCCACAGCGTGTAGACGCACACGTAGATGAGGATCGCGATGACGCTGAGCGCCGCGGCGAGCCAGTTCACGAGGAACCCGAGCACCGCGGTGGACAGCACGGCGAGCACCCACGAGAACACCAGGGCCTCGCGGTCGGAGAGCTCCCCGGTGACGAGGGGGCGCGTGCTCGTCCGCTTCATCAGCCGGTCGATGTCGCGGTCGATGTAGCAGTTGAAGGCCGAGGCGGACCCGGCGGACATGGCGCCGCCGAGCATCGTCCAGAACACGAGCCACAGGTCCGGCACGCCGCGCTCCGCCAGGAACATCGTCGGCGCCGTGGTCACGAGCAGCAGCTCCATGACCCGGGGCTTCGTCAGCGAGACGTACGCCCGGACCTTGCGGGACAGCGACGAGCGGGGTCGATCGGTGTCGGGCCGGGTCGCGGTGGCAGTCAACAGGGGAACCTCAGTCCGTTCGCGTCAGCTCGCACGCTCGGTGGGCGGCTCCGTCACCGTCGGGGCGTGCGTCGACCCGGAATGCACACGGGCCGTCCCTAGTTTAGGCCATCGAGGCGCCGCGATGCTGCCCCGCCCCGCCGCCCGGGCCGACGCCCGACACGGCACCGTCGTCACCTGGACACCTTCTGTGTGCGTGGTCACTATGCTGGAGGGGCCTCCCGCAGTGCGCGCCCCGATGACGTCGGCCGCATCGAGCCGGTCGGCCGCCGTCGTACGGCGACACGACATCCGGCCCCGGGACGGCGATCATGTCCGTGCGATGGCACGAGCCCTCGCACATGTCGCAACAACGAAGGGTCAACATCCAAGTGGCTGAATTCACCTGGGACGCCATCGACAGGAAGGCCGTCGACACGGCGCGCGTCCTCGCCGCCGATTCGGTCGAGGCCGCCGGCAACGGTCACCCCGGCACCGCGATGAGCCTCGCGCCCGTCGCCCACCTGCTCTTCCAGAAGGTGATGCGTCGCGACCCCAGCGACTCCACCTGGATCGGCCGCGACCGCTTCATCCTCTCCGCGGGCCACGCCTCGATCCTCCAGTACGTGCAGTTCTACCTGCACGGCTACGGCCTCGAGCTCGAGGACCTGCAGCACCTGCGCAAGTGGGGCTCGAAGACCCCGGGTCACCCGGAGTACGGCCACACCGACGGTGTCGAGATCACCACCGGCCCGCTGGGCCAGGGCCTCGCCTCGGCCGTCGGCTTCGGCTACGCGCAGCGCTTCGAGCGCGGCCTGTTCGACCCGGAGACCGCCGACGGCGAGTCGCCGTTCGACCACTTCACCTACGTGATCGCCGGTGACGGTGACATGCAGGAGGGCGTCACGAACGAGGCCGCGAGCCTCGCGGGCCGCCAGCAGCTCGGTCGCCTGGTCGTCTTCTACGACTCGAACCAGATCTCGATCGAGGACGACACCGACATCGCGTTCTCCGAGGACGTCGCCGCCCGCTACGAGGCGCTCGGCTGGCACGTGCAGCACGTCGACTGGAAGAAGACCGGCGAGTACTCCGAGGACGTCGAGGAGCTGTACCGCGCCGTCGAGGCCGCCAAGGCCGAGACGACGAAGCCGTCGCTCATCGTCCTCAAGACGATCATCGGTTGGCCGTCGCCGACCAAGCAGAACTCCGGCAAGATCCACGGCTCCGCCCTCGGCGGCGAGGAGCTCAAGGGCCTCAAGGAGGTCCTCGGCTTCGACCCCGAGCAGACCTTCCACGTCGACCCCGAGGTCCTCGAGTACACCCGCGGTGCGATCACCAAGGGGCAGGCCGAGCACGCCGAGTGGACGAAGACCTTCGACGCGTGGGCTGCTGCCAACCCGGAGAAGAAGGCCATGCTCGACCGCATCAACGCGGGCGAGCTCCCCGAGGGCCTCGAGGAGGCGCTGCCGGTCTTCCCGACCGAGAAGGCCGTCTCGACCCGCGCCGCCTCCGGCAAGGTCATCAACGCCATCGCGCCGCTCATGCCCGAGTTCTGGGGCGGTTCGGCGGACCTCGCCGAGTCGAACCTGACCACGATCGAGGGCGCGAAGTCCTTCGGTCCGGCCGAGGCGTCGACGAAGACCTGGAGCACCGACCCGTACGGCCGCGTGCTGCACTTCGGCATCCGCGAGCACGCGATGGGTTCGATCCTGTCCGGCATCGTCCTGCACGGGAACACCCGCCCCTTCGGCGGCACCTTCCTGATCTTCAGCGACTACATGCGTCCGGCGGTCCGTCTCGCCGCGCTCATGAAGGCGCCGGCGATCTACGTCTGGACCCACGACTCCATCGCCCTCGGCGAGGACGGCCCGACGCACCAGCCGATCGAGCAGATCACCGCGCTCCGCGCGATCCCGGGTCTCGACGTCGTCCGTCCGGCCGACGCGAACGAGGTCTCGTACGCCTGGCTCGAGATGCTCAAGCACAAGGACCGCCCGGCCGGCATCGCGCTGAGCCGCCAGAACCTCCCCGTGTTCGAGCGCGGCGAGGGCGAGGCGTCCGGCGACACCTTCGCCTCGGCGAAGAACGTCGGCAAGGGTGCGTACGTGCTGGCCGAGGCGCCGAACGGCACCCCGGACGTGATCCTCATCGCGACCGGCTCCGAGGTCCAGATCGCCGTCGACGCCCGCGAGCAGCTCAAGGGCGAGGGCATCAACGCCCGCGTCGTGAGCGCCCCGTCGCTCGAGTGGTTCTTCGAGCAGTCGGAGAGCTACCGCGAGCAGGTCCTGCCGAAGGCCGTCACCGCGCGCGTCTCGGTCGAGGCCGGCATCGCGATGAGCTGGCGCGACATCGTCGGCGACAAGGGCCGCAGCGTGTCGATCGAGCACTTCGGTGCATCGGCCGACTACCAGCGACTCTTCGCCGAGTTCGGCTTCACCACGGAGCACGTGGTCGCAGCCGCCAAGGAATCGATCGCAGCGTCCTGACCCACGAGGGGCCGGATCCGGTACGCCGGGTCCGGCCCCTCTGCCGGGAGGCACGCAGCGGGCCCGCCCCGCGCCTCCCGGCCTCCAGACCACGACACCACGGCCCCGGTCGCGTCACGCAGACCGGGCCGGTCGACGAAAGAAGAAGAGAAACCCATGGCTGAGAACACCCCCACCGCCGCCCTCTCCGAGGTCGGCGTCAGCATCTGGCTCGACGACCTGTCGCGTGAGCTCCTCGAGACCGGAAAGCTCACCGAGCTCATCGAGCAGAAGAACGTCGTCGGCGTCACCACGAACCCGACGATCTTCGCGTCGGCCCTCGCCAAGGGCGAGCGCTACGACTCGCAGGTCAAGGAGCTCGCGGCGAAGGGCACCGACGTCACCGAGGCGATCTTCGAGATCACCACGCAGGACGTCGCGAACGCCTCCGACGTCTTCAAGCCGATCTACGACGAGACCAAGGGCTTCGACGGCCGCGTCTCGATCGAGGTCGAGCCGGGCATGGCCCACGACACGCAGAAGACCATCGAGCAGGCGAAGTTCCTGTTCGACAAGGTCGGTCGCGAGAACGTCCTCATCAAGATCCCCGCGACCCTCGAGGGCCTCGAGGCCATCACCGAGGTCATCGGTGCCGGCATCTCGGTCAACGTCACGCTGATCTTCTCGCTCGAGCGCTACCGCGCCGTCATCGACGCCTACCTCGGTGGCCTCGAGAAGGCCAAGGCCGCCGGCCACGACCTCTCAAAGATCCACTCGGTCGCCTCGTTCTTCGTGTCGCGCGTCGACTCCGAGATCGACAAGCGCCTCGACGCCGTCGGCACCGACGAGGCGAAGGCCCTCAAGTCGAAGGCCGGCATCGCCAACGCGCAGCTCGCGTACCAGGTCTGGACCGAGCAGTTCGCCACCGAGCGCGCCCTGGGCCTGCTCGAGTCCGGTGCCAACACGCAGCGTCCGCTCTGGGCGTCGACCGGTGTCAAGGACCCGTCGCTGCCCGACACGCTCTACGTGACCGAGCTCGCCGCGCCGAACACCGTCAACACCATGCCGGGCAAGACGCTCGACGCCACGTTCGACCACGGCGAGATCCACGGCGACGCCATCGCCGGCTCGTTCGACGGCGCCCAGCAGGTCATGGACCAGATCGCCGCCCAGGGTGTCGACTACGACGACGTCGTGGCGCTGCTCGAGAAGGAGGGCGTGGACAAGTTCAACGTCTCCTGGGGCGAGCTCGTCGACACGGTGAAGACCGCGCTCGAGAACGCGAAGTAAGCAGGAACCGGAGCCTTCGTGTCGCGGGGACGGCACCACCGTCCCCCTGACGCGGGCACCCTCGGTCAGGACCTGCCCGCCGGGCGCGATGCGCGCCTCCCGGCCGGACCCGACCACCACGACGGCGGAGTCGCCGCTGCCACAGCAGCGCAGCGCTCCGCCGTCTCCGTTCGACCTACAAGGAGTTCACCGACTCATGTCACCGGTGGCTGTCACCCCGGAGCACAACCCGCTCCGACTGCCGACCGATCGCCGTCTGAACCGGATCGCGGGACCCAGCACCCTCATCATCTTCGGTGTGACGGGCGACCTGTCCCGCAAGAAGCTGATGCCCGCGGTCTACGACCTGGCGAACCGGGGGCTCCTGCCGCCCGGGTTCGCACTCGTCGGGTTCGCCCGCCGCGACTGGGAGGACCAGGACTTCTCCCAGCTCGTGCACGACGCGGTCCAGGAGCACTCCCGCACCCCGTTCGACGAGGCCGTCTGGAAGCAGCTCGAACAGGGCATCCGCTTCGTCCAGGGCTCGTTCGACGACCCCGAGGCGTTCCGCGAGCTGAAGCGCACCGTCGACGAGCTCGACGCGCAGCGCGGCACGCTCGGGAACCACGCGTTCTACCTGTCGATCCCGCCGAAGATGTTCCCGGTCGTCACCGAGCAGCTCAAGCTGTCCGGGCTGACCGAGAAGCGCGAGGGCTCCTGGAGCCGTGTGGTCGTCGAGAAGCCGTTCGGCTCCGACCTCCGCACCGCGCGCGAGCTGAACGCGATCGTCGAGAGCGTCTTCGCGCCCGACGACGTCTTCCGCATCGACCACTACCTCGGCAAGGAGACCGTCCAGAACCTCCTGACGCTCCGCTTCGCCAACCAGATGTACGAACCCATCTGGAACTCGAACTACGTCGACCACGTGCAGATCACGATGGCCGAGGACATCGGCGTCGCCGGACGTGCCGCCTACTACGACGGCATCGGCGCGGCCCGCGACGTCATCCAGAACCACCTGCTGCAGCTCCTCGCCCTCACGGCGATGGAGGAGCCCGTCTCGTTCAAGGCCGCGGACCTCCGCGCCGAGAAGGAGAAGGTGCTCTCGGCCGTGCGGCTGCCGGAGGACCTCGCCACGGCGACGGCCCGCGGCCAGTACGCCGGTGGGTGGCAGGGCGGCGAGAAGGTGCTCGGCTTCCTCGACGAGGCGGGGATGAACCCCGAGTCGACGACCGAGACCTACGCGGCGATCAAGCTCGACATCGCGACCCGACGCTGGCAGGGCGTGCCGTTCTACCTGCGCGCCGGCAAGCGCCTGGGCCGTCGTGTCACCGAGATCGCGATCGTGTTCAAGCGCGTCCCCGAGGACGTCTACGGCAACACGCAGGCGCCGCTCGGGCAGAACGCGCTCGTCATCCGCGTGCAGCCGGACGAGGGCGTCACGCTCCGGTTCGGCTCCAAGGTCCCCGGCGTCGGCACGCAGGTGCGCGACGTGACGATGGACTTCGGCTACGGCCACGCGTTCACCGAGGCATCGCCGGAGGCGTACGAGCGACTCATCCTCGACGTGCTCCTCGGCGACCCGCCCCTGTTCCCCCGTCACCAAGAGGTGGAACTGTCGTGGAAGATCCTCGACCCGATCGAGGAGTTCTGGGCCACGCAGGGCCAGCCCGAGCAGTACCGTCCCGGCACGTGGGGGCCGTCGTCCGCCGACGACCTCCTCGCCCGCGACGGCCGTACCTGGAGGCGTCCATGAAGATCGACCTGCCGAACACCACGGTCTCGAAGATCCAGAAGAAGCTCGTCCACATCCGCGAGGAGGGCGGCGCCGTCGCCCTCGGTCGCGTCCTGACGCTGATCATCTCGACCGGCCTCGGCCACGAGGAAGAGGCGATCTCGGCGGCGAACGAGGCCTCGCGCGAGCACCCGATGCGCGTGATCATCGTGTCGAAGAACGACGGCGACACGAAGTCCCCCGGTCGCCTCGACGCGCAGATCCGCGTCGGCAGCGACGCGGGCGCCAGCGAGGTCATCGTCCTCCGCGCCTACGGCGAGACCGCCACGGACGAGGAGAGCCTGGTCACCGGCCTGCTCCTCCCCGACGCGCCCGTCGTCGCGTGGTGGCCGCAGACCGCGCCCGAGCAGCCCGCGGCGTCCGCGCTGGGCCGGATCGCGCAGCGCCGCATCACCGACGCCGCCGCGCAGAAGGACCCGAACGGCGCGATCGAGGCGCTCGGCCGCTCGTACGTCCCCGGCGACACCGACTTCGCCTGGACCCGTCTGACGCTCTGGCGGAACCAGCTCGCCGCGGCGCTCGACCAGCCGCCGTACGAGTCGATCACGTCCGTCGAGGTCTCGGGGGCGAGCGACAGCCCGTCCACGATCCTCCTCGCCGCGTGGCTCCGGCTGCAGCTGCAGGTCCCCGTCGCCGTCGTCACGTCGCCCCGTGCGACGGGCTCGAGCGGCATCCACGGCGTGAAGCTCGAGCGGGCGTCGGGTCCGATCGACCTCGAGCGCTCGCTCGTCGACGTCGCCACGCTGTCGATGCCGGGGCAGCCCACGCACGACCTGTCGCTCCCGCGGCGCAACCTGCGTGACTGCCTCGCAGAGGAACTCCGTAGACTCGACCCGGACGTCCTCTTCGGAGACGTCGTCAAGCACGGGGTGCCCCAGATCCGCGAGTCGATCGCGGGCTGACCACCCTCCCGGCCGGTCGGACGTCACCCGGCGTCCGACCGGCCGGCCCACCAACACGGGAGTCACGTGACCAACGAACGACGGGTGCTCGTACACCCGGACAAGCAGGCCCTCGGCGCATCGGTCGCCGCTCGCTTCATCACGAAGATCATCGACGTGCTCGACGAGCAGGAGCGTGCCGACATCGCGATCAGCGGTGGCTCGGTGTCGTCCCTGGTGCTCGCCGCCATCGGTCAGTCGCCGGCTCGCGAGAGCGTCGACTGGTCGAAGGTCCACGTCTGGTGGGTCGACGAGCGCTGGGTCGCCGAGGGCGACGCGGACCGCAACGTCACGGGCACGCAGACCGACTTCTTCGACCACGTCGACATCCCGCAGGCGAACATCCACCCGATGGCGCCGTCGGACGCCGGCCTCACCATCGACGAGGCCGCCGCGCAGTACGAGCGCGAACTGCAGGACGCCGCCCCCGAGGGTGCCGTCGCGCCGCGCTTCGACATCTCGCTGCTCGGTGTCGGGCCGGACGGCCACACGGCGTCGCTCTTCCCGGAGTTCCCGCAGCTGTCCGTCACGGACCGTGCCGTCCTGACGGTCGACGACTCCCCCAAGCCGCCGCCGCAGCGCCTTACGCTCTCGTTCCCGGTGATCAACGCCTCGCAGCGCGTCTGGGTGATCCTGTCCGGCGCCGAGAAGGCCTCCGTCCTCGGGCTCGCCCTGGCCGGCGCCGCGGTGGACGAGGTCCCCGTCGGCGGCGTGCAGGGCCGCAAGCGCACGGTGTTCTTCGTCGACCAGGACGCCGCGCGCGAGGTCCCCGAGAACCTCATCGCGTCGACCTACTGATCGCGACCCCCTGACGGACGGGAGGCGCGGTGCCGGCTGGCACCGCGCCTCCCGTCCGTCGTCGGTGCCGGCAGTGCCCGCCCGCCGAGCGGGCCGGATCCGTCACGGTCGGCGCCGTCCGACGACGGGTCGTGCCCGCTCGACGGACGACGCACGGCATGTCCTGCCCGCTCGGCCGCTTCGCGGCCGCCCGGCAGGCCGGGGCGGTCGCCCGGGCGTGCGCCCGCCGGACGCCCGTCGCGCCCCCGCCGAGCCTCCGCCGAGCCCCCGCCGAGCGGGCCGTATCCGTCACGGTCGCAGCCGACCGACGACGGATCGTGCCCGCCCGACGGACGACGCACGGCGTGTCCTGCCCGCTCGGGCGCGGGATCGGGTGCGTCCGAGCGGGCGCAGCGCCGAGCGCGGCGCCGCCTCCCGCGGACGACGAAGGCCCCCGCACCGATCGGTGCGGGGGCCTTCGTGACGTCTGGTGCTACTTCGCGGTACCGCGACGCTGGCGGAGCTGCTGCAGCGCGTCCTCGAGGAGCTGCGCTGCCTCTTCCTCGGTGCGGCGCTCCTTCACGTACGCGAGGTGCGTCTTGTACGGCTCGGTCTTCGCGACGACGGGAGGGTTCTCCTTGTCGCGACCGGCCGGGAGGCCCGTGGACGGCGAGTCAACCGTCTCCGGGATCTCGTCGTCGGGCAGGTTCGCGGCGAAGTACCGCACGACCTCGTTGCCGAGTGCGTCCCAGTACGAGACCGCCACACGCTCTGCCTGGACCCCGCGGTCCTGCTCCCCCATGGGGCCTGCGCCGACGCGCGACCCTCGGATTGCACTGCCTCCGGATGCCATGTTCAGCTCCCCGCTGTGAACTTGTTGATGAGACCGAGCACGATGATCGACACGATCCAGACCAGACCGAGGATCACCGTGATGCGGTTGAGGTTGCGCTCGGCGACGCCGGACGCCCCGAGGTTGCTCGTCACGCCGCCGCCGAACATGTCGGAGAGGCCGCCACCGCGGCCCTTGTGCAGGAGGATGAGGAGCGTGAGCAGGAGGCTCGTGATCGCGAGCAGGACCTGCAGCACGACGGAGAGAATCGCCACGACGTACCTTTCGTGTCAGTCAGCCTTGCAAGTGTACCGGGCCGCCGGAGCGACCGGGGCCACCGGCACGGGTGTGGCCCGCAGTCGACGCGGGCCGGACGTGGTCCAGGCCGGTCACGCGGACGCGACCGGCCTGGACGGGGTGGATCAGAGTCCGACGTGCTGTCGGAAGCGCGCGATGGCCGCGAACTCCTGCACGTCGAGCGAGGCACCACCGACGAGCGCGCCGTCGATGTCGGGCTCGCGGAGGAAGCCGGCGATGTTGCCCGACTTCACCGAACCGCCGTAGAGCACCCGCGTGGCCGCAGCGGCCTCGTCGCCCCACGCCGCGGCGACGGCCCGACGGAGGGCGGCGCAGTCGTCCTGCGCCTGCTCGGGCGTGGCGGCCTGGCCGGAGCCGATGGCCCAGACGGGCTCGTACGCCACGACGATCTCGGACGGCTTCACCGCACCGAGGACCACGTTCAGCTGCTCGACCGGGACGACGCCCGCCCCGCGCTGCTCGCGCTCCTCGCCGGTCTCCCCGACGCAGACGACCGGCACGATGCCGTGCTTGACGGCGGCGGCGGTCTTCGCGGCGACGACCTCGTCGGTCTCCCCGTGCATCGTGCGACGCTCGGAGTGCCCGACGATGACGTACTGCGCGTCGAGCGCGGCGAGGAAGGCCCCCGAGACGTCACCGGTGTAGGCGCCGGAGTCGTACTGCGAGAGGTCCTGCGCGCCGAAGCGGATCGACAGCTTGTCCGCCGAGATGAGCGTCTGCACGCTGCGGAGGTCGGTGAAGGGCGGGAACACCGCGACCTCGACGTCGTCGTGGTCGTGGCGGGCGTCCTTCAACGTCCACGCAAGCTTCTGCACGGTGGCGATGGCCTGGAGGTGGTCCAGGTTCATCTTCCAGTTGCCGGCGATGAACGGACGGCGGTTCATGCTGCGTCCTTCCCGGAGTTGCCGGCGATGAAGGGCGTACGGCTCATCGGGACCACCCCAGTGCTTCGAGACCGGGCAGCGACTTGCCCTCGAGGAACTCGAGGCTGGCACCGCCGCCGGTCGAGATGTGCCCGAACCGGTCGTCCGAGAACCCGAGCGACCGGACGGCCGCCGCGGAGTCACCACCGCCGACCACGCCGAGGCCGTCGACCTCGGTCAGGGCCTGCGCGACGGTCTTCGTGCCGGCCGCGAACGCCGGGAACTCGAACACGCCCATCGGGCCGTTCCAGAACACGGTCTTCGAACCGGACACCGCCGACGCGAAGCGCGTCGCCGTCTCCGGGCCGATGTCGAGACCGATGCCGTCCGTGCCGAACGACGAGGACTCGATCGCGTCGGCCGCCACCGTCTCGTGCTGCGCGTCCGCGGCGAACCCGGAGGCCACCACGACGTCGGTCGGCAGGTCGATCGTGACGCCGAGCTCGTCGGCCTTCGACAGGTAGGCGCGGACGGTGTCGAGCTGGTCCTGCTCGAGCAGCGACTTCGCCACCCCGTGGCCCTGGGCCGCGAGGAAGGTGAAGAGCATGCCGCCGCCGATGCAGAGCGTGTCGACCTGCGGGAGCAGGTGCTCGATGACGCCGAGCTTGTCGCTGACCTTCGACCCGCCGAGCACGACCGTGTACGGCCGCTCCGGGTCCTTCGTCAGGCGCTCGAGCACCGTGAGCTCGGACTCGATGAGCGAGCCGGCGGCGCTGGGGAGCGCCGCGGCCAGCTCGTACACCGAGGCCTGCTTGCGGTGCACGACACCGAAGCCGTCGGACACGAACGCGTCGCCCAGCGTCGCGATGCGCTCCGCGAACGCCTGGCGTTCCGACGCGTCCTTCGAGGTCTCCTCCGGGTTGAACCGGAGGTTCTCGAGCAGCAGGACGTCGCCGTCCCCGAGGGCCTCGGCAGCGGCGGTCGCCTCGTCGCCGACGGTCTCGCCGACGAAGGTGACCTCCTTGCCCAGCAGCTCGGAGAGGCGCTGCGCCACGGGGGCGAGCGAGTACTCCGGTGCCGGCGACCCGTCGGGCCGACCGAGGTGCGAGATCACGATGACCCGCGCGCCGGCGTTGACCAGGGTGTTCAGCGTGCCGAGCGACGCCCGTACGCGTCCGTCGTCCGTGATCCGGCCGTCCTTGAGCGGGACGTTCAGGTCGCAGCGGACGACGACGCGCTTGCCGGCGAGGTCGCCGAGGTCCTCGAGGGTGCGGAGGCTCATGCCGAGAGTCGCTCGCCCACGTACTCGGTGAGGTCGACGAGGCGGTTCGAGTAGCCCCACTCGTTGTCGTACCACGAGGTGATCTTCACGAGGCCACCGATGACCTTGGTGAGACCGGAGTCGTAGATCGAGGAGTGCGGGTCCGTCGTGATGTCGGTCGACACCAGCGGGTCCTCGCTGTAGAGCAGGATGCCCTTGAGCGGGCCCTCGGCGGCCTCCTTGTACGCGGCGTTGATCTCGTCGACCGTGACCGGGGACTTCGTCTCGAGGGTGAGGTCGGTGATCGAACCGGTCGGGACCGGCACGCGCAGGGCGTAGCCGTCGAGCTTGCCGGCGAGCTCCGGCATGACCTGGCCGATGGCCTTCGCGGCGCCGGTCGAGGTCGGGACGATGTTCAGCGCGGCGGCACGGGCACGACGCGGGTCCTTGTGCGGGCCGTCCTGCAGGTTCTGGTCGGCGGTGTAGGCGTGCACCGTCGTCATGAGACCGCGCTCGATGCCGAACTTGTCGTGGAACACCTTGGCGAGCGGCGCGAGGCTGTTCGTGGTGCACGAGGCGTTCGAGATGATGTTGTGGTTCGCCGGGTCGTACTCGCCCTCGTTCACGCCGAGGACGATGGTGACGTCGTCGCCGGTGGCGGGGGCCGAGATGATGACCTTCTTGGCGCCGGCGTCGATGTGCTTCTGCGCGTCGGCGGCCTTGGTGAAGAAGCCGGTCGACTCGATGACGATGTCGACGCCCAGCTCGCCCCAGGGGAGGTTGGCGGGGTCGCGCTCCGCGAGGACCTTGATCGGCTTGCCGTCGACGACGATGCTGTCGCCGTCGAGCTCGACGGAGACGCCGAGACGACCGGTGACGGAGTCGAACTTCAGGAGGTTCGCGAGGGCCGCGTTGTCGGTGAGGTCGTTCACCGCCACGATCTCGAGGTCGGAGCCCTTCGCGAGGGCGGCCCGGAAGAAGTTACGGCCGATGCGGCCGAAGCCGTTGATGCCGATCTTGACGGTCAATGGATCTCCTGGTGGGTGTGGAGCGCCCCGGGGGCGCTGCTTTCGGAGGTCGTGGGCCCGTCGGGCCCACGTGTGGTGGACGATACGCCCCGTAACGTCGCCGTAACGACCCTAGCAGTCGGACGCTGCGGACCACCGCCGTGTGACGGACGGGAGGCGCGGTGCCAGCTGGCACCGCGCCTCCCGTCCGCACCGGTCGTCAGAGCCGCGATCAGACGCCCTCGAGCTCCTCCGGCACGCTCGCCTCGGTACCCGGGATGCCGTCGTCGACGGCCTTCTTGTCGGCCATCGCGAGGAGTCGGCGGATGCGACCGGCGATGGCGTCCTTCGTCATGGGCGGGTCGGCGTGCTGGCCGAGCTCGTCGAGCGACGCGTCGCGGTGCTCGAGGCGCAGGGAGCCGGCGTACTTCAGGTGGTCCGGGACCTCGTCGCCGAGGATCTCGAGCGCGCGCTCGACCCGGGCACACGCGGCGACGGCGGCCTGCGCCGAACGACGGAGGTTCGCGTCGTCGAAGTTCACGAGGCGGTTGGCGGTGGCGCGGACCTCGCGGCGCTGGCGCATCTCCTCCCACTCGGCGGTGGTGCGGGCGGCACCCATCACGGTGAGCATCTGCCCGATCGCCTCGCCGTCGCGGATGACGACGCGGTGGACGCCCCGGACCTCGCGACCCTTCGCCGCGATGCCGAGTCGCGACGCGGCGCCGACGAGTGCCATGGCGGCCTCGTTCCCGGGGCACGTGACCTCCAGGGCCGCGGCACGACCCGGGTCGGTCAGCGTGCCGGAGGCGAGGAAGGCGCCGCGCCAGATGGCGGCGAGGTCCTCGCGGTTGCCCGTGGTGAGCCGGTTCGGCAGCCCGCGGACGGGGCGACGACGGGCGTCCATCAGACCGGTCTGGCGGGCGAGCGTCTCCCCCGCCTCGAGCACGCGGACCAGGTAGCGGGTGCCGCGACGGGAGGAGGCGGACGACCCCACCGACGCCTCGCTCCGCACGCCGTACAGCTCCGCCAGGTCCTTGCGCACGCGGTGGACGATGATCCGGGTGTCGAGTTCGACCTCGACCGCGATCCTGCCCGAGATGACGTGCAGGCCGCCCGCGAACCGCAGGATGGTCGCGAGTTCGGCGGCGCGGACCGTGTTGCGGTTCACGACGACCCTGGCCAGTTCGTCCTTGACCTCGGCAGTCAACGGCACAGCATCATTCCTAACGTTTCTTCTGGTGGGGTCCGCGGCTCCGGCGCACGTCCGTGTGGAGCGGCCGGAGGGACGGTCACTCCCGGCCGAGATCTCGGTTCTTCACACGCACGGCGACGTCGGGCATCCCGCGGAGGAGGTTCGCCAACTCGGCGACGACGGCGACCGAGCGGTGCTTGCCGCCGGTACAGCCGATGGCGATCGTAGCGTGTCTTTTGTTCTCGCGCTGGTAGCCGGCCAGCACCGGCTCGAGCACGGCGGCGTACCGCTCGACGAACGACCGGGCTCCCGGCTGCGCCAGGACGTACTCCGAGACGGGCGCGTCGAGGCCGGTGTGCGGGCGGAGTTCCGGCACCCAGTAGGGATTCGGGATGAAGCGCACGTCGGCCACCATGTCGGCGTCGGCCGGGAGTCCGTACTTGAAGCCGAAGCTCATCAGCGTGACCTGGACGCCGACGAAGTGGTCGTCGGCGAACCGGTCGGTCACGGTGTTCGCGAGCTGGTGGATGTTGAGGTCCGAGGTGTCGATGACGACGTCGGCGGCCTCGCGGAGCCCGGACAGCCGCGACCGTTCGAGCCCGATGCCGTCGAGGAGCGTGCCGTCCCCCTGCAGCGGGTGCGGTCGCCGGACCTGCTCGAAGCGGCGGACGAGCACGGCGTCGGTCGCCTCGAGGAAGAGCACCCGGACCCGCGCCGACGCACTCGTCCGGACCTGCTCGACGGCCTGCTCGGGGTCGGTGAAGAACCGGCCGCCGCGGACGTCGACCACCGTGGCGATCTTCGGGATCTTCTCGCCCGCGCGGTCGGCGAGCTCGGTGAGCGGACCGAGCATCTGCGTGGGCAGGTTGTCGACGACGTACCAGCCGAGGTCCTCGAGCGCCTTGCCGACCGTCGACCGGCCGGCGCCGGACATGCCGGTGACGATCAGGATGTCGTGCTGCTGCTGCGCGCGGGCCGTCTCGGTCGGGGTGCTCGTGTCGCTCGTGTCGCTCATGTGTGGGAGGGCTCCGTCGTGGCGGCCCGGGCGTCGGCCCGGGGAGGTCTCGGCTGCTGGTCCAGGCTATCGCCCGCGGCGCGGGCCGGGCCGGGGCCCGGTCGTCCCGGAGACGGTCACAGCGGGCGGTGCGGACCGTCCGCCGTGACGTCGGGGACGCGGACGGGACCGGTCGGACGGGAGGCACCGGTCGGGTCCGTCCCGCCGGTCACGTCGGTCGGCGGGGTCGCGTCGGTCGGCGGGGCCGCGTCGGTCGGCGGGGCCGCGTCGGTCGGGTCGCCGGCGGTTCGGGCACTGGCGGTCGGGGCGCTGGCCGTCGGTGCGCTCCCGGTCGGTGCGCTCCCGGTCGGGGCGCTCTGCGGCGTCTGCGCCAGCTTCGTGACGACCGCGGCGGCCGTCGCCGGTCCGACGCCGTTCACCTCGGCGATCTGGTCGGCCGTCGCCTCGCGGAGGCGCGCCACCGACCCGAAGTGCTTCAGCAGCGCGTTGACCCGCGTCGGGCCGAGGCCCGGGATCTCCGACAGCTGCGACCGCACGTCGCGCTTCCGTCGCGTCCGCTGGTGCGTGATCGCGAACCGGTGCGCCTCGTCGCGGATCCGCTGGATCAGGAACAGCGCCTCCGAGTTCCGCGGCATGATCACCGGGAAGTCGTCGTCGGGCAGCCAGAGCTCCTCGAGGCGCTTCGCGATGCCGACGAGCGCGATGTCGTGCACGCCGGCCTCGTCCATCGCCCGCTTCGCCGCCTGCACCTGCGGTTGCCCGCCGTCGACGATGAGCAACTGCGGACGGTAGGCGAACCGCTTCGTCGGCTTCGTCCCCTCGACGACCTCGTCGCTCGTCGCATTCGGGACGTCGGGTGCGGCGGCGTCCTCGTCGAGACGCGCCAGCCGCCGTGAGAGCACCTGGTACATGCTGTCGGTGTCGTCGGTCGTCTCCGCGATCGTGTACCGCCGGTACTGGTCCTTCCGCGGGAGCCCGTCCTCGAACACCACCATCGAGGCGACGACGTTCGTGCCCTGGAGGTGCGAGATGTCGTAGCACTCCATGCGCAGGGGTGCCTCGGTCATGCCGAGGGCGTCCTGGATGTCGGCCAGCGCCGCCGAGCGGGTCGTGTAGTCGGCACTCCGCTTCGTCTTGTAGAGCATCAGCGCCTGCGCCGCGTTCTGGGCGGCGGTGCGGGCGAGTCCGGCACGGTCCCCGCGCTGCGCGGTGCTCAGCTTCGTCCCGCGGCCGCCCCGGCGTTCGCTGAGCCACTGCTGCAGCGCCTCGGCGTCCTCCGGGAGCTCCGGCACGACGATCTCGCGCGGGACGTCGTCGCTCGTGGCGTACTGGCCCTGCACGATCTGCTCGACGAGGTCGCCGGTGCTGATGTCGAGCTCCTTGTCGACCACCCAGCCCCGCACACCGCGGATGCGCCCGCCCCGCACGGAGAACAGCTGCACCGCGGCCGCGAGCTCGTCCTCCGCGACACCGAACAGGTCGAGGTCGACCGAGTCGCGCAGCACGACCGCGGACTTCTCGAGGACCGCCTCGAGCGCACCGACCTGGTCGCGGTACTTCGCGGCCTGCTCGTAGTCCATGGCGTCGGCCGCGGCCCCCATGCGCTGCCGCAGCGTGGTGATCACACGCCGGTCGTAGCTGCCCATGAACCGCACGAACTCCTCGACCACCGCACGGTGCTCGGCGATCGTGACCTTCTGCGAGCAGGGGCCGCCGCACTTGCCGATCTGCCCCGGGAAGCACGGCTTGCCGGTCTGCATGGCCTTCTTGTACGAAGAGTCCGAACAGGTCCGGATCGGGAAGACCTTGATCATCAGGTCGATGGTGTCGTGCACCGCCCAGATCTTCGGGTACGGCCCGAAGTACTTGGCGCCCTTGATCTTCCGGTTCCGCGTCACCATCACCCGGGGCGCCTCCTCGCCCAGGGTGATCGCCATGTACGGGTACGACTTGTCGTCCCGGAACTTGACGTTGAAGGGCGGGTCGAACTCCTTGATCCACGTGTACTCGAGCTGGAGCGCCTCGATCTCGGAGCCGACCGTGGTCCACTCGACGCTGCGCGCCGTCAGGACCATGCGGCGCGTGCGCTCGTGCAGCGTCGGCAGCGGTGCGAAGTAGTTGCTCAGCCGCGCACGGAGGTTCTTCGCCTTGCCGACGTAGAGCACCCGACCGGCCTCGTCACGCCACCGGTACACACCGGGGTCGGTCGGGATCTCCCCCGCCTTCGGCCGCCAGGAGACGGTGTCCGCCACCTACCGAGCACCCGCCTTCTGCTGCTGCGTCGCCTGGCGCGCACCGACGGCCTGCTGCTTGCCGACGCGGGCGTCCTGGGCGTCGAAGATCTCGCGCAGGAACACGCCCGTGTGGCTCTCCGGCACGTCGGCGACGTGCTCGGGGGTGCCGACCGCCAGGACCGTGCCGCCGCCCGCGCCGCCCTCGGGACCCATGTCGACGAGCCAGTCGGCCGACTTGATGACGTCGAGGTTGTGCTCGATGGTGATGACGGTGTTGCCCTTGTCGACCAGGCTCTGCAGGACGAGCAGGAGCTTCCGGACGTCCTCGAAGTGCAGACCGGTCGTCGGCTCGTCGAGCACGTAGACCGTGCGGCCGTTCGACCGACGCTGGAGCTCGGTCGCGAGCTTGACGCGCTGCGCCTCGCCACCGGAGAGCGTGGTGGCGCTCTGTCCGAGCCGGACGTAGCCGAGCCCGACGTCGACGAGCGTCGCCATGTAGCGGTGGATGGCGGAGATCGGCTCGAAGAACTCGGCTGCCTCGCTGATGGGCATGTCGAGGACCTCGGAGATGTCCTTGCCCTTGTAGTGCACCTGCAGCGTCTCGCGGTTGTACCGGGCACCACCGCAGACCTCGCACGCCACGTAGACGTCGGGCAGGAAGTTCATCTCGATCTTGATCGTGCCGTCGCCCGAGCAGTTCTCGCAGCGGCCGCCCTTGACGTTGAAGCTGAATCGCCCGGGCTGGTAGCCGCGTGCCTGCGCCTCGGGCGTCTCGGCGAAGAGCTGTCGGATGCGGTCGAAGACGCCGGTGTAGGTCGCCGGGTTGGACCGCGGGGTGCGGCCGATCGGCGCCTGGTCGACGTGCACGACCTTGTCGAGCTGGTCGAGGCCCTTCACACGCGTGTGCTTGCCCGCGATGTGCCGGGCGCCGTTGAGCTGGTTGGCGAGCACCTTGTAGAGGATGTCGTTGACCAGCGTCGACTTGCCCGACCCGCTGACGCCGGTGACCGCGGTGAAGACGCCGAGCGGGAAGTCGACGTCCACCTGCTTGAGGTTGTTCGCGCGGGCGCCCTGCACGCTGATGACGCGCTTCGGGTTGATCTTCCGACGCTCGGACGGCACCTCGATCGCACGGCGGCCGGCGAGGTAGTCACCGGTCACGGACTCGTGGTTGGCGATGATCCCCTCGTACGACCCGGAGTGCACGACCTTGCCGCCGTTCACGCCGGCGCCCGGTCCGATGTCGACGACCCAGTCGGCCGTGCGGATGGTGTCCTCGTCGTGCTCGACGACGATGAGCGTGTTGCCGAGGTCCTTCAGCTTGACGAGCGTGTCGATGAGCCGACGGTTGTCCCGCTGGTGGAGGCCGATGCTCGGCTCGTCGAGGACGTAGAGCACGCCGGTCAGACCGGAGCCGATCTGCGTCGCGAGCCGGATGCGCTGGGCCTCGCCGCCGGAGAGGCCGCCCGCGCCGCGGGCCAGCGTCAGGTAGTTGAGCCCGACCTCGAGCAGGAACTCGAGGCGGGCGCGGATCTCGCGGAGCACCGCGGCGGCGATGTGGGCCTCGCGGTCGGTGAGCGTCAGCTCGTCCATGAACCCGTAGGCCTGGTCGAGGGACATATCGGTGACGTCGGCGATGCTGCGGCCGTCGACCGTCACGGCCAGGACCTCGGGCTTCAGCCGCGTGCCGTCGCACACCGGGCACGGGACCTCGCGCAGGTAGCCCTGGAACCGCTGTCGCTGCGAGTCCGACTCGGCCTCGGCGAACTTGCGCTCGATGTAGGGCATGACGCCCTCGAACCCGCTCGTGTAGCGCATCTCGCGTCCGAAGCGGTTCTTCCACGAGACCGACACCTGGAAGTCCTTGCCGGTCAGGATCGCCGCCTGCACGGTCGGGTCGAGCCGGTTCCACGGGGTGTCCAGGTCGAACCCGAGGTCCTTGCCCAGACCGGAGAGGAGCTTCTCGAAGTACGAGTACAGCCCGCTCGTGCCCGTCCACGGCAGCAGCACGCCGTCGCGGAGCGATGCCTCGGGGTCGCCGAGCACGAGGTCCGGGTCGACGGACATCCGGGTCCCGAGGCCGGAGCACTCGGGGCACGCGCCGAAGGGCGCGTTGAACGAGAACGTGCGGGGCTCGATCTCGGTCAGCGCGAGCGGGTGGTTGTTCGGGCAGGACAGGTTCTCGGAGTACGTCCGGACCGCGCCGGGGCCCTCGTGGTCGACGAGGTCGATCGCCACCGTGCCGTTCGTCAGGCGCAGCGCGGTCTCGAGCGAGTCCGTCAGCCGGCCGAGGATGTCGTCGCTCGCCACGAGCCGGTCGACGATCACCGCGATGTCGTGCTTGACCTGCTTCTTGAGCTTCGGCGGGTCGCTCAGCTGCACGCGCTCCCCGTCGACGATCGCGCGGGCGTAGCCGGACGCTGCGAGCTCTTGGAAGAGGTCGACGAACTCGCCCTTCTTCTTTGAGACGACGGGCGCCAGGACCTGGAACCGCGTGCCCGACTCGAACGCCATGAGCTGGTCGGCGATCTGCTGCACGCTCTGCTTGCTGATCACCTCGCCGCAGACGGGGCAGTGCGGGACGCCGATGCGCGCCCACAGCAGGCGCATGTAGTCGTAGACCTCGGTGATCGTGCCCACGGTCGACCGCGGGTTGCGGTTCGTCGACTTCTGGTCGATCGACACCGCGGGCGACAGGCCCTCGATGAAGTCGACGTCCGGACGGTCCACCTGACCGAGGAACTGCCGCGCGTACGCGGACAGCGACTCGACGTAGCGGCGCTGGCCCTCGGCGAAGATCGTGTCGAACGCGAGCGAGGACTTGCCGGAGCCCGAGAGCCCGGTGAAGACCACGAGCGAGTCGCGGGGGATCTCGAGGTCGACGTCGCGGAGGTTGTGGACACGGGCACCGCGCACGCTGAGCGTCGAGGTGCTGTGCGGCGCGGTCCCGCCGGGGAGGTGGAGGTCGGCGGGCTCGCCGAAGGCGCTCCCGCCCGGGGTCGCGGTTCCGCGGTCAGAAGTGATGGTCATCGCAGACGATTGTACGAAGCCCGACCGACATCCGTCCCGGCGTGGCGGACCGGATCGACTCAGACGAGTGCGTCGAGAGCGAACGCGACGCCCGTGGC
The DNA here is from genome assembly GCF_001742745.1 of Curtobacterium sp. ER1/6. GTDB lineage: Bacteria > Actinomycetota > Actinomycetes > Actinomycetales > Microbacteriaceae > Curtobacterium > Curtobacterium citri. Next base: position 304,510 of record NZ_MJAK01000001.1, on the reverse strand, counting down.
CCGCTCGCTCGCGGTCCAGAGCCGTGCCGCCGTCGTGCGGTCGTGCGCCCGCGACCGCGCCGGCACGATCGCCGGCGCACCCGCGAGCTGCAGCGGCCCGTCCGGTCCCCAGTACTCCCCCGACCGGACCCCGTCGCCGACGGCCGCGTGCACGAGCGGGCGGGCACCGGCGTCCTTGCCCTGGGCGATCCACCCGGATCCGGCGCGCATCCAAGCGGGCTCGGACCGGGTCGGCGCGACGTCCGGACGCGCGGGCCCGGCGGCTTCGAGCGCGAGCCCCGGGTGCGCGACGACGCTCCGGACCGCAGAACCCGCGTCGCCGAGCCGCTGCGCGAGCTCGAAGCCGAACAGCATCACGGCGAGCTTGCTCCGGGCGTACTGCCGGTGGCCGTCGTACCGACCGACCGCCAGGGGGTCGCGCCGGTCGAGGGTGACGAAGCGGTGCGCGATCGACCCGAGGTGCACCACGCGGCCGTCGTCCTGGTCGAGCAGGGGCAGCACCAGCGCGGTCCAGGCGAAGTGCCCGAGGTGGTTCGTGCCGACCTGCAGTTCGAGTCCCTGAGCGGTCGACCGCTGCTCGGACGACCCCACGACACCCGCGTTGTTGAGCAGCGCGTGCACCGGTCCGAGCTCCGCGAGGGTCGCGGCGGCGGCGTGGACGCTGTCCAGGTCGGCGAGGTCGAGGTGGAGGTGCACCAGGTCGGCGTCGTCCACGTGCGCCCGGATGCTCCGCTCGGCCGCGAGACCGCGCTCGGGGTTCCGGGTCGCCAGCACGACGCGGTGACCCTGCGCCGCGAGCTGCTCCGCGGCGTGGTACCCCAGGCCCGCACTGGCGCCGGTGACGACGACGGTGCGACGGCCGGCGTCACCGGACATGGCCGGCCGACTCCATCTGCCGCAGGGCCTTCTTGAGGTCCTGGACCTCGTCGCGCAGGCGGGCCGCGAGCTCGAACTTCAGCTCCGCCGCCGCCTGGAGCATCTGGTCGTTGAGGTCGCCGATGGTCGCCTCGAGCTGGGTCGCGCCCTCGCCGGCGATGCCCTCGCGTCGCAGGTTCGGCGTCGGCGAGCGACGTCCGTCGGCACCCGGGCGACCCTGGAGCAGCGCCTTGGTGTCGTCGCTCTCGCGCTGTAGGACCTCGGTGATGTCCGCGATCTTCTTGCGGAGCGGCTGCGGGTCGATGCCGTGCTCCAGGTTGTACGCGACCTGCTTCTCGCGACGCCGGTCGGTCTCGTCGATCGCCTGCCGCATCGAGTCCGTGATCTTGTCCGCGTACATGAGCACCTGGCCGGACACGTTGCGGGCGGCGCGACCGATGGTCTGGATGAGCGACGTCGAGGACCGCAGGAAGCCCTCCTTGTCGGCGTCGAGGATCGCGACGAGCGAGACCTCGGGCAGGTCGAGCCCCTCGCGGAGCAGGTTGATGCCGATCAGCACGTCGTACACGCCCTGCCGCAGCTCGGTGAGGAGCTCGACGCGCTTGAGGGTGTCGACGTCGGAGTGGAGGTACCGGACCCGCACCCCCGCGTTGCCGAGGAAGTCGGTGAGCTCCTCGGCCATGCGCTTCGTGAGCGTCGTGACGAGCACGCGCTCGTCACGCTCGGAGCGCAGCTTGATCTCCTCGAGCAGGTCATCGATCTGGCCGTCGCTCGGCTTGACGACGATCTCGGGGTCGACCAGGCCCGTCGGGCGGATGATCTGCTCGACGACGCTGTCCGTGACCCCGAGCTCGTACTTGCCGGGGGTGGCGGACAGGTACACCTTCTGCCCGACGCGCTCGAGGAACTCCTCCCACGTCAGCGGGCGGTTGTCGAGGGCGCTCGGCAGGCGGAAGCCGTGCTCGACGAGGGTGCGCTTGCGCGAGGCGTCGCCCTCGTACATCGCGCCGATCTGCGGCACCGTGACGTGCGACTCGTCGATGACGATGAGGAAGTCGTCCGGGAAGTAGTCGATGAGGCAGTGCGGGGCCTCGCCGGCGTCGCGGCCGTCCATGTGGCGCGAGTAGTTCTCGATGCCCGAGCAGAAGCCGATCTGCTCCATCATCTCGATGTCGAAGGTCGTGCGCATCCGGAGCCGCTGGGCCTCGAGCAGCTTGCCCTGGCCCTCCAGCTCGGCGAGACGGTCGGCCAGTTCGTCCTTGATCCGCTCGATCGCGCGGTGCATGACGTCGGTGTCGGCGACGTAGTGCGACGCCGGGAAGATCGAGACGCCCGGCAGGTCGGCGATCACGTTGCCGGTGAGCGGGTGCAGTGACGAGAGCGCCTCGATCTCGTCACCGAACATCTCGATGCGGATCGCGTGCTCCTCGTACATCGGGATGATCTCGATGGTGTCGCCGCGCACCCGGAAGGTGCCGCGCGCGAAGTCGACGTCGTTGCGCTGGTACTGCATCCCGACGAACTTCCGGACGAGCTGATCGCGCGAGATGGTCTGGCCGACGTGCAACGCGATCGACGCGTTCATGTACTGCTCCGGCGTCCCGAGGCCGTAGATGCAGGACACGGTCGAGACCACGACGACGTCGCGGCGACTCAGCAGCGAGTTGGTCGTCGAGTGCCGGAGGCGCTCGACCTCGGCGTTGACCGAGGAGTCCTTCTCGATGAACGTGTCCGTCTGCGGGACGTAGGCCTCGGGCTGGTAGTAGTCGTAGTACGAGACGAAGTACTCGACGGCGTTGTTCGGCAGCAGACCACGGAACTCGTTCGCGAGCTGCGCCGCGAGGGTCTTGTTGTGCGCGAGGACGAGCGTCGGGCGCTGGACCTGCTCGATGAGCCAGGCCGTCGTGGCGGACTTGCCGGTACCGGTGGCACCGAGCAGCACGACGTCGGTCTCACCGGCGTTGATGCGGCCGGCGAGTTCGGCGATCGCCGCCGGCTGGTCGCCGCTCGGCGAGTACTCGCTGATGACCTCGAACGGACGGATCGCCCGCGTGGGCTCGATCGACACTGCCATGCCTGCAACGGTAGTCGGCGCCGCCGACACCGGACGGCCCTGATCGCCCACAGCGTCAGCGGGTCAGGCGTGCCCAGACGTCGTCGGCGGACCGGATCGTCTCGTCGACCGTCCCCGAGGCGTCGACGACGTGGTCGGCGAGGGCCAGCCGCTCGGCGTCGGACGCCTGTGCCCCGACCCGCCGCTCGGCCTCGTCCCGCGTGGCGCCGCGGAACGCCACCAGCCGCTCGACCCGCTGCGCGGCCGGTGCGTCCACCACGACGACGGCGTCGAAGGCGATCGGACGCCGGCCGCGGGCCTCGGCCAGCAGCGGGACGTCGTAGACGACGAGCGCCTCCGGGTCTGCGGCCTCGGCCGCGTCGAAGGCCTGCTGCGCCAGCCGCCAGACCTCCGGGTGCGTGATCGCCTCGAGGTCCCGCCGGGCGTCGGCGTCCGCGAACACGATGCTGCCGAGCGCCGGGCGGTCGAGCGAGCCGTCGGCTGCGAGCACGCCCGGCCCGAACCGCTCCGCCACACGGGCGAGCCCGGGGCTGCCGGGTGCGACCGCCTCCCGCGCCAGCCGGTCCGCGTCGACCACGACGGCACCGTGCTCCGCCCAACGACGGGAGACGGTGGACTTGCCCGCGGCGATGCCGCCTGTCAGACCGATGATGCGCACCGCCCCAGGCTACCCAGCACGCCGTGGAACGCCGGAAGCCCGGCACCCCGTGAGGGGTGCCGGGCTTCCGGGACGGTGCGACCCGCTCGATCAGTTGTTCGAGCTGAGCTTCTCGCGGAGCGCCGCGAGCGAAGCGTCGTCGGCCAGGGTGCCCTGACCGTTCGTCTCGCTCGTGAACGACGACGACGAGGAGGTCGACGCGCTGGCCGGCAGGTCGAAGTTGCCCTGCGCCTCGTCGGCGATGGTCTTCGCGACCTGCGCCTTGTGGGCCTCCCAGCGCGACTGGGCGGCCGCGTACTGGCCCTCCCACTCGGTGCGCTGGGTGTCGTAGCCCTCGAGCCACTCGTTCGTCTCCGGGTCGAAGCCGTCCGGGTACTTGTAGTTGCCCTGGTCGTCGTACTCGGTCGGCATGCCGTAGAGCGCCGGGTCGAACTCGGTGCCCTCCGGGTCCACGCCCTCGTTCGCCTGCTTGAGGCTGAGCGAGATGCGGCGACGGTCGAGGTCGATGTCGATGATCTTGACGAAGACCTCGTCACCGACGGAGACGACCTGCTCGGCGAGCTCGACGTGCTTGTTCGAGAGCTCCGAGATGTGGACGAGACCCTCGATGCCGTCCGCGACGCGGACGAAGGCACCGAACGGCACGAGCTTCGTGACCTTGCCCGGCGCGATCTGACCGATCGCGTGGGTGCGGGCGAAGACCTGCCACGGGTCCTCCTGCGTGGCCTTGAGCGAGAGCGACACGCGCTCGCGGTCCAGGTCCACCTCGAGGATCTCGACGGTGACTTCCTGACCGACCTCGACGACCTCGCTGGCGTGCTCGATGTGCTTCCAGGAGAGCTCGGAGACGTGGACGAGACCGTCGACGCCACCCAGGTCGACGAACGCACCGAAGTTGACGATCGACGACACGATGCCCTTGCGGACCTGGCCCTTGTGGAGGTTGTTGAGGAAGGTGGTGCGCGACTCGGACTGCGTCTGCTCGAGCAGGGCGCGGCGCGAGAGGACCACGTTGTTGCGGTTCTTGTCGAGTTCGAGGATCTTCGCCTCGAGCTCCTGGCCCAGGTACGGGGTCAGGTCGCGGACGCGACGCAGCTCGATGAGCGAGGCGGGGAGGAAGCCGCGGAGACCGATGTCGACGATCAGGCCGCCCTTGACGACCTCGATGACCGTGCCGGTCACGACGCCGTCGGACTCCTTGATCTTCTCGACGTCGCCCCACGCGCGCTCGTACTGCGCACGCTTCTTCGACAGGATGAGGCGACCTTCCTTGTCCTCCTTCTGGAGGACCAGGGCCTCGACCTCGTCGCCGACCTCGACGACCTCGTTGGGGTCGACGTCGTGCTTGATCGAGAGTTCGCGCGAGGGGATGACACCCTCGGTCTTGTAGCCGACGTCGAGGAGGACCTCGTCGCGGTCGATCTTCACGACGGTTCCGGAGATCAGATCGCCGTCGTTGAAGAACTTGAGGGTCTTCTCGACCTCGGCCAGGAAGTCATCAGCCGAGCCGATGTCGTTGATGGCGACCTGCTTGGGAGCCTTGGTCGTGGTGGTTGTCATGTAGAGATTGCTCCGAACGGACATGAGTCGGGCCGTGACGGCGAGGGAGCGACCCCCTGGTCCGCACCGAACGTCGGTGCGAGCCGTCATGGCAGTGGTTGGTTGGCGCGGATTGCGCCGATTGAGTCTAGCCGCAGGGCCGTCGGCCCCACAACCGGGCGTGTCGCGTGTCGGGGGTCAGCGTGTCAGGCCAGCAGCGCACTCCGCAGCGTGTCGAGTCCGACGCCACCGAGCGCGAGTGCGCGGTGGTGGAAGGCCTTGAGGTCGAACGCGGCACCCTCGCGGGCGGCGAGCTCGTCGCGGATCGACTCCCAGACGCGCTGCCCGACCTTGTAGGACGGCGCCTGCCCCGGCCACCCGAAGTACCGGGCGACCTCGAACTGCACGAACTCGGGCGCCATGTTGACGTTCTGCCCCATGAAGTCGAGCGCGTACTCCCACGTCCAGCCGCCGCCGTCCGGGTTCGTCTTCTGCAGGTGCACACCGATGTCGAGCACGACGCGGGCGGCTCGCATGCGCTGTCCGTCGAGCATGCCGAGCCGGTCGCCGTCGTCGTCGAGGAACCCGAGCTGCTCCATGAGTCGCTCGGCGTAGAGCGCCCAGCCCTCCACGTGACCGGACGGTCCGGCGAGCTGACGCCGCCAGGTGTTGAGCTCCCCGCGGTTGTGCACCGCCTGGCTGATCTGCAGGTGGTGACCCGGGACGCCCTCGTGGTAGACCGTGGTCTTCTCGCGCCACGTGCCGAACTCGGTCACGCCCTGCGGCACCGACCACCACATCCGGCCGGCACGCGAGAAGTCGTCGGACGGGCCGGTGTAGTAGATGCCGCCTTCCTGGGTGGGGGCGATCCGGCACTCGAGGCGCTTGATCGGGTCGGCGATGTCGAAGTAGGTGCCGTCCATCGCGCGGATCGAGGCGTCGCTCGTCTCCTGCATCCACCGCTGCAGGGCGTCCGTGCCGTGCAGGATCCGGGCCGGGTCGGCGTCGAGGACCTCGATCGCCCGGGCCACCGACGCGCCGGACTCGATGCGGTCGGCGATGCGCTCCTGCTCGTCGCGCATCCGGGCGAGCTCCTCGATCCCCCACTCGTACGTCTCGTCGAGGTCCACGACGGCACCGAGGAAGCGGCGGGAGTGCAGCTCGTAGTCCTCGCGCCCGACGGCGTCGACCGGTGTGGCCAGCGGCAGGAGCTCGTGCTCGAGGAACCCGCCGAACGAGCGGTACGCGGCCGCCGCGGCCTCGGCGCCCCGGGCGAGCTCGGAGCGGAGCGACTCGGGCAGCGGACCACCGCCCTCGAGCGTCGCGCCGTCGACGAGCTGCCGGAAGAAGCCGTCCTCGGCGCCGTTGCGGGCGGCCTGCTCGGCGACGAGCGCGACCTGGCGACGTGCCGGCGTGACCTGCTCGCGGGTGCCCTGCAGCAGGGTCTCGCGGTGTCCTTCCAGTGCCTCGGGCAGCGCGTGCAGCCGTCCGGCGACGTCCTGCCAGTCGTCCGTCGTCGCCGTCGGCATGAGGTCGAGCACGTCGCGGAGCTCCTGGGCGGGGCTCTGGATGACGTTGAGGTCGCGCAGGTGCAGTCGACGGTCGTACGACTCCACGACGAGGTCGAGCTCGGCGCCGAGGTCGGTCTTCGTCACGCGGTCGACGGCGTCCACGGCGTCCGTCGCGTCGAGCGTCCGGCGCGCTGCACGGGCCGCGTCGGCGAGGGCGTCGGCACCCGCGGGGGACGTGTCGCCGTACCCGTCGGTGCGACCCGGAGCGCCGATGTACGTCGCGACGGTCGGGTCGAGGTCGACGAGGGTGGTGACCCAGTCCTCGGCGACGCGGTCGACGGCGGAGGGCTGGCGGACGGGTCGGTTGTCGCTCATGCCCCGACCCTACCCACGGGTCGGGCGTGCGCCGGTGCGGTCCCGCGCGTCGGGGCCGGCGGCACCACGGCACGGACGGGAGGCACGGTGCCGGCCGGCACCGTGCCTCCCGTCCGTGACGTGGCCGCGTCGCGGGTCCGCGCGCGTCAGTGCGCCGCGGCCTCCCAGTTCGGACCGACGCCGACGGACACGTCGAGCGGCACGCTCAGATCGGCGGCTCCGCCCATCCGGGTCCGCAGGACCTCCTCGACCCGCTCCTGTTCGCCGGGCGCGACCTCGAGGATGAGCTCGTCGTGCACCTGCAGCAGCAGGCGCGACGCCATGCCGCCCTCGCGGAGGTCCTCGTCGACACCGAGCATCGCGATCTTCATGATGTCCGCCGCCGAGCCCTGGATCGGCGCGTTCAGCGCCGCGCGCTCGGCGTTCTCGCGGAGCACGCGGTTCGGGCTCTTGAGGTCTGGGAAGGGGCGCCGGCGACCGAAGATCGTCTCGGTGTAGCCGTCCTCGCGCGCCTGCTCGACGACACCGCGCAGGTAGTCGCGGACCGAGCCGAAGCGGGCGAAGTACTCGTTCATCAGCGTCCGAGCCTCGGACTGCTCGATCCGGAGCTGCTTTGACAGCCCGAACGGGCTCAGGCCGTACGCCAGGCCGTAGGACATGGCCTTGACCTTCGTGCGCATCTCGGGGCTGACGTCCGCCGGCTCGACACCGAAGACGCGCGCGCCGACGAAGCGGTGCAGGTCCTCGCCCTCGTTGAACGCCTGGATGAGCCCCGGGTCGCCGGACAGGTGCGCCATGATGCGCATCTCGATCTGCGAGTAGTCGGCGGTGACGAGCGTCGTGTACGGCTCCGCGACCGCGAAGGCCGAGCGGACCCGCCGCCCGACCGCGGTCTTGACGGGGATGTTCTGCAGGTTCGGGTCGTTCGACGAGATGCGGCCCGTGCTGCTGCCGGTCTGCTCGTAGCTCGTGTGGATGCGGCCCTCGACGACCGCGGCGTCGAGGGTGTCGACGATCTGCCGGAGCTTCGTGGCGTCGCGGTGCTGCAGCAGCAGACCGAGGAACGGGTGCGGGTGCTGCTCCTGCAGGTCCGCCAGGCTCGCGGCGTCGGTGGAGAAGCCGGTCTTCGTCTTGCGGGTCTTCGGCATCGCGAGCTCGGTGAACAGGACCTCCTGCAGCTGCTTCGGCGACCCCAGGTTCACCTCGTGCCCGATCTCCGCGAAGGCCTGCTGCGCGAGCTCGGCGGCACGCTCCCCCAGGTCGTGCGACAGCCCGGTGAGCACCGGCCGGTCGATGCCGACGCCGACGGTCTCCATGCCCGCGAGGACCGGGACCAGCGGGAGCTCGATGGTGTCGAGCACCCGGAGCGAGGACTCGTCGACCCGGGCGCGCAGCGCGGTGTCGACCCGGAGCACGTACCAGGCGTGCACGCCGATGTTCACCGGGTCGGTCTCGGGGACGAGCTGGTTCGGGTCGGCGGTGGGGAGTTCCTCGCCGAGCTCCTGGTACACGAGGTCGGCGAGGGGCTGGCCCTGCTTGCCGGGCTGCGCGAGCCACCCGGTGAGTCGGGCATCGCCCGCGATCCCGCGCACCGTGATGTCGACGGTGGCGAGTGCCTTGATCGCGGTCTTGGCGTCGTGGAAGTGCTTCGGGGCGTCGGAGGCGAACCACGCGGCGAGCTGCTCGTAGTCCTTCGCGCCGCTCCCGCCCGGCACGAGCACGGCGTCGTCGTGGGTGGCGATGCCGATCGCGCTGAGCCGACCGTCGATGACCTCGACCGCGACCCCGAAGCCGTTCTCGGCGTCGTTCGCGCCCTTGCGCTCGAGCCAGTGGCCGAGCTCTTCGTCGATGATCGTCGTGACCTTCGGCGGGGTCGGGGCGCCGCTGTCGACCGTGCCGGGAGCGTCACCCGCCTCGCTCGGCTCCCCGGTGCCCGCGACCTTGAAGACACGGTCGAGCAGGGTGCGGAACTGCAGCTTCGCGAAGAGGTCGCGCACGGCCTGTTCGTCGAGCGGTCGCAGGGCGACGTCGCCCGGACCGACCGGCAGCTCGACGTCGTTGACGAGCCGGTTGAGCTTCCGGTTCCGGATGGCGCGGTCCCGCTGCTCGCGGAGGTTGTTGCCGACGACGCCCTTGATCTCGTCGGCGTGCTCGAGCACCCCGTCGAGCGAGCCGTACGCGGTGATCCACTTGACGGCGGTCTTCTCGCCGACCTTGTCGATGCCGACCAGGTTGTCGCTCGTCTCCCCCACGAGCGCCGCGATGTCGGGGTACTGGTGCGGCTCGATGCCGTACCGCTCGTACACCTTGTCGCGGTCGTAGCGGGTGAGCTCGGAGACACCGCGGACCGACGGGTAGAGCAGCGTGACGTCGTCGTTCACGAGCTGGATCGAGTCACGGTCGCCGGACACCACGTACACCTGGTAGCCCTGCTCGGAACCCTGCCGGGCGAGGGTCGCGAGGATGTCGTCGGCCTCGTAGTCCTCCTTGGTCACCGTCGTGATGCCCATCGCCTCGAGCGCCTGCTGCAGGAGCGGGATCTGGCCCTTGAACTCCGCCGGGGTCTCGGACCGGGTGCCCTTGTAGTCCTCGTACTCCCGCGTGCGGAAGGAGAACCGGGAGATGTCGAACGCGACCGCGAGGTGGGTCGGCTTCTCGCGCTGGAGGAGCATGAGCAGCATCGAGATGAAGCCGTGGATGGCGTTCGTGTGCTGCCCCTCGCGGTTCACGAAGCTGTCGACCGGGAGCGCGTAGAACGCCCGGAACGCGAGCGAGTGGCCGTCGATGACCATGAGGGTAGGCTTTGCGGAGTCCGACACCAGGACAGCCTACCGACGCGATCCGACACGGGAGTCCTCGAGCGTGACCGACGAAGCGACCACGACCGACGCCGTCGACCCCCGCCTCGCGGACCGGGGTCTCGGGGAGCTCGCCGAGAAGATGGGCATGGTCGTCACCGAGCTCACGGCCGAGCGTGCCGTCGGGTCGATCCCCGTCGAGGGCAACCGTCAGCCGGTCGGACTCCTGCACGGCGGCGCCTACGTGGTCCTCGCCGAGAGCCTCGGGTCCATGGCCGCGAACGTGCACGCCGGACCGGGCCGCTACGCCGTCGGCATCGAGCTCAGCGCCTCGCACTCGCGCAGCGCGACGAGCGGCCGGGTCACCGGCACCTGCACCGCGATCCACCTGGGCGGCACGCTCACGACGCACGAGATCGTGCTGACCGACGACGAGGGCCGCCGCTGCTCGACCGTCCGCATCACGAACATGATCCGCGAGCGGCGCTGACGGTTCAGTCCTCGGGCGGTCGCTGCAGCAGCAGGCGCGCGTCCCCGAAGCCGAGCCGCCGGTAGAGCGTCTCGCCGACGACGCTCGAGTGCACCGCGGTGCGCTCCGCGCCGAGCTCGTCGGCGAGGTCGAGCAGGGCCGTGACGAGACGCCCGGCGACGCCCCCGCCGCGCAGGTCGGGGTGCACGTAGACGGTCTGCAACTCGGCGGTCACGCGTCCGCGCGGCCGATGCGGCGCCGGCGGCCGCGGGTGCACGGCGAGCCACGCCATCCCCAGCACCTCCCCGTCGCGCTCGGCGACCACGCACCGGTGCGAGTCGGCGTGCTCGGCGGCGAAGGCCGACATCGCCTCGCGGTACTCGTCGGGGGTCACCGTCGGGACGGCGCCGTCCTCCCCGACGCTCCAGCGCCACCGCAGGTCGGCCACCGCCGTCATGTCCTCCGGCCGGGAGGAACGGATCACCACGTCGTCCATGCCCCCACCCTGCCAGGTGGCGGGCTCGGCGGCGGGGCCGACCCGCGCCTCCCGTCCGGCACCTGCCGCGGCACTGCCGCCGCGCGCAGTCTGCGACACGACACGCGTTGATCGACCGGTGCGATGTCGCACGATGCGTGTGCATCTGATGCCGGCGCATCGTCCGACGTCACGCGCGTCGATCGACCGGTGCGTTGTCGCACGATTCGTGCGCATCCGATGCCGTCCGCGGCCGGGACGCAACAGCGCCGCCGGACGAGGTCCGACGGCGCTGCCGCGTGAGCGAGCGGGTGCTCGTTACTTCTTGGCGCTGAGCTGCTCGATGATCGCCTTCGCGACGTCGTGCATGGTCAGGCGGCGGTCCATCGAGGCCTTCTGGATCCAGCGGAACGCCTCGGGCTCGGTCAGGCCCATCTTCTCGTTGAGCAGACCCTTGGCACGGTCGACGAGCTTGCGGGTCTCGAAGCGCTCGACCAGGTCGGCGACCTCGGCCTCGAGCGTGATGATCTGCTGGTGCCGGGAGAGGGCGATCTCGATCGCGGGCAGCAGGTCGTTCGGGGTGAACGGCTTGACGACGTAGGCGAGGGCGCCGGCCTCGGTCGCACGCTCGACGAGGTCCTTCTGGCTGAACGCCGTGAGGAGGACCACCGGAGCGATGTGGTTCTTGGAGAGCTTCTCGGCCGCGGAGATGCCGTCGAGCTGGGGCATCTTGACGTCCATGACGACGAGGTCCGGGCGGAGGTCGGTCGCGAGCTGGACGGCGGTCTCACCGTCGCCGGCCTCGCCGACCACGTCGAACCCGTTGTCGCGGAGGATCTCGACGATGTCGAGACGGATGAGCGACTCGTCCTCGGCGACGACGACGCGACGCGGTGCTGCTGGGGTTGCTTCTGTGTCACTCACGAGCGAGAGCCTACTAGACGGAGCAGGACGGGTCGCACTGGTGTCGGACCGCGCGCCGTGAGCATCGTTCGTACGAGTGGCGGGACTCGAACCCGCACGCCGTGAGGCAGAGCATTTTGAGTGCCCCGTGTCTACCGTTCCACCACACTCGCGAGGACACCAGGCTAGCAGGGACGCACCCCCGCCCGGGTCGTCACACCGGCACGAGCGGCTGCCGCTCGCCCGCCGGGAGCTCGACGCGGATCAGGTCACCGGCGCGCACGACACCGCCGGTCACCACGACCGCCATCACCCCGCCCTTCCGCTCGACCGAACCGTCCTCGGCCCGTCCGAGCACGGCGCGGAGCAGCCCGGGTTCGAAGTCGTTGATCTGCTGGCAGGGGTTCCGCAGACCGGTGACCCGGACGCAGGCGTCGTCGCCGAGGTGCAGCAGCGTGCCGGTCGGCAGCCCGAGCAGGTCGACGCCGCGGGTGGTGACGTTCTCGCCCATGTCGCCGGGCGCGACGCGGTGCCCCGACCGGGCGACCTCGTCGAACACCTCGGCGTGCAGCAGGTGCACCTGCCGGAGGTTCGGCTGCGACGGGTCCCGCGCGACCCGGGAGCGGTGCTGCACGGTGGTCCCGGCGTGCGCGTCGCCCTCGATCCCCCACCCCGTGACCAGGGTGACCTCGTCGACCACCGGCTTGCTGAACCGGTGCTCGTCGTCGCGACCGACGGCGACGACCCGCGCTGCCTCAGCCGTGGTGCCCACCCCCGAGGTCGGCGCCGGAGTGGTGCCCGTGCGTCGTGCCGTCCGACGGGGTCGTGCTCCCCTGCATCGTGCCGCTCGGGTCCGGGACGTCGTGCCGACGGCCCACGGACGTCCAGCCGAGGAAGCGCGCGGTCCACCCGAGCACCGCGACGACGATGCCGGCGATCGTGAGGAGGATGACGGGGTCCATGGTCCGACGCTAGCGACCTCGGCGGCCGGGCACCAGGGGGCCGGTCGCCGGGACCCGGCCTCAGGCGGGTCGCCCGACCACGACCTCGTGCAGGTCGACCTCCACCGGTCCGGCATCGACGGCGGCACACCGCGGGACCACGAGGACGAACACCGCACCACCGAGGTCACCCTCTGCGCCGTGGACGAGCGTGCCGCCGTGCGCGACGGCGATGCCCCGTGCGATGGGGAGCCCGAGGCCCGCCCCACCGGAGCGCACGTCGCGGGCGTCCTCCAGTCGCACGAGCCGGTCGAACACCCGCTCGCGCTCGGCGGACGGGATGCCGGGCCCGTCGTCCTCGACGGTCAGCACCGCCGACCCGGACGCGGTCGACAGGGCGACCCGGACGGTGCCGGTGCCCGCGGTCGCCCGGGCGGCGTTGTCGACGAGGTTGCCGAGGACCTGCGCCAGACGGTCGGGGTCGACCTCGGCGGGCACCGGCCCGTCAGGCAGGACGGGCAGCAGGGCGATCCCCGGCAGCCGCAGCTCGAGCCGGTCGACCTCCGTCCGGAGCCACGCGACCAGGTCGGTCCGGTGCCGGTCGAGCGCGATGCCCCGGTCCAGGCGCGCCATGGTGAGCATGTCGTCGACGAGCCGTGCCGCCCGGTCGGCCTGCCGCACGACGTGCACGGCGAGGACCTCGTCGGTCGCCCGGTCGTCGCCGCCGCTCCGGACGAGCGTGTCCGCCGCGGCCCGTACCCCGGCGACGGGCGTCCGCAGTTCGTGCGCCGCGTCGGAGAGGAAGGTGCGGACGCGCTCCTCCGCGGCCACGGCCTGGGCCTCGGCGCCCTCGACGGCGTCGAGCATCTGGTCGAACGCGGCGGCCACCCGACCGATCTCGGTGTCGGTGCGCGACGGCCGGAGGCGGCGCCCGCGGTCCCCGTCGGCGATGGAGCGCGCCGTCGCCGTGACCTCGTCGAGCGGGCGGAGCGCGCAGCGGACGACCAGCACGACACCGACGACGGCCACCCCGAGGAACGCCGCCGACGCTCCGCCCATCACCCAGCCGAGCTGCGTCAGGGTCTCCTGGACGTCGCGCGTGCCGGCGGTGAGCGTGATCCGCGTGCCGTCGTCGAGCTCGGACCGCAGCGTCAGCACCCCGTCGTCCTCCTGCGTGCTCGAGGACACGACGGTCGCGCCGGACCCCGCGCCACCGGACGGCGTCCCCGTCGCGTCCGACGCACCCGACGATCCCCCGCGCGCGGCACCGTCGCGGTCCCGTGCCGCCGGACCGGGCAACCCGGCCGGGTCGGGCGGACCGGACCGCAGCTGGTCCGGTGTCGGACCGGCCTCGACCGCGGCTCCGTCGGGCTGGACGATGCGCACCGAGAGCCCCTGCGCCGACAGCCGGTCGGCCAGGTCGTCCGCGTCGAGCACCCCGACGAGCGCTGCCGCGGCCGCCGCCCGGTCGCGCAGCCGGTCCTCGACCTGGGCGCGGAGTCGTGCGCCGAGCGCCGCCTCGACCGCGACGACGAGCGCGGCGAGCAGGACGGCGAGCAGGACGAGCACCGCGACGACCGTCCGCAACCGCAGGGAGGTCGTGCGGAGCCGACCCGTCGCGGCGCTCACGCGGCACCCCGGTCGACCGCGAGCCGGTAGCCGAGTCCGCGGACCGTGTGCACGAGCCGCGGACCGTGCGCCTCCATCTTGCGGCGCAGGGCGCTGAGGTGCACCTCGACGAGGTTCGGCGCGATGTCCTCGTAGCCCCACACCTGCGTGGTGATCTGCCCCTTCGACACCGTCCGCCCACGACTCTCGGCGAGGAAGCGCAGCAACCGGAACTCGGTCGCGGTCAGGTCGAGCAGCACGCCGGCGCGTCGGACGGTCGCCGCGTCCGGGTCGAGGACCAGGTCGGCGACCTCGATCACCGACGGCACCCGACCGCGTCGGCGGAGCACCGCGGTGACCCGCGCCACGAGCTCGGCCATCGCGAACGGCTTCACGACGTAGTCGTCGGCGCCCTCGGCGAACCCGCGCAGGCGGTTGTCGAGCTCGTCGCGCGCGGTCATCATGACCACGGCGGCGTCGGAACGCGTGCGGATGCGAGCGGCGAGCAGGATGCCGCTCGGACCGGGCAGCATCCAGTCGAGCAGGACGAGGTCGGGGGCGGCCCGGTCGAGGTCCTCGACGATCGCCCGACCGTCGGGGGCCTCGGCGACGAGGAACCCCTCGGCGCGGAGGGTCGCCGCGACGGAGGTGCGGAGGGAGTCGTCGTCCTCGACCACGAGGATGCGTGCGGGAGCGGTCACGGCGGACACCGTAGGTCGGTGGTGCATGCACGGAGCAGGGAGCCGGCTGGAAGACCGCTGTGCTTCAGTCCTGCTTCAGGTACGGATCCGAGCGTCGTCCTCGTCGCCGGAGCAGACGGCTCCGCGACCGACAGAGGAGGACCACCATGCAGGACGAACGACACGACGAGACCACGGACCGCACGGGCGACCGCCGCCGCACCCTCCGCCGCGTGGGGATCGGCTCGGCGGCCGCGGCCGCGCTGCTGCTCGGCGGCATCGGGGTGACCGCCGCGGTCGCCGACGGGTCCGGCACGCCGGGTGCGCCGACGAGCGCACCGACCAGCGCTCCGTCCGGTGCTCCGAGCGGCGCACCCTCCGGCGCGCCGAGCGGAGCGCCCTCCGGAGGACCCGGGCACGGGCCGGCTGCCGGCGGCTCCGGACCGGGTGCGGCGCCCGCGCCCGGCTGCGTCGCGATGCCCCCGGCCGACGGCGTGCACCCGCCGCAGCCGGAGGACGGCGCGAAGCCCATCCCGCCCGAGGACGGCGCGAAGCCCACGCCGCCGAAGGACGGCACCCAGCCCACGCCGCCGAAGGACGGCACCAAGCCCACGCCGCCGGCCGACGGTGCGAAGCCCACGCCGCCGGCGGACGGCGGTGCCGACGGCACCGCCTCGCCGATCCCGACCCCGGCACCGACCTCGGGATCCTGAGCCGCGGGATGGTGCGCGGGAGGCGCGCGTCCGTCGGCCGACCGGTCGACGGGTGTCGCGCCTCCCGGCCACTGCCCGGTGCGACGCCGGACACCGGCCCGTCCCGCCGGGTACCGTCGGTGTCCTCGCGGGACCGAGTGGGAGGAGCGCCCGTGGACTCTCGTGCCGTGCGCACGTTCCGCGTGTTCGTCGTGGTGACGGCCGTGGTCGCGATCGGCCTCGGCATCGTCGCGGTCGTCTGGCCACGACCGTCCCTGGTCCTCGTCGCCCTGGTGTTCGGCGTGTACCTCGTGGTCGCCGGGGTGCTGCGCGTCGTCGCCTCGGTGCGGGGGCACGGGACGGCACCGGTGTGGCGGTGGACCTCCGGCGTGGTCGGCGGGCTCGTCGGGCTCGCCGGACTCGTCACGCTGCTCGACCCGGCGGTCCCGCTGCTCGTCTACGCGGTGCTCGCCGGGGTCGCCTTCCTCATCGAGGGCATCGCCGCCCTGGTGGGTGCGTTCGTCGGGCACCCGGGATCCTCGCGGCTGCCGTCGGCGGTGAGCGGCGTCCTCTCGCTCATCGGCGGCGTGGTGGTCCTCACGGCTCCCGGCCTCGCCCTGACGGTCTTCACCGTCTTCTCCGGCATCGCGCTCGTCGTGGTCGGGTCCGCGACGCTGCTGCTCCTGCCGCCGCGGGCCGCGATGCGCCGCTGACGGGCGCGCTAGGCCGAGCCGGTCCCGAACAGCAGTCCGAGACCGTACGTCACGACCGCGGCGCCGAACCCGATCCCGAGCTGTCGCAGCGCGCGCCGGAGCGGGGACGCCCCGCTGAGCACGCCGACGACGGCGCCGGTGCCGAGGAGCGCGATGCCGACGAGGACCGCGGCCAGGACGATCGCCGGCCACCCCTCGAGTCCGAACAGGTACGGCAGCACCGGGATGATCGCGCCCGAGGCGAAGAACAGGAAGCTCGAGACCGCCGCACTCGTGCCGTTGCCGACCGCCTCGTGGTCATCGACCGCCGTGGCCGCGGTGATCGTCCGACCGCCGAGGACCTCGTCCGCGTGCGCCTGCGCGTCCGCCTCGGTCATCCCGCGCGCCCGGTAGACCAGCGCGAGCTCGTTCGCGTCGACGTCGAGGTCGGCGACCGCCCGACCGGCCTCGGGGTGCGGGGCGGAGGCGTCGAGCAGCTCGCGCTGTGACCGCACCGACACGTACTCCCCCGCGCCCATCGAGAGTGCGCCGGCGAGCAACCCGGCGACGCCGCTCAGCAGGACGAAGTGGCGGTCCGCCCCGGAGGCGCTGATGCCGATGATGAGCGCGAGGTTCGACACGAGGCCGTCGTTCGCCCCGAACACCGCCGCGCGGAAGGTGCCGGACAGCCGCATGCGCCCTCGGTTCGCGAGCCCGCGCACGACCTCGCCGTGGATGCGCTCGTCCGCCGCCATGCGGGCCGTCGCGTCGTCGTCGTCGGCGTAGGGCGAGCGGTCCTCGGCGCGCTGCATGAGCGCGAGCACGAAGACCGAGCCGAACCGCTTCGCCAGGGTGGCGAGCACGCGCGTCCGGAGGCTCCCGCGGAGCGGTCGTCCCACGTCGTCGCCGAGCAGGTCGAGCCAGTGCTGCTCGTGGCGGCCCTCGGCCTCGGCGAGGGACGCGAGGATCTCGCGCTCCTCGCCGGTCCGACGCGCGGCGAGGTTCCGGTAGACCGCCGCCTCCGCGCGCTCGTCGGCCAGGTAGCGGCGCCAGCGACGGACGTCGGCTGCGGTCGGGGCGGTGCGGGGGTCGTCCTGGAGGCTCACACCGGCAATCCTGCCCGTTCCGTCCGACGGCCGGTCACCGGCACGGCGCGGTGGTCGCTCCGCGGCGACCGGCGGACCGGGCCGGGGCGGCAGGTCCCGAGACGGGGGCGTCCGCGCGAGACGCCCCGGCGCGCACGAGACGCACCCGGATCCGGGTGCGTCTCGCGGAGCGAGCGGCGTTCCGCGAAGCCGGCGGCGTCTCGCGGTCCGAACGGCCGGCCGGGGCCAGGGGCGCGACGCGACGGGGCGCGGACCGGAGGCGGCGCGCGGTGCTGCGCCGTGCCTCCCGTCCGCGCCCCGTCGGCGTGGTGACCGGGTGTCAGTCCCGGACGTACGCGGGTGCGGCCTCGGCGTGCGCGTCACCGACGCGGTGCACGCGGAGGTCGTTCGTCGACCCCTCGATGCCGGGAGGGGAACCCGCGGTGACGATCACCCGGTCGCCGGGAGCGGCGAGGCCGTTGGCGAGCAGCACGTCGTCGACCTGCGAGAACAGCTCGTCGGTGTGCGTCTTCCGGTCGACCAGGAACGAGCGAACGCCCCAGGTGAGCGCCATGCGGCGACGGGTCGCCTCGTTCGGCGTGAAGGCGATGATCGGCAGGCCGTGGCGCAGGCGCGACATGCGGCGGGCGGAGTCGCCGGACTCGGTGAACACGCAGAGGTACGAGGCCTCGGTGAACTCCGCGATCTCGACCGCGGCGAGCGTGATGGCGCCGCCGAGGGTGCGCGGCTTCGTCCCGAGCGGCGCGATGCGCTCCAGGCCGTGGTCCTCGGTGGACTCCACGATGCGGGCCATCGTGCGGACGGTCTGCACCGGGTACTCCCCGACGCTGGTCTCACCCGAGAGCATGACCGCGTCCGCGCCGTCGAGGACGGCGTTCGCGACGTCGGAGGTCTCCGCGCGGGTCGGGATCGGCGACGAGATCATCGACTCGAGCATCTGCGTCGCGACGATGACGGGCTTCGCCATCCGACGGGAGAGCTCGACGGCACGCTTCTGCACGATCGGCACGGCCTCGAGCGGGAGCTCGACGCCGAGGTCACCGCGGGCGACCATGATGCTGTCGAACGCGTCGATGATCTCCTCGAGCGCGTCGACCGCCTGCGGCTTCTCGACCTTGGCGATGACGGGGAGGCGCTTGCCCTCCTCGTCCATGATCTCGTGCGCGCGCTCGACGTCCTTCGCGTTGCGCACGAACGACAGTGCGATGAGGTCGGCACCCTGGCGGATCGCCCAGCGCAGGTCGGCCTCGTCCTTCTCGCTCAGCGCGGGGACGTTCACGGCGACGCCGGGCAGGTTGATGCCCTTGTTGTTCGAGACGGTGCCGGCGACGACGACCTCGGTGCGGACGCGCACGCCGTCGGTGTCGAGCACGCGGAGCCGGACGCGGCCGTCGTCGATGAGCAGCGGGTCGCCGGGCTTGACGTCCTGCGGGAGGCCCTTGAAGGTCGTGCCGCAG
The DNA here is from genome assembly GCF_001742745.1 of Curtobacterium sp. ER1/6. GTDB lineage: Bacteria > Actinomycetota > Actinomycetes > Actinomycetales > Microbacteriaceae > Curtobacterium > Curtobacterium citri. The sequence goes on along the minus strand of NZ_MJAK01000001.1, from coordinate 285,656 downwards.
ATCTCCTTCGAGCCGGGGACGTCCTCGGTGGTGATGGTGAAGACGTCGCCGACGTCGAGGTGGTGGGGGCCGTCGGCGAACTTCGCCAGGCGGATCTTCGGGCCCTGCAGGTCGACCAGGATCGCGACCGGCTTGCCGAGGTCCTCGGCCGCGCGGCGGACGTTCTCGTAGTTGGCCTCGTGGACGCTGTAGTCACCGTGGCTGAGGTTGAGGCGGGCGACGTCGACGCCCGCTTCGATGATCTCCTTGACGGTCTCGTAGTCCGACGTAGCCGGACCGAGCGTCGAAACGATCTTTGCGCGTCTCAATGGATTCCTTCGTGTGGTGGATGGTGCCGGGGTTCCGCGCTGTGGGGCCGCGCGGAACGGGAGCAGGCCACCAGCACCCTATCGAGTGCCGGTGGCCTGCTGGTCACTGTCGGTCCGGTGTTCCGTACGGGTTCACGCTGGTCACACCGTGAGCGCGCGGTCGGTGGCCTTGACCGGTGCCGGGAGGATCGTCGAGCCCTCGAGGTACTCGTCGACCTTCGACGCCGCGGCACGGCCCTCGGCGATCGCCCACACGATGAGCGACTGGCCGCGGCCGGCGTCCCCGGCGACGAACACGCCGGGCTCGTTCGTCGAGTAGTCGGCCTGGCGCGCGACGGCGCCGGACACCGTCACCGGCAGGCCGAGCTGCGGCTCCAGCGTCTCGGTCTCCGGGCCGGTGAAGCCCATCGCGACGAGGACGAGGTCCGCCGGGATCTCCCGCTCGGTCCCGGCCTTCGGCACCCGACGACCGTCGAGGTACTCGGTCTCCGCGACCCGCAGCGCGCGGACCTCGCCCGCGGCGTTGCCGAGGAACTCGACGGTGGACGCGAGGAAGTGCCGCTCGCCGCCCTCCTCGTGCGCGCTCGTGACCTCGAACACGGTCGGGAACATCGGCCAGGGCTGCTCGGACGGACGCTCGAGCGGCGGCTGCTTGCCGATCGCCAGGTTGGTCACGCTGAGCGCGCCCTGGCGGTGCGCCGTGCCGATGCAGTCCGCGCCGGTGTCGCCGCCGCCGATGACGACGACGTGCTTGCCCTCGGCGGTCACCTGGTTGTCCACCGTCGTGCCGGCGTTCGCCTTGTTCTGCTGGACGAGGTACTCCATGGCGTAGTGCACGCCCGCGAGGTCGCGCCCCGGGATCGGCAGGTCGCGCGGCACCGTGGCACCGGTCGCGACGACGACCGCGTCGTAGCGGGACTTCAGGTCGTCCCAGGTGATGTCGACCCCGATCTCGACGCCCGCACGGAAGCGGGTGCCCTCGGCCTGCATCTGGGCGAGGCGCGCGTCGATCTGGCGCTTCTCCATCTTGAAGTCCGGGATGCCGTAGCGGAGCAGGCCGCCGATCCGGTCGTCGCGCTCGTACACCGCGACGGTGTGGCCGGCACGGGTGAGCTGCTGCGCGGCCGCGAGGCCCGCGGGGCCCGAGCCGACGACCGCGACCGTCTTGCCGGTCAGGCGCTCCGGCGGGTGCGGGGTGACCCAGCCGTTCTTGTACGCCTCGTCGATGATCGAGACCTCGACCTGCTTGATGGTGACCGGCGGCTGGTTGATGCCGAGCACGCAGGACGCCTCGCACGGTGCGGGGCAGAGCTTCCCGGTGAACTCCGGGAAGTTGTTCGTCGCGTGCAGGCGCTCGATCGCCTGGCGACCCTCGCCGCGCCACGTCAGGTCGTTCCACTCGGGGATGAGGTTGCCGAGCGGGCACCCCTGGTGGCAGAACGGCACGCCGCAGTCCATGCAGCGACCGGCCTGCCGCTTCAGGGCGCCGGACTCCTGCTGCTCGTAGACCTCCTTCCAGTCCATGAGCCGCAGCGGGACGGGACGGCGGGGCGGGAGCTCACGCTCCTGCACCTTGAGGAAGCCCTTCGGGTCAGCCATGGTGCGCCTCCTGTTCGAACCGGGTCGTGGTCGTGGTCGTGTGCGTGGTCGTGTGCGCGTGCCGGTCAGCCACCGGTCACCTCCAGGATGCGGTTCCAGACGACCGTGCCGTCCGGGTCGAGGCCCTCGTCGACCGCCTGCCGACGGGTCTCGAGCACGGCCGCGTAGTCGCGCGGGAGCACCTTCACGAAGTCGCCGAGGTCACCCGACGCGAGCAGGTCGGCCGCGAGGGTCGACCCCGTCTCGGCCTCGTGCTGCCGCAACAGGTCGGTGACGATCTCGACGTCGGCGCTGTCGAGCTCCTCGAGCCGGAGCTCGCCGCTCGCCAGGGCCTCCGCGTTGACGTGCTCGCGACGCAGGCCACGGACGTACGCGGTGCCACCGGACATGCCGGCGCCGAGGTTGCGGCCGGTCTCCCCGAGGACGAGGGCGAGCCCGCCCGTCATGTACTCGAGCGCGTGGTCGCCCACGCCCTCGACCACCGCGGTGGCCCCGGAGTTGCGGACCAGGAAGCGCTCGCCCACGATGCCGCGGATGAACATGCTGCCCTGGGTCGCGCCGTAGCCGATGACGTTGCCGGCGATGACGTTCTCCGACGCGTCGAACGCCGACTCCGAGTCCGGCCGGACGACGATCGAACCACCGGACAGGCCCTTGCCGACGTAGTCGTTGCTGTCGCCGACGAGCCGGAGCGTGATCCCGGCGGGCAGGAACGCGCCGAGCGACTGCCCGGCCGACCCGCGCAGCGTGATGTCGATCGACCCGGCCGGCAGCCCGTGCTCGCCGTGCCGGAGCGTGACCTCGTGCCCGAGCATGGTGCCGACGGCGCGCTCGGTGTTGCGGATCGGCAGGTCGAGCGCGACGGTGCCGCCGTGCTCGAGGACGTCGGCGGTCCGCTGGACGAGCTGGACGTCGAAGTGCTCGTCGAGCTCGTGGTCCTGCTCACGCAGGTGCCGGCGCGGCTCGTCGCGGTCGAACCGCGGGCCGTGCAGCACCGGTGCGAGGTCGAGCCCGGACGCCTTCCAGTGCTCGACCGCGCGGTCGGTGTCGAGCGCGTCGACCTGGCCGATCGCCTCGTCGAGCGAGCGGAAACCGAGCTCGGCGAGGAGCTCACGGACCTCCTGCGCGATGAACTCGAAGAAGTTCACGACGAACTCGGGCTTGCCCGTGAAGCGCTTGCGGAGCTCCGGGTTCTGCGTCGCGACGCCCACCGGGCACGTGTCGAGGTGGCAGACGCGCATGAGGATGCAGCCCTCGACGACGAGCGGTGCCGTCGCGAAGCCGTACTCCTCGGCACCGAGCAGCGCCGCCACGACGACGTCGCGGCCGGTCTTCATCTGCCCGTCGACCTGCACGACCACGCGGTCGCGCATGCCGTTGAGCATGAGGGTCTGCTGCGTCTCCGCCAGCCCGATCTCCCACGGCGTGCCCGCGTGCTTGAGCGAGTTGAGCGGCGATGCGCCGGTCCCGCCGTCGTGGCCCGACACGAGCACGACGTCGGCCAGCGCCTTCGTCACGCCCGCGGCGACCGCGCCGATGCCGGACTGGCTGACGAGCTTCACGTGCACGCGCGCGGACGGGTTCGCCCGCTTCACGTCGAAGATCAGCTGCTTGAGGTCCTCGATCGAGTAGATGTCGTGGTGCGGCGGCGGCGAGATGAGCCCGACGCCCGCGGTCGCGTGCCGGGTGCGCGCCACCCACGGGTACACCTTGGTCGGGGGCAGCTGCCCGCCCTCGCCCGGCTTCGCGCCCTGCGCCATCTTGAGCTGGATGTCGGTCGCGTGGGTCAGGTACATGCTCGTCACACCGAAGCGACCGGACGCGACCTGCTTGATCGCGCTCCGCCGCTCGGGGTCGAGCAGGCGCTCGACGTCCTCGCCGCCCTCGCCGGTGTTCGACCGACCACCGAGGCGGTTCATCGCGATGGCCAGGGTCTCGTGGGCCTCCTGCGAGATCGACCCGTACGACATCGCACCGGTGTTGAACCGCTGCACGATCGACTCGATCGGCTCGACCTCGTCGAGGGCGATCGGCTCCCGCTGGCCGGTACGGAACCGGAACAGCCCGCGGAGCGTCATGAGGTCCTCGGACTGGTCGTCGACGGCCTGCGAGTACTCGCGGAAGATGTCGTACCGCCGCGCACGGGTGGCGTGCTGCAGCCGGAACACCGTGTCGGGGTTGAACAGGTGCGGCGGTCCCTCGCGACGCCACTGGTACTCGCCGCCCGTCTGCAGGCGCTCGTGCGAGAGCACTGCGCCGTCCTGCGGGTACGCCTGGGCGTGCCGCTCGGCGTTCTCCTTCGCGATGACGTCGATGCCGACGCCGCCGAGGATCGACGAGGTGCCCGTGAAGTACTTGTCGACGAGCTCCTGGCTGAGGCCGACGGCCTCGAACGCCTGGGCGCCCGCGTAGCTGGACACCGTCGAGATGCCCATCTTCGACATGATCTTCAGGACGCCCTTGCCGAGCGCCTTGATGACGTTCTTCACCGCCTGCTCGGGCGTGATCCCGGTGATCATCCCGGAGCGCACGAGGTTCTCGCACGTCTCCATCGCCAGGTAGGGGTTGATCGCCGAGGCGCCGTAGCCGATGAGGGTCGCGACGTGGTGGACCTCCCGCACGTCGCCGGCCTCGACGATGAGCCCGACCTTCATGCGCTGCTCGGTGCGGATGAGGTGGTGGTGCACGGCGGCGAGCAGCAGCAGGCTCGGGACCGGCGCCTGCTCGGCGTTGCCGTCGCGGTCGGACAGCACGATGAACTGCTTGCCCGACTCGATCGCCTGGTCGACCTCGTCGCACACCGCGGCGATGCGCTTCTGCATCGCCTTCTTGCCCGCGTCGACCCGGTACAGCCCCTTGATCGTGACCGTCAGGTGCCGGCCGGACGTGGTCTCGAAGTGCTGGATCTTCGCGAGCTCGTCGTTGTCGATGACCGGGAAGTCGAGCACGATCTGCTTCGCGTGCTCGGGACCGGCGCTCAGGAGGTTCCGCTCCGGGCCGAGCCCCATGCCCATCGAGGTGACGACCTGCTCGCGGATCGAGTCGAGCGGCGGGTTCGTGACCTGCGCGAACTGCTGCGTGAAGTAGTCGAACAGCAGCCGCGGGCGCTCGGAGAGCACGGCGATCGGGGTGTCGGACCCCATCGCACCGAGCGGCTCCGCACCGGTCTGCGCCATCGGACGCAGCAGGATGCGGACCTCCTCCTCGGTGTAGCCGAAGGCGCGCTGACGACGGGTGACCGACGCCGGGGTGTGCACGATGTGCTCGCGGTCCGGCAGGTCGGCGAGGTTGATGCGGCCCTCGTCGAGCCACTGCGCCCACGGGCCCGACGCGGCCAGCTCACGCTTGACCTCGTCGTCCTCGATGATCCGGCCGGCCTCGGTGTCGACGACGAACATCCGGCCCGGGCGCAGGCGGCCCTTGCGGACGACCTTCGCCGGCGGCACGTCGATGACGCCGGTCTCGGACCCCATCACGACGAGCCCGTCGTCGGTCACGAGGAAGCGCCCCGGACGCAGGCCGTTGCGGTCGAGCGTCGCGCCGACGATCGCACCGTCGGTGAACGTGATCGCCGCCGGCCCGTCCCACGGCTCCATGAGCATCGAGTGGTACTCGTAGAACGCCCGCAGGTCGGCGTCCATCCCCACCTGGTTCTCCCAGGCCTCCGGCACCATCATCGACACCGCGTGCGGCAGGCTGCGTCCGGTGAGCGTGAGCAGCTCGAGGGTCTCGTCGAAGGACGCCGAGTCGCTCGCGCCGGGGCTGACGATCGGCAGCAGCGGGGCGAGGTCGCCGAGCAGCTCGCTCTCGAGCTGCGACTGCCGAGCGCGCATCCAGTTCCGGTTGCCGCGCACGGTGTTGATCTCGCCGTTGTGGGCGAGGGTGCGGAACGGCTGTGCGAGCGGCCACGACGGGAACGTGTTCGTCGAGTACCGCGAGTGCACGATCGCGAGCTTCGACGCGAACCGCTCGTCGCTGAGGTCCGGGTAGAACGGCTCGAGCTGCAGCGTCGTGACCATGCCCTTGTAGACCGTGGTCCGGCTCGACAGCGACATGAAGTAGACCTCGACGTCGTGCTCGGCGCGCTTGCGCAGCCGGAACGCCTGCCGGTCGAGGGCGATGCCGCTCCAGGCCGCGCCGTGCACGTCGTGCCGGGTGGACGCGACGAAGAGCTGCTCGAAGGCGGGCATCGCCGCGCGGGCGAGCGTGCCGAGGACCTCCGGACGGACCGGCACGTCGCGCCACCCGAGGACCTTCAGGCCCTCCTCGCGCGCGATGCGCTCGACGGCGCCCTTGACCGCGTGCCGCTCGTCGTCGTCCAGCGGCAGGTAGGCCGTCCCGACGGCGTACTCCCCCGCGGCGGGCAGCGCGAAGTCGACCTCGTCGCGCAGGAACGCGTCCGGCACCTGGCAGAGGATGCCGGCGCCGTCACCCGTGCCCGCGTCGGAGCCGACCGCGCCGCGGTGCTCGAGGTTGCGCAGCGCGCCGAGCGCGGCGTCGACGATGTCGTGCCCGGCGGTGCCGCGGAGCGTCGCGACCATCGCGAGGCCGCACGCGTCCTTCTCGTTCGCGGGGTCGTAGGCACCCACGGCGTCGGGCACGGCCGAGAAGCGACGGTGCGCCGGCGGCAGGGGCCGCGACGAGCGGGGGGCAGGGACTGGCTGGAGCGCCATGGGGAACCGTCCTCACGAGGAAGTGGAACAGGGACGTCGGTGGCCCGGTGGTGCGTTCCGCCCGAGCGGGCGGGACTGGTGCCCGTGCGCGTCGCCGATGCGGGTCCGCCGGCGTCGCGCGAGGTGGTGGGTCGCTCGTGGCGGCCCGACCGTGGTGCGGGTGCCCGTGCACGGTGGGTGCCGTGCGCGGTGTGTTGCGGTGTGACTCGGTGTGCTGTGACCCGGTGCGGGTCGGTCCGGCGCCGGGGCCGGACCGGTGCGCACCGGTGGTCGGCGTGCTACCGAGCGCTGCCCGTCGCGGGCACCGGATCGGCGTCGTCGGCGGCCGCGGGAGCGTCGTCGTCGTGTTCCGACCAGGTGTCGTCCGAGTCTACATCGGTGCTCCGACGCGGCTCGCGACCGGGCACGTACGGGCTCGGCTCGGCGCCGGTGTGCCGTCGCGTCTGCACGAGGAAGATCACGATGCCGAGCAGGATCGCCGCGAAGGACATCCAGACGTTCGTGCGGACGCCGAAGAACGTCTCGCTCGTGTCGACGCGGATCGACTCGAGGACCGAGCGGCCGGTGCCGTACCAGATCAGGTAGAGGGCCATGACCTTGCCCCACTGGAGCCGGAAGCGCTTGTCGAGCAGCAGGATCACGACCACGCCGACGACGTTCCAGATGATCTCGTAGAGGAACGTCGGGTGGAACAGGGTGCCGTCGGGCAGGCCCTTCGGGAACGCCGGGTTCGTCGACTCGATCTGCAGGCCCCACGGCAGGCTCGTCGGCATGCCGAAGAGCTCGTGGTTGAAGTAGTTGCCGAGCCGTCCGAACGCCTGGGCGAGCAGGACGCCCGGTGCGATCGCGTCGATGAGCGACGAGAAGCGGAGCCCCACCTGGCGGCAGCCGATCCAGGCGCCGAGCGAGCCGAGGATCAGGGCGCCGAAGATCGCGAGGCCGCCCTCCCAGATGTAGAGGAACGACCACGGGTCGCGCCCGGGACCGAAGTAGTCGCTGACGTGGGTGAACACGTGGAAGAGCCGTCCACCGATGATGCCGGCCGGCACCGCCCAGATGGCGATGTCGATGATGATCCAGCGTTCGACGCCCCGGGCGTTCAGCCGACGGTTCGCCAGCACGACCGCCGCGACGATGCCGAGCAGGATGCAGATGGCGTAGGCGTGGATGCGGAAGTCGAGCGGCAGCGACCACCCGAAGACGTCGCGCAGCCAGGCGGTCAGGTCGAAGTACTGCCACGCGGTGCTCGGGCTCGGGATGCTCAGGAGGGGCATGGAGGTGCTGTCGCCTTTCGGTGCTGGACGGCCGCGGTGCCGCTGGAGGGTCGGCCCCGCTCACTGTAGCGCGGGAACCGCGCCCGCCAGGAACGCGGACGCCCGTCCTGTGGGAACTGTGACGTGGACCCGACGGGAGGCGCGGTGCGGGTGACCGACCCCGGTCACCTGCGCCGCGCCTCCCGTCCGGACGCCCGGTGCGTCAGCGGCGCCGAGCGCCGGTCGTCAGGTCGGCCGCGCGGTCCGCGACCCCCTGGACGCCGAGGTCGGCGAGGGCACGCACGAAGGCGGAGCCGACGATCGCGCCGTCGGCGTACTCGAGCACCTCGGCGACCTGGTCGGCCGTCGAGATCCCGAGGCCGACGCAGGTGCGCTCCACGCCGGCGTCGCGCAGGCGCGACACCACCGTGCGGGCCGCGGTGTCGACACCGACGCGCGCGCCGGTGACGCCCATCGTCGACACGGCGTAGACGAACCCGCGGCTCGACCGGACGGCCTGCTCCATGCGCGTGTCCGTCGAGGACGGCGCCGCGAGGAAGACCCGGTCGAGCCCGGTGCGCTCCGAGGCGTCGATCCAGGCGTGCCCCTCGTCGGGGATGAGGTCCGGCGTGATGAGTCCGGACGCGCCCGAGGCCACGAGGTCGTCGGCGAACCGGTCGACGCCGTAGCGGAGCACCGGGTTCCAGTACGTCATCACGAGGACCGGCACGTCCACGCGACTGGTGATCCGGTTGACGGCGTCGAAGACCTGCGCGACCCGGAAGCCGTTCGCCAGGCTCTCCTCCGCCGCGCGCTGGATGACCGGTCCGTCCATGACCGGGTCCGAGTAGGGCAGGCCGAGCTCGATGACGTCGACGCCGTTCTCGGCGAGGGCGACGGCCGCGTCGACGCTCGTCTGCAGGTCCGGGAAGCCGGCCGGCAGGTAGCCGACGACGGCGCCGGCGCGCTCGGCGTTGGCGGTGTCGATGGTCGCGGCGACCGAGCGGGTCGCTCCGGGGTTCGTCACAGCTGCACCGCGCTCTCGTCGAGGATGCCGAAGTAGCGGCTGGCGGACGCCACGTCCTTGTCGCCGCGTCCGGAGAGGGACACGAGCACGACGCCGTCGGGTCCGAGCTCCTTGCCGAGCTTGATCGCGCCCGCGAGGGCGTGCGCCGACTCGATGGCGGGCAGGATGCCCTCGGTCCGACCGAGCAGACGGAAGGCCTCCATCGCCTCGGCGTCGGTGATCGGCTCGTACTGGGCACGGCCGATCGAGGCCAGGTAGGCGTGCTCCGGGCCGACGCTCGGGTAGTCGAGCCCGGCGGAGATGCTGTGGCTCTCGATCGTCTGGCCGTCCTCGTCCTGCATGAGGTACGACATGGTGCCCTGGAGGACACCGGTGCGACCGAGCGAGATGCTCGCCGCGTGGCGACCGGTCTCGAGACCGTCGCCGCCGGCCTCGTAGCCGTGCAGGCGGACGGACTCGTCGTCGAGGAACGCCTCGAAGATGCCCATCGCGTTCGACCCGCCGCCGACGCACGCGGCGACGGCGTCGGGCAGGCGACCGATGCGGTCGAGGACCTGCTGGCGTGCCTCTTCACCGATCACCTTGTGGAACTCGCGCACCATCTCCGGGAACGGGTGCGGGCCCGCGACGGTCCCGAGCAGGTAGTGCGTCGAGTCGACGTTCGCCACCCAGTCGCGGAGCGCGTCGTTGATGGCGTCCTTGAGCGTGCGCGACCCGGTCTCGACCGGGATCACCTCGGCGCCGAGCAGCCGCATGCGCGCCACGTTGAGGGCCTGGCGCTCGGTGTCGACGGCACCCATGTAGACGACGCAGTCCATGCCGAACAGCGCGGCGGCGGTGGCGGTGGCGACGCCGTGCTGACCGGCGCCGGTCTCCGCGATGAGGCGGGTCTTGCCGAGGCGCTTGGCGACCAGGGCCTGCCCGAGCACGTTGTTGATCTTGTGCGAGCCGGTGTGGTTCAGGTCCTCGCGCTTGAGGATGATGCGCGCACCACCCGCGTGCTTCGCGAAGCGCGGCGCCTCGGTGATGATCGACGGCCGGCCGGTGTAGCCGCGCTGGAGCTCGTCGAGCTCCTGGCGGAACGCCGGGTCGGCCCAGGCCTCGCGGAAGGCGGTCTCGAGTTCGTCGAGCGCGAGCACGAGCGACTCGGGGACGAAGCGTCCGCCGAAGTCGCCGAAGTACGGGCCCTGCAGGTCACGGAGTGAGGTCACGGTGGGTCTCCCGGGATGTGCGGCCGTGCCCGGTGCGGGACGGCCGGTGGGGACGGGTCGGTCAGGCGCGCGGGCGGCCGAGGCCGTCCGCTGCGGCGATGAACGACGCGAGGGTGGCGGCAGGGTCGGCGCCCGTGACGAGCGCCTCCCCGACCAGGACGACGTCGGCACCCGCTGCGCGGTAGTGGGCGACGTCGGCGGGACCGGCCACGGCCGACTCGGCGACGCGCACGACCGCGTCGGGGATGCGGTCGGCGAGCGAGCCGAACAGGTCGCGGTCCAGCGAGAAGTCGGTGAGGTCGCGGGCGTTCACGCCGAGGATGCGGGCGCCGGCGTCGAGGCCGCGCGCGACCTCGTCACCCGAGTGCGCCTCGACGAGGACGCGCATGCCGAGCTGTTCGGCGAGCTCGTGCAGCTCGACGAGCTGCCGCTGCTCGAGCGCGGCCACGATGAGGAGCACGAGGTCCGCACCGGCAGCGCGGGCCTCGAGCACCTGGTACGGGTCCGCGATGAAGTCCTTGCGGAGCACCGGCAACGCGACGCGCGCCTTGACGGCCTCGAGGTCGGCGAGGCTTCCGAGGAACTTCCGTCCCTCGGTGAGCACGCTGATCGTCGAGGCGCCACCACGCTCGTAGTCGGCGGCCAGCGACGCGGGGTCCTCGATCGCGGCCATCGACCCGCGTGACGGGCTCGCGCGCTTGACCTCGGCCAGGACCTTCACCCGGTCACCGGGCGCCAGGAACTCCAGGGCGTCGAGCGGCGAGGCCACCCGGTCGAGGTCGCGTTCGACGTCGGAGACCGGGCGGTCGAGGCGACGCGTGGCGGCGTCCTCGAGGGCGCCCGCGACGAGGGTCTCGAGCACGTTCGGCACGACTACTCCGCGTGGTGCTTGGCGACGTACTTCGGGCCGTCGACCCCGTAGCCGGCGCGCTTCATGACCGCACCCACGACGAGCCCGATCACCACGACGGCAGCCGAGACCCAGACGCCCCACGCCATGTCGAACCAGAAGAACAGCGTCCCGGCCGCGAACCCGATCAGCATGATCACGACGGCGGTCCAGGCGGCGGGCGAGTGGCCTTCGCCGAGTTCTGCGGGCTCAGTGTTGCTCACGGTGCTCCTCGTTCTGCTCCGGCGCCGTCGTCCGATCGGCGCCGGTCCGATCCTACCGTGTCGGCCGTGGGCGACTCCCCCAGCGCGCCGTCCGGACCGGCGGTGCCCCCGACCGGCCGGGCAGCGCCCGGCTCGGTGTCGACGGTGCCCGGCGCGGTCGGGTCGGCACCGGCGCTCAGGTCGTCCCAGTCGGTGATCGCGTCGCGGTGCAGGGGTGCGGCGGCCCGTGCGTCCGCCGCCGCTCCCGCCGTCGCGGCAGCGTACTTGCGCGTCGGGCCCGGCCACGACCGCTGCACGACGAACACGAGCACCCCGAGGAGCACGGCGAGCACCCCGCCCGCGATGCCGACCGCCGGCCAGACCGTCACGTCGACGCGCTCGACCACCTGGCGCACCGCCCCGGTGTCGCTGACGCCGGCGACCTCGCCGACGGCGCCCTTCGACGCGCCCACCGGGTCGGTCAGTGCTCCCACGCCGGTCGCGACGACCGCGATGCCGAGCAGCACCTCGACCGCGGCGAGCACGACGCGGAGCACCCGTCCGGCGATCGTCAGCGCCAGGAAGAGCGCCAGGCTCGCGATGGCGAGGGCCGTGTACTGCGGCACGACCGCGGCACCGTCGGCGACGACGCGCGGCACGACCGCGGTCCCCGCGTGCAGGTGCACGGTGAACCAGGTCTGCGTCCACGCGAGCATGACGATGCCCGCGACCGCCAGGCCGGCGACGACGACGAGGGGACGGGACCGCGAGCGCTTCACGACCGGACCTCGCGCATGCGGTTGGCGGTGGCGACGGCCCGCAGCGGGGCGGCCGCCTTGTTGACCGCCTCGACGTGCTCGGTGTGCGGGTCCGAGTCGGCGACGAGACCGGCCCCGGCCTGCACCCGGGCGACGCCGTCCTTGATGAGGGCGGTGCGGATCGCGATGGCGAGGTCGGCGTCACCGGCGAAGTCGAAGTACCCGACCACCCCCGCGTACGCCCCGCGCTTCGCCGGCTCGAGCTCGTCGATGATCTCGAGCGCGCGCGGCTTCGGCGCCCCGGACAGGGTGCCCGCCGGGAACGTCGCCCGGAACACGTCGATCGCCGACGCCCCGGGACGGACCGAGCCCTCGACGCTCGACACCAGGTGCATGATGTGGCTGAACCGCTCGACGGTCATGAACTCGGTGACCGCGACGGTCCCGGGACGGCAGACCTTCTGCAGGTCGTTGCGCGCGAGGTCGACGAGCATGAGGTGCTCCGCGCGCTCCTTCGGGTCGGCGAGCAGCTCCTCGCCCAGGCGGACGTCCTCGACCGGGGTGCCGCCACGGGGCCGCGACCCGGCGATCGGGTGCGTGATCGCCCGACCGTCCTGCACCTTCACGAGCGCCTCGGGCGACGCGCCGACGATCCAGAACCGCTCGTCGTCGGTGTCCGCGAGCGCGAGGAAGTACATGTACGGGCTCGGGTTGAGGGTCCGCAGCACCCGGTAGACGTCGAGCGGGTCGGCCGTGACGTCGTGGTCGAACCGCTGCGAGATGACGACCTGGAAGACGTCGCCGTCGCGGATGAAGTCCTTCGACCGGGTCACCGCCGCCATGTAGTCGTCGGGCGTGGTCCGGTGCCGGGGCGTCGGCTCGGCGATCTCGAACGCCTCCGCGACGGTCGCGGCGCTCGGCTGCACGAGGTCGGCCTGCATGCGGTCGAGCCGCGCCTGGGCGTCGTGCCACATCGCGTCGGGCTCGTCCGTGCCGTCGTTGAGCACGCTCGCGACGAGCAGGACGAGGCCCGTGCGGTGGTCGAGCGCGGCGAGCTCGGAGACGAAGGCGAGCGCCTGGCCCGGCACGTCGAAGTCCGCGGGCGGCACGTCCGGCAGGTGCTCGAGCTGGCGCACGGCCTCCCACCCGATGAAGCCGACGGTCCCGCCGACGAGCGGCGGCGTCCCCGGCACGCGCGGGGTCGCCCAGCGCTCGTGCAGGCGGGCGAGCACCTCGAGCGGGGCGCCGTCGAGCGAGTCGACGGCGCGGGACGCCGGGATCCCGGTGTCGATCCATGCGGCGCGGTCGTTCTCCTGCGTCAGCACGCCGAAGCTCCGGACACCGACGAACGACCACCGCGACCACAGGCCGCCCTGGCCGGCGGACTCGAGCAGGAACGACCCCGGACGACCGTCCGCGAGCTTGCGGTAGACGCCGACCGGCGTCTCGCTGTCCGCGTAGAGGGCGCGGACGACCGGGACGACGCGGTGGTCGGCCAGCAGGCCGTCGAAGTCCGGACGGGAGGTCGTGCGCGGCTCCTCGGAGCGGGTCGCGGTGCTCATCGGGTCCCCTCCACCACTGCGGTCGCGTCCGCGGTGGCGGCCGCGTCCGGCGCCGCGCCGGGTGCCGACGCGGTGACGGGGTCGAGCGGGTCCACGTCGAAGCAGCGGTGTGCCCCGGTGTGGCACGCGGCGCCGACCTGGTGCACGGTGACGAGCAGGGTGTCGTCGTCGCAGTCGAGCGCCGCCCCGCGGACGTACTGGGCGTGCCCGGAGGTGTCGCCCTTGCGCCAGTACTCCTGCCGGGAGCGCGACCAGAAGGTCACCCGTCCCTCGGTGAGGGTGCGGCGGAGGGCTTCCCGGTCCATCCAGCCGAGCATGAGGACGTCCTTCGTGGACTCCTCCTGCACGATGGCGGGGAGCAAGCCGTCCGCACCGAACCGCGCGCGGTCGAGGACCGCGTCCGTGCTGGTGCTGGTGCTGTCGGTCATGAGGCTCCTAGCCTACGGCGGACGGTCAGCGGACCGGGTGCCCGGCCGCGCGCAGCGCGTCCTTGACGTCCCCGATGGTCATCTCGCCCCGGTGGAAGACGCTCGCGGCGAGGACCGCGTCCGCACCCGACTCGACGGCCGGGGCGAAGTGCTCGACGCGCCCCGCGCCTCCCGACCCGATGACGGGGACCGGGGACACGGCGCGGACCGCGGCGATGAGCTCGAGGTCGAAGCCCTCCTTCGTGCCGTCCGCGTCGATCGAGTTGACGAGCAGCTCGCCGGCGCCGCGCTCGACGCCCTCGCGCGCCCAGGCGATCGCGTCCAGGTCCGACTCCGTGCGCCCGCCGTGCGTGGTGACGACGAAGCCCGAGGGCATCCGGTCGCTGCGCTTGACGTCGAGCGACAGGACGACCGCCTGCGCCCCGAAGCGGTCCGCGATCTCGCCGACCAGGGCCGGACGCGCGATCGCGGCGCTGTTCACACCGATCTTGTCCGCACCGCACTGCTGCAGGCGCGAGACGTCGTCGACGCTCCGGACGCCGCCGCCGACCGTGAGCGGGATGAAGACCTGCTCGGCCGTGCGCGTGACCGTCTCGTACATCGTCGCGCGGTTCTCGACGGTCGCTCCGACGTCGAGGAAGGTCAGTTCGTCCGCACCCTGCTCGTAGTACCGGGCGGCGAGCTCGACCGGGTCGCCGGCGTCCTGCAGGTCGAGGAAGTTGACGCCCTTCACGACCCGGCCACCCGACACGTCGAGACACGGGACGACCCGGACGGACACGCCGCCGGCGATCCCGGCGGCTCCCGTCGTCGGGGTGCTCACAGGCGTGCTGCGTGGATCGGGCTGACGAGGATCGCGCGGGCGCCGAGGTCGTACAGCGCGTCCATGATGAGGTTGGCGTCCTCGCGCGGGATCATCACGCGGACCGCCGACCAGTCGCGGCCGTGCAGCGGCGAGACCGTCGGCGACTCGATGCCCGACGCCACCGCGGTGGCCTGCTCGAGCAGGTCCGTCGGGATGTCGTAGTCGAGCATCACGTAGCCGCGGGCGACGAGCACGCCCTGCAGCCGGCGACGGAGGACGTCGATGCCGGGGATGGTCTCGTCGGTCGAGACGAGCAGTGCCGTCGACTCGAGGATGACCGGGCCGAAGATCTCGAGGCCCGCCGCGCGGAGGGTGCTGCCGGTCGAGACGACGTCGGCGACCGCGTCGGCCACGCCGAGCCGGACCGCGCTCTCCACGGCGCCGTCGAGCTTGACGAGCTCCGCGGTGACCCCGTGCCGGGCGAGGAACTCCCCCACCAGGCCCGGGTAGCTCGTCGCCACGCGCACGCCGTCGAGGTCCTGCAGCTCGGTGAACCGGCCGGGCTTGCCGGCGAAGCGGAACGTCGAGTCGGCGAACCCGAGCGCGTCGACCTCGTGCGCTGCGGACCCGGAGTCGAGCAGCAGGTCGCGGCCGGTGATGCCGACGTCGAGTGCGCCCGACCCGACGTAGGTCGCGATGTCGCGCGGACGGAGGAAGAAGAACTCGACGCCGTTGCGCTCGTCGAGCAGGTGGAGCGCCTTCGGGTCACGGCGACCGGCGTACCCGGCCTCCCGGAGCATCTCGGAGGCGGTCTCGGACAGCGAGCCCTTGTTGGGCACGGCGATGCGGAGCATCAGGAGGTCTGCTTTCTGCTGGAGGTCGGTGACGGCTGCGGGTCGCGACGGCGCCGGAGCGCGCGTGGCGGGTGCCTACAGATGTCGCCAGACGTCCGCCGGGGTGAGCCCCTTGGCGACCATGAGCACCTGGAGGTGGTAGATCAGCTGCGAGATCTCCTCCGAGGTGCGCTCGTCGCCCTCGTACTCGGCCGCCATCCAGACCTCGGCGGCCTCCTCCACGATCTTCTTGCCGATCTGGTGCACGCCGGCGTCCAGTTCGGCGACGGTGCCGGAGCCCTCGGGGCGCGTGCGCGCCTTCTCGGTCAGCTCCGCGAACAGGTCGTCGAACGTCTTCACGGGGACCAGGCTACCGTCCTGCTCGGGTCCGGCGGACGCACCGTCCGGACGGGAGGCGCTGCCCGACCCCGCCTCGTCGGCCGGGTCGGTCGTCGGTCGGCCTGCGACGCCGGTCACGCGCGGGCCGCCGCGGCCGCCTCGCGCAGGTCCGCGATGCGCTGCGCCGGCTCCCCGCCGTACACGGCCGAGCCGGCCACGAGCGTGTCGGCGCCGCTCCGCACGGCCTCGGGCACGGTGTCGACCGCGATGCCGCCGTCGACCTCGAGCCAGACGTCGAGGCCGGAGGCGTCCACGGCGGCGCGGGCATCGGCGAGCTTGGGCATGACGGACGGCATGAACGACTGGCCGCCGAAGCCCGGCTCCACCGTCATGAGCAGGATCATGTCGTAGGCGTCGAGGTGGTGCAGGACCTGCGTGATGGGCGTGCCGGGCTTCACGGCCACGGCGGCGCGGGCACCGTTCGACCGGATCGCGGCGGCAGTGGCCACCGGGTCGTCGGCGGCCTCGAAGTGGAAGGTGACGCTCGAGGCTCCGGTCTCGGCGTACTTCGGCGCCTGCGTGTCGGCGTCCGTGATCATGAGGTGCACGTCGAGGGGCACGGGCGAGACCTCCTGCAGGCGCTGCACGATCGGGAGGCCCAGCGTGAGGTTCGGCACGAAGTGGTTGTCCATCACGTCGACGTGCACCAGGTCGGCGCTCTCGATGCGGTGCAGCTCCCGCTCGAGGTTCGCGAAGTCGGCGGACAGGATGCTCGGCGAGATGCGGATCGTCACCCGGCAACCCTACCGATCCGTCCCCTCGCAGGCCGCAACGGACGCGGGTCAGGCGGTCCGGCGGAACAGCGCGACGAACATCGCGTCCGTACCGATCCGGTGTGGCCACAGCTGCACCGTCTCACCGTCGGCGACCTGCGGGTCCCGCGCCGCGACCGCGCGGACGACGCCGGCGGTGTCGAACTGTTCGAGCACGTCGCCGTGCCGCGCCATCAGGGCGTCGACCTGGCCGCGGGTCTCGGCGAGGTGCGGGGAGCACGTGACGTACGCGAGCGTGCCACCGGGCGCGAGTGCCCGGACGGCGGCGTCGAGCAGCTCCGCCTGCAGCGCCGCGAGCTCTGGGACGTCCTCCGGCTGCTTCCGCCAGCGCGCCTCCGGTCGTCGGCGCAGCGCCCCGAGCCCGGTGCAGGGAGCGTCGAGCAGGATGCGGTCGAAGCGCGCGTCACCGGGTCTGCCGAACCGGCGGCCGTCGCCCTCGACGACGGACACGACGTCGTCGCCCGCCACGGTGGCGAGTGCCTTCCGCACGAGGCCGGCCCGGGCGGGGACGAGCTCGTTGGCGACGAGCGTCGCACCGGCCTGCGCGGCCTCGGCCGCGAGCAGGGCCGCCTTGCCGCCGGGCCCGGCGCACATGTCGAGCCACCGCTCCCCCGGGCGCACGTCGGACGAGCGGGTGAGCGCGAGGGCCGCCAGCTGCGATCCCTCGTCCTGCACGCGGAGGCGTCCCGCGGCGACGCCCGGCACGCGCGCGGGGTCGCCGGCCGTCCCGCGGATGCCCACCGGCGAGACCGGACGGTCGTCCGGCTCGTCGTCGGCGGCACGGACGGGAGGCTCGTCCCCCGACGCGTCGTCGGCGAGCATGTCCTCGGCGTCCGTGTTGCCCGCGGTCATCTCCGGCGGCCGCACCGCGGTCCGCAGGTCGTCGTCCGTCGCGAGCCCGGGCAGCGCCACGAGCTGGACGCGCGGCGCGACGTTGTCGGCGGCGAGCAGCGCGGCGAGCTCGTCACGCGAACGTTCGGCGGCCAGGGCGTCCCGGAGCGCCGCCACGACCCACGCCGGGTGCGACCACCGGGTCGCGAGCAGGGCGTCACCGCCGCGGCCCGCCGTGACGAGGGCGTCCCACTCGTCGTCGGACTTCGCGGCGACCTTGCGGAGGACGGCGTTCACGAAGCCGGTGGCCCGGCGGGCGCCGACCTCGCGGGTGAGCTCGACGGTCGCCGACACCGCGGCGTGCGTCGGCGTCCGCATGCCGAGGAGCTGGTGCACACCGAGCCGCATGACGTCGAGCACGTCGGACTCGATGTCGTCGACCCGTCGGCCGGACGCGACGCCGACGATCGCATCGTACCGGCCGAGCATGCGGATCGAGCCGTAGGTGAGTTCGGTCGCGAACGCGGCGTCGCGGGCGGACAGGCCGGCGCGGCGGATGCGGGTCGGCAGGAGCAGGTTCGCGTAGGCGTCGTCCACCTGCACGGCACGGAGGACGTCGAAGGCGACCCGACGCGCGCTCACCGTCCGCGGGCCGCGCTGGCGGTCGTCGGGGCGCCGGGCGTGCGTGCCGCTCACGAGAGGACCTTCCCGTCGAGCGGACCGAGCCCGCGGGCCCAGGCCGCGGCGTCCATCGGCTTCTTCCCCGCCGGTTGCACCTCGAGCAGGGCCAGGGGGTCGTCGGCGGTGCCGACGACCAGGCGTCCGTCGACCAGGCCGAGCGCGCCCGGGGCGAGGGGCGGGGCGGAGGAGGGCGTGCCTCCCGTCCGACTGCTGCGGAGCAGCTTCACCCGCAGGTCGCCGAGGTGGGCGTACGCGCCGGGCTCGGGGGTGACCCCGCGCAGGTGCGCGTGGACGGCCACCGCGGGTCGGTCGAAGCCGACGTGCCCGTCGGCGATGGTCGTCTTCGGCGCGGTGCTCGGCTCGCCGACCTGGTCCGTGCCGACCGCGGTGCCGTCGGCGAGTGCGTCGACCACGCGCAGGACGGTGCCGGAGCCGGTCTCGGCCATCGCGGCGAGGACCTCGCCGGCGGTGGCCTCGGGGTCGATGTCGAACGGGTCGCTGGCGTAGACCGGGCCGGCGTCGAGGGCCTCGACGAGCTGGAACACCGTCGCGGCCGTGCGGGTGTCGCCGGCCATCACGGCGCGCTGCACGGGTGCGGCGCCGCGGTACGCGGGCAGGGCGGAGAAGTGCAGGTTGACCCAGCCGAGCCGGGGGGCGTCGAGGGCCGAGCGGCGCAGGAGCGCACCGTAGGCGACAATCACGCCGAGGTCCGCCCGCAGGTCGACCAGCTGCCGGGTCACGGCGTCGTCGACGCGGGTGGCCTCGACGACGGGCAGCCCGAGCTCCTCGGCGACCTGCGCCACCGGGGTCGGCGTGAGCACGCGCTTCCGGCCCTGCGGGGTCGGCGGTCGGGTGAGCACGGCCGCGATCTCGTGGTCCGAGGCCGCGAGACGACGGAGGGTGGGGACGGCCGCAGCGGGGCTGCCGGCGACGACGAGGCGCATGGGTTCCATCGTCCCACGGCCCGCGCTGTCCGACCGACGCGCCGGTCGTGCGGCTGCGGACGGACCGCGAGGTTCCTGCGTACCGTCTGTGACATGAGTGACGTCACCACCTCCACCAACCGCTACGCCGGGTCGTCGATCCAGAAGGTCGTGCTCGTCGTGGGCATCGTCTTCCTGCTCGTCGGCATCGCCGGGTTCGTCCCGGGCCTGACCACCGGTGAGCTCGGCGGCGCGGGACACGCGTCGATGGGGATGCTGCTCGGCATCTTCCAGGTCTCGGTGCTGCACAACATCGTCCACCTGCTCTTCGGTGTCGTCGGGCTGCTCGCGGTCTCGCGTGCCTCCGGGTCGCGCATGTACCTCGTGCTCGGCGGCGTCGTCTACTTCGTGCTCTGGGTCTACGGCCTGTTCACGGCCGGCACGATGTCCGGCGCGAACTTCGTGCCGCTGAACTGGGCCGACAACTGGCTGCACCTCGTGCTCGCGATCGGCATGGTCGCCCTCGGCGTCGTGTTCCCGCGGGAGCGCCGTCGGCCCGTCGGCGCCTGACCGCCGGTCCCCCTCCGCGAAACGCAACGTGGGCGGTTCCCCGCAGCGGTACTCCGCTGCGGGGAACCGCCCACGTTGCGTCCTGCGAGACGCGTGCGACGCCGAGCGGCCCGGCGACGCTCGCGGCGGTCAGACCTCGGTGAAGGGCTCCGCGTCGTCGAGCCGCACGCGGAGCGTCGGTGCCGCACGGCGCCGGTTGCCGCCGGGGAGCACCCGTCGCGTCGACGAGCGCCGGATCACCTCGGCCTTGAGCGTCGCCGCGACCTCGGCCCCGTGCGCGTAGGGGAACCGCACGATGGCCCGGACGGTGCCCGGCGTCGGGTCGTCCGGCACCGGCACGGGTCCGAGCACGTCGCCGACCGTCGCGTCGCCGAGCGCCTCGACCGCGGCGGTCACGGCCTCGTCCGTGCCGGTCAGGGTCGCCACTCGGACCGCCGGCGGGAAGTGCAGGGCACGGCGGTCGACGAGTTCGTCGTGCGCCGGACCGTCCAGCCGCCAGAGCGCCATCGCCGTGGCCAGCTTGCCGCCGATGCCGACGAGGTACACCTCGGCCCCGGGTGCGCCCTTCGCGGCGGCACCGGTCCAGAAGCGCAGGACGTCCTCCTGCACGCGGAGGCCCTCGCGCGCCAGCATCCGCTCGCCGTCGAGCAGGAGCACGCAGGCGTAGCCGCCCGGCACGTCGGGCTCGGCCCCGCGGGTGGCGACCACGACGGACGGCCGCGCTGGCACCTCGTCGAGCGGTCGTGAACCGTCGGCGACGACGATCCGCGTGCCCGGGAAGGCCCGGCCGAGCTCGTCCGCCGTGCGCTGGGCACCCTGGCCCACCGGCTTCACGGTGCCGTTGCCGCACGTCGGGCAGCGGAAGCCGACCGCGAGGGCACCGCAGAAGCGGCACTGCGGTGTCGCGCCCCGGTGCTGCTGGCCCAGCGGTCCCCCGCAGATCCGGCAGTGCGCGCGCTCCCCGCACTCGGCGCAGACCAGGCCGGTGCCGAAGCCGGGGCTCGCGACCTGCACGAGGACGGGACCGTGCTGGCTGGCCTCGCGCGCGGCGCGCCACGCGGTGCTCGGGATGCGGGCCTGCGCGGCGAAGCCCTCTGCGCCGCTCTGCTGCACGGTCGGGATCACCTTCGGCGTCGGGACGCGGTACGGCGTCACGTCGTCCAACCACTGCAGCTCGACCAGGCGCTGCACGTCCGTGCTGCGGGCGTGCGAGACGAACAGGAGCGCCGCGCCCGACTGGGCGGCGCGGACGAGGGCCACGTCGCGGGTGTGCACGTAGGGCGCCCGGGGCTCGACGAACGACGCGTCCCCGTCGTCCCACACCGCGATGAGCCCGAGGTCGGTCGCCGGTGCGTACATCGCGGTGCGGTTGCCGATCGCGACGACCGCGTGCGAGCGGGCCTGCAGCAGCGCCTTCGCCCGTGCGCCGTTCGTCTGCTTGGCGTCGAAGCGCACGACCCGCTCGGCGGGCAGCACGGCGAGGAGCGCCCGCTCGAGGTCAGTGACGTCGCGGAAGTCGGGGACGGCGACCACGGCGGACTGCTCCGTGGCGACGGCGCGTGCCGCCGCCTGTGCGATGGTGGCCGCCCAGCCCGGGACCCACACCGCGGCGGTGTCGTCGACGGAACCGGCCGCAGCGGTGTCGACGACGGGACCGGCCGCACCGGCGGCGCCGGATCCCGGAGCCGGGGTGAGCGCCACCGGGTGCGGCACGGCGGCGACCGCAGCGCGACCGTGGTCGGCGACCAGGGCCTCCAGGACGCCCTCGGCGTACCCCGTGACGGGCGGCGCATCGACCGCCGGGGGTGACCACCCGGGGTCGCGGGCGAGCCACGCCTTCTCGGCGCGCACCTGGCGCGGCGGGACGGCGAGCCGCAGCACGTCGGATGCGACCCCCGCGGCGCGGTCGGCGACGGCCCGCGCGAGCGTCCAGACCTCCGGTGCGAGCACCGGCACCGGCGAGACGACCTGCTCGACCTGGCTGAGTTCGCCGGGCCAGTCCCCCTCGGAGACGACCTCGACGACGTACGCGTCGGACATCCGGGCGCCGGTGCGCAGCGGCACCTTGACGCGCACCCCCGGCACGCAGTCGTCCTCGAGCTCGGCCGGCACCCGGTAGTCGAACAGACGGTCCAACTGCGGGAGCGGCGAGTCGAGGACGACGCGCGCGACGGTGGTCACGCGGTGTGCCTAGACGGCGGCGGCGACGAGTCCTGCGGCGGCGCGGAGTTCCTCGACGCGGTCGAGCTGCTCCCAGGTGAAGCCGGGGAGCTCGCGGCCGAAGTGCCCGTACGCGGCGGTCTGGGCGTAGCGCGGCTTGAGCAGGTCGAGGTCGCGGATGATCGCGGCCGGACGCAGGTCGAACACCTCGGTGATCGCCGCCTCGATGGTGGCGTCGTCGACGTGGCCGGTGCCGAACGACTCGACGTACAGGCCGACGGGCTTCGCGCGGCCGATGGCGTACGCCACCTGCACCTCGAGCCGGTCCGCGAGTCCCGCGGCGACGGCGTTCTTCGCGACCCAGCGCAGGGCGTAGGCCGCCGAGCGGTCGACCTTCGACGGGTCCTTGCCGCTGAACGCGCCGCCGCCGTGCCGGGAGGCACCGCCGTAGGTGTCGACGATGACCTTGCGCCCGGTGAGGCCGGCGTCGCCCTGGGGCCCGCCGATCTCGAAGCGGCCGGTCGGGTTCACGATGACGTCGACGTGCGACGAGTCCAGGTCGACCAGGTCGAGCACCGGGCGGATTACGTGCTCGGTGATCTGCGCGGTGAGCTCGTCGAGCGTGACCGCCGGCGAGTGCTGCGTGGAGAGCACGACGGTCTCGACCGTCTTCGGCACGACGCCGTCGTAGCCGACCGTGACCTGCGTCTTGCCGTCCGGGCGGAGGAAGTCGAGCACACCCGTCTTGCGGACCTCGGCGAGCCGCTCCGCCAGGCGGTGGGCGAGCCAGATCGCGACGGGCATGTACTCGGGCGTCTCGTTCGTCGCGAAGCCGAACATGATGCCCTGGTCACCGGCACCCTGGCGGTCGAGCGGGTCGACCCCGGCACCGGAACGGCTGTCGAGCGACTCGTCGACGCCCTGCGCGATGTCCGGCGACTGCGCGCCGATCGACACCTCGACCCCGCACGTGCGGCCGTCGAAGGAGACCTCCGACGAGTTGTAGCCGATGCCCGTGATGACGTCGCGGACGAGCTTCGGGATCTCGACGTAGCCGGAGGTCGTGACCTCGCCGGCGACGTGTACCAGACCCGTCGTCACCATGGTCTCGACGGCGACCCGCGCGTGCGGGTCGGCCGCGAGCAGGGCGTCGAGGATGGTGTCCGAGATCTGGTCGCAGATCTTGTCGGGGTGCCCCTCCGTCACCGACTCGGACGTGAAGAGGCGCAGGTTGGTGCTCGTCACCGCGGTCAGTCGGTGGGCTGCTGCTGCTTGGTGACGGTCAGCTTGTCCTCGTTGATCTCGTGCAGAGCAACGGACAGCGGCTTGTCGTCGATCGTCGAGTCGACGAGCGGGCCGACGTTGTCGAAGAGCGACCCCTCGTGCAGGTCGGCGTAGTAGTCGTTGATCTGACGAGCACGCTTCGAGGCGAAGATGACGAGCGCGTACTTCGACTCCACCTTGGCGAGCAGGTCGTCGATGGGCGGGTCGATGATGCCCTGGGGGTTGGCCATGGGGTCCTCCTCGGTCGGCGGGCGTCGGGGCGCGCGGGTGCGCGCGACGCGGGAGCACCCGTCAGGGCGCAGAGAACAAGTCTACGACCTCGCGTGCCGCGGTGCCGACATCGGAGTTCACGATCCGCACGTCGAACTCGTCCTGCGCGGCGAGTTCCACCTTCGCGGTCTCGAGACGACGCGCCTGCTCCTCGGCGGACTCGGTGCCGCGGCCGATGAGCCGACGGACGAGTTCGTCCCACGTCGGCGGCAGCAGGAAGACCAGGACGGCCTCGGGCATGGCGTCGCGGACCTGGCGTGCGCCCTGCAGGTCGATCTCGAGCATCACCTTGTCGCCGGCGTCGAGCGCGCGGTCGATCGGCGGACGCGGCGTGCCGTACCGGTACGAGTTGTGCACGACCGCCCACTCGAGGAGCTCGCGGTCACGGATCATCCGGTCGAACTCGGCGTCGTCGACGAAGTAGTAGTGCACGCCGTCGACCTCGCCGGGACGGGGCTTCCGCGTCGTCGCCGACACGCTGAGGTTGACGTCCGGGTACTGCTCACGGATGTGCGCGCTGACGGTGCCCTTGCCGACCGCGGTCGGTCCCGCGAGGACGACGAGCTTCGACGCGCCGCGCTTCCGGCCGCGGGCGGCGAGCCAGTCGGCCAGTGCGGTCCGCTGACGGCTGCCGAGCCCGCCGAGGCGCTTCGACGGCGCGATCCGCAGCTCGCCCATGACCGCCTCGGCACGCGCCGGGCCGATGCCGGAGATGCTCGTGAGCAGGTCGCGGACCCGCAGGGACTTCTCCGCCGGCAGGTCGGCGTCGGTCCAGGCCGCACGCGCGACCTCCAGGGCGCTGCGCTCCCCCGAGGCGACCTGCGCCTTCACGGCCGCGCGGGCGCGACGCGCGGCGACAGCGGCCCGGGCGGCGGCGACGCGGTCGACCTCCGGCGGGTTCCGGTGCGCCGGCAGGTCGCCGCGGTCCGGGACGCCGGCAGCGTCGTCGCCGGGTCCGGGGGTCGTCCCGTCCGTCACGCGGCGGCTCCCAGCGCGGCGCGGATGCGGTCCGCGCGGTCCTGCACGAGGGCGGCGACGCCGTCGGGTCCGTCGGTGAGCAGCCCGCGCGACTCGTTGACGAGCACCTGCTCGGCGCGCGAGCCGTACCGGGACCGCAGGTCCTCGATCCGGGCTCCCTGGGCGCCGAAGCCCGGAGCGAGCACCGGAGCGGAGCCGATGGCCGCCGCGTCGATGCCGAAGTCGTTCAGGTCGAGGGTGGCGCCGAGCACGAGCCCGACGTCTCCCAGCGGCTGCTCGCCGCCGGTCCGGTTGTCGTCTGCCACGTCCAAGACGATACCCGCCGCGACGGACCGCCCCGCACGCGGCCCCTCCGCGAGCACGGCGGTCTGCAGCACGCGCGCCTCGGGGTTGCTCGTCGCCGCCAGGACGAAGACCCCGGCACGGTTGTCGCGCGCGACGTCGACCGTGCCCGCGAGCGACCCGTAGCCGAGGTAGGGCGACACGGTCATCGCGTCGGCCCGGAACGGCCCGTCGCGGTCGAGCCACGCCAGGGCGTAGTCGTCACCGGTCGACCCGATGTCGCCGCGCTTGACGTCGGCGACGGTCAGGAGGCCCGCATCGCGCGCCCGACGCAGGGTCGCGTCGAGCGCACGGTAGCCGGCCACCCCCGCTGCCTCGAAGAACGCGATCTGCGGCTTCACGATCGCGGCCCGCCCGGCGGCCGCGTCCACGAGGACCGCACCGAACGCCGTCAGGCCGGCTTCGTCGCGGCCCAGCCCCCACGCCGCCAGGGTGGCGGCATGGGGGTCGATGCCGACGCACAGGGGGGAACGCTCCCCCATGGCGGCGGCGAGCCGGACACCGAAGGAGGGCGCGCCTCCCGACCGAGCCGTCGACACGTCGACGGTCACCAGGTCGCGCGCTCGAGCGCGTAGTCCTGCAGACTGCGCACCGAGTGGGCCGTGCCGATCGTCTCGATGGCCGCGACCGCCGCGCCGAGCTGCGCGATGGTCGTGAACAGCGGCTTGTCCGCCGCGACCGTCGCCGCACGGATCTCGTAGCCGTCGGCGCGGCCGGCGGCACCCGAGGGCGTGTTGATGACGATGTCGACCGCATCGCGGGCGAGCAGGTCGACGACGCTCTCCCCGCCCTCGCTGTACTTGCCGACGAGCGTGACCTCGATGCCGTTGCGCCGGAGCACCTCGGCGGTGCCCTCGGTCGCGGTGATCGTGAAGCCGAGCTGCTGCAGCCGGTGCACGGGCAGGACGACCTGGCGCTTGTCGGTGTCCGCGACGCTCACGAAGACCGTGCCGCTCGTCGGCAGCCCGCCGTACGCGGCGTCCTGCGACTTGAGGAACGCGCGCGGGAAGTCGCGGTCGATGCCCATGACCTCGCCGGTGGAGCGCATCTCCGGGCTGAGCACCGAGTCGACGACCTGGCCGTCGTGGGTGCGGAAGCGGCGGAAGGGCAGCACGGCCTCCTTCACGGCGACCGGTGCCTGCGGGGGCACCGACGAGCCGTCGCGCTCGGGCAGCAGGCCCTCGCCGACGAGCGCGTCGATCGACGTGCCGGTCATGATGCGGGACGCGGCCTTGGCGAGCGGGATGCCGAGCGCCTTCGACACGAACGGGACCGTGCGGCTGGCCCGCGGGTTCGCCTCCAGCACGTAGAGCACGCCGGCCCCGATGGCGAACTGCACGTTGAGCAGCCCGCGGACGCCGATGCCGCGGGCGATCCGCTCGGTCGCCTCGACGACCCCGCGGATCTCCGCCTTGCCGAGTCCGACCGGGGGCAGCGTGCACGCCGAGTCGCCGGAGTGGATGCCGGCCTCCTCGATGTGCTCCATGATGCCGCCGATGTAGAGCCGGTCGCCGTCGAACAGGGCGTCGACGTCGATCTCCACGGCGTCGTCGAGGAACCGGTCCACGAGCAGCGGCAGGTCCGGGCCGATGATCGCCTGGTCGGCCATCCGGTCGAAGTAGTCGGCGAGGGCGGTCGGGTCGTACACGATCTCCATGCCGCGGCCGCCGAGCACGAAGGACGGGCGGACGAGCACGGGGTAGCCGATCTCCTCGGCCACCGCGGTCGCGCTGGCGAGGTCGTGGGCGGTGCCGTTGCGGGGCGCGAGCAGACCGGCCTGCTCGAGGATCGCGGCGAACTGCCCGCGCTCCTCGGCGGAGTCGATCGCGCTCGGGCTGGTGCCGAGGATCGGGATGCCAGCCGCCTCGAGCGGCTTCGCCAGCCCCAGGGCGGTCTGGCCGCCGAGCTGGACGACGACGCCGACGAGCTCGCCGGACGCGGCCTCGGCCTCGATGACCTCGAGGACGTCCTCGGTGGTGAGCGGCTCGAAGTAGAGCCGGTCCGAGGTGTCGTAGTCGGTCGACACCGTCTCCGGGTTGCAGTTGATCATGATCGTCTCGAACCCGGCGTCGCTCAGCGCGAAGGACGCGTGCACGCAGGAGTAGTCGAACTCGACGCCCTGGCCGATGCGGTTCGGGCCGGAGCCGAGGATGACGACCTTCCTGCGGTCGCTCGGGGCAACCTCGGTCTCGGTGTCGTACGACGAGTAGTGGTACGGCGTCAGGGCCGGGAACTCGCCGGCGCAGGTGTCGACGGTCTTGAAGACGGGGCGGATGCCGGCGGTGTGCCGCGCGTCGCGGGCCTCCTGCTCGGAGATGCCGCGCAGCGAGGCGATCTGGGCGTCGCTGAAGCCGTGCTCCTTCGCCCAGCGCAGCGTGTCGGCGTCGAGCGTCTCGGCGGCGGCCACCTCGGACGCGACCTCGTTGATGAGGACGATCTGGTCGATGAACCAGGGGTCGATCTTCGTGGCCTCGAAGACCTCGTCCGCCGTGGCGCCGGCGACCAGGGCCTGCTGCACCGTCACGATGCGGCCGTCGGTCGGGACCTGGGCCTTCGACAGCAGCGCGTCCTTGTCGAGCTCGGCCGCCGGGGTGTCCCAGTGGAACGACGAGCCGCGCTTCTCGAGCGACCGGAGCGACTTCTGCAGCGCCGTGGCGTAGTTGCGACCGATGGCCATCGCCTCGCCGACGCTCTTCATCGTCGTGGTCAGGGTGGCGTCGGCCGCCGGGAACTTCTCGAACGCGAAGCGCGGGGTCTTCACGACGACGTAGTCGAGCGTCGGCTCGAAGCTCGCCGGCGTGACGCGCGTGATGTCGTTCTCGATCTCGTCGAGCCGGTACCCGATCGCGAGCTTCGCGGCGATCTTCGCGATCGGGAAGCCCGTCGCCTTCGAGGCGAGGGCTGACGAGCGCGAGACGCGCGGGTTCATCTCGATGACGATCAGGCGGCCGTTCGAGGGGTCGACGGCGAACTGGATGTTGCAGCCGCCGGTGTCGACGCCGACGCGACGGATGATGTCGATGCCGATGTTCCGCATGTTCTGGTACTCGCGGTCGGTCAGCGTCAGCGCGGGGGCGACGGTGATCGAGTCACCGGTGTGCACGCCCACGGGGTCGACGTTCTCGATCGAGCAGATGACGACCGTGTTGTCGAAGTTGTCGCGCATGAGCTCGAGCTCGTACTCCTTCCAGCCGAGGATCGACTCCTCGAGGAGCACCTCGGTGGTCGGGCTCGACTGCAGGCCGTCGCCGACGAAGCGGACGAGCTCCTCCTCGTTGTAGGCGAAGCCGGAACCGAGGCCGCCCATCGTGAAGGAGGGCCGGACGACGAGCGGGTAGCCGAGGTCCTGCGCGTACTCCTTGGCCTCCTCCAGCGTGTGCGCGATGTGGCTGCGGGCGACGTCCGCACCGGATTCGAGGACGAGCTCCTTGAAGAGCTGGCGATCCTCACCGCGCTGGATGGCGTCGACCTTCGCACCGATGAGCTCGACGTCGTACTTCGCGAGGATGCCCTCGGCGTCGAGCTTGATCGCGGCGTTGAGCGCCGTCTGCCCGCCGAGCGTCGGCAGGACCGCGTCCGGACGCTCGATCTTGATGATCTCCTCGAGCGAGGCGCTCGTGATCGGCTCGATGTACGTCGCGTCGGCGAAGTCCGGATCGGTCATGATCGTCGCCGGGTTCGGGTTGACGAGGATCACGCGGACGCCCTCGGCGCGGAGGACGCGGCACGCCTGCGTGCCGGAGTAGTCGAACTCGGCGGCCTGCCCGATGACGATCGGGCCGGAGCCGATGACGAGGACGGAGTTGATGTCTGCGCGCTTCGGCATCAGTTGGCTTCCTTGGTGATGTCGGCGGCCGGGGTGGTCGCGGTGGCGGTCGCGGGGTCGAGCGGCTCGCCGGCTCGGCGCTCGCGCACGAGGTCCGCGAACCGGTCGAACAGGTACATCGAGTCGTGCGGACCGGCCGCCGCCTCGGGGTGGTACTGCACGCTGAAGGCGGGCACGTCGAGCGCGCGCAGGCCCTCGACGACCTGGTCGTTCAGCGAGTAGTGCGAGACCTCGACGCGGCCGAAGCCGGCCGGGGACTCGACGACCTCGCCGAGGGGCGCGTCGACCGCGAACCCGTGGTTCTGGCTGGTGATCTCGACCTTGCCGGTGGCGGTGTCGAGCACCGGCTGGTTGATGCCGCGGTGGCCGAACGGCAGCTTGTAGGTGCCGAAGCCGAGCGCGCGGCCGAGCAGCTGGTTGCCGAAGCAGATGCCGAAGAACGGACGTCCGGTCTTCAGGGAGTCCTGCAGGAGCGAGACCTGGGCGTCGGAGGCGGCCGGGTCGCCGGGGCCGTTCGAGTAGAAGAGCGCGTCCGGGTCGAGTTCCTGCAGGGCCTCGGGCGTGATGTCCTGCGGCACGACGTGCACCTCGAACCCGCGCTCGGCGAGGTACCGGGTGGTCGACGCCTTCACGCCGAGGTCGAGCACGGCCAGCCGGCCGATCTGCTCGCCGACGGCAGGGACCACGTACGTCTCGGGCGTCGAGACGATCGACGAGAAGCTGGCACCGGCCATGCCCGCCTGGTCGCGCACCAGCTGCTCCTGCTCGGCGGCCGACAGCGCCGCGTCGGCACCGCTGAACACGCCGCCCTTCATCGCACCCGCGTCGCGGATCCGGCGGGTGAGCGCCCGGGTGTCGATGCCGGAGATGCCGACGATGCCGTCGCGCACGAGGTGGTCGTCGAGCGTCGCGTTCGCACGGTGGTTCGACACGACGCGGCTGGGGTCGCGCACGACGTAGCCCGCGACCCAGATGCGTCGCGACTCGGGGTCCTCGTCGTTGACCCCCGTGTTGCCGATGTGCGGCGCGGTCTGCACCACGATCTGCCCGGCGTAGGACGGGTCGGTCAGCGTCTCCTGGTAGCCGGTCATGCCCGTGGCGAAGACGACCTCGCCCAGGGTGCGGCCTCGGGCGCCGTACGCCCAACCGTCGTACCGGGTGCCGTCCTCGAGGACCAGTACGGCCCGTTCGCGTGTCATCAGTTCGTCCCTTCGCCCGCGGTGTGCGGGGGTTCGTGCGTCGTCGTCAGCCCCTGCAGGGCGGCGAGTGCTGCTGCGCCGCCCTCCGGGAACCGGAAGTAGGTGTCGAGGTCCGTCGCTCCGGCGGCGCCGGTCGCCGTCCATCGCAGACGGACCAGTCCCCCGGGCTCGACCACCCGGTCGATGGCCGTCGTCGCGCGGTCTGCCCCGCGGACGGCGTCGGCCGCGATCCAGCGGTCGTCGGTACCGGCGTGGTGCAGCACCACCCCGGTGTCGTGGACGGTCACGCCGCCGCGGCCCCGGAATCCGAGTCCGCCCGCCGTGATCCGTTCGAGCGGCTGGTCGGCGCGGGTCGTCGCGACGGTGAACCCGTCCCACGAACCGGCCGCCGGTCCGAGCCCGGACGGGACCGGGACGGGACGCACGGTGTCCGCCTGTCTCCTGGCCCGCGTCCGCCAGGTGCGCGCCATCGCGACGAACAGCAGTGCGACGAGGGCGAGGATGACCGCGCCCTCGAGCCACCGCAGTGCGTCGCCGGTCATGCGACCGCCGTCCGGGCCGCCGTGGCGTTCGCGGCGACGGTGTCCGCGTCGACCAGCGCACCGTCGACGAGCGTCGGGTACCCCTGGTGGAAGGTCGCGACGACCCGGCCGGGCAGGCGCATGCCGAGGTACGGCGAGTTCTGCGACTGGCCGTGCAGGTCGTCGACCGAGAACTCGCGCACGGCGGCGGGGTCGTACAGCGTCAGCTCGGCGGGGGCGCCCGCGACGACGCCGCGACCGTGGCCCTCGACCTGCCCGATGCGCGCGGGTGCCTCGGACAGCACGCGGGCGACGTCGGTCCAGCCGAGCTGCCCGCTGTCGACCACCGCGGCGTGCACGACGCTCAGCGCCGACTCGAGCCCGACCATGCCGTTCGCAGCGGCGGGCCACTCGCAGCACTTCGCCTCGGCGGTGTGCGGCGCGTGGTCGGTCGCGACGATGTCGATGGTCCCGTCGGCGAGGGCCGCGCGCAGGGCGTCGACGTCCTCACGCGAGCGCAGCGGCGGGTTCACCTTGTACCGGGCGTCGTAGCCGGGGGCACCGTCGACTCCCGCGATCAGGTCCTCGGTGAGCACGAGGTGGTGCGGCGTGACCTCGGCGGTGACGTCGATCCCGCGGGACTTCGCCCACCGGATGACCTCGACGCTGCCGGCGGTCGAGACGTGGCAGACGTGCAACCGCGCCCCGACGTGGTCGGCGATCAGGACGTCACGGGCGATGATCGCCTCCTCCGCGACGGCCGGCCAACCCGCCAGACCGAGCTCCGACGACAGCCGGCCCTCGTTCATCTGCGCGCCGACGGTCAGTCGGGGCTCCTGCGCGTGCTGCGCGAGCACCCCGCCGAAGCCCTTGATGTACTCGAGCGCCCGGCGCATGAGCAGCGGGTCGGCGACGCAGGACCCGTCGTCCGAGAACACCCGCACCTTCGCGCGGCTGGTCGCCATCGCGCCGATCTCGGACAGGTGCGTTCCCTGCAGCCCCTGCGAGACCGCGCCGATCGGTCGGACCGTGACGTACCCGGCGTCGTCCCCGAGCGCCTGCACCTGCTCGACGACCCCGGCCGTGTCGGCGACGGGCGAGGAGTTCGCCATCGCGTTCACGGCGGTGAAGCCGCCGGCGGCCGCGGCGCGTGAGCCGGTGAGGACCGTCTCCGACTCCTCGGCGCCGGGCTCGCGCAGGTGGGTGTGGAGGTCCACGAGACCGGGCAGGGCGATCAGGCCGTCCGCGTCGACGACCGTGGCGCCGGCCACGTCGAGACCGGACCCGACTGCTTCGATGCGCCGTCCCTCCAGGCGGATGTCGGCACGCGTGCCGTCGACCAACTGCGCGCCGCGGATGAGGTGGGCGGTCATGCGACGGACTCCTTCGGTTCGTGCTCGCCGGTCAGGGCGAGGTACAGCACGGCCATGCGGACCGACACGCCGTTCGCGACCTGCTCGACCACCGTCGAGCGGGGGTCGTCGGCGGCGACGCCGGCGATCTCGAGGCCGCGGTTCATCGGCCCGGGGTGCATGATCAGCGTGCGCTCGGACAGCGCGGCCGCGCGGGCGGCGGTCAGCCCGAAGTGCCGCGTGTACTCGCGGGGGTTCGGGAAGAAGGCGTCGTTCATCCGCTCCTGCTGGATGCGGAGGAGCATCACGACGTCCGGGTCCTCGGCGAGTGCCGCATCGAGGTCGTGGTGCACGGCGGCCCCGAACGGCCGGTCGACGGCGGGCAGCAGCGTGGGCGGCGCGGCGAAGGTGACCTCGGCGCCGAGCGTGCGGAGCAGCCACGCGTTGCTCCGTGCGACGCGGCTGTGCAGGACGTCGCCGACGATCGTCACGCGGACGCCGTCGAGGCCCTGCCCGCGGCTGGCGCCCCCGTGCAACCGGCGGCGCATCGTGAAGGCGTCGAGCAGCGCCTGCGTCGGGTGCTCGTGCGTGCCGTCGCCGGCGTTCACCACGGGGACGTCGATCCAGTCCGCCTCCGCGAGGACCCGCGGGGCCCCCGACGCCGGGTGGCGCATCACGATGCCGTCGATGCCCATCGCGCCCAGGGTCTGCACGGTGTCCTTGAGCGACTCGCCCTTCGAGACGCTCGACCCCTTCGCGGCGAAGTTGATGACGTCCGCGGAGAGGCGCTTCGCGGCGGCCTCGAACGAGATGCGGGTGCGGGTGGAGTCCTCGAAGAAGAGGTTCACGACGGTCTTGCCGCGGAGTGCCGGGAGCTTCCGGACCTCGCGGGTGTTGACCTCGGCCATCTCCTCGGCGACGTCGAGGATGCGGATCGCCTCGGTGCGGGAGAGGTCGGCGGTGGAGAGGAGGTGGCGCATCAGGCATCACCGCCCGGCTGCCGCTCGGGCCGCTCGGCCTGGTCTGGCTGCTCGGGCTGCTCGGCCTCGTCGGGCTGCTCGATCACGACCTCGTCGGCGCCGTCCGTCTCCGTCAGCCGGAGGGTGACCCGCTCGTCGGACGCGGTCGGCAGGTTCTTGCCGACGTGGTCGGCCCGGATCGGCAACTGCCGGTGGCCGCGGTCGACGAGCACCGCGAGCCGGACCGCCCGCGGGCGCCCGATGCCCTGCAGGGCGTCGAGGGCAGCCCGGACCGTCCGCCCGGAGTAGAGCACGTCGTCGACGAGCACGACGACCTTGCCGTCGATGCCGCTCGTCGGGATGGTCGTGCGGTGCGGCGCACGACCGATGCCGTGGCCGAGGTCGTCCCGGTGCATCGTCACGTCGAGCGTGCCGAGCCGCTGGTCGCGGTCCTCGGCCCACTCGGGTTCGATGTCGGCCAGGACGCGGTCGAGCCGCTCGGCCAGGACGGTACCTCGTGTCGGGATACCCAGGAGCACGAGGTCCGAGGCCCCGTGGTTGGCCTCGAGGATCTCGTGCGCGATGCGTGTCAGAGCACGCGTGATGTCGGGCTGTTGCAGGACCGTTCTGGTACCCACGCCGACCTCCTTCCCCGCCTCACCGGACGGACTTAAAGGACGCTGACGTGGTCAACCCTACCGGGACTCCTGGTCCCCTGCGACCGTCCGACCGGACGGTGCGCGGCCTCCGGCGACGGCGCCCAGGACCCCGTTCACGAAGCCCGCCGAGTCGTCCGTCGAGAGCGACTGGGCGAGCTCCACCGCCTCGGCGATCGCGACCGCGTCCGGGACCTCCGGGTTGTACCGGAGCTCCCAGACGCCCATCCGCAAGATGCAGCGGTCGAGCACGGGCATGCGTGCGATGGACCAGCCCTGCGCGTGCTCGACGATCACCCGGTCGATCGCCGCACGGTCGTCGTCGACACCGGTGACGATCTGTCGCGCGTAGTCCCAGCTCGAGGCGCGCTCGGGCTGGTCGAGGTGACGGACCGTCTCCGTGGCGAGGACGTCCGCGATCGGCAGCTCGCGGACCTCCGCCACGTACAGCATGTCGAGGGCGCGCTTGCGGGCCTTCGAACGAGCACTCATCCGGCGTCGCCTAGTTGTTGACGCGGCCGAGGAAGCTGCCGTCGCGCGTGTCGATCTTCACGGTGGTGCCGTTCTCCAGGTAGAGCGGGACCTGGATGCGGTGACCGGTCGCGATGATGGTCGCGTCCTTCGTGCCACCCGAGGAGCGGTCGCCCTGGAGGCCCGGCTCGGTCTCGACCTCGGTGACGATCGACGTCGGCAGCTCGATGTAGAGCGGGTTGCCCTCGTTCATCGCGATGGTGACCATCGCCGACTCGAGCAGGAAGTTCTTGGCGTCGCCGACGACGGTCTCCGAGACGGGGACCTGGTCGTACGTGTCGGTGTCCATGAACACGTAGGACTCGCCGTCCTGGTACAGGTACTGGTAGTCGCGACGGTCGACGGTCGCGGTGTCGATCTTCGCGCCGGCGTTGAAGGTGCGGTCGACGACCTTGCCCGAGACGACGTTCTTCAGCTTCGTGCGGACGAACGCGCCGCCCTTGCCCGGCTTGACGTGCTGGAACTCGACGACCGACCAGAGCTGCCCGTCGATGATGAGAACGGCGCCGTTCTTGATGTCAGTGGTACTCGCCATGGGTCTTCCGTTCGATGGTGTTGTGAAGGTCTCCCGGACGTGCGTCCGGTCCCGGCATCGGCGGGGAGGTGCCCCGGGCCGACGCCCCGTCGAGTGTAGCGGACCGGCGGCGGCGGGCCCGGCGGGAGCGCGCCCGGCGGCAGCGGACCCGGCGGGAGCGCGCCCGGCGTGAGCAGGCCCGGCGGCACCACCGCACGGGCACCCCGGCGTCCAGGCGCCGACCGGGTCAGCGTCGTCGCCGCGCCCACCAGGCGTCGACGGCCGCCCAGACGAGGAGCACCACGGCCGTCCCGCCGAGGATCCCCCCGGCGGCGCCGGTCGACAGCACCGCGGTCGGTCGGACCGGTGCCGCCAGGTACACGATCGCCAGCACGCCGGCGCCGGCACCGAGCAGGACGAGCAGCACGCGACGGACCAGGCCGGACACGACCTCGCGGTCGCGGCGGTCCGAGAACAACCGGATGGCGACCGTGAGCTTGCCGGTCTCGATCGCCTCGCCGATCCGGTCGACCCGCCGCGGGAGCTTCCGGACCGTCGACACCACACCGAAGAGTTCCCGCAGCGCGAGGTCCCGGACGGCCCGGGGCCGGAGCTGGTCCCGGATCTGGCGTCGGGCCAGGTCGCGGGACTCCTCGAGCAGGTCGAAGGACGGCGCGAGGCTCCGGAGGGTCCCTTCGAAGATCGCCAGCGCGCGTGCGGCGGCGACGAAGTCCGGCGGGGGCTTCAGCCGGTACCGGCCGAACACCGCGACGGCGTCGTCCACGGTCTCGACGCCGATGCGCGCGCCCGGGCCGAGCTCGTCGGCCACGAACGCCGCGATGTCCCGCCGGAAGTCCGGCTCGTCCTCGACGTCGCGCACCGGAGCCATCCGCATCACCGCGTCGGCGATGCGCTCGGTGTCGTCCTGGATGTACCCGGCGAGCAGGTCCTGCACCGTCGAGCGCAGGCCGGGGTCGAGGCGTCCGACCGACCCGAAGTCGATGAGCGCCGGCCGACCGTCGGGCAGCAGCACGACGTTCCCCGGGTGCAGGTCGGCGTGGTAGATCCCGTCGAACACGACCTGCCGGAGGAACGCGTCGAGCACCGCCCGCATCGGCGTGTCGAGGTCCTGCCCGGTCCCCGCGGCGCGGAGGTGGCTGAGCGTCTCGCCCTCGAGGAACTCCATCACCATCACCCGGCGTCCGGACAGCTCGCGGTGCGGCTCGGGGAACGCGACCGCGTCGGGTCGCGCGCTCCGGGTCTGCGCGGCTCGGAGCGCCGTGAGGTTCCGCATCTCGGCGGTGAAGTCGACCTGGCGGACGAGGTCGTCGGCGTACTGCCGGGCGACGTCGGTGACGCCGACCTGGCGTGCCTCGGTGCTGGTCCGTGCCAGGAACCGGACGACTCGGAGCGCGATGTCGACGTCGCGGCGCACCGCCACGTCGATGCCGGGTCGCTGCACCTTGACCGCCACCACGGAGCCGTCGCGCAGGATGGCGCGGTGGACCTGCGCGATGGACGCGGCCGCGACCGGCTCCGGGTCGAACGTCGCGAAGACCTCGTCGACGGGAGCGCCGAGCTCCTCCTCGAGCAACGCCACGACCGCCGCGGGGTCGGCCGGCCGGACGCTCCGCTGCAGGTCGACGAGGCCGTCGGTCCACTCCTCGGACAGTAGGTCGTCCCGCGTGGAGAGCAGCTGGCCCATCTTCACGAAGCCGCCGCCGGCCTCCTCGAGCGCCCGGCGCAGGTGGTCCGTCTGCCTGCGGCGCAGGTCCGCGGTCTCCGGGTCCCGCGAGAAGTCGAGTCGGCGGAAGGGCAGGAGCTCGTGGCGACGGGCGATGGTGAGCAGCTCGGCGAAGCGGCGGGCGCGGGAGCGCAGGCTGCCGGCGTCGACGTCCTGCCGGCCGAGGTCGCTCAGGCGGGGCGGGGTGGGCACCGGACCAGTCTGCTCCCCCGGCCTGCGGGGCACCCCGCTCCTGCACAGCCGGGAGGCGCGGGCTGCGTTCCACAGGTCGGCCCGCCGCGTGCAGGCGGTCGCGTCCACCGCGCCACGCTCGTGGCATGGACACAGCACTGATCACCGCGACCATCGCCGCGGCCGCCGCGGTCTTCGCGGCGGTGATGACCTGGAACGCGGCGAAGCGGACTCGACAGTCGAGTGAACGGACCCACGCCTGGACCCGGATCGTCTGGGCAGCGCAACTCCATCGCGGCGACCGCGGATACGACATCTCGCGGTCTGTGCTCAGGAGCATCGCGACCCTACGGTGGGCACCGGAGGACGATCGCGAGTTGGCCAGCGAGCTGTCCCAGGCCGTCGAGCCGACCGCACCGACATGTCCCGTGGAGCCCGTCGAGCCCGACGAACCCGCCGAACCCGCCCAACCGGAGGAGTACCCGTGAAGTTCCGACGATCGATCATCGTCCCGACCGACGAACACGCCCGTCGCGCCTTCCGCAACGGCGCGACCCTCGAGGAGTGGGCAGAGTTCCGCCGCACCAACATCATCACCGTGTCCATGCACGTGAAGTGGTGGTGGCGCCGGACCCTGCGCAAGCTGCGGTGACCCGGGCGGCGGGACCGGCTAGACGCCGACCTCCTGGTACGCCGTGAAGAGCAGGTGGTCCTCCGGCCCCTCGAGCGTGACCGGCTTGCCGACACCGTCGAGGATGATGAACCGGAGCATGCCCGCACGCGCCTTCTTGTCCCGGCGCATGGTGGCGAGCAGGCCCTCCCACCGGCCGAGCCCGTACGTGGTGGGCAGCTCGAGCGACTCGAGGATCGAGCGGTGCCGGTCCACGGTCGCGTCGTCCAGGTGGCCGGTGAGCCGCGCGAGCTCCGCCGCGAAGACCATCCCGACGGAGACCGCCGCGCCGTGCCGCCACTGGTAGCGCTCGGCGTGCTCGATGGCGTGGCCGAGCGTGTGGCCGTAGTTCAGGATCTCGCGGCGGCCCTGCTCGGTGAAGTCGTCCGCGACGACCTCGGCCTTGAGGGCGATCGCGAGCTCCACCACGCGCCGGAACTCGGGTGTCGTCGGATCGGTCACGCGGGCGACGTCGGCCTCGATCACGTCGAGGATCTCCGGCACGGCGATGAACCCCGCCTTGACGATCTCGGCGAACCCGGTCAGCACGTCGTTCCGGGGCAGGGTGCGGACCAGGTCGAGGTCGGCCACGACGGCGCGCGGGTGGTGGAACGCCCCGACGAGGTTCTTCCCCTCGTTCGTGTTGATCCCGGTCTTCCCGCCCACGCTGGCGTCGACCATGCCGAGCACGCTGGTCGGGATCGCCACGAAGGCGACGCCGCGCAACCACGTGGCGGCGACGAACCCGGCGAGGTCGGTGACGGCGCCGCCGCCGAGCCCGATGACGGCGTCGGTACGGGTGAAGTCGGCCTGGCCCATGACCTGCCAGCAGAACGCGGCGACCTCGACGCGCTTCGCGGCCTCGGCGTCCGGCACCTCGGCGATGAGCGCGTCGAGCCCGGCCTCGACCAGGACGGCCCGCAGGTCGTTCGCCCGCGCGCCGAGGGTCGGGGCGTGCACGATGAGGACCTTCGCGACGCGGGGCCCGAGCAGCGCCGGGACCGAGCCGAGCAGACCGTTCCCGACGGCCACGACGTACCCGTCCTCGCCGCCGACGCGGATCTCGGTGGTGCCCTCGGGCAGGTTCGACGCGGTCACGGTGTCCCTCCGGTGGTGGTGCCCCGGGCGGTGCCGGTGGCGCTGGTGGCCTGCTGTCCCGTGACCCAGGCGACGACGTCGCGGACCACGTGCGACATGGGTCGACGCGAGGTGTCGAAGGTCGCGTGCGCGAGTTCGGCGTAGGTGGCGGCACGCTCGTCGGCGATGGTCTGCCAGGCGTCGAGCCCGCCCTGCGCGAGCAGCGGACGGTCGCTCCCCGCGATCCGGGCGGCGACGGCCTCGGGCGACACCGTCAGCAGGACGATCCGGGCGCCGACGAGCGCTGCCCGCGTCTCCGGGTGGGTCACCGCTCCCCCGCCGACGGCGATGACGCCTGCCGTGGCCAGGGCGGACCGGACGGCCGCCGCCTCGAGCTCGCGGAACGCGGGTTCGCCCCGCTCGGCGAAGATGCCGGGGATCGGACCGTGCTCGCGGGCGATGACGCGGTCGGTGTCGGTGAACGGCACGCCGAGCGCCTTCGCGACGCGCTTGCCGACGCTCGACTTGCCGGCGCCCATCGGGCCGATCACGACGACGGGGGCGTCGACGCCCACGCCGTCGGCGGACGTCGCCCCGTCGGCACCGGTCACGACGCGGTGGACGGCTCGGTCGCGTCGGTCCGACGGGAGCGCAGCGTCTCCGGGATGGACGCGAGGTACGCGTCGAGGTTGCGCTTCGTCTCGACGAGGCTGTCCCCACCGAACTTCTCGAGCACGGCGTCCGCGAGCACGAGGGCGACCATCGCCTCGGCGACCACGCCGGCTGCCGGCACGGCGCACACGTCGCTGCGCTGGTGGTGCGCGGAGGCGTCCTCGCCCGTGGCGACGTCGATGGTGTGCAGGGCGTGCGGCACGGTCGCGATCGGCTTCATGCCCGCACGGACCCGCAGGACGGTGCCCGTCGACATGCCGCCCTCGGTCCCACCGGCACGGTCACTGGTCCGCACGATCTCGCCGTCCTCGCGGTACAGCTCGTCGTGGGCGGCCGACCCCCGGCGTCCGGCGGTCGCGAAGCCGTCGCCGACCTCGACGCCCTTGATGGCCTGGATGCCCATGACCGCGGCGGCGAGCCGTGCGTCGAGGCGACGGTCCCACTGCACGTGGGAGCCCAGCCCCGGCGGGACGCCGTAGAAGAGCACCTCGACGACGCCGCCGAGCGTGTCGCCGTCCTTCTTCGCTGCCTCGACCTCGGTGACCATGCGCGCCGAGGTCTCGGGGTCGGCGCAGCGCAGCTGGTCCTCGTCGAGCCGGTCGACGTCCTCGGGCAGCGGCAGCTCGGTGCCGTCGGGCACCCGCACGGTGCCGACCTGCAGCGTGTGCGCCACGGAACGGATGCCGAGCTCGGCGAGGAACGACTTCGCGACCGCACCGAGGGCGACCCGTGCGGCGGTCTCCCGGGCCGAGGCGCGCTCGAGGATCGGGCGGGCCTCGTCGAACCCGTACTTCTGCATGCCGACCAGGTCGGCGTGGCCGGGCCGGGGGCGGGTGAGCGGCGCGCTCCGACCGCGGGACATCTCGGTCGACTCGACGGGCTCGGGGTTCATCACCTCGACCCACTTCGGCCACTCGGTGTTGCCGATGCGGATCGCGATCGGGCTGCCCAGCGAGTACCCGTGCCGGACACCGCCGGAGACGTGCAGCTCGTCCTGCTCGAACTTCATGCGCGAGCCGCGTCCGTAGCCGAGCTTGCGTCGAGCGAGGTCGGTGCGGATGGACTCGAACGAGACCGGGACGCCGGCCGGCAGGCCCTCGAGCATCGCGACGAGTTCGGGTCCGTGGGACTCACCAGCGGTCAACCAACGAAGCATGTCGACCATCCTCCCACAGCGTCACGCCGTGCGACGCGGCTCGGCTACTGGTAGTCGGGGTGCGCGCGGAGCCAGGCCTGGAACTGCGCGACGGCGACCTGGTGCTGCGCGTACGTGTCCGAGAACACCGTCTCGCCCGTCTCCAGGTTCACCGTGACGAAGTACAGCCACTTCCCGGTGGCCTCCTGCGTGACCGCCTTGATGGCCACGTCGCCCGGGTTCGAGATCGGTGCCGGCGGCAGCCCCTTGTGCACGTACGTGTTGTACCTGTTCCCCGCGTCCGCACGCTCGGCATCGGTCGTCGTCACGGTGTGCGTGTTCCCGGTGCCGTACGCGACCGTCGCGTCGGACTGCAGCGGCATGTCGATGTCGAGCCGGTTCTGGAACACCCGCGCGACCTTCGGGTAGTCGGCCGCCAGGCCGGCCTCCTTCTGCACGAGCGAGGCGAAGACGACGACCCGCTCCTGGTCGGCCTCGGCGACACCGGCGGCGGCCAGGCGCTCCTTCATCGTGTCGACCATCGACTGGAAGTACTGCTTCGCCGTCCAGCCCGGGTTGATCGGGTACGTCGCGGGGAAGAGCCACCCCTCGAGCGTCGTCACGTTCGCCGGCAGGCCGTACGCGCCGACGTCCTTCGCGGCCGCCGAGACCTCGGCCTCGGACAGCCCGGCCTTCGAGACCATGCCCGCCTCGATGTCCTTCAGCGCCGTCCCCTCGGGGATGACGATCGAGGCCTGGACCCGGTTGTCGCGGTCCTCGAGCGCCGCGAGCGCGGCCTTCGAGCTCATCTCCTTCTTCAGCGCGTAGGAACCGGGCTGGAACTGCACGTCCGGCGAGGTGAGCAGGAGCTTGTAGAACACCTGCGAGCTCTTCACCACGCCGCTGCGCTGCAGGGTCTTCGCGACGTCCTCGCCGATGTCGCCCTGCTTGATCGTGATCGTGACCTTGCCCGAACCGGACCCCGGGTAGTCGTCCGGTTCCTGCGACCCACCGAACGCGCCGGCGAGCTGCTGGAACTTGGGCGCCGCGAACGCGTACGCGCCGACGCCTGCCGCGAGCACGAGCGCGACGATCACGATGCCCGCGACGAGCGGACCGCGACGACGCCGCGGCCGCGGCTCACGCGGCGGACGGGAGGACCGCCCGCCGCCGCCACGCCGCCCGCGTCCGCCGTCTCCCGCGCCGCCACCGCCGTGGCCGGGTCCGTCGGACCCGTCGCCGTCCCGGACACCGCCGCCTGCCGCTGCGTCGCGGGGGATCTCGCCGGTCAGGAGTGCCTGGACCTCGGGGTGGAGCTCGTCGTGGTCGGCGGCGACCGGCGCGTCGGCGGGCGAGGACGGACGCTCTCGACGTCCGGTCGCGGACGGCTCTGCAGCGGTCGCACGGGCCGCGGTCGCACGGGCGGCCGCTTCCTCGGCCGCGGCTGCTTCGGCGGCGCGGGCGGCCCTGCGGGACTGCGGAGGCTCGTCCGCGGGCGGACCGTCGGGGTCGCGGCGTCGCCGCTCGGCGTCGTTGCCGGGCGCGATGATCGCGTTCCAGTCCAGGTCGTCTGCCACGGGATCCTCGGTCTCTCGGGTCGGGGGCTCCACCTGTGCCCCGTCGGTCCGGGAACGACGGTCTCGCGACCCGCTCCGGGGCCGGTCGGTCAGGGGAGCGTGGCGCCGGGTGCGGCGCTGGACGCTCGCTCGTGGTCGAGCGCGTGTTGCAAGATGATAACAGCGGCCGCTTGGTCGATCACGGCCCGGGACTTCTTCGTGTTCCG
Organism: Curtobacterium sp. ER1/6; assembly: GCF_001742745.1. Taxonomy (GTDB): domain Bacteria; phylum Actinomycetota; class Actinomycetes; order Actinomycetales; family Microbacteriaceae; genus Curtobacterium; species Curtobacterium citri. Next base: position 244,086 of record NZ_MJAK01000001.1, on the reverse strand, counting down.
ACCCGCCTGGTGCAGCCCGCGCTGCGCCGTCACCGTCGAGAGCCGCTCGTCGACCAGCCGGACGGGTCGGTGCGCGGCCAGGCGCTCGGCGAAGGCCCGGGCGTCCGCCGTCGACGGGGTGTCGTCGCCCGACATCGACAGCGGCAGCCCGACGACGAGCTCGAGCACGTCGTACTCCTCGGCGAGCTCGAGGATCCTGCGCACGTCGGTGGCCTCGGCGCGGGGCACCGTCTCGACCGGGGTGGCCAGCAGGCCGTCCCGGTCGCAGACGGCGACCCCGATGCGCGCACGCCCGACGTCGATGCCGAGCCGGCGCCCCGGGCGGATGCCCACGGTCAGCCCGCCAGGCGCGCCGTCACGGCACGCAGTGCCGCCGGGAGCGCGGACGCGTCGGTCCCGCCGCCCTGGGCGAGGTCCGGCTTGCCACCGCCGCCGCCGCCGAGGACACCGGCGGCCTCCTTCGCGAGCGGCCCGGCCTGCACGCCGGCGGCCCGAGCGGCGTCGTTGGTCGCGACGATGACGACCGGCTTGCCGCTGATGACCGAGCCGAGCACGACGACCGCGGCGCCGTCGCCGAGCTGTCCACGCACACCGGTGGCGAGCGAGCGGAGGTCGTCGCCGGACTGCAGGCCGTCGACGGTCTCCGCGACGACGGTCGTCGTGCCCACTGTCGACGCCTGCCGGGCGATGGTCGGCACCCGCTGCTGCAGGTTGGCGGACTCGAACTCGGCGATGCGCTTCTGGGCGGTGCGGAGGTCCTCCATCAGGCCCTGCACGCGCGTCGGCAGGTCTTCACGCGGCGCCTTCAGCGCACTCGAGAGCTGCGAGACGATGGTCCGCTCGACCGCCAGGTCGCGGAATCCTTCGAGCCCGACGAGGGCCTCGACGCGGCGGTTCGTCGAGCCGACGCTGGACTCCCCCACCAGGTTGACGAGCCCGACCTGCGCGCTCGTGGCGACGTGGGTGCCACCGCAGAGCTCGCGCGACCAGGGGCCGCCGATGTCGACCATGCGGACCTCGGCGCCGTACTTCTCGCCGAACAGGGCCTGCGCACCGAGCGCCTTCGCCTCGTCGAGCGGCAGCACGCGGGTCTGCACGGCCAGGTCGGAGCGGATCGCGGCGTTCACGACCTCCTCGATCTCGGACCGGGTCGCGCCGGACACCGGCTGCGACCACGAGAAGTCGAGCCGCATGTAGCCCGACTTGTTGTAGGAGCCGGCCTGCAGCGCCTCCGGGCCGAGCACGTCGCGCAGGGCCGCGTTGACGAGGTGTGTGGCGGAGTGCGCCTGCGTGGCGCCGCGGCGGTACTCCGCGTCGACCACCGTCGTGGCGGCGTCACCGACCCCGACCTCGCCCGAGCGCACCTGCACCGTGTGGCTCCACAGCCCGGCGACCGGGCGCTGCACGTCGAGGACCTCGAGGTCGAAGCCGTTGCCGACGATCGAGCCCTGGTCGGCGTCCTGGCCGCCGGACTCGGCGTACAGCGACGTCTCACCGAGGATCACCTCGGCGATGTCACCGACGACCGCGCGGTCCACGCTGACGCCGTCGACGATGATGCCGAGGACCGCGGACTCGGCCTCGAGCGCGTCGTAGCCGAGGAACACGGTCTCGCCCGCGGCGCGGAAGGCGCTGTAGACGCTGAGGTCGGCGAGGGCGGTCTTCTTGCTCTTCGCGTCCGCCTTGGCGCGGGCGCGCTGCTCGGACATGAGCGTCTCGAAGGCGCCGCGGTCCACCTGGACCCCCGCCTCCTCCGCCATCTCCATGGTGAGGTCGATCGGGAAGCCGAACGTGTCGTGGAGCAGGAACGCCGTGTCGCCACCGATCGACGGCGCGCCGTCCTGCTTGGCGCGCTCGACCGCGACGTCGAGGATCGTCGTGCCCTGCGCGAGCGTGCGGAGGAAGGTCTCCTCCTCCGCGTAGACGATCCGGGCGATCCGGTCGTACTGCTCGGCGACCTCGGGGTACGCGCCCTGCATCGCGTCGCGGGAGGCGGGGAACAGCTCCGGGAAGGTGGCGCCCTCGACACCGAGCAGCCGCATCGCCCGGACGGTGCGCCGGAGCAGACGGCGGAGGATGTAGCCGCGGCCCTCGTTGGACGGGGTCACGCCGTCGGCGACGAGCATGAGCGAGGACCGCACGTGGTCCGCGATCACCCGCATGCGGACGTCGTCCTCGTGCACGGCGCCGTACTCGCGACCCGAGATCGCCGCGGCGCGGTCGAGCACCGGACGGACCTGGTCGATCTCGTACATGTTGTCGACGCCCTGCTTGATGAACGCGACGCGCTCGAGCCCCATGCCGGTGTCGATGTTCTGGTTCGGCAGGTCGCCGGTGATGTCGAAGTCGACCTTCGACCGCACGTTCTGGATCTGGTACTGCATGAAGACCAGGTTCCAGATCTCCACGTAGCGGTCGTCGTCGGTCGCCGGGCCGCCGTCGATGCCGTACGCGGGGCCACGGTCGAAGAAGATCTCCGAGCAGGGGCCGGCGGGGCCGGGCTGTCCGGTGGACCAGTAGTTGGTGTCCTTGCCGAGGCGCTGGATGCGCTCGTCGGGGAGCGAGGAGTGCGCCTTCCAGAACGCGATCGCCTCGTCGTCGTCCTCGTACACGGTGACCCACAGGTCGTCGGGCGAGAACCCGAGGCCGCCGTCCGACTCGGGGGTGGTGAGGAGCTCCCAGGCGTACTGGATCGCCTGCTCCTTGAAGTAGTCACCGAACGAGAAGTTGCCGTTCATCTGGAAGAACGTGCCGTGCCGCGGGGTCTTGCCGACCTCTTCGATGTCGTTGGTGCGGATGCACTTCTGCACGCTGGTGGCCCGGGGGTACGGCGACGGGACGAGTCCGGTCAGGTACGGGATGAAGGGGACCATGCCGGCGACCGTGAAGAGGAGCGACGGGTCGTCGGAGACGAGGGACGCGGACGGGACGACGGTGTGTCCGCGGTCACCGAAGAACTGGAGCCAACGGCGGCGGATCTCTGCGGTCTGCATGGTGCTTCCTGATTCAGGTCGGCGGGAGTGCGTGGAGCGTGGGTGACGCGGTGGTCAGCTGTCGGTGCGGAGTTCGGCCTCGCGCGAGCGGTACCCGTCGGCGACCGCGCCGGTGAAGGCCTTCGTCCGGTCGTTGACGTCCGCGAAGAAGCGTGCCCCGCCCGGGGTGTTCGCGATCCGGTGCGCTGCGGCGAAGCCGATCACGATGCCGACGGCGACGAAGAACAGCTGCTTCACGGTGCCTCCCCTGCTCGCGCACGCTGGCGGTGCGTGCCCAGACGAGTGTAGTGGCGCGACGACTCCGGGAACGCGGAACGGCGGGCCGCCCTCCTGAGAGGACGACCCGCCGTTCGGGGTGATCGGACGATCAGCGAGCTGCGTAGTACTCGACGACGAGCTGCACTTCACAGGTCACGGGGACCTCGGCGCGCTTCGGGCGGCGGACCAGGCGGGCCTGGAGCTTCTCGATCTCGACCTCGAGGTAGCCCGGGACCTTCGGCAGGACCTCGAGGTGACCACCGGCGGCGGCGACCTGGAGGGGCTCGAGGGACTCGGAGCGCTGCTTGACGTGGATCATCTGGCCCTCCTTCACGCGGAAGGAGGGGCGGTCGACGAGCTTGCCGTCGACCAGGATGTGACGGTGCACGATCAGCTGGCGCGCCTGCGCGGTGGTGCGGGCGAAGCCGGCACGGAGCACGAGGGCGTCGAGGCGCTGCTCGAGGAGCTCGACCAGGTTCTCACCGGTCAGGCCCTTCGTCTTGCGGGCCTCTTCGAAGACGATGCGGAGCTGCTTCTCGCGGATGCCGTACTGGGCGCGCAGACGCTGCTTCTCACGGAGACGGACGGCGTAGTCGCTGTCCGCACGACGGCGGGTGCGGCCGTGCTCACCGGGGCCGTAGGGGCGCTTTTCGAGGTAGCGGGCCGCCTTCGGCGTCAGCGGGATGCCGAGCGCGCGCGAGAGGCGGGTCTTGCTGCGGGTGCGTGACTTGGTAGACACAGGGTCCTTTTCTCTGTCTGAACTGAATGACTCGACGGGCACCGTGCGCACGAGTACGCGCGGTCCCGACGACGGGATCCAGAGGGATGAGCCTGTGGGATCGGACGGCTACAGTCCGAACCTCTGCCCCCGTCCCACCGGAGTGGGACTGTGTCCTCGGCGCAGCCGCACGCGAGGACCAGGACGTAGGCTCGGCAATGGTAGCAGGATCTCCGGTGGGGACCTACTCGCCGCGGGTGATCTTCCGGAGCCGCTCGACCCGCGGGCCGAGCTCGCGCTCGAAGCCGTTGCCGGTCGGGGCGTAGTACTCGGTGCCCTCGAGCACGTCGGGCAGGTACTGCTGCCGCGCCACGCCGTGCTCGGCGTCGTGCGAGTACACGTAGCCCTTGCCGTGGCCGAGGCGCTTGGCTCCCGGGTAGTGCGCGTCCCGCAGGTGCGTCGGCACCACGCCCATGCGCCCGGCGCGGACGTCGGCGACCGCGGTGTTCACGCCGTTGTAGGCGGCGTTCGACTTCGGCGCCGTCGCCAGGTACACCACGGCCTCCGCCAGGGGGATGCGCCCCTCGGGCATCCCGATGAGCTGCACGGCCTGCGCCGCCGCGACCGCGATCGGCAGGGCCTGCGGATCGGCCATCCCGATGTCCTCCGACGCCGAGATGATGATCCGCCTGGCGATGAACCGCGGGTCCTCACCGGCCTCGATCATGCGAGCGAGGTAGTGCAGCGCCGCGTCGACGTCGCTCCCCCGCACGGACTTGATGAACGCGCTGATGACGTCGTAGTGCTCGTCGCCCTGCCGGTCGTACCGGAGCAGGGCGCGGTCGACGGCCGCGGCGACCGTGTCCGCGTCGACCAACGGAACCGTCTCGACGCCGTCGAGCGGCGCGTCGCCGTCCTCGTCGTCGTCCTCCGGGTCGCCGGCGCGGGCGGCGACGGCCGACGACGCGGCGGCCTCGAGGGCGGTGAGTGCACGCCGGGCGTCCCCGGAGGAGAGCCGGACGATGGCCGAGCGTGCGTCGTCGCCGAGCACCACGGACCCGCCGAGGCCGCGGGGGTCCTCGACCGCCCGGTCGACGAGCATGCCGAGGTCCTCGTCGGTCAGGGGCTGCAGCGTGAGCAGGAGCGAGCGAGACAGCAGCGGCGAGATGACGGAGAACGACGGGTTCTCGGTCGTCGCCGCGATGAGGATCACCCATCCGTTCTCGACGCCCGGCAGCAGGGCGTCCTGCTGGGCCTTGCTGAAGCGGTGGATCTCGTCGAGGAAGAGCACCGTGGTCGACCCGTAGAGGTCGCGGTGGGTGAGTGCCTTCTCCATGACCTCGCGCACGTCCTTCACACCGGCGGTGACGGCGGAGAGCTCGACGAACTCGCGCCCGGACTGCCGGGCGATGGCCTGCGCGAGGGTCGTCTTGCCGGTGCCGGGCGGTCCCCAGAGGATCACGGAGACCCCGCCGGGGTTCTCGCGCGTCCCCGTCGCGAGCTGCACGAGCGGACTCCCCCGGCCGAGCAGGTGCTGCTGCCCGGCGACCTCGTCGAGGCTGGTCGGACGCATCCGCACCGCGAGCGGGACGGAGCCCTGCGCCAGCCCGGCGCGACCGCCGGTGGTGGGCGCACGCATGCCCGATCTGTCCGCTGCCATGTGTCGATCGTAGGCCGACCCACCGACCTGCCGCGTGCCTCCCGGCCGGGCGCACGAACGGTTCCGCTACGCTCGTCGGCACAGTCGACGAGAGGTCCGATCAGCACCGTGGCACCGAAGAACCAGGCGCGTGACAACCGTGAGGCGCGTGAGCGTCTCCGTCTGTACCAGGCCCGTCAGGGCCTGCACGAGCGGCAGCGTCGCCGTCGCCGGCGGGACGACGTGGTCGGGGTCGGTGTGCTCGTGCTCGTCGCCGCCCTCGCGACCGGGTCGCAGTTGGCGTTCGCCGGTGCGCAGGCCCCCCGCGACACCGACGCGTCCGCGTCCGCCACCGCGACGCCCACGCCCTCCGCCAGCGCCACGGCGGGCAACACGGGGAAGGTGCCGAGCAAGGACATCGCCGAGGGGAAGCGCTGGACCGGCACGCTCACCCTGAACGAGGACGTCCGACTGGGGATCGAACTCGACGGCGCGGCGGCCCCGCAGGCGGCGAGCGTTGAGATCGACCTCATCCGCGAGCAGTTCTACCGGGACACCACCTGCCACCGGCTCGCCGACGGCAAGGGCTTCCGGTTCCTCCAGTGCGGCTCGGCGAACGGCGACGGCACGGGCGACGCCGGGTTCGAGTACGGGCCGCTCGAGAACGTGCCGAGCGACGGGGAGTACCCGGCGGGCACGCTGGCGATCGCCCGAGGCGCGTCGCCGTACTCGCAGTCGACCCAGTTCTTCATCGTCTACGGGGACACCACCCTCGACGGGTCGACCGGCGGGTACACGGTCGTCGGCAAGGTCACCAGCGGACTCGACGACCTCGAGTCGCAGATCACCTCGAAGGGCATCCGGTCGGCGGGCTCGGACGGGACCGGGGAGCCGGAGGTCGCGACCACGATCACCGGTGCGACCATCCGGAAGGCCGACTAGCGCCCCGGTCGTCGGCGCGTCGTCCACAGGCCGCACGCGCCGCTGGTCCCGACCGCCCTCCTGTGCAATAGGCTGACGACCTGACCGTGCCGACGGGGACGTCGGCGATGCACTACCACGATCGAGGCGAGACCTGTGGGACCTGACGAAGCAACGACCTGGGGCCGGGTCGACGAGAACGGGACGGTGTACGTCCGGTACGAGGACACCGAGAAGGCGGTCGGTGAGTACCCCGACGCCACCCCGGACGAGGCCCTCGCGTACTTCGCGCGCAAGTACGCCGACCTCGAGGGGCAGGTGAAGATCGCCGAGCAGCGTGTGCAGCGCGGCGCCTCGGCGAACGACGTCGCCCGCACCGTGGAGCACCTCCGCACGCAGGTGTCGGAGGCCCGCGTGGTCGGCGACCTGCGGTCGCTCGAGAACCGCGTCGCCGCACTGTCGGAGCAGCTCGGCTCGCTCACGCAGGAACAGGCCGCCCAGGCCCAGCAGGCGCTCACCGACGCCCTCGCGTACCGCGCGGCACTGGTGGACGAGGCCGAGTCCCTCGCCGCCGTCGACCCGGCGCGCGCGCAGTGGAAGCAGATCACCGCGCAGCTCGACGACGTGTTCGCCCGCTGGCAGCAGCACCAGCACGACGGCCCGCGCCTCCCGAAGAACGAGGCGAACGAGCTCTGGAAGCGGTTCCGCGCGGCGCGCTCGACCGTCGACCAGCACCGCCGTGCGTTCTACTCGGAACTCGACGCGCAGCACCGCGACGCCCGCAACCGCAAGCAGGAGCTCGTCCAGCAGGCCGAGGCGCTGTCGACCCGTGGGTCCGACGGCATCCCCGCCTACCGGGAACTGCTCGACGACTGGAAGCGTGCCGGTCGCGCCGGCAAGCGCCACGACGACGCCCTCTGGGCCCGGTTCAAGGCCGCGGGTGACGTCCTGTTCGAACAGCGGCACGCCGAGGTCGCGGTGGAGAACGAGGAGTACTCCGCCAACCTCGTCGCGAAGCAGGCCCTCATCACCGAGGCCGAGCCGCTCCTGCAGCAGCGGGACCGGGTCGCTGCCCGTCGGACCCTGACGGACATCCAGCGTCGCTGGGACGAGATCGGGAAGGTCCCGCGTGGCGACGTCCGTCGCATCGAGGACCGTCTCCGCGCCGTCGAGGACCACGTGCGCAGCCTCGAGGACGAGCACTGGAAGGCATCCGACCCGGAGCGCAAGGCCCGGCAGACGGGGCTCGCGAGCCAGCTCGAGGACGCCATCGGCAAGCTGCAGTCGGAGCTCGAGGCCGCGCAGGCATCGGGCGACGCGCGCAGGATCAAGGAGGCGCAGGAAGCCCTCGACGCGCGCAAGATCTGGCTGGACGCGCTCGGCGGCTGATCCGGCAGCAGCGCAGCGCGGTCCGATCCGCTCCCGCACGACCGAAGGCACCTGGCACCACGTGAACACGTGGCGCGAGGTGCCTTCCGTCGTGCGGCGGGTGCTACTGGACCGGCGCAGCCATCCCGAGCAGCAGCCGGATGTCCAGGTCGTCCTGCCGCATCTGCGCCGCGAGTTCGTCCATCGACGAGAAGGCCACCATGCCCCGGACGTACGAGACGAACAGCACCGAGATGGTGTCGTCGTACAGGTCGATGTCGACGTCGAGCAGGTGCGCCTCGATCTGCTTCGCCGGCACACCCTCGAACGTCGGGTTGTTGCCGACCGACACGGCAGCCGGGTAGACCGTGCCGTCGTGCAGCACCCGTGCGGCGTACACACCGTCGGCGGGGACGAACCCCTCGCACGCCGGGTCGAGGTTCGCCGTCGGGTACCCCATGGCCCGGCCGCGCTGGTTGCCGTGCACGACCGTGCTCCGCACCGCGTGCTCGCGACCGAGCAGTCGCGCGGCCTCGGCCACACGCCCGTCGCCGAGGAGCTCGCGGATCCAGGTGGAGGACACGCGCCGTTCGTCGGCAGCCCGGACGTCGTCGCGCAGGTCGACGTCGTCGATGAGCTCGACCCGGAAGCCGTGCTGCTCGCCCAGCTGCCGCAGCAGGGCGACGTCCCCGGCGCCGCGTGCACCGAAGCGGAAGTCGCTGCCGACGAACACGAGTTCGGCGTGCAGGGTGTCGACGAGGATCTCGGAGACGAACGCCTCCGGCGCCCGGGACTGCAGGTCCTGGTCGAAGCGCAGGAGCAGCATCGCGTCGACGCCGATGCCCTCGAGCAGCTCCCGCCGCTGCGCCGTGCTCGTGAGCGCCGGCGGCACGCGGTCCGGGTCGATGACGCTCAGCGGGTGCCGGTCGAAGGTCACGACGGTCGACACCAGGTCGTGTTCGCGGGCGGCCCGTTCGAGGTGCGCGATGACCGCCCGGTGACCGACGTGCACGCCGTCGAACTTGCCGATCGTCACCGCGCTCGGGCCGAAGCCCTGCGCCACGTCGGCGATGTCGTCGTAGAACTGCACGGCCCCGCCCCTACTCGCCTGCCGTGACGGTGGCGCGCGTCGGCTCCGCGGCGGCGGCGCGGTGGTGCTTGCGCAGCCACCACAGGCCGGCGATCGGCAGGACGAGCGGCGCGAAGACGTACCCGAGGCCGTAGTACGACCAGACGGTGTCGTCCGGGAACAGCTGCCGGTCGACCAGGGACAGCGTGCCGACGACGAGGACCCCCGCCATCTCGAAGCCGATCGTCACGCAGGCCACGCGGTACCACGCCCGGCCGGGCACGATGAGCGCGATCATGGCGACGATGTAGACGACGGCCGCCACCGCGCTGAGCGTGTACGCGAACGGAGCGAACGAGAACTTCTCGATGATCTGGACGACGCTCCGCCCGGTCGCCGCCAGGGCGAGGATGCCGTACACGGCGATGAGGACCCGGCCGACGCCGGTCGCGAGGGAGGATCTGTTCGCCACGGCGTCGAGTCTACCGACGGCCGACGACGACCGCGGACGCCGGTGTCGTCACGCACGGGCGGCCGCAGCGACCCCGGGTCAGTTCAGTGCGAACCAGATCTGGTACATCCGGTAGACCATCACCGCGACGGTGAACGCCCCGGCACCGAGGACCACCGTGCTCCACCGCGTGCGGTCGACGAGCGCCCAGAGGATCGCGGCGGGCGGCACCAGGAGCACCGACACCGCGTACACGCCGAACTCGAGTCCGTTGCCCTGCGGCGGGCTCCCGACCGCGGGGAGGACGAGCGAGACCACGCCCTGCGCGACGAGCAGCAGTTCGATGAGCGCGAGCGAGCCGACCGTGTAGTCGTTCGGCTTCCACCCGATCAACCCCACGACGACGGCGAACAGCCCCGCCACGACGGTGACGGTGAGCTGCACCCACATGAACCACTCGATCACGCGTCTGTCCCTGCGCTCGGCCCCGGCACGGACGGTGCCGGGAAGTTGGTGATGACCCGGAGGAGTCCGCGCCGGACGGAGACGAGGCCCACGAGGCGGTCCCCGCCCCGGGCGATCGCGGCCACCGGACCGTCGCTGTCGGGGTGGTCGGCGGCGACCCGCTTGCCGTCGGTCAGGTCCTTTGCGGCCGCCGCGTCGAGCGTCACGACGTCGAACAGCCGCCGGGCGACGTCGGCCGGTCGCTGGAGCGCCCCGGCGACGTGGACGTCGTCGTCCTCGAGGTCGACCGCGTCCGCCACGTCGAACGGTCCGACGGCCGTGCGGCGGAGGGCGACGAGGTGGGCGCCGGTACCGAGCGTGGCCCCGACGTCCCGGGCGAGTGCGCGGACGTAGGTGCCCGACGAGCAGTCGACGACCACGTCGAGGTCGACCACGGCCACCTCGGTGCCGTCCACCGTGACCGTGTGGTCGGTCCGACCGGTGACGTCGAAGCGCGACACGGTGACCGTGCGCGAGCGCAGCACGACCTCCTCGCCCTTCCGCGCGAGGTCGTACGCCCGACGGCCGTCGACCTTGATCGCGCTGACGGTCGACGGCACCTGGTCGATGACGCCCCGCTGGGCGGCGACCGCCCGCTCGACCGCGTCCTCCGACACGTCGGTGCCGAGGACGCCCGTCACCGATGTCGGCGCGCCGTCGGCGTCGTCCGAGTCCGTTGCCACGCCGAGCCGGATCGTCGCGGTGTAGGTCTTGCCGAGACCGACCAGGTGCGTGAGCAACCGGGTCGAGGGACCGGCGCCGAGGAGCAGGAGCCCCGTCGCCATCGGGTCGAGGGTGCCCGCGTGCCCGATCTTCTTCAGCCCGAGCCGCCGTCGTGCGATCGAGACGACCCGGTGGCTGGAGATGCCCTGCGGCTTGTCGACGAGGAGGATGCCGTCAGGCGCGGTAGCGAGCACCGGACGAGGGTACCAGCGCCGCCCGCGCCGGAGCGGGCGCGGGAGACCGCGTCGGGACCTCCCGTCTCAGCAGGCGTCGTTCCACTCGCGACGGGGATGCTCCGGGTCGGTGACGTCGAGCACCGCGGACGCGGCGATCTTCACGTCGGCACGACGCTCGAGACGGCCGGTCTCCTGCTCGACCCACAGCGACCAGCGCCAGAGGCCCCGGGCGCCCGCTGCGAGCAGCCCCTGTCCGTGCACGACCAGGACGCCCTCGCCCGCACCCGTCGTCCGGAACGGCGTGACGACGTCCGAGCGCAGGACGTCCGCATCGGGCGACGGAGCGGCCGCGGCCATCGCGGAGACGCCGTGCTGCTGGAAGCCCGTGACCAGTGCGGCGGCGACGCGCTCGAGGTCGGTGCCCTCCTGCCCGTCGATGCCGACGACGGTGCGGTTCGTCCCGACCTGCGCGATCACCTCGCCCGCGATCGCAGCCATCGTGTCGGTCTCTTGCGGTGCCCAGCGTGCCATGCACCCACCGTAGGCTGTCGTGGTGAACGCGAGCGCAGCCTCCCGGCCGTCTGTGGACGACGCGACCGGCGTGACCCGCCCCGACCTCGCCACCCCGCTCGTCGCCTGGTTCCGCGCCGAGGCGCGGGACCTCCCCTGGCGCCGCCCCGGCTTCCCCGCGTGGGGCACGCTGGTGAGCGAGATCATGCTGCAGCAGACGCAGGTGGCGCGGGTGGTCCCCCGACTGGAGGCGTGGCTCACCCGCTGGCCGACCCCTGCGGACCTCGCGGCGTCACCCCCGGCGGACGCGGTGCGCGCCTGGGACCGGCTCGGCTACCCGCGGCGCGCCCTCGCGCTCCACGCGGCCGCGACGGCGATCGCCGAGCGGCACGACAACGTCGTCCCGCGCGACGTCGACGCCCTGCTCGCACTCCCCGGGATCGGCGACTACACCGCGCGAGCGGTGGCGGTCTTCGCGTACGGCGACCGGCACCCGGTCGTCGACGTCAACGTCCGCCGGGTGCTCGCCCGCTCGGTCCTCGGCCACGCCGAGCCGGGCCCCGCGAAGGCCAAGCAGGACCTGCCGCTCATGGAGTCGGTGCTGCCGGCGGACCGTGCCGACGCCGCCGCGACGAACGCCGCGGTGATGGAGCTCGGCGCGCTCGTCTGCGTCGCCCGCTCCCCTGCGTGCGACGCCTGCCCGATCGCCGACCGGTGCGCGTGGCGGGCGGCCGGCTACCCCGAGCACGACGGGCCGCGGGCCCCGAAGCAGGCGCGGTTCGCCGGGAGCGACCGGCAGGTGCGGGGCCTGATCATGGCCGAGCTGCGGTCGAGCGACGTGCCGGTGCTGCGCTCCGACATCGACCTCGTCTGGCCCGACGACGCACAGCGGGAGCGTGCACTCACCTCGCTGCTCCGCGACGGACTGGCCGTCGGCGACGATGCGGGTGGGTACACGCTCCCGAGTGCGTGAACGAGCGAGTGAGTGAGGACTAGGCGCGCGCCTCGTCCTCGTCGTCGTCCTCGTCGTCGTCGTGCTTGTACGGGTCGGCGTCGCCGGCGTACTGGGCGCCGGCCGAGGCGGCCCGCACCTGCGCGTCACGGACCTGAGCCTGCGCGAGCAGGTCCTCCATGTGCGCGGACGTCTCCGGCAGGGCGTCGGCGATGAACTCGAGCGACGGCGTGAGCCGGGCCGTGATGTTCTTGCCGACCTCGCTGCGGAGCATGCCCGTCGCGGCCTTGAGCGCCGCAGCGGAGTCGGCGCGCTCCTCGTCGGAGCCGTAGACGGTGTAGAACACCGACGCGTGCTGCAGGTCACCAGTGACCCGGACGTCGGTGATGGTGACGAAGCCGAGACGCGGGTCACGCAGGCCCTTGTCGAGCCGTCGGGCGACGACTTCCTTGATGCGGTCCGCCATCTTGCGTGCGCGCTGCGGATCGGCCATGGGGTCCTCCTGTGGAGATGAACGTCGTGCGTGGAACGGGGACGGGCCCCGGCCTCCCGTGAAGGAGGCCGGGGCCCAGGGTAACCGTGGAACTAGTCGCGCGGCTTCTCGACGAGCTCGGTGGTCTCGATCTCGTCACCGATCTGGATGTCGTTGTACTTGCCCAGACCGATACCGGCCTCGAAGTCCGTGCGGACCTCGGTGACGTCGTCCTTGAAGCGACGCAGCGACTCGATGGCCAGGCCGTCGGCGAGCACCACACCGTCACGGATGACGCGCGCCTTGGCGTTGCGCGTGATCGTGCCGGAGCGGACGATGACACCCGCGATGTTGCCGAACTTCGAGGAGCGGAACACCTCGCGGATCTCGGCGACACCCGACTGGACCTCTTCGTACTCGGGCTTGAGCATGCCCTTGAGGGACTGCTCGATGTCCTCGAGTGCGTTGTAGATGACCGAGTAGAAGCGCACGTCGATGCCCTCGCGGGCCGCACGCTCGCGGGCCTTGACGTCCGGACGGACGTTGAAGCCGACGACGATCGCGTTGTCGATCGTGGCCAGGTCGATGTCCGACTCCGTGATCGCACCCACACCGCGGTGCAGGATGCGGAGCTGGACGCTGTCGTCGACCTCGATGTCCAGGAGCGACTGCTCGAGTGCCTCGACGGCACCGGAGACGTCACCCTTGATGATGAGGTTGAGCGAGTCGACCTTGCCCTCTTCGAGTGCGCGGGTGAAGTCCTCGAGCGAGATGCGCTTGCGGGCCTTGGCCAGCTGGGCGTTGCGCTCGGCGGCCTCACGCTTCTCGGCGATCTGGCGGGCCGTACGGTCCTCCTCGGTCACCAGGAAGGTGTCACCGGCGCGCGGCACCGACGACAGACCCTGCACCTGCACCGGACGGCTCGGCGTCGCGGCCTTGACCGCCACACCGTTCTCGTCGGTCATCGCACGGACCCGGCCGTAGGCCGTGCCCGCCACGATGGCGTCACCGACGTGCAGCGTGCCGGACTGGATGAGCACCGTGGCGACCGCACCGCGACCCTTGTCGAGTCGGGCCTCGATCGCGACACCGCGGGCGTCCTTGTCGGGGTTCGCACGCAGGTCGAGCCCCGCGTCCGCCGTGAGCAGCACCGCGTCCAGGAGGTCCTGGATGCCGACGTTGTTGCGCGCCGACACGTCGACGAACATGACGTCGCCGCCGTACTCCTCGGCCACCAGGTTGTACTCGGTGAGCTGCTGCCGGACCTTCGCCGGGTTCGCGCCCTCCTTGTCGATCTTGTTCACCGCGACCACGATCGGCACACCGGCCGACTGGGCGTGGTTCAGCGCCTCGATCGTCTGGGGCATGATGCCGTCGTCCGCCGCGACCACGAGGATCGCGATGTCCGTCACCTGGGCACCACGGGCACGCATGGCCGTGAAGGCCTCGTGACCCGGGGTGTCGATGAACGTGATCGGACGCTCGATGCCCTCGTGCTCGGTGACGATCTGGTACGCACCGATGTGTTGCGTGATGCCGCCGGCCTCGCCCTCGACCACCTTCGAGTTGCGGATGGCGTCGAGCAGGCGGGTCTTGCCGTGGTCGACGTGACCCATGACGGTGACGACCGGGGGACGCTGCTGCAGGACGGAGTCGTCCTCGTCGGCGTACTCGGCGTCGATGTCGATGTCGAAGCCCTCGAGGAGCTCACGGTCCTCGTCCTCGGGCGAGACGATCTGGATCTTGTAGCCCAGCTCCTCGCCGAGGACCTCGAACGTGGCCTCGTCCAGCGACTCGGTCGCGGTCGCCATCTCACCGAGGTGGAAGAGCACCGTGACCAGGTTGCCGGGCATCGCGTCGATCTTGTCCGCGAAGTCCGAGATGCTCGCACCGCGACGCAGACGGACGACCGTGTTGCCGTCGCCGCGCGGGACCTGCACACCGCCGAGCGACGGCGCCTGCCGCATCTCGTACTCGGCGCGCTTCGTCCGCTTCGACTTGCGGGCACGGCTCTTGCCACCACCGCGACCGAACGCACCGGCGGTACCACCACCGGGGCCACGACCACGGCCACCGCCACCGGCGGGACGCGGGCCGCTGAAGGCCGGACGGGGGAAGCCGCCACCGGCACCCGGGGCACCGCCCGGACGACCGCCGGGGCCACCACGACCGCCGCCCTGGCCCGGGCGCTGCCCGAAGCCGTTGGGACGGTTCGCCTGGCCGGGGCCACCGGGACGCGGCGCACCGGGACGCGGGACGCCCGGACGCGGCGGAGCCGGACGCGGGATGCCGTTGCCACCACCGGCACCGCCGGCGGGACGCTGACCCATGCCCTGGTTGGACGCGAACGGGTTGTTGCCCGGACGCGGCGGGCGCGAGCCCATGCCCTGGCTGGACGCGTAGGGGTTGTTGCCGGGACGGGCGCCCGGCTTCGGGCCACCCGGCTTCGGACCGGCGGCGGAACCGGGCTTCGGGGCACCGCCGGGCTTGACGGCGTCACCCTTCGGCGCAGACGCCTCGGCGGCCTTCTCGACCTCGGCTGCCTTGCGGGCAGCCTCGGCCTCGGCCTGCCGCTGTGCGACCGACTTCGGGGCGGCCGGCGCGGGCACGTCGGCGGCAGGTGCCGCCTGGACCTCGGGCTCGGCCTGGGGTGCGGGTGCCGGGCGCGCCGGACCCGGGCGGGGACCGCCGGGCTTCGGGGCGCTGGACCGGGGGGTGCCGGACTTCGGGGCACCGGACGCCGCAGCGGCGCTCGGGGCCGCCGGAGCGGCGGGCTTCGACGCCGTCGAGGCGCCGGACGCCTGCAGCGCAGCACGGAGCTTGCGCGCGACGGGGGGTTCCACACTGGAGCTCGGGCCCTTGACGAACTCGCCGAGCTCCTTGAGCTTCTCCATTGCGGTCTTGCTGTCGACACCGAGTTCGGATGCGATCTCGTGTACGCGTGGTTTTGCCACTGTTCTCCTTCACGGGTCCCACCCCGCGAAGGGGGCAGGACTCACTGGATGACGGGTCTCACTTCGAGCCGCTCATCAGTTGTCCATAAGCCGTTCAGCCTGTTCTGTCGTGTCCTGGTGTCCGCCCGACTGCTCGGCTGCGAGGCCGTGCAGGTGGTCGAGCACTGCGGACGTGTCGGGTTCGCGATCCAGCCGGAGCGCCCGGCGGAAGGCCCGGCGCTTGACGGCCAGTTCGTAGGCTTCGACGGTCGGGGTGAGCCACGCTCCCCTGCCCGGCATGACTGCCTTCGGATCCGCCACGACACGACCGTCGCTCAGGGCGACGACACGGAGGAGGGAGGATCGAGGAGCACGGCGACGACTGCCGATGCACGTTCTGACGGGAACCACCATACTCCTTGCCTCCGACGACCGCGATCCGGCGCGCCCGGTCGGGTCACGCCACCAGCGGAACACGTCGGGCGGCGGCCACCGCCCGACGTGTTCCGGTGCCCGCCCCTCAGTCGTCCCCGTCGAGGATGCTGTCGGGCTGGATGTCGATGCGCGCGCCGGTGAGCTTGGCGGCGAGACGGGCGTTCTGCCCCTCCTTGCCGATGGCGAGCGACAGCTGGTAGTCCGGCACGAGGGCGCGGACGGCCTTCGTCGAGGCGTCGAGCACGAAGGCGCTCGTGACCTTCGCCGGCGACAGCGCGCTCGCGACGAACGACGACAGGTCCGACGACCAGTCGACGATGTCGATCTTCTCGGTGCCGAGCTCCGTCGTCACCGCGCGGACGCGGGCGCCGAGCTCGCCGATGCAGGCGCCCTTGGCGTTGACACCGGGCTCGTTGGCCTTCACCGCGAGCTTCGTGCGGTGCCCGGCCTCGCGGGCGATCGAGGTGATCTCGACGACGCCCGAGGCGATCTCCGGGACCTCGAGCGCGAAGAGCTTCCGGACCAGGCCCGGGTGCGTGCGCGAGACCGTGATCTGCGGGCCCTTCGGTCCGCGGCCGACGCTCGTGACGTAGACGCGGATGCGGTTGCCGTGCTTGTACTCCTCGCCCGGCACCTGCTCCTCGGGCGGCAGGATCGCCTCGACCGTGCCGAGGTCGACGTGCACCATCTTCGGGTTCGGACCCTGCTGGATCACGCCCGCGACGATGTCGCCCTCCTTGCCGCGGAACTGACCGAGGATCTTGTCGTCGCCGATGTCCCGCAGCCGCTGGTTGATGACCTGCTTGGCGGCGAAGGCGGCGATGCGGCCGAAGTCGCTGGGCTGGTCGACGGCCTCGCCGACGACGTTGTCGTCCTCGTCGCGCTCGGGCACGTACACCGAGACCTCGCCGGACTTGCGGTCGAGCTCGACGCGCGCCTGCGGGTCGACGTGCTCGTCGTTCTCGGTGCGGTGCTTCTGGTACGCCGTCAGGATGGCCTGTTCGATGATCCGGACGAGTTCGTCGAACGGGATCTCCCGTTCACGCTCCATGAGTCGCAGGACTGCGAGATCGATCTTCACCGAGGTGCCTCCGTTATTCAGCTGAGTCGCTCCTGCGGGTGGAACTGCGCAGAAGTCGGCCACAAGCGTACCCCAGAACCACGAGACGGACGGGAGGCGCGGTGCCGGTACCGCCCTCCCTCGCAGGCTCGGTCGGCGCGCCCCGCGCAACGCTCCGCGTCGCCGCCGAGCGGGGCGCGCCAGTCCGTCAGGGGGTCGCGATCAGATCGCGCGGACCGCCTCGAGCAGTTCGGCGACCGGCACGTCGCGCCGCTCGCCCGAGCGGCGGTCCCACAGCTCGACGACGCCGTCGGCGGCGTTCCGCCCGGCCACGACGACCACGGGGACACCGAGCAACTCGGCGTCGCGGAGCTTCACCCCCGGCGAGACCTTCGGACGGTCGTCGTACACGACGTCGTACCGCTCGCCCTCGAGGGTGTCGATGAGCGTCGTGGCGAGGTCGTAGGCGACCTGGTCCTTGCCGGTCGCGACGACGTGGACGTCGAACGGGGCGACCTCCTTGGGCCAGGCGAGGCCCTTCTCGTCGTTGTGTGCCTCGGCGAGGATCGCGAGGATGCGCGTCACGCCGATGCCGTACGAGCCCATCGTGACGGTCGCGAGCTTGCCGTTCTCGTCCTGCACCTTGAGGTCGAGCGCCTCGGCGTACTTGCGGCCGAGCTGGAACACGTGCCCGATCTCCATGCCGCGGGCGGTCTCGAGCGGGCCGGAGCCGTCGGGCGCGGGGTCGCCCGCGCGGACGTCGGAGACCTCGGCGACGCCGTCGGCGGTGAAGTCACGGCCCATCACGAGCCCGGAGACGTGCACGCCGCGCTCGTTCGCACCGGTGACCCACGCCGTGCCCTCGACGACGCGGGGGTCGACGAGGTACCGGATGCCCGAGTCACTCTCAGCACCCAGGACCTGCGGGCCGATGTAGCCCTTGACGAAGACGCCCGGGTGCCGCTTGAAGTCGTCGTCGCCGGCGGCCTCGACCTCGGCCGGGGCGAACGCCACCTCGGCGCGCTTGAGGTCGACCTCGCGGTCGCCGGGGAGTCCGACGACGACGACCTCGCGGGTGCCGTCGAGGTGCGTCAGCGCGAGCACGACGTTCTTCAGGGTGTCCGCGGCGGTCCACGGGGCGCCGTCACGCGGCGCGACCGCGTTGGCGTGCGCGACGAGCGTGTCGATCGTGGGGGTGTCCGCGGACGGCAGCGTCACGGGTTCCGGTTGGCCGTCGATCGGCAGCGCGTCCGGCACCGGCGTGACGTACGCCTCGACGTTCGCCGCGTAGCCGCCGGCACTGCGGACGAAGGTGTCCTCGCCGACGCCGATCGGGTGCAGGAACTCCTCGGACTTCGAGCCGCCCATCGCGCCGGCGTCGGCCTTGACGATGACGTACTCGAGGCCCAAGCGGGCGAAGATCCGCTCGTAGGCGTCGCGCATCACCTGGTAGCTGCGCTCGAGCCCCTCGTCGGTGAGGTCGAACGAGTACGCGTCCTTCATGGTGAACTCGCGGCCGCGCAGGAGTCCGGCGCGGGGCCGGGCCTCGTCGCGGTACTTGTCCTGGATCTGGAAGAGCGTGACGGGCAGGTCCTTGTACGAGCCGTACAGGTCCTTCACGAGCAGCGCGAACATCTCCTCGTGCGTCGGCGCGAGCAGGTAGTCGGACCCCTTGCGGTCCTGCAGGCGGAACATGCCGTCGCCGTACTCGGTCCACCGGTTCGTCGCCTCGTAGGGCTCACGGGGCAGGAGCGCGGGCAGCAGGACCTCCTGCGCGCCGGCCGCGACCATCTCCTCGCGGATGATGTCCTCGATCTTGTGGCGGACCCGGAGGCCGAGCGGCAGCCACGCGAAGATGCCCGGGGACTGACGACGGACGTACCCGGAGCGGACGAGCAGCTTGTGGCTCGTCACCTCGGCGTCGGAGGGGTCGTCGCGGAGCGTGCGGAGGAACAGATGGGAGAGCCGTGTGACCACGGACGCAAGCCTAGCGGCGGTGCTCGCGGGACGACGACGGACGAGAGACACGTGGCGGGGCCGCCACGCGCCTCCCGTCCGGAACGGGGTCGGCGCTAGGCCGTCGTGACCACCTGCGGCGTGCCGGGCGCGGCGTCCGGGCCCATCTCGTCCGCGATCCGGTTCGCCTCGGCGATCAGGGTCCGGACGATCTCGTGCTCGGGGACGGTCTTGACGACCTCGCCCTTGACGAAGATCTGCCCCTTGCCGTTGCCGGAGGCGACGCCGAGGTCGGCCTCGCGGGCCTCGCCCGGGCCGTTCACGACGCAGCCCATGACGGCGACGCGGAGGGGCACGGTCATGCCCTCGAGCCCCTTCGTCACGTCGTTGGCGAGCTGGTAGACGTCGACCTGTGCCCGGCCGCAACTCGGGCACGAGACGATCTCGAGCTTGCGCTCGCGGAGGTTGAGCGACTGCAGGATCTGCAGGCCGACCTTCACCTCCTGCGCCGGCGGGGCGGAGAGCGAGACGCGGATGGTGTCGCCGATGCCCTCGGCGAGCAGGATGCCGAACGCCGTGGCGCTCTTGATCGTGCCCTGGAACTCGGGGCCGGCCTCGGTGACGCCGAGGTGCAGCGGCCAGTCCCCCGCCGCGGCGAGCTGGCGGTAGGCCTGCACCATCACGATCGGGTCGTTGTGCTTGACCGAGATCTTGAAGTCGTGGAAGTCGTGCTCCTCGAACAGGCTCGCCTCCCAGACCGCGGACTCGACGAGCGCCTCCGGGGTCGCCTTGCCGTACTTCTGCAGCAGGCTCGGCTCGAGGGACCCGGCGTTGACCCCGATGCGCAGGCTCACCCCGGCGTCCTTCGCGGCACGGGCGATGGCGCCGACCTGGTCGTCGAACTTGCGGATGTTGCCCGGGTTGACCCGGACCGCCGCGCACCCGGCGTCGATCGCCTGGAAGACGTACTTCGGCTGGAAGTGGATGTCGGCGATGACCGGGATCTGCGACTTCTTCGCGATGATCGGCAGCGCGTCCGCGTCGTCCTGGCTGGGGACCGCGACGCGGACGATGTCGCAGCCGGACGCGGTGAGCTCGGCGATCTGCTGCAGTGTCGCGTTGATGTTCGTCGTCGGCGTCGTCGTCATCGACTGCACGGAGACCGGGGCGTCGCCGCCCACGAGGACCTTCCCGACCCGGATCTGCCGCGACTTCCGGCGCGGGCTCAGGGTTGCGGGGACTTTCGGCAGACCGAGGTTCACTGCTGGCACGCGCGTCACTCTACGCCGTGCCGGTGACCTCACCCGGCGCTGGTGACCAGGTCGGCGCCGCGGTCGACGACGGTGATCAGCGGGGCGTACAGGCGCATCGCTGCCAGGGCCCGTTCGTGGTCGACGTCGCTCGCCCCGGCGCACGCGTCGGCGACGACCGTCACGGTCGCTCCGGCGTCGGCCGCGGCCAGCGCCGTGCTGAGCACGCAGCAGTCCGTGGAGACCCCGGTGAGCACGAGGTGCGGGTGGTCGCCCACGACGGCCCGGAGGCTCGTCCCCCACTTGCCGAACGTCGGTTCCGTCACGACGGGGACGTCCCGGTGCGCGGCGAACGGCTCGGTCAGCGCGTACAGCGGGTCCGCGTCGGGCACGAGCGCGAACGGCCAGTTACGGTAGTACGGTGCCCAGGCGCCCTGCGGCCGCTCGGGTGCGACGAAGCGGGTGAGCACCGTCCGCCCGACGAACCGGGGCAGCAGCCGCGCGGTGCCGGTCGCCGCGTCGTCGTACCGCGGTGCCGCCCAGGGGCTGTCGCCGGAGAAGACGCGCTGCAGGTCGATCGCGACGAGCCACGCCTCCGCGGGCACCGTCACGGTCACGCGCCCGACTCCTGGCGGCGCACGGAGCCGCGTGCGCCGAGCACCGTGCCGACGAAGCCGACGACGAGCGCCACGAGGACGCCGAGGTTCGCGTAGGCCCAGTCACCCGTGCGGCCGCCGAGGCCGAACGGTCCGAGCAGGTACCCCTGCCAGTTCAGCCACGCCGGGACGCCCGAGGTGTTCGTCACGAGCCCCCAGCCCAGCGCGGTGCCGACCAGGACGAGCGCGATCGCGGCCCAGCGGACGTCGCCGTAGCGGCCTCGGCGGTCCTCGAGCTCGGACTCGGCGTAGCCACGCCGCCGCAGCAGCACGTCGGCGACGAACACCCCGGCCCACGCGGCGATCGGCACGCCCAGCGTGATGAGGAACGCCTGGAACGGTGCGATGAACGTCGGCGCGAAGAACACGACGTACACGGCGCCGGCGACCATGAACACCCCGTCCACCCCGGCGGCGACCGGTCGCGGGATGCGCACGCCCGCACTCAGCAGCGCGAGGCCGGACGAGTAGATGTCGAGCACGGCGCCGCCCACGAGCCCGAGGATCGCGACGAGGGCGAACGGGATGAGGAACCACACCGGCAGGATCGTGGTGAGGGCGCCGATGGGGTCCGCTCCGATCGAACCGTTGAGGTCCTTCGACGACCCGGCCAGCACGACCCCGACGACGACGAGCACGGCCGGGGCGAGCGCTCCGCCGAACGTCGTCCACCAGACCACCCCGCCCGTCGACGACGACCGCGGGAGGTACCGGGAGTAGTCGGCGGCGGCGTTCACCCAGCCGAGGCCGAACCCGGTCATCACGAGGACGAGCGCGCCGACGACGTTCTGCGTGCTGCCGGCCGGCAGCGCCCCGAGGGCACCGGGGTCGATCGACGGCACGGCGAGCACGACGTAGACGACCGTGAGCACGGCGGTGACCACGGTGATGACCGTCTGCAGGCGCATGATGACGTCGAACCCGGCGATGCCCGCACCGACGACGAGCGCGGCCACGACCAGCAGCGCCACGAGCTTCGTCACGACGCCGTCGTCCCAGCCGAGCTCCCGGAAGACCGTCGACGTCGCGAGGACCGCGAGGGACGCCAGCGCCGTCTCCCACCCGACGGTGAGCACCCAGCTGAGGAACGACGGCACCCGGTTGCCCCGCACGCCGAACGCGGCGCGGCTCAGCACCATCGTCGGCGCCGAGCCCCGCTTGCCGGCGATCGCCACGATCCCGCAGAGCAGGAACGAGAACGCCACCCCGACGACCGACACGACGGTGGCCTGCAGGAGCGAGATGCCGAAGCCGAGCACGAACGAGCCGTAGCTCAGGCCGAGCACGGACACATTCGCGGCGAACCACGGCCAGAACAGGCCCCTCGGGGTGCCCTTGCGGTCGGACTCGGCGATGACGTCGGTCCCCTGCCGCTCCACGGTGCGGACGTCGGGCGCTGTGCTCATGCGCCGAGCGTAGTGCTACCCGAACAGGTTCACCGGTCGCACGATGTCGGCGTAGATCAGGAGCGCGCTCATGCCGGCCAGCAGCACGACGACGACCATCGTGAGGGGCATCGACTTCGCCAGGTCGATCGCGCCCGGGTCCGGCTTGCCGACCAGCACGTACGCCCGGCGCTTCACGGCCTCCCAGAGGGCACCGGCGATGTGGCCGCCGTCGAGCGGCAGCAGCGGCACCATGTTGAGCACGAACAGGCCGATGTTCAGCGACGCCAGCAGGCCGAGGATCGTGTACGCCTTGTCGACCACGGGCACCCCGCTCATCGACGAGACCTCGCCGATCGCACGGCCGACACCGACCACCGACACGGGGCTGTCCTGCGACCGCTCCTGCGCGCCGAACGCGGCGTTCCACACGGCGACCAGGCGCTGCGGCAGGTCGATGATCAGGTGCGCCGACGCCGCGATCTGGGCGCCGGTCGCCGGCAGCACGGCCGCGGGCGACTGCCGCACCAGCGACTGCCCGATGCTCACGCCGACGACCCCGACCCGCTGGGTCTTCGTCGTGCCGTCGGCGTTCTTCGCCGCCGTGCCCTGCTCCGTGACGACGTCGCGCGTGGCGAGCTGCGGGGTGACCTCGAGCGTCCGCCGGACGCCGTCGCGTTCGACCACGACCGTCACGGCCTCGCCCGCCGACCGCTGGAACACCCGGGAGACCTCGGCGATCGTCGGGTCCTGTCGCCCGTCGACCGCGACCACGACGTCGCCGTCGCGGATGCCCGCCTGCTTCGCGGGCGACTCGGCGTCACCGGGTGCGCAGGCCGTCGAGCTGCTCGTCGGCAGGACGCAGTCCACGCTCGACGTGAAGGTCGTGGTCGGGGCGCCGAAGCCGCACAGCAGGACCCCGAAGAGCACGATGCCGATGACCAGGTTCATCGCCGGACCCGCGACCATCACGATGATGCGCTTCCACGGGGTGAGCCGGTAGAACGCCCGGGAGTCGTCCCCGCCGGAGTCCGCGATCTGCTCGGCACTCGCCTGGCGGGCGTCCTGCACGAACGCGCCGTACATCCCGGTGTTCGTGATCGCGCTCGGGCGGCCCGACGCGCGGGGCTTGAGCATGCCGACCATCGAGATGTACCCGCCGAGCAGGATCGGACGGATGCCGTACTCGGTCTCGCCGCGTCGGAACGACCAGATCGCCTTGCCGAAGCCGAGCGAGTACTGCGTCACCTTGACGTTGAAGAGCTTCGCGAACGACAGGTGCCCCAGCTCGTGGAGTCCGATCGAGACCAGCAGGCCGACGATGAAGACGACCACGCCGAGGACGAAGAGGAGCACGGATTCGACGGTCACCGCAGCAGGGTACGGGACCCTGCCCATGACGGAGCCGAGCGCGCCCTGAGAGGACTGCCGTGCCTCCCGACGGCCGGGAGGCACGGATCACCGCGCGCGGGTCCGTCACCGGACCCCGTGGCGGGGTCGCGACCCTGCCTGCGCCCCCTGGTCCCGTCAGCGGGCCAGCAGGCGGTCCGCGGCGGCGCGCGCCCAGCGCTCGGCGGCGAGGACGCCGTCGAGCGACGGCTCCCCCGCGGTGTGCTCGTCGACGACACGGCGGACGGTGTCGACGATGTCGAGGAACCCGATCGCGCCCGCGTGGAACGCGGCGACAGCCTGCTCGTTCGCGGCGTTGAACACCGCCGGGAAGGTGCCGCCGAGGACCCCGACGTGCTTGGCGAGGTCGACGGCGCCGAACGCCTCGGCGTCGAGCGGCTCGAAGGTCCACGTGCTCGCACGCGTCCAGTCGAGCGGGACTCCGACGCCGGACACCCGGTCCGGCCAGGCGAGCCCGAGCGCGATCGGGAGTCGCATGTCCGGGGGTGACGCCTGCGCGATCGTCGAACCGTCGACGAACTCGACCATCGAGTGGACGATCGACTGCGCGTGCACGGTCACGTCGATGCGGTCGTACGGCACACCGAAGAGGAGGTGGGCCTCGATCACCTCGAGGCCCTTGTTGACGAGGGTCGCCGAGTTCGTCGTGACGACCAGGCCCATGTCCCACGTCGGGTGCGCCAGCGCCTGGGCCGGGGTGACGTCCCGCAGGTCCTGCCGGGAGCGACCGCGGAACGGACCGCCGCTCGCCGTGAGGACGAGCCGGCGGACCTCCGCGTCCGCGCCGGACCGGAGCGCCTGCGCGATCGCGGAGTGCTCGCTGTCCACCGGCACGATCTGCCCGGGGGCGGCCGCCCGCTGCACCAGCGGGCCGCCGACGATCAGGCTCTCCTTGTTGGCGAGGGCGAGGGTCGCGCCGGTCTCGAGGACCGCGAGGGTCGGCCCGAGCCCGACCGAGCCGGTGATGCCGTTGAGGACCACGTCCGCCGTGACGCCGCGGACGAGGCGCTCGGCGTCCGCGGCGCCGAACGCGGTGTCGCGGACACCGAAGCGCGCGGCTTGCTCGGCGACGAGGTCCCGGTTCGAGCCGGCGGTCAGCCCGACGACCTCGAACCGGTCGGGGTTGCGCGCGACGACGTCGAGGGCCTGCGTGCCGATCGACCCGGTGCTGCCGAGGACGACGATGCGGCGCCGTGCCGGGGTCTGCTGCGCGGTGGGTCCCGGCCCGGCGCCGCCCGTCACGGTCAGCCCTTGGCGAGGATGTCGACGACGAAGACGAGCGAGGCGTCCTTCGGGATGCCGGAGCCCTCCGGCGGGTTCGACCCGTAGGCGTCCTCCGGGGTGGTCACGATGAGGACCTGCGAGCCGACCTTCTGGCCGACGAGTCCGGTGACGAAGCCCTTGATGAGCGAGCCCTCGGAGACGGTGAAGGTGGTCGGGGCGCCCTTCGACCACGAGGAGTCGAACTCCTTGCCGCCGTCGAGCTGCACGCCCTTGTACTGCACCAGAGCGGTGTCGCCGTTCGCGATGGTGTCGCCCGTGCCCTGCTTGAGGACCTCGACCTCGGTCTTCGACGGGGCCTTCGCACCCGACGGGATCGTGATCTCGGGCTCGCCGTCGGCCTTGTCCTCGACCGTCGGCAGCGCCGGGTCCTGGGGCTGCGGTGCGCCGGTCGCCTTCGTCGGGGTCTGCGCGACGACGTCGGCGACGACGACGATGTCACCGCCGGTGTTGAAGCCGAGGGCCGCCGACTGGCCGACGACCGCCACCCGCTCGCCGACCTTCGTGCAGGCGAGGAGGGCACCGAAGCCGGTCCCGCCGACCGAGAGCACCTGCGGGTTGCCCTGGTCGAACCCGACCGCGCCGAGCTTCGAGGCGTCGGACGCCTTGTAGACGACGTATGAGACCTGGGCGAACTCGCCGTCCCGCAGGGCCTTGCCCGACCCCTTCACCACGGTGGTGGCCTGCGGCGTCGAGGCGCTCAGCCCCTTCTCGAACGCGACACCCGGGGCGGAGTCACCGCCCACCGCGGCGCCGCTGACCTTGATGCCGTCCGAGGCGGACCCCGGCTCGGGGCACGACGAGATGGGCGTCGCGGTGGCGCTCGACGACGCACTGGGCGAGGCCGAGGCGTCACCCGAGCCGTTCCCGGAGCAGGCGGCGAGTCCCAGCACGACGGCGGGGACGAGGGCGATCGGGAGCAGACGGAGACGCTTCACGGGGACCTATCCTGCCGCACGGACCTTGGTGACGGGCGTGTGGTGGACGGGGAACGCGACGGAACGCGCGACGAAGCAGAGGCGGCCTGCCTCCGCGTGTGCCGCCTCGGCGTCCTCGACGCGGTCGGCCTCGAGGATCGTGACGACCGGGCGCAGGGTCGCTCCGGTCAGCTCCCCCGTGCCGTCGCGGTGCACGTCGAGCGACGCCGACGCCGAGTCCTGGTAGTCGACCACCGTGAAGCCCCGCTGCACGGCGACGTACAGGTAGCTCATCATGTGGCACTGCGCGAGCGCGGCGAGAACGAGCTCCTCCGGGTTCCAGCGGTCGCGGTCACCGCGGAACGCGGGGTCGGCCGACCCGGCGACGTCCTGCTTGCCCGCCGCGGAGATCGTGTGGTCGCGGCCGTAGTCGCGGTACCCGCTCGTCCCGGTGCCCCGGTCGCCGGTCCAACGGACGGCGACCTCGTAGGAGTGGTCGGTCACGGTGCGCTCCTTCGTGCGTGGTGGTCGAGCACCGACCGTCCCGCGCTCGGTGCGTGCGACGTCGCGGCGTGCCCGCTCACTACGATGACGGCATGACGGTGATCCCCGACGTCCGCACAGACCGCCATCCTCTCACCGCCGAGGGCTCCGTCGAGCTCGCGGTGCTCGACCGGAACGGCTTCGACGAGAGCCGGCACGTCGGTGCCGGTGTCGTCGTCGCGGCGGACGGCTCCGTGCTCGACGTCGTCGGCGACGCCGGAGCGAGCATCTACCCGCGCTCGACGATGAAGCCGTTCCAGGCGCTCGCGATCCGACGCGCCGGTGCCGCGTTCAGCGACGAGGAGCTGGTGCTGACGACCGCCAGCCACGCCGGCACCGCGGCGCACCAGGCGCTCGCGCTGCACATGCTCGAGTCGTTCGACCACGAGGAGTCCGACCTCGGGTGCCCGCCCGACCTGCCGTTCGACCGGGCGACCGCGCGGACGATGCCCGGCCCGCGTCGCCTCGCGATGAACTGCTCCGGCAAGCACGCCGGCATGCTCGCCGCCTGCCGCGTCAACGGCTGGGACGAGGCCACCTACCTCGAGATGGCGCACCCGCTGCAGCAGCGCGTCCGGGAGACCGTCGAGGAGTACACGGGCGAGACCGTCGACGTCGTCGGGACCGACGGCTGCGGCGCCCCGGTCTTCCCCCTCACGCTGCGCGGCCTCGCCCGCGGCTTCGCCGGGGTCGTCGCGCGAGGGGACGCGGACACGGCGGCACTCGTCGACGCGGTGCTCGACCACCCGTGGGCCATCGACGGCGTCGGACGGGCGAACACCGTGACCATCGAACGACTGCAGGTCCTGGCGAAGTTCGGCGCCGAGGGCGTGATGGTCATGGGCCTCCCGGGTGGCGCGGCCGTCGCGGTGAAGACGCTCGACGGGTCGCAGCGCGCCGGCACCGTCGCGGCGCTGACGCTGCTCGAACGGAACGGACTGGTCGACGCCGCGGGCGTGGCGGACGTCCTCGCGGCGACGAGCGAGCAGGTGCTCGGCGGTGGGGTCCCCGTCGGGCGGGTCCGACCGGGGGCCGGTCTGCGCTGAGCCGGTCTGCGCTGAGCCGGTCTGCGCTGAGCCGGGCGTCACGGCGTCGCGTTCCCCGGGACCAGCAGGGGCAGCACGGGGTCGATCGGCGTCGGGCCGTCGTCGTGGTGGTCCTGCGTGCGACAGCCGTGGCGGGTCACCTCGACGAGGTGGTCCCAGCGGCGCGGGAGCAGGTGCAGTCCGGGCACGAGGACGACGGTCGTCCGCGGCCGGCCGCCGCCGTCGAGCCGGACCGCGACGGCGGTCCCCGGAGGCAGCGGGGTGCTCTGTGGTCCGGGTACCCCCGTACCGGAGGCGGCGCGGACGACGTCGTCGGGTGCGCTCCCGGTGCCCGCGCCGTCGTCGAGCTGGGCGCGGACCGCGGTGAACACGCCCTCGGCGAGTGCGCCGGTGCCCACCACCACGACGTGGCACGGGGCGGCCGGGTCGGTGGCGACACGCACCGGGTGACCGTCGTCACGGCGCCCGAGCAGGATGCCGGGGCCGGGGTCGGGTACAGGGCCGCCGTGGTCCCGGACGCCGCTGCCCTCCGACGGCACCGTGACCGGGTCGACGAGCACCACCGGCGGACCCGTCGACGCGCGTCGGTCGGACCGGACGACGACGAGGTCCAGCACGGCGCACCACCCGCCGGCCACGAGGAGCGCCGCACGGCCGGAGCCCGGCAGGTCCGCGAGAACGCCGACGAGCACGAGCACACCCGCGGTACCGACGAGGCACGAGCGGGCGACGGCGAGGGACACGGTCCGAGCGAACCGCCTCCGACCCGTCGCCGAGAACGGCGGACGCCGGCTGGGGAGCGGGCGAGCGGATCGGGCTCCTGTGCAGGAGCGTCAGGTCGGCGTGGAGCCGCCGACCGTCACTGCACGAGGAAGAACTGCTCGCCGATGTCCACCCGGGCACCACGCTCAACGCGGTACCGCCGGCCCGGCTCGCAGCGACGGATCGTGCCGTCGATGTGCCGGACGACCGTGCCGTTGCCCGAGAACCGGTCCGCGACCCACAGGTCGTCCCCGTCGCGGCCGAGCTCGAGGTGCGTCTTCGACACCGACTTCCCGGGGTCGTGCACGGTGAGGAGCTCGTCGAAGCGTTCGCCGGGCTGCGGGCGGGGAAGACGCCCGAGCAGGCCGGTCCCCTGCACGGCGCTGCGCTCCCCCGTGCTGAAGTGCAGCACGAACGGTGCGGTGCTCGTGTTCCGGTCGACGATGCGGGTCTCCTCGACGTCCTCGGCACCGGACCCGTCGTCCGCACTCGAGGGCACGGCCGCCGAAGCCACGGCGGGCAGCACCGGCCCGGTCGCACCGGGCACCGGCGGCAGCGGCGCCGCGGTGGGGACGGGCGGGACGCCGTCGAGGGGCGGCACGGAGACGGAGGCGGTCGGGACGGTCGGCGAGGCCGGAGCGGGCGGCACCGTCACCGGTGCACCCGGGACCGCGTCGGGCGCGGCGTGCGCGCCGCGGGTCCGGAGGGGCGTCCTCGGGGTGTCGTCGAGCGCGGCCGATCCTGACGTGTCCGGTGCGGGCGCGTCCGTGCGTGGCTCGGGCAGGTCGTCCGAGGGCGGGTCGCTCGGGTGCACCTCGTCCGAGGTGTCGGCGTGCTCGGGCTCCGAGGGAGCGTCCGCGACTTCCGAGGACACGTCCACGTGTTCCGAGGACCCGTCCGCTGGCTCCGACCGGGACTCCGGCTCGGCGTCGTCCACGGGCAGGTGCTCGGCGGCCCAGTCGGGACGGGCGAGCGGCAGCGGCACGACGGGGCCGGTGAAGGCGGCCGTGACCGTCGGTCGGACGGCGCCGCACTCGGCGCAGAAGATGTCGTCGGGCTCGAGCGTGTGTCCGCAGACCGGGCAGGTCGCCGGTCCGCTGCTCGGGGTGACGAGCGGGGTCGGGGTGCGACGTTCGACGAGCGGCTCGACCACGGCGGTGTCACCGGGCTGCGGACCGTCGTCGTCCCGCGGCTCCTCGGCCACGGGAGGCTCAGGCGCCGCCGAGCCGCGACCGACCCACCACGACGGGCGCGACGGAGCAGGCGGCTGCGGTGCGGCGGGTGCCCAGACCGGAGCGGCAGCCCGGTCGTCGGCGCCCGCGCGGTCCGCATCCGCCTCGGTGTCGTCCGCCGCGGTCGCCCCCGCTCCGGGCGTCTGTGCTGCGTGTGCCCGAGCGACGGTGCCGTCGGCCGGCCGGGTCTCGTCGGCGACCGGGTACGCGGCCGGATCGAGCGGCGGTTCCGCGTCCGGAGCGACACCCTGCGTCGGGGTCGGCGCGGGCGGTGCCGCGGGTCGGTCGTCGGGGCGAGGGGCGGGCTGCCGGTCCTCGCCGGTCAACCAGGCGCGGGTGGCCGGGTCGAGGGTGGCCTCGGGCAGCCAGGCCTCGGTGGCCGGGTCGGGGTGCCGACCGTGCTGGTCCGGTTGACGGAGGGGCGGCGGCGGGGTCTCGTCGAGGGGCGCGGCCGGGACGGGTCGACGGTTCGCCGAGACGGTCACCGAGCGCCCGCACTCACCGCAGAAGATCGCGCCGTCCGGCAGCATCGATCCGCAGTGCTCGCATCTGATCACGGTTCGCCTCTGTCCTCACTCGGCCGTCCACGACGCTCGCCGGCCTTCGGACCATCGTAGTCACGACCTCCGCGACGATCCTGGCCGTCCCCACCGAGCCCGGCACCGGCCTCCGGCGTCTCCTGGCGCGGCCGGTCCGCCGCTGCCCGCCCGCCGCGGCGACGGACCGCGGGGCGACGCAGTGACCGGAGGGACACCGCGGCACGCCACCGCTCGCGTCGGGTGCGCCCCGCTCGGAGACTCGTGATCGCCTCGTCCGTGGCCGACCACATGCGGTCAGCGGTCCCCGGTTCGACTTCACCGGGGCCGAAGACGCTCCGATCGGCCAGTGCCGCGAGCCCGATGCCACCCTCCCCCGGTGCCCCCGCGACGGCCTCGCGCCTCGTGGCCGCCATGACGACGTCGTGCCCGCGGTCGACCAGTGCGTCGCGGTACTCGTCCCACGCACCGACGACCCGCGCGCGTGGTGTGGGCGCCCGTCGACGTCGACGACGTCGCAGCCGCTTGCAGAGGACGACGACGGCGAACGGCAGGAGCACGAGCGCCACGAAGCCGAGCGTGCCGAGCACCCACGGCAGGGCGGCGAGGAGGACCTGCAACCAGAGCGGCTGCACGGGAGGCGTGTCCCGGTCGCTCTGGGGCGGGGCCTGCTGGTCCTGGTCCTGCTGCTCGACGGGCGGGGGTGGGACGACGGTCTCCGGCCGCGTGACCGGCTGCGGCGTCTGGTCCTGCTCGTCGGGGATGTCGCGGACGACCGGGTTCGGGTCGACCATCACCCACCCCCACTGCTCGGTGTCCACCTCGACGCGCGCCGTGACGTCCGACCCGCGGAACGTGGTCGTCCCGTCGGTGCCGGTGCCGGACGACGTCGCAGCTCCCGAGTCGCCGCCGGCAGTGAAGCCCATCACGACCCGGGACGGGAACCCGAGTTGCCGTGCCATGAGCGCGGCGGCGACGGCGTACTGCTCCTGGTCGCCGATCATGACCGGCGCGGTGAGGAGTTCCTCGATCCGGTCTGCGCCGTGTCCCGACCGGCTGGACCGGTCGTCGCCGACGCCGTGGCTCACGTAGCCCGTCCGCTTGAGCGACTCGATCGCCGCGACGAGCCTGGCACCGTCCGAGCCGGCGTCGGCGGACGTCGCCTCGACCCGCTCCCGCACCGCGTCCGGCACGCCGGTCGGGCTCGGCACGGTGGCGGTGCCCGGACGCGCCGACGCGAGCTGGGCGTCGGTCGGCTGGTCCGGCAGCACCGCGCGCAGGTCGTACCGGGTGTCCGCGTCGACGCCACCCACCACGACGGCCGTCCCGGTGGTGCGGTTGTAGGAGAAGGCGCCGCGGTCCCGGTCGGCGTCCGAGCCGCGGAAGGTCATCGTCTCGAGGTCGCCGACGGTGGGCAGCCACACGCCGCGGTACCCCTCGACGGCGACACCGACGTCGAGGTCGGTGCCCCGGACGCCCCGCACGTCGACCGAGGTCGGGACGCGCTCGAAGGTGCCCGACGCGGAGGCTCCGTCGTCGCCCCCCACGCGGTAGACCACGCCGTCGTACGTGTCGAGGGTGGCGATCCGCACGAAGCCGCCCTGCGGCAGGCCCGTCACCCGCAGCTGGGCGGCGTCCGCCCGGCCGGGCTCCTCGTAGGACCGGAACGCGCTGAGCGGGCTGAGCTCGTCACGCGGGTCGAACGGCTTGACCACGTCGGTCCGCGCGACCGTCCGCCCCGCCGACGGCGGGGCGACCAGCCCGAGGCCCGTCGCGACGACGGCGGCCGCCACGATGGTGCCCGTCCCGACGAGGGCGGGTCG
The DNA here is from genome assembly GCF_001742745.1 of Curtobacterium sp. ER1/6. Taxonomy (GTDB): domain Bacteria; phylum Actinomycetota; class Actinomycetes; order Actinomycetales; family Microbacteriaceae; genus Curtobacterium; species Curtobacterium citri. Next base: position 212,107 of record NZ_MJAK01000001.1, on the reverse strand, counting down.
CAGCACGGACCGCCACACGGGCACGCGCGCCCCGACCGTCGTCGCCACCGAGACGGCACGACGCACGTGCCGTGCGGTGAGGGCCCAGACCAGTGCGATGCCGCCGAGCACGACGGCCGTCGCGAGGGCGACGTCCAGTCGGCTGGGTCCGACCACGACCGCGGCCGCGAACAGCACCAGTCCCGGGATGCTCGCGAGCTCCGGACGGGAGGCACGGGTCGCCACGCTCACGCCGACCACCGTGGCGACGAGCGTCGTCACGAAGTACGGCACCAGCAGGGACTCGTAGGACCCGACCGGCAGGCTGACCGTCACGAGCCGCTTCCAGTCGAGCGCCACACCGGCGAACAGGTCGACGAGCCCGGCACCGGTGGGCAGGATCCCGACGGCACGGTCCGGCACCGCCGCCGGGACGCCGGTGAGCGCGAACACCGCGACGGTGAGCGCACCGACCACCGCGGCGGGCAGGCGGGCGAGGGCGCCGGCGAGGGCGACGGCCGTCCCGGCGAGGACCGCGGTCACGCCGGCCGTCACCATCGAGGCGTCGCGGTGGACCGGCCACCAGGCGGTGCTCGCCACCACGAGCACGAGCCAGGTGGCGAGGGTGCCCCCCGCGGTGCGCAGGGCACCGCGCCGACGCTCGGCCCGGCGGTCGCCCCGGCGGTCGGTCCGCCGCGTCCGCAGTCGCGGAGCGTCCTCGGTCGCCGCGCTCACGCCGCTGCCGATCGGTGGAGGGCCTGCCGGAGGTCGTCGAGGTAGCCGATCGTCACGACCGTCAGCCCAGCGACCCGGAGGAAGCGCGGCTGCGCCTCGGGCTCGCAGGTCACCGCGACGACCTCGACCCCGACGGGGAAGCGCGTCGCGGCGAGCCGGAGCGCCGGGAGCCCGACCTCGGAGCCGACCACGAGGAACGCCACCGAGATGCCGGCGGTGTCGGCGCCGACGATCCGCGCGACCTCGGCGACGGGGAGGCACGAGTCGGAGAGGCCGACCGTCGCGAACTCGTCGAGCAGGCGTGTGGGCGTCACGGTGCGCAGGCGGTGCACGGCGTAGACCGGCCGCTTGGCGTACTCCGGCGTCCGTTCGGAGACGACGACCGAAACCTCACGCCCGTCCCGGACGGCGCGGGTGCCGAGCGACGCCGCGGCGCTCACCGCCAGCTCGAACTCGTCGTCGTCCGCGAACTCGCCGCGGCCGGTCGCGAGGGCCACCACCAGGTGCGATCGCCGGGTGTCCTCGAACTGTCGCACCATCAGCGCGCCCGACTTCGCCGTCGACTTCCAGTGGATCGTGCGCGGGTCGTCGCCCGGCTGGTACTCGCGGACCGCGTGGAACGCGATGTCCGCCGGCGACAGGTCGGTCGTCGCCTGGCCCTCGAGGTCGCGGACCAACCCGGTGCTCGTCGACGGGATGGCGATGGTGCGCGGGTGGACGATGACCTGTTCCCGCGCCGTCCAGACGACCTCGCGCCGGACGATGCCGACCGGGTCCGCCCGCACACCCGTGACCGGACCGACGTCGAGCACACCGCGACGCACGGTCGGGACCGGCACCTGCTGCTCGAAGACACCGTCCGGAGCGACCGAGGGGATCGCAACGTCGACCAGGCCGGTGCCGACGGGCACCTCCACCGTGGTCGGGACCGACGGCAGCCGCGCCGGGTTCTCGGCCGTGACGACGACGCCCGCGTCGTCGCCCACCGCCACCCGGTGCTGCGGCAGGCGCATGCGGATGCGCAGACGGGACCGTCCGAGCAGCGCGAGCACCGCCACCACGACGAGGACCGTCCCGGCGAAGCCCACCACGACGACCTCGCGCAGTCCGAAGCGGTAGCCCGCGACGAAGGCGACGAGCGTGACGGCGGCCACCGTCCAGCCCAGGCCGGTGACGACGGACGAGACCTCGGCCCACCCGCGGCGGACGAGCCTCCAGGCCGCGGTCCACGCCTTCGCGACCCCGACGACCGCGTCGGCGGCGACCCCGTCCCGGTCCCCCACGAGGCGGGTGCGGACGTTCGTCAGGCCGGCGACCGTGCCGGTCCGCTCGGACACGGCGGTGCCGCGCCGTGAGCGGGTGGCGTCTCGGCGCGAGCGGGTGGCAGCGGGGCGGCGGTCGGTCACGACACCGCTCGGTCGGCGGGCGGCGGGGTCTCGACGAGGAGCTGGGAGACGACGCTGGTCGCGCTGACGCCGTCGAACTCCGCCTCCGCGTCGAGCACCAGGCGGTGCGCGAGCACCGGCACCGCCAGTGCCTTGACGTCGTCGGGGGTCACGTAGTGGCGGCCGAGCACCGCCGCGTGCACGCGCGCAGCACGGATCAGGCCCATCGCGCCGCGGACGCTCACACCGAGGCGGACCTCGCTCGCGCCACGCGTCGCCTCGACCAGGCGGGCGACGTAGTCGGCGATGGTCGGGTCGACGTGCACGGTCCGCGCGAGTGCCGCCATCTCCGTGACCGTCGCTGCGGGGACGACGCTCGCGAGCGGGACCGCGGCGGACGGTGCCGCGGAGGTCTCGAGGAGTCGGACCGTGGCGGCGTGGTCGGGGTAGCCGATCGACGTGCGCATCAGGAACCGGTCGAGCTGCGCCTCCGGCAGGCGGTACGTGCCGGCCTGCTCGACGGGGTTCTGCGTCGCGATGACCATGAACGGTGCCGCCAGGGTGTGGCGTGTGCCGTCGATGGTGACGGCGGACTCCTCCATCGCCTCGAGCAGCGCCGACTGGGTCTTCGGGCTGGCCCGGTTGATCTCGTCGGCGAGCACGATGTTCGCGAAGACCGGACCGCGGTGGAAGTCGAACTCCTGCGTGCGCTGGTCGTAGACGCTGATGCCCGTGATGTCCCCGGGCAGCAGGTCCGGTGTGAACTGGATGCGGTTGGTGGTCCCCTGCACGCTCTGCGCCATCGCGCGCGCGAGGCTCGTCTTGCCCGTCCCGGGGACGTCCTCGAGCAGCAGGTGGCCCTCGCTCAGCATGGCCGTGACGGCCAGTCGGATGACGAACGTCTTGCCCAGGAGGACCTGCTCGACGTTCGTCACGATGCGACCGGCGACGTCGGCGAACCAGGCGGCCTGCTCGGGGGTCATGCTCATGCGGGAGGGTCCTCGTTCTCGAAGGGCGCGGGTGGGGCTGCGGGTCCGGCCGCCGGCTAACCGGCGGGTGGGTCGGACGGGCTCGGGTCCGGGGCAGGTTCAGCCGGGGCGGACTGGCCCGTGACGTCGCGGACGGCGCCGACCGGGTCCTGGGAACCCCTGACGGTGGCCTTGACCCGGATGGAGGTGTAGCCGTCGGGCACGGCGTCGGTCATCGCCCACGGAGCACCGGTGTCCGGGTTCGTGTCGGAGCAGACCTGGAGGAGGATCGTCCGGCAGTAGGACACCTGGTAGCCGTCCGGTGCGATCCGTCCGTTGTTGTCCGGAGCGTTGATCACGGGTGCCTGTCCCACGACGGCGCTGGCGATGCTCGCACGGGTGGTGTAGGCCGTGGCGCGGACCGCCTCGCCGGACGCGCAGTAGGCACCATCGGTGGCGCAGGACGTGAAGACGACCGACGTCTCGAGACCGTAGCCACTACCGGCGCCGATCGACGCGGAGCCGGAGAACCGCACGGGGGTCCCGCCGTTCACCGAGTAGTACAGGAACGGTGACGTCGCGGTCGCGGTCGCACGGAGACCCCAGGTCGGCGCGGTGGCCCCGTCCTGGACCGTGTCGACACTCCCGCTGGGTGCTGTCGGGGTCTGGTAGCCCTGGACGCTTGCGGGCTGCGACGGCGTGCAGAACAGGCCGTTGTCGGCCAGCGCGACGTACCGGTACTGGCTGGTGATGCGGTCGCTCGCCGACGCGCCGGTGAACACCTGCTCGGCGCCGGTCGTCGAGCAGCCGGAGGGGACGGGCGTCGAGCTCGCGTACTTCACGATCCGCCAACCCGCGCTCCCGCCGGCCCAGTCGGACTCCGACGCGCGCAGCGTCACGGCGGTCGCCGACCCGTCCGGCTGCCCGGTGGCGCTCAGCTGCGGCGTCGCCGGAGCGCCGACGGCGGATCCCGTCGCCGACGCCTCGTTCCACTGCACGGGGCTGCCGTCACGATCGGCCGCGTTCCGGGCCGACACCCGGACCGTGTACTCGGCACCGCTCTGCGCACCGGTGAACGAGACGCTGGTCGCCGTGCCGGCGTTCCGCGTGGTCGAGAGGCCGGGGCCCTGCACGGAGACGACGTAGTTCGACACCGCGGAGCCGCCGCTCGGCGCTCCGACCGCGTTCCAGGACACGTCGAGCTGGTTCGGCGTCGTGCTGCTCGGTTCGACCCGCAGCCCCTTCGGCGGGGCCGGCACGAAGTCGGCGCTGATCGACGCGGAGGTCGCGGACGGTACCGAGTCCCCCACGGCGTTCTGCGCGACGACCGAGAACCGGTACGACGCCGCGGGGTCGAGGCCGGTCACCGTGCACACCGTCGAGGTACCGCAGTCCTTCACCACGCCGCCCGTGCCCTGGAGCCGGTAGCCCGTGATCGGCGAGTTGTTCGACTGCGGGGTCGCCCAGGTCAGGGTCGCCTGGCCGCCCTGGAACGTGCCCGTCCGGGTCGGCGCTCCCGGCGCGTCCGGGACGTCCTGCACCGAGATCGTCACGTCGCCCCAGACGTACCGGGCGGCGTCGTCCGTCGCGTCGGCGACCTGGTACTGCAGGTGGGCGTCGACGGGTGCGGCGGAGTCGGACACGGACACCTGCAGGCGCGACCGGTCGGCGCTCGGCGACACGCTCACCCCGGCGGGCAGGCCGCCGGACAGACCACGGATCGCCACGACGCGGAGCCGCTCGTCGGGGAACGGGTTCGTCGGCTGGTCGTTGGTCAGGACGTCGATCGTGGACGTCTTCCCGCGCTCGACGACCGCGCGGTCCGCACCGGGCTGCACCAGCGGGCGGGTCGAGCCGACGATCCCCACCTGCACGACACCGGCGCGTCCCGCGCTGGCGTCGTCCGCGACGCCGATGCCGATCGACGCGGTCGTGTCCTTCGACGCGGTGTCGGCGACGCTGATCCGGAGCTGCTGGCCCTGGATCGTCGCGGTGGTGCCCGCGCCGGGTCGGCTGACGACGGAGTAACGGAGCTCGCCGAGGTCGTCCGGGTACGGGTAGTCCGTCAGCTTGGCGAGGTCGATCGTGCGGGAGTCCCCGGGCTGCATGTCGATGTTCGAGCCCGAGAACGACGGCGGCTGGTTGGTGCGCGGGGTCACCTTGACGGGCAGCACGAGCGTCGCCACGCGCCCCTTGCCTCCGTTGGCACCCGAGCCGTCGGTGACCTCGAACGAGATGGACGCGTTGCCGTAGTAGAGCTTCGACGACGTGAACTGCAGCGTCGACCGGTCGACCACCAGGTCCTTACCGTCGGCGTGCGTCGCCTTGACCGTGCCACGGTCGGTGAGCTGGGCGGTCCGGCCGTTCGCGGTGACGACGTACCGGTCGAGCGGGATCCGGACCGTGGCCTCGCTCCGGACCGTCACCGGACCCGCGCTGCGGTCGACCTGCGGCAGTGCGTCGTCGAACCCGGGCACGTGGATGAAGCCGTACGACACGACGTCCGGGTGGTCCGACCGCGCGACCGAGAACGGGATGACCTGCGATGCGTCGGTGAGCTGCACGGTGATGCGTCGGTCGTTCGTCACCCGGGCGGTGTCGCCGTACCCGTCGACGACGCCGACGACGAGCCGCGAGGTCGAGCCCTCGGCGAAGAAGACGTTGCGGAGCACGTCGACGGTCACGCTCTGGCGGCGCAGGATGTCCTGCAGGTCGAGGGTCGTGTCCTCGACCTCCGGACGCAGCGGCGGGGCGTCGCGGTCGACGGTCACGGTGAGGAACGCCGTGCTCGAGCCACCGCTCGGGTTCGTCACCGTGTAGAGCACGGCGAAGTCGCCCTCGGTCGCGGACTTCGGCGGCGTGACGCGGACCTGGGTGCCCTGCAGCACCCGCGCGGTCACCCCGGCGGCGGTCGGCTCGGCGGTCGTCACCGTCAGCTGCCCACCCTGCGGGTCCGAGTCGTTCTGGAGCACCCGCACGGTCACCGTGCCGCCGGGTCGGATCGTCACGTGGTCAGCCTGCGCGACCGGGTCCGACGCCTGCTCCGCGCGCGGACTGATGCCGACCCGGACGGTCCCGGTCGCACGTGCCCCGAGGGCGTCGACGACCGTGTAGGTGAACTCGTCCGTCCCCGCGGAGTAGTCCCCCGCCTCGTAGGTGAGCGCGTCGGACGTGACGTCGCTGACGGACCCCTTGTCCGGGTTGTCGGCCACGCCCACCAGCTGCACCGAGTCGCCGTCGGGGTCGATGCCGTTCAGCGGCACGGTGACCCGCACCGACTGGCCGGCGACCACGCGTGCCGTGACGGTCTCCGGTACGGGCGGGTTGTTGGTCGCGGCGTCGCGCTCGCGGACCGAGATCGAGACGGTGGCGTCGGCGTACTGCCCGTCCGGCCCGGAGACGCGGTATACGGCCGTGTGGTTGCCCGGCGTGTCCGGCGCGAGGTACCGCAGCCGGTCGCCGGCGACGAAGAGCAGGCCACCGTCGCCCGGCACGTTCTGCACGAGCTCGGGCTGCAGCGTCAGGGGCTCGCCCTCGGGCTGCGAGTCGTTCGCGAGGACGTCGATCTCCGCGACGTCCCCGACCCGGACGGTCGCGGAGTCCGCCTGCGCGACGGGCGGTTGGATGCGGTCCGGCCGCGGGATCTCGACGACCGTGATCGTGCCCGTCGCGGTGGCCAGCCCGTTGGACTCGGTGTACCGGAACGAGACCGGTCCGTCGAGGGGCGCGGTGAGCGTGACCCGGACGACGTGCTGGTCGAGGATGCTCGCCTGGACACCGGCGTCCCGGGGCAGCCCGTCGAGTGCGGTCACCATGAGCACCCCGCCCGCCGGGTCCGTGTCGGTCGCGGTGACGTCGGTGTCCTTGGCCGACAGCGTGTTCACGAAGACCGTCTTGGGGGTCGTGATCGGCGGCGTCGACGCGTCGGGCGGTGCGAGCACGGTCACGCGCGCGATGCCGCTCGCGGTCTTCGTGCCGTCGGTGACGGTGTACTCGAGCTGGTGGTCACCGGGTCCCGCGCCCTCGACGCGGAAGGTCCCGGCGTCGTACGACGGGGTGACAGTCAGCCCGGACGACGACGACACGCTCGTGAGCGTCACGGTCCCGTTCCCGCCGCGGACGTGCTCGAGCGGGTCGACGGTGAACGCCTTGCCCGCGTAGCCCTGCACGGCGAACGGGTCCGCGAGCAGCGGGACGTTCCCCGCCTTCGCGACACGGACCGTGACCGACCCGCGTCCGCGGTCACGCCCGTCGCTCACGACGATCTGCACGGTCCGGTCGCCGGTCTTCCCGCTCGCGTTGCGGTAGTCGAGCATGCCGTCGGGCGTCGTGGAGACCTGGTCCCCCTCCGCCGACGCGGACTCGAGGTACACCGGGTCGCCGTCGGGGTCGACCCAGTCCGAGAGCACGTCGGTGACCACGTGTCCGTTCTGGACGACGTCGGCCGAGGTGCTGCGGACCTGTCGGGGTGGTTCGTTCTCGGAGTCCGGCCGGACGGTCACCCGGACCGTGGCACTGTCCGAGCCGCCGTTGCCGTCCGTGATCGTGTACGGGAACGAGACCGTGCCCTTCGCGTCGGCCGCGAGGGTGATCTGCAGCCGCTGGCCGTCGCCGACGATCGCCACGCTGCCGACCGCGTCGTCGACGCTGCCGACCTCGCTGATCACGAGCGGGTCGCCGTTGGGGTCGTGGTCGTTCAGCAGCACGGGCAGGCTCGTGGTCCGGCCGGGACGCGCCCCGAGGTCGTCGTCGACCGCGACGGGCGGCTTCTGGTCCTTGTCGACCTGCGGGTCGTCGTCCGACACCCGCTCCTGCTGCTGCTGGTCGTCCTGCTCGACCAGGTCCGACCAGTTGTCGATCAGCTGGCCGCTGCGGTCGATCGCCCAGGACCGGCCGCTGCGGGGGTCGTTCGCCACGACGGTGCGTCCGTTGTGCACGATCTGCAGGTCGTCCGCGCCGGCGGTCTGCGCGAGCCGCTGCAGTCCGGTGCCCTGGCACGAGTCGGTCGCCTGCCCACCGGCCCAGGCGGCGTAGGTGCAGGAGCCGACGACCGCGGGCCGTGCCGGGCGTCCGGAGACCCCGAGCGCGGTCCGGTCGACGGTACCGGACGCCGAGACGCGCACCATCCCGGCGGACCCCGCGACCACGACGTCCGTCGACGAGTCCGAGGAGTGCTGGAGGGCCGGGGCACCACCGATCGCGTCACCGAGGTCGACGACGTCCCCGTCGACGGCGAGCTGACCCGAGGTGCGGTCGAGGACGGCGACGTGGTCGCCGAAGGACGCGACCTGGAACTCGTGGGCGCGGTCGAAGCGGACGTCCCACCGGCGGTCGACCGTCAGGTCCGTGCCGACGTCGACGAGCGCCGCACGGCCCGTCCGCGGTGAGTAGACGGCGACGTGTCGGTCGGACGCGTCGAACACGGCGTCCGCGCCGAGGGTCAGGTCCGCCCGGATCGAGGCGTCGAAGTCGGCGAGGTCGGCAGCCGGCGTCGCCCAGAGCTCACCGGTGTCCCCGTTGCCCACCACGGCGGTGTCCCCGGCCAGGAAGACCTGCGGAGAACCCGCCGGAAGCGTGACCGCGTCGCCGACCGTGGCCGCCGCGACGTCGACCCGCGAGACGGTCCCCTTGGTGCCGTCGACGCTGTAGACGTCGGCGCCGCGCTGCAGGACGGACAGGTCGTCGCTCGGCGACTCCACCGCGGTGTTGAGCTCGAGCACGGCGGTGTTGGCCCGACCCACGGCGCCGTACTGCGCCGACGGCACCCACACCGTGCCGTCCCCGAGGTCGACGCGCTGCGTGTGGTACCCGGTCGACACGACGGCCGCGGTCGCGACGACGGCACCGACGAGCACGGAGGCCCCGACGGACACGGCGGCCGAACGGTGCCTCGCCAGGAACGCGCGGATCACCCGGCGCCGCCGATCGTGCCGCACTGCTCGGCGCTCGCTGCGCCGGTCTTGCCGTCGCGGTTCACCGCGACCGTGATGCACTCCTCGGCTCCGGACTCGCCGGAGACGACGAAGGTCGTGCCGGTCTGCTGGCTCGACACCCCGTCAGAGGAGATCACGTACGTGTCGCCCGAGCGGAGTCCCGGGTCCTGCCAGCTGAACGACACCGAGTCCGCCGTCGCCGCGGCGCGGACGTCCGTCACGGCGGGGATCGAACCGGTGCCGATCCGCGTGACGAGGAGCACGGTGACCACCGCGAGGGCAGCGACCACGACGACACCGGCGGAGCCGGCCCACAGCAGCGTCGACCGGCTGCGTCGGCGGACCCGTGTCGCGGACCCGGTGCGGTGCACGGTCCCCACGCTCTGGACGCCGACGTCCGACCCGCCCTGCAGGGACCGCCGGTTCCGTCGACGAGCACCGACACGCGACGGCGCCTGCAGCTCCCGCACGACGGTGCGGTCACCGTCGGTCGACGGCGTCGTGACGGCCCACGCCTCGACCGCGACGTCGGCGGCGGTCTGCGGGATCCCGAGCTCGGCCTCGACCTGCTGCAGACCGCGGACGAACTCGATCACGGTCGCCGGACGCGCCGACACCTTGCGCGACATCGCCGTCGCCAGCAGGCGCTCGAGCGACGGCGGGACGTCCGCCCGCCCGGTCGGGCGCACGCCGCCGCGCTCGATGCGGTCCATGAGGTCGGCGGCACCGTTCTTCCCGCCGCGGACCTCGAAGGGGCTGCGGCCCGCGAGGAGGGAGTAGACGGTCGCGGCGAGCGAGTAGACCTCGGACTGGATCGTGCCGCGGGACTCGTCGCCGAGGACCTCGGGCGCCGACCACGGGATCGACATGCCGACCGGTTCGTCGGGGTCGGCGCTGCCGATCGTCGCCGCGATGCCGAAGTCGGAGAGCACGGGGTTGCCGTAGGCGGTCCGCAGGATGTTCGAGGGCTTCACGTCGCGGTGCAGGACGCCTTCGCGGTGCGCCGTCTCGAGGGCCGCCCCGATCCGGATGCCGATCGCGAGGACCTCGGACACGGGCACCGGCTCACGGCGGTAGCGCTCGCTGAGCGACGAGGAGCACAGCTCCATCACGAGGTAGGGGCGTCCGTCTGCGGCGATGCTGGCCTGGAAGACCGTGAGGATCGAGGGGTGCGTGCTCAGCCGCGCCATGAGGTTCGCCTCGGCCTGGAACATCTGTCGCACCCGGTCGTCCACGACCTCGTCGAGCAGGACCTTGACCGCGACCTGGCGTCGGGGCATGTCCTGCTCGTACAGGAAGACGTCCGCGAACCCACCGGAGCCGAGGACGTGCACCGGGGTGAAGCCGGCGATGACGGGCGGGTCGGACGGCAGGCGTCGTGCCATGGGTGTCCTTCCCTTCCCCGGCCCGTGGTCGGCCGTGTCGATCGTCGCGGCCAGGCCATTCTACGAAGCGACTCCGACGCCCCGGGGCGGGCCTGACGCCCTGTGGAGGGCGACCATCCCCCACTTCAGGGGGCACGGACGGCCCGCCGGCCCTCAGTGACGGGGCAGGGTGTCCTCGACGTCGCTGTCCTCGGGAGCCGCGTCGACCTGCACGACGACCACGGTCACGTTGTCGCGCCCACCGGCGACGACGGCATCGCCGACGAGTCGTTCGGCCAGTGCCTGTGCGCCGGGCTCCCGGGCGGCGATCCGTGCGATCCCCGCGTCGCCGAGCTCCTTGGTGAGGCCGTCGGAGCAGACCAGGTACCGGTCGCCCGCGCGCAGCGGCAGCGTCCACCAGTCCGGCTCCGGCGGCTCGCCGAAGCCCACGGCTCGCGTGATGACGTTGCTGTCCGGGTGCTGCTCGGCGTCCTCGGCGCGGAGGAGCCCGGCGTCCACCATCTCCTGCACGACCGAGTGGTCCACGGTCACCCGGCGGAGGACACCGCCCTCGATGCGGTAGGTCCGCGAGTCGCCGACGTTGAAGACGAGCGCGGCGGGCTGCCCCTGGGCGGCGACGAGGGCCACGCCCGTCACGGTGGTCCCCGCACCGAGCGCGTTGCCTCCGGCGGCACGTTCGATGTCGGCGGTGGCGAGCAGCAGGGCCCGCTGGATCGCCTGCCGCGAGGTGAACGCCCCCTCGACGACCTGGTCGAGCCGCCGGACCACCGCGTCGCTCGCCCGGTCGCCGGCGAGGTGCCCGCCCATGCCGTCGGCGACGACGAAGAACGGCGCCCCGACCAGGTAGCTGTCCTCGTTGTGGTCGCGTCGCCGCCCGACGTCCGTCGCGGCACCCCACGACAGCGTGAGGGTGGCGCCCGCGGCACCGGGGACGTCGATGGCGTGCTCGGTGGCTGCTCGGCCGAGTTCGGTCACGGTGTGTGGGTCGCTCTCTGGTGGGGACGGGCCGGTTGCTCGGTCTTCACGGGACCGACGGGAACGGTGGGAGGCCGTCGTCGGGTCCGACCCGGAGGTGCGGCGACAGGACCTCGATGACGTTGCCGTCACCGATCTCGACGAGCGTACCGGTCAGGACGACGATCGAGGCACCCGACGCCATCCGGAACGGCGCGGACCCCGGCGGGCGCACCACGGTGCCGTTCGTGGACCGGAGGTCGTCGACCACGGCGGCCTCTCCGGCCGCGTGCACGAGCAGGTGCGAGGACGAGACCTGGGTGGTCGGCGACGGCACCGTCACCAGCTCGGGTCCGGCTCCGTGCACCACGCGGGGCGCGGCGGGCCGCCGGCCCACCACGACCGGGCGGTCGAGGCGCACGACGCGGCCGCCGACCCGGATCGACGGCACGCGCGGGGGCGCGGACGCCTCGACGGGTCCGGACGGGAGGCGCGTGGGGACCCCGACGGACGGGTCGCGGTCCGCCGTGTGCACCGGCTCGAGCCGCGCCTCCGGGCCCGGGACGCGGTCGCCGCTCCGGGGTGCCGACGCATCGCCGTCGCGACGCGGACGGACGACCGTGTCGTCGGACGACGGCGCGACGGGCGGCCGGACCCCGACCGCCGGACGGATCACGGTGTCACCGAGCGGATCGTCGTCCACCGCGCCGGCCTGGTCGACCTCGCGGGCCTCGTCGACCGCGCGGGTTTCGTCGACCGCGCGGGCCTCGACGTCGGTCCGGCGCGGCCGCAGCACCGTGTCCGCCACCGCGGCGGCCGCACGGTCGTCGTCGCCCTCCTGCGGGGCGTGCGCGCGCAGCACCGTGTCGTCGTCGTCCCCGCGTGCCGGCTCACCCACCATGGTCAGTCCACCGTAGACGATCCCGTCCGCCCCGTGGCGCTCCCCCACCACGCCGGCTCGTGTCCGGACCGCACGGCGCGGAGCACCAACCAGGCGAAGGGGTCGTCCGGTCGGGTGTCCAGCGCGTGCCGCGCGCGGACCTCGGCGCGGGCGGATGACCCGACGGCCCAGGCGCACCACGCTCCGAGCGCGAGCGCGCCCGCTGCACCGATCCCCACGTCGCCTCCGACGGCGCCGTCCGCACGCCACGTCCGCCAGGCCGAGGCACAGCGCGCGCCCGCCACCCGCAGGCGCGCACGATCGGGCACCGGGCCACCACCGCCGAGCGCCGGTGGTGTCGGATCGCGGAACGGGTCGAAGGGGACGACCGTGCGCGGGTCCGGGTCGTCGCACGCCGCGAGGAACCCGACCAGGGCGAAGCGCGTGGCGAGGGCGCCGCACGCCGTCGTCACCACGACCGCGCGCGAACGGTCGAGCTCCTGGTCGAGCTCGTGGTCGACCGGCTCGTCCCGACCGGCCGGTCCGCCCGTGGAGGGCGCGACCAGCGCGGAGCAGGCCGCGCGGAGGGTCACCGCCGCCGCGATCTCGCGGGGCCAGCGCACGTGGGTGGAGGAGTGTCCGTCTCTCGTCGAGGTCATGCACGAGATCGTGACGGAGGACGGGCCTCCCGGCCGGCTGCGCTCGTCCACCTGTGGAAGGGGGTCACGCGCGCCGGTCCTGTGCAGGATCAGGCCCGCGCGGGCTCCAGGCTCTCGGCGACCAGGTCCCAGCCGTCCACGGTGCGTTCCAGCACCACGTCGTGGGCGCGCGCCCAGGCGACGAGCGCGTCGACGTCGTCGACGTCCGCCGCGGTGCGGCCGAGCATCGCCACCAGGCGCCCCTTGGCGGTCTTGTTCCAGTGGTTGAGCGCCTTCCGACGCCCACCGGCGTCGACGCTCACCACGCGCAGGGCCAGCGCCCCGGACACGGGCCCGAGGGCTCGGTACCCCTCCGACCGCAGGTCGAGGACGAGACCGTCACCCCGGCTGCCGAGCGCACGCGTCGACGCCTCCGGCCAGTGCTTCGCGAGCCGCAGCGCCCCGAGCCGGGAGTCGTGGGACAACCGGTACGCGGGGATCGCGTCGCCGGCACCGATCGGGCCGAACATCGCCGACTGCACGACGACGTGGTCCGACCACCACCCCCGCGTCCGATCGTCCGCGGCGGACGCGTCGAGGGGGTCGTACAGCACGCCCGTGTACCGCTCGATCGCCGGCAGCGTCGGCGCGGTGTCGAGCTCGAGGTTCCGGAGGCGCTCCTCGACCGACCGCGGACCGAGCTTCAGGGCCGTCCGCGCGGTGGACTCCTCGGAACTGACGGAGCGGGCCGCGGTGATCACCGCGGCCCGCTCGTCGGACAGTTCCGGGAAGGACAGCGCACCCAGGTCGAGGGCGCGTGCCGGGTCCCCGCCCTCCCGCTTCGTCTCGGACGGCGGGAGGAGGACGGTCAGTCCGGTCAGGACGCCAGCGCGGCCTGGCGCGCGACGATCGTGACCGTGTCGTGCTCGACCGACAGGAAGCCGTCCTCGGCGTCCGCCGTCACCGTCGAGCCGTCGGCCCGGGTGATGCGGACCTGGCCCTGCGCGAGGGTGGCGAGCAGCGGCTCGTGCCCCGCGAGGATGCCGATCTGGCCCTCCGTCGTGCGTGCGACGACCATGGTGGCGTCGCCCGACCAGACCTCACGGTCGGCCGAGACGACGCTCACGGTGAGTGCCGCCATGTCAGCGGTTCTCCTTCTGGATCTGCGACCACTTCTCTTCGACGTCGTTGATGCCACCGACGTTGAAGAAGGCCTGCGTCGCCACGTGGTCGAACTCGCCGTCGGCGATCGCGCGGAAGGACTCGATCGTGTCCTTGAGCGGGACCGTCGAACCCTCGACACCCGTGAACTTCTTCGCCATGTACGTGTTCTGCGAGAGGAACTGCTGGATGCGACGTGCGCGCTCCACCGTGATCTTGTCCTCTTCGGAGAGCTCGTCGACACCGAGGATCGCGATGATCTCCTGCAGTTCCTTGTTCTTCTGCAGGATCTGCTTGACGCGCGTCGCGGTCTCGTAGTGGTCGGCGCCCAGGTACCGGGGGTCCATGATCCGCGACGTGGAGGTCAGCGGGTCGATGGCCGGGTACAGACCCTGCGACGCGATCTCACGCGAGAGCTCGGTCGTGGCGTCGAGGTGCGCGAACGTGGTCGCCGGAGCCGGGTCGGTGTAGTCGTCGGCCGGCACGTAGATCGCCTGCAGCGAGGTGATCGAGTGACCACGCGTGGAGGTGATGCGCTCCTGGAGCACGCCCATCTCGTCGGCGAGGTTCGGCTGGTAGCCCACCGCGGACGGCATGCGACCGAGCAGCGTGGAGACCTCGGAACCGGCCTGCGTGAAGCGGAAGATGTTGTCGATGAAGAGGAGCACGTCCTGCTTCTGGACGTCGCGGAAGTACTCCGCCATCGTCAGCGCCGACAGGGCCACGCGGAGACGCGTTCCCGGCGGCTCGTCCATCTGGCCGAACACGAGGGCCGTCTTGTCGAAAACCCCCGCCTCCTCCATCTCGCCGATGAGGTCGTTGCCCTCACGGGTACGCTCACCGACACCGGCGAACACCGACACACCGCCGTGGTCCTGTGCGACGCGCTGGATCATCTCCTGGATGAGGACGGTCTTGCCGACGCCCGCACCACCGAAGAGGCCGATCTTGCCACCCTGCACGTACGGGGTGAGGAGGTCGATCGACTTGATGCCGGTCTCGAACATGGTGGTCTTCGACTCGAGCTGGTCGAAGGCCGGCGCCTTGCGGTGGATCGGCCAACGCTCGGTGATCTCGAGCTTCTCGTCGGTGTTGAGCACGTTGCCCAGCACGTCGAAGACCTTGCCCTTGGTGACGTCGCCGACGGGGACCGAGATCGGGGCGCCCGAGTCACGGACCTCCTGACCACGGACCAGGCCGTCGGTCGGCTTCAGCGAGATGGCGCGGATCAGGTCGTCGCCGAGGTGCTGCGCGACCTCGAGGCCGATCTCCTGCGTCGAGTCACCGATGGTGATCGTCGTGTGCAGGAGGTTGTACATCTCCGGGATGGCGTCGTGCGGGAACTCGATGTCGACGACGGGACCCGTGACACGGGCGATCCGGCCGACACCGGGCGCCGACGACGTCTCGACCGCGGTGGTGGCGGTGTCGGTCATGGCTGGTGCCTTCCTGAGGGGTTCTGTCCGCGAGCTTCGCGGACCACTACTTCTTCTTCGACGAGAGGGCGTCGGCGCCGCCGACGATCTCGGAGATCTGCTGGGTGATCTCGGCCTGACGCGCGTTGTTCGCGAGACGGGTGAACTCGCTGATGAGCGAGTCGGCGTTGTCACTGGCGGACTTCATGGCCTTCTGGCGGGCGGCGTGCTCGGAAGCGGCCGACTGCAGCATGGCGTTGAAGATGCGGCTCTCGATGTACACCGGGAGCAGCGCGTCGAGGACGGCGTCGGCGTCGGGCTCGAACTCGTAGAGCGGCAGGGGCTCGCCGTTCGACGGCTCCTCCACGCCCTCGACGACCTCGAGCGGGAGCAGGCGCACGACCTGCGGCTCCTGGGTCGCGAGGCTGATGAACCGGTTGAAGACGATGTGGATCTCGTCCACGCCGCCCTCGGCCGTGTCCTGGAGGAACTTCGACACGACCGCGTCGCCGATCTCCTTCGCCGTCGAGAACTCGGGCTGGTCCGTCCCGCCGATCCACTGCCGCTCGGAGGGACGCTCGCGGAACGCGAAGTACCCGACCGACTTGCGACCGACGAGGTAGAACACGACGTCCTTGCCCTCGCTGCGGAGCAGGGAGGCGAGCTCCTCGCCCTGCTTGAGGACGTTCGAGCTGAACGCGCCGTTCAGGCCGCGGTCCGAGGTGAACAGCACCACGGCTGCGCGGGTCGACGACTCGGGCTCGGTGGTCAGCACGTGGTCGACGTTCGAGAACGTCGCCACGGCCGACACGGCCCGCGTCACGGCCCGCGAGTACGGACCGGACGCGGCCATGCGCGCCTGTGCCTTCTGGATCCGCGACGCCGAGATCAGCTCCATCGCGCGGGTGACCTTCTTCGTGGTCTTCGCCGACTTGATGCGCTGGCGGTAGACCCGGACCTGTGCCGCCATCTAGCGACGACCCTTGACGATCTGCTCCTGGTCGACGTCCTCGGCCTGGGCCGCGTCGAACGACTCCGAGCCGAGCGTCTTGCCGTCGCTCGTCTGGAAGCCCTTCGTGAAGGCGTCGATCTCACGGTCCATCGCGGCGACGGTCTCGTCGCTGAGCTGGTTCGTCTCACGGAGGGTGGTCAGGACGTCGGAGTTGCGACGCAGGTGCTCGAGCAGCTCGGCCTCGAAGCGGAGCACGTCGGGGACGGGCACCTCGTCGAGCTTGCCGTTCGTGCCGGCCCAGATCGAGACGACCTGCTCCTCGACCGGGTACGGCGAGTACTGCGGCTGCTTGAGGAGCTCGGTCAGGCGGGCACCACGGTCCAGCTGACGACGCGACGCCTGGTCGAGGTCGGACGCGAACATCGCGAACGCCTCGAGCGAGCGGTACTGCGCCAGCTCGAGCTTGAGCGTGCCGGAGACCTTCTTGATCGACTTGACCTGGGCGTCACCACCGACGCGCGACACCGAGATGCCCACGTCGACGGCCGGACGCTGGTTCGCGTTGAACAGGTCCGACTGCAGGAAGATCTGGCCGTCGGTGATCGAGATCACGTTGGTCGGGATGTACGCCGACACGTCGTTCGCCTTGGTCTCGATGATGGGCAGACCCGTCATCGACCCGGCGCCGAGGTCGTCGGACAGCTTCGCGCAACGCTCCAGCAGACGGGAGTGCAGGTAGAAGACGTCACCCGGGTACGCCTCGCGGCCCGGCGGACGACGCAGGAGGAGCGACACCGCACGGTAGGCCTCGGCCTGCTTCGACAGGTCGTCGAAGATGATGAGGACGTGCTTGCCGCCGTACATCCAGTGCTGGCCGATGGCCGAACCGGTGTAGGGGGCGAGGTACTTGAAGCCGGCCGGGTCGGAGGCGGGAGCGGCGACGATGGTGGTGTACTCCATCGCACCGGCGTCCTCGAGCGCACCCTTGACGGAGGCGATCGTGGAGCCCTTCTGGCCGATGGCGACGTAGATGCAGCGGACCTGCTTGTCCTCGTCGCCCGACTCCCAGTTGGCCTTCTGGTTGATGATCGTGTCGATCGCGATGGCCGTCTTGCCGGTCTGGCGGTCGCCGATGATCAGCTGACGCTGACCGCGGCCGACGGGGATCATCGCGTCGATGGCCTTGATGCCGGTCTGCAGCGGCTCGTGGACCGACTTGCGGGACATGACGCCCGGGGCCTGGAGCTCGAGGGCACGACGGCCCTCGGCCTGGATCTCGCCGAGACCGTCGATCGGGTTGCCGAGCGGGTCGACCACGCGACCGAGGAAGCCGTCGCCGACGGGGGCGGAGAGGACCTCGCCGGTGCGGGTGACCTCCTGGCCCTCCTCGATGCCGCCGAACTCGCCGAGCACGATGGCGCCGATCTCGTCCTCGTCGAGGTTCTGCGCGAGACCGAGGGTCCCGTCCTCGAAGCGGATGAGCTCGTTCGCCATGACGCCGGGCAGGCCCTCGACGTGCGCGATGCCGTCGCCCGCGTCGGTGACGTGCCCGACCTCGGCCGTGGAGGCCTTCGTCGGCTCGTAGTTCGAGACGAAGTCCTTCAGGGCATCACGGATCTCATCGGGGCTGATGGTGATGTCTGCCATGGGATTTTCCTTGTAGGTTTCCGGGGCCCTGCGGCTCCGAGAGGGTGATGCTGCCCGGTGAGGGACAGTTCCCGTTGTGGACTTGGAGGGGTCGGCTTCGACGGTACGCTCAGCCGGCCAGCTGGAGCCGGAGCTCCGACAGGCGCGTGGAGACCGTGCCGTCGATGACGTCGCCACCGACCTGCACGCGCATCCCGCCGACGACCGCGGGGTCGACGACCTGGTTGACGCTGACGTCCTTGCCGTACCGCTCGCTGATGCCGCGGGCGACGCGAGCCGCCTGACCGTCCGAGAGCGGGGCCGCGGTGGTCACCGTGGCGACGAGCTTGCCGGCCTGGTCGGCCACGATGCGCGAGGCGTCGCGGACGATCTCACCGATGCGGCGGCCGCGGGGCTGCTGCACGAGGTGCTCCAGGATCGCGGTGGTCTGCGCCGAGACCTTCGAGCCGACGAGCCGCTGCACGAGCGCACCCTTCTCCGACGGGCTGCCGAGCTTGGTGCCCAACGCCAGTTCGAGTGCCGCGTCCGAGCGGACGGCGGTCTCGAAGGAGAACAGCTCGGCCTCGATCGACGTCTCCGACGACGCGGTGCCGGCGACGGCGCGGATGCCCGCGTCCTCGACACCCGCGAGCAGGTCCGACGGCGAGGACCAGCGTGAGCCGGCCACCGCGGTCAGCACCGCACGCGTCGCCTCGGACTGGCCGGCGAAGACGCGGTCGATGACGACCTTCTTGCCGACGACGTCCGCGGTCGGGTCCGCCAGCAGGCCGAGCAGCTGGGAGGAACCGGCGATCGCACGCCCGGCGGAGAGGATCTCGGTGCCCGTGGCGAGGTCGACCGACCCGCCGAGGTCAGCGAGGACCGCCTGCGTGGACGAGAGTGCGGACCGCGTGGCGCTCCGCATGCTCAGCGCTCCCCGGCCGGCTGGCCCTGGGACGCCTCGAGGTCGGCGATGAAGCGGTCGACGACCGCAGCCGACTTCGCGTCGTCCCGGAGGGACTCGCCGATCACACCGGAGGCGAGGTCGAGGGCGAGGGTGCCCACCTCGCTCCGCAGCGACTGGAGCGCGCTCTGCCGCTCGGCCTCGATCTGCGCCTGGGCGTTGGCGGTGATGCGTGCTGCATCGGCCTGCGCCTGCTCGCGGACCTCGTTGCCGATCGCGGTCGCGTCGGCACGGGCCTGCTCACGGATGCGCGAGGCCTCGGCACGCGCGTCGGCGAGCTGCTTGTTGTACTCGTCGAGTGCAGCGGCGGCCTGCTCCTGAGCGGCCTCCGCCTTCTTGATGCCACCCTCGATGGCCTCGGTGCGCTCATCGAGCATCTTCGTGATGCGCGGCGTCACGACGCGCCACATCACGAGGAAGATGATGACGAAGGCCACCGCGGACCACACGATGTCGTACACCGGTGGGATCAGCGGATTGTGGGTCTCCTCCGCCGCGATGATGAGTGCAGTCTGCATCGAGAAGCCTTACGCAGTGAAGATGAAGTACGTGGCGATGCCGATGAAGGCCAGGGCCTCCGTGAAGGCGATACCGATGTACATGAGGGTCGTCAGGCGGCCCTGGAGCTCGGGCTGGCGAGCGACGGACTCGATCGTCTTGCCGACGACGATGCCGACGCCGATGGCCGGGCCGATCGCAGCGAGGCCGTAGCCAACCGTCGCGATGTTGCCGTTGATCTCCGCGAGAACGGTCGTTGCGTCCACGTGTTTTCCTTTCGAGTGCGGCCCGACGGATGTCGTGCCGTATGGGGGTCAGAAGGGGTCGGTCAGTGCTCGTCGGCCAGCGCGAGCTGGATGTACACCGCGGTCAGGAGCATGAAGACGTACGCCTGGAGCAGTGCGACGAGGATCTCGAAGAAGCTGAACGCGATGCCGAACGCCAGGGTCCCGATGCCGAACAGCTTGAAGAGGCTGTCGGCGTCGAAGAAGAAGAACCAGGTGGCGGAGAAGAACAGCACCAGCAGGAGGTGGCCGACGACCATGTTCATGAGGAGTCGCAGCGTCAGCGTCACCGGACGGAGCACGAAGGTCGAGACCAACTCGATCGGCGTCACGATGATGTAGAGGTACCACGGCACGCCGGGCGGGAAGAGCGCGTTCCGGAGGAACGTACCCGGGTGCTTGCGGAGGCCCGCGTAGATGAACGCGACGTAGGCGACGACCGCGAGGATCAACGGCATGGCGATGCGGCTCGTGCCGGCGATGTTCATGAACGGGATCAGACCCGTCAGGTTCATGAACAGGACGCCGAAGAAGATCGTCGCCAGGAGCGGCAGGAAGCGCTTGCCGTCCTTCTCGCCCAGGTTGTCGAAGGTGTTGCGACGGACGACGTCGAACGCGTACTCGATGAAGGCCTGTCCGCGGTTCGGGACCAGCTTCAGCGCGCGCGTCCCGACGAACGCGAAGACGAGCAGCACGGCCACCGCGAACAGGCGGATGAGGACGATGCGGTCCATCTCGATCGGGGTCCCGGCGAAGAAGATCGGGTCCGGGAAGAACTCGTTGATCGACGGACCATGGAATTCGGCGGCCTTGCTGCTCCCCGCCGCCACGGCGTTACCCGCGGCGGTGAGGGACAGGGGAAGAGCGTGGGATAGCAGCGCTGTCTCCTGTGTCGGCGCGCGCAGACGTTGCACGCGATGGTGGACGTTGTGGAGGCTCGTCCGCCCCGAGCAAGGCTCCGGACGCGGACGACCAGAAGCCTATCAGGTGCGAGAGCCTTCTCGGGCTCTCAGGCCCGGGGGGTGTCGTTCCCAGCGGCGCCGGAGCCGCTCGGCGCGGACGGGTCCGGGTCGCCGGGCAGGCTGACGCCGATCGGGATGCGGGCCTTCGCCACCGCGACCACGTCGATCACGAGCGATCCGACGACACCGGCGATGATGACGACCGCGAGCACCGGGAAGTCGACCCACGTGCGGTCGCGCAGGGCGATGAGCACCACGAGGAAGAGCACGAACTTCAGCAGCCAGGTGCCCATCACGATGCCGAAGAAGGCGCCCGAGATCATCTGGCCCTTCGACACCCGGAGGGCCACGAGCACGGACACCGCGGTCAGGCCGAGGAACACGACGCTGAGGACGGCGCCGAGCAGGCCGCCGGCGAGGCCGGGCGTGCCCGCGAGGACGAGCCCCACGACTCCCCCGACCACCGCCAGCGCGACGGCCAGGACGGCCGCCCAGACGAGGATCCGGCGGAACACGGGCCGCACGTGGTCGAGGGCGTTCGGTGCGGTCACGAGGGGTCTCCAGGGATTGTACGGTCGTTGGCGGCGCGGTCGAGGGGGTCGAGGCTGGCGTCGACCACGGTGTTCGAGCGGGTGGCCGCCTGCGCGGCGAACTCGGCGCGCTTGCGGCCGAGCGGGGCGAAGGTCGCGACGGCACAGACGGTGAACCCGACGGCGACGACGGTCACGACCCAGTACCACTCGACGAAGAGGAACAGCAGGCAGCCGACCGCGACGGTGGCGGTCCAGGCGTAGAAGACGAGCACCGCGTGGAAGTGCGAGTGTCCCATGTCGAGCAACCGGTGGTGCAGGTGCTTCCGGTCCGCGGAGAACGGCGACTTGCCGGCACTGAGGCGCCGGGTGACGGCGAGGCCGAAGTCGAGGATCGGCACGATGAGGATCGCGAACGGCAGCAGGATCGGGATGAACGCCGGCAGGAGCGCCTGGCGGCTCTGGATCACGGCCGGGTCGATGTTGCCCGTGACCGACACCGCGCTCGTGGCCATGAGGAAGCCGACGAGCAGCGCGCCCGCGTCGCCCATGAAGAGCTTCGCCGGGTGCCAGTTCAGGACGAGGAAGCCGCAGCAGGCCCCGACGAGCACCGCCGTCAGGAGCGAGGGCAGGTTGAAGAAGAACTCGGTCTGCACGACCACGCGGTTGATGAAGAACGTGTAGAGGAAGAACACCCCGCCCGCGATGATCGCCACGCCGGCGACCAGGCCGTCGAGGCCGTCGATGAAGTTCACCGCGTTCATCACGAGCACCACCGCGAGCACCGTGAAGATCAGGCTCATGTACGACGACCCGACGCCCAGCGTGTTGCCGATCGGGAGCGAGACGATCGCCACCCCCTGCCAGGCGAGGATGCCCGCGGCGATGATCTGTCCGGCGAGCTTGGTCATCCAGTCGAGGTCCCAGATGTCGTCCGCGACCCCCAGGACGACGATGATCGTCGCCCCGGCGAGCACGGCCAGCACCCGCCCCGGTTCGGAGAACACCAAACGGAAGTAGTCGGTGCCGGCGATCGAGGGGAAGAGGAACCAGGCCGCGAGCAACGAGACGATCACGCCGAGGTACATCGCGATCCCGCCGAGCCGCGGCGTCGGGGTCCGGTGCACGTCGCGCTCACGGACCTTCGGGTACCAGCCGTACCGCAAGCCGAGCTTCCACACCGCCCAGCTGCACACGAAGCTCACGACGGCTGCGATGGCCCCCGCGAGCAGGTAGTACTTCACGTGACGAGGTCGGCTCCGACGACCCGGACGACGTCCTCGTCGGCGATCACCCCGTGCCGGACGATGCGGAGCTTCCCGCCCGTCGACAGCCCGGTGGCGTCGACGATCGTGGAACCGGTGGACGCCGCGTGGCCGTCGTGGAGTCGGAGCGGGCCGCCGTCGAGGTAGACGGACACGCTGTCGCCGAGCATCGCCTCGGCCTGGTCGACGTCCATCGCCGCGGGGTCGCCCGTCGAGTTGGCGGACGACACGGCGAGCGGGCCGACCTCCTGCAGGAGTTCGAGCGCGATCCGCGAGTCGGGCATCCGGAGCGCCACGGTGCCGCGGGTCTCCCCCAGGTCCCAGTCGAGCGACGGCTGGGCGCGCAGGATCACGGTCAGCCCGCCCGGCCAGAACTCGTCGACGAGGTCGCGGACCTGCTGCGGGATGTCCGTCGCCAGCGCCTCGAGCGTCGGCGGGCCCGGGATGAGCACGGGCGGCGGCGACTGCCGCGTGCGGCCCTTCGCGTCGAGCAGCCGCTGGACGGCGCTCGCGCTGAAGGCGTCCGCGGCGACGCCGTAGACGGTGTCGGTGGGGACGACGACGAGCTCGCCCCGTCCGAGTGCGGCACGAGCGAGCCGCATCCCGGTCAGGAGCCCGTCGGGGTCGGTGCAGTCGTATCGGGAGGCCATGACTCGACGATGATAGTGCGCCACAATGGGTGGCATCGTGAACGAGACGCCCGCGCCCCGACTCCTGTTCCTCTTCGACATGGACGACGTGCTCGTCCGCTACGACTGGCGGGTGCGGATGGCCGCCCTCGCCGAGTACACCGGGCACTCGTTCGAGGAGATCCGGCGACGCTGGTGGGACCGCGGCGACGAGGCGCGTGCGGAGGCGGGCCACTTCCCCGACGGCGACGCCTACCTCGCGGCCTTCACCGAGGCGATGGGGTGCGCGGTGCCGGAGGCCGACTGGGCCCGCATCCGCGGCGCCGCGATGACCGAGCTGCCCAAGCGGATCGAGGCGGTGCGCATCGCCGCCGACCACGGTCGGGTCGGCCTGCTCACGAACAACGGACCGCTCGCCGGCCGGTGGATCGGTCGCTGGGCCCCGTCGCTGCCCCCGCTCTTCGGCGAGCACCTCGACACCACGAGCAACTTCGGTGCGCGCAAGCCCGAGCCCGCGGTGTTCGAGCGGGCGCTCGCGCACCACGGCGTGCCGGCCGAGCGTGCGTTCTTCGCCGACGACATGCCCGTCAACGTCGAGGCGGCCAGGAGCGTCGGCATCCACGCGGTCCTCGTCGAGGAGCACACCGACCTGTGCCGGGCGGTGCGCGCCTTCGTCACGGCCCAGGCGCGCGTCACCACCGCCTGAGCGGCACGGGCAGGCCGGACGGGAGGCCCGTCGAGCGTCCGCCTAGCGGGTCGCGGTGGTCGTGCGGTCGCGACCCGTCAGGTCGACGTGCGTCTCCGGGGACCGGAACCCCCGGCGCGCCAGCACCGCGCGCACGCCGGCACCCTGCTGCTCGGCGTGCTCGATCACGAGCAGGCCGCCCGGCACGAGCAACCGCCGGGCCGTCTCGGTGAGGGCCCGCACGGCGTCGAGGCCGTCCGCTCCCCCGTACAGCGCGAGCGCCGGGTCGTGGTCGCGGACCTCCGGGTCCACCGGCACCATGTCGTCCGGCACGTAGGGCGGGTTCGACACGACGACCGACACGGTGCCGTCCAGCTCGGGCAGCGCGTCCGCGAGGTCGCCCTCGACGAGTCGTACGGTCCCGCCGTGGGCGTCCACGTTGCGCCGCGTCCACGGCAGTGCCTCGGGCGACCGCTCGACTGCGTACACCACGGCGTTCGGCACTTCGGTGTCCATCGCGATCGCGATCGCCCCGCTGCCGGAGCCCAGGTCGACCGCGACGGGCGACGGCACCGCGGTGGCGCGGAGCGCGTCGATGCCGAACTGCACGACGCCCTCGGTCTCGGGCCGGGGCACGAAGACGCCCGGTCCGACCGACAGGGTCAGCGCGCGGAAGTACGCCTGTCCCGTGATGTGCTGGAGCGGTTCACGGGTGACGCGTCGGGCGACCGCGTGGCGGAAGCGCTCGACGTGCTCCGGGGCGATCGCTCCCCCGGTCAGCGCCCGGGCCTGCACCGCGCCCCGGGAGGTGTCCGTCGCCCACGCGAGCAGCAGCTCGGCGTCCACGCGCGGGGTGGGGACGCCGGACGCGACGAGCGCCGCGGTCGCCTGCTCGAGCAGGCGATCCGCGGCGGCCGGGACGGGCGTGTCGGACGTGATGCGTGCCTCCGGGCCGGTGATCAGGCGTCCTGGTCGCCGATGGCGGCGAGCCGAGCCTCTTCGTCCGCCGAGATGGCGGACTGGACGACGGGCTCGAGCGCACCGTTCATCACGCGGTCCAGGTCGTACGCCTTGTACCCGGTGCGGTGGTCCGCGATCCGGTTCTCCGGGAAGTTGTACGTGCGGATGCGCTCCGAACGGTCCATGCCGCGGATCTGCGACTTGCGCGCGTCCGAGGCGATGGCGTCGAGCTCCTCCTGCTGCCGCGCGAGGATGCGGGCCCGGAGGACGCGCATGCCGGCCTCGCGGTTCTGCAGCTGCGACTTCTCGTTCTGCATCGCCACCGTGATGCCCGTGGGCAGGTGGGTGATGCGCACGGCGGAGTCGGTCGTGTTGACCGACTGCCCGCCGGGGCCGGAGGACCGGTAGACGTCGATCTTGAGGTCGTTCTGGTTGATCTGGACCTCCTCGGGCTCGTCCACCTCGGGGAACACCAGCACGCCGGTGGTCGAGGTGTGGATGCGCCCCTGCGACTCGGTGGCCGGCACGCGCTGCACGCGGTGCACGCCACCCTCGTACTTCAGGTGCGCCCAGACGCCCTGGGACGGGTCGGTCGCGTTCGACTTGATCGCGACCTGCACGTCCTTGTAGCCGCCGAGGTCGCTCTCGGTCCGCTCGAGGAGCTCGACCTTCCAGCCCTTCGTCTCGGCGTAGTGCGAGTACATGCGCAGGAGGTCGGCCGCGAAGAGTGCGGACTCCTCGCCGCCCTCACCGCCCTTGATCTCCATGATGACGTCGCGGCCGTCGTCCGGGTCCCGCGGGATGAGCAGTCGACGGAGACGCTCCTGGCGCTCCGACAGCTGCTCCTGGAGTGCCGGGACCTCGTCCGCGAACGCCTCGTCCTCGCGGGCGAGCTCCTGGGCGGCGGCGAGGTCGTCCCCCGCCGCCTGCCAGGCCTCGTACGCGGCCTTGATCTGGTTGAGCTCGGCGTACCGCCGGTTCACCTTCTTCGCGCGGGCCGCATCGGCGTGGAGCGCGGGGTCCGACAGCTGCTGCGTCAGGTCCTCGTGTTCCGCCAGCAGCCCTGCCACCGACTCGAACACGCGTTACTCCTGGTGGCCGTTGCCGTGGTGACCGTTGGTCGCCGGCACCGACTTCTGGATCTGGACCAGGAACTCGACGTTCGACTGCGTCTCCTTGAGGTTGCGGAGGACGACGTCGAGCGCCTGCTGCGGGTCGAGCCCCGCGAGTGCCCGGCGCAGGCGCCAGGTGATCGCGACCTCGTCCGCGGAGAGCAGCTGCTCCTCGCGCCGGGTGCCGGAGGCGTTGATGTCCACGGCCGGGAAGATCCGCTTGTCGGCGAGGTGCCGGTTGAGGCGGAGCTCCATGTTGCCCGTGCCCTTGAACTCCTCGAAGATCACCTCGTCCATCTTCGACCCGGTCTCGACGAGCGCGGTGGCGAGGATGGTCAGCGAGCCGCCGTCCTCGATGTTGCGCGCGGCGCCGAAGAAGCGCTTCGGCGGGTACAGCGCCGCCGAGTCCACGCCACCGGAGAGCACGCGGCCCGAGGCCGGGGTCGCCAGGTTGTAGGCGCGGCCCAGACGGGTGATCGAGTCGAGGAGCACGACGACGTCGTGTCCGAGCTCGACGAGGCGCTTCGCACGCTCGATGGCGAGCTCCGCGACCGTCGTGTGGTCCTCGGCCGGACGGTCGAAGGTCGAGGCGATGACCTCGCCCTTCACCGAGCGCTGCATGTCGGTGACCTCTTCGGGCCGCTCGTCCACGAGCACGACCATGAGGTGCGCCTCGGGGTTGTTCTTCGCGATCGCGTTCGCGATCGCCTGCAGCACGACGGTCTTGCCGGCCTTGGGGGGCGACACGATGAGACCACGCTGGCCCTTGCCGATCGGCGACACGAGGTCGATGATGCGGGTCGACAGCTTCTGCGGCTCGGTCTCGAGGCGCAGGCGCTCGTTCGGGTACAGCGGGGTGAGGTCCTGGAAGTCGACGCGCGCGGCGGCCTCCTCGGCGGTCTGACCGTTCACGGTGTCGACCTTGACCAGGGCGTTGTACTTCTGGCGGCCCTGCTGCTCGTCGTTCCGCGGCTGCTTGATCGACCCGACGACCGCGTCGCCCTTGCGCAGGTGGTACTTCTTCACCTGGCCGAGCGAGACGTAGACGTCGCTCGGGCCCGGAAGGTACCCGGTGGTGCGCACGAAGGCGTAGTTGTCGAGCACGTCGAGGATGCCCGCGATCGGGATGAGGACGTCGTCCTCGGTGATCTCCGGCTCGAACTCGTCGTTCTGGCCACCACGGCCGCGCTTGCGGTCGCGCTGACGACGGCCCCGACCGGTCTCGGCGTCGTCCTGCTGCTGGCCGTTCTGCTGCTGACCGCTCTGCTGCTGCTGAGCGTTCTGCTTCTGCTGACCGTTCTGCTTCTGCTGACCGTTCTGCTGGCGGTCGTCCTGCTTGGCGTCGCCGGAGCGCTGGTCGTCCTGCTTGCCGTTCTGCTTCTGCTGGGCGGCCTGCTGCTGCCCGCCCTGCTGGTCACCGTTCTGCTGCTCGGTGCCGTCGGCGTTCTGCCCGCGACCGCGACCGCGACCCCGGCTGCGACGACCGCGGCGAGAGCCGCCCTCGCCCTGCTGGTCGGACTGGTCGCCCTGGTCACCCTGCTCCGGGGCGGAGGTGGGCTGCTCGGCCGAGGCGACACGGGCCTCCTGGCCGGCGTCCTGCTGCTGGGCGTCGTCCTGCTGCTGCTCGGGCGACTGCTGGGCCGCGTCCTGTCCGCCCCGACGGCCGCGACGACGGCCGTTCTGCGCCGCCTCGGCCGCGTCCTTCTCGGCACGGACCTGGTCGAGGCCCGCGAGCAGGTCCTCGGTACCGGTGTGGCCGTGGTTGGTGTGCTCGGCTGCCGACGTCGGCTCCGCGGTGACGGTGCCACTCGACGAGGCACGGCGCGACCGGCGGCCGCGCGCGGGCTGCTCGGCCTGCTCGGTGCCGGTCTGCTGGGCGTCGGTCTGCTGGGCGTCGGTCTGCTGCTCGGCGGCGGGCTGCGCCGTCTCGACCGGCTGTGCGGGGGCGTCCTCGGCGGCCGGCGACGTCGCCGGAGCGGCCAGCGTCGGCTGCTCCGTGGCGACGGGCGCTTCGGCTGCCGCGGGGGCCGCGGCCTCGTCGCCCGCCGGGCGCTTGTCCTCGATCGCCGCGATGAGGTCGCCCTTGCGGAGCTTCGAGAGCCCGGTGATGCCGAGCGAGGACGCGATGCGCTGGAGCTCCGGCAGGCGGAGTGCGCGCAGGTCGCTGGGGATCTCCACCGCGGTGGAGTCGTTGACGTTCGTCAAGGTCGGTGTTTCCTTTCGGACCGCAGAACGCGGAGAGTTTCCACCGTCACGGCGCTGGGATGCGCTGCGTCCGTCGTTCAGACGACGGACCGGGATTCGGTGTTCTGAAAGAGAGTGCCCCCGCGCACCGGACCCTGCGCCAGCAGCGGATCGGTCCAGGGCGGATGATTCCTTGCGCCTACGCGGGATCGGCTTCGAGCGCCGAGTGCGGCACCACTGTAGCACCACCGAGGTCCACGGCCAGCATGAGCGCCCGCCAGTCCCCCTGCGCGTGTCGCTGCACGAGGTCGGCGGCCGTCAGGCGCTGCGACGGGTCGCTGCCGAGGACGAGCAGGCTCGGTCCGGCGCCGGACACCACCGCGGCCAGCCCGTGCTGACGCAGGAGGGCGATCAGGGCGTCGGTCTCCGGCATCGCGCTCGCGCGGTACGACTGGTGCAGCCGGTCCTCGGTCGCCGCGAGCAGGAGCTCGGGGCTCTGGATGAGCGCCGCGACGAGGAGGGCCGAGCGGGACACGTTGAACGCGGCGTCCTCGTGCGGCACGCTCGCGGGCTGCAGCGAGCGGGCGAGCTTCGTCGACAGCGTCGAGGCGGGGACGAACACGACGGGCGACACACCGCGGTGCACGAGCAGTCGCTTGACGGCGGGCCCGTCGGCCGTCATCCAGGCGATGGTGAGGCCACCGAAGAGCGCCGGAGCGACGTTGTCCGGGTGCCCCTCCATCTCGGTGGCCAGGGTGAGGAGCGTCGACGCGTCGAGGTCGACGATCCCCTCGAGCAGGCCGCGCGCGGCCATCAGGCCGGCGACGATGGCCGCCGCCGACGATCCCATCCCGCGGCCGTGCGCGATCGCGTTCACGGCGTGCAGGTCGAGCCCGGGCTGATCCACCCCGGCGTGCGCGAGCCCGCGACGGACCGCCTGGACGACCAGGTTGGTGTCGTCCGTGGCGACCTCGCCGGCGCCGACGCCCTCGACGGTCACCGTCGCACCGGGCTCCGGCCGGACGCGCACGACGACCTCGTCGTACACGGAGAGGGCGAGGCCGAGCGAGTCGAAGCCGGGACCGAGGTTCGCCGAGGTCGCCGGGACGCGCACGCGGACCGCCCGTCCGGCCGGTACAGCGCTGCGGGCGGTCACGCCCTCCCCCGGTCCGGACGAGCGGGCGGTGCTCACGCGGGGCCGACCAGTCCGAGGACCTCCGCCACCGACTTCGTGTCCACCGGGACGCTCGTCGGGGCGACCTCGCCGCCGTCCGCCGTGCGGAGGGCCCACTGCGGGTCCTTCAGGCCGTGACCGGTCACCGTGATGACGACCTTCGCCCCCTTCGGCACGACACCGGCGTCCGCGCGCTCGAGCAGCCCGGCGACACCGATCGCCGACGCCGGCTCGACGAAGACGCCGACCTCGGCCGACAGGATCCGGTGGGCGGCGAGGATGCCCTCGTCGGTGATCGCGCCGAAGTAGCCGTCGGTCTCCTCGCGGGCGTCGAGGGCGTACTGCCACGAGGCCGGGTTGCCGATCCGGATCGCCGAGGCGATGGTGTCCGGGTGGCGGACGACCTCGCCGGAGACGATCGGCGCGGACCCGGCGGCCTGGAAGCCGAACATGCGGGGCATCCGGGTCGATCGGCCCGCCGCGACGTCCTCGCGGTACCCGCGGGAGTACGCGGTGTAGTTGCCCGCGTTGCCGACCGGCAGGAAGTGGAAGTCCGGCGCGTCACCGAGCACGTCGACGACCTCGAACGCCGCGGTCTTCTGGCCCTCGATGCGGTCGTTGTTCACCGAGTTGACGAGGTGCACCGGGTAGTTCGCCGCGAGGTCACGGGCGATTTCGAGGCAGTCGTCGAAGTTGCCCTGGACCTGCAGCAGCTGCGCGTCGTGCGCGACGGCCTGGCTGAGCTTGCCCATCGCGATCTTGCCCTCGGGCACGAGCACCGCCGCGGTGATGCCCGCGTGCGTGGCGTAGGCGGCGGCCGAGGCGCTCGTGTTGCCGGTCGAGGCGCAGATGACGGCCTTCGCGCCGTGCTCGACGGCCTTCGAGATCGCCATCGTCATGCCGCGGTCCTTGAACGACCCGGTCGGGTTCATGCCCTCGAACTTCACGTACACGTCCGCGCCGGTGCGCTCCGACAGGCGTCGCGCCGGGATGAGCGGCGTCCCGCCCTCGCCGAGGGTGACGACGGGCGTCGCCTCGGTGACGTCGAGACGGTCGGCGTACTCGCGCAGGACTCCCTGCCACTGGTGGGCCATCAGGCTCTCCTTGTTCGGTGTGTTGCTCGGGCTCCGCGGACCGGGGCTCAGGCCCCGACGACCCGCAGGACGCTGGTGGTCTCGACGACGACGTCCTCGTTCCGGAGCGCGACGACCGTGGCGGCCAGGTCGGACTCGCGGGCGAGGTGCGTGCCGATGACGAGGGTGGCGGTGCCGGGCGTGCCGTCGCCCGGGTCGGTCGCCGCGGACTGCTCGACGGTCTGCACGCTCACGCCGTGCTTCGCCAGCACGCCCGCGACCGTGGAGAGCACGCCGGGGGCGTCTGCCACGTGGAGCGTGATCTGGTACCGGGTCCGCACGGTGCCGATCGGGAAGACGGGCAGTGCGGACTGGGTCGACTCCGCGATGCCGGGGCCGCCGATGACGTGCCGACGCGCGGCGGACACCAGGTCGCCCAGGACGGCCGATGCCGTCTCGACGCCGCCGGCACCCGCGCCGTAGAACATGAGGTCGCCGGCCGCCTCGGCCTCGACGAACACGGCGTTCTTCGCGCCGTGCACGCTCGCCAGCGGGTGCGACTCGGGCACGAGGGCCGGGTAGACGCGGGCGCTGACGCCCTCGACGCCGTCCGCGTCGGTCAGGCGCTCGGCGGTCGCGAGGATCTTCACGACGTAGCCGGCCTTGCGCGCGGCACGCACCTGCTCGATCGTCACGTCGGTGATGCCCTCGCGGTGCACGGCGGCCAGCGGCACCGAGGTGTGGAACGCGAGCGAGGCCAGGATGGCCGCCTTCTGCGCGGCGTCGTAGCCCTCGACGTCGGCGGTCGGGTCGGCCTCGGCGTACCCGAGCTCCGTCGCGGTCGCCAGGGCCGCCTCGAAGGTCGAGCCCTCGCGGTCCATCAGGTCGAGGATGAAGTTCGTGGTGCCGTTGACGATGCCCATGATGCGCTCGATGCGGTCGCCCGCGAGCGAGTCGTGCAGCGGTCGGATGATCGGGATCGCGCCGGCGACGGCGGCCTCGTAGTAGAGCTGCGCGCCGACCTGCTCCGCCGCGGCGAAGAGCTCGGGGCCGTGCGTGGCGAGGAGCGCCTTGTTGCCGGTGACGACGTCCGCGCCGGACTGCAGCGCCTGCAGCACGAGGGTGCGGGCGGGCTCGATGCCGCCGATGAGCTCGACGACGATGTCGGCTCCGAGGATGAGCGACTGCGCGTCCGTCGTGAAGAGGTCCTTCGGCAGGTCCACGTCGCGCGGGGCGTCCAGGTCGCGGACCGCGATGCCGACGAGCTCGAGCCCGGCGCCCGCACGGGATGCCAGCTCGTCACCGTGCTCGAGGAGCAGGCGGGCCACCTGGGAACCGACGGAACCGGCTCCGAGCAGCGCGACGCGGACGTTGCGGTATTCGATCATGTGGTGCGCATTCCTGTGGGTCGGGTGTCAGCCCGGTTCGGTCGGGGTCAGCGGCCGGAGCCGGCGACGACCCCCGTGTCGCGGGCGAGCAGGTCGTCGATGGACTCGCCACGGACGAGGATACGGGCTGTGCCGTCGGCGACCGCGACGACCGGCGGGCGACCGACGTGGTTGTAGTTGCTCGAGAGCGACCAGCAGTAGGCCCCGGTCGCGGCCACGGCGAGCAGGTCACCGCGGTGCACGTCACCCGGCAGGTACTCGTCGTGCACCACGACGTCCCCGGACTCGCAGTGCTTGCCGACCACGCGGGTGAGGATCGGTGCGGCGTCCGACGTCCGCGCCAGTCGCGCCGTGTAGTCCGCGCCGTAGAGCGCGGGGCGTGCGTTGTCGCTCATGCCGCCGTCGACCGAGACGTACGTGCGCGTGGCCGACACCCCGTCGTCCGACTCGAGCGCCACCGGCTTGATCGTGCCGACGCGGTACAGCGTGATCCCGGCCGGGCCGACGATGTAGCGACCGGGCTCCACGGCGACCTCGGGGACGGGGATCCCCCGCTCCGCGCAGGCCTCCGCGACGATGGTGGCGAGGGCCTCGGCGACGTCCTCCGGCGCGAACGCGGAGTCCGCCTCGGTGTAGTCGATGCCCCAGCCGCCGCCGAGGTTGAGCTCCGGTACCGGACCGGACGCCACGAGTTCGGCGTGCACGTCCATCAGGCGTCGCGCCGCCTCGCGGAAGCCGGACTCGTCGAAGATCTGCGACCCGATGTGCGAGTGCAGGCCGACGAAGGCCAGCGAGGGCTCGGCGCGGACCGCGGCGGCCGCGTCGACCGCCTCGGAGAGCGGGATGCCGAACTTCTGGTCCTCGCGCGCGGTGGCGAGGTACTCGTGGGTGCTCGCGTGCACGCCGCTGTTGATCCGGATCCGTACCCGCTGCACCGTGCCGGCCTCGGCGGCGGCACGGGCGACGCGGCGGATCTCCTCGTGGCTGTCGAGCACGATCGTGCCGAGTCCGACCTCGACGGCGCGCGCGATCTCGGCGTCGGACTTGTCGTTGCCGTGGAAGCCGAGCATCGCCGGGTCGGCACCGCCGGCGAGTGCGACCGCGAGCTCACCGGCCGTGCAGACGTCGAGCCGCAGCCCCGCCTCGGTCATCCACGCGGCGACCTGCGTCGTGAAGAAGGCCTTTGCCGCGTAGTACACGTGTGCCCGCGTGCCGATGCGCTCGAACGCCTCGGTGAAGGCGGTGCGCACGCGGGCCGCGCGGGCCTGCACGTCGCGCTCGTCGACGACGTAGAGCGGCGAGCCGAACTGCTCGACGAGGGCGGACGCGGTGTGGCCGCCGACCACGAGCTCGCCGTCGTCGGTCCGCGTCGCGGAGGCCGGCCAGATCCGCGCGGTCAGCGCGGAGGCGTCGTCCGGCGTCCGCAGCCGCGGCGGGGCAAGGGGGTTCGCGCTCACGGGACCCGATCCTAGCGAGCCGGGGCGAGCCTCCCGGCCGGTGTTACGCCCGCCGGTCATCCGCAGCTGCCCACGGTCCGGAGGCCCTGCTCGGTGAGCGGCAGCGTGCCGGCCGTGACGCGCACTGTCGCCTGCCGGGCGGTGATGTCGAGCGAGCGGATGCGCAGCTGCTCCGGCAGGAAGCGCGCGGTGCAGACCTGGACCGGCACGTCGGTGACCCCGGGGATCGAGTCGACGCCGAGCCCGAGGTCCGGGTTGGTGATGCGGACGTTCCGCGGGGTGATCGTGACGCCGCGGCCGTCGGACTGCGTGGTGACGGCGCCGGTCGCCGCGTAGGAGATGTCGTACCCGAGCACCGCGGTCGACCCGGACAGCTCGACGCCGTCGTCCACCAGGCGGAGTCGCTGGAACAGCGGGCTGTACTTCGCCAGGTCCTTGACGCTCGTCGCGGCGAGGGTCACGTGTCCGTCGACGTCGTGCACGTCCCCCTGCCCGTCGACCGGCACGTCGCGCGCGGTGACGTCGGCGGCGAGCGGCACACCGTCCACCGTCAGGCGGTCGGAGGTGATGTGCACGTCCGCCAGGGTCCCGGCGAGCAGCTGCGGGATGACGATGCCGTCCGCGTGCGCGGTGACCTCGCCGGTCGCACCCTCGGGCAGCGACTGCTCGACCTGGTCCGCGATGGTCCGGTCGACGACGCCGCGCAGGACGAACTCGGCGACCACCGCGAGGACGGCGAGCACGAGCACCACGACGACGAGGACGACGGGCCAGCGACGGCGCTTCCGGGTGGGCTCGGTGGCTGCGGACATGCGTCCCACCCTGCCAGGTGCTCCCCGCGGCCCGGCTGGGGGCGGGTTGGCGCCCGGTGGGCGGGAGGTGCGCGGGTTCGGCGGCGCGGGTCCGGCGGAGCGGGGCGCGGACGCGATCAGATCGCGGCCTGGAGGCGCGGGACGGGCCCGCAACGCGCCTCCCGTCCGCCCGTTCCTTCCCATGACGCGCGCGATGCCTGGCGGGATCGGGCGTACCGGGCCCTTCGGAACCGCCAGGTACGCCCGGGAACGCTCGGTACACCCGAGAGCACCTGGAAGGCGCCGCGGCGCCGGGCGCGGACGCGACCGGGTCACGGCCCGGTGGCTCGGGGCGCGCGCGACCCTGACCCGGCCTGGAGGCGCGGGTGCGGCCCGCCCCGCACGGCACGGCACGGCGGCGGCAGGTCCGCGTCCCCGCGACGTGGCGCGTGCCGCCCGCGCACAACGAGAAGCGCGTCGCGCCACGGAGTTCCGTGGCGCGACGCGCTCGTCGTTGTGCAGGCGCAGCGGGCGCCGCGCCGCGCTACATGCGCTCGGGCGCGGTGACCCCGAGCAGGGTCAGGCCGTTGCGGACGACCTGCCCGGTGGCGTCGTTCAGCCACAGGCGCGTGCGGTGCAGGTCCGTCACGGCCTCGTCGCCGAGCGGGGTCACGCGGCAGGCGTCGTACCAGCGGTGGTACAGCCCGGCGAGCTGCTCGATGTACCGCGCGATGCGGTGCGGCTCGCGGAGCTCGGCCGCCTGGCGCACCACCCGCGGGTACTCCGCCAGGGCGCCGAGCAGCGCCCCCTCGGTGTCGTGCGTGAGCAGCGACGCGTCGAACGCCGAGCGGTCCACGCCCGAGGCGGCGGCGTTGCGCGCGACCGACTGCGTGCGGGCGTGGGCGTACTGCACGTAGAAGACCGGGTTGTCGTTGGTCCGCTTCGTGAGCAGGTCGAGGTCGATGTCGATCGCGGTGTCGCTGGCGAACCGGACGAGGGCGTACCGGCCGGCGTCCACGCCCACGGCGTCCACGAGGTCCTCCATCGTGACGATGGTGCCGTTGCGCTTCGACATGCGCATCGGCTCGCCGTCCTTGAGCAGGTTGACCATCTGCCCGATGAGGATCTCGAGGTTCGTGCCCGGCTCGTCGCCGAACGCCGCGCACATCGCCATCATGCGGCCGACGTAGCCGTGGTGGTCGGCGCCGAGCATGATGAGGTTCCGCTCGAAGCCGCGCTCGCGCTTGTCGAGGTAGTACGCCAGGTCGCCGGCGATGTAGGCGGGCTGCCCGTCGGACTTGATGACCACGCGGTCACGGTCGTCGCCGAAGTCGGTCGTGCGGAGCCAGAGCGCGCCCTCGGCCTCGTACATCTTGCCGAGGGACTGCAGCCGCTCGATGGCGCGCTCGACGGCCTTCGACTCGTGCAGCGAGTTCTCGTGGAAGAACACGTCGAAGTCGACGCCGAAGTCGTGCAGCGACGACTTGATGTCCGCGAACATGAAGTCCACGCCCTCGCGGCGGAACAGCTCCTGCGCCTCGTCCCGCGGCAGGTCCGTGACGTCGGTGCCGGCCGGCAGCGTCGCGATCACGCGCGCGGCGATCTCGGCGATGTACGCGCCGCCGTAGCCGTCCTCCGGCGTGGGCTCGCCGAGCGCGGAGGCGACCAGCGACCGGGCGAAGCGGTCGATCTGCGCGCCGTGGTCGTTGAAGTAGTACTCACGGGTGACGAGGCCGCCCTGCGCCTCGAACACGCGGGCGAGGCTGTCGCCCACGGCCGCCCAGCGCACGCCACCCATGTGGATCGGGCCGGTCGGGTTCGCGGAGACGAACTCGAGGTCGATGCGGACGCCGTCGTAGAGGTCGCCACGCCCGAACGCCTCGGCCTGGTCGACGATCGTGCGGGCGATCTCGCCGGCCGCGGCGGCCTCGAGCGTGATGTTGATGAAGCCGGGACCGGCCACGTCGACCGAGGCGACGCCGTCGAGCTCGGTCAGCTCGCCCGCGATCTCGGTCGCGAGCTCGCGCGGGTTCGTGCCGAGACGCTTGGCGAGCTGCATGGCCGCGTTCGACGCCCAGTCGCCGTGCGCACGGTTCTTCGGACGCTCGAGGGCCACGTGGGACTCCCCGATCGTCACGGTGTCGGACGCGCCTCGTCGCTCGACGATCCCGGTCAGGATCGACAGGTACGCGGCGGAGAGTTCGGCAGGAGTCACGAGGGTCGAGTCTACCGGGACACCCAGGTGCCTCGCGGGCCGGTGCCGGTCCCCGTGCAGCATCATGTCCGGATGACCACCCGCAGCCGTGCCCGGGCGATCACCGTCGCCGCCCTCACCGTCGCCGCGTCCGCCCTCCTGTCGGGCTGCACCGGTGCCCGCGACTCGGCCCCGAGCCCCACGGCGACGCCCATCGGCACGGCCGTGCGGCAGTCCTGCGGCGACCTGCTGCCCGCCGAGGCGCTGGCCGTGTACGGGAAGACCTTCCGGCAGGACACCGACTGGCGTCCGGGGAAGGGCACGCCCGCGGCCACGATCGAGCGCCAGCGCGGGCGGGTCTGCCGGTTCGTCGCCACCGACGACCCGGGCACCACCGTCACGCTCGCGGTCGCGCACCTGCCTGAGAAGTCGCTCACCACCCTGAAGGACGCCCTGTACGACCGCGGCGGCTCCGTCCCGACCTACCGCGTCGAGGGGTACTACGCCCTCGCCGACGGGGTCGGCCGCGCGGACGCCTTCCCGGACCCGTACTGGATCACCACCGAGTCGACGCTCTTCACGGAGCCCGGCGGGGCGCAGCCCGTCGTCGACGCGGTCCGCGCCGTCCTGCAGCCGACCGCCTCGGCGAGCCCGGCGGGCTGAGCCGGCCACCGCCGGACGGGAGGCGCGGCGCGACCCCGCCCCGCGCCTCCCGTCCGGCGGTCCGCGCCACACGGGCGCGACACGCGCTGTCGGGACCGGGTCACCGGACCTGCTACGGTTGGTGTCACCCACGAGCCCCCATAGCTCAGGGGATAGAGCACTGCCCTCCGGAGGCAGGGGCGGAGGTTCGAATCCTCCTGGGGGCACTGTCACACTCCCGCGCAAGCGGACGTTCTCGCTTCGCTCGATCGGCCGCGCGCGATGTCGCCTGCGGCGACCGTCCCCCGTGGTCGAGCCCGGCTCCTGCGTCCCGATCGGCCGTGCGCGATGTCGCCTGCGGCGACCGTCCCCCGTGGTCGAGCGCGGCTCCTGCATCCCGATCGGGCCCGCGCGACGTGTTTCCGTGCGCGACACCCGGCGTCAGTAGGATCCGCGCGATGAGCACCGGCACCACCGACACCCAGGCGGAACTCGCGCGCGGCGAGCACGCCCCGGCACCGCGCACCCTGCTGGACGTCCTCGAGGCGACCGCGGCCGCGCACCCCGACGCCCTCGCGCTCGAGGACCCGGCCGGCACGATCGACACCGTGACGCTCCTCCGGCTCGTCCGGGAGCAGGCCGACGACCTCGCCACGCGCGGCGTCCGTCGGGGCGACCGGGTCGGCGTGCGGATCCCCTCGGGCGGCCGCGACCTGTACCTGTCGATCCTGGCCGTGCTCGCCGCCGGCGCCGCCTACGTGCCGGTCGACGCGGACGACCCCGAGGAGCGCGCCGCCCTCGTCTTCGGCGAGGCCGGCGTGGTCGGGGTGATCGGTGCCGGCGGCGTGCTGCGGCAGGACGGCACACCGGACGCGGCGCCCTCGCCGGTCGTCGACCCCGCCGCACGCGCCGAGGCCCCGACGACCGAGGACGACGCCTGGATCATCTTCACCTCCGGCTCGACGGGTGTGCCGAAGGGCGTCGCGGTGACGCACCGGTCCGCCGCCGCGTTCGTCGACGCCGAGGCACGGATGTTCCTGCAGGACGCGCCGATCGGCCCCGGCGACCGGGTACTCGCCGGCCTCAGCGTCGCGTTCGACGCCTCGTGCGAGGAGATGTGGCTCGCGTGGGGCCACGGCGCGTGCCTCGTGCCGGCACCGCGCTCGCTCGTCCGGACCGGCGTCGACCTCGGCCCGTGGCTCATCGCGCACGGCATCACGGTCGTCTCCACGGTCCCGACGCTCGCGGCGCTGTGGCCGGACGACGCGCTCGAGCAGGTCCGCCTGGTGATCTTCGGCGGCGAGGCCTGCCCGCCCGAGCTCGCCGCCCGCATCGCCTCGCGCGACCGCGAGCTCTGGAACACGTACGGTCCGACCGAGGCCACGGTGGTCGCGTGCGGTTCCCTGATGGACGGCAGCCAGCCGGTGCGCATCGGGTTGCCGCTCGACGGCTGGGACCTGGCGGTCGTCGACGACCGGGGGCAGCGGGTGGCCCCCGGCGGCGTCGGCGAACTCGTGATCGGCGGGGTCGGCCTCGGGCGCTACCTCGACCCGGCGAAGGACGCCGAGAAGTACGCCCCCTTCCCCGAGCTCGGCTGGGAGCGGGCGTACCGGAGCGGCGACCTCGTCCGGTACGACCCCGAGGGCCTCGTCTTCCAGGGTCGTGCGGACGACCAGGTCAAGCTCGGCGGCCGCCGCATCGAGCTCGGCGAGGTCGACGCGGCCCTGCAGGGGCTCGACGACGTCGCCGGCGGGGCGGCCGTCGTGCAGCGGACGCCGGCCGGCAACCAGGTCCTCGTCGGCTACGTCGCCCCGGTCGCCGGCGCCACGATCGACACGACCGCCGCGAACGCCCGACTCCGCGAGGAACTGCCGGCGGCCCTCGTGCCGCTGCTCGCCGTGGTGGAGTCGCTGCCGACCCGGACGTCCGGCAAGGTCGACCGCGCCGCGCTCCCCTGGCCGCTGCCCGGAGCCTCCGACACCGCACTGCTGCCGGACACCGTCGCGTGGATCGCCGAGCGCTGGTCCGCGATCCTCGGCGTGCCGGTGACGAGCGTCGACGACGACTTCTTCGCGCACGGCGGCGGCTCGCTGACCGCGGCGCAGCTCGTGTCCGCGATCCGCGAGCGCTTCCCCACGACGACCGTCGCCGACGTCTACGACCACCCGCGGATCGGTGCCCTGGCCGCCGCGCTCGACGACGCCGGCCCGACCGCCGCCGCACGGCGACCGGTGCGCCCGGTGCCACCGACCACCGGGCTGCTGCTCACCCTGCTCGGCCTGCCGGTCCAGGTGCTCCGGGGCCTGCGGGTGCTGACCTGGACGGCGCTCGTCGCCGCGGTGCTGCACGCGACGACCCTGCCCGTCCTGCCGGTGCTGCCGTGGTGGGCGCTCGTGGTGGCCCTGCTGCTCTTCGTGACGCCGATCGGCAAGATGGCCGTCACGGTCGTCCTCGCCCGCCTGCTGCTCGCCGGCGTGGGTCCGGGCGACCACCCCCGCGGCGGGTCCGTGCACGTGCGCGTCTGGCTCGCGGAGCGCATCGCCGAGGCCGTCGACGGTCCGTCCACCGCGGGAGCGCCGTGGATCAGCTACTACGCGCGGGCGCTGGGAGCCCGGATCGGCCGCGACGTCGACCTGCACACCCTGCCGCCGGTCACCGGCATGCTCACCGTCGGCAAGCGCGCCTCGGTCGAGCCCGAGGTCGACCTCGTCGGGCACTGGGTCGACGGCGACCTGTTCCGGCTCGGCCACGTCCGGGTCGACGCGGACGCCGTCGTGCACAGCCGCTCGACGCTCCTGCCCGGAGCGCACGTCGGCGAGGGCGCGGAGGTCGAGGCCGGCTCCGCCCTCACCGGCAGGGTGCCCGACGGGGAGCGATGGGCCGGTTCCCCCGCGGACCGCGTGGGTTCGGCGCGACACGGCCGGGAGGCGCGTCCCCCGGCCCGTCGTCGCTGGCTCGTCGCGTACGGGGTCGCGTCGGTCGTCGTGGCCGGCCTGCCCGTCGCGGGCGTCGCGGCGGGCCTGGCGGTCGCCGTCGTGCTCGTCGGGCCGGCCGGCACGCTCGGCACCGCGGTGCTGCGCGGGCTCGCAGCCGTCCCGCTCGCGACGCTCGTCGCGGGCCTGGTCTACGCGGTCCTGGTGGTCGCTGCGGTCCGGCTGCTCGCCCTCGGCCTGCACGAGGGCCGGCACCCCGTGCGGTCGCGTCCGGGCTGGCAGGCGTGGTGCACCGAGCGCGTGCTCGACGCGGCGCGCACGCTCCTGTTCCCGCTCTACGCCTCGCTGGTGACACCGCTGTGGTTGCGGGTGCTCGGTGCGCGCGTCGGACGGGACACCGAGATCTCGACGGTGCTCCTCATCCCCTCGCTGACGCAGATCGCCTCGGGCGCGTTCCTCGCCGACGACACGATGGTCGCGACGTACGAACTCGGCGGCGGCTTCGTGCGCATCGGCCGCTCCAAGGTCGGACGACGGGCGTTCCTCGGCAACTCGGGCATGACCGGGGCCGGGCGCTCGGTGCCGCGCGAGGCGCTCGTCGCCGTGCTGTCCGCCGTCCCGAAGAAGGCCAAGCGCGGGTCCTCGTGGCTCGGCTCGCCCCCGGTCCGCCTGCGCCGTGCGACCACCGAGTTCGACGAGGAACGCACCTTCCGCCCGCCGCGCCGGCTCAAGGTCGCCCGCGGGTGCTGGGAGCTCCTCCGCCTGGTCGCGCCGATGGTCTCCGCAGCGATCGCCCTCGGCGTCGCCGGTGCCCTCCTCGCGCTGTGGTCGACGGTCGGCATCGGGTGGACCGTGCTCCTCGCCGGGCCCGTGCTCATCGTCGCCGGCGCCGTCGCGGCAGCCGTGTCGACGCTCGCGAAGTGGGTGTTCGTCGGCCGCATCGAGGCACGCGAGCACCCGCTCTGGTCGTCGTTCGTGTGGCGCAACGAGGTGCAGGACACCTTCGTCGAGACGGTCGCGCGCCCGTGGTTCGCCGAGCAGGCGACCGGCACCCCGGCGCTGGCGGCGTGGCTGCGGAGCCTCGGCGCCCGCATCGGGCGCGGGACCTGGATCGAGACCTACTGGCTCCCCGAGGCCGACCTCGTGGCCATCGGCCACGGGGCGGCGGTCGCCCGTGGCACGGTCGTGCAGACGCACCTGTTCCACGACCGGGTCATGCAGCTCGACACGGTCCGGCTCGACGACGGCGCGACCCTCGGGCCGCACAGCGTCGCGCTGCCGGCGGCGGGGATCGGTGCCGGCGCCACGGTCGGACCGGCGTCGCTCGTGATGCGCGGCGAGCAGGTCCCCGGGGGCACGCAGTGGGCGGGCAACCCCATCGCACCGTGGGCGTCCGCGCCGCCGGTGCCGGTCGCGGAACGCACCACCGCCGCCCAGGACGACGGCGTCGTGGCAGACTCGACGGCACCGTGAAGCCGAACCCCGACGCCGACCCGTACACCCCGCACAGCGGCGACCGGCGGTGGAGCGCCCGGCACTACGAGCTCCGCCTCGGCTACCGCGTCGCGACGAACCGCCTCGACGCCACCGCCACCGTGCACGGCCGTGCCGTCGAGCAGCTGGACCGGATCGTCCTCGACCTGCACGGGTTGCGGGTCGACCGGGTCGACGTCGACGGCACCCGCGCGGCCAAGGTGTCGACGTCCACGCACAAGCTCACGGTGACGCCCGCGGAGCCGGTCGCCGCCGGGGCGGACTTCTCGGTGCACGTCCGGTACCGCGGCGCGCCACACCCCCTGCGGAGCCCCTGGGGCCAGATCGGCTGGGAGGAACTGACCGACGGCGTCATCGTCGCCGCGCAGCCCACCGGCGCCCCGTCGTGGTTCCCCTGCAACGACCGCCCCGACGACAAGGCGACCTACCGGATCGAGATCACCGCGGAGACGGGCTACGACGTGGTCGCGAACGGCGACCTCCTCGGGCGCGAGCGCGGTCGGGCGGGCACCACCTGGACCTGGGCGGTGACCGAGCCGATGGCGACGTACCTGGCGACGGTGCAGATCGGGCGGTACCGCACGACCGCGCTCCGCCGTCCCTCCGGCGACGGGCTGCCCGACGTGACCGTGCACCACCCGGCGGACCTCGCGGCCGCCGTGCGGACGGACTTCGGGCGCGTGCCCGACATGCTCGCGCTCTACTCGGACGTCTTCGGTCCGTACCCGTTCTCGTCGTACGGCGTCGTCGTGACCGACGACGAGCTCGAGATCCCGCTCGAGGCCCACGGCCTCGCGGTGTTCGGGCGGAACCACGTCGACGGCGAGCACGGCACCGACCGGCTGATCGCCCACGAGCTCGCGCACCAGTGGTTCGGCAACTCCGTGACCGCGGCGCGCTGGCGGGACATCTGGTTGCACGAGGGCTTCGCCTGCTACGCCGAGTGGCTGTGGTCGGAGCACCGCGGAGGCGACTCCGCCGACACGCTCGCCGAGCGGTACCGCGACGGACTGCTCGCCGGGCCGCAGGACCTCGTGGTCGCCGACCCGGGCGCGGGCGACATGTTCGACGACCGCGTCTACAAGCGCGGCGCCCTCGCGCTGCACGCGGTGCGTCGGACCTTCGGCGACACCGCGTTCACGACGGGTCTCCGCGCGATCACCGCGGAGCACCGGCACGGCTCGGTGGCGCCGACGGACGTGTTCGCGGCGTTCGCCGCGGCGGCGGGCGTGACGGAGCTCGCGGTGCGTCGCGTCACGGGTCCGTGGATCGACGAGCCGGGCGTGCCCGCACTGCCGACCGGCGGCTCGGCCTAGCGACGGGCGGACCCGGCCGCCGGTGTCCTCGAGGGACGGGCAGACCCGACCGTCCCACCGCCGGACGGAGCGGGCTGGACCTCGGCCCAGAGGGCGTCGAGGGACAGCCCGACGACCCCGGCCAGCGCGGCGATCGTCGCGAACGACGGGGTCGCGATCCGGCCGGTCTCGATCTTCCGGAGAGTCTCGGGCGAGACACCGGCGGCGAGGGCCACGTCGAGCATCGACCGGTCCGCACGCGCCGAGCGGAGCAGCGCACCGAGCCGGCGGCCGCGTTCGAGCTCGTCGGGACTGAGCGGGAGTCGGACCATGCTCCGATGATAGTACCGGCCGGACAGTACCGGTACGATCATCCCGTGATCGAGATCCTCTCCCCCGCCGAGGTCGACCGCGCACGCCGGACCGGCGCGCTCGTCGGCACGATCCTGCAGACCCTCCGTGCGCGCACGGGCGTGGGCACGAACCTGCTCGAGATCGACCGGTGGACCCGGACGATGATCGAGGACGCCGGTGCCGAGTCCTGCTACGTCGACTACGCGCCGTCCTTCGGACGCGGGCCGTTCGGGCACCACGTCTGCACCGCGGTCAACGACGCCGTGCTCCACGGGCTCCCCCACGACCGGGACCTCGCGGACGGCGACCTGCTCACGCTCGACCTCGCGGTGTCGCTCGACGGCATCGCCGCGGACGCCGCCGTCAGCTTCGTCGTCGGCACGGCTGACCCGGCGGACACCGCGATGATCGAGACGACCGAACGCGCCCTCGCCGCCGGCATCGCCGCAGCCCGACCCGGTGCCCGGACCGGTGACCTGTCGCACGCGATCGGCAGCGTCCTCGCTGCCGCCGGCCACCCGGTCAACACCGAGTTCGGCGGCCACGGCATCGGCTCGACGATGCACCAGGACCCGCACGTGTCGAACACCGGACGACCGGGCCGCGGCTACACCCTGCGCCCGGGGCTGCTCCTCGCGCTGGAGCCGTGGGTGATGGCGGACACCGACGAGCTCGTCACCGACCCGGACGGCTGGACCCTCCGGAGCGCCACGGGGGCCCGCACCGCCCACACCGAGCAC
Organism: Curtobacterium sp. ER1/6; assembly: GCF_001742745.1. Lineage (GTDB taxonomy): Bacteria > Actinomycetota > Actinomycetes > Actinomycetales > Microbacteriaceae > Curtobacterium > Curtobacterium citri. The sequence continues at coordinate 168,488 of NZ_MJAK01000001.1, read as the reverse complement.
ACGATCGCGATCACCGAGGACGGCGCCGAGGTGCTCACCCGACCGGGGGTGTGACGCGGTCCTCGACCTCGACCGGCAGCCCGCCGGCCGCCACCGCCAGCACGGTGCCCGGAGCGGGCCACAGCACGGTGACCGCCTGCACGCGTCCCGCGAAGCGTGCGACCGAGCGCTCGAGGTCGACCGCGACCGCGGTGGGGTCGACACGCAGGCCCCGGCCGTCCTGCTTCAGCACGGCCTCCTTCACGGCCCAGGCAGCGGCTCGGTCGGCGTCCCCACCGAGCCGTCGTCGTTCGGCCGGGCCGAAGGCGTCCAGCGGCGCGGCCGCGACGCGGGCGACCTGCTCGAGGTCGACACCGAGCGCCACGTCGGTGACGGCGGTCCCGCGGACGACGGCGAGGGCTGTCGCGCCGCCCGTCCGCGCGGTGCTCACCGGGACGGCGCGTCCGGCGGCGGTGGCCCAGGGGCGGCCGTGGTCGGTCGACCCGCAGTGCGGACAGACGCGCCCCGCCCGCACGGCGGCCACGTCGACCGCCGCAGCGGACGCGACGGCGGCGAGCAGTGCCTCCCGGTCGTCGCCGGACGGCACGATCGTCACCAGGACGGCGGGGGTCGGACGGGCCACGCGGCGAGCGTAGCGGGCGCGCACCCCGCCGCCGGCGGTCAGGCGTGCGTCAGCGCGATCAGCGCGACGTTCATGGTGCTGTAGGCGCCCTCGGACCGGGTGGCCTGGCGGACGCGGCCCCGCAGGACCTCGTAGCGGCCGTCCTGCTCCCGGACGAACCCGATGACGCCGCTCGCCGGCGTCGAGACGCGGTGGTAGCCGTCCTCCAGTGGGACGACCTCTGTGCTCGTCGTGCGCTCCATGGTGCTTCCTTCCGCTCGTCGTCGAACGATGGCCTCCACCATACCCCGGTCCGGGGTACAAGCCCTCCACAAGTCGCCCATCACCGGGGGTTCTCGGAGCATCCACCCGTTGTGTGCGTCGCCTGGATAGCATCGGGGCCACGGCTCCCCCGCGGGGCCGGACCGGGGACGCCGACGGCGCCCTCGCCGACGGACGGAGGACGGATGCGAGCGGTCCACGACGGATCGAGCACGGACGACACCGGGGCGGACCGGTTGCCCCGGCGACCGAGGGGGCGTAGCCAGGGCGGGCGGGCCGCACGTCTCGCCGCCCGCCTCGGGAGCCTGCTCCTCGCCGCCGGGCTCGTGCTCGCACCCGCCGCGGCCGCGCACGCCACCGACCCGGTCGACCTGGGCGGCGCCTACGTCGTCGACGAGGCCGGCGTGCTCAGCAGCAGCCAGCGGAGCGAGGTAGAGCGGGCCGTCTCCGACCTGTACGACCGGACGCAGACGCAGCTCTACGTGGTCTACGTCCCGACCTTCACGAACCCGAGCGACCACACCGCCTGGGGCGACGCCCTCATGGAGCGCAACCAGATCGACTCGGACGCCATCGTCCTGTCCGTGGCGGTCGACGACCGGATCGCGGACATCCAGCAGACGAACGAGACCGCGCTGTCCCGCGGGGACGTCGAGTCGGCGTACCAGGACGACGCCGTCCCGCAGCTGCGGAACGGCGACTGGGCGGGGGCCGCGGTGGCCCTCGCCGACGGACTCGTGCAGACGCAGGCGCCGGCGGACCTCACGTGGCTCTGGGTCCTGCTCCTCGTGGTCGTCGTCGGTCTCGTGATCGTCGTGCTGGTCGTCCGCACCCGCAACAAGCGCCGGACGGCCGAGGCCGAGCGGGCGCAGCAGGCCTCGCTCGCCGGGCTCGAGCGGAAGGCCGGCGGCGCACTCGTGACGATCGACGACGAGCTCCGCACGGCCGAGCAGGAGGTCGGGTTCGCCAGCGCGCAGTTCGGCGAGGACGCCGCGAAGCCCTTCGCCGAGGCGGTGGCCGCCGCGAAGCGCTCGGTGCGGCAGGCCTTCTCGTACCAGCAGCAGCTCGACGACGAGGTGCCGGACTCCCCGCAGCAGCGGGCGCAGTGGGCGAACGACATCATCGCGATCTGCGAGCGAGCGCACGCGTCGATCGAGGAGCAGACCGAGGCGTTCGACCGGCTCCGCGCGCTCGAGGACGGCGTGGAGGACGCCGCGACGGCACTCGCGTCGGCGGTGGCCGCGGCGCCGGCGGACCTCGACGCGGCCCGCCGCGCACTCGAACGGGTCCGTGGGCAGTACACCGGCCGGACCCTCGCCACGGTCTCGGACAACGTCGCCCAGGCGGACCAGGTGCTCGGTTTCGCCACCGAGCGCTCGCAGGCGGCGACCGCGGCCATCGCCGCGGGCGACAAGGGCGAGGCGGTGATCGCGGTCCGGGACGCCCAGCACGCCCTCGCGCAGGTGCAGCAGCTGACGACGAGCGCGACGGGTGCGGAGCGCACCTTCGCCGAGGCGTCGGCGCGGGCCGAGGCGATGCGCGTCGACATCGAGGGCGACGTCGCCGCGGCGCGTGCCATGCGCTCGGCCGACCCGGCGCTGGCGGGAGCCGTGACCCGCGCCGACACCGCGCTGCGGCAGGGCCTCGACCCGCGCGACCCGATCGCCGCGGTCGACGTCCTGACCCGGGCGAACACGGACATCGACGCGGCGCTGGCCGCGGCACGCGGTGCGCAGGAGCAGCGCCAGCGGGCGCAGCGGGCCCTCGACGACGCCCTGCGCGACGCCCGAGCGCGCATCAGCCAGGCGCGGGACTTCATCTCGGTCCGACGGGGCGGCGTCGGGACGACCGCGCGGACCCGGCTGTCCGAGGCGGAACGGGCACTGGACGACGCCGTGGACCTCGCGACGACCGATCCGGCCAGTGCCGTCCAGGCAGCGCGCGCCGCGGAGCAGTACGCGGCGGCTGCGATGGACGCGGCCAACGACGACATGGGCGGGTGGCCCGGCCAGGGCGGGGGCGGCGGCAACGGCGCGCAACTCGGCGGACTGGTCACCGGCATCGTGCTCGGCGGCCTGCTCGGCGGCCGCGGCGGCAGCTTCGGCGGCGGGTCCTTCGGCGGGGGCGGCTTCGGCGGCGGGGGCTTCGGCGGCGGCGGCGGGGGCGGCTTCGGCGGCGGAGACGGTGGCGGTGGCGGGGGCTTCTCGGGCGGCGGCCGCTTCTGAACCCCGTCCCGCCGACCGCCGCGGCCTGACCCGGCCAGCGGCCCAGCACGACCGAACCAGCACCACAACGGACCTTCCACGAAAGGGAAAGCAATGGCAAAGCAGACCATCTTCGGCCGGATCTCCTCGCTCATCCGGGCGAACGTGAACCAGATCATCGACGACGCCGAGGACCCGCAGAAGATGCTGGACCAACTCGTGCGCGACTACTCGAACAACATCGCGGACGCCAAGACCGCGATCGCGCAGACGATCGGCAACCTCCGCCTGCTCGAGCAGGACCACGAGGAGGACAAGCGCGCCGCGACCGAGTGGGGGCAGAAGGCCGCGAACGCCTCCGCCGCTGCCGACAAGTACCGCGCCGAGGGCAAGACGGCGGACGCCGACAAGTTCGACAACCTCGCGAAGATCGCCATCGGCAGGCAGCTCGCCGCCGAGCAGGAGGTCAAGGACAACGAGGGACCGCTCGCCACGCAGAACGAGCAGGTCGAGAAGCTCAAGTCCGGGCTCGCCGGCATGGAGCAGAAGCTCGAGCAGCTCAAGGCCAAGCGCGACACCCTCGTCGCACGGCAGAAGACCGCCGAGGCGCAGTCGAAGGTGAACGACGCCATCGGCAACATCGACATCACCGACCCGACGAGCGACCTGAACCGCTTCGAGGAGAAGGTCCGTCGCGAGGAGGCGAAGGTGCTCGGCCAGCAGGAACTGCAGTCGTCGAGCCTCGACGCGCAGTTCGAGAGCCTCGAGGACGTCGGCCGTGACGCCGAGGTCGAAGCCCGGCTCGCCGCGCTGAAGAACGGCGGATCCAGCTCGATCTGAGCCGGTTCCCCGGACGACGCCGGACCGTGCTGACAGACTGAGACGATGCAGTTCCTCGTCGTCGGTCAGTGGCAGGGTTCGGCGTCGTCGCGCGCGATGCGCCTCGGCGACGGAGCGCAGGCCATCGCAGCCGATCTCCCCCGTGCCGCCACCACCGTCGTCGACGTCCCCGCCGGTGCCGGGGACCGCCTCGAGACCGCCGTCGCCCGCTACACGGCGGTCCGCGCGGTCGCCGAACGCGTGGCGGAGGAGGCCGGCGTCGCGAGCGAGCCCGTGCTCGTCGTCGGCGGCGACGGATCGAGCGTGCTCGGCGCCACCGTGCTCGTCCGGCCGGGCACCGCGTTCGTCCGCATCGCGGGCTCCAGCGGGTACCGGTCGCTGAACCGCGCGCAGCCGGTGGCGGCGGAGACCGCCGTGCTCCGGCTGCTCGTCGACCGGTCGGACGAGCTGTTCCCCGACCTGCCGACCGTCGACCCGGCGGCCGTCGTCGTCGCCGGCATCCGTGGGACGGACGACGCCGAGCTCGCCGCGCTCGACCGCATCGGCATCACCCACCTCGACGTGGACGCGGCCACCCCGGACGCGGTCGCCGCGGCCGTGGACGCCACCGGTGCCGAGGGGGTCTTCGTCCACGTCGACCTCGACGTCCTCGACCCGGCGGAGGTGGACGGGCTGCTCGAGCCGGTGCCCTTCGGTCTCGATGCCGCCGGGCTCGTGGAGCGCATCCAGGCGGCCACGCGCGGTCGCCGGCTGGTCGGTGCGGCCCTGACCGGGTTCGCGCCGGTCGACCCGGACCGCGCGGTCGACGACCTCGGGGTGATCCTCCGCGCGGTCGGCGCCCTGACGACGGCGTCACGCGCAGCCTGACCGGTCCCCGCCCGCGGCACGCACCGACCGGTGCGGCACGCACCGACCGGTCCCGGCCCCCGGCGGGCCGGTCCCCGCACCGCACCCGGCCGGTGCACCGTCGCCCCGCGTACGTTCGGGAGCATGACGGACTACGACCTCATCGTGATCGGAGCCGGCGCTGTCGGCGAGAACGTGGCGGACTACGCCCACAAGCGCGGCCTGTCGGTCGCCGTGGTCGAGGCCGAACTGGTCGGCGGCGAGTGCTCCTACTGGGCGTGCATGCCGTCGAAGGCCCTGCTCCGCAGCGGGCACGCGGTCGCCGCGGCGAAGCGCGTGGACGGAGCCGCCCAGGCGGTCACCGGACACGTCGACGCCGCGAAGGTGCTCGCTCGTCGCAACTCGTTCACCTCCGACTACCAGGACGACAGCCAGGTCGCGTGGCTCGAGTCCTCCGACATCGCCCTCATCCGCGGCCACGCCCGCATCACCGGCGAGAAGACCATCGCGGTCGGCGGCGAGGAGTACACCGCGACGGCCGCCGTCGCGGTCGTCACCGGTTCGCTCCACCAGCTGCCGGACGTCCCGGGGCTCGCCGACGCACAGCCGTGGGGAACCCGCGAGGGCACCAGCGCCCAGGAGGTCCCGGAGAGCCTGCTCGTCATCGGCGGCGGCGTCGCCGGCTCGGAGCTCGCGACCGCGTGGGCCTCGCTCGGCTCGAAGGTCACCCTGGTCGCCCGCCACGGTCTGCTCGGCGGCATGGAGCCCTTCGCCGGTGAACTCGTCGCCGACGCGATGCGCGAGCTCGGCATCGACGTGCGCACCGGTGTCAGCCCGACACGCGTCGACCGCGACGAGCACGGACTCGTGACCACGACGCTCGACGACGGCACCACCGTCGTCACGAGCGAGGTGCTCGCCGCGACCGGCCGCAAGGCCCACACCGCCGACCTCGGCCTCGAGACGGTCGGACTGACCGCCGGTGACTGGCTCGAGGTCGACGACACCATGCTCGTGCAGGGCACCGACTGGCTCTACGCCGTCGGCGACGTCAACCACCGCGCGCTCCTCACCCACCAGGGCAAGTACCAGGCGCGCGCCGCCGGCGAGGCGATCGCCGCCCGCGCCCAGGGCCGTCCCGTGCACGCCGAGCCGTGGGGCGCCCACGTCGCGACCGCCGACCACGCCGCCGTGCCGCAGGTGACGTTCACCGACCCCGAGGTCGCGAGCATCGGTCTGACCGAGGACGCGGCCCGGAAGCAGGGGGTGAACGTCCGCGCCGTCGAGTACGACCTCGGTGCCGTCGCGGGCTCCGCGCTGCAGGCGGACGGCTACACCGGTCGGGCGAAGATGGTCGTCGACGAGGACCGCGGCGTCGTCGTCGGCGTGACCTTCGTCGGTCAGGACGTGGCCGAGATGCTGCACGCCGCCACGGTCGCCGTCGTCGGCGAGGTGCCGATCGACCGCCTCTGGCACGCCGTCCCGGCCTACCCGACCATGAACGAGGTCTGGCTGCGCCTGCTCGAGACCTACGGCCGCCCGGAGTAGGGGTGCGCAACCCGCTCCTCGACTCCCCGGCGTCCCGCGCCGGGTGGTTGTTCGCGACGGCCGTGGGGCTCGCGGTCGGCGTACCGCTCTCGACCGGGCGCGTCCGGGTCGAGGACGGGTTGGTCGTCTGCACGGGCCTGCCCCGCTGGGTCTTCCGGCGTGGCGGCACGTGCGTCGGCTCCGTGTACCTGACGCGCGACAACGACGGACCGCGGGTGCTCCGCCACGAGCGCGTGCACGTGGCGCAGTGGCGGCGCTACGGCATGCTCATGCCGCTGCTGTACGCCGTCGCCGGACGGGATCCGCTGCGCAACCGCTTCGAGGTCGAGGCCGGCCTGGAGGACGGCGGTTACCGCTGACCGTCCGGTCCCGGAGGTCTCGCCGACCGCACCGAGCGGGCCGGATCCGTCACGCCCGGTGCGCAGCACCGACGGGAACCGCCCGCTCGGCGGACGTGAGCGGCACGTCCCGCCCGCTCGCCGCCGTGCCGACGGGCCCGCCGCCGGACGGGAGGCGCGGTGCGACCCCGCCCCGCGCCTCCCGTCCGTCGGCCCCCGCCCCCACTGAGCAGGCCGGGCCGGAACTGAGCGGGCCGGATCCGTCACGCCCGGTGAGCAGCACCGACCGGAACCGCACGCTCGGCAGACGTGAGCGGCACGTCCTGCCCACTCGCGAGCAGCCGGCGGCTGCTCCGCGGCCTCAGGCCGCGCGACGCCGCGGCACCACGAGGGGCGTGCCGGTCTCCGGGTCGGGGACGACCACGCACGGCAGCCCGAAGACGTCCTCGACCAGCTCGGACGTCAGGACCGCCGCCGGGGTCCCCTGTGCGACGATCGCCCCGTCCCGCATCGCCACCAGGTGCGTCGCGTACCGGGCGGCCTGGTTGAGGTCGTGCAGCACCGCGACGACGGTCCGTCCTGCGGCGTGCAGGGCCGAGGCGAGCTCGAGCACGTCGTACTGGTGCGCGATGTCGAGGAACGTCGTCGGTTCGTCGAGCAGGACGATGTCGGTCTCCTGCGCCAGCACCATGGCGATCCAGACCCGCTGCCGCTGTCCGCCCGAGAGCTCGCCCACGCTGCGGTCGGCGAGTGCGACCGTGTCGGTCTGCTCGAGGGCGGCCTGCACCGCACGGCGGTCGGACCCGGACGACGGGTGCAGGAGGTCCTGGTGCGGGAAGCGCCCGCGGGACACGAGGTCGCGGACGGTGATGCCCTCGGGCGCGATCGGCGTCTGCGGGAGCATGCCGACCCGGCGCGCGACGGCCTTCGGGCGGTACGAGGTGATGGGGGCGCCGTCGAGGAACACCGTGCCCGCGCTCGGGGTGAGGGTGCGGGCGAAGGCCTTGAGGAGCGTCGACTTGCCGCAGGCGTTCGGTCCGACGATGACGGTCAGCTCGCCGTCCGGCACGTCCACGTCGAGCGCGGAGACCACGACGCGGTCGTCGTACGCGAGCGTCAGGCCACGGACGCCGAGCGCCGTCGTCGGGAGCGGTGGCAGGTCGGTGTTCAGTGCTCGGCCTTGCCGTGCCGCCAGTACCCCATGAACGCGACCTGCTCCCGGTCGAGCCCGACCCCACGCACGAGGTGACGACGGAGCTCCTTGACGCATCCGGCCTCGCCCGCGATCCAGGCGTACACGGGCCGCTCGTCGACGGGCGCCGGCACGTCCCAGAGCACCTGCTCGTCCACGTCCACCTCGGAGAGCGCGACCTCGGACGGGTCGACGGCGCCGGGAGCGGACGCGCCGACCACGACGTCCGAGGCCCACGCCTGCACCTGGTCGGTCATCCGGACGCCGTGCGAGGCACCGTTGCGGGCGATCCATCGGACCTCGACCCCGGCGGGCGCGGTCACGGGCAGCCGGTCGGCGTCGGTCGGGACCTCGATGAAGACGTGCCCGACCGCGGTGACGTCGAGCGCCTCGAGGATCGCGCAGATGGCCGGTGCGGCGGTCTCGTCGCCGGCGAGCAGGATGCGGGTGGCGCTGCCCGGCGCGAACTCGGCGGCGCCGCTCGGCAGCTCGGCGGGCGACGACGGCACGGCCGGGCCGACGATCCGCAGCTCGTCGCCGACGCGGCACGACGACACCCAGCGCGACGCCGGGCCGGTGTCGCCGTGGGCGACGAAGTCGATGTCGAGTTCGTGGGCGTCGGGGCGGAACGACCGCACGGTGTATGTGCGCAGCGGGTTGCGCTCCGCGTCCGGCAGGGCACGCCAGGCGCCGTACCAGTCGTCGCCGTCGGGCAGGTCGGTGAACCCGTGGCCGGGGATCGGCAGGACGAGCTTGATCCGCTGGTCGAGCCCGACCGCCGAGAAGTCGGCGAGGGCGTCACCGGCGAGCGTCACCCGGACGAACGACGGGGTCAGCGCGGTGACGGCCGCCACGCGGACGGAGAAGACGCGGTACCGGGCTGCCACGAGAACGAGTATGGCATGCCTCACCTAACCCTTCCAGGGTGGAACGGGTACCGCCCCCGGGTGCGAGGATCGGAACCGTGCACGAACCCGACGACGAATTCGCGGACCTGGCGGCGCTCGCGGCGGCGAGCGGCGTGGCGGAGCCGCTGCGCGCCTCCCGGCAGGTGGTCCGGACCGACGACGGTCGCGAGACCGCCGCGATCCGGTGGGACGCGGCGGACGGACGGGAGGCGCGGATCACCTACCTGCACGGGCTCGGCATCGACGCGCACAGCTTCGACCAGACCGCGATCGCGGTCGGCGAGCCGGCGGTCGCCCTCGACCTGCCCGGGCACGGCCGGTCGTCGTGGCGGGACGACGCGGACTACGGCGCCACCGCGACGGCACCGCAGGTGCTGGCCGCGCTCGACGCGCTCGGGGTGCCGCCCGGCGTCGTCGTCGGGCACTCGCTCGGTGCGATCCTCGCGGCACGGCTCGCGGCGACGGCGCCCGAGCGGGTGACGGGCCTCGTGCTCGTCGACATGTCGCCCGACTTCGCGCAGCGGGCGGTCGACCGGATCGCCCGGGCGTTGGAGGACGAGACACCGTTCGCCTCACTCGACGAGGTGGTCGACCGCGCGGTCGAGGCACGTGTCGGCGACGACCGGGCGGTGCTCCTGCGCGAGGCGCGGCACACCACCCGGCTCGGCGAGGACGGCCGGCTCGTCCGGCGGCACCACTTCCCGCACCTGGCCGGCCGGACCGCGTCGGTCGGCCGGTTCGCCGACGCGTGGCCGGACCTCGAGGCTCTGGACGTCCCACTGCTGCTCGTCCGCGGCGACCGCGGGTACGTCTCACCGAAGCTGCACACCGGGTTCACGGAGCGGCTGCCGGACGCGGAGGTCGTCACCGTCACGGCCCGGCACGCCGTGCAGAACCAGGCACCCCTCGAACTGGCGACGGCGATCCGGGCATGGGGTGAGCGGCACGGAGTGTTGCAGCCGGTGACGTCGCCGCAGCCCGAAGGGTCGTCGCTCCCGGACGGGTTGTTGCACCCCGTACAGGAACCGTCGCCGGACACCCCCGACCGCCGGTAACCTCGTGCGAGCGCGACGCGACGACCGTCGACGGCACGCGCCCGGAAGGAACCCACACACCCATGAGTCCGCTCCTCCCCCGCACCGGGACCCGCACCGGGACCCGCGCCGGGACCCGCTCGGCACGTCTCGCCCTGGCCGCCACCGCGGTCGCCGTCGTGTCGGCCCTGACGCTCACCGCCTGCTCGGGCTCCTCGGACGACCGCGGCGGCGCCGACGCCACCGTGCGCGTCGGGCTCGTGCTCGAGCCGACCAGCCTCGACATCCGCAAGCAGTCGGGGGCGGCACTCGACCAGGTGCTCATCGACAACGTCTACCAGGGCCTGGTCGGCCGGACGGCGGACGGGGAGATCCGCGACGTGCTCGCGTCGCGGCACGAGGTCTCCGCCGACGGCAGGACCTACACGTTCACGCTGCGGAAGGGCACGACCTTCCAGGACAGCAAGCCCGTCACCGCCGCCGATGTCGTCTGGTCGCTGCAGCAGGTCAAGGACGACGCCGGCTACGTCGACTCGGCGAAGCTCGCCGGGGTCACCTCGATCAGCTCGCCGTCGGACGGCGTCGTCGAACTGCGCCTGGCGAAGCCCGACTCCGACCTGCTCTTCACCCTGACCGGTCGCGCGGGCCTGGTGCTCGAGCAGGCCGCGCGGAACGACCTGTCCGACAGCGCGAACGGTACCGGGCCGTTCGAGGTGTCCTCGTGGAAGCAGGGCGACTCGCTGACCTTCAGCCGCAACGACGACTACTGGGGCACCGAGCCGAAGGTCGCGAAGATCGTGTTCCGGTACATCACGGACCCGTCGACGGCCGTGAACGCGATGGCGAACGGCGACCTCGACGTGCTCAACCCCGTCGACGGCACGCTGCAGGGCCAGCTGCAGGGCAACCCGGACATTGCGCTGCACCGCGGCAGGACGACCGACAAGTACACGCTCGCGTTCAACGACTCCCGGGCACCGTTCACCGACGTGCGGGTGCGGAAGGCCATCCGGCAGGCGATCGACCCGAAGGCCCTCATCAAGGCCATCGGCGGCACGGGCGTCGAGCAGGGCGGCCCGATCCCCGAGCTCGACCCGGGCTACGAGGACCTCACCGCGATCGACGCGTACGACCCGGCCAACGCGAAGAAGCTCCTCGCCGAGGCCGGGAAGCCCGACCTCGACCTGACGCTCACCTACGCGAACGTCTACCCCGCGACGATCGGCGACGTCCTCAAGTCGCAGCTCGCCGACGTCGGCATCACGCTGAAGGTCGAGCGCGTCGACTTCGCCACGTGGCTGTCGCAGGTCTTCCAGGACAAGGACTTCCAGCTGTCGATGGTCGACCACGTCGAGGCACGCGACTTCGGCAACTGGGCGAACCCGGACTACTACTTCGGGTACGACAACGCGGAGGTGCAGGCGCTGTACGCCGAGTCGCTCGCCGCGACCTCGGAGACCGCGAAGGTCGAGGCGCTCCGCAAGGCCGCCCGCATCGTCAGCGAGGACGCCGCCGGCGAGTGGCTGTACACCGCGACCGAGATCACGGCCGTGCGCACGGGCGTCACCGGGTTCCCGGTCGACGGCGGGAACTCGCGACTCGACCTGTCGAAGCTGGCGCTCGGGTGAGCCCGGCTCCACGGGACGGGGCGCCGTTCCCCGTAGCATCGGGGACGTGACCCGGTTCCTCGTCGGGCGACTGCTCCTGCTCGTCGTCGGCCTGCTCGTCGCGAGCATCATCGTGTTCGCGACGCTGCGCGTGCTGCCCGGCGACGTCGCGCAGGTCGTCGCCGGCACCGAGTCGACGCCCGCGCAGGTGGAACAGCTCCGGCAGCAGCTCGGCCTCGACCGTCCGGTCGTCCTGCAGTACCTCGACTGGATCGGCGGGGTCCTGCGCGGTGACCTCGGGCGCTCCCTGGTGACGAACGGCGCCGTCGGCCCGGAGATCGCGCAGAAGCTCGCCGTGACCCTGCCGCTCGCGGGCATGTCGCTCGTGGCGGCGCTCGTGATCGGGGTGCCGCTCGGCGTGCTCGCCGCCGTGCTCCGACGTCGCGCGGGCGGTGCCGTGATCGGCTTCCTCGCTCAGGCCGTCGCCGCGGTGCCCGTCGTCTGGGCCGGCATGCTCCTCATCGCCCTCTTCGCGGTGACGCTGCACTGGCTGCCGACGCAGGGCTTCCCGCTCGACGGGTGGGACGAACCCGGACGGGCGTTCTCCTCGCTCGTGCTGCCGGCGCTGACGATCGGCGCCGTCGAGGGTGCGGTGATCCTGCGTTTCACCCGCTCGGCGACGCTGTCCGTGCTCGACGCCGACCACGTCCGCACCGCCGCGGCCGTCGGGCTCACCCGCACGCAGGCGCTGCTCCGGCACGGCCTGCCGTCGGTGGCGCTCACCGTGCTGGCCGTGCTCGGCGTGCAGATCGCCGGGCTCCTCGTCGGCGCGGTCGTCGTCGAGCAGCTGTTCTCGCTCCCCGGCGTCGGTCGCATGCTCGTCACCGACGTCGGCCGTCGGGACGTGACGAAGGTGCAGTCGGAGCTCCTCGTCCTCACCGGCCTGGTGCTGCTCGTCGGCTTCGCGGTCGACGTCGTGCACCGCGCACTCGACCCGAGGCAGCGGGAGGTGGGCGAGTGATCCGCCGCCTGCTCGCCCGGCCGACGGGGTGCTTCGCCGTGGTCGTCCTCGGGCTCCTCGTCGTGCTCGCCGTCGTGTCGCTGTTCTGGACCCCGCAGGACCCCTTCCGCGCGGACCCGTTCCGGCAGTGGGCCGCGCCGGGTCCGGCGCACTGGTTCGGCACCGACGCCGCGGGCCGGGACATCGCGAGCTACCTGCTCGCCGGCACCCGCACGACCGTGCTCGTCGCACTCGGGTCCGGGGTCGTCGCGAGCGTCGTCGGGATCGTCCTCACCGCGGTCGGCTCGCTGACCACGAGGTGGGTGCGCGAGGGCACGGCGGTCCTCCTCGACATCCTCGTCGCGTTCCCGACGCTCCTCACCGCGATGCTCCTGACCGCGGTGTTCGGCGGCTCCCTCGGCGTCGTCGTCGTCAGCGTCGGTCTGTCATTCGGTGTCTCGATCGCCCGCGTCACCCGCGGGGAGATCCGCCGCATCGCCCGGAGCGACTACGTCGTGGCCGCCCGGGCGTCCGGGGTCGGTCCGCTCGGCGTGCTCACCCGGCACCTCGTACCGAACGCGGCGCCGCTGTTCACGGTGCAGCTGTCGCTCGCGATGGCGACCGCGGTCCTCGCCGAGGCCGGGCTGTCGTACCTCGGGTACGGCGCCGGGTCGGACACCGCCTCGTGGGGCAACCTGCTCGCCGACCTCCAGACCTACATCGGCGTGCACCCCTGGAGCGCCACCTGGCCGGGCGCCGCGATCGCCCTCGTCGTCGCCGCCCTGTCGCTGCTCGGCGACGCGGTGCGCGACGCGACGGACCCGCGCCTCACCACCGGGGACCGCGCCTCGGGCGACCGACCCGGAGGCGGGTACGCGGCCGGCCCGCACACGACGGACGCGCTCGCTGACGCCGACGACCGTCCGTCCGGCAGCACGACGACCACCCCGGGGGTGACGGCATGACCGACGCGACCACCCGCCGGACCGAGCGCGACGGACTCGAGGTGCGCGGGCTGACGGTCCGCATCGCGGGGCGGACGGTCCTCGACGACGTGACGTTCACCGTGCCTCCCGGCCGGCGCGTCGGCGTCATCGGCGCCTCCGGGTCCGGCAAGTCCATGACCTCGCTCGCCCTGATGGGGCTCGAGCCCACCGGGGCGGAGGTGACCGGCAGCATCCGCCTCGACGGCACCGAGCTCGTCGGCCTGCGCGACCGCGAGCGCGCACGGCACCGCGGTTCCGGGATCGGCATGGTGTTCCAGGAGCCGGGCACGGCGCTCGACCCCCTCCGCCGGGTGGGTGCGCAGGTCGCCGAACCCCTCCGGCTGCACCGCGGCCTGGACCGTCGTGCGGCGGCCACGGCGGCGGTGGCCCTCGCGGACGCCGTCGGGCTGCCCGATCCGGCCTCGCTCCTGCGGCAGTACCCGCACCAGCTGTCCGGTGGGCAGCGGCAGCGGATCTGCATCGCGATGGCGATGGCCGGCTCCCCCGCCTACCTGGTGGCGGACGAACCCACGACCGCCCTCGACGTGACCACCGAGGCGCGGATCCTCGAGCTGTTCGAGCGACTCTCGACCGACCGCGGCACCGGCATGCTCTTCGTGACGCACGACCTGGCGGTGCTCGCGCGGATCGCGGACCAGGCCGTCGTGCTCGACCACGGACGGGTCGTCGAGCAGGGTGCCGTCCGTGCGCTCCTCGACGCACCCCGGCACCCGGCGACGGCCGCCCTCGTCGACGCCGCCCGTGCCACCGCGCGACTGACCGGAGGCTCCGCATGACCGACGCGCTGCGCGCCAGCGGGCTCCACCGCACCTACCGGCTGCCGCGCCGGGGACCGTTCGAGCCCGGACCGGTGCGCACCGCGGTGGACGGCGTCGACCTGACGATCGCCACCGGGTCGCGGCTCGGGATCGTCGGCGAGTCCGGGTCGGGCAAGTCGACGCTGGTGCGCCTGCTCGCCGGCCTGGAGGCGCCCACCACCGGCACCGTGACGGCCGGCGGTCGTCCGGTGGTCGCCTCGGCCTCAGCGCGCACCATGCGCTGGTTCCGTCGCGAGACCGGGATCGTGTTCCAGGACCCGTACGCATCGCTCGACCCGCGGATGCGCGTCGGGGCGATCGTCGGCGAGCCGCTGCGGGCGCTCCGGGTGCCGGGCCGGCACGCCGAGCTCGTCCGTGCGGTGCTCGAGCGGGTCGACCTGCCCGCCGACGCCGTCGACCGGTACCCGCACGAGTTCTCCGGTGGGCAGCGGCAGCGCATCGCCATCGCGCGGGCGGTCGTGCACGGGCCGCGGATCCTGTTCGGGGACGAGCCGATGAGCGCCCTCGACGTGGTGGTCCGTGCGCGCGTGATCGACCTCTTCCGGTCGCTCGCCGACGACCTCGGGCTGACGCTCGTGCTCGTGTCGCACGACATCGGCGTGGTGCAGCGGCTGTGCGACACCGTCGCGGTCCTGTCGGCCGGGAGGATCGTCGAGCAGGGACCGGTGTCGCTCCTCGACGACCCGCAGCACGCGGTGACGCGGGCGCTCGTGGCGGCGGCGCCGACGCTGCCGTAGGCGCGCCGGACCCCTGCGTCGCTGCGCCCGGCCCGGTCCGGCGGCGGTCGGTCGGTTGGTCAGCGCGCGGTCTGCGACGTTGCGCGTGTCGATCGACGCGCGCGATGTCGCAGACGCCGCACCTCAGCCCCCGACGTCACCACTGCGACGGGTGGCGCCGCTGCCAGCGCAGCCGGCGTTCGAGCTGGGCGCCGATCGCGAGCAGGACGCGCTCGCCGCCCGGTCGCCCGACGAGCTGCACGCCCATCGGCAGCCCCGCACCGTCGGGGTGTCCCTCCTCGGTGACGCCGACCGGCAGCGTGATCGCGGGCAACCCCGACACGTTCGCCATCGACGTCCACGGCGAGTACGCGCACTGCCGCCGGAAGTCCTCCTCCGGGTCGTCGCCGTACCAGCCGAGCGGCCGCGGGGTCAGCGCCAGGGTCGGCGTCAGCACGGCGTCGAAGGGGTCGAACGCCCGGATCAGGCCGGCCGAGAACGTGTCGAGGGTGGCGGTGGCGTCGAGCACCCGCTCGGCGGTCAACCGTCCGGCACGTGCGACGAGCCAGGCCACGAGCGGGGTCAGCTCGGACCGGTCGAGGCCCGGCACGCGCAGCAGCCCGGCGGCGCTCGACTCCCACGCCGTGCGGAAGGCGTCGGCGTACGGCAACCGGGGCATCACGACGTCCTCGACCCCGTGCCCGACCTCGCCGAGCACCCGCACGGCGGTCGCCACGGCGGCCCGGGCTGCCGGGTCGACCACGACGTCGACGGTCTCGTCCCACGGCGACCCCTCGAGCACCCCGACGACGAACCGGCCCTCGCCCCGGACGGCGGCGGCCGTGAACGGTCCCTCGCCGACCTCGGGGGTGACGAGCGCGTACGGCGACGGCTCCGGCAGCCCGGTCGGCGCCACGAGGGCGTCGAGGAGCATGCCGGCGTCGGCCACGTTCCGCGTGATCGGTCCGGCGACGCTCAGCCCACCGACCCCGGAGCGCCCGGGCATCGACGGCACCCGCCCCCTGCTCGGCTTGAGCCCGACGAGTCCGGTGGCGGCGGCGGGGATGCGCACCGAGCCCCCGCCGTCGGTGCCGACCGCCGCGGGCAGGAGCCCGGCAGCGACGGCCACCGCCGTGCCGCTCGACGACCCGCCCGGCGCCCGTGCGGTGTCGTACGGATTGCGGGTCGTGCCGAACCGGGTCTCGGACGACGAGGACATGCCGAACTCCGGCGACGTCGTCTTGCCGAGGCTCACGGTCCCCGCCGCGGCGAGCGCCGCCACCAGCGGGTGGTCGACGGTCGCGGGCGTCACCGGCAGCGCGGTCGAGCCGTGCCGTGTCGGGACCCCGGCCCGGTCGTACAGGTCCTTGTCCGCGGTGGGCAGGCCCCACAGCGACCGGGAGGTCGGGACGAGCGACCCGAGCCGTTCCGCCCGCTCACGCGCGGCGTCGGCGGTGACGGTGACGAACGCCCCGAGGGACGGGTCGAGCCGATCGATCCGGTCGAGGTAGTGCTCGGTCACCTCGAGCGCGGTCGCGTCCCCCCGGCGGATCCAGTCCCAGAGTTCCTGTGCGGCGAGGTGGTGGAGTTCGAACACGGTCCCCGAGCCTAGGCCGACGCCGGGGCGTCGAGGTGCGCGGCGAGGACGTCCCGCACCGTGGTCCAGCGGTGCGGCCCGTAGCGGTCGTTCGCCACGTGGTGCAGTTCGGCCTCGCCGCTGAACATGCTGACGAAGTACTGCATCCCCTGCCATGCGGGGAACGGTTCCTCGTCCCCGGCGCTCGACAGCCGTCGACCGATGCGTGCCATGCCGGAGAGGGTGCTCGCCGTCCCGGCCCACTGCGTCCGGAAGCGCGTGCCGGTGAGCTGCGACAGGGTGTCCGCGACGCTCCTGGCCGTCACCCGGTCCCCGGCGACCTCGACGTACCGCGGAGCGTCCGGGTCGAGCGCGGCGAGCGCCGTCACCCGCGCGGTGTCGTCCTTCGTGGTGAAGTCGAGGACCTGGTCGGCGGACGACCAGTACAGGACCGTGCGACGGTCGAACAGGATCATCGGGGCCTGCCCGGTGAGCATGTCGGTGAAGGCCCCGTTCAGGACCGAGGTGGCACGGACGGGTGCGGCGTCGACGGTCGCGGCGAACTCGCGGCGCAGCTCGAAGTTGCGGTTGGTCCCGGGGGTGATCGCCCGGTAGTCGGCGGAGTAGTCCGACGGGACGAACCGCGACACCCCGGCGGCGACGGCCGCGCGGAGCAGGGCGGTCTGCGCGTCGACGATCACGGACCGGGTGCCGCTCACCGCGGAGACGGCGACGTCGACCCCGGCGAGCGCCGACACGAGCGCGTCGTGGTCGTCGTAGGCGGCGCTGACGACCGACACCCGGTCGGACGCGGCGGCGAGCCGATCGGCGGCGGGCGAGGAGCCCGACCGGGTGAGCACCCGGACGCGGACGTCGGGGTCGTGGTCGAGGAGTGCGCGGACGATGCGCGCACCGAGGTCGCCGGTGGCGCCGGCGACGAGGACGGTGGTGGTCATGTCCCCGACGGTACGCACGTGCGGCGGTCGCGGCACCGGCTTGCATCCTTCTGTGGAGGTCCCGGGGTGCGTCCCTCCGCCGGTCGTCCCGGTGGACGGCCGTTCCTAGCGTGGACGGCATGACGAACACCACCGAAGTCCGGCCCGGCGCCGGCACCGTCGTCCCCGAGCGGACGGGGGTCGCGGGCCTGGTCGCCCGGCACCCGCTCGCCTCCTTCGCCACCCTGGCGCTCGGCCTCAGCTGGCTCGCCTGGGTGCCGTACATCCTGAGCCCGCACGGTCTGGGCGTCTGGGACCTGCACTTCCCGGAGTTCCTCGGGTCGGCGCAGTTCACCGGCGTCCTGCCCGGGGCGCTCCTCGGTCCGCTCGGCGGCGCCTTCGTCGTCACGGCGATCGCCGACGGTCGGCCGGGGCTCCGGCAGTGGGTCGGTCGCCTCTGGCGCTGGCGGGTCGCCTGGTACTGGTACGCACTGGCCCTGGTCGGCGTCCCGGCGCTCATCGTCCTGACGGGCCTGCCCTTCTCGGGCGGGAACGTCCAGGCGCCGACCGCCCTCGCCCTGCTCGCCCTCGTGCCGGGTCTCGTGGTGCAACTGTTCACCACGGGACTGTCGGAGGAGCCCGGCTGGCGTGACTTCGCCCTCCCCCGCCTGCAGGACCGCTTCGGACCGCTCGGTGCCGCCGCCGTGCTCGGCCCGCTGTGGGCGCTCTGGCACATGCCGCTGTACCTGTCGGACTGGGGCGGGTGGCCGGACGCGCACTGGACGGAGCCGGTCGTCTTCGCGCTCTTCACGATCACCTTCAACGTCGTGATGACGTGGGTCTTCAACCGGACCGGTGAGAGCCTGCCGGTCGCGCTCCTGCTGCACGTCGGGGTGAACAACACGATCTCCACCCTCTGGGCCGACATGTACCCGGGGATGACCGCCGGCACGATGATGCAGGGCCTCACGATCGTCTCGACCGTGGCCGCCGCGGTCCTGCTGGTCGCCACCCGTGGTCGGCTCGGGTACGACCGCCGGCCGGGAGGCACGGATCACCTCCCGACGCCGGCCCCCGCCCGCCTCGTAGGATCGAACGATGGCACCCGCTGAAGCGAGTGCGGCCCGCGTCGCCGCCGACTCCCGCACCGCGCGGGTCGGCGGCGACCGTCGCCTCCGTCGGACCGACGTCCTCGTCGCCGTCGCGACCGCCGTCGTCTCGCTCGGACTGCTGCTCGGGCTGCCCTTCCTGGACCGGATCGACCCGGACACCGTCGGTCCACGCCTCGACGCCCCGAGGGTCGGCAGCGGGGCCTGGCTGCTCACCGCCCTCGGGCTCCTCGTGCAGTCCGCGGTCCTGCTCGCCGCGCGACCCGCCCCCCGGGTCTCCCTCGTCGCGGTCGCCGCGGTCCCGGTCATCGCAGTGTCCGCCACCCACGAGAGCAGCGACGTGTTCGGCCTGGCCGCGCTCCCGGTCGTGGTCGCCGTCGTCCTGACCGCCCTGCGGGTCCCGGTCGGACGGCTCTGGCCGGCACTGGTCGTCGCGGCGGGTCTCGTCGCGACGGGCACCGCGGAGAACTGGATCCTCCTGCACGGAGCGCTCTCGGGCCGGCCCGTGTCGGCCGCGGTGCTCGACGCCGCACCGCAGGGGGTCACCCAGGCGGTCGGGGTCGTCGGACTCCCCCTCGTGGTCGCCCTGGTCGTCCGGTCGCGGCGCGACGTGCGGGCGGCCCGGGAGGCCGAGGTCGCCGCTCGCACCGCCGAGGCCTCGGCCGTCGTCCGCGAGCAGGACGCCCGCGTCGACGCCGCGGTCTCGCGCGAACGGACCGCGATGGCGCGGGAGCTGCACGACATCGCCGCGCACCACCTGTCCGGCATCGCGCTCATGTCGGCCGTGATCGACCGGCAGATCGACACCGACCCGGCCGCCGCACACGAGGGCGTCCGCCAGGTGCGGGAGCAGAGCACCGCGGTGCTCGAGGACCTCCGTCGCCTGGTCGGCCTGCTCCGCGACGACGCCCCGGCCGAACGCGCCGTGGAGACCGTCGCCGGGATCGTCGACCTGGTCGAGCGGGCACGGTACCGGTCCGCGGTGCGCCTCGAGGTCCTCCCGGGCGACCGCGTGCTGGCCGACGGCGTGGGGCCGCTCGCGCAGCTCGCCGCGTACCGGACGGTGCAGGAGGCGCTCGCGAACGCGGCCCTGCACGCTCCGGGGGCCGAGGTGACCGTCACCGTGGACGACCGCGACGACGAGCGCCTGACGCTCACCGTCGAGAACGGGGCGCCCGCCGCACCGGCGTCGGGGAGCACGGCAGCGGGTGGGAACGGACTGCGCGGCATGCGTGAGCGGGCGGACCTGGTGGGAGCGCGCCTCCAGACCGGTCCGACGGAGACGGGAGGCTGGTCGGTGACGCTGGAACTCGGACGTGAGTCGGAGGTGCCCCGGTGATCCGGGTCCTGGTGGCGGACGACCAGCCGCTGGTGCGGGCGGGGGTGTCGGCCCTGCTCGCGGCCGAGCCCGAAGTCGAGGTCGTCGGTGTGGCGGCGGACGGCGGCGAGGCCCTCGCCCTGGCGCGGAGCACGCGGCCGGACGTGGCGGTGCTCGACATCCGGATGCCGGTGCGGAACGGCATCGAGGTCGCCCGCGAGCTCTGCGCGCCCGACGCCGACCCCGCCGTGCCCGTGCTGATGCTGACGACCTTCGACCTCGACGACCTGGTGTTCGGCGCGCTCGAGGCCGGGGCGTCCGGGTTCCTGCTCAAGGACGCCGAGCCCGACGTGATCGTCGACGCCGTCCGGCAGGTCGCCGCGGGCAACGGCACCATCGACCAGACCCTGACCCGGCGGGTCCTGCGGGAGTTCGTGTCGCGGCGGAGCCTCCAGCCGGTGACCGGCGACCGGGCGTCGGAGGTGCTGACCGCCCGCGAGCGGGACGTGCTGCTGCTCCTCGCGCAGGGGATGTCGAACGAGGAGATCGCGGCAGCACTCGTCGTCGAGGTGTCCACGGTGAAGTCCCACCTGGCGCGGATGCTGCCGAAGCTCGGGGTCCGGTCGCGCCTGCAGGCCGTGGTGTGGGCGTACCAGAACCGCGTGGTGGCGGTCCCCGAGGGGTGAGGGGCGCACGGGGGCGGTGTGCTGCGGGCGGGGCGGCTCCCGGCGCGCCAGGTGGATCCGGGCGTGCCTGGAGGATCCGGGCGTACCTGGTCCTTCCGCTCGACCAGGTACGCCCGTTCCTTCCCGGTAGGTCGATCGTCATGGGAAGGAACGGGCGCACCAGAGCCGGGACCGACCGCGGACCCGTGGGACGATTGCCGGATGACCGCCACGCTCGTCGCCAAGGACCTCGCCGGCGGGTACGCCGCACGCACGCTCTTCGAGGGCCTCGACCTCACCGTCGCCCCGGGCGACGTGATCGGTCTGGTCGGGGTGAACGGTGCCGGCAAGTCGACGCTGCTGCGCCTGCTCGCCGGGGTCGACGAGCCCCTCGCCGGCACCGTGTCGACGAACCCGCCCGACGCCTTCGTCGGCTGGCTCCCGCAGGAGCACGAACGCGTCGTGGGCGAGACCGTCACCGCGTACGTCGCCCGCCGCACCGGGTGCGCCGACGCCACCGCCGACATGGACCGCGCCGCCGAGGCCCTGGGCGACCCCGACGCCGGGGACGCCGCGGCCGACCGGTACTCCGTCGCGCTCGAGCGCTGGCTCGCGTCCGGTGCCGCCGACCTCGAGGAACGACTGCCCGTGGTGCTCGGCGAACTGGGTCTGGACGTGACGGCGGACGGCGCAGGCGTCGGACCGGACTCGCCGATGACGGCGCTGTCCGGCGGGCAGGCGGCCCGGGTGGGTCTGGCCGCGCTCCTGCTCTCCCGCTTCGACGTGGTGCTCCTCGACGAACCGACGAACGACCTCGACCTCGACGGGCTCGACCGGCTCGAGCAGTTCGTCCGCGGCCTCCGCGGCGGTGCCGTGCTGGTCAGCCACGACCGCGAGTTCCTCGCCCGGTCGGTGACGGCGGTCCTCGAGCTCGACCTCGCCCAGTCGTCGCACCGGCTGTTCGGCGGCGGGTACGAGGCGTACCTCGAGGAGCGCGAGATCGCCCGCCAGCACAAGCGGGACGCGTACGACGAGTACGCCGCCACGAAGGCCGACCTCGTCTCGCGCGCCCGGACGCAGCGCGAGTGGTCGAGCCAGGGCGTGCGGAACGCCATGAAGAAGGCCCCGGACAACGACAAGATCCGCCGGAAGGCCGCGAGTGAGTCGAGCGAGAAGCAGGCGCAGAAGGTGCGGCAGATGGAGTCGCGCATCGCCCGGCTCGACGAGGTCGAGGAACCCCGCAAGGAGTGGCAGCTCGCCTTCACCATCGGGAGCGCACCCCGCTCGTCGGCGGTCGTCGCCACCCTGTCCGACGCGGTCTACGAACAGGGCGACTTCACGCTCGGCCCGGTGTCGCTGCAGGTCTCCGGTGGCGACCGCATCGGCATCACCGGTCCGAACGGCGCCGGCAAGTCGACGCTGCTCCGGGCGCTGCTCGGCCGAACCTCGCCGACGAGCGGGACCGCGTCCCTCGGGTCGAGCGTCGCGGTCGGCGAGGTCGACCAGGCCCGCGCGGCGTTCACCGGCGAACAGCCCCTCGCCGCGGCCTTCGAGGACCTGGTGCCCGAGATGACGACGGCCGACGTTCGGACCCTGCTCGCGAAGTTCGGGCTGAAGGCCGACCACGTCGGACGCCCGTCGTCGGCGCTGTCCCCGGGCGAGCGGACGCGTGCCGGCCTCGCCCTGCTGCAGGCCCGCGGCGTGAACGTGCTCGTGCTCGACGAGCCCACGAACCACCTCGACCTCGCCGCGATCGAGCAGCTCGAGCAGGCGCTGGAGTCCTACGACGGCACCCTGCTGCTCGTCACCCACGACCGGCGGATGCTCGACACCGTGCGGTTGGACCGGCGGTGGCGGGTCGAGGCGGGTCGCGTCACCGAGGGCTGAAGAGGAAGGTCGGGCGCGCCCCGCTCAGCGGCAACGCGGAGCGTTGCGCGGGGCGCGCCGACCGAGCCTGCGAGGGAGGACGATGGCGGGGTCCGCCACGCGCCTCCCGACCGACACCGGTACCGTCAGTGCGCGGAACGGTGGAACGGGCAGCCGCCGGAGCGGCCGATGGCAGCGCCGCGGCGGGCGACGCGACCGCCGGACGCCGGCTTCGTCGGCATCCGGCGACGGTCGACGTCGAGCCCGGTGTCGAGCACCTCGAGCCGCGGGTCACCGAGCACCGCGACCGCGGTGGCGAGGGCCGCGACCGCGACCTTCTCCCCCGGGCACCGGTGTCCGGTCGCGACGTCCGCGCCGCCGTGGGGCACGAAGGTGCGCACGGCCTCGACGTCGTCCCAGCTCGTGACGTCGAGCCAGCGCGACGGGTCGAACTGGTCGGCGTCCGACCACGAGCGGTCGTCGGTGTCCGTGCCGAGGACGTCGAGCACCACCCGGCCGCCGGCGCGGACCCGCTCCCCGTCGAGCTCGACGTCCTCGGTCGCCCAGGCGGGCAGCACGGGCACGAACGGCGCGGTGCGCCGGATCTCCTGCGCGAACGCGACGGCCACGGGCCCGTCGACGAGGGAGCCGCGCTCGACGGTCTCC
Organism: Curtobacterium sp. ER1/6; assembly: GCF_001742745.1. Lineage (GTDB taxonomy): Bacteria > Actinomycetota > Actinomycetes > Actinomycetales > Microbacteriaceae > Curtobacterium > Curtobacterium citri. The sequence goes on along the minus strand of NZ_MJAK01000001.1, from coordinate 145,412 downwards.
TCGGCGATCCGCCGGCGCCACTCCGGCCGGTCGTGCAGCTCCTTCGCCGCGAACGCCACGAACCGGGCGACGGCGATCGCGGGTCGGATCGAGTTCTGCAGCTCGATGCCGGCGGTCCGCGGGGGCAGCAGCGCACCGTCCTGGTCGCGGTGCCAGGCCCACTCGTGGAGCGCCGTGCCCGCCGCGGGGTGCAAGCGCTCGCCCCGGACGGCCTCGACGAGCCGGGCGGCGTGCCGGTCCGACCAGTGCCGGTTCAGCGCCGCGAGCAGGTACTCCGGCGAGTAGGGCACGCCGAACCCGTCGACGACCTGCGCGAGCTTCGCCGCCCACCGGGTCTTCGCGGCGGCCGTGCCGGGCAGGCCCGCCCATCGCATCACCGCGCGACCGATCGCCCCGATCGCGGCGTCGTAGGCGCTCCGGCGTCCGCCCGCGAGCCAGGCGTCGCGCTCGCGGGACCACTCCTCGGCGAGGAAGGGCGTGAGGCGGCGGACCTGCTCGTCCTCGTACGCGACGTCGACGAAGGTCGCCTTGCGGTGCCGGTGCTCGGTGCCGTCGAGCGAGTGCACCGACCCGACCCCGAACAGGGTGCGCTGCACGAGCGCCGGCATCGCCCCGTGCCGTCGCGTGCGGGAGCCGTCGTAGAAGAGGTCGACGCCCTCCTCGCCGCGCACGAGCAGTGCGGGCTTGCCGAGGAGCCGGAACGGGACCGCACGGGCGTCCGGTCGCGTGCGTCGCCAGAGGTGCGCGCCGAAGCCGTAGCCGCGGGTCAGGATGCCGAGGGAGTCGTCGATGGCCATGCCGCCCATGCTGCCGACCGCTCGGTGTCCGTCGGGTCAGACGGGAGCGGCCCGGCGTCGTCACGACGCGCCCGTGCGGTGCGGTCGCGGCCGCGATGTGGTGCACTGGTCGCGGGAGGGGACCATGCGACGCAGGACCTGGGGCATCACGATCGGCGCGGTGGCGGCCGCCGCACTCGTTGCCGGCGGGATCGGCGCGGCGGTGCAGCCGTCGGCCCCCGTCGAGACCGCTGCCGCGCGCAGCACGGCGACCCCGACCCCGACGCCGAGCCCCACCCCGACGCTCCCCGCGGTCCCGGCGGCGGCGTCCGAGGCCGAGCTCGCCGCCCTCCCCCTCGCCTTCCACGACGCGGTCGTGCCCGAGCTCCTCGACGGCAGCCACGTCCGGCCGGACAACCGCTGGGAGATCGCCACGCCGAAGCAGCGGCTCGTCGCGCTGTACGCCGACGCCGCACCCGACGCCCGCCCGGTGGCGACCCTCGCGTCGACCGTGTCCACCATCGACACGCCCGCGGCGACCGCGGTCTGGGGCCGCTCGGCGGGGCGGGACGGCGGCATGGTCCTCGTGTCGACGCCGGCCCGGAACCGGACGCCGGGCGACGGCGGTGACCCCACCGCGCCGAGTGCCACGTTCGCGTGGGCCCGTGCCGCCGACTTCACGATCGCCCCGACGGACCGGATGATCCGGGTCGACGTCCACGCCTCGACGGTGTCGGTGGTCGCCAGGGACGGCTCCGTGTCGGCGACCGAGGCGGCCCGGCTCGGCACCCCGGACGACCCGACACCGACGTCGACCGCCACCTACGTCGAAGCCGCGTACGTCGACGCCCGCGTGACCTACACGCAGGGCAACCCGATCATCCTCACCGGGGCGCACTCCTCGCGGATCCCGCAGTACGGCGGCAACGCGGCCCTGACCGCCCTGCACTACTACCCGGACCCGACCGGCAGCTCGCACGGGTGCGTGCGGATCTCCGCCGCGATGACGACGACCCTGTCGCAGCTGCCGGTCGGGACGGCGATCTGGTTCAGCTGACCGGCTGCAGGCCGAGGCGCACGATGACCTGAGCGGCCTCCTCGTCGGGCGACCGGTCCGCGGCCACCGTCAGGTGCGCCTCGTCCGGCTGCGGCGGTTCGAGCGTCGCCAGCTGCGAGGCGAGGAGCGACGTCGGCATGAAGTGGCCGGACCGGGCGGTCATCCGCTGCTCGATGGTTCCGGTGTCACCGGCGACGTGCACGAACACCACGCCGGCCGCCCGCAGCACGTCCCGGTAGGAGCGCTTCAGCGCCGAGCAGGTCACGACGCCCGGGGTCCCCGTGTCGAGGCGCTCCCGGATCCAGGCCGCGACGAGGTCGAGCCACGGCCAGCGGTCGTCGTCCGTGAGCGGCGTGCCCGCATGCATCTTCTCGACGTTCGCCGCCGGGTGCATGTCGTCGCCCTCGGCGAGGTCCCACCCGAGCTGGTCGGCCAGGGTCGCGGCGAGGGTCGACTTGCCCGAGCCGGAGACGCCCATGACCACGAGGACCCGTGCCTCGGCGCCCGGCATCAGAAGAACACCCCGGCGATGAGCACGCCCACCAGGCCGATGACCGAGATGAGGCACTCGAGCACTGTCCAGGTCTTGAACGTCTGGCCGACGGTCGTGCCGAGGTAGCCCTTGACGAGCCAGAACCCGGCGTCGTTGACGTGCGACAGGAAGACCGAGCCCGCGCCGATCGCGAGCACCAGGAGCGAGGTCTCCGGCGTCGACAGGTCTGCGGCGATCGGGGCCATGATGCCCGCCGCCGTCACGGTCGCGACGGTCGCCGAGCCGGTCGCGACGCGCACGAGCGCGGACACCACCCAGGCGACGAGCAGCACCGAGATGCCCGACTCCTGCACGGCGTCGGCGATCACGCCGCCGATGCCGGTGTCGATGAGGACCTGCTTGAACCCGCCGCCCGCGCCGACGATGAGCAGCACCCCGGCGACCGGGGGCAGGGCGTCCTCGAGCGACTTCGCGACCGCGCTCCGGCCCATGCCGCCCCCGATCGCGAAGAACACCATCGCGAAGACGGTCGCGATGCCGATCGCGATGATCGGGCTGCCGAGGAAGTCGAGGAGCGAGACCCACGCACCGGCGGCGTCGGGAGCGGTCGCCTCGCGGACCGCCTGGGCGAGCATGAGGACGACGGGCAGCAGGATGCCGACGAGCGCGACCGCGAACGACGGGCTGCGCGGTTCGCTGATCACGCGGGTGAAGTCGCTCTTGCCGTTCGGCAGCGACGCGGTGTCCTGCGTGGCGGGGCCGCGGCGGGCCTCCCGGCCGGCGTGCGCGGGGTCGGACGACCCGGAACCGCGCGACCCGAACATGTCCGGGGCGGGGATGTCGACCCACCGTGCGGCGAACCGGGCGAAGACCGGGCCGGCCAGCACGATGACCGGGATCGCCAGGACGATGCCGAACGCGAGGGTCGTGCCGAGGTTCGCGCCGACGGTCGACACCGCGACGAGCGGGCCGGGGTGCGGCGGGACGAACGCGTGCATCGTGGACAGGCCGACGAGGGCGGGGACGGCGATCTTCATGATCGGGACGTCGCTGCGCTTGGCGACGAGCACGATGATCGGGATGAGGAGTACGAGGCCGACCTCGAAGAACATCGGCAGGCCGATCAGTGCGCCGATCAGCGCCATCGTCCACGGCAGCGCAGCCTTCGACGAGCGCCGCACGAGGGTGTCGACGACCCGGTCCGCGGCACCCGAGTCGACGAGCATGCGACCGAACATCGAGCCGAGGCCGACCAGGATCCCGACGCTCGTCATCGTGGCGCCGAACCCCGTACCGAAGCTCGTCACCGCCTTGTCGGGGGCGAGACCGGCCCCGATGCCGACGCCGAGCGCACCGATCGTCAGCGCGACGAACGGGTGCACCTTGAGCCAGGTGATGAGCACGATGATCACCACGATGCCGAGCAGCGCCGCGGTGATCAGCTGTCCGATCGGACCGGAGGGGTCGACGGTCTGCGTGCCGCCGCCCTCGGCGGCCAGAACGGTCAGCCCGTGCAACGTGTCGACCGGCGCGGTTCCTCCGGTGGGTGCGTGAGGCATCGGTGCCCCTTCCTGGAGCCGCCGCTTCGCGGCTCCGTCGCCTTCGTGTGGGTGTCGTGACGCCCGGGACGGTCGCGTGCAACGCCCGTCCCGAATAATCTGACAAATCAGACTCTACTGCCATCCGCCGCGCGGCACCCGCCCTGCGGCGCAGTCTGCCGCTTCGATGGAGACCGCGTCACACCGGCGCGTCCGACGTCCTGCACCGCACAACCGGAGGAACGATGACCACCGCCCGCGGGCTCCACGCCCACGTGCTCGAGACCCTCGGGCAGCGCATCGTCGACGGGATCCTCGCCCCGGGCGCGGTCGTCCGGCCGGAGCTGGTCGCGTCCGAGTTCGGCGTGTCGCGGTCGGTCGTCCGCGAGGCCCTGCGCGTCCTGCAGTCGCTCGGCCTCGTCGAGCCACGGCAGCGCGTCGGCACCCAGGTCCTCCCGACGACCTCGTGGGAGCTCCTCGCGCCGACGGTCATCCGGTGGCGCGGGGCGTCGCCGGCGTACTTCGTGCAGCAGCGGGAACTCCTGGAACTGCGGCTCGGCGTCGAACCCGTGGCAGCGGCACTCGCGGCCGAGGTGCGGAGCGGACGCGCCCCCGGCGCCGCCGTGCTCGAGGCGGCCCGCGCCATGCTCGACGCCTGCGCGCGCGAGGACAGTCGCGCGTACCTCGAGGCGGACGTCCGCTTCCACCGTGCGCTCCTCACCGGGTCGGGCAACGCCGTCTTCGCCCACTTCGCCGGCACCGTCGAGGCGCTCCTGCGCACCCGCACCTCGGAGTCGCGGGACACGATCACGCGCTGGACGCTCGACGCGGCGGTGCGGCACGAGGCGGTGGCGCTCGCGGTCGTCGCCGGCGACGCCGCGGCCGCGGGCACGGCCGCCACGGCGCTGCTGCGCGTCACGCGCGACGAGTTCATCGCCGAGGCGCCCGGGTCGTGACCCGGGTGCGGGCGGACGGGAGGCGCGTGGCGGGCCCGGGCCGCGCCTCCCGTCCGACGGCGACGGCCCGCCGCCCGCGGGTCGTTCCGGGAGTACCTGGTCGTCCCGATCGACCAGGCATGCCCGATCCCACCAGCCACCGCGCGCGTGATGGGAAGGAACGGGCGGATGGGAGGCGCGCGGCGGCCGCATCCCGCGCCTCCCGTCCGACGGCGACGGCCCGCCGCCCGCGGGTCGTTCCGGGCGTACCTGGTCGTTCCGGGCGTACCTGGTCGTCCCGATCGACCAGGCATGCCCGATCCCACCAGCCACCGCACGCGTGATGGGAAGGAACGGGCGGACGGGAGGCGCGCGGCGGGCCCGGCCCTGCGCCTCCCGTCCGCCCGTGGGTCGCGACGCGAGACGGTGGCGTCGACGCGAGACGCCGTCCAGGGGTCCGAGACGCCGCACGCCCGGCGGCGTCTCGCCGCATCCGGCGGCGTCTCGCGGCGCTTCCGGCGTCAGCGACGGGCGCGGAAGAGCCGCGGGCCGCGCAGGCGGAGCCGCATCGTCACGGTGCCGAGCCAGCGGTCGTACTTGAACCCGACCTTCCCCATGCGGCCGACCTCCTCGAACCCGAGCCGCTCGTGCAGGCGGATCGAGGCCTCGGCCTGGCGGTCGGCGATGACGGCGATGACCTCCCGGACGCCGGCGGCGCGGCACTCGTCGAGCAGCGCCTCCATGAGGGCCCGGCCGAGCCCCTTGCCACCGGAGGCGGCACCGAGGTAGATCGAGTCCTCGACCACGTGGTTCGACCGGTCGCGGGGGTTCCACGGGTCGACGAGCGCGTAGCCGAGGATCTGGCCCGAGGGGTTCTCGGCGACGAGGAACGGCAGGCCGCGGCGACGGACCTCGTCGTAGCGCTGCTTCCACCGGGCGAAGGTGAAGGCGGACGGGTCGAAGGTCACCGACGAGTTCCGGACGTAGTGCGTGTGGATCTCGCGGACGTCGGGCAGGTCCCGCGGTTCGGCGGCACGGATCGTGTACGTGAACGCCGCCTCGGCGGGGACGGGCGCACGCAGGTGGCGGGGCAGGACACGCCGTCGCTGGTATTCCTCCTCGAGCACGCGACCGAGCCTACTGTCCACTACCCCGACGGCACCGCGGTCAGGCGGGCAGCGTCCAGTCGACGGGCTCGGCACTCTGCTCGCGGAGCAGCGCGTCGACCTGCGAGAAGGGGCGGCTGCCGAAGAACCCGCGCGACGCGCTCAGGGGCGACGGGTGCGCGGACGCCACCACGGGGGTGTCACCGAGCAGCGGCCGGACCGAGGCGGCCTGCGCGCCCCAGAGCACGGCGACGAGCGGGGTGCCACGGGCGACGAGGGCGCGGACGGCCTGGTCGGTGACGGCCTCCCACCCCTTGCCGCGGTGACTGCCGGCGGCCCCGGCCTCCACGGTCAGCACTCGGTTGAGCAGCAGCACGCCCTGCTCGGACCACGCCCGGAGGTCACCGTGCTCCGGGGGCGTCACGCCGAGGTCGTCGTGCAGCTCCCGGTAGATGTTCGCCAGGCTGCGGGGCACCGGTCGGACGTGCGGGTCGACCGCGAAGGAGAGCCCGATCGGGTTGCCGGGCGTCGGGTACGGGTCCTGCCCGACGACGAGGACCTTCACGTCGGCGAACGGCTGCGTGAACGCGCGGAGCACGTTCTCCCCCGAGGGCAGGTAGTGCCGGCCGGCGGCGACCTCCTCGCGGAGCCAGTCACCCATGCGGTGGACGTCGTCCTCGACGGGCGCGAGCGCCTCGGCCCAGCCGGGGTCGACGAGCTCGGCGAGCGGCCGGGGTCGCACGCGCCTAGGCGCCCATGGTGGCGACGGAGACGGTCTCGTCGCCGGCCACGACGCGCCAGACGCTGCCGGTGCCGCGGACCTCGAGTGCGCCCTCGCCGACGACCAGCGCGGTGTCCTCGTCGACGGCGAGCCCGGCGGTCACGAACTCGGCCTCGGCCGCCGCGATCAGCCGGGCGAGCGTGCCGGCCTGCACTGCGTGCACGTCGATTGTCAGGTCGACGAGCCCGAGGCCCTCGCGCAGCTCGACCTCGTCGAGACCCTCGGAGGCCTCCTCGGGGCAGACCTCGACGCCACCGATGCGCCAGCCGCCCACCAGGGCACGGTCGGCGGCGACCATCGCGCCCGCCGAGTACCCGAGGTACGGCAGGCCGTCGGAGACGAGCAGCCGGATCTGGTCGACGAGCGGCTGGATCGCCTCGAGGTAGTGCGGGGTGACGCCGCCGCCCACCACGAGTGCGTCGACGTCGCTCAGGACCGTCGTGGCGAAGACCTCGCCCGGGGCGACCTCGGTCACCAGGACCTCGGCCTGTCGAGCGCCGCCGAGGACCTCGGCGATGTCCGCGGTCGACGACGGCGAGGCACCGGAGGCGCCGGCCACGGAGAGCAGGGCGATGCGGGGCACGCTCCGGCCGACCGCGGCGGAACGGGCGGTGGCCCCGGCGAGGAACGGCGCGGCGACGTCCGCGGCGACGAGGGGTCCGCCGCCGACGAGGTGGATGCTCACGACTCGGCCGTCACCGGTGCGAGGGCGCTCCACGGGAAGGTGATCCACCCGTCGACGCGGCGCCAGACGTGGTCGGGTTCGAGCACGGTGCCGGGCTTCGAGTAGAGGCAGGCGCTCCGGACGTCGGCACCGGCGTTGCGGATGATGTCGACGACCAGGCGCAGCGTGCGGCCCGAGTCGGACACGTCGTCGACGACCAGGACGCGCTTGCCGGCGAGGCTCGGGGCGTCGAGCGCGGGCGACAGGATGACGGGCTCCTCGAGGCGCTGCTCGACGTCCGTGTAGAACTCGACGTTGATCGAGCCGCACTCCTTGGTGCCGAGCGCGTACGCGACCGCACCGGCGATGATCAGCCCGCCGCGGGCCACCGCCACGACGACCTCGGGCTCGAAGCCGGACGACAGGACGTCCTTGGCGAGCAGCCGAGCGGCGTCGCCGAACTCCAGCCAACCGAGCACCTCGGGCCCGCTCGTCACGGTCACGGTCGAGGGAGCCTGTGCGGCTGACCCGGGTTCGCTGCTGATCGGCATCCGCCCACGGTACCGGCAGGGACCCCGCCGCCGCGACCCGTGCACCACCGCCGCGCGTGCCGGGATTCCGGCGCCGTCCCACCCGCGCACCGGCAGCGGCCGCGGCGACGACCGCTGCAGCGGCGCCGGGCGGCCGCGCTCAGCTGCGCGGGGTGAGCGGTCCGCGCGCGAGCTTGTGCTGGGCGGACTGGGCGACGGGCCGCACGGTGACCAGGTCGAGGTTGACGTGCGCCGGCAGCTCGACCGCGTGCACGATCGCCACGGCGACGTCGTCGGCCACGAGCGGCTCCGGCACGTCGGCGTAGACGGCGGCGGCCTTCTCCCGGTCCCCACGGAACCGCGTGAGGGCGAACTCGTCGGTCTTCACCAGGCCCGGGGCGATCTCCACCACGCGGAGCGGCTCGCCGTTCAGCTCGAGCCGGAGGGCGGCGACCAGCGCGTGCTCGGCGAACTTCGCGGCGTTGTACCCGCCGCCGTTCTCGTACGCCACGTGGCCGGCCGTGCTCGTCACGGTGACGACGTCGGCGACACCGGCGGTCGTCGCGCGACGGCGGAGCTGCGGCAGGAGCGCGGCGGTGACGCGCTTGGTGCCGATGACGTTCACCTCGAACATCGCCCGCCAGTCGTCGACGTCGGACTCCTCCACGCTCGCCGAGCCGAGTGCGCCACCGGCGTTGTTGACGAGGACGTCGGCGCCGCCGAGTCCGTCGACCCGCTCGGCGAGCGCCGCGACCGCGTCGGCGTCGGTCACGTCGGCCACCAGCACCTGGGCCCCGGTCTCCGCGGCGAGCGCCTCGAGCTTCTCCAGCCGACGGGCGACGGCGAGCACCTGCCAGCCGTGGGCGCGGAACAGCCGGACGGTGGCGGCGCCGATGCCGGAGCTCGCGCCGGTGACGACGGCGAGGCGCTCGGTGGTGTCGGGACGTGACGGCATGGGTCCTCCAGGGTGTCGATCTCCCACCGTACCGATCCGGCGAGCGAGCGGGCCCTGCCCGGCCCGACGAGCGGGCGGGCCCGGCCCGGACCGCCGAGCGGGCCGTCCGGTACCGTGACCGACCATGACGACGGACGCCGCTCCCCCAGCGCCCGCGGCCCCGGCGACGCCGCTCGAGCCCGGCCGCGCGCCCCGCCGCATCCCGATGTGGGACACGGCGCGCTTCGTCGCGGTCACCCTGGTCGTCATCGGGCACGCGATCCAGCGGCAGACGGCGGGCAGCGAGCACGCCCTGGCGCTCTACACGTTCATCTACGCGTTCCACATGCCGGCGTTCGGCGTCATCAGCGGGTACTTCTCGTCCGCGGCCACCCCCACCGCCGCCCGGATGCGTCGGACCTTCACGGACATCGTCGTGCCGTACATCGTCATGCAGACGATCTGGACCGTGGTGCAGGCCGTGGTCGAGGGCGGCAAGGAGTTCAACCCGACGAAGCCGACCTGGACGCTGTGGTTCCTGCTCGCGCTCGGGATCTTCCGGCTGATCCTGCCGTACCTGGCGATCCTGCGGTGGCCGCTCGTCTGGGCCCTGGCGCTGAGCGTCGGCGTCGGGTACCTCGACAACGTCGACTCGACGTTCTCGCTCGGTCGCGCGATCAGCCTGCTGCCGTTCTTCCTGCTCGGCTGGCAGGTCAAGGAGTGGGGCGTGTTCGACCGCTGGTACGAGGCCCCGCGGCGCACGGTCGTGCGGGTACGGATCGCGGCGGCCGCGGTCTTCGCCGCGTGGGCCGCGGCGTGCCTGCTGTTCATCCCGCAGTTCGCGGACTTCGACCTGCACCACTGGTTCTTCTACGACGACTCGTACTCGGGCCTGGGCGAGGACGCCTGGTGGGCGGGTGGCGTGCGGCTCGGCCTGGTGCTGCTGGCGACGCTGCTGACCGCGTCGTTCCTGCTGCTGGTCCCCCGCCGCACGGTCTGGATCACCCGCTTCGGCGCCGCGACGATGTCCGTCTACCTGCTCCACACGTTCGTGCTCTACCCGATCCGCGAGTCCGGGATCCTGGCCGGCGAGCACTCCGCCTGGCCGTACGTGCTCCTCATGGTCGCGGTCGCCTGCGCGGTCAGCCTGTTCCTGGCGCAGCCGTTCGTGCGGCGCGGGATGCGGTGGCTGCTCGAGCCGAAGGTCGACTGGCTGTTCCGCCGGGACGTCGCCGGCCGCTGACCCGGACGGGAGGCGCGGCCCGCGTCCGGCGCGCGCGTTACGTCGCGCGGCGGGCGCGCTGGTGCCCGGCCGGTCACCTGCGTACCGTGACGGACGTCGCAACGCCGCACCGGGCCTCCCGGCCGGCACCCGCGACCCGACGACCGCCAAGACCCGACAGGAGCACCGATGAGCACGAACGACGCCGCCGCCTGGCGGTTCGAGACGACGCAGGTCCACGCCGGCGCGCAGCCCGACCCGACGACGGGCGCGCGGGCGACGCCGATCTACAAGACGACCTCGTACGTGTTCGAGGACTCGGACCACGCCCGCGACCTCTTCGCGCTGGCGCGGCCGGGCAACATCTACTCGCGGATCATGAACCCGACGAACGACGTCGTCGAGCAGCGGATCGCCGCGCTCGAGGGCGGCACGGGCGCGCTCCTGGTGTCGAGCGGCCAGGCCGCGGAGACCTACGCGGTGCTCAACATCGCGGGTGCCGGCGACCACATCGTGTCCTCGTCGTCGATCTACGGCGGCACGTACAACCTGTTCAAGTACACGCTCGCGAAGCTCGGCATCGAGACGACCTTCGTCGAGGACCAGGACGACCTCGAGGAGTGGCGCCGCGCCGTCCGACCGAACACGAAGCTGTTCTTCGCGGAGACGATCGGCAACCCGCGCATCAACGTCCTCGACATCGCCGGCGTCAGCAGCGTCGCGCACGAGTCCGGGCTGCCGCTCATCGTCGACAACACGATCGCGACGCCGTACCTCATCCGACCCTTCGAGCACGGGGCCGACATCGTCGTGCACTCGGCGACGAAGTTCCTCGGCGGTCACGGCACGGTGATCGGCGGCGTCATCGTCGACGGCGGCCGCTTCGCCTGGTCGGAGCACGCCGAGCGGTTCCCGGAGTTCAACTCCCCCGACCCCTCGTACCACGGTGCCGTGTTCGCGCAGGCCGTCGGCAACGAGCTCGCCTACGTCGTGAAGGCCCGGGTGCAGCTGCTCCGCGACCTCGGCGCGTCGAACTCGCCCGACACCGCCTTCGCACTGCTGCAGGGCATCGAGACGCTGTCGCTGCGCATCGAGCGGCACGTGTCGAACGCGCAGGAGATCGCCGAGTGGCTCGACCGGCACCCGGACGTCGCGTCGGTGTCGTACGCGGGCCTGCCCACCTCGCCCTGGTACGCCGCGGCGACGAAGTACGCGCCCCGGGGCGTCGGTGCGGTCCTGTCCTTCGAGCTGAAGGGCGGCGTGTCCGCCGGTCGGGCGTTCGTCGACGAGCTGCGGCTGTTCTCGCACCTGGCGAACATCGGCGACGTGCGCTCGCTCGTGATCCACCCGGCGTCGACGACCCACTCGCAGCTGACGCCCGAGCAGCAGCTCACCACGGGGGTCACCCCGGGGCTCGTGCGGCTGTCGGTCGGCATCGAGAACGTCGAGGACCTGCGCGCCGACCTCGAGGCGGGGCTCGCGGCCGCGCGTGCCGTCTCGCAGGAGGGCCTGCGCGCCTGACGCACCCCCGTTCCGCTCCGCGAGACGGGGGTGACGTAACACGGCGGAGGTGGGGCGCGCCTCCCGGCAGACTGGACGCGATGGACTGGCAGACGATCCCCGAGGACTCGGTCCCGTCCACCCTCGTGCCCGGATCCGAGCTCGGGACGCTCGGCAAGCCGCCCGCCACCGGGGCCTGGCGCCCCGGCGACCACCCCGGCTCCCGGCGGTTCGCCTCGCTCGGCGAGCAGTGGGTGCGCGGCGGCCGCATCCCCTCGGTCCGGGTGGCGTACGAGACCTGGGGCGAGCTGAACGCGGCGCGGGACAACGCGGTCCTCGTCCTCCACGCGATGACCGGCGACTCCCACGTCGCCGGCCCGCCCGGACCCGGGCACCGCACCGCCGGGTGGTGGGGGGACGTCGTCGGGCCGGGGCGCGCGATCGACACCGACCGGTGGTTCGTCGTCGCACCGAACGTGCTCGGCGGCTGCCAGGGCACGACCGGTCCCTCGTCCGTCGCACCGGACGGCCTCGAGTGGGGCTCGCGGTTCCCGTTCGTCACCGTGCGCGACCAGGTCGACGTGCAGGCGCAGCTGGCCGACCTCCTCGACATCGACGTGTTCGCGGCGGTGGTCGGCGGCTCGATGGGCGGCATGCACGCGCTCGAGTTCGCCGTCACGCACCCGTCGCGGGTGGAGCGGCTCGCCGTCCTCGCGACGACCGCGCAGACGACGGCCGACCAGATCGCGGCGAACTCGCTCCAGCGCGCGGCGATCCAGACCGATCCCGCCTACAACGGCGGTGACCACCACGAGGCCGACGCGGGCGAGGGTCCGCACCGCGGGCTGTCCCTCGCGCGGCGGATGGCGCTCATGACCTACCGGGCACCGGACGAGCTGAACGGACGCTTCGCGCGGTCGTGGCAGAGCGACGTCTCCCCGCTCGGCGACGACGGGCGCTTCTCGGTGGAGAGCTACCTCGACTTCCACGGCAACCGGTTCACTCGACGGTTCGACGCCGCGTCGTACGTCGCCCTCACCCACGCGATGGACTCGCACGACGTCGGCGCCGGTCGGGGCGGGGTCGCGGCGGCGCTCGGTCGGGTGACGGCGCGGACCCTGGTGCTCGGGGTGTCGAGCGACCGGCTGTTCCCGCTCGAGGACCAGCACCGGATCGCGGCCGGCGTCCCGGACACGCTCGACGGCGACCGCGCCGCGGTGCTCGAGAGCGAGTTCGGGCACGACGGGTTCCTCATCGAGCACGAGGCGGTGGGGGCGCACCTCCGGAGGCTCCTGGACTGAGCCGCGGGCGGTTCCGCCCGGTAACGATCCCGCAGCCATCCGAATCCCGCAGCGCGCCGAACACCCCTCAACGGGTGCCCCTCGTGGAATGATGTCGTCGGAGGCCCCTGAAGGGGGCTCGGTTTCCCGCCGAACACCCGCTCCACATCCGCTTGACGTCACCAACCAGGACATCGATGGACTTCATCGCACAGGAACGCGACCGCTTGCTGCGGTCCACCACCCGTGTCGTCGGCGTCACGTGTGCCCTGGTCTCCGTCGTCGGGATCGTCAGTTCCCTGGCCGTCCCCCTCGTGCCGCTCCTCGGCGGCCTCGCCTGCGTCGCGGTCCTCATCGCGGCCCTCCTCGTGTTCGGCACGAACGGATCCGTCTGGTGGACCGCCCTCGCGCTCGCCGCCGGGCTGGGCGCCCTCGCGCTCCTGCTCGTCGGTGCCGACCCGGACGTGCGGACCGTCGTGGCCAGTGCCGTCGTGCCGCTCGCCGCCGGATCGCTGTCCGCACCGCTCATGGCGCAGCGGGGCACCCCGGTCGGTCTCGCGATGACGATCGTCGCGGGCGTCGCGGCGGTCGGCGTGGTCGCGTGGGCGTCCGGCAGCCCCCTGTCCGGTGCGACCGGCGGGGTCGTGCTCGGCTGGGTGCTCGTCGCGGTCGTGTCGGTGTGGATCGCCCGGAGCATCCCCCGGGTCGCCCGGCGGATCATGAGCATCGGCACCGCGCACCGCGCCGAACGCCAGGCCAGCGAGACCGAGGCACAGCGCCGGCAGGGCGCACGCCTCCTCCACGACACCGTGCTCGCGACGCTCACGCTCCTCGCGCACTCGGGCGTCGGCGTCTCCGAGCAGGCCATGCGGGAGCAGGCCGCCGAGGACGCCCGACTGCTCCGACACCTTCGCCTCGGCGCGACCCCGCAGCCCCAGCAGTCCGGCGACTACTCCCTCACCCGCGAGGAGGAGTCCCCCCTCGGACAGACCCTCGAGTCGGTGAAGCAGCGCTTCGGCCGGATGGGGCTCGAGGTCAGCTGGCACGGCACCGGCCAGGTCCTGCTCCCGTCGCACGTGCTCGATGCGTTCCTCCTCGCGCTCGGCGAGTGCCTGGAGAACGTCCGTCGGCACGCCGGCGTCGGCGAGGCGCACGTCACGATCGTGCACGACCAGGAGACCGTCCGCGCCATGGTGACGGACTCCGGCGTCGGCTTCGACCTCGACGCGGTCAGCGCGGAACGCCTCGGCTTCAAGGAGAGCGTGGTCAGCCGGCTCCGCGAGGTCGGCGGCGATGCCAAGCTGTTCTCCGCCCCGGGATCGGGCACCACCGTCGTCCTGGAGGCACCCCGATGACCCGCGTCCCCGAGGACACCATCAGCCGCGGACTGCCCGGCGACACCGTGCAGCAGGCACCGCGGACCCGGCGCGAGGCCCGCGAGCGCTACCGCGGGAGCGAGCGGCGTCAGGCCCGCGGACTCCCCTCGACCTCGACGGGCGCGCGGTCGCTGCGGCAGGCCGCGAAGCCGGGCGCCTCGCTCGGCGCCGGCTACCTCGGGCTCGGCGCGGCGGTCCTCGCCGCGATCGAGGCCGTCGCGGGACTGGTGTTCTTCGTCGCCCGACTGCCCGAGTACGCGAACCCCTGGCTCCCCGCCGCGGCGTGGGCCCTCTACCTGGTCGCCGCGGTCGGCGTCGGGCTGAGCCTGATGACCTACGGCGAACGCCTGACCGGCACCGCGTTCGGCCTGATCTGCGCCGTGCTCGCCTGCGTCGTGACGCTCGACTTCATCGGCATCTTCCCCGAGCACGACATCGCCCACTCGGTCAGCGCGGCCGTCACCGCGGGCTTCGCACTGCTCCCGGTCGCGGCGCTGCGTCCCGCCCGCGAGGTCGCGGCCGCGATCGCCGTGCTCGGCCTCGCCTTCGCCGTCGTCGCCGTCCTTTCCACCCCGATCACGTCGGACACGCTGCCCGGGATCGTCTCCCTGCTGGCCCTGGTGGTCGTCCCCCCGTCGCTCGCGCTGTACGTCGTGCACCGGTTCCGCCAGCTCGTCCAGCGCGAACTCGACCGGGTGCTCGTGCAGAGCAACGTGCAGGCGCCGCAGTTCGCGGTCGGCATGCTCGCCTCTGACGAGCTGGCCCGCCTCGACCTGGCCGCGGAGAAGCTCCTCGACGCCGTCGCGAACGGCTCCGACCCGCTGCCGCTCTCGGACGCCTCGGCGTCGGTCGCCGCCTCCCTGGCCACCGAGCTCCGGCTGCACCTCATCGAGGGGCGCCGGGAGACCTGGCTGTACCACGCGATCACCGAGTCCGACCACCTGGGACGCTCGGTCAGCGTCGCCGACCCGCAGTCGCTCGCCGGGCACCTGACCCCTGCGCAACGCGACGGGCTGCTGCAGGCGCTCTGGCAGATGGTCGGGGACGGCCGCACCAACCATCCCGGCTCCCCGGTCGTCTCCGTGACGCTCGGACCCATCGGCTCGGACGGTCACCCCGTCTCCGACGAGCGGATGGACGTGCCGATCGTGTTCGAGTCCCGCGGGGTCCCCCGCCGCCGACTCGGCCCGACGGCGTGGAGTGCGTTGCAGCGCGTCGGCCCCTACACGGACTCGGTCCGCGACGGGGTCCTCCACATCGTCTCCCACTGCGTCGTCGACCGACACCCCACGATGTAGCGAGACCCGCGACGGCACGGCACCAGCACGACCAGCACCACCGCACGACCAGTCACACCGCACGACCCGCACCACCGCCCGGCCGGGCCCGATCTGCCGGACACCCGCTCCACCTGCCCGACCAGAACGGCCCGTCCACCTAGGATCGGCCCCGCACCTCCTTCGAGAAAGGACGCCTGATGGCGACTCCAGAGGAACCGATCCGACTCGCACTCGTCGACGACCACCGGATGCTGCTCGGCGCGCTGACCGAGTGGATCCGCAGCGCCGCGGACGACATCACGCTCGTCGCGGCGGTGACCACCTGGCCGGAGCTCCTCACGAGCCCCGCGTTCCCGGTCGACGTGGTCCTGCTCGACCTCGACCTCAAGGACTCGATCCCGGTCTCGCTGAAGATCTCGACGCTGAAGACGGCCGGCGTCAAGACCGTCGTCATGAGCACGTACTCGGAGCCGAACGTTGTCCGCGAGGCCCTCGCCTCCGGTGCCCTCGGCTACCTCGTCAAGAGCGAGGACGCCGACATGATCGTCGAGGCGATCCGTGCCGCCCAGCGCGGCGAGCAGTACGTGTCCGCGGAGCTCGACCTCGCGATCAACAGCGGCGACGTCGGCGGTGTCCCGAAGCTCAGCGCGCAGGAGCGTCGCGTGATGGCGCTCTACGGCGGCGGCGAGCCCGTGAAGAGCGTCGCCTACCAGCTCGGCATCTCCGAGGAGACCGCCAAGAGCTACCTCAAGCGCATCCGCGAGAAGTACCGCGTCGCTGGCTTCGACGTCGGCACGAAGGTCGCGCTGCGGAAGCGCGCGATCACCGACGGCATCATCGTGCAGGACGGCAGCCCCGTCGGGCTGTAACGGTCGGTCCGGTACCGGACCACACGACGGACGGGAGGCCCGTGGCGACACCGCCACGGGCCTCCCGTCCGTCGTGTGGACGCGCCTGCCGCCACCCGGTCCCTCGTCCGGACGCCTCAGACCGTCGGGACCGGCGCGGTGATCGGACCGGTCGACGGCGAGGACGACCGCAGCGCCGAGCGCCGGTCCGCCCGCCGTTCGACGCCGTAGCTCACCATCGTGACGAGCAGCCCCAGGAGCGCGAGCACGATGCCGAGCCACGCGGGTGCCAGGAAGCCGAACCCGGCCGCGATGACCGCACCGCCGAGGGCCGCACCGAGCGAGTTGCCGATGTTGAACGCCGAGTGGTTGAGCGCCGCCGCGATGGTGCGCGCGTCACCGGCGACGTCCATGAGCCGCGACTGCACCGCAGGCGGGATCGCCGACGAGGTCGCGCCGAGCAGGAACGCCCCGAGGAACACGCCCCAGACCCACTGCGCCGTGAAGACGGTCACGAGCAGCGCACCGATGAGCGCGAGCATCCCGATGTAGATCGTGCGCTTGACACTGTGGTCGGCGAGGTGTCCACCGAGCACACCGCCGACGACCATGCCGAGACCGACGACCACGAGCACGAGCGGCACCGCCGACTCGGGCAGCCCGGTCACGTTCTGCACCAGCGGCGAGATGTAGGAGTACACGGCGAAGAACCCGCCGAACCCGACGGCGCCCAGGCCCATCACGATCCAGACCTGCGGCGACCGGAAGGCCCGGAGCTCCCGCCCGATGGTCGCGTGCGCGTCGGCGGCGCTGCGCGGCACGAAGGCGGCAACGGCGAGGAACGTCAGCACGAACAGCAGCGAGACGACACCGTAGGCGATCCGCCAGCCGGCGTTCTGACCGATCCAGGTGATCGCGGGGACGCCGACGACGTTGGCGATGGACAGCCCGAGCATCACCATCGCGATGCCCTTGCCGCGCTTGCCCGGGCCCATGATCTCGCCCGCGACGATCGACACGATGCCGAAGTACGCGCCGTGCGGCAGCCCGGCCACGAACCGGGCGACGAGCACGAGGCCGAAGCTCGGCAGGACGGCGCTCGCGATCGTGGCGACGACGAAGCCGACGAGGAGCACGAGGATCAGGCCCTTGCGCGGGAAGGTCGCCGAGATCGCGGCGATGGTCGGGGCGCCGACCACCACGCCGAGCGCGTAGGCGCTGACGAGCCACCCGGCGTGCGCGACGCCCGCAGCCGGGTCGGCGGCGTACTGCGTCGGCAGGAGCGCCTCGGCGATGTTCGGCAGCAGTCCCATCGCGACGAACTCGGTCGACCCGATGGCGAAGCCGCCGAGCGCGAGGGCGATGAGCGCGAGGGCGCGCTGCGTCGGGGTGGTGAGCGTCATGCGACCTGTTCTCTGACGGGAGGAGCGGGGCTGGGTTCCGGACACCGGCCTGCGGACCGGCAGGACGCGCGTGTCGCCACGCGCGGGGACCGCTCCGCGTGCGTCGCGCGGGGTCGTCGCCCGGTGCGGCCGTGCGCAGGGACGGTCCGGTTCGGCGTCGAACGACCGGACCACGTCCTGGTGACCCGGTCAGAGCAGTGTAGACCGCTCCAAACCGTCGACGGAAGGCGACAGGCCGAATCGATTCGACAGGCGGTGCCGCACGTCCGCGGGTCCGCCGGGCCGCCTCGGCGACCGAGCTGGTGCGCTGGCGTCGGACACGGCGCGACGCGCACGGACTCCTCGACGGCCCGTACCCACCCGTCAGTGGAGCATCGCCTCGATCAGGACCCGGAGTTCCTGACGCCGGGCCGGGTCGAGGGTGCCGGTCATCGGGTCGAGGGCGATGCGCATCGCGGTCTCGAGGCGTCGGGCGACCCGGCGCCCCGGTTCGGTGAGCACGACGTCCACCGCCCGTGCGTCGTCCGCGTTCGGCTGCCGCGCGAGCAGTCCCTTCGCCGATGCCCGTGCCACCAGGCCCGTCATCGTCGACCGCTCGAGCCCGAGGTACTGCGCGAGGTCGCCGATCCGGACCCGTCGGTCGCGCAGGATCGCCAGCACGCGCAGTTGCGTCAGCGAGACGCCCTCGTCGGCGGCGATCTCGGTCAGCGTGCCCATGGTGCGGAACGCGAGCTCTCCGAGCGCGTCGACGAGCCGATCGTCGCGGTCGTCTCCGTCGCCCCCGTCTTCCTGGTCGTGTCGGTCCATGTCGCGATCCTACTTGACAAACTTCGTGTCGCGAACTACTTTGCTTCGTATAACGAACCAGATGGAGGATCCGATGCACGCAGCAGTCGTCGAGCAGTTCGGCCGGGTACCGACCTGGCGGCAGTTCCCCGAGCCCGTCGCCGCCGAGGCCGAGGTGGTGGTGGAGGTCGTCGCCACCGGACTGCACCCGCGGGTCCGGTCCCAGGCGGCAGGATCGCACTACACGAGCGAGGGCAGCCTGCCGCTCGTGCCCGGTGTCGACGCTGTGGGCCGCTTCCCCGACGGCTCGCTGCGCTACTTCGTCGCGTCGAGCGAGACCCGCGGCACCATGGCGGAGCGTGTCGCCGCGGACCCACGAGCGAGTGTCGTCCTGCCCGATGGTGCCGACCCGGTCGCCGTGGCTGCGGGCGCCAACCCGGTGATGTCCTCCTGGGTCGCCCTCCGCCGCCGGATCGACCTCGCGTCGGGCGCCCGAGTGCTCGTGCTGGGCGCGACCGGGGCGTCGGGAAGGGCTGCGGTGCAGGTGGCGAAGCACCTGGGTGCCTCGTCCGTCGTCGCCAGCGGGCGCGACACGACCCGGCTCGCCGCCCTGGGCGACCTCGGCGCGGACATCCTGGTCGCCCTCGACGACCCCGCGTCGGTCGGGCGGGCAGCGGCAGACGTGGACGTGGTCGTCGACTACGTGTGGGGCCGGCCTGCCTCGGACGTCATGCGTGCCCTCGTCACCGCCCGGACGGACCGGGGTCGCCGACTCGACTGGATCGCGATCGGCTCGACGGCCGGCCAGGACGCGCCCATCCCCTCGGCCGCACTCCGCGCATCCGGGCTGACCATCGTGGGGAGCGGTCAGGGTTCGGTCGGGCGGGACGCGTTCGTCACCGAGCTGCCGGGCATCGTCGAGGCGATCGCCGCAGGCACGGTGGCCGTCGACGCGCAGGTGGCCTCGTTCACGGACGTGTCGACGCTGTGGGCCGATGCCGACGCGCCGGGCACTGGTCGGTTGGTCTTCACCACGGCCGACCGGTAGCGAACGGGCGTCCGGCAGCGGGCGAGCGTCCGGCAGCTGGCGCGCGGCCGCCCGGTAACGGGCGGTCAGCCGTCCGCTCGCCGCGGACCACGGCAGCACAGGCGTCGCGGGACCGGCCCTAGGCCGCCTGGCGCTCCGCCTGCACGTCCCGGCGTGCCGCGGACTCCGGCAGTTCGTCCCGGTGGACCCACCCGGCCGCGCACTCGGTGCAGGTCGCCCAGGCGCCGTCACCCTGCTCGTCGGAGTCGATGACGACCGTCTGCAGGTCGCAGTCCGGGCACCAGCCGTCGTGCATCATGAGGCACTCCTCGTCGTCGCAGTCACCGTGGCCGAGCTGCGCGGTGCGGCCCGGTGCGCACCATGAGACACCCGCCCACCGACATCGACGGGAGGCCTCCGGCGTGTCGTGGAGCTCCCAGCCCGCGCACCGGACGCGCTCGTGCGCGTACGCTCCTCGACATGGGGTGGTGGATCGTGACCGGGATCGTCGTGCTCGCAGCGGTGGGCCTGTGGCTGTGGATGCACCACCTGACCGACCTCGGTTCGCGCTCACGTCGGTACGACGGGAGCGACCCCGAGATCGCCGAGGCGCTGCGGCAGGCGGAACGAGACCGCAACAACGGTCGCATGTACCCCTGACGCACTGCTCGACGACGGTCGGCGCGCGCGACGAGTCGAGCGCCACGAGACCGGCGCTACGAGTCGAGCGCCGCTTCGAGCCGCTCGAGCTTGCCGTCGATCTCGCCGGTGTGCCCGGGGCGGATGTCGGCCTTGAGCACCAGCGACACCCGGGTGCCGTAGGCGGCGACGGCCTCGGTCGCGCGCTTGACGACGTCCATGACCTCGTCCCACTCCCCCTCGACCTCGGTGAACATCGACGAGGTGCGGTTCGGCAGCCCGGACTCCCGGACGACGCGGACCGCGGCAGCGACGGCGTCGTGCACAGAGCCGTCCGACGCTGCGCTGGGACCACCGGACGGGGCGAGGGAGAACGCGACGATCATGCGTCCATCCTGCCCCCGGCGACGTCCCGCCGCACCGACCGCGCCTCCTCGGCGTCGCCTCGGCGGTCGGAGGATCCACGCCCGAGGCGCACCAGGACGACGACCGCCCAGACGAGCACCGCGACCTCGAGCAGGTTGCGCACCGTGAGCACGAGGACGATCCACGGCTCGACCGCGAGCAGCTGGTCGTAGTAGCCGGGGTAGATCACCTGCGTCAGCACGGCCATCGGCAGCACACCGATCGCGACGGGCAGGAACCGTCGGGCACTCGGCCGACCGGCGACGAGCCCCCACACGACCGGCACCGCGTACCAGCCGACGTACTGCGGGGACCCGACCTTGTTCACCGCGATGAGCGCGGCGACGAACAGCAGCGCGAGGACCGGGGCGGCCTCGGCACGGCGGGCACCGCGGTGGACGGCGAGGAGCGCGGCGGCGACCCCGCCGAGCACGACCAGGGCCATGAGCGGTGTCGAGAGGGCAGCGGCGGCATGGGTCCCGGCGCCGGACACCTCGAAGGTCAGGATCTCGCGGTCGTAGTACACCGCCGCGCCCGGCACGCCGAGGGCAGCCGCCCACATGAAGGGCGTCGCGAGCGGCGCCTCGATCTGCAGCGCCCGGTCGCTCTGCTCGCCGACGAAGGACAGCAGGTGGGGTGCGCCGCCGTAGAGCACGTCGACCAGGACGACCAGGCCGGTGACGACCGCCGCGCCGGCGACGACCGTCCCACGGTGCCCGCGACGGAGCAGGAGCAGCACGCCCACCAGGGCGGCCGGCCAGACCTTGGTCCACGCGGCGGCGGTGAACAGGGCGGAGGCCACCGCGGGCCGAGTCACGACGAAGGCGACGCCGACCAGGGCGAGCGCGGTCGCCACGGTGTCGATGCGTCCGAGCGCGATCGGCCCGAGGGCGAGCAGGAAGAGCAGCCACCACCACACGACGCGGACGCCGGACGCGCGGAAGCGCCAGAGGAACGCGCACGCCACGGCGTCGAGCAGCACCATGAGCGCGAGCCACCCGGTGCCGATCGCGGCCGTCCCACCGAGCGCGGCCGCCGCCATGGGCACGATCGCGAACACCGGGTACACCCAGTCGGTGTCGACCCCGACCCACGAGTGGTCGACGCGCCCGACCTCGATCCAGCGCCGGTACGTGATGAGGACGTCACCCAACGGCTGGTTCGGCACGGTCGTGGCGAGCCACCAGAGCACGCCGTGCACGAGCAGGAACGCCAGGGCGAACCCGACGACGCCGACCCACCGGGACCTCTGCACCGGACGAGCGTAGCGGGGAACTGCCAGCCACTCCTGAGGAGGACGTGTCACCGTTCTGCTCGTGACCTCCGAACCGCAGCGCCCCCGCAGCCGCAAGCCCCTCGTCTGGGCCGGCGTCGTCCTCGTCGTCGCCGTGCTCGCCGTCGTCGGCGTCGCCGTCGGGACGAACGTGTACTCGTCGAACGAGAACGCGAAGGCGTCGGCGGCGCCCTCCGTCGCCGCCAGCCGCGCCCCGTCCACCCTCGACGCCGCGGACCTGTCCGGCGACTGGACGATCGGCGGTGACTCGGAGGCCGGCTACCGCGTGCACGAGGTCCTCAACGGATCCGACGTGACCGTCACCGGTCGGACCGACAGCGTCAGCGGTTCCGCGACGGTCGACGGCAGCGCGATCACCGCGGCGACCGTCACGGTGCAGGTCGCGGACATCGCCACCGACTCAGCGCAGCGGGACTCCTACTTCCGCGACTCCGCCCTCGACGTCGCGGCCTTCCCCGAGGCGACGTTCACCCTCACCGAGCCGGTCGCGGACGCCGTGCCGAGCGGCTCGGGCACGACGACCGTCGAGGCGTCCGGCGAGCTGACCCTGCACGGCGTCACCAAGGCCGTCCGGGCCGAGCTCCAGGTCGGCCTGAGCGGCGACGGCGTCGACGTCTCCGGGTCGGTGCCGATCACGTTCTCGGACTTCGGCGTGCAGGCGCCGGACCTCGGCTTCGTGAAGGTCGACGACGCCGGCGCGGTGGAGTTCCTGGTGCACGCGACCCCCGCGTCCTGACGCAACCCCGCGTCCCGACGCGACCCACCGCCGGACGGGAGGCGCGTCACCGGTCCGCCCCGCGCCTCCCGTCCGGTGAGCGGACACCGACACGACATGACACGCGTCGATCGACGCGTGTCACGTCGGACCATGCGCACGAACCATGTGCGCACGCACCGTGCGACACCGCACGTGTCGATCGACGCGCGCGACGTCGCAGACCCTGCGCCGCACTCCGCGCCGCGCGCTACCCCCGCGCGTCGCCCTCGACGACGAGGTCCCGCACCACACCGGGCAGCTGCTCGATCAGCGCCGTCATCGTGAACGGCCCGCCGCGGGACGCCCGTCGCGCCGCCAGCCCGTGCACGACCGCAGCCGAGGCGGCGAGGTGCGCCAGGTCCGACGGCGACAGCGACGACCCGTCGGCCTCGGCGGCGCCCTGCCGCGTCGCCACGAGCGCGCCGAGCACCCCGCCGAGCACGTCACCGGCACCCGCGGCGGCGAGCCACGGCGTCGCCGAGGTCGCCACGAGCCGCACCGAGCCGTCCGGGGTCGCCACGTGCGTCGCCGACCCCTTCAGCAGCACGACGCTCCCGGTGCGCTCGGCCGCGCGGAGCGCCGCTGCCGCCGGGTCCGCCTCGACGTCCTCGCGCGACGTGCCGAGCACGGGCGCGAGCTCCCCCGCGTGCGGGGTCAGCACCGCGAGCGGCCCGAGGTCGACGAGCGGGATCGCGCCGGCGTCGACCACGACGGGGACCCCGTCGTCCGACGCGTGCCCGAACGCGGCCGCCGTCGCCGGGTCGAGCTCCCCGAGCGATCCGGCGGAGATCCCCGACCCGACGAGCCAGGTCTGCACGCGGCCCGTGCCCGAGACCACCTCGGGGCGCCGGTGCAGCACGTGGTCGGTCGCTCGTGCGGGACCGACGTAGCGGACCATCCCGACGCCGGTGTGGACGGCGGCGTCGACGCCCATGACGGCGGCGCCGGGGTAGCGGTCCGAGCCGGTCGCGACGCCGAGGACCCCGCGTCGGTACTTGGTGGACTCGCCGTGCGGGGCGGTGGTCCAGGCGGCGGCGTCGGCGGGGGCGAAGGGGACGGAGTCGTTCACGACCGCCACGTTACGGTGGAGCGCATGAGCCTGTTCCTGCCCGGTCGCGTGGTGGTCTTCGACTACGGCGAGGTGATCAGCAGGACACCGCACGGCGCGTGGGACACCCTCGTCGCGATGACCGGGGTGCCGGCAGACGAGCTGCTGCCCGTCTACCGGGAGCGCCGGCACGACCTGGACCGCGGCGACCTGTCGGTCCTCGACTACTGGCGGGCCATCGGTGCCCGGACCGGGCGCAGCTGGACGGTCACCGACATCCACCGCTTCTGGGCGGTCGACTTCACGGGGTGGTTCGAGGTCGAGCCGGAGACCCTGGCGGTCGTGGAGGAGCTCCACGACGCCGGGACGCGCCTGGCGATGCTCTCGAACGCCGGCTTCGACTTCGGGGACCCCTACCGGCGATCGCCGATGGGCTCGCTGTTCGAGACGGTCGTCGTGAGCGCGGAGGAGCACGTCCTCAAGCCCGACCCGTCCGTCTACCGCACCACGTGCGAGCGGCTGGGAATCACGCCCGAGCAGATGGTGTTCGTCGACAACAGGGCCGAGAACGCCGCCGGCGCGGACGCGATCGGGGCGGTCGGCCACCACTACACGTCGCCGACCGCGCTGCGGACCTTCCTGCAGGAGCTGGCGGCACGGACCGCCGAAGGAGCACCCGCGTGACGCACGCCCTGTTCGAACCCATCACGATCCGCGACCTCACCGTCCGCAACCGACTCTGGGTCTCGCCGATGTGCCAGTACTCGGTCGAGCAGCAGGACGGGGTCCCGACGGCGTGGCACCTCGTGCACCTCGGCGGGTTCGCCAAGGGCGGCGCAGGCGCGGTGGTGGTCGAGGCCGCGGGCGTCGTGCCCGAGGGCCGGATCACGCCGCAGGACGTCGGGCTGTGGAACGACGAGCAGCGCGACGCCTTCCGGCCGATCGTCGACTTCCTGCACGCGCAGGGCGCCGCCGCGGGCATCCAGCTCGCGCACGCCGGGCGCAAGGCCTCGACGTACCGCCCGTGGAACGACGTGCAGGGCAGCGTCCCCGCGTCCGAGGGCGGCTGGCAGACCGTCGCCCCGTCCGCCGCGGCCTTCGACGGGTACGCCACCCCGCGCGAGCTCGAACCCGAGGACATCCGCGTCGTCGCACTGGCCTTCGCTGCCGCCGCGCGCCGCGCCGTCGAGGCCGGCTTCGACCTCGTCGAGCTGCACGCAGCCCACGGCTACCTGCTCCACCAGTTCCTCTCGCCCCTGAGCAACCACCGCACGGACGGCTACGGCGGCTCGCTCGAGAACCGGGCGCGTGCGCTCCTCGAGACGGTCGACGCGGTCCGCGCCGAGGTCGGCGAGGGCTTCCCGGTGGTCGTCCGCTTCTCGGCGACCGACTGGACCGACGGCGGCCTGACGGTCGACGAGGTCGTGCAGGTCGCCCGCTGGGCCGCCGAGCACGGCGCCGACCTCGCCGACGTCTCGACCGGCGGCAACGTCGCGCGGGCGGCGATCCCGGTCGGACCCGGCTACCAGGTGCCCTTCGCCGAGACCGTCCGCCGCGAGGCCGGCATCGGCACCATCGCGGTCGGGATGATCTCCACCGCGTTCCAGGCCGAGCAGGTCGTGGCGACCGGGCAGGCCGACGTCGTGATGGTCGGGCGCGAGTTCCTCCGCGACCCGTCGTTCGCGCTGCGCGCAGCCGCCGAGCTCGGCGTCGCCCTCGACTACGAACCGCAGCAGTACCACCGGGCCCGCGTCACGGCGTAGGCCGGTCCGCGCGGCCCGACCAGTGCCTCCCGTCCGCCGTCACCGCACCGGACGGGAGGCGCGGGTCGTCTCCTGTACGTCCTCTCGGCTTCCCCTGCCTCCAGCCGCTACCATGTTCCTCACTGTGGACGATCCTCCGAATTCCTCTTCGCCTTCCCACTCATCCGGCGCTCACTCGGTGAGCAGCCCCTCCTCCCGTGCGCCGGGAGGTGGAGAATGAGTCCCATCGACGTCGTCATGCTGGTCGGCGGCATCCTGCTGACCCTCGGCACCGGCGTGTTCGTCGCCTCGGAGTTCGCGCTCGTCAACCTCGACCGCGCCGAGGTCGAGGCCCGACGCGACCGCGGCGAGTCCGGCCTGTCCCCCGTCATCGGCGCGCTGAAGGTCACCTCGACGCACCTGTCGAGCGCCCAGCTCGGCATCACGCTGACGACCCTGCTCACGGGCTACCTGCTGGAGCCGTCGATCGCGACGCTGCTCGAGGCCCCGTTCCTCGCGCTCGACCTGCCCGAGGCGATCGTCGAGACCGTCGGCTCGATCGTCGCGCTCGTCATCGCGACGCTGCTGTCGATGATCCTCGGTGAGCTCGTGCCGAAGAACTTCGCGCTCGCGCTCCCCCTGCAGACCGCGAAGCTCGTGGTCCCGCTGCAGATCGCGTTCACCACCGTGTTCAAACCCGCCGTGGCCCTGCTCAACGGCACCGCGAACGCCGTCCTCCGCTCGATGGGCATCGAGCCCCAGGAGGAGCTGTCCGGTGCCCGGAGCGCCGAGGAGCTCAGCTCCCTCCTGCGTCGCTCGGCGTCCGAGGGGTCGCTCGAACAGGACACCGCGACGCTGCTGCAGCGCACCATCGCGTTCTCCGAGCTGAGCGCCAGCGACGTGATGACGCCGCGCCCGCGGCTCTCCACGATCCGCGTGTCCGAGTCGGCCGAGGACGTCGTCGCCCTCGCCCGCCGCACCGGCTTCAGCCGCTTCCCGGTCATCGAGGAGGACGCGGACGACGTCGTCGGCATCGTGCACGTCAAGCAGGCCGTCGCGGTCCCGCGCGAGAAGCGCCCGGAGGTGCCGGTCGGCGCGCTCATGACCGAGGCGGAGCGCGTCCCCGAGACGATGCCGGGCGACACCCTGCTGGCCGAGGTCCGCAGCCGCGGCTACCAGATGGTGATCGTCGTCGACGAGTACGGCGGCACCGCCGGGGTCGTCACGCTCGAGGACCTCGTCGAGGAGATCGTCGGCGAGGTGTCCGACGAGCACGACCGCGCGCGCATCGACGTCGTGCGGTCCCGCGGGTGGCTGACGTTCCCGGGCCTGCTGCGCCCGGACGAACTGGCCGACCGCGCGGGCGTCACCGTCCCCGAGGACGGCCCCTACGAGACCGTCGGCGGCTTCGTGATGTCGACGCTCGGTCGACTGCCCGTGGTCGGCGACGAGGTCGCCCTCGAGGACGGCGTGTTCCGCGTCGAACGGCTCGACGGCCGCCGTGTCGACCGCATCCGCTGGACCCCGACCCACCCCGACCCGACGCCGACCGGCAGCACCGCCACCGCGCAGCGCCCGGCCACCGGGATCATCATCCCCGCCACGAAGGAAGGCTCCCGATGAGCGCCGCGTCCGTGCACGACGGCCTGGTCCTCGCCGCCGGTGAGTCCGGTCCCGCCGGTTCCGACTGGTGGGGCATCTTCTGGCTCGTCGTCCTGCTGCTCGGCAACGCGTTCTTCGTCGCCGCGGAGTTCGCCGTGATCTCGGCCCGTCGGTCGCAGATCGAGCCCCGCGCCGAGGCCGGGTCGAAGGCGGCGCAGATGACGCTCTGGGCGATGGAGCACGCCACGCGCATGCTCGCCACGACGCAGCTCGGCATCACGGTCTGCTCGCTCCTCATCCTGAACGTGTCGGAGCCGGCGATCCACCACCTGCTCGAGGTCCCGCTCGGCCTGACCGGCTGGAGCGTCGAGGTCATCGGGATCGTCGCGTTCGTCTTCACGCTGCTGCTCGTGTCGTTCCTGCACGTGGTGTTCGGCGAGATGGTCCCGAAGAACATCTCGTTCTCGATGCCGGACCGCGCCGCACTCGTGCTCGTCCCGGCGCTCTGGTACATCGGCCACGGCCTGCACTGGGTCGTCGTCGGCCTCAACTCGGTCGCGAACGGCGTCCTGCGCCTCTTCAAGGTCGAGCCGAAGGACGAGGCCGTCAGCGCCTTCACGGTCGAGGAGGTCCAGACGATCGTCGAGCAGTCGCGTCGCGAGGGCACCCTGACCGACGACGGCAAGCTCGCGATGGCGTTCGAGTTCACGGAGAAGAAGGTCCGCGACGTCGCCGTGCCGATGTCCGACCTCGTCACCCTGCCGGAGGACGCCACCCCCGAGGACGTCGAGCGGGCCGTCGCCCAGCGCGGCTTCTCGCGGTACGTCCTCGTCGCCGAGGACGGCGATCCGACGGGCTACGTGCACGTCAAGGACGTCATCGACCTGCGGCCCGACGAGTTCGACGTGCCGGTCCCGCCGAAGCGCATCCGGCAGCTCATCTCGCTGTACACGGACATGGACCTCGAGGACGCCCTGGCGACCATGCGGGCAGCCGGGCGGCACGTGGCGCGGGCGTTCGACGCGGACGGCCGTACCGTCGGCGTGCTGTTCCTCGAGGACATCCTCGAGGAGCTCGTCGGCACCGTCGAGGACGCGACCCGACGGCGCTAGACCGACCACGGACGGGAGGCGCGGTGTCAGCTGGCACCGCGCCTCCCGTCCGTCCGCGGTCCAGGCCGAGACTCGGCCAGGCGGACTCCTTCGCGGCGGCCAGACCGCGAAAGCGTCCGCCGAGCCGAGTCTCGCGTACCGGCGCGGAGACCGCGCGCGCTACCAGCTCACGGGGAGGGGCTTGCCCTCCTCGTAGCCGGCGGCCGACTGGATGCCGACGAGCGCGCGCTCGGCGAACTCGTGCAGCGACGAGGCGCCGGCGTACGTCGCCGAGCTGCGGATGCCCGTGGTGATCATGTCGAGCAGGTCCTCGACGCTCGGGCGCTCCGGGTCGAGGTAGATCGTCGACGACGAGATGCCCTCGGCGAAGAGCGCCTTGCGCGCCCGCTCGTACGGGTCGAGCCGCTCGAAGCGCTCGCGCACGGCCTTCGCGGACGCCATGCCCCAGCTCTCCTTGTACGCCTTGCCCGCGGCGTCGCGGCGGAGCACCCCGGGTGCCTCGAGCGTGCCGGCGAACCACGAGCCGATCATCACCGCCGAGGCGCCGGCGGCCAGGGCGAGTGCGACGTCACGCGGGTAGCGCACGCCACCGTCGGCCCACACGTGGGCGCCGAGCGACCGCGCGGCCGCCGCGGTCTCGAGCACGGCGGAGAACTGCGGGCGTCCGACCGCGGTCATCATGCGCGTCGTGCACATGGCGCCCGGGCCGACACCGACCTTGATGATGCTCGCGCCGGCGTCGACGAGGTGTGCGACGGCGTCCGCGGTGACGACGTTCCCGGCGACGATCGGCAGGCCGAGGCCGAGCGCGGACACCGTGCGGAGGGCACGGAGCATGCCCTCCTGGTGGCCGTGCGCGGTGTCGAGGACGAGGACGTCGACACCGGCCGCGGCGAGGGCCTTCGCCTTCGCGGCGACGTCGCCGTTGATGCCGACCGCGGCCGCGACGCGGAGGCGCCCCTCGCCGTCGACGGCGGGCGTGTAGATGTCCGAGCGGATCGCGCTCGTCTGGCTCGTGGTGCCGACGACCCGGCCGTGGCGCACCACCGGGGCGAAGTCGACCTCGGCCGCCGAGAGCACGTCGTACACGTGCCGCGCGGTGCCGGCGTCGTCCGCGTCGATCGCGGTGGACGCACCGTGCAGCAGGTCCCCGAGCACGGCGTCCGCACCGGCGGTGCCGAGGCGGGCCGCCGGGACGCAGCCGAGGTACTCCCCCGCCGCGTCACGCACGACGACCCCGCGACCGGCGACCGGCAGCAGCTGCTCGAGCGCCTCGGACACCGTGGTGTCGGCGCCCATGTCGTAGGCGGTGTCGAAGTCGACCGGCTGCTCCTTGACCCACCGGATGGCGGCGGCGAGGTCCTGCAGGTGCATGTCCTGCGGCAGCACGCCCAGTCCGCCGCGACGGGCCAGGGTGGCGGCGAGGCGCGGCCCGGTCACCGAGTTCATGTTGGCGCTGACGATCGGGATCGTCGCTCCCGTGCCGTCGTTCGTCGCGAGGTCCACGTCGAAGCGGCTCGTCACGCCGGAGCGGCTCGGGACGAGGAAGACGTCGGAGTAGGTCAGGTCGTGCGTCGGCCGCGTCTCGTAGAACCTCATGCCCACAACTGTACGGCTCCCGGGGGCCCCGGCAGCCGTCCATCCCCGGCCGTCGGCGGGCGACACGCGCGGACGACGACGGGACCGGCGGCACGCGTCGACGGTCACCGAACGGTCACGGCCGAGCGGCTAGGCTGACGTCCAGTGCGCGGCAGGGCTGCCCGCACGACACACACGAGCATCTATCGACGGAGAGTGGGCGATCGGCTGTGTCGAGCCAGACGACGGGTACGGACGAGACCGCGGGCGAATTCGGGGCGAACGAGTGGCTCGTCGACGAGCTGTACGAGCAGTACGTCGCCGACAAGCACTCCGTGGACGAGTCCTGGTGGCCGGTCCTCGAGAGCTACCACCGCTCCCAGGCCGCCGGTGCTCCGGCAGCCCCGTCGGCACCGGCTCAGCAGTCGACCGAGCAGACGCAGTCGACCACGCAGCAGCCCGCGACCGGTGACGCCCCGGCCGAGGCGAAGCCCGCCGGGTCGATCCAGGCGCGGACCACGTCCCGCCAGCCGACGCCGCAGCCGATCCCGGCCGAGGCGAACGACGCCGCGGACGACCACGAGGAGACCCACGAGGACGTCGCGACCCCGCTCCGGGGCATGGCGAAGACCCTCGCGTCGAACATGGACGCCTCGCTCACGGTGCCGACCGCGACGAGCGTGCGGACCATCCCCGCGAAGCTGATGATCGACAACCGGATCGTCGTCAACAACCACCTGCGTCGGGCCCGCGGCGGCAAGATCTCGTTCACGCACCTGATCGGCTGGGCGATGGTCGAGGCGCTCAAGGACTTCCCGAGCCAGAACGTCTCCTACGAGGAGCGCGACGGCAAGCCCTTCGTCGTCACGCCCGCGCACGTGAACCTCGGCATCGCGATCGACGTCCCCAAGAAGGACGGCACCCGCTCCCTCCTCGTGCCGAGCATCAAGCGTGCCGAGACCCTGACCTTCGGACAGTTCCTCTCCGCCTACGAGGACCTCGTCAAGCGTGCCCGCGACAACAAGCTCACCCCGGCCGACTTCCAGGGCACCACGATCTCGCTGACGAACCCGGGCGGCATCGGCACCGTGCACTCGGTCCCGCGCCTGACGAAGGGCCAGGGCTCGATCATCGGCGCCGGCGCGCTCGAGTACCCGGCGCAGTTCCAGGGCTCGGCGACGAAGACGCTCGTCGAGCTCGGCGTCGGCAAGACCATCACGCTGACCAGCACCTACGACCACCGCGTCATCCAGGGCGCCGGGTCGGGCGAGTACCTCAAGAAGGTGCACGAGCGCCTGATCGGCGAGCACGGCTTCTACGAGGGCATCTTCTCGGCGCTGCGCATCCCCTACAAGCCGATCCAGTGGGCGAACGACATCAACGTCGACCTCGCCCACCGCGTCAACAAGACGTCGCGCGTGCAGGAGCTCATCAACAGCTTCCGGGTCCGCGGGCACCTCATGGCGGACATCGACCCGCTCGAGTACCGCCAGCGCACGCACCCGGACCTCGAGATCGAGAACCACGGGCTGACGTTCTGGGACCTCGACCGCGAGTTCGTCACCGGTGGCCTGGCCGGCACGACGAACGCTCCGCTGCGTGACGTGCTCGGCATCCTGCGCGACGCGTACTGCCGGACCGTCGGCATCGAGTACATGCACATCCAGGACCCGGAGCAGCGCCGCTGGGTGCAGGCACACATCGAGGTCCCCTACTCGAAGCCGTCGAAGGACGAGCAGTTGCGGGTGCTCGGCAAGCTCAACGAGGCCGAGGCCTTCGAGACGTTCCTGCAGACGAAGTACGTCGGCCAGAAGCGCTTCTCGCTCGAGGGCGGCGAGTCGACCATCGCGTTCCTCGACACGCTCATCCAGCAGGCGTCCGCCGCCGGGCTCGACGAGGTCGCGATCGGCATGGCCCACCGCGGTCGCCTCAACGTGCTGACGAACATCGCCGGCAAGACCTACGGACAGATCTTCCGCGAGTTCGAGGGGTCGTCCCTGCCGGGCTCCGTGTCGGGCCAGGGGTCGGGCGACGTCAAGTACCACGTCGGCACCGAGGGCGTCTTCCGCGCCTCCGACGGGTCGAGCATCCCGGTGACGATCGCGGCGAACCCGTCCCACCTCGAGGCCGTGGACGGCGTGCTCGAGGGCATCGTCCGCGCCAAGCAGGACCGCACCGCGCCCGGCACCTTCGGCGTGCTGCCGGTGCTCGTGCACGGCGACGCGGCGATGGCCGGCCAGGGCGTCGTGGTCGAGACCCTGCAGATGTCGCAGCTCCGCGGGTACCGCACCGGCGGCACGGTGCACCTGGTCATCAACAACCAGGTCGGCTTCACCACGCCGCCGGAGTCGGCCCGCAGCTCGGTGTACTCGACCGACGTCGCCAAGACCATCCAGGCGCCGATCTTCCACGTCAACGGGGACGACCCGGAGGCCGTGGCCCGCGTCGCCGAGCTCGCCTTCGCGTACCGCGAGGAGTTCCACCGCGACGTCGTCATCGACCTCATCTGCTACCGCCGCCGCGGGCACAACGAGGGCGACGACCCGTCGATGACGCAGCCGCTCATGTACAACCTCATCGAGGCGAAGCGCTCGGTCCGCACGCTGTACACCGAGGCCCTCGTCGGCCGCGGCGACATCACGCAGGAGGAGTACGACGAGGCCCACCGCGACTTCCAGGACCGTCTGGAGCGCGCGTTCGCCGAGACGCACGAGGCGCAGACCGGGACGATGCCGGTGGTCACCGCCGACGACGACGGTGCGGTCGACGGCCTCGAGCGTCCGACCGCCCAGCGCGACGACACCGAGGTCGAGGTGCACGACACCGCGATCTCCGAGGAGCTCGTCCGGGCCATCGGCGACGCGCACAGCAACCCGCCCGCCGGGTTCTCGATCCACCCGAAGCTGCAGCAGCTGCTCACCAAGCGCACGGAGATGACCCGCTCGGGCGGCATCGACTGGGCGATGGCCGAGCTCATGGCGATCGGTTCGGTGCTCGTCGAGGGCAAGCCCGTGCGGCTCGCCGGCCAGGACGCCCGGCGCGGCACGTTCGTGCAGCGCCAGGCGGTGTTCCACGACCGCATCAACGGCCAGGAGTGGCTGCCGCTGGCGAACGTCGCCGAGGACCAGGCACGGTTCTACATCTACGACTCGCTGCTCAGTGAGTACGCGGCCATGGGCTTCGAGTACGGCTACTCCGTCGAGCGTCCCGAGGCCCTGGTGCTCTGGGAGGCGCAGTTCGGCGACTTCGCGAACGGCGCGCAGACGATCATCGACGAGTTCATCTCGTCCGCCGAGCAGAAGTGGGGCCAGCGCTCCGGCCTGGTGCTCCTGCTCCCTCACGGCTACGAGGGCCAGGGGCCGGACCACTCCTCCGCCCGGATCGAGCGCTACCTGCAGCTCTGCGCCGAGGACAACATGATCGTCGCGCGTCCGTCGACGCCGGCGTCGTGGTTCCACCTGCTGCGCCGTCAGGCGTGGGCGCGGCCGCAGAAGCCGCTCGTCGTGTTCACCCCGAAGGCGATGCTCCGCCTGCGCCAGGCCACGAGCCCGATCGAGGCGTTCACCGGCGGCACGTTCCAGGAGGTGCTCGACGACGACCGCGTGGCCGACCGGGGCGCCGTGCGCCGCGTCGTGCTGCACTCGGGCAAGGTGCACCACGACCTGCGTGCCGAGCTCGACAAGTCCGGCGCGACCGACGTCGCCCTCGTCCGGCTCGAGCAGCTCGCGCCGCTCCCCCTCGGCCAGCTCCTCGACGTGCTCGCCGGCTACCCGCAGGCCGAGGTCGTGTGGGCGCAGGAGGAGCCGGAGAACCAGGGTGCATGGCCGTACGTCTGCATGAACCTGTCGCCGCACCTGGACGGTCGGCCGCTCTCGGTGGCCGCGCGCCCCGCGAGTGCCGCGCCGGCGACCGGGTCGTCGAAGCGGTCCGCGCAGGAGGCGTCGGACGTCGTCCGCAAGGCGCTCGGCTGACCGAGCGCACCAGACGAGGCGCAGCAGCGCCCCGCAACGGACGACGCGCCCCGTGGGAACGGGGCGCGTCGTCCGTTGCGGCTACCGGAGCTTCGTGTACCGGACGCCCGACTCGTGGTAGCCGCGCTTCTGGTAGAACCGGTGCGCGCTGTCGGTCGCGGCGGCCGACACCGCACTGAGACGGTGGGCACCCTGCTCGGCGGCCCACGTCTCGAAGACGTCGATGAGCGCCGAACCGGTGCCGTCCCTCCTGGCCGCCGGGTCCACGACGAGCAGCAGCAGCTGCGCCGTCGGCTCGTCGCTGGCGTAGGACCACGTCACCTGCGCGCCCGCCACCGCGACCGCGCGACCGTCGGCGCCGCGGACGAGCCAGGTGCGGTGTCCCGCCTCCGGGACCAGCCGCTCGAGCCGAGCGCGCATGGCGGGCTCGTCGACGACGTGCCCGAGCAGGCGGACGAGGGCGGTGACGTCGGCGACGTCCGTGTCGGACCAGGTGGTGATCGACTCGGCGGTGAGGGTCATGGGGCCGACCCTACCGACGGCACCGACCGTGTGACGACCGGTGCGCCCGCGACGGCTAGTGGGTCGCCTGCTCCACGCGGATGCGCGCCAGGATCTCCGACCGGAGCTGGTCCGGCGCGGTCTCCTTGCAGGCGCGCTTCACGGTCTCCATGAGGACGACGCCGACGCGGTGCTCGCTCGTGCAGTCCTCGCAGGTCTCCATGTGCTCGCGGATGTCCGCGGCGTCGGCGCCCCGGAGCTCGTCGTGGAGGAACTCCTCGAGCTCGGCCTTGGCCTTCGAGCAGTCGCAGCCGCTCATCGTGCGTCCTTCCCGTCGGTGCGACCAGCGGTCGCAGGTGTCTTCCGGCCGCGTCCACGCATCGTCGCCGTCGACGCTGCGTCCGGGACGATGCCGGTCTCGCGTGCGTGGTCCGCCAGGAGCCCCCGGAGGAGCCGGCGACCACGGTGGAGACGGCTCATGACCGTCCCCACGGGGGTCTTCATGATGTCGGCGATCTCCTGGTAGGAGAAGCCCTCGACGTCCGCGAAGTACACGGCCATCCGGAAGTCCTCGGGGATCGACTGCAGCGCGTCCTTCACGGCGGAGGACGGCAGGTGGTCGATCGCGTCGGCCTCGGCGGAGCGCGCGGAGATCGACTGCGTGACGCTCTCGGCGCCGCCCAGCTGCCAGTCCTCGAGCTCGTCGATGGTGCCCTGGTACGGGTTCCGCTGGTTCTTGCGGTACGTGTTGATGAACGTGTTCGTGAGGATCCGGTACAGCCACGCCTTGAGGTTCGTGCCCTGGCGGAACTGCCGGAACGCGGCGTACGCCTTGACGAACGTCTCCTGCACGAGGTCGGACGCGTCGGCCGGGTTGCGCGTCATCCGCATCGCGGCGCCGTACAGCTGGTCCATGAACGGGAGCGCCTGGTCCTCGAAGAGGGAGCGGAGCTCGGCCTCGGACACCGTCTTCTCGTCGGCCGGCTCGGGCTCGGTGCCGTCGAGATCCGCCTCCTCGGACACCGCGTCGAGCTGGGCCTCGGTCTCCTCGACCAGGTCGTGCGGTGCTGCCTGCGGTTCGTCGGTCGTCATCACGGTCGAGTCTAGGCCGGGTCGGCCGTCGAGCGTCGTCCGCACGGGCGGCAGAGCCGTCCGTGTCCGTTCCAGGGTCGCTGTCGCCAATGGTCCTCCCGCTGCGTTCAGTACCCTGGTGAACCGATGGCCGAGTCGACGCATTCCCACCACCCCGATCCGTGGATCGCACCCCGCGCACGCGGGCCGCTGCACGGCGACGTCGCCCTGCCCGGCTCGAAGTCGCTGACGAACCGGGAGCTCGTGCTCGCCGCCCTCGCCGACGGCCCCTCGACGATCCGGCTCCCCCTGCACTCCCGTGACTCCGCGCTCATGGTCGCGGCGCTGCGGCAGCTCGGCGTCGGCATCGAGGAGGTCGCACCCGCGGACGGCGCGCAGCCGAACCCCCACGGCCCCGACCTCCGGATCACGCCGGCCCCGCTGCACGGCGACGTCGCGGTGGACTGCGGCCTCGCGGGGACCGTGATGCGCTTCCTCCCGCCGCTCGCCGCGCTGGCCACCGGTCCGGTCACCGTCGACGGCGACCCGTACGCCCGGAAGCGTCCGATGAGTGCGGTGATCGGTGCCCTCGCCGACCTCGGCGTGGACGTCACGGACGACGGCGACGGCGCGATGCCGTTCTCGTTCACCGGCACCGGCTCGGTACGGGGCGGTCGGCTGACGATCGACGCGTCGGCCTCGTCGCAGTTCGTCTCCGGCCTGCTCCTGTCGGCTCCGCGCTTCGACGAGGGCCTGCACCTCACGCACGTCGGCGACCGCCTGCCGAGCCTGCCCCACATCGACATGACCGTCGAGGTGCTCCGTGCACGCGGTGTCCGCGTCGACCAGCCGGCCGTCGGCGAGTGGGTCGTGCACCCCGGTCCGATCGCCGCCCGTGACGTCACGATCGAGCCGGACCTGTCGAACGCGGCGCCGTTCGCGGCGGCCGCGCTCGTGGCGGGCGGCACGGTCCGCATCCGCACGTGGCCGACCGCGACCACGCAGGTCGGCGCCGACCTCGAGACGCTCCTGCCCCTGTGGGGGGCGACCGTGACGCGTGACGGTGACGACCTGGTGTTCGACGGCGGCGTCGGGGTGGCGGGTGGGGCCTCCCTGCCGGGTGTCACGCTCGACCTGACCCGCGGCGGCGAGCTCGCCCCCGCGCTGGTCGCGCTGTCGGCGCTGGCCGACGGACCGAGCGAGATCACCGGGATCGGGCACCTGCGCGGCCACGAGACGGACCGGCTCGCCGCGCTCGCGGCGGACGTGAACCGGTCGGGAGGCTCGGTGCAGGAACTCGACGACGGCCTGCGGATCACCCCCGCTCGCCTCCACGGCGGCGACTGGGCCGCGTACGACGACCACCGGATGGCGACCGCGGGGGCCCTCGTGGGCCTCGTCGTCGACGGCGTCGCGGTCGACGACGTCGGCTGCACGGCGAAGACGCTGCCGCAGTTCCCGGACCTCTGGGCGGACCTCGTGGCGACCGGCACGAAGGGGGCGTGAGACCGTGAGCTGGTGGGACGACGTCGACGGCGACGACACCGACGAGGACGAGCCGTACGGGCAGTACGAGTCGAAGGTGCGCATCCGGCCGAACCCGAAGGGCAACCGGCCGCGCACGAAGGTCCGGCCGACCCACGACGACGCCCCGGTCGGCTGGGTGACGAACGTCGACCGCGGGCGCTTCGGCGTCCTCGTGACGGACGGCGCGGGGCCGGACGCGGCCGGCGAGCGGGTCATCACCGCGACGAAGGCGCGCGAGCTCGGCAAGAAGTCGGTCGTCACCGGTGACCACGTCTCGCTCGTCGGCGACGTGTCCGGCGACCCCGGCTCCCTCGCGCGGATCGTCAGGGTCGCGGAGCGCTCGACGCTGCTCCGCCGCAGCGCGGACGACACCGACGAGGTCGAGCGCGTGATCGTGGCGAACGCCGACCAGATGCTCGTCGTCGTCGCCGCGGCCGACCCCGAACCGCGCACGCGACTGATCGACCGGTACCTCGTCGCGGCGTTCGACGCGGGGCTCGACCCGGTGCTCTGCATCACGAAGACCGACCTCGCGGACCCGACCGAGTTCCTCGCGCACTTCGCGTGCCTCGACCTGCGGATCGTGACGAGCCGGTCCGACGACGTGCCGTTCGACGCCCTGCACGAGGTGCTCGACGGCAAGGTCACCGTGACCGTCGGCCACTCGGGCGTCGGCAAGTCCACGCTCGTCAACGCGATCACCGGGTCCACCCGTGCGACGGGCGTCGTGAACGCGGTGACCGGGCGCGGGCGCCACACCTCGTCGTCGTCGATCGCCCTGCGGGTCCGCGACGGCGGGTGGATCATCGACACCCCGGGCGTCCGCTCGTTCGGCCTCGGGCACGTCGAGCCGGCGAACGTGTTCCGCGCCTTCGCCGCGCACGCCGTCCCGGTCCGCGAGCCGGCCGACGGCATCCCGCTCGACCAGGCGCACGACTGGGAGATCGTCGACCGTGTGCAGGACGGCGAGCTCGGCCCGACGGGCGTCGAGCGCCTCGACTCGTTCCGGGCGCTCCTGACGGGCATGGGCGGCGAGGACCCCGGCACCGACTGAACCCGGCGGACGGGCCGCGCGCGGCGGGTGTACCGTTGCTCCCCGTGCCCGAAGTTGCAGAGAACAACAATGCGCGCGTGCCGCACCCCCACCACGCCGACCACGCCGCGCGTGATGACCGCCACGGCGCCCGGACGCTCGCGGTCCTCCGGCCGGAGCACCTCGGCAGCACGCTCCGGTCGTTCGGGTCGCACGTCCTCGTCCCGCTCTTCCTCGCGGTCGGGATGACGCTCGCCTACCTCGGCGCGTTCCACGCCCCCACCCCGCACGAGCTCCCCGTCGGCATCGTCGGTCAGGGTCCCACCGCGCAGGTGTTCGCCCAGACCGTCACCGACGAGTCGGACGGCGGGCTCGTCGCCCACGTGGTCCGGTCCACGACCGAGGCCGAGCGCGCCGTGCGGGACCGCGACCTCGCCGCCGTGTACGCACCCGGCACGTCCGGTGCGACGCTCTACGTCTCGACCGCGGCGAGCGAGACCACGGCGTCGGCGGCCGAGAAGGTGTTCCTGCCGATCGCCTACGAGCAGCACCTGCCGTTCACGGTCGAGGACGTCGTGCCCACGGGCAGCGAGGACGCCACCGGCCAGGGCCTGTTCTTCCTGCTCGTCGGCCTGAGCGTCGGCGGCTACGCCTCGGCCATCGCGGTCGCCGCCGCGGCCGCCCGGCTCCGTGCGCTCTGGACCGTGGTCGTCGGAGCCGCCACGGCCGCGGTGGTCGCCGGCATCGGCGTCGTGGTCGCCGGTCCGCTCTACGGGGTCGTCCCGGCGCACCGGTGGGAGGTCTTCCTCGTCGCCTGGCTCTACGACGCCGTGATCATCGCGCTCGGCGTCGGACTGCACCCGCTGCTCGGGCGGTGGACGACGCCGATCCTCACGATGCTGTTCGTGATGCTCAACTTCACGAGCTCGGGCGGCATCTTCCAGCCGGCGTTCCAGCCCGGCTTCTTCGCGGCGCTCAACACGTTCTGGAGCGGTGCCGCGTGGCTCGCCGCGGCGCAGGACCTCGTGTACTTCCCGGCGGCGTCGCTCGCCCGCCCGCTGGTCGTCCTGGCGCTCTGGCTCGTCGTCGCCGTGCTGCTCGGCGTCCTCGTGCACGGGCTCGCCGCCCGACGCACGCGGCTCGCCCGCGAGCGCGCGGTCACCCGGCTCGAGGAGGAGGAGGTCGTGGCCGCCTAGCCGCCGAGCTGAGCCGAGCCGGGCCGAGCCGCTAGCCTGGCCTCCGTGGACCTCAGCGCCGACCTGGACTTCGCCCGCTCGCTCGCCGACACCGCCGACGCGATCAGCCTCGAGCGGTTCCGCGCCGCCGACCTGCACGTGTCGACGAAGGCCGACAGCACGCACGTCACCGACGCCGACCAGGCGGTCGAGCGGGCGCTCCGCGAGCGGCTCGCTGCGGAGCGACCCGACGACGCCTTCCTCGGCGAGGAGACGACGGCGGACACCGGCGCGGACGCAGTCAGCGAGGGGCACCGGCAGTGGGTCGTCGACCCGATCGACGGGACCGCGAACTACCTGCGGGGCGTGCCCGTGTGGGCGACGCTCATCGCCCTCGCCGTCGACGGCCGACCGGTCCTCGGTGTCGTCAGCGCTCCGGCCCTCGGCAAGCGCTGGTGGGCGGCGGAGGGCCTCGGCGCGCACTCCACCGACGGTCCGCTGCGCGTCTCCGGCATCGCCGAGCTCGCCGACGCGAGCCTCAGCTACAACAGCATCCAGCAGTGGGACGAGGACGACCGCCTCGACGCCCTCGTCGCGCTGTCCCGGAAGGTCTGGCGGACGCGGGCATACGGCGACATGTGGTCGTACGTGCTCGTCGCCGAGGGGGTCCTCGACGTCGCGGGCGAGCCGGACCTCAAGCCGTGGGACATCGCCGCGCTCGTCCCGATCGTCGAGGAGGCTGGCGGCCGCTTCACCTCGCTCGACGGCGACCCCGGGCCCTGGCACGGCAGCGCGCTCGCCACGAACGGCCTGGTGCACGACGCCGTGGTCGAGGTCATCCGCCGCTCGGACGCCTGAACCGCTCTCCACCGAGCACCGGAGACCGAGGACCGAGCACCGAGCACCGGCGGTGTACCCCGCTTGTCCCCCTCGACGAGTCGCAGGGATGCCTGACGACCCCCGTCCGGGGGCAAGGGGGCCCGATCTGGGGGTGGGCACCCCCCGGACTGGGGACACGTCCGTCGGACAAGGAGCTTACGGACCAGTCGAGGCCGTTCGTCGCCTTTGTTATCGTGCTCACAGGCGACCGGTGGGAGTCGCCCGGATTCCCTAGATCCGGGCTCCGTCCCGCGGGTCGTGCGTTTCGTCCGAAAAACCCTAACCCGAGGGGTGGTCCAGACGATGACTTCATCGTTCCCAGGCGGAACCGAGTGCACCCTCACTCGTCGTCCGCGTTATCTCACCGACAGCCCTGGTGCGCGCTCCGTCGCCGCCTCGCGTCCGTCCGTCGCACCGGTCACCCGCCGTGCCGACGACCGGACCCCGTCCGTCGCCACGGTCACCCGCCGTGCCGTCGACCGGACGCCCTCCGCACGTCCCGTCCCCGGACCCGGAGGCCGGTGAGTCATGGCACTCACCGGTCGCCGTCTCGAGGTCGACCGGATCACGACCCTCGCAGCACTCCCTCGTGAGTCCGCGATGGTCGTCGTCGGCGACCCTGGTTCCGGGCGCAGCAGCGTCCTCGACGCGGTCGCAGACCGCGTCCCCCTCCCCGTCGTGCGGGTCGGTGTCAACGGGAGCGAGTCCCGTTGGCCCCTGGCCGGCGTGACCTCCCTGTTCACCGCGCTCGACGACCCCCGAGCCACCGCCCACATCGCCCACCTGCTGCAGGCGGGCGCTGCCGGGACCGGTGCGCCGTCCGGTCTGGCGGCCGCGCACGACTTCCTCGAGGCCGTGCAGACCCTGACCCTCCCGCCGACGGTCGTCCTCATCGACGACCTCGACCGGATGGACGAGGACAGCCAGGAGCTCATCGCGTTCCTCGCCGGT
Source organism: Curtobacterium sp. ER1/6 (assembly GCF_001742745.1). Lineage (GTDB taxonomy): Bacteria > Actinomycetota > Actinomycetes > Actinomycetales > Microbacteriaceae > Curtobacterium > Curtobacterium citri. The sequence continues at coordinate 104,591 of NZ_MJAK01000001.1, read as the reverse complement.
CGGCTCGCCGGCACGGCGCTCCGCCTGGTGGCCACGGTGCGCTCGGTGTCGTCCGGCAGCCCGCTCGCCGCGCTGCCGATGCTGCGCCTCGAGCCGCTCGCGGCCGACGACGCACTCGTCCTCGCCAGGAGCATGGCGCCCGAGGGTGCCAACGACGGTGTCCTCGCGATCCTCGCCGACGCGACCGGGGGCAACCCCGGGGTGCTCCGTGAGCAGTTCGAGGCACTGAGCCACGCGCAGCTCACCGGAGCGGAGCCGCTCGTGCTGCCGCTGCGCCCCACCGCGACGACCGAGGCGATCGCCGCGTCGACGCTCGAGCGTCTCGACGGTGTCGCCGCCGGCGGCGCGCGGACCGACGGCGCCGACGCGGGACGTGATCTGGACGTCCTCGCCCGGCTCGCACTCGTGCCGGTGGCGCGGACCACCGGATGGGACCGCGACGCCCTCGACGACCTCGCCGACGCGGGGCTCGTGGTGGTCCGCGGGCAGTCCGCGACCGTCCGCGACCCGCTCGTCCGGTCGGCGCTGTACTGGCGCATGACCGCGAGGTCCCGCCGGTCCCTGCACACGGAGCTGGCCGCGGCGAGCGCCGACGTCGACCCCCGTGCCGCCGCGTGGCACCGCAGCTTCGTCGACGACGTGCCCGACTCGGTCGCGCTGCTCGAGGCCGCCGCGGGCCACGTCGCCGACGGAGCGCCGCACGCCGCGGTCGCCCTGGCGGAGCGTGCCCTGCACGTCGGCTCGGGGTGCGAGGACGAGCGCGCCGCGCTGCTCCGCGTCGCCGAGGCGATGCTCGCGCAGCGCCTGCTCGGCCTGGCGGCGCGCTACCTCGCCGCGATCCGTCCGTTCCGTCGCCAGGAGGACGAGGTGCGGCGGCTCCGGCTGCTGTACTCGGTCCAGTACCTGCGCGGCGAGACCGTGCACGCGGACGAGCTGCTCGTCCCCGTCGCGGCGGGAGCACCCGAAGCCCCCGCCGTCGCCGGACTCCTGGCGATGGTCGCGAGCTTCCGCGCGGAGACGTGGGACCTCGAGCAGGCCAGGGACCTCCTCGCTCGGGTGGAGCAGCTCGGACCGGTGCTCACCCCGCACACCGCGGAGATCGCCGGCGCCGTGCAGTGCCTCGTGGCCGCGGTCGACGGCACCCTGCCGGCCGACACCGAGCTGTACGACGGACTCGCGACCGCGCGGCTCCTCGCGATGTCGGACCCCGCCCTGCTCCTGGTGGCGCACGCCCTGAGCATCGCCGAGCGCGCCCGCAGCGCCCGGCGGGTCTTCGCCCTCGTGCTGGCCCGCAGCCAGGACACGCAGACCGTCTGGGCCGAGGGAGCCCGGTACCTGACGGCGGAGAACGAGCTGCGGTCGGGCAACTTCCGACAGGCCCTCCGCGCGGTGGACGCGTGGGAGGCTGGTGCGGGGGCCGCCCAGCGCGTCCGGGAGCCCTCGCGGGTCGTCGCGATCGCCTGGCGGCACTTCGCCGAGGGACGCTCGTACGAGGCGCTCGAGGTCGTCGACCGCTGCCTGGCACTCCGCTCGACGGCGCTCCTCTGGGGCACGACGGCGAAGCTGCACGCGCTGCGCGGTCGGGTGCTCCTGCTCGACGGGCGCGTCGAGGAGGCCGTCGTGGCACTCGAGGCGGCCGACGCGGTCGGTCGGTCCCTGCGGAACCCGGCGGTGCTCCGGCACCTCGGGGACCTCGTCGAGGGGTACGTCCGCTCCGGCCGGATCGACGACGCCCGTGCGGCGACGGCCCGGCTCGCGGCCGACCACCACGCCCGCCCGTCGCGCTGGGGTGCCCTGGTGCTCGCTCGGAGCCTGGCGCTCGTCGCCGACGACACCACCCGCGAGACCGCACGGCGTCGGGCACTGGAACTGTTCCAGCCGCACGACTCGCAGTACGAGCGCGCGCGCACGTTCGCCGCGCTCGCGGTCGTCGGCACCGTCGCGGAGCGTCCGCGGCTCGGTGCCGCCGCCGCCGCGGCGTACGAGGCGGCGGGGCTCCGGCGCCCGCTGGCGACGCCCCAGGCCCCGGCCGCGATGCCGTCGTTCGGCGTGCCGACCTCGCTCCGTTCCGGCCCGACGCCGTCCGCGCCGGGTCCCGGGACTCCGCGGAGCGCTCCGGACGCGTCGGCGGTGCTCACGTCGCTGACGGCCGAGGAACGTGCCGTGGTGCAGAAGGTGACCGAGGGCTACCGCAACCGGGAGATCGCGTCGTCGCTCTTCATGTCACAGCGGACGGTCGAGCTCCGGCTGACGCAGATCTACCGCAAGGTGGGTGCGCGCTCGCGCTCCCACCTGGTGGCGCTGCTCACCTGACCGGTCGCGACCCGACCACGCGACGGGAGGCCCGGTGCCGGCTGGCACCGGGCCTCCCGTCGCGTGGTCGGGGGCGTCCGCCCCGGTGCCGGGTTGCGGGAGACCGCACCGTCCGCCGCCGCGTCGCACCGCGACGGCGGTGAACCGCAAGAGCGGGCGGCGGGTGTTGTCGCGACGGGGGCACCGGGTGAGGCTTCTCGTGCACCGACCGCCGTGCCCTCCCCGGAGGGCCAGCCCGCACCCCGAACGTCCGGTACCCGAACCGTCGCCCCGGGTCCGTCCCCGCCTGATCCGCGGACGGACACGACCGACGGACCCGGACACGCGGCAGACCCGACGGCGGTCGGTGCCGCTCCCCTCGACCGACCCCGCGGTCCCCACCCGAACGGACACCAGATGTGCGGCATCATCGCGGCCCGTGTCAGTGACGACGCGACCCCCTTCCTGCTCGACGGTCTCGAGCGCCTGGAGTACCGGGGGTACGACTCGGTCGGCATCGCCGTGCGGACGGCGTCCGGGAAGCTCGAGACGGTCCGCTCGGTGTCCCGCGTCGGCGACCTCCGTGCGCTGGTCGCCGCGCGCGCCGACGCCGCCCCCGCGTCCGACGCCCGTTCCGGCGTCGGCATCGGGCACACGCGCTGGGCCACGGACGGTGCCGTGCGCGAGGAGAACGCGCACCCGCACGCCGACTGCTCGGGGCGCATCAGCATCGTGCACAACGGGACCATCGACAACGCCGACCGGCTCCGTGCCACCCTCGAGCGGCAGGGGCACGTGTTCCGGTCCGACGTCGACTCCGAGGTGATCGCGCACCTCGTGGAGCGGGCCCTGGGCGTCGACCCCGACCTCCTGCTGGCCGTCCACATCGCGGTCGCGCAGCTCGAGGGGTCGTGGGCGATCGTCGTCCTCGACGCCCGGGACGGCCGGATGGTCGCGGCGGCGGACCGTTCGCCGCTCGTCGTCGCACGGTCCGACCGCGGCGACTTCGTGTCGAGTGACGTCGGTGCCATCGCGGAGTGGTGCGAGACCTTCGTGCCGCTGCGCGACGGCGACGTCGTGGAGCTCGGCGAGGCGTGGAGCTGGTCGTCGGAGGGCGTCGCGGTGCCGGTGCCGTTCCCGACAGCATCGCCGTTCGCGCCGAGTGCGCTCGAGCTCGGCGACCACCCGGACCACATGGCGAAGGAGATCGGCGAGCAGCCGGAGGTCGTCGCGGCGCTGCTCGACCGGGTCCGACGGCGGACCGCGGACGGCAGCACGTGGGTCGGGCTCGGCCTGCCGCCGTTCGATCGGTTGGCGGTCGTCGCGTGCGGGACGTCCCTGCACGCCGGGCAGGTCATCGCGGGCACGCTCCGCACCCTCGGCGGCGTCCCGACGGACATCGTCGTCGCGAGCGAGGTCGACCACGTGGTCCTCACGCCGGGGACGCTCGTGGTCGCCATCAGCCAGTCCGGTGAGACCGCCGACGTCCTCCGTGCGCTCGACCGGCTCGACGAGCGGCACCCGGTGCTCGCGCTGACGAACAACGTGCACTCGTCCCTGGCCCGGCGGGCCGACGCCGTCCTCGACTGCCACGCGGGACCGGAGGTCGGCGTCGCCGCGACGAAGACGTTCACGGCCCAGGTCCTGGTCGGGGTCACCGCCGTCGTGTCCGCCCTCGTCGCCTCGGGCCGGCTCGAGGCGAGCCGTGCGGCCGCCCTCGTCGACGAGCTGGCGGAGCTGCCCGAGCGGATGGCCACGGCCGCAGCCGTCGCCGCCGACCGGGTGCCCCTGCTCGCGACCACGGTGCGGGACGCCCCGGGGTTCCTCTTCCTCGGCCGCGGACCCGGACTCCCCTACGCGGCGGAGGGAGCGCTGAAGCTCGAGGTCCTCAGCTACCGCTGGGCCGAGGCGTACCCGGCCGGCGAGCTGAAGCACGGCCCGCTCGCCCTCGTCGACGAGGGCACCCCGGTCGTCGTCGTCGACCACGGTGACCCGCGCCTGCAGTGGGCGGTCGCCGAGGTACGGGCGCGGGGCGGGTTCGTCGTCACCGTCGGCGGCGAGGGCACCGACCTGCCGGCGCTCCCCCGACGCACCGACGCCGCCGACCTGGCGTGGGGACGCTCGACCGCACCGTGGGGTCCGATCGAGGCCGTCGTGCCGCTCCAGATGCTCGCCCGCGAACTCGCGCTGCAGCTCGGCTGCGACGTGGACAAGCCCCGCAACCTCGCGAAGTGGGTGACGGTCGAATAGCCAGGCACACGCACACCAACAAGCTCACGGTGTTCCTCGCCGTGCTGGCGGGCCTCGCGATCGTCGCGACCGTCGTGGTCGTGGTGCTCGTGGTCGTCGACGCCATCACCTAGACGGCCGGCGTCGGCGGCTGCGCAGGCGCGCCCGCGACCGCGCCCAGACGTCTCCCCGTCGGGGCCTGCGATCCTGGTGCCTTGACCGCAGCAGCCCCGCCCCTCGTGTTCGTCGCCGTCCTGGTCGGCGCCGTCCTGCCGTTCGTCCCCCTGCTCGGCCGGGTCGCGCGGATCGCCGCGACCATCGTGCACGAGGTCGGTCACTGCGTCGTCGTCGTGCCGTTCGGCGGCCGCATCGACCGCATCGACCTGCACCCCGACGGCTCCGGCGAGGCCTGGGTACGCCTCGGCCGGGTGCCCGGCGGCATCCGCTGGCTCGTCCGGGTCCTCAACCTGTTCGCCGGGTACAGCGCCCCGCTCTGGGCGGGCGTCCTGCTCGTGACCGGGGTGCTCGAGGGTTCGCGGTGGCTGCCGGTCGCGGTGCTCGCGGTCGTCGGGCTCGTCGCCCTGGCGTTCGTCCGGAACTGGTTCGGGCTGCTCGTGGTGGTCGGGTTCGACGCGCTCGCGCTGTGGGTCGCGCTCCGCCCCTCGGAGGCGACCGTGCTCGTCGTCGCCGCGGTCGGCGCGGCGTTCGTGGTCGACGGGCTCCGGTCGCTCGTGCACGTCGCCCGGTGGCTCGCCACGGGGGCACGCGTGCAGACGGACTTCCACATCGCCGCCGCCGAGATGCGGGTGCCGGCCGTGCTCTGGTTCGTGCTGTTCGTCGCGGTGAACGGCGTCGTGGTCTGGCTCGCTCGCGAGCCGCTGCTGGCGACCTGGGACACCGTCGCGGCCGGGGTGCGCGCGCTGGTCTAACGCACCGCCGTCGCGCCGTCGCTGCGCGAGCGGGGGCACCCGCGGACGTAACCGGACGCCGCACAACGGCGCGCCGCCGCGCGGGCTGCGAGAGTACCCGCACGACCCAGGACACCAGGAGGGGACCATGACGGACGACGGCCACGGCTTCGCGACCGAACAGGTGCACGGCGGCTTCCTGCCCGACACCGCACACGGCGCACGGGTGCCCGCGATCCACATGTCTTCCGGGTTCCTCTTCGACGACTTCGAGCAGGCCCGCGACCGCTTCGCCGGCACCGACGACGGCTACACGTACACCCGGCTCGGCAACCCGACGAACGCCGACGTCGAGCGCCGCGTCGCCCTGCTGGAGCGGAGCCCCGAGGCGATCCTCGTCGGCAGCGGCCAGGCCGCGGTGACGGTCGCGCTGCTCGGGCTGCTCGAGGCCGGCGACCACGTGGTGAGCGCCCGGAGCATCTACGAGGGCACCAAGGGCCTGCTCCTGCAGAACCTCGCGCGCCTCGGCATCGAGGTCGACTTCGTCGCCGACCAGCGCGACCTGGACGCGTGGGCGCGCGCGGTCCGACCGAACACGAAGCTCTTCTTCGCCGAGACGATCCCGAACCCGAAGAACGACGTCCTCGACATCACCGGGGTCGCCGACACCGCGCACCGGGCCGGGGTGCCGCTCGTCGTCGACAACACCCTGGCGACGCCGTACCTCGTCCGGCCGGTCGAGCACGGCGCCGACGTCGTCGTGCACTCCGCCTCGAAGTTCCTCTCCGGGCACGGTGCCGGCCTCGGCGGGCTCGTCGTCGACGGCGGCCGGTTCGACTGGTCCCGCCACCTTGAGCGCTTCGCGCACCTCACGACACCTGACCGGGCCCTCGGCGGTCAGAGCTACGTCGAGCGGTACGGCAGCCGGGCCTTCGTGGTCTACGCCCGCGACGTCGTCGCCTCCCGGATCGGCCCGTCGCCGTCGCCGTTCAACGCGTTCCTGCTCCGCCAGGGCATCGAGACCCTGTCGCTGCGCGTCGAACGCCACAGCGCGAACGCGCTGGCCGTCGCGTCCTTCCTGGAGCAGCAGCCGGAGGTGACGAGCGTCGACCACGCGGGTCTCGCCTCCAGTCCGTACCACGACCTCGCACAGCGCTACCTGCCCCGCGGGGCCGGCTCCGTCTTCGCGTTCACGCTCGCCGGCGGCGAGCCCGCGGCTCGCGCGTTCATCGACGCGGTCGAGCTGTTCAGCCGGATGACCCACCTCGGCGACGTCCGCTCGCTCGTGCTCCACCCGGCGACCACGACGCACGCCGGGCGCACCGCGTCCGAGCGGGCGGACCTCGGGATCGGCGACGGGCTGGTCCGTTTGTCGATCGGCATCGAGGACGTCGCCGACCTGCTCCGCGACCTGGAGCGCGGCCTCGCCGCGGCGCGCGCGGTCACCGGCCGGGAGGCACGCCCCGCCCCCGCCTCGGAGGTCGCTTCCCTCGCACACACGGTCCCGCAGGGCCACGTCGTGGTCGAGGAGGTCTGAGCATGGGCGACCTGCAGCACTTCGGGTACTTCTTCTCGCGGGGCTTCGGCCCGCAGGCGTGGGGTCGGGCCGACTGGGACTGGGGCCACGACTGGACGAAGCCGGCCCTGTACCAGCAGTCCGTGCGTGCGCTCGAGGACGCCGGCATGGACCTCGTCATCGCCGAGGACGCGATCTCGCTCGGCAGCCCCGCGACCCTCGACCTGCGCATCCGCCAGGCGTACGGCGGCCCGAAGCACGACCCGCTGCTCCTCGCGCCGTACCTGTTCGCGGCGACGGAGCACATCGGCATCGCGCCGACCGTCAACGCGGGCATCACGCCCCCGTACCTCGCGGCCCGGCAGGCGGCGACGCTCGCGCACCTGTCCTCGGACCGGTTCGGGCTCAACGTCGTCACGGACACGGGGAGCGCCCGGCACGTCGGTGCGGCCCCGCTCCCCCACGACGCCGCCTACGACCGCGCCGAGGAGTGGATCACCCTGCTCCGTCGCCTCTGGCGCTCGTGGGGCGACGGGTACGTCGGCGACCCCTCCGACTGGCACTTCGCCGACGGCGGCGCCCTCGACGCGTTCCACCACGAGGGCGCGTACTTCACCGCGGACGGCCCGCTCAACGCGCTGCCGCTCGACACCGACCCGGTCGTCGTCTCCCCCGGCGGCTCGGGCCGCGGCCTGGGCTTCGCCGGCACGCACTCCGACGTCCAGCTCGCGCTGGCGCCGCTCACGGCCGCCGCGGTCCGCTCCTACCGTGAGCAGGTCCTGACGGCCGCCACGGACGCGGGGCGGAGCGCCGACGACCTCCGGGTGCTGTTCGTGCTGAAGCCCGTGCTGGTGCCCTCCGTCGAGGAGGCCGACCGGATCGTCGAGGCGTCACGACACCCGTCCGACGACGACCTGCGCGCCGCGGCCGTCGCGTGGTCGAGCGACTCGGAGACCGACCTGCTCGCCCTCGACCTCGACGCGCCGATCCCGGCCGGCACCTTCGGCGACCACGTGTCGGCCGGGACGATCCGCGGGCTCGTCGGGGACACCCCGGACGCACCGCTGCGGGAGCTCCTCGCGCGGAAGGCCCGGCTCGGTCGGATCAGTGCGCACGAGGGCTTCGTCGGGACCGCCGAGGAGTTCGCGGACTTCGCGGAGGAGCTCGGCGCGGACGCCGACAACGACGGCTTCATCCTGTCCGGCGACCTGCACCCCGCGCAGGTGTACCGGATGACGGGCGACCTGGTGCCGGCGCTCCGGCGTCGCGGGCTCCTCCGCCGGGAGTACGGCGACGGGGGCCTGCGGGCGAACCTGTTCGACTTCTGACCCGCACCCGCTCCTCCGCGCTCGGGCTCACTGCTTCTTGTCGGACTGCTTCTTGTCGGACTTCTTCTTGTCCTTCTTCTTGTCGGACTTCTTCTTGTCGGACTTCTTGTCCGACTTCTTCTTATCCTTCTTCTTCGCGTCGGACTTCTTCTCGTCCTTCTTCTTGTCGTGCTGCTCCTCGACGGGCTGCTCCTCCGTGCGGGGAGCGCCCACGCCGGAGGGTGCGAGACCGTCGACGGGCTCGACCACCACGGCGCTCCCGGAGTCCGCGAGCACCTCGACGGGCTGCTCCTCGACGACGGGCGCCAGCGCGTCCTCGACCCGCTCGACCACCAGCTCGGCGCCGTCCTCGGCGAGCCGCAGCAGCGCCTGCGCCGCACGGACCTTCGTGGTGGTCCGGCGCGCCAGGACGTCCGCGCGCGCTCCCTCGAGGAACGCGCGGAGCGAGCGCTCGACCGTGGAGCGCCCCCGCGGAGCGGACCGGTCGAGGCGGTCGAGCTCTCCCGCGATGCCGGTGACGTCGTCCGCGACCGCCTCGTCGCGCACCGAGGCCACGAGTGCGGCGACGGCCGCAGCCGCCCGCTCCACCGCGGCGGAGTCCTGGTCGAGCACGACGAGCATCTCGAAGACGTCGCCGTACGACACCGTCTCGAGTCGCACCGGCTCGGCGGTCCGGCCACGCAACACCAGCCGCTCGTCGGGTGTGGGCAGCCATGCGACCACGGCGGCGACGGACGCGACGGAGCCGACCAGCCGCTCGTACTCCGCCAACCCCAGACGGTCCTGCTCTCGCAGACGGACTCGGATCGCGATCTCCTGCGCCACGCGTGGGCCTCTCGTTCGGGAACGACGCGGGCTCGCCCCGCGTCTGCACCGAACGGTAGTCCTCGACACCCGCAGGAACAGCGAACGCCCCGTCGACGTCCAAAGACGACGACGGGGCGCTCATGCGGGACCTCCCGCGAGGATCAGCGTGACAGCGGTCCGACGACCGGCGATGGTGGAGATGGGGGGAATCGAACCCCCGTCCATCGCTGCGGTTCGACGTCTTCTACGGGCGTATCCGGATGAGGCGTTCTGCTCGGCCCCGTCCTTTGCTACCGGCTTCTAGGACGACGGGCCCAGTCCCAGTGCAAGTCCCGCACGGCCCTGAGGCGCAACCGTGCAGCAAGTCCTCTGGATGACGCCGGAACTCAGGTTAGAAGACGATCACCTGGCCGACGGACTTCATGTGCTGGGCTGCTTACGCAGCGAGAGCGAAGTCAGTGCGCTTGGAATTGGCACTTGTTGTTTTCCACGGATCGTTCACGAGATGACCGTGGGTCCTCGGCCCGCTTCCCGTCGGCACACAGGCAATGTCGAAACCGATCATCCCCGTACGGGCCGGACGTGCGAACCGCTGTCACGCTGTTGAGTTGCCAACGCTCCCCGTGAGGAGCGGACCCCAGCTTAGCGGGGTGTGCTGGACGATGCCACCGGCGTTCGCCGAGGGCTCACCCCGCCGCGCTCACTCGCCGAGGCGGTTCCGGGACCGCATGGCGCGCTCGGCCTCGCGCTTGTCGGTCTTCTCGCGCAGCGCCTGGCGCTTGTCGAACTCGCGCTTGCCCTTCGCGACCGCGATCTCGACCTTGGCGCGCCCGTCGTGGAAGTAGATCTGCAGCGGCACGAGCGTGTAGCCGCCCTGCGCCGTCTTGTGCGAGATCTTGACGATCTGCTGCTTGTGCAGGAGCAGCTTGCGCTTCCGCCGCGGGGCATGGTTGTTCCACGTCCCCTCGGTGTACTCGGGGATGTGCACGGAATCGAGCCAGGCCTCACCGGCGTCGATGAACGCGTAGCCGTCGACCAGCGACGCACGCCCCTCGCGCAGGGACTTCACCTCGGTGCCGGAGAGCACCATGCCCGCCTCGTACGTGTCCTCGATGAGGTAGTCGTGGCGCGCTCGACGGTTGGTCGCCACGATCTTCTCGCCGCGTTCCTTCGCCATGGTGGCTCCCTTCGGTGTCCGGGGCCGGCCCCGGTGCTGCTGTACGCAGCCCTACAGCCTAGTGAACACGACGACCGCGGCGCACCTTCCCGGCGCGCCGCGGTCGAGGTGTCCGGTCAGACGCGCAGGTACCGGCGGATGGCGATGAAGGCCGAGACCCCCGCCAGGAGCACGCCGATGACGATCACCGCGGGCACGACGACGGCCGCGTCCCCCATGCCGATGAACGCCGTGCCGGAGAAGCGCTGTGCCAGGTAGTTCCGGACGAAGAACCAGACCACGGCGACGATCGCTCCGCCGGCCAGGACGGCACCGATCGCCGCGGCGATGACGCCCTCGAGGACGAACGGTGTCTGGATGAACCGGTTCGACGCGCCGACCAGGCGCATGATGCCGAGCTCACGCCGTCGGCTGAACGCCGACAACCGGATGGTCGTGGCGATGAGCAGGACCGCGGCGACGAGCATGAGCGACGCGATGCCGATCGCCGTGTACGACGACGCGTTGAGCAGGTTGAAGATCGGCTGCAGGTACCCGCGCTGGTCGACCACGCTCTGCACGCCGGCGACCTTCGACAGGCTCTCCACGAGCACGTCGGCCTGCGAGGGGTTCTTCAGGTTCACCCAGAAGGTCTCGTTGAGGTACTCGGGCTTGACGAACTCGGTCGCCGGCGAGTCCTTGAACTGCTGCTTGAACCGGTCGTATGCCTGGTCCTGGTCCTCGTAGTACGTCTTCTCGATGTACGGCTTGAGGGTCGAGGACGCGAGCTGTGCCTGGACCTGGTCACGCTGGTCCTCGGTGGCCTTCGCGCCGGTGCAGTTGCCGGTCGTGTCCGTGTCGGTGCACAGGTACACGGCGACCTGCGCCCGGTCGTACCAGTAGCCCTTCATCTGGTTGATCTGCATCTGCAGCAGGATCGCCGTGCCGACGAACGTCAGCGAGATGAAGGTGACGAGGACGACCGACACGACCATCGACGCGTTGCGCCGCAGGCCCGAGCCGACCTCGGCCATGACGAGTCCGAGCCTCATCGGATGAGCCCCGGGATGGTCTGGATGCCCGTGGTGTTCGAGACGCCGGAGCCGCGCTGGATCGGGAGCGCCTGCGTCTGGTACCCGCCGGACTGCTCGTCGCGCAGGACGGTGCCGTTCGAGAGCTCGATGACCCGACGCTGCATCTGGTTCACGATGCTGGCGTCGTGCGTCGCCATGAGCACGGTGGTGCCTCCCTGGTTGATGCGTTCGAGGAGCGCCATGATGCCCGCCGAGGTCGTCGGGTCGAGGTTGCCCGTGGGCTCGTCGGCGAGCAGGATCGCCGGCTTGTTGACGACGGCACGGGCGATCGCGACGCGCTGCTGCTCGCCGCCGGACAGCTCGTGCGGCATGCGGGTGGCCTTGCCGGCCAGACCGACGAGCTTGAGCACGTCCGTCACGGCCTCGCTGATGAAGCCCTTGCTCTTGCCGATCACCTGGAGCGAGAACGCGACGTTGTCGAAGACGTTCTTGTTCGGCAGGAGACGGAAGTCCTGGAAGACCACGCCGAGGTTGCGGCGGAAGTACGGGACCTTGCGCGACGACAGCGCACCCAGGCGCTGCCCGAGCACGTGGATCTGGCCGCGGGAGGGCTTCTCCTCCTTGAGCACGAGGCGCAGGAAGCTCGACTTCCCGGAGCCGGATGCGCCGACGAGGAAGACGAACTCACCCTTGAGGATCTCGAGGGAGAGGTCGTCGAGCGCAGGACTCGGGTTGCCCGAGTAGACCTTGGTGACCTGGTCGAATTTGATCATGACCGGATCAGGGTAGGTCGGGTCGGTCGGAAGTCAACCGAGGCGCGCGGCTCACCTGCCCCGCGAGGGTGCTCAGGAATCGTCGCCCTGCTTGCGCCAGCGGATGCCGGCGTTGATGAAGCCGTCGAGGTCGCCGTCGAACACGGCCGACGGGTTGTTGACCTCGTGCTCGCTGCGCAGGTCCTTGACCATCTGGTACGGCGCGAGGACGTACGAGCGGATCTGGTCGCCCCAGCTCGCCGTGATGTTGCCGGCGAGCTCCTTCTTCTTCGCGTTCTCCTCCTCCTTCTTCAGGAGCAGCAGGCGGGACTGCAGGACACGCATGGCCGCGGCGCGGTTCTGGATCTGCGACTTCTCGTTCTGCATCGAGACGACGGTGCCGGTCGGGATGTGCGTCAGGCGGACGGCGGAGTCGGTCGTGTTGACCGACTGGCCGCCGGGTCCGGACGACCGGAAGACGTCGACGCGGATGTCGTTCTCGGGGATGTCGATCACGGCGGTCTCCGGCATGAGCGGGATCACCTCGACCGCGGCGAACGACGTCTGACGCTTGCCGGCCGCGCCGAACGGCGACATGCGGACGAGGCGGTGCGTGCCGGCCTCGACCGAGAGCGTGCCGAAGGCGTGCGGCGCGTCCACCTCGAAGGTCGCGGACTTGATGCCGGCCTCCTCCGCGTAGGAGGTGTCCATCACGGTCGTCTTGTAGCCGTGCTGCTCGGCGTACCGGAGGTACATGCGCAGCAGCATCTCGGCGAAGTCGGCTGCGTCGACGCCACCGGCGCCCGCGCGGATGGTGATGACCGCCGGGCGGTCGTCGTACTCGCCGTCGAGGAGCGTCTGCACCTCGAGGTCGCCCATCGTCTTCTGGATGGCCTTGAGCTCGACCGCGGCCTCGTCGGCCGACTCCTGGTCGTCGCCCTCGTTGGCCATCTCGACCAGTACCTCGAGGTCGTCGATGCGCTGCTCGGTGTCCGTGATGCGGCGGAGCTCGGCCTGCTTGTGGGAGAGCGCGCTCGTGACCTCCTGCGCGTGCTCGACGTCGTCCCAGAGGTCCTGGGCGCCCGCCTGCTCGCTGAGTTCGGCGATCTCGCGCTGCAGCCGGTCGACGTCGACGACCGAGCGGATGTTGCCGAAGGTCTCGCGGAGGGCGGACAGCTGCTCGGTGAAGTCAAGTTCGACCATGGTCCCCGATCCTACCGGCGTGGCCGTGCGGCGGCCGACCGCGGCTCCACGGGCGGCTCGACGGACGGGAGGCACGGTGCGCGCCCGCCCCGTCGGTCACCGTCCGAGCAGCGGGGCCCGGGACGCCATCCCGGCGCGGCCCGCGCGGGCGACCGCGTCCGGCAGCGCCGCGAGGAACGCGTCGACGTCGCCCTCGGTCGTCGTGTGGCCGAGCGTGATGCGGAGCGCCCCGCGGGCGTCCTCCTCGGACAGCCCCATCGCGAGGAGGACGTGGGACGCCTCGGGGACGCCGGCCTGGCACGCCGACCCCGTCGACACGGCGACCCCCGCCGCGTCGAGCAGGAAGAGCAGCGAGTCGCCCTCGCACCCGGGGAAGGTGAAGTGCGCGTTGCCGGGCAGCCGGTCGACCGGGTCCCCCTTGAGCACCGCGGACGGCACGGCGCGGGCAACGCCCGCGACCAGGCGGTCGCGCAGTGCCGAGCGGTCGTGGAGCCCCGCGCCCGCCGCGACCCCGAAGGCCGCGGCGGCCGGCGCGTCCTGCGTGCCGCTGCGGACCTGGCGCTGCTGTCCGCCGCCGTGGATGAGCGGTTCCACCGTCGCCCGTCGGCCGAGCACGAGCGCGCCGATGCCGACCGGCCCGCCGATCTTGTGCGCGGACACGCTCAGGGCGTCGAGACCGGAGCCGGCGAAGGACACCGGGACCTGGCCGTAGGCGGCGACGGCGTCGCTGTGCACGGGCACGCCGGCGGCGTGCGCCAGCTCGACGATCCGGGTGACCGGCTGCAGGGTGCCGACCTCGTTGTTGGCCCAGAGGAACGTGACCAGGGCGACGTCCGAGGCGTCGGCGAGCCGTGCCTCCAGACCGGCGAGGTCCACGCGACCCTGCGCGTCCAGCGGGACCACGTCGACGACCGCGCCCTCGTGGCGCGCGAGCCACTCCACCGTGTCGACCGTCGCGTGGTGCTCCCCCGCGGGGACGACGATGCGCGGGCGGGGCCGGTCCTGCTGTCGCGCCCAGAACAGGCCCTTGACGGCGAGGTTGATGCTCTCGGTGCCGCCCGAGGTGAACACGACCTCCACCGGTTCGGCGTCGAGCGAGCGTGCGACCGCGGCGCGACCGTCCTCGAGGAGCATCTTCGCGCGCTGACCGGCGCTGTGGATCGACGACGGGTTGCCCACGGTCGCGAGCGCCTCCGTGAAGGCGGCGAGCGCCTCGGCTCGGATCGGCGTCGTCGCGGCGTGGTCGAGGTAGACCGACATGACTGCACCTCCGTGGTCGTGCGTTCCCAGGATAGCCGCGGCTCCTCGTACCCTGGTCGTCATGCCCAGCACCGCGACCGACGAGACCCCCGGCTTCCGCCTCGGTGACGGCGACCCCCGGTTCACGGTGCGCTCGGCGACCGCGACCGCGGTGGCCCTCGTGGTCCGTTCCGCCGACGACGGCCGGACGACCGAGCACCGCCTCGAGCGCGAGGCGGACACCGACCGCTGGACGGCCCGCACCCCGGACGTCCGCCCCGGGGACCGGTACCACCTGCTCGTCGACGGTCCGGAGGGTCCCCGCCACGACTTCGACCCGACCCGTCCGCTGCTCGACCCGGCAGCACGCGGGATCGAGCCCGCGGACCCCACGGGTGCCCACCCGCGCTGGACGGGCGTCGTGGTCGACGAGTCGTTCGACTGGGGCGACGTCCGGAAGCCCGACGTGCCCCGCGACCGCGCCGTCGTGTACGAGGCGAACGTCCGCACCCTCACGGCGGCGAACCCCGACGTCCCCGAGCACCTGCGCGGGACGTACGCGGGGGTCGCGCACCCGAGCACGATCGCCCACCTGCGGCGCACCGGCGTGACGACGCTGGAGCTCCTGCCGGTGCAGGCGTTCGACACCGAGGCGTGGCTCCGGGCGGCCGGGCGCGAGAACGCCTGGGGCTACAACACGCTCGGCTTCTTCGCACCGCACGCCGCGTACGCGTCCTCGGACGCCCGGGCCGCCGGCGCGACGGCGGTCCTCCGCGAGTTCAAGGGGATGGTGCGGCTCCTGCACGAGGCGGGCATCCAGGTGCTGCTCGACGTCGTCTACAACCACACCGCTGAGGAGGGGCCCGGCGGTCCGACGACCTCGCTGCGCGGCATCGACGGCGCGAACCGGTACCGCTGGACCGAGGACGACGCCGCCTACTACGACACGACCGGTTGCGGGAACACCCTCGACACCTCGGTCGGGGCGACCGCGGACCTCGTCGTCGAGAGCCTGCGCTACTGGGCGCGCGAGGTACAGGTCGACGGCTTCCGCTTCGACCTCATGGCCTCGCTCGCCCGCGACGGCCGGCACGTCTTCGACCCCGCGCACCCCCTGCTCGAGCGGATCCGGCAGCACCCGGACCTGCAGGACGTGCTCGTCGTCGCCGAGCCGTGGGACGTCGGACCGGACGGGTGGCGGACGGGCGCCTTCGGCGTCGGCACGAGCGAGTGGAACGACGGCTTCCGGGACACCGTGCGGCAGTTCTGGCTGACCGACATCGCCGAGGAGCGCCGGAACGGCACGCCCCACGCGGGCATCGGTCGGCTCGCCGACGCGATGACCGGTTCGCGCAGCACGTTCGGGCAGGAGCGCGGCCCGCTCGCGAGCATCAACTTCGTCACCGCCCACGACGGCTTCACCCTGCTCGACCTCGTCTCCCACGACCGCAAGCACAACGCCGCGAACGGCGAGGACGGCCGGGACGGGTCCGACGACAACCGGTCCTTCAACCACGGGATCGAGGGGGACACCGCCGACCGCGGGGTCCGCGCGGCCCGGGGACGGTCGATGCGGAACCTGGTCGGGACGCTCCTGCTCTCGGCGGGCGTGCCGATGCTCACCGCCGGCGACGAGCGGAGCCGCACGCAGCACGGCAACAACAACGCCTACGTCGTGTCCGAGGACCTGACGCCGGTCGACTGGACGGACGACGAGGACGCGGAGGCGATGACCGAGGCGGTCGCCGCGCTCACCGGGCTCCGCGCCGCGCACCCGGCGCTCCGGCCCACGCGCTTCGGCGTCGAGGGGCAGGAGACCCCCGGCGCGACGCGGATGTCCTGGTACGGGCCGGACGGGCAGCCGATGACGACCGCCGGGTGGGACCAGCCGATCCACCGCGTCGTCCAGTACTTCGCCGAGTCGACACCGACACCGGACGGGGCGCACGAGGCCGTCGACCGGGTGCTCGTCGTCGTGCACGGCAGCGGCCGGACGCGCGACCTCACCCTGCCGGCGCGTGATGACGTGCGCGGGTACCGGCTGGCGTGGTCGAGCGAGAAGCACCGCGACCACGAGCGGCTCCGACCGGGCGGACAGGTCTTCACCGCGTACGGGCCCGGCATCCACCTGTTCGAGGTCGCGTAGGCCGCGGCCCGCGCAGGCGTCACCCGCCGCGCCCGGGCTCCCCGGCACGGGCTCCTCGGCACGCCCGACCGCGCACCGCGGACGCGATCCGGGGAACGTGGACCCGCCAGCCGGGTAGCGTCGGCTCCGTGGCCACCGCAGACCGACCTCGCCGACCCAAGATCGGACGCATCCCGATCACCCAGCTCGCTCCGACGACCCCGAACGGGTTCCCGGGCAAGGCGTTCGACGGCGAGGTGATCACATTCGGCGCGACCGTCTTCCGCGAGGGCCACGGGATCATCGGCGCCGACCTCGTGCTCGAACGCCCCGACGGAGGCACCCGCACGGTGCCGATGCTCCTCGGCGCGCCCGGCACCGACCGGTACGAGGCGACCGTGCAGGTCGACCACGTCGGTGTCTGGACCTGGCACGTCGAGTCCTTCTCCGACGACTGGGCGACCTGGCTGCACGCCGCGCGCCTCAAGATCGCCGCCGGCGTCGACACCGAGGCGACGCTCCTCGACGGGGCCGTCCTGCTCGACCGTCTCGCCGAGGAGACCGACTCCACCGCCGCCGTCCGGGCGGCCGAGCAGCTCCGGGACACCGCGCTCGAGCCCGCGGACCGTCTGGCCGCCGTCGACGACCCGCGCATCACCGGTGAGGTCGAGGACTCCCCGCTCACCTCCCTCCGCACCCACTCCCCCGTGCAGCTGCTCGACGTCGAGCGCCAGCGCGCCGGCGTCGGCGCCTGGTACGAGTTCTTCCCCCGCAGCGAGGGCGCGAAGAAGAACGCCGACGGCTCCTGGAAGAGCGGGGACTTCCGCACCGCCGCACGGCGCCTGCCGGCCGTGGCGCGCATGGGCTTCGACGTGGTCTACCTGCCGCCCATCCACCCGATCGGCACCACGGCCCGCAAGGGACCGAACAACACCCTCACCCCGGGGCCGGACGACCCCGGCAGCCCCTGGGCGATCGGTGCCCCCGAGGGCGGCCACGACGCCATCCACCCGGACCTCGGCACCGAGGAGGACTTCCGCGAGTTCGTCGAGACGGCGAAGAACACCGGGATGGAGGTCGCGCTCGACTTCGCCCTCCAGTGCTCCCCGGACCACCCGTGGGTGCAGCAGCACCCGGAGTGGTTCACGGTCCGCGCCGACGGGTCGATCGCGACCGCCGAGAACCCGCCCAAGCGGTACCAGGACATCTACCCGATCCAGTTCGACTCCGACCCCGACGGCATCGTCGCCGAGGTCCACCGGGTCCTGCGCCACTGGATCGCGTTCGGGATCCGCATCTTCCGCGTCGACAACCCGCACACGAAGCCGCTCTGGTTCTGGGAGCGGGTCATCCGCGAGGTCCGCGACGAGCACCCGGACACGGTGTTCCTGGCCGAGGCGTTCACCCGTCCGGCGATGATGCGGGCGCTCGCCGAGGCCGGGTTCCAGCAGTCCTACACGTACTTCACGTGGCGGAACACGAAGGAGGAGATCGAGGAGTACTTCTCCGAGCTCAGTCACGAGACGAGCGCCTACCTCCGCCCGAACCTGTTCGTGAACACCCCGGACATCCTCACCGAGTACCTGCAGTTCGGCGGTCGCGCCGGCTACAAGGTGCGCGCCGCGCTCGCCGCGACCGGCGCTCCGACCTGGGGCATGTACGCCGGCTACGAGCTCTTCGAGGACGTCGCCCGACCGGGCTCCGAGGAGAACATCGACAACGAGAAGTACGAGTACAAGCCGCGTGACTTCGCGCTGGCCGAGGCCGAGGGCGCGAGCCTCGCGCCGTACGTCACGATGCTCAACCGCTTCCGGCAGGCGCACCCCGCGCTCCGCCAGCTGCGCAACCTCCACGTCCACCACGCCGAGGACCCGGCGATCGTCGTCTACTCGAAGCACCTGCCGGGCGCCTTCACCCGCTCCGGCCGTGACGACACCGTCATCGTCGTGGCGAACGTCGACCCGCACTCGGCGCGCGAGACCACGGTCCACCTCGACCTCGCCGCCCTCGGGCTGCCGACGGAGCAGGCCTTCGACGTCCGTGACGTCGTGACCGGCCAGCGCTGGGTCTGGGGTTCGTCGAACTACGTCCGGCTCGACGCGTTCCAGGAACCCGTGCACCTGCTCGTCGTGGAGGGACCCCACCGATGACCGACCGCGACCCGAAGGGGAACCCGCCGATGGGCTCCGACCGACCGAACCCCGCCACCCCCGCCCGCGGACAGGGACCGAGCGTCCCGCCGGTGCCGCCGCCCCCGCCGCCCGTCACCCGGGTGCGGGCGCCCGGTGCGGTGCCCGCGAACGACGAGACGGGTCCGCGGTACGAACCGCGGGCCTCCGCACCGGGCGAGGACCTGCCCGGCGCCGCTCCGGCCGCTCCGGAGACCCCGGACCGCGGGGTCGAGGAGTCGGCGACCCTCGCCGGTGGGGAGCGCCCGGAGTCGGGCGGGGCTCCGACGAGCGGGACCGGGACCGGTGCCCACGTGGCGCCGACCCCCGACGCGACCCCGACCCCCGGTGCACAGACGTCCGCCGACGACGGCGCCGACGCGCCGCTGTCCGAGGGCGGTCGCCACGTCGTGCCGACGGCTGCCGAACTGGTCGAGGGCACGCCCGACGCCCCGACCGCGGCTCCCGACGACGCGGCCCCCACCGCCGGCACCGCACCGGTCCCGGCCGGCGCGCCCCGTCCGGCACCGGTCGAGGAGTGGCTCCGCCGACAGGTCGCCGAGGGCCGCTGGTCCCAGCCGCACGACGTCCTCGGCCCGCACCCGGTCGACGGCGGCACCAGCGTGCGCGTGGTCCGACACCTCGCCACCGCGGTGCGCCTGGTCCGCCTGGACGGCGACGACATCGAGCTCGAGTCCGAGGGCGACGGCCTCTGGGCCGGTGCCACGGCCGACACGCTCGGGCGCTACCGCGTGGAGGCGGACTACGACCTCGACGACGCATCGGACGCGGACGACGCGACCTGGACCACGGACGACGCCTACCGCTTCCCGCCCACGATCGGCGAGCTCGACCTGCACCTCTTCGGCGAGGGCCGCGACGAGCAGCTCTGGCAGCACCTCGGCGCCCACGTGCGCACGGTCGACGGCGTCGACGGCGTCGCGTTCACGGTCTGGGCGCCGCGCGCCACGGCCGTCCGCGTCATCGGCGACTTCGAGGGCTGGGAGGGCCGCACCACCGCGATGCGCCGCCTGAACGACCTCGGCGTCTGGGAGCTGTTCTGGCCCGGTGCCCTCGAGGGGCAGCGGTACAAGTTCCAGATCCTCACCGACGGCGGCTGGGTCGAGCGCGCGGACCCGTTCGCGCGCCGCACCGAGGTCCCGCCGCTCACCGCCTCGGTGATCACCGACTCCCGGTACGAGTGGTCCGAGGGCGACCGCGCCTGGATGGACCAGCGCGCAGCGACGACCACGCACGACAAGCCCATGAGCGTCTACGAGGTGCACCTCGGTTCGTGGCGCCCGG
Source organism: Curtobacterium sp. ER1/6 (assembly GCF_001742745.1). GTDB lineage: Bacteria > Actinomycetota > Actinomycetes > Actinomycetales > Microbacteriaceae > Curtobacterium > Curtobacterium citri. The sequence continues at coordinate 84,529 of NZ_MJAK01000001.1, read as the reverse complement.
GGCTCTCGTACCGCGAGGTCGCCGACCAGCTGATCGGGCACGTGCAGTACCTCGGCTTCACGCACGTCGAGTTCCTGCCGCTGTCCGAGCACCCCTTCGGCGGCTCCTGGGGCTACCAGGTCACGGGCTACTACGCGCCGACGGCCCGGTTCGGCTCGCCCGACGACCTCCGGTACCTGATCGACCGGCTGCACTCCGCGGGCATCGGCGTGATCATGGACTGGGTCCCCGGGCACTTCCCGAAGGACGAGTGGGCCCTGGCCAAGTTCGACGGCCACGCCCTGTTCGAGCACCCGGACCCCCGACGCGGCGAGCAGCTCGACTGGGGCACCTACGTCTTCGACTTCGGGCAGCCGCAGGTGCGGAACTTCCTCGTCGCCAACGCGCTGTACTGGATGGAGGAGTTCCACATCGACGGGCTCCGTGTCGACGCCGTCGCCTCGATCCTCTACCTCGACTACTCGCGCACGGAGTGGCTGCCGAACATCCACGGCGGTCGCGAGAACCTCGAGGCGATCTCCTTCCTGCAGGAGACGAACGCCACCGCGTACAAGCGCTACCCCGGCATCGTGATGATCGCCGAGGAGAGCACCTCGTGGCCGGGCGTCACCCAGCCGACGAGTGCCGGCGGTCTCGGCTTCGGGCAGAAGTGGAACATGGGCTGGATGCACGACTCGCTCGAGTACGTGCAGCGCGACCCGGCGTACCGCGCGTACCACCACGACGAGCTGACCTTCTCGTTCGTCTACGCGTTCAGCGAGCAGTTCACCCTGCCGATCAGCCACGACGAGGTCGTGCACGGCAAGGGCTCCCTCTACGGCAAGATGCCCGGCGACGAGTGGCAGAAGCTCGCGAACGTCCGCGCGTACCTGTCCTTCATGTGGGCGCACCCCGGCAAGCAGCTCCTCTTCATGGGCCAGGAGTTCGCGCAGGTCGCCGAGTGGTCCGAGGAGCGCGGGCTGGACTGGTGGCAGGCGGACGACCCGGGGCACAACGGTGTCCAGCGCCTGGTCGCCGAGCTCAACCGGGTCTACCGGGAGACGCCGGCGCTGTGGACGCACGACGCCACCGCCGACGGCTTCGAGTGGATCGAGGGCGGGGACGCACCGCACTCGACGATCGGGTTCCTGCGGAAGGCCGGTGACGAGCGGCTCGCGGTGTTCGTCAACTTCTCCGGCGTACCGGTCGAGCGGCGCTTCGGTCTGCCGACCGCCGGCGAGTGGGTCGAGGTGCTCAACACCGACGCCACCGAGTACGGCGGCTCCGGTGTCGGCAACCTCGGTTCCGTCACCGCCGAGGAGACCCCGTGGGCCGGCCGACCGGCCTCGGCGCACCTCGTCGTGCCGCCGCTCGGCGCGGTCTGGCTGCGGCTCGCGGACTGACGCGCCACAGGAGCGACCCACCACGCGACGGACGGGAGGCCCGGTGCCAGCTGGCACCGGGCCTCCCGTCCGTCGTGCGGTCGCGACCCGCGATTGCCCGCCTGCGTCAGTACAGCGCGCTCGCCAACCGCCGCCGCGCGACGGCCACCCGGGGGTCGTCGACACCGATCAGCTCGAAGTACTCGACGAGCCGCACGCGCAGTGCCTCGCGCTCCGCGCCGAACACCGTCGGCACCAGGTCGAGCAGCCGCCCGAAGGCGTCCTCGACGTGTCCGCCGCTGACGTCGAGGTCGGCGACGGCCATCTGGGCCTCGACGTCCTGCGGCGCCGACGCGGCCGCGCTCCGGAGCTCGTCGGCGGTCCGGCCGTCGAGCCGGGCGAGCAGCGACACCTGCGCGAGCCCCGCGACGGCCATCTGGTCGTTCGGGTCCTGTGCGATCGCGGTCCGGTACTCCTGGACCGCGGCGGCGTAGTCGCCCCGCTCGATCGCGTCGTACGCGGCCTGGTGGTGCGGCGGCAGCGGCTCGGGCTCGGGCTCACCCACGGGCTCGGCGGCGGACGCGCCGTCGACCGTCACGCGGCCCGTGACGCCGTTCTGCTCGGCGGCGGCGACGACCTGCTCGAACACGTCGCGCACCTCGGCCTCGGGCAGTGCGCCCACGAACAGGCCGAGCGGCCGGCCACCGATGACCGCGGCGACGGTCGGGATCGACTGTGCCTGGAAGGCCTGCACGAGCTGCGGGTTCGTGTCGGCGTCCACCTTGGCGAGCACCACGCGGCCGTCGTACTCGGCGGTGAGCCGCTCGAGGATCGGCGACAGCTGCTTGCAGGGGCCGCACCACTCGGCCCAGATGTCGACGATCACCGGCACGACCGAGGACAGCTGGAGCACGTCCTGGAAGGTCTGGTCGGTGACGTCGAGCACGAGAGACGGGACGGTCAGGTCACCGGCCGCGGGGGCACCCGCCGGGGCTGCCCCGGTCGGGGCGGTCCCGGGCTGGCCGCCCGCCGTCGACGCCGGTCCGGGCTGCGCCGGCCGCTGTGCGCGGTCGACGAGGGACGACAGGTCGACGGCTCCGCGGAGACCGGACGGGGTCGGGGGGACGTTGGTCATTGCACCTCACTCGCTGCGGTCAGGCCCTGCGTGAACCCGAGCAGGACCACCTTCTCATCACTGCCCACCGGCGGCACGGAGAAGAGCAGCTGCACGCTGTACGTGGCGCTGACCCCCTTCGTGCTGGAGTCGACGCCGGAGAGCGCCTTCACGGCGCCCTCGGTGTTGACCTCGGCGCCCTTCGCCGTCGGGGTGACCTTCTCGATCTCGTCGAGGTCGGCGGACACGAGCGCGCCGGCCCCGTCGGTCGCGATGGCGATCGCGCTGTCGTCGGGGACCTCCGACGAGTACTCGATCTTCGCGGTGTCCGGCAGCGACTCGGCCTTCTTGTCCTTGTACGCCTTGCCGATGGTCGACCGGAGGCCGTCGCCGTCGGACGCGAAGAGCGAGGCGGACTCGCTGTCGGCGTCCTTCGACAGGACGTCGCCGTACGCTGCCGCGATGTCGTCGGGCGCGATGCGCAGGAGCTTCGTGTCCCCGGCGAGCTGCGCGGCGCCGAGCGACGTCGGTGCCAGGCTCGGGATCTCCGCCGCGGCCTCGAGGGACACGTCGTAGGCGACCTTGTAGTCGTCCCGCGCGCTCTCCTGCACGAGCGTCAGGGCCTGCGGAGCGGTCTTCGCACCGCAGTCCTCGGCCACGACCGTGAACACCGTGCGCGGCCAGCTGTCGGTCTGCTGCGGGAGCGCGACGCAGACCTGCTCGGCGGAGATCGCCGGCGGGGCGTCCACGTCGGCGTCCTTCGCGCGGATGGCGTAGTTCGCCTTCCGGAGCTCGAGCGCGGCGCCGGTGAAGCGCGACTCGAGGAGCGAGGCGTCGCGGTCGCCGTCGGCCTTCGACGCGACCTCGGCGACGCGCTGCACGATCCGGCGGATCTGCTGCGAGGTTGCCGCCGTCGGGGTCGTGTCCTCGGCGGCGCCGGTGGCCGAGGCGGTCGGGGTCGGCGTCGCGGCCGCACCGCCGCCCTGCGGCCAGTAGTCGGACGAGCAGCCGGTGAGCCCGAGCGCGCCGACGACCAGGATCGGCACGACGACGAACGGTCGGCGTCCCCGACGTGCGCGGGCCGGCACCTGGGCGCCGGCCGCGGCGGCACGCCGCGATGCCCGCACGCGCGGCGGACGCGAGCCACCGCTGCGGCGACGGGGACCCCGGCCGCGGCGCTGGTGGAGGAACGCCCAGACGAGCAGCGCGATGCCGCCGGCCAGGAAGAGCCCGCCCGCCACGAGCAGCGGTCCGACCGAGGGCGTCGCGGTGTCGCGCGGCCAGGTCACGGAGACGTCCGTGGGGGCGGCCGCCGAGCCGTCGCTGAGCACGACCATCGACACGTCGGCGGGCAGGCGCACGGTGAACTGACCGGCCCCGTCCCACTCCTGGTACCAGAGGTCGCTGCCCGAGGGGTCGGGCACGGAGTCGCCGCTCCCGGTCGTCCTGCCGACCAGGCGGTCCTGCTCGGCGTCGAAGCGCAGCGTGGTGTGCTTCGCGTCGCCGACCCAGGCCTGCACGTCGCTCGTGCGCCCGTAGGCGGCGAAGACCTTGCCCGAGCCGGAGACGTTGATGCGCTGGTAGCCCGGGTTCGCGGTGAGCGTCGACCCGGGGATGACGGTGACCGGCGCGGACGCCGAGCTCGAGGACTGCGCCACCAGGGACGAGGGCGGGGCGAACACGGTGCGTTGCCCGACCGCGAGCGCGACGAGCAGCAGACCGATGACGAAACTGACGATCGCCAGGACGAATCGCACGGATCTTCTCCCTACCGCGCCGGGGTGGGGGGTCGGCGCGCGAATCAGCGCTCCAGGATAGCGAGGGACCCTGGACGTCGCATCCCCCACCGCTGGCCGCGGTCTCAGTCCCGGTCGGAGGGCCGCCGCTAGGATCGTGCCCGGGCCAGGTGCTGGCCCTCCGCCGACCCCGAGGAGCAACACGTGGCGAACGACGAGGCCGAGTTCGGGACCGAGCTGCGCGGGTACCGCCGCGACGACGTCGATCGCTCCCTGAACGAACTCCGTCGCGAGCTCATCAAGTCGAACACCGACCGCGCCGAGGCCGCCAAGGAGATCCGTCTCCTGCAGGCCCGCGTCGCCGACCTGCAGAGCGAGCTCGACGAGGCCGGCACGCCCACGTACAGCGGACTCGGGACGCGCCTGGAGTCCACGCTCCGGGTCGCCGAGGAGCAGTCCACCCGCCTGATCAGCCAGGCCGACATCGACGCCCAGCGACTCCGCGCCTCCAGCCGCAACGAGGCCGAGCGGCTGCTGCGCGAGGCCCGGCAGGAGGCCTCCGAGACCCTCGAGGACGCCCGTTCCCGCGCAACCGACGAACTCACCCGTGCCCGAGCGGAGTCGGCGGACACCATCGAGCGGGCCCGGTCCGAGGCGGGGCTGCTGACGCAGGACGCCCGCAACGAGGCCGCCGCCGTCCGTGGTGCAGCCGTCACCGAGGCCGCGGAGGTCCGTTCCGTCGCGATCCGCGAGACCGATGCCCTCCGTGCCCGCGTCGCACGCGAGACCGCCGAGCTCCGCGAGGACGCGCAGCAGGCCGCCGAGGCCGCACGGACCGCCGCGGCCGAGCTCGACCGCGAGACCGAGCACCGGCGCAGCGTGTTCGAGGCCGACCACACGCGACGGACCGAGGACCTCGCCCGCGAGGAGGAGACCCGCCGCGCCGCGCTCGAGCGCGAGGTCACCGAGGGTCGGGCAGCGTGGCAGCGCGAACGCGACGAGCAGCAGCGCGCACACGCCCTCACGCTCGAGACCGAGCGCGCCGAACTCGACGCCGAGGCAGCACGCCGCCGCAGCGAGCTCGACGCCGAGGTCGGGGACCGCCGCCGTGCCCTCGACGAGGAGCTCGCCGCCGCTCGCGCCGGATGGGAGCGCGAGGTCGCCGAGGCCCGCACGGCACTCGACCAGGAGCTGCAGGCCGCCCGTGCCCAGCTGCGGGTCGACGAGGAGCAGACCCGGACCGAGAACGAGCGGCTCGTGCAGGAGACCGCCGAGCGCATCGCGGCCGAGCTCGAGGAGCACCGCAGCCGCATCGCGCGCGAGCGGGCCGAGGCCGCCGACGCCGCCGAACGCGCCGCGCGGGAGCACGCCGACGAGCTGGCCGCGCGTCGTGAGCGCGAGCACGCGGAGGTGGACACCGAGATCGCCGACCGCCGCGTCGCCGAGCTCGCCGGCCTCGAGGCCGAGCGCACCGCCCTCCGTCAGGAGATCGACACGATGCGCGCCGACCTCGAGCGGGACCGCGACGCGGGGCGCGCCGAGATCGCCCGGGAGCGCGACCAGGCCGCCGCTGCACTCGAGTCGGAACTCGCCGCCCGACGCGACGACGCCGAGCAGGAGTACCTGCAGAAGCACCACGAGACGGTGGCCGAGACGCAGAAGTACCTCGACGAGGCGAACCTGCAGCTCGCCGAGGCGACCCGCCGGGCCACCGAGGCCCGGGAACGCGCCGAGCGGCTCCAGCAGGAGGCCGACGACCTCGAGCGTTCGAGCACCGCGCAGGCGCAGGAGCGCGCCCGCACCCTGGTCGCCGAGACGCAGGAGCGGGTGCACCGGATGATCGCCGAGGCCGAGGAGCGCAGCGCAGCCGTCGTCGCCGAGGCCGAGGACCGTCTCGCCGCGATCCGCACCGAGCGCGACGCCGTTGCCGGGTACCTCGAGAACCTGCGCGGCGTCCTCACGCACGCGACCGGCCTGTTCGACGGTCCGGCAGCGGCCGACCCCGACGACGCGACCGGCCCCGACGACGCGACCGGCCCCGAGGACGGCGCCCGGCGCTGAGACCGGGCCACCGCACGACGTGAGCCGGACGGGAGGCGCGACCAGCGCCTCGCGTCCGGCTCACGTCGTCGACGGGTCGACCCGCCGGCCGGACCCGGGATCAGCCGTCGACGTGCGTCGGGAGCGGCGCGCTGCCCGGCACCACGAGGTCCGCGACCGCGTCGAGCACGATGCGGACGTACCGCTCCCCCACCCACAGGTGCTTCGCACCCGCGACCGGCACGACCCGGACGTTCGGAGCGACGGCAAACCGCTCGACGGCCTCGTCCGGCCGCAGGAAGTCGTCGTGCTCCGGCACGAGGGCGACGACGGGGACGTCGACGTCCGCCCACCGTGCCAGTTCCGCCTCCGACGTGCGGTGCAGGGGCGGGGACAGCAGGACGACGCCGGCGACGTCGCCGGACGCGACGTGCTCGAGCGCGTGCTTGAGGACCACCTCGGTCCCGAAGGACCAGCCGAGCAGCCACGGCGTGGGGAGGCCGCGCGCCACGGTCTCGTGCACCGCGGCGCGGAGGTCGAAGCCCTCGGACACACCGTCCCCGAAGACACCCTCCGACGTCCCGCGGGGCGAGGTCACCGACCGGAAGTTGAAGCGCAGCACCGCGATGTCCGCGAGGGCGGGCAGCCGGGCCGCGGCCTTCTTGAGCACGTGCGAGTCCATGAAGCCCTGCGCGGTGGGCAGCGGGTGCAGGGTGACGAGGGTGCCCCGGGCCGGGCGTCCGAGCGGCTCGGCCAGCTCCCCAACGAGCGTCAGGTGGTCGTCGGTGACCAGCTCGACGTCCGTGCGCCGTGCCGGGAGCTCGGTGCCGGACCGGATCTCCGTGCGCGTCTCGTCGGTGCGCGTCTCGTCAGTGCTCGTCTCGTCAGTGCTCATGCGATGCTCCAGCAGTGGTTGTGCCAGTGACGCCGCGATGCCAGGTCGGCCTCGTCGCCCAGGACCCCGTCCGCACGCCAGACGACGACGTGCGCGGTCCCCGGGAGCACCGTGCCGCCGCAACCCGGGCAGACGTACTCCTTCTGCGCGGACGCCGACGAGATCGGCTGCACGGTGTACTCGCGCCCGCGACGGAACTCGGTCCGCCGCCAGGAACTCATCAGCCGGTCGAGACCGGTCTCCTCGTCGACCGACTCCGGCCCGACGCCGCGGGGCCGCCGCGGTCGGTTGCTGCGCGGCACCCCCGGGCGCCGATCAGTACCAGTTGTTGGCGACGCTGTGCGCCCAGGCCCCGCACGGGGTGCCGTAGACGCCGGAGATGTAGTTGAGGCCCCAGGTGATCTGCGTGGCCGGGTTGGTCTGCCAGTCGGCACCGGCGGACGCCATCTTGCTGCCCGGGAGCGACTGCGGGATGCCGTACGCACCACTCGGGTTGTAGGCGTTGACGCGCCAGCCCGACTCCTTGTTCCACAGCGAGACGAGGCAGTTGAACTGGTCGGAACCCCACCCGCGGTCGGCCACCATCTGCTGGGCGATCGCCTGCGCACTGCCCGGGTCGGGCGTCGCCGCCGCTGCCGCGAGGGTGTTCGAGGGCTCGACCGTCTTCGCCGTGCCGTCCTTCGCTGCGTCGGTGTCCGTCGCGTCGGTGGTGTCGTCGGTCGCGGGCGGTGCGGTGACCTTCGGCTTCGGGACGGTGACGCCGTACCCGTCGCGGGTCAGGTCGAACGCGGCGTACGTGCCGTGCGCGGTGTACTGCTGCGGCTCGACCGGCGCCTTGACCAGCACCGGAGCGGTGACCGCCGCCTGCGCGACGTCGGGCTGCATCGGGTTGAAGAGCGATCCGCCCACGAACCCGAAGACGGCCACGAAGGACAGCACGGGGATCGTGCCCCGGCCGCGGATGACCGAGTTGACGGTGCGCGGTGCACGCTCGACCGGCGCGACGGCGCGACCCTGCTTGACGGAGCGGACACCGAGCGGACCGCGGGCGGTGTCGGCGGGAGCCGGACGCGAGAGGACCGCGCCGGTCGGGACCGGACCGGTCGCAGGCGTCCCCGTTGCGGAACGGGTGGTCGCGGGCGCGCTCAGCGGGGCGAACGGCAGCGTCGCCGTCTCGACCTGCGGGGTCGCGTGGAGAACCGCGTGCTCCGACGTGCGGAGTCGGTCACGTGCCGCGCGGCGCTCACCGACGACCGGACGGTCGAGGTGCTCGCGGGTACCGCGGTCGGAGCTGAGATCTGCCGTGTGCCTGCCCATGAGTCCGTCCAGGATAACGGAACGGTCACGGGGAGGGAAGCACCGGTCCCCCGCGCGTCGTCAGCGGACCGCGAGCATGACCTCGACGACCGCATCGAGCAGTGCGTCGACCTGCGCTTCGCGGTAGCCGCCGTGCTTCGGCCGGAAGACGACCGACCGGACCTCGGTCAGGCTCAGCGGCTTGCCGTCGCGGAAGTAGCCGGCCAGCCGCTCGGCGAACGCGTCCACGTCCTTCGGGTGGTACCCGGTGCCGAGGAAGCTCGTCCGGGCGAAGCGCTGCCCGGTGGGGCGCTCGAGGCGCGCGACGACGTCCGAGGCCTTGCCGCGGGCCTCGGCGTACCAGGCCTTCTGCCCGACCTCCGCGACCTCGCGCTCACGCTCCCGGGCGGCGAAGGCGTCCTCGAGCCGTTCGAGCGCGGCGTCGACGTGCGCCGTGGAGTACCCGCCCTTGCGCATCGAGAAGGCCGTGGCGCGGATCTTCGCGGCCTCGATGCCGGGCGCCGTGTCCGCCGCGGTGTACGCACGGCGGGCGTCCTCGAGGAACCGGTCGACCTCGTCGACGTCGTACCCGAGTGCTCGGCGGTCTGCGGTGGGGAAGGTGGTGGCCACGGCGACATTCTGCCAGCACCGGAGCCTGGCGCCACCTGGACGCGCGAACTCGCCGCACAGGCCGCGGAGGGGCGCTCGAGGGATCCGTCAGTGGACGATGACGAGGTACATCACGTAGCCGACGGCCGCCGACGGCAGGATGCTGTCGATCCGGTCGAGCAACCCGCCGTGACCGGGCAGGAACGACGAGATGTCCTTGATCCCGAGGTCGCGCTTGATCATCGACTCGGTCAGGTCGCCGAGCGTCGCGGAGCCCGAGATCAGCACGCCGAGGACGATGCCGGTCCACCAGGGCAGGCCGAGCATGAGCCAGGTGACGAGGATGCCGACGAGGATGCTCGCGGCGACCGAGCCGGCGAAGCCCTCCCACGTCTTCTTCGGGCTGATCCGCGGTGCCATGGGGTGCTTGCCCAGGTTCAGCCCCGTCGCGTAGGCACCGGTGTCGACCGCCACGACCACGAGGATGAACGCGATCACCCAGAGCGGGCCGCTCGGCTGCGCCGACAGCAGGACCACGCAGGCACCGAGCAGGCTCACGTACGCCTGGGCGAACAGGCCGTTCGTCAGGTCGCGGACGACGTGCCCGGCCGGTGGCTTGTCGCGGGCGACGGCTACCTCGACCAGTCGCCAGAGCGACACGAGGACGATGCCGCCGAGCAGCGTGAACAGCGCCGCGACCTGCCCGCCCAGGAAGGCGGCGGGCACGATCGCGACGCTCACCGCGACGCTCGGGATGCGCGGGACGTCTCGACCCGCGAAGCGCATGGCGCTCGTGAGCTCGTAGACGGCCACGCCGAGCAGGAACGCGGCGACGACCATGAACGACGGCGTCCACAGCAGGAGCGACCCCAGCATGACGACCGCGAACGCCAGGGCGATCCCGATCGCCGCGGGCAGGTTCCGGCCGGTCCGCGCCGTCAGGGCCTCGTTGCGCGCACCGAGGTCGGCCTTCCGCTGCCGGAGCTGCGCCTCGAAGTCGGCGCGTGCCGCACGGGCACGGGCGTCGAAGTCCTGGCGGAGCCCCTTCTTCGCGGTCGACTCGGACGCGGACGGGCGCGGTGGGGTGGGGCGGTCACCGCCCGGCTCGGGGAGACGCATCAGACCTCGAGGAGTTCGGCTTCCTTCTTCTTCAGCGCGTCGTCGATCTGGTCGACGTGCTTCTTCGTCAGGCTCTCGAGGTCCTTGTCGCCACGGCTGATCTCGTCGTCCGAGATCTCGCCCTTCAGCGCGTCGAGGTCGTCCTTGGCCTTGCGGCGGATGTTGCGGATGACGACCTTGTGGTCCTCGCCCTTGCCGCGCACGAGCTTCACGAACTCCTTGCGGCGGTCCTGCGTGAGCTCCGGGATCGTCACGCGGACGATCTCGCCGTCGTTCGACGGGCTGGCGCCGAGGTTCGGGAACGTCGCGATCGCGCGCTCGATCTCCTTGAGGGCCGACTTGTCGTACGGCGTGACGATGAGCGTGCGTGCCTCGGGCGTCTGGAGCGACGCCAGCTGCGCGAGCGGCGTCGGCGTGCCGTAGTAGTCGACCGGGATCTTCTGGAAGAGGGCGGCGTTGATGCGTCCGGTACGGACGGTCGCGAAGTCGTCCTTGGCGACGTCGACGGCCTTCGCCATCTTCTCGGTGGCTTCGGTCAGGACATCACTGATCACGGTGGTTCTCCTTCGGTACTGCGTCGAGTCTAGTCAGCGTGCGGCTCAGTTGCTGACGACCGTGCCGATGCGCTCCCCACGGATCGCGGCGGCCACGTTGCCCTCGCCCTCCATGCCGAAGACGTGCATCGGCATGCCGTTGTCCATGCAGAGCGAGAACGCCGTCGCGTCGACGACCTTGAGGCCCTGCAGCAGCGCGTCCTGGTAGGTCACGTGGTGGAGCTTCTCGGCGGTGGCGTCCTTCTTCGGGTCGGCGGTGTACACCCCGTCGACGCCGTTCTTCGCGACGAGGACCTCGTGCGCGTCGATCTCGAGCGCACGCTGCGCCGCGACGGTGTCGGTCGAGAAGTAGGGCAGGCCCGCGCCGGCACCGAAGATGACGATGCGGCCCTTCTCCAGGTGGCGCTCGGCGCGACGCGGGATGTACGGCTCCGCGACCTGGGTCATGCTGATCGCGGACTGCACGCGCGTGGCGGCACCGGCCTGCTCGAGGAAGTCCTGGAGCGCGAGCGCGTTCATCACGGTGCCGAGCATGCCCATGTAGTCGGCACGACCGCGGTCCATGCCTCGCTGCGACAGCTCGGCGCCGCGGAAGAAGTTGCCCCCGCCGACCACGATCGCGACCTCGACGTCCTGCGCGGCCGCGGCGATCTCCTTGGCGATGGTGCTGATGACGTCCGGGTTCACCCCGAGGGACCCGGCTCCGAACGCCTCCCCCGACAGCTTCAGCAGGACCCGGCGGCGTCCGGTCTTCTCGTTCGTCATGTGGCGCACCCTTCGTCGAATGTCTCGTGGGAATCTACCCGGCCGCAGCCGGTCCGGCGGAGGAGGTCGTGCCTCCCGGCCGGGTCCGCGCGTGTCGCAGCGCGTAGAAAACGGGGCCCGGAACCGATGTGGTTCCGAGCCCCGTCACGGGTTCGTTACGCGCCGACCTTGACGCGGGCGAAGCCCTGGATCGTGATGCCGGCGTTCTCGGCGGCCTTCGCGACGGACAGCTTGTTGTCCTTCGCGTAGTCCTGCTCGAGGAGCGCGACCTGCTTGCGGTAGGCGTTGAGGCGACCCTCGACGATCTTCGGGAGGGCGGCCTCCGGCTTGCCCTCCTCGCGCGTGATTGCCTCGACGGTCGCGCGCTCCTTCTCGATCGCCTCGGCCGGGATCTCGTCGCGCGTGAGGTACGTCGGGTTGGCGAACGCGACGTGCTGCGCGATGGAGCGCGCCTCGGCGGCGTCCGAGCCCGAGTAGGCGATGACGACGGCGATCTGCGGCGGCAGGTCCTGGCTGGTCTTGTGCAGGTAGACCTCGAAGGCGTCGCCCTCGACACGGGTGACCGTGCGGAGCGCGAGCTTCTCGCCGAGCGCGGCGGCGGCCTCGTCGATGACCTCGGCGACCGTCTTGCCGTCGAGCGGCGCGGCGTTGCCGGCCTCGACGTCGGACGCACCGGCGGCGGCGACCGCGGCGACGACCTTGTCGGCGAGGGTGGTGAACTTCTCGTTCTTCGCGACGAAGTCGGTCTCGCTGGCGAGCTCGACGACGGTCGTGGCGCCGCCCTCGGTCGACGCGACGACGACACCCTCGGAGGTCGCACGGTCGTCGCGCTTGGCGACGGCCTTCGCGCCCTTGATGCGGAGGAGCTCGACGGCCTTGTCGTAGTCGCCGTCGGCCTCGACGAGGGCGTTCTTGGCGTCCATCATGCCGGCCCCGAGGTCCTCACGGAGCTTCTTCACGTCAGCAAGGCTGTAGTTGGCCATTGACTGGAGTCCTTTCTGGACTGTGTGTGTTCGAGAGAGAAGGAAGGGGCGCCGAGCCGTCCGGCCCGGCGCCCCCGGTGGTCACTCGGCCGGGGTGGCCTCTGCGGCGGCGGCGGCCTCGGCCGTCGGCTCCGCGTTCTTGTCGGCGTCGGCGATCGGCTCGCCGATCTCCTTGTCGGCGACCTGCGCGTCGGCGTCGTTCTCCTGGACTGTCGCGCCCTCGCCCTGCGTCTGGCCGGCGAGGAGCTCCTGCTCCCACTCGGCCAGCGGCTCGGCCTCTTCCTCGTCGCCACCGTTGTGGCGGGTCTTCAGGCCCTCGGCCGCCGCGTCGGCGACGATGCGGGTGAGGAGACCGACGGAGCGGATGGCGTCGTCGTTGCCCGGGATCGGGTAGGTGATCTCGTCGGGGTCGCAGTTGGTGTCGAGGATGCCGATGACCGGGATCCCGAGCTTCTGCGCCTCGTCGACGGCGAGGTGCTCCTTCTTCGTGTCGACGATCCAGAGCGCGCTCGGGGTCCGCGTGAGGTTGCGGATACCACCGAGGGTCTTGTGGAGCTTGTCCAGCTCGCGCTTCTTGATGAGGAGCTCCTTCTTGGTGAAGCCCTTCGTCGTGTCGTCGAAGTCGATCTCCTCGAGCTCCTTCATGCGCGCGAGGCGCTTGGAGACCGTCTGGAAGTTCGTGAGCAGACCGCCGAGCCAACGCTGGTTGACGTACGGCTGGCCGACGCGGGTCGCCTGCTCGGCGATGGAGCCCTGCGCCTGCTTCTTGGTGCCCACGAAGAGGATCGTGCCACCGTGCGCGACCGTCTCCTTGACGAAGTCGTACGCGCGGTCGATGTAGGCCAGCGACTGCTGCAGGTCGATGATGTGGATGCCCGAGCGCTCGGCCAGGATGAAGCGCTTCACCTTCGGGTTCCACCGACGGGTCTGGTGTCCGAAGTGGACGCCGCTGTCGAGCAGCTGGCGGATGGTGACGACGGCCATGCCGTGCCTCCTCGTTTCTCGGCGCGCGGCTGTCAGGCCGTGCGCACGGTTGCGGTTGTGTCGGTCGCGACCCGGTGGTCGCGACCCCTGGCGTCCTGTCCGCACGGCCGCCCGCTCGTGGGAGCAGGACCGGTGGCCGGTGGGAACGCGAGTGGACGCGCGAAGTCAGCGCGCTGGAGCGCGCTGCGGTGGCAATGCTAACAGACGGGAGGCGCGGTGCAGGTCCGACCCGCACCGCGCCTCCCGTCAGGTGGTGACGCTCGGTCCCCGCTACTTCGCGGAGACCGTCTCGCCCTCCGCCGTGATGCCCATCTCCTCGAGCGAGCGGCCCTTCGTCTCCGGGATCTTCGCGATGACGAAGAAGAGGGAGAGCAGGGCGAACAGGGCGTAGATGCCGTAGGTGACCGTCAGGTTGAAGCCGGACAGCACCGGGAACGAGATCGTGACGACGAAGTTCGCGACCCAGTTGGCGGCCGAGCCGATGCCGAGCGCGGTCGCACGGATGCGGTTCGGGAACATCTCGCCGAGGAGCACCCACATGAGCGGGCCCCACGTGGCGCCGAACGACACGACGAACAGGTTCGCGAAGATCAGCGCGATGACGCCCCACGCGCCGGGGAGCTGCGGCTCACCGTCGACGATCGACGCCTGCGAGAACGCGATCGCGACCATCGTCAGCGACACGAACATGCCCGACGACCCGGCGACGAGCAGCGGCTTCCGGCCGAGCTTGTCCACCGTGAAGATCGCGATGAAGGTCACGGCGACGTTGACCACCGAGGTGATCGTCGAGATGAGGAAGGACTGCTCCTCCTTGAACCCGACCGCCTGCCAGAGCGTGGTCGAGTAGTAGAAGATGACGTTGATCCCGACGAACTGCTGCAGGACGGCGAGGATGATGCCGACCCAGACGATCGGCTGGAGCCCGAAGCGGTTGCCCCGGATCGAGCCCTTCTTCTCGGTGGCCTCCTTCTCGATGCCGTCCTGGATCTCCTCGAGGCTCGTGTTCACCGTGTCACGCGGCACGATCTTGCCCATGACGTCGCGGGCGTCGTCCTTCCGGCCCTTGGCGAGCAGGAAGCGCGGCGACTCCGGCAGGGTGATGGCGAGCACGCCGTAGACGACCGACGGGACGACGCCGACGAGGAACATCCAGCGCCAGGCCGCGAGGCCGAGGACCTGCTCCGAGGCTCCGCCGGCCGTGACCGCGAAGAGCTGGTCGGACAGCAGGGCGGCGAAGATGCCGAGCGTGATCGCGAGCTGCTGGAACGACGCCAGACGGCCGCGGATGGCCTTCGGGGACACCTCGGAGATGTACGCGGGGGCGATGACCGACGCGGTGCCGATGCCGAGACCGCCGACCAGGCGCCAGATCACGAGGTCCCAGGTCGCGAACGCGAACGCCGAGCCGATCGAGCTGACGAAGAACAGCACGGCTGCCCAGAACATCACGCGGGTGCGACCCCAGCGGTCGGCCAGGCGGCCGGCGAAGTAGGCGCCGAAGGCACAGCCGATGAGCGCGGACGCGACCGCGAAGCCGCTGGCGGCGTCGGACAGGCCGAACTCGCCCTTGATCGCGTCGACGGCTCCGTTGATGACGGAGGAGTCGAATCCGAAGAGGAACCCACCGACTGCCGCCGCGATGGCGAACAGGGTGACCTTCCCCTTGAACGCACGGTCCTCGCCGTGCTGGGTGGACGTGTTCGACACGGTGCTCCAGGTTCCTGCCGCCGTGCTGGGTGGCGCACGGTGCCCCGGCGGTCGGCTTGTTCGCCGTCCGAGCGGCGTTGCGTGGTTCCGGAGCGCGCCCGACTGTACTCGCTGGTGGCCGCCGGGGCACATCGGGGTGCGGTGGGCGCGCCGGGGCCGGGATCGGGGAGTGCCTGGGCCCGCACGCGTTCTGCGACGTTCCACGTGTCGATCGACGCGTGCGGTGTCGCGGATGAGGTGTCGTGGCGGAAGTGTCGCAGCGGAGGTGTCGTGCGGGCCGGGCGCGGCTCCGTCGCTGGGGCGCGGCGTTCCTGCACGGGGTGGGTGGGGCGGCCTGCCGTCCACAGCGCACGCCGTGGTCGTGTCCGAGGTGGTCCCGGTCCGCGAGGCTCGGGTCATGCGCACGCGAGGTACACGGACCGGACCACGGACGGTCGTCACGGTGGTCGTCGCGGCGGTCGTTGCGGTGGTCGTCACCGCTGCCGTGGGCGTCGCGGCCGGGTCCACGACCGCCGTGGTCGTCACGCCGGAGTCGATCGTCCTCGGTGCACCGCGGCTGCTGTCCGCCGCGGTGCCCCCGGACGGCGACCGGCCCGGCGAGACTGCCGCGCCGTGGGTGTGGCCGACCGGAGCGCGCGAGGTCGTCCGGGGCTGGGAGCAGCCGTCGGACGAGTACGCCGCCGGCCACCGCGGCATCGACGTCGCCGCGCCGGTCGGCACGACGGCGGTCGCGGTGGCGGACGGCACGGTCACGTTCGCGGGGCCGGTGGCGGGGCGAGGGGTCGTGACGATCGACCACGGCGGCGGCCTGGTGAGCACCCTCGACTCGGTCGACCCGGCGGTCACCGCCGGCGCGACGGTCGCACAGGGCGACACCGTGGGCACGGTCGCCGCCGGGCACTGTCCCGCGACCGCGCCGTGCCTGCACCTCGGTGCGCGCGTGGACGGACGGT
The DNA here is from genome assembly GCF_001742745.1 of Curtobacterium sp. ER1/6. GTDB lineage: Bacteria > Actinomycetota > Actinomycetes > Actinomycetales > Microbacteriaceae > Curtobacterium > Curtobacterium citri. Next base: position 68,410 of record NZ_MJAK01000001.1, on the reverse strand, counting down.
ACGTCGATCCGCTCCCCTACCTGCCGTCGGCCGACTGGCCCGTGCTGCTGCCGGAGTCGGCGTGGCAGGGATGACCGGGGTGGCCGGGGTGACCGGGGCCGGTCAGGCGCGCGGGTGCGCCGTGCGGTAGACCTCCCGCAGCCGGGCGGAGGACACGTGCGTGTAGACCTGGGTCGTCCCGAGGCTCGCGTGCCCCAGCAGCTCCTGCACGGCACGCAGGTCCGCTCCCCCGTCGAGCAGGTGTGTCGCAGCCGTGTGCCGGAAGGTGTGCGGCCCGCTCGGCCCCGCACCAGGCAGCCCCTCGAGGGCCCGGGCGACGATGCGGTACGCGCTCCGCACCCCGAGGCGCGCCCCCCGGTCGCCGAGGAACAGCGCCGAGGGCTCCGGCGGTGTCGTCCGGCCGCCGAGCACCGGCCGTCCGCGCTCGAGCCAGGCCTCCAGGGCGTCGCGGGCGGGCACCCCGAACGGCACCACGCGCTCCTTGCCGCCCTTCCCGAGGACCCGCACCGTCAGCCGGGAGCGGTCGAGGTCGACGACGTCGATGCCCACGAGCTCGCTCACCCGGATGGCGGCCGCGTAGAGGAGCTCGACGACCGCGAGGTCTCGCAGCGCACCGGCGTCGTCCGTGTCCGCACGGGCCGCGAGCTGGTCGAGCACCGTGCGCACCTGGCCCGAGGAGACCACCCGCGGCAGGTGCGCGGCGCCCTTCGGCGCGCGCAACCGCACCCCGGGGTCGGTGGCGAGCACGCCGGTCTCGCTCGCCCACCGCGTGAAGGCCCGCACGGACGACGACCGACGCGCGATGGTGGACCGGGCGAGTCCGCGCTGGTCCGCCTCCCAGAGCCAGTCGCGCAGCAGTTCGAGCCCGAGGTCCTGCAGGCCGGTGCTCCCCCGCGCCGCAGCGAAGGCGACGAACTGGTCGAGGTCGTTCGCGTACGCACGGACCGTCTGGTCGCTGAGCCCCCTGGCGTGCCGGACGTGCTCGAGGAACGACTCCACCGCCGCCACGATCCGTCCGTCCGTCCGCTCCGCCACGACCCCAGGGTAGGCGCGTGCCGCGTCACGATCGGGTCCACCCGCCGACGCCGTGCACGACGAGCCCCTGCAGCTCGGCCAGCGCGAGGGCGTCCGCGACCTCGGCGAAGGACATCCCCGAGCGGACGGCGAGCTCCTGCTCCCCCAGCGCCCGCCGGCCCAGCGCGTCGAGCACCCGCAGCACCTCCGGGTCCTCCCGCCCCGGCGCGAGCGGTTCGTCGGGGTGGAGCACGTGCCGACCGCCCCGCGGACGGCGTGGACCGACCACCGCGTCGACGGGGTCATGCGGCCGGACGACGAGCTGCGCCCGCCCCTCCACGACCAACCGGTGACACCCCACCGACGCCGGCGAGGAGAACGCCCCGGGCACCGCGAAGACCGGGCGGCCCAGCTGCGCGGCGTGGTGTGCGGTGTTGAGCGCCCCGGACCGCGCTCCCGCCTCCACCACCACGGTCGCGCTCCCCAGCGCGGCGATCAGCCGGTTCCGCGCGAGGAACCGCCACCGGGTCGGTCGCGTCCCGGGCGGCGACTCGGCGAGCAGCGCGCCCTGCCGCGCGACGTTCCGCAGCAGCTCGACGTTGCCGGCCGGGTAGAGCTGGTCGATCCCGCCCGCGAGGACCGCGGTCGTCGGGGTGCCGGCCGCGACGGCGACCCGGTGCGCGGTGGCGTCGATGCCGTAGGCGCCGCCGCTGACGATCGTGCACCCGGCATCGGCCGCCGCCGAGGTGATCTCCGCCGTCGCCTCGGCGCCCGCCACGGTGTTCGCCCGCGACCCCACGACGGCGAGGGCCGGTCCCGGTGCTGCTCGTCCGCACCGGGTCCAGAGGACGACCGGGGCGTGGGGTCCGAGGTCGTCCACCCCTGTTGGCCACGCGGCCGACCCGGGGACGAGCAACCGCGCGCTGCTCTTCCCGGCCGCCGCGACGACCGCGAACACGTCGGAGCGGGCCAGCCGCGGTCCCCACCGCTCGAGCGCCGAGCGCACGGTGCCGAGGAACGCCACCGGGTCCTCTGCGCCGGGGACCCCGGCGTCCGCGCACTCCTCGACCAGGGCGAGCGGACCGTCGTCCTCCGCCGCCCGGACGGACGCCAGGGCACGTTCCGCCCCGAGTCCCTGCACGAGCGCACCGGCGACCGCATCCCCGGGCTCGACCACGGCCGACCACGCCACCCGCGCGGCGGCCTCGACCGGGTCGACCGCATCGGCGGGGCCACCGCCGACCGGCCCGAGCAGGGTGCGGACGGCCGCGAGCAGGTCGACACCGCCGTTCACAGCGCACTCCGGAGCGCGAGGGCGTCACGGACGTGCCGGTCGTCCGGCCGGTCCGCGCCCTGCAGGTCCGCGAGGGTCCAGGCCACGCGCATCGCGCGGTCCCACCCCCGCATCGTCAGCGTCCCCAGGTCGAGCGCGTGGTCGAGGACCGCGGTGGCTCCGGGGACCGCACGACCGGGACCGCGGAGCCACGCCCCGGAGACCTCGGCGTTGCGGGTCCAGCCCGTCCCGGCGAGCCGGTCGCGCATCACGGCCCGGGCGGCCGCGACGGCCTGCCTGGCCTCGGCGGTCGTCGGGGTGGCGCCGTCCGCACCGCGGATCAGCCCGGTGGTGACCCGCGGGACCCGGACGCGCACGTCCATCCGGTCGAGGAGCGGCCCGGACATCCGACCGAGGTACCGCCGCACGGCCGCCGGCGGGCACTCGCACGGCTGCTGCGCCGACCCGGCGTTCCCGCACGGACACGGGTTCGCGGCGAGCACGACCTGGCAGCGCGCGGGGAACTCGGCCGCACCCGCTGCCCGGTGCACGGTGATCCGCCCGGACTCGAGCGGCTGCCGGAGTGCGTCGAGCACCGCGCGCGGGAACTCCGGCGCCTCGTCGAGGAAGAGCACGCCCCGCGTCGCACGGGACACCGCACCCGGTCGTACCGTGCCGGACCCGCCACCGATCAGCGACACCGCGGAGGCGGAGTGGTGCGGGGCCTCCCACGGCGGGCGGGTGGTCCAGGACGCCGCTCCGTGCCCGGCGACCGAACGCACCGCCGCGACCTCGAGCGCGGCCTCGTCGTCGAGGTCCGGCAGCAGTCCGGGCAGCCGCTCCGCGAGCATGGTCTTCCCCGCTCCGGGCGGTCCCACGAACAGTGCGTGGTGCCCACCGGCCGCCGCGGTGACGAGGGCACGCACGCCGACGGGGTTCCCGACGACGTCGGCCAGTTCGGCGACGGGCGACCGCTCGGGCAGGGCCGGCGGGACGAGGACCGGCTCGACCTCGACCGGTGGCAGCAGCGCCCCGGCGTCGATGGCCGCGGCGCGGAGCGAGTCGACGGGATGGACGTCGACCCCGCGGACGAACCGGGCCTCGTCGGCGTTGCCGGTGGGCAGCACCACCCGGTCGACCCCGGCGTCCCGCGCCGTGAGGAGCATCGGGACCACCCCCGGGACGGGACGGAGCCGCCCGTCGAGCCCGAGCTCGCCGATGTACACCACCCGCTCGTCGACGTGTGGCGCGACGTCCGCCCCGGCCAGGACGGCCATGGCGATCGCGAGGTCGAACCCGGAGCCCCGCTTCGGGACGGCCGCCGGGGTCAGGTTGACCGTGATGCGCCGTGCGGGCAGCGGGGCTCCGGCGTTCGCCGCGGCCGCCCGGACCCGCTCGCGGGCCTCGCCCAACGAGGTGTCCGGCAGGCCGATGATGCTGAAGGCCGGCAGCTGGCTCGTGAGGTGCGCCTCGACCTCGATCCGCCGCCCGGTCACCCCGAGCAGCGCGACCGCGGCGGACCGACCGATGCCGCTCACAGGACACCCGCCACGTGCTCGAACCCGCACCGGTCGCCGTCGACGTGCACCGCGACCGCGTCCACGCGGATCGCCCGTGCGTGCACCCCGGGGTGCGCGGCGAACCACATCGGCACCAGCCGACGCAGCCGGGCGACCTTCAGGGGCGTGATCGCCTCCAGCGGGTGACCGGTCGTCGTACCGGCCCGCGTCTTGACCTCGACGAAGACGAGTGTGTCGTCCTGCTGGACCACGACGTCGATCTCACCCCGTGCACACCGCCAATTGCGTTGCACCACCCGGTACCCCTGCGCGGTCAACCATTCCACGGCGCGGTCTTCGCCGTACCTGCCGAGTGTTCGTCGTTCCATGTCGTCGCCTCCGCACACGACGATCACCGAACGAGGCGTTCCACCGCCGGTGGAGAACGCAGACTGTGGAGAAGCACATGTCATGGAATTGCTGTGCAGGAATGACAGGACCCCGGGTGATGCGCGATCACCCGGGGTCCTGGAACGACAGCGTCAGTGTGCGGCTGCGTACGCTTCCTGCACCTGCGTGGAGATACGGCCGCGGCTCGAGACCTCGTAGCCGTTCTCCTTCGCCCAGTCGCGGATCTTGGCGAGTTCCTCGGAGTTGCCGCGCTTCGGGGCGGACTTCGGCGCGGAACCAGCGCTCCCACCGGAACGACGGCCGGAGACCTTGCGTGCTGCGGCGACGTAGTCGGAGATCGCCTCGCGGAACTTGTCCACGTTGTCGTCGGAGAGGTCGATCTCGTAGTTGGAACCGTCGAATGCGAATTCGACGGTCCGGCCTTCACCGGCGGTGATGGGTGAGTCGTCGAGGTCGTCGACGAGCTGGACGGTGACCTTCTGTGCCATGTCGTGCTCCTGGGTCGAGGGGTGGGGATCTCCACCACCGTAGCGCGACAATTGCAGGAATGTCACCGGAATGCCCTCGCGTCGCAATTCCGGACACGAAGTCGAAGATCACTCGTCGAGCGCGAGTTCCTTCGGGAGTTCGAGTTCCCGCGAGGTGAGTTCCTCGACGTTCACGTCCTTGAAGGTGAGCACACGGACGGACTTCACGAACCGGTCGGAACGGTAGACGTCCCAGACCCACACGTCGTTCATCGTCAGTTCGAAGTAGAAGTCGTGCTCGGTGTCACGGCGAACGAGGTCGACCTCGTTCGCCAGGTAGAACCGCCGCTCGGTCTCGACCACGTACCGGAACTGCGACACGACGTCGCGGTACTCGCGGTACAGGGCAAGTTCGACCTCGCGGTCGTAGTCGTCGAATTCGTCGTCATCCATCGCCCGCACAGTCTACGGCGACCGGACCGACGATGGACGACGCGGTCTCAGCCGACGGCGGAGAGCAGGTCGAAGCCGTCGAGGGCCACGGCCGACGCCTGGTGCAGCCAGCTCTTCCGGTGCAGCGCGTGCGCTCCGACGGCCCGGATTCCGTCGTAGTGGGCCGTCGACCCGTACCCCTTGTTCGATGCCCAGGCGTAGTGCGGGGCGTCGTCGTGGGCGGCCACCATCAGGGCGTCCCGCTCGACCTTCGCCACGACCGACGCCGCGGCGACCGACGCGCAGTCGCGGTCCGCCTTGACGCGGACGACGACCTCGAGCGGCCCGTCCGTGGAGGCGAGGACCGGCGGCAGCGCGCGGGAGAGCCAGTCGGAGGACCCGTCGAGCACGACGACGGCACCGTCGAGCGACAGTCCGTCGCGCACCAATGCGCCGAGGGCTGCCGCGCCGGCCTGACCCAACGCCGGGACGATCCCCTGCTGGTCGACGACCTCGGCGGCGGTCATCCCGACGGCCGTGCGCGCCCACCGTCGCACCACGGGCACCAGCTCGGTGCGCCGGGTCGCGGACAGGAGCTTCGAGTCGGCGAGCCCCTCGGGTACGCGGCCGACGTCGATCGTCACGGCGGCGACCCCGACCGCGACCGGACCCGCGATCGCCCCGCGGCCGACCTCGTCCATGCCGATGACCGTCACACGACCGGCGCCGAGCAACCGCTTCTCGACACGGAGCGACGGCCGGACGGCGGTCACTCGTCCTTCTCCTCCACGCCCGCGAAGACCTCGGGGTGGTCGTCGAGCCAGGTCCAGCGGCTCATCGGCCACGAGATGACGAAGGCGCGACCGGTGACGTCGGACAGCGGCACGAAGCCCTTCGACGGGGTGTCGCGGTTGTACCTGGAGTCCCGCGAGTTGTTCCGGTTGTCCCCCATCACCCAGATGGTGCCCTCGGGAACGGTGACCGAGAACGGGTCGGCGGAGGCTGGCGCCCCGTTCGGCAACAGCGTGTACGGCTCCTTGAGCGGCACGCCGTTCACCGACATCTGGCCGAGGTCGTTGCAGCACGTCACCTTGTCGCCCGGCAGGCCGATCACCCGCTTGATGAGGTGGTCGTCGCTGTCGCCGGTCCCGAGCCCGACCTGGGTGAGCAGGAAGTCGATCGCCTTCGCGGGCTGCGTCGTCGGTGCCACGCTCGGCACCTCGGAGCCGGTGAGCCATCCACCCGGGTCCTTGAAGACGACGACGTCGCCGCGCTTGAGTGACACGACGTCCGGCACGAGTTCGTTCACGATCACGCGGTCGTTCACGTGGAGGGTGTCCTCCATCGACTCCGACGGGATGTAGAACGACCGGATCAGGAACGTCTTCACGAGGAACGAGACGAGCAGCGCGGCGAGGAAGATGATGACCAGGTCCCGCAGGAACGTCAGGACGCCGTTGCCCTTCTTCTCGGTCTGCGGGCGGCGCCCCGATCCTTGCGTCGTGTCCGTCATCCCAGCTCTCGTTCACACCCACGCTCGAGGAGCGTGCAGGTTCCCACTCACGCTCGACGAGCGTGCAGACCGTCCGCGCCCCGACGGCGCGCACGACGGGAAAGCCCCCCGTCGATGCACAACCGTACATCGGCGAGGGGCGTCCAGCGGCACCCGGCTCGCGGGCGCTCACTGTGAAGGCGATCAGGCGTCGCGCTTCTCCTTGATCTTGCGGCGGGCTGCCTTGCCGCGCAGCTCGCGCAGGTAGTACAGCTTCGCGCGGCGGACGTCACCGCGGGTGACGACCTCGATGTGGTCGATGATCGGGGAGTGCACCGGGAACCAGCGCTCGACGCCGACCTGGAAGCTCACCTTGCGGACCTTGAAGGTCTCACCGAGGCCGTGACCCTGGCGCGCGATGACGACGCCCTGGAAGACCTGGACACGCGAGCGCGTGCCTTCGATGATGTTGACGTGCACCTTGATGGTGTCGCCGGGACGGAAGTCCGGGACGTCGGTGCGCAGGGACGCTGCGTCGACGTGGTCGAGGAGCTGCATGGTCGTTCACTCTCTGCGGACGCGCACGGGTCGCCGCGGATCGGTGGTGGAAGGAAGTGGTGTACCCGGAATCGGCGACTCCCCCGTGGCAGAGTCCAGCCAGGGCACAGCGATCCATCTTGCCACAGGACGGCGGTCCCCGCCAACCGGTGCAGGATGGGGGCATGATCGAACTCCGCACCCCCGCCGAACTGGAGGGCCTGCGCGCCGCCGGTCGGTTCGTCGCCGACGTGCTCGACGAACTGCTCGAGACCGTCGACGTGGGCGTGAACCTGCTCGACCTCGACCGCGTCGCCGCGCGCCTGATCGCCGACCGGGGTGCGGTGAGCTGCTACGTCGACTACCACCCGTCCTTCGGCAACTCGCCCTTCGGCCGGAACCTCTGCACGTCGGTCAACGACGCCGCACTACACGGACTCCCCCACGACCGCGTGCTCGTGGACGGCGACCTCGTCAGCCTCGACTTCGCCGCGAGCGTGGACGGCTGGGTCGCGGACTCCGCCGTGACCGTGCAGGTCGGCACCGCGCGGGACGAGGACCAGCGGCTGATCGGCACGGTCGAGCGCGCCCTGGCCGCCGGCATCGAGCAGTTCCGCCCGGGCAACAAGCTCGGTGACGTCTCGTACGCCATCGGCCGCGTCGCGAAGGACGCCGGGTTCGCGGTGAACACGCAGTTCGGCGGGCACGGCGTCGGGCGCACGATGCACGGCGAGCCACACGTGCCGAACGACGGCCGCCCCGGCCGTGGCCTGAAGCTCCGTCCCGGCCTCGTCGTCGCGATCGAGCCGTGGCTCATGCAGGGCACCGACGAGCTGGTGCAGGACGAGGACGGCTGGACCCTGAAGAGCGTCGACGGGTCGCGAGCCGCGCACGTCGAGCACACGGTCGCCGTCACCGACACCGGTCCGGAGGTCCTGACCCTGCGTCGCGCCCAGCGCGCCGACACCACCGACTGACGGACGGGAGGCGCGGTACCGGCTGGTACCGCGCCTCCCGTCCGCCTCGTCGTCGAGTCAGCGCGCAGAGTCGTCCGGCAGCAGGTCCGGGCGGACGCGCCGCGTCCGCTCCACCTGCTGCTCGTGCCGCCACGCGGCGACCCGGGCGTGGTGCCCGCTGAGCAGCACGTCCGGCACCTCGAGGTCACGCCAGACCGCCGGCTTCGTGTACGAGGGGTACTCGAGCAGGCCGTCCTCGTGGGACTCCTCGACGAGGGACTCGGGGTTGCCGACGACGCCGGGCACCAGTCGTCCGACGGCCTCGATCATCGCCATCGCGGCGACCTCGCCACCGTTCAGCACGTAGTCGCCGAGCGAGAGCTCGACGACCGAGCACCGGGACGCCGCCCACTCGAACACGCGGGCGTCGATGCCCTCGTACCGCCCGCAGGCGAACACGAGGTGGTCGGTGTCCGCGGCGAGGGTCCGCGCGATCGCCTGCGTGAACGGCCGACCGGCCGGGGTCGGGACGACCAGGGTCGACGAGCCGTCCTCGCGGAGGACCGACGCCAGCGCCTGCGCCCACGGCTCCGGCTTCATCACCATGCCGGCGCCACCGCCGTACGGGGTGTCGTCGACGGTCCGGTGCCGGTCCGTCGTCCACGAGCGCAGGTCGTGCACGTGCACGTCGAGCAGCCCGTCGACGCGGGCCTTCCCGAGCAGGGAGACGTCGAGCACGGAGAAGAACTCCGGGAAGATCGTGACGATGTCGATGCGCACGGCGGCCTAGGAGATCGTCTCGGGCCGCGAGGTGTCCTCGAACAGGCCGGTCGGCGGCGTGACCGTGACCGTGCCGGCCTCGATGTCGACCGACGGCACGATCGCCGAGACGAACGGCACGAGCACCTCGCCGCGGTCAGGGGTGTCGACGGCCAGCAGGTCCTGCGCCGGCAGGTGGTCGACCCGTGCGACGGTGCCGACCTCGACGCCGTCGCGGAGGACCCGGAGCCCGACGAGCTGGTGGTCGTACCAGGCGTCGTCCTCACCGGTCTCGGCATCGGCGTCCTGCTCGACCCAGAGGATCGCCCGCGCGAGGGACTCGGCAGCGGTGCGGTCCGCGACGCCCTCGAAGAAGGCGACCGGGTGGCCGTTGTACCAGCGGAGCTCGTCGATGGTCAGGGTCTTGCCCGACCACGGGGAGTCCGCGGGGACCTGGAGCGTGAACTCGGCCCCCGGCGTGAACCGACGATCCGGGTCGTCGGTGTAGAGCTCGAGCTTGATGCCGCCCTTGAGCCCGTGCGCCTTCGTGATTCGACCCACCCGGAGCTGGGTCGTCTCCCTAGGAATCGGTGTCGACCACGTCGACCCGCACCCGCTTGCCGTCGGCGAGAGCCGAGACGAGGGTGCGGAGCGCCTTCGCGGTCCGTCCGGCGCGACCGATCACGCGACCGAGGTCCTCGGGGTGCACACGCACCTCGAGGACCTCGCCACGCGCGGAGGTGGAACTGGCGACGCGGACGTCGTCCGGGTGATCGACGATCCCCTTGACGAGGTGCGTCAGCGCAGAGTCGAGCAAGGAATCAGGCCTCGGTCGTCTCGGCGGCGTCGTCGGCCGACTCGGCCGGAGCGGCGGCGGGGGCCGTCTTCTCCGACTTCGGCTTGAGGACGGCCTTCTTGGCGGTGTCCGCGACGAAGGCCTGCTTCGGCTCGGCGACCTTGACGGTGGACTCGGTGTTGCCCTCGCCCTTGAACTTGCCCCAGTCGCCGGTGAGCTTGAGGAGCGCCGCGACCTGCTCGGTCGGCTGCGCGCCGACGCCGAGCCAGTAGAGCGCACGCTCGGACTCGATCTTGATGACCGAGGGCTCCTCGGTCGGGTGGTACTGACCGATCTCCTCGATCACACGACCGTCGCGCTTGGTGCGCGAGTCGGCGACGACGATGCGGTAGTAGGGCGCACGGATCTTGCCGAGGCGCTTGAGACGGATCTTGACAGCCACAATTACTCCTGTTGCGTGTTGTTGTGGTTGAACCGGAACCGCGGGCGTGGGGGCACGCGCGGTGGAAGCTCGAAGGGAGTCGCGACCTGCTGGATAGAGGGTCGAGCAGACGCGATTCGACCGTTCATTCTTGCAGGTTTCCCGCCGAGAAGCGAGTCAGGACGCGCCGGTGCATCACCGGGTCACGGCGCGAGGCGTCGGACGGCCTCGAGCGCCTCGCTCGTCGCCCGCACCGCGTCGACGCTCCGGGCGTCCCGGGCACCGCCGACCACCTCGTGCGCGACACCCGCCGCACGGAGCGCCGCCACCAGGCCGTCGACGCCGTCGGTGTCCGGTCGGGACGCCCGCTCCTGGCCGGCGCACACCACCACGTGGTCGGCCGGGACCGCCCGCTCGAGCCCGTCCTCGTCGCGGATCCAGAGCGCGCCCGGCTCGATCCGGAGGTACTCCTGCACGCCGCCGACCATCCGCACCCCGGCGTCCCGCAGCCGCCCGACCGCGACCCACCGCGAGGTGATGCCGACGCCCTGCCCGAACCGGCCCGACCGGCGGAGCACCGTCACCTGGTCCCCGGGCCGGAGCAACCGGTCCGACGCCGGCAGCCGCTGCGGCACGTCGCCGATGACGTCCGCGGCGACGTCGACGTCCCACCGCTCGGCGAACGCCGCGGCGCGGACGACCTCGTCGGGCGACTCCACCAGGAACGCCGCGGTGTCGACGCCGATGCCTCCCCCGCCGACGATCGCGACGGTGCCCGGTGGGACGCCGTCGCGGAGCGCCGTCTCGTACGACACCACGTGCGGCAGGTCCGCGCCCGGCAGGTCGACCACGCGCGGGACCACACCGGGGGCGAGCACGACGGCGTCGCTGCCGAGCAGGTCCGTGGTCGTGGCCGGCCGTCCGAGGTGGACCGTGGCACCGCGGTCGTCGAGCTCGGCCCGTGCGGCACGGACGGTGGCGGCGTAGTCCTCCTTGCCCGGGATCGCCGCGGCGAGGGCGAACTGCCCGCCGAGGGCACGGTCGGCCTCCCACAGGGTGACGCGGTGTCCACGCCGTGCGGCGTCCACGGCGGCCGCGAGCCCCGCGGGACCACCGCCCACCACGTCGACCCGCTTCGGCGCGGTCGTCGGACGGGCGGGGAACGCCAGCTCGCGGCCGGCACGGGGGTTCACCAGGCAGGAGACCGGCGTACCGACGATCGAGCGGTCGAGGCAGGCCTGGTTGCAGCCGATGCAGGTGTTGACGAGGTCGAAGCGGCCGTCGAGCGAGCGCCGCACCAGGTCGGGGTCGGCGAGGAACGGCCGGGCCAGGGCCACCGCGTCGAGGAGCCCGTCGCCGAGCACGGCCTCGCCGTCCCGCAGGTCGGTCATCCGGTTCGACGCGATCACCCGGACCTCCGGGTGGTCCGACGCCCGCACGACCCGGGCGACCCGGGCCGCGTACGCGAGCCACGCCCCGTGCGGCACCGCCGCCTGCACGGTCGGCGTGCGCGACTCGTGCCAGCCGATCCCCACGGAGATGCCGTCGAGGCCGAGCGGCAGCAGGTCGTGCACGAGGGCGTCGACCTCGTCCTCGGTCGTCGACCCCGGCATGAGGTCCGCGCCCGACAGCCGGATCGTGACGGCGAGGTCCGGCACGGCGCTGCGGACGGCCCGCACGACCTCGACCGCGAAGCGGCGCCGACGGACGGCGTCCCCGCCCCACTCGTCGTCACGCAGGTTCGTCAGCGGCGACTGGAACTGGTTGACCAGGTACCCCTCCGACGCCATGATCTCGACCCCGTCGAAGCCGATCGCCCGGGCCGCCCGGGCAGCGGCGGCGAAGTCCTCGACGGTCCGGCCGACCTCGTCCGCCGACAGCTCCGTCGGCACGACACCACGGGCCGCGGCCCACGGCAACGCGCTGGGCGCCACGACGCGCTGGGGACGTCCGTGCCGGTCGACCATCCCGCTGGCGAGTGCGTACCGCCCCGCGTGGAACAGCTGCGCGAGGACGGCCCCGCCCTCCTCGTGCACGGCCTCGACCGCGACGCGGAAGCGCTCGTCCGCTCCCCCGGCGCCGAACACCGCGAAGTCCGGGCCCCCGCGGGCCTCGTCGCTGATCGCGATCCCGCCCGTGACGATGCAGCCGACGCCCCCGGCCGCGCGCTCGCGGTAGAACGCGGCGAGGGCGGCCCCGCCGTCGTCGAGCACCTCGAGCCCGGTGTGCATCGACCCCATCACCACCCGGTTCCGCAGGTGCAGCGGTCCGAGGGTCCAGGGCGACGCGACGGTCCGGAGCACGTCCGGGACCACGGGCGTCGAAGCGACGGTGCTCATGACACCACTCTGCCCGACGACGTGGTGCGGTCCGAGTTCCTTGTGCCGACCCTCCAACCCGACGGGCAGGATGGCTGCATGGACATCCGCTTCACCGAGTCCCGCCCGTCGACCCTCGGCGTCGAGTGGGAGCTCCCGCTGGTCGACCGCGACACCGGCGACCTCGCGCCCCGTGCCCCCGCCGTGATCTCCGCCGTGCAGGAACGCCTCGGCGACCCCGACCGGGTCACCGAGGAGCTCCTCACGAACACGGTCGAGGTCGTCACCGGCGTGCACGACACGGTCGGCGGCGCGACGCGGGAGCTCGCGGGCATCATCGGCGAGGTCGTCGACGCGGCCGAGCCCCTCGACGCACAGGTGATGTGCTCGGGCACGCACCCCTTCGCGGTGTGGGACCAGCAGGAGATCACCCCGGACAGCGAGCACTACACGACGCTCATCGACCGGACGCGCTGGTGGGGTCGGCAGATGCTCATCTGGGGTGTCCACGTGCACGTCGGGATCGACGACCGCGACAAGGCGGTGCCGATCATGAACGCGATGCTCGCCTACGTGCCGCACCTGCAGGCCTTCACCGCGTCGAGCCCGTTCTGGGGCGGCACCGACACCGGTTACGCGTCGAACCGGGCGCTCATGTTCCAGCAGCTGCCGACCGGTGGGCTGCCGCCGGACGTCACCGGGTGGGCCGACTTCGAGACCGTCGTCGACGACCTGACGAGGACCGGCGTGATCGAGGGCTTCAAGGACCTGCGGTGGGACATCCGCCCGTCGCCCGGCTGGGGCACGCTCGAGAACCGCGTCTCGGACGGCATCTCGACCCTGCACGAGGTCGGCGCCGTCACCGCGTTCGTCCAGTGCCTGGTCACGGCGCTCTCCGACCGGCTCGACCGCGGCGAGACCCTGCCGTCGATGCAGCCGTGGTTCATCCGCGAGAACAAGTGGCGCGCGGCGCGCTACGGCATGGAGGCGGAGATCATCACGAACGCCGCCGGCGACGAACGCCTGGTCACGGACGAGGTCCACGACCTGGTCGGACGCCTCGACCCGATCGCCGAGCGGCTCGGCTGCCAGCAGGAGCTGCACCACCTGGACACGATGATCGCCGACGGCGCGTCGTACCAGCGGCAGCTCCGGGTCGCGCAGGAGAACGGTGGCGACCTCCGGGCGGTCGTCCGTCACCTGGTGACGGAGCTGCGGGAGTCGCTCTAGCCGCGACCCCGTGCAGACGGGAGGCCCGTGGCGGATCCGCCACGGGCCTCCCGTCTGCACGGGTCGCGATCAGCGGCCCAGGAACTTCTGCAGACTGGCGAGCTCTTCCTCGCTCGGCGCCTTCCCGCCCTTGGCACCGCCACCGAAGCCGAAGCCCGACCCGCTCGGCGCCTGCTGCTGCGGCTGCGCCGCCGCACCGGAGGCCAGGGCCGCGCGCTTGGCGGGGTTGCCGACCTTCTTCTTCTTGGCGCCGCCCTGCTGCTGCTTCTTCTTGCCGCCGTGCATGCCCGGGATGGGGCCCATGCCCGGCATCTGCGGCACACCGCCGCGCGCGACGGTCTTCATCATCTTGGCGGCCTGCTCGAAGCGGTTCACGAGGGCGTTGACCTCGGTCACGGTCGTGCCGGAACCCTTGGCGATGCGGAGCCGCCGCGAGCCGTTGAGGAGCTTCGGCAGCTGGCGCTCCTGCTTCGTCATCGACTGGATGATCGCCTCGGTCCGGACGATCTCGCCCTCGTCGAAGTTGTCGAGTGCCTCGCGCATGCCCTTTGCGCCCGGGAGCATGCCGAGCATGCCCTTGATCGAGCCAGCCTTGCGCAGCTGCTGCATCTGCGCGAGGAAGTCGTCGAGCGTGAACGAGTCGGTCGCGATCTTCTCGGCGACCTTGCGGGCCTCGTCCTCGTCGAACGCCGACTGCGCCTGCTCGATGAGCGAGAGGATGTCGCCGAGGTCGAGGATGCGGCTCGCCATGCGGTCCGGGTGGAACGGCTCGAAGTCGTCGAGCCCCTCGCCCGTGGACGCGAACATGATCGGACGGCCGGTCACGCTGGCGACCGACAGGGCCGCACCACCGCGGGCGTCGCCGTCGAGCTTCGACAGGACGACGCCGGTGAAGTCGACGCCCTCCTGGAAGGCACGGGCGGTGTTCACGGCATCCTGACCGATCATCGCGTCGATGACGAACAGGACCTCGTCCGGGTCGACGGCCTTGCGGATGTTCGCCGCCTGCTTCATCAGCTCGGCGTCGACGCCGAGACGACCGGCGGTGTCCACGATGACGGTGTCGTACTGCTGGTCGACCGCGGCCTTGATCGCGTTCTTCGCGACCTTCACCGGGTCGCCGACCCCGTTGCCGGGCTCCGGCGCGAAGACGTGCACGCCGGCCTGCTCACCGACGACCTGCAGCTGCTGCACGGCGTTCGGACGCTGGAGGTCCGCCGCGACGAGCATCGGGGTGTGGCCGTCCTTCTTGAGCCACTTGCCGAGCTTGCCCGCGAGGGTCGTCTTGCCGGCACCCTGGAGGCCCGCGAGCATGATGACCGTCGGCGGCCGCTTCGCGAACTCGAGTCGTCGCTGCTGGCCGCCGAGGATGCCGACGAGTTCCTCGTTGACGATCTGGACGACCTGCTGGGCCGGGTTGAGTGCCTTGTTGACCTCGTCGGAGAGCGCGCGCTCCCGCACCGAGGCGGTGAAGGCCTTGACGACCTCGAGCGCGACGTCCGCGTCGAGCAGCGCCCGGCGGATCTCGCGGACGGTGCCGTCGACGTCGGACGGGGTCAGCCGACCCTTGCTCCGCAGGTTGCGGAAGGTCTCGGTCAGCCGATCGGAGAGTGAGCCGAATTGCGCCATGATCCGTCGATCCTACCGTCCCGCTCGTCGCGGCCCCTGCGGACGCTCGTGCCGGTTGTTGGACGCCGTCCAGGAACTGCCGTACGGTGCTCCTCGTGGGAGGACTCGAGATCATCCGGTGGCCCGGCCTGCTCGACCACGCGGCGGGTGTGGCGGTGCAGCGCGGGTACCGGTCCGACGTGGTGGCCGGACGGTCGCCGGGCGTCGTGGTCCTCTGCGAGCACCCGTCGGTGTACACCGCAGGACGCCGCACCGAGCCCAGCGACCTGCCGACGGACGGCTCCCCCGTGGTCGAGGTCGACCGCGGCGGCCGCATCACCTGGCACGGCCCCGGTCAGCTCGTCGTCTACCCGATCGTCCGGCTGGCGGAGCCGCTCGACGTCGTGGCGTGGGTGCGCGACCTCGAGCAGGTCGTCATCGACGTCGCCGCGGCGGTCGGGGTGGCCGCCGTCCGGGTCGACGGGCGGAGCGGCGCGTGGGTCCCGGGCGCGGACGGGGCGGACCACGACAAGGTCGGCGCGATCGGCCTGCACGTGGCCGAGGGGGTCACGAGCCACGGCATCGCGATCAACTGCACGAACGCGCTCGACGCCTACGCGGCGATCGTGCCGTGCGGGATCGCCGACGCGGGCGTCACCACCCTGAGCCGCGCCGCCGGCAGGCCCGTCACCGTCGACGAGGTCGCCGCCCTCGTCGGACCCCGGATCCAGCAGGCGGTGGACGGCATGCACGCCGGCAGCCGCATCAGCACCACGCGACAGGAGGTCGCCGCATGACCCTCGCCCCCGACGGCCGACGGATGCTCCGCGTCGAGGCCCGCAACGCCGCGACGCCCATCGAGGTCAAGCCCGCGTGGATCAAGACGCGGGCGACGCAGGGACCGGAGTTCCGCGAGCTCTCCGGCCTGGTCCGCGACAAGCAGCTCCACACCGTGTGCCAGGAGGCCGGCTGCCCGAACATCTTCGAGTGCTGGGAGGACCGCGAGGCCACCTTCCTCATCGGCGGTTCGCAGTGCACCCGACGGTGTGACTTCTGCCAGATCGACACCGGCAAGCCGGAGGACCTCGACCGCGACGAACCCCGCCGCGTCGCGGACTCCGTCGCCGAGATGGGGCTCAGGTACGCCACCGTGACCGGCGTCGCCCGCGACGACCTCGAGGACGGGGGTGCCTGGCTCTACGCCGAGACCATCCGCGCGATCCACACGCACTCCCCCGGCACCGGCGTCGAGATCCTGGTCCCCGACTTCAACGGTAGACCAGACCAGCTCGGGCAGGTCTTCGCCGCGCGACCCGAGGTGTTCGCGCACAACGTCGAGACCGTCCCGCGCATCTTCAAGCGCATCCGGCCCGCGTTCCGCTTCGAGCGCTCGCTCGACGTCATCACGCAGGGTCGCGACGCCGGTTTGGTCACGAAGTCCAACCTCATCCTCGGGATGGGCGAGGAACGCGACGAGGTGGAGGACGCCCTGCAGCAGCTGCACGACGCCGGAACCGACATCGTCACGCTGACCCAGTACCTCCGGCCCTCGCCCCGGCACCTGCCGGTCGCGCGCTGGGTCGCGCCGGAGGAGTTCGTCGAACTCCGCGAGGTCGCCGAGCGGATCGGGTTCGCCGGCGTCCTCGCGGGCCCCCTGGTCCGGTCGTCGTACCGGGCCGGGCGCCTGTGGGCCCGCGCGACGGTGGCGCGCGGGGGCACCGTGCCGCCGCACCTGGCCCACCTGCTCGACGCGGCGCCGGGTCGCCAGGCCGTGTGAGGCGCGTGCGGCGCGGGGACGTGCTGACGGACGGGAGGCCCGGTACCAGCTGGTACCGGGCCTCCCGTCCGTCTGCCGGGTCAGCCCACGAGGTTCTGCACGAAGACGTGCGGCGTGAAGCCCGTCAGGTCGTTGATGCCCTCGCCCTGCCCGATGAGCTTGATCGGGATGCCGGTCTTCTCCTGCACGCTGAGCACGAACCCGGCCTTGGCGGAGCCGTCGAGCTTCGTGATGACGAGTCCGGTCACGCCGGCGCCCTCGATGAACGCCTGCGCCTGCGCGAGGCCGTTCTGCCCGGTGGTGGCGTCGAGCACGAGGAGCACCTCGGCGATCTCGGTCTGCTTCTCGACCACGCGCTTGATCTTCGTCAGCTCGTCCATCAGGCCGGCCTTGGTGTGGAGTCGACCGGCGGTGTCGATGACGACGATCTCGGTACCGTCGTGGATCGCCTTCTCGACGGTCTGGTAGGCGACCGACGCGGGGTCCTGTCCGGGCTGCGCCGGCCGGACGACCTCGACGCCGGCGCGCTGCGCCCACGTGGCCACCTGTTCGACCGCCGCCGCGCGGAAGGTGTCCGCCGCGCCGACGACGACGGTGCGGTCGTACGTGCGGAGGAACTTCGCGAACTTGCCGATCGTGGTCGTCTTGCCCACGCCGTTGACGCCGACGACGAGCACGACGGCGGGCCGGGCGCTGAGCTTGAGCGTGGTGTCGAGCTTCGACAGTCGTTCCTCGAGGACCTCGCGGAGCATGCGCTGCAGGTCCGCGGGGTCGGTCGTGCCGTAGCGGTCGACGCGCGCGTGGAGGTCCTCGATGACCTCGTCCGCGATGTCGGGGCCGAAATCCGCACCGATCAACGCGGTCTCGAGGTCGTCCCACGTGGTCTCGTCGATGGTCTTCCGCTGGAACAGGCCGCGGAGACGGGTGGACAGTGACCAGGAACTCGCCATGCTCCCAGCTTAGAGCGCGCCACGGGTGGGCAGCGCCCGGTACCCTTGGGTCCTGAAGGGGAGTACTCCACTTCGGCGCACCCGTCAGTACGGTCTGGGACGATCCAGACCCGGGACGCCGGTCGTGTCGGACCATCTGGTCGACGCGGCGGAGGAGACCTTCAGGCCTCGGCGTACCCACGTACGCCCTTACCTGAAGGACATCCGATGGACGTTCCCCTCTACGTCTGGCTCCTCACCATCGCGGGCATCCTCGCGCTGCTGGTGTTCGACTTCTACTCCCACGTGCGGACGCCGCACGTGCCGCACATCAAGGAGTCCGCGTTCTGGTCGGCGTTCTACGTCGGCCTCGCGATCCTGTTCGGTGTCGGCATCCTCGTGTTCGGCGGCGGCCAGGCCGGCGGTGAGTACTTCGCCGGGTGGTTGACCGAGAAGGCCCTGTCGGTCGACAACCTGTTCGTCTTCCTCATCATCATGTCGAGCTTCGCGGTGCCGAAGGAGTTCCAGCAGAAGGTGCTGCTGGTCGGCGTCGCGATCGCCCTCGTCGCCCGCGGTGTCTTCATCGCCCTCGGCGTCACGATCATCGAGAACTTCTCGTGGGTCTTCTACCTGTTCGGTGCGCTGCTGTTCTGGCTCGCGTGGTCGCAGGCCCGCAGCGGGAACGACCACGGTGCCGAGGAGGGCGACTCCCGGCTCATCCGCATCCTGCGCCGCGTCATCCCGACCACGGACGACTACCACGGTGACAAGCTGACCGCGAAGGTCGACGGCAAGCGCCTCTTCACCCCGATGCTGCTCGTCATGGTCGCGATCGGCCTCACCGACGTGCTCTTCGCGCTCGACTCGATCCCGGCGATCTTCGGTCTGACGCAGGACGCCTTCATCGTGTTCACCGCGAACGCGTTCTCGCTCCTGGGCCTGCGCCAGCTGTACTTCCTCATCGCGGGGCTGCTCGAACGCCTCATCTACCTCGGGCAGGGCCTGGCGGTCATCCTCGCCTTCATCGGTGTGAAGCTCGTGTTCCACGCCATGCACGTCAACGAGCTGCCGTTCATCAACGGCGGCGAGCACATCGAGTGGGCGCCGGAGATCCCGATCTGGTTCTCGCTGAGCTTCATCGCGCTGACGATCGCCGTCGCGACGGTCGCGTCGCTGGTGGTCTCGAAGAAGCGCCAGGAGCGCGGTCTCACCCCGACGGGCGAGCCGAAGGAGCCGGTGACGGCCGACGCGGAGTAGTCGCGACGGTCTGCGGACGGGAGGCGCGGTGCCGGCCGGCACCGCGCCTCCCGTCCGTCCGCTCTCGCGTCCGCTAGGCGACCGCGGGCTCGCGCCGCTGCACCCGCTGACCGACGACAGCGGACACGCCGTCCTGCCGCATCGAGACGCCGTACAGCGCGTCGGCGATCTCCATCGTGCGCTTCTGGTGCGTGATGACGATGAGCTGCGAGGACTCGCGGAGCCGCTCGAACACCGTGAGCAGTCGTCCGAGGTTCGCGTCGTCGAGCGCCGCCTCGACCTCGTCCATGATGTAGAACGGCGACGGGCGCGCGGTGAAGATCGCCACCAGGAGCGCCACCGCCGCGAGCGACCGCTCCCCGCCGGACAGCAGGGTGAGGCGGTCGATCTTCTTGCCGGCGGGCTTCACCTGCACGTCGAGCCCCGTCGCGAGCATGTCGTCCGGGTTCGTCAGCGTGATGGACCCCGTCCCGCCCGGGAAGAGGATCGGGAACACCACGTCGAACGCGGCCTTGGTGTCGTTGTACGCCGACTCGAAGATCGTCTGCATCTTCGTGTCGAGCTCCTCGATGATGGTGAGGAGGTCCGTGCGCGTCTTCTGCAGGTCGTCGAGCTGCTCGGCGAGGAACGCGTGCCGCTGCTCGAGCGCCTGGAACTCCTCGAGTGCGAGCGGGTTCACCTTGCCGAGCCGGCCGAGGTCCCGCTCGGCCGCCGCGAGCCGCTGCTCCTGCTCGGCGCGGACGTACGGCACGGTCTCGACGTCGGCGGGGTCGACCCCGTCGGTGGCGTCGAACTCGGGCAGCGCGGGTCCGCCGGGCAGGGTCGACTCGGCCGGCACGAGGTCCGCGTCGTCGACGTCCTCCGCGGGGTCCCCGTCGCCACGGGCCACGGCGTCGGCCGCCCGGGCACGCTCGGCCTCACGGTGCCGGCGGGCGAGCACCCGCGGGTCGACCAGCACGTCGACCGGTACCGGGACGTCGGGACCATACTCCGCGACGAGCACGGCCTCCCCCAGCCCGAGCTCGCTCTGCGCGCGGTCGAGCACGCCGGACACGTGCAGCTTCTTCTCGTAGATCTCCATCTCGA
The DNA here is from genome assembly GCF_001742745.1 of Curtobacterium sp. ER1/6. GTDB lineage: Bacteria > Actinomycetota > Actinomycetes > Actinomycetales > Microbacteriaceae > Curtobacterium > Curtobacterium citri. The sequence continues at coordinate 48,148 of NZ_MJAK01000001.1, read as the reverse complement.
GCGAGTGCACGCCGTCGGTGATCGTCTGCAGCCGGTCGCGGAGCGCACGCTCCTCGTTCCGGATCACCTGCAGCTCGGTGTTGCGCTTCGTGCGCTCCGACTCCTCGGACGCGAGCCGGACCCGGGCCTCCGCGAGCGAGCGGTCGACCGCGGCGAGCACACCGGGCAGGTCCGCGAGCACGTCCTCGGCCACCGCGATCTGGGCGCGCCGGACGACCGCCCGGCGCGCTGCCTCCTCGGCCGCAGCGCGCTCGGCCTCGAGCTGCCGCTGCAGCCCCGCCGCCCGGTTCCGCTCCGACCGCGCTCGCTCGCGTACGGTCTCGACCTGGATCCGCTGCTCGATCTGCGCCGCACGCGCGCCCTCCAGCGCCTCCTGCAGCGCGGGCCGCCCGGAGGCGTCGACGACCGGACGTGGCCCCTCGTCGAAGACCCGCCGGGCCTCCTCGGCCTCGCGCACGGCGCGGTCGACGGTCTCGACCGCCCCGTCCGTCTCGGCGAAGGAGGCGCGCAGCCGGTCCACCTCGGCGACGGCGTTCTCGGCCCTCGCCCGCGTGGACGCGCTCGACCGGTCGTACTCGGCCTTCGCCGCGGTGTGCGCGCGGAGCGCGCGGTCGGTCTCCTCGGCACGGCGGCGGGCCTCGTCGACGGCGGTGCGCGCGGCCTGGAGGCCCGTGGCCGCGTCCGCCGCGTCCGCCGCCACCGCGTCACGACGGCCCTGCGCGTCGTCCCGCTCGGCCACGAGCTCGATGCGGGACACGGTGCGGGCACCGCCACCGGTCACGCGGACGGTGCGCACGAGGTCACCGGAGCGCGTCACGACCGTCGCGTGCGGGGCGGCGGCGAGCACGGCCTCCAGGTCGACGTCCTCGTCCACCGCGACCAGCGTCGTCCGGAGCACCGCGGTCAGCGCGGGCGGACCCTGCACCACGTCGAGCGCCGGCCGGACACCGGCCGGCAGCGTGCTCGGCAGCCCCGGACCGTCGACGACGGCGTCGGCGACGACGACGTCCACGCGGCCGAGGTCGGCCTCGCGGGCGTGCGCGACCGTGGCGAGGGCGGTGCCCCGGTCGGCGGCGAGCACGGCGTCGGCCAGGCCGTCGAGCGCCGTCGCGACCGGCGCCTCGAAGCCGGGCTCGACGGTCAGCGCGTCGGCGAGGCGACCGAGCACGCCGTCGCGCCGGGCGTCGACCACGGCCTGCGAGCCGTCACGGACGTCGATCGACATGCCGAGCGCGGCGACGCGGGCGTCCAGGGCGTCCCGCTCGCGCTCGAGGGCGTGCAGCCGGTCGCGGAGGGCGTCGCGTGCGGTCTGCGTGCGCTCGAGCTCCTGTCGGGCCTCGTCGTGCGCCGCGGCGAGGGCGTCGACGTCGACGCCCTCCGCGGGATCGAGGCCGATCTCCTCGAGCGCCGCCGTGGCACGGGCAGCGCGCTCCTCGGCCTCCGCGAGCGCACGGGCCCGACGGTCGCGGTCGGCGACGACGGACGTGCGACGCGAGCGGGCGACGTCTACGGCGGCACCGAGCCGCTGGGCCTCGAGGTCGTGCCGGGACACCCGCGCGGCCTGCGCGGCGATCTCCTCGTCGAGTGCGTCGAGTCGGGCACGGGCGTCCTGCACGGCCGCGGCGGCGGCACCGGAGCCGGCGGTCATCTCGGCGGCGCGCGCCTCGAGCCGCTGCGCCTCGGCGCGGACACCCTCCACCCGCTCCGGCGTGATCGTCGGTCCCTGCTGCGGGGCGTCGGCCTGCTGCGCGAGGAACACGAGCCGCTGGTTGGCCAGGCTCGACAGGCCGCGGAGGCGCTCCTGCACGCTCTCCAGGCGGTGCACCACGGTGCGGGCCCGATCGACGTCGTCCCCGACCATGCTCTGCTCGACCTGCTGCTGTCGGGCGCGCGTCTGGTCGAGGCGTTCCTGCAGGACGACCCGCTCGGACTTCCGACCCGTCTCGACCGCCTGGTGTTCGTGCAGCTCGCGGCGCAGCCGGACCACGTCGTCGGCGAGGATGCGCGCCTTCGCGTCACGCGCGACCGCGGCGACGGACTGCGCCTTGCGCGCGACCTCGGCCTGTCGGCCGAGCGGCTTCAGCTGGCGCCGGATCTCGCCCGCGAGGTCGGACAACCGGGTCAGGTTCGTCTGCATCGCGTCGAGCTTGCGGAGCGTCTTCTCCTTGCGCCGGCGGTGCTTGAGGATCCCGGCGGCCTCCTCGATGAAGCCGCGGCGGTCCTCCGGGGTGGCGTGCAGCACCTTGTCGAGCTGACCCTGCCCGACGATGACGTGCATCTCGCGCCCGAGCCCGGTGTCGCTCAGGAGCTCCTGCACGTCGAGCAGACGGCAGTTCTCGCCGTTGATGGCGTACTCGCTCCCGCCGTTCCGGAACAGCGTGCGGGAGATCGTCACCTCGGCGTACTCGATCGGCAGGAGCCCGTCACTGTTGTCGATCGTCAGGAGCACCTGCGCGCGGCCGAGCGGGCCGCGCGTCGAGGTCCCGGCGAAGATGACGTCCTCCATCTTGCCGCCACGGAGGGTCTTGGCGCCCTGCTCCCCCATCACCCAGGCGAGGGCGTCCACGACGTTGGACTTGCCCGACCCGTTCGGCCCGACGATGCAGGTGACACCCGGCTCGAACGCGAACGTCGTCGGCTGCGCGAAGGACTTGAACCCCTTGATGGTCAGGCTCTTCAAGTGCATGCGGGTCTCCGGAGTCTCTCGCTTCCGGGCAGGCTAACGCCTGCGCAGGCGCGGAGCGGGCTGGCACACGGGGCAGCGGTGGCTCGACCGGTTCATGAAGGCCTCGCGGACGATGGTCGTGCCGCACCGCGGGCACGGCTTCCCCTGCTGCCCGTACACCGCCAGGCGCTGCGAGAAGTACCCGGACTGCCCGTTGACGTTGACGTACTGCGCGTCGAAGCTCGTGCCGCCGTCCTCGAGCGCCCGGCCGAGGACGCTGCGGACCTCGGCGAGCAGCCGGTGCAGGTCGGCGCGGGGCAGGCGCTCCGCGGGCCGGTCGAAGTGCAGTCGCGCCGCCCACAGCGACTCGTCGGCGTAGATGTTGCCGATGCCGCTCACGACGCCCTGGTCGAGCAGGACGCGCTTGATGCCGCTCGACCGCTTCCGTGCCGTCGCGACGAACCGGTCGTCGTCGAACGCGGGGTCGAGCGGATCGCGGGCGATGTGCGAGACCTGCGTCGGGATGCGCCGCCGCCACACCGCGTCCGGCTCCCGTTCGTCGACCGCACCGGCCGTACCGGCCGGGGCACCGTCGATCGTCGGGACCATCGCGTCGATCGCCATCGACCCGAAGGTGCGCTGGTCGACGAACTCGAGTTCGACCGGTTCCTCCGGACGACCGTCGCGGTCGGTACCGGTCGGCTGCACGTCGATCAGGATGCGGCGGTGCTTCGCAGCCGGGCGACCGCGTCCGAGCAGGACCTGGCCGGACATCCCCAGGTGCGTGACGAGCGCCTCGGGACGGTCGCCGTCGTGTTCGGGCACCAGCGGGAACCACATGAACTTGCCGCGGCGCACGGCCGCGGCGACGGTCCGGCCGGTCAGCCGCTCGGCGAAGTCCTCTGCGGGGCCGTCGTGCCGGGTGAGCGCACGGTCGTCGACGACGTCCACGTGCAGCACGCGCGCACCGCTGACGGCGGGTTCGAGGCCGGCGCGGACCACCTCGACCTCGGGGAGTTCGGGCACGCGGTCAGGCCGCCCGGCCGGACAGGCGCGTCCACGCCTCGAGCGCGGCGGCCATCTCGGCGGTCTTCTTGCTCGAGCCGGAGCCGGTCGCGACGTCCTCGCCCTGCAGCACGACGGTGGCGTGGAACGTCTTGTCGTGGTCCGGGCCCTCCTCCGTCACGCGGTAGGCGGGGTTGCCGAGGGTCAGGCTCGCGGCGAGCTCCTGCAGGCTCGTCTTCGGGTCCATCGCCGCACCGAAGCGGGCGGGGTCGACCAGGAGCGGCTCGACCAGGCGCAGCACGAGCGCGGTGGCGTCGTCGGGGCCGGCGGACAGGAACGTCGCGCCGATGACGGCCTCGACCGTGTCGGCGAGGATGGACGCCTTGTCACGGCCGCCCGTCTGCTCCTCGCCCTTGCCGAGGCGCAGGTAGGCGCCGAGCCCGATCATGCGGGCGATCTCGGCGAGGGCGACCGTCGAGACGAGGCTCGCGCGCCGCTTGGCGAGCTCGCCCTCGTCGAGGTCGGGGAAGGACCGGAAGAGCTTCACGGTCACGGCCTGGCCGAGGATGGAGTCCCCGAGGAACTCGAGGCGTTCGTTGTGCCCGATGCCACCGTGCTCGTAAGCGTACGAGCGGTGGGTCAGGGCGAGCTGGAGCAGCTGGAGGTCGAGGTCGACCCCCAGGATGCCCTGCAGACGAACGACGTCCGACCCCACGGGGCGGGACCCCGCGGCGCCGGACGTCGCTGTCATGTGCGGTGTCCGATCAGACGTCGGCGACCTTGCGGCCCTTGTACTCCATGTACAGGGCGGTGCCGGCCGAGTCCTCGACGACCTTCGCGCGGTGCGGGAGGCTGTAGGTGACCTTGCCGTTCTCGATCGTCTTCACGAGCTGGACCGGCGCGGCCTTCCACTGCGAACGACGGGCGTGCGTGTTGGCACGGGACTGCTTGCGCTTGGGAACGGCCATGGTGGTTCTCTTTCGGTTGGTCGGTGGTCAGGGGCGAGGAGCGTCAGGCCGTGCGGCCGTCGCCCTCGGGGCTCTGGGTTGGGGTGCTGCCGTCGGTGTCGTCGCCGGCACCCTGGAATCCGCTCAGTGCGGCCCAACGGGGGTCCAGGACCTCGTGCACCGGGTGCTCGTCGAGGTCGGCCAGCCGCTCACCCGTGACGGGGTCGAGGCCGGGGCAGTCCGGTCGGCAGACCGGCTGGAACGGCAGCGACAGCACCACCGCATCTCGAACGACCGGTTCGCAGTCCACGTGGTCATCGCGAACGAAGAAGTCGAAATCCTCCGAGACATCGTACGCGAAGAGCTCGGCGAAATCGACCTCGACCGGTTCGCTGATGTCGATGAGGCACCGCGAGCACTCGCCGGTCGCCTCGGCCGACGCGTGACCGGACACCAGGACGCCCTCGTGGAGGCCCTCGAGCTTGACGTCGAGCTGCATCGTGGCGCCCTCGCGCACGGCGATCAGGCCGGCTCCCATCGCGTCCGGCACCGCGACGTCGAGCGAGTGCTCGCGCATCTCGCCCGGACGGTGCGCGAGGTCGCGCACGCGCAGGGCGTAGGGGCTGTTCACGGGGGAAGACACGATCGACGAGTCTACCGCGATCTGCGGCGGACGTCGAGGACGCCCGGGTCGCGGCGTGTCAGCGTGCGAGGTGCTCCGCGAGCGCGTCCGCGACGACGACGGGCACGTACGGGGTCACGTCGCCCCCGAGCGTGGCGACCTGGCGGATGAGCGAGCTCGACACGTGCGCCCGCGAGGCCTCCGGGAGGAGGAACACCGTCTCGACGTCGGCCAGGTGCCGGTTCATGATCGCCATCGGCGTCTCGTACGCCACGTCCTCGCCGGACCGCACGCCCTTCACGAGCACGCCGGCACCGACCTGTCGGCAGTAGTCGACGAGGAGCCCGGAGGTCCACTCCCCGACGCGCACGGTGTCCGGCACGCCGACCTCGGCGAGCGACCGCTCGATGAGCCGCACGCGGTCGGCGGCGGCGAACATCGCCGGCGGCTTCTCCGGGTTGTGCACCACGAGCACGTGCACCTCGTCGAACAGCCGTGCGGCGCGACCGATCACGTCGAGGTGCCCGAGGGTCACGGGGTCGAAGGAACCGGGGACGACCGCGATCTGTGCCATGCCGGCGACGATACCGGCGCCCCGGTGTCAGTTCTTGCCGAGGAACGCGGCGTCGGACTCGTCCAGGCGCCGGGCCAGGGCCTCGCGCAGCGCGGGGTGCCCCCGGAGCTCCGGGTCCGGCTCGAGGACCCGCTCGGCCTCGCCCCGGGCGTCGACGATGAGGTCGGCGTGCTCGACGACGCGCAGCAGGTTCAGGGACGACCGACCGCCGGACTGCCGCTCGCCGAGCACGTCGCCCTCGCGCCGGAGCTCGAGGTCGACCCGGGCGAGCTCGAAGCCGTCGTCGGACGCCGCGACCGCGTCGACGCGCTCGCGTGCGGTCGTCTCGGCCTCGGCCGTGGTGACGAGCAGGCAGACGCCGGCGTACTGCCCGCGGCCGATGCGCCCGCGGAGCTGGTGGAGCTGCGAGACGCCGAAGCGGTCGGCGTCGAGGACCGCCATCATCGACGCGTTCGGCACGTCGACACCGACCTCGATCACCGTAGTCGCCACGAGCACGTCGACGTCACCGGCCGCGAAGGACGTCATCACGCGGTCCTTCTCGTCCGCGGTCATGCGCCCGTGCAGCACCTCGATCCGCCGGCCCTGCAGGACCGGCATCGTCCGCATCCGCTCGGCCGTCGCGAGCACCGTCGCCGGGGCGCGCTTCGGGGTGTCGTCCTCGGCGGGCTCGGGGCCGCCGTCGTCCTCCGCGTGCGCGTCGTCGATGGCCGGGCAGACCACGAAGGCCTGGCGCCCGGCGGCGAGCTCCTCGGCCATCCGCGTCCAGATCCGCCCCTCCCACCCGGGGTGCTCGGCGAGGCCGACCGCGAAGGTCTCGATGCCCGCGCGTCCGGACGGCAGCCCGGTGATGGTCGAGACGTCGAGGTCGCCGAACACCGTCATCGCCACGGTGCGCGGGATCGGCGTCGCCGTCAGGACGAGCACGTGCGGCGGCGTCGCGCCCTTCGTCCGCAGGGCCTCCCGCTGCTCCACGCCGAAGCGGTGCTGCTCGTCGACGACCACGAGTCCGAGCTCGGCGAAGTCGACCCGGTCGCCCAGGAGCGCGTGCGTCCCGACGACGAGCCGGGAGCTGCCGGAGGCGGCCGCGAGCAGGGCACGGCGCCGCTCGTCGGTCGACTGCGAGCCGGTGAGGATGACCGGCCTGAGCTCCGCGGCGAGGTCCGGGCCGAGGAACTTCACGATCGAGCGGAGGTGCTGCGCCGCCAGGACCTCGGTCGGCGCGATCAGGGCCGACTGGCCGCCGGACTCCGCCACGGTGAGCATCGCGCGGATCGCCACGAGGGTCTTGCCCGAGCCGACCTCGCCCTGCACGAGCCGGTGCATGGGCCACTCGCCCGCCAGGTCGTGCGCGATCTCGGAGCCCACCGCCTGCTGGTCGTCGGTCAGGGTGAACGGCAGCGAGGCGTCGAAGCGCTGGAGGATGCCGCCGGTCGACGCCGTCCGCGGGGTCGCCGCGGTCGCACGGGCCGCGATCCGCCGCTGCACGAGCGCCGTCTGCAGCACGAACGCCTCCCGGTAGCGCAGGGCGTCCTGCGCCCGCTTGAAGTCGGCGACCTTCTCCGGCCGGTGCAGGAGCTCGAGGGCGCGACGGAACGGCACCAGGCCGAGGCGCGTGCGCGCGGGTGCCGGGACGGGGTCCGGCAGGTCGGGCAGGGTGTCGAGGAGGACCGCCATCGCCTTCGCGATCTGCCACGAGGTGAGCGAGGCCGTCGCCGGGTAGATCGGGATCGGCTGGCGGGACCAGCGGATCGCCTCCTCGTCCTCGGGGTCGGCGGTGGCGCGCGGGTCGTCGGCGTCGAACAGCTCGTAGTCGGGGTGGGCGAGCTGGCGGGCGCCGCGGTAGTCGCCCACCTTGCCGGCGAAGATGCCGCGGGCGCCGGGCACGAGGTCCTTCGTGCGCCAGCCCTGGTTGAAGAACGTCAGGGTGAGCAGGCCCTTCCCGTCGCCGATCTTCGCCTCGAGGATGGAGCCGCGGCGGGCGCGCATCGTGCGCTCGCGGACGTCGATGACCTCGGCGACGATCGTCACGGACTCCCCGATCGCGAGCGAGTCGAGGGCAGTCAGTGCCCCGCGCTCCGCGTACCGGCGCGGCGCGTGCTCGAGGAACTCGCCGACCGTGCGGTACCCGAACGCCTTCTCGATCGCCCTGGCCGTCCGGCCGCCGAGCACGCCGCCCAACCGCGCGTCGAGGGGCGCCGGCCCGAGGTCCGGGGGCCCGACGGCGTCAGCGGGTCCCGCGGGGTCGGCGGACTCCGTCGGGGCCGCGGCGTCGGAGGTGTCGGAGGTGACCACGCGACCACGGTACCGGGCGCGACCGACGCACCGGGTGCCTCCCGACCGCCCTGTGGACGGCACGCACGCCGCTACGGTGGCTGCATGACCCGCATCATCGCCGGCGCCGCCGGATCCACCGCGCTCCGCGTGCCGAGGTCCGGCACCCGGCCGACGAGCGACCGCGTCCGGGAGGCCCTGTTCTCGTCGCTCGAGGCGCGGGGGCTCGTCGACGACGCGGCGGTCGCCGACCTGTACGCGGGGACGGGCGCGCTCGGGCTCGAGGCGGCGTCGCGCGGTGCGGTCGAGGTCGTGCTCGTCGACCGCGCCGCACCGGCCGTCCAGGCCTGTCGTGCGAACGCGAAGGCGGTGCAGCAGCGGGTCCCGCGGGTCCGGATCGACGTGCAACCGCAGCCCGCGCTCGGGTACCTGCGCAGCACCGTGCGGACCTTCGACCTCGTCTTCGTCGACCCGCCCTACGACGTCGCCGAGGAGGAGATCGCCGACGTGCTCGAGGCACTCGTGCCACGGCTGACGGCGGGGGCCGTCGTCGTCGTCGAGCGCAGCAAGCGGTCGCCGGAGCCGACGTGGCCGACGGGGCTCGCCCCGTTCAGCAAGCGCAGCTACGGCGAGACCGTGGCCTGGGAGGCCGTCACGCCGTCCTGAGGCGGGGCTCGGCGGTCAGCCCGCGGCGCCGTCCCAGTCGGCGTACGGGTCCCACCCGGTCGTCGGGACCGGCGCACCACCTCGCACCAGGTCCGCGGCCCCGTGGTCGACGACGACCCCGACCCGGCGGAAGCCCCCGGGCAGCGCGACGCCCGGCGGGAAGGTCGCGAGCAGGCCGTGGTCCTCGCCCCCGTGCACAGCCGACTCGTCGAGCGGTCCGTCTGCATCGAGTTCGAGCGTCACCCGGCTGGCTCGGGCGAGGCGCCCGGCGTCGATCGCCAGGCCGTCGGAGAGGTCGAGCATCGCGGTCGCCCCCGCCGCGGCCGCGGCCGGACCGTCGGCGATCGGCGGCACCGGACGGCGCTGCCGGGCGACGTCCGGGTCGGTGTCGGCTCCGCTCGCGACCGTCGTCGCCCGCGAGGGCTCGCCCTGCGGGTCGACGCCCTCCCGGAACAGGCGTGCGAGTCCACGCGCCGCCCGGCCCAGCTCGCCGGACACCGCGAGCACGTCGCCGACGCGGGCCCCCGACCGGAGCACGGGCGGCCGCCCGCCGAGGTCGCCGAACGCGGTCACCGAGACCGTGAACGTGGCGGAGGTCGACAGGTCGCCACCCACGACGCCGCAGCCGGGCGACAGGGCCGTCACCGCCTCGCGCACGCCGTCGGCGAAGGACTCGAGCACCGCGACGGGGGTGTCCTGCGGTGCGGCGAGGGCGATCACGAGCCCGGTCGGCACCGCCCCCATCGCGGCGACGTCGGACAGGTTCGTCGCGGCCGCCTTCCACCCGACGTCGGCGGGCGACGACCACGCCCAACGGAAGTCCGGCCCGTGCACCATCATGTCCGTCGTCACGACGAAGCGGCCGTCCGGAGCGGCGACGACCGCGCAGTCGTCACCGGGGCCGAGCAGTGGTGCGCCGGCGGGCAGGCGCCGGACGATCCGGTCGAGGACCGCCAGCTCGCCGGCCGTGCCGACCGTGTCCCCCGCGGTCGGTCCGGTCCAGGCCTCGTACGTCGCGTCCACGGGGCAACGGTAGCCTGGACGTCGATGGACACCGTGCGCCGCCCCCTCCGCTGGACCGCGATCGCGGGCGTCCTCGTCGCCCTCGCCGCCGGGCTGACGGGCTGCTCGAACGCCGTGTCGATGGCCCCGGCTCCGTCGGCCGATGCCGCCCAGTGCGCCGCCGTCCAGGTCCGGCTGCCGGCGGTCGTCGGGAACGACCAGGCGCTGCGGAACACCGACGCGCAGTCGACCGCAGCGTGGGGCGACCCGACCGCGGCGCTGTACCGCTGCGGGGTCGCGGTGCCGACGGTGTCCGACCTGCCGTGCTTCAGCAAGGGCGGGGTCGACTGGATCCGCGACGACCGCGGGGCGCAGGTCGTCTACACGACCTTCGGCCGGTCCCCCGCGGTGCAGGTCGTCGTCGACGCCACGAGGACGACGGACCAGGTCGTCCAGGACCTGTCGGACGTCGTGTCGCTGCTGCCGAAGGACGGACACGCCTGCCTGGACCCCTCGGACGTGCAGGGCTGAGACGTGCAGGGCCGCCGCGTGCAGAGGTGCCGCGTGCAGGGCTGCCGCGCCCGCGACGTCAGCGGACGGCGGTGCGTCCCAGCTCGATGAGCTCCGTGACGAGCTCGCCGTAGGACACCCCGGACGCCGCCCAGCAGCGCGGGTACATCGACAGGGGCGTGAAGCCCGGCATGGTGTTGACCTCGTTGACGACGAACCCGTCCTCGGTGAGGAAGCAGTCGACGCGTGCGAGTCCGGCGCCGCCGATGGCGTCGAACGCGCGGGCGCCGATGGCCCGGATCGCCGCGGTCTCGTCGTCGGTCAGCGGCGCGGGGCACAGCAGCGCCTCGTCCCCACCGAGGTACTTCGAGGCGAAGTCGTAGAAGCCGTCCTCGGCGACGACGATCTCGCCCGGCAGGCTCGTGCGCGGCACACCGTCGCGGCCCTCGAGCACGGCGACCTCGACCTCGCGCCCGACGACCCGCGGTTCGACGATCACCTTGGCGTCGTGCTCGAACGCCAGGTCCATCGCCGCCGCGAGCTGCGCGGGCTCGTCGACGCGCGAGACGCCCATGCTGGAACCGGCACGGGCGGGCTTCACGAACAGCGGCCAGCCGTGCGTCGCGACCGCGCCGGCGACCCCGTCCGGGTCGGCCGTCCACTCGCGCCGCAGGACCGTCGTCCACGGGGCCACCCGGAGCCCGGCGTGCTCGAGCACGGCCTTCGCCGTGTGCTTGTCCATCGCCAGGGCGCTCGCGAGCACGCCGTCGCCGACGTACGGCAGCCCGGCGACCTCGAGGAACCCCTGGACCGTGCCGTCCTCGCCGAACGGGCCGTGCAGGATCGGGAACACCACGTCCACCGCGATCGTGGAGACCGTGCCGTCCGGGTGGGAGACGACGAGCTCGTTCGTCGCCGGCGACGTCGGGAACGCCACGCGCGTGCCGTTGTCCGGCACGGTCGGCAGCGCGCCGTCACGGAGCGCCCACTGGGCCGGGTCGTCGGACTGCAGCGTGAACGCGCCGTCCTTCGTGATGCCGACCGGAACGACCGTGTACGCCGAGCGGTCGACGACGTCCATGATGCCGCCGGCGGTGACGCAGCTGATCTCGTGCTCGCTGGACCGGCCGCCGAAGAGCACGGCGACGGTCGTGGGCGCGGGGGCGATCGTGGGCATGGGGGTCCCCTTGCTGGTCGGGCCCGGACCGGTCACTCGCCCTGGGGCTCGTCGGTCTCGGTGAGGTGCGGCGCGATGTTGCGCGGATCGAGCCTACCGGCGAGGACCTCGGCCACCTGGCCGACGATGGGCATGTCGACGCCGTTCGCCGCCGCGAGCTCGAGGATCGGGGCGACCGATGCCAGGCCCTCGGCGGTCTGGTCCATCTGCCGCACGACCTCGTCGAACCGGTACCCCTGGCCGAGCAGGCGGCCGGCCGTGTTGTTCCGCGACAGCGGCGACTGGCACGTGGCGATGAGGTCACCGAGGCCCGCGAGCCCGGACAACGTCGAGGGCTGCGCACCGAGCGACACGGCGAAGTCGGTCATCTCGGCGAGGCCCCGGGTGATGATCGAGGCCTTCGTGTTCTCGCCGTAGCCGACGCCGTCGACGATGCCGATCGCGACGGCGATGAGGTTCTTGAGCACCCCGCCGAACTCGGTGCCGATGACGTCCGTGTTGGTGAACGAGCGGAAGTACGGGTTCGTGGCGACCGCCGCCACCGCGGTGGCGGTGTCGATCGACGTGGACGAGACCACGGCCGCGGTCGGCTGCCGCCGCGCGATCTCGAGCGCCAGGTTCGGGCCGCTCGCGACGGCGATGCGGTCGCGGTCGATCCCGAGCCCCTCGTGGAGCACCTCGCTCATCCGGAGGCCCGTGGCCTTCTCGACGCCCTTCATCAGGCTGACGACGGGGACGTCGTCGCCGAGCAGCGGCGCGATCGCGTCGAGGTTCGACCGCAGCGACTGCGACGGCACGGACACGTAGACCTGCTGCGCGTCGGCGAGGACCTGCTCGAGGGAGGTCGACGCGGTGAGGGTGCGCGGGAGGTTGATGCCGGGCAGGTACCCGGAGTTGCGCTTCGTCTCGGTGATCTCGCGGGCGACCTCGGGACGCCGGGCCCAGAGCACCGTCGTCGCCCCGCCCTCGGCGAGCACCTTGGCGAAGGTGGTCCCCCAGCTGCCGGCACCGATCACGGCGACCCGCGGCTTGTCGGTGGACTGCATCACCACGCGGATGGCGGCGGTGTCGACCGCACCGCGCGCGGCGACGGCGGGGTCCGGGTGGTCCTCGTGCGGGCGGAGGCCCGGGCGGTGGTCACTCAAACTTGCCGGTCTCCTTCTGGTTGTTCGCCGCCGGGTCCCAGCGCTTCGCGGGGGCCTGCTCGCCGCGGAGCTCCTCGAGCAGCTCGGTGATGCGCTGCATGACGATCTCGGTGGCCTCGACGAGCGTCTTCTGGTCGAACGGACGACCGCGGTACGCCGACAGGTCGACCGGGTCGCCGACGACCACGTCGACGCGCGACGGCGGGAAGAGCCGCAGCTTCTTGGCGTACCGCGGCATGATCCGCTGCGTGCCCCAGTGGGCCATCGGGATGATCGGCACGTCGTTCTCGAGCGCGATCCGCACCGCGCCGGTCTTGCCGCGCATCGGCCACAGGTGGGGGTCGCGGGTGAGGGTGCCCTCGGGGTAGACGATGATCGCCCCGCCCTGCTCGATGACGGACCTCCCGCCGCCGAGCGGGTCGTTCAGGCGCGTGCGGCCGGACCGCTCGACGGGGATCTGCCCCATGCCGGACATGAGCTTGCCGACCACCGGCACCCGGAAGATCGACGCCTTCGCGAGGAACCGCGGCGCGCGGCGGGACAGCCACACGGCCGTGCCCACCACGAGCGGGTCGATGTTCGTGAAGTGGTTCGGGGCGAGGACGAACGCGCCGTCCTCGGGCAGTCGCTTCGGCCCGTGCCAGTGGTACCGCGCCGAGAACCGGAAGATCGGGATGACGACGGACGCGGTGATGCGGAACGCCGTGTTCAGCTCACCGCGGCGCCACCGGCGCCCCGGGACCGGGAGGCCCGTGGTGACGTCCGTCGCGGACGTGCGCCGTGCCTCCAGGCCGTCCCCTGCTCCGTCTGCCGGACCGCGACCGGTCGCGTCAGCCGCCACCGGGCTAGCCCGCGAAGTCGAAGTCGGCGCCGAGCTTCCGCAGCTTCGGGATGAAGTGCTCGTACCCGCGGCTGATGATGCCGACGTTCGTGATGTGCGACTCGCCCTCGGCGGTCAGGGCCGCGATGAGGTGGCTGAAGCCACCGCGGAGGTCGGGGACGCGCACGTTCGCGGCGTGCAGCGTCGTCGGGCCGGTGATGACGGCGGCCTGCTCGAAGGGGCGACGGGCGACCCGGCGGTCGTGCCCGGGCAGGCCCTCCTTGTGCACGACGATGTCGGCACCCATCTCGTTCAGCGCGTCGGTGAAGCCGAAGCGGTTCTCGTACACGGTCTCGTGCACGACGCTCGTGCCCTCGGCCTGGGTCAGCGCGACGACGAGCGGCTGCTGCCAGTCCGTCATGAAGCCGGGGTGGACGTCCGTCTCGACGACGACCGGGCGCAGGACCTCGCGCTCGCGGTAGAAGCGGATGCCGTCCTCCTGGATGTCGAACCCGCCGCCGACCTTGCGGAAGACGTTGAGGAACGTCATGAGGTCCTGCTGGTCGGCACCCTCGACGAAGATGTCGCCGTTCGTGGCGAGCGCGGCGGAGGCCCAGCTGGCTGCCTCGTTGCGGTCGTTGATCGCGCGGTGGGTGTACCCGCGGAGCGACTCGACGCCCTCGATGAAGATCGTGCGGCTCGGCTCGACCGTGACGATCGCGCCCATCTTCTGCAGGATCGCGATGAGGTCCATGATCTCGGGCTCGATCGCGGCGTTGCGGAGCTCGGTGACGCCCTCGGCGAGGACCGACGACAGCAGGACCTGCTCGGTCGCGCCGACGCTCGGGTACGGCAGCTCGATCTTCGCGCCCTTGAGGCCGTTGGGAGCCGTCAGGTGGATGCCGTTGACCTGCTTGTCGACGACCGCGCCCATCGCGCGGAGCGCGTCGAGGTGGAAGTCGATCGGGCGGTCGCCGATGCGGCAACCGCCGAGGTCGGGGATGAACGCCTCGCCGAGCTTGTGCAGCAGCGGGCCGCAGAACAGGATCGGGATGCGGCTCGAACCGGCGTGGGCGTCGATCTCGGCGAAGTGTGCCGACTCGACGTTCGACGGGTCGAGGATGAGCTCGCCTCGTGCAGGGTCGGTGATGCGCACACCGTGCACCTCGAGCAGGCCGCGGACGACCTTGACGTCGGAGATGTCCGGCACGTCCTTGAGGATCGACGGGGTGTCACCGAGCAGCGACGCGACCATCGCCTTGGTCGCGAGGTTCTTCGCGCCGCGGACCTCGATGCGTCCCACGAGCGGCTTGCCGCCCCGGATGACGATCTCGTCCGACTTCAGGCCCACGCGGGCCCCTGCTGCTGCTGCGTCCTGTACGAGGGAGTTCACTACTTCACCGGCAATGTCTTCGGCCGCCATCGGGAGCGGCGGGATTCGAACTCCGTGATCGAGGTCTCGTCACGGAGGGTGAGCCCGATGTCGTCGAGCCCTTCCATCAACCGCCAACGAGTGTAGGCGTCGATCTCGAAGGGCACGTCCACCGCGCCGAGCGACACGCGCTGCGTGACCAGGTCGACGGTCGCCTCGATGCCCGGGTTCGCCGCGATCTCGGCCCACAGCCGCTCGACTTCCGGTTCGGTCACGATCGCCGTGACCAGGCCCTGCTTGCCCGCGTTCCCCTTGAAGATGTCCGCGAAACGGGGTGAGACCACGACCTGGAAGCCGAAGTCACGGAGCGCCCAGACCGCGTGCTCGCGGCTCGACCCGGTGCCGAAGTCCGGTCCGGCGACGAGCACGCGGGCACCCTGGTAGCGCTCCTGGTTGAGCACGAACTCCGGGTCCTGGCGCCAGCCGGCGAACAGCGCGTCCTCGAAGCCGGTCTTCGTCACGCGCTTGAGGTAGACCGCCGGGATGATCTGGTCGGTGTCGACGTTCGAGCGCTGCAGGGGCGCGGCGATCCCGGTGACGGTGGTGGTCTTGTCCATCAGACGGCTCCTTCGAGGACGGTGTTCGACTCGGCGTGTTCCAGGTCCCACGGGCTCGAGAGCGTGCCCCGGACGGCGGTGGCGGCGGCGACGAGCGGGGACACGAGGTGCGTCCGCCCGCCCTTGCCCTGCCGGCCCTCGAAGTTGCGGTTCGACGTGCTCGCGCAACGCTCCCCCGGCGCGAGCTGGTCGGGGTTCATGCCGAGGCACATCGAGCAGCCCGCGAAGCGCCACTCCGCCCCGAAGTCGGTGAAGACCTTGTCGAGCCCCTCGGCCTCGGCCTCGAGCCGCACCCGGGCGGACCCCGGCACGACCATCACGCGCACGCCCGGTGCCTTCTCGCGGCCTCGGATGACCGATGCGAAGGCGCGGAGGTCCTCGATGCGCGAGTTCGTGCACGAGCCCATGAACACCGCGTCGACCGCGATGTCCTTCATCGGCGTGCCCGCCTGCAGGTCCATGTACTCGAGCGCCCGCTGCGCCGCTGCCCGATCGTTCGGGTCGTCGTAGCGCGCGGGATCCGGGACGCTCTCGGACAGGGACACGCCCTGGCCCGGGTTCGTGCCCCAGGTGACGAACGGCTCGAGCGCGTCGGCGTCGATGAACACCTCGGCGTCGAAGACGGCGTCGTCGTCGGTGGCGAGGGTGTCCCAGTACGCGACGGCGTCGTCCCAGTCCTGCCCCGTCGGGGCGTGGTCGCGGCCCTGGACGTAGTCGTACGTCGTCTGGTCGGGCGCGACCATGCCGGCGCGCGCCCCGGCCTCGATCGACATGTTGCAGATCGTCATGCGGCCCTCCATCGAGAGCGCACGGATGGCCGACCCGCGGTACTCGAGCACGTAGCCCTGGCCGCCGCCGGTGCCGATCTCCGCGATCACGGCGAGGATGATGTCCTTCGCCGTGACGCCCGGTCGGAGCGTGCCCTCGACCGTGATCGCCATCGTCTTGAAGGGCTTCAGCGGCAGGGTCTGCGTGGCGAGGACGTGCTCGACCTCGGACGTGCCGATGCCGAACGCCATCGCGCCGAACGCGCCGTGGGTGGAGGTGTGCGAGTCGCCGCACACCACCGTGATGCCGGGCATCGTCAGGCCGAGCTGCGGCCCGACCACGTGCACGATCCCCTGCTCCTTGTCGCCCAGCGAGTGCAGGCGGACACCGAACTCCGCGCAGTTGCGGCGCAGGGTCTCGATCTGGGTGCGGCTCGTCGGGTCGGCGATCGGCCGGTCGATCGCGAGCGTCGGGGTGTTGTGGTCCTCGGTCGCGATCGTCAGGTCGAGGCGGCGCACGGGACGGCCGGCCTGGCGCAGGCCGTCGAACGCCTGCGGGCTCGTGACCTCGTGCACGAGGTGGAGGTCGATGTAGAGGAGGTCCGGGTTCCCGTCCTCGCCCTTGACCACGACGTGGTCGTCCCACACCTTCTCGGCGAGCGTCTTTCCCATCGGCCCGGCCCTTCCTCGTTGACGTCGGTACGCCGCGGGTGCGGCGTGGTCCGGCGAGTCTAGCAGGTTGGTATACCAACGCGGGTCGGGCGGTCGGACGTCCCCGGGAGCCGGACGGGAGGCGCGGCGCACGACCGCCACGCGCCTCCCGTCCGGCCGTGCCCTCGCCCGGTGCGCCGGGCCCGCGTCGACGACACCCGTCGCGGTGGGAGGATGGGAGCGACATGACGACACCTGCGCACTCGACCCGGACCACCAACCTCGAGGGCGCAGCCCGCGCCGCGATCGCCGGCGGCGTCCCGCTCGCGCTGCTCGTCGCACTCGGGATGCCCGGGTACGCGGCGTTCGCGATGTTCGCCGGGTTCACCGCCATCTTCGGCGCGACCGAGCCGTACCGGCAGCGGATGGTGACCACGGGGATCGCGGCCGCGCTCCAGGGCGCGTGCATGGCGGCGGGGCTCGCGGTGTCGCTGTCCGGTGCGCCGCTGTGGCTGCAGGGCGCCGGGCTCGTGGTGGTCCTCGTCGTCGCGGTCTGCACGCTCAGCGCACTGCAGACCATCCCCGCGCAGCCGATCTTCCCCGTGTTCGCGTTCTGCGTGTCGGCGCTCGTGCCCGTCCGTCCCGCCGACCTGCCGCTCGTCGCGACGATCATCGTCGCCTCGCTCGCCTGGGCCTGGCTCGTCGCGATGTCCGGCGGGCTGATCCGGCTCGTGCTGCACCCGCGGGCCCCCCACGTCTTCCGTCCGATCGCCCAGCGCAAGCACCGGTCGCTCGCCGTCCTCCGCACGCCCGCCGTGTGGGAGACCGTCGGGCTCAACGTCGTCGGCGCGCTCGTCGCCGGTGCGGTCGCCGAGACGGTCCCCGGGCTCGGGCACCCGTACTGGGCCGTCATCGCGGTCGTGTCGACGCTGCCCGCGATCCGGCAGCGCCACACCGTCGTCCGCGCGGTGCAGCGCTTCGTCGGCACCATCGGCGGCACGGTCGTCGCGGTGGGGATCCTGCTGCTCGAACCCTCGGCGTGGTGGATCGTCGTCATCGCGGTGATCGGGCAGTTCTTCGCGGAGATCTTCGTCGCGCGGCACTACGCCGTGACGCTGCTGTTCCTCACGCCGCTCGCGCTCGCCGTGTCGTGGCTGAGCCTCCCGGAGGCGCCGGAGCTCCTCGCGCTCGACCGGATCGCGCAGACGACGCTCGGGGCCGTGGTGAGCGTCGGGCTGCTCGTGGTCGGGCGGGCCATCGAGCGTCGACGGGGTCGCGCGCTGGGCGCGACGAGCGCGATCCGGACCGTCTGACCCGCAGGCGCGGCGCTGGGCCCGCAACACGCAACGTGGGCGGTTCCTCGCAGCGAGATGTCGCTGCGGGGGGTCGCCCACGTTGCGTGTTGCGGAGGGGTCAGGCGCCGGGCGTGACGTTCCAGGAGTCGATGACGGGGCGCCCGTGCTCGTAGCCGAGCGAGCTGACGGTCGCGGTCCCGAGCTTCAGCACGGCTCCGTCCTGCGGCGCGAGCCGGATCCAGGCGGCGCCGAGCGCGCGGAGCACGTGCCCGTGGGCGACCACGATCGCGTCGTCACCCTCGGCGAGGACCGGCCGCACGCGGTTCAGCACGCGCTCGACGCGGACGCGGACCTCCGCCGCGTTCTCGCCCGGGGTGTCCCCCGCGGGCACGCCGTCGGTCCAGAGGTCCCACGGCCCGTGCCGCTTGACCTTGATCTGCGGGGTGGTCAGGCCCTCGTACGCGCCGTAGTCCCACTCGTACAGGTCCTCGTCGAGCTCCGGGTCGACGCCGACGAGCTCCGCCGTGGCCCGCGCACGCTGGAGCGGGCTGGACAGCGCGAGCGCGAACGTCCGGTCGGCGAGGTACCGGCCGGCGCGCTCCGCCTGCTCGATACCGTGCTCGGTGAGCGGGATGTCGGTGCGGCCGGTGTGCTGACCGCTCTTCGACCACTCCGTCTCTCCGTGGCGGACGAGGACGAGTTCGCCGGGGCGTTCCGAGGTCATGTGTTCCTTCCGGTGTACAGGCCGAGCGCGGCTGCGCCGACCGAGACGACGAGCATCCCGAGACCGTTCAGCACGGCGGGTCCGGGCCTGGCGGACCGGAACAGCTGGACGGTCTCGACACTCGCCGTCGAGAACGTCGTGTACCCGCCCATCATGCCCGTCCCGAGCACGGCGACCGTCGAGGGACCGAGTGCACCGGTCTCCCCGAGCCCGGTGACGAAGCCGAGGACGAGCGACCCGGTCACGTTGATGATCAGCGTGCCGAGGGGGAACCGGCTCACCCGTGCCTTGACGGTGCCGTCGAGCCAGAGGCGGAGCGCGGCACCGACACCGCCGCCGACGGAGACCAGGAGGAGTTCGAGCGGACTCACCGGACCTCCCCCGCTCCGGACCGGCGGGCGCGCCGTGCGCCGGCGATCCACGCTCCCGCCGCCGCGGCGACGAGACCGAGCACGACCGAGAGCAGTGCGTACCCGGCACCGGCGCCCCAGCGGCCCACGTCGAGCAGCCGGGCGGTGTCGTCGGCGAGCGTCGAGTACGTCGTGAAGCCGCCGAGCACCCCGGTGCCGACGAACAGCCGGACGGTGCGGCGACGCCCCTCGTCCGGACCGCGCTGTGCGAGCGACTCGAGCAGCAGTCCCAGGCAGAACGCGCCGACGACGTTGATCGCGAGGATCGTCCAGCTGATGCCGTCGACCGCAGGCAGCGCGGCGGCGAGCGCGGCCCGGACGCCGGTGCCGATCGCGCCGCCGACGGCGACCAGCCCGAGGGACCGCCAGCGCAGGTGCGGCGGTCGTGTTCCCGTCCCGAGCGCCACCGCGGTCAGTCCACCACCGCGGCGACACCCTCGACCTCGACGAGCTGGTCGTCGTAGCCGAGGACGGTGACGCCCATCAGCGTGCTCGGGACGTCGTGGTCGCCCATGGCGGCGCGGACGACCTGCCACGCGGCGACGAGGTCCGCCTGGTCGGACGAGGCGACGAGGACCCGCGTGTGCAGGAGGTCGGCGAGCCCGGCGCCGGCGGCGGCGAGCGCCGTCTCGAGGTTCGCCATGCACTGCGCCGCCTGCCCGCGGGGATCGCCGACGGCGACGGTCCTGCCGTCCTCGTCGAGCGGGCAGGCGCCGGCGAGGAAGACCGGTCGTGCTCCGGCGGGAGCGGTCGCGGCGTACGCGTACTCCGCCACGCCGCTGAGGCGGTCGGTCCGGATGAGCTGCACGGCGCTGGTCACCCGGCCAGCCTGGCACAACCGGGCCGCGAGCAGTCGAGGGGACGGCTCGCGACCCCGGTTCGTGTCCGGACCCTCAGCGAGCGACGGGGTTCGGCATCCGCCCGGCCCGGATGAGGGACTCCGTCTGGGCGGACAGGTCCACCATCTGCAGGGTGTTCCGCAGCTGCAAGCGGTTCAGGCACGAGTGCTCGAAGTCCGGCACGCGCAGGTCGAGCGGCCGGGCGCGACCGACCGACGCCGCGTCCACGCACGACCCCACGAGCCGCCAGAACACCGCATCCGGCAGCACCCCGTCCTCGTCGAGGATCGCCGCCAGGTGTCGCAGCACCCCGTCGAACACGTCCGTGAACACGCCGAGCGCTGCCTCGTCGTCGTCCACGGGGTGCACGATCCGCTCGATCCCGTCGGGGACCGCGACGTCGCCGACGACGACGACCTCCTCGCCGATGTCCTTCATGAACACCCGGGACACCACGCCGTCGCGGAGGACGAGCACGAGGTTCTCGCCGTGCGGCATGAACAGCAGCTGGTGCTCGGTCAGGCAGTGCACGACCGGGCGGAGGTACGCGTCGAGGTACCGTCCCACCCACGTGGCGGCATCGAGCCCGGACTGCTGCACGAGCGCGGCGGCGACCGACCGGCCGCGGGCGTCCCGATGCAGCAGGGCCGCCATCGTGACCGGCCGCTCCCCCGGTGCCAGCCGCGGGACGGGGCTCTCGCGCCAGAGCGCTGCGAGCATCTTCCGCTGCGGCGCGCCCCGCTGCGCCGGACCCGACCCGATCCGGTGGTAGGCGTCGCCGGTGTACCCGATCGCGGCGTGCTCGCGGAGGACCCCGAAGCCGGCGTCGGCGAGCACCGGGTCGGCCACGACCAGGCTGGCAACCCAGTCGTTCACCGCCGGCGTCGTGCGCATGTACGCCGGGGACATGCCCCGGAGGAAGCCCATGTTCTGCACGGCGAGCGCCGTCTTGACGTACGACCGTTCCGGCGCCGAGCGGTTGAACGCCGTGCGGATGGACTGCTGGGGCTGGTGGTCGTCCGGCCCCTCGCCGAGGTCGACGAGGTCCTGCCGCCCGAGGTCCGGCGCGAAGGTGACGGCGATCCGGTGCTGCCACTGCCACGGGTGCACCGGGAACCACGTGTACGCGTCCGGGTCGAGCCTCCGGCGTTCGAGCGTGTCCCGGAACCGGTCGACCGTCGCGCCGTCGAGCTCGGCTGCCCAGTGCTGCTGTTCGGTACGGTCCGCGGCGAGCGCCAGGTGCGTGTGCTCCCGTCGGGCGGCGAGCCACCGGTACCGGAACCGACCGCCCGACTCCGGTGCGTACGACCGGTACTCGTCGAGGCCGAAGCCGATGCGGCCGTTCGCGGCGACGAACGCCGGGTGCCCCTCCGTCATCGCGGCCTCGGCGTCCTGGAACCCCGCGACGACGTCGCCGTCGGACCGTCCGCGGGCGAGCTGCGCCGCGGACGGTCCCCCGCGGCGGTGCTTCGCGGCGGCGGACGCCAGGGTCGAGGCGATCTCCTCCAGGTAGGTGCCGAGCAGGTCGTCGGGGATCCCGAGCTCGTGCTGCAGCCCGAGCACCAGGTCCTGCGCGTCGAGCGGCACCGGATCGCGAGACCCTCGGCGGCTCCGGGTCAGGGACGCCTCGTCGACGACCCAGTGCTCGAGCGCGTGCACCCGGGCGCGGAACCGGTAGGTCGAGTCCCCCGCGTCGAGTGCCCACGCGTCCCCGTCCGTGCGAGGGGCGACGAGCCGCTCGTGCGTGAACTCGGCGACGGCCTTCGCGACGAGGCGCCGTTGGGCCGGCTCCAGGTGCTCGGGCCGCAGGTGTGCGGCGGGCCCGTCGTCGTCGGGGACGCCGATCCGCTCGGTGTCGAGCACCGACAGCAGCGCCCGCTTCCCGTCGACGTCGACCTCGCGGAGCGCCCGGAAGCCGGCCTCGGCGTTCTTCCGCTGCACCGCGGTGTTGCGGACGTCCGGCTCGACGACGACGCGGCGTGCGCCGAGGGCGTCGCGGCAGTGTTCCACCACGGCCTGCATCACGGCGGTCGTCAGACCGGGCACGCGCCCCTCGGCGGGGGCGGGGGCGACGAGCAGGTGCATGCCGACGTCGCCGGGCTCGGCGTCCCACACGTCGGTGAGCAGCACCTCGCGCGGGTCGTAGGTCTCGGCGTACGCGATCGGCTCGCCGCCCCACCGGAGCAACCAGCCGGCCTGCGCCGGGTCCTCCTGCACGGCCCGCAGGTACACGCCGACGGCGTCGACGTCGTGGTCCGTCATCGCCCACCACGAGGACGCCGGGTGCCCGAGCCACCGCTGCACGAGCGCGGCGTCGCGGTCCGGGTCGACGGGGTGGACGGACGGGAGGCCCGTGGTCGCGTCCGCCGGCACGGCGACCGTCACGGGGGCGCTCACGCCGTCATCCCGGCCGTCGCGGCCCGGCCGTCCACCGCAGGGTCGTCCGCGCTCGCCGCGGGGCCGGCGCTCGCCGCGCCGTCGTCGCTCGCCACGGGGACGGGGACCGGCCGCCCCCCGGGCAGGCCGAACTCCTGGAAGGCGATCCGTTCCTCCAGGCCGTACACGGCGCGACCCGTGACGGACCGGATGATCGACGCGTTCCGCCACGCGCCCATGCCGAGGTCCGGGGCGGTCAGGCCGTGCGTGTGCTCCTCGGCGTTCTGCACCCAGATGCGACCGCCCAGGGTGTCGACGTGCAGGTCGCGGGCGACCGCGAACCGTCCCCGGTCGTCACGGGCGACCAGGTGCTCGACGGGCGCGAGGAAGTCGGGCGTGCGCGGCCGGTACCCGGTCGCGAGGACGAGCCGGGCGACCTCGTGCTCCGTCTCGGTGCCGAGCTGCCCGTGCCGGAGCGTCAGGCGGAACCGGTCGCGGTCCGGCAACCAGTCGGCGGCGACGACGCTCGTGTCGGTGCGGAGCGTCGTGGGCACCGGCCCCCGGACGCTGATCCGGTAGAGCGTGTCGTACACCTCGTCGACCAGGTCGGCGCTGATCCCCTTGTACAGGCCGCGCTGCTCCCGCCCCAGACGGTCGCGGACCGGGCCCGGCAGGGCGTGGAAGTGGTCGGTGTACTCGGGGCTCGTCATCTCGAGCGTGAGCTTGGTGTCCTCCATCGGGAAGAACCGGGGCGAGCGGGTGATCCAGTCGAGGCGGTAGCCGCCGTCGCGGATGCCCTCGAGCAGGTCACGGTAGACCTCCGCCGCGGACTGCCCGCTGCCGACGACCGCGATCGAGTCCGCGCTGCGGAGGTCGTCGCGGGCGGGGAGGTAGCCGGCGGAGTGCACCACCGGACCGTCCAGGTCGCGGAGCGCCTCGGGGACGGCGGGCTCGGTCCCGATGCCCAGCACGACGTGCCGGGCGAGGTACCGCTCGGGACCGGTGGGCGTCTCGGCGTGCACGGTGAACAGGTCGGTGCCCGCGTCGTGCTCGACCGCGACGACCCGGCGCCCCCACCGGAGGGTGTCGAGGCGATCGGCGGCCCAGCGGCAGTACGCGTCGTACTCGGTGCGCAGGGGGTGGAAGTCCTCGCGGATGAAGAAGGGGTAGAGCCGGCCGGTCTCCTTGAGCCAGGCGAGGAACGAGAACGGTGACGTCGGGTCGGCCATCGTGACGAGGTCGGCGAGAAACGGCACCTGGATGGTGGCGTCGTCGAGCATCATGCCGTGGTGCCAGGCGAAGCCGTCGGCCCGGTCGAGGAACACCGCGTCGAGGTCGTCGAGCGGGTCGGTCAGGCAGGCGAGGCCGAGGTTGAACGGGCCGATGCCGATGCCGACCAGGTCGTGCACGGTGGTGCTCGCGCTCGTGCTCGTGCTGGTCGTCATCGGTCCGCTCCCGTCGTCGGAGCGCCGTGGGCGCCGGCGTGGGCGCGGCCGTGGACCCGCTCACCGTGCAGCCGCGCGGCGGTCGCGACCACGTGGTCCAGCGACGCGACGACCTGGTCGACGGTGGTCTCGGGGTTCAGCAGCGTGAGCTTGCTGGTCGGCCGACCGTTGACGACCGTCTTCGCGACGAGCACCCGCCCCTCGGCGAGGAGTGTCGCGCGCAGCGGTCCCACGAGGGCGTCCGCGTCGACGTCGGAGACCCCGTCCGGCTGCCAGCGGAACAGCACCGTGCTGAGCTGGGTCGGGGCGACGAGCACCAGGTCCGGGTGCCGCCGGACGTGGTCGTGCACGCGTTCGGCGACGTCGAGCACCCGGTCGAAGGCCCGCCCGATCGCCGGACCGCCGCTCGCCCGGAGCGTCGTCCAGAGCTTCAGCGCGTCGAAGCGCCGCGTGGTCTGGAGCGACTTGTCGACCTGGTTCGGCTCGTCGGCGTCCTCGGGGTTGAGGTAGTCGGCGTGCCACGAGGCACGACGGAGGTCGGCCGGGTCGCGGACGAGCAGGGCGCTCGACGACACCGGCTGGAAGAACGACTTGTGGAAGTCCGCCGTGACGCTCCTGGCGCGCTCGATGCCGTCGAGCAGGTGCCGTCGCGTCGGGGACACGAGCAGTCCGCACCCGTAGGCGGCGTCCACGTGGAGCCAGACGTCCTCGAGGTCGCACACGTCGGCGATCGGCTCGAGCGGGTCGATGCAGCCGCGGTCGGTCGTCCCCGCGGTGGCGACGACGGCCATCGGCGTCAGCCCCGCACGTCGGGCATCGGCGATCGCGTGGGCGAGGTCGTCCGGACGCATCCGGCCGGCGGCGTCGGTGGCGACGTCGACGACCGCGCGTTCGGGGAGCCCGAGGACCATCGCCGACCGCCGGACGCTGAAGTGGCTGGACACGGTGGCGAACACGACGAGGTCGTCGAGCGCGGGACCGCGGCCGGCCCGGGTCGCCGCCTGGCGTGCCAGGAGCAGGGCGTGCAGGTTCGACTGCGTGCCGCCGGAGGTGAAGACCCCGTCACCGGCGGTGAAGCCGATCGTGTCGGTGGCCCACGAGACGACCCGGCGTTCGACCTCGGTGCCGATCCGCGACTGGTCCCAGGTGTCCACCGAGGTGTTGACGGCGGCGAGCACCGCCTCGGCGGCCACCGCGGGGACGGCGACGGGGCAGTTCAGGTGCGCCAGGTAGCCGGGGTCGTGGAACCAGACGGCCTCGGCCGTGACGAGGTCGTCGACCTCGTCGACCGCGGCCTCGGCAGAACCGAGCGGCCGGTCGAGGTCGACGGCGGCGACGCGGTCGCGGAGGACGGCCGCGAGGGTGTCGGTGGTCGGGGTCGTGACGGCCGCCAGGCGGGTCGCGGTCCGGTCGACGGCACCGCGGACGACCGTTCGGTACCGGTCGGCACGGTCGGACGTGAGGATCTCGAGCAGTGGTTGCGTGCTGTTCACGTTAGGTAAGCCTAACCTTACTCGGAGGTAGACAGAACAGCACGGTGGGGGAAGAACGATCGGTCGGTCCGGACTGTCCCCCGGGTCGCACACGACTACCGTTGGACCGTGCCCACCCCGCCGTCCCCCGCGACCGTCGCGGTGATCGGCGCCGGGCAGGCCGGCCTGTCGGCCGCGCACCACCTGGTCGCCCGCGGCTTCACCCCCGTCGGGCTCGACACCGCTCCGACCGCTCCGACGGCTCCGAGCGTCGTCGTGCTCGACGCCGGGGACCGCCCCGGCGGCGCCTGGCAGCACCGCTGGGAGTCGCTCCGGATGCGCACGGTGAACGGCATCTTCGCGCTGCCCGGCATGCCGCTGCCGGAGATCGACCAGGAGGAGCCGAGCCGCTCCGCGGTCCCCCGCTACTTCGCGGCGTACGAGGAGCACGAGCGCCTGCCGGTCCACCGCCCCGTGCGCGTCCGCGCCGTGCGGTCCCCGGCCGGGACCACCGACGGCCCGCTCACGATCGAGACCGACCGCGGCGACTGGCGGGTGTCGGCCGTGGTGAACGCGACCGGCACGTGGGACACCCCGGTCGTCCCGGAGGTGCCCGGTACGGAGCGCTTCCTCGGCGAGCAGCTGCACAGCCGCGAGTACGTCGCCGCCGAGCGGTTCCGGGGCCGCCGGGTCGCCGTCGTGGGCGGGGGCATCTCCGCCGTGCAGCTCCTCGAGGAGATCAGCCGCGTGACCGACACCGTCTGGTACACGCGCCGCGATCCGGTGTTCCTGCCCGGTGCGTTCGTGCACGAGCTCGACGGCGTCGACGTCGAGCGCCGGGTCGCCGCGGACGTCGCCGCGGGCCGTGCCCCGGGCAGCATCGTCTCGTACACGGGCCTGCTCTGGACCGACCACGCCCTCGCCGCCCGGGAGCGCGGCGTGCTCGAACGCCGCCCGATGTTCACCGGGATGACCCCGCACGGCGTGGTCGAGGCAGACGGGTCGTCCACCTCCGTCGACGTCGTCCTCTGGGCCACCGGTTTCCGGGCCGCGCTCGACCACCTCGACCCGCTCGGTCTGCGCGGACCGTCGGGCGGCATCGCGATGGTCGGGACCCGCGTGGCGTCCGACCCGCGCGTCCACCTGGTCGGGTACGGACCGTCGCAGTCGACGATCGGCGCGAACCGCGCCGGTCGGGCGGCCGCCCGCGAGATCGCGCGCCTGGTCGAGGGACGCGTGGCGGCGACGGACTGAGCGAACGCCGGACGGACCGGGTCCGGGTGCCGGACCGACCGGGTGTCGGACCGACCGCGTGCCGGACGGGAGGCGCGGTGCGGGCCGGTCCCGCGCCTCCCGTCCGACGCGCGGACCGACCGGGCGCCGGACCGGTACCGGTCCGCGTTCAGGACGCCGTGACGAGGGGCGGCAGCGGCCGCTCGGTGTCGGCGACCTGCGTGATGCGTGCCGCGAGCTTCCGGAGCGGCGTCCCGAGCACGACCGCGTCGACTGCCCGCCGCGCAGCCAGACCGACCCGGCTCCGCGGGTAGGCGAAGCGGATCATGCCGTCCGGAATCCCCTGCACGTCGTCGACGAGGGGCCGCATCCAGTCGTCGAACGACGTCAGCGCACGCTCGACCGTCGCACGGTCGAGCGGCCCGGTGACGATGTCGCGGGTCACGGCCGCGCCGTCCACGGCCCCGGCCACCGACGCGGCGAGGACGTACCCGCTCGTGAGCGCGAGGGAGGCGCCGCCACCACCCATGGGTGTGACGCACCACGCGGCGTCGCCGACCAGGGCGACGCGTCCACGCCGCCAGGACGGCATCCGGATCTGCGTGAGCCGGTCGACGTAGAGGTCGTCGGTGGCCGCGAACCCCTCGAGCACGCGGTCGGTCTCCCACCCGACCCCCTCGTACCGCCGGCGCAGGGCGTCGACGAGGTCGCCGCGGCCTCGGTCGACGAGGTCGTCCTCCCCCGCGTACGCGAGGATCGCGCGGGTCGTCCCGTACGGGTCCGGCCGGAGGTGCACCTGCCGACCCCCGACCGCGGTGTACCACCGCCACCGGTCGTCGTCGTCCGCGGTGCGCGGGATCGTGCCGAACGCCATCGTCACGCCGAGGTCCCGGGGGTCGACGTCGCCCGGTCCGGTGAACACGAGGTCACGCGTGGACGACCGCACGCCCTCGGCGACGACCAGCAGGTCGGCGTCGAACCGTCGTCGGCCGGTCGTGACGACGGTGACGGCGTCTTCCCGGTCCGTCACGGCGGCGACGGTGTCGCCGTAGAGGACCTCGACCCCGTCGGGCAGGTCGTCGAGCAGGATCCGCGCGAGGTCCCCGCGGAGGACCTCGAGCTCGGCGGTGGCGCCGTCCGGTCCGTCGCTCGGGAGCTCGGCACGGACCGAGCCGTCCTGCCGCACGAGCACCGTGCCGGTCTCGGTGGTGTTCGCCGCACGGACCGCGTCGACGAGGCCCATCCGCTCGAGAACCTCGTGGGCCACCCCGCGGACGTCGACGTTCTGGCCGCCGGTCCGGAAGGACGGCGCGCGTTCGACGACCGTGACCTCCCACCCGGTGCGGCGCAGCCACCAGGCGGCGGACAGACCTGCGATGCTCGCTCCGGAGATCACTGCGTGTGGTGCGGACATGTCCTGCTCCTCGGGATGGGGTGTCGGACGACCGTCCGGCCGCCGTGCTTTACAGTGAAGCGACTTGACTGTGGAGGAAGCTGGATGGACGTCGACCCGCTCGACACCGCGTGGACCGACGTCGAGGTCGCCGTGATGCAACGGCTCCGGGACTGGGCCGTCGCGTTCGACGAGCTCAACCGGCACCTCGGCGCCTGGGTGGACCTGACACCCTCCGACGCGAACGCCCTGGGCCAGGTGCTCTGGGCCGAGCGCGCGGGGGAACCGCTGTCCCCCGCGGAGCTCGCGCGACGGATCGGGATGACGTCCGGTGCGACCTCGGTGCTCGTCGACCGGCTCGAGGCCGCCGGGCACGTCACCCGCCACCGGGAGAGCACGGACCGGCGACGGGTCACGCTCCGGACGACCGAGCGGGCCCGGCGTGCGAACGAGGCGTTCCTCGGGTTCGCCGGGCACGAGATCGCCGGGACGCTGCGCGCGACGGAGCCGGACGATGCTCGGGCGGCACTGGCGTTCCTCGACCGGATGACGGGCGCGGCGACGACGGCGAACGCGCGGCTGGCGCAGCGTGCGCGGACCGGCGGCTGACGGCACCGGCACCGAGACCGGGACCGGGACCGGGACCGGGACCGGGACCGGGACCGGGACGACGAAACCCCCGCCGAGCCGGAGCTCGACGGGGGTTCGTGTCGTGTGTGACCCCAGCGGGATTCGAACCCGCGTTACCGCCGTGAGAGGGCGACGTACTAGGCCGCTATACGATGGGGCCGTGGTCTCCGCGGACGGAGCACACGCGTTGTCGGACTCGGAGGCAAGCCACCTGTGGTGACCCCAGCGGGATTCGAACCCGCGTTACCGCCGTGAGAGGGCGACGTACTAGGCCGCTATACGATGGGGCCGTTCCGACAACCCGATAAGTATGGCACAGCAGTGCCGCGCTGCCAAAACGAGGCGTGTCGCCCGGGTGTGCCGCCTCAGAGCGTGAGCGTCTCGCCGGGCCGGAGCACCACGAGCTCGCCCTCGCCGAGCGCCTCGCGCTGGCGGTCGATGTGCATCCCGAGGCCGACCTCGGACAGCGTCGCCTCGTGGACCGGGAAGGCACGACGGGGTGCGACGGCGGCGATCCAGTCCATCATCTCCCCCACCTTGAGCCACGGGGCGCCGACGGGAGCGGCCAGGACCTCGACCGGGACACCGGGGACCGTGTACGCGTCGCCCGGGTGGAACAACCGGCCGTCCACGAGCACACCGGTGTTGTCGACGACCGGCACGGACGCGTGGATGACGTTGTGGCGCGTGCCGTGGAAGTCGAGCGCGAACGGTCCGACGGTGCGATGGTCGCCGTCGGTGACGACGTCCACCGGGATGCCGGCACCGGCCAGCGCGTCGGCGACGCCCGCCGGCCCGAGCACGACCGCGTCGGGGTTCCGGTCGAGGATCCCCCGCACCTGCTCGGGCGTGACGTGGTCGGGGTGTGCGTGCGTGACGACCACGGCGACGACCCCGGTGGCGTCGACCGGGCGGGTGAAGCCGCCCGGGTCGAGGACGAGACGGGCGTCGTCCACGGTGACGACCTGGCAGGCGTGCTCGAGCTTGGTGACCTCCATGCGGGCGACCCTACGCGCCTGCTGCGGCGCCGTCACCGTCGCGGTCGCGGTCGGGTCGAGTCGGGTCGAACCAGCTTCCCGACGTCGAACCAGGGCGCGGCCCTGGTTCGACGTCGCATCCGTGGTTCCGTCCGTCGGCGCGAGCGTGGATCGGACGACCGGCCGGGAGGCGCGTCACCCGTCGACGTCGCGCCGTACCTCCGCAGGACGGCCGGTCGGCGTCGCACCCCGTCCGGCCCCGCGTCCTGCCACGGCCCGCGCGCCGACCCGACCCGGCGCGGGCCGCGCCGCCCCGATGCCGTCGACCACACCGGTCGCCGCGGCGTGCCGCCGGAGCACGGCCACCCGCCACCGGTCGAGCACCACCACCGCGACGACGCAGACGAGCAGCACCAGCGCCCACCCGAGCGCCGGCCGACCGGTGACCTCGCACGCCACCGTCACGCCGAGGAACAGGAGCCCGAAGGCGCCGGCGAAGCCGATCGCCTCCTCGATCCGCGCGGTCGGCCGCCGCGGTGCGCGCTGGGCCACGTGGCTCAGCCCTTCACGCCGCCGGCGGTGAGGCCGGCCACGATCCGCCGCTGGAACACGAGCACGAGGACGACGAGCGGGATCGTGACGATCGTGCCCGCCGCCATCACCGCGGTGTACGGCTCCTGGTGCGGCTGCGACCCGGCGAACGACGCGATGGCGACGGTGACCGGCTGGGTGGCGTCCGAGGACAGCTGGGAGGAGATGAGGTACTCGTTCCAGCTCGAGATGAATGCGAGGATCGCGGTGGTGAACACGGCCGGGGCGGCCAGCGGCATGATGATGCGCCGGAACGCCCGGATCCGGGTGCACCCGTCGATGCGGGCGGCCTCCTCGAGGTCCCACGGCATCTCGCGGAAGAAGCTCGCGAGCGTGTAGACCGTCAGCGGCAGCACGAACGAGATGCTCGGCAGGATGAGCGCCTGGTACGTGCCCATCCACCCGATGTCCGTGAAGAGCTGGAACAGCGGGGAGATGAGCGCGACGCCCGGGAACATCGACGCGGCCAGGATGGCGCCCGCGATGAGCGACTTCCCCCGGAACTCGAGCCGGGCCAGCGCGTACGCGGCGCTCGTGCCGACGAGCAGCGCGATGACCGTCACGACCCCGCCGATGAGCAGGCTGTTCAGCAGCGCCCGGCCGAGGTGGTTGCCGAGGGCGGTCGAGAACGCCGTCGTGTAGTTGTCGAGCGTGACGTGCGTCGGCCACGGGGTGGCGTCGAAGGTGAAGCCGACGTCGCGGAAGCTCGTGACGACCATCCAGTAGAACGGCAGCAGGCACCACACGGCGATGACCACGGCCTGGATGGCGGTGCGGAACTTCTGCCCGGTGTGCCGCTGGACCCGCACGTCGCCACGGTCGGCTGCACGCTCACGGGGGTTCGGGACCGCTCGGGGACGGTCGGCTGCGATGGTCACTTGAGCTCACCCTTCTGCTGGGCGGCCTGGGTCTGCACGACGTTCGCGCCGAGGAACCGGACGAAGACGAACGCGACGGCGAAGATCACCAGGAACGTGATGGTGGAGAGGGCCGACGCGGAGTTGAACCCCTGCCGGATCTGGTCGACGACGAGGATCGACAGCGTGGTGGTCGCGTTGCCGGAGCCACCGCCGCCGCCCGTCAGGATCGCCGGCAGGTCGTACATGCGCAGGGCGTCGAGCACGCGGAAGAGCACGGCGACCATGAGCGCGGGCTTCACGAGCGGCAGCGTGATGTTCCAGAACCGCTGCATCGTCGAGGCACCGTCCATCTTCGCGGCCTCGTACACCTCGTCGGGGATGAGCTGCAGGCCCGCCAGGATGAGCAGCGCCATGAACGGTGTCGTCTTCCAGGTGTCCGCGATGATGACCGCCCAGCGCGAGGCCCACTCGCCGCTCGTCCAGAGGACCTGCTGGCCGAGCACGTGGTTGAGCACGCCGTTCGCGTCGAAGATGAAGTACCAGAGCTTCGCGGTGACGGCGGTGGGGATGGCCCACGGCACCAGGATCGCGGCACGGACGAGGGCGCGGCCCCGGAAGTCGCGGTTCATGATGATCGCCATCCAGACGCCGATGACGGTCTCGAGGGCGACGGTCACGACCGTGAAGAAGAACGTGTTGCCCATCGACACCCAGAACTGCGAGCCGAGGCTGCCGGGCGGGCAGGTGGTGGTGCCGCACTGCTGGCCGAGCCAGTGCACGTAGTTCGTGATGCCGGCGAAGCCGCCCTGCACGAACAGGCCGGTCGCCTTGTCGAGGCCCTGGTCGAGCTGGAACGACTGGACGACGGCGCTGACGACGGGGTAGCCGATGACGACGGCGAGGAGCACGATCGTCGGGCCGATCAGGTACACGGCCCAGCGGCCGTGCTCGGCGTTCAGGCCGCCGCGGCGGCGCTCCGGCTCCGTGCCGGTGGGGTTCGGGATCGCTGCGGGGATCTCGGTTGCTGCTGACACTTCGACGGCCTCCTCGGGCGGGTGTCGGGACGCAGGGTGGGGCGGACGGGAGGCGCGGGGCGGGACGGTCCCGCGCCTCCAGTCCGGCACGTGGTCGCGATCAGTTGCCGCTGCTGGTCGCCGACTGCAGGGCCGCCTGCATGTCCTTCACGGCTTCGTCGACGCTCTTCGAGCCCTTCAGCGCGGCGTAGCTGTTGTCCTGGATCGCCTTCGTCACGGCCGGGTAGAACGGCGTGACCGGACGCGGCTCGGCCGACTCGATCGACTTCAGGAGCGTCGGCAGGTACGGCAGCTTGCTCGTGAGCTCGGAGTCGGTGTAGAGGTCGCCGACGACCGGGGCGAGCGAGCCCTGGGTCGCGAAGAACTTCTGCGTGTCGTTCGAGATCAGGAACTCGAGGAAGTCGTGCGCCGTCGCCTTGTGCTTCGAGTACACGCTGATCGCCGCGTTGTGCCCGCCGAGGGTCGAGGCACCGACACCGTCCTTGCCGGGCAGCGGAGCGATCCCGAACGTGTCCTTGACCTTCGACGAACCGTCGGTCTTGGCGAGGTTGTAGACGTACGGCCAGTTGCGCAGGAACAGCAGCTTGCCGTCCTCGAACGCGGTGCGGCCCTGCTCCTCCTGGTAGGTGATCGCCTCGGCGGGGATGTTGCCGTCCTTGAACGCGTCGACGAGGTTCTGCAGACCGGCCTTCGCGGCCGTGGTGTCGACGTCGGGTGCGCCGTCCTTGCCGAGGATCGAGCCGCCGCCGCCGTTGATGGCCTCGGAGGCGTTCACCGTGAGGCCCTCGTACTTCGCGAACTGCCCCGCGTAGCAGCCGATGCCGGCCTGCTTCGCGATGTCGCAGTCCTGCATCATCTCGTCCCACGTCGTCGGGGGCGTCTTGACGAGGTCCTTGCGGTAGTAGAGGAGTCCGCCGTCGGAGGTCTGCGGCGCCGCGTAGAGCGTGTCGTTGTAGGTCGCCGTCTTCACGGTGGACGGCAGGAGCTTCGAGGTGTCGATCGCCATCGAGCCGGTCAGCGGGGTGAGCCAGCTCTTCGCGGCGAACTCGGCGGTCCAGACCACGTCGACGTCGACCACGTCGTAGTTCTCGTCCTTGGCCTGGAAGTGCTGCACGAGGTCGTCGTGCTGCTGGTCGGCCTGGTCGGACTGCTCCTTGAACGTGACCTTCTCGTCCGGGTGGGCGGCGTTCCACTTCTCGATCAGCGGTCGCACGACGTTCGAGTTGTCCTTGCCCTGGACGTAGGTGATCGGACCGCGGCTGTCCTGGCCGCTCTTCGCGTCGTCCGTGTTCGCGGCACCGCCGGCCGAGCAACCGGTCAGCACGAGGCCGACGGCGGCGAGCCCGGCGACGGAGGCGAGGCGCACCTTGGTGCGGGTTGTGTTCACAGCGTTGTCTCCTCATCGAGATCACCAGGGAGGACGCCGTCCGCACGCGGACGGCGACCGCCTGGAGCAGGCGACGCTGCCTGCTGGAGGAGGAAGCTACGCCCGCTCGCGACGGCTCCGCAACCGGTCGCCGCGAAGTCGTGACCGGCTCGTGACCACGGCACCGCGGACGCCTTTCCCCTGGTGAGCGCTCACTCGGCCTCGCTCCTGCGCACGCTCCCGCATCCACCCGTGTGCCGGCACGCGGTGGGGGGCGGCGCTGCGGGGTTCCGCACCGTCCCCGCCTCCGTCGACCGCCGACGTTGTCCGGCAGCCCCGGGGGCCGTAGCGTCCCCGACCATGGCCACCACCACCGCCGCCGTCGCCCTGCCCGGGCCCCGTCGGGTCGTCCGGGTCGACCTCGACGCGCCGCTGCCCGAGCTCGTCGCCGACGATGCCGGGTCGTCCGCCCTGGTCGTCGGGTACCGCGGCGGTCACCCCGTCTGCACGGCCGACGTGGCACTCACCGCGGACCCGGCCGACGCCGCACGCGTCCTCGCCCCCCTCGTCGGCACCGCGGGCGCCCCGCACCGGACGCCCCGCGTGGTGCCGGACGACGCACTGCCGTCGATCTCGGTCGTGGTCTCGACCGTGGTCGACCGGGTCGAGGACCTCGGTCGGCTGCTCGACGTGCTCGAGCACCTCGACTACCCCCGGCACGAGGTCCTCGTGGTCGACAACCGCGTCCGCGTGCCCGCCGACGACCCGCTGCCCGCCGTGCTCGCGGGGCGCAACGTCCGGCTCGTCACGGAACGGCGGCCCGGGCTCTCGGCCGGACGGAACGCCGGCGTGGCCGCCGCGCAGGGCGAGGTCGTCGCCTTCACGGACGACGACGTGCAGGTCGACGCGGGATGGCTCCGTGCCCTCGGCGAGCGCTTCGCCACCGAACCCGGGCTCGACGCGGTGAGCGGCGTGATCCTGCCGACCGAGCTCGCGACGCCCGCGCAGGTCTGGTACGAGGCGTACTACGGCGGGTTCAGCGGCGAGCGCACCTTCGACCCGGTGACGATCGTGCCCGACGACGTGCCGGGGACGATGCGGCACGCGCAGGTCGCTGCCGTGCGCCCCGACGGCAGCGTGCGCGGGCGCTTCCCGGTGTACGGCATCGGGGCGTACGGCGCCGGGGCGAACATGGCGTTCCGGCGCGAGCTGCTCGAGGTCGTGGGCGGGTTCGACACGACCCTCGGTGCCGGCTCCCCCGCACGCGGTGGCGAGGACCTCGCGATGTTCGTCGAGACGCTGTGGCGCGGCGGGCGGGTCGGCTTCGAACCCGCGGCGGTCGTGCACCACCGGCACCGCCGCACCGTCGAGGCCCTGCACGCGCAGCTCCGCGGGAACGGCGTCGGCTACACGGCGCTGCTCTGCGCGCTCGTCGCACGGGACCGGCGGCACCTCGCCGTCCTCGCGCGCCTCGTCCCGCTCGCCGCGGGTCGGAAGGTCCGCGGCGTCGTGGCCACCCTCCGTCGCGGTCGCGGGACCGACGACGCTGCCGGCGCTGCGGCGCCCGTCGCCGTGGTCCCGGTGCCGCGGTCGCTGGCGTACCACGAGTTCCGGGGGTTCCCGGCGGGTCCGGCCGCGTGGGTGCGGAGTCGGCGACGGTGGCGTGACGTGGAGTCCGGCCGGTTCCCGACCCGCTGATCCTCCCGCCGCCCGGTCGGTCGTCCCCCTAGGATCGAGGGGCGATCCGGCGACCGCGCGCCGGGCACGAGGAGGACGCATGCTGCCGGGCACCGACACCGACACCACGACCTGCGTGTGCGGCCACCAGCAGGAGGCGCACGAGCACTACCGTCCCGGATCCGACTGCGCCCTCTGCGACTGCCCGCGGTTCCGCCGCCGTCGCTGACACCGTCGCGGTGGGGAGCGTGCGGGAAACCGCCGCATCCCCGCAGCCACCCCCGGACCGCCTTGTCCGGCCCGGAACGGCGCGGTTAGCGTCACGTCCATGGCCATCCCCACCGCGGCTCCCGCCTGCGTCGTCCTCGCCCACGAGGACCCGGTGCAGGTCCGCCGGCTCGTCGAGGCACTGGACCCCTTCCCGGTGTTCCTGCACTGCGACGTCCGCACCCCGGACGACGTGCACGGAGCCATGACCGAGGGTCTGCCGTCCCGTGTCCGGCTGCTCGACCGGCAGCGCACCGGATGGGCGCGGTGGGAGAACGCGGCCGCCGAGATCGCCGGCTACCGTGCCGCGATCGCGCAGACGGACGCCACCCACGTCGCCGTCCTCACGGGGAGCGACTACCCGCTGGCGACCCCGGACGAGATCCGTGCGCTGCTCGAGGCGCACCGCGGACGGTCCTTCCTCATCACGCACCCCCTGCCGCACCCCGACTGGCGCGGCGGCGGGTGGTCGCGCTTCCGCTACCGGCACTGGGCCTGGCGGAAGCACATGCTGCGCCTGCCGGTGCCGCGCCGACTGCCGCGGGACGTCGTCCTGACCGGCGGGTCGCAGATGAAGCTCATCAGCCGCGAGCACGCCCAGGCGGTCCTCGACGTCGTCGATGCACGCCCGGACCTCGTCCGGTTCTGGCGGCGCGCGTGGATCGCGGACGAGTCGCTCGTGCCGTCGATCCTCAACTCCCCCGCCCTGGTGCCCGGGTTCGCCGACGAGCACGTCGAGCACTCACCGTGGTACATCGGCTGGGACGGGACGCGGATGAAGAGCCCGCCGTGGTTGACCACGGCGGACGCGGGACTGCTGCTGGACCGGTGGACCGGTGCCGGCGACGAGCTGCCCCAGGTCTTCGCCCGCAAGTTCTCCACGGAGCGGAGCTCGGACCTGCTCGACCTCGTCGACGCGGCGGTCGGGTTGCGCGGTCAGCGTCGCACGGAGGTCACCGCCCCGTGAGCGGAGCACCGGAGACCGGGACGACCGCCGTCCCCGCCGAGCCGCACGCCGGACGGCACGTCGCCGAGCCGACGCAGACACCGGCATCGACGTCGGCGTCGGGCGGACCGGGCACGTCGACCGGCAGCACCGCCGTCCAGCGCGGCGCGTCGGTCCTGTTCGGCCGCGGCATGCTCTACGTCGTCATCTGGTCGATGCAGCTCGTCGTCAGCTCGCTCGTCTCCCCCGTCCTCGCGCACCTGCTGCCGCAGTCGGAGTTCGGTGTGCTCGCCTCGGCGATCGCCCTGTACCAGGCACTCGGCGTGCTCGCCGTCGCGGGCCTCGACCAGGCCGCGGTGCTCCAGCGGGCCGAGGACGGCGACGAACGCGCCGCGCGGGGACTCGTCTCCGTCGGCGCGGTCCTCGCGACCGTCGTCACGCTCGTCGCGCTCGGGACGATCCCGGTCTGGGGC
Organism: Curtobacterium sp. ER1/6; assembly: GCF_001742745.1. GTDB lineage: Bacteria > Actinomycetota > Actinomycetes > Actinomycetales > Microbacteriaceae > Curtobacterium > Curtobacterium citri. Next base: position 11,326 of record NZ_MJAK01000001.1, on the reverse strand, counting down.
GACGCCGCCGGCTTCGTCGGCGAGCACCCGCTGCTCCTGGTCGCCGTGCTGTGGACGCTGCCCGCCGCCCTCGTGCAGATGTCCCTCGCCCTGCTCGTCGCGCAGGACCGCATCCGCGTCTTCGCCGTCACGAGCCTGCTGTCCTCGGTCGGCGGCTCGATCATCGGTCTCGGTCTGCTGGTCCTCGTGCACGCCGACGCGACCACCTACGCCTGGGGCGGGGTCGTCGCCCAGGGCACGGCGATGGTGATCGGACTCGTCGCCGTCCGGCCCCGCCTCGCCGGGCTGCTCGACCGTGCGGTCACCGCCCGCGCGTTCCGGCTCGGCGTGCCGATCGCGCTCGGCAACCTGTCGTACTTCGTCCTCAACGCCGGTGACCGCATCATCGTGCAGCGGCTGCTGGGCCCGGAGGAGGTGGCCCGCTACCAGATCGCCTACGTCGTCGGATCGGCGGTCATCCTGCTCCTGACGTTCACGAACAGCGCGTGGGCGCCGCACTTCGCCGCGCTCCGCGACGCGGTCGCCCGTCGCCGCCTGGCGATGCACGCACGTGACGAGCTCTACCTGCTGCTCGCGCCGGTCCTGCTCGCCGTGACCCTCGTCTCCCCCGTGGCGCTGCCGATCCTCGCCCCCGCGTCGTACCGCGTGGAGCAGCTCACCGTCGTCGTGTTCGTCGTCGCCCTCACCGCGTTCCCGGTCGTCGCGAGCGGTGCGACCGGTCGTCTGCTGATCGTCGAGCGCCGCGGTGTCGCGGTCGGGGTCATCGCGGCCGTCGCGGCCGTCGCGAACATCGGGGCCAACCTGCTCCTCGTCCCGCCGCTCGGCATCGCCGGCGCGGCGCTGGCGACCGTCGTCGCCTACGCGCTGCTGGCCGTGCTGCAGCAGGCAGCGCTGCCGGACCGTCGCGAGTGGCGCGGCCCCGGTCGCCGCGTGTTCCTCGTCGTACTCCCCGCCGTGCTCCTGGCCGCCGCGTCGCTGCTGGCACCGCAGGACCTGCCGTGGAACGTCGTGCGGATCGTCGGCGTCGTCGCCTGCATGCCGTGGTTCGTCCAGCGGCTCCGGGCCGCACGCGGCCGCACCGCCTGACCCGACCGGCGCGCAGGCGCCACACCGTCGGCGCCCGCGTGCCGGTGCCGGTGCCGGTGTGCAGGCCGGTCACGCACACTCGCCGTGCAGGCCCCTGCCGCACGGCAGCGGCCCCGCACGACCGGAGGCACCTCGCACCACGCGATCACGTGGCGCGAGGTGCCTCCGGCAGTGCAGCGGCACGTCGCGCCACGAGACGCCGCACCCGGACACGAGGACGCCGGCCCCCGGCACGACGACCCCCGGCACGACGACCCCGGACACGACGACCCCGGACACGACAGCGGCCCCGGCACCCCGAGTGGGGAGCCGGGGCCGCCGTGTCGCAGGGCCGCCAGGGGGTCAGGCCGTGACACGCTCCAGGGCCGGGGCCGCCGCCGGCGTCCGCACGACGACCGTCCCGAGGGTCCGCCCGACGGCGTACCCGAGGACCGTCGCCACGACGCTCGTCACGATCGCCAGGGCGCGCACGCCCCCGCCCCGTCCGAGCGCTCCGAGCTCCCGCAGGAGCGCGCCGGGCAGCACCCGGGTCAGGTAGGTGCCCTCGCTCGAGAGCGAGTCCTTCGCACCGACCCGGCGGCTCAGCACGGCCTTCGAGATGCCCTCGTAGTAGCTGCGTCGACGGAGGTACCGCATGGTGACCCGGTCGGGCGAGACGTGGTGCGACACGTTCGACCGCGGTTCGTACCGGATGCGCGCCTCGGGCCGCATCTGGGCGATCCGGATGCAGAGCTCCGTCTCCTCGCACCCGAGCGGCTGGTTGCCGACCCGGCCGATCCCGGAGCGGAAGCCCCCGGCCGCGAGCAGGACGTCCCGACGGAACGCCATGCTCGACCCGATGACGTTGCGCACGTCCCCGGCCGCCGTCGGCAGCCCGGCGTAGCTGCACCCGACGATCCAGAGCAGTTCGTCCGGGTACGGTCCGGCACCGGTGGTGTCCGGCCACGAGGGGGTCGCCCGACCACCGACGCCGACGACGTCCGGCAGGTCGAGCGCCTCGACGAGGTGCACCAGCCAGTCGGGGTCGGCCGCGGCGTCGTCGTCGAGGAACGCGACGACGTCCGACGCGGCGAGCGCCACGCCGGTGTTGCGCGCGCCCGAGAGCCCGCGGTCCTCGGCGTTCGGGACGACCTGGAGGTCGGGCCACCGGGCCGCGGCGCGGAGCAGGAGCTCCGGCTCGTGGTCGATGACGACGATCACCTCGGTCGCCTCGGGCTGCCGCTTCGCCGACTCGACGGCGGCCTGCAGGTCGCCCCAGCGCCGCTGGGTGTAGGCGCAGATGACGACCGCGACGGTGGGGCGCGTCACGCGGCGGCTTCCTCGTCGAGGACGGCGACGGGCTCGACCACGGGCCGGGCGCGCACCGGGGTCGGTGCGAGGCGGGCGCGGGCGGCGACCTCGCGGGCACGACGGCGCTCGTGCATGATCGACGTCAGGACGCGGATGCCGTCGCTCACGGCGTTGAGGTTGCTCGTGCCGTGCACGCGGAGCTTCTCGTGGCTCGGCACCTCGGTGATGCGGAACCCGGCCGCCGACCAGCGGCAGGTCAGGATCGTCTCGATCTCGAAGCCGTCGCCCCAGCGCATCGACCCGTCGGTGGGCTGCGGGAGCGTCGAGGACAGCAGGCCGACCGTCGGCAGCGTGTCCGCCCAGAAGGCGTTGTAGCCGTAGCAGAGGTCGGTGTACTTCGCGCGGAGCAGCAGGTTCGAGATCATGTTGAGCCCCTTGTTGCCGAGGCCCCGGATCACCGTGATGTCGTCGCTGCCGCCGCCGGGCGCGTACCGCGTGCCCTTGGCGACGTCCGCCCCGGCGACGAGCGCGTCGACGAAGCGGGGGATCTCGGCGGCGTCGGCGGAGCAGTCGGCGTCGAACATGACGACGACGTCGCCGGTGACCGCCTCGAACCCGCAGGCCAGGGCGTTGCCCTTGCCCTTGCGGGTCTGCTGGACGACCGTGATGCCGGGCATGAGCCGCTGGGCGGTGGCGATGGTGTCGTCGACCGAGTTGCCGTCGACGAGGATCACCTCGTGCACGGCGGGCAGCATCGGCAGGATGATCTCGAGGTTCCGCGCCTCGTTCCGGGCGGGGATGACGACCGAGACGCGGGGTTCGCGGGGCCGGACGGTGGTGGTCATGGTGCTCCTGTCGGGTTCAGGCGGCGCTGGCAGGGTCCCGGGGTGCCCGTCGCTGGGTGGGCGACGGCGGGACGAGGGGTTCCGGCGGCGAGGCAGTGACCTCGGCGGCCGTCCGGAACGGGGGTACACCGTTCCCTGGGCGTTCCCACCTTCGTCCGCACCGCCACCGTCGGTCAATGCGGCGCGAGGTGCGTTGCGGCCCCGCCACGCGTCGTACGGAAACCCGCAACCACGCGCGGATCGGGACGGTGCACGGAACAGTCGGTACGGCACGGACGGGAGGCGCGTGGCGGCCGCACCGCGCGCCTCCCGTCCGACGGGTGGTGGGCTGGTGCGGCGCCTCGGCAGGCGTCAGACCGCGCGGCGCGCAGCGGCGGCACGCGCGCGCACGACGCGACGTGAGCGGGCGTACCGGGTGACCCCGCGGAGGACGGCGCGCAGCTCGGTGCCCCGCACCGCCGCGACCTCGCGGTCGAAGGCGTCGTCGCCGGCGGCGGGTGCGGCGGCCGGGACCCCGCCGGGCTCCGCGACCGGCGCGACGGGACCGCCGAGCAGGTGCCGGAGCGCGCGCGGGGCACGGACCAGGGCCATCCCGAGCGTGCGCGGCCGGAGTGCCGTCTTCGTCAACCACGCACCGAGCCCGGTGCCGTAGCCGACGGCCTGGGTGCGGAGCGCGGCGAGGTCCGCGCGGTGCCGGTGCCAGACGAGGGCGGACGGCTCGACGACGAGTGCCGAGCCGTCGAGCACGACACGGGCGAACATGTCGATGTCCTCGCCGCCACCGGTCACCGTGCCGACCCCGAGGGCCTCGTCGAACCCGCCGAGGGCGAGGACGGCGTCCCGCCGCACGGCGAAGTTCGCACCGGTGCCGTAGTCGCCGACCGAGAACGGGAAGAGCGGGCGGTCCGCGGGGGGTGCCGAGAGGCGGAAGACCCGCGGCGTCAGGTTGCGCGACCACGTCACCCGCTCGTCGAACCACCGCTGCGCCGGCGTCCGGAGCTCGCCGCTGGCGACCAGGCCGCTGACGCAGACGACGTCCTCGCCGCGGGCGAACCCGGAGGCGAGGGCGCGGAGCCAGCCGGGGTCGACGACGACGTCGTCGTCGGTGAAGGCGACGACCTCGCCGCGGGCCGCGCGGACACCGGCGTTCCGCGCGCTCGAGAGCCCGGGGACGGGTTCGAGCACGTACCGGACACGCGGGTCCGTGCCGGGTGCGGTCACGAGGCGCCGGGTGGCGTCGTCCGACGGGGCGTTGTCGACGACGACGACCTCGAGGTCGGGGTGGTCGACGGCGAGCACCGACCGCAGCGCCGCGGCGAGCTGGTCGGCACGGTCCCGGGTGCACAGGACGACGCTCGTGCGGGGCAGGTGGACCGGGACCGGCGGGTGCTCGGCGGCCGGGAGTGCGGCGACCGCGGCACGGAGGGCGGCGGCGTCGACGGCACCGTCGGTGACGGGCAGGTCGACGAAGCCGCGCGGCGAGGCGCCCTCGCGCACGAGCAGCCGTGCGGTGCGGTGACCGGCGGCGTCCGTGAGCGGGACCGGGGCGTCGTCGGTGGGCACCGCGTGCACGTCGACGGCGCCGACCCACACGGCACCGGACCAGGTCGGCGGCTCGGGGCTCGTCATCGGGCGCTCGAGCACGAGACGGGACGACGACGGTCGTGACGCGGTGGAGGTCATGCGCCCACGGTCCCCGGAGGCTCGGACGCCCGTCAACGCCGGTCCCCGGAGCGTGCGGTTCCCCTCGCCCGGAGCGGCTCGGCCGTGCGTGATCCCGCAATGCCGCAGGGCACCCGCACAGTGCCAGGACGGACCTCGTGGGGCGGCGGCGGCCGTGGGTACCGTGCCTTGACACGCCGCCTCGGCCGGACTCGCCGTCGGCGCGTGCCCGACCGCTCCGCCGGCCCGCCGGCGGCCCCGCGCCCCACCCCGGGACGCCGCCCGACACGAAGGAACGCCCGATGCGTCGTACGACCCCGGTGGTCGCTCCGTGACCGCGACCACGACCCCGGACCGGGTCGTGCTCCGGCCTGCCCGGGTGGTCCCCCGCTCCCCCGTGCCGTCCCTCGCCGCCGCGGCGCTCGCGTTCCTCGCGACCGCGCTCCTCGTGACCGGTGCGACGGGACCGGTGCGGACGGGTGTCGTCCTCGCCGCGCTCCTCGTCGTCCCGGGGCTCGCCCTCGTGCGGCCGTTGCGCCTGACCGAGCCGGTCGGGCGCGCTGCGCTCGTCGTCGCCACGAGCGCGGCCGTCGACGCCGTCGTCGCGCTCGTCATGGTGTGGACCGACCGGTGGACCCCGGTGCCGGCGGCGGGGTTCGTCCTCGTCGTGAGCGGCTGGGCGGCCCTGGCGCACGGTGTGGTCACCGTCCGCGCGGGCCAGCGCGCCACGCTCGCCGGAGCGGTCCGTGCCGCCTGGGCCGCCCGGCACGAGGGCACGCTCGTCCGACTCGTGGTCGGCGGCGGCGTGCTCGTGACCGGAACGGCGCTGTGGGCCGTCGGCACCGCACAGACCGACGCGACCGCCCTCGGCGAGTGGGGCCTGCTCCTCGCCGTCGCCCCGACGTGGTGGCTCGGAGCCGGGGCGGTCCTCGCCGTGACGGTCACCGCCCTGGTCGACCGTCGCTTCCCCGCGGCGCTGCGGGTCGTGTCGGCGGCCGTGCTCGTCGTCGTCGCGTACGGCACCGCGAACCTCGTGGCTGCCGAACCCCGTCCGCCGTGGGTCTTCAAGCACATCGCGGTCACCGCGTACATCCAGCAGCACGGGTCGGTCGACCCGACGATCGACATCTACAACCGGTGGCCGGGCTTCTTCTCGATGAGTGCCTTCCTCGGCGCCGCGACCGGCACCGCCGACCCGTCCGACCCGGTGCGGTACGTCGAGGTCGCGTTCGCGCTGCTCGACGGCGCCCTGGTGTTCGGCATCGCGCGGGCACTCGGCCTGCGTGGCCGCTGGGCCGTCACCGCCGCGGTGCTCTTCAGCGCGGCGAACTGGGTCGGGCAGGACTACTACTCGCCGCAGGCACTCGCGTTCGCGCTCTTCCTCGCGGCCGTGCTCGTCGTCCTGACCACCCTCCGCCGGGCGCCGAACGCCCTCGGCCTGAGACTGGTCGGCGGGGTCTCCCGGGTGCTGCGGGCCCGTCGTGCACCCGTCGTGCCGGCGGTCGCACCGGCACCACGCACCGCGACCGTCACCGCCGTCGTGCTCGTCGTCCTGCTGCAGGCCGTCATCACCGCGTCGCACCAGCTCACGCCGTTCGTGCTCGTGGCCGCGCTCGTCCCCCTCGTCCTCGTCGGCGTCGTGCGCCCCTGGTGGATCGCGCTGCCGGTCGGCGCCGCTCCGCTGCTCTACCTGCTGCCGAACCTCGACTACGTGCAGGAGAAGTTCGGGCTGACCACCGGCTTCGACCCGGTCAGCAACGTCACCGCCGCCTCGACGTCGATCGCCATCCCGTCGCTCGCGACCACCCTGCAGAGTCGCGGGGTCCTGGCGCTCACCGCGCTCGTCGCGGTCGTCGCCCTGGTCGGCCTGGTCCGCTCGGTGCGGGCCGGTCACGGGCAGCGCGCCCTGCTCGTCCTCTGGCTCGCGGCCTGCCCCGTCGTCCTCGTCCTCGGGCAGAGCTACGGCGGCGAGGCGAAGTTCCGTGTCGTGCTCTTCTCCGCGCCCTTCCTCGCGATCGCCGCCGTCCACGCCCTGCACGGACGACGACTCCGCCTGGCCGCGACCGGGGCGCTGGTCACCGTCACGGCCCTGCTCTTCGTCGGGACGACTTTCCAGGCGGAGCAGGCGAACCAGACGCCCGCGAGCGAGGTCACCGCCGCACGCTGGCTCGACGGCCGGTTCGCGGCGGACGACACGCTCACCACGGTCGGCGGGTTCCCCGCGATCATCGGTGCCGACTACCCCGCCTACCTCGAGCGCTGGGGGCAGGTGCTGTCCCTGAGCGACATGATGCCCTGGTACCACGGCGCGATGACCCCGGCCGACCTCGACGACGCGATCGCCGGACGGTCCCACGGCGGGGACGACTGGGTCGTGTTCTCGGACACCGAGCGCACCGACGTCGTGCGGCGCGGCGTCCTCACCGGCGCGGAGGTCGACGCCCTCGAGCGGTCCGTCGCCGCCGACGGCACCCTCCGGTACGACCGCGACGGCGTCCGCATCTACGAGGTCACCCGTGCAGCATGAACCCGGTGCGCGCCACCGGCTGCACACCCGACGCTCCGTGCTGCAGCGCGGCGCGGTCGTCGCCGGGCTCGTCGGCGCCGCGGCGCTGACCGGGACCGTCGCCGTCGTGCTGCCGACGAGCGCCCGTCGTGCCGACCGGGCCGAGGCCGAGCGCATGCCGACCGGCGCGCTCGAGGAGGACGGCGTCCGCTGGGTGCCGTACCTGGCACAGGACTTCGACCGTGACGCCGCGCACGGGCAGCTCCTCTCGGTCTACCCGGCGATGGCGCAGTACACCGGCATCCGCGACACCTCCGGCAAGGGGCTGTACCACCCGGACGAGGTCGTCTCCGTGCACGACTCCGTCCTCGACCTGCACCTGCGCTCCGAGGGTGGTCAACCGCTCGTCGCGACGGTCCTGCCGGCCGGGTACCGGTCGTACACGCACCAGCGCGTGTCGATCCGCTACCGCGCCGACGACGTGCCCGGCTACAAGTTCGTGATGCTCCTCTGGCCGCTCTCCGGCAACTGGGACGAGGGCGAGATCGACTGGCCCGAGGGCGACCTCGGCGGTGACGTGCGCCCGGTCTCGGCCGTGCCGGGCAGCCTCGACCACTCGACCGGCAAGATGACGTTCCTGCCCGAGGACGCCCCCACGATCCCCGGGGGCCAGGAGGACTGGCACGTCGCCACGATGGAGTGGACCGCGGAGGCGGTGCGCTTCTGGTGGGACGGGGAACTCGTCGCGAGCACGACCGGCGCCGTGCCCTCGACGCCGATGCGCGTGACACTGCAGGCCGAGACCACGGTCGACGACCGTCGCGTGCCGACCGACTCCGCGGGACACGTGCTCGTCGACTGGGTCGTGGCGTACCGCCAGGCGAACTGACCGTCCGGATCTCCGCCTCGAACGGCGGTCGGGCGTGTCCACCGTCCAGCGACGGACATCCACGCGTCGAGCAACGCGAAAGGCCCCCGGGATCTCCCGGGGGCCTTTCTCGAGCTGGGGTACCTGGACTCGAACCAAGAACGACGGTACCAGAAACCGCTGTGTTGCCAATTACACCATACCCCAAAGGCCTGTCGGCCTCGTGTTCCCCGTTGTCCGGGGCACGATCAACTACTGTACAGCATCCCGGAGGTCCTCGAGACCACCGACGAGGTCGCGGTGCACCGCAGCCGCCGTGGACGCTCCGTGACCGGCCGCCACGACGAGCTGCTCCGGCCCCGGCGGGGTCACGTCGCCCACCGCGTACAGACCCGGGACGCCGGTCCGTCCGAGCCGGTCGACGCGTACGAGCCCGTCGGCGTCGCGGTCCAGCGGCGCGTCGATCCAGTCGAGGTCCGCGTGCCACAGCGGGCGGACGAACGCGCCCGTGTGCGCCCGCACGTCGCCGTCGGCGAGGCGGACCCCCGTCAGGCCCGTCCGGTCCCCCTCGAGGTCGGCGACGGGCCGCTCGTCGACCAGGACGCCGGCGGCCGCCAGGCGTGCCCGTCCTCGCTCGTCGAGGGTCGCAGTGCCGTTCGTGTAGACCACCAGGTCGTCGGTCCACGACGCGACGAGCAGCGCTCGGTCGACCACGTCCGCCGTCTCGCAGAGGAACGCCAGCGACGCGCCGCCGTGCTCGTACCCGTCGCACTCGACGCAGCTGTGCACGGACGTGCCGTAGAAGGCCCGCAGGGACGGCAGCGCGGGGAACTCCTCCCGGAGCCCGGTCGCCACCACGACGGCGCGCGCACGGGCGTGGAACTCCGCCCCGCGGTGGGTCCCGTGCACGGCCCAGCCGTCACCGTCGCGGGCGACCCGGTCGACCACCGACTGCACGACGGTCGCCTCGGGGTAGGCCTCCACCTCCTCCCGCCCGAGCTTCCGCAGCTCGAGCGGCGAGATGCCGTCCCGCGTGAGGAACCCGTGCGACCGCAGGGTCGCGGCGTTCCGCGGTCGGTTGGCGTCCACGAGCAGCACCGTCCGCCGCGCCCGGACCAGGTTGAGCGCAGCGCTCAGCCCGGCCGGACCGGCGCCGATCACGGCGACGTCGACGACCAGGGGGCCGTCCGCGTCGTGCTCCCCCGCAGCGGTCACCACGGCGGCGTCAGCGGTCCGCGAGCCGGCGCAGGCGCAGGCGCGTCAGCGTGGAGTCCTTGCCGAGGATCTCCATCGACTCGAAGAGCGGCGGGCTCACGCGCCGGCCGGACACGGCGACACGGAGCGGCCCGAAGGCCACCCGGGGCTTGAGCCCCATGCCGTCGATGAGCGCCTCGCGCAGGGCCGCCTCGATGGACGCGGTCGTCCAGTCGGTGACCCCCTCGAGCGCCGTGACGCCCGCACGGAGGACGTCGCCCGCATCGGCCTTGAGGGTCGCCAGGGCGTCGTCCTCGACCACGAGCGCGTCGTCCGCGGTGAAGAGGAAGCCGAGCATGCCAGGAGCTTCCCCGAGGAGCTGCATGCGCTCCTGCACGAGCGGAGCGGCCGCGGTGAGCACCCGCTCCTGCTCCGCCGTCAGCGGGTCGGACAGGTGGTCGGCCAGGTAGGGCACCAGGCGCGCACGGAACTCGTCCGCCGGCAGCAGGCGGATGTGGTCGCCGTTGATCGACTCGGCCTTCTTGTGGTCGAACCGGGCGGGGTTCGGGTTGACGTCGACGACGTCGAACGCCGCGACCATCTCGTCGGACGAGAAGACGTCGCGGTCCGGGCCGATCGACCAGCCGAGCAGCGCGAGGTAGTTGAGGAGACCCTCGGGCACCATGCCGGCAGCGCGGTGGTGGAAGAGGTTCGACTCCGGGTCGCGCTTGGACAACTTCTTGTTGCCCTCGCCCATCACGTAGGGCAGGTGCCCGAAGAGGGGGACGAACTCGGTGATGCCGACCTCGACGAGCGCCTCGTACAGGGCGATCTGGCGCGGGGTCGACGACAGGAGGTCCTCGCCGCGCAGCACGTGCGTGATGCCCATCAGGGCGTCGTCCACCGGGTTGGTGAACGTGTAGAGCGGCTTGCCGTTCGGACGGACGACCACGAAGTCCGGGAACGTCCCCTGCTTGAACGTGATCTCGCCGCGCACCAGGTCGTCGAAGCTCAGGTCGCGGTCCGGCACGCGGAGTCGCAGCGCCGGCTCACGACCCTCGTCGCGGAACGCCTGCCGCTCGGCCTCGGTCAGGTCGCGCTCGTGGTTGTCGTAGCCCTGCTTCGGGTCGCGGCCAGCGGCGCGGTTGCGCGCCTCCATCTCCTCCGGCGTGACGTACGACTCGTACACGTGCCCGGCGGCCTTGAGCTTCCCGATGACCTCGTCGTAGACGTCCGAGCGCTCCGACTGCCGGTACGGCCCGTGCGGACCGCCGACCTCGACGCCCTCGTCCCAGTCCAGCCGGAGCCACCGCAGCGCGTCCAGGATCTGCTGGTACGACTCCTCGCTGTCGCGCGCAGCATCGGTGTCCTCGATGCGGAAGACGAGCTTGCCGCCGGTGTGGCGTGCGTACGCCCAGTTGAAGAGCGCGGTCCGGATGAGGCCCACGTGCGGGGTCCCCGTCGGACTCGGGCAGAAGCGGACTCGGACGTCGGAGCCGGTGGCGTTGGTGAATGGCGCAGTCATGACCCCCCGATCCTACCGGCGTGCCCTCGTGCGCCGCAGTCGGTCGAACTCCTGTGGATCGCCCCGGGAACGCAGGAAACCCCTGACCGCGGATGGTCAGGGGTTCCCTGGTGTTGCAAAGGTGAGTCCGGCGGCGTCCTACTCTCCCACAAGGTCCCCCTTGCAGTACCATCGGCGCTGAGAGGCTTAGCTTCCGGGTTCGGAATGTGACCGGGCGTTTCCCTCTCGCTATGACCACCGGAACATGTTCGACCCAAACCTGGATCCGAACCTGTCCTTCAAGCCGTTGCTGAAGTATTCAGTTCGATTCCCGATCGTCTGTCGGGAACCACAAAGTGGACGCGAGCCCG